>NZ_JBSWVA010000001.1:1392500-3905000 GCF_056159345.1 Epibacterium sp. ABV4_022
ACAGCCAGAGCGGGTGACAGCCCCGTATAGGAAGCTCTGAGGGACGTATTAAGTAGGGCGGGACACGTGAAATCCTGTCTGAAGATCGGAGGACCACCTCCGAAGGCTAAGTACTCCTTACTGACCGATAGCGAACCAGTACCGTGAGGGAAAGGTGAAAAGCACCCCGACGAGGGGAGTGAAACAGTACCTGAAACCGAACGCCTACAATCAGTTGGAGGCTCCTTGCGAGCTGACAGCGTACCTTTTGTATAATGGGTCATCGACTTGGTCTTACGAGCAAGCTTAAGCCGTTAGGTGTAGGCGCAGCGAAAGCGAGTCTTAATAGGGCGCATGAGTTCGTGGGATCAGACCCGAAACCGAGTGATCTAGGCATGACCAGGATGAAGGTGCGGTAACACGCACTGGAGGTCCGAACCCACACCTGTTGAAAAAGGTCGGGATGAGTTGTGCCTAGGGGTGAAAGGCCAATCAAACTCGGAGATAGCTGGTTCTCTGCGAAATCTATTTAGGTAGAGCGTCATCCGAATACCCCGGGGGGTAGAGCACTGGATGGGTAATGGGGCCCCACAGGCTTACTGATCCTAACCAAACTCCGAATACCCGGGAGTACTAGATGGCAGACACACTGCGGATGCTAACGTCCGTAGTGGAGAGGGAAACAACCCTGACCTCCGGCTAAGGCCCCTAATTCATGGCTAAGTGGGAAAGCAGGTGGGATGTCCAAAACAACCAGGAGGTTGGCTTAGAAGCAGCCATCCTTTAAAGATAGCGTAACAGCTCACTGGTCTAAATAAGACGTCCTGCGGCGAAGATGTAACGGGGCTCAAGCCATGAGCCGAAGCCGAGGATGCACATAGTGCATGGTAGCAGAGCGTAGTGTGACATAGAACAGCTCCTCCTTAACGCCTTCGGGCGTATTGGAGGAACAGTTCTTTCGATGAAGCGGGCGCGTGAGCGATCCCGTGGAGAGATCACTAGCGAGAATGATGACATGAGTAGCGACAAAGAGTGTGAGAGACACTCTCGCCGAAAGTCCAAGGGTTCCTGCTTAAAGCTAATCTGAGCAGGGTAAGCCGGCCCCTAAGCCGAGGCCGAAAGGCGTAGGCGATGGGAACCAGGTTAATATTCCTGGGCCAGGAGGATGTGACGGATTGCGAAGGTAGTTTGCTCTTATCGGATTGAGCAGGCTGCTGAGCAGTCCCTGGAAATAGCCCTCCATCAGACCGTACCCTAAACCGACACAGGTGGACTGGTAGAGAATACCAAGGCGCTTGAGAGAACGATGTTGAAGGAACTCGGCAAAATACCTCCGTAAGTTCGCGAGAAGGAGGCCCGGGTTCAAGGCAACTTGGATCCGGGGGCACAAACCAGGGGGTGGCGACTGTTTATTAAAAACACAGGGCTCTGCGAAGTCGCAAGACGACGTATAGGGTCTGACGCCTGCCCGGTGCCTGAAGGTTAAAAGGAGGGGTGAGAGCTCCGAATTGAAGCCCAGGTAAACGGCGGCCGTAACTATAACGGTCCTAAGGTAGCGAAATTCCTTGTCGGGTAAGTTCCGACCTGCACGAATGGCGTAACGACTTCCCCGCTGTCTCCAACATCGACTCAGCGAAATTGAATTGCCTGTCAAGATGCAGGCTTCCCGCGGTTAGACGGAAAGACCCCGTGCACCTTTACTACAGCTTCGCACTGGCATCAGGATTGTGATGTGCAGGATAGGTGGTAGGCATCGAAACTGAAACGCAAGTATCAGTGGAGCCAACCTTGAGATACCACCCTTCGCACTCTTGATGTCTAACCGCGGTCCCTCAACGGGATCCGGGACCCTGCGTGGCGGGTAGTTTGACTGGGGCGGTCGCCTCCTAAAGCGTAACGGAGGCGCGCGAAGGTGGGCTCAGAGCGGTCGGAAATCGCTCGTTGAGTGCAATGGCAAAAGCCTGCCTGACTGCGAGACTGACAAGTCGAGCAGAGACGAAAGTCGGCCATAGTGATCCGGTGGTCCCGAGTGGAAGGGCCATCGCTCAACGGATAAAAGGTACGCCGGGGATAACAGGCTGATACTGCCCAAGAGTCCATATCGACGGCAGTGTTTGGCACCTCGATGTCGGCTCATCTCATCCTGGGGCTGGAGCAGGTCCCAAGGGTACGGCTGTTCGCCGTTTAAAGAGGTACGTGAGCTGGGTTTAGAACGTCGTGAGACAGTTCGGTCCCTATCTGCCGTGGGTGTAGGATACTTGAGAGGAGTTGCCCCTAGTACGAGAGGACCGGGGTGAACGATCCACTGGTGGACCTGTTATCGTGCCAACGGTAGTGCAGGGTAGCTATGATCGGAAAGGATAACCGCTGAAGGCATCTAAGCGGGAAGCCCCCCTCAAAACAAGGTATCCCTGAGGGCCGTGGAAGACCACCACGTCAATAGGCCGGAGATGTAAGCGCTGCAAGGCGTTCAGTTGACCGGTACTAATCGCCCGATTGGCTTGATCTGATCCAGTAAAAGACAGCCAAAACCAAAAACGCATACAATAAACTTGGACAACACGTTGATGATAAAATCGTCAACCCGTTGATCTCCTGAAAAGGACGATCAACACGTTGATGATCTCGATCCTGGAGTGCGCCATAAACCGGCAAGCCATCCGGAGGCTTACGAGACTTGATACTCAAGTCTCTCACAGCCGACCGAATAACCTCCTCAGGATCGAAGATTATGGGATGATTATTCGGTTTGGTGGCCAGAGCACAAGCGAAACACCCGGTCCCTTCCCGAACCCGGAAGTTAAGCGCTGTTGCGCCGATGGTACTGCGTCTTAAGGCGTGGGAGAGTAGGGCACCGCCAAACCTAATAATCACCCCAAAAACAAAATCCTCTCTAAACAAAACACAAAAACAAACACCGCGGGATGGAGCAGCCAGGTAGCTCGTCAGGCTCATAACCTGAAGGTCGTAGGTTCAAATCCTACTCCCGCAACCAATACTAATAAACAAAGGCCGCAGTCAAAAGACGAGCGGCCTTCTTGCTGTCCGCAGTACTCAACAATCCCAACAGCTTGCCGCGAACCGTAAGCGCGTCGTGCTCCTTTTGGGTGCGTGCAGTGGTCACCCAAAAGAACGCGCCCATGAAGCAAAGCGCTCCACTTCGGCAAAACGAGGATGATCGCCGCGGCTCACCGCCCAAAACCTTCTGCCAGGCAAACCCACGTCAGATAGGCGCACCAAGTGCCCGGCTGCGACAGCGGCGCCAGCCAAGACGCTGGACGCCAGTACCACGCCCTGACCGGCAAGCGCCGAGTCAATGGCATTGATTTCCTCGGAAAAGTGCTGTGTGATCTCCGGCACCATCGCCCCGAGCCCGGCTGCGCGAGACCAGCGCTGCCAGCTTGGTGACGCTTCCGCGCCGCAATTCCAACGGTACTCGATCAGCGGCAGGCGTAAAATACCGGCGTCATCGTTGATCGGAGTCCGGCGCAGAAGTTCCGGTGCGCAAAGCGGGACCAGCTTGTCTTGGAACAGCGGCAGCCAATGATCTTCGGGCTGCGCCTGGACGGCGTAGCGAACCGCAAAGTCGACATCGCTCCCCGAGAGATCTACCGGCTGGTTATCGGCCTCGACCTTCAGGTTCAATCCGGTCTGACTGCGCAACGCAGGCAGGCGCCGCATGAGCCAGAGGCTGGCAAAGGCCACCGTGACGGACACCGTTAGCGGACGGTCCGTCTCCTGCTGCGAAATCCCCGCGACGGCGCTGCTCATGCGGTCGAAACTCTCGCGCAGTACCGGGTACAATGCCGCGCCTTCTGCCGACAGGCGGATTGGGCGCGGATAGCGGTGGAAGAGTTTCACCTCCAGGATCTCTTCCAGCTGGCGGACCTGGTGACTGATCGCGGTTGGCGTCAGGTGAAGCTCGGCCGCTGCCCGGGCGAAATGCAGATGCCGCGCGGCGGCTTCAAAAGCACGTAGCGCGTGGAGCGGAGGCAAGCGCCGCATCGGTTCAATCCTTTCCGTTCGGGGGGGGGAGCCAGGGTGAATTTCACACACCCTGACCATGAGAAATTCGCTTTCGCCAAAGGGTTGGCCGCTTGGTAGGCACAATGTGCAGTGCATAAACTCAGGAGATTGCCCATGCCCACTCTGTTGCGAATTGATGCCAGCGCCCAGCTTGAAGAGCGCTCCCTCACACGTCATCTGACCGGGCTGTTCACGCAGACCTTTCTGGCGCAAGCACCGGACACGAAAGTGATCACCCGGGATGTCGGCCTGAACCCAATCCCTGCGATCGACCACAAATTCATCCATGCGGCCTTTACCCCGTCGGACGCGCGTGAGCCGTGGATGACCGAGCGTCTGGCCCTGTCCGACGAGTTGGTCGATGAGGTGATCGCGGCGGATATCGTCGTTCTGGGCGCGCCGATGTACAACTACGGAATGCCGGCCGCCCTGAAGGGCTGGATCGACCACATCGCGCGGATCGGTCGGACCTTTTCCTTTGACCTGGCCCGCGGCGACACGCCGATCGAACCGATCCTGTCGGGAAAACGGCTGGTGGTGCTGTCGTCGCGTGGTGAATTCGGCTTTGCCCCCGGTGGGCCGCGTGCCCATCTCAACGCGCTCGACCCGGCGCTGGCAGCTTGTGCGCATTATTTCGGCGTCGCGCAGGCGGATATCGAGACGATCGCGATCGAATATCAGGAATTCAAAGACGCGCGTCACGAGGCGTCGGTTGAATCGGCAGAGGGCCGTACCCGCTACCTGGCCATGAAACTGGCCGGTGGGGCGGTGCAAGCGGCCTGACACAACCCTTTGAAACGATAAAGCGGGGTGGCGCGGAACGACATCCGCGCCACCAATATGTTGTGCGGTCAGGTTCATTCGGGCACCCGGCTAAGCTTGACCTCCAGCGCGCTTGGCTCAGCATCTTCGCCATTGATCGGCAGAAGGTCCATCGGGCAGCAGGAAATCACCACCACAGCATCCATTTCAGCGCGGAACAGTACATGATCCCCTTTGCTCGAGACAGGGGGCCGCCATTCCATCGCGCCACCTTCGATGACGGGCGTATTCATCCAGAGGTTCAGCGGGCAGGGCACCGATGTCGGGCGCAGGCCGATGGCCCGCAGCGCCATGCGCAGGTTGTCGGTACAATTGTCGTGATACCCCTGATGTCCAAGTTGGGCGTACCGGTGAATATCGCAGGATGCGACAAGCGTGTCGTGAACGCCGGGTGAGCTGTCCTCAACCAGTGTCAGGATCGGGCGCCGCCGGTTGGTCACCAGCGCGTCGCCGGGACGTGGCGAAATGCGACGCAGCGTCGGACGCAGGTGCTCCATCGACAGATATTCATTGCAGTCCCTTTCGGCAAAGGCCCAGAAATCGCCGATCTGGCTGCCGTCGCGGTTGATAACCGACAGCAGGTCCCCCTTTTTCACGCGCATTGCCCGGCCCTGACGGGCGGGAATGGTGTAGGTGGTATCTGGGCTGAGGCGACCATCCTCTGCAAGCGTCTGATGTGCGCTCGGGTTTTCGCCGTCGGGTCGTGCGGCATCAAACGGGGTATCGCGGGTATCCATGTTTATTTCTCCATCAGGACGGGATGAGCGTAGGGGGCTGCGGGCTCACGATGCGGCTGCCAGGTGCCTTCGGCCTCCTGGCTGGCGGCATGGGCGGCGATTTCTTCCAGCGGTGCGAACCAGACATCGCCACGCGACAGCACCTCTTCGAGCCAGCGCTCCACCACGCGCCAGCGGGCCAGCCGCCCGGTCAGGAAGGGGTGCCAGATCCCGGTCCAGAGCCCGCCAGCCTCGTATTGCGCCTCGAACTCCTCAAAGGAGGCCTCCAGCCCGCGGCGTGGCGACATCACCGGCATCTTGTAGCCGATCTCGTCGAAATGCGCGAAAGGCGGCCAGTCATCGCTGCCCCAATGCACCGGCAATTCGAACAGAGAGCCGGCTGCGGTATCGATCCGATAGGGCAGATCGTCCGCCATCATCGAGCTTTCATAGGTCAGCCCGTGCTTTACCGCGAGCGACAGCACCTCGGGAGTGACATTATAGACCGGGGCGCGATAGCCGCGCGGGGTGGTGCCGGTCATCTGCCGGTGAACCTCAAGCGCGCGTTCGAACCAATAGGTCTGCTCCTCGGCGCTCTGTTCGGCGGGGTCTTCGTGCAGGTATCCGTGGTGGCCGATCTCATGCCCACCGGCAAGGATCGCCTCGACCGTTTCGGGGTATTGTTCCATCACCCAGCCGGGCATGAAAAAGGACTGTTTGAGCCCCAACCTCCGGTAGGTGTCCAGAATACGCGGCACACCGGAATTCGGACCATAGCGGCCCATGCTGATCGGGTAGAGGCGGCGGTGCCCGTCGTCCGGACGCGCGATGTGGATCAGGCTGTCGGCGTCCACGTCAAAGGTGATCGCACAGGCACAGCGGGCACCGTTTGGCCATTTTATCGGGTTACGGATCATGTCAGGGGTTCCTTTTGCATCAGCAGCGTTTCGACCATTTCTGCAGTGGCAAGCAGGGTGCGGTCGCTGTCTGGCGGACCGACCAGCTGCAATCCCACCCAAGCCCCCGCGTCCGTTTTCCCGATGGGGAGAGAAATGGCGGGCAAATCCAGCAGGCTGGCGGGCATGGTCAGACGTAGAGCCGCGGTATTTGTTGCGGCAAAGCTCTCGGGATCTTCCAGCAGCGGCCCCAGATGCGGGGCTTCGATGGCAACCGTCGGCAGGAGGTAGATGGTATCGGAGACCCGGACGGTTTTGCGCAACACTCTGGCACCCTGTTTGACGCGCGCGATCTTGTCCGGGTCCAGACCGGCCGACGCGCGCAGCCGCGCCGCGACAAAGGGGTCGAGATGAGGAGCGTTGTCGGTTTCGAGCAGATGCCCATAGGTTTCGACCGCCTCAATGGCGCCCGGCCAGCCGCCCGTGCGGATCAGCACCAGCGCCGCATCCAGAGGCGACTGTCTGGCGTGCTCCATCAGGACGCCCGCCTGTTCGAGTGCTGTGACCGCCGCCTTACAGCGCTGGGAGATCGGCGCGGCAACATCGCCCGCGTTGAGCGCGTCGCTGAGCACCGCAAGGCCTCTGGCCGCGTCTGGGCGGGCGGTGTCGCCGGACAGAATGGCATCCAACTCGATGATATCGGCAACCGAGCGGGCAAAGCTGCCGACCGTGTCATAGCTGGGCGCGAGTGGCATCACGCCGCGCATCGGATACCGTCCGCGCGTGGGCCGAAAGCCGACCACGCCCTGAAACGCCGCGGGCACCCGGCAGGAGCCTGCCGTATCGGTACCGACCGCGAGGCGGGTGATCCCGCGCGCAACGGAGGCCGCAGCCCCCGAGGAGGACCCGCCCGGCACCCGCCCGTCGAGGAGCGGAGTGCCGTGATGCGGATTGTAGCCGATGCCGGAGAACGCCAGTTCCGATTGATTGGTGACACCAATGCTGACCAGACCGGCCTCGCGGGCGCGCGCCACCACCTCAGCATCCGCTGCGGCAGGGGCCTCGGGGCGCCACTGGGCGGAGCCAGCACGCGAGGTGACGCCCTTGATCGCAATCATATCCTTCCAAGAGACCGTGCTCCCATCGAGGGGGCCCAATCTCTCGGTGCGACCATCGCTTTGACGTGCCTCCGCGCGGGCCCGATCCGGCAACAGGGACAGAAAAACCTCCCCTTCCCGACCGGCTCGACGCAGAGCCTCCATGGTCTTGTCGACAACAGACCTCATGCGGCCCTCACCCTGGGTCCCGGCCCCGATTGTTGCGCACGCTCCAGAAGAAAGCCGTCATCGGAGTGCCAGGATGCATAGACCCGCGCGCCGATGCTTGCGTCCAACTGCTCCAGATCCCGCTGCTGAAGCTGCGCCACAAGGCTGCGGCCTGATGCGGTTTCCAGGTGCAGATTGACGACGGCCCCGGCAAACTCCTCTGACACCAGCGTGCAGGCGATTTCGTTTTCGCCCCAGCCCGGCTCGACCGTCACGGAGATCCGGTCCGCCCGTACAGCCAGATCTGCGGCTGCGCCTTCGGCCAGCCCGCCGCTGTTGGCGAGCCGGACTTTGCCGTCGCGTGTGTCCAGAAAGCGTTTGCTGCCCTCGCTGCCCGATACCTTTCCTTCCAGCAGGCTGATCCCGCCGACAAACTGTGCAACAAATTTGCTGCGCGGCCGCAGAAAGATGTCCTGCGGGCTGCCAATTTGTTCGACCCTGCCAGCGTTCATGATGACAACCCGATCGGCGAGCGAAAAGGCCTCTGAATGGCTGTGGGTGACATAGACAAAGGTGATGCCGAGCTCGCGCTGGAGTTTCTTCAGCTCGCCCTGCATCTTGATGGCCATATGGGCGTCGAGCGCCGAAAGCGGCTCGTCCAAAAGCAGCACTTTGGGTTCCAGCACCAGGCTGCGGGCAAGGGCGACGCGTTGGCGCTGACCACCTGACAGCCGCGCGACATTGCGGTCTGCATAGGTGGAAATGCCCAACCGGTCCAGCCAGTCATCGGCGCGGCGACGGCGTTCTGGCCCGGTAACGCCGCGCATCTTTAGTCCGAACTCGACGTTTTCCCGCACGGTCATAAACGGAAACAGGGCCAGGCTTTGCCAGACCATGGGGGTTTCCCGCTCCCAGACCGGCAGTTGGTCGATCCGGTTGCCTGCAAGGGTGATCTCACCGCGGTCTGCGGTTTCAAGACCGGCAAGCATGCGCAGGCTCGTGGTCTTGCCGCAGCCGGACGGCCCCATGATTGCGATGAACTCCCCTTCGGCAATATCCAGCGAAAACTCTTCGACGGCGATGAAGCTACCATAGGACTTGGCAAGCCCCGCCAGTTTCAGATGTGTGTTGGTCATGATGTCTCCTCCTTGGACATAGCGCCGCCGCTCTGGCGCAGGACCACGGCAAGCGCGATCAGAACCAGCGTCAGCGTGACGGAAAAACTCAATGTGCCGATGACGTGGATGGTCGGGTCGACCTGCCCCTGAAGCGTGGTCAGAACCGCAACGGGAATGGTCTGATTCAAGCCGCCCGTGAACCAGGAGATCACATATTCGTCGAATGATACGGCAAAGGTGATCAGGAAGGCAGCCAAAATGGCCGGCAGCGTATGCGGCAGCACGATCCGGGCAAGGGCGGAATGCGGCAGCGCACCGAGGTTCTGGGCTGCGGTTTCCAGCGTCTCGTCCAGTTGCGCCAGCCGCAGACGGCAGACCGCCATCGCAAAGGGTGCGGCGATCACCACATGCGCGGCCACCACGGCGGCAAGCGTGCCGGCAATGCCGATGCGGGAGAAAAAGGCCAGCATCGCCAGACCCAGGATGACCAGCGGCACCGTCGGCGGCAGCAAGGCCAGCGCCAGCACGGCTTTCTGGCCAAAAAACCGAAACCGATAATCCGCATAGGCGGCGGCAAATCCCAGTGCGGTGGCGATCAGCGCGGTGATCCCCGCAACCGTCAGGCTGTTGCCGAGGGCCTCCAGCATGGCGCGGTCGGTCAGGACCTGCGCGTACCACTTGGTGCTGAACCCGGACATGCTGAGGCTTGGGAAGCGGTCAGCGCTGAAGGAAAACAGGACCGCCGACAGAATTGGTGCATAAAGCAGCAGGAAAACCAATGCGAGTCCGGCAACCCAGAAGGCTTTTGGCAAGGCGTGTTTCAGATGCGGAGGCATGTCTTATCCTTTCTCGCGATAGGCCCAGAGGACGGTTACAAAGGCGGTGACGAGCAGGCTGGCGATCATCAGCAACGACACCACGGCGGCGCGCGGCCATTGTTGACCGGCCCGGACAAGGTCCGTCACGAGGATTGGCAGGGTCTGGAAGGTGCCGCCGCCCAGATAGGAGGCGCTGACGAACTCCGCATAGGACAGCAGGAAGGCAAACAGCAGCCCCAGTGTCAGCCCGGGCCGGGCCGCGGGCAGGATGATGCGGAACAGGATGGCTCCGGGACGGGCGCCAAGGTTGGCGGCAGCCGAAATCCCGGTCCGGTTCACATTGGCAAGGGCGATGGTCTGCAGGATCAGCACCACCGGCAGCGCCAGCGTTGCATGGCCGAGAAACAGCGCGAAATAGGTGTTGAGAAGGCTTTCCCCCTTGCCACCAAACGCCTGAACAACCGAAGAGATCACGCCGCCTTCTGTCAGGAAGACCTGCCAGGAATAGATGCGCACGAGATAGCTTGTGAAAAACGGCGCGATCGCAAGCCCCAGCAGGATCAGCCGCTGGCGCGGGGCCGCGACAAAGGCCATCGCGTAGGACGCCGGGAAGGCCAGCAGCGAAATCGCGATCGCGCTGGCCATCGACAGACCGTAGCTGCGCCAGAAACTGGCCCAGAGGAAGTCGAGGCCGAGGACATACCGCCAGGCCGACAGCGTGGCATCCGGCGTCAGCCGGTAGTTCACCACGGACCAGAATGAAATCGCCACCAGCAAGCCAAGCGGCACCGCAAAGAACAGCAGCAGCCAGGCAGGCAGAGGCAGGACCCAAAGCGCCTGCCAGGCACGATTAAAGAGAAAGTGGAGCCGGCGCCCCGAAGTGCGGGCCGGAAAAGCAGGGGAAGTCATGTTGATATCTCCGATAAGGCTGCGGCCCCGACGACTGCGCCGGGGCCGGATCGGCCATCAGGCGTTCTTGTAACGCGTCCAGGCGTCGTTCCAGGCTTCCAGCGATTGCTGTACCGGAAGCTCCCGCAGCCGGATGCGCCCGGCGCGGATCTCATCGAGCGCATTGGGGCCGTTCAGTACCATGTTCTGGCGCTGCGCCTCTCCCGGCAGTTCATCATTCAGCCGCGCCCAGCCCGCCCGCGTCGGGATCATTGCCGGATAGGCCTTGAGCGTGGCGGTCTTTACCTGCCCCTCTGGCGACAGCATGTACTGGATGAATGTCCGGGCCAGATCCTGGTTTTCTGACCGCGCGCCGATCGACAGCGACTCTGTCCATTGCAGGCCGCCTTCTTCGGGGATGGTCGTGGTGACATCCGCACCATCGCGGGCCAGCACGCCGGTGATCCAGTCGCCGATGCCGGGGATCGCGGCTACCTCGCCCGAGCGCAGCGCCGACAGCATCCCGCCATAATCATAGAACCCGCGCACCTGCGGCCGGAGCGACATCATCGTCTCGGTCAGTTCCGCCCAATGCGCCTCATCAAGGTCAAACGGCGACGCGTTGCCATTGAGGAGGCTCAACGCGCCCAGGTTGGGCAGATGCCAGTCGAAATGGCCGATGCGTCCCTCGTGCTGCGGTCCCCACATGCTGCGATAGCTGCGGGCGTCCGCCTCGCTGATCGCGGCGCGGTTATGGGACAGCCCGAGGAAACCGAACCGCAAGAAGACCGCATAGGGCTGACCGTCGAACCAGTGGCCGCGGAAATTCTGAAACTCCGGGAAGAAGTCGTCGAACGGGTAGTCCTCAGGCGTCAGCGGTTCAATGAAGCCCGCTTGCTGCAATTGCACGACGTATTCCGCATCCGACAGGATAACATCGTAGGTTCCGGCCGGAGACTGCGCCATTTGCGCAAGCATTTGATCGCCGCCGACATACTCCTTGGCACGGATGCGAACATTGTGCGTCTCCTCGAATGCGCCGATCACATCGGGGTCGGCATGGCCTGCCCAGGTGAGCATCGACAGGTCACGGCGACCCTGTGCGCGCAGGACGGCCGGGGCGGTGATGACCGCCGCGCCCGCAAGCGCCCCCTTGATCAACCGCCGCCGGGTGGTGATAATATTATGTGTCATTTTTCCCTCCCTTTTCATTCCACAAGCTTCAGAAAGAGGAGGCCCAAAAACAAATGACCATTCGTCAGGCCAAGCTGAGTTTTCTTTGCGCAAGTGGGCGACGTCATGCGTAAACTACCGCCGTTAAACGCAATTCGAGCCTTCGAAGCGGTCGCCCGGAGGCTCAGTTTTGCCGAAGCCGCGGAAGAGTTGAGCGTCACCGCCACTGCCATCAGCCACCAGATCAGACATTTGGAAGCCTATCTTGGCTACCAAGTGGTAGAGCGCCGCCCCCGTCAGATCGCCCTCACTCCCGCCGGGCAAGAATTGTTCCCCAAGCTGCAGTCGGCGTTTGATATCTTGGGCGAAGCCTTCGCCATGCTCGACAAGGACGTCGAGCAATCGCTGGTCCGGGTCACGACCACATATGCCTTTGCGGAACGTTGGTTGGTTCCGCGCCTGCCAGATTTTTTCGACAAGCACGGCGAGATCCGGGTGGAGGTCGAAACCGACGACGACGTTTTGGACTTGCGGGTTGACCGGCTGGACCTGGCGATCCGATATGGCCCCGAGGCCTCGGTGAACGAGGACGTCGAGGTTCTGTTCTCGGATCGCTTCATTCCCGTCAGTCTTGCTGATCGTCCGGAAACCGGCGTGCAGGACAGCCGGCTGCTGGGCTTCCGCTGGCGCAACCCGGATATGGGCGGCCCGACCTGGGAAGAATGGTTCAAGGAAGCCGGGGAGCCGTTCCCGTCGGACCGCATTATCCGTTTCAGCGATGAAAGCGCCGCCTTTAACGCGCTGGATCAGGGGCTGGGGCTGCTTTTGTCCAGCAGCGCGCTAGTAGAAAGCGGACTGCAATCAGGGCTCTACCGGCAAATCTCAGGTCCTGATCTGCGCGGATTTGCCTATTGCCTTGTGCTCAATCCGCTGTCGCGCAACAAGCACGGCGTTAAGGCCTTCGCCGATTGGGTTCGGCACGCCGCGAAACAGATATGAGCCCAATCGCCCCCGTATCGACAGCATTCATCGTTCCACGTTTCACATATGGCCAGACATAGAACTGGGCATCTGGCGCACAAAAACTCTGGATCGCAATCGGTTCACACGCGCAATGATGCGTTGATCCACATGCCTCACTACCGATCAAGCAATCGGGACGTGCTTCGAAGAGTTTCAGCAATTGCCTGCGCGGGGTCGACCGATTGAAGGCAACAGCATCGCTGGCCGCAATGCTGTGACCCTGAAATATACTCCGTTACCGAGATGCTATTCTTCGGTTGTGCTTTCCAAGGCGGGAGCTCTCTCCTGCCGGAAGATGAACTCCTCCGCTCTCCACAACGCAGGGCGGCAGGCCAGGGGCGGGATCCGGGATCTGCACGGCAATCGGCGCCCGCCGTCGATGCAAGGTCGAAAAGTCTGGCAACGGCCAATCGCGTCCGGCAATCTAGATCAAACTCTCGACAAGCCCGACCGTAGAAGAGCGAAGAGCACCTTGAGCGTCAGGCAGGTTTGGATCGCGTTCGTCAGGCAAACGATCTCCCAGATCGTTGCCTGACCCTCCTCATTCCAAAAACATCTCGGGCCGTCCCGGCTTGTCGGATGTCTCTGCATGCCAAACCATGTCAGAGACGAACCAGACCGAGAGCGAACCGCGTTGCCTGAGCGACGCGTTGTGGGTTGACCTGTTTGTTGTGCGGTCTCGGGGGGATTCAGGCTTCGGCATGTGCCTGATCTCACCATCAGGACCCGCTTAGTGAATCCCTCTTTCCCATTAGCGCGACAACGCCGTCCTGACCCGAAGACTAGCTTAGCCCTCGGTTTCGAGTCTTGGGGTCGGTAAGGTAAGCCATCAGAGCAGCTTCTGTTTTCGCCTCGTCAAAATATCTGGTCGGGGCCAGCGTCTTGCCGCCGAACCACCTGAGCCAATCGAAGAAAAACACTGGGCCGCGCTGGAGTTTGTTCAGCCAATCGCCATTCCATGGTGCTCGATTTCCAGACTCATCATATAGATAACCGGACATGAAAGCCTGAATGAACATAAGCACATCGATGTTGTGATGTTCGTGGCAGGTTGGATAGGGACCCACCTGAAATTCCCGTTTATTTTCAGGATTATCCGCCTGAAACATCTGAATGGAAACCGGACCGGTGAAAGTTCCGAACATAATCGGGCGTCCTTTGGCAGCAGGGGCGATATCTGCGTGCAAACCATATAGGGAGGGGGAGACATCGGCGACGTAGAACGTTTTGCGGAACCAACTGGTGTGCCATGTGTAAATTACCTCGCGCTTGCGATCAAAGCGCACCGGGCAAGGGCGGGGCCAGAGCAGGCCGAACAGAAGGACCCAGAGGGGCGAGCCGAGGATAATATAGAGAGGGCTTGTTCTCAGGAATCGATTGCTATGGCCAGCCTCCATCTCTGACAAAAACTCATCCTCAGTGACAGTATCACCCAACCCATTTTTCCAAAAATCTTGATATTCACCTCTAATTTTTTCCTCAAAATTAAAGACATACTCGTAGTCATCCATAATCTGAGCCTTGGCTGCAGACAGCGACCCAAATGAAAAGATCAGGGCAAATAGCATTACGCCCAACAGAAAAACCGACAAGACATAGAAATGCACCCGAAAGATCTGGTCCCTGAAAGTCTTGATCTCCGCAATATCGGGACTTTTGAGCGTAATCGCTCGCGCGAGCGTATGCCAGTAATCTGCCCGATCATACGTGGGGAGGGATTTGTAATCGCGAGGGCGTTCGGGTTCGGACCAGCGATTGCTTGCCATAGTGTTTTCCTTGGCACCGTCAGGGATTTTTCAAATGCGCCGCCATGGGGGAGGCTCGATCACCCTTCTCTGCTGCGGGTTCCGGGCGCGGTCAGATATGCCATCAGCGCAGCCTCAGTCTGGGCCTCGTCAAAGTAGCGGGTCGGGGCTAGAGTCTTGCCGCCCAGCCACCTGAGCCAATCGAAGAAAAACACCGGGCCGCGCTGGAGTTTGTTCAGCCAATCGCTATTCCATGGTGCTCGATTTCCAGCCTCATCATATAGATAACCGGACATGAAAGCCTGAATGAACATGAGCACGTCGATGTTGTGATGCTCGTGGCAGGTTGGATAGGGGCCGACCTGAAATTTCCGTGTTTTTTCAGGGTTATCCGCCTGAAACATCTGAATGGAAACCGGGCCGGTGAAAGTTCCGAACATAGTGGGGCGTCCGTTGGCGGCAGGGGCGATATCGGCGTGCAAGCCAGACAAGGACGGAGCGACATCCGCGACGTAGAACGTTTTGCGGAACCAGCTGGAGTGCCATGTGTAAATCACCTCGCGCTTGCGATCAAAGCGCACCGGACAAGGGCGGGGCCAGAGCAGGCCGAACAGAAGGATCCAGAGTGGCAAGGCAGTAAATAAGATATAAAATGGAGCGCGCTTGAGAAAACGATTACCATGGCCACGTTTCATATCCGAAACAAATTCGCTCTCGGTTCGGCGCGCTTGCTCTCTAAGGACCCTTCTTTGGTATTGCTCCTTCACGCGCTCTTCAAAATTAAAAACGTAGTCATAATCATCCATGGCAGCTGCCGTGGCATTCGAGAGGGAGCCGTACGAGTATGTATATGCGCATAGTATTACGCCCGTCATAAAAACGGACAATACATAAAAATGCACGCGGAAGATCTGATCTCTGAAGGTCTTGATTTCCGCGATATCAGGACTTTTAAGCTTCACCGCACGAGCGAGTGTGTGCCAGTAACCTGCTCGATCATAGGCGGGGAGGGATTTATAGTCGGCGGGACGCTCAGGTTCAGCCCAGCGGTTGCTCACCATAGTGTATTCCTTTGAACTGTCAGAGATTCCTGAAAGACACCACCATGTGGAACGCGGGCCAAACGCACGTGAATTCGCACTGATCGAAATTTCGGATCATAATTCCCGTTCGGGATTGTGGCACTGGCGACGCCTGGAGAAACAAAATTCAGTTGGATGCCGCTAATATCTTCGGTTTCAACCCACATCGCGGGTCCAGGCTGCTGATATCGCAACTCTGCGGTGGCAGACAGGCGAGTCATATCTGCAGCGCTTTGTAGTGTACCACAGCGAATTTCTATTTTACCGTCTTTCTTCAGATCATCCGCCAAGGCAAGTTGGGATGTTACGTCCAAGTAGTAGATGACTTCTTGTTCGAAGAAGTTCTTGATGCGCGAGTAGTCAGCTGATTGGTCATTTGACAAGACCTTTGCGTCTGCAATTCGTTGAATCGCATCTTGATCTCGGTCTTCATCCCAGTAGTCGTCTGACGTTCCCCAAAAGCCCAGTTTCACCCACATCTCGCGATCCGAATAGGAAAACAGAGAGACGACGAAGCCGATGGCAATTGCGGCTACCGCCACCAGACCAAGTCCCCATCCGATTGGGCAAAGCAGGATAAGTGCACCCACCGCCATCAGGCCATTGCCGGTCGCCATATAGGCATCACCACGGTGCACCCCTTCGATTGCCATCGCGGCGCTCATTGCAACGCCAATAGCCCCTGCTGCCCGCGCCGACCATCCCAGTACTTTGCTCGCAATCGCGCGACCACCAAGCGTGGCGTTGGAGGCCGCGGCGCCGCGCAGCATTGCATTGTTCCCAAAAACTTCGGCCAGAACTGTGCGCGTGGCGGCGCTGTTAGCGCGCCCGACAATTGTCTTGGTGACCTCATAAGTGGCTTCATACGCGCCTGCAAAAGCGGCAGTCAGTTGCGATTCCGCACCTCCTGCGATTTGGCCGATATCCGAAAGGTTGCGGTTGGCGCTGGACCGCGCATTCAGACTGGTCATCAAACTTAATGTGGCGGCGACAAGACCGAAGCCATTTACGCCGAGGTCGAAATTTTCCGCCCGGCGGGCAAAAGAGTGAAACGAGGAAGAGAACTCCAGATCGATCTGTGCGTGAAACTCGACGACACCAATTTGGCCACTCTGTCCCGTGGTCTCCGTCAGCAGTGTCCTGGCCGATACGGCGTCCCCCAATTGTTCGAGTTCCGAAGGCATTTCCGCTGCGCCGTAACCTTCAGGTGTCAGCATGTTGACGAAGGCCTGTTGCAGATCATCAGCCGTGTGAAACTGCACGGACTCGCGAAAAAAGACCGTGGTCAATCGCCGTGCGGAGCTTCCACTCTGCATTGCAGAAGCGGCGGCGACCTGGGTGCCGTAAACGGTAAAAAACGCGCTGAGAGCGGGTTTGAAAATACGGTGAGTTTGCTTTCCGGAGGAAATCGCGATGCCCACAGCCTTGGTCGCATTCACCAGCTTTTCGAGCCATGACTTGTTCTCAGGAGCGGATTGAAGCGAGACCGCGCCTTGTAGGCCAAAGCGATCATTGAGGATTGCGGCGATCTGCCGGGAACTGGCAGCAGCGGTCATCACGCGGGCCGCCAGAAAAAGCCAAAATCCGATGACTTCTGTATGATCAAGCGGATGGTTTTGCAGACTGTAGCGGTTGGATACTGTCTCGCAGGCGTCTTCGAGGGCTTTTAGAGTACCAAAACCGGTACGTGCCACCATGTTGTCCCAACACTGGGCTAGGGCGGCGGACGTGTTTTCAAGACTCTGTACCGTATTGTCTAGCCGTGTGTACTCAGCCTCGAATTCTTTTGATAAGGGGCCATCAAAGAGCCCAAGCATTGCGGAGGTGGATATTTCATTATCCGCGTTGAGATTCTCAACGGCCTTTCCGATCACCAGAGGGTATTGGTGTTCTATCAGGAAGTTGCTGAGTGTCGTTGAGTACACCGTCATCAAGCCCAGCAAATCCTGTGTTTCCCCAACGGGGTCATGCAAAGCCACAAGGACGCCTGTGTCCTTGGTGCTTTGGCAGTTCAGAATCCGACCAGAACGCTCGATCTCCACGCCGGTATGGCGAATGGCGTTCTCAAGGGTGTAGTCCTTTTGAGGGAATGCCTGTGAGCCCTTGCGGAAGGCGGGCACTCGTTCTTCGAGATCTGTGATGGGGGCGCAGAAATCCCCTGAACGCGCGGCGAGGTCTACTTTGACCATCACCTTTGCACGAAAGGTGGCATTGTTCTCGGCTTCGTCGAAGAAACGCGTAGGCCAGAGTGTTTCACTGTAGGCGACCCATGCCTCTGGGGTGTCTTTCGGCACGAAGAGGAACGGGTACTGCGTGCCTTCTTGCGTCCACTCACCGCTCGCGGCGCCATCGCTCCATTGGTACTTGGTGAATGTGTAAGGAGGTTCGATGTTCTGTGCGACATCCTCGCGATAGATCCCGCAGTTTTCATCATCAGCGTAAGTGGTGAATTTGAACACCTGCATGTTGCCGTTGTGAAAAACATACACCCATCCTTTGCGGATCCGGACCAGTTCATGATGCGAGAGGTCATCGATGCTGGCAGGGGGTGTCGGCAAAGGCGCGCCTGCACCCTTCATGGCAAGAAGAGTTTCGGATTTCAGGGCAAAACGGACGGGAAAGATCGGAATAATACTGGGGTCGCAGGCGGCGACGGCACCTTCGGTGTCATTCTCTTCGGAAAATTCATCTTCGCTCATGTTGTTTGGCTTCTCAAATTGTCTTTCAAATGGTTCCAAATCTGCTTGGATCGTACTAAGGGGGACAGCTCCAGATGCGGGTCGACCTGGCGCTCAAGGTCTGAAAAAGACACGCCTTTAGACTGCGCGAGCAAGTTCGCACGAATGAAGTTGTAGGACGCCAGTTCGACGCTGTAATTTTGGCTGCGGCCCTGTTGATACAAATCCGCAATGCGGTTTTTGTCGGTGAAGCCGAGTAGAGAGGGATGGTCTTTTTCCAGCGCACGGGTCACTTTTTTGATGAAGTCAGCCCGCCTCATGCCTCCGGCCACCTCAAGATCACCGGAGCGCAAACGAACAGGTCCCTTCTTTCTGTCACGGTCTAGAACCGGACGTATGAAGACGTTTTCATCCTCGCGTAGAATGATGACACTGTGGACGATAGGGTCATGCCACACTGCAACAAAAGGTGAGGCGCCGTCCGTCTTGTGGTGCTCCAGAACTGTGGCGTTTCCCGGTTCCCAAAATCGGAAGTAATACCATTTACCAGAGGAATTCTGGAGTTTGGTGAACTTGCGGCAGTGGCTCCATACCGTGTCGAAGGTCGCGCGCGAGCGTACAAACAGCCCGACGTGTCGATGCCACAGGTGCAGGCTGCTCTGATCGTCGGCTTGTTCAGGCAAATGCGTGAACAACAGCCTGGTGAAATCACTGGCGATGTCTAACTCGACCAGGTAAGGCGCCGCGTCGCGATATTCTTTTGCCGCGTCTCCTTTGAACAAGGAACGATTTGGCAGTTGTGACGTCTCGATCAGATCAGCAAGCCCCATGGCCTTTGCCGCATCAACAATCGCGTAGGTTTTTAACGCCGGGACGTCTCCGGCCTGCCCATAGTGCGTGTGTTCAAGCTGTGATGGAACAGGTTGGCCAAACAGGTCTTCTGTTAAGGCGTCGGGAACCGACTTGCGCGGCCACTTTCCAAGTTGTGCATCCAGCGGAGGCGTGGCCGAGGCCGTTTTGATGGTCAGGAACTCAGCAGGCCATGAGGTGCCTCGCTCCTCGAACTCCGGAGAAAGCACCACAGGTGTTGCGGCTGAAACGCTTAGGGTCGGGCGCGCGTACTCGGTGGTACAGTGGTCTGCAGGCTGGCATTCATCAACCCATAGGATGCGGTAACCCTGTTTCTCCAGATGCTCTGCCAAGCGACGAATAGCGGTGTCATGACTGTTCGCCCAAATCGCAGCCCGACAAGAGACCTCTTGAGCGTCATCTCCTCCCACCAACAGGAGATCTGCGATCCATGACTGAAAATGCGCCATTCGAAACTCCAAAAACAGCAGTCACCTAACAACCATACGGAGATCGGGCAAGCGGCCAAACCACCATAGTCGGCGGTGTTCTGCCTGATCAGTCCCCTTCGGGAGAGAGCGAATGTTGTTTCCGCGGAGTAAGGAACGCGGCACGTTTAACCTAGTGCTTTCATCAAGGTGTATTTCCGCGGTCCATTCGAGTTTCGAGCTGTTACCTGTGAGGTGTCATTCGCAGGAGCTGTTGCAAAAGGTATCGGGGGCCTGCCCCTGCCACCTTAGTGCCACCTTTCTTTTCAACTGATCGCTGGAAGGGGCGGGAGGTTACGATGGTTGCCTGTCCTGCAACCAGAAATTCTGCACATTCCGCAACCGTCTCATCCGAGGCGGTTCTTGACTTTTGCGCCCCCTTCCAACTGCCAAGATACAGCCCAGAATAAGCCCCGCCTAATGCCTCCCGAAACTCGCGCTCGGGTTCGGTCAATGGCCAGTTTGCGCAATCTGCCTGGTCGGGTGCAGGACGCTTGAGGGCAGCTACCCTTGACCTCCGGCGCCAACGTGACAATCGCCGAAGAGGTAGGCGATTCGGGTTGGAATCGCACAAATTGTAGCAATTTTGGGATCAATACCCCTCCTGACGGTCAATTGTTGATGTCGCTCTGTGACTGCAGCGTGCCTACATTCAGCGCCAAAGGGGGACAGCTTTGAGTTGAGGGGTGAGGTGCCATGACACCTACCCAAAAAAGTAAAATTTAAAATAATATTCAAGAAATCATATGGTTAATGATTGGTTAATCAGTGCCCGAAATCACTCATGGGTAGAGTGCTCGTTTTTGGAAACCGGAGGGGGTGTTTGACCATCATTACGCTAAAGATTCAAAGCTATACCAAAGTATCTAAAATTGTTGATTTTGAATATGACCCATGACCAAATGCTCCAGACGTTCACGCAGATCGGTTTCGATCTACTGGGGGAGCGTAAGGCGTTGGCCTTTTTTTAATAGTAAAAACAGGAGCTTAATATGAGAATTTTCGCTGCCGCGGTCACTGCGATGCTTGCGACCGGTGCACTCGCTGACAACAATGAAATCTTCATCGATCAGCTTGGCAACTCGAACGCTGTGGGCTCTGCCGACACACCTGCAACGCAGGATGGGACTGACAACTGGATGAAGTTCACCCAGCGCGGGCACAGCAACGGCATCGGCCTTGATGCAAATGCACCAAACGCGCTGCAGGGCGCTCTGCAGCAAGGTGACCGTCAGAAGATGGAAGTCACTCAGCCGGGCAACCGCAACCTTGCGCGCCGCCTCGAGCAAGATGGTGGAGATCGCAATAAAATGTTTGTCCGCCAAAGCGGCAACGACAACTTGCTGAAACTACTGCGCCAGAACGGTGACAAGAACGACGCAAGCGTTGTTCAAAGCGGCAACGAGAACAACGGTTTGGCACGTCAGGTTGGTGACAACAACGAGATGACCGTTCTGCAGAGCGGCCACCGCAACGATTTCAAGATTCTCTCCGGTGATTTCGGCGGTAATGGACGTCCTGGCAGCTGCTTCTCCTGCGACGTCACGCTGACGCAATCGGGGAACGACAATTACGCGAGCGTCTGGCAGCAGGACACCAATCAAATGGCCACCATTACGCAAAGTGGCCATGGCAACGCGGCATACACCATGCAGAGCGCCAACTGATTGAGTTGACCTTGGGTCCGGTTCTGAAAGGCGCCGGACCCAATCGTATTGGAATGTTTAGGTTTCGAGCCTAAGCTGTTTTTGAAAATGGAGACTCTCCAAATGAAGAAAATCGCCTTTATCTCCAGTGTGTGTGCCGTTCTGGCAACCGCTGCTGTTGCAGATAACAACGATATTTGGATCAACCAGATGGGCAATGGCAACGTTGTCGGTGATGCCCTGAACCCGGTTACTCAAATCGGTAATCAGAATGAAATGACCCTGACCCAGGGTGGCGACGGCAACGCGATTGGCTCGCGTTCGCTTCAAGAGAACCCGGCGCCGACATGGCCCGCCGCGCTCCAGATTGGCTACTCGCAGAAAATGGTTGTGACCCAGCCCGGCAACCGTAACACTGCTGAATTGCTTCGGCAAAAAGGCGGTTCGAACAACGATATGAGCATCCGCCAGAGCGGCAATGACAACCGTATTGTGGAAGTTCATCAGCACGGCGATCAGAACACGTCGGACGTTGTCCAGAGCGGCAACCGCAACTTCGGCAACGCGACCCAGGTCGGCGCGAACAACCTGCTTGAGGTGCTCCAGTCCGGCAACGACAATGATTATGACGTCTGGCAGGGCGGTTTTGCGTCGGGCACTCAGCCTGGTGCGTGTCAGTCGTGCAAAATCGACATCATTCAGGGTGGCAACGATAACTCCGCAAACGTCTGGCAGCAGGACACCAGCCAGATGGCTCAGGTGATCCAGAGCGGCAGCGGCAACAGCGCCTATACCAAACAGATGCGTTAAGCATCTTGTCCTCCCCCTCTGACCAGAGGGGGAGGCACCACAGCTTTCCAGTCGTTGAGCCTTAGACCCGTGATTTTAGCTTTTTATACTCTCAGATGCTGCGCGTTCTGAAACTCTTCCCTTTGGCGTTGATCTTGCTTTGCCCTCCGACGTGGGCGCAGGGATTGAACCAGATGGCCTGCAAGATTGTTATTGAGCGGGACGGAGACGATGTGCGCGCCTTTGCAATCGCACAAGCCCTGCTCCGATCCAAAGCCAAGTACAAGTTCAAGGCGAGCAAAATCAGTGCGTCAGGGCTGGGGGCTTCAGAACAGAAGGGCGAAGAGGAATTGCCTGCTCAGGAGGTCACGGTCTTGTCTCAAGTCCGGTTTAATCTTGAGGCGAACGGTTGGGTCGACTTCGAGCTGAGTGTCACTGAGCAACTCACTGGTGCCACCTGCACGGCAAAAGAAACCGTTAGTCAAAACTAGGACGAGAGAATGCGCTATACTTGGGTGACGATCAGAGCCGCCGTGTTGTCGTTGGCCGTCAGCGTGTCAATGACCGCACCGGCATTCTCTGACAATTCAGAAATCCATGTCGAGCAGGTTGCCGAAACCCTTCGGATGAAGCCTGCGCATACCACGTCTCCGGTTTTGGGGAATGCTGCTGAGGTTGTTCAGCCTGCACCTCAATCCCTGAACCTGCAGTCACAAAGCACGATTGGCGTTACAAAGAGCCTGTCCATTGTTGAGCAATTGGGTTTGCGCAACACGGCAGAGGTCGCGGTAATCGGGACACGGAATTTTACCCTGCAACGGCAGCAGGGGGCGCTAAACGAGTCCAAAATCGACATAAATGGGTCGCGGAATAATATTCTTGTAGATCAAAGCGGTTTACGCCTGAATTCAGAGATAAATGTTGCTGATGGGGCACAGAAAACAATTCTTCACATTCAAAGAGGCAGAGGTGACGGACGGAGCGGTGACTCGATCGATTTGTCTGGTACAACTGCGCAACGGTTGATCGTTGTTGATACCCCCCTTGGGCGACGCGTTCTTGAGCGCTGATATGCATCTCAGCCAGCCTTTGGAGTAAGAAATGATTAAGCACTTCGTAGTCATGACAGCAGCTTGTCTATTCTCGGTGTCAGCGGCATCCGGAAGCGAGTTGGTTTACCGGCCAATCAACCCCTCTTTCGGTGGCAACCCGCTCAACAGTGGGCATTTGCTGCAGCTTGCTGAAATACAGAACCAGCATCTGGACAGTAATGCCTTTGGAGATTTGTTCGAGGAACCAACTCTTGCGGATGAATTTGCCGACGCAATTCGAAATGGCATGATTACGATTGCTGCGGGCGAGCTTTTGGACGCCGTTGTTCAACGCGAGAACCCCACCGGTACAATGGATCTGGACGGAGCCATAGTGAGTTGGGTCACCTCCGGGGATCGCGTCACTGTCACCATCAACGATGGTGTTTCCACCAATACCCTGGACCTCCCGATCCCGGTTCAAAACTAATCAACGATATATTGCATATCTCCGAGAGGGCCGACGCGAACTAATGAGAACATCTACTATCAGCAAAACCATTTTGGCAATTGTGGCGAGCTGTTCCCTGTCCGCATGTGCTCAAAATCTCCCAAGCCCGTTTGAGCCGGGTGAGCATGAAACACCGGCGCAGATCCTGCCCGATACCATGACAAGCGCTGCTGTCCGCAATCTGCCCGCGCCCTCGCGCGAGGTTACGGTGGCCGTTTATGAGTTCCCGGATCTGACTGGACAGAACAAGCCCAATCCCAATTTTGCAGAATATTCGCGCGCGGTCACCCAAGGGGCTGATGCAATTCTGGTCGATGTCCTTTCTGCGGCCGGGAACGGGAAATGGTTCAATGTCGTTGAACGTCGCGGACTTTCGAACGTGCTGCGCGAAAGGCAGCTTATCCAGGCAACGCGGCAGCAATTCCAGGGAGAGGCGGCTGAACCTCTGCCGGCGATGACGTTTGCGGGTGTGTTGATTGAAGGCGGGGTCGTCTCGTATGAATCCAATCTGCGGACCGGCGGTATCGGTGCGCGCTATCTTGGGATTGGCGGGAATACACAATACCAAGAGGACTATGTTACGGTTAATTTGCGGCTGGTCGCCGTCAATTCCGGGCGCGTTATCTTAAGTGTCACCAGCACGAAACAGATTTACTCCACTCTCGTGCAGGCTTCTGTTTTCCGGTATGTCTCCACAGACTCCCTCTTGGAAATCGATGCTGGATATACACGCAATTCGCCGCCGCAATTTGCACTCAGAGAGGCCATCGAACTCGGCGTATTTGCGCTGATCATGGAAGGCAAAGAGGCGGGGGTTTGGCGTTTCAAAAACCCCTCAGCCTCCAGCGAGGCCGTGCAACTCTACAAGCAGAGATCGGGCGAAGGGGTGCAGAGATCCCCGGCTGTAGAAAGCGCGTCTTTGAAATCGGAAGACGAGACACAGGAAGAGCTGCTTGCTGGGTATCAGGTCGAGGTGACACCACAGGAGTATGGTCTCTCGCTGCACCCGGAGACCGCTGAGGACTACAAAAGATACTCAAAATGGGCAGCATCTGAGCCGCGCAACTATTCTGAAGACATCCTGAACAAATCTCCGACGGAGCCTCGGGCCACGAGCGTTCGTCACTTCGGACTGGCCCCCGCGGCATCACAAGAAGACCTTGAAATCTGAACCACAACTCCATCAGTGAGTGATACTGCGCAGGGCGGACGGGACGACCGGGCCGCTCTGCTGGTCATAGAAATACCCCCAGAGCCGCAATGCTGTCCTGTCATTGCGGCTCTTTCTTTGGGGTCGATGTCCCGGCCCGCAGCGCGCGGTTTGGAGGCTGCATCGCTGTGTTGGTCCCAAGCTCCGCGCTCAAATCGGCAGGCCCGGCGATATCGGAAGCCATCAACCAAGGCGGAAGCGAATGTCTGCGCCGCATTGCAGACGTGGAGAGTGCCGCGCGATCAGTTGGTGTCAGTCACCGGCAAACATTCGAGCGTCGGGCCGCTCAGCTGAGGGCAAGCTCCAGCGTTTCGTGAACCGTGCGGTCGCGCCCCGCTGATTTGGCCTGCAACAGCGCGGAATCGGCCCGGCTGAGCAGTGTTTCCATCGACCCGCCGGAGGGCGCGACCGCAAGCCCTGCCGAAATCGTGATCCGGCCCAGCGATTGCCCGCGGTAGGAGAGCGCCATTTCCGCCGTGCGGCTGCGAATGTTCTCGGCCAAATCAAATGCGGCCCTGCCGTCTTGGCCGGGCAACAGGACCACGAACTCCTCGCCGCCAAACCGATAGCAGGTCCCCCGGTCGCCCACGGCTGCGGCAAGCAGACCGGCAAAGGACTTGATGACCTCATCCCCCGCCTCATGGCCGAAGCCGTCATTTATACGCTTGAAATGATCGATATCGATGATCAGACACGCGGTTGGAAAGGGCGGCGGGGTACAGGCATAGGTGCCAAAGGCCACATCCAGAGAGCGTCGGTTCAACAGCCCGGTGAGGGGATCGTGATCCACCATCTGCGAGAGGCGGTTCCGCAGGTTGAGGTTCACGGCCGCAAGCGCGACATTTTCCGCAATGAGTTCCAGGTACACGCGATCCTCCCGCGTGACCTCGGTTTCCGCGTGGACGCCGGAGAAACTCATCAGCCCGATCGTTTCTCCCTGCGCGGCAAGCGGGATGCACAGGGCGGAGCTGGAAGGATCGGCGAGGTGGCTGCACACAACATCCTCCTTGGCGCCTGAATTGCTGCGGTGGGCACGGCCCCGCCGCAGGGCCCAGCATTCTTCGCAATCGATATCCTCGGGCTCGGGCGGATCGGTCTGCCAGCAAGACGCACAGTGCAACATGCGCTGGCTGTCGCCGCGGACATACAGGACGCCCGCAAGATCGGGAAAGATCTGTGGTGCGTAGCGCGCGATCACAGCGCCCAGTTCATCAAGGGATTGGCAGGCCTGCACCCGGTGCATCAGTTTCAGGATCAGATCCTTGATCTTGATGTCACGGCGGCGCTCCGCATCGAGCTGTTCGCGCTCCAGCCCGTTCTTGCGGAACACATGCACGGCCCTGTTCAACTCACCGATTTCGTCACGCCGGCCATCCAGCGGCACCTCGACCTCGTAGTCCTGACTGGCGAGGCGTTTCACGATCCCGGCCATGCGCGCCAAGGGGACGGCCACACGGCGGCGCAGAACGAAATACAGCACGCCAAGGAACACGGTCGCCGTCAGTCCCAGCATGATCTGCGCAATGAACTCGAACCAGTCGCTGCGCTGATGCGCGGCCTGCAGGTCGCGATCCGTCCGGTTCTGAACCATGCGACGGAACTGTGTGACATCATCAATCAGCTTGAGGTGGAACTGGTAATGCTGCGCGCCAAACAGGAGATCCCGCGCGCGAGTGGTATCGCCCGACTGGTAGGTCGAAACCGCCTCCTGTTCCAACGCCTCCAACGTATCCAGATCCGCAAGAATCCGTTGCAGGAACGCCACCTCTTCGCTGGTGGCCCCGAGAGCGCCGGCCTCCTGCGCGGAGGCTTCCAGCTCCGCTTCGGCCTGATCGGCACGCGTGAAGGCATCCAGGTGGCTCGGGTCGCCGCGCATCACGTAGAGGCGCGCCTCATCGGTGCGGAGTTCCGCCCCGATCGCCAGTTCCTCACCCAGCTCATTCAGGATCAGATGTGTTTGAACCGCATCGCGTTCTTTGGCGGAACTGTTGATCGAAGCGATGAACGCGGCCCCGGACAGAGCGGTCAGCACCACCGTCAGTCCATAGGCCCAATTCGTAATGGTGTTAATCTTCATCAGCAAAGGTCCAAAACTGACACGCGCCCGGGTTATATTGTGCAGTGAAATCTGAGCGGATTTCCCTGTCCCGGGCAGGCCTAGCTTACTGCCCCGGCGATTGATATGCCAAGAGCAGCATATCGGCTGAGCAGGCCATATGCAGTGTGATTTTCGCAACCTATCGGCCGAGGTCCGGGCCTCTGGGGGAGCGGCCGCTGCGCGTTTCGCTTTGCGGCTGTGCTGCGATCTGGCTCCGGTTGGGGGCGTCAGGTGCGCGACCGCTCAAACCTGTCCCAGGCCTCTGCGAATGTCTCAAAATCGAACCCGGGGGCCTTTGCCGGCTCCAGCACCAGCTTCTCGGTCTCCAGCAGTTTGGAGATGGCCTCCGCCAGCATCGGGATCACCGCAGGCGGGATCACCAGGGCGCCATGGCGGTCGGCGTGGATCAGATCACCGGGGGCGACAGTCAGGCCGAAGATCTCGACGGGCGTGTCGATCTCGCGCACATGCACAAACCCGTGGCTTGGGCCGATCGAGCCTGCAACCACCGGAAAGCCCTCGGGCAGATCGCCAACGTCGCGCATGACACCATTGGTGAGCGCGCCGGAAATGCCAAAGCCCTTGTGCACGGTGGTGTTGATCTCGCCCCAATAGGCGCCGATGGCGTTGGGGTAATCCAGATCCTCGATCACGGTGACGGCGGGGGCAGGGGCCTCGGCCATGTATTTGTAATAGGCCATGCGACGGGCCTTGATGACCTCTGGCGGCTCGGATGGCGGCGCGACGGCAGCGATCTTGGCGGTGCGGGCATAGCCGACCATGGCCGGGGCCTCCGGGGCGGAGGCCAGCAGGGTGCCACGGGTAAAGGCGTCAAAGCCGCGTTTGCCCTCTGCGACCTCGATGGCGTTGCAGACCGTGGGCGTGTCCACCTGTCTCAGCAGGGTGAGCAAGTCGGGTGTCATATGTCCTCCAGCCAGCGGGCCAGTGCCGCCGTTGTCTGTTCGGGGGCCTCAAGGGTGGGCAGGTGACCGCAGTCGGGCAGCACGTCGAGGCGGCTGTGCGGCATCAGCTCCTGCATCAACTCGTGTCGCGCAACCGGGCAGAGCCGGTCCTGTGCGCCGCAGAGGATCAGCGCCGGCCCCGCAAAGGAGCGCAGCGTTGCGCATTGGTCCGGGCGATCACGCAGCGCCCGCGACTGGCGCACAAAAACCTCCGGCCCCAGTGTCAGGGCCATCTCCAGGCACAGCGTGGAGATCGGATGCGCGGGGTCGGGCGTGGCGAGGTAGTTGGGGATCATGATGTCGGTCATGAGCTCTGCCAGACGACCGCTCTGTGCGGCCTCGATCTGCGGCGCGCGCTTGGCCTTGACCTCCGGGACTTCGGCCAGCGGGTTGGTGTCCAGCAGCGCCAGCCCGGCCACGCGGTCGGGGGCCTGGCGCAGCACTTCCATCGCAAGGATGCCGCCCATCGACAGCCCCGCAAGGGCAAAGCGCGGCGGCGCGTTGTGCAGCACCTCTGCGGCCAGCGCCGCCATGGTGTCGTGACCGGTCAGCGCCGCGCAGGAGACGGTGCGCGTGGCAGAGAGGGCAGCGATCTGCGGCGCAAACAGCCGCGCGTCGCACATCATGCCGGGAAGAAAGACGAGGGGAGTCATAGCGGCCTCCGTTTGAAAGACGGGCAGCGCGGGGGGCGCTGCCCATGCGTGTGTGGCGGCAGCTTAGGCGGCACCGCTCCAGGTGGCCCCGGCGGGATCGTCGGTCTCGGTCACGCGGTAAAGGCTCGCCTCGCCGGTCATCGAGGGCGCAAGGCTGTAGCTCTCGCCCGGTTTCAACAGGCAGGTATCGCCGGGGTTCAGCACGGTGTCGAAATCGCCCACCCGCAGCGCCCAGTGGCCGCGCATCGGCATCAGCACCACGTGTTTTTCCGGTGTGATCGTGCTGTCGTCCAACGAGGTGCGGGACAGGAAGTCGACCTCGAAACCGGGCTTGTCCTTCAGGAGCGCATCGGTGCCGATCACCTTGGCGGGCTGTTTGCCCGAAAGCGCCATCAGGTCCCAGTAACGCGCCACATAGCGCGGCACCACGGACTCGACCGGGGTTTCGGGGAAGTCTTTCATCTGCTCTTCGGTCAGGGTGGGCATGGGCTGGACGTTGTGCGGCAGCTCCTGGCCCTGCTTGGTGTCGTAGAGCACGCCGTTGTTGCCCAGCACGAGCCCATGGGCGCGGGCTTCTTCGATCACCTGCGGCGCCCATGTGACACCGCCCCCGGCATCGTCACCGCCGAGGATCGCCATGATCATCCCGTAATCGGTGCCGACGTTTTCAAAGCCGCGAAAGATCCCGGTGGGAATGTTGAAGATATCGCCTTCTTCGGCAATGAACTCGCCCGCGTCGCCATTGCGGCCCCAGAAGAACCGCCAGCGGCCCTTGAGGACAAAGAACACCTCCGCCGTGGTGTGGCTATGGAGCGAGTTGCGGCATTTGGGCGGCTGGCCTGCCGCGCCGATGTTGAACCCGGGGGTGTCGCGGATGTGGACGTGCTGATCGGGGGACTCCGAGACGCCGCCGCCGATGATGGTGAAGTTTTCCTTCTGGTCCGACCCCGGTGTGTGGGCGTCGATAAAGGCGGTCTTGCAGGGACGCAGTTCGCCGTAACGGACGATGCGGTCATTCAGAGTGCTCATGGAGTTTATCCTTTGATATAAAACAGAAATACGTCAGCTTGAGAGACCCGCGCCGGGGGGGCGCAGGTTCAGCCGACGCGCCCGCAGTGAGGCGCGGTGCGCATGCATCCGCCCTGTGACCTCGCGGGCATCCAGTTTCATGTCAAAGGCGGGCATGATCACTCCGCCCCGGTTTGCATCAGGATCTGTTTCCAGACCGAGGTTTCATCAAACAGCGTGTATTCGCGGCGCAGCTTCACGTCGCCGCCCACCAGCGCGCCGAATTCGGCGTGGGAAATGCCAAGGATATAGACCTCGGCCCCTGTCGGCACACCAAAGGCGCCCCAGCCTTCGTGTTTGCCGTGCAGGCTCCAGCGCAGGGCGGAGCGCGGCGGCATATGCGGATCATCGCGGCCGATCTGGTGATGGATGGTGAAGGTTGCGTTCGGGAAGGCCGCGCGCAGCCCCATCCAGAAGCGATCCACCGCGCCAAAGGAATGCCCGGTGACACCGCCGGGATATTCGACATGGGCGGCGCGGTCATAGGTTTCCTCGATCGCGGCCATATCGGCATTCATGATCCGGGTGAGGATCTCGGCATGGCGGCTACCCCATTCATTGTCGTTGCCCTGGCCCGCGTAGGGACCGGGGCGGTCCGTGGCCGGGCTCAGGGGTTTAACGCAATTGGCCGCACCGCCTTCATTTTCGATCAACTGAGCGGCGTAGTCCCGAGGTGCCCAACCCATCTGGCGCACGATGGCGCCCTGATCGCGGATCAGCCATTCATCGTTGATCTGATTGTTGATGGCATGACAATCGGCGAGGATCCGGTATTGCAGCTTCTTGCCGGTCGCTTTGCCATAGACCCCGTCGCCCGCATGGGTCGCGGTGGAAATGATCCGGTGTGAGGACAGCATGCCCGTCTCCGGCGTGCCGGACCAGATCACATCCTCGCCCAAGAGCTCCCGGTCCGGGAATTCCGCCAGCGTGGCCATGGTGGCGCCGATCACATTCTGATTGCCGACCACCACAGAGGCAGGCGAGCGCACGACGATGTCCTCGCTGTAATAGCGGTGCAATGTGGCGATGCCGCGATCTTCCCAGATCTCCTTGGTGATGCCGATGATATAGTCGGGGAAGTCGCGAAATTTCGCATCAAAGCCTTGCATGGGGGTTATCCTTCTGTGGGCCAGTCGTCCGGTATACGCGCCGATCCACGCAGGATCAGCGGCGCTTCGATCTGCACATGGCAGGGGCTGGCAGTGTCGGGGGTGTCGATTTGCTCAAACATGGCGCGCACGGTCTCGGCCACCATCAGATTGGCGCGCTGCCGGATCGTGGTCAGGTTATAGGCGCGCCACGCGGCCGGCGGGACGTCATCATAGCCCACCACGGAGACATCCTCGGGGATGCGCAGGCCCAGCTCGAACCGCAGCACATCCATCACCGCAAAGGCCATGTGGTCATTGGCGACAAAGACCGCATCGGGGCGGTCGCCAGCGGGGACGGAGAACATGTCGCGGGCGGCCTGTTCGGCCTGCTCGACGCTGAAATTGCCCACGGCGCGGGCAAAGAGGTCCCGCCCGGCCCCGGAAAGGGCCTCGCGAAAGGCGGCCTCGCGGTCACGCTGGGTGGAGGCGCCTTCCCAACCGGCGATATAGGCGATCCGCTGGTGCCCGCCTGCCATCAGGAACTCGGCCACCCGCCGCCCACCGGCACGATTGTCCGAGGTCACGGCAGCGATGCCGTCGATATCCTGGGCGCGGTTGAACAGCACCACCGGCACGCCAAGTTGCTGACAACGCGCGGAAATATCCGAGGACATGGCAACCGAGGCGAGGATGATACCGTCGACCTGATGGTCGAGGATTTCCTCCATCACCTGATCGATGTTGCCCGCCGTCTGCGAGGCCATGAAGACCAGCACGTGATAGCCCTTGGCCTGCAAGGCGGTGGAGAGTTTCTCCAGCGCTTCGGGGTAGAAGTAGTTTTCCAGATAGGCGACCACCAGACCAATGATGCGCGACCGCCCCGAGGCCATGGCGCGCGCCAGCACATTGGGGCGATAGCCGAGGTCTTCGGCGGCCATGCGCACTTTGTCGGCGGTTTTCTTGCTGACCGAGGCACCGGGGGTGAAAAACCGGCTCACGGCGGATTGGCTGACGCCTGCGCGCTCGGCAACCTGGAGGATGGTGACTTTCTCGCTCATCAGTCTGCCGTCCAGCCGCCGTCGATCAGCATCGAGGTGCCGGTGACCATGGCCGACGCGCCCGAGGCCAGATAGAGCACCGCGCCCATGATGTCGTCCACCTCGCCGACGCGGGGCAGCTTGATCTTGTCCATGATCCAGGCGGCGCGCTCGGGGTCGTCAAAGGTGGCCTGCGTCAGTGGTGTGCGGATGAAGGTCGGGCAGACGGTGTTGATGCGCACGTTCGATTTGCCCCATTCGATCGCCATGGCTTTGACCATCCCCTCCAGCCCGTGTTTGCTGGCGCAATAGACGGCCCGGTCGATGCCGCCCACATGGCCCATCTGGCTGGAGATATGGATGATCGATCCGGGCTTTTGTGCCGCCTTCATCGCCCGCGCCGCCCAGGCCGACAGGAAATAGGCCGAGCGCAGGTTGACCCCCATCACCGCATCGTAGTCCTCGGGTGTCGTCTCAAGGGCGGGGCCATGGCGGGCCAGCCCGGCGGAATTCACCACCACGTCATAGGCCGTATCACTCAGCGCCGCCTCCAGCGCCACAAGGTCGCCCTGATCCAGGGGCAGCGCTTCGGCGCTGTAACCGGCCGCCTGCATCGCCGCCACCGTCGCCTCCAGCCGCTCCGCCCCGCGCGCGGCACAGACCACATGCGCCCCGGCACCCGCCAGCGCGACCGCGCAGCCCTGCCCGATGCCCGAAGAGGCTCCGGTCACCAGCGCGCGTTTGCCAGTGAGATCAAAGGACGGGGGGCGGGGCAGGTCGGTCATCAGCTCATTCCATTCGGGATATTGATCGGCGCAAGATTGCGTGCCTTGTTGAACTCACGCAGCCGGGCAAAGACGTCAACGCCAAGTTGCGCATAGGCATCCAGCAGATCGACCAGAACCCAGTTTTCCCGGATCTTGCCGTTCTCCAGCCGCCAGAAGTCCAGACTGCGCATGGTGATTTTCTTGCCCGCCGGCGCAATCCCCATCCAGCCGTCATGGGTGACGGTCTGGATCATGTTTGGCCAGCCGGTGACGGCGGCATAGTCGCCATCGCCAAAGAAATGATAGTTGATCTCGTCCACATACTGGCCACGATCCGGCATGCCGTTCAGAAACGGGATCTGATGCCAGTTGCGGAACCCCGCAATGCCGCGCCCGGTGCCAATGCCCGACGGACCGTACCAGTTCATGCGCGGATGCCAGAAGCGCTCCATCTCCATCACTTCGGGGCCACCCTGCGCGGGATGCTTCTTCAGATACTCCAGCATGTCGATGATATGCTGACAGGTGGCGGCACCCTTTTCGGTATCATAAGGTCCCGGCAGCAACCCGTCCTGCGTCGCAGGCCCCGGCACATGCCATTCACGCCCCAGCGAGGGCGCCATCGGCCAGGCGTTGGCCTGCATCATCACCTCGGGAATGTCCCAAAGCGCCTGCACCTCCACCACCTTGCCATCCACGATGCGATAAAACTCGTGAAACCGCATGCTGACCTGATGACCAGTGGGCGGAATGTCGAGCCAGGGCGCGGTAAAGACCCCGGTGTAATACCCGCCTGCACCCACCCAATCGTTGCCGAACTCATCCGGCCCGGCGATCACGATGGTGTCGCGACGTTCCAGATCGGGCCAGGCCTTGAAGAGGCCCGCATAAACCGCGTCATAAAAGGCCTCCACACCGGTCAGATCGCCAAAGGGGTGGCAGAACCGAAACACTGCATCCGGCGCGCAGATCGATCCAAGTGCAGCCCGCACGCCCGCCGCGTCAAAATCATACATTGCCGCCCGAAGTGGCGCGATCAGCGCCTTGTTCTGCGTATGAACATCCATGGCTCTTGCCTTCATCTTTTCAAAAATACCTCGGGGGAGGCCCCGCGAGGGGCCGGGGGCAGTGCCCCCTTCTTTACTCCGCTGCCTCGCGATAGGGGGCCGCCTCGCCATAGGGTACATTCACCCCGCCATAGCGGCGCACCCGGATGTTGCATTGTTCGGCATGGCCCACAAATCCCTCAAGCATGCACAGGCGCGAGCCGTATTCGCCCACCAACGTGGCCGCCTCATCGGTCATAACCTTCTGATAGCTGTGGGTTTTCAGGAACTTGCCAACCCAGAGCCCACCGGTGTAGCGCCCTGCCTTCAGCGTCGGCAGTGTGTGGTTGGTGCCGATCACCTTGTCGCCATTGGCCACATTGGTGCGCGGCCCGAGGAACAGCGCGCCATAGCAGGTCATCTGGTCGAGGAACCAGTCATCGCGGTCGGTCATCACCTGCACATGTTCCGATGCGATCTCATCGGCGATCTCGCGCATCTCCTCATAGCTGTCGCAGAGGATCACCTCGCCGTACTCCTCCCAGGAGACCCCAGCGGTGTCGGCGGTGGGCAGGATCTTCAGCAGCCGGTCGATCTCCTCGAGTGTGCCCTCGGCGAGCGCGCGCGAATTCGTCACCAGAACGGCGGGCGAATTATAGCCATGTTCCGCCTGTCCCAGAAGATCTGTGGCGCAGAGCTCGGGGTCGGCGGCGGTCTCATCGGCGATCACCATGGTCTCGGTGGGGCCGGCAAAGAGGTCGATGCCCACGCGGCCAAACAATTGCCGCTTGGCTTCGGCCACAAAGGCATTGCCGGGACCAACCAGCATATGCACCGCCTCGATGGTCTCGGTGCCGAGCGCCATGGCGCCCACGGCCTGAATACCACCAAGGATATGGATCTCATCGGCGCCGCCAAAATGCATAGCGGCGACCACGGCGGGGTTCGGCTTGCCCTTGAAGGGCGGCGTGCAGGCCACGATGCGCGGCACGCCGGCGACCTTGGCCGTGGCGACCGACATATGGGCCGAGGCGACCATGGGGAACTTGCCGCCCGGCACGTAGCAGCCCACCGATTGCACCGGGATGTTCTTGTGGCCGAGGATCACGCCGGGCAGGGTTTCCACCTCGATATCCAGCATGGAGTCGCGCTGCGCCTGCGCAAAGGCCACGACCTGTTCCTGCGCGAACTTGATGTCGGCAATCTCGCGCTCGGTCAGCTCGTCGATCAGGGCATCGATCTGCGCTTGGCTGAGGCGAAAGCTCTCGGGCGCGTAGCCGTCGAATTTCTCGCTGAGGTCGCGCACGGCGGCATCGCCGCGGGCCTCGATGTCGGCAAGGGTGGCCTCCACAATGGCGCGGGTCTTGGCGTTGTCTTCGGCGCGGGCGGCGTCGGATTTGCCGCGTTTGAGATAGGTGATTGCCATGGCTCTTATCCTTGGTTGTCGGTACGCGGAGTGTCGGGGCGCGGCGGGGTCTTTTCGCCGCGGTCATAGGTTTCCCAGCCGTGGCCGTTGAACAGATCCACACCGAGCTGTGCTGCCACATGGGCGAAATCCACATTCACCCAATTGTCGACGATCTTGCCGTCCTGGACCTTCCAGAAGTCCATATAGCGGATCTCGACCCGCTTGCCGGTGGGCGCAATGCCGAGGAATTCGCCCGAATGGGTGGCTTCCTGACGGCCAAAGGCGGCTGCCCATTCGCCCATATAGAGGCGGGCTTCGTCGATGCAGGTCTTGTCGGAGAACGCCGCCTGAAAGGGGCGCTGCCAATTGTCCTGAAATTCCCGCAGGCCGGTCTTGGTGCCGCAGCCCTGATTGCCGAGCCAGCGGAAGTTTTCTGCAAAGAATTCGCCGATGTCGGCAATGCGGTGGTCGTTGAGACCGTCGACCATGCCTTCGATCACGGCGCGGGTCTCTTCGGTCTTGGTCATATCCGTGTCACGGGTCAGCACGGCCTGTTCGGGGCGGGAACCTTTCATGAGGTCACTCCTGTAATGCGGTTTCTGTGGTGAGGGAGGGCAGGCTCCCTGCGGACAGAAAATCCCGTGGCAGGCGGTTCAGCGCCGGGTGGCGGGCGCTGGCCGTATGGCGAAAGGCGCAGCTCATCCCTTGACCGCCCCTGCTGTCAGACCAGAGACAATCTGGCGCTGGAACACCATCACCAGGATGAACAGAGGCGCGGTGATCGACACGGCGGCGGCAACGGCGACCACCTGATCGGTGGTGGTGGTCTCGCGGTTGAACATCCCCGCAATGGCCGGAACCATGGTCTGGTTCTGCGCATCGAGCAGAAGCGAGGTCACCAGAAAATCGTTGTAGGCCAGGAGGAACGAGAACAGCCCCGTGGTAATGACCCCCGGCCACATCACCGGCATGATGACCCGGCGAAAGGCCTGGAAATGGTTGCAGCCATCGACCCGCGCGGCCTCGTCCAGATCGGCGGGGATGTTCTGGAAGAACGACCGCAGCATCCAGATGGTGAAGGGCTGGTTGATCGCCACCAGCACCGCGATCACCGCCATCGGCTTGCCATAAAGCGTCGGCGCGTTCTCCCCGAGGATCGGTGCCAGCCACTCGGACGAGTTGATAAACACCGGCAGATATCCCGCCACCAGCACCGAATGTGGAAGGGCGCGGAACACCAATGCGACGATCAGGATCCAGAACGCCAGCGTCGAGCCGGACCTCGCCAGACCATAGCCCGCAAGCGTGCCCACGGTGAGCGATACGGTCACGACACCTGCCGTCACCACCAGAGAGTTCTGGAAGTTGTGGGAAAAGCCCCGGTCGATCCAGACGGTCTTGTAATGCTCCGTGGTGAGGCCGATCACATCCGCTCCAAAGGCCCCAAGCACCGGGTTCAGCGCGTTCGAGAGCACAGGCAGAAGGCCAAACAGCGTGACAAGCGCGACCAGAGCAAACGCAGCCGCACCGATGAGCCAGCCCAGCCAGACCGTGCCTGCGGGGGCATAGCTCCTGACCATCGAGGGCAGCAGCCGGGCCGCCCCCCGCCACAGCCCCCAGAGCGCAAGTCCCAGCAGGCAGATGTCGAAGAGCGACACGCCATGCCCCTTGGCGCGGGTTTCGGGGCCGAAGATCACATTGAGCGCGTTGGCATCAAAGGCATCCACCGGTGTCTTGAAGCTCATCACCGTGATCCAGAAGATCGGGAAGGCGGCGATGACGCACCACAGGATCAGGAGGCTGTTGGAGGTCAGCCGCAGGCTGAGGGGCTGGCGCATGGCACGGGACGACATGTCAGTGGCCTCCTTTATGATCGCGCCAGGTGCGGCGCAGGGGAGCGATGAGCAGGAGCGTGATGCCGATCATGGTCAGCATGGCGCTGGCGGAGGCGCGGCTGATCGAACGGTTGCCCGCCTGATCCGGAACCAGGAAATCATAGGTCAGCCATTGCAGCGAGATCACGTGCCCCTGGGAGGAGAAGCCGACGACCTCTTCGAACACGCGATAGGCGTCCATCAGGTGGATCATCGACACAAAGATGATCAGCGGCATCAGATGCGGGATCACGATGTAGCGCAGCCGTTGCCAGCGCGAGGCGCCGTCGATCACCGCACTTTCGAGACTGTCGGAATTCACCGTCTGAAGGCCCGCGTAAAAGACGATCGCGGCAAAGGGCGCGACGTGCCACACGCGGTAGAGCATCATCAAAAGCTCGATGGTCCAGGCCTGGGCGAACATGGCGATGTCGCGACCCGAGTACCATTCCATCGCCGCCGTCAGGATGCCGTCGCCGCGAAACAGCCAGTTGATCGACAGCGCGCCAATCACCGGCGTGATGATGAACGGCAGCAGCGAGATAAAGATCACCGGCCCGCGCACCGCACGGGCGGCGTTGTTGATCATCAGCGCAATGCCAAGGCCGAGGCCGATGTTCAGCGGCAGGGTGATGAGGGTGAAGGTCAGCGTAAAGCGCAGCGCCTTCCAGAAGTCGATGGTCTGAAAGGCCGACCAGCTGCCGGATTTCAGCGCATCCCACGCGCGGCCCAGCTCCAGCACATTGCGGTAGCTTTGCAGGCCGACAAATTCGGTGCGCGTCATCACGTCGCCGTTGTCATCCACAACCGGGACGGACTTTTCTTCGGTGGTGCAGGTCTGGGTCAGAAAGCCGGGGGTGCAGGTTTCCACCTCCACCACCTCATAGACGGTCTGGGTGACATAGAAGCTCTGCACAAAAACGCTGATCAGCGGAAAGGCGATGAACAGAAGCATCATAAAGACAGAGGGGCCGACAAAGGCGGCAAAGGTGCGGAAATTCATGTCTCTGCCTTTCTCATGGTTCCGTGGGACTGGGAAAAAGGGGGGAGGGCGCAGCCTCCCCCGAGGTCGACGAGGAGAGGGGAGGGTTACTCCAGGAGGCCCGCTTCCTTGGCGGCGGTGATATAGTTTGCCTCGATGTCGGCCAGCGTGGTTTCCGCATCCTTGGCGCCGGTCAGGTAGGCCGATAGCCCGTTGCCGAGGGCGGAATGCAGGATGCCCAGCGCGGTGGAGGCCGGGTAGGGGCGGGCGCCGTTGGCGGCAGATGCGGCGGCCCCGGCGGCCAGCGGGCCAGCCTCATAGCCGGGCACCAGCCAGACGGCGGCATCATTGTTGGCCTGCACCATTTCGGTGTCGAGCCCTTCCATCACCACCCTGAAGGCGGCCTCGGCCTCCTCATCGCTCATGTTGGCGGCCAGCACGACGCCATCCCACCACAGCGAGGTTGCAGGCGCGGCAGAGCCCATCGGGGCGGAGGCCATCTTGACCTTGCCCACCACCTGGCTTTCGGCGGCATCTTCCATCGCGGCGGCGCGGCTGGCCCAGAGGTTGGCCATGGCGATTTTGCCCTGCTGGAACTGCTGCTGCACATAGGTGGAGTCAGAAACGAGATACTCGGGGTCCATATAGGCGGTCATCGCCTTCAGGGTTTCCAGCGCCTTGATGCCTTCGGGGGTGTTGATGGTGGGGTTGTTGTCGGCGTCGACAAAATTGCCGCCCTCGCCGAGGTACATGTTGACGAATTCCTGCGCCAGGTTCCAGCCGGTCTTGAAGGTACCACCGAGCGGATAGTCAACGACGCCTGCGGCCTTGATTTGTTCGGCGGCGGCGAGGACATCGGCATAGGTCTTGGGCTCTTCGATGCCGAGATCAGCCAGGATGTCCTGCCGGTACATCAGGTGCTGGGCGTTCACCATCATGGCGATCGCCATGGTCTCGCCGTCGATCTTGATCAGCTGGTTGGGTGTCAGGTTTTCCCCGTATTTCGCCACCAGATCATCCAGCGGGCGGATGGTGCCGGCGTTCAGCAGCGGGATCAGCGTCTCGTTGGCGACGCCGCCGATCTGGTAAAGCGCCGGGTTGGCGGCAAAGGCCTCGGGCTGCTTTTCCTTGAACTCCTGATCGAGCGAGGCGGAGAAGTTGCCGCATTCCGCCATCGCGTCGGTCGCGGCCTTCCAGGCCTCAAACCCGGCGGTGAGGGATTTGAGCGGCACGGTGTTTTCAAACGCGCAAGAGGCCGAAGCCGCCGCGCCCGCAAGGGACAGCGCCCCTGCCATCAGAATGGTCTTGAGTGTCATGAAGTTGGCTCCCTGTGGGGTTCCTGTTGAGTTGAGGTCCGCCGGGTTGTCCCGGTCTGTTCTGGAATGGTCAGATGCGTTCGCCGGTTTCGGCATCAAACAGGTGGCAGATCGCGGGCGGCACGCTGAGGTGCACCGGATCGCCGATTTCGGCGCGGAAGGTCTTGTCTGCCTTGACCGAGACCAGCGCCCCACCGACGCGCACGGAAATCATCGTCGCATCGCCCAGGAGTTCGAGCGTGTAGATCGGCGCGGTGATCTGGCCCTGACCCTCGGGGGCGAGGCTGGCATCCTCGGCGCGGAAACCGAGCGTCAGCGGGCCATCCTTGGCCTCAAGGCCCGGAATTTCCACATGTTTGGCGCGGAAGGTGCCGCCGGTGACGGTGCCCTCCATCAGGTTCATTGCGGGAGACCCGATGAAGCTTGCGACAAATGTATTGGCCGGGTGGTCGTAAATTTCCGTGGGCGAGCCGACCTGCTGCACCACGCCTTTTTTCATCACCACCACCCGATCTGCCAGCGTCATCGCCTCGATCTGGTCATGGGTGACATAGATCGTGGTGATGGCCAGTTCGTGGCTGAGGTTCTTGATCTGGGCGCGGGTGGAGACGCGCAGCTTGGCGTCCAGATTGGACAGCGGCTCATCCATCAGGAACACATTGGGTTCGCGTACGATGGCGCGGGCCAGAGCGACGCGCTGACGCTGGCCACCGGACAGTTCCGCCGGCTTGCGATGCAGGAAATCGTCCAGCTCCACCATGGCGGAGGCGCGGCGCACCTTGTCGTCATGGGTCGCGGGGTCGACGCCGCGCACCTTCAGCGGAAAGCGGATGTTTTCATAGACATTGAGGTTCGGATACAGCGCATAGGACTGGAACACCATCGCCACGTCGCGGTCCTTGGGTTCCAGATCGTTCACCACCTTGCCGTCGATCAGGATTTCGCCCTCGGTCACATCCTCCAGCCCGGCGATCATCCGCATGGTGGTGGTCTTGCCGCAGCCCGAAGGGCCGAGCAGCACGAGGAATTCGCGATCGGCGATGGTCAGATCGAAGTTGTTCACCCCGACAAAACTGCCCCAGCGCTTGCCGATATTGCGCAGTTGGATTTCAGCCATTGATACTCCCCGCGTCTGATGGCGCTGCGCTTTGTCACAATCTCAAGGTTGAAATTGCAAGCGCTTGCAAAAAGGGTAGCGACAGGAAGCGCCATCTGGCAAGATGTTTTTGCAAGCGTTTGCAAAACTCTGCGGGGCGGCGGCGCGATCCGAAATCTAAGGGGCTGATTTTCCGAATGAAACCGACAGAACTCCAGCACGCGAAACACCTGGTGCGCGCCTTCTACAAGGCCCTGGACGGGGCCGAGGGGGCTGCGATTCCGGCTGCTATGGCGCGATATTGCAGCCCGAATCTGCGTTGGCGCGGCTATCATCCGTTTGATGAAATCATCGGGCCGGAGGCGGTGGCGCAAGCGTTCTGGCAGCCCCTCAGGGGCGCGCTGACCCGGATGCAGCGGCGGCTCGACGTGTTTATGGCCGGCGAGAACTACTATTCGGACCCGGGCGGGATCTGGGTCTGCTCGATGGGGCATCTGATGGGGCTGTTTGACGCGCCCTGGCTCCAGATCGCGCCGACGGGCAAGCTGGTCTTCCTGCGCTACTGCGCCTTTCATCGCGTCGAAGGAGACCGGATCACCGAGACGGCGATGTATTTCGACATCCCGCATCTGATGATGCAGGCCGGGCTGCAGCCCTTTCCGCCGCAGACCGCCAGCCATCAGGTGCAGCCGGGGCCGCAGACCCATGATGGCGTGATGTTCGACCCGCAGGACCCCGCCGCGGGGGCGCAGACGCTGGAGCTGATACAGCGGATGGTCACCGACCTTGGCACCTGGCAGGGTGCGCTGCCGCTGGAAGAGGAACTGGCCCGCACCTGGCATCAGGACATGCTGTGGTGGGGCCCGGCGGGGATCGGCGCCACCTACACGATCGAACGCTATGCCAAACAGCACTCCGGCCCCTTTCGCGCCGGGTTTTCAGAGCGTTCCAAGACCCAACACATCTGCCGGATCGGCGAGGGCAATTTCGGCGGCTTCTTCGGCTGGCCCAATTTCACCGCGGTGCCGAGCGGCGGTTTCATGGGCATGCCCGCCACCGGCAAACCCGGCGAGTTCCGGGTGATCGACATCTATCGCCGCGACGGTGACAAGCTGGCGGAGAACTGGGTCTTCATCGACCTGCTGCATTTCTGGAAACAGCAAGGCGTCGATGTGCTGGGGCGAATGGCCCAGATCGGGCCCGCAGCGCGCGCAGGGTCCTGACCCTCGCGCCGATGCTCAGGGGCATTTCCGCGCCCTGCGCGGTGACGGGGCTGTCAGGGAGGGGCGATCAGGCATAGACACGGTCGGACAGCGGCGTCGACTCCAGCCGTGCGATCAGGTTCGTGAGCAGCCTGTCCTCGGCGCGATTGCGGATCGTTTCGGGGTGCCAGACCAGGTAGACATCCACTTCGGGCAGGTCCTCGAACGGGGGGACCTGCCACAGCAACCCGTCGCGCAGGTCACGGGCCACCACATGTTTGGGCAATGGGCCGATGCCGAGCCCGGCCATGATCATGCGGCGCACCTCTTCGAGGTTCTCCGATACGCCGGTCACCTGGGACGCGAGGGCGGCGCGGGCGCGCAGCAGGGTCACATCCTGCAGCGCGTCTTGCAGCCGGTCGTTGTCAAACACCACCGCCGCGTGGCCTTTGAGGTCATCCAGTGTCAGGTCGCGGCGACCAAACAGCGGATGGCGCGGGCCGCAAAACAGCGCAAATGTCTCGCGGTAGACCGGGATGTAGCGCAGGTTCGGATCCTGTTCGCGCACCAGGGCGAGGGCAAAGCTCACCCGTTTGGCCGCCACCGCAGAGATCGCATCGCCGCTGGTGATCACGTCGATGGCAAGGCTCGCCTTTGGGTGGTCGGCGTAGAAATCGCCGATGACCGCATCAAACAGCGGACACAGCACATGGCTGGCCACGGCAATGCGCACATGGCCGCTGATTTCAGGCGTCACCGTGCGCATCAGGGTCGCCAGCCGCAGGATGGAGCCGTTGATGTTCACCGCCTCGCGATAGAGCATCGCGCCAGCCTCGGTGAGGGTGAACCGCCCCGGCGAGCGCTCGATCAGGCGCTGGCCCAGCTGGTCCTCCAGCTTCTTCAGGGCGACCGAAACCGTGGGCTGTTTCAGCCGCAACCGCTCCGCCGCCTCGGTGATGGAGCCGCTCTCTGCCAGCACCACAAAGGTGCGCAACAGGTTCCAGTTCATCTCTCGGGTGAGACGCTCGGGGTCGATATGTGGCGGCGCGGAGGCGGAGGGGGGCTGCGTCATGTTATTTGAAAACAATGCCTTATTGCGAGGGGCTGGCCTTGGCCTGTGGGGGTGAATGGATGTGTAATCCTCGCTGTATTATGAAAATCTATGGCGGGTTAATCAATTATCTATTTGATCTATTCCAGATCCCTCCGCAAATTTCACGGAAGATCAACGTGGCGACACGGCCCCTCCGCAGAAGCGGCACCAGCCGACAGAGGGGCCATCCGGTTGCGCGTTGCACTGACAACAGGGAACGGAGATTTTCATGCGTAAGTCACTTTGGACCACCGCAGCCACGGCGGCTGCTTTCACCCTGTCGCTGGGCGCGGCGGAGGCGGCCGATATGCGGCTCAAACTCGCGGGCGTCGTCCCGGTCGAACACTTCGGAAATGACATCCTGAAACAGATCGAGGCCGATATCGAAGGCGCTGATGTGGGCCTCTCGGTGACGTTGTTCGAGGCCGGGCAGCTTGGCTCCGGCGAAGAGCTGTTCGAGGACGCCGCGCGGGGCAACGTCGATCTGGTGCATTCCGTCATCTATGCCCACCGTGATCCGGTGCTGGAGATCAACTCCTTGCCCTATCTGGTGTCGAGCTTTGACGAGATGGAGAATATCTACCTCAACAAGGACAGCGCCTTTAACGCAATCTTTGCCGAACGGCTTGAAGGACTGGGGCTGAAGCTGCTGGCCAATGCGCCCGAAGGGTTTATCGGCGTGGTTGCGGAAAGCCTGCCCGAAAACGCAACATCTGTGGGCGACAAGGGCGTCAACATCCGTGTCTGGTCGAGCCAGGTGATCAAGAACACCGTGGAGGCCATGGGCTTCAACGCCACCACGATGAACTGGGGCGAGGTCTTCCCGGCGATCCAGTCCGGTGTTGTGGATGGCGCGATCTGCTGCACCGCGCAGCTGGCATACAGCGCCTTCGCCACCTCGGATGTGGGCAAGTATTTCATCCCCTATGGCGCGGTGGTCGAGAACACCACCTATTACGCCTCCATGGAGACATGGGAAGAGATGAACGACGAACAGCGCGCCGCCGTGCAGGCCGCGTTTGACAAGGCCGCGCAGAGCTATTTTGCCGAGGCCAAGGCCAATGAAGCGGGCTATATCGATAAGCTCAAGGAAACCGGCTATGAGGTGGTCGAGGTCTCTGACGCCGAGCGCAGCGCTATTGCCGAGACCGTGCGCAAGGATGTCTGGCCGGGGATTGCAGAGATTGTCGGTCAGGATGTGATCGACCGCCTGATGGCCCCCAGCAACTGATCCCAATGATCTGACAGCGCGCAGGCCCCGGCATCCGGGGCCTGTCCTTGATCTCCAGACGGTGACTGCATCATGAAAGACCTGAGCCGGGATTTGCCGCCCGGGCTGTCCAAGCTGGTCCGCACCCTGTTGCGGCTGCAAACGATCTACGTGTGCTTTGGCTGTATCGCCATGGCGCTGACCTTCTTCCTCGTGGTGGTGTTCCGATATGGCTTTAACGCCGATCTGTTCGCCTATGAGGAATGGCTGCTGATCATCTGTTTCTGGCTCTATTTCATCGCCGCCGCCATTGGCACCTGGGAGGGCGTGCATGTGAACGCCGATCTCCTGGACTTTGTGATCCTCGATCCCGTCAAACGGCGCGCGCGGGCGATCCTGATCACCGGGATCGAGCTTTTGGTGACCTTGGTGCTGTTTTACTGGTCCACGGTGATGATGATCGAGGAAATTGGCGATTATCCCCGCTATCAGACCACGATTGCCCTGCAAATTCCGTTCTTTGTGCCGCGTGCGGCGATCTTTGTCGGCTTTGGCCTGATGGGGCTCTACAGCGCGCTGCGGCTTTTTGTTTTCCTGAAACTTCCGGCGGCGCGCTTTGCCGTGCCCGCCGATCGCGACCCTGCCGCAGGAGCCTGACCCCATGATTATCCTCGGCAGTCTTTTGATCCTGTGTGTGCTGCTCCTCATTGGTGTCAGCGTGCCTTTGTCGTTCGGCGGCGTGCTGGTTTTTATCGGCGTCTTTGGCGGCCATGACGTGACCGGGTTCATGCCCACGGGACACTGGAAGATGAACTCCATCGTGCTGCTTGCGATCCCGCTGTTCATCTTCGCCGGTGCCATCATGGAGCGGGGGCGGATCGCTGCGCCGCTGGTCTCGGTGGCGGAGCTTCTGGTGGGGCGCATCCACGGGGGCCTCAGCGCGGCGGCGGTGTTTGCCAGCGGCATCTTCGGGTCGATCTCTGGCTCGGCGGCGGCAACGCTCACTTGCATCGGCTCGATCATGATGCCGCATCTGAAGGCCGCGAATTACCCGCGCGGCCCGGCGGCGGCGCTGATTGTGGCGGCCTGTCCACTGGGGCTGCTGATCCCGCCGTCCTCGTCGCAGATCCTTTATGCGTGGGTGGCGCAGCAATCGGTGCTCAAGTGTTTCCTCTCGACCGTGGTGCCGGGGCTGATCCTGATTACGCTTCTGTGCATCGTGAATTACGTGCTGATGCGCAAGGCGGATCTGAAACTGCTGGAACGCCCCGCAAGCTATCCACAGGAATTTGTGCGGCGCGGCGGGCGGGCCTTTCCGGCGCTGTTGATGCCGATCATCATTCTGGGTGGCATCTACGGCGGTATCATGACCCCCACTGAGGCTGCAGGCGTGGCGGTGATCTATGCCATTCCGGTGGGCCTGTTCATCTATCGCGGCCTTACGCCCCAGAACATCTGGCCGACCCTGCGCTATGCGGGCACCACCATTGGCGTGGTGATGTTGATGGTTTTTGTTGTGGTGATCGTCAGCCGCTTTCTGGTGTTCGAGGACATCCCCGGCATGGCCAAGGATCTGATCTTCTCGATCTCGGACAACCCGATCGTGATCCTGCTGATGGTCAATCTGGTGATGATCCTCATTGGCATGCTGATGGATGATATCTCGGGGCTGTTGCTGTCGGCACCGCTCCTGTTGCCCATCGTGCAAAGCGTCGGCATGGACCCGGTGCATTTTGCCGCTGTACTTGGCGTCAATCTTGGCATGGCCAATATCACGCCGCCGACCGCGCCGCTGTTGTACCTGGGCGCAAAGGTCACCGACACGCCCGTGAGCGAGATGCTGAAGCCCACCTTCATCATGATCGCATTTGCGTGGCTGCCGACGCTGCTGATCACCACCTTTGTGCCAGACGTGGCGCTGTGGCTGCCCAATTTTGTCTTTGGCTAAGGCCGCAAGGAGACCGACATGAAAGCGATCTATGATCCCCGCCAACGCGCCCATAATCCCAGCCAGTTCATGGCCTATGGGGTGATGAAGCCAAACCCGGAACAACCCGAACGTACCGAGATCTTGCGCACCGGCGCCGAGGCGGCAGGCTGTACATTTACCGCCCCCGAGGACGCCGGCCTTGGCCCCATCGCTGCGCTGCATTCGCCGGAATACCTGACTTTCCTGCAGACCATCCACGCCCGCTGGTCCGAGATTGAGGGCGCAGGTCCGGAAGTGATTTCCCACATCAAGCCGGGGGATCGCCGTGACAGCTATCCGCGGTCTGCGCTGGGGCAGGCGGGCTATCATCAGGCCGATACCTCCTGTCCGATCAATGCCGAGACATGGGGCTCTGCCTATTGGTCGGCGCAGACCGCGATCAGCGCCGCCGATCTGGTCGCAAATGGCGAACACGCTGCCTATGCGCTCTGTCGCCCGCCGGGGCATCATGCCTTTGGCGATATGGCGGGGGGCTTTTGTTTTCTCAACAACTCCGGCATCGCCGCGCAGCTGTTGCGGGATCGGGGTCTCAGGCCGGCAATTCTGGATGTGGACGTGCATCACGGTAATGGCACGCAGGGGCTGTTTTATGATCGCGACGATGTGCTGACGCTCTCGATCCACGCTGATCCTGCGGATTTTTACCCGTTCTTCTGGGGCCACAGCTCTGAACGCGGCGAGGGCCGGGGGCGGGGCTATAACCTCAACCTGCCGCTGCCGCGTGGTACCGATGATGCGCCCTTCCTGGCCGCGCTCGACACCTGCCTCGACCGCGTTCGCGCTTTTGGCACCGACGTATTGGTCATTGCGCTGGGCCTTGATGCCTCCAAGGACGATCCGTTTCAGGGCTTTCAGGTCACTGGCGACGGGTTTTCCCGCATTGGCGAGGCGATTGCCTGCGCGGGCCTTCCGACGCTTTTTGTGCAGGAGGGCGGTTACATCTCCGACAGCCTCGGCCATAACCTCACCCGCGTGCTTGGCGGTTTTACCTCTGCCGCACGCTGAGATTCCCTTTAATCCTCAAACCATAAGAGACGACTATGAGTGATATCACCTACGCCCACACCACCCAACGAATGAGCCAGATCGTCACCCATGGCGACACCATCTACCTCGCCGGTCAGGTCGGCACCGCCGGGGCCAGCGTGACCCAGCAGACGCAGGATTGCCTCGACAAGATTGACGCGCTGCTGGCCGAGGCGGGCTCCTCCAAGGAGCGCATCCTGCAAGCGACCATCTGGCTCGCCGATATGGCTGATTTTGCCGAGATGAACGCGGTCTGGGATGCCTGGGTCCCCGAAGGCCGTGCGCCCGCGCGGGCCTGTGGCGAATCCAAGCTCGCCACGCCCGAGTTCACCGTCGAGATCCTCGTTATCGCCGCCAAAGGCTGATTTCCGGGGGCCGTGGCCCCCTGCATGAAACACATCCCACGCCCGCGGCCTGCGGCGGGCGTGCGGGATACGCCTTGCCTACAGGAGCCCTCTCTCATGTCCGAAATTCTGGTTCTTGGTGGCGGCATGGTTGGGATTGCGACCGCGCTGGAGTTGCAGGCGCGGGGGCATGCGGTCACGGTTGTCGACCGCAAATCACCGGGGCAGGAGACCAGCTATGGCAATGCGGGGCTGATCCAGGCCGAAGCGGCAGAGCCCTACGCCATGCCCCGCGCGCTGCCCGAGATCCTCGACATCCTGCTGGGGCGCAGCAACGATGTGGTGTGGTCGCCGCGGGGTGTCCTCAGCCAACTGCCCGCGCTGTGGCAATACTACCGTTATTCCCATCCCCGGCGCCATCAGCTCCTGTCGCAACCCAATGCGCGGCTGATCCGCAGCGCCTGCGCCGATCACGACCGTTGGATCAGCCTTGCGGGCGCCGAGGATCTGATTGCGCGGGATGGCTATCTGTCCGTGTTTCAGGACCCGATCGCATTCGAGGCCATGGCGCGCGATCTCGACCGGCTGCAACAGCGCTACGGGATCGACGCGGTGCCACTCGATGGTGCCGAACTATGCCAGGCGGAGCCGATGTTTCGCACCCCGCCCGCCGGCGCGATCCATTGGCGCGAGGTCTGGAGCTGCACTGCGCCCGGTGAATTGGTCACCCGCTATGCGGAGCTGTTTCGTCGCCGGGGTGGCACCATCCGCCGCGGTGATGCCAGCACGCTGCGCCGTGCGGGCCACGCCTGGGAGGTGCAGACCGACGCAGGGCGGGTGAGTGCGGAACATGCCGTCATCGCACTCGGGCCATGGACGCCGCCCCTGCTGGCGCAATTGGGCTACCGGGTGCGGATGATCATGAAACACGGCGCGCATCGCATGTATCCGCAGGCCGCAACGCTGCGCCGCCCGGTGTTTGATGCCCGCCACGGGGTCGTGCTCTGCAGTATGAAGGGCGGCTTGCGGATGACCTGCGGTGTGGCGCTGGAGGCCTCGGGCCGGGTGCCGGATGTGCGCCAGCTTGACCGGGCCGCCAGCGGGCTTTCGGCCTATCTCGACCTCGGCGCGACCGAGGCCGGGCCGATCTGGCGCGGCACACGGCCCTTTCTGCCCGATATGTTGCCGATGGTCGGCGCTGCGCCCAGACATGACCGTCTCTGGTTCCATTTCGGGCATGGGCACCAGGGGTTCACCCTTGGGCCGACCACCGCGCGCCATCTGGGGGACATGCTGGACGGGGACGCCGATGAGGCCTGCGCGCCGCTGATGCCCGCCCATCGCCCCGCCATTATCACCTAGGGTCCTGACCCTGGCCCGCGACAGAACCAGCCAGCGCGCGTCAGGCGCACCGCACCGCACGTCGAGGCGCGCCGCCTGAGCCAGCCGGGCGGCACCGGCAGCGGTTATTGAAGCGGTGTGGCCAGCCAGCTGCGGAGGTCTTCGGTCATCTCCGCCAGCTGCATGCGTCCATTGACGCTTTTGTGGTATTCCAGCTGGATCGTCTCCCGCGCAAGAAGCGTGCGGCAGTCGTCAGGGCAGGGTTGGTGACGCGACAGCAGATGGACCTCCCAGCAGGATCTGTGCTGGGCAATCATCGCCCGGAGCTTTTCGGTGATCTCGTCACACAGGATGAACACGATCGGATCTCGCGTGCCGGGGCGCAGGCTGTCGAGCGCCGAGATGATCTTGCCGTCCCGCTCCAGATCGCAGAGCACGATGCGTGCGTCCGCGCCCTGGTTGGCCAGCGAAATCGGGAGCAAGTCCCGCAAGGCGGAGGCTTCCCCGTCCTGCGCGCGGCTGTCCGTGGCGGCGGAGGCGGTGCGGCGCCGTTGCGTGTCTCTGTTCTCCGCCCGGAGCGGTTGCAGCCAGGTGGCAGGGCGTGGGATGGCATAGCGTGCAATCCCGTGTTGCTCGGCATAGGTCACAAGCCATTCTTCGGCGCTGTCGCCGGCCTTGTGATCGGCCATCTTCAGGTTCACTGTCCCGGTGTGAAAGCCGCAGGAGCTGGTGGCGGGCACATGGATGCGACGGCGGCGCACCAGTGGATCCGTGGGGCGGAACCTGCTTTTTGCGCGTTTGATGTCGGCGGGCGATGCGGGATATTGCAGCAGGATGCCATCGACGCAGACGATCCCCTTGCCCTCGGTCTGGGCCAGTTCCTGCACCATCCGCAGGGCGTAATCGGTCGGGTAGAGATAGTCGTCGCTGCAGGCCAGGTAGATCGCGTTCTCGATGTGGTCGAGCCCCCAGAACCGACCCGCGTCGCCGGGCTGGGCCGGGTCTTCGCGCAGGACACAGGTGACCTTGTCCATGCGGTGCAGATACTCCGGCACCTCCGTGACGCCATGGAGATGGACAAACAGGCCGTCCACCTGCGGCAGCAGCGAGGTCACCGTTGCCCGCAGCGCGGCATCGTTTTCCACCGAGGTCGACAGCCCCGCATAGAGCCCCGAGGTCGCCGGCAGCTGCTCTGCGACGCTGTCCAGAATGCGTCTGGTGTAGCTGCGGCCGTCCTGCGCCCGCTCCAGACAGGTCCTGAAGAGATAAGCACCACTGTCGCCAAAACGCTCCGCCTTTTGATAGCCGAGGGGCCACAGCAGCTGTTCGATCCGGTTCAGTTCCTCACGACAGCTGGCCTCGGCGACGATCAGCGGTTTGCACCGCTCAATGGTCGACAGCCCCCCCTCCAGCACCTGGTCGCCCTGGCCCCGGACGTCGACCTTCAGGAGATCGACATGACGGGCCTGTGTCAGCGCATCCAGTGTGGAAATCTCCACGCTGCCCTGATCCGTTTCCTCCACGCGGGCGAACCCGAGGTTGCTGGCGGTCAGATCGACGATATCTCCGCGCCCGGCTGTGCGCCCAAGCGCCAGCTGGTGGCGTTCGACCTGATCTCCCAAATCATTGAGCTCGACATTCTTTTCAAGAATATCAAAGGCATCCGGGACCGGTTCGACGCTGATGACCTGCGCATCCAGCACCCGGCCAAAAAACAGGGTATGGTTGCCGATGTTGGCGCCCACGTCGACCACCGTCGGCGTTTCCGGCAGGCGCGCACAAAGCGCGATCAGCAGCTCTTCCTCATGGAAGCGCCCCGTCTCGCGGACGAATTTCTGCATCTGGTCGACCTCGGACGGGAGATAGACCGGGATATCGTGACCAAAGGCCTTGAGCGTCTTGACGTGACGCGTGGCAGTGCTGGCAAGGGGCATGGGGGGGATCTGCGAACTGTTGTGAGGGGCGCTGCGGTTGGTCACGGGCATCTGCTAGTCCTTTGCGACCGGAAAGGTCACGATCCCGGTGCCACCGATACCGCCGAGACATTGCTCCAGACCCACCGTCAGTTTCGCGGTTTGCTCGATCACCTGCGCGGCGACCTCGTTCCGGCTGAGCAGGGTGCAGAAGTGGAACCCGGACTGCGACAGGTATTCAGAGATCGCGGGCAGGGCGACAACGGCGAATGTGCCTTCGTTCTCCTCGGCGCGCGCATCCACGATCACCACGTCAAAGGGCGCGGTCTCGGAGAGCGCCGCGCAGGACGGGAACAGGCAGTCCTGATTGTTGAACTGCACCTTGGTCTTGGGCGCGGCGAGGATCTCGACCGTGCGGTCCAGCCCGAGCAGCGCAAGCCGCGCCCGAAGCGCCTGTTCGTCCCGGGGGCCCGCCATCAGGCAGGTCACGGAGGCCTCTGCGGCCAGCGCCACCACAAGCGTCGCAGTGTCGGGCGCGCCGATGTAGAGCACGCGCCCGGCGTGCCGGCTGATGATCCGAGACAGCGACAACAGTTGCAGCGGGGTTGTCCCGCTGTCCGCTGTCACGGCCAGCGCGGAGAGCAGGTCGGGATGCTGCATCCCCAGTTGACGGGCGGCCTGGGGGTGCCAGACCTGAGCGGGGTCGATGGACGGAACGTCGGACAATTTGATATCTCCGGACACTGAGCTGATGGGGGGGGCAGAGTCTGCGGGGGGCGCTGGCAGAGGCGAGCGCGGTTGATACAGCGGCAGCGGTGGCTTGGCATGGATCTCGATCGCGTTGTTGTACTGCAGCTTCGAGGTCAGAGAATTGAGCTTGGGGGTGCTGTTGTGTAGCGACAGCGGGTTGGTCATCGTGTAGCGATAGGCGAGTTTGGGGATGAACTTGTAGTTCCGCGTCTGATCCAGCACCGGCATCGCGAGCGCGACGTCACAGGCGCCCATATACCAGTCCCCTTTGCCGTCCTTGTAATAGCTCTCCGGGATGTTCTCCAGCAAGACACTGCGAAAGCTGAAGAAATGGCTGGTGCACCAACTTTGGCTCCGCGGCGAGCGCGTGGGGTCCAGGGCGCGGTTCTGCCCTTGCTGACCGCTGTCGGTAAAAAAATTGGTCCAGACCACATCCTTGCCAGCAGCATAATGTGCGGCCATTTCCCGGAGGATGTTTGAATCGGCAAGCTGGTCATCCGCATCCAGGATTGCGATGAAATCGAACCCCGCCGCCAGGGGGCGCAGATGGGTCCAGATGTTTTGCGATTTCCCAAGCCGTGTCGGATTGTGCACATAGGTGTGCCGCGCGGGAAAGAGTTCGGTCAGATAGTGTTGGGCGATCTCGCCTGTCTGGTCTTCGGAACCGTCATCGACATAGAGCACGTGAACGTCCTCATGGGTCTGCCGGGCAACGCTTCGAATGGCCTCTGCGGCGTAGATCTCGCAATTTCGTGCCGGCATGAAGACCAGGCAGTTGTTTTTCTGACTTGATGCCGAATCCAGCATGACAATCCCGACAAGCTTCACACCGTTCTGGTGCTGATGATGGCCTGCCGCGCGTCACAGCTCATGATCGTGCTCTGCGGGCATTGAGCAAGATCTATCACCAGTTTGGTTAAAACTTTCCCAAAGATCCGGCGCAAGATCAGCAGGACTCGTGTTTTTGCGCTTGTGTATTGCAGCCCGCTGCGGTGGCGTCCGCGTGCCGGGGGCGACGCCACAGGCCGGGGGCGGGGCGTGGCGCGGAGAGCTCCGCGCCACCTTGCAAGTGCGGCTTGTGTCTGCCGCTTCGGTTTCCTGCAGGATCAGGCGCGCAGGCGTTCGCCTTTGGGGTCAAACGGTGGCTCGGCCAGGATTTCCGCCCGATGCGGGCGACCCAATACCATGACCTCGACCGTATCGCCGGGGACGGCGCCCTTCACAAATCCAAGGGCAAGCGACATGCCGACCGTATAGCCATAGGTGCCCGAGGTGACCCGTCCGATGCCCTGGCCATCCTTGAAGATCGGCTCGCCACCGGTTGCATCTGCGTTGGAGGCGGTCACATCCGCCTCCTCAAGCCGCAAGAGCACCAGGGTCTCGCGGGCTTCCTGTGCCATGGCCGCTGCGGCGGCGTCCTTGTTGAGGAACGCCTTGTCCATCTTGCAGAGCCGGTCGAGGCCAACCTCCTGCGGATAGTATTCGGGAGAGTATTCCCGGCTCCAGGAGCCATAGCCCTTCTCGATGCGCATCGACATCAGGGCCCGCCCCCCGACAGGGCCCGCGCCGACGGTGCGGCCGGCTTCGATCAACGCCATATAAAGCTTTTGCTGATCTTCTGTGGCGCAGTGCAACTCCCAGCCGAGGTCCCCGGTGAAAGACACCCGCAGCGCCAGCACATTGATCCCATCCAACATCAGGCGCTTGCTGCGCATGAAGGGGAAGTCGGACGTGTCCAGCGACTCGTTGGTCATGCGTTGGAGCATTTCGCGCGACTTGGGACCGGCTACGTTAAAGCCGCAGACCGACTGGGTCATGCTCTCAAAGGACGTGCCCTCGGGCAGGGGCACCGCGCCAAAGAACCGCTTGTGATAGCGTTCCGCCATGCCGGAGCCGATGATCCAGAACTCGTCCTCTGCGGTGCGGGTGACAGTGAAATCCCCGGCAATGCCGCCGCGTTTTGAAATCAGCGGCGTCAGGCAGGAGCGGCCCACCGATTTTGGCATGGTGTTGGCAAAGACCGCGTTGAGCCAGTCTTCGGCGCCGGGGCCCTTGCAGAGGTATTTGGCAAAGTTCGAGATGTCGATGATGCCGGCGCGCTCGCGCAGCATCTTGCATTCCGCGCCCACCGGTTCCCACCAGTTCTGCCGGGTGAAGCCATTGGTGTCCTCGGTGCCGGGCTGATCGGCAAACCACAGGGGATGCTCCCACCCGGCGTTGAGGCCAAAGACCGCGCCCATCTCGCGCTGCATCTCGTAGATCGGGCGGGTGCGGGCCGGGCGGCCGGCGCTGCGTTCCTCGTTCGGGAAGTGGATGGCAAACCGGTGCGCATATTGATCCTGCACGCGGGCCTTGGTGAACTCCTTGGTGGCCCAGTCGTCAAACCGCGCCACGTCCCAGGCGAACATGTCGTATTCGGTTTCGCCCTCGATCATCCATTGCGCCGCCATCAGCCCCATGCCGCCGGACTGCGAGAAGCCGGGAATGATGCCGTTGCAGCAGAAATAGCCCTGCAGTTCCGGCACCGGGCCGAACAGAACGTTTGAATCCGGCGACCAGATCATCGGCCCGTTGATGACCCGCTTGATGCCCGCTTCGCCGACCAGCGGCAGGCGCTCGATGGCGTTCATCATGTTTTCCTCGATGCGCTCCAGATCATCGGGGAACAGGTCATGGGCAAAATCGAGCGGCGTGCCCTCTTCGGCCCAGAATTTCATGTTGCGCTCATAGGCACCGACCAGCAGCCCGTGGCCTTCCTGACGCAGGTAGTATTCGCCGTCGCGATCCGACACCGAGGGCAGGCGTCGGTCCATGTCCGTCACTTCCTTGATGGTCTCGGTGACAAAATACTGGTGCTCGGTGGGCTGCAAGGGCAGGTCCAGACCGGCCAGCTTTGCAACCTCGCGCCCCCAGAGGCCGGCGGCGTTGACCACCCAGTCGGTGCGGATATCGCCCTTGGGGGTCCTCACGATCCAGCTGCCGTCCTCCTGCTGCTCGGTGGCGGTAACCGGGGTAAAGCGATGGATCTCGGCGCCGCGCTGGCGTGCGCCGGTGGCATAGGCCTGGGTCACGCCCGAAGGATCGACATTGCCGCCATCGGGTTCATACATCACGCAGCGGATGCCGTCGTAATTCACCAGCGGATTGAGTTCCTGCGCTTCTTCGATGGAGATCTCGTAGAAATTCATGCCATAGAGCTTGGCCTTGGCGGCCTGCAGGCGCAGCTGGTGCTCGCGCGCTTCGGTCTGTGCCAGGTAGAGCGAGCCGGGCTGGAACACGCCGCAGCCCTGGCCGGTTTCCGCTTCCAGCTCCTTATACAGCGTCATGGTGTAGTGCTGGATGCGGGAGATATTGGTGCTGTCGTGCAGGCCGTGGATATTGGCCGCCGCATGCCAGGTGGAGCCGGAGGTCAGCTCGTCCCGCTCCAGGAGGACCACGTCGGACCAGCCGAGCTTGGTCAGGTGGTAGAGGATCGAGCATCCGATGACCCCGCCGCCGATCACGACGGCTTTGGCTTCTGTACGCATGATATTGGTGCTTTCGCTTTGCTGGTGGTGAAGGTTGGGTTGCGGATCAGTGTTCCACCGCCGCCCCCTGCGGGACAACGTCGAAAATTCTCATCCCCGCATGAGGTGAAGTAAACCGAAGGCGCGCGCGGTCATTCTGCCGCCAGGGGCAGGACCACATCGTCGACGGAGGAGAGGGGCGCCAGCGCATGGTCGCGCAGGGCGGCGTTGGCTCGGGCCCGCATCGGGTCGGCGCGATCCGCCGAGGGGCTGCGGCCGTAGATGCGGCGGTAGATGGCGTTAAAGGCGCTGGCGGTTTCATAGCCGACCGAAAAGGCGATTTCGGACAGGGGCGCATCGGTGTGCAGCACCTTCTGGCGCGCCGCATCCAGTCGCAGTTGCCGATAATAGGCCCCGGGCGTCGTGGCCATCTCCTGTTTGAAAACGCGTTCGAACTGGCGCAGCGACAGCCCCACCAGATCGGCGGCGTCCTGGATCAGCACCCGGTCCTCCAGATGGTCGGCAAAGAACTGTACCGCCTCGCGGATCGGGCGTGGCAGCATGTCCCTGGTCTGGTTGCGCGAATGGCCCGGCAGCAGTTGTGGCGTGCCTTCCCGGCGCTGGGTGGCATGCTGAAAGCGGCAGGCCACCTCCACCGCCACTTCGGCGCTGGTGCGTTCGGCGATCAGGGCCAGCATGTATTCGAACACTGCCGCCGCACCGCTGATGCTGATGCGGCCGCGGTCCTCGCTGAACAGGGTGGGGCAGACCTCCAGCCGGGGAAACCGCTCGCGCACCGCATCGGCATAGGTGAAATGCACGCTGCACCGGGTGCCGTCGAACACACCCGTTTCCGCCAGCGCGAAGATGGCGCCGTTGACCGCCCCGATGCGGCCGCCTTGGCGCAAAAGCCGGCGCAACAGCGCGCTGCTGGCGGCAGGATGGGACAAGGTGCTGTCGGCGGCGGCAAAGGTCAGCAGAACCTCGCTGCGCGCGGCCTCGGACAGAGCCGCATCCGGCGTCAGGCTCAGCCCGCTGCTCGAGTACACGGCTGCCCCATCCTCGCTCGCGGTCTGCCACTGGAAAACAGATGAACCGTGAATGCTCCCGGCCACACGCAGCGCGTCGATCGCCAGCGACAGGGGCGCCAGCGGGAACCCCGGCAGGCACAGAAAGGTGATGGTCATATCAAGCTCCCTCGGTCGGGCTGGGGGACCGCAGTCGGATCAGGCGCCGCAGCGCCTGGATCCTATGATTCCAGCGGCCAGGCGCGGCCATGGGCCACCAGCCTGCGGTTCAGCTCATAGGCGCGGGCCACCCCGGCCTCGAGCGCAAAGACAAAGGCCTGGGTCAGAAAGAAACAGGCGGCGTCCACATCGCCCTGCGCCTCCTCGCCGTCCGCGGCGATGGCGTAGAGCTCGACCAGCTGTTCCAGATCATGCTGCGCATGGGCGGAGAGGATCGCCGCATGCAGCGCTGCGGCGTCCTCCGGGCGAAGGTGTCTCCAGTCCGTGGTCATCATCTGGCGCGGCCCGCCTCAATCTGAGTTGCAACCCAGTGGTGGAAATTATGCGTCGGCCCGTCCATTGCCGGCGAAAACCGTCCGCCGTCGAACATCGGCCCGTGGCGGCCCTTCTGCATGCCCTCGACGACAAAGATGTCTTCCTCGAACACCGTCTTCCACAGTTGCGCGTTCTGATGCCGCATATGGTCGAGACCGGCGGTCTGCTCGCCGGATTTGGCATAGTAGATCTCGATATGCTCTACCGTGTTCTCGCAGTCCTTCGGCTCCAGCACGATGGCGAATGTATGGTCCCGCTGCACGCCCAAGAGCACGTTGGGATAGACCGCCACATATTCACCGCCGGTGTCCCATTTGTCGCTCAGCCCGTCGAAATCCGGGAATACCTCGCCTTCGGCGCCTTGCAGCTGGCGATAGACCAGCGTGCCTTGGCCGGAATATTTCCCCTGCATTTCAATGTTGTAGTGGTCTTCCAGCCGGGAATAGCTGTTCAGGCCCGGGTGCACCCAGGGCAGGTGGTAGCTCTCGCAGTAGTTCTCCACCGCCAGCTTCCAGTTGGTCTTCACCTCAAGCTGGAACGAGCTGTCGATGCCACCGTGATAAAGCGGCTTGTCGAATTCCTGCCAGCGCTCGATCAGATCGGCATGGACCTCCTCAAAGGGCGCGGCATTGCCATCGATATTGACGAAGATCACGTCCTGCCAGACATGGCTGCGAAACGAGATCAGGCTCAGCTCGCCCATCTTGACGTCCTCATGGGTGTTCTGGCCGACGCCCCCCACATGCGGCGCCGCCCGCAGCTTGCCCTTCAGGCTGTAGCACCAGCTATGGTAGGGGCAGCGGATGGTGCCGCGGATGTTCTTGGGTTCGTCCACCAGGACCATGCCCCGGTGGCGGCAGGTGTTCTGATAGACATGCACGGCCCCGTCCTGATCGCGCACCAGCAAGAGCGGCACACCGAGGAAATCCACCGGCTTGGCGTCTCCGGCCTCGGGGATGTCCTTGCCGAACCCCACGCCGGCCCAATTTGCAAAGAGCACCGACTCGCGTTCCTCGGCAAACACCACCGGGTCGATATAATGGGCGTTGGGCAGACCGTTGGCCCGGTTGACCGAGGTCATGACGGTTTCTAGCGAGCTTGGCTTGTTCATCACACTCTCCTGCGAACTGAAGTTGCGGGAGGATGTGGCTGGACGGTGTTTCGCTCAATATCCGAAAATCTCACTCTCGGATTAGCTGGGCTCATCCGAGATCAGCCGGGCCTCGCTGATGATCCAGTCGCGCAGCATGCGGGCGCTGGGCGACAGTTCTTCCTCGGGCTTGCAGATCAGGTAGAATTTCTGCGGCGCAGCCAGAACATGCGGCGTGATGATGCGCAGGTCGCCCCGGTTCAACACCGGAGAGATAAGCTGTTCCCAGCCCAGCGTCAGCCCGGCGCCGTCCTGCGCCGCCTGCAGGGCGATCGAATAGTTGTTGACCCGGATGCCGGAGGCGACCGGCCCCTTGTAGCCCAGCTGCCGGAACCAGTCGTGCCATTTGGTCCAGCTGATGTCATCGCCCTCCAGATGGATCAGGCGCTGCCGCGCCAGGACCTCAAGCGGAGCACCCGCCAGCTCCTCCGCCCGCTCCGGGGCCGCCACCGGCAGGAGGTGATCGCGATAGAGCGGGAATTGCTCCAGCCGCGGGTCCTTTTCCCGCCCATACCAGATGTAGAGGTCCAGCTCGGCCGAGGTGGTAAAGGCCTTGTCGCGCACCACCTGGTTGATGTTGATCTCCGGATGGTCGCGCCAGAACCGGATCACCGCCGGGGACAGCCACATCGTGGCCATGGCCGTGGTCGACCCCACCGTCACCACACCGGCGCTGCCATGGTCGCGAATGGCCTGCAGGCTCTGGGAAATGCGGGTGAAGGACCCGGCAAGCGTGTCATAGAGGGTCTGCCCCGGCGGCGTCAGTTCGACGCCGCGATGCTTGCGCTTGAACAGGGCAACGCCCAGCTCGCCCTCCAGCGCCTTGACCTGATGGCTCACCGCGCCAGGGGTCACCGACAGCTCCTCCGCCGCCTTCTTGAAGCTCAGATTCCGCGCCGCGGCCTCGAATGCGGTCAGTGTCGTCAGAGGCGGCAGATCGTAGTGGCGGCGCGACATGGGCATGTGCTCGTGGCTTGGGTGAAAGTCCCGGGAGTATGGGCATTTGCGGATCGTTTGGCGAGGGGACTTCCCGACATAAGACCGGTCACATCCGACACGCCCCACCAGCGGATCCGGAGGGGCCCGCGCGCGCCCACCGCCGGGATGGCGGAGCGACCCTATCGGCTGGCGCCCGCGCCGCGCGCCCGGCGCGGGTGCGCGGCGCGGGTCGCTTCGGGCCATGCCCGAAGCGAAACCCCTCACCAAGTGCAGGGGGGCGGTGTCCCGTTCAGAGACGCAGCCAGCGGGTCAGTTCCGTCTTGGCGCTGCGGCAGGCCGCGGCCAGATCGGCGCCGGCTGCAAGCTGGCAGGCGATGGCCGTGGCCAGACTGCATCCGGTTCCCCGTTTCCCGGCGGCGACGCGCGGGGCGGCAAACTGTTCTGCCCTCCGCGGTGTAAACAGGTGATCGACACAATGATCGCCGCGCGCATGGCCGCCCTTGATCAAAACCGCCCCGGCTCCCAACGCCAGGAGCGCCCGGGCCTGCGCTTCCAGGGCGTCGGCGCAGACCGCCTCGGGCAGGTCGCTCAGACAGGCCGCTTCGGGCAGGTTCGGGGTCAGCAGCGTTGATCGCCCGATCAGCGGGCGCAGGGCGGGTGCCGCGCTCAGCGTGCCCCCCGAACTGGCCCGCAGCACCGGATCGAAGACCAGCGGCAGATCCTGTGGCAGCAGCTCCGCGAGGGCGGCGACCTGTGCGTCTGTCGCGACCATGCCGATCTTGATCGCAGCGGGCAGGGGGACTGCAAGCGCGGCCTGCAGTTGCGCCCGCACCACCGACGGCGGCACCGGGTTGAGGGCATCGACCCCCGTATCTGTCTGCACCGTGACGGCCGTCACCACCGGTTTCACCTCGCAGCCCATGTGCACCGCCATGGCCGCGTCCCGCGTCAGCCCGGCACCGCCGCTGGGGTCCGTGCCGCCGATCGCGATCACCCGCGTCACGGGGCCTGCACCGCATGCAGGCTGAGGCGCTCGAACCCCGCCGCCCGGAGCTGGTGCGCCGCCTGCCAGGCCCGCAGCCCGCTGGCGCAGGCCAGGGTGATGTGCCTGCAGGTGCGATCATGGGATCGTCCAGCGCGAGAGGCCTCTCGCAGCTGGTCCAGCATCGCGCCGCCCAAGGCATCGGGTGCGATGCGCCAGGCGTCGGGTGTCACCGGCGACGGTGCTTCCTCGGTGCTGCGCAGATCCACCACAATCCGGTCCGGCTGCCTTTCGGCAGGCAGCGCCACAAAGTCAAAGCCCGCCGCCGGTTCCTCCGCCGTGTCGAAGCGAAAGCCCGCGGTCTGCAAACGCCCCATGTCAATGGAGAGCAATTGCCCCGCCACCGGTGGCGCTGTCATCAGGATCTGTTGCAGCACCATCTGCGCCTGGGCGGCACCGATCAGGCCCACCACCGGCCCCATGACACCGGCGCTGGCGCAGGTGGCGGCCCGGTCGGGCAGGTCGGGAAACACCGCCCGCAGCGAGGGGGCGGGCCCGCAGAACCCGCCGACATAGCCGGCGGTGCCAAGTACGGAGGCGGAGATCATCACCGTGCCGGCCACCCGACAGGCATCCGACAGGATATAGGACACGGCAAAGCTGTCAGCGGCATCGACCACCACATCGGCCCCCGCGATTGCGGCCACCGCGTTTGATGCTCCCAGCGGCTCGGCCCGCGCGACCACCTCGAGGGTGGGCGCAAGTCGGCGCAGCCCCCGGGCCGCGGTGTCGGCCTTGGGCGCGCCCACATCATCCGGCGCGTAGAGCGGCTGACGATGCAGGTTGGTCCGCTCGATCCGGTCGGGGTCCATCACGGTGATGCGGCCCACACCGGCCGTGGCGAGATACGTCAGCACCGGACAGCCCAGCCCGCCGGCGCCGACCACCAGCACATGTGCGGCCGCCAATCGCGCCTGGCCCTCCGCGCCGACCTCCGGCAGGGCGATCTGGCGCGCAAACGCGCTCAGGTCCGACACGCGGCCACCCACGCGCGGGTTTGGGCTTCGGGATCTTCCGCCGCCTGGATGTCGGTCACCACCGCAGCGCTGTCCGCCCCGGCCGCAAAGACATCCGGCAGGCGCTCCAGCGTCACCCCGCCGATGGCCACCAGCGGCACGGCGCCCGCGAGGCTCTTCCAGTGGGTCACCCGCTCCAGCCCCTGCGGGTCCCATTTCATCTGTTTCAGCTTGGTTTCATAGACCGGACCCAGGGCCACATAGGCCGGATCCTGCGCCAATGCCCGCTCCAGCTCCGCCTCGTCGTGGGTCGACAGACCAAACCGCACGTCCGCCCGGCGCAGGGCGTCGAAATCCGCTGTCTCCATGTCCTCCTGCCCGAGGTGCACAAAATCACAGTTGAGGTCGAGCGCCGCCTGCCAGTGATCGTTGACCACCAGCTGCGCGCCGTAAACGGCACAGAAGTCACGCGCCCGGGCAATCTGACGGCGCACCTCCGCATCGGGCTGATCCTTGATCCGCAGCTGCACCAGCCGCGCGCCCTGTGGCACCAGCAACTCCACCCGGCCCACATGGCCGACGATCAGATAAAATCGTTCCATCATGTCTTCTCCGCCAAATTCAGGTCCGCCAGCCCCATCACCGGGGTCGAGGGGACCGCCATGTCGCGTCGCTCCATCGGGTCGGCCAGGCAGGCCTTGTGTCCCGCGTCCACCGCCAGCGCCATGGCGCGCGCCATCAGCGCCGGATCGCCCGCCTTGGCCACCGCCGTGTTCAACAGCACCGCATCCATGCCCAGCTCCATCGCGGCCGCCGCATCCGAGGGCCGCCCGATGCCGGCATCCACCACCAGCGGAACATCCGGAAAATGCGCCCGCATCGCGCGCAGCCCCTCGGGGTTCGCCAGCCCGCGACCGGATCCGATCGGCGCGCCCCAGGGCATCAGCACCGCACAGCCGGCTTCCAGCAGCCGTTCGCCCACCACCAGATCCTCGGTGGTATAGGGAAAGACCTTGAACCCCTCGGCAGTCAGCACGCGCGCGGCCTCCACCAGGCCAAAGACATCCGGCTGCAGGGTGTCCGCATGGCCGATGACCTCCAGCTTGATCCAGTCGGTGCCAAAGACCTCCCGCGCCATCTGCGCGGTGGTGATGGCGTCGCGCGCCGAGTGGCACCCGGCCGTATTGGGCAGGATGCGCGCGCCGGTCTCGCGCAGCAGATCCCAGAAGCCCGTGCCAGATCCGTTGGCGGCCTCACGGCGCAAGGATACGGTGACCAGATCGGTGTCGCTGGCGCGGATCGCCGCCTGTAGGACGGCGGGCGAGGGGTATTGTGCGGTGCCCAGAAACAGGCGTGACGTCAGTTTTTCGCCATAGACCTCCATGATCTCAGCCCCCCTGCATTGGCGCCAGAACCTCGATCCGGTCGCCGGGGTGCAGCGGCTGCGCGGCGCGCGCGTCGCGGGCCACGAACTGCCCGTTCAGCGCCGTTGCGATGGCCGGGCTGGTGTAGCCCAGCTCCATCAGCGCGGCGGCCAGCGACGGGCCGGTGATCTCATGCGGTTCGGAATTCACGAGTATTTTCATCGCGGTGCTCCATCAATTGGTCTGCGGCGGCTTCGGCCATGGCCGGGGCCAGCAGGAACCCGTGTCGGTACAGCCCGTTGAGGAACAGCGTGCCGTCACGCCGCTCCAGCCGGGGCAGGTTGTCGGGATAGGCAGGGCGCAGACCGGCGCCGGTCTCCACCACTTCGGCCTCGGCAAAGGCGGGCGACAGCGCATAGGCGGCCCCCAGCAGCTCCATCAGGGCGCGCAGGGTCGGCGGGCCGGCGTGATCGCTTTCCACCATGGTCGCGCCCAGCATGTAGTGACCATCGCCCCGGGGCACGAGGTAGATCGGCGTGCGCGGATGCAGCAGGCGCAGGGTGCGGCTGATTTCCACCTCCGGGCAGCGCAGGATCGCCATCTCGCCCCGGACCGACCGCAAGGCCGGCAGCGGGGCCGCCATGCCGGTGCAATCCAGATCGACCTGCTGCGGGGCCTCGGTACCGAGGCTGATCTCTCCGCCCAGATCCATCACCGCGTGGGCCAGATCCCGCAGCGCCCGGCGCGGGTCCAGATGTGCCTCGCCCTCAAAGAACAGCCCCTGATCGAACCGCCCCGCCAGCGCCGGTTCCAGCGCGCCGATCTCCGCCCCGCCGACCTGCCGGTACGCACGGGTGCGACGTCCGAAACGCGCCACCTCCGCCCGGTCGCGGCGCGGTGCCACCACCAGCGTGCCGCGCCGGTGCACCGGGGTGATCCGGGCCCACCAGTCGAAGGCGCGGCTGCCGAGAGAGATCACCTCCTCCTCGGCGCTTTCGCGTTCGCACCAGGGCGCCAGCATGCCGCCTGCGTAGCGGGCCGCACTGTCGGCACCGATCCCCCCGGAGCGTTCGAACAGGCGCACCACCACGCCCCGGCGGGCCAGGGCATAGGCGCAGGCGAGGCCTGCCAGACCTGCGCCCGCGATGGTGATCACGCCGACTCCTCCGGCGTGTCCGCCGCAGCATCCGCCACCGGCACATAAAGCTCACCGCCTTCGCGGAACTTCGCCGCCATCGCTTCGAAGCCCTCCTTTTGGGCCTCGGCGCGGATGTCGTGGCTGATCCGCATGGAGCAGAACTTCGGCCCGCACATGGAACAGAAATGCGCCACCTTATGGGCCTCTTTCGGCAGGGTCTCGTCGTGAAAGCTCTGTGCCGTTTCCGGGTCCAGCGACAGGTTGAACTGGTCCTCCCAGCGGAACTCAAACCGTGCGCGGCTCAGCGCATCATCACGCCGCTGCGCGCCGGGCAGACCCTTGGCCAGATCAGCGGCATGGGCGGCGATCTTGTAGGTGATCACCCCGGTTTTGACGTCATCGCGGTCCGGCAGGCCGAGGTGCTCTTTCGGTGTCACGTAACAGAGCATCGCGCAGCCAAACCAGCCGATCATCGCCGCGCCAATGCCAGACGTGATGTGATCGTACCCCGGCGCAATATCCGTGGTCAGCGGGCCGAGCGTGTAAAACGGCGCCTCGTGGCAGCACTCCAGCTGCTTGTCCATGTTCTCCTTGATCTTGTGCATGGCCACATGGCCCGGCCCTTCGATCATCACCTGACAGTCCTTGGCCCAGGCGATCTTGGTCAGCTCGCCCAGCGTTTCCAGCTCGGCAAATTGCGCTTCGTCATTGGCATCGGCAATCGAGCCGGGACGCAGCCCATCGCCCAAGGAAAACGACACATCATAGCGGCGGCAGATATCGCAGATCTCCTCGAAATGCTCATAGAGAAAGCTCTCCTTGTGGTGATGCAGGCACCATTTCGCCATGATCGACCCACCGCGCGACACGATCCCGGTGACGCGTTCCACGGTCATCGGCACCATATGCAGCCGCACGCCTGCGTGGATGGTGAAGTAATCGACGCCTTGTTCCGCCTGCTCGATCAGCGTGTCGCGGAACACCTCCCAGGTCAGGTCCTCGGCGATGCCGTTCACCTTCTCCAGCGCCTGATAGATCGGCACCGTGCCGATCGGCACCGGGCTGTTGCGGATGATCCATTCGCGGGTGTTGTGGATGTTGCGGCCGGTGGACAGGTCCATCACCGTATCCGCGCCCCAGCGGATCGCCCAGACCAGCTTGTCCACTTCCTCCTCCATCGAGGAGGTGACGGCCGAGGTGCCCATATTGGCGTTGATCTTTACCTTGAAATTGCGGCCGATGATCATCGGCTCCAGCTCCGGGTGGTTGATATTGGCGGGGATAATGGCGCGCCCGGCGGCGATCTCGGAGCGTACAAATTCCGGCGTCACATAGTCGGGGATATTTGCGCCAAAATCCTCGCCATCGCGGCTGCCATGACAGGGCGACAGCTCGCGCAGCTGGTTCTCGCGAATGGCGATATATTCCATCTCCGGTGTGATGATCCCCGCCCGCGCATAGGCCAGTTGCGTAGGGGCGGCATCCCTGGTCCCGCGCAGGGGTGCGGGCCGCACCGGGAACTCCGGCACTAGCCGGTCGCCCGCGACAAAGCCATTGTCCGCAGGGGTAACATCGCGGCCCTGATAGGCTTCGACATCGCCGCGATCCTTGATCCAGGCGGCGCGCAGCGGCGCCAGACCCTCGCGAATGTCGGTCAGGATCTCCGGATCCGTATAGGGCCCGGAACTGTCATAGACCGGCAGCGGCGCCTCGCCCGCGGTCGGATGGGTGGCGATTTCGCGCATCGGCACACGGATGTCCTTGTGCATCTCGCCTGCCACATAGATCTTGCGCGACGCAGGCAATGCGCCTGTGGTGATCTTTGGGTTGGGGACGTTCATCTTGGTGCTCCTCGAGTCCATTCTCAAAAAGACACCAATTGAGCCGGGCCGGAGGAAAACGGGGCAGGGGGTACAGGTCCTGCCGTGTCAGAGCAGCGGCGGATCAACCCTGTACCGGGGCGATGCGCGACTGTCCTAGCTTCCTACGCCAGTATCAACTGGGTCAGGTTCTAAGGGTCGCGTCACCGGGATTTCTCCCTGTCTGCCTCTCAGTCCCCTCGGCGGGACTCCCCTGCGTGGCCCTAGGCGTAGGGGAGGACATGGCAGCCCGTCAAGAGATTTCTGATCCACGCCCTCCTGCAGAGGGTTGTGCCGTGAACTCGCGCTATGCGCGTATTTTTGATGCGCGCGCCTGAATGAAACTCAAATCTATTCAATGCTGTACTATGTCAAACCATGTTTTATATATTATCTATAAAAGATTCGCGCCCCCTTGGCGTGTAGTGTCATCCGTTATCCAGCGAGGCTTCCCATGCTCGACACCCCCCTTGTCCGCACGGACTGGACCCGGCAGGAGGCAGAGGAGATCTATGCTCAGCCCTTCATGGATCTGCTGTTTCAGGCCCAGAGCCTGCACCGGCAGATGTTTGATCCCAACGCGGTGCAGAAATCGCGCCTCCTGTCGATCAAGACCGGCGGCTGCGCCGAGGATTGCGCCTATTGTTCGCAATCGGCACGTAATGGCGCGCAGCTTCCGGCGTCCAAACTGATCGAGGTGCAGCGTGTCATCGCCGAAGCCAAGAAGGCCCGCGACGCCGGCGCTACCCGCTACTGCATGGGGGCGGCCTGGCGCGGCCCCAAGGCGCGCGACATGGCTCAGCTGGAAGCGATGATCGAAGGCGTCAAGGCGCTGGGGATGGAGACCTGCATGACGCTTGGCATGCTGGAGCAGGATCAGGTGCTGCGCCTGCGGGATGCGGGGCTGGATTACTACAATCACAACATCGACACCTCGGAGCGCTACTACCCGGAGGTCATCACCACCCGCAGTTTTGCGGATAGGCTGGACACCCTTGCGCGGGTGCGCGAGGCCGGGATCAACGTCTGCTCTGGCGGCATCCTTGGCATGGGTGAAGAGCGCGGCGACCGGATCGACATGCTGTTGAGCCTCGCGACGCTGCCGGAACATCCGCAATCGGTGCCGATCAACATGCTGATTCCGATGGCAGATACGCCTCTGGCCGACACGCCTCCGCTTGATCCGATCGAATTCGTCCGCACCATTGCGCTGGCCCGCATCCTGATGCCGCGCGCGCATGTGCGGCTCTCGGCCGGGCGCACCGAAATGAGCGATGAGCTGCAGGCGATGTGCATCTTTGCCGGGGCGAACTCGATCTTCATGGGCGACACGCTCCTGACCGCCGACAACCCGGAGGAGGAAGCGGACGAGGCGCTCTTTGCCCGGCTCGGCCTCAGCGCCATGGCGGCGGGCACACACGGTACGCGCTGATCTGCGACAATCACGGCCTGCGTCGCCACTGGCGGGCGCCGTCCTTTCGCGCTAATCTGCCGCTTGCGCAGACGACATGCAAAGGACGACCCCATGCAGCTTGCCTATGTGATGACCACCGAACGCGGCGCCACCGACCGCCTGTTGACCGCATTGGCAGAGCGGTTGGCCGAAAGGGGTATTCGCACCGCAGGCATCGTGCAGACCAACACCGATTGCTATGACAGCAAGCTCTGCGACATGGATGTGCGCGTCCTGCCCGAGGGGGAAACCATCCGGATCTCCCAGTCCCTGGGCGAGGGCGCCCGTGGCTGCCGCCTCAACCCCGAGGCGCTCGAACGCGCCGTCGGGCTGGTCACCGCTCAGCTTGCCACCACACCCGCGCCGCAGGTGCTGCTGGTCAATAAATTCGGCAAACACGAGGCCGATGGCCGTGGCATGCGCCCGGTCATCGCCGAAGCGCTGGCCATGGGGCTGCCGGTGGTGTCCGGCGTCAACCGGATGAACGTCGAGGCCTTCGAGGGGTTCGCCGAAGGTCTGGCCGTCGAAACCGCCCCCGATCTCGACGCGCTGGTCGCCTGGGTCGAAGCGGCGCTTGCCCAGACGGTCTGACAGCTCGGCCAGCGCGCGTCCGCGATCGGTTCCAGGCGACGCCGAGCTGCGGTCCATACCGCGGCGCTTGCCTTCATCTTCTTGGAAATATCCCGGGGTCCGGGGCAGCGCCCCGGCGCCATCGCTCACGCGCAAAATCTGCAACAATCCACCTGGCGCAGCCGCACTGGTTGCCCCGGTCGCGCGCGGGGGCGGATCACACCATTTGGAAAAACGACCCACAGGACGGCGGTCACCATCTAGTCTCAAGTCATTGATTTTTCAGTTGAAAGAGAGAAGATGGTGGGCGACCTAGGAATCGAACCTAGCGTGCGTCTCCGCGAGGGAGTTACAGTCCCCTGCCACACCTTGCGGCCTGTCGCCCACGGTCAGAAGCATGTTGCACCTGACGTGGAGGCGTGATTACTAGCGCACCAAACGGGCGTCAACCGGAAAATCGCAAGTTTTTTCCGCCGCCTCGCATTTTGTTTTCCGGAGCATGTCATGAACAAGAAACCCAGCAAGAAACCCGCCTGGGTGGTGGAAAAGGAAAAGGCCAAAAAGGCGGCCTCGGCGGAAACCGTCTGGCTGTTTGGCCTGCATGCGGTGCGTGATGCGCTGCTCAATCCCCGGCGCGAAAAGCTGCGCCTTGTGGTGACATTGAATGCCCAGAACAAGCTCGAAGACGCCATCGCCGCCTCCGGCATGACACCCGATGTGGTCGACCCGCGCAAGTTCTCGGTGCCGATCGATCCCGGCTCGGTGCACCAGGGGGCGGCGCTGGAAGTCAAGCCGCTGAACTGGGGCGGGCTTGAGGACAATTGCATCGGCGCGGAAATCCCGCGGGTGATCCTTCTGGATCGGGTGACCGACCCTCACAACGTTGGCGCCATCCTGCGTTCCGCCGAAGTGCTGGGCGCATCGGCGGTGATCGGCACCCGTCACCACTCGGCCCCGGAAACCGGTGCCCTGGCCAAAACCGCCTCCGGCGCGCTGGAACGCCAGCCCTACCTGCGCATGCGCAACCTCTCGGACAGTATCGTGGCGCTGCAACAGATGGGGTATCTGGTGCTGGGGCTGGATGGCGAGGCCGAGGAAACCATCGAGGAGGCGGTCGCGGGCCGCACCTCTGACCCGATCGCCCTGGTGCTGGGCGCCGAAGGGCCGGGCCTGCGGCAAAAGACCAAGGAAACCGTCGATAAGCTGGTCAAGATCGACGCGGCGCGCGGTTTTGGCTCGCTCAATGTTTCAAATGCGGCGGCGCTCTCCCTATATGCTTCGTTGAAGGGCTGAACAGGAGGAGGTCCCCATCGCACACAAGAGCATCCCCGGCGGCAAACTCATTCGCTGTTGTTACTGTGGCGTCCAGTCCACATTTGTGCCCGATGCGGCTGTGCACGCGCTGGTGTGTGGCACCTGCGGCGCGCCGCTGTCGGCGCAAAAGATGCGGCCGCTGGCTGGGCAGAAAACGGCGCAGACCCGTGGCAAACGGCCCAAGGCGCCAAAACCGGCCAAGCCCAACCCCACCCGCGCGGTAAAGACCGGCGATTGGGGCGATCTGGCAGCGGGGCTGGTGGCCAAGCAGCTGAAGAAGAAAAAGAAGAAGAAAAAGAAATCCGGCTGGAAGAAGGTCTTTGACGCGATCGAGGACATCTTCGACTGACACCGCGTGGCAGCCCCCTCAAGGGGGCGCGACAGGGCCGACAGGACAGGCGGGCGGGTCAGCCTGCGCGCAGGCCCGCCGTGGGCGGGCGCATTTTGAATCCTGTGTGCAACACTTGTCACAAGCTGTTCAAATTCCCGTATCCGGTCTTTTCCGAGGCCGCGCCAGGCGGCATTCTCTGTGCCATCTGAAATCGTGCCGGAGGGAGACTGTGCTGCATCATCGTCTGATACCCGCCCTGCGTGGGCTGGGCGCTGTCATCATGACCGCGGGGATGTGTGCCATGGTCCCCGCACCCCAAGCCGTGGCCGGGACGCTCTATATCGCGGTCGAGGACGGAATTGCCATCGGGGGCTACGACCCGGTGTCCTTCCATCTGGCCGACGCGCCGTTGAAGGGGCATTCGGATCACGCGCTGATGTGGAAAGGGGCGGTCTGGCTCTTCCACTCCGCCGAGAACCAGTCGCGCTTCGAGGCGAACCCCAGGGCCTACGCACCCCGTTTCGGCGGCCATTGCGCCTATGGCATGGCCCGCGGTCGGGTGTTCGACGGCAATCCCCTGACGTGGGAGATCGTCGACGGGCGGCTCTATCTGTTTCATACGCCGCGGGTCGAGGCCTTGTGGCTGGCAGAGCCGGACGGGATGATCCGGGCAGCGCGGGCGGTCTGGCCCGGAGTGCTGCAAGCGGATTGATCACGCGCTTGGTGCTGCGCGGGGCAGAGTCAAGCTGCAATACACGCGCCCTCTTCACAAAAAAGAGAGCCGCTCTTTCAATCCGCCGCGACAGCCCCAGATTCAATAACAGGCTGTGGCTTTGGAACCGCCACAGATCTTTTTCACTGTCCCTCGTTCCACACCTCGCGCCCGGAGCTTCTTCGGGCGCTTTTTTCTTGGCGCCTCCGCCCACAGGTCTGTGAGCTGCCTGCGAGGTGTCTGCGTGGCGGGGCTTGCGCTGACGGCACCACCTGCGCAGAGTGTCCGCATGTATTCGGATGCGCATCTCAGAACCATATTGACCCGGACAAAGGTGATCGCCGTTGTCGGGGTCTCGCCCAATCCGGTGCGGCCGAGCTATTACGTCGCCCGCTACCTGTCGCTGAAGGGCTATCGGGTGATCCCGGTCAATCCGGGACATGCCGGAACGCAGCTGTTTGGCGCAACGGTGCACGCGTCGTTATCCGAGATCAAAGAGCCGGTGGATATGGTCGATATCTTCCGCCGGTCGGACGCGGTGCCCGGCATCGTGGAAGAGGCGCTTGCGGCCTTTCCGACGCTGCAGACGATCTGGATGCAGATCGGGGTGGAGCACGCCGAGGCCGCGGCACAGGCGCAGGCCCGTGGCGTGGATGTGATCCAGAACCGCTGCCCAAAGATCGAATACCAGCGCCTGTTCGGGGAGCTGCGCCAGGGCGGCTTTGCAACCGGTATCATTTCCTCAAAACTCTGAAGGGCGGGCGAGGGGCGGCTCCCGCCCGTCGTTGCGCATGGGACATGCGCGCCTCCCGTTGGGCCCGGCGCCTTGCCTGGCGGCAAGGCGCGGCCGTCTGCTGGGGTTAGCGGAGGGGGCGCACGCCATCGTCGAACGTCACGTGGCGTTTCTGAAACCGGGTGCCCTCGATGCAGTGCGGGGCGCTGATCCGGTCCATGCGGAAATGGCGCACCGCCGCGCGGTCTGGATCCCAGGCCACCAGATACCACAGAGGCGGCAGCACCAGGATCGCCTGCGGCTCGACCCGGCGGGTTGAGGTGGCCCCCTTTGCATCGCGGTATCGGAACGCGAGGAGAACCCGATCCAGGAATGCCGTCTCGAAGGCTGGCAGCAGCGCCGGGTCCATCGGGCCGAGGTCGGAAATGTCCACCTGCGGGGCTAGCCTGCCGACATAGAGACAGTCCAGGAAACGCCGCAGGTCGCGGATCTTGTCCGCCGGCAGTGATCTTTCGATCTTGGCCAAACCGCTGTCGGCGAGCCCGGAGAACGGCAGCTGGCCGGCGGCCTTCATGCTTGCAACGCTGATCACCAGCGCAAAGACCTCGGTCACCGACAGGCGTGCGGTGGCCCGCACGGAGCCGGGATCAAGGCAGAGACCGCCGCCGCGCCCGGGATCGGCATGGATCACATACCCCTCATCCCGCAGTGCGGCGATGTCCCGCAGGATGGTGCGGCGCGAGGCGCTGACATCATGGGCCAGGGCGCGCACCGTCGTGCTGCCCCTGCGGCGCAGAATGCGCAGGATGCTGTCCTGTCGGTGACGCGGAGTCATATCCGTCTGCGGCCCCCTTAAATGGTGTCAGAATTTGGCACCATTGCAGATTAGGCCGCGTTTGACGTGTTCAACAAGGAGATAACGCGATGCCTGAGACGACCTTTTTTCCCGCCCCCAGCTTTGTTTGTGTGAATGGTGTCGAGCTGGAGGTGTTCGAGTGCGGCCAGGAAAACGCCGGCCACCCGATCCTGCTGTGCCACGGCTGGCCGGAGCATGCCTATTCCTGGCGCGACCAGATGCCGGCGCTGGCGGCGGCCGGGTACCATGTGATCGCCCCGAACCAGCGCGGCTATGGACGGTCGTCCCGTCCGGCCGAGGTCGAAGCCTATGACATTGCCGCCCTGACGGGGGATCTGGTGGGGCTGCTTGATCACTTCGGCTATCAGGAGGCCATATGTGTGGGGCATGACTGGGGCGCGAATGTGGTCTGGGGGCTGGCGCAACTGCATCCGGACCGGGTGTCCGGCATCGTCAGCCTGGCCTTGCCCTACCAGCCCCGCACACCGAAACCCTGGATCGAATTCATCGAGGAGGTGTTTGGCAGCGACCACTATTTTGTGCATTTCAACCGCCAGCCCGGGGTGGCGGATGCGGTGCTCGACCAGAACGCGGCGCAGTTCCTGCGCAACCTGTTTCGCAAGAACCTGCCGACGGCGCAGCCTTCACCGGGCATGATGATGATGGATCTGGCCCTTGCGCAGCAGCCGCAGGGCGACCCGGTGATGTGTGACGAGGATCTGGCGGTCTTTGTGTCCGCCTTTGCGGAGACCGGGTTCACCGGCAGCATCAACTGGTATCGCAACCTCGACCGCAACTGGCACCTTCTGGCCGATGTCGCGCCCCGGATCGACCAGCGCGCCCTGATGATCTATGGCGCGCAGGACACGATCCCCCAATCCGATAGTCTGACAGCGTTCGTGCCCAACGTGGAGATTGTCACGCTGGAGTGCGGCCACTGGATACAGCAGGAACGCCCGCAGGAGACGACAGAGGCGATCCTGACCTGGTTGACGCAGGCCCCCGCTGCCTGATCCGACCGCCTGAGCCGGGCACCGATCAGCGCGCGCTGCCCATCGATCTGATCGGTGGGCAGGCGTCCGGTGCCGTGTCGCGCCGTGCCGACAGGTGTTATCCCCTGGGGCGGGCGGCTTTTTCGGCGATGCCGCTCAGGCCCTGACGCTCGGCCAGAACCTTGAGCACATCATCCAAGGCCACATCGCGCGCGGCCAGCATCACCAGGAAATGATAGAGCACATCCGCGCCCTCGGACGCGAGCCCTGCCTTGTTATCCTTCACCGCCTCGATGATGGCCTCTATGGCTTCTTCGCCGAATTTCTCCGCACATTTCTCCGGCCCTTTGCACAGGAGTTTCGCGGTCCAGCTGGTGTCTGGATCGGTGCCCTTGCGCGACAGAATGGTCTGTTCGAGGTCATGCAGCAGGGTCATTGGAGCCTCATCGGGATGCCGTTGGCGATCATGTGTTCTTTGGCCTGTTGCACCGTGTATTCGCCAAAGTGGAAGATCGAGGCAGCCAGGACCGCGCTGGCGCCCCCTTTGGTCACACCGTCCACGAGGTGATCCAGAGTGCCGACACCGCCGGAGGCAATCACCGGCACATCCACCGCATCGGAAATCGCGCGGGTCATCTCGAGGTTGAAGCCCGATTTGGTGCCGTCGCGATCCATCGAGGTCAGCAGGATCTCGCCCGCGCCCTTGGCGGTTACAAGGCGGGCAAATTCCACCGCGTCGATGCCGGTCTCGCGGCGCCCGCCATGGGTGAAGATCTCCCAGTGGCCGGGAGCGACGGATTTGGCGTCGATGGCGCAGACGATGCACTGGCTGCCGAACTGGTCGGCGGCCTCGCGGATCACATCCGGGTTGGCCACCGCAGCAGAGTTGAAAGAGACCTTATCGGCCCCCGCCAACAGAAGCGCGCGCACATCGTCCTTGGTGCGTACGCCGCCGCCCACGGTGAGCGGCACAAAGCATTGCTCGGCGGTGCGGCGCACCATGTCAAACATCGTGCCGCGGTTTTCATGGGTCGCGTGGATGTCGAGGAAACAGATCTCATCGGCACCGGCGGCGTCATAGGCGCGCGCGGCCTCTACCGGATCGCCTGCGTCACGCAGGCCGACAAAATTCACGCCCTTGACCACACGGCCATCGGCGACATCGAGACAGGGAATGAGACGGGTCTTAAGCATATTTGCCTTATGGACCGGAACCGACGGCGGGAAAAGAGGGCATCGCGCACGGGCTTGCGAATTGCACGAGGTGGGCGCGGGGCAGGTGCGGGCCAGAGGGTGGCCGGTCTTTGCCGATTTCCGCGCTTGTCGCCTTTGTGACTGGCGAAGCCCGGTGGCGCGCGCCAGATTTTGCGCCAAATCGTCCATTTGTGATTGAGGAGATCTTATGAAAACCTTTGTAACCGCTGCCGCGATTGCCCTGATGAGCGCCGTACCCGCCCTTGCGGATCTGGTCAAAGTCGAAAGCCGCCATTCCGTGCCTGCAACACTGGATGCGCTCGAAATGGCGCTGGACAAGGCAGGCGCGACCGTCTTTGCCCGCGTCGATCATGCCAAAGGGGCCGAAGGGATTGGCGAGGAGCTTGCCGCCTCGCAGCTGCTGATCTTTGGCAACCCCAAGATCGGCACACCGGCGATGCAGGCCGATGCGCGCGCGGGGCTGTTTTTGCCGCTCAAGGCGCTGGCCTATGAGGACAGCGAGGGCAAGGTCTGGCTCACCTATGAGGACCCGGTCATGATGTTTGAAGGGCTTGATATCAAAGCCAACGCTGAATTCATCGCGGGCATGACCGCGGCGCTGCAAAACCTCTCGGAGGCCGCAACGCAGTAGCAGGTTTGCGGAATACTCTGTCTCGGCGTGAAGGCTGCGTTAGTGCGGCGTTTGCGCTGGGGCAGCAGACGTGTCTGCGCGCGCAATCCGGCGCATGGAATCGCGCACGATCAGGATGTGAAACGGCATCACCACCATCAGGTAGATCCGTCCCAGCCAATTGTTACGGTGCACCCAAGTCGCCATGTGAATGCGCCCTGCCTCCTGACGCACGCAGATGCGGAAATTCAGGTGGGTGTCATCGGTTCCCAAGATCACCTCCTGCGCATCTTCATAGGTGACCGGAAAAATCGCGCCTTCACCGGTATCGCTCACTTCGGTCTTGAGGCCCAAAGGGCGCACGATGCGGTTGCGCAACGCCAGCAGAGCACTGGCCCATTTGGGCATGCTGAGGCCGATATCCGCCGCCTCGCGTGGGCCAAGGTGGCTCTCTACCGCATAGCCATCGATGAAGTCGCCCGGTTGAACCATCCTCCACAGGGTGGAGGTTTTTGGCAGCGGGCTGGTCTCGATCTTCGGCATGGCGAGGCTCCTTTTCAGGGAGCGTGACAGGCGCGGGCGTGTGGCGCCAGTGGGCAAGCTGCCGCAGATCAAGCGCTGTGTTCTCCAGCGAGGGGAAGGCTCCCGCCCCCGATGCAATCCCCGCCTTTGGCGAGGATCTTTCGGCGTTGGGCCGGGCGCGGAGGCGCGTGTCCGCAGGACACGCGCCTCCGCGGTCGCTTCGGGCAAAGCCCGAAGCGAAACACCTCTTCGATAGGTCGTCTGAACAGCCGCTGGCGCGAGGCCCTGTGTGGCGGGAACGATCAGCCCTTGAGGACCGCCAGCGCCTCAGAGAGATCAATCGCGCCATCATAGAGCGCGCGGCCCGAAATTGCGCCATTGAGCGGCGCGCCGCAGGACTTCAGCGCGCGCAGATCGTCAAGCGAAGAGACGCCGCCAGAGGCGATCACCGGGATCGACACGGCATTCGCCAGCGCGGCGGTGGCGTCAATGTTTGGACCTTTCATCGCGCCGTCGCGCATGATGTCGGTGTAGATGATCGCTGCAACGCCCGCGTCCTCAAAGGACTTCGCCAGATCGGTGACGTCGACATCGGTTTCCTCCGCCCAGCCTTTGGTCGCAACCTTGCCACCACGCGCGTCGATGCCGACAGCGACCTTGCCCGGAAACGCCCGTGCCGCCTCGCGCACCAGATCGGGGTCCTCCACCGCCACGGTGCCAAGGATCACCCGCGCCAGCCCCTTGTCGAGCCAGCGCTCGATGGTCGCCATGTCGCGGATGCCACCGCCAAGCTGCGCGGGCACCTGACACTGCTTCAGGATCTCCTCAACCGGCGCGGCGTTCACCGGCTCCCCGGCGAAGGCACCGTTCAGATCCACCAGATGCAGCCATTCACAGCCCGCCGCCACGAATTCCAGCGCCTGCGCGGCCGGATTGTCGTTGAACACGGTGGTCTTATCCATGTCACCATGCAGAAGCCGCACGGCCTGGCCGTCCTTGAGGTCAATGGCAGGGTAGAGGATCATCGGCTGTGCCCTTTTGGTCATGGGGGAGAATGCTTTGGCTGCCCTTTTGCCCAAGGTGGCGGCGAATTGCAACGCGGGTGGCATCACCGCGCGTTGCAGGCGCAGGGGCAGGGCGACCCGAGGTCAATCTTGCCTGAATGCGCGCGCCTCGGTCAGACTTCCAACCCATAGGGAGGACGAATGACCATGAAACACCTGATTGCAACCCTTGCCGTGACGCTTGGGCTGACGACAGCCGCCTTTGCCGCCGACCCGATCGAGGGAACGTGGAAGACCCAGCCCGACGATGGCTCTTATGCGCATGTGGCGATGAAACCCTGCGGCAATGCTGTGTGCGGCACCATTGCGCGCACCTTCAACGACAGCGGCGAGTATAAATCCCCGAACCTTGGAAAAACGCTGGTGATCGATATGGTCCCGCAGGGCGGCGGTGCTTATGAGGGCAAGGTCTGGCGGCCCTCCAACAACAAGATCTACATCGGCAAGATGGATCTGAGCGGCGACAGCCTACGCCTGCGTGGTTGCGTGGCGGGCGGGCTGATCTGTTCGAAACAGACCTGGACGCGGGTGAAGTGACGCGCATCCAAACCTGAATGCGGTGGGCTCAGAACAGCCCCATCTGCACCGGGATCGGCACAAAGCCCCGTTTGACCTGCCGGTCCCGCGTGCTCTCGAACAGCGATTGCGCCTCATCAAGCGTGGGGCAGTAGTTGCGCCGCTCCTGCCCGCCGGGCTGGCCGATCGGGCCGGTGGATTGCACCACGCACCAGTCGCCGAACAGCGTCGGCGTCAGGCTCAGCACCAGATAGCGATGCTGCCCGTCCCGGTGGCTGAATTTTTCGAAACGCAAGTACAAGTGGAAGTGGGCCTGACCGTGAAAGTGGTCAGGCCCATATGCCTTGTTGCCAAGGCCATGTCCATTGCTCACATGGGTTTAGGGGACCGGTGATGCAGGACAAAAGCGGTTGGTCTCAGACGCTGCCGGTGTATTCGCCGCGCGCCGGGTAGCTGTTGGCGATGGCAAAATCCAGCGCTGCCACCAGTTCGGAAAAATGCGGGCGCACAAAGGGCATGGTCTGCACGGAGCCATAATAGAGCGTCTGTTCCGGCGTCACCATGAACAGGCCCGGCTCGGAAAACAGCGCCGGCTCTTCAATGCCGATCGAGGTGGTGCCGCGCGACGTCGAGATATAAAGCCCCCAGTCCTTGGCGACATTCAGCGGCAGATCATAGGCAAAGCGCAGATTTTTGGCTTCGATCTTTTCGGCCATCAACCGGGTGCGGTCCTCGTCGTCAGAGCTGATGGCGATGCAGTTGACGCCGCGTTCGGCAAAATCTGCGGCGCGCTTTTCAAACTCTTTCAGGTAGGTGGCGCAGATCGGGCAGTGCAGGCCGCGATAGAAGCAGATGACAGTGCCGCGCTCGGACACTTCGGAGGCAAGGTCGAACTGGCCGCTGCCCAGCAAAGGCAGCGACAGGGCAGGGGTTTTCTGGCGAGGGATCAGCATGGGCAACTCCGGTATGCTTGCGGCCGACAGGGGGTCGGTGTGTTGTGTGGGATCTCTATCGCACGCATTTGTGCTTGGTAATTCCGAAAAAACTGACCTAAAACCCGGATGTGCGCCGGATATGCGTATGTGGAGGATGTGATGGACCGTCTCACCAGTCTTATTTCGCGGTTTCGGATGCGGGTGGATATCGCGGCCTGTCCGCACGCAAATCTGTGCGTTCTGACCGGGCGCGCAGGGGGGCATACCCTGCTGTTTACACCCGGCAGCACAGTGCAGCCCACGGAGGCCGCTGCAGGCGCCGTCTGCCTTGCGCTGCGGGTGGACTGGGACGGGGCGCATAACCCTTTGGTGGCGGCGTTGCCGCAGCGGGTCGAGGTGGCGTTGTCCCAAACCCCGCAGTTGGCCGCGATTCTGGACCTGATGCGGCAGGAGCTTGAGGCCCATCGCTGCGGGGCGGAATTGGTTCTGTCCAGTCTCGGGCAGGCGTTGATGGTGCGGCTGTTGCGCCATCTGATCGAGGCAGGCACCGCAGAGCCGGGTCTGCTGGCAGGGCTTGCCGATCAGCGGCTGGCCCGCGCGATTGTGTCGATGCATGATGAGCCGGGACGGGTCTGGACCACCGCTGATCTGGCGCAGGAGGCGGGGTTGTCGCTGTCGCGGTTCTCGGAGCTGTTCTCAGCGCAGATGAACGAGACGCCGATGGGATACCTGCGACGCTGGCGGTTGACGCTGGCGCGGCAGGATCTGCTCCGGGGCGACCGGGTCGAGGCCGTTGCCCGCCGCTATGCGTATGAGTCACCCGAAGGGTTTACCCGTGCCTTTCGCAAAGCCTACGGCGTGGCGCCGGTGTTGCTGAGGCAAAGCGCGGCCTGAGGCTGGGCTGCGTTTGGCCCACCTGCGCGTGCCCCATGGGCATGGCCGGTGTTGCGTATTCTGACATCTGTTGAGTGTGAGGGCAAACGCCGCGCGCCCGCCCCTCGATGGGGCGGGCGCGCGGGCCTGCCGGTGGCGCGCAAGCGGCCAAGGGCCCCTTGCGCGCGCCGCCCTTCGGGCGGCAGGCGTCCAGATCAGAGCAGGGTGTCAGGGCGTCCAGGTGAGGAAGTTGCCGATCATCCTGAGGCCGACATGCTGGCTTTTTTCCGGGTGGAACTGCATGCCGAGCATGGTGTCGCGCCCGATCACCGCTGTTACATCCCCGGCGTAATCCACATGCGCCAGCCGTTCGGCCGGATTGGCGACACGGAAGTGATAGCTGTGAACAAAATAGCAGTGATCGCCCGTCGAGATGCCATCAAACACCGGGTGCGGGTTGTCTATCACCAGATCGTTCCAGCCCATATGCGGCACCTTGAGGCGCGTATCGGCAGGCGTGATCTTCACCACGTCTCCGCCCACCCAGCCGAGGCCCGGCGTCTCGGCATATTCGTGCCCCGTCGTGGCCATCAACTGCATGCCGACACAAATCCCGAGGAAGGGGCGGCCTTTCACCTCTACGGCCTCGACCATCGCGTCATAAATGCCTTTGTGGCCGCGCAACTCTGCCGCGCAGGCGGGAAAGGCCCCATCGCCCGGCAGCACCAGCCGGTCGGCGCGGGCGACCACATCGGCGTCGGAGGTCACCACAACCTCACCAGCGCCGACCTCGGCCGCCATGCGCTGAAACGCTTTTTCGGCGGAGTGCAGGTTGCCGGATTCATAGTCGATGATGGCGGTCAGCATGGGATCGTCCTCGGGATGGTGTGAACCCCGAGGTGGCGTTGAGCCATCACAGGGTCTAGGGGCACGGGATCAAAGGGCAGGGCAGCAGTCCGGCGCAAGCGCCTCAGAGCGCGCCTTTGGTGGAGGGCACGGCGTCCGCTTTGCGCGGGTCGACCTCGACCGCGGTGCGCAGCGCACGGGCGACGGCCTTGAATGCGGCCTCGGCGATGTGGTGGCTGTTCACCCCATGGATCTGGTCGATGTGCAGGGTGATGCCGCCATGGGTCGCAAGCGCCTGGAAGAACTCGCGCACCAGTTCGGTGTCAAAAGTGCCGATTTTTTGCGTGGGAAGATCCACATTCCACACAAGGAAAGGTCGGGCCGAAAGATCCAGCGCGGCACGCACCTGTGCGTCATCCATCGGCAAGTGGCACTCGCCGTAGCGGTTGATGCCTTTTTTGTCGCCAAGCGCCTGCACCAGCGCCTGACCCAGCGCGATACCGGTATCCTCGACGGTGTGGTGGTCGTCGATATGATAATCCCCCTTGGCGCGGATGGTCATGTCGATCAGCGAGTGGCGCGACAGCTGGTCCAGCATGTGGTCAAAAAAGCCAACGCCGGTCTGATTGTCATATGTGCCGCTGCCGTCGAGGTTGACGGAGACGGAGATCTCCGTCTCGGCGGTCGAGCGGGAAACCTGGGCTGTGCGCATGGTGAAATCCTCAATCTGTCGCCTAGGCTTATAGGGTGCGAGGTGGCGCAGGCTCAAGGGGGATCGCAGGATTGCTGTGCCTCTGCTGTATCTCTGTGGCGCATCAGGAGCGCTCAGCGGCGGGATTGCCCTTTTTCGCGCTGCGTGCGAGGTTGCCGGGCAACCAGACCTGACAGAAGCTGAGGCGAGAAATGTCCACCTGCGTCTTTATCCAGATCCGCTGCAAACCCGGCACCACCTATAAGGTGGCCGAGGATATTGCGCTGCATGAGATCCATTCGGAGCTTTATTCCACCAGCGGGGAATATGATCTGCTGATGAAGCTCTACATCCCCTCGGGCGAGGATGTGGGTAAATATATCAATGACCACCTGTTGCAGATCCCCAATATCGAGCGGTCGCTGACGACGATGACGTTCAAGGTCTTCTGAGGATTACCAAAAAGAGCGCCTTGCGGCGCGCCGGTTGCGCTTTTCCCTGTGGGAAAAGCCTGTTGCGAGGCGCTGCCTCGCGCTCCGGGATATTTGTAAGAAGATGAAAAGGCGCCCGCTTTGGTCGGGGCGCCTTTTGTTTTAGGTCAGCTGTTCAGGAGGCCTTCGGATTTGAGGGTCTCATAGGCGGTGTCGATGCCGGTCTTGGTGCGTTTGAGCATCTCGTCGACCTCTGCCTTTGTGATGATCAGCGGTGGGCAGAAGGCGAGCGCGTTTCCGGCCACGGCGCGCAGGATCAGGCCCGCGTCCTGGCAGGCTTTGACTGCTGCAGCGCCGCCTTTGCCTCCGGGGATGGTGGCGCCGGTGGTCTTGTTGGAGACCAGTTCGAGCGCCGCGATCAGGCCTTTGCCGCGCACCTCGCCCACCAGCGGGTGATCGGTAAAGATCTCGCGCAGCCGCGCTTGCATGTAAGCGCCCACCTCGGCGGCATGTTCAAAGATCTTGTCGCGCTCGTAGATTTCCAGCGTTTTCAGGGCGGCGGCGCAGGCGGCGGGGTGGCCGGAGTAGGTATAGCCGTGGCCAAAGACGCCGACCTCATTGGTCTGATCCACCATCGCCTTGTACATCCAGCCGGGAATGACCGAGGCGGAGATCGGGAAATAGGCCGAAGACAGCTGTTTGGCAAAGGTCATCAGGTCCGGCTTGATGCCCATGGTGGTGCAGCCGAAATCGGCGCCTGTGCGGCCAAAGCCGCAGATGACCTCATCCGCCCAGATCAGGATGTCATGTTTGCGCAGGAGAGCTTGCAGCCCCTCGTAGTAGCCTTCGGGGGGGACGATCACGCCGGAGGCGCCGGTGATCGGCTCTACGATCATCGCGGCGATGGTGTCGGGGTCCTCGGCGAGGATCTGGTCTTCTAGGTTCTGCAGAATGCGTTCGACAAACTGCGCCTCAGTCTCATTTCCCTGACGGCCTGTGTAGTAATGCGGTGCATCGGCGCGCAGGATCGACAGTGCCTCAAGGGGCGCGTCGAAATGGGCGAGGTTGGCGGGCAGGGAGGTCAGCGACCCGGCCGCCACCGTCACGCCATGGTAGCCGCGCTCGCGGGTGATGATCTTGCGCTTTTGCGGCTTGCCGATCGCGTTGAAGTAATAGCGCAGCATTTTGTAGTGGCTGTCGTTTGCGTCGGAGCCGGAGTTGCCAAAGAAGAAATAGGCATCCTCCACCGGCACCATCGCCTTGAGCTTCTCGGCCAGTTGCATCACCGGCGCGTGGGTCTTGCCGCCGAATGTGTGCTGGAAGGGCAGGCGGTTCAGCTGGTCGGTGATCGCCTCCACCACCTCGGTGTTGGAATAGCCCAGCGAGGTACACCACAGCCCCGCGAGCCCTTCGATGTATTCCTTGCCACTGTCGTCGTAGACGTAGATCCCCTCACCATGGGTGATGCAGAGCTGCTCCGTCGCGGTGAAATTCGTCGTCGGGTAGATCACGGAGGACATCTGGCCATTCCTTTGCTGTCTCAGGTTGTCACAAGGATTGGCGCGGTGCTGCGTGGCAGTCAAAGACTTTTGATCAAAAAGTGCAAGTAACTGCCCTGAAACGCGAAAAGCCGCCCCGGAGGAGCGGCCTTTTCGTTTTCGAATGGAGCGGGCGAGGCGATTCGAACGCCCGACCCTAACCTTGGCAAGGTTATGCTCTACCCCTGAGCTACGCCCGCGCTGCCATTCGGTGAGGCGGGGTTTATGAAATCCCGCCGGGGGCTGCAAGCGGAAAATGAAATCCATTGAGACTTTTCTTGGGGTCGTTTTATCACCCAACGGCGCGCGAATGGATGGGCGCGGCGATTGCATCGTCTGATGAAGGTTGCGCCAAAGCTACATCGGAAAACGGTGATGTTATGCTCGACCCTGGGTTGGGCATAGGGAGTTGGTCTCAACTATGTTAAGGACGTTTTCGACTGGGTGAGTTGGAATGACTTTTCAGCAAGGCAACGAATGGCCCCTAAGGTCTATTTGATATAAATGAAACTTCCCTTTCGGGGCGGTGGTTTAGGAGACTCTTCCGTGAAGAAAACTGACTTTTTAAGTGCTTTCTCTAGCGACATTGGCGTGGTTCTACAGTCGGAATTGGCAGCTGACACAGCGCAAAACATGGACCACGGTGAAACACTCACCGGCACTGCAGATGGCGAGCTTATAACGGGCACCAGTACCGATGATGAAATTGATGGCGGTGCCGGGAATGACACGCTGCTTGGCGGTTCGGGGTCGGATGTTCTGGACGGTGGTTCTGGCGACGACTTCATCTTTGGTACGGGCGAGGATGCCTCTGACACAGGTGCCGACACTTTGAACGGTGGTTCGGGGGACGATACGCTGCTTGGTGGCAGCGGTGCGAGCACGTTCTCTGGTGGTTCTGGCAACGATCAGATCACGTCGCTTTCGGGCGCGGACGACATTTCTGGTGGCATCGGGCATGACAGTATCTTTTCCGGTGAGGGGAATGATCGCGTCTTTGGGAATAGTGGCGACGATTTCATCAATGGTGGGGCTGGCAACGATTACCTAAGCGGACACACCGGTGCTGATACGATCTTTGGTGGTCTTGGGCGCGACAGCATCCGTGGTGGTTCAGGCAATGACAGCCTGATCGGTCAGGGCGGCAATGACATCATCGATGCCCATGACGGCGACGATTTTGTTCAGGGCGACATCGGAGAAGACAGCCTCGATGGGGGCGCTGGGAATGACACATTGGACGGCGGGATCGGTCACGACAGCATTCTTGGCGGCGCCGGTGATGATGAAATTTCGGCCGGTCGCGGAAACGATACTGTTTTCGCCGGAGAGGGAAATGACACCATCTCGAGCTGGGGGTTCGGCTCGACCCTCATGGGTGCAAATTATATTGATGGTGGGGCAGGCGACGACGACATCGAGGGCGCTTCGGGCAATGACACACTGATCGGCGGTGCCGGCAATGATACCATTAATGCGCGCAGTGGCGTGAATGATGTTTCTGGTGGCGATGGAAACGATTATGCTTACACTTCAGGCGACGGATCGACAATTCGCGGCGACGATGGTGATGATACAATCTCCGCCACATATGTAGATGATGCGCGCCTCTATGGCGGCACAGGTGACGACGTCATTGTGTTCTCTGGGAACAATACGATCGCGTATGGCGGCGAAGGGAACGACCATATCACAATCGGCGGCTACTACTACGCCAACGAAACTACCGGCGAAGCCCGGGGTGGTGCAGGGGATGATCTGATCGAAGGATCATGGTTGGACGATGTGATCTACGATGGCACCGGAAACGATAGCGTCGACGCAGGTCAAGGCGATGACAGTATTTTCTCATTTGGAGGCAACAACGTGCTCGACGGTGGTGCGGGCGCAGACACATTCTATTTTGGTGGCGCTGCCGGGGTTTCGACGATTGTTGATTTCGATGCCGAAGAAGACAGCGTGGTGTTCGATGCTGACGGTTCGGACTCCGCCGACGACTATGAACAGTTGTCCGCATCTCTGGCGCAGCAGGTCGGTACAGATGTGTACATCTACGCCTCTGTACCCGTGAGCGAAGGTAGCAGTACGATGGTGCCTCATGTGATTATTCTGCAAGAGGTCACTATGGCTGATCTGACTGCCAATGACATCTTGTTGAGCTGATCCACATTTGCGCTGGTGTGCCCTTAACTCGGCAACGCCAGCGCCGCAGCCTGAATTCTATGGTATCGCACAGGCCCGTGAGGGCGCAGTGTCGCATTTGGTTGCGCTTGGTGGGACGCTACCGTGAGTATGCTGGTGGCGTAAAAAAACCGCCCAGAGGGCGGTGCTTTTATTCGAATGGAGCGGGCGAGGCGATTCGAACGCCCGACCCTAACCTTGGCAAGGTTATGCTCTACCCCTGAGCTACGCCCGCGCTGCCATTCGGTGAAGCGGGGTTTATGAAATCCCGCCAAAGGCTGCAAGAGGAAAAATGCGAATTGGCGGAAATTCTTGCGGCGGGACCCGCGTCGCGCCGGGGCAGGGGGTGCTGTTTCATGGAGGCGGGGGAATGCGAAAGGCCGCCCCGACGACGGAGCGGCCTTTTCGATTTCGAATGGAGCGGGCGAGGCGATTCGAACGCCCGACCCTAACCTTGGCAAGGTTATGCTCTACCCCTGAGCTACGCCCGCGCTGCCATTCGGTGAGACGGGATTTATAAAACACCGCCGGGGGCTGCAAGGGCAAATCCCATCTGGGCGCGGATTTTTCTCATGTGCAAACGCCGGCGACGGATCTGGGCGCTACGAGCGTATCACGGAACAGGAGATCACAGCAGGCACAGCCGGGAGAGATGACATGAGCGTTTGGGATACGGTGCGGACAGGGGCCCTGGCGGGCGCCCTGGTGCTGGCGGGCGTGGCGCAGGAGGCGGGGCAGGGTGCGCCGCAGGCGCGTATCCCCGAGGCGCCGTCGGTGCAGCTCGACCCGCTCGCGCCGGTGCAGCCGGAGGCCACCACAACTGCCCCGGACCTGCGCCTGACTGGCCGGGTCGGTGACGAGGCGCAGGGATAACCTGCGCGTCATCCTCAGCTTAGGACCGACACCGGTTCCAAGGCGCAATGGCGTGTTGATACTGTCCCCGGGCGCGGCGCTACTTGACCGGCACCTTGTGTTTCTTAAGGGCCTTGGTCAGTTCCCTGTCGACCAGCGACATCAGCGCCTTGTCCTTTGCGGCGGCCTTGGCGGCCATATCGGTCATCTGGGCCTCGCTTTCCTTGCCGGTGGCGCGCGAAATGATGGCGCCATAGCCGACCTTGAGGCTTTCGTCGCTGACCTTGTTCATCACCTCCGCCCAGAGTTTCGCCTTCAGCGTATTGGGGATGTCGTTTGTCTTGGCGATCTTGGCGAGACGATCCGGGAAGATCTTGCCTTGCAGGATCTCCTTGTTCTTGTAGGCCCATTTCTTCTGGAAACCGCCGAGGTTCTTCACCAGCCCGCCCAGCAGGGCGGAATAGAGGATCGAGGTCACGATCGCCTGGAATTCCTTTTCGGTCGGGGCCTTGCCGCTCTTCATGATGCGGCCCAGTTCCTTGACCGCTTCGCCCAGCACTGTCTTGATCACCTCCTGACCCGAGCCGGCCAGGTAGTTGGCGATGAACTTCTGCATCTGCTTGGTGCTGAGGAAGGCCACCTTGCCGGCCAGTTTCGGCGCCACCCATTTGGCGGCGTCGTCGCAGAACCCCAGCGGGATCTTGCTGCCGATGCCACCGGTCAGCCCGCCGACGGTGCCGTCGATCACGATCGACTGGATAGAGCCCCAGACCGTCACCTTCTGGCCGCTGGCGTGTTTGCCCAGCTCCTGGCTGGCGCTTTGCAACACGCCAACCCCGGCGCCGGAGGCGATCGCCGCGCTGCCCGCGGACATGCCCGCCCCGGTGACCAGCACCGGCGCTGCCAGCGCGCCCACCACCGCAAAACAGGCCGCCGAGGACACCGTCAGCACCGTGGCCGTGGTCTGGGCGGAGCCGGTGAACTCCTTGAGGAACCGCAGCAAGTCGGCGTTGAAGGCGCCAATGGCTTTCTCCGCCTCCGGCAGCGCCTCGTTGATCAGTTTCAGATCCTTGGACACCATCGCCCGTTCCAGCTTGCCGCTGGCAGAGATCGACCTCAGGCAGAGCTTGTTCTTTGGCATTTCGACCGACCCGGCCTGAAGGATGATGGCCTGCGCCACCGCATCCAGGACCCCGTCCTTCATCTGCGCCACATCGAGATAGTGCCGGTAGGTTTCCAGCGCGTTGTCATGGTTGCGCAGCAACGATTTCATATAGGGGGTCAGGCGCTTGATCACATCGGCCTTGACGCTTTCGAATTCCTTCGGCGTGCAGAGGATCTTCTTGCCGCGGAAGTTCACCTCCACCATCGGCTCCTTGGCGGCCTTGGCCTCTTCGGCGAGCTGCTTCTTGTAGCCCGGCAGCAGCATCTTGAAGGTCCGCCCGCCGGGATCGACCACCTTGTCGGGATGTTTGAACCCGGCCTTCTTCTGAAAGGCGGCGATGGCCTTCAACAGCCCCGCGTCCATTTTCTTGGAGGTGCCGAGCGGGCCGATCTTGTTGGCTTCGAGCATCTGGCGCACCAGCAGCACATCGGCGGGCTTGTTCTTGACCTCATCGCCGGAACTAAGACGGGGCGACAGGCCCACCGGAGCGGAAAGTTTTGCAGACGACATGAGCCAACCTCGGAAACAGATAGATCAATAATGAATGGCGACAGTTTTGGGGCGCGGATCAAAAGGTGCAAGCTTGACAGGCGGGAATTGACGCAGCCCCGGGCAATTTTCCCCGGAGTCGGGTCAGTAATGCTGACCCGTTCGCCCGCGTCGCCATCGCCGGTCCGCCTGGGTCGTGCGGGCAGCGCCGGGACCTGTGGCGCAATCGCCGCACCCCTGTGCCTCGCGGGGCCGTGATCCCGCGACGGAGGCAAACTGCGCTACTGCGGTGACCACAGCCGCCACAGGAGCCCCCGGATGCCCGACCGTTCAGAGCAGATCGCGTTCCACCGCCTTCCCGACATCGCGCCGGAGGAGATCACCGCCCATATGTCCGACCCGCGCCTGCGGGACCATATGCCCCTGCTCGACGGGGTGCGCTGGGATGCCGCCACCACCGAGAAATTCGTCGCCGGCAAAGAGCGCTGTTGGGCGCAGGACGGGCTCGGGCATTGGGCCTTTGTGGTCGGGGGCCGCTATGTGGGCTGGGGTGGCTTCCAGAAAGAAGGCGACGACTGGGATTTTGGCCTGGTGCTACGCCCGGATGCGTTTGGCCTCGGCCGGCGCATCGCCGACAAGGCACTTCAGTTTGCCCGGAAGGACCCGCGCATTCCCTATGTGACCTTCCTGCTGCCCCCCAGCCGCCGCCACCTCGGCGCGCTGCGTCGCCTGGGCGCGGAGGAGATCGGGATGGTGCCGTATCAGGGGGCGGAGTTTCGCAAGTTCAGGTTGCTGACCGGCTCGGATGCCTGAGCGGCCCCCTGACACGCGGCCTCCTGACACCCCAGCTGTAATAACTTGAGACGCGCCCATGAAAAAGCCGCAGTCCCGGTGGGGAGCTGCGGCTCAATCCTAGCATGTGGCGTGGATCACTCCAGCTCGACCAGCAGGTCCTTGGCGTCGATCTGGCCGCCGGGCTGGACGTGCACGGCCTTCACCACCGCGTCGCGCTCGGCATGCAGGCCGGTTTCCATCTTCATCGCCTCGATGGTCAGCAACAGGTCGCCCTCATGCACCTGCTGGCCCACCTGCACCCCGATCGAGGCCACGACACCGGGCATCGGCGCGCCGACGTGGTTGGCATTGCCGACCTCGGCCTTGGGGCGCTGCGCGGTGGAGGATTTCACCAGACGGTTGGGCACCCGGATGACACGTGGCTGGCCGTTCAGTTCAAAGAACACCTTCACCTCACCCTGTTCATCGGTCTCGCCGATGGCTTGCAGGCGGATTTCCAGCGTCTTGCCGGGGTCAATCTCGGCGGTGATCTCGTCCCCCGGCTCCATGCCGTAGAAGAACGTCCGTGTCGGCAGCGCGCGCACCGGGCCGTACTGGCGGTGGCGCCCCATGTAATCCAGGAACACCTTGGGATACATCAGATAGCCGTTCAGATCCTCGTCATCGACCTTGAAGCCTTCGAGCTCTTTGGACAGCTCCGCGCGGGTGTTCTCAATGTCGACAGGCTCCAGATGCGCGCCGGGGCGTTCCAGATTGGGGGCCTCGCCCTTCAGCACCTTCTTGACGATGCCTTCGGGGAACCCGCCCGGAGGCTGGCCGAGGTTGCCGCGCATCATGTCCACCACCGAGTCGGGGAAGGAGACGTCGGTTTTGGGGTCCTCGACCTGCGCGCGGGTCAGGCCCTGAGAGACCATCATCAGCGCCATGTCGCCCACCACCTTGGAGGAGGGCGTCACCTTCACGATGTCACCAAACATCTGGTTCACATCGGCATAGGTCTGGGCGACCTCGTGCCAGCGCTCCTCCAGGCCGAGGCTGCGCGCCTGCGCCTTGAGGTTGGTGAACTGGCCGCCGGGCATCTCGTGCAGGTACACCTCGGAAGAGGGCGCCTGCATGCCGGATTCAAAGGCCGCGTAATGGGCGCGCACATCGTCCCAATAGTCCGAGATCTCGCGCACCGCGCCGATGTCGAGACCGGTGTCGCGGTCGGTATGGCGCAGGGCCTCGACCACGGTGCCCAGCGTCGCCTGCGAGGTATTGCCGGAGAAGGCATCCATGGCGCAGTCGACCGCATCGACCCCGGCCTCGGCGGCGGCAAGGATGGTGGCCACGGCGACACCGGCGGTGTCATGGGTGTGGAAGTGGATCGGCAGGCCGACCTCTTCCTTCAGCGCCTTGATCAGCTGACGCGCGGCGACCGGCTTCAGCAGGCCGGCCATGTCCTTGAGGCCCAGCACATGAGCGCCCGCGGCCTCCAGCTCCTTGGCCATGCCGACGTAGTATTTCACGTCATACTTGGCCCGCGCCGGATCGTTGATGTCGCCGGTATAGCAGATGGTGCCTTCGCAGATCTTGCCGCTCTCAACCACCGCATCCATGGCGACGCGCATGTTCTCGACCCAGTTGAGGCTGTCAAAAACGCGGAAGACGTCGATGCCCTTGGCGGCTTCCTTGACGAAGAACTGCACCACATTGTCGGGATAGTTGGTGTAACCCACCCCGTTGGAGCCGCGCAGCAGCATCTGCGTCATCAGGTTCGGCATCGCGTTGCGCAGGTCGCGCAGGCGCTGCCACGGGCATTCCTGCAAGAAGCGATAGGCCACATCGAACGTCGCCCCGCCCCAGCATTCAACCGAGAACAGCTGGCTGAGGTTCTGCGCATAGGCCGGCGCCACCTTGATCATGTCATGGCTGCGCATGCGGGTGGCCAGCAGCGACTGGTGTCCGTCGCGCATGGTGGTGTCGGTGAGCAGCAGCTGCCGCTGCGCCTTCATCCAGTCCGCGACCGCCTTGGCACCCTTTTGTTCCAACAGGTTACGGGTGCCGTAGGGCAGGTTGCCCTTGTCGACCTTGGGCGCGCGGGGCTCCTTCAGGTCGGGATGCGGCGCGGCACGGCCCTCGGTTTCCGGGTGACCGTTGACGGAGATATCCGCGATATAGGTCAGCACCTTGGTGCCCCGGTCACGCCGCTTGGCGAACTGGAACAGCTCCGGCGTCTCATCGATGAACTTGGTGGTGTATTCATTCGACAGGAAGGTCGGATGCTTCAGCAGGTTCTCGACAAAGGCGATGTTGGTGCTGACACCGCGCACGCGGAATTCACGCAGCGCGCGGTCCATACGGGCGATGGCTTTCTCCGGTGTCGGCGCCTTGGCCGTCACCTTGGTCAGCAGGCTGTCGTAATAGCGCGTGATCACCCCGCCCGCATAGGCGGTGCCGCCATCCAGACGGATGCCCATGCCGGTGGCCGAGCGATAAGCCGTGATGCGGCCATAGTCGGGGATGAAGTTGTTGAGCGGATCCTCGGTTGTCACACGGGTTTGCAGCGCGTGGCCATTGAGGGTGATATCACCCTGGCTGGCCTTGCCGGTGGCCTCTGCGAGAGTCTTGCCCTCGGCAATCAGGATCTGCGCCTGCACGATATCGATGCCGGTGACTTCTTCGGTAACGGTGTGTTCCACCTGCACCCGCGGGTTCACCTCGATGAAGTAGAAGTTGCCCGTCTCCATATCCATCAGGAATTCGACGGTGCCCGCACATTCATAGTTTACATGCTGGCAGATCTTGCGGCCCAGATCGCAGATCTCTTCGCGCTGCGCATCCGTCAGATAGGGCGCAGGGGCGCGTTCGACCACTTTTTGGTTGCGGCGCTGCACGGAGCAGTCGCGCTCAAACAGGTGGTAGATCTCGCCGTGCTTGTCGCCGAGGATCTGCACCTCGACGTGGCGGGCGCGGGTGATCATCTTTTCCAGATACCCTTCGCCATTGCCGAATGCGGCTTCGGCCTCGCGGCGGCCTTCCAGAACCTTCTCTTCCAGCTCGTCGTCCGAGTGGATCGGGCGCATGCCGCGTCCGCCGCCGCCCCAGCTCGCCTTGAGCATCAGGGGATAGCCGACCTCTGCCGCTTCCTTGCGGATCGCGTCCATGTCATCGCCCAGCACCTCGGTGGCGGGAATGACCGGCACGCCGGCCTCGATCGCCACGCGGCGGGCGCTGGCCTTGTCGCCCAGGGCGCGCATCGTCTCGGCCTTGGGGCCGATAAAGGTGATGCCGTTGCGTGCGCAGGCATCCACAAAATCGGGGTTTTCCGACAGCAGGCCATAGCCCGGGTGGATCGCATCGGCGCCGCATTCCTTGGCAACGCGAATGATCTCGTCGATCGACAGGTAGGCGGCAACCGGGCCGAGGCCCTCGCCGATGCGATAGGCTTCGTCCGCCTTAAAGCGGTGCAGGCCCAGTTTGTCCTCCTCCGCATAGACGGCCACGGTACGTTTGCCCATCTCGTTGGCGGCGCGCATCACACGGATGGCGATTTCGCCTCGGTTGGCAATCAGGATCTTGTTGAACTCAGTCATCTCTCCCCCGGGGTCTTGATGGATGGCGAAGTGGTAACGGCTGTATGACACGCAGAACATCCCGGCTTGTGGGTATCTGCGGCATGATCGCGTTCACTTGCGCCCCTTTTTCTTGAATTTCGGCGGATGGGAGTGCCGAAACGCGAAGGTTGCGCCGGAAATTCCGGCGTTCTGCCGCCACGGAAGGCCGTTTGGGAAGGCGGGCTGGCGTTGTTTTACCGATCCCGGGGCGCGGGTGCACGCATTTTTTTGCAGTGCAGCATTTCGCCCCTGTGCTTTGGAGGCGTTAACCACTCTAAAGGATAGTGCTTCTATTCGAGAGGATTTCGGATAAATTTTAATCAACAGCACCGGATCTGCAAAACGCGATCCCCAAAGACCACCGCAAACCAAGGTCACAGCCACACGCACCAAGGAACACCGAGATGCACCGCTTTGTCTATGTCAGCACCGCCAGCCAGGATCTCACCGCGCATCAGATCGCGGATATCGCAGGCACCTGTCATCGCAACAACCGCAACGCCGGGCTGACCGGTATGCTGCTGGCGCATCAGGGCCGGTTCCTGCACATTCTCGAAGGCGACGAAGCTGCCATCCGCCGTCGCGCCCAGAAAATCCAGGACGATCCGCGCCACCGCGATTTCGAGGTGCTGCAAGCTCGCGAAATTCAGATGCGCGCCTTTACCGACTGGGTCTTTGTGCATGAAACACCCGAGGCACTGCCGCTTCTGGGCGGCGAGAATATCGCGCCGCTGCGTGCCTTGTTGCCGATCAACAGCAGCCTGCGCGGTCGTGACCTGACGGTGCGCCATCTGGTGCGCGACTTCCTGGCCAGCTTCAGACAATTGCTGGCCGCATAAGGCCGGACGCGTCAGCGCATCACCCATAACAACCAGTCTGACCCGGGGGGGGGATAGGCGGGGGAGGCGCGGTCCTTGGGCGAGGATCGCGCCTGAACTTTTGCGCGCTCAGTCCAGATGCAGCCACCTGAGGTCGCGCAGCTCGGCCAGCGTGCCGATGCCCAGCTGTCCCATATTGGCGCTCAGATCCTTGCTCAGGATGTCATGCAGATGCGCCGGTCCCGCGGCCCCCAATGCTGCAAGCGCATAGTGCCACGCCCGCCCCAGCATCACAAAATCCGCCCCCAGCGCCATGGCGCGCAGAATATCCAGACCGCCCTCGATGCCGCTATCCAGGATCAGCGGCAGGCCGGTGGCGGCGCGCATCTCTTCCAGCACCTCGATCGGGGCAGGGGCCGCATCAAACTGACGGCCCGCGTGGTTGGAGATCCAGATCGCATCAACCCCTGCCGCCTCCAGCCGGGGCGCGTCGCGCGCATCCAACACGCCCTTGACCACCAGCGGCCCCTCCCAGTGATCGCGCAGCCATCGCAGGTAATCCCAATCGGGCGCAGTGCGCAGCAAATAGCCGATATGCGCGGTCGACGACAGCGCCGAGGCCGCGCCCTCGATGTATTTGTCCAGCGTGCGCATATGCGGCATGCCGCCATCGCCCCGATGCTGCCGCGCCATCCCCAGCGCCCATGTGGGGCGTATCGCCACCTGTGCCAGCAGGCGCGGGGTCAGGCGGGGTGGCTGTGTCAGCCCCGACCGCACCTGCCGTTCCCGGCGCGAGGCCACCGGCACATCAACCGTCAGCACCAAGACCTTGAACCCGGCCGCGCGGGCGCGGGCCAACATGTCCTTGCGGATGCCCTCATCCTTGGGCGGATACATCTGAAACCAGCCCTGTTCGCCCAGATGCGGGGCCAGATCCTCGGGGCTTTGGCTCGCCACTGTCGAGAGCCCATAGGGGATCTGGGTCGCCGCCGCATGACGGGCCAGATGACCCTCGGCATCGGGCCAGATCAGCCCCGACATCCCCACCGGCGCAATGCCAAAGGGGCGCGGCAGTCTGGTGCCAAACAGCGTGGTGCTCAGGTCCACCTCCTGCGGTCCCCCCAGGATCGCAGGCATCAGCCCGATCCGGTCAAGACAGCGGCGATTGCGCGCCTGCGTGGCTTCTCGCCCGGTGGCGCTGTCGAGATACTCCCAGACAAAACGGGGCAGGCGCGCGCGGGCCCTGGCGCGCAGATCATCAAGGCCGGGGAAACGTTGATCCAAAGTCATGACCGCCATCATTGGCGTTTCGGCGGCCCTGTCCAGCCCCCTCCGGCCCCGGCGCGGAGCGGGCTGGCGTCAGGCGGCCAGTTGCGGCGTGAACCGCGGCAGCAGATCCCGCAACCCGCGCCGCTGTGGCAGGGACCGCAGCGCGTAGAGAGAACCGAGCGCCTGCCGGGCATCCTCCGGCAGCTGATCCGGCAGCAGCAAGACCATGGGTGTCTCCGGATAACAGCGCAGGCCCGCGGGTGTATCGCTGATCACGGTGATGTCGTGATGACGGGCATCCGTCCGGATTGCGGCAAAGCGGGCGGCGACGGCCGCCTCCGGACCTTCGAGGATTTGCAGGAACGCACCATCGGAAAACACCAGCGCGCCGGTCAGCCCGCAGGCGGCATTCTTGCGCCGCGATTTCTCGACGATGGCGGCGGTCTTTTCCTCCGTCATCGAGGTCAGGGCGTGGCTCAGGTACATCAATCGGCGCATGGTGGCTCTACTCTCTCCGCATCCGGCGCGGTGTCCCGAGTTCTACAGACCGCGCTGCGCAGATGCGAGGTCCCATCGGCGCAGAGCCGTCCGCATTCGACCAGCGTCCCTATCCCTTTGGCGCGCGCAGCCGCCACTTTATTCCCGTGGGCGTCGCTGCTATGCGGATTGCCAGGGCAAACGGAAGGCACCGGTGTGAACGGAGCGTGAACACCTCTTTCCGATGTCGCCGAAACACGCTAGGATCGCCGCATGAGCACATTTGACGAAATGGACGCCTTTGAGGGCGCATCGCTGTCCGCCCGCGCCATGGCTGCGCGCCCCACACCCTATATGGACGGCCTCAACGCGGCCCAACGCGAGGCGGTGGAAACGCTGGACGGCCCGGTGCTGATGCTGGCGGGCGCGGGCACCGGCAAGACCAAGGCGCTGACCACCCGTATCGTGCATCTGTTGACCACCAACAGGGCGCGCACCAACGAGATCCTCGCGGTGACCTTCACCAACAAGGCCGCCCGCGAAATGAAGGAACGCGTGGGCCGCATGCTCGGCCAGCCCGCCGAGGGCATGCCCTGGCTCGGCACCTTCCACTCGATCTGCGTCAAGCTGCTGCGCCGTCACGCGGAGCTGGTGGGGTTGAAATCCAACTTCACCATTCTGGACACGGACGACCAGATCCGCCTGCTGAAACAGCTTATTCAGGCGGCGGGCATCGACGACAAGCGCTGGCCCGCGCGGATGCTGGCCAACATCATCGACGACTGGAAGAACCGCGCGCTGACGCCGGCCAAGGTGCCCGCAGGGGATGCCAGCGCCTATAATCATCGTGGCACCGAGTTCTACGATCAGTATCAGACCCGCCTCAAGGAGCTGAACGCGGTCGATTTTGGCGACCTCCTGCTGCACTGCGTTGAGATTTTCCAGAACAACCCGGACCTGCTGGCGCAATACCACCGCTGGTTCCGCTACATCCTCGTGGACGAGTATCAGGATACCAACGTTGCCCAATACCTCTGGCTGCGGCTCTTGGCGTCGGGGCACAAGAACATCTGTTGCGTCGGCGATGACGACCAGTCGATCTACGGCTGGCGCGGCGCCGAGGTGGGCAATATCCTGCGGTTTGAAAAGGATTTCTCCGGCGCCAAGGTGATCCGGCTGGAGCAGAACTACCGCTCCACCGCCCATATCCTCGCCGCCGCCTCCGGCGTCATTCGCGGCAATGAGGGCCGCTTGGGCAAGGAGCTGTGGACCGAAGCCGACGGCGGTGAAAAGGTCCGCCTGATCGGCCATTGGGACGGCGAGGAAGAGGCCCGCTGGATCGGCGAGGAAATCGAGGCGATGCAGCGCGGCACCCGGGGCATGCGCCAGTATGGCCTCAATGAAATGGCGATCCTCGTGCGCGCCTCGCATCAGATGCGCGCCTTTGAGGACCGGTTCCTGACCATCGGTCTGCCCTACCGCGTCATCGGCGGTCCGCGCTTTTACGAGCGGTTGGAAATCCGCGATGCCATGGCCTATTTCCGGGTGGTGATCTCGCCCGAGGATGATCTGGCCTTCGAGCGCATCGTCAACACACCCAAACGCGGCCTTGGGGACAAGGCACAGCAGACCATCCGGATGGTGGCGCGGGAAAACGGCGTCTCCCTCGTTGAGGGCGCGCGTCTTGCGGTCGAGGACGGGTTGATCAAGGGCAAGGGCGGGGCCGCCCTGCGCCGCCTCGTTGAAAACATCGCCCGCTGGGGGCAGATGACCCGCGCCGTGATCCCGAACGACGGTGACGAGGATGCGGTTCTCGAGGGCGTGCAGAGCTTTGAGGAATTTCAGGCCCGCACGGAGGTCTCTCATGTTGAGCTGGCCGAGATCATCCTTGATGAGAGCGGCTATACCGCCATGTGGCAGGCGGACAAGAACCCCGACAGCCCCGGACGACTCGAGAACCTCAAGGAATTGGTCAAGGCGCTGGAAAACTTCGACAATCTGCAAGGGTTCCTCGAACACGTCAGCCTTGTGATGGACAATGACAAGCAGGATGCGGAGCAAAAAGTGTCGATCATGACGCTGCATGCCGCCAAGGGGCTGGAGTTTCCGGCGGTGTTCCTGCCGGGCTGGGAGGATGGGCTGTTCCCCTCGCAACGCTCAATGGATGAAAGCGGCCTCAAGGGTCTCGAAGAGGAACGCCGTCTGGCCTATGTGGGCATCACCCGCGCCGAGGAGGTCTGCACGATCTCCTTTGCGGGCAACCGGCGGGTGTTTGGCCAGTGGCAGTCGCAATTGCCCTCGCGGTTTGTCGATGAGCTGCCCGAAGAGCATGTGGAGGTGCTGACGCCGCCCGGTCTTTATGGCGGGGGCTATGGCGCGGCGGCGCCCGGCGCAGGGGGCGGGTTCGCCGAGGCGAGCGCCAACCCCTACGGTCGTTCCACCATCGAGGCGCGCATGGCCGAGGCGGACGGGTACAACTCGCCCGGCTGGAAGCGGATGCAGGCGCGCGCCGGTGAGCGCGGGCTGAGCAAGCCGCGCGAAAGCCGGAACCAGGTGATCGATCTGACCGCGACATCCGCCTTCACCATCGGCGAACGCGTGTTTCACCAGAAGTTCGGCTATGGCGCCGTGATCGGAATGGAAGGCGACAAGCTGGAGGTGGCGTTTGAAAAGGCGGGCACCAAGAAGGTTGTGGCGCGGTTTGTGTCGGCCAGCGACGACGTGCCCTTCTGACCGTGGTTACCAAACGGACGGATCGCTGACGCGATCCGGCTGGTTTATGCGGGATCGGATCGCAACGCGATCCGACCCGGGCGGGGCAGGCGCAGAGGCCATGGCCCCCCCCCCCCACCCCCCCCCCAAAAAAAAACACAAATCAAAACACAAAGCCCCCGCCGCGGATGGACCGCTGCGGGGGCTTTTGTCGTTTCAGCTTTGCAGAATGGGGCAGAACAGGAAACGGCGGCGCCCAGGGAGGAGGAGAGGGCACCGCCGTTCTGTCAAACACCAGGTTAAAGGGAGGAGGAAACCCGGTGCATCTGGGTCCGGCTCTGGGCCGGTATAGGGTGCGGTGGCATCAGGGAGGAGGAAGATGCCACCGCCTAGGACAGGTCCTTAAGGGAGGAGGAGAAAGGACCTGATCTCTTGTGTTCTCAGATATTTCCGTAGGCCGCTTCGAGGGCGACCCGCTTCAGCATGGAGCGGTTGAGGCCGAGATCCGCCAATTCGCGACCGCTCAGGGCGTTCAGCTCGGTCAGGGTCTGGCGATAGACGCGGTACTGCGCGATCTTCTCCCGCAGCGCCTGCACCATCTGCGCGACGCCTGCAGGGGCGAAGGATTTCTGGGTGTGGATCTGGTTCAGAAGGGCCATCGTTTCGTCTCGCTCTGGATCGTCGGGGCCGTATGCCCGTTCGCTTGTGTCCGTGTTGTTGATCCTTAAGATAAGCGAATGCTGCAAATGCACAATCCGGGAATTGGTCATTTCTGCTATGCAGCAAGTGCATGGGTAAAACGGATATTTTTCGGAAACTGCCCAAAGCTTGCGCGATTTTATGTCCAGGCGCCACGGATCTGGGCAACAATTGATCGCGCGCGGCGTTACCGCTGCCATTTTGCCGCTTGGGCTGTGGGCGCAGAGCGCATATATGCCGAGACAGCCGCCCGCGGCGCCCACAGAAGGAGTACAGCTGATGTCCGTCACACAGGAAGAGATTCGCAACGCGCTGGAGCGCCTGGCTCTGCCGGACGGGGGAACGCTGGTGTCGCGGGACATGCTGCGTGCCCTGAGCATCGAGGGCGGCATGGTGCGGTTCGTGATCGAGGCCCCGTCGCCGCAGATCGCCGAGCAGATGGAGCCCCTGCGCCGCGCGGCAGAAGCAACGGTCCGCGAACTGCCCGGGGTGGAGGAGGTGTCGGTGGTCCTGACCGCCCATGGTCCGGCCGCGCAGAAACCCGCCCCAAGCCTCAAGCTGGGGGGGCACCCCAAACCCCAGGCGGCGCCGATGAAACCGGCCGGCGTAAAGCGGATTCTCGCGGTCGCCTCCGGCAAGGGCGGTGTCGGCAAGTCGACCGTCAGCGCCAACCTTGCGGTGGCGCTTGCGCGGCAGGGGCGCAAGGTGGGTCTGCTGGATGCGGATATATATGGCCCCTCGCAGCCGCGCATGATGGGGGTCTCGGGTCGTCCTGCCAGCCCCGACGGCACCACCATCGAACCGCTGCATGCGCATGGGGTCACCGTGATGTCGATCGGCTTCATGGTCGAGGAGCGCAAGGCGGTGGTCTGGCGCGGCCCGATGCTGATGGGGGCATTGCAGCAGATGCTGGGGCAGGTGAACTGGGGTGAGCTGGATGTGCTGATCGTGGATCTGCCGCCGGGCACCGGCGACGTGCAATTGACCCTGTGCACCAAGGCGGAGTTGTCCGGGGCCATCGTGGTCTCGACCCCGCAGGATGTGGCGCTTCTGGATGCCCGCAAGGCGCTGGACATGTTCGAGACGTTGAAGACCCCGGTGCTGGGTCTGATCGAGAACATGTCCTTCTTTACCTGCCCGGATTGCGGCGGCACGCATGAGATCTTTGGTTCCGGTGGCGTCGCGGCCGAAGCGGAGGCGCTTGGTTTGCCGCTTCTCGGCGCTTTGCCCATCGATCTGGAGACCCGCCTTGCAGGGGATCGCGGCACCCCTGTCGCCGCAGGGGCGGGCGTCATGTCAGATGCCTATGCGCGTATCGCAACCGGGCTTGTACAGGGTGGGATGGCCTGACACCGGCGCCTGACATAGCATTGGCCGCCGGCGCGGGCGCCGGGGGCAAATGCGTCCCCCGACCGCCGCTCGTGCGCACGGGGTGTAGACCTCGTATCCGTTGCACGACAGAGCGCGAAAGAAGGTTGGGCTGAAAAGAGGGGCAGGGCGGGGCGTCTGCGCATCCCGCAACGGGGGAGGCCCCTCCGGATCGCTCACCCCAACAGAGAGCAGTTAAGCCAAGCCAGCCTCAGACAAGGCTTCATCGATGCTGAGCTGCTGAGAAACCCATGCGGCGAACAGCTTGATCACCTCAATATCCATCGCGCTGAACGGGCGACGTGCTTCAGGGGAGGTAAAGTTCAAGGTTCCAAATATTCGCCCCCCGACGATGAGAGGCACCCCGATGTATGTTTCCAGCAAGAACATATTGTAGCAGGGATGTGTCGCCAATTCTGATTGCGACGCACAATGATAGGCCACCGGGCCATCCGACAGCAGCGTCTTTGAACAATAGGTATCGCCAAGGTCAAAGGTCGTGCCCGGCTCGACGGGCGCTTCCTCCGAGTAACAATAGGTGACGGTGTAGGTCTGATCTCGCACGCAACTGACGATCGCCGACATCGTCTCAAACCGTTCACAGCCCAGCTTCAGGATTTCATGAATTTTCTCTTTGGGTGAGAGCGACTGGCTGGTCGCGATATCAAACAGCACGCGAAGGAGCGTCTCGAACATTCGGGTATCCGAAATATCCTTGATGACAGCAAAGTAGCCGATCGGCTGATCGTCATCACCGCGAATGGGGCCGCCGGTGGTTTGGCTCAGAAACGCCTCGCCGTTCTTCTTGAGATAGCTGACCTCATAGTTGTGCTCTTGCGCGGAGGGGGCGGAGCTGAAGTGTTCGGAGCCCTTTTCAACGTAGCTGTTGTGAGACGCGTACAAGAACTCCGTCGTGCGCCCCAGGACGTCCTTACTCTGATGACCAAACAGGCGTTCAAACGCGGGATTTACCCATGTGATCTCGCGCGCGCTGTTTGCGACAATGACAGCATCCGGAAGATCGCTGAACAGCTGCGGCACGCGCAGGGCGTTTGGACCGTCTTCATCCAGTCCAGCGGAGCGCGCTGTCAGTACGGCTCTGGTTTCGGTCATCCTGTCCTCCGGTCGTCGTCTTCCATTTTAGTTCGGGGACAGCGTCGAAAGCAGGCCGTGAGATGCTGCAACCTGAGCCGGGCGCCCATTTCTCGACCACCATCAAAGCGGTTATGTCAGATGATCCCCTTGCTCTTCGAACCTGCCGCGACTTAAGCGTTCCTTCAGTTCCACCTCAACCCAAAATCTGGCTGCTGTAAAGAAGTCCGTAAATCACCGTAAAATAGTCCGTCACGCTACAAGCGGGGCAGGCGGCTTGGGGTGGCTTGGCGGGGCGGTTGGGAAATCATGGGATCTGTGGGAAACCGTGGGCGCTTCACGGCACCGGCTCAAAACGAATCACGCATTGGCCTCTGGAGGAGGGAAAAGACCTGCGAATTGGGCTGTTGCGTGAGAACGTTGTGAGAACACGCCAAGGCGCTCGTTCCGTTCCAGAAGAATCGTGGGAAACTAGGGGAGGTTTTTCTCGGCTGCAAGTCGTGCGTATATATGGTGGTCCCTTGTGGTTTCGCACCAATATACGGCAGAAAACTCCTAATTTTCTCTTGAGATCACGCGCAAAATGCGACTCGCACTGCCGATTCTGGGCGTGGCGTGGCAAAAATCCCTTGCGGGGCCATGTATTCCCATAGTATCCCTAACTCATCCGATGAGGACGAAGAGCACGGGGCACCAAACGACCCCAACCTTACAAAACGGCAGGTTTCATACAGGCCTTCGCTTTCATCAACAAAGAGATCCGGCGCGCGGGCGAGCAGACATCCCCCCAGGTGGCGCGCGCAGTCGGACACCCCGCAAAGCGGGTCAAGGCGGCGGGTTGATCAGTGGCAGCGGATCAACTCGCCCCTTTTAGTTTCGGGCCCCTGAATTGGGGCGACACGGCAACGCGAGGGACGCGGAAAGGGTCGGCACATTGGGCCGCAGGTTCAGAGGCGAAAGCCAGCACAAGGTCGATACGAAGGGGCGGGTGTCTATCCCGGCCTCTTTTCGGCGTGTGCTGGAGGCCTCCGATCCCAACTGGCAGCCCGGTGACAACCCGGAGCTGGTGATCGTCTACGGCGACCAGCGCCGCCAGTACCTGGAATGCTATACCATGGAAGCGATCGAGGAAGTCGACGCCAAGATCGCCGCCTTGCCGCGCGGCTCCAAAGGGCGCAAGATCCTCGAACGCATGTTCAACGGTCAGTCCCTGCCCACCACCGTCGATGAAACCGGTCGCCTGGTGCTGCCCGCGAAGCTGCGCCAGAAGATCGACCTCGACGGTGAGGCCTTCTTTATCGCCTCCGGTGACACCTTCCAGATCTGGAAGCCCGAGACCTATGAAGAGGTCGAAATGGCCGAAGCCGAGAAGATGATGGAAGAGCTGCCCGAAGACTTCGATCCCCTTGAGTTCCTAGACGGCGCCGGAGGCGCGTAACCGATGACGGACCGCCCCGCTGCCCCTTCCGGTCCCCATGTTCCCGTCCTGCTGAAACCGCTGCTGGAGGCGGTGGCGCCGGTCACAGGCCGCTGGCTTGATGGCACATTCGGCGCCGGAGGCTACACCAAGGGCCTCTTGGCGGCGGGCGCCGATCAGGTCATTGGCGTCGACCGTGACCCGCTGGCCTTTGAGATGGCGCAGGATTGGGTGGCGGAGTACGGTGACCGCCTGGTGCTGCAACAGGGCGTGTTCTCGCGCATGGATGAATACGCCTCTGATCTGGATGGCGTGGTGCTGGACCTTGGTGTGTCCTCGATGCAGCTGGATCTGGCGGAGCGCGGTTTTTCCTTTATGAAGGATGGCCCGCTGGATATGCGCATGTCGCAGGATGGCCCCTCGGCGGCGGATCTGGTGGCAGAGCTCACCGAGGTGCAACTGGCTGATATTATTTACAGCTTTGGCGAAGAGCGCGCCTCGCGCCGGATTGCCAAGGCGATCGTGCGGGAACGCGCGCTGGAGCCGATCACCACCACCCTGCGTCTGGCCGAAATTATCGAGGGCTGCCTGCCGCGTCCCAAACCCGGCCAGTCCCACCCGGCCACCCGCAGCTTTCAGGCGCTGCGCATAGCGGTGAACGGCGAATATGAGGAACTGATGGGCGGGCTCTTGGCCGCAGAACGCGCGCTTAAACCCGGCGGGCTCTTGGCGGTTGTGACCTTCCATTCGGTCGAGGACCGCATGGTCAAACGCTTCTTCCAGCACCGTGCCAATAAGACCGGCAATGCCAACCGTTTTGCGCCCGCAATGGAAGAACAGCCCAGCCAGTTTGAGCTGGTCACCCGCAAGGCCGTTGGCCCCGACAAGGACGAGCTGGCGCAGAACCCGCGTTCGCGCTCGGCGCTGTTGCGCGTGGGCCGCCGCACCGATGCCGCCCCGGTGGAGATCACCGCCAAGGAGCTGAGCATGCCGCAGCTGAAAGAGACGCGCTGATGAGAACCCTTGCCTATATCATGACGATCCTCGCGGTCTTTGGTCTGGCATTCTGGGCCTATCGCGAGAATTACGCCACCCAGCAGGTGCTGAAGGAAACCCGTGCGCTGCGCAGCGAGATCGCCGCGGCGCAGGTCCGGCTCAGCGTGCTGCGCGCCGAATGGGCCTATCTCAACCGTCCCGACCGCCTGCGCGAGCTGGCGGAGCTGAACTTTGAACGCCTCGGCCTGCTGCCGCTGCGTCCGGATCAGTTTGGCCGCGTCGATGAGGTCTCCTATCCGCCGTCGGGTCTGGTGATCGAGGAGGGGGTCGAGGTCTCCGCCTATGGCCGGGAGGACGACCAATGATCCGCACCCCCCTGCGTCCGCTGGCCCGTGTTCTGCCCGCCCGTGCGCGCGGCGAGAACCCGGATCTGATCGAACGCGAGAACCTCGCGCAGCGCCACCGCGACATGGAAGTCCGCGCCCGCACCCGGGCCGAGGGGCGCCTGCTGGTGCTGGCGGCCTTTTTTGTCTGCGCCTATCTGGCGATCGGCGGACGCATGGCGATCATGGCCACCTCGGAACCTTCCGAACCCGTGGCCTCGATCGGCGGCAGCGCCATTGCCAACCAGCGCGCCGACATCGTCGACCGGGCCGGGCGCATTCTGGCGACCAATTTCGAGACCCATTCGCTCTATGCCCAGCCGCCGCAGATGATCGACCCGATCGCTGCCGCCGACAAACTGGTGGCGATCTTCCCGGATCTGGAGCGCGAGCGCCTGGTCAAGGACTTCACCGGCAAGCGCAAGTTCCTGTGGATCAAGAAGAAAATCAGCCCCGAGCAGATGCAGGCGGTACATGACATCGGCGATCCCGGCCTGTTGTTCGGCCCTCGCGAAATGCGGCTCTATCCCAATGGCAAGCTTGCCGCCCATGTGCTGGGCGGGGCGTCCTTCGGCAAGGAGGGCGTCAGCGCGGCCGAGGTGATCGGGGTGGCCGGGGTCGAAAAGACCTTTGACGACTATCTGCGCGATCCGGCCAATGCGGGCAAGCCGCTGGAGCTGAGCCTCGATCTCTCGGTGCAGGACGCCACCGAAGAGGTGCTCTATGGCGGCATGAAGCTGATGAACGCCAAGGGCGCAACCTCGATCCTGATGGATGTGAACACCGGCGAGGTGATCTCTGTCGCGTCGCTGCCGGATTTTGATCCCAACGACCGCCCGCGCCCGCCGACCTCGGGCTTTGATCCCTCGCAGAGCCCGCTGTTCAACCGTTCGGTGCAGGGGGTCTATGAGCTGGGCTCCACCTTCAAGATCTTTGCCACTGCACAGGCGATGGAACTGGGGCTGGTGAACCCCTCGACCGTGATCGACATTCGCGGCCCGCTGCGCTGGGGCAAGTTCACGATCCGGGATTTCCACAACTACGGCAAGGAGTTGACGGTTTCCAAGATCATCGAGAAGTCCTCCAACATCGGCACCGCGCGGCTGGCACAGCAGATCGGCGCGGAGCGTCAGCGCAGCTTCCTGGAGGATCTGGGCATGCTGAAGCCGACTCCGTTCGAAATCGTCGAGGCCTCCGGTGGCCAGCCGCTGTTGCCGAAGAACTGGTCGGAGCTGTCGGCGATGACGATCTCTTATGGTCACGGTATTTCCACCACGCCGATGCATCTGGCGGCGGGCTATGCGGCGATTGCCAATGGCGGCCATTACGTGGCGCCGACGATCCTGAAACAGAAGACGCCGCAGCTGGGCCCCCGGGTGATGCGCGAGGAGGTGGCGAACGCCTCGCTCGACATGCTGCGCCGGGTGGTCAGCGAGGGCACCGCCTCCTTTGCCGAGGTCAAGGGCTACGAGGTGGGCGGCAAGACCGGCACCGCCGACAAGCCCAAGCCCCGGGGCGGCTATTACGAGAACAAGGTAATCGCCACCTTTGCCGCCGTTTTCCCGGTCAGCGAGCCCAAATATGTGCTGGTGGTGACACTGGATGAACCGGAGGTCGTGGCCCATGGCGAGCCGCGTCGCACCGCCGGTTGGACCGCGGCGCCGGTGGCGGCGGAGATGATCGCACGTCTGGCGCCGCTGCTGGGGCTCAGACCGCAGATTGAACCTGCCCGTATCTCTGGTGTAACCCTCACCTCAAACTAAAGAGGTGGGGACGCCATGACAGACAAACCAGCGCTCAAGCTCAGCCAGTTGGGGCTGACCGCCCGTGGCGGCATGGATCCGGAGATCACCGGGCTAGCGGTGGACAGCCGCGAGGTGCAAAAGGGCTTTGTCTTTGCGGCCTTGCCCGGGGTGCGCGTGCATGGTGCGGAATTTGTCGCACAGGTGCTGGAGCAGGGCGCGGTGGCGGTGCTGACCGATGCCAGGGGCGCCGAGATCGCGGGCGACGCCGTCACTGCGGCGGGTGCGGCGCTGGTGGTGACAGAAGACCCCCGGCAGGCGCTTTCGGGTGCAGCGGCGCTGTGGTTCGGCGGACAACCGCCGGTTTCGGTGGCGGTCACCGGCACCAATGGCAAGACCTCGGTCGCCACCTTCCTGCGCATGATCTGGACCGAGCTGGGCCACCAGGCCGTGAACCTCGGCACCACCGGGATCGAGGGCGCCTGGTCGCATCCGCTGGCCCACACCACACCGGAACCGATCACCCTGCATCGCGCCCTCGCAGCGGCGGCAGAGGCGGGGGTGACCCATGTCGCGATGGAGGCCTCCTCGCACGGGCTGGATCAGCGGCGTCTCGACGGGGTGCAGCTGATGGCGGGTGGCTTTACCAATTTCACCCAGGATCATCTGGATTATCACGAAACCTTCGAGGCCTATTTTGCCGCCAAGGCCGGGCTGTTCCGCCGGGTGCTGTCCGAGGACGGTGTTGCCGTCATCAACATGTCCGATCCGCGCGGTGCCGAAATGCGCGCCATTGCCGCCGCGCGCGGGCAGGAGATCATCTCGGTCGGGCGCGGTCTGGGCGACATTGCGCTGATGGGGGTGCGGGTGGATGCCACCGGGCAGGACATCCGCTTCAGCTGGCATGACCGGCCCTTTACCGCGCGGCTCAATCTGATCGGGGGCTTTCAGGCGGAAAACGTGCTGGTGGCCGCCGGTCTGGCGATCGCCAGCGGCGAGGTGCCGGAGCAGGTGTTTGAAACCCTGCCGCATCTGACCACCGTGCGGGGCCGGATGGAGCTGGCCGCGACCCGTGACAATGGCGCCACGGTCTTTGTCGATTACGCCCATACGCCCGATGCGGTGGCCACCGCGATCAAGGCACTGCGCCCGCATGTGCTGGGCCGCCTGGTGGCCATCGTCGGGGCAGGTGGGGATCGCGACGCGACCAAGCGACCCCTGATGGGGCAGGCGGCGCATGAAAACGCCGATGCGGTGATCGTCACCGATGACAACCCGCGCTCCGAAGATCCCGAGGCCATCCGCGCCGCGGTGATGGGCGGGGCGCCCGATGCGCTCAATGTCGGCGACCGGGCCGAAGCGATCCTGCGCGGTGTCGACATGCTGGAGCCGGGCGACGCGCTGCTGATCTGCGGCAAGGGCCACGAGAGCGGCCAGATCATCGGCACCGATGTGCTGCCTTTTGACGACGTCGAACAGGCCAGCATGGCCGTCGCCGCGCTGGACGGGAGAATGGTATGAGCCTCTGGACCTCTGTTGATGCCGCCGCCGCCACCGGTGGGCGGGCCACCACCGACTGGATGGTGGAGGGGATCTCCATCGACACCCGCAGCATCGCGCCCGGTGATCTCTTTGTGGCGCTGACGGCGGCGCGGGACGGTCATGACTTTGTGGCGCAGGCGCTGGCGAAGGGTGCAGGCGCGGCGCTGGTCTCGCGCATTCCCGACGGCGTTGCCGAGGACGCGCCGCTGCTGCTGGTCGACGACGTGCAGACCGCGCTGGAGGCTCTGGGCCGCGCCGGTCGGGCGCGCACGGCGGCAAAGGTCGTTGCCGTGACCGGATCTGTCGGCAAGACCTCGACCAAGGAAATGCTGGCGGCGATGCTGGCGCCGCAGGGGCGCACCCATGCCGCCGTGGCCAGTTTCAACAACCATTGGGGCGTGCCGCTGACGCTGGCCCGGATGCCCGCCGACACCGAATATGCGGTGATCGAGATCGGCATGAACCACCCCGGCGAGATCGCCCCGCTGGCCCGTCAGGCGCGCCCGCATGTGGCCATGGTCACCACCGTCGCCGCCGTGCATCTTGAGGCGTTCGAGGATGTCGCCGGCATCGCCCGCGAAAAGGCCGCCATTCTTGACGGGCTGGAACCCGGCGGGGTTGCGGTGCTGAACGCCGACCTGGTTGAGAGCCCGGTGCTGGCCGCTATGGCTGACGCCAAGGGCTGCGCCACCCGCTGGTTTGGTCGCAGCGCATCGGACTATACGCTCCGTGCCGTGGAGCTGGAGGGCGATGTAACCCGCGCCAGCTTCGGGGTCGAGGGGCGCGAAATCGCCGCCGAGATCCAGTCGCCGGGTGCGCATTTTGCCATGAACGCCATCGGCGCGCTGGCGGCGGTGACAGCACTTGGTGCGGATCTGGATCTGGCGCTGGCGGGTCTTGCGGGCTGGTCGCCGGTAAAGGGGCGCGGCGCGCGTTTCACGGTGGATCTGCCGGACGGGCCGGTGACGGTGCTGGATGATGCCTATAACGCCAACCCGACCTCGGTCGCCGCCGCATTGACCGTGCTGGCGGCAACGGTCGGGGAAGGGCGCCGGATCGCGGTGCTGGGCGACATGGGGGAGCTCGGACCGCAGGCTGAGGCGCTGCATGCCGGGCTGGCCGCGCTGCCGGCGATGCAGAAGATCGACACCGTGCATTGCGTCGGCCCGCTGATGGGCGCGCTGCATGCGGCGCTGCCCGAGGCCAAGCGCGGCCTGCGGGTGGAGACCAGCCAGCAGGCGGTCGCGGCCCTGACGGGCGAGATCCGCGGCGGCGATATGGTGCTGGCCAAGGGCTCTCTCTACATGCAGATGGCGCGCGTGGTTGACGCGATCCGGGAAATCGGTCAAGGCAACGCACCTTCATGACTCATCAACTTGCACCACACAGAACAGGAACCGCTCTGGTATGCTTTACTGGCTGACTGCCCTGTCGGACGGGGGGGACTTTTTCAACCTCTTCCGCTACATCACCTTCCGCGCGGGCGGAGCCTTTCTCACGGCGCTTGTCTTTGGCTTCATGTTCGGCAAGCCGCTGATCAACGTCCTGCGCCGCACCCAGGGCAAGGGCCAGCCGATCCGCGATGACGGGCCGGAGGCGCATCTGGCCAAGGCGGGCACCCCGACCATGGGCGGCCTGCTGATCGTGGGCGCGCTGTTGTTCTCGACGCTGATGTGGGCGCGCTGGGACAATCCGTTTGTCTGGCTGGTGCTGTTTGTGACCATGGCCTTTGGCCTCATCGGGTTTGCCGACGACTATGCCAAGGTCTCCAAGCAGAACACCAAGGGCGTGCCGGGCAAGCTGCGGCTGCTGCTGGGATTTGCCATTGCGGTGATCGCGGCGCTCTGGGCCAGCTGGAACCACCCCGGCGACTTGCAGAACCAGCTGGCGCTGCCGGTGTTCAAGGACACGCTGGTGAACCTCGGGTTCCTTTATGTGCCGTTCTGCATCTGCGTCATTGTCGGTGCGGCCAATGCGGTGAACCTGACCGACGGGCTTGACGGGCTGGCGATCATGCCGGTGATGATTGCCGCCGGCACGCTGGGGATCATTGCCTATGCGGTGGGCCGGGTCGACTTTACCGAATATCTGGACGTGCACTATGTGCCGGGCACCGGCGAGATCCTGATTTTCACCGCCGCATTGTTCGGCGGCGGGCTCGGGTTCCTGTGGTACAACGCGCCCCCGGCGGCGGTGTTCATGGGCGATACCGGATCCTTGGCGCTGGGCGGCGCGCTTGGGGCGATCGCGGTGGCCACCAAACACGAGCTGGTGCTGGCGATCGTCGGCGGTCTGTTTGTGGTGGAGGCGCTGTCGGTCATCGTGCAGGTGCTCTATTTCAAACGCACCGGCAAGCGGGTGTTCCTGATGGCACCGATCCATCACCACTATGAGAAGAAGGGCTGGGCGGAGCCGACCATCGTGATCCGTTTCTGGATCATCTCGCTGATCCTGGCGATGATCGGGCTCGCAACGCTGAAGGTCCGCTAGGGCCAATCGCAAGGGCAGCGCCCGACCCTGGGTGGGTGCGGAGCGCCCTCCCGTGGGGAGGGTCGGGCGCTGTCCGACCTATCGGTCGAACGGGTGATGAGGCATTTACCCAGCTTTGGCCACCTGCCGGCTGGAGGGGCGGTTGCAATCTGTCCGGTCGTCAGGCCGGACAGCCCCCGACCTCCCCCACGGGAGGGGGCTACACCCCCACCCGAGGTCGGCGGCTGTCCTTGCTCTTCTGTCGTGGGGGCGTCATGGCAGGACCTTTGGCACCCGACCTGCTGGCGGGGCGCTCAAGCGTAACTCCTGGATATGTGACACCGCGTTGGGGAAGCCTTGCGCGGTGTTTTTGTCAAAAGAAGGCGGCGCCGCCGGGAGGGCGGAGCATCGGCTGGCCTTTTTTAAGGGCCAGATCCGCTGAGGCCTCGGGTGGACCCGCCCTGCACCCAATGAGGGGGTGGTCTCGGGGTGGGCCGAACTCCTGTGGTCTTTTGATGTCGCGACGGGTGGACTGTAGCGCGTCGGCATGAAGGCGGCGTCAGCAGGGCGTGCGCGGGGGCGGCAACGGTTCGGTCCGACCGAGAGGTCGGACAGCGCCTGACCTTCCCCCCGGGAAGGCGCTGTCCGGGTGCGCAAGCCCGCTTGCATTCCCGCCGCGCTCCGGTGCAGTGTCGCGCCGAACTGAGATGTCAGAAGAGGTAAGGCATGATCCCGGTACGAGGCGTTCAAGGTCAGAAGGTAGCGGTTCTGGGATTGGGCCGGTCCGGTCTGGCCACCGCGCGGGCTCTGCGCGCAGGCGGTGCGGAGGCGATCTGCTGGGACGACAACCCGGCGGCGCGCGACACCGCCGAAGGTGAGGGCTTTGCCTGTCGTGAGCTGACGAAACAGGGGGCCTTTGACGACATCGCGGCGCTGATCGTGTCGCCGGGCATTCCGCATCTCTACCCCAGGCCCAACCCGGTGGTGCGCGCCGCGCTGATCGCCGGCGTGCCGGTGGACAATGACATCGGGCTGTTCTTCCGCTCGGTTGCCTCGGGCGAGTGGGACGAGTTCGACACCCCGCCCAAGGTGGTCGCGATCACCGGTTCCAACGGCAAATCGACCACGGTGGCGCTGTTGCATCATATCCTCGAGCATGTGGGCCGCGACAGCCAGATGGCGGGCAATATCGGCCGCGGTGTGCTGGACATCGACCCGCCGCGCGATGGCGGTGTGGTGGTGCTGGAGCTGTCCTCCTACCAGACCGATCTGGCCCGGGCGCTGACGCCGGATGTGGCGGTATTCACCAATCTGACCCCGGATCACCTGGACCGCCACGCCGGCATGGGCGGCTATTTTGCGGCCAAGCGACGGCTGTTTGCCGAAGGCGGGCCGGATCGCGCGGTCGTTGGCGTCGACGAGGACGAGGGGCTGTTCCTGGCCGGGCAGCTGAGCGAGGGCAACGGTGACGACCGGGTCATTCGTGTGTCCTCGGGGCAGAAGCTGACGGGCAGCGCGGGCTGGACGGTCTTTGCCCGCAAGGGGTTCCTGTCGGAATACCGCAAGGGGCGGCAGGCGGGGTCGATCGACCTGCGCGATATTCCCGGTCTGCCCGGCGCCCACAACCATCAGAACGCCTGCGCGGCCTATGCGGCGGCGCGCACCCTGGGCCTGGCGCCCCGGGTGATCGAGGCGGCGATGCGCACATATCCCGGATTGCCGCACCGCAGCCAGCGCGTGGCCGAGGTGGCGGGCGTGTCCTACGTGAACGACAGCAAGGCCACCAATGTGGACAGCGCGGTCAAGGCGCTGAGCGCCTTCAAAAAGATCCGCTGGATCTGCGGCGGGCTGGAAAAGGAAGGCGGGCTGGAGGGCCTCAAAGGTGCGACCGGCGAGGTGGTCAAAGCCTATGTGATCGGCCGCGAGGCGGCGCAGTTCGCCATGCAACTGGATGTGGAGGCCGAGGTCTGCACCACCATGGCGCAGGCGGTGGCGCAGGCGAGTGCGGAGGCCGCGGCGGGCGAAACCGTGCTGCTGGCCCCGGCGGCGGCGAGTTTCGACCAATACGACAGTTTCGAGAAACGCGGCGAGGATTTCATCGCCGAAGTCACGGCCCGATTGCAGCTCTGAGGTCTGAGGCCGCCCGGACCTGCTGTCGCGGCCTTGGTTATAGCCCGAGGTCGCGCAGCATGTGGTCGGACATATGCGACAGCTCACGGCGGGCCTGGCTGTGCAGGGCGTGCAGACCCGGGCCGCGTTTGTGTGTGGGGTGGGTAAAAAACCTGCTGATGGCGGGCCAGAGGCTCAGCTGTGCGATCATGGTGGTCATGGCAGTCTTCCTTGCGTGTTGTCGCGTAGATGTGCGCTTTGCAGAGGCAAATGACCAATTGAAACTCAAGGGGCGTGGTATAAGCTGGCTTTATGGATAAAGCGAAATCCCCCCTGCCACCCCTGCCTGCGGTGCGCGCCTTTGAGGCGGCGGCCCGGTTGGGCAGTTTCAGCCGCGCCGCGGAAGAGCTTGCGATGACGCAGGCGGCGGTCAGCTATCAGATCAAGCTGCTTGAGGATCGCGCCGGTCAGCCCCTGTTTCGGCGCCTGCCGCGCGGGGTGGTGCCGACAGCGGCGGGCAAGGCGCTGCAGCTGCAGGTTGGTGAGGCGCTGGACATGGTGCGTCGCGGCTGGGCCGAGGTGCGCGGCGGTGGGCAGGAGCTGGTGATCAGCGCCATTGCCAGTTTCGCGGCCTTCATCCTGGGCCCGCGACTGGGGCTGTTTCAGGTCGCCCATCCCGGCATCACCACGCGGGTCGAGGTCAATCACCGCTACGTCGATCTGGAGGCAGGCGAGGCCAGCGTGGCCATTCGTGTCGGACATGGCAGCTGGCCCGGGTTGGCGGCGGACCTGCTGTTTCGCTCCAGCTATACGCCGCTCCTGACCCCGGCCCTGATGGAGGCCTATGGCCCGATCACGCAGCCCGAAGATCTGCTGCGGGTGCCCTTGGTGGATGCGGGAGATCCGGCCTGGGAGATGTGGTTCCGGGCGGCCGGTGTCGACTATGTTCCTCAGGCAGACCTGCACAGTCTGGGCACTCAGGTGCTGGAGGTGCAGGCGGCCTTGGCAGGGCATGGCGCCTGCCTGCTGACCCCGGCCTATGCCAGCGGCATGATCGCCAGCGGCGCGTTGGTGCAGCCGTTTGATCAGGTGACGGAGGATGATATCTCGGTGTGGCTGGTCTATCCGGAAGCGCGTCGCGCGGACCCTGCGGTTGCCGCCTTTCGCAACTGGCTGCTGGCCGAGGTTGCGGATTTCGACAGCACCTGAGGCGGGCTGGATCGCAGTGCCGGTGTCAGGGGGCGTATCAGGCGCTGGTGGCGATGGCCTGTCCGGCGGCATGGCCCGAGGCCCAGGCCCATTGGAAGTTGTAGCCGCCGAGCCAGCCGGTGACATCCACCGCCTCGCCGATCGCATAGAGGCCGGGCTGGGCCTTGGCCTCCATCGTGCGCGAGGAGAGCGCGTCTGTGTCGATGCCGCCAAGGGTCACTTCGGCGGTGCGGTAGCCCTCGGTGCCGGTGGGCTTCAGCTGCCAGTTGTGCAGCCGGTCGCACAGCGCTTGCAGGGCGGCGTCGGATTGGTCTGCCAGGCGTCCCTTTAGGCTGCCATCGGCGGCGAGGTCCTCAACCAGCCGGGCGGGCAGGTAGCGCGCAAGCTCGGTGGTCAGATCCTTGCGCCCGCTTTGCTGGCGCTGGTCGCGCAGGGCGCTGAACAGGTCGACGTCGGGCAGCAGATGCGCGGTGATCTCCTCGCCTTCATGCCAGTAGCTGGAGATCTGCAGCACCGCCGGGCCGGAGAGGCCGCGATGGGTGAACAGCAGCGCCTCGTCAAAGCTGGCGCGCGCGTTCGACAGCCGCGCGGGCAGGGCGACGCCGGCCAGCGGCTTGAACCGCTCCGCGCCAAAGGTGAAGGGCACGAGGCCGGGCCGGGTGTCCAGCACCGGCAGGCCGAACTGCTGCGCGATGTCATAGGCCAGCCCGGTGGCGCCCATCTTGGGGATCGACTTGCCGCCGGTGGCCAGCACCAGGTTCTGCGCGGTGACGGTGACGGGCGTGCCCTCGCGCTCCAGCCGCACGGTGTATCCGTCGGTGCTGTGGCGCACGTCCACCACCGAGGTTTGCAACCACAGATCCGCGCCCGCATCGCGCAGTTCCTGCACCAGCATGGCAACGATTTGGCGGGCGGAGTCGTCGCAAAACAGCTGCCCGAGGGTCTTTTCGTGCCAGGCGATGCCGTGGCGGGTCACCAGATCGATGAAATCCCACTGGGTGTAGCGGGCCATGGCCGATTTGCAGAAATGCGGGTTCTGCGAGATGTAGTTTTCGGGCGCGGCATACATATTGGTGAAGTTGCAGCGCCCGCCGCCGGAAATGCGGATCTTCTCGCCCGGGTTCCTGGCATGATCCACCACCAGACAGTCGCCGCCCGCATGGGCTGCACACATCATGCCAGCCGCGCCGGCGCCGAGAATCAGGGTCTTTATCCGCATGAGGCGCATCGACCACGAAAGCCGCAGCCGCGCAAGCGGCCACCTCCGGCCCGGCACATGCCTGCGGCAATTGATGCGAATGTGACGGATCTGCGGCGGTGCAGCGGAATTTTCCCGGCACCAAGGGCAGGAAGAGGCTGGCCTGTGCGTCGCAATCGGGGTACAGTTTCCTCAATAAATCCCGAAAAAGGGATATTTTTGAGGCAAAACGCGCCCTTGCAGCTGTATTTGCACCTGCGGGGCCGAACCAAGGCAGTGAACCCATGACTGAGATGGTCTATGGCGCGCTTCCCGCGCAAGAGGGGGAGCCGATCCTCCCGAAATGGTGGCGGACGCTGGACAAGTGGACGATGACCTTTGTCATCACCCTGTTCATCATCGGGTTGCTGCTGGGGCTGGCCGCCTCGGTGCCGCTGGCGGCGCGCAACGGGTTCGACAATTTCCACTATGTGCAACGGCAGGCCTTTTTTGGCTGCACGGCGCTGGTGGCGATGGTGCTGACCTCGATGATGTCGCCGACGCTGGTGCGACGGCTGGCGGTGATCGGCTTTGCCTGCGCGTTTGTGGCGCTGGCGCTGCTGCCGATCTTTGGCACCGACTTTGGCAAGGGGGCGGTGCGCTGGTACAGCCTCGGCTTTGCCTCGCTGCAACCGTCGGAATTCCTGAAGCCCGGCTTCATCGTGCTGGCGGCCTGGATGATCGCGGCCAGCCAGCAGATCTATGGCCCGCCGGGGACGCTGTTGTCCTTTGGCCTGTGTCTGTCGGTGGTGATGTTGCTGGTGATGCAGCCGGATTTCGGGCAGGCTTGTCTGATCCTGTTTGGCTGGGGCGTGATGTATTTCGTCGCCGGGGCGCCGATGCTGCTCTTGGTGGGCATGGCGGGCGTGGTGATCTTTGGCGGTGTGGTTGCCTATTCCAACTCGGAACATTTTGCCCGCCGCATCGATGGCTTTCTGAGCCCGGACCTCGACCCGACCACGCAGCTTGGCTATGCCACCAACGCGATCCGTGAGGGTGGTCTGTTTGGTGTCGGTGTCGGCGAGGGGCAGGTGAAATGGTCGCTGCCGGATGCGCATACCGATTTCATCATTGCCGTCGCGGCGGAGGAATACGGGCTGGTGCTCGTCTCCATCATCATCTTCCTCTATGCGATGATCGTTGTGCGCTCCCTGTTTCGCCTGATGCGCGAGCGGGATACATTCATCCGCCTCGCCGGGGCGGGTCTGGCCTGCACATTCGGCGTTCAGGCGATGATCAACATGGGCGTTGCGGTGCGTCTTCTGCCCGCGAAAGGCATGACTTTGCCGTTCGTGAGCTATGGCGGCTCCTCCCTGATTGCAGGCGGCATCGCAATGGGTATGCTCCTGGCCTTCACCCGGTCCCGACCTCAGGGCGAAATCGCGGACGCCTTGCGCGGACGTGGGCGCGGATAAGAGAGGTGGGCCGGTCAACGGATAAGAACGCGAAGGCAGGCACGAGATGACACAGAAACTGCTCCTGATGGCGGCGGGCGGCACCGGGGGGCATATGTTCCCCGCACAGGCCCTGGCAGAGGCGATGCTGCGCAAGGGCTGGCGGGTGAAGCTCTCCACCGATGCGCGTGGTGCGCGCTATACCGGCGGCTTTCCCCATTCGACCGAGATCACCGAAGTTTCTTCGGCCACATTTGCGCGTGGCGGGCTGCTGGCAAAGGCCATGGTCGCGCCCCGGATCGCGGCGGGCGTGGCGGCGATGGCGCTGGAGATGCGGCGTGAGCGACCCGATGCGGTGATCGGCTTTGGCGGTTACCCGTCGATCCCGGCGCTGGGGGCGGCGACGCTGTTGGGGCTGCCGCGCATGATCCACGAACAAAACGGCGTGCTGGGCAAGGTGAACCAGAAATTCGCCACCCGGGTGGCGCAGGTCGCTTGCGGCGTCTGGCCCACGGAGCTGCCGGAGGGCGCGCAGGGCGTGCATGTCGGAAATCCGGTGCGCGGCGCGGTGCTGGAGCGTCAGGGTGCGCCTTATATTCCGCCCGGTGATTATCCGATGTCGCTCTTGGTGATCGGCGGTAGTCAGGGCGCGCGCATCCTATCGGATGTGGTGCCCGGCGCGATCGCCGCGCTGCCGGATGAGGTGCGCCGCCATTTGCGCGTCAGCCATCAGGCCCGCGACGAGGATCAGGCGCGTGTTGCGCAGTTTTACGCCGATGCGGGGATTGATGCCGAGGTGCAGCCGTTCTTTACCGATGTGCCTGCGCGCATTTCCGAGGCGCAGCTGGTGATTTCGCGCTCCGGTGCGTCCTCCATCGCCGATATTTCCGTCATTGGACGGCCCTCGATCCTGATCCCGCTGGCCACAGCCGCTGGCGATCACCAGACCGCCAATGCCCGCGGGCTGGTCGAGGCCGGGGCGGCGATCCGCATCCCGGAGAGTGCCCTTGACACCGCATCGCTCGCAGAGCAAATCGCCGCAGTCCTGACCAATGCCCAAGGCGCCACCCAGATGGCGAATGCCGCATTGAGCACAGGTATCCCCGATGCCACGGATCGTCTGGTGGCGTGTGTTGAACAATTGTCCGAGGAAGCTGCCCCATGACCCCTGCCACCAAACTGCCCGGCGACGTTGGCCCGATCCATTTTGTCGGCATCGGTGGCATCGGCATGTCCGGCATCGCCGAAGTGCTCTTGAACCTCGGCTATGTGGTGCAGGGCTCGGATCTGAAATCCTCCAAGATCACCCAGCGGCTGGAGACCCTCGGGGCCACCGTGTTTGAGGGCCAGCGGGCCGAGAACCTGGAAAACGCCGAAGTGGTGGTGATCTCCTCCGCGATCAAACCCGGCAATGCCGAACTGGATGAGGCGCGCGCGCGCGGCCTGCCGGTGGTGCGCCGGGCCGAGATGTTGGCCGAGCTGATGCGGCTCAAGTCCAACATCGCCATCGGCGGCACCCACGGCAAGACCACCACCACCACCATGATGGCCGAGCTGATGGTCGCGGGCGGTTTTGATCCTACCGTGGTCAACGGCGGCATCATCCACGCCTATGGATCGAACGCGCGGATGGGGCAGGGCGAATGGATGGTGGTCGAGGCCGACGAGAGCGACGGCACCTTCAACCGGCTGCCCGCCACCATCGCCGTGGTGACCAATATCGACCCCGAGCATATGGAACACTGGGGCGACTTTGACCGGCTGCGCGATGGGTTTTACGAGTTTGTCTCCAACATCCCCTTTTACGGTCTTGCGGTCTGCTGCACCGACCACGCCGAGGTACAGGCGCTGGTGGGGCGGATTTCCGACCGCCGCGTGGTGACCTATGGCTTTAACGCGCAAGCGGACGTGCGGGCGGTGAATCTGACGTACAAAGGCGGCGTGGCGCATTTCGACATCCTGCTGCAGGCCGAAGGACAAAAGATCGAAGGCTGCACGCTGCCGATGCCGGGCGACCATAACGTCTCCAACGCGCTGTCGGCTGTGGCGGTGTGTCGTCACCTCGGCATGAAACGCGACGAGATCCGCACGGCGCTGGCGGCCTTTGGCGGTGTGAACCGGCGCTTTACCAAAGTGGGCGAAGTCGACGGCGTCACCATCATCGACGACTACGGCCACCACCCGGTGGAGATTGCCGCGGTGCTGAAGGCCGCGCGTCAGGCGATCGGAACTGAGGGCGACGGTCGGGTCATCGCGGTGCATCAGCCCCACCGCTATTCGCGCCTGTCGAGCCTGTTCGACGATTTCTGCGCCTGTTTCAACGACGCCGATGTGGTCGCCATTGCCGAGGTCTTTGCCGCCGGCGAAGACCCCATTGAGGGCGCCAGCCGCGATGATCTGGTGGCGGGGCTGATCCGCCACGGCCACCGCCATGCCCGCGCGATCCTCAACGAGGACGACCTGCTGCGTCTGGTGCGCGAACAGACCCGCCCCGGCGACATGGTGGTCTGCCTCGGGGCCGGTACCATTTCCGCCTGGGCCAACGGCCTGCCCGAAAGGCTGCAGGGGTGAGGGCGCGCGCACTCCGGCCCGCGATGGCAGGGGAGGGGACAGGGATGCTGTCCGCCTTGCGCCTTGCCGATGGGGGCCGGGGGGCTGGCGACGGCGCGGCAGGGGGTGACCCGGGTGGCACCCGCGACATCTCAATGGCGGGAGGGGCGCGCCCATGAACACCTCCCTGATCCTCGCGTGCCTCTGGGTGGTGCTGGCGAATGTGCTGGCAATGCTGCCGTCAAAGGACAACCACTGGTCCCGGGCCTATGTGCTGATTGCCCTCGGCATCCCGATCCTCGGCTATGTGACCCTGGAAAACGGCCCCTGGTGGGGGCTGGCGATGCTGGTTGCGGGCATGTCGATCCTGCGCTGGCCGGTGATCCATCTGGTGCGCTGGCTGCGGAGCGTGCGGCGCGGCTAGGCGCTCGGCAAGAAATGCGTGATCGACGGGTGGCGCGGGCGCGGGGGTTTTCCTTGGCACGCGCATGGCCTAAACCCGCCTTGAAACCAGAGACGAGCCATCATGACCGATCTTCCTGCCGTGCGCGGGCGGCTGACGCCGAACCGTGACCTTTCAGACCTGACCTGGCTGCGCGTGGGCGGGCCGGCGGATTACCTGTTTCAGCCTGCGGATCTGGAAGATTTGCAGAGCTTCCTGCGGGATCTGCCCGCCGAAGTGACGGTGTTCCCGATGGGCGTGGGGTCGAACCTGATCGTGCGCGATGGCGGTTTGCGGGCGGTGGTGATCCGGCTCGGGCGGGGCTTTAACGGCATTGACGTGGACGGCGATACCGTGACTGCGGGGGCCGCGGCGCTGGACAGCCATGTGGCGCGCAAATCGGCGGAGGCGGGCGTCGATCTGACCTTCTTGCGGACCATCCCCGGCAGCATCGGCGGCGCGGTGCGGATGAACGCGGGCTGCTATGGCGCCTATGTGGCGGATGTCTTTGTCTCGGCGCAGGTGGTGCTGCGCGATGGCAGCCTGACCACGCTGACCGCCGAGGACCTGCAATTCCGGTATCGCCAGACCGAGCTGCCCGCGGGCGCGGTGCTGGTCTCTGCCACCCTGCGCGGCCCGGCGGGCGACCCCGGGGCGCTGGCCGACCGCATGCAGGCGCAGCTGCAAAAGCGCGATGAAAGCCAGCCCACCAAAGAGCGTTCGGCAGGCTCGACCTTCCGCAACCCGGCCGGGTTTTCCTCTACCGGCAGGGCCGATGACGTGATGGATCTGAAGGCCTGGAAGGTGATCGACAACGCCGGAATGCGCGGGGCGACCCTTGGCGGGGCGCAGATGAGCGAGAAACATTCCAATTTCATGATTAACGCGGGTGGCGCAACCGCCGCAGATCTTGAAGGTCTTGGCGAAAATGTGCGAAAAAAGGTTTACGCGGACTCCGGCATTTGGCTAGAGTGGGAAATCATGCGTGTTGGCGATCCTGAGCGGTCGTGATCCTAGAAAACCCAGTGAATTCATACGATTGCCCCAGTCTGGCGACATGCTGGTCGAGGGCGGGTGGTTCAGGTGTCACGGCGGGCGTCGGCTGCGGCTGGCAATCTTGGTTAATCAAGCCGTAAGGTTTTGGTCATATCCTGATTGCCGCGGGCATCGTCCTGGACCACAGGCATGCGTGACATGCTGGCGATGGGGAACAGGCCCCCGCTGCCGGAATGCGGATTTGCTATGCGGAAGCCGGAAAACCGGCCCTGCAAGAATGATAAAATGGGCGCAAACGCCCGGGTATAATTGAGGCAGTGATCGTGGGTGGAGCGAGCGGAACACTCCCGAAGGTTGCGATGTTGATGGGTGGCCCCTCTGCCGAGCGCGAGGTGTCACTGTCGACGGGGCGTGAATGCGCCCGCGCGCTGAGGGGCGAAGGCTATGAGGTGGTCGAGGTCGATGCGGGCCCGGACCTCGTGGCGCAACTCAAGGACATCAAGCCGGATGTGGTATTCAACGCGCTGCATGGCCGTTGGGGCGAGGATGGCTGCGTGCAGGGCATCCTGGAATGGCTGCGCATCCCCTATACGCACTCCGGCGTGCTGGCCTCGGCGCTGGCGATGGACAAGGAGCGCTCCAAAGCGGCCTATCGCACCGCGGGCCTGCCGGTGGTGGACAGCGTGATTGCCGCCAAGGCCGATGTCATGGCCGCGCATGTGATGGCGCCGCCCTATGTGGTCAAACCCAACAACGAAGGCTCCTCGGTCGGGATCTATATCGTCTGGGAGGCGGCCAACAGCCCGCCGCAGCTGTCGCAGGACATGCCCGCCGAAGTGATGGTGGAGACCTATGCGCCGGGCCGGGAGCTGACCGTGACGGTGATGGGAGAGCGGGCGCTGTGCGTGACCGACATCCTCACCGATGGCTGGTATGATTACGAGGCGAAATATGCCGATGGTGGCTCGCGGCATGTGCTGCCGGCGGAGCTGCCCGAGGAGATCACGCAGCTCTGTCTGGACTATGCGGTGCGCGCCCATCAGGTGCTGGGATGCCGGGGCGTGTCGCGCACGGATTTCCGCTGGGATGAGGCGCGCGGCGCGGCAGGGCTGGTGCTGCTGGAGACCAACACCCAGCCCGGCATGACGCCGACCTCTCTGACGCCGGAACAGGCGGAGCATTGCGGCCTGTCCTTTGGTGCCTTCTGTGCCTGGCTGGTGGAGGATGCCTCATGCGAGCGCTGACCGGGGCGAAACGCAGGAAGCAGGCTGCCGAGGGCAAGGCTGATCCGGCGCCCTCGCGTCTGAAGTATCGCATTCAGCGCTGGATGCTGACCCCCGGCATTCGCACGGGGCTGCGGCTGGGCGTGCCGACCTGCCTGCTGGCGGCGGCGATCGGCGGCTACCTGGCGGATGAGGCGCGGCGGGACCATCTCATGGGGCTTTATGCCGAGGCGCGGGCGTCCTTCGAGACCCGGCCGGAATTCATGGTCAACGTGATGGCGATCGACGGGGCGGGGGACAGTGTCGCCACCGACATTCGCGAGGTGACGGCGCTGGATCTGCCGCTCAGTTCCTTTGACCTTGATCTGGCGGCGATCCGCGAGTTGATCGTGGGGCTTGATCCGGTGAAAACGGCGGCGGTGCGCATTCGTCCCGGCGGCATTCTGCAAGTCGATGTGGTGGAGCGTCAGCCCGCCATCGTCTGGCGCAGCCGCGACGGGCTGGCGCTGCTGGATGACACCGGCGCCTTTGTCGCGGAACTGGGTCAGCGCAGCCTGCATCCGGACCTGCCGCTGATTGCGGGGCGGGGCGCGGACAAACGCGCCGCCGAGGCGCTGCGGCTGTTTGCGGCGGCGCGTCCGTTGGGCGAACGGCTGCGCGGCCTTGTGCGCATCGGCGAGCGGCGCTGGGACGTGGTGCTGGATCGCGGTCAGCGCATCCAGTTGCCGGTCGAGCGTCCGGTGGCGGCGCTGGAGCGGGTGATCGCCGTCAGCGAAGTCAAAGACCTTTTGGAACGGGATGTGGCGGTGGTCGATCTGCGCCTGCCGACCCGCCTGACCGTGCGGATGAATGCACCGGCCGTCGAGGACTGGTGGCGCATCCGCCAATTGAACGAGAGCTCCTATTGATATGACAGACCTGTATCAATCCCAACGTGCGATGCGGCAGATGCGCCGCCAGGCTATGCAACGCGGTGTGGTGGCCATTCTGGATGTGGGCAGTTCCAAGATCTCCTGTCTGGTGCTGCGGTTCGACGGCATCGGGCGGCTGAGCGAGGACAATTCCATCGGTTCGCTGGCGGGGCAGTCGGGGTTCCGCGTCATCGGCGCGGCAACCACGCGCTCGCGCGGGGTGCAGTTCGGCGAGATTTCCGCCATGCAGGAAACCGAGCGTGCTATCCGCACCGCCGTTCAGGCGGCGCAGAAGATGGCCGAGGTTCGGGTCGACCATGTGATCGCCTGTTTCTCTGGCGCGCTGCCGCGCTCTTATGGGCTGGACGCCACGGTCGAACTGGAAGGGCAGGAAGTCACCGAAAATGAAATCGCCCGCGTGCTGGCCGCCTGCGAGGTGCCGGAGTACGGCGCGGGGCGCGAGGTGCTGCACGCCCAGCCGGTGAATTTCGCACTCGACAATCGTTCCGGTCTTGAGGATCCCCGCGGCCAGATGGGGCAGGCGCTGTCGGTGGACATGCATATGCTGACGGTCGAGGCTACAGCGATCCAGAACCTGGTGCGCTGCGTGCAGCGTTGTGATCTGGAACTGGCAGGGATTGCGTCCTCGGCCTATGTGTCGGGCATTTCCGCCCTTGTTGAGGACGAGCAGGAGCTGGGCGCGGCCTGTATCGACATGGGGGGCGGAACCACCTCGGTGTCGATCTTCATGAAGAAACACATGATCTATGCCGATGCGGTGCGCATGGGCGGCGATCACATCACCAGCGACATTTCCATGGGGCTTGGGGTGCCGACCGCCACCGCCGAGCGCATCAAGACCATGTCCGGCGGCGTGCATGCCACCGGGGCGGATGACCGGGACATGATCGACATCGGCGGCGAGACCGGCGACTGGGAGCGGGACCGCCGCACGGTCAGCCGGGCGGAGCTGATCGGGATCATGCGCCCCCGGGTCGAGGAGATCCTGGAGGAGGTGCGCGTCCGGCTGGATGCGGCCGGGTTCGACCATCTGCCGAGCCAGCAAATCGTTCTGACCGGTGGCTCCAGCCAGATCCTCGGGCTGGATGGGCTGGCGAGCCGCATCCTGGGCCAGCAGGTGCGTCTGGGCCGCCCGATGCGGGTGCACGGGCTGCCGCAGGCAGTGACCGGGCCGGGCTTTGCCTCGGCGGTGGGGATGTGTCTCTTTGCCGCCCATCCGCAGGATGAATGGTGGGATTTCGACGCGCCGGTGGACCGGATGGCGGGCGGGTCGATGCGCCGCGTCGTGCGTTGGTTCAAGGACAACTGGTAGGATCGCGGCGCTCGGCAGAGGTTTGCCGATTGCCGCCACCGCCGGCGGGGTTATCCACAGGTTTCCCACAGCTTCTCCACATTGCGGGTGACAGCGGCGTCGGGATGCGATAAACAGGCGCCAATACGCTGAAATCAGCGATGCGCGAGGCCGAGCAGGGGTTCGCCAGCACAATTTGACCGATTTGCGCGACATGGCTTGCCATGTGCGGTCTCTGTCCTGTTGTGTGTTCGTGGCTCCTGACCCTCAATATTTCGCCTGAATGGCGAAATCCGGCAAGAATCCCCTCAGTTTGGTCCATATTTTGTGGGGCAATGCGCTTTTGGGGATGACGAGACTCATGCATCGCGATAGGATTGAGGCAGAATAGTGACAATCGACGCCCTTGCGGGAGGGCTAAAACCACAGGCGGAAAGAGCATGACCCTGAACCTTTCGATGCCCGGAGAAGAAGACCTGAAGCCAAAGATCACCGTATTCGGTGTGGGCGGTGCTGGCGGCAATGCCGTGAACAACATGATCGCCAAGCAGCTTGAAGGTGTGGACTTCGTCGTGGCCAATACCGACGCGCAGGCGTTGCAGCAGAACGCGGCACAGAACCGCGTGCAGCTGGGCGTCAAAGTGACCGAAGGCCTGGGCGCCGGCGCGCGCCCCTCGGTCGGATCGGCTGCGGCGGAAGAAAGCATCGAACAGATCGTGGATCATCTGGCGGGCGCGCATATGTGCTTTATCACCGCCGGCATGGGCGGCGGCACCGGCACCGGCGCAGCGCCGATCATCGCGCAGGCCGCGCGTGAGCTGGGCGTGCTGACCGTGGGTGTCGTGACCAAGCCGTTCCAGTTCGAAGGCGCCAAGCGCATGCGTCAGGCCGAGGAGGGTGTCGAAAGCCTCCAGAAGGTCGTCGACACGCTGATCATCATTCCGAACCAGAACCTGTTCCGTCTGGCCAATGAGAAGACCACCTTTACCGAGGCGTTCTCCCTGGCTGATGACGTCCTTTATCAGGGCGTCAAGGGCGTCACCGACCTGATGGTGCGTCCGGGTCTCATCAACCTCGACTTTGCCGACGTACGTGCGGTGATGGACGAGATGGGCAAGGCGATGATGGGCACCGGCGAGGCCGAGGGCGAAGATCGCGCCATCCAGGCCGCCGAGAAGGCCATCGCCAACCCGCTGCTCGACGAAATCAGCCTCAAGGGCGCCAAGGGCGTGCTCATCAATATCACCGGTGCGCATGACCTCACCCTGTTCGAGCTGGACGAGGCCGCCAACCGGATCCGCGAGGAAGTCGACCCGGACGCCAATATCATCGTTGGCTCTACCCTCGACACCGATATGGAAGGCAAGATGCGCGTCTCCGTCGTTGCCACCGGCATCGACGCGAGCGACATGGTGCATGACGTGCCGGTGCCGCGCCGCCCGATGTCCGCGCCGCTGACCAAGACCGTCAGCGTGGAAGAAAGCCGCCGCGCGCCGCTGGAACTGACCGAGCCGGTTGAGACCGCCCCCGCTGCGACACCAGCCGCGACCCCGGCTGCACAGCCCGCAGCCGCAGAAGCGCCCGCCGGACAGGAACCCTCGCTGTTTTCCGAGTTCGACCGCGAACAGGCAAATACGGCACAGGCCTCCGACGAGCTGTTTGAAGACGTGAGCGAAAGCGCCGACGCCAATGACGGCCTGCCGCCGCCGGCCTACCAGCCGCAACCGCAACCGGCGCAGCCCGCACCGCAGGCGCAGGCACAACAGCCCGCGCCGCAACCGCAGCCTCAGCCGCAACAGCGTCCTGCTGCCGCGCCGGAAGAAGCCTTTGTTGCGCCGCGTGCACCTGCGCCCGGAACACCGTCGCAGGACGCCATCGTGCGTCTGCGTGAGGCCGCGCAGCGTCACCAGGGAGCGCAGAAGGCACCGCAACAGCATGGCGCCCAACCGGCGGCAGCACCGCAGGCGCAGCAGCAACAGCCGCAGCGCCGCACCGCCGATGCGCAGGAGCAGCGCCGCTTTGGTCTCAACTCGCTGATCAACCGCATGACGGGGCATCCGCAGGAAACCACGCAGAACCGCCCGCAGGCCGCGCAGCGGGTGCAGCCGAGTGTCCAGAACACCCAGCCGCAGCAGGCGGAGCAGCCCTATGACGAGGATCAGGAGCGCATCGAAATCCCCGCGTTCCTGCGTCGCCAGGCCAACTAATTGCTCACAATACACCTTAAAAGAGCCGCCGTTTGGCGGCTCTTTTTCGTTTTGAAACAGCGTATTAGCCTGTCCTGAGCGGCCTTCTGCCGAGTTGTTTTTTCGATGTTACATTCGGTTGCAAAGATTGAATTGTGAGGCGGAAGCAGAGCCCTTAGGTGTACCCTCGACGCGGTCCTTGAGGCCGCAGGCAACCCAAGAGGCACGTTGTGCAAAACACGCTCAAAGCAGCAGTCACCTTTGATGGGATTGGTTTGCATTCCGGCGAACCGGCCAGGATGATCGTGCATCCTGCCGGGGCAGGGCATGGCATCACCTTCAAACGGACTGACATCGCATTGGGCGACACCACCATCCCGGCGCGCTGGGACATGGTGGAGCGGACCGCGCTGTGCACCCGGCTGGTGAACCGCGCTGGCGTGTCTGTCTCCACGGTGGAGCACATCATGGCGGCGCTGGCTGGCTGTGGCGTCCACAACGCCCGGGTTGAGCTGGACGGGCCGGAAGTGCCGATCATGGACGGGTCCTCGGCGCAGTTCGTGCGCGAGATCATGGCCACCGGTATCCATCGCCTTGGCGTTGCGGTACAGGCCTGGGAAGTGCTGAAACCGGTGATGGTGGAAACCCGCGAGGCGCGGGCGACCCTGCTGCCATGCGACCGGCTGAAAATCTCCTTTGACATCGAGTTCGCCGAAGAAGGCATCGGCCATCAGAGCCGCGAGCTGGATCTGCGCAACGGCACGTTTGCCCGCGAACTCTGCGACAGCCGCACCTTCTGCCGCCGCGCCGATGTGGAGGCGATGCAGGCCAACGGTTTGGCCCTGGGCGGTCTGCCGGGCGAAAACGCGGTGGTGTTTGACGGCCCCGTCGTGCATGCGGGCTCCGGCCTGCGGCACTCGGACGAGCCGGTGCGCCACAAGATGCTGGACGCGCTGGGGGATCTGGCGCTGGCCGGGCTGCCGATCTTTGGCCACTACGTGGGCGAAAAGGCGGGCCATTCGCTGACCAACACGCTGCTGCGGGCGCTGTTTGCAGAGCCGGGTGCGGTGCGCCTGGTCACCTGTGACCCGATCATGACCGCCCGCCTGCCGGGGCAGGGGCTGGTGTGGTCCGAAATTCCCGCCCAGGTGCGCCGCGTCGCCTGAGACGGGGCGGGGCCCCGCAGACGTGACACATGTGATCCCGGCTGGCGCTGCGCCAGCCGTTTTTCGTTTCGGCCGCCGGCATTTCCTGTCCCGGGGCGCCGGGGCGTGGAATTCCCCGGTGGCGGATCGCATCGGCACGGCTTGCAGCCTTGACCCTCACCGGCTTTCTCTGCCAATTGAACGGGAGCAGTGTGAAAGGCGTTTTGCACATCATATGAATGTGCTAGACCGTGGCGGTGCCGGGGCCGAATGTTCCGCAATCCGCCTCCGCACAGACAAAGAGGACACCCCGCGCGGGGGTCAACGAGACGGTGAAGTGAGGCAGGAATGATCGGCATCAGGGCAGCAGCCAAAGGGATCGGAGCGGTCGCACTGATGGCGACTCTCGCCGCATGTGGTGGCGCGGATGGCGACGCACGGCAGGCCTCGCAGAACCTGGAGGTGTTCTCTCCGGCCCAGATCTACGAGCGCGGCGAATTCGAGCTGGCCCGCGAACGGGAAGAGGACGCGGCCTATTTCTTTTCCGAGGTGGAGCGGCTTTACCCCTATTCGGAATGGGCCAAGCAGGCGCTGATCATGCAGGCCTTTACCTATCATCAGGCTAAGGATTACGAGAACAGCCGGTCGGCGGCGCAGCGCTATATCGACTTCTACCCGACGGACGAAGACGCGGCCTATGCGCAGTATCTGCTGGCGCTGAGCTATTATGACCAGATCGACGAGGTGGGCCGCGATCAGGGGCTGACCTTCCAGGCGCTTCAGGCGCTGCGCACGGTGATCGAGGTCTATCCCGACAGCGAATATGCCACATCGGCGATTCTGAAATTCGACCTCGCCTTTGACCATCTGGCGGGCAAGGAAATGGAGATCGGGCGCTATTACCTGAAGGGGCAGCACTACAGCGCGGCGATCAACCGGTTCCGCGTGGTGGTGGAGGATTTCCAGACCACATCGCACACGCCCGAAGCGCTGCACCGTCTGGTGGAGGCCTATCTGTCGCTGGGCCTGACCGAAGAGGCGCAGTCCGCCGGCGCGATTCTCGGCCACAATTTCCGCTCGACGGAGTGGTACGAAGACAGTTTCCGGCTGCTGACCTCGCAGGGGCTGAAGCCAAAGGATCGCGGCAACAACTGGTTGGCCAAAATCTATCGTCAGTCGATCAAGGGCGAATGGCTCTGATCGGTATCGGTTTCGCGCACTCGGGTCCCCAGGGCGGGTCCGCCGGATCGGGGTGCGCTTTTTACGGGGCATCTTGATGCTGCGCGCGCTTGATATTCGCGACCTTCTGATCATCGACCATCTGGAACTGACCTTCCAGCCGGGTCTGAACGTGCTGACCGGGGAAACCGGGGCGGGCAAGTCGATCCTGCTGGATTCGCTCGGCTTTGTGCTGGGCTGGCGGGGCCGTGCCGCACTGGTGCGGCAGGGGGCCGCGCAGGGCGAGGTGGTGGCGGAATTCGATCTGCCCGAGGGCCATGCGGCGCGTGCGGTCCTCGAAGAGGCGGGATTGCCGGTCTCCGACAGCCTGCTGCTGCGCCGGGTCAACACCGCCGATGGCCGCAAGACCGCCTGGGTCAACGACCGGCGCTGCTCGGGCGAGGTGCTGCGGGCGCTGTCGGACACGTTGCTGGAGCTGCACGGCCAGCATGACGACCGGGGGCTTTTGAACCCGCGCGGCCACCGCGCGATGCTGGATGAGTTTGCCGGTGTGGCAGCGCAGGTCGGCGAGGTGCGCAGCGCCTGGGCCACCGTGGCGCAGGCCCGCAAACAGGTTGAGGACACGCGGGAAGCCCTGGACGCGGTGCGCGCCGAGGAGGAATTCCTGCGTCATGCGGTGGCGGAGCTGGACCAGCTCAGCCCCGAACCCGGCGAGGACGAGAGCCTGGACGAACAGCGCCGCCGGATGCAGGCCGCCGAACGCATTCGTGGCGATATTGCCCGCGCCCACAGCCTGCTGTCCGAAGGGGCAGAGGGGGCCATGGGCGAGGCGCAGCGCTGGCTGGAGGCGGTCGCCGGGGATGCGGGCGAGGCGCTGGAGCCGCCGCTGGCCGCCCTGAGCCGGGCCATGATCGAACTGGGCGAGGCGCAGGACGGGGTTGAGCGCTTCCTTGAGGGGTTGGAGTTCAATCCCGGCGATCTGGAGGATTGCGAGGAGCGCCTGTTTGCGATCCGGGCCATGGCGCGCAAGCACAACGTGCAGCCGGACGAGCTGGCCGCCCATGCGGATGTTCTGCGCGAGAAGTTGCAGGCGCTGGATGCCGGCGATCAGAACCTGGCCGATCAGGAACAGGCGCTGAAGGCGGCGGAGCAGGCCTATCAGACGGCGGCGGACCGGCTGTCGGCAAAACGCCGCGACAGCGCCGCCACCCTGGATGCCGCGGTGATGGCGGAGCTGGCGCCGCTCAAGATGGAGCGGGCGGTGTTCGAGACCTGCATCACCCCGGCCGACCCGGGCCCCGAGGGCGTCGATGCGGTGGCCTTTACCGTGGCGACCAATCCCGGCGCCCCGGCGGGACCATTGAACAAGATCGCCTCCGGCGGCGAACTCAGCCGGTTCCTGCTGGCGCTGAAGGTCTGTCTGCGCGGCGAGGATGCTGAAAAGACGCTGATCTTTGACGAGATCGACCGGGGCGTGGGCGGCGCGACGGCGGATGCGGTGGGCCGTCGCCTGAAGGCGCTGGCCGATGGCAGCCAGGTGCTGGTGGTGACCCATTCGCCGCAGGTGGCCGCCCAGGGCGCGCATCACTGGCGGGTGCAGAAATCGGTCGCGGAGGGCGTGACCCTGTCCGAGGTGGTGCCGCTGGATGCGGCCGAGCGGGTCGACGAGATCGCCCGCATGGTCTCCGGGGATCGGATCACGCCGGAGGCGCGCGCCGCCGCACAGGCGCTCTTGACGGTCGAATGACGGTTTACCCCACGGAAAGGTCTCTTCGATATCCCTCTTGGGCACCGCGCGCGTCTGATTTATTACTCAATTGATCGGAGATCCCTGATGGCGCCCCAGCACCGTTCCGCCCTGTCCGCCTATTTCGCCCAGACCCGGGCGAAACTTGCGGATGCGCGGCGGGTGCTGGTGCATCGGGGGCCGAGCCAGATCCAGTTCTGGCTGATCGCGCTGGTGATCGGGGTGCTTGCGGGGTTTGCGGCGCTGTTCTTTCGCAAGGGGATCACGGCGCTTCAGGGTGCGGTCTATGGCGCCGAGGACGTGGATTACCTGCACAGTTTTGCCGCCACATTGCCCTGGTATCTGCTGCTGGCGGTGCCGGTGGCGGGCGGCCTGGTGGTCGGTCTCATCCTGCATCGTTTCACGCCGGACGGGCGGGTGCGCTCGGTCGCCGATGTGATCGAGGGCGCGGCCCTGCGCGACGGGCGGGTGGAAATCCGCGAGGGGCTGGCCTCGGCCTGTGCCTCCTTCCTGACCCTGTCCACCGGCGGCTCCTCCGGGCGGGAGGGGCCGGTGGTGCATATGGCGGGGATGATCTCCACCTGGGTCAGCGAGCGCATCCGCGCCGATGGTGTCACCGGGCGCGACCTGCTGGGCTGCGCGGTGGCGGCGGCGGTGTCGGCGAGCTTCAACGCGCCGATTGCCGGGGCGCTGTTTGCGATGGAGGTGGTGCTGCGGCATTTCTCGGTCAATGCCTTTGCGCCGATTGTGGTGGCCTCGGTGGCGGGCACGGTCATCAACCGGCTGGAATACGGCGATGTGACCGAGTTTGTGCTGACCACCCCCGGCGCGTTGCAATTCTATGTGGAACTGCCCGCCTTTCTGATGCTGGGGCTGATCTGCGGCGTGGTGGCGGTGGTGCTGATGCACTCCATCTTCATGGCGGACCGGATGGGCACCATGCTGCAATCGGCGCTGCATGTGCCGCGCTGGCTGCGCCCGGCGGGGGCGGGGCTGTTGCTCGGCCTGATCGCGATCTGGTTTCCCCATATCATCGGGGTCGGCTACGAGACCACGGTGCTGGCGCTTTCCGGCCAGCTGCTGCTGATGCAGGCGATCCTGTTTGCCATCGTCAAGGTGGCTGCGGTGTCGATCACCATGGGCGGGCGCATGGGCGGCGGCGTGTTCTCGCCCTCGCTGATGGTGGGGGCGCTGACCGGGCTGGCCTTTGGTCTGATTGCCACCGCGGTGCTGCCGGATGTGTCCGGGACCCATACGCTCTATGCTTTTGCGGGCATGGGGGCGGTGGCGGCGGCGGTGCTGGGCGCGCCGATTTCCACAACCCTGATCGTGTTCGAGCTGACCGGCGACTGGCAGATCGGCCTGGCGGTGATGGTGTCGATTTCCATGTCCACGGCGCTCGCCTCGCGGCTGGTGGACCGGTCGTTCTTTCTCACCCAGCTGGAAAAACGCAACCTGCGCTGCGCCGCCGGGCCGCAGTCCTACCTGTTGGCCACCTTGCAGGTGGGCAAGGTGATGCGGCCGCTGTCGGCCTCCGACCCGGAGGGGGCAGAGGCGCTGATGGCGGAGGGGATCGCGATCAGCCCGACCGCGACGCTGGAGGCCGCCTTGCCGATCTTTGACCGGGCGGATGTGGAGTTCCTGCCCGTGGTCGAAGAGGAGGCCCGCGCCGAGGAGACCGGAGAGCCGGCGCTGAGGCTGATCGGGGTGATCCACCACCTGGATGCGCTCAAGGCCTATAACCGCGCGCTGGTGGCGGTTTCTGCCGAAGAACACCGATGAGGCGGTAACGGCGCTGCGGGGCCGCGCGCTCAGCGGCTCAGGGCGCTGCGCAGGGCCTGTTGCGTCGCATCGTGCAGCAGATCGGAGCGTTCGCTCAGCGCCGTCTTGATCGCCATCAGCAACCATTCGAGCCGCGCGGAATTTGCATAACGCCGGTGCCAGACCATGTCGAACTGCATCGGCGCCAGGTCGATCGGGAAGGGCGAGGACGCCAGCACATCCCCCGCGGTGCGGGCGACGCGGGCGGGCAGGCTGGCGATCATGTCGGTGCCGCGCATCAGCCGGATCAGGGCCCACAGGTTGGGCGCGCCAAGCACGATCCGGCGATGGATCGACAGCGCGTCCAACTCGCCTTGCAGCAGGCTCTTGCGGCCCTGGCCGATGGCCACGGTGGCATGCGCGGCGGCGCAGTAGTCATCGACGCTGGAGACGGGGCCGCGGGCCTTCGGATCGTAGAACACCCGCATGTGGTCCTGAAACAGCGGCAGCCGGCTGAGCGTATTGGGGTAGCTGCGCGGCCGCAGGGTCAGCACGACATCCACATGGCGGGAGTCCAGCAGCGGCTCGATCACCCCGCTGGTGCCGAGGTCGCGAAAGATCACGTGTTTCTGCGGCAGGCTCGCGCGCAGCGCCTTGGCAATCGTCTCCATCTCGGTGTCGAGAATGCTGGTGCTGAGCGCGATCACAAAAGGATCGGGATCGGTCACCGGATCATAGATCCCCTGATCGGCGAGCGCTTCGAGATCGACCAGGATGCGGCGCACCTTTGGGGCCAGGGCATCGGCGCGGGCACTGGGCACGATCCCGCGACCGGATTGCACAAACAGAGTATCGCCCAGTAATCCGCGCAGTTTCTCCAGATTATGGCTCACCGTGGATTGGCTGCTGTTGAGCACTTCGGCGGCGCGGCTGACGGATTTCTCATCATAAACTGTGAGGAAAACACGCAATACCCGCCCGCTGATTTGGGAAATATCAATTCGCTGCATAACGCGCCCCACATTTTACTTGATAACAAAGGTTAACCCGGGCAGTTTTATTACCAAAAGATTAACAATAGCAGGCATCGGGTGGAAGATAATAATGCGTGCTTGGGCAGGCGGTCCGCAAGAGATCGCGTCCGCGAGGACAAAGACAGAGCAGGAAAATGAGCGGGCGGCACTGACGGCCCTCATTGACTATGTTGTTGAAACAACATGCAATTCCCATGAGTCTCAGGACCGGGATGGGGCTGATTTCATGCGACGAAGTCTGTGTGAATCGCTGCTGGCCGGCTGAATTAAACGACGGTAAAAATCCCCTACAATTGTAGGGAGTGCCGGCTGCGCTCACGCGCGCCGCAGAAACGCGTCATCCTTTTTCACGACATTTCGGGGACGCAAACAGGCGGAAACTTCGGGAATTTGAAATTTCCGGCGGCCTGCCCGAGAAAAAAACCGGAAACTGTTGCAAAAAAGCCGGGCAGTCCTGCCCGGCTTTGCATTTGAGATCTTGATGTCGGAACACCGCAGCGGCGGGACCGGCTCAGACCTGTTCCACCTTGACGGAGTCCAGCGGCAGAAAGGCCAGATGGCCCTTGATCTGCGCAACTGCGTCCAGCGGGGTTTCATAGCTCCAGACCGCATCGGCGGTGACCGAGGATTTGTTGACGATGGAATAATAGGTGGCATCGCCCTTGTGTGGGCAATGGGTGGTCTTCTCGGTTTTGTCGAGGAAGGCCATGGCGACGTCTTCCCGGGGGAAGTAGATCACCGGGGCCAGATCGCCCTCGCTCAGTTCCAGTGCATTGGACGTCTCGCCCAGAACGGCGCCGCCCGAACGGACAACCCATCTGCCTGTCGCTTTGCGGATCGTGATCTTGCTCATCGGGTTCCCCCTCCTTCTAGCTTTGGTAAGGCTTCTGCCCGGTCAATGTAACAGTCGAGTATCAGAGCGGCGCACAGGCCGCGTCCAACCACTTGGCCGCCGACGCGCTCAGGCGCGGTGCGATCTTGTGATATACCTCTGCGTGATAGCTGTTGAGCCAGTCGCGCTCGCCCGGGGACAGCATCTCGGGCACCACCAGTCGGCGGTCGATGGGCGCAAACGTCAGCGTGCGCCACGACAGCATCTTGCGGTCTGCGTCGCCGGTGTCAAGGGCTGGCGCTGTCTCGACCACCAGGAGATTTTCGATCCGGATGCCAAAGGCGCCCTCGCGGTAGTAGCCGGGTTCGTTGGACAGGATCATGCCCGGCTCCAGCGGCACGGTATTGAGCCGCGACAGCCCCTGTGGCCCCTCGTGCACGCTGAGGAACGCGCCGACGCCATGGCCCAGCCCGTGGTTGAAATCCTGCCCCGCCATCCAGAGGGGCAGGCGGCCGATCGCCTCCAGTTCGCGTCCCGTGCGGCCCTCGGGCCAGCGCAGGCGGGACATGGCGATCATGCCCTGCAGCACGCGGGTGAAGGCCTCGGCCTCGGCGCGGCCCGGGGTGCCGATGGCGATGGTGCGGGTGATGTCGGTGGTGCCGTCGACATACTGCCCACCGCTGTCGAGCACCAGCAGGTGGCCGTCCTGGAGCGTTGCGTTGGTGTCCTCGGTGACCCGGTAGTGGATCACGGCGCCATGGGGGCCGGTGCCGGAGATGGTCTCAAAGCTGATATCGCGCAGGCTGGGATCGGCGGCGCGAAACCCTTCCAGCGTCTTGACCACGTCGATTTCGGTCACGGTGCCCGGCGCCTGGGCATCGAGCCAGGCGAGGGTTTCCGCCACCGCTGCACCGTCGCGTTCATGGGCGGCGGCGCTGCCGGCGATTTCGGCGGCGTTCTTGCGGGCCTTGGGCAGGGCACAGGGATCGCCCGCCGCGACCAGTTGCGGCCCCAGCACCTTGGCCACCGCCTGCGGCAGGCTGCGGATGTCTGCGGCGATCTTGCCATCGAGGCGCGCAACCGCATCGAGGAAGGTTTCAGGGTCGTGGCGGGTGACGCTCGGGTCGAGGCGCAGATCGGTGAGTTTTGCGGCGGCCATGAACAGATCCACGCGTCCGTCTGTGTGCAGGATGGCAAACCCATGGGCGACCGGATTGCGGGGAATGTCGCTGCCGCGCAGGTTCAGAAGCCACATGATGCTGTCTGGCAGGGTGATGACGGCGGCGGCCTGGCCGGCCCTGCTCAGGTCGGCGGCGAGGCGGTTGATCTTGTCGGCTGCGCTTTCGCCCGCGATCTCGTCAGGGTGCGGGACAGCGGGCTGCATCGGCGGGGCGGGTTGATCCTGCCAGATCCGGTCGACCAGGTTGTCCGTCTCCACCAGCGTGATGCCGCTGCCGTCGAGACGGGTGGTCAGATCGCGGATCTCCTGGGCGGCATGCAACCAGGGGTCATAGGCGATGGTGCCGCCCTCGGGCAGATGGTCCAGCAGCCAGTCTCCCAGCGTGATCTCGGGCCAGGGCACGGGGGTGTAGACATCGGCGACCTGCTCTTTCACCTGGGTGCGGTAGCGCCCGTCGATGAAGACCCCGGCGACCTGGCGCAGGGCGGCGCAGAACCCCGCCGATCCGGTAAAGCCGGTCAGCCAGGACAGGCGTTCGTCGTGCGCGGCGACATATTCGCCCTGATGGGCATCGGCGCGGGGGATCAGGAAGCCGTCGTAGCCTTCGGTCTCCAGCTGCGCCCGCAGCGCGGCTAGGCGATCCGGTCCCTGTTCCGGGCGTGCGGTGACATCGAAGGTCTGAAACATCTCTCTCTCCTGATGGCGAGGCCCGGACCCCGGAGGGGCAGAAGGCAGGTGGGTGGGGCATCATCGGTGCTGTCGCGACAGGCGCCGGGTTACGGCGTGCGGTGACCGGGAGTTGTTTTGTTACAGATCACGCCCGCCCAGACAAGCCCATGTGGCGTGATGCCCCGGGAGAGGGGGGCGGAGGGGGAAGCTCCCGCCCGTTGCCCGGCCTCCCTTGCGGGACCCCGGGCGCCCGTTGGGCCGGGCGCCGCGCCTCCCGGGGGGAGGCGCGGCGCGGGTGCGCTACGCCGTTATCGGTGCGTGACGTTTACAGGGGGGCGCTGGAGCCGCGCGCCGTCAGGCGCGCGGCCGGGCCCAAGGCTTTGTCTTGCATCTGTGATGCGGGGCAAAGGGGCGGGAGCCCTGCGCCCGCCGCAGGCGCAATCGGACGGGAGGTCAGCTGACCTTGCGCATCCCCATCACGCGGGCACGGGCGCGTGGATCGCTGTCGAACAGCGCCGCCAGCTGTTCGGTCATGGCGCCGGCCAGCTGCTCCACATCGGTGATGGTCACCGCGCGGTCGTAATAGCGGGTCACGTCATGGCCGATGCCGATCGCCAGCAGCTCCACCTGCTTCTTCTTCTCCACCATCGCGATCACGTCGCGCAGGTGTTTTTCGAGATAATTGGCAGGGTTCACCGAAAGCGTGGAATCATCCACCGGCGCGCCATCGGAGATCACCATCAGGATCTTGCGCGCTTCGGGGCGTCCGACCATGCGGCGGTGCGCCCATTCCAGCGCCTCGCCGTCGATGTTTTCCTTCAGAAGCCCCTCTTTCATCATCAAGCCAAGGTTCGGGCGCACCCGGCGCCAGGGCGCGTCGGCCCCCTTGTAGATGATGTGGCGCAGGTCGTTCAGGCGGCCCGGCAATTGCGGACGCCCGTCGTTCAGCCAGGCCTCGCGCGAGAGCCCGCCCTTCCACGCGCGGGTGGTGAAGCCGAGGATCTCGACCTTGACGTTGCAGCGCTCCAGCGTGCGGGCCAGAACATCGGCGCAGATCGCGGCAATGGAAATCGGTCGGCCCCGCATGGAGCCGGAGTTATCGAGCAGCAGCGTCACCACAGTGTCGCGGAATTCCATGTCCTTTTCGACCTTGAAGGACAGCGGTGTGGTTGGATTGGCCACGACGCGCGCCAGCCGGCCCGCATCCAGCACGCCTTCTTCCTTGTCGAACTCCCAGGAGCGGTTCTGCTGCGCTTGCAGCCGGCGTTGCAGCTTGTTGGCCAGCCGCGAGACCGCGCCCTTGAGCGGCTCCAGCTGCTGGTCGAGATAGGCGCGCAGGCGCTCCAGTTCCGCCGGTTCGGCCAGATCCTCGGCGGCGATTTCCTCGTCATGGGCATCAAGGAACACACGATAGTCCGGATCGGCGTCCGAGACCGGCGGCGGCGCGGGGGGCTCCTGCGGGGCCTCGCCATCGGGCATTTCGGTCTCGTCGGTGATCTCTTCCTCGGCCATGTCGTCGGCAGAGACCTGGGCCTGGCTTTCGTCCTGCTGCTGTTCCTGGGCCTGTTCGGGAGAGGCGTCGGCTTCTTCCTCGTCGCTGTCGTCCTGGCCGGAGCTGTCGGGCTGTTCCTCTTCCTCGGCGGTTTCCTCGGACTCGTCGTTCATCTCGTCATCGAGGTCGTCGGGATCGTCGCCCAACTGATCGCCGTAGCCGAGATCGGAAATCACCCGTCGGGCGAATTTGGCGAAGGCGGCCTGGTCGGCGATGGTCTCGTCGAGGTTCTCCAGCGTTTCACCGGCTTGTGCCTCGATAAAGCCGCGCCACAGTTCCATCACATTGGCGGCGGCCTCCGGCAGTGGGCGGCCGGTGGCGAGGTGGCGGATGAGATAGCCGGCAGAGACCGCGAGCGGCGCTTCGGAGGAGGAGGTGACCTGATCGTAGCCGCGCCGCAGCGCCTCATTCTGGATCTTGACGTCGATATTGGAGGCGGTGCCGGGCATGTCGCGGGCGCCCATCGCCTCGCACCGCGCGCTTTCCATCGCGTCATAAAGCTCGCGCGCCATATCACCCGAAGGCGCATAGCGGCTGGCGACGCCTTCGTCGTGGTACTTGCGGCGCAGGGCAAGTGCGTCGGCGGTGCCGCGGGCGAGCAGTACCTCCTCGCGGGTCATCCGGCGGGAGACCTGCGGCAGGCGCATGGTGTCGCCGCTCATGCCCGAGGGGTCGACCGAGTAGTTCACCGTCAGTTCGGTATCGTCGGCCATGACCTTGGTGGCCTCGGCCAGCGCCTTTTTGAACGGATCTGCGGGGTTATCTGAGGGTTTGGTCATGAACCGGTGCTCCTAGGGCAAGCATTCGTCCTTTGCGCGGCGCTGTCCAGTCATTTGAACAATGACTGGTCCCGCCCCGCCGGGGCGGGGTGCCGAGGCCCCCGTCGAGGGGGCCTCGGCACCGGTCGGACGGCGCAGCCGTCCGACCCCCGCTCCTTAGCCGAGGCTTACGTTTGCAGCACTCTCCGGCAGTTCCTCGTCAAAGCAGCGCTGGTAGAACTCTGCCACCGTCTGGCGCTCCAGTTCATCGCATTTGTTGAGGAAGGACAGGCGGAAGGCATAGCCGATGTCGCGGAAGATCTCGGCGTTTTGCGCCCAGTTGATCACCGTCCGCGGGCTCATCACCGTCGACAGGTCGCCGTTCATGAAGGCGGTTCGGGTCAGATCCGCCACGGTCACCATCTGGGCGATCTGCTTGCGGCCTTTCTCGGTGTTGTAATGCGGCGCCTTGGACAGGACGATGGCGGTTTCCGCATCGTGACGCAGGTAGTTCAGCGTCGCCACCAGCGACCAGCGGTCCATCTGGGCCTGGTTGATCTGCTGGGTGCCGTGATAAAGCCCGGTGGTGTCGCCGAGACCCACGGTATTGGCGGTTGCAAACAGGCGGAAGAACGGGTTCGGCGTGATGATCTCGTTCTGGTCCAGGAGCGTCAGCTTGCCGTCATGTTCCAGCACGCGCTGGATCACGAACATCACGTCGGCGCGGCCCGCGTCATACTCATCGAACACGATCGCCACCGGGTTGCGCAGCGCCCAGGGCAGGATGCCTTCGTGAAACTCGGTGACCTGCTTGCCATCGCGCAGCTTGATCGCGTCCTTGCCGATCAGGTCGATCCGGGAGATGTGGCTGTCGAGGTTGACCCGCACCGAGGGCCAGTTCAGGCGCGCGGCGACCTGTTCGATATGGGTCGATTTGCCGGTGCCGTGGTAGCCCTGGATCATCACGCGGCGGTTGTGGCTGAAACCGGCAAGGATCGCCATCGTGGTGTCGGGATCGAACTTGTAGGTGGGGTCCAGCGCCGGCACGCGTTCGGTGCCGTCGGCGAACCCTTTCACCGTCATGTCGGTGTCGATGCCAAAGACCTCACGCACCGAGATCGTCTCGGTCGGTTTTGCGTTCATATCCAGCAGGCCGTCGGTCATGGGGTCAGTCCTTGTCTTGTCAGTCTCGGGCGCGGGCGATTGGCGTCTGTCAGGTGGCCCGTCGGTCTCTATCGGGATGCGTCTTGCGCGTAATCGCAGGATTGGTGCCTGAAGATGCCCGGGAGGGCAAGGGAAACCGTTGTGTTGATACGCCAAAGCCGCAGTGCGGTGCAGGTAGCGGCAAAACCTGCCGATGCAAGGGCCGCGCGCACATCGGCCCAAACGCAGGACGGCCCCCGGGAGAGGAGGCCGTCTGTGGCGGAGGGTGCGCGGCGGGGTTTGCCGTTGGGCAGGGTCAGAGCGCGGCGCGCAGGCGTTCGAGGCTGCGTTCGTCCACGAAACGCGGCGTCGAGCGCATGTAGTCGGCAAAGGCCTGGCCATAGCCCTTCAGCAGCCAGCGTTCCTCGTTCAGCACAAACAGGAAATAGAGCGCAAACAGCACCACCGCCAGCACCACGGTGATCCAGGACCCGGTGGTGATGCCGAGGCCGACGGTGGCCAGCACGGAGGTCACATATTGCGGGTTGCGGGAGTATTCGTACATACCGCCGGTCACCAGCCCGCCGTTGTCGCAGTAGGTGTTGTCGATCCCGAGGAACCGATAGCCCCAGAGCGTGATGCCAAAGGCCATCACCATGATCGGCAGGCCGACCACGTAGCGCGCCCAGTGGCCCCAGCCGTTCACCCCGATTTCAGTCAGGGCAAACACCACGGTTGCGCCGCAGAACACCCGGAACAGGCCAAAGGCCAGATGGTGACGCCAGCCTTCGGCGGCGGGCCAGAGCCCGAGGTCGGGGCGTTTCAGACTGTAGCCGAGATGGGCGGCCAGGGCCACGGCCGCACCGCAGGCCACGAGGAGAGCAATGTCATGCAAGGTCAGGACGAGGTCGTACAACATGGCGTCTTCGAATCCCTTTCTGAAGATCTGGACTGACACTCCGGGGCGCGCGGCCCCTCGGATCTGGTTGTGCGCCGGGGCGTGCCCGGGTTGACGCATCGCGTAACAACTCAATGTAACAGAAAATCCTGCATTCCCGCATCTGCCTGTGCTCAAGCCGTTTCACGCCTGTGAGAGCTGCCCAAAAAGAAGGCGCCCGGCGCCATGACGGCCCGGGCGGGAAAACATCGGCGACCAGAACCGTGTCGGGAAGAGCCGTGTCGGGAAGGGCCGAACAGCGACCCGAGACAGCGCCCCGGGCGCGGGGGCTGCTGGCGGTCGGCTTATTTGAAGCTGCGGCTGTCCTTGACCTGATCCCAGGCCCACATGACCTCTTGCAGCTGCTCTTCCTGGCTGCGGTCGCCGCCGTTCATATCCGGGTGCAGCACCTTGATGAGCTTCTTGTAGGCCTTGCGGATCTCGGCCTTGGACCAGTCGTCCTTGGCTTCGAGGATCTCCAGCGCGCGGCGTTCGGTGGGGGGCAGGCGGCGGCCGGCGGACTGGCCGTTCTTGCCCGGGTTCTTGGTCGCATTCTGACCCAGCACCTGATGCGGGTCCTCGATGCCCAGACGCGCCCAGGCGCGGGCTTCGGGGTCGCCCAGCGGCTTGGTGGTGCGTTCCCAGACCTTGTCCTTGGAGGCCTGGGCGTTCATCTCCGCCTCGGTGGTGCCTTCGAAGAAGTTCCATTTCTGGTTGTACTCGCGCACATGCTGCTGGCAGAACCAGTAGAAGTCGTCGAGCACATCGGGGGCCTTGGGGGCGCGGAACTTTCCGGGCTCTTCGCAGCCGGGGTGATCGCAGACCCGCACGGAGGTTTCCGAGGCGCCGGACATGCTCCGCCGCCCGCGCGGATTTTTCTTTTTCGCGGAGCGAATGGACATATCGAAGCCAAAGGGATCGGATTTGGTCATGCGGGAGCACCTTCTAGACGCATCTGTTCGACTCGGAGGCAGCAGTTTAGTCTAACGGTCGAGAGATAAAAGGGGGGCGGGCACAGTTTTATGAACAACAGGCGGAGTGACGCTGCAATGAGCGTAAGAGACGAAATCGAAGACACCCTGGAGAAGACCTTTGCGCCCAGTCGCTTGGAGGTTGTGGACGACAGCGACAGCCATATCGGGCATGCCGGGCACGACGGCAAAGGCGAAAGCCATTTTAACGTGCTGATCCGGGCGGAGGCCTTTGAGGGCATGACCCGGGTGGCGCAGCATCGCGCCGTACACAAGGCGCTGGGCGACATCGTACCGCGAATCCACGCCCTGGCACTGGACATCGGCGCCTAAGGCGCGGGGACCGGCCGCCCTGATGGTGGCCGGTCCGTCATGATCGAGGCTCAGTCCTGCGGTTTGCCGCGGCTGGCGCGGGCCTTGAGCGCCGCGGTCAGACCCGACACCGGGCTCAGTTCCTCGACCCCGTCGTCGGCAACCATGCGGCGAGCGCCGGGACCGGGCACCGGGACCGCTTCGGGCGGGGCTTCGGGGTCGCCGGCGATCGCCGTCAGCGGCGCCGGTTCCGGGGCGTGCTGGGCGTCGGGCAGGGAGACGCGCGGCGTCTCGGCAATCCGCTGCGCGTCCGGCTCTGATGTGGCGGCGGGCGTGGCTGCGGGGGCCGCGGCCTCGGCTGTTGCGTCGGCGGCAGGCGTGGGATCCGCCGCGGCGGCGGGCGTGGGCTCTGCCAGGCCGGGGGCGGCAAGGGCGCGGCGAAACACCAGGATATTGCGCCAGGTGGTCTTGGTCCCGGTGAGGCCCGACCGCTCTTCGCTGGGTAGCATCTCGGCGCGCTGGAACTCCCAGCCCTGTGCGGCCATCTCGTTCAGCACCCCTTCGATCCCGTTGGCAAAGCGGGCCTCCGGGGTTTTGACACCGCGGGCCTTCTTGCCGCGATTGGGGGCGGGGACGACCTTATACTCGTAGTTCTGCATCACATGTTCCTATGCGGCCCACGCCACCAGCCTAGCAGCTGTGCGGGGCGGAGAGAAAGAAGATCAGAGGCATCTGTCACTTTGGCACGGCAGCGGCGCGCGCTGCCAGCTTCAGGCACATCTGCGTCGCCAGCGACATATCCTGAACCGAGATCCACTCCAAGGGGCCATGGATGCATTGCATGCCGGTAAAGAGATTCGGCGTCGGCGTGCCGAACTCTGTCAGCCGCGAGCCGTCGGTGCCACCGCGGATCGGCACAGAGACCGGCTCCAGCCCGATATCCCGGCAGGCGGCATGGGCAAGCTCGACCGGGGTCATGTCCTGTTCCAGCCAGTAGCGCATGTTGCGGTATTGCGGCGTGATCTCGCAGGTGATCTCCGCCCGCGGCTCGGTCGCGGCGACCGCGGCGCAGACGCTGCGCAACAGCGCGCCCTTGGCCTCCAGCCCGTCCAGTTCGAAATCGCGCAGGATGAAGCGGAGCTCCATCTCGGAGGAGCCGCCCAGCATATCGGTGGCGTGGATGAACCCCTCGCGATCATCGGTGGTTTCCGGCGTCATCGTGGCCTGCGGCAGGGTCTGGATAATCTTGGAGGCGAGGTGGATGGCGTTGACCATCTTTTCCTTGGCAAAGCCGGGGTGGATCGACACGCCGGTGATTTTCACCACGGCGCGGTCGGCAGAAAAGCTTTCATATTCGACCTCGCCCACTCTGCCACCATCGAGCGTATAGGCAAAATCTGCCCCCAGGTCCTGTTCCAGCTGTGGCTGCACGCCACGGCCGATTTCCTCGTCGGGCGTGAAGGCGATGCGGATCGGCGGGCGGGGGGCACCGGGGTTTTGCAACAGATGTTCGGCCATGGTCATGATGATGGCCACGCCGGCCTTGTCATCCGCGCCCAGCAGCGTGGTGCCGGAGGCGGTGATCAGGTCGTGGCCGATCTTCCTCGCCAGATAGGGATGTTCGGCGGGGGAGAGCACCAGGTCGGGGTCGTCGGGAAAGCTGATGTCGCCGCCGTTGTAGCCCTTGACGACGCGCGGTTTGACGCCCGTCGCGTTGAACTGCGGCGCGGTGTCGACATGGGCGAGGAAGCCCACAGTGGGGGCCTCCGTGGTGCCGGGGATGGTCGCGAGCACGGTGCCATACTCCGTGAGGGTGACATCCTGCGCCCCCATCGCTGTCAGCTCGTCCCGCAACAGGTGCAGCATGTCGAACTGGAGTGCGGTGCTGGGGGTGCTGTCGGAGGTTTCATCGCTCTGGCTGTCGATGGCGGCATAGCGGGTAAGACGGGCTTCGAGCGCGTCCGTAAAAGGCGTGGTCATCCATAAGCTCCTGCTGATGGCGGCAAGATTGCCGAGGGGCGCGGGGAGGTCAAGCGCCCTTGCCGAGCAGCACGCGCCGGCGCGGGGTGGAGGAATTGGATGCGGACGGATTTGGGCAGGCAATGGTTCAGGTTGAAGAGATTACGGATCGCGAGAGTTTTGCGGCGTGGCTGGAGGCGCTGCCAGAGGATCGGCGCTATGAGGTCGCGGTGACTTTGGCGACACGCTGCGCGCTGCGGGTGTTTCCGATCTGGGCGGCGGCAATGCAGCAGGACTGGGCGCGCAAAGGTGATTTGACACCCCTAGCGTCATTGCGCAGCATATTGATATCCGGGGGTGCGGTTAAAACGCCAACCCCGGATATTAGAAACGCCGCCGCCGCCGTCGCCTACGTCGCCGCCGACGCCGCCGCCGACTCCGCCGACGCCGCCGCCGCCGACACCTACGCCGCCGCCGCCGCCTACGTCGCCGCCGCCGTCGCTGGCGCCGACTCCGCTGCCGACGCCGTCTCCACCGACGCCGCCTACGCCGCCTATGCCGCCGCCGCTGCCGACGACGAAATATGGAGTCTTCTCCGTCAAGAGATTCAGGGGATTGAGCGCGGGGATGACCTGCTGACACTGCCACTGTGGCCGGAAGAGATCCCCGACAAGTTTGCAACCGCTTGGACCAGCGGTCGGACCTGGATGCAGAACACCCCCGGCTACAGCTTCTGGATCCGTTGGTATGAGGCCGTCCTTGCAGGCCGCCCGCTGACGGGTGACTGGCAGAGCCATTGGCAGTTGATGCAGGACATCGCCCTGATCGCGCCCGAGGATTGGGACAAGGGCGCGGAGCATGTGTCGGGGGAGATTGAAAAGCTTGAGGAAAAGCACAGCTATCCTGTTTCAACTGAGACGCAGGGCGAGGCAACCACATTGCTGCATGCTGCGCTGGGGCAATTCGGTTTCAACGACATCCGTCACTTGATGGAGCTGCTGCCCTTCGCAGAGGACCTGAAGCATCTCAAAGATCCCGACGCGGTTTCGGATTTCGTGGCTGGCATGGACCAACAAAGGCATGAAATCGAGACATTTATGCGCGCAGTTGACCGGGAGGGGCGGTCCCTTCAAGGAGCAGGCGGCATCCTGACCTATTTTGAAGAGGTGCTGACGGAGGCCTCCAAGGCACGGCAGCTCAACCAACTCAATGTGGGCTGGATTATTGATTGTGGGGAAATTTTACAGGGCTACGCGCAGAGTTCGGAAACTGTAGCGGAGCTTGGCCCGCTGAACATCCCGTTTCAGCGGACGGTGCAAAATCTGCTGGACCTGATCCACAGTCATTTCTCGGCCACTTTGCTGCGCTTTGGTGCTCTGCGTGATATTCGATCATCGGACGAGACGCGGCTTGCGGATCTGATGGAAGATCTCCGGCGCGGATTGGCGCAGGTCAAGGAGGACACAGCGGGTAATCGTGTTCCCATGGCGCCGGAAGCGATTGCTGTTTTTGAAAAACTGTTGGATGATCTCGACGGTATGATCCAGCGGGAGTTTATTGCAGGAAATTCCGCGATCAAGAGCCAGATTCGCAGAGATATCGACTACCGGATGGCTCAGGTTGCTGTGTCACTTCGACTGTATTGGGAGCAATCTGCGGCCCCGCGTATGGCTGTCGGACAGGTGATATCGGGCGTCGCGAAAAAGAAACTTAAAGAAGGGATCGAAGGTCTGGTGCAATGGGCGCTTGATTGGTGAGGTCGCCCGGACGATAGGCCGGGCAGCCCCCGCCCGCCCCCCAGGCGGGGGCTTTGCCCCCACCTCGGGCGAGCGCTGCCCTATGCTCTAGAGCGCAAAAGGGCGACCCGATGGGCCGCCCTCGTTTAACTTGGAACGTCTAAGCCTCAGGCCAGTTTCTTGGCCACCAGCTCGTTCACAGCCTTGGGGTTGGCCTGACCGCCGGTGGCTTTCATCACCTGGCCGACGAACCAGCCGGCGAGCTTTGGGTTGACCTTGGCCTTTTCCACTTGGGCGGGGTTGGCGGCGATGATCTCGTCCAGCGCGGCCTCGATGGCGCCGGTGTCCGTCACCTGCTTCATGCCGCGCTCTTCGACGATAACCGCCGGGTCGCCGCCTTCGGTATAGACGATCTCGAACAGCTCCTTGGCCATCTTGCCGGAGATGGTGTCGGCGGCGATCAGGTCGATGATGCTGCCAAGCTGTGCGGGCGATACCGGGCTTTCGGTGATCTCCTTGTCGTCCTTCTTGAGGCGGCCGAAGAGTTCATTGATGATCCAGTTCGCGGCAAGCTTGCCGCTGCGGCCCTCGGCCACGGCGTCGAAGTAATTGGCGCTCTCTACATCGGCTGTCAGCACGGAGGCGTCATAATCGGTCAGGCCGAAGTCCTTGATGAAGCGGGCTTTCTTCTCGTCCGGCAGCTCGGGCAGGGCGGATTTGATGCCGTCGACCCAATCCTGTTCGATTTCCAGCGGCAGCAGATCCGGGTCGGGGAAATAGCGGTAGTCATGCGCTTCTTCCTTGGAGCGCATCGAACGGGTTTCGCCCTTGTCGGGGTCATAGAGCCGGGTTTCCTGCTCCACTTCGCCGCCGCCCTCGACAATGGCGATCTGACGCCGGGCCTCGACCTCGATCGCCTGCTGGATAAAGCGCATGGAGTTCATGTTCTTGATCTCGCAACGGGTGCCGAGATGGGAGAAATCCTGGGTTTCCTGATACTTTTCGTACTGGCCGGGGCGGCAGATGGAGACGTTCACATCGGCGCGCAGGTTGCCGTTCTGCATGTTGCCGTCGCAGGTGCCCAGATAGCGCATGATCTGGCGCAGCTTGGCGATATAGGCGGCGGCTTCCTCGGGGCCACGAATGTCGGGGCGCGAGACGATTTCCATCAGGCAGACGCCGGTGCGGTTCAGGTCCACGAAGGACATCGACGGGTCCATGTCGTGGATCGACTTGCCGGCGTCCTGCTCCATGTGGATGCGCTCGATCCGCACGGTGCGGGCGGTGCCGTCGCCGAGTTCCACCAGCACCTCGCCCTCGCCCACGATGGGGTGGTAGAGCTGCGAGATCTGATAGCCCTGCGGCAGGTCGGGGTAGAAGTAGTTCTTGCGGTCAAAGGCGGACCAGAGGTTGATGTCGGCCTTGAGGCCGAGGCCCGTGCGCACCGCCTGTTCGACGCAATATTCGTTGATCACCGGCAGCATGCCGGGCATGGCCGCATCCACAAAGGCGACGTTGGCGTTCGGCTCAGCGCCGAATTGGGTCGAGGCGCCGGAAAACAGCTTGGCATTGGAGCTGACCTGGGCATGCACCTCCATGCCGATGACCAGTTCCCAGTCATGCTTGGCGCCCGCGATCACCTTGGGCTTGGGGAGTTCATATGTCAGGTCGAGCATGGTTTTCCGCCGTATCCGTATATCTGTGTCTGCACAGCGTTCTAGGCCCGCGGGCGGCAGGGGGCAAGGGGGCAGGGGCTACATGCAACCGGGAGCCGGGTCGATATTTCCACTTTTGCACGGGCTGTACGCCCGGGCAGCGCCCGTCCGCCCCCATGGGCGGGCGCTTCGCTTCCGCCCGCGGACGTGTGCTGCCCTCAGCGAAGGATGGCTTGGTGGCGATTCAGCCTCTTGGCGGCGTGTGCCGGCAGGGCTAGAAGTGGCAGCCCGAGCAGTTCAAAAGGAGGCCGCCTTGGACACATCCGCACGCATCAGCCAGACCATCGCCGGTGAAATCAGCGCCAGCGCCAAACAGGTCAGCGCCGCCGTGGCGCTGCTGGACGAAGGCGCCACCGTGCCCTTCATCGCGCGCTACCGCAAGGAGGTCACTGGCGGGCTGGACGACACCCAGCTGCGCACCCTGTCGGAGCGGCTGGAGTATCTGCGCGAGATGGAGAAACGCCGTGCGGCCATCCTCGAGTCGATCCGGTCGCAGGACAAGCTGACGGAGGATCTGGCGGCCTCCATCGCCAAGGCGGAGACCAAGGCGCAGCTGGAAGACATCTATCTGCCCTACAAGCCCAAGCGCCGCACCAAGGCGATGATCGCGCGGGAAAACGGGCTGGAGCCGCTGCTGGATGCGATTCTGGCGGATCGCGCAGCCGATCCCGAGGCGCTGGCGGCAGGCTATCTGTCCGAGGCGGTTGCCGATACCAAATCGGCCCTGAATGGTGCGCGTGACATTCTGACCGAACGCCTGACCGAAAACGCCGATCTGTTGGGGCGGTTGCGGACCTATATGCAATCCGAGGCGGTGCTGAGCGCCAAGGTTGTCGAGGGTCAGGAACAGGCGGGGGCCAAGTTCTCGGACTATTTCGAGCATTCCGAGGCCTGGAAAACCACGCCGTCGCACCGGGCGCTGGCGATGCTGCGGGGCTCGAACGAAGGCGTGCTGACGCTGGACATCGCGCCCCCGGGCGACGACGGCGTGGCGCGGGCCGAGGAGATGGTCGCGGCAGTCCTGGATGTGCGCGGCAGTGCGCCGGGGGACAAATGGCTGCGCAAGGTGGCAGGCTGGACCTGGCGGGTGAAACTGTCGCTGTCGATGATGCTGGAGCTGATGGGCGATCTGCGCACGCGGGCGCAGGACGAGGCCATCGCGGTCTTTGCGCGCAATCTCAAGGACTTGCTCTTTGCCGCGCCGGCCGGTGCGCGACCGACTCTTGGGTTGGACCCGGGCATTCGCACCGGCGTCAAGGCGGCGGTGGTTGACGCCACCGGCAAATTGGTGGCCACCGAGACCCTGTACCCGTTTCAACCCAAAAACGATCTGCGCGGGGCGCAGGTCTCCATCCTGAAGCTGATCGCGGAACATGGCGTCGAGCTGATCGCGATCGGCAATGGCACCGCCAGCCGCGAAACCGAACGTATGGTGGCCGAGGTCATCAAGAACCTGCCGGCCAAGGTGAAGGCCCCGACCAAGGTGGTGGTTTCTGAGGCTGGTGCCTCGGTCTATTCCGCGTCCGAACTGGCCGCGCGGGAATTCCCCGATCTGGACGTCAGCCTGCGCGGGGCGGTCTCGATCGCCCGCCGCTTGCAAGATCCGCTGGCGGAGCTGGTCAAGATCGAACCCAAGAGCATCGGCGTCGGCCAGTACCAGCATGACGTGGACCAGCACAAACTGTCGAAATCGCTGGAGGCAGTCATCGAGGATGTGGTGAACGCGGTGGGCGTGGACCTCAATATGGCCTCGGCGCCCCTGCTGGCGCATGTTTCAGGCCTTGGTCCCGGTCTCGCCGAAGCCATCGTGGCCCATCGCGACATCAACGGCGCCTTTGCCACCCGCAAGGAGCTGCTGAAAGTCGCGCGCCTCGGCCCCAAGGCGTTTGAGCAATGTGCGGGCTTTCTGCGTATCCAGGGCGGCAAGGAGCCGCTGGATGCCTCTGCCGTGCACCCCGAAAGCTATGACGTGGCGCGCAAGATCGTCGCCGCCTGCGGGCGTGATATTCGTCAGATCATGGGCGATGGGTCGGCGTTGAAATCGGTCCGCGCCGAGACCTTTGTCTCTGGCGATGTCGGCCTGCCGACGGTGCGCGACATCTTTGCCGAATTGGAAAAACCGGGCCGCGACCCGCGCCCCTCTTTCGTGACCGCGAGCTTTACCGATGGGGTGGAGGAGATCACCGACCTCAAGCCCGGCATGGTGCTGGAAGGCACGGTGACAAATGTCGCGGCCTTTGGCGCCTTTGTCGACATCGGCGTGCATCAGGACGGGTTGGTGCATGTGAGCCAGCTGGCCGACAAATTCGTCAAGGATCCGCATGAGATCGTGAAAACCGGCCAGGTGGTGAAGGTGACCGTGGTCGAGGTGGATGTGCCGCGCAAACGCATCGGTCTCACCATGAAAAAGGATGGCGGCGCTTCGGCCCGGGACGACCGCAATGCCCGCGGTCCCGCCAAGAGCGACAGCAAGGGCGGCCCCAGGGGGCGCGGTGCGCCCGCGCCAAGGGGCAAGATGTCCGCGGCACCCAAGGGCGGTAAACCGGGCAATGACACCGGGGCGCTGGGCGCGGCCCTGATGGATGCGTTCAAGAAGAAATAGCGGCGCGCGGCGGCCTGCGCACGTGCCGTCGCGCGCCGGCGCCCCCGCGATCCCGGCCAGCCCCTGCGGCTAGCCGGGGGTGACCTCGGGGCCATCGGCGGTGAACACCACGCGGTAGCCGGCTTCGATCTCGTCGCGAAACAGATCGGCGATGGCGCGCAGCGCATCCATGCGGCCGCGTTCGGCGAACTGGCGCAGCGAACGCACCGGCGCGTCATTGTCAAAACCCGCCGAGGCATGGGCCCAGATCATCGGGTGCAACTCGCGCAGGTGGTCCCGGATCAGCCAATGGGCGGCCTCGGCGATCTGCGCCCGCACCTGTGCCGCCGCGGGGGGGCTGTCGGGGCGCGGCTTCAGGGCGATGCTGCAATAGGCGGACATCAGGTTGATGCGCTCCTGGCTGGGCGCGCGGGCAACGATGTCGGCAATCCCATCGAGGAAAAACGCCACATCGACCCCGAGGCAGGCCGCGTCGGACTGGGCCAGGGCGTCGAAATAGACCCAGGCATATCCCGCCGCACCCCAGTGATCCTGGACCAGCGCGGCGACGCGGCGGGCTTCGAGCTCCAGCGCCGACAGCCCGTGTGTGCCCTGCTCGGCCAAATGCGTGCCTAGCGCGCGCTGATGGCGCGGGTTGCAGGGATCGAGCCGGATCAGGTCGATATAGTCATCGGCGATCTGCAGTGGCTCCGCCGCGCCGCCTGCGCTGTAGAGCGCACAGCGCGCGGCGGCGACAAAGGGCTGTTGGGCGGCCTCGTCGGGCAGCTGCTCCAGCAGGGCCCGGGCGCGGCTCTGATGTGCCTCGGCGCGGGACAGGATGGCGTTGCGCTGCCGGTTCACCTTGCGCCTGGCCGCACGGCGACAGGCCCAGGAAATATCGAGATGCGCCAGCGCCACCACCGTGGACATCACCGGCGTGCGGGCGCATTCCAGCCGCATGCGCTCCAGCGACATGATGCCGTCCAGGGTGACACGCTCGGTCAGGGGCAGCCCCTCGGACAGCGCGTGTTCCACCGCGTTGACGACGTCGGCCCGCGCCCCGTAGGCGAGGAGATCGGCGATCGGCGTGCCCCCGGGGGTGGCATCGCGGGCGGTGTCCGCCGCGATGATCCGCGCCTCGGCGTCTTCCCACAGTTCCTGACGGGCCAGGAACTGCCCCTTGGCGATGGCGGCATCGGCAGCCTCATCCTCGGCATTGGTCGCCGGCACCGGGATCGAGAGCACATCCTCGAGGCTGAGCGGGGCTGTTGCCTCGGCCGCGTCGGTCGCGCCCGCAGCAAGGGCGCGCGGCAGCGGCAGGTGCGGCAGGCGAATCCCGCCGGGGGATCGCAGAGGCGGCAGGCGCGTCGAGATGAGGCGAAGCGCCTTTTTCAAACCGTCTTTTGCCGGTGGTGCAGAAAGTGGCATCAGCTGGTCCCAGATATGTGCAGCAGTCTTTGGTCTGGGTCCGACTGTCGGAAAGCTTTGGGGCGCAAACATGGCAGCGACGGGGTGTTCGCCGGATCAATTCCGGCGCCAGGTCAGCAAATGGCGGCAAAAGCGCGGCATTTTGCCGAAGGCCCGGGAAATGCTGGCGAATTCCGGCCGATTGATGCGTCTCAGAGAACAGTAAAATGCTGTCTTTTCACCGCAATCCCGCGCTGCGTCAGCGCGTCCTCGAGGGCGGTGGCCTTTGGCGTGACTTCGGCCGGGAGGCGGTGGTGGGTGCCGACGCGGGTGTGAACCGTCGCGCGGATCGAGAAATCCCAGCGCGTGACCAGCAGCACATGGTCGATTTCCGCCAGCGCGATGTCGGCGGTGCTGCGCGCGGAGGTCCAGCGCAGGCGGTCGGCGGTGAGTTCGAACCAGGCTTCGGGATTGCGCCACAGCTCCCACAGCGAGGGCAGGAGCGGCAGGGCGAGGAGCGCGACAATCCAGCCGCGCGCCTCGAACAGCAGCCAGAGCGCGGCCACCACCCCGGCCCAGCTGGCGATCACCAGAACCGTTCCGGCCGACCGCGCGTCCCGACAAAAGCGGAACACGCCCGGGGCAGGGGCACCGCGGTCAGGCATCGAGAATCCGGCTGACCATCTCGTTGGTGTCGCGGCTGAGCCCTTCGGTGGACTTGATCCGCTCCAGCGCGGTCAGGATCTTTGCCTGGCGCTCCGCATCATAGCGTTTCCAGGTCTGGAAGGCGGTGCACATGCGGGCAGTGGTTTGCGGGTTCAGCGCATCCAGTGCGATCAACTGATCGGCCAGCAGCCGATAGCCGCTGCCGTCGGCCTGATGGAAGCCTGCGTGGTTCATCGATAGCGCCCCCATCACGGCGCGGAACCGGTTGGGGTTGCGGATGGTGAACAGCGGATGCCGGGTCAGCTCTGCCGCCACCGCGGGCGCGCGGTCGGGGCGGGCGGTGGCCACCTGCAAGGCAAACCATTTGTCCATGACCAGCCGGTCGTCCTGCCATTGGTCAAAGAACGCCTGGCTCTGGGTGTCGCCCTTCTCGGCCTTCAGCAGGCAGGCGAGGGCGGTGTTCTGGACGGTCATATTGTCGGCCAGCTCGAACTGTTTGGCGGCGGCATCGCCCCCGTCGATCCGGGTCAGCAGCGCCAGCAGCCGGCCGTTCAGCGCCCGCAGGCCCGCATCCCTGGCTTCCGGTTGGTAGGGGCCTTCGACCTGGGTGGCCGAGAACAGCCGCGGCAGACTGTCCGAGAGGCTCTGGGCAAGCGTCTGGGCAAAGGTCTCGGCGGCGTCGTGGATCGCATCCGGGTCGGGGGTCACGCCGCGGTCGGCCAGCGCCTGGGCGATCTCGCTCTCGCTGGGCGGTGTCAGCACCAGCGCGCGAAAGGCCGGGTCCAGCGTGTCGTCGCGCACCAGCGATTGCAGCGCCTCCAGATACTGCGCATCGGGGCTTGCGCCCTCGGTCACCATGGCGATGCGCGAGGCCTTGGCCAATTCTCGGCCCGCCTCCCAGCGGTTGAACGGATCGGTGTCATGGGCCAGCAGGAAGGCCCGTTCCTGCGCCGAGGTGTCGCGGGTCAGGATCACCGGCGCCGAGAAATCCCGCAGAATCGAGGGGATCGGGCGGGCCGACAGCCCGTCAAAGCGGAAGCTCTGTTCGGCCTCAGTCATCTCCAGCACCGTTGTCGGGACCACCTCGTCACCATCAGGGCCAAGCAGCCCCACGGCGATCGGGATCACCTTCGGGTCCTTGTGGTCCTGACCTGGCGTCGGCGGCGTGCTCTGGCGGAAGGTCAGCGTGTAGGTGCCGTCGTCATAGCTGTCTTCGACCGACAGGCGCGGGGTGCCGGCCTGGCTGTACCAGTTCTTGAACTGCCCCAGGTCGCGGCCGGTGCTGTCCTCGAACACCTTGATCCAATCCTCGATGGTGCAGGCCTGCCCGTCGTGACGGTCGAAATAGAGGTCAAGCGCGGTGTAGTAGGCGTCATCCCCGACCAGCCGTTTCAGCATGCCGATCACCTCGGCGCCCTTTTCATAGACGGTGGCGGTGTAGAAGTTGTTGATCTCCTGGAACGACTCGGGGCGCACCGGGTGGGCGAGGGGGCCGTTGTCCTCGGGGAACTGGCGGGCGCGCAGGTCGATCGCATCCTCGATCCGCTTCACCGGGGCGGAGCGCATGTCGGCGGTGAACTGCGCGTCGCGATAGACCGTCAGGCCCTCCTTCAGGCAGAGCTGGAACCAGTCGCGGCAGGTGATCCGGTTGCCGGTCCAGTTGTGAAAATACTCATGGGCGATAATCGCCTCAATTCTCTCAAAATTGGAATCAGTGGAGGTCTCAGGGCTGGCCAGGACGCAGGAAGAGTTGAAAATGTTCAATCCCTTGTTCTCCATCGCGCCCATGTTGAAGTCATCCACGGCGACGATATTGAACACGTCGAGGTCGTATTCGCGGCCATAGACCTTCTCGTCCCAGGTCATCGACTTTTTCAGCGCCTCCATGCCAAAGGCGCATTTGTGTTCATCGCCCGGGCGCACCCAGATGTTGAGCAGAACCTCCTTGCCCGAGCGGGTGGTGAAGCGGTCGGAATGGTTGACCAGATCACCGGCCACCAGGGCAAAGAGATAGGCCGGTTTGGGCCAGGGATCGTGCCATTCGGCAAAGCCGCTGCCCGCATCCACCGGGTTGCCGTTGGACAGCATCACCTTTTCCGCACCTTCGATGCGCACGCTGAAGGTGGCCATCACGTCGGGGCGGTCCGGGTAGTAGGTGATCTTGCGAAACCCTTCGGCCTCGCATTGGGTGCAATACATGCCGTTGGACATATAGAGCCCCTCGAGCGCGGTATTGGCCTTGGGGTTGATCTCCACCTCGGCCTCCCAGGTGAAGGGGCGGTCGGGCACGTCGCAGGTGAGGCCCGTATCGGTGACCTCGGGGGTGACCTCGGCGCCGTCAATACGTGAAGAGATCAGCTTAAGCTGCTCGCCATGCAGGAAAAACCGCCGGTCCTGCGCATCCTCCCTGGGTGCGAACCGGATTTTCGACAGCACGCGGGTGGCCTCCGGCGCGAGGCGAAAGACCAGTTCGACGCTTTCCACCACATAGCCGAAGGGGGTGTAGTCCTTCAGGTAGAAGGTCTCGGGATCGGTGCTTGGGGCGGCGTCTTTCATGGATACATCCTTCGCGATTTCTGGGAACCTGCGCCGGGGCGCGTGCGTTGTTCACCAGAGGTATGCAACCGGAGACAGTCGGGCAAGCGCCCTTCGTCTCTTTGTTCAAAAAGGAGAGTATCATGTCCGATGCAGAGACCCCGATGACCACCCGCAAGGAAGTGCGCCAGCGCCGTTACGGGCTGTATTGGCTGGTGGCTCTGTTGGCGCTGATCGTTCTGGGGCTGGCCCTGTTCGGGTTTGCCGACGATCTGACCGATGACGGGCAACCGCTGCTTGGCGGCGAAGTCGAGACATCAACCGATGACGCAGCCGGCACAGCGGGCACTGCGGGCGAATAAGAGGCCCGCACCACCTCCGCCTGATCGGCCGCCGCCCCGCCTGGCTGAGCGCGCCGGGTGGTCCGGCAGCGCGCCAACGGCCGGGGCGGGGGCTTGCTAACCTTTGGCCAGTTTTTTGCCCCGGCCCTGTTCCATGCCGTGGGTCAGGAGGGGTAAAATCGGAAATCCCGGAACACTTTCTTGAAAAACGAGAAGATGCGTTCGCATTTCCTGAGTGCCGGATTTGTTGCTGATCGGAAACTTTTCCCGTATCAGGCGGCATGCAATTGTGTACCGCCGAGAGGAGCAGGAAAATGAGTCGGATCGAACGGAATGGACTTCAGGTGGCTTCCGCTCTGGCGGCCTTTGTCGAGGACAAGGCACTGCCGGGCACCGGCGTCAGCGCGGATGCGTTCTGGGCGGGCCTGTCCGGGCTGGTGAACGGCATGGGCGACGAGAACCGCGCGCTGCTGGCCAAGCGCGAGGCGATCCAGGGCAAGATCGACGCCTGGCATCTGGAACGCCGTGGCCAGCCGCATGACGCAGCGGCCTACAAGGCGTTTCTTCAGGAGATCGGCTATCTGGTGCCCGAAGGCGCGGATTTCGAGGTGGAGACGACCCATGTGGACCCCGAGATCGCGCATGTGCCGGGACCGCAGCTGGTGGTGCCGATCACCAATGCGCGCTTTGCCCTGAACGCGGCCAACGCCCGCTGGGGCAGCCTCTATGATGCGCTTTACGGCACCGATGCGATGGGCGACCTGCCCACCGGCAAGGGCTATGACGCCGCGCGCGGCGCCCGCGTTATCGCCTGGGGCCGTGGTTTCCTCGATGAGACCTTCCCGCTGGCGAGCGGCTCCTGGTCCGATATTTCCGGCCTGCGGGTCGAGGATGGCGCCTTGGTTCCGGCGCTGAAAGACGCCAGCCAGTTCGCGGGCTATGTCGGCGACACGGGTGCCCCGACACGTATTGTGTTGAAAAACAACGGGCTGCACGCGATCCTTGAGATCGACGCCGCGGGCAACATCGGCAAGGATGACGCCGCAGGGATCAATGACATCACGCTGGAATCGGCGCTCTCCACCATCATGGACTGCGAGGACTCCGTCGCCTGCGTCGACGCCGAGGACAAGGTCACCGCCTATTCCAACTGGCTGGGCCTGATGAAGCGTGACCTCGCCGAAGACGTCACCAAGGGCGGCAAGAGCTTCACCCGGGTGCTGAACGAGGATCTGGCCTACAAGACGCCCACCGGCGCGGAGGCCACTCTGAAGGGGCGCTCGCTGCTGTTGGTGCGTAACGTTGGCCACCTGATGACCAACCCGGCGGTGCTGGACAGCGACGGGCGCGAGGCCGGTGAAGGCTTCCTCGATGCGATGATCACGGTGCTCTGCGCCATGCACGACCTCAAGGCGGAGGGCGGCAATTCGCTGCACGGCTCGGTCTATGTGGTGAAGCCCAAGATGCACGGGCCGGAAGAGGTCGCCTTTGCGGTGAAGATCTTTGATCATGTCGAGGACGCGCTGGGCCTGCCGCGCAACACCGTCAAGATCGGCATCATGGACGAGGAGCGCCGCACCAGCGCCAACCTCAAGGAATGCATCCGCGCCGCAAAATCCCGCGTTGCCTTTATCAACACGGGCTTCCTGGACCGCACCGGCGACGAGATTCACACCTCGATGGAGGCGGGACCTATGCTCCGCAAGGGCGAGATGAAGGGCACCGCATGGATTGCCTCCTATGAGGATCGCAACGTCGACATCGGTCTGGCCTGCGGGCTGAAGGGCCGGGCCCAGATCGGCAAGGGCATGTGGGCGATGCCCGACCGCATGGGCGAGATGCTGGAGGCCAAGATCGGCCACCCGCAATCCGGCGCCACCTGCGCCTGGGTGCCGTCGCCGACCGCCGCGACCCTGCACGCGACCCATTACCACAAGGTCGATGTTCTGGCCCGTCAGGATGCGCTTAAGGCGGGCGGCGCGCGTGGTACGCTCGACGATCTGCTGACCATCCCGGTGATGGACGGGCAGAACCTGTCGGAGGAGGACATCGCCCGCGAGATCGAGAACAACGCCCAGGGCATCCTCGGCTATGTCGTGCGCTGGGTCGATCAGGGCGTCGGTTGTTCCAAGGTGCCGGACATCAACGATGTCGGCCTGATGGAAGACCGCGCCACCTGCCGGATCTCCAGCCAGGCGCTGGCCAACTGGCTGCACCACGGCGTGGTGTCCGAACAGCAGGTGATGGCCGCGATGCAGAAGATGGCCGCGGTGGTGGATGGTCAGAACGCCTCCGATCCCAGCTATCGCGCGATGGCACCGGGCTTTGATGGCGTCGCCTTTCAGGCCGCCTGCGATCTGGTGTTCAAGGGCCGTATCCAGCCCTCGGGCTATACCGAACCGGTGCTGCACGCCCGCCGCCTTGAACTGAAGGCGCAAGGCTGACATGGTTTCGAGGCCGGGGAGTTTCCCCGGCCTTTCTTCTTCCCGACCAAGGATTTGCAGATATGAGCCTCTCTCTTGACCAGGCCCGCACCATCATCGAGACCGCCCGCGCCAAGGGCCGTGACATGAACCTGAAGCCGCTCTCCGTCGTGGTGCTGGATGCGGGCGGCCATGTGCTGGCGTTTGAACGCGAGGATGGCGCCGCGCCGGGCCGGTTCGGGATCGCCCAGGGCAAGGCCTATGGCGCGGTGATGCTGGGCATGGCCGGCACCGCGCAGATGGCCCGGGCCGAACAGCAGGCCTATTTCATGGCAGCGGTGAACGGTGTCTACGGGGGACAGGTTGTGCCGGTGCCGGGCGGCGTCTTGGTGCGCGATGACACCGGCGCGGTGATCGGCGCCGTCGGCGTGACCGGCGATACCTCCGACAATGACGCGGTGGCGGCCAAGGCAGGTGTCGAGGCCGCAGGTCTCACCGCCGAGATCTGAGCCGCACACCTGTCGGATTGAAAACGCGGGGCTGCACTGGGGCATACGCTCGGAGCAGCCCTTTGCGTATGGGGCATCCTCCTGGGGCAAGAGGGCAGCATCACCGCGTTGCCGCAGCCCATATGCACGGACGGCAGGCAGCGTCAGCTGCTGTTTTTGTGACCTGTCGCCCCTGTGCACCAGTGAACAGGGGCTTGCGCCACGCTAAAGAGTTGCGCGCTGATGGGGCGTCACGCTACCGTGACCTTTGATCCAATAGCGTCCATTTGTTCCGGAGACTTCCAGCGTGCGCCCCAAAGTCGGCATTATCGGCAATTCCTACCTGATGAACGATCAATACCCGACCCATGCGGGCGGCACCATGAATTCGGATGCGGTGGCGAATGTGTCCGGCTGCCTGCCGCTGCTGATCCCCACCGACCCGCGCTATGTCAGCGTTGCGGAACTGCTGGAGAGCTTTGACGGGTTTCTGCTGACCGGCGGGCGTCCCAACGTGCACCCGGAGGAGTATGGCGAGGACCCGACCGAGGCGCATGGAGATTTCGACCGCGCCCGCGATGCCATCACCCTGCCGCTGGTGCGGGCCTGCGTGGAGCGGGGCCAGCCGTTTTTCGGGATCTGTCGCGGCTTTCAGGAGGTCAACGTGGCCATGGGCGGCACGCTTTACCCCGAGATCCGTGACTTGCCGGGCCGGATGAACCACCGCATGCCGCCGGATGGCAGCATCGAGGAAAAGTTCGCCCTGCGCCACCCGGTGACCCTGGTCGAGGGCGGCCTGTTCCATCGCCTGCTCGGCGCGCGCGAAGTCATGACCAACACGCTGCACGGGCAGGGGATCAAGACACCGGGGGCGCGCATCGTGGTCGAAGGACAGGCCGAGGATGGCACCCCGGAAGCGATATATGTCAAGGACGCGCCCGGGTTCAGCCTCGCCGTGCAATGGCACCCGGAATATCGCGCTGGTGAGGATCCGGTCTCGCGCCCCTTGTTCGAAGCCTTCGGAGAGGCCGCGCGGGCCTGGGCCGGGGGCACCCGCCCGGCCGCGCTGCAACGCTCTGCCTGAGGGGGCGCTGCGACGGGGGCAACGGGCCAACTGTGCCACGGCGTCTTTTTGGCAAATGCAGAAAGACATTTTGGCGAGATTCTTGCGCAGGGTGACGGAAAACGCGGTTGTTTTGTCGCAATCGGCAAAAATTCTCGTGATCCATGCTTTTCATTCGCCGGAACATCTGTTGCTTTGAGCGCGCGTGCGCGGCGGTTGAGGCCTGTCGGCCCTGCACCCGTGGGGACCGCCCAAGATGTGCCGCGACGCAGCGAAAAGCTTGCGCAATATTCTTGCGCACCTTATGCAGTGTATTTGCGAAACGTGCGCACCTGACCGCCGTGGTCGGTGCAGACAGGGGGACGACTGGTGAAAATAGGCACACCAAAAGAGATAGCCGAGGGCGAGTCGCGCGTAGCGATGACGCCATTGTCGGCGCGTGATCTTCAGAAGCTGGGGTTTGAGTGCTGTATTGAGTCTGGTGCGGGTGAGGCTGCGGGGTTTACCGATGCGGCCTATGCCGAGGCCGGGGTGGAGGTGATCAAGACCGCCGCCGGGCTGTGGAAGGCCGCCGATATCATCGCCAAGGTCCGCGCACCCAATGAGACCGAGCTGAAGCGGCTCAATAAATCCAAGACGCTGATTTCCTTCTTCAATCCGGGTGGCAATGAAGAAGGGCTGGAGCTCGCCAAATCCAAGGGCGCCACCGTGATCGCCATGGAAATGGTGCCGCGCATCAGCCGCGCGCAGAAGATGGACGCGCTGAGTTCCATGGCCAATATCGCCGGCTACCGCGCGGTGATCGAGGCGGGCAACAATTTTGACCGGTTCTTCACCGGCCAGATCACAGCGGCGGGCAAGGTGCCCCCGGCCAAGGTTCTGGTGGTGGGCGCCGGTGTTGCCGGCCTCGCTGCGATCGGCACCTCCACCTCGCTGGGCGCCGTGACCTACGCCTTTGATGTGCGCCCCGAAGTGGCCGAGCAGGTCGAGTCGATGGGCGCGGAATTTGTCTATCTCGACTTTGAGGAAGAGCAGCAGGATGGGGCCGCCACCGGCGGCTATGCCTCTGTCTCCTCGCCGGAATTCCGCGAGGCCCAGCTGGCCAAATTCCGCGAGCTGGCGCCGGAGGTGGACATCGTCATCACCACCGCGCTGATCCCCAACCGCGAGGCCCCGAAGCTGTGGCTGGCGGATATGGTCGCGGCGATGAAGCGCGGCTCGGTCATCGTCGACCTTGCGGCCGAGCGCGGCGGCAATGTCGAAGGCACCGTTCGGGACGAGAAAATCGTCACCGACAATGGCGTCACCATCATCGGCTATACCGATTTCCCCAGCCGGATGGCGAGCCAGTCCTCCAGCCTCTATGCCACCAACATCCGTCACATGATGACCGATCTGACCCCGGAAAAGGACGGTCAGGTGGTGCATGACATGGAGGATGACGTGATCCGCGGGGCCACCGTGACCCATGCGGGCGAGATCACCTTCCCGCCGCCGCCGCCCAAGGTGCAGGCCATTGCGGCGCAAAAGAAACCCGAACCGCCCAAGGAGCTGACGGCCGAGGAAAAACGCGCCGCAGAAGTCGCGGCCTTCAAGCAGCAGACCCGGAATCAGGTCACATTGCTGGCCATTGGCGCGGCGCTGATCCTGGGCATCGGGCTGATCCCCGACATGCCGGCAAGCTTCATGCAGCACTTCATCGTCTTTGTGCTCTCGGTCTTTATCGGCTTCCAGGTGATCTGGAATGTGGCGCACAGCCTGCACACGCCGTTGATGGCGGTCACCAACGCGATCTCCTCGATCATCATCCTCGGCGCGCTGATCCAGATCGGCTCCGGCGGCGTGCTGGTCACGATCCTCGCGGCGCTGTCGGTGTTCATGGCCGGGATCAACATCTTCGGTGGCTTCATGGTCACCCGGCGCATGCTTGCCATGTTCCAGAAATCTTAAGCAGGGGCAGGAGTTATGGAAAACGCATTCACAATCGCGGCCTATGTGGTCGCCGGCGTTCTGTTCATCCTGAGCCTGGGCGGATTGTCGGGACAGGAAAGCGCCAAACGCGCGGTCTGGTATGGCATTGCCGGCATGGCGCTGGCGGTCTTTGCCACGCTTGTCGGCCCCGGGGCGGGCCTGTGGTGGCTGTCGGTCATCCTGATTGCGCTTGGCGGCGTCATCGGCATGCAGCTGGCGCAGCGGGTGCAGATGACCCAGATGCCGGAACTGGTGGCGGCGATGCATTCGCTGGTCGGCCTGGCGGCGGTCTTTGTCGGCTTCAACGCCGAGATGACCATCAATCTGGTCGAGGCGGCGAAGGCCGCGGGCGACAGCGTCGAGGGCGCCTTTGCGCTGCTGGTGGCCAAGAAGGAGCCGATCGAGATCGCCATCCTGAAGGTGGAGCTGTCGCTGGGCATCTGGATTGGTGCGGTGACCTTTACGGGCTCTGTGATTGCCTATGGCAAGCTGGCGGGCCGGGTGAACTCGGCGGCGACAAAACTGCCGGGCGGGCATCTGCTGAACGCGGCGGCGGCGGGGCTCTCGCTGATCTGCCTGATCTGGTATCTCTCCTCCGGGGCGCTGTTCCCGCTGCTGATCCTGACGCTGGCGGCCTTGTTCATCGGCTATCACCTGATCATGGGCATCGGCGGGGCAGACATGCCGGTGGTAGTCTCCATGCTGAACAGCTACTCCGGCTGGGCGGCGGCGGCGATCGGCTTCAGCCTTGGCAATGATCTCCTGATCGTGGTCGGCGCGCTGGTGGGCTCTTCGGGGGCGATCCTGAGCTACATCATGTGCAAGGCGATGAACCGCTCGTTTGTCTCGGTGATCCTGGGCGGTTTTGGTGGCAGCGCCGGCCCCGCGATGGAGGTCGAGGGCGAGCAGGTGGCGATCGATGCCGATGGCGTCGCCGCGGCCCTGGAAGAAGCGGACAGCGTGGTGATCATCCCCGGCTACGGCATGGCGGTGGCGCAGGCGCAATCCAATGTGGCCGAGCTCACGCGCCGCCTGCGCGCCAAGGGCAAGACCGTGCGCTTTGCGATCCACCCGGTGGCCGGGCGCCTGCCCGGGCATATGAACGTGCTCCTGGCCGAGGCGAAAGTTCCCTACGACATCGTGCTGGAGATGGAGGAGATCAACGACGACTTCCCGGAGACGGATGTGGCCATCGTGATCGGCTCCAACGACATCGTGAACCCGGCCGCGCAGGAAGACCCCAACTCGCCCATCGCCGGCATGCCGGTTCTGGAGTGCTGGAAGGCGAAACAGGTGTTTGTCTCCAAACGCGGTCAGGGCACGGGCTATTCCGGCATCGAGAACCCGCTGTTCTTCAAGGACAACACCTGCATGTTCTACGGCGACGCAAAACAATCCCTCAGCACGCTCCTCAATATCATCGAGTGAGCGGCGGCAGAGCTGACACGACACAGGGGGCGCTCCGAACGGGGCGCCCTTTTTGCTTTCATCTTTTCCATAAATATCTCGGGGGAGGCCCGTTCGGGCCGGGGGCAGAGCCCCCAATACCCCCGCAGAAGAAACCGCTTGTGCTGGAGTGCACTCCAGCACCTATGCTGCCCGCGACTCATCACCACAACAGGGAGAGCGCCCATGCGGATATCGCAGGTGGCCGCGAAGACCGGCCTCAGCATCGACACGCTGCGCTTTTACGAAAAGATCGGCCTGATCGAGCCGCCGCCGCGCGATGGGGCCGGGCGGCGCGACTACCCGGAGGAGGTGCTGGGCTGGATCCGCTTTCTGGGGCAGCTCAACGCCACCGGCATGAAACAGGCCGACCGGGTGCGCTATGCCCGCCTGCGGGCCGAAGGCGCGGCCACGGTGCCGGAGCGCCGCCGCATGCTGGAAGCGCACCGCAGCCAAATGCAGGCCCAGATGCAGGCGCTGGAGGAGACGCTGGCGCTGATGGACCGCAAGGTCGCGCTCTATCGGGACATGGAACACAAGCTGACACAGGAGAGTACAGATGTCTGACGCATTGGAGCAGGGCCGCGCCCTCTTGGCCGACATGAACCCGGGGCTGGAGGCGGCTCTGGCGGAGACCTACGACGCCCACGTGCCCGACATGGCGGAGAGCCTTGTGGAATGGGCCTATGGCCGCCACTACGCACGCTCCGGGCTCGATCACAAGACCCGGCAGCTCTGTACCGTGGCGGCCCTGACGGCGCTGGGGGGACAGACCGGACCGCAGCTCAAGGTCAATATCCGCCACACGCTGGCCACCGGCGCCAGCCAGCAGGAGATCCTGGAGGTGATCTGGCAGATGGCCGTTTATGGCGGCATGCCCGCCGCAATCAACGGGCTCAATGCCGCAATCGAGGTGTTCGAGGCCGAGGCTGCCTGATCTGTATACCGTTGCATCCCGCTAAGTTATTGAATGCCATGAAAAACTTTACAAAGGGCGGTGATCCTGACTAGGGTCTGGAAACTCGTTCCGGAAGGTTGCCATGGCTGCAATAGAAGATCACCCGCTGCGCTACCAGCTTGCCAATGAGCTGCATGCGCGCCCGTTTCCGACCATTCCGGTGCCCGCCACCGTGGCCTATCTGGCGGTGAAACAGCCCAAGGAAGCGGTGCACCGGGACCGGATGGCGGATCTTCAGCATCTGAAGGATCTGCTGGATCGTCACGGGGCCCCGCATCCGCAACCGGGGGCGACGCATCATACGGCGCAGCTGGGGCGCCATACGCTCAAATGGGAGCAACACACGGAGTTTGTGTCCTACACGCTGCACGGGGAGGGCGTCAGCGACCGCGCCTTTGATCCGCAGGACTTCGACCTGTTCCCGCCCGATTGGCTGGCGCAGGCCCCGGGGCAGCGCGTGACCTCGGCGCTGATCCGCATCGTGCCGCGCCCGCCGCAGGAGCAGATCAAGAAGAAGGTGCACGACTGGTTTGTGCCCGAAAGCCTCGCCATGGCCTCGGTTCTGGATGACAATGCGGTGGTGGCGGGCGATTTCCGCATCGACCCGGCGGGCCATGTGCGCTTTGCGCTTTTCATCAATGCCGAGACCGGCCCGCAGCGGGTGGGACGCGTGGTGCAGCGGATCTGCGAGATTGAGACCTATCGCGCCATGTCGATGCTCGGGTTTTCGCGGGCGCGGGGGCTTACGCCGACGATCAGCGCCATGGATGCCTCCCTGTCGGAGATGATGAGCGAGATGACCCGTGGCCATGTGCCGGCGGAGCAGACCTTGTCCCAGCTCCTGACGATCTCGGCGGAGCTGGAGGCGATGGCGGCGCAATCGGCGTTCCGGTTCGGCGCGACGGGGGCTTATGAGGCGCTGGTCAATCAGCGCATCGCGCTGTTGCGCGAACAGCGGTTCGAGGGGTTTCAGACCATGGCGGAATTCATGTTGCGCCGGTTCGAACCCGCGATGCGCACAGTGCAGTCCAGCGAGAAACGGCTGGCGGTGCTGGCGGACAGGGCACGGCGGGCAGGGGAGCTGCTGCGGACCCGGGTCGATGTGGAACGCTCGGCGCAGAACCAGGCCCTGCTGGAAAGCATGGACCGGCGCGCGGATCTGCAGCTGCGCTTGCAGCACACGGTCGAGGGGCTCTCCGTGGTGGCGATCAGCTATTACGCGGTGTCGCTTGCGGCCTACGCGCTCTACCCGCTGGGCAAGGCCTTGGATCTCAGCAAGGGCATGCTGACCGCGATCCTGACGCCGCTGGTGATCGGCGCGGTGTTTCTGGCGGTACGCCGCATTCGCAAGAGCCTGCATTAGAAAACGGATGTCCGCCCCTTGCAGGTTGAAATCAAAAAGGCCGCCTCATCGGGCGGCCTTTTCGATTGTTAATAGTGCCTCAGCGGCCCCGGATGCGTGGATCCAGCGCGTCGCGCAGGCCGTCGCCGAGGTAGTTCACCGACAGCACCGTCAGCGAGATCAGAATACCGGGCCAGAGCACACGCTCCGGGAACAGCGTCATCCGGTCCACCGCATCATTCAGCAGGCGGCCCCAGGTCGGGAAATCCGGCGGGAAGCCAAAGCCGAGGAACGACAGCGCCGACTCGGTGATGATCGCGGTGGCGATGCCGAGCGTGGCCGAGACCATGATCGGCGACAGCACGTTCGGCAGGATGTGACGCGCGATGATATTGCCCGGCTTGGTGCCGATGGAGCGCGCCGCGAGCACGAACTCGCGTTCCTTGATCGCCAGCACATCGCCGCGCACGATCCGCGCGGTCGGCATCCAGGAGGTGATGCCGATCAGGCAGACGATCAGCACGAAGATGCCGCCTTCGGGGCCGATGGATTGCGACAGGCTCTCGCGGAACAGCACCGCCGCCACCAGGATCATCGGCAACAGGGGCAGGGCGAGGAACAGGTCGGTCAACCGCATTAGGAGGCCGTCGAGCTTTTTGAAGTAACCCGCCAGCACCCCGATCAGGCTGCCGAGGATCAGCGCCAGGATCATCGCCGCCATACCTACCGCCAGCGAGACGCGACCGCCGAACATCAGCCGCGCCAGCGTGTCACGACCGAGGTTGTCGGTGCCCAGCGGATAGGCCCAGTCCATCTTGGCCGAGGGGTCCCACAGCGCGTGATAGATCGGGCGCATGTCGCGCAGGGTGATGAAGTCGCGGCCCGTGGGCACGAATTTCGCATCGTTCCAGTAGACGAACGGGCCCACCACCACGCCGAGCACGATGAGCAGGAACAGGCAGCCGCCAAACAGCGCCCCGCGGTGGGATTTGAACTGGTCCCAGATGTCGCGCCATTGGCTGCGCGGCGGGGTCGAAAGCTCCTCCTGCACGCTGGAATGCTGCAGGGTCTTGTCTTTTGCAGCGTCAGTCATAGCGGATCCTCGGGTCGAGAATGCCATAGAGCACATCGGCGATCAGGTTGAACAGCACGATGAGCACGGCAAAGATGAAGGTCAGGGTTTGCACCATGGGCAGGTCGTTGGCCTGGATGGCGCCGATCAGGAGCTGGCCGATGCCGTTCACCTTGAACACCTGTTCGGTGATGATGGCGCCGCCAAAGATCGCGGGAATCCCCAGCGCGATCACGGTCACCACCGGGATCATGGAGTTGCGCAGCACATGCACCATGACCACGACATACTCGCCCAGACCCTTGGCCCGCGCGGTGCGCACGTAATCCTGGTTGAGGTTGTCGAGCATCGAGGCGCGCATGAAGCGGCTGAGCTGTGCGGTGATCTGCAGCGCGAGCACCATCACCGGCATCACCATCTGCTGCAGCTGCTTCACGAAGGTTTCCCAGCTGGTGACCTCCAGCGTGGTGTCATAGATCGACGGGAACCAGCCCAGCTGCACCGAGAAGATCACGATCACCAGCACGCCGGAAAAGAACGGCGGCACGGAAAAACCCACCATCGACACGAAGGTGCCGAGCTGGTCGAACCAGCTGTACTGGCGATAGGCGGAATAGATGCCGATCGGCAGCGCGATCAGGATCGCGACGATATAGGCGGTGCCCACCACCCAGAGGGTCTGCGGCAGGCGCTGCACCACGATGTCCATCACCGGCGAGCGGGTCTGCCAGGAGATGACGCGCAGGTCACCTGCGGAAAAGGACGTGCCGAAGATATGGTCGACCAGAACCTGCGGTTCGATCCAGAAGAACTGCACGATCCACTTCCAGAACCGGATGTGGACGGGCTCGCCAAGGCCGAGGGCGATGCGCATCTTCTCTTTCACTTCGGGGGGAACGGTCAGGGGAACCTGCGCCATCGGATCGCCAGGGGCGAGTTCCAGGAGCAGGAAGATCACGAGACTGATGAACAGCAGCGTCGGCACTGCGAGGATCAGCCGTCGGATGGTAAAAGTCAGCATCAGCCGGGCGCCTTTGCAATTGAGTTTGTCGAGAGGTCCGCGTCTGCCTTACCCCAGCGGGGCGGGGTGCGCGTCATGCCGGGTCTCTTAAGTCAACTCCGACGTGACAACAATGCCGGATTGGTTTGAGAAACGGTAACGCGAAAACCAGTGGGCCCCGGTACGATGTCCGGGGCCCTGTTGACTGCGGATGAGCGCTTATTCGGCGCGGTACCAGTCTGCTGCGTTCCACAGCTCGCTGTCCCACACGTTCAGGTCAACACCGCCGAGGGTGTTGGAATGTGCGGACAGACGGCCACGGTGCACCAGCGGTATCATGCCGCCTTTTTCGAACACGATGGTGTTCAGCTTCTGACCGATCTCGATCCGCTTTGCCATGTCGGCGGTCTGGGTCAGCTCCTTGTGCAGGGCGTCGAATTCTTCGTCGCAGAAGCGGGAGATGTTCTCACCCTGCCACTGGGACGCCGGAGTCGGTGCCTTGTCGCACAGGCCGTTGCCGAAGTAGGACTGCGGGTCGGTGCCATTGAAGGTGTTGGCGTACATTTCAACGTCCGCGTAGAACTTCTGGAAGGTGTCCGGGGAGCCCGGGTCGCCGCCGAAGAACACGGAGGAGTTGATGTTGCGCAGTTCGGTTTCGATGCCGATCTCGCTCCACCACTGTTTGATCAGCGCCTGGAAGTCCTGACGAACGGCGTTGGTCGAGGTCTGGTAGAGGATCTTCAGCGGAACACCGTCTTTTTCGCGGATGCCGTCGCCGTCGGTGTCAACGATACCTGCCTGGTCGAGCAGGGCGTTTGCACCGGCGATGTCCTGAGTGTCACAGCCTTCGGGGTTGATCGCAAAGGCTTCGGGGGCCGGTACCCAGGAGCAGGACACACGACCGGCCTTGCCGTAGCCGATTTCAACCAGCAGCGGACGGTCGATGGCCATGGACATCGCCTTGTAGACCGCCGGGTCGGACAGGAACGGGTGCGGACGGATCACCGAACGCTCTTCCGGGCCGAGATCCGGAGAGGGGTTGGTGTTGTTGAGCATGATGCGCTCCAGCAGCGGACCAAAGCCCGCAACGGCCTTGCCTTTGCCGCCGGCTTCCATCTGCGAGATGACATCAGGTGCCAGCTGCAGGTTCCAGGCATAGTCGAACTCGCCGGTTTCCATCACGGCACGGCCGGCTGCGGTCGCATCGCCGCCACCTTTGAACAGGACCTTTGCAAAGGCGGGCTTTGCCGGGTCACGATAGTTCGGGTTCGCGGAGAGGGTGATCACGTCGTTCGGCTTGAACTCGTCGACCACGAAGGGGCCGGTGCCGATCGGGCTGAAGTTCGCTTCGGTACATTCCGGGGCCTTGGCGCCGAGACAGTCCGCGAACTGGGCGGCCTGGATGATCGGGCTTTCGCCACCGACGAAGGGACCGTAGGGGAAGGGCGTTGCCTCTTCGAAGGTCACGACGATGGTGCTGTCGTCCGGGGTTTCAACGGAGGTCACGCCTTCGAACTTGGTCACCTGCGCGCAGCCGCCCTCGGGGTGGGTGCAGTAGTCATAGGTGAATTTCACATCGGCAGAGGTAAGATCGGAGCCGTCGGACCATTTGATCCCGGGCTTCAGCTTCCAGGTGATCTGGGTCAGGTCTTCGCTCACGCCGCCGTTCTCGACGGTGGGGACCTCTTCGACCAGCCATGGCACCATCTCGCCAGAGGCGTTGTAGCGCGCCAGCGGCTCGATCACGAGCGAGGCCGCTTCCACGTCCTTGGTGCCGCCGGACAGGAACGGGTTCATGATGGACGGGGCTTGCCAATAGATGATGTTGACCTGGCCGTCCGAGCCACGCTCGGCAAAGGCAGCCGGGGCGAAGGCGGCGGATGCCACAGCCCCCAGCAGAAGGGTTTTCAATGTCATTGCACTCTCCTTGTCGGAACCGACATAGTGTTTTTGTTGTGCAGGTTACGCCTGTTAACGGCGCATCCCGTGCCCGCGCATATCCTGCGCGGCGCAGTTTGGAATGTGCGTCCACCGCGGACGTATGGATGTCAGGAAAGCCCGAAAGCCGAAGCTCCGGATCTGCGGTCCGTTGTGTCGGACCTGTTTTCATAACCCCCTGTCGCCTTTGGCGTTCACTGCCGGTATCGAAACAGAGTTTTCAGAAAATGCAAGACCTGCGTAACAGGAAATCCGTGCGGGGGTTTGACGCTACCGGTTGCATCGGCTTAGATCGCGCCCCAACAGGTACTGCTCCGGTGCCGCCAAAAAACAGACAGGATACGTGGATGTTGGACCAGCCCATTGCTCAGATCAAAGGCCTCCGGGTCGAGTTCGAAACCAAGGACGGCCCGGTGGTCGGGGTTGAGAATGTTTCGTTTGACGTCACGGCCGGTGAAACATTGTGCATCGTGGGAGAGTCCGGATCGGGCAAATCTGTCTCCTCGCTCTCGCTCATGCGTCTGGTCGAATACGGCGGCGGCACCATCGCGGGTGGCGAATTGATGTTCGATCCGGGCGACGACAAGCCCATCGATCTGGCCAAGGCCGAGAGCGATCTGATGAAGCAGATTCGCGGAAATCAGATCGGGATGATTTTCCAGGAACCGATGACCGCGCTCAATCCGGTGTTCACCGTGGGCCGCCAGTTGACCGAGGGTCTGCGAATCCACAAGGGCATGACCAAAAAAGAGGCAGAAGCCCGCGCCATCGAGATTCTGCGCGAGGTCCGCATCCCCGAGGCCGAGCGGCGGATGAAGCAATATCCGCATGAACTGTCTGGCGGCATGCGCCAGCGGGTGGTGATCGCCATGGCCATGGCCTGCGAGCCGCGCCTGCTGATCGCGGATGAGCCCACAACCGCGCTTGACGTGACCATCCAGGCCGAAATCCTTGCGCTGATGGATCGCCTGAAGCGCGAAACCGGCACTGCCGTGATGTTCATCACCCACGATATGGCCGTTGTGGCGCAGATGGCCGACCGCGTGGTGGTCATGTACCGCGGCAACAAGGTCGAGGAGGGCACCGTCCACGAGATCTTTGAGAACCCGCAGCACGACTATACCAAGGCGCTGCTGGCGGCGGTTCCAAAACTCGGCGAGATGCGCGGCAAGGATTACCCGGAGCCGATGAAGCTGATGGGAGTCGAACAGGCCGAGATCAAGCCGATCAAGGGCACTGATGAGGTGCTGCTGAACGTGGAAAACCTCGTCACCCGCTTTCCGGTGAAGGGCGGGCTGCTGCGCCGTACCGTGGCGCAGGTGCATGCGGTCGAGGATGTGTCGTTCAAGGTGTTCAAGGGTCAGACCCTGAGCCTTGTGGGGGAATCGGGCTGTGGCAAATCCACCTGTGGCCGGTCGCTCCTGCGGTTGGTGGAACCCACCTCCGGCAAGATCGAGTTCGAGGGCCGCGATGTCCTCGGTCTCAACCAGAGGGATCTGCACAAGGCGCGCCTGGATATGCAGATGATCTTTCAGGATCCCTTTGCCTCGCTCAATCCGCAGATGCAGCTGATGGATCAGGTCGCAGAGCCGATGAAGAACTACAACATCGCCTCTGGCTCTGAAATTCAGGACCGGGTGGCGGCGCTGTTTGACCGCGTGCATCTGCCGCGCAGCTTCATGCGTCGCTTCCCGCACGAGATGTCCGGTGGTCAGCGTCAGCGGATCGCGATCGCCCGCGCCCTTGCACTGAATCCAAAACTGATCGTCGCGGATGAGGCCGTCTCGGCGCTGGACGTGTCGGTGCAGGCGCAGGTTCTGAACCTGATGATGGAATTGCAGGCCGATCTGGAGCTGTCGTTCCTGTTCATCAGCCACGACATGGCGGTGGTGGAGCGCGTCAGCCATCAGGTCGGCGTGATGTATCTGGGGCGTCTGGTTGAAATCGGCCCGCGGGCGCGGGTGTTCGAAAACCCCGCCCATGCCTATACGCAGGCGCTGATGAAGGCGGTGCCGATCGCCGACCCCAACCAGCGCAAGAGCGAGAAGGATCTGAACTTCAAGCCGATCCCGTCGCCGATCCACGACATGAGCTACACGCCCGAACCTTCGGACTATGTTGAGGTGGAGCCGGGCCATTTTGTGCTGATGACCGATTCCGGGTACTGAGGCATGGCCGACCGTCTGACCCCGCTTGAGATCATGGCGCGACTGGTGGCGTTTCCGACCGTGAGCCGCGCCACCAATCGCCCGCTGGTGGACTGGGTGTCGGGGTATCTCGACAGCCACGGCATCGCCCATCACATCTGGGTGGATCCGGAGCAGCCGGAAAAGGCCGGGCTTTACGCCCATGTCGGCCCGATGATCGACGGTGGCGTGCTGCTGTCGGGCCATACCGATGTGGTGCCGGTGGAGGGGCAGGACTGGACCTCTGACCCCTATGAGGTCGTGGAGCGCGACGGCAAATACTTTGGCCGTGGTTGCGCCGACATGAAGGGGTTCGACGCGCTGGCGCTCTGGGCGCTGGTCGAGGGCCATTATGCGGATCTGAAACGGCCCTTGCAGCTGGCCTATACCTTTGACGAGGAAATCGGCTGCACGGGCGCGCCGCCGCTGATTGTCGAGATCCAGAAACACCTGCCCAGGGCCGAAGCCGTGATCGTCGGAGAGCCGTCGATGCTGAAGGCCGTCACCGGTCACAAGGGCGGTGCCGGGTTTGCCACGCGGGTGGTGGGCCACGAGGTGCACAGCTCGCTCATGCATGAGGGCGTCAGTGCCATCATGGAAGGGGCGCGGCTGATCGACTGGGCCAATCAGCGCAATGCGGAGAACCGCGCTAAGCCCGCCACCAAGGTGGCCGCGATGTTCACCCCGCCCTGGACCACCTGTCACGTCGGCATGGTGTCCGGCGGGACGGCGCATAACATCACCGCGGGCGCGTGCCAGTTCTGGATGGATTTCCGCGCCGTTCCGGGCGAGTCGCTGGCCCAGTGGGACGCCGCCTATCGCGCCGAGGTTGCCCGGGTCGAGGCCGACATGCAGGCGGTGCATCCCGACACGCGTATCGAGGTCGAGCAGGTGTTTTACGTTCCGGGGCTGGTGCCCGAGGAGGATGGCGCCGCCGAGAGCCTGGTGCGCGGCCTGACCGGCGACAACGGCAGCCATGTGGTGAGCTATGGCACCGAGGCGGGGCAATATCAGGAGGCCGGCTATTCCGCAGTGATCTGTGGACCCGGCGATATTGCCCAGGCCCATCAGGCGGATGAGTTCATTACCGTGGCGCAATTCGAGGCGGGCCACCAGTTCGTGCGGGATCTGGTGGCGCGGCTTATGCAGTGACCTGACAGGGGGGCGCCGGTGGTCCGGGGCCCTCGGTCGATCTGACGCAACGTCACTCCTGCTGGCACGCCGTGTGGCGTCGGCGCGCTGGGAGGCCACGTGGTGGTTCGCCCGGCCACAGCCCTTGCGTTCCGTCGAGGCTTGCGTCACTCATTCGCTAACAGGTTAAGGAAGGTCTCTCATGCCCGTCAGGAATCGCTTTGCCGAGTTGCTGCCCGAAATCACCGCGTGGCGCCATGATTTCCACGAACACCCCGAGCTGATGTATGACGTTCATCGCACCGCCGGGCTGGTGCAGGAGCGACTGACCGCCTTTGGCTGTGACGAGGTGGTGCCGGGCATCGGCAAGACCGGCGTGGTTGGCGTCATCAAGGGCAAGAGCACCGAATCCGGAAAGGTGATCGCCCTGCGCGCCGATATGGACGCGCTGCCCATCCACGAGGAAACCGGGCTCGACTATGCCTCCAAGACGCCGGGCAAGATGCACGCCTGCGGCCACGACGGCCACACCGCGATCCTGCTGGGGGCTGCGAAATACCTCTCTGAGACACGCAATTTCGACGGCACCGTGGTGCTCTTGTTCCAGCCCGCCGAGGAAGGCGGGGCAGGGGGCAAGGCCATGGTCGATGATGGCGTGATGGACCGTTGGGGCGTGCAGGAGGTCTATGGCCTGCACAATATGCCGGGCCTGCCGGTGGGCCATATCGCCACCCGCGTCGGCGGGCTCCTGGCCTCCTCGGACGAGTTCGAGATCGAAGTGACCGGCAAGGGCGGCCATGCCGCCGCGCCCCATGATGCCATCGACACCACGCTGGTGGCGTCGCAGATCGTGGTCTCGCTGCACTCCATCGTGTCGCGCAATGTGGACCCGATCCACCGCGTCGTGCTGACCGTCGGCACCTTTGAAACCGACAGCACCGCCTCCAACGTGATCGCCCATCGGGCCAAGCTCAAGGGCACCGTGCGCACGCTGGATGCCGAGAACCGCAAGCTGGCCGAGGCGCGCGTGCGCCGTGTCGCCGAGGATACCGCCTCGGCCTTTGGCGCGACGGCCAGGGTCACATGGACGCCGGGCTATCCGGTGACGGAAAACACCGCCGCCGAGGTCGCCCATGCGGTCAAGGCTGCGCAGGCCGTGACCGAGAGCGTCGATCCCGATGCCGCGCCGATCATGCCGTCGGAGGATTTCGCCTATATGCTTGAAGCCCGGCCCGGCGCCTATATCTTTTTGGGCAATGGCGACACCGCCATGTGCCACCATCCGGCCTATCAGTTCGATGACGATGCCATCCCGCTGGGATGCAGCTGGTTTGTGGAACTGTGCGAAGGCCGGATGCCCATCGCCTGAAGACAGGCCCACCCCAAGGCCGGCCAACCCGTGCGCGCGGCCTTGGATTCACCGAACACCTAGGAGAGACTTATGCCCGTCAAGAACCGTTTTGCCGAATTGCAGGCCGAGATCACTGAATGGCGACGAGACATTCACGAAAACCCGGAAATCCTGTTTGAAACCCATCGCACCAGTGCGCTGGTTGAGGAAAAGCTGAAGGCATTCGGCTGCGACGAGGTGGTCACGGGCATTGGCCGCACGGGCGTCGTGGGCGTGATCAAGGGCAAATCCGATACCTCTGGCAAGGTCATCGGTCTGCGCGCCGACATGGACGCGCTGCCGATCCACGAGGAAACCGGTCTGGAGTATGCCTCCAAGACCGCAAACGCCATGCACGCCTGCGGCCATGACGGCCATACCGCGATGCTCCTTGGCGCGGCAAAGTACCTGTCGGAGACCCGCAACTTCGACGGCACCGTGGTGGTGATCTTCCAACCCGCCGAAGAAGGCGGCGGCGGCGGCAAGGAAATGTGCGACGACGGCATGATGGACCGTTGGGGCATCCAGGAGGTCTATGGCATGCACAACTGGCCGGGCCGTCCGGTGGGCAGCTTCGCAATCCGCCCGGGCGCGTTTTTTGCCGCGACCGACCAGTTCGACATCACCTTCACCGGCAAGGGCGGCCACGCGGCAAAACCGCATGAAACCGTGGATTCGACCGTGATGGCCGCGCAGGCGGTGCTGGCGCTGCAAACCATCGCCGCGCGCAACGCTGATCCAGTGCATCAGATCGTGGTGTCGGTGACCTCGTTCGAGACCTCTTCCAAGGCGTTCAACGTGATCCCAGAGCGGGTGCAGATCAAAGGCACCGTGCGCACCATGGCCAAGGAACTGCGCGACCTGGCCGAAACCCGCATCAACGAGATCTGCTCCGGCATCGCCGCCACCTTTGGCGGCGCGGCTGAGGTGACCTATCACCGGGGCTATCCGGTGATGGTGAACCACGAGGAACAGACCGAATTCGCCGCCAAAGTGGCGCGTGATGTTTCCGGTCAGTGTGACGAGGCGCCGCTGGTCATGGGCGGTGAGGATTTTGCCTTCATGCTGGAAGAGCGCCCCGGGGCCTATATCCTGGTGGGCAACGGCGACACCGCCGCAGTGCACCACCCCAAATACAACTTCACCGATGATGCAATCCCGGCGGGATGCAGCTGGTGGGCCGAAATCGTCGAGCAACGCCTGCCGGCAGCCTGATCGCGGCCCGCGCGACCGATCCCCTTGCCCTGCGGGGGGGCGGGGCGCGTCTGATTTGATGGAACGATGAAAAAGGGGGCCACACGGCCCCCTTTTTGCGGTGTAGATTAATGCAGCTGTCACGGGGTGCGAATCAGCGTGTCGTCGATCCCCGGCCCGTGCTGGTAACTTTCGTGCTGGTTATTTGTCGAAACTCTGGCCGACGATGGCGCAGCTGTCGAACCCGTCGGGCAGATTGGCCTGACACTGGCTCATGGCAGCGATGTCGGCCGCTTTCTGATCGTCAAACCCCCAGGACTGACCCACCGGCAGCACGGCGGCCGGTTCGGCACAATCGATCGACGCGTTGGCAGGGTAGACCGGCACGGCGTAGGACCCGTGCCCGTCGATGCGCGCCGCCCAGGCGGCCATTTCCTGCTTGGCACTGTCACAGACGCCAGTCGACACCCGCAGGACGCGCAGATCCTTGTCGACCATCGGGTTTGCGGATTGGGCAAATGCGGGAACGGTGAGGGCGATGGCGGATCCAAGCGTAACGACGGCAAGCGAAACTTTATTGAACATCAAAAACCTCCTGGTCATGGCTCTGCATGACATCTGTCAATAGACGAGGCGCCGTGTGGCACCGACTGCCCTAACAACGGCGGTTCGACAGAAAAGGTTCCGAGAATTTTATGTATCGCGTCGGCTCAGGTTCGGAATGAATCCGGAAAATGTCGGCCTTTCAGCGCCTTGACGGCATTCCGTCAGGCCGAAAGGAGCTGGCGATAGACCGCGAGAATTGCCGCGGCTTCGCCCTGCAGACGAAAATTCCGCTGTACGTGATCGCGCGCGGCGGCGGACATGCGGCGCAGCCGGTCCGGGTCTGACATCAGGTCGATCATATCCGCGGTGATCTTGTCGAGATCCTCGATGTCGCACAGGGTGCCGGTTTCACCGGGCACCACTAGCTCCTCAAAGGCGCCAACGCGTGTTGCCACTGCTGGCGCGCCGCAGGCCATCGCTTCGAGCGGGGTCAGGCCAAACCCTTCCCAGCGCTGTGGCGCCACATAAAGATCCAGCGCCTGAAAATGGCGGGGCACATCCTCGACCGGCACTTCGTCGCGAAACAGGATGCGATCCGACAGGCCGGCGGCGGCGACCTCGTCCTTCAGGCCTTGCAGAAACTCGGCATTGTCGGCGGTTGCCCGCCCCATCATCAGGCCGCGCGCCTGCGGGTTGGCGCGGCAGGCTTCGATCATCGCTTTGACAAAAAGGTCATTGCCTTTCTGATGGCGAATACGTCCGAAGCATCCGACCAGAATGCCGTCCTCCGGCAGGTCCAGGGCACGGCGCAGGGCGGCGCGGTCCTCGACCGGCTGGAACAGATCGCAGTCGATCCCGTGGCGAATGACCGTCGCTTCGCGCTCCAGATAGCTTGCGGATTTCGCCGAGGTGGCAATCACCGCATCCATGCGCCGGATCAGCCAGCGGGTGAACCCGGTGTGACGGCGTTGCGCGGCGGAGGTGAACAGGAGCTTGAGTTTCTTGCCCAGCAGGTATTTGAGCGCCAGCCCGGCGACCATCTCGTTGTTGCGCCGGGCGTGCCAGACGCGCGCGCCGGAGGGCCCGTTGCGCGACATCGACCAGAGCGCGGAGGGTTTCACCTGCGGCACCTCCGGTGGCAGGTCGGGGGTGGCAGCACAGATGCCGATCTCGCGGGCTTGCAGCGGCACCAGCCGGATCACGGTCGAGGTCACGCCGGAGTAGCGTTTCTTGAAATTCGGCGCGATCACGTCGATCTGGCGGAGGTCGATCTGGCTCATGGGGCGCCCTTCATGGCTGGGGCGGCAGCAGGTCCAGCAGCGCTGCCACGGTGTGATGCATCTGATCCGACTGGCGTGCCAGAAAGGCGCGGCCCCGGTCGCGCGCCGTGTCTAGGGCATGGGGCGTGTCGAGCCAAGTCCCCACAGCCGCGGTCAGCGTCTCGGCGCTGGTGACTTCCAGGGCTGCGCCGGTCTCGATCAGCTCGGCAAAGGATTCGGCAAAGTTGTAGGCCCCGGGGCCGGTCAGCACCGCGCCACCGGTCTGCAGCACCTCAAACGGGTTGTGGCCGCCGATGTCGCGCAGGGAGCCGCCGAGAAAGACCAGCGGACACAGGCTGTACCAGATGCCGACCTCGCCCAGCGTGTCGGCAAGATACACTTGTGTGGACGTGCGGGGCAGGGCGTCGCGGCTGCGCCGGATCAAGGTCAGGCCCGCCTCGGCAATCATCGCCTCCAGCTGGTCGCCTCGGTGGGGATGGCGCGGGGCCAGCAGCAGCAACAAATCGGGGTGATCCGCCAACAGCGCCTTATGCGCTGCCAGCACGGTCTCCTCTTCGCCCTCATGGGTTGAGGACGCCACCCAGACCGGGCGCGGGCCGATAGCGTCGCGGACCTCTGTCAGCGTGTCTTGATCCACCGGCAGCGGATCAGAGAGCGCCTTGAGGTTGCTACCTTCCCGCAGACGGGCGGGATCGGCACCCATGGCATTCAGGTTGACGGCGGTTTGCGCATTCTGCGTCAGCATCAGTGCGAACTGATCCAGCAGGAACCGCGCCGTGGCGTGGCGTTTGGTCCAACTGGCGACGGATTTCGGCGACAGGCGCGCATTCAGCAGCACCAGCGGCACGCCCGCCCCCCGTGCGCGCACCAGCATTTGCGGCCAAAGCTCGCTCTCGACAAAAACGCCGAGGTCGGGTTTCCAATGGTTCAGAAACCGCGCCACAGCCGCACCGGTATCCAGCGGCGGAAACTGATGGCGGGTGCGGGGTGGCAGCCGCTTGGCAATCAGATCGGCCGAGGTCGGCGTGCCGGATGTGATCAGAAACTCCAGATCCGGCGCCGCCTCGCCAAGTCGGTGGATCAGCGTCAGCACCGACAGGCTCTCTCCGACGCTTGCGGCGTGAAACCAGACCAGACGGCCCGCGGGGCGGGGCAGGGTGGCATGGCCCAGACGTTCGCGCACTCGCGCCTCTGGCACGCCATGTTGGCGCAGCTTGCCCGCGACCTTGGACCACATCAGCGGCGCCAACAGCGCAGAGGCACCGCGATACAGATGATAGAGCAGGGTCGGACGGACCTGCGATTGATCGGTCATGCGATGGGGCCTTACCCGCCGGTGTGGCTCATGTGGCGCGGCATCTGGCCGTCCACGGTCTGGCGGGAGTAGTCAAAATCATGCCCTTTGGGCTTGAGGTTGATGGCGGCGCGAATGGCCTCTTCCAGCGGGGCCTCCGTGTCGGGGTGGTCCCGCAGCGGCGCGCGCAGATCGGCCATGTCTTCCTGACCGAGGCACATATACAGCTCGCCAGTGCAGGTGAGGCGCACCCGGTTGCAGCTTTCGCAGAAATTATGGCTGAGCGGCGTGATGAACCCGATCTTCTGGCCGGTTTCCTCCAGCCGCACATAGCGGGCAGGGCCACCGGTGCGCTCGGCCAGATCGGTAACCTGATAGCCGGCCTCATAGGCTTTGCGCACGTCCTTCAGCGACCAATATTGGCCCAAGCGGCTTTCATTGCCGATATCGCCCATTGGCATCACTTCGATCCACGTCAGATCAATGCCTCGCTCGGCGCACCATGCGGTCATCGAGAACAGCTCGTCCTCGTTAAAGCCTTTGAGCGCGACCGCGTTGATCTTGATCCTGAGCCCCGCAGCCTGCGCCGCATCAATGCCTCGCAGCACCTGCGGCAAGCGACCCCAGCGGGTGACATCCGCGAATTTCTTCTCATCCAGCGTATCAAGCGAGACATTGACCCGCCGCACACCCGCATCAAACAGCGCTTGTGCGTGTTTTTCCAGCTGCGAGCCGTTGGTGGTCAGGGTCAGCTCCTTGAGCGCGCCGCTGTCCAGGTGGCGGGTCATCGACCGGAAGAAGGTCATGATGTCGCGGCGCACCAAAGGCTCACCGCCGGTGATGCGCAGCTTCTCGACCCCGAGATTTACAAAGGTGGAGCACATGCGGTCCAGCTCTTCCAGCGTCAGAAGCTCTTTCTTTGGCAGGAAGGTCATGTTCTCGGACATGCAGTAGACGCAGCGAAAATCGCAACGGTCGGTGACCGAGACCCGCAGGTAGGTGATCGCGCGCGCGAAGGGATCAATAAGAGGTGCTGTCATAAAGACATAGGTAAGGCGGTAATTCGCTCAGGACAATAGCGAGACGGTATCAGATGCCCGCATTCTTGCTGGTATCCTCGCCGCGCTGCGGCTAGGGTCGCGGCATGACTCGACGTGTTTTCAAACATCTGACGCTTGCCGTCCTCGTTGCCGGTGGCGTTTCCGCCTGTAACGCCCTTGGTGGCGTTCATCTGAATTCGCAGGTCCTGCAAGGGCTGGGCAGCGGCGTCCAGATGGAGCCGATGACCCCGCGGTCCCCGGATGCGCCGCCGTCTGTCGAGACAGAGGAACTGGCCGCCTCCGGTGGGCAGTCCTGGTCGTCGCCGGCCTCCACCCAGGAGGCCATTCGGCCGACCCCGCAGGCCGCCCCTGCGACCGCGCCGCAGACCACCGCCGCAGCAGCGCCGCAGACGACGCAGGCACCGGCTGCCACACCGCAAACCAGCGCGCCCGCGCCCGTGGTGGCGTCGGCGCAGTCGTTTGTTGGCCAGAAAACCACCGTTGCAGGTCTGGGTGATCCCGGTCGCGATGGGTTGTGGATGGAAACACCGCTGGTGTCCTCGCGCCGCAATGCCCGCCTGACCGCGCCGAACGGCAAATCGGTCGTGGTGACGCTGGAGCCGATCTCCGGTTCCGCCGGTCAGGGCAGCCGCTTGTCGATCGACGGAATGCGCGCGCTTGGCCTGCCTCTGACGGAACTGGTGGAGATCCGGGTCGGCCCGGTCTGACCCCCGGACGCGGTTTACTCTCGGGATCTGGCCCGCCGGATCAGGTCAGGTATTTTGCCGCTTCCTTGCGCGCAAAGGCTTTCATCTGATCGCCATGGTCCGCCAGGAACGCGCGGGTGCGGTCCGCGTCATGTTTCGAGAGATCCCGCAGCCACCAGCCAATGGATTTCTGGATGAACCAGTCGCGGTCCGCAACATAGGTCGCTGCCCAGCCCAGGATGCGCGCGCGCGTGTCCAGATCCGCAGGTTTTGGATTGGACAGCTTGGCCCAGGGCAAGGTGGAGACCAGAGCCGCACGGCGGCTCCACATATGGTCCGATGTGGTCCAGCCTTCGACCACATCCAGCCGCGCCGGATCAGCCTGCAACCGCTTGGAAATGGCCGAGGCCGCGTGATCGGCAATCGCCCAGCTGTCGAAATCGGGAACCCAGGTTTGCACAAGATCCCAGACCGCCGTGTCCGGCTTGATCCGGGCCTGCGTCAGTAGCTTGGCCGCGAGAATGCGCGCTTCAAAGATGTCACTGGCCCAGAGGCCTGCGGCAAGTTCCACGCGGGCCTCAAGATCCAGCTGCCCGCGCCAGTCACGCGACAGCGTGTTGAGCACCTCATTGCCGACACCCAGAACCGTGCGGCTCTGTTTGTGATAGGCGATCATCTGCTCCGCGCGCCCCGGTTCAACCTGCGCCCGGAGCGCGTCCAGCGCCGCGTCCGGCGTCATTCCACCGTCACCGATTTGGCGAGGTTACGCGGCTGATCCACATCCGTGCCTTTGGCAATCGCGGTGAAATAGGCGATCTGCTGTGCCGGAATGGCATAGAGGATCGGCGCCAGCGCATCGGGCACCTGCGGCATGGTGATGACCTCGGCGGTGCCGTCAGAGGCTTCGCGCGCGCCATCGGCATCGGTCACCAGCACCACGCGCCCGCCGCGTGCCATCACCTCCTGCATGTTGGAGATGGTCTTTTCAAACAATGCATCGCGCGGCGCCATCACGATCACCGGCACGCTGTCATCGATCAATGCGATGGGCCCGTGTTTCAGCTCGCCCGAGGCATAGCCTTCGGCGTGGATATAGCTCAGTTCCTTCAGCTTCAGCGCGCCCTCCAGTGCCAGCGGATAGAGCTGACCGCGCCCAAGGAAGATAATATCACGTGCCCCCGCCAGATCGCGCGATGCCGCAGCGATCTGTGCTTCAGACGCCAGCGACTGATGGATCAGACCGGGCAGGGCGCGCAGATCGGCGGGCATGCCCTCGGGCAGGGGCAGACCGCGATCCTGCGCCGCCTTGAGTGCCAGCATCAACAGCACCGTCAACTGGCAGGTGAAGGCTTTGGTCGAGGCCACGGAGATTTCCGGGCCTGCATAGATCGGCAGCACCACATCGCTTTCCCGCGCAATGGAGCTTTCGGGCACATTCACCAGCCCGGCAATGACATCCGCCTTGCCCGCCATGTAGCGCAGTGCGGCCAGTGTGTCGGCGGTCTCGCCGGACTGCGAGACAAACAGCGCCAGCGTGCCGGGGCTGACGGGCGGTTCGCGGTAGCGAAACTCGGAGGCCACATCGACCTCGACCGGCAGGCGCGCGATGGTTTCCAGCCAGTATTTCGCCACCATACAGGCGTAATAGGCCGTACCGCAGGCGACCAGAGACAGGCGCTCGATCTTGCTGAAATCCAGCCCCTCGGGCATCTGGATCTCGCCACCGTCGCTCAGATAGGCCTTCAGCGCCTTATCAACCGCGACGGGTTGTTCGGCGATTTCCTTGGCCATGAAGTGCTTGTGGCCGTCCTTGTCGACGCGGGCGTTTTCCAGCTTGATCTGGCGCATCTCGCGGTTGGCGAGGTTGCCCTTGGCGTCCCAGATCTCAAGGCTCTGGCGGGTCAGGACGGCAAAATCGCCCTCTTCGAGATAGGTGATCTGATCCGTCAGCGGGGCCAGCGCGATCGCGTCTGAACCCACATACATTTCGCCCTCACCATGGCCCACCGCCAGCGGCGAGCCCTTGCGCGCGGCGACCATCAGATCCTCTTGACCGTCAAACAGGAAGGCCAGCGCAAAAGCGCCCTCCAGTCGCGCCACGGTCTTACGCGCGGCCTCCGTCGCAGAGGTGCCGTCACGCATGTAGAACTCGCACAAAAGCGCCACGGTCTCGGTATCGGTCTCAGTGACAAAGCGGATGCCGTGAGCGGCAAGCTCGTCGCGCAAGTCCTTGAAATTCTCGATGATGCCGTTGTGAACCACCGCCACGCAGCCTGCCTGATGCGGGTGCGCGTTGGAGACGGTCGGCGCGCCATGGGTGGCCCAGCGAGTATGGCCGATGCCGGATTTCCCACGCAGCGGATCATGCACCAGCGCATCCGAGAGGTTGACCAGCTTGCCCACCGCGCGGCGACGGTCCAGCCGCCCTTCATAGACCGTGGCAATGCCGGCGCTGTCATAGCCGCGGTACTCCAGCCGTTTCAGCGCTTCGACCAGAATGGGCGAAACCTCGTGGTTGCCGAGTACTCCAACAATGCCGCACATGGGATTATCCTTTGTTTTGGCGGGATTTTTTCGCGCGCAGCATGTCCATCAGCTTGCGCGCGCGGCCGGGTTTGTTTGTCTGCTGGGCGCGTGCAATGGCAAGATCCCCGTCACCGACGTCCTTGGTGACAATGGTGCCGGTTGCGGTCATTGCCTCATTGCCGACCTTCACCGGCGCCACCAGACAGGTGTTGGAGCCGATAAAGGCCCGCGCGCCGATCTCCGTGCGGTGCTTCATCACGCCATCGTAGTTGCAGGTGATGGTGCCCGCACCGATGTTCGTCGCTTCGCCCACAGAGGCATCGCCGATGTAGCTCAGGTGGTTGACCTTGGCGCCCGCCGCGATTTCGGCGTTTTTGATCTCGACGAAGTTGCCCACACGGGTGTCCTCGGCCAGCTCTGCACCGGGGCGCAGGCGGGCGTAGGGGCCGACCTTGGCGCCACGCGACACGTGACAACCCTCGAGATGCGAAAACGCCCGGATCAACGCGCCGCTCTCGACGGTGACGCCGGGACCAAAGACCACATTGGGTTCGATCACGCTGTCGCGCCCCACGATGGTGTCAAACGCCAGATAGACCGTCTCCGGTGCCATCAGCGTGACGCCGAGGTCCAACAGCTTTGCCCGTGCGCGGGCCTGAAAGACCGCATCCGCAGTGGCCAGATCGGCACGAGAATTGATGCCGAGCGTCTCGTCCTCGGGGCAGGCCACAGCCGTCACCGCAAGCCCCTCCGCACGGGCCAGCTCCACCAGATCGGTCAGGTAATATTCGCCAGAGGCATTGTCGTTGCCGACCTTATCAAGCAGGCGGAACATGACCTCCGCATCGCAGGCCATCAGGCCCGAATTGCAAAAGGTGATCGCGCGCTCGGCTTCGCTTGCGTCCTTGAACTCGACAATCTTCTCAAGGCTTTCGCCGTCCATGATCAACCGGCCATAGCGTGCGGGGTCCGCCGCCTCAAAGCCAAGGATCACCAGATCAGCGCGGCTGCGGGCGGCAATCATGCGCTCCAGCGTGTCTGCAGACACAAACGGCGTGTCGCCGTAAAGCACCACCACATCGCCCTGAAACCCCTCAAGCGCCGCACGCGCCTGCAGGACGGCATGACCGGTGCCAAGTTGCTCTTCTTGCAGGACCACCGTGGCATCCGGGTCGATCTCGTCGGTGGCGGCGCGCACCATGTCAGCCTCATGACCTGCCACGACAACCGTGCGATCCGGGTCGAGCGCACGCCCTGCGCGCATGGCATGTTCCAGCATCGGGGCCTGGGCGATCGGATGCAGGACCTTGGGCAGGTCGGAATTCATCCTGGTGCCTTTGCCTGCGGCGAGGATGACGAGGGCGGTGCTCATGGGGTGTTTCCCTTTGGGGTCTTGTTGCCCCCGTTTTATCCGCTAACAGTGGGCGTGCAAGGTGCTGGACCATAAACTTCGGTTGCGACTTGCAATATGTGACGGCGAAATCGCGCCGAAAAAGGAGTTTTTGATGCGGACGGTGATCTTTGATCTCGATGGCACCCTGGCCGATACCTCTGTCGATTTGCTGGCGGCAGCCAATCACTGCTTTGGGGTTATGGGGCTGGGCGACATGCTGACCCACCCCGAGGACGCCAAGATTGCCCTGCGTGGTGGCAAGCGGATGCTGACCGAGGGGCTGACCCGTGCGGGCCAGTTCAAGGATGCCACCGTGGCAGAATACTACCCCGTGCTGCTGGAGGCCTACCGCGATGGTATCGACACCCATACGGTGATGTATCCCGGGGCCATGGACGCGGTGGAGGCGCTGAAAGCGGCGGGCTACGGCGTCGGCATCTGCACCAACAAACCCGAGGCGCTTGCCGAGGACCTGATGCAGCGTCTTGGCGTGCGCGATGCCTTTGCCTCCCTTGTCGGGGCAGACACCTTGCCGGTGCGCAAACCGGACCCCAAACCGCTGTTCGAGGCCGCGCGCCGGGCCGGGGGCGCACCTGAGATGTGCGTGCTGATCGGGGACAGCGACACGGACCGGGAAACCTCGAGGAACGCAGGGGTGCCCTCGGTGCTGGTGACATTTGGTCCGGCCGGGCCGGACATGGCGGCGCTCAACCCCGAGGCGCTGCTGGATGATTATGCCGATCTGCCCGCCGTCGTGACCCGGCTGATCGGGCGCAATGCGGCGGCCTGATCCGGACGCCCGGCGGCGGACTAGGGCGTCATCACATCCTTGCGCGTAAAGCTCGCGTCTGCGGTGGTCAGATCGTCATAGATCAGGCGCACCTTGACCGATTGCACCGAACCACCGGCGAAGCTGCGGAACGGGTCGCCATCACCGCTCTTGATCGCGCCGGGGGATCCTTCGTCCGCGTGACAGTCGGGCATCGGCCAGACCTCGAACGGGCCATCGTTGATCGCCACGTCGATCCGCGCCAGCCCGCAGCGCCAGGCCCACAGATGGGTGACATAGACCAGATCCTGACCCTCGAACTCCCGCACCGCGATCCAGTTCGCCTGCGTGGCCTGAAGCACCGGCTTGACCTCGGTCGCGGTCAGGAAGCGGCCGGTGATCTCTTGCGGTTCGGCCTCCAGTCCGGAGAGATCCTGCGCCAAGGCGGCTGTCCCGGCCAAGGCAAACAGAGCGGTGCTGAAAACTGTCAAAACGGAACCCATCGGGCATGTCCCTTTTCGTCGCTGTTGCGTCCTGTGTCCTGGGGCGGCCTCATTGCGCGCGCCCGGCTTCTTTGGTGCACCATTGCAGCGGGAAAGAAAAGCCGAAGTGCGGCCCGTGGGTGCCCGACGCCCGCGATCACGGGGCGGAGAGCAGAATCTGCCACAGGCGCTCCAGCGGGCCGTGTTCCAGCGTGTCGATGATCTGTGCCAGCTCGGTTGCGCTGCGCTGCCCCAGCACGGGATCAGCCAGCGCGTGGAATTTGGCGTGAAGCTCGGCGGCTGTCGGCGGGGCGGTGTGGTCCCAGCGCGGCTCCATCCGGGGGCTGCGCAGGCGGGTCCCATCCAGAAGCAACACCTCCACAGTGGCGTAGCGGCGCAGCGGGAAGGCGGCATTGGCGGCGTCGCTTTCCTGCATGATCAGGGCGCGCGACAGGCGCAGGACCTCCGGATGGTGCAGGGCGTCTCCGACAAGATGCTCCGGACGGACATCCCCATGCACCAGCGCCACCGCGCAGGGAAAGGAGGTCGAATATTGCGCCGCCTCCGTGGAGGTTGGGGCGTCTGTGGCGAGGCGCAGGCTTTCATGAAAGGTGGTGACCTCGATCCGCTGGACCTGATCCGGTGTCAGCCCATGGGTGCGGCGCAGATGCAGCACGGCTTCGATCGGGGCCTGCGCCCATCGGCACACCGGGTAGGGTTTGTAATATTGCTCCAGCGCGTACCAGCGCTGGCCGAGATCAGCCCAGTAGGCGGGGGCCTCTTCGACCGTGAGCGCCGGGGCGCCGGTAAACCCCGCCTCTGCCAGCATCACCGCCGATGCGCCGCACATGGCGCCCCAGCCGGCGCCATCCTTGACCATCGTGGGGTGGTCGATACAGCGCATCATCTGGCTGCGCGGGCCGTGATATTCGGCAATGCCGAGGGCGTGGCGCGTGGTTGCCGGGGGCAGGCCTGCCAGCTCTGCCCCCACAAGCGCGCCGGTGACCGCCCCCCAGCTGCCCGATGTGTGGTAGTCCGGGGTTGTTCCGTGCTGGGCCATGGCGGCGCGGGCGCCAAACTCATAGCCCGCCACCAGCGCCCGCAGAAGCGCAGAGCCATCGGCCTCATGTGCGTGGGCAAAGGCCAGGGCCACCGGCATCATCGGTGCCGCGATATGACCCTTGGCCGGGTTGAAGCCATCGTGCCCATCCAGTGCATCGATGGTCATGCCGGCGGCGAGTGCCCAGCCCGGCAGCGACACAGGCCGGCCGTCGAACAGCATCGGCAGCGCGCCCGGCATCGCGGTCGCGGCAAAATCGCGTGAGAGATGGCTGGCCTGCATCGACAGCCCGCCCACCGCAATGCCGAGCGTATCCAGCAGCGACAATTTGACCTGCCGCTGCACCGCGGGCGGGATAGCATCGAGGGTCAGGCTCTGAACCCAGGCGAGAGGCGCGGAGGTGTTCTGTGACATGGAGCAAGCCTGCGCTCTCTGGGCGGGGCGCACTGTTCGCTCCGCGACATATTCCAGCTTGTTCCGGACGTGGGCCCGCGCGCGGCTCTTGATGTCCGGGCCTGGCCGGTGGGGTGACGCTCTTGACCTTGCACCTGCGGCGGCGCATGACTTTGCCCATGACAGAGCGTTTCACAGGCAATTTCACCCAGCAGGAACCCCTCCCGGATGCGGCCATCGCGGCGGCGCTGGAGGTGATGCAGCATGGGCGCATTCACCGATATAACCTCGCAGGCGACGAAGCGGGTGAAGTGGCGCTGCTGGAGCAGGAGTTTGCCGCGCAGATGGGGGCCAAATACTGCCTTGCGGTGGCCTCCGGCGGCTATGCACTGGCGACAGCGCTGCGGGCGCTGGGTGTGGGGCACGGGGACAAGGTGTTGACCAATGCCTTTACGCTGGCACCGGTGCCGGGGGCCATTGCGTCGGTGGGGGCAGAGCCAGTGTTTGTCGGCGTGACCGAGGCGCTGACCATCGATCTTGCGGACCTTGAGGCCAAACTGGGCGCCGCCAAGGTTCTGATGCTGAGCCATATGCGCGGCCATTTGTGCGACATGGACCGTCTGATGCAGATCTGTGATCGCGCGGGTGTCACGGTGGTCGAGGATTGCGCCCACACGATGGGAGCGGCCTGGAGCGGCGTGCCGTCGGGGCGGCACGGGCGGATCGGTTGTTATTCCTGCCAGACCTACAAACATGTGAATTCCGGCGAGGGTGGCCTGCTGATCACGGACGATGAGGAGGTTGCTGCGCGCGCGATCGTGCTGTCGGGATCCTATATGCTCTATTCCCGCCACTTGGCCGCGCCGGCGCCCGAGGTGTTTGAGCGCGTCAAATACGAGACGCCGAATATTTCAGGTCGTATGGACAACCTGCGCGCCGCCATCCTGCGGCCGCAACTGCGCGATCTCGACACTCAGGTTGCGCGCTGGAACGACCGCTATCGCAGGTTGGAGGCAGGTTTGCGCGACACGCCTGGTCTGACGGTGGTCGAGCGGCCCGCGGCGGAGACCTATGTGGGCTCCTCGATCCAGTTCCTGCTGCTGGACTGGTCCCCCGAGGCGGTTCAGGCGGTGCTGTCTCGTTGCGCGGCGCGTGGGGTCGAACTGAAATGGTTCGGCGGGGCGGAGCCGGTGGCGTTTACGTCGCGCTATGACAGCTGGCGCTACGCACCGGCACAAAGCCTGCCCGAGAGCGACCGCATCCTTGCCGGTATCATCGACATGCGGGTGCCGCTGACCTTCAGCCTGGAGGATTGCGATCTGATTGCCCGCATCATCCGCGCCGAGGTTAGTGCCGTCTGGCAGGCCGGCGGCTGACACGCAGTACTGCCACATTCCTGATTAACGAGGACCTTAGCGGTGTCGCCCTCCTGACGGAGCGCGACGCAGGTGAGGTTTTGCGCTTTGCTGTGCAAATCGCGGTGGGGCGCGCCCGCACCTGAGGTGCGGGCGCGCCCGGCCCAACTGGACCGGATGCATGTCTCATGCAGAGGGGACGGGCGGGAGCCACCCCGAGACTGCGCGCATCACTGGACTTGACGAATGGGATCCTATTTGCCAATAAATGAACAAGTGTTCAGATAATCAGAGTGACTCGAATGCGACTGGCTCGGGAGGAGACGCGCAAATGTTCAACGCAAGCATGACATTCGATCTAGGCGAGGACGTGAACGCCCTGCGCGACATGGTGCATCGCTGGGCGCAAGAGCGCGTCAAGCCAATGGCGCAGGAGATCGACCAGAGCAATGAATTCCCCGCCGACCTCTGGAAAGAGATGGGGGAGCTGGGCCTTTTGGGGATCACCGTGGATGAGGAATATGGCGGCGCGGGCATGTCCTATCTGGCGCATACCGTCGCGGTTGAGGAAATCGCGCGGGCCTCGGCCTCGGTGTCGCTGTCCTACGGCGCGCATTCCAACCTCTGCGTCAACCAGATCAAGCTCAACGGCAACGCCGAGCAAAAAGCCAAATACCTGCCGCGGCTGATTTCCGGCGACCATGTGGGCGCGCTGGCAATGTCCGAGGCCGGCGCGGGCTCCGACGTGGTGTCGATGTCGCTGCGCGCCGAAAAGCGCAACGACCGCTATGTTCTGAACGGCAACAAATACTGGATCACCAACGGCCCCGACGCCGATACGCTGGTGGTCTATGCCAAGACTGATCCAGAGGCGGGCTCCAAAGGCATCACCGCCTTCCTGATCGAGAAGGAATTCAAGGGCTTTTCCACCTCCAAGCATTTCGACAAGCTCGGCATGCGCGGGTCTAACACCGCCGAGCTGGTGTTTGAAGACGTCGAGGTGCCGTTTGAAAACGTGCTGGGCGAGGAGGGCAAGGGCGTGCGCGTCCTGATGTCCGGTCTTGATTACGAGCGCGTGGTGCTTGCGGGCATCGGCACCGGGATCATGGCGTCATGCATGGATGAGATGATGCCCTATATGGCCGAACGCAAACAGTTCGGCCAACCCATCGGAAACTTCCAGCTGATGCAGGGCAAAATCGCGGATATGTACACCGCGATGAACACCGCGCGCGCCTATGTCTATGAGGTCGCCAAGGCCTGCGACAAGGGTACGGTGACCCGTCAGGATGCGGCTGCCTGCTGTCTCTATGCCTCCGAGGTGGCGATGACGCAGGCGCATCAGGCAGTGCAGGCCTTTGGCGGGGCGGGCTATCTCAGCGACAACCCGGTGGGTCGGATCTTCCGCGATGCCAAGCTGATGGAGATCGGCGCGGGCACATCGGAAATCCGGCGCATGCTGATCGGGCGCGAACTGATGTCGTATATGAGCTGATGCGGATCGCCTACTGGATCCCGATTGCGGTGCTGGCGGTGGTGCTGGCCGGGATCGGGTTTCGCTATGGCATCATGCGGCAAGGCATCACCGAGTCCGATGTGATCACGCGCTACGCGCAACAATACCTTGCCGATCACGCGGCCTCCGGTGGGGTCGGGATAGCGCGGATCAGCGACTGCGCGGCGCGACCGGCCGAGGGGATCTGGGCCTGGCTGGTGATTACCTGCCGCCCGGAGGAATCCGTGTCTGATGCGGGTTTTCGCTACACGGTCAACTGGTTGGGCGGGCTGATCGACCTGGTGGTGCCGGGGCAGACACCACCTGCCACGCCGCAGGCCTGACGGCACATGGAACGGAGCCAGTCGGCGTTGGTCGCGGCGCCGGACGGGTCCGAAGCGGGTACGAAAAAAGGCGCCGCAGGCAGGCGACGCCACTTGGATCGAAAATCGCCGGGCGGGCCGCGCCCACCCGGCATCTGGAAGGGATCAGAAGCGGTGCACGTAAGAGACACCCACAGTGATCGGATCAATCTCGGCGGTGCCGATGGAGGCGCCGTTCAGCTTGGCGTCGGCGTCGATATCCATGTAGCGCACGTTCAGACGCAGCGCGCCCTGCTCGGAGATCTTCCAGTCCGCGCCGACGGTCGCGGCGAGACCAAAGCTGTTGTCCAGATCCAGACGCCCCAGCGGGGTCTCTTCGGAGAAGAAGGTGGTATAGTTCACACCCAGCCCAACAAAGGGCGTGATCTTGCCGTTGGTGGGGATGTGATAGACCATCGACAGGGTCGGCGGCAGGTGCTTGGTGGAGCCGACATTGCTGCCGCCAAGCGCGATGTCATGTTCGAACGGCGACGCCGCCAGCAACTCGATGCCGAGGTTGTCGCGGATGAAATACTCCGCCGTGAGCGACAGCTGGGTGTCGTCGTCAATCGTGGCCGCAGCACCGGCGAGGGTGCCATTGTCGGATTTGGGATTCACGTTGATGATCCCGACACCAAAGGTCCAGTCGCCCTGCGATTGGGCCATGACAGGGGCGGCAAAGCTCGACGCGGCAACGCCCAAAGCGAGGGCGGAAACCAGGGTTTTCATGGGGGTAATCCCTTCTTCAATCAGTACGCGGCGACTGTGCCACGTCCGGCGCGCGACATCTCTGATCCAGATCAAATTGCCCCTGCCTTTCCCTTTGGAAAGACTGGGAAAAACCGCATATCAGCTATGCGCTACGTGCAGGGTTAAACATGACCGAGAAACGCATCATTCCGGGGCTGACAGAGGCCGGCGCTTGGGACATTCCGGAGCGGCTCAATATGGCCGCGCAGGTGATGGATCACGCGGCTGATAAGCTGGCGATCATCGACCTCACCTCCGGGACCCGCCGTGATGTGAGCCATGGGGATCTGGCCGTGATGGTCGATGGTCTGGCGCGCGCATTGCTGCAACGTGTCGCCCCCGGTGATCGGGTTGGCGTGCTCCTGTCCCAGTCGCCGTGGTGTGCGGCGGCGCATCTGGCGATCTGGAAGATCGGCGCCATCTCGGTGCCGCTGTTCAAACTGTTCCAGCATGACGCCCTTGCCAACCGGGTCGAGGATGCGGGCGCACGCTTCGTACTGACCGACCGGGAGGGGGCGGCGCAGCTTGGCGATCTGGCCACGCCGCTGATCGCCGCAGAGATTGGTGTCGAGGGCGAACCGGTGCCCTTTGCCGGCACGGGATCCGAGGACCCGGCGGTCATTATCTATACCTCCGGCACCACCGGCAAACCCAAGGGAGCCTTGCACGGGCACCGGATGCTGACAGGGCATCTGCCGGGCGTGTCGATCAGTCACGACCATCTGGGCCAGCCCGGCGATTGTCTCTGGACGCCTGCGGATTGGGCGTGGATCGGCGGGCTCTTTGACGTCGCCATGCCGGGGCTTGCGCTGGGCGTACCGGTGGTGGCCGCGCGATTGGATAAGTTCACGTCGGACACCTGCGCCGAGGTGATCCGCTTGGGCGAGGTGCGCAACGTCTTCTTTCCCCCCACCGCCCTGCGCATGCTGAAAGCGGCGGGGCAGGGGCTTCGGGCCTTGCGTTCCGTGGCCTCTGGTGGAGAGCCCCTGGGCGCGGAGATGCTCGCTTGGGGCCAGCGTCATCTGGGCGTCACCATCAATGAATTCTACGGCCAGACCGAATGCAACATGACGGTGTCCTCCTGTGGCGCAGATTTCCCCGTGCGCCCCGGCTGCATCGGCAAACCGGTGCCGGGGCATGTGGTCGAGGTGATCGACGTAGACGGCCAGCCCACCCGTGAGGAAGGCGATGTGGCGGTGCGCCGTGGTTCCGGGTCGATGATGCTGGAATACTGGAACCGCCCCGACGCTACCGCCGAGAAGTTTCACGGTGACTGGCTGGTGACCGGGGATCGCGGCATCTGGGAAGAGGGCTATCTGCGCTTTGTGGGGCGTGAGGATGACGTGATCACCTCTGCCGGTTACCGCATCGGCCCCTCCGAGATCGAAGATTGCCTGATGACCCACCCGGCCGTTGCCACCGTCGGTGTGGTCGGCAAGCCCGACGCCCTGCGCACTGAGATCGTCAAGGCCTATGTGGTGCTGAAGCCGGACCACGCCCCGAGCGAAAAAGAGCTGCAAGACTACGTCAAAGAGCGCCTTGCCAGCTATTCCTATCCCCGCGAGATCGCCTTTCTGGAGGCCTTGCCGATGACGGTCACGGGCAAGGTGATCCGTAAGGAACTCAAGGCGCGGGCTGCGGGGGAGGGGAAGTGATGAGGGCAAGGAATCGCAGTTTGAGTGACCAGCATGTCGCTTGGGCGTCTCGCCTGTTTTGTCATACTTGTCCAACATGCGGCGGAGCGGTGCCGCTTTCGCATCTCACGGGGCGCGGGCGCGGCTGGCCGCAGATTGCCGAGTGCCGAAGTTGTGGACGACATTGGCGGGTCGCGCTGAGTTTTCGAGCATACCTTTGGCGGTTTATATCGTGCGCAATACCACTGGTATTTCTTTCTCTTTTTGTGACAAGCGCCGCGCTCCACTTCGCCTTTCCTGAATTGTCGTATCTGGCGCAAAACGGTCAGACCAAGCTGCGTTTCGTGGCTTTCCCATTTCTGGTTTTTGCCGCTTTCGCGTCCGTACTATTTTTCTCACGTCGTCTCCCTTTGGAAGAGGAACCGAAATGAAACTCCAATCCAAGGCAATGCCTTCCTCCGAGGGCTTCAAACAAAACACCAAGGCGCATCTCTCCGCTTTGGCCGAGATCAGCGAGGCCGCCGAGGCTGCACGCTTGGGCGGGGGCGAAAAATCCCGTGCCCGTCATGAAAGCCGTGGCAAGATGCTGCCGCGCCGCCGGGTGGCGAACCTGCTTGATCCCGGCTCGCCCTTTCTTGAGGTTGGCGCGACGGCGGCCCATGGCATGTATGATGGCGCAGCCCCGGCGGCAGGCGTGATCGCAGGCATCGGGCGTGTCCACGGTCAGGAGGTCATGGTGGTCTGCAACGACGCCACTGTGAAGGGCGGCACCTATTTCCCGATGACGGTGAAAAAACACCTGCGCGCGCAGGAGATTGCCGAGGAAAACAACCTCCCCTGCGTTTATCTGGTGGACAGTGGCGGCGCCAACCTGCCGCAGCAGGATGAGGTGTTTCCCGACCGCGACCACTTTGGCCGCATCTTCTACAATCAGGCGCGGATGTCGGCCAAGGGCATTCCGCAGATCGCGGTGGTCATGGGGTCATGCACCGCAGGCGGTGCTTATGTGCCGGCAATGTCCGACGTCACCATCATCGTCAAGGAACAGGGCACCATCTTCCTGGCTGGCCCGCCGCTGGTGAAGGCCGCCACGGGCGAGGTCGTCTCGGCCGAGGATCTGGGCGGCGGGGATGTGCACACGCGGCTTTCGGGCGTGGCGGATTACCTCGCTGAGGATGACGCCCATGCGCTGGCTTTGGCACGGCGCGCGGTCAGCCATCTCAATCGCACCAAACCCCAAGGCGTGAACTGGCAGAGCCCGGAAGAGCCCGCCTATGACCCGGAGGAAATCCTCGGCGTGGTGCCGGGCGATCTGCGCACGCCCTATGACATCCGCGAGGTGATCGCGCGTCTCGTTGATGGTTCGCGCTTTGATGAGTTCAAACCCCGCTTTGGCGAAACGCTGGTCACCGGCTTTGCCCACCTCAAGGGCTGCCCCATCGGCATCATCGCCAACAATGGCGTGCTGTTCTCGGAAGCCGCCCAGAAGGGTGCGCATTTCGTAGAGCTGTGCAGCCAGCGCAAGATCCCGCTGGTTTTCCTGCAAAACATCACCGGCTTCATGGTGGGGCGGAAGTATGAGAACGAAGGCATCGCCCGCCATGGGGCCAAGATGGTGACGGCGGTGGCCTCCACCAATGTGCCCAAGATCACCATGCTGGTCGGCGGCTCCTTTGGAGCGGGCAACTACGGCATGGCAGGGCGGGCCTATTCGCCGCGGTTCCTCTGGACATGGCCCAATTCGCGCATCTCCGTGATGGGCGGCGAGCAGGCGGCGGGCGTTCTGGCCACGGTCAAACGCGATGCGATCGAGCGTCAGGGCGGCACATGGTCCGCTGAAGAAGAGGCACAGTTCAAGCAGCCCACCATCGACATGTTCGCCGAACAAAGCCACCCGCTCTACGCCTCGGCGCGGCTTTGGGATGACGGTATTATCGACCCGCGCAAAAGCCGCGATGTGCTGTCACTGTCGCTCAGCGCCGCCCTCAACGCCCCCATCGAGGACACACGCTTTGGCGTGTTCCGCATGTAGTTTCATCTTTTCGTAAATACCTCGGGGGGCCGGGGGCAGCGCCCCCGTATGCACCCACCCGACACAGGAGCACCGCAAGATGTTCAACAAGATCCTGATTGCCAACCGTGGCGAAATTGCATGCCGGGTGATGGAAACCGCCCGTCGTCTGGGTGTACGCACCGTCGCCGTCTATTCTGATGCCGACCGAGACGCCAAACATGTGGCTCTTGCGGATGAGGCGGTCCATATCGGTCATGGACCTGCCCCGGCGGATAGCTACCTGCTGCAGGACGAGATCCTCGCCGCCGCCAAGGCCACCGGTGCGCAAGGCATACATCCGGGCTATGGGTTTCTGTCGGAAAACCCCGATTTCGTGGAAAAGGTCGAGGCCGCAGGTCTCGCCTTCATCGGTCCCTCTGCCAGCGCGATCCGCAAGATGGGTCTCAAGGACGCCGCCAAGGCTCTGATGGAAGAGGCAGGCGTGCCCGTTGTTCCCGGCTATCACGGCGACACTCAGGACGCCGGCTTCCTTGCCGAACAGGCCGAGAGCATCGGCTATCCGGTCCTGATCAAGGCGGTCGCAGGCGGCGGTGGCAAGGGCATGCGGCTGGTCGAGGACCCCAAGGACTTCAACGATGCTTTGGCTTCGGCGCAGGGTGAAGCCACCACATCCTTTGGCAACCCGGCGGTGCTGATTGAAAAATACATCCAGAAACCACGCCATATCGAGGTGCAGGTCTTTGGCGACGGCACATCGGCGGTGCATCTGTTTGAACGGGACTGTTCGCTGCAACGCCGCCACCAGAAGGTGATCGAAGAAGCCCCGGCCCCCGGCATGACCGAAGAGATGCGCGCCGCTATGGGGCAGGCCGCCGTGCGCGCGGCCGAGGCGATCGGCTATGCGGGCGCGGGCACGGTGGAGTTCATCGTCGATGGCTCGGACGGGCTGCGTGCGGACGGGTTCTGGTTCATGGAGATGAACACCCGTTTGCAGGTGGAGCATCCGGTCACGGAACTCATCACTGGCGTTGATCTGGTGGAATGGCAGTTGCGCGTCGCCTCCGGCGAAGGGCTGCCCATGCGGCAGGAGGATCTCACCATCAGCGGCCACGCCTTTGAGGCGCGGCTTTATGCCGAGGATGTGCCCAAGGGCTTTTTGCCCGCCACCGGCACGCTCTCGCATCTGGCCTTTCCCGAAGGTGTGCGCGCCGACAGCGGGGTGAGGGCAGGGGACACCATCAGCCCGTGGTATGATCCGATGATCTCCAAGGTGATCGTGCACGGCCCCTCCCGCGCCGCCGCGCTGCGCCAGCTGGATGACGCGTTGGCCCGTACCGAGGTTGCCGGAACCGTGACCAACCTTGCCTTCCTCGGCGCACTGACCCGTCACGCGGGCTTTGCAGCGGGCGACGTGGACACGGGGCTGATCGCGCGGGATCTCGACACACTCGCGGCAGCACCAGTCGCCACGCCCGAGCATAAGGCTGCCGCTGCGATGGCCGCGCTCGATCTGATCGAAGCGCGCCCCGACATGGGCTTTACGCTATGGGCCGACCTGCACCGCTCCGTCACGCTGGAGTGGCAGGGCGAGCGGTTTGAGGCCACCGTCGAGGTCAACGGCCCCGACCGTCAGGACTGGACGATCGAGGGCGAACATATCGCCGTGAACCGCATGGCCTCGGGCTGGGTGATTGGCAGCATGCCCCTGCCGCCCCTGTCGATCTGCGGCGACACGATCACGGTGTTTGATCACTACGGGCTGAGCTTTACGGTGATCGACTCGCTGGAGCGCGCCGCAGGGGCTGCCGGGGATGGCAACCTGATCGAGGCCCCGATGCCCGGCCTGGTCAAGGCGGTCTTTGCCGAGGCGGGTGCCACCGTCAAGGAAGGCGACCGGCTCGCCATCCTAGAGGCCATGAAAATGGAGCACTCTTTGCTGGCCGCCCGGGACGGTGTGGTTGCAGAAGTTCTTGCGCAAGCCGGCGATCAGGTGGAGGCTGGAGCGGCGCTGGTCTGGCTGGAGGAAGACGCCTGAGCCGCGCCCATGAACCGGGAGGAGCAAAACCCATGAAAGACCGCGTCGAGATCTTTGAGGTGGGCCCACGCGACGGGCTGCAGAATGAAAAGCGCGACATCCCCGTCGCCGACAAGGTGGCGCTGGTGGATTGCCTCAGCCGCGCAGGCTTTTCCCGGATCGAGGTGGCAAGCTTCGTGTCTCCGAAATGGGTGCCGCAGATGGCCGGTAGCGCCGAGGTGCTGGCCGGGATCACCAAGGCCAAAGGCGTGCGCTATGCGGCGCTCACCCCGAATATGCGGGGCTATGAGGACGCGCTGGCCGCGCGCGCCGATGAAATCGCCATCTTTGCCTCCGCATCCGAGGGGTTTTCGCAGGCCAATATCAATGCCTCGATTGCCGAGAGCATCGACCGGTTTGCACCCATTCTGGAGGCCGCGCGCCATATCGACCTGCCGGTGCGGGGGTATGTCTCCTGCGTGACCGACTGCCCCTATGATGGCGCTGTCGCCCCCGACAAAGTGGCCGAGGTCGCGGATCGGCTGTTCTCGATGGGCTGCTATGAGATCTCGCTGGGCGACACCATCGGCAAGGCGACGCCCGACAAGATCGCCAAGATGCTGATTGCGGTCAAAGACGCCGTGCCAGTGACGCGGCTTGCCGGGCATTACCACGACACCGCAGGCCGGGCGGTGGACAATATCGACGCCTCGCTGGCGCTGGGCGTGCGGGTGTTTGATGCCGCTGTGGGCGGGCTTGGCGGCTGCCCCTATGCGCCGGGTACGGCGGGCAATGTCGCCACCGAGGTCGTGCACGACCACCTGACCCGGCTGGGCTATGACACTGGGCTGGATGGCGATGTCCTGCAGGAGGCCGCCGCCATGGCGCGCGCCCTGCGCCCCATTGCCGCCGATGCCTGATACTTCATCACAATAAGGACCCTTTGGCCATGTATGACACGCTAACGCTCACGCGCGATGATCGCGGCGTGGCGACCCTGACGCTCAACCGTCCCGAAAAGCACAACGCCATGTCGGGGCAGATGCTGCAGGAATTGCAGGATGCAGCGCGCGCGCTGGCTGCGGATCGAAGCGTGCGTGTGGTGGTCCTCACCGGCGCGGGCAAGAGCTTCTGCGCCGGGGGCGATCTGGCGTGGATGCAGGCGCAGATGGATGCGGATGCCGAGACCCGCGCCCGCGAGGCGCGGATGCTGGCGGACATGCTGAACCTTCTGAACACCTTGCCGCAGCCCTTGATCGGGCGGCTACAGGGCAACGCGTTTGGCGGTGGCGTGGGCATGGCCTCGGTCTGTGATGTGGCGATCGGCGTCGACAGCCTCAGGATGGGGCTGACCGAGACCCGCCTTGGCCTGATCCCAGCCACCATCGGCCCCTATGTCATCGCCCGCATGGGCGAGGCGCGCGCGCGGCGCGTGTTCATGTCGGCGCGGCTCTTTGACGCGTCGGAAGCGGTGGAGCTGGGGCTTCTGGCCCGGGTGGTTCCAGCCGACTCACTCGACGCCGCGGTCGAGGCAGAAGTGGTGCCATACCTGGATTGTGCACCGGGCGCGGTCGCTGACGCCAAGGCACTGGCGCGCGCCCTAGGCCCGCAGATCGATAAATCCGTGATTGATTTTACCATTTCGGCCCTTGTGGACCGCTGGGAAAGCCCCGAGGCCGTGGACGGCATCAACGCGTTTTTTGAAAAACGCGCCCCCGCCTGGCGTAGCAAATAAGGGGTTTCCCGCCGCTGTGGCCGGGCCGGTCCGCACCATCTTGTCGCGCGCTAAATTCCGACAAAAACCATCAGTTTTTGAGGCGTTGTTGCGTGTCTGCCGGTCTGGTCGAGAAAGCTTTTCACATTAACTACCCCTTGGTTGACGGTGTAGGGGGACGGGAGTAGTAACGGCCCAAGTCAACACGCCAATTGACGGTGCACGAGCAGATCTTGCCGTGTGCGCGGAAAGGAGCCACTCGTGGAAGAGATGTTGCGGGAATACCTGCCCATTCTGGTGTTTTTGGCCGTCGCCATCGGCCTTGGTCTCGTGCTTATTCTTGCTGCCGTTGTTGTTGCGGTGCGCAATCCCGACCCGGAAAAAGTCAGCGCCTATGAGTGCGGTTTCAACGCATTCGATGACGCCCGCATGAAATTCGACGTGCGCTTTTATCTGGTCTCGATCCTGTTCATCATCTTCGATCTGGAGATTGCCTTCCTGTTTCCCTGGGCCGTCGGCTTTAAGGACATCAGCGATACCGGCTTCTGGTCGATGATGGTGTTCCTGGGCGTGCTGACGATCGGCTTTGCCTACGAATGGAAGAAAGGGGCTCTGGAATGGGAGTGACAGCTGGCGCGAACACCGCAGGTGTCGACAAGGAAGTGGTCACCCAGGCCCTCAATGCGGAACTGCAGGACAAGGGGTTTCTGCTGACCTCGGCCGAGGACATCATCAACTGGGCGCGCACTGGATCGCTGCACTGGATGACCTTTGGTCTGGCCTGCTGCGCGGTGGAGATGATGCATACATCCATGCCGCGCTATGACGCCGAACGCTTCGGGATCGCACCGCGTGCCTCCCCGCGTCAATCGGATGTGATGATCGTTGCGGGCACCCTCACCAACAAAATGGCCCCGGCACTGCGCAAGGTCTACGACCAGATGCCAGAGCCGCGCTATGTGATCTCGATGGGGTCCTGCGCCAATGGCGGTGGCTATTATCACTACAGCTATTCCGTTGTGCGCGGTTGTGACCGGATCGTGCCGGTCGACATCTACGTGCCCGGCTGCCCGCCCACCGCAGAGGCGCTGCTTTATGGGCTGATGCAACTGCAGCGCAAGATCCGCCGCACCGGCACCCTTGTGCGCTAAGGGCAGGAGACACAGATGATTGAAGCATTGCAAGACCTTGGCCATCAGATCGAAGCCAAGCGCCCCGATTGCGTGTTGTCCTGGGACATCGCGCATGGCGAGCTGAATATCGACGTGAAACCGGCCAATATCGCAGGTCTTGTGGAGTTCCTGCGCGTGGACAGCGCCTGCCGGTTCTCCACCCTGGTTGACATCACCGCCGTGGACTACCCCGAGCGCACCAAGCGCTTTGACGTGGTGTATCACCTGCTGTCGATGTACCAGAACCACCGCATCCGCCTGCGGGTTGCGGTGCGCGAAGAGGACATGGTGCCCTCCATCGTGGATGTGCACCCCTCCGCCAACTGGTTCGAGCGCGAAGTCTTTGACATGTTCGGCATCCTGTTTACGGGCCACCCGGACCTGCGCCGCCTGCTGACGGACTACGGCTTTCGCGGCCACCCGCTGCGCAAGGATTTCCCGACCACCGGCTACACCGAAGTGCGCTATGACGAGGCGCAAAAGCGCGTAGTCTACGAGCCGGTGAAGCTGGTTCAGGAATATCGCCAGTTTGACTTCATGAGCCCATGGGAGGGTGCCGACTACATCCTGCCCGGTGACGAGAAAGAGGGGGCGAAATGATGGACGGCTCCAAAGGTTTCGACGACGCCCAGACGGGCGAGCAGAAGATCCGTAACTTCAACATCAACTTCGGCCCGCAACACCCGGCGGCCCACGGCGTTTTGCGTCTGGTGCTGGAACTCGATGGCGAGATCGTGGAACGCTGCGATCCGCATATCGGCCTGTTGCACCGTGGCACAGAAAAGCTGATGGAGAGCCGCACCTACCTGCAGAACCTGCCGTATTTCGACCGCCTCGATTATGTGGCGCCGATGAACCAGGAGCATGCATGGTGTCTGGCGATCGAGAAACTCACCGGGGTTGAGGTGCCGCGCCGCGCGCAGCTCATTCGGGTGCTTTATTCGGAAATCGGCCGCATCCTCAATCACCTGCTGAACGTCACTACGCAGGCGATGGACGTGGGCGCGCTGACGCCGCCGCTCTGGGGCTTTGAAGAGCGCGAAAAGCTGATGATCTTCTACGAGCGGGCCTGTGGGGCACGTCTGCACGCGGCCTACTTACGCCCCGGTGGTGTGCATCAGGACCTGCCGGATGAATTGCTCGACGATATCGAGGAATGGGCGATCGAGTTCCCCGCCGTGATGGACGACATCGACGGGCTTCTGACCGAGAACCGCATCTTCAAGCAGCGCAACTGCGACATCGGCGTCGTCACCGAGGAAGAGATCCAGCAATACGGCTTCTCCGGCGTCATGGTGCGGGGCTCCGGTCTGGCCTGGGATCTGCGCCGTGCGCAGCCCTATGAATGCTACGACGAGTTCGACTTTCAGATCCCGGTGGGCAAGAACGGCGACTGCTACGACCGCTACCTTGTCCGGATGGAAGAGATGCGCCAGTCGCTGTCGATCATCCGTCAGGCGATCCACAAGCTGCGCGAGGCCACCGGCGACGTGATGGCGCGCGGCAAGATCAGCCCGCCCAAGCGCACCGACATGAAAACCTCGATGGAGAGCCTGATCCACCACTTCAAGCTCTATACCGAAGGCTTCCACGTCCCCGAGGGCGAGGTCTACGCCGCGGTCGAGGCGCCCAAGGGCGAATTCGGGGTCTATCTGGTGGCGGATGGCACCAACAAACCCTACCGCGCCAAGCTGCGCGCGCCGGGCTTCCTGCATTTGCAGGCGATGGATCACGTCGCCAAGGGCCACCAGCTCGCCGACGTCGCGGCCATCATCGGCACCATGGACATCGTTTTTGGAGAGATTGACCGCTAATGCTCCGTCGTCTGCATTCCGAACAACCCGATAGTTTTGCCTTCACCCCGGCCAACCAGGCCTGGGCAGAGGCGCAAATGACCAAATACCCCGAGGGCCGTCAGGCCTCGGCGGTGATCCCGATCCTGTGGCGCGCGCAGGAACAAGAAGGCTGGATCACCAAACCGGCGATCGAATATGTCGCCGATATGCTCGGTATGGCCTATATCCGCGTGCTGGAGGTGGCCTCCTTCTACTTTATGTTCCAGCTGCAACCCACAGGTTCTGTTGCGCATATTCAGGTTTGCGGCACCACGTCCTGCATGATCTGCGGCGCTGAGGATCTGATTGCGGTCTGCAAGGACAAGATCGCCGCAAAGCCGCATACGCTGTCGGCGGATGGCAAATTTTCCTGGGAAGAGGTGGAATGCCTCGGGTCCTGCACCAATGCGCCGATGGCGCAGATCGGCAAGGATTACTACGAGGATCTGACCGCCGCGAGCTTTACCAAGCTGATCGACGATCTGGCTGCGGGCAAAGCTGTTGTGCCCGGTCCGCAAAATGGCCGTTACGCGGCAGAGCCAAAATCCGGTCTCACCTCGCTCAAGGACTATGAGGCGGACAAGCCGCAGTATAACGCGTCTGCCGCGCTGGCGACCGAGCTTGGCGATGGTGTGAAGCGCATTCAGGGCGATGAAGTACCGCTGCTGACCCCTTGGGTCGGCAAAGATGGCGTGGTTGCGGGGCGTGCTGCGGCAGAGCCCACTCCGGCAGCACCGGAGCGTCCGAAACCCGCCGCCAAGCAGGCGGAAGCGGCCAAGGCAGAGGCGCCCTCCAAACCTCCGGCCAAGAAATCCGACGCCGCCACCCCGGCACAGCCCGAGGCCGCCGCCGCAAAGGTGACAGAGCCGAAGACAGAGCCCAAGGCGGATGCGGCAGATGCGGTCGAGGAAAAAGAGCCCGAGACGCTGACCGCGGCGCGCGAGGGCGGGGCGGACGACCTCAAACTCCTCAAAGGGGTGGGGCCGAAGCTTGAACAGACGCTGAATGAACTGGGCTTTTTCCACTTTGACCAGATCGCCAAATGGACCGAGGCCGAGGTGGCCTGGGTGGATGCGCGCCTGAAGTTCAAAGGCCGCATCGAACGGGACGGCTGGATCGACCAATCCAAGAAACTGGCAGCCGGTGAAGAGACCGAGTTTGCCAAATCGGCCAAGACAGACGGCCGTTACAAAGACAAATCATAATCGCAGATCGCGGCCATGGGCCGTGCGCTGTGGTCAAGGATGACTGGACCCGATGACGAAGGACGCACAGGATAAGGCCATTGCAGCCAAGGGGCGGCACATCTCGCTGGTGATCGCCGGCACGATGGTGGCTTGGCTGGTCCTGTCGCTTCTGATCGGTCCCGCGATCGGCCTGCCGGGCCGCTATGCGCTGCTGTTCGATTTCGCCGCTCTGGCGGCGATGATCTATGCGGGCGTCAACATCATTCAACTCTGGCGCATGCGTCAGAACAGTCAAAGGTAGGCACACATGCTGAAGGATCAGGACCGGATCTTTACCAACCTTTACGGGATGCACGAACGCACGTTGGCGGGCGCACAAAAGCGTGGCCATTGGGACGGTACGGCGGGCCTCATTGAAAAAGGGCGCGACTGGATCATCCAGACCATGAAGGATTCCGGTCTGCGCGGGCGCGGCGGTGCGGGCTTCCCCACCGGCCTCAAATGGTCCTTCATGCCCAAGGAAAGCGACGGACGTCCGGCCTATCTTGTGATAAACGCCGATGAGTCCGAGCCTGGCACCTGTAAAGACCGCGAAATCATGCGCCACGATCCGCACACGCTGATCGAGGGCGCGCTGATCGCTTCCTTCGCGATGAACGCGCACACCTGCTACATCTATCTGCGCGGCGAATATATCCGCGAGCGCGAGGCGCTGCAGGCGGCGATTGACGAATGCTACGACAAGGGTCTGTTGGGCAAAAACGCCGCAGGCTCCGGCTGGGATTTCGACGTCTTCCTGCACCACGGGGCAGGGGCCTACATCTGCGGCGAGGAAACCGCCCTGATCGAGAGCCTTGAGGGCAAAAAAGGCATGCCGCGCATGAAGCCGCCGTTCCCGGCAGGCGCGGGGCTTTATGGCTGCCCGACTACCGTGAACAACGTGGAATCCATCGCTGTTGTGCCGACCATCCTGCGGCGCGGGGCGGAGTGGTTTGCGGGCTTTGGCCGTCAGAACAACGCGGGCACCAAGCTCTTTGCGATCTCCGGTCACGTCAACAACCCCTGCGTCGTCGAGGAAGCGATGAGCATTTCCTTTGAGGAACTCATCGAAAAACATTGCGGTGGCATTCGTGGCGGCTGGGACAACCTTCTGGCGGTGATCCCCGGCGGCTCTTCCGTCCCTTGCGTGCGCGGCGAGAAGATGCGCGACGCGATCATGGATTTTGATTACCTGCGCGGCGAGCTGGGCTCCGGCCTTGGCACCGCGGCGGTGATCGTGATGGACAAACAGACCGACATCATTAAGGCGATCTGGCGGCTGTCCAAATTCTACAAACACGAGAGCTGCGGCCAGTGTACCCCGTGCCGTGAGGGCACCGGCTGGATGATGCGCGTCATGGATCGTCTGGTCCGGGGCGAAGCAGAACTCGAAGAAATTGACATGCTCTGGGATGTCACAAAACAAGTTGAAGGCCACACCATCTGTGCATTGGGTGATGCAGCTGCTTGGCCCATTCAGGGTCTCATTCGCAACTTCCGCGAAGAAATCGAAGACCGCATCAAGGCTCAGAAAACGGGTCGCGTCGGCGTGATGGCAGCGGAATAACCTGAAGAGATGATAATGACCTCACGTTTTACTTTAACGCTGATATTGGCGGCCTCGGTCGGGCTTGCGGCCTGTGGCGGCAAAACCCGCGAGGACAAGCGCATGCGGTTCGACGGCATCGCGTTCCGCACAAGCGTCAAAGCGATCAACAAAAAAGAGACCCTCGCGAATTTCCGCGTCGAGGTGCGTGATGCGCTGCGATCCCAGCGTGGTGCGCTGGCGGCTGCCGATCACGAGGCGAAACGCTACTGTATCGAAAACTACGGCACCTCGCGGTTTGATTGGACCAACATCGCGCTGGACACTGAGGGCAACTACAAGATCCAGCTCGACAAGAGCGATGCGATCTACACGGGAAGCTGCGAGTCTTGATGCACAGATCGGCATATCATGGCCGGTTCGGCGGGGCGTTATTGAATAACAGCGCGTCTCACTCCTGTGGTTCTGTCAGAACCACAAAGGAGTCTGACATGTCTGAATCAATTACCATTTCCCCGGCACGCACCGCCGTGATGGCTACCTCTCTGGCGGCTCTGGCGGCCTTGCTTCTGGCCTTTGGTGCCAGCGCGGGCGAGGCCCGGCCGTCATTGCGCGATGTGCAGGAAATCGAGGATCCGCTGTTTGCCGTCGCCGTGGCCAGCGAAGTGGCCGATCAATGTGATCGCCTTGCGCCGCGCACGCTTAAAGGGCTCAACCAGCTCTATCAGATCCGCAGCCGCGCCAATGCGCTTGGCTACAGCGACGCGGAAATCAAGTCCTACATCAAGTCGGACCAGGAAAAATCCCGGATGCGCGCCAAGGGCGAGCGCCTGCTGCGGCAGGAAGGGGTCAACCTGGACCAGCCAGAAACATTCTGCGCCTACGGGCTGGCGGAAATCGAGAAAAACAGCGCGATCGGCGTGTTACTGAGGGCGAAATAGACCATGTCTGACCTCCGCAAGATCAACATTGACGGAACCGAGATCGAAGTCGACGGGGCGATGACCCTGATCCAGGCCTGCGAGCAGGCCGGGATCGAGATCCCGCGCTTCTGCTACCACGAGCGTCTCTCGATTGCGGGCAACTGTCGTATGTGCCTTGTGGAGGTCGTCGGCGGCCCGCCCAAGCCTGCTGCCTCCTGCGCGATGCAGGTGCGCGATCTGCGTCCCGGTCCCGAGGGCCAGGCGCCGCAGGTTAAGACCAATTCACCGATGGTGAAAAAGGCGCGCGAAGGGGTGATGGAGTTCCTCCTGATCAACCACCCGCTCGATTGCCCGATCTGCGATCAGGGCGGCGAATGCGACCTGCAGGATCAGGCGATGGCCTACGGCGTTGATTTCTCGCGCTTCCGCGAGCCCAAGCGCGCCGTGGACGATCTGAACCTCGGCCCGCTTGTGGGCACCGCAATGACCCGCTGCATTTCCTGCACCCGCTGCGTGCGCTTCACCACCGAGGTCGCAGGCATTTCCCAGATGGGCCAGACCGGTCGCGGCGAGGATGCGGAGATCACCTCCTATCTGAACGAGACGCTGGATTCGAACCTTCAGGGCAACATCATTGACCTGTGCCCAGTCGGCGCGCTGACCTCGAAACCCTATGCGTTTACCGCGCGTCCGTGGGAACTCACCAAGACCGAGACCATCGACGTGATGGACGCGCTGGGATCGAACATCCGCGTGGACACCAAGGGGCGCGAAGTGATGCGCATTTTGCCGCGCAACCATGATGGCGTGAACGAAGAATGGATCTCCGACAAGACCCGTTTTGTCTGGGACGGCCTGCGCCGCCAACGTCTGGACCGCCCCTATGTGCGCGTCGACGGCAAGCTGAAGCCCGCCACATGGCCCGAGGCGCTAGAGGCTGTCGCCACCGCGATGAAGGGCAAGAAAGTCGCAGGTCTGATCGGTGATCTGGTCCCGGTCGAGGCGGCCTATGCGCTGAAGAACCTGATCGAGAGCCTTGAGGGTAAGGTCGAATGCCGCACCGATAATGCGCGTCTGCCCATCGGCAACCGCGCGGGCTATGTCGGCACCGCCACCATCGAGGATATCGACACCGCCAAGGACATCATCCTGATTGGCACCAACCCGCGCGACGAGGCGCCGGTCCTGAACGCCCGCATCCGCAAGGCGTGGCTCAAGGGGGCCAATGTGAAACTGGTCGGCCCGGCCGCAGATCTGACCTATGATCACGATCATGTGGGAACGGATCGCGCCGCGCTTGACGGGCTGACAGCACCGGAAGATGCGATCGTCATCGTGGGGCAGGGTGCTCTGCGCGAAGCCGATGGTCTCGCGGTGCTGGCCAAGGCGCAATCTCTGGGTAAGCTGCTGGTCCTGCACAGCGCCGCCGCACGTGTGGGCGCCATGGACATCGGGGCCGTCACCGAAGGGGGCATGGCCGCCGCCATCGACGGGGCCGAGGTGATCTATAACCTCGGGGCCGATGAGGTCGAAATCGATGCAGGTGCATTTGTGATCTATCAGGGCAGCCACGGCGACCGTGGCGCGCATCGCGCCGACGTGATCCTGCCCGGTGCGGCCTATACCGAGGAAAACGGCCTGTTCGTGAACACCGAAGGCCGTCCGCAGCTTGCCATGCGCGCGGGTTTTGCTCCGGGCGAGGCCAAGGAAAACTGGGCCATCCTGCGGGCGCTTTCCGCAGAGCTGGACGCCAAACTGCCCTATGACAGCCTCGCGCAACTGCGCAAGGCGCTGATCAAGGACGTCCCGCATCTGGCCAAGGTGGATCGCGTTGTTGCCAATGAGGGCGAGGCGCTGCCGGTTGAAAAACTCGGCAAGGCGGATTTCCTGCCTGCGATCAAAGACTTCTACCTGACCAACCCGATTGCGCGCGCATCGCAGCTGATGGCGGAGCTCTCCGCCCAGGCCAAGGCGCGGCGCGACACGGCGATTGCGGCAGAGTGATCCGGGCGGCGCTCATATCGCTCGCGGGGCTTGCCCTCATGGCCTGCACGGATGTGTCGGGCGATGAGGTGAGCCGCGCCGCGCCCGATTATCTGGGCGTGGACACCAGCCTCCTCGATGGGGATCTGGTGCAATTCCATGTCACCATGGATCGGGTCGGGGCGCTTGAGGATCTGAACGACTATGCCGATTGCGCGGCAGCACAATATGCGCTGATCCGGGGATACGGCTTTGCGCGTCATGTGCGCACAAAAACGAAACAAGAGGCTGGTATTTGGAAGGCCGATGCGGTCTACACCATCTCGCCAGCCTTACCGCGCGGTTTGCGCACCCTCGACGCCGAAGTCGTGGTGCAGGACTGCAAGGCAAACGGAATACCTACGGTGTGAGGACCCATGGCTGAATTCTTTAACACCCCAGGCGGCATTGCTGTCATCATCCTGGCGCAGACCCTGGCGGTTGTCGCCTTTGTGATGATCTCGCTTCTGTTCCTTGTCTACGGCGACCGCAAAATCTGGGCGGCTGTCCAGATGCGGCGCGGTCCCAACGTGGTGGGCGTCTATGGCCTGTTGCAGACCGTCGCGGATGCGCTGAAATACGTGGTCAAGGAGGTGGTCATCCCGGCCGGCTCTGACCGGACCGTGTTTATCATGGCGCCGCTCACCTCCTTTGTGTTGGCGATGATCGCCTGGGCTGTGATCCCGTTCAACGACACATGGGTGCTATCGGACATCAATGTCGCCATCCTCTATGTGTTCGCGGTCTCCTCGCTTGAGGTCTACGGCGTCATCATGGGCGGCTGGGCGTCGAACTCCAAATACCCGTTCCTTGGCTCCTTGCGCTCTGCGGCGCAGATGATCTCCTACGAGGTCTCCATCGGCCTCATCATCATTGGTGTGATCCTGTCGACGGGCTCCATGAACTTTGGCGACATCGTGCGGGCACAGGACGGCAATGCTGGCCTGTTCAACTGGTACTGGCTGCCGCATTTCCCGATGGTGTTCCTGTTCTTCATTTCCTGCCTTGCGGAAACCAACCGCCCACCGTTCGACCTTCCCGAAGCGGAATCGGAACTGGTGGCGGGCTATCAGGTGGAATACTCCTCGACGCCGTTCCTGTTGTTCATGGCCGGTGAATATATCGCCATCTTCCTGATGTGCGCGCTCACCTCGCTGTTGTTCTTTGGTGGCTGGCTGTCGCCGGTGCCGTTCCTGCCGGACAGCCCGCTGTGGATGATCGCAAAGATGGCGTTCTTCTTCTTCCTCTTCGCCATGGTCAAAGCCATCACCCCGCGTTACCGCTACGACCAGCTGATGCGTCTGGGCTGGAAAGTCTTCCTGCCGTTCAGCCTGGTCTGGGTGGTCTTCGTGGCCTTTGCCGCACGTTTCGATTGGTTCTGGGGGGCGTTCGCCCGCTGGAGCACAGGAGGCTGATATGACCCAGATCGATTACACCCGCGCCGCCAAATACTTCCTGCTGCAAGACGTGTGGCAGGGGTTCAAACTGGGGCTGAAGTATTTCTTCGCCCCCAAGGCGACCCTGAACTACCCGCATGAAAAAGGCCCGCTCAGCCCGCGTTTTCGCGGCGAGCACGCGCTGCGTCGCTACCCCAACGGCGAGGAACGCTGCATTGCCTGCAAACTCTGCGAGGCGATCTGCCCGGCGCAGGCCATCACCATTGATGCCGAACCGCGCGAGGACGGCAGCCGCCGCACCACGCGCTACGACATCGACATGACCAAATGCATCTACTGCGGTTTCTGTCAGGAAGCCTGCCCGGTGGACGCCATTGTCGAGGGGCCGAATTTTGAATTCGCCACCGAGACCCGCGAGGAGCTGTTCTACGACAAGGACAAGCTTCTGGCCAATGGCGAGCGCTGGGAAGCCGAGATTGCCCGCAACCTTGAGCTGGACGCGCCGTACAGATGAGTGAGACGCCAAAAAACCCTTTCGAGGCCATGATGGCCCAGGCGCAGGAGATGGCCAAGGCCCTCAATCCTGCGCTTGAGAGTTTCTCTCCCAAAGGGTTTGAGGCGCTCTGGCCCACCATGCCCAAAGAGGTCATGGAGATGATGTTCGGCAACACCGTCAACAAGGACGGGCTTGATGCCAAAACCCGGCTGCTGCTGACGCTGGCGGGGTTGACCATGCAGGGCGCGCAGGCCGATACGGCCGTGCGTCAGACCGTGCGCCACGCTCTTGCGGCGGGCGCGAAGAAACAAGAGATCGTTGAAACGATCGGACAGATGTCGGTCTTTGCCGGCATTCCGGCCATGACCCGCGCAATGGATTTGGCGCAGGAGGTCATGGACGACAAAGGGGACGATGAGACATGAGCGTGTTTGCCTTTTACCTCTTCGCCATCAGCGCCATCACCGGCGGGCTGTTCACTGTGATCAGCCGTCAGCCGGTGCATTCGGTGCTGTGGCTGATCCTGGCGTTTATTTCCTCGGCCGGGCTGTTTGTGCTGCTGGGGGCGGAATTTGTCGCCATGCTGCTGGTGATCGTCTACGTGGGCGCGGTCGCGGTGCTGTTCCTCTTTGTGGTGATGATGCTCGACGTGGACTTTGCCGAGCTCAAGGCCGAAATGGCCCGCTACATGCCGCTGGCGCTGCTGATCGGGCTGGTGATCCTGATGCAATTTGTGATCGCCTATGGTTCGTGGGAGAGTGCGCATGACGTGGCGCAGAACCTGAGCCAGCCGATCCCTGTTGATCGGCACAACACCGAGGCGCTTGGCCTCATTATCTACGACCAATATTTCCTTCAGTTCCAGCTTGCGGGTCTGATCCTTCTGGTGGCCATGATCGGTGCCATCGTTCTGACCCTGCGCCACCGCCAGGATGTGAAGCGTCAGGACGTGCTCGCCCAGATGTATCGCGACCCGGCCAAGGCAATGGAGCTCAAGGACATCAAACCGGGGCAGGGGCTTTGATCGATGATCGGACTTGAACATTATCTCACCGTCGCGGCGACGCTGTTCGTTATCGGCATTTTCGGGCTCTTCCTGAACCGCAAGAACGTGATCATCCTCTTGATGAGCATCGAACTCATGCTGCTGGCCGTGAACATCAACCTCGTCGCCTTCTCGTCGTTCCTTGGCGATCTGGTGGGGCAGGTGTTCACGCTGTTCGTGCTGACCGTCGCCGCCGCTGAGGCCGCGATTGGCCTTGCGATCCTCGTCTGCTTCTTCCGGAACCGCGGCACCATCGCTGTCGAAGACATCAACGTGATGAAGGGCTGAGCTCGTTGCGCGGATTGACCTTCATAGCAACATTGACTTCAGCGGGTGTGCTTTGCGCGACCTCGGCTGTTGCAACCGGGTACGACGCCGGTTGCGATGATCCGGACGGCACAGGCTATCGCTGGGTCACGAACTACGGTTCCGTTATGCGGGCTGATTTGGTCGCTCCAAATTCTGACGAGGCAGAACGCGTAATTTTGCTTCATTGCCAGTCAAACCAAGCATTAATTGCAGAAAACTCGCCCTACTTGCTGCGAGAGTTTTACAAGATGGCGACCTCCAAACGCCGTTTTACTCTCGATGCGGTTGAGCGTTACCTGCGAGAACAGCCAGGTTTTATCGAGCGGATAGCCTGGAATCCCGATACATGTCTGTGCGATGAGGCAACTCAGTCTTTGGCCTTTCAAGAAGACCCGAGGACGCCTCAGTCGAGACAAAAGGTGGAAGAATAATGGAAACAACCCTCCTCTTTGCCCCGCTGGTGGGGGCGGTGATCTGCGGCTTTGGCCATAAGATCATCGGCGAAAAAGCCGCCATGTGGACCGCTACCGGCCTGTTGTTCCTCACGGCGCTGTTGTCGTGGATCACATTCCTGTCCTTTGACGGCGAAACCCGCATCATCGAGATTTTCCGCTGGATCGAGAGCGGCAGCCTGTCGACCTCCTGGTCGATCCGACTGGACCGGCTGACCGCGATCATGCTGATCGTGATCTCCACCGTGTCGGCGCTCGTGCATCTTTATTCCTTCGGCTACATGGATCACGATCCGCAGTACAAAGAGGGCGAGAGCTACAAGCCGCGCTTCTTTGCCTATCTGTCGTTCTTCACCTTCGCCATGTTGATGCTGGTGACCTCCGACAACCTGGTGCAGATGTTCTTCGGCTGGGAAGGCGTGGGCGTTGCCTCTTACCTGTTGATCGGGTTTTACTACCGCAAGCCCTCTGCCGGGGCAGCGGCGATGAAAGCCTTTATCGTCAACCGTGTGGGCGACTTTGGCTTTTCGCTCGGGATCTTTGCGCTGTTTTTCCTGACGGACAGCGTCAACCTTGGCACCATCTTTGCCGAGACGCCGGATCTGGCGGAAACCACCGTGTCGTTCCTCTGGACCGACTGGAACGCGGCCAACCTGATTGCCTTCCTGCTGTTTGTCGGCGCGATGGGGAAATCGGCGCAGCTGATCCTGCACACATGGCTGCCGGACGCGATGGAAGGCCCGACCCCGGTGTCGGCACTCATTCACGCCGCAACCATGGTGACGGCGGGTGTGTTCCTCGTGTGCCGCATGTCGCCCTTGATGGAGGTTGCGCCCGAAGCGACGACCTTTATCACCGTGCTGGGTGCCACCACCGCGTTCTTTGCCGCGACCGTGGGTCTGGTTCAGACCGACATCAAGCGCGTGATCGCCTATTCGACCTGCTCGCAGCTGGGCTACATGTTCGTGGCCGCAGGCGTCGGCATGTACTCGGCGGCGATGTTCCACCTGTTCACCCACGCGTTCTTTAAGGCGATGCTGTTCCTTGGGGCTGGCTCCGTCATTCACGCGATGCACCACGAGCAGGACATGATGAACTACGGCGGCCTGCGCAAAAAGATCCCCTATACCTTCTGGGCGATGATGATCGGCACGCTGGCCATCACTGGCGTTGGCATTCCGCTCACCCACATCGGTTTTGCGGGCTTCCTGTCCAAGGATGCCATCATCGAAAGCGCCTATGCGGGCGGCTCCATGTATGGCTTCTGGATGCTGGTGATCGCGGCGGCGATGACGTCCTTCTACAGCTGGCGCCTGATCTTCCTGACCTTCTACGGCAAGCCGCGCGGCGACAAGCATACCCATGATCACGCGCATGAAAGCCCGATGGTCATGCTGATCCCGCTGGGTGTTCTGGCGCTGGGGGCGGTGTTTGCCGGTATGCTCTGGTACAACTCCTTCTTTGGTCACGCCGACAAGGTGGGCAAATTCTACGGCATCCCTGTGGCCGAGGCAGCTGCGCACGGCGATGCCGCCTCCCACGGCGATGACCACGCAAGTGACACGCATGCCGCAGAGGAGGACCACGGTTCGGCGGATCACGGGACGGATTCCACCCATGGCGCCGAGGGCGAACATCACTATGCCTTTGTTGGCAAACCGGGTGAGGGCGCGCTGTATATGGCACCGGACAACCATGTTCTGGATGACGCCCATGCAACCCATTGGCTCGTGAAGGTCTCGCCCTTCATTGCCATGCTCCTGGGCTTTGGTCTGGCGGTCCTGTTCTACATCGTAAAACCGGAGCTGCCCAAACGCCTCGCGCAGCAGCAGCGGCCGCTCTACCTGTTCCTCAAGAACAAGTGGTACTTTGACGAGCTTTATAACGTCGTCTTTGTCAAACCGGCGCTGGCGCTTGGCCGCTTCTTCTGGAAGAAGGGCGACGGCAAGACCATTGACGGGTTCCTCAACGGTGTGGCGATGGGCATCGTGCCCTTCTTCACCCGTCTCGCTGGCCGGGCCCAGTCCGGTTACATCTTCACTTACGCCTTCTGGATGGTGCTGGGGATCGCAGCCCTTGTCACCTGGATGTCGATCGGCGGAGGATCGCACTGATGGATCACAATCTCCTTTCCATCGTAACCTTCATTCCTGCGCTGGCGGCAGCGTTCATGGCGCTGCTGATGCGCGGTGACGACGAAGCCGCACGACGCAATGCAAAGATCCTGGCGCTCTTTGCCACCACCATCACTTTTGTGGTGAGCCTGTTCATCTATGCGGGCTTTGACCCGGCCAATCCCGGCTTTCAGTTCGTCGAGGAGCGCGCCTGGATCTTTGGCCTGCAGTACAAGATGGGCGTAGATGGCATCTCGGTGCTGTTCGTGCTGCTGACGACCTTTGTGATGCCGCTGACCATTCTGGCCAGCTGGTCCGTCACCACCCGGGTCAAGGAATACATGATCGCCTTCCTGGTGCTGGAGACGCTGATGCTCGGCGTGTTCATGGCGCTGGACATGGTGCTCTTCTACCTGTTCTTCGAAGCCGGCCTTATTCCGATGTTCCTGATCATCGGCATCTGGGGCGGCAAGGACCGGATCTACGCCTCGTTCAAGTTCTTCCTCTACACCTTCTTTGGCTCGGTGCTGATGCTGGTGGCGATGGTTGCGATGTATTTCGATGCGGGCACCACCGATATGGTCCGGCTGCTGGCGCATGAGTTCTCTTATGCGGGCTTTGACGTGCTGGGCGTTCACGTGGTGGGCGGCATGCAGACGCTGCTGTTCCTCGCCTTCTTTGCCTCCTTTGCGGTGAAGATGCCGATGTGGCCGGTGCACACATGGCTGCCGGACGCACACGTTCAGGCCCCGACGGCGGGCTCCGTGGTGCTGGCGGCGATCCTGTTGAAGATGGGCGGCTACGGCTTCCTGCGCTTTTCCCTGCCAATGTTCCCGATCGGGGCGGAGGTGATGACAGATGTCGTCCTGTGGATGTCGGCGATCGCGATTGTCTACACCTCGCTGGTGGCGATGGTGCAGGAGGACATGAAAAAGCTGATCGCCTATTCCTCGGTCGCCCACATGGGGTTTGTCACCATGGGCATCTTTGCGGCGAACCAGCAGGGTGTGGACGGGGCGATTTTCCAGATGCTCAGCCACGGCTTCATCTCTGCCGCCCTCTTCCTCTGCGTAGGCGTCATCTATGACCGCATGCATACCCGCGACATCGACGCCTATGGCGGTCTCGTGATCCGCATGCCCGCCTATGCGCTGGTGTTCATGTTCTTCACCATGGGCAACGTCGGCCTGCCGGGCACCTCTGGTTTCATCGGGGAGTTCCTGACGCTGGTCGGCACCTTCCAGGAGAACACCTGGGTTGCCTTTGTCGCCACCACCGGCGTGATCTTCTCGGCCTGCTATGCGCTCTGGCTCTATCGCCGGGTGGTCTTTGGCGATCTGATCAAGGAGAGCCTCAAGGCCATTCAGGACATGAACGCCCGCGAAAAATGGATCTTTGCGCCGCTCATCGCGATGACGCTGCTGCTTGGTATCTACCCGTCCGTCGTCACTGATGTGATCGGTCCCTCGACCGAAGCGCTGGTGCAATCCGTCAACACGGCCGTTGCCGACGCGGGGCCCCTCTGGGATGCCGCCGAGGTCGATGTCGCCGCCACCAATTCCCACTAAGGAGCTGATGAGATGCAAGCTGATCTCTCCGTGATCCTGCCCGAGATCATCCTCGCCGTCTTTGCGATGGCGGCGCTGCTCGGAGCTGTCTACACCGTCAAGGACAAGCTGGCGCCGATGCTCGTGTGGGTGACCGCCGCGCTGATGGTGGTGCTGGGCATCTGGATCGGAACCTCCGGCTCCGGCTCGACCGAGGCCTTTGGCGGCATGATCGTCAACGACGCCTTCGCGCGCTTTGCCAAAGTGGCGATCCTGTTCTCTGCCGCCGCCGTGATGGTGATGGGGCAGGACTATATGTCGAAACGCGGCATGCTGCGGTTTGAATACCCGATCCTGATCGCGCTCTCTGTCATCGGCATGATGGTGATGGTCTCCGCAGGCGATCTGATGGCGCTTTATATGGGGCTGGAGCTGCAGTCGCTGGCGCTCTATGTGGTCGCTGCCCTGCGCCGCGACAGCATCAAATCCACCGAGGCGGGCCTCAAGTATTTCGTGCTTGGTGCGCTGTCCTCCGGTCTGCTGCTCTATGGCGCGTCGCTGGTCTATGGCTTTGCGGGCACCACCAAATTTGCCGGCATCATCGAGGTCGCCCAGCACGGCGAGGTCTCCATCGGCCTGTTGTTCGGGATCGTGTTCCTGATCTCCGGCATGGCGTTCAAGGTCTCTGCGGTGCCGTTCCACATGTGGACGCCGGACGTCTACGAGGGCGCGCCGACCCCGGTCACCGCCTTCTTTGCCTCCGCACCCAAAGTGGCCGCGATGGGTCTCTTTGCCCGCGTGCTGCATGATGCCTTTGGCTACGCGATCGAGGACTGGAGCCAGGTCATCGCGCTGTTGTCGGTGCTGTCGATGTTCCTCGGCGCGGTTGCGGCCATTGGCCAGACCGATCTCAAACGTCTGATGGCCTATTCGTCGATTGCCCATATGGGCTATGCGCTGATCGGTCTGGCGGCGGGCACTGCGCTGGGTGTGCAGGCGCTGCTGATCTACATGTCGATCTATGTGGCGATGAATATCGGCACCTTTGCCTTCATCATGATGCTGCACCGGGACGGCCAGCCTGTCACCGACATTGCCGCGTTGAACCAATACGCCAAACGAGAACCGGGCCGCGCGCTTGGCATGCTGGTGCTCTTGTTCTCGCTTGCGGGCGTGCCGCCGATGCTGGGCTTCTTTGGCAAGTTCTTCGTGCTGCGCGCCGCGGTCGAGGCGGACATGGCATGGCTCGCCATTGCCGGTGTGATCGCTTCGGTCATCGGGGCCTACTACTACCTGCGCATCGTGTTCTTCATGTACTTCGGCGCGGAGGGCGATGACGTGGAAACCTCCCGCTCGCCGGTGCTGCTGGCCTTCTTTACGGTTGGGGCCGGGCTGATGCTGGTCGGGGTTGTCACCACCTTTGGCGTCGAGGGGGCCGCGGCCTCTGCGGCGGCCATGCTGGTCAACTGATGATTGCAGGCAAAAATTTCACAAAAGGCCCGGTCCGGCGCGACCGGGCCTTTTGCCTTTTGTCACACCGGGTGCTAAAGGGGCGCGCATGACAGATTGGCCGATCGGATACGGGCGCCGTGTGCTGGCAGAAGTCGACAGCACGTTGGACGAGGCCGCCCGCCTTGCGCCCGACCTTCCCGGGCCGGAGTGGATACTCGCCCTGCGCCAGACCAAAGGCCGCGGACGTCGCGGACGCGCGTGGACCGATCCCAAGGGCAACTTTGCAGGCACGCTGGTCTATCGCCCCGAGGGCACACCCGACCAGATCGCGCTGCGCAGCTTTGTCGCCGCACTGGCACTCTATGACGCCGTGGAGACCGTCACCGGCCGCACCAGCGGTCTGGCGCTCAAATGGCCCAATGATGTGCTGCTGAATGGCGGCAAGCTTGCGGGCATCCTCCTTGAAAGCGCGGGCGTGAAATCCGGTGTCGATCATCTCTCTATCGGGATTGGCGTCAATCTGGCCGAGACGCCGATGAAGGAATGGCTGGAGCCCGGCGCAGTGTGGCCGGTGTCGCTCCAGTCGGAAACCGGCGTGCGCGTTGACCCGGAGACGTTTCTGTCGGCGCTTGCCCTTGCATTTGCCCGCCATGAGGACCAGTTCACCACCTACGGCTTTGCGCCCATCCGCGAGTTGTGGCTGTCACGCGCGGCCAAGCTGGGTGAGGTGATCACCGCCCGTACCGCGCGCGAGGAAACCTCGGGCACCTTTGAAACCATCGACGACGCGGGCAACCTCGTTCTCAAGACCGCAAAGGGGAAAGTCACCATCCCCGCCGCGGATATCTTTTTCTGACGGAGGCGGGGCACATGCTTCTCGCGGTTGATTGCGGCAACACCAACACTGTCTTTGCACTTTGGAATGGCGATCAGATGATCGGCCATTGGCGCACCTCGACCGAATGGCAGCGCACCGCAGATCAGTATTACGTCTGGCTCTCCACCCTGATGAATCTGCAAGGCATCAAGGCGCAGATCACTGATATGATTATCTCGTCGACTGTGCCGCGCGTGGTTTTCAACCTGCGCGTGCTGTCGGACCGCTATTTCAAGACCCGCCCGCTGGTGGTGGGCAAACCCGAATGCGCGCTCCCGGTGGATGTGCGCGTCGACGAAGGCACCACCGTCGGCCCCGACCGTCTGGTCAACACGGTTGCCGGCTATCACAAATACGGCGGCGATCTGATCGTCGTTGATTTTGGAACCGCAACCACATTCGACGTGGTGGCCGTGGACGGCGCCTATGTGGGCGGCGTCATCGCGCCGGGGGTGAACCTCAGCCTTGAGGCGCTGCACCATGCCGCCGCCGCGCTGCCTCATGTCGACATCTCGAAACCACAAAATGTCATCGGCACCAACACGGTCGCCTGTATGCAATCCGGCGTGTTCTGGGGCTATGTCGGCCTCGTGCGCGAGATCTGCGATCGCATCAAGGCCGAATCCGGCGTGCCGATGACAGTCATATCAACCGGCGGGCTGGCGCCGCTCTTCCAGCAGACAGCAGATCTATTTGACGCATACGAGGATGACCTGACCATGCAAGGTCTGCGGCGCATCCACGAACATAATAAGGATATCGGTACTCACGCATGAGCAGTGAACGTTTAATCTATTTGCCCCTCGGTGGGGCAGGTGAAATCGGCATGAACGCCTACGTCTATGGCTATGGCGCGCCGGGCAAGGAACGCCTGATCCTGGTGGATCTGGGCGTGGCCTTTCCCGACATGGACACCACCCCCGGCGTGGATCTGATTATGCCCGACATCAGCTGGTTGGCGGAGCGCGCCGATCAGCTGGAGGGGATTTTCATCACCCACGCCCACGAGGACCACATCGGCGCGGTGGCGCATCTTTATAGCCGCCTCAATGTGCCGGTCTATGCGCGCGCCTTTACCGCCAATATCGCCCGTCGCAAGATGGAAGAGCAGGGCCATGACCCCGACGCCGTGGTGACGATCTCGCCCTGGCCCGAAGTGACCAAGCTCGGCCCCTTCACCATCGGCGCGGTGCCGATCTCGCACTCGATCCCGGAATCGGGTGGTCTGGTGATCGACAGCCCCGCAGGCCGGGTGATCCACACAGGCGATTTCAAACTGGACGCCAATCCCATCGTGGGCGAGGCCTTTGATCCCGACCTCTGGGCCGAGATTTCCAAGGACGGCGTGCAGGCGCTGGTGTGCGATTCCACCAATGTGTTCTCACCGCATGCGGGCCGCTCCGAGAGCGATCTGGGTGACAACATCACCAAACTCATCTCTGAGGCCTCCGGCATGGTGGCGGCGACCACCTTTGCCTCCAACGTCGCGCGCGTCAAAACGCTGGCGCAGGCGGGCGAACGGGCAGGGCGCTCTATTGTGCTCTTGGGCCGTGCCATGCGCCGGATGATCGAAGCCTCGATCGAAACCGGGGTGCTGAGCGATTTTCCCAATGTGGTGCAACCCGAGGAAGCGGCTGATATTCCGCGCGAAAACCTGATGCTGATCACCACGGGATCGCAGGGCGAACGCCGCGCTGCTACCGCACAGCTGGCCCGTGGCAAGTATCGCGGCATGGAACTCAAGGAGGGCGATCTGTTCCTGTTCTCCTCCAAGACCATTCCCGGCAATGAAAAAGGTGTGATCTGGATCATCAACCAGTTCTCCGAGAAGGGCGTCGATGTGGTGGATGACAGCTCCGGTCTCTATCACGTGTCAGGTCACGCCAACCGCCCCGACCTTGAGCAGATGCATGACATCGTGAAGCCCAGGATCCTGATCCCGATGCACGGCGAACACCGCCACCTGCGCCAGCATGCGCGCCTCGGCGAGGAGAAGGGCATTGCCTCCGCCATTGCCGTCAACGGTATGATGATGGACCTCACGGGCGATACGCCGAAGGTGGCCGACTATATCGACACCGGCCGCACCTATCTGGACGGTTCGGTCAAGATCGGCGCCATGGATGGCATCGTGCGCGACCGTATTCGTATGGCGCTTAACGGTCATGTGGTGGTCACGGCCATCCTCGACGAAGAGGACGAACCGCTAGGCGAACCTTGGGTGGACCTCAAGGGCCTTGCCGAGACCGGTCAGTCCAACGCCGCATTGGCCGAGGTCATGGAAGAAGATCTGAACCAGTTCCTGATGCGCGCGGGCAAGAAGACCCTCAAGGATGACGACAAGCTGGAACAGGAACTGAAGCGTATTGCGCGTCAGACCGCCCAGTCCGAGATCGGCAAGAAGCCCGAAGTGACGGTTGTCGTCAGCCGTATGCGCTGATCGGGGAGGAGGGGGCGCTGCCCCCTCGTGTCCCTTCGGGTCACTTCACCCCCGAGGTCCTTTTAAAAGATGAAGGGGGCGCAGGCCTCTGAAACGGAAAACGCCCGGACCGCTCTGGTCCGGGCGTTTTTCGCAAGAGCGCCGGTCGGCACAGGGCCGCAGCCCTGATCAGGCGTGGCGCGGGCGGCTCAGCAGCAGGGCCGGGGCCTTGATCACGCGCTGAAGACCGGCACCGATGGCCAGCAACATGCTGCGGAAGGCTTCGGCACGCATCTTGCGGGCACGCAGTTCGATTTCTTTCAGGTCGTCGCTCAGAAGCGGTGCGGTTGTCATCAAGTCCATAACATCACCTTGGGGGTATCGTGTTGATAGCGCCGATGTAGAGGATCTCGGGCCTGATGACATCGCATAGCTCGGCAATCCCGCTATGCCGCTGCTGCAATGCAGCACCAATTGGGGGCGCGTGTGGCCACGAAAAACCGCCCGTGCCTGGGGCAGGGCGGTTTTCCGATTATTCGATCCGATCAAGGGTCAGCTGGCGCGGCGCTCGTCGAAACTCAGCGCGATGAAGCTGGGCATATGGTCGCCCATGCCCACGACCTTGTCGTCGCGGCGATCATCCTTGCGGCCGCGCCCACGGGACTTGCCGGATTTCTGGCTGTCCTGCTTGTCTGCACGGTCGGATTTGTGTGGTGCCTTGGGAGACTGTTCAGCCGCCTGTTCGGGGGCGGGTGCCGCCGCCGGTGCGGCTGTCTGGGCCTCCGCAGCGGCCTCGCTGTTGCCACCACGGCTGCGGCTGCGACGGCTGGGTTTGGGCTTGTCGGCGGTCTCGGGCGCATCCGCTGCGTCCTTGGCGGCGGCTTTGCGCGGCGCCGGCTTGACCGGGTTGTCCAGCCGGTTGATCTGCTTCTGGACCAGACCTTCGACCGCATCCAGCGCCTTCTCGTCGCGCGGGGTGCAGATGGTGATCGCCTTGCCGTCCCGACCCGCGCGCCCGGTGCGGCCGATGCGGTGCACGTAGTCCTCGGCATGGCCGGGCACGTCGAAGTTGAACACATGGCTCACCGACGGGACATCCAGACCGCGTGCGGCCACGTCAGAGGCCACGAGGATCTTCAGCGCGCCATCGCGGAACCCGTCCAGTGTTTTTGTCCGCTGGCTCTGATCCAGATCGCCATGGATCGGCGCCGCGTCATAGCCGTATTTCTTCAGCGATTTGGCAACGATATCCACGTCGGTTTTGCGGTTGCAGAAGATGATGGCGTTCTTGACCGCTTCGCCTTCCTGATTGATCAGCTCGCGCAGAACCCGGCGTTTCTCGCTGCCTTCGCGATCCTTGCGGGAGGCTTTGAACATCACCACCGCCTGTTCGATGGTCTCGGATGTGGTCGCTTGCCGCGCGATCTCCACCCGTTCGGGGCCGGAGAGGAACGTATTGGTGATGCGCTCGATCTCCGGCGCCATGGTGGCGGAGAAGAACAGCGTCTGGCGGGTGAAGGGCGTCAGCGAGAAGATGCGTTCGATATCGGGAATAAAGCCCATATCGAGCATCCGGTCGGCCTCATCCACCACCATGATCTCGATGCCGGTCAAGAGCAGCTTGCCGCGCTCGAAATGGTCCAGCAGGCGGCCCGGTGTGGCGATCAGCACGTCAACACCGCGGTCGATGGCTGCATCCTGCTCCTTGAAGGAGACGCCGCCGATCAGCAGGGCCTTCGTCAGTTTGACGTGTTTGGCATAGGTGTCGAAGTTCTCCGCCACCTGTGCGGCCAATTCGCGCGTCGGGCAGAGCACCAGCGAGCGCGGCATCCGCGCCCGGGCGCGGCCACGGGCAAGGCGGGTGATCATCGGCAGGGTGAAGGAGGCGGTCTTGCCGGTGCCGGTCTGAGCGATCCCGAGGACATCGCGTCCTTCCAGGGCGGCGGGAATCGCGCCTGCCTGGATCGGGGTCGGGCTTTCATATCCTGCTTCCTCAATGGCTTTGAGGACCTTCGGATTAAGGTTCAGATCGGTGAATTTTGTCATATGCGTCCGTTTTTGCGGACACTGACCTGGCCCGCGCGTGTGTCTCTATGCCGGTATCAGTCGGACGCCTGAATAGACAGGAGTCCCCGGTTGAGGCGGCACATAGCAAAATTGCGTGATATGGTCAAATGATCGCGAATTTCCGCCGAGAATTCGCCGGAGGTTCTGGGCATTTGCAGTATTTTGGGAACAGTTCAGCGGAAGTCGGGGAAATGTTTCTGCCGCGCCTTCGTTGGGTCCAGCGGGCGGGCGCGCAACAGGCCCTCCGCCTGAAGCCGCCGGCGCAATTCGGGGCCATCGGCGCAGACCTCGTCAAAAAAGGCGCGCAGCCCAGATTCGCCCTGTTCGGCCTCGAGCGCGGACAGCACCTCGTGCAGCGTGACACCGCCTGCCGCGCGCGGTTTCGCCGGGCGCAGATCTGATCGGTAGGATCCTTTTTGCAGGCGGTAGCGGTAGTGGTGCAGCCAATGATCCCAGTCGGTCGCATGCCGGTGGCACAGGTCGACCGCGTCCAGTTCCGCCTGGGCGGGATTCTCCGCCCCGCCGACAAAGACGTTATGGATGCGCAGATCAACATCGTCGAGGCCGGTGCGCACGAACAGCTTGCCCTGCACGTGACTGATGAACCCGCCCTTCAGGTAGCTGCCGAACCGGGGATAGAGACGGGTGCCCGTCGCCTCGGCGTCCTTACCGGCAGGGAGGCGCGCCTTGTAGTGATCCGCACTGCCGGCCAGCAGTTCCAAGGGGCGCACGCGGGCGCAGAGCGTGTCGGGCGCGAGGTCTGCCAGATGCGCCGAGATTGGCGTGTCCGACCAGAGGAATTCATCCACGTCGATGTGGATCAGCCAATCCAGGTCGCGGGCCTGACGGCGATAGGCTCGGGTGGCGTTAAGGCTCTGACGGACCTGATGTTTCTGCGGCACCCGGCCCCTGCGTTTTTGCCAATGGGCCTCGGTGGTCTCGATCACCCGGATACGCGGATGCGCCTTCAGATGCGGCAGGGCCGCGGGGCAGGGCGCATCCAGGTAGAGAAATAGCCGGTGGGCCCCCTGTTCAAGGTGCCAGGCGGCAAAGTTCAGGATCGCGCGTGCCTCGGCCTTGAGCGTCGCAACGAGGCCCCATGTCCCCGGGGCTGCGGGATCTTGCATCTCAACACCTGCCTGCCTGATTGAAAACGGGCGCCCGGTGAAGGGCGCCCGCGGTCTCAGACCATCATTTCCTTGGTGGAGGAGAGTTTCAAGTCGGGATAATCCCGTTCCACCCTATCGATGTCCCACTGAAGACGCGTCAGATAGACGATGTCGCCATCGTTATCATGGGCGATGTGCTGTTTGTTGGCGTTGGTGAATTTGTCCACCGCCGCCTTGTCGCCATGCACCCAGCGCGCCGAGGTGAACTGGCTGGCCTCAAAACGCACCGGCAGGCCGTATTCCATCTCGATCCGGCTGGCGAGCACTTCGAACTGCAACTGGCCGACGACGCCGACGATGAAGCCCGAGCCGATCGAGGGTTTGAACACTTTGGCGGCCCCTTCTTCGGCAAATTGCATCAGCGCCTTTTCCAGATGTTTGGCCTTCATCGGGTCGCCCGCCCGCACGCCTTGCAGCAGTTCCGGCGCAAAGGACGGAATACCTGTGACGCGCAGCGCCTCGCCCTCGGTCAGCGTGTCGCCGATACGCAGCTGGCCGTGGTTGGGGATGCCGATGATGTCACCGCCCCAGGCCTCTTCGGCAAGCTCGCGGTCGGAGGCGAGGAACAGCACCGGGTTGGAGATCGCCATGGGTTTCTTGGTGCGCACATGGGTCAGCTTCATGCCGCGTTTGAAATGGCCGGAGGCCAGTCGCACAAAGGCGACGCGGTCGCGGTGCTTGGGATCCATATTGGCCTGCACCTTGAAGACAAAGCCCGCGACCTTCTTTTCCTCGGGGGCAATCTGGCGGGGCTCGGCGGACTGGACCTGCGGCAAGGGGCCGTAGGCGCCGATGCCGTCCATCAGCTCGCGCACGCCAAAGGAGTTGATCGCAGAGCCGAACCAGATCGGGGTCATATGGCCCTCAAGCACCGCCTGCGGGTCGAGCGCGGGCAGCAGCTCGCGCGCCATTTCAACCTCTTCGAGCAGCTTTTCCAAAAGATGCTCGGGCACATGTTCGGCCAGTTTGGGATCATCGAGCCCGTTGATGGAGATGCTCTCGGCAACCTTGTTGCGGTCGGCGCGGTCCATCAGCTCCAGCCGGTCACGCAAGAGGTCATAACAGCCGATGAAATCGCGCCCCACACCGATGGGCCAGCTGGCGGGCGTCACATCAATGGCGAGGTTTTCTTGAATCTCGTCAATGATTTCAAAGGTGTCGCGGCTTTCGCGGTCCATCTTGTTACAGAAGGTCAGGATCGGCAGGTCGCGCAGGCGGCAAACCTCAAAGAGCTTCTGGGTCTGGCTCTCCACGCCCTTGGCACCGTCGATCACCATGACGGCTGCATCCACCGCCGTGAGCGTGCGGTAGGTGTCCTCGGAAAAGTCCGAGTGGCCGGGGGTGTCGACGAGGTTGTAGCGGAAATTGCCGTAGTCAAAGGACATCGCGGAGGCTGAGACGGAGATGCCGCGGTCTTTTTCCATTTGCATGAAGTCCGACCGCGTGCGCCGCGCTTCGCCCTTGGCGCGCACCTGTCCGGCCATCTGGATGGCGCCACCATAGAGGAGGAACTTCTCGGTCAGCGTGGTCTTGCCTGCATCCGGGTGCGAGATGATCGCAAAGGTGCGGCGCCGCGCGATTTCCGGCGGCAGATCGGGGCGGTTATGAGCGGTGTCCAACATGGGGCTGGCCTTAGCCAGAAAGCGGGTGCGAGGCAAGGAAAAGCGGTGTCTGTGCCATGATCGAAGGGGGCGCAGGGACGGGGGCGCTCCCGCCCATCCGTCGGTGCGCCTCATACGGGGCACCCCGCGTCCGGTTGGGCCGGGCGCCGGGCCATTCGGCCCGGCGAGGCTCACAGCCCCGCATCGGGGCTGTGAGCCATGCCCAACGCCGGACTGGGCGTCTTGTCGTCAGACGAGACACCAGGCCGGGGGCGGGAGGCATTGCGACCGCCGCAAATTTTTCCGGAACAAAATGGTTCTGCGTCACGTTTCCTCTGCGAACGCGAAACAAAACGGAAAGGAATATCCCATGCCGAAGGATCAAGCCGCCCCGTCCACCGAAGACATTGCAACCCAGATGGACGTGCTGCGCTCCGACATTTCCGCGCTCAGCAAATCCGTGTCCGACCTCGCCAAGGATAGCGCAGGCAAGGCGCGGGATGCTGCGCGGGACACTGCACGCGAACAGAGCCAGGCCGTGGCCGATGGCGCAGCCCAGATGACCCGTCAGGCCGAAGACGCGGTGCGCGCGCAGCCCCTGACCGCCACCGCAATTGCGGCCGGGCTGGGCTTTGCCCTGGGGTATCTGAGCAATCGCCGCTGATCCGATGCTGGGTCACATCAAATCCAAGGCCCGGCGTGGCGCACGCCGGGTCCAGTTCTCCCTGCTGATTGCGGGGTGTGCCGCGGTTGGTGCCGGGTTTGGCTCTGCCTCGCTCTATGTCGCATTGCTGCAGGCGGGGCAGGGACACGCCATGGCCGCTTTTGTGCTGACCTGTATCTGGTTCGGCCTGTCAGGGGTGTTCCTGCTGCTGAAGGGGATGGTCGGAGACCGGACGTCTGACCGCGAGGATGCCCCGGCCGCAACCGCGCCGCCGGTGGCGCATCCCAATGGTCATGCGGCGACCGCGCCAGGGGTTGCCGATGCGTTTCTCGCTGGCATGAACGAAGGTGCGGGCTTTGCCCGGATACAGCAGCGGCGCGGTGACTGACCGCGGCCCGCTCGTCCGCGGGCCGGGGCCTGCGTGCCGCGACAGGTGCCGACGTTGCGGGGGCTGAGTGAACGCGCAGCTCCGCTGCCCCTGAGTGCAACGTGGGCGCGGATCAGCGCAGCGAGGCCCGCCGCAGCAGGTCCACCGCATCCGGCCGCTCTTCCAGGAGCGGCCGCTTGACCTCCAGCCCATGATCGAACCGCGCACCATGGCGTCGCGCGCTGCGCATGCGCCATTGTACGTCTGCCGGCAGGGTCGGCTGCGAGATCGGGTCGACCAGAAGCGATTCCGCCGCGATGCCCTCGGCATAGATGATGTAATGCCGGTCAAACAGGATCTGGAAATAGTCGACAAAACCGCCATCCTGCACCACCACGGTATCGCCATTGACCAGATCGCGGGCGCGCAGCAACAGTTCCAGCCGACCCGCCTGTAGGGCATCGGAGCGCTGATAGACCATCAGCCGATGATCCGGGCTGACCAGCAGGTCGCGCGCGTTGTTCAACGCTCCCTCGCGGATCAGGATCGGCGCCATTTCCCCGACCGCCCGCAGCGTTGTCTGGCCGATCCAGGTGATGGGCTGCGCGCCGCTGTCGCGCGTCAGAATGCGATCACCGGGGCGCAGATCCTCGATGGCGCGCTGCGCGCCGGTGGCCAGCGTGATGCGGGTGCCACGCGCAAAGGCGACGCAGGACATTTGCGCCAGCCGGTGCTGCAGGCCCTGTCGTGTGCCGTTCACCAGACGATAGCCTGTAAACGGGGCCATCGGGGCCTGTGGCAGCAGGTAGATCGCCGCGATCATGCCCTCCGGATCGGTTTCGACGATCAACAGCGCCTCCACCGCCGCGCCGAGCTCCGGCATCAGTGTCACGACGCCATCCAGGAACAAGGGCGCCCCCGGCGTGCCGAGCGCACTGTCGTGATGCACGGAAAACCCGCCATCCAGCTGCGCGCAAATGCCCAGCCGCGCCGGGCTGGCACTGCTGCGCAATTCATAGACATCATCCATCACCAACTCGTCCAGGATGCCGATCGGATCGCCTGCGTTCACACCAAAACTGGCGCGGAACAGGTCCGCCGGATAGGCCGGCAGCGACTGGATGGAATGGGCGGTGCGGCTCACGTTGATCATGCGCGGTGGTCCAGGCTTTGGGTTTCAGGGGGCGCGGCGCCTCGAACAGGACACCCGATATTGCGCGGGTCTTGGTAAACACTAAGTTCACACTTGGGCGAGAACCGGGCGCTGGCGGGAAAAATTCTGGTCCGGACGCTCTGTGCCGGCTGGTCAATCCCCTGTGCGGCTGGCAGGGTCTGGCAAACCACACGCATGGGGAGAAGTGTCATGGATCTGGGTATTCGCGGAAAGCGCGCATTGGTATGTGCATCGAGCAAAGGGCTCGGTCTGGGCTGTGCAGAAGCATTGGCAGAGGCCGGTGTCGACCTGTTGATGAATGCCCGTGGTGCCGAGGCGCTGGAGGCCTCGGCGCAGGAACTCCGGGATCGGTTTGGCGTCCGCGTGGATACGGCCGCCTGCGATGTGACCGATGAAGGCGCGCGCGCAGAGCTGATCGAACGCGCCAAAGGGGTCGACATTCTGGTGACCAACGCCGGTGGCCCGCCTCCGGGCGTCTGGAGCGATTGGGATCGCGACGATTTCATCACCGCGCTTGACGCCAACATGCTGACGCCGATCGCGCTGATGAAAGCGCTGCTGCCGGATATGATGGATGCGGGGTGGGGCCGGGTGGTCAATATCACCTCGCAATCCGTCAAGGCGCCGATCGCGGCGCTGGGCCTGTCCAATTCCGCCCGCGCCGGGCTGACCGGATATGTGGCGGGCACCGCGCGCCAGGTCGCGGGGGCGGGCGTAACGATCAACAATCTGCTGCCGGGGATCCATGCCACCGACCGGGCCGTGTCGCTCGACACCGGGGTGGCGCAGTCTCAGGGGATCAGTCTCGACGAGGCCCGCGACCAACGCGCCGCCACCATCCCGGCGGGGCGCTACGGCACCCGGCAGGAGTTCGGCGCAACCTGCGCCTTCCTTTGTTCGCAGCACGCAGGGTTCATCGTGGGCCAGAATATCCTCTTGGACGGTGGTGCCACCAATATGACGATCTGATCCATGGCTGAGAAATTCTCTTTGAAGGATCAATTGTTCAACCTTCAGAAGACCCGCTACCTCGCCGGTCTGTTTGCGGGCGCGACCTCCGATTTCGACGCAGCGGGGTTCGAGGCGTCGGTGATGGCACGGCTGCTGGACCTGGAGCTGAAAGACCGCATCAACTGGATTGCCGAGCAGCTTGCGGTGCATGTGCCGGGCCCCTTGTCGCAGGTGGCGCCGGTGATTGTGGCGGCCCTGCCGCCGCCGCTTGATCCGAGCCTGCGCGATGATGATTTCGGCGATTTCATCTTTGCCCCGCTGGGCGAATGGGTCACGGCGCTGACCACGCAGGAGGCTGATTTGCCGCTGGCGCTCGACACGCTCGAAGCGCTCACCCAGCGCTTTTCGATGGAGTTTGCCCTGCGGCCCCTCCTGAAACGCTGGCCCGATCCGGTGCTTTCCCGCATGATGCAGTGGACGGATCATGACCATTACCACGTGCGCCGGCTGGCCAGCGAGGGCAGCCGGCCGCGTCTGCCCTGGGGGCTGGCGGTGAACCTGCCGTTGGAGGCGCCGCTGCCGATCCTCGACCGGCTGCATCGGGATCCGGCGCGCTTTGTGACCCGCTCCGTTGCCAATCACCTCAACGACATTGCCAAGAAGGAGCCGCAGATCATCATCGACCGGCTGACCGATTGGCAAGGGCAGGGGATGCAGGCGCAGAAAGAGCTGGACTGGATCACCGCACACGCGCTGCGCGGGTTGGTGAAGGCGGGCGATCCACGGGCCTTGCGGCTGTTGGGCTTTGACCCGGATCTGGAGCTGACCGCGCGGTTGCAGCTGCCCGCCAGCGTGCGCATCGGCGACAAGCTCGCGCTGGGAGCCGATGTGCAGGGCGCGCGGGGCGCGCGGGTGCTGGTGGATTATGCGCTGACCTTTCAGCGCGCCGGGGGCAAGACCGCCACCAAGGTTTTCAAGTGGAAGACCGGCAGCCTCGGCGCCGACGGGCTCAGCCTGCAGAAGTCGCACCCGCTGAAGGCGCAGGCCTCCACCTTTACCTTGCTGCCGGGGGCGCATCGGGTGACGCTGCTGGTCAATGGGGTGCCGCGGGCCGAAGGCGAGGTGGAGCTCCTTGCCTGACCTGCGCCGGCTTGGTATCAGCCCGCGATGCCCCAATGTGCACCCGACACAGGATAGAAGGCCCCGCAATGTCCGAGCAGATGACCCAATCCGCGCTGCCGCCCGCCCAGGCTGACGGCCATGAGGTGACGCCGCGGCTGGAGATCCGCAACCTGCGCCGTTTCTTTGACGGGCGCGCGGTGGTGGATGACGTGTCCCTCCGGGTTCTGCCGGGGCAGGTCACCTGTCTCCTCGGCCCGTCGGGCTGCGGCAAGTCCACCACCCTGCGCATGGTCGCAGGCGTGGAGATGCAGGACGCTGGCGAAATCTATGTCGACGGCAGCCTGATCTGCGACACCGTGTTTCGGGTGCCGCCGGAGCGGCGCGAAATCGGACTGATGTTTCAGGATTTTGCGCTGTTTCCGCATCTGAGCGTCGGGGACAACGTGGCCTTTGGCCTGAAGGGCGCGAAGGAGAAGAAACGCGCCCGCGCCCGCGAGCTGCTGGATCGGGTCTCGCTTGGCCAGTATATCGACGAGTATCCGCATCAGCTGTCTGGCGGCGAACAGCAGCGGGTGGCGCTGGCCCGGGCGCTGGCGCCGCGCCCCAAGATCATGCTGATGGATGAGCCGTTCTCCGGGCTCGACAACCGGCTGCGCGACGGTATTCGCGATGAGACACTGAGCCTGCTGAAAGAGGAGGACACCGCGGTCCTGCTGGTCACCCATGAGCCGGAGGAAGCGATGCGCATGGCCGACGAGATCGCGCTGATGCGCGATGGCCGGATCGTGCAGCAGGGGGCGCCCTACAATGTCTACACCCGCCCGGTGGACAAGGCGGCGGTGGCCTTCTTTTCCGATGTGAACACGCTGCCGGCGCGGGTCAACGGCGCTCTGGCGGATACGCCCTTCGGGCAGTTCCTGGCGCCCGGGGTGCCGGATGGCACGGATGTGGAAATCGTCTTTCGCCCGCAGCACATCCGTATCGATTTCGACCGCAACGGCCGCGGACCGGAGGCAACCCATACGCAGGGTGTGCCCGCCCGTGGCGTGGTCCAGCGGGCGCGGTTTCTCGGCAATGAGAGCCTGGTCGAGTTCCGGATGGATTTCGACGGGTCGATCCTGAAGGCGACGGTGCCCAATGTCTTTCTGCCGGCGGTGGGGCGCGCGATGTGGCTGACCGTCCCACGTGATCGGTGTTTCGTCTTTCCACGGTGATCTTCCTCCGTCATGGTGGCCGCGGAATCGACGGAGGTCGCCATGTTGGAACACTATGAAATCCGCCCGCTGTCGCGGGATGAAATCGACACGGCCGTGGACTGGGCCGCGCGCGAGGGCTGGAACCCGGGCGCCCAGGATGCGGCCTGTTTCGCCGTTCAGGACGGGCAGGGGTTCTGGGGCGGTTTCCTCGACGGTGAGATGATCGCCTGTATTTCGGTCGTGACCTATGGCGCGGCGTTTGCCTTTCTCGGTTTTTATATCGTCGACCCGGTGCACCGGGGGCAGGGCTACGGCTATGCGTTGTGGCAAAAGGCGCTGGAGCATGCCGGCCGGCGCACGGTGGGGCTCGACGGGGTGGTGGCGCAGCAGGAGGCCTATCGCCGTTCCGGGTTCGAGTTTGCCTGGCGCAATATTCGGTTCGGCGGGGTGCCCAAGGGGCGGCTCAAGGTGTCGGATGCCTTTACGCTGACCTGGCTCGACGGGCTGTCGCCCGAGGTGGCGGGGCTGGATGCGCGGGTGTTTCCCGCGCCGCGGCCGAGTTTCTGGCAGGCCTGGCTCAGCGCGCCGGGGCATGTGAGCATCGCGGTCCATGCCGACGGCGAAATGCAGGGGTTCGGCACCCTGCGCCGCTGTCGCACCGGGGCCAAGATCGGCCCGCTGGTGGCCACCCATCGGGCGGCGGCGCTGTCGGTTCTGGCGGGGCTGCTGAAGGACTGGCCGCAGGATCAGGAGATCTTTCTCGACGTGCCCGAGACCAACACCAGCGCGGTAGAGCTGGCCAAATCGCTGGGATTGCAACCGGTGTTCGAGACCGCCCGGATGTATCGCGGCAAGGCGCCCGAGGTGGCACAGGACCTGATCTACGGCGTGACAAGTTTCGAACTCGGGTAGGGGCTGCCCTAGAAAGGGGCTGTGCCCAAGGATCAGGGGACGACCGCGCCGGACCCTGGGGACCACCCGCCGGGGGCGCTCCCGCCCGTTTCCACCGCCGCAAGGCGGCGATCAAAACCGTTGGGCCGGGCGCCGCGCCCCTGACGGGACGCGGCGGGGACCTGCGCCAATGTCAGCGCAGCGCCACCCCCTTGCGTCCGGCCAGATCGGTGAAGAACTGCCACGCGACCCGGCCCGAGCGAGCGCCTCGCGTGGCCTGCCATTCGACCGCCTCGGCCCGCAGCGTCTCGGCATCGACCTCGACGCCATAGGCCGCGCAATAGCCCGCGATCATCGCCAGATAGGCGTCCTGGTTGCAGGGGTGGAACCCAAGCCAAAGACCAAAACGATCCGAGAGCGAGACCTTCTCCTCCACCGCCTCGGAGGGGTTGATCGCCGAGGAGCGTTCATTCTCGATCATGTCGCGGGGCATCAGGTGGCGGCGGTTGGAGGTGGCGTAGAATACCACATTCTCGGGCCGGCCCTCGATGCCGCCATCCAGCACGGCCTTCAGGCTCTTGTAATGCTGGTCGTCATGGCTGAACGACAGGTCATCGCAGAACAGGATGAACCGGTAGGGCGCGCCGCGCAGATGGTTCAGCAGGCGCGCGACCGAAGGCAGATCCTCCCGTTGCAGCTCCACCAGCTTGAGGTCGGGATGCGTCGCCACCAGGGAGCCGTGGATCGCTTTCACCAGCGAGGATTTCCCCATCCCGCGCGCGCCCCACAGCAGCGCATTATTGGCCGCATGACCTGCCGCAAACCGGCGGGTATTGTCCAACAGCGTGTCGCGCGAGCGATCAATCCCCACCAGGAGATCCAGCTCCACGCGGTTGATCTCAGGCACCGGCTCCAGCCGGTCCGGGCCCACATGCCAGACGAAGCCGGACGCTGCCGCAAAATCCGGTGTCGCCAGCGGGGCGGGCGCCATGCGTTCCAGCGCCTCGGCAATGCGGCTGAGTGTGTCGTGATCCAAGTCCTGCGCCATCGCTCGGGGTCCTCCTGTGCGTCTTGGGCGAGACAAACCATGTTCCGCCGCACCCGGCAAGAGGCAGCCACCAGATCCGGCCCCGGCTGCCGCCCCCCGGAAGCGACGGGGTGGTGGGTCACTGGTCGTGCAGTCCCTTGCCGGCGAGGATGCGCGGCGCGTGTTTGTCGATCCGGGCGCTACGTGTCTTGGCCTGTTTGGCACCTGACACATGCAGGACATAGCCGCGCTGCCGCCCCGGCGTGAGCGCGGCAAACGCCTCGGCCAGTGCGGCATCCGCCTCCAGACGGGCGATCAGCTCTTCCGGCCACTCCAGATCATCCTTCGGGAAGGGGACGGTCACACCGGCGTCTTCGGCTGCGATGGCCTGACCGACAAATGCGCGGAGCTGATCGGCGTCGTGCGCCACCTCGGCCGCGGTGGTAAACCGCATCACGCGCATGGACCGGGAATTGGCGCCGGGGGCGACCAGACGCGCATCGGGGTCCTCCAGCAGGACCCCTTTGAAGAACGAGACCGAGCAATAGTCCTTCATCGCCCAGAGCGTGGCGAGATTGCTGCCTTTGTAGGTGTAGCAGGGGGAATTCCATTTGAAATCCTCCGCCAGCGGGCTGTCTTGCAGGATCATGCGCAGGGCGGTGAGCGGATCTTGCCAGCGGGTCAAGGCGACAAAATACGCCTCCACCCTGGGATCGGACACTGACATGGCTGGGCTCCAATGATGTACTCAAATCGCAACCAGAGTGCCGCGCGCCGGCGCCGCTGTCCAGTTACGCCCCAAAGCGAGCCCCCCGCCGGCCTGCCCGGGCCGAGACCCAAAAGGCGCGCCCCGTGGGACGCGCCTTCTGATCGGGTCATTGCAGGGGGCGGAGCTTACTCGCCGTCCAGCTCGTCATCGTAGTAGCCTTCGGCGCGCAGCTGCTCCTCGCGCTTTTTCTCGACACGGGCGACGAGGAAAATCGACACCTCATAAAGCCCGTAGACCACCGTGAAGAGGATGACCTGGGTGATGACATCCGGCGGGGTGACCAGTGCGGCCAACACCAGAATGGCGACCACGGCATATTTGCGCATGCCGCCCAGCCCTTCGGCACTGACCAGACCGGCCTTGCCCATCAGGGTCAAAAGCACCGGCAACTGGAAGCACAGGCCAAAGGCCATGATGAATTTGAGCGTGATATCAAGGCTCTCGTTCACCTTGCCAAAGAAGGTGATCTTCACCCCTTCCGAGGTTTCCGGCACCACTGCCACATCCGCCGGCACTTCGCCGCCGGTGGCCTGCGACAACAGACCGGCAAAGATCGAACTCACGTCCGCAAAGCCCAGAAAGAACTGCATCGCCAGCGGCGTGACCACAAATTGCGCAAAGCTTGCGCCCAGCAGGAACATGAAGGGCGAGGCAATGAGAAACGGCAAAAACGCGCCCTTTTCGCTCTTGTAGAGCCCGGGCGCCACGAACCGCCACAGCTGGAACCCGATCACCGGGAAGGACAGCGCAAAGCCAAACACCATGGAGATCCGGAACAGCGTGAACAGATATTCCTGCGGCGAGGTATATTGCAGCGTCGGGGAGGGATCGCCCAATTCGCGCAGGGTCTGCTCGATCGGGGCCACCAGGAACTGCAGGATCGGCTCTGCCACCATGAAGGCCAGCACGATGCCGACGGCAAAGGCGATCACCGCCCGGATCAGGCGGCTGCGCAGCTCCGCCAGATGCTCGATCAGCGGCGCTGTGGAATCGTCAAGATCTTCTGTCTGGCTCATGCCTTGGTCTCACTGTCGGAAGACGGCGCGCTGCTGGCTGGTGCAGACAGGGCCGCCTCGGCTTCTTCTGCCTTCGCCATCGCCTCGGCGGCCTCCTTGGCCTTGCGCTCTGCCGCGGCCCGCGCGGTGGCGGCCTGGATCTTTTTGGCGCTTTCGGCCCGCTCTGCGGCCAGCTTGCCGGTCTCGCTGTCGGGGTCGAATTTCGTCGGGTCGATGGAATCGGTCAGGTCACGCGTGGCCTGTTTGACGCTGTCCATCGCCGACCCCATCGGGTTCGTCGCCGTTTTAAAACTCTTCTGGATGTCACTGACGCCCGCCTCATCCGCCGCGTCTTCCATCGCGCGGCTGAATTCGCGGGCCATGCCACGTGCCTTGCCCACGAAACGGCCCACGTTGCGGAACAACTTGGGCAGATCCTTGGGCCCGACCACGATCAGGGCCACAACGCCAATGACCAGAAGCTCGGTCCAGCCAAGATCGAACATCTAGGGGTTACGCCTTGTCTTTGTCGGCTTCGGGGGTGACGTCCTTGGCCTCTGCGGCGGCGTCGTCTTCCAGCTCCTTGCTGCCCTCGCTGATGCCCTTCTTGAAGGAGGTGATGCCTTTGCCCACTTCGCCCATCAGCGAAGAGATCTTGCCGCGGCCAAAGAGAACCAGAACCACGACAGCGATGAGGAGAATGCCGGGAAGGCCGATGTTGTTCAGCATGGGGTTTGCCTTTCGTTATGCGGGGCGCGGGACCTGGTCCGAAGCGCCGAAATACGGTGTCCTGCCTTGAGTGTTAGGCGCTGCATGGGCCGGAGCAAAGCACAGGCTGGCAATCGCGCCCTCCGATCGGCCCCGGAACTGCGATTTTTTCCGCAGGCCCGCACTCAACTGACAGGTTTGTGTCAGTTGCTTTGGTCTAGGACAGGATCATCGAAACCGTCAAGACAAGGATGACGACAGATGACCAAGACCGTGGTGGAAGTGGTAACCTTCAAACTGAACCCGGGCGTCAGCGACGCCGACTATGTGGCCGCAACCCAAAAGACCGAGAGCTTCATCGGCGGCATGCGCGGCTTTGTCGACCGGCGCCTGTCCAAGGGCGAGGACGGCACCTGGATGGACTATGTGATCTGGGCCGATCTGGCGGCCGCGCAGGAGGCCAGCGCCAAGTTTCCGCAAGCCGACTGCACCGCCGACATCATGCGCATGATCGACCAGAGCAGCCTGGTAATGCGGCATGAAACGCAGATGTGGACGATGCAATCGGCGCCTGCCATGGGTTGACCTTGAGGTGCGGCGCAGGTGAAAGATCTCTCCATGCGCCGCACCGACCGCCTCTTTGAGATTATCCAGATCCTGCGCGACGGGAAATTGCACCGGGCGCAGGACATTGCCGCACGGCTGGAGGTTTCCACCCGCACCATCTATCGCGATATGGACACGCTGGTGGCCTCGGGCGTGCCGGTCGAGGGCGAGCGCGGTGTCGGCTATCTGGTGCGCGAGGCGATCACCCTGCCACCGCTGACCCTGACCCCGTCCGAGCTGGAGGCGCTCAACCTCGGCATGGCGATCGTGGCCGAGGCCGCCGATCCGGAGCTGAAGGCCGCGGCAGAGAGCCTCGCCACCAAGGTCGACGCGGTACTGCCCATTGAGACGGTGACAGAGGCGGATGCCTGGAAATTCGCGGTCTACCCCTTTGCCGATGCGGCGCGGGGGTTCACCTGGATGCCGACGCTGCGGGCGGCGATCAAGGCCCGCCAGAAACTCGCCCTGCGCTATCGCCGCATTGACGAGACCCTGACCGAACGGGTGATCCGCCCCTTGCATATGGAGTATTGGGGCCGGGTCTGGACCCTGACCGCATGGTGCGAGACGCGGGGGGATTTCCGGGTGTTCCGCGTCGACCTGATCGAGAGCGCCGAGCCCTTGCCGGAACTGTTTGTCGATGAACCCGGCAAGCGTTTGCAGGACTATGAACCCGACGCGGAAAAACACGGTGCCTCGCGCGGCGGCGCCGCACCCTGAGGGCGCGGCGCGCGATCCCCTTGTGGGGCACACATGTGGGGCACAATGGTCAGCCGGGTGGGGCAGCTGGCCCCGCCGTGGCCTTATTGCAGATAGGGCAGCGGATCGACGCTTTCGAAGCCGTCGCGCACCTCGAAATGGACATAGGCCTCTTCCGCCGTGCCGCGCAGCTGGGCGATGGACTGGCCGCGATTGACGCGATCACCCTTCTTGACCTTGATGCCATCCACATTGGCATAGACCGACAGCAGGTTGCGGTCGTGGCGGATGACGATGATCGGCACTTTGTTGGAATCGGCGGTGATCGCCGCCACCGTGCCGGCCTCTGCGGCCTTTACCGCGCTGCCCGGCGCGGCGGAGATGTCGATGCCGTCGTTCTTGCCCTTGGAGTAGGCCCGAATGATCTTGCCGGTCACCGGATAGCCCATCGCCGCCTGCGAGGCGCGGGTGGGCTGTTCGACATCGACCGAAGGTTTGGGTTCGGACTTCACGTCGGCGACGGGGGCGACCTCCTCATCCGGCAGCGGCTTGGTGGCGCTGGGCGGCGTGGGGGTGGCGCTGCCCTGTCCGGGCGCGGTCACCGCGGCCTCGGTGGCCTCCGGCGTGGGGGCCGGGGCGTTGGGGTCCTTCAGCGGGATCAGCAGGTATTGGCCTTCGCGGATGGCAAAGTCACTGCCCAGCCCGTTCCATTCCGCCAGTGACTTGACCGGGATCTGGTAGAGCCGGGCGATGGTATAGGCGGTTTCGCCGCGCGTCACCTTGTGGCGCACCGGCTCCGGGCCCTCCTGAACGCGGGTGGGCGCGGGTTTGGCCGGCGTCTCCTGAAGCGTGGTGGTGGTCACCGACCCCGGATTGGGCGAGCTGGCCGGGGCGCTGTCGATGGCGTTGCCGGCCAGCGATGCGATATCGACGCCGCCGGGGCTGCGGTTGCCGCTGCGTGCCGAGGCGTCGGGGGCACGGCGCGGCAGCACCAGCACCTCGCCCTTGCGCAGCGGATCGCGGGTTTCGACGCCGTTGAACCGGGCGACCTCCACCGCAGGCAGGCCGACCCGCGTGGCCAGATCAGCGACGGTATCGCCATTGCGCGCCACCGCCACCTGATACGACGGATAGGTGATCAGCCCGCGCGAGTCCGGCGCCGGGCGGCTCTCGGTCGCGGTCTGGGCGGCCTTGGTGGTGTTGAAGGCACCGATCTGCCCGCGCAGGTCGTAATCCAGCGGCGCGGTGCAGGCGGCGGCGATCAGCGCCAGCGGCAGCAGGGCGGTGGGGCGCAGGAACTTCGGGTGGAAGACCGTCTGGGGGCGGGTCATGTCTCTTGCTCTCCTCGAATGACGTCTCCTGTTGGGCGGAGACTTGGACGGCAGCGGTTCTGTCTTGCCCGGGCCTGACCGGTGGACCGCTACAGTGCAACGGGGCTGACCCCGGAATAGGACAGCTCAGGTGTCTTTTCCAAGCCCTTCCAGCAGCGGAACAAAGCGCACCGGGCGCAATTCGTCATATTCCAGCCCATTTTCGCTCTTGCGGACGCGAATGAGGGTCTGCACCGCGTCGGATTGGCCGACAGGCACCACCATGATACCGCCGACCTTGAGCTGCGCCAACAGCGGGCCGGGCGGGTCCTCGGCGGCGGCGGTCACGATGATTCGATCAAAGGGCGCCTGCTCCGGCAACCCATGGCTGCCGTCGCCCACCAGCGAGGTGATATTGGCCAGTCCCAGGGTCTGGAACACCTGCCGGGCCTCCTGCACCAGGCGGCCATGACGGTCGACGGTGTAGACCCGGCGCGCCAGCTTGGCCAGGATCGCAGCCTGATAGCCCGAGCCGGTGCCCACCTCCAGGACGGTATCGCGGGGCGAGATCTGAAGCGCCTGCGTCATCAGCCCCACCACCGAGGGCTGCGAGATGGTCTGACCGCAGGCGATCGGCAGCGGCACATCCTCATAGGCGCGTTCGGAGAAGAAGCCGCGCAGGAACAGGCCGCGGTCCACCGCTTCCATGGCTTCCAGCACAGAAGCCTCCGTCACCCCGCGCGAGCGCAGGGCAAACAGGAACTGCATTTTGGTTTCCGCGTCCGGGCCAGTCATTCGATCGCCTTCAGGGCCTCCAGCGCGTCATGGGCGGTCAGATCCGCCCGCATCGGCGTGACGGAGACATAGCCCTCCAGGTTGACCGCCGCATCGGTGCCCGGCGCGGTGGCCACCTGCTGGTCGCCGCCCTTGACCCACATGTAGCGCCGCCCGTTGGGCGAGAACTGTTCTTCGGCCGAAAACCGGGTGCCGGGACGGGCGCCCTGGGTGCTGACCCGCAGGCCCTTCACATCCGCAGCCGCCACCGGCGGGAAATTTATGTTGTAGAACAGGCCGTAGTCATGATCGTTTTCGGGCTGCGCCGCCAACAGCTTGCGCAGCACCTCTGCGCCATGCTGGCGGGCGGCCTCGAACGGGTTGTCCAGATCGCGATTGGCAGGCCCGTAATATTGCGACAGCGCCATGGCAGGCAGCCCCTGCAACGCGCCTTCCATCGCCCCGCCCAGAGTGCCGGAATAGAGCGCGTTCTCGGCAGAGTTGTTGCCCCGGTTCACCCCTGACAGCACCAGATCGGGGCGGTGATCCTTCATCACCACATGCAGACCGGCCAACACGCAATCGGCCGGAGACCCTTCGGCGGCAAAGCGGCGCGGCCCCAGTTCCGAAATCATCGAGGGATGGGTGTAGCTGATGCAGTGACCAACGCCGGATTGCTCAAACGCGGGCGCCACGGTCCAGACCTCGCCGTCGGGACCGGCAAGCTCGGCTGCGATCTCTTCCAGCACCGCCAGCCCCGGGGCGCTGATGCCGTCGTCGTTGGTGACCAGAATGCGCATTTTGCCCCCTTGCCTGCGTGCGGTTTTCTCCGGTGTCGGCGGGAATTCGCCCCCGCGCCGGTTGCTGCCCTGCATAGGCGGCAGGGGCGGGCAGGGCAAGGAATTTGCAGGCCGGTGACCGGGCGGATGCGCCGGGGTGTGGCCAAATCACCCGCCGCCGTTGCGCGGGCCAGCGGGCGCTGGCCGGTGTGGGGCGTGATGGCGCTGTCGGCCGGGCGCTAGTCCGACAGGATCTGAGGCAGGAGATCGGCCGCAGCCTCAGCGGGCGCGGTCAGCACGGCCCGGTCCTCGCCGGGGAAAAATCGCGCCCGCAGGGCGGTTGGCATCGGCGGCGGCGTCAGCAGCGTGACCCGTGGGCCGGTGCGCAGGGTTTCCTCCTGCCAGCTGCGGGCCAGGGCGATCTGCGCCGATTTGGTCGCGCCGTATGCGCCAAAGAACTTCTCGCCGGCGCGCGGGTCGTCAAAGAACACCGCCTTGCCGTGCTGTCCCAGCAGCGGCGCCACATAGGGGATCAGGACCGAGGTCGCAGTGGCATTGATCTCCATCGACTTCTGCCAGTCCTTGGCGGCCACATGATGCGCCGGGCTGAGCGGGGCGGCGTGGATGGCGCTGTGCACCCAGAGATCCAGCTTGCCCCAGCGGTCAAAGATGCCCCGGCACAGGGTCGCCATGGCCTCCGGCACGGTGATGTCCATCGGGGCCAGCGTGGCAGAACCGCCTGCAGCCTTGATCCGGTCGTCCAGCTCTTCCAGCGCGCCGGTGGTCCGGGCGACGGCAATGATGTGATGGGTGGGCGCAAGCGCCTCGGCCAAAGCGGCGCCAAGGCCCCGCGAGGCCCCGGTGATAAGGGCGAGTCTGTCGGTCATGGCGCTTACATGCGGTGACCTCGCGCCGGGGTCAAGCCCCGCCGGGCGGCCGCGGTAGCGGATGCGACGAGATGCGCCGGCTGCGCGCCTCAGTTGGCGAGGATCGGCAACCGCCCGACGGTGCCGCCGCGCTCCACCAGCAGACCGTCGGGGTCGATGGCGACGATGCGGCCGATCGGCAGGCGCGCGCCGGGTTGCACCGTCTTGATCCGGCCCGACGACAGGCGGACCATTCCCTGCAAGGCGTCCTGCGGACCAAACAGCCCGATCAGGGTGACGCGGCGATCCGGCAGGGCGTCCTTTTGGGTGGCGATGGATTCTGCGGTGGTCTGTGCTGTGTTGGCCATTGGCATCCGGTTCTCCCGCGGCGACCGGTCCGTCGACCGCGCCGCCACGGGATCTGTCTTGTGTGAGTGGTGAGTGGTGTCTGGTGTATCGGCAGGTCGGTATCAGGCCCGCCGCGGCGGCAAAAGCAGATCCCGCCAACCGCCGATGCAACCGGCCAGAGATGGCCGAGGTGCCCGGAAAAATGCGCGGCAGCTTGCCGGTCAGCCGGCGTGCTCAGGCATCATAGACCAGCGAGGCAAGATCATGCCCATAGGCATGCAGGAAGGTCAGCAGATCCTCCAGGTCGAGGCCGATCTCCTGCATCCGGGCGAGGTCGTGATTCACCTCGGAGACCTGCAACTCCGGGTACTGGCCTTCTGGACGCATATGCAGCATGCAGGCCAGCGGGCCGCCGCTTTCGGGCGGGATCTGGTTCGACAGCCAGGCGGGCTGGCTGCCCATGCTCTCGGCCTCGCGCAGCTCGAACAGGTCGAGATACGCGTCGAACACCTCTTCGCTGACACCGGCCCAGGTGCCGAGGATGAACTCTTCGCCGCGCGAATCCGCCAGCGGGATCGCCAGCACCGCCCGCAGGAACCGCAGGCTGCCGAAACGGCAGAAATCCTCGGTCAGCACATCGCCTTCGGAGACAAATATGGCGGTGTTGTCCTGCACCTGCAGATCCGCCGGCACGATGTCGGGCCGGTCGCAGGAGAGGCTGAGGAGCTGGGCAAAGGTCGCGCCGCAACAGCGGCACTGACGCGATGAGCTCAGCATGCGGGCGAGATGCGCGTCCAAGAAGGCGCCCCTTTCGAAAGTCAAATAGAGAATGGCGCCGACCTGTCCGGGTCAGCGCCATCGCGTTACACGCGGCTCCCTTACGCCTGTTGGCGGCAACTTGCAATCACCGCGCCGCAGCACGCGCCAGAACCCGCCGGGCGGCGGCGCGCATCTCGCGCCGGTCGCATGCGGGGCCTGTCGCGCTCAGGTGGCCAGCGTGGCCCCGTTCCAGGACGCCCCCGCATCGGGCATGTCCTTGATTTTCTTGCTCACGCGGCTGCTGCCTTCGAGCGTGTCGAGATATTCCGCGCTCACCGAGCCGGTGACATATTGGCCGTCGAAACAGGAACAATCAAAGGCTTCGATATCCGGGTTGCCGCCCTGCGCCGCCCAGATCAGATCGTCGAGGTTCTGATAGAACAGCTCATCCGCGCCCAGTTCTTCGCGAATCTCATCGATCGAGCGGCCATTGGCGATCAGCTCATGCTTGGTGGGCATGTCGATGCCATAGACATTGGGGTATTTCACCGGCGGTGAGGCGGAGGCGATATAGACCTTCTTGGCGCCCGCTTCACGACACATCTGCACGATCTTCTTGATGGTGTTGCCACGCACGATCGAGTCGTCGATCAGCAGGATGTTGCGGTCCTGCATTTCGCGCGGGATCGCATTCAGCTTGCGACGCACGGATTTCTGCCGCTCTTCCTGACCGGGCATGATGAAGGTGCGGCCCACATAGCGGTTCTTGACCAGCGCCTCGCGGTAGCGGATGCCGGTGATGTTGGCGACTTCCAATGCCACGGGGCGTGCGCTGTCCGGGACAGGGATGATGGCATCGATGTCCAGCCCCGATGCCTCGATCTGCTTGGCCAGGGTCTGACCCATGCGGATCTGGGTCTTGTAGACCGAAATCCCGTCAAGCAGGCTGTCGGGCCGCGCGAGGTAGACATATTCAAAGATGCAGGGGGTGAGTTTGCCCTCGACCGCCTGAAACTCATGCTTGTTGCCGTCGAGATCAATCAGGATCGCCTCGCCGGGCTTCAGATCGCGCAGCTTGGTGAACCCGTTGATGCCAAAGGCCACATCTTCCGAGGCAAAGGCGTAGTCGGCCCCGTCGCCCTCGGCCTCGCGTTGGGCGACCGACAGCGGCCGGATGCCATGCGGATCGCGGAAGGCCAGCATGCCGACACCAGCGATGAGGCAGATCACCGAATAGGCGCCCTGCACGCGCTCCATCGTCATCTTCACCCCGGCAAAGATGTTGCGGATCGGATCGGCGTTGCCGTTGACCTTGATCGCATCAGCCACCTTGTCGGCCAGCACGTTCAGGAGGATCTCGGAATCCGAGGTGGTGCGCAGGTGGCGGCTGTATTTGCCGGTGACCTTGGCGCGCTGCTCCTCGGTATTGGTGATATTGCCGTTGTGGACCAGATAGATGCCATAGGGCGCGTTTACGAAAAACGGCTGCGCCTCGGCGGCCGACAGCGACCCGGCGGTGGGGTAGCGCACGTGGCCCATGCCGACGCGGCCCTGAAGCGTCTCGGCATCCTTGGCGCCAAAGACATCCTTGACCAGACCGTTGGCCTTGCGTTCGCGAAAGAACCCGTCGCCATAGGTCACGATGCCAGAGGCATCCTGGCCGCGATGCTGTAGCATCAACAGCCCGTCATAGAGTTCCGCAAACACTTGTTCGGTTCTGCTTGCGATGCCCAAGATACCGCACATGGCGAGGCTCCAATATAGTCGTTCGTGTGGCTTACAGCCCGCAGGCTGCGGCAGGAGAGACCCGGGCAAGGGTGCCACGAGTCGCGAGCCCGATGCGGGGCACCGGGACAATACTAGGGGAATTTCTCGTGAACGGGGAGGCGGAGCGCAGGCGGTGCAGCGGGCGGCATGCCTTGGCTGCACTGCGGCTGTGGCGGGCCAGAGGGGCAGATCCTGCCGCGCACGACGGGCGGCGCAGGTCAGCTGGGGACTGGGTCAACACAGGGGCTTTGGCTCCGAATCCTGTCGAACAGTGACGGCTCTCACATAGGCGGTCTGGCAGACAATGTCACCAAAGGATCACATTCAACAGACAGATCGGGGCGGGAATTCGGGTCTGGCGCGGGCTGCGCCTGTTCCGCAGGTAGGCGGAACGGGGTCCAGGCCCATCACGGGCCGGAAAACGGTGCGCGATCAGGCGGCGTAGCGGCCAAAGAGCAGGTCGATCGGATCGAAGGTCGGCGCCATGTCGCCACCAAAGAAACGCGCATCCTCGGCGTCCTCGTCTGCATCCTCTACGGCAGTGTGGTCCTGTTCCGGCTCCATGCGCCCGGCGTTGACGATCAGGCGGGTCTCGGCGAGGGACAGCACGCTGTAGTAGCTTTCGTCCTCGACTGCACCGGCATTCATCACCATGCCGCCTTCGGTCCAGAGCAGCTCTTCTTCTTCGCAATCGACATGAGTACGCGCCAGACGCTGGGGCAGGGCGGTGCTGATGCCGTTATGGCCGATCAGCGCCACCAGCTTGACCGTGACCACCGGCAGGTCAAAGAGATCCAGTGCCAGATCGCCCTCGATGGCGACAATGGCATCGGAGGGCAGGTCGAGGTCGGCGTCATTGCCAAGAGCGCCGGCGGGCACATGCACCATGGCCGTCAGACGCGGAACCGAGTGTCGGATATTGACCACTTCGCGCAGGCCGCCGTCAAAGGTCTGAACCATGTCGCCGGGGCGCAGGGCGCGGGCTTGCTTGAAGCCGAATTCGGTCTCGATCAGGGTGCCGGGGAGCACGCCGCCATGTTGCGGACGCAGACGGGTGTTTGTCTGATCTTCGGCCTCCTGCGAGCGCAGGTCCAGAAGCAGGTCAACCGGCTGATAGTCTGTAAACGCGGTGGTGTGATCCAGCAGCATGTCCAAATGTCCCTTCTGAGAGCGTCGAGGCTTTTTGCCTTCGTTGATCTCAATTGGCCTCTGAATTGGGACAAGAATGGGGCAGGCTTGCGTCGGTTTCGGTACCAGAGCCGCTTTCATGCAGGAAAATCACAGTCAAACCCAAAGGTTAACGCCTGATCTGGGGGTAATTAAGGGTTTGTTAAGGTAATCGGCAGCGCGTTTGCGAAAACTTTACGGAGTTAAGAATCGATTCTTCATTCTTAACAAAACGTTAATGCCAGGCCTCTTGGGGTTAACGTTACGGCAGCGGTGGGGATAACTCTGTGTATAGTCGCCACTGCCTCTGACCGTTTTCAAAAATGTAAAAGGGCGCTCCGCAGGAGCGCCCAATCATACGGTAACTGTGAGAAGGAGATCAGCCCTCGCAGGAGGAGATCAGATCTTCGTATTTCTGCGTCACCCAGCCCAGTGCCTGTTCGGGGTTCTGTTCCTCGACCTTGCCGATCACCCGGTTGAACACCGCCGCCGAGCGGCTTTCGTCGACCATGGTAAAGCTCTGCCCGGTCATCACCACGTTGTAAACGAAGAACCCGATCACCACGAGCAGGATGCCGCGCAGCACGCCAAAGAAGAACCCCGCGCCCTGATCCAGACCGCCAAGCGCCGACCGTTGCACCAGCCCGGCCAGCAGAGGCGTGAAGAAGGAGACGACGATCAGCGCGATCGCAAAAACTGCAAAGAAGGCCGCGATCAGCGACAATTCGCAGCTGTCGGCGATGAATTCGCCGACCACCGGGATTTCCGCCATCAGCGGTTCCGCCTGTGGCGCGAACATATAGGCCAGGATACCGGCGGCGACCCAGCCGATGATGGCCATGACTTCGCGTACGAAGCCGCGTGCATAGGCGAGTAGCGCCGACACTACGATAACCAGCGCCACTGCGCCGTCGATTATGGTGAAACCTTCCATGTCCCTCGCCTGTTTGCCCGCGAAATATCTCTTGAGTGGCCTTTTAGCCTGCTCCGAAATATTCGCCAACAAATCCTGTGAGGTCGGCGGCCGGGCGCAGGGTCAGGCCGGGGACAGAGACAGATTTGCCACCGCTCGGAGCGATCGCTGACGTGAAACCAAGTTTTTGCGCTTCTTTCAACCGGTTTTCCGTCTGTGGCGCCGGTCTGAGCGCCCCGGACAGGGATATTTCGCCAAATATTGCCGTATCCGCCGGAAGTGCCGTGTCCTCGCGGGCGCTGAGCAGCGCCGCGGCCACCGCCAGGTCGGCGGCAGGTTCGGAGATTTTCATACCACCCGCGACGTTGAGATAGACATCAAGCCCGGCAAAGGGGATGCCGCAGCGCGCCTCCAGCACCGCGAGGATCATCGCAAGGCGCGAGCTGTCCCAGCCCACCACCGCGCGGCGCGGCTGCGAATGGGGCGAGGGCGCGACCAGCGCCTGCATCTCCACCAGCACCGGGCGGGTGCCTTCGATGCCGGCAAAGACCACCGACCCGGGCGAGGGCTGACCGCGTTCCGACAGAAACAATGCCGAGGGGTTGAGGACCTGTGCCAGCCCGCCACCGGTCATCTCAAACACGCCAATCTCGTCGGCGGGGCCAAAGCGGTTCTTGACCGCGCGCAGGATGCGGAACTGATGGCCGCGCTCGCCCTCGAAATAGAGCACCGTGTCGACCATATGCTCCACCACGCGAGGGCCTGCTATCTGGCCTTCCTTGGTGACATGGCCCACCATGATGATGCTGATGCCGTTGGTTTTGGCGAATGTGGTCAGCTCATGCGCGGCGGCGCGCACCTGGCTGACCGATCCCGGTGCGCTGTCGACGTTGTCGGCCCACATGGTCTGGATGGAATCGATGATCGCCAGTTGCGGCTTTTCCGCCTCCAGCGTGGTCAGGATATCGCGCAGATTGGTTTCTGCTGCGAGCTTGACCGGCGCCTGCTCCAGCCCCAGCCGCTGCGCCCGCATCCGCACCTGGGCAGAGGCTTCCTCGCCGGAGACATAGACGGTCTTCAGCCCCGCATGGGCGAACTGCGCCGCGGCCTGCAACAAGAGCGTCGATTTGCCGATACCGGGATCGCCCCCCACTAGGATCGCCGACGCCTCCACCAAACCGCCCCCAAGCACGCGGTCGAGTTCGGCGACACCGCAGAGGGTACGTGGCGGTGGAGTTTCCTGCGTCGCCAGATCGGTGAGCGGCACCCGCTTGCCCCGCATGGCGCCCAGTGATTTCTTGGCCGGACCGGCGGAGGTGAGGCCCTTGTCCTCGGAAATGGTGTTCCATTCGCCGCAGCCTTCGCAGCGACCGGACCATTTGGAATAGGAGGCCCCACAGGCGGAGCAGGAGAATGTTGTCTTTGCCATGGGCGATCAGTGGCAGATGTTTCCGGTTTGTTCAAGGGGGGCGCTGGGGCCTTGTGCCATTCGACGCCTGAGCGTTTGCGATCCGCACGGGGGCGCTCCCGCCAGTCGCACGATCATCACAGATGATCTCCTCCTGTTGGGCCGCGCGCCGCTGCGCGGCGCTAAGGGGGCTGCTGAGAAGCGGTTCAGGGGCAGGTCTGCCCTGAACACGCCCTGTCCAGCCTGAATGCGAGTCGCCTGCGCCTCAATGATCTGCGACCGCGCGGAGCGCGGCGGCCCGCTGGGCCGTCATTGACCCGCCGCCAACTCACGTTTGATCTGACGGTCCGTCAGGATCGACAGAAGGATGGAGGCCAGGATGCAGGCGGTGAAGAGATACATCCCCCAGGCCACCTCGATCGTGGCGTAGCTGATGCCCTTTGCCAGGGTGATGTAGAGCGCAATCAGGAAGACATCGGCCATCGCAAGTTTGCCGAGGATGTTGAGTACGGGCAGGCTGCGCGCATCCAGCAGGCGGAACTGCACCAGGGCGAGGCCGATGGTCTTGAGGTAGGGGGCGAAGAGCGCAAATGCGGTGACCACCAGCGCCAGCACGATGTCACTGTCCCAGAGGCTCTGAAGGCCGGTGAGGACGGAGATTTCCGACAGGCCGAAGATCGGCAGCAGGCCCGCCCGCAACAGGGGCGCAAACCACGCGACGGGGTAGAGGATCAGCAGGGAGAGGTTGGCGAGGCGGAGGAGGGGCACCTTATTCCAACTCGATCTCGTCACTCTTGTCTTCAATACGAAGAGGGTCCGGTTGTTTTTCGATTTGCGCATTCTCTCGCTTGAAAACGCGTAGAGAGTCCATGATGTCTTTCACGCGATCTGTAGCAGGCTTTATGCGTTTTCCGAATTCTCCGATCGCATCACCGAGTTCGACAAGTTGCCCCAGTTTTCTTGTGTAGCTTCCGACCTTCGCATCCAGTTCAGTCTGAAGTACGTTTAAACTGCGTAGTACACGCTCAAGGTGTTCCTCACTGTCCCATTGTCCACTTTCAATAGCTAAACGAAGTTCATTCAACTTTTCCTGAATGTGGTGCTTTTGAGATTGATTTAGTACAAGTATGTCTGGGTACGCCGACACTGCCTCGGGAGATGGGAGTGTTGCCGCTACGATCTCTGAAAATTCAGCTTCTGTCTCCAAGATACTTCGGCGGCGCGATAGATCTTTGAAAACCTCAGAAAAGAGGTCTTCAAATTCTATTAATTCCATAACGATCTCAACGCGATGCTTTCCTGAAATCTCTACACTAGGTACCTGCATGCCGATAGTTTCCAAGGCCACTTTGGCTTTGGCATATGCGCTAACCAATGGTTTGAAGCGTGATGCTAGCGATGTCGTATTTCGGTTCTCGGACCGAAGTTGTTTCGCCTGCGAAATTTCACTTCGAACGCTCTGAACAGCGTTAATCAGACTAATTAAATCTTTCAAATCATCCATTCAAATACCTATTTGCTCACCGTACCGCCTCGATCGGGCCCTCCGCGCTGCCTGAGATGAATTGCTCCACGTAGGGGTCGCCCGACTGGTCCATGTCGGCCACAGGACCCGTCCAGCGGATCTTGCCGCCGTGGAGCATGGCAACATTGTCGGCAATGGCACGCACTGAGGTCATGTCGTGGGTGATGGTCATGGCGGTGGCGCCCATCTCCACCACGATCTCGCGGATGAGGTCGTTGATGACGCCGGACATGATCGGATCCAGCCCGGTGGTGGGCTCGTCGAAAAAGATGATCTCCGGGTCGGCGGCAATGGCGCGGGCAAGGCCCACGCGTTTTTGCATACCGCCGGACAGCTCTGCGGGCAGGCGGTCGGCGACATCGGCCTTCAGACCCACACGGCGGAGTTTCTCGATGGCGATCTCGCGGGCCTCATCACGGGGGCGAGCAAGGCTGCCACGCAACAGGCGAAAGGCCACATTCTGCCAGACCGGCAGGCTGTCAAACAGTGCCGCACCCTGAAACAACATGCCAAAGCGGGCAAGGAAGGCATCGCGGTCGCCCTGGCCGACGGGTTTGCCATCCACGCGGATTTCGCCGGTGTCGGGTTCAATCAGGCCAAGCACACATTTCAGCGCCACCGACTTGCCGGTGCCGGAGCCGCCGATGATGATCAGAGAGGAGCCCTTGGCGACCTCCAGATCGACACCGCGCAGAACTTCGTTGGAGCCGAAGGCCTTGGCGACCTGGCGCATTTCAATCATCGGATGGGTCATAGCGAGAAAAACACCCCGGTCAGCACAAAGTTGGCGGCGAGGATCAGCACGGCGGCGGCCTCGACCGAGCCTTTGGTGGCGCGGCCCACGCCCTGCGCGCCGCGGCCCGACTGCATGCCGTAGTAGCAGCCCATGAGGGCGGAGATGGTGCCAAAGGCCGCGCCCTTGACCAGGCTGGAGACGATATCGCGCAGCTCAAGGAAATCGACGGTGTTTTTCAGATAGGCAGCGGCGTTGAAATCCAAGGTCTCGGTGGCGACTACATAGCCGCCCATGATGCCGATGATGTCGCCGACGCCAACCAGCACAGGCACGGTGATCAGGGCCGCCAGCACACGCGGCGCGACGAGGTATTTCATCGGGTTGGTGGAGAGGGTGACCAGCGCGTCGATCTGCTCGGTGACTTTCATGGTGGCGATTTCGGCGGCAATGGAGGACGTTACCCGCGCCGCAATCATCAGGCCTACAAGGACCGGGCCCAACTCGCGCACCATGCCAATGGCGACGATCTGCGGCACCACGGCCTCGGCATTGAACCGCGCGCCGCCGGCGTAGATCTGCAGCGCCAGCGCGCCGCCGGTGAAAATCGCAGTCAGGGCAACGACAGGCAGGCTGAGCCAGCCGACCTGCAGCAGCGCATTGGCCAGCTCGCGTGGATAGAACGGCGGGCGCAGCATGTGGCTGAAGGTCGAGGCGGCAAAGCGGGTGATCCGCCCGAGGGCCGCGAGGCGGCCCAGCGAGGTGCGGCCGATCATCCCAAGGGCGGAGATGGGGCTCATGCGCTATAGGTCCTCGCATAGCGGTTGCCGAGCGCGGTCAGAACCTCATAGCCGATGGTGTCGGCGGCATTGGCCAGCACATCCACCGTCTGCGCCTCGTTCATCAAGCTCAGATAGGGGGGGACCTCGTCCAGATCGGTGACGTCAACGGTGACCAGATCCATCGAGATCCGCCCCACCACGGGACAGGGGGTGGAACCCGCATAGGCCATGATGCCCTGCCGCTGAAAGGCGCGGTGCAGACCGTCGGCGTAGCCTGCGGCAATGGTGGCAATGCGGGTGTCGCGCTGTGCGATCCAGGTGTTACCGTAGCCCACGCTTTCGCCGGGCGCGAGGTCGCGGGTCTGGATCACCGGCACCTCCAGTTCGACCACCGGCAGCGCGTCGCTGTAGGGCGCACCGCCATAAAGACCGATGCCCGGACGGCAGAGATCAAAGTGATAGTCGCGCCCCAGGAGCAGACCGCCGGTGGCGGCGAGCGAGCGGGGCAGGTTCAGCCCCTCGGTCATCTCGATGAAGTTCTTGAGCTGATAGGGGTTCATGCCGTGTCCGGGTTCGTCCGAACAGGCCAGATGCGACATCAAAAGGACCGGGTTCTGATCCAGTGCAATGTCGCGCACCGCCATCCATTCGGCGGCCTCCATCCCGAGCCGGTTCATGCCGCTGTCGAGCTGCACGCCAAAGGGATGTCCCGGCAGGCTCTCGAAATGGCGCAGCATCTGGTCGAGCGAGTTGAGCATCGGCGTCAACTGGAAGTCGCGCAACAGTTTTGCGTCGCCCTCCATATGACCGGAAAAGACCGAAATCCCGGGTCCCGGTCCCAGCGCACGCCGGAGCGCGATGCCCTCTTCGGCGATGGCGACAAAGAAGTTGCGTGCGCCTGCCTGGGCCAGCGCCTTGCCGACGCGGCCAGCCTCCAGACCGTAGCCATTGGCCTTGACCACGGCTGCGGTCTCGCAGTTGGTCTTGGCATCCAGATTGCGCCAGTTGATCGCCAGCGCATCCAGGTTGATTTTCAAACGTGCCGTACTCATGCGTCGTTCATGACATGGAGGCCACCGGGGTCAAGGGGGAAACCGCAGCGGTGTGGCTTTGGGCAGGCTGTTGCGCTGTGTTTGCGGGCGGGGAGGGGGCGCTGCCCCCGGCCCGATGGGCCTCCCCCGAGATATTTTTTGAAAAGATGAAGGGGCTTGATGAAGAAGGTCAGTGGCCCCGGCGCGGTTTTGCGCTCAATAGCCGTCGGGCTGCTGTTGCCAGGATTTGGCAAGGTTGCCAAAGCGGGTGAATTGCGCCTCAAACGCCAGTTCCACCGTACCGATGGGGCCGTGACGCTGTTTGCCGACGATGACCTCGGCTTTGGCGTGCAGACGCTCCATCGCCTGTTTCCACTCTTCCATCTTGTCAAGCTCGTGATCGCCGGGTTTTTCGCGTTCCTTGTAGTATTCTTCACGGAACACGAACATCACCACATCGGCGTCCTGTTCGATCGAGCCCGATTCCCTGAGGTCCGACAGCTGAGGGCGTTTGTCCTCGCGGCTTTCCACCTGACGGGACAGCTGCGACAGGGCGACCACGGGGATGTTCAATTCCTTGGCGATGGCTTTCATGCCCATGGAAATCTCGGCGATCTCGTTCACCCGGTTGTCGGACATGCCGCGGCAGAGCTGCAGGTAGTCGATCACCAGAAGATCGAGCCCGTGGGTCCGTTTGAGACGTCGCGCGCGTGCCGCAAGCTGCGAGATCGGGATCGCGGGCGTGTCGTCGATAAAGAGCGGGCAGCTCTCCAGATCCTTGGCGGCCTGCACGAAGCGGCGGAATTCCTCTTCGGTCATGTCGCCCTGACGGATCTTGTGCGAGGAAATCTCGGAGGCTTCGGCCAGGATACGACCCGCCAGCTGTTCGGCCGACATCTCAAGCGAGAAGAAGCCGACGACGCCGCCGTCCACCGCGCCTTCGCTGCCGTCCTGTTTGATGCCGCGCTTGTAGGCCTTGGCCACGTTGAAGGCGATGTTGGTCGCGAGCGAGGTTTTCCCCATCGAGGGACGTCCCGCGAGGATCAACAGGTCCGACGGGTGCAAACCGCCGAGTTGTTTGTCGAGATCGTCCAGCCCGGTGGAAATCCCGGCCATGCCGCCGCCGCGCTGGTAGGCCTCATTGGTGACATTGACCGCCTCGGTCACCGCGCGCAGGAAGGATTTGAACCCCTGTTCGGTCTGGCCCTGTTCGGCCAGTTGATAGAGCGACTGTTCCGCCTCGACGATCTGTTCCTTGGGTTCGGAGGCGACATCGACGCGGCGGGCCTTTTCGGCGATGGTCTGACCAAGGGCGATCAACTCGCGCCGGATCGCCAGATCATAGATCATCTGCGCATAGTCGCGCACCGCAAAGGCGGAGATCGACGCAGAGGCCAGCTTGGCCAGATAGGCGGGGCCACCCAGTTCGCGCAGGCCCTGATCGTCCTCCATGAAGGCCTTGAGCGTGACCGGCGAGGCCAGCGCATTTTTCGAGATGCGGGCAGCGGCCACCTCGTAGATCCGGGCGTGCACGGGATCATAGAAATGCGAGGAGTTTATGATCGAGGCGACTTTGTCGTAGACGTCGTTGTTGGTGAGAATTGCCCCCAGCAGTTGCTGTTCCGCCTCGACGGAGTGGGGCAATTCCGATGCCTGTGCGTCATCTGCCGTACCGCTGGCGTCCGGGGACGCGGGCGGCTGTGGATCGCCGTTGAAAGAGGTGATCTCGTTCATGTCTGCTCTCTATTAATAGGCTCGTGTTCTACGCCGGAACCGGGCCGGATTTCCATCTGGAAATCCCTGTGGATGGTTTGAGGATAACCGCAGAGACGGGTGTGGGCAATTTTTCGAAAAACCATGAGGGTCTGCCGCAGCTTCTGTATCTGGTGTGTCACCCCTGCTTCGGCCACAGGATATGGGAAAGGCCGCCCCGATTCGGTGCGGCCTTGTCCACAGTATGCAGGGGCTCTGGTGGGAAAGTTTTCCTCAGCCTGTCTTGTTGGCCTCTTGCCAGGCGCGCGGATCGCGCAGGAATTTCTCTACCTCGTCAAGGGTTTCGGTGCTGAAGGCCCCCTGGGCGCGGGCCTCTTTCAGCACGTCCCACCAAGTGCACAAGTAGTGCAGCGCGACGCCGTGATCGCCCAGCGTCTTGGTGGTTTCGGGGAAGATGTCATAGTAGAAGATCACTGCCGTATGGCCGCAGGAGGCGCCGGTGTCGCGGATCGCATCCACAAAGGAGAGCTTGGAGCCGCCATCGGTGGTCAGGTCCTCGACCAGAAGAACCCGCTCGCCTTCGGACATTGCGCCCTCGATACGGGCGTTGCGACCGTAGCCTTTGGGCTTTTTGCGCACATAGGTCATCGGCAGGGCGAGGCGTTCGGCCACCAAGGCGGCAAAGGGGATGCCCGCGGTTTCGCCGCCGGCGATATTGTCAAAAGCCTCAAATCCTGCATCCCGCATCACGGTGACGGCCATGAAATCCATCAGGGTGGAGCGGATGCGCGGGAAGGAGATCAGCTTGCGGCAGTCGATGTAGCTTGGCGAGGGCAGGCCGGAGGCCAGCGTATAAGGCTCATCGGTGTTGAAGTTCACCGCGCCGATTTCCAACAGCATCCGGGCGGAGAGGCGGGCGATTTCTTCGGGTGAAGGGTAGGAGGAGGGGATCATGGCGTATCCTTCGAGAGCAGAGTGCCAGAGGCGCGGGCGGGAGCCTCCGGCGGGGATTTTTGGCGAGAAGATGAAGTCAGGCGACCGTCCAATGCACCGGGAAACCGGGGTCAAAAACGGTGACCGGGCCGTCCGGCGTGTCGATCTGTTCCGGGAACGCGACGGGGGCGTCCTGTTTCACCAGCGTGATCTGGCCGGGGTTTTCCGGCAGACGGTAGAAGGCGGGACCGTTCTTGGAGGCAAAGCCTTCGAGCTGGTCCAGCGCGCCGTCTTCTTCGAACACATGGGCCAGCAGCGCCATGGTGTTGGTGGCGGTGAAACAGCCGGCACAGCCGCAGGCTTGCAGCTTGTTGGCATCCGTATGCGGGGCCGAGTCGGTGCCAAGGAAGAACCGATGATCGCCCGAGGTGGCGGCCGCGCGCAGGGCGATCCGGTGTTCTTCGCGCTTGGCAACCGGCAGGCAGTAGTAATGCGGCTTGATGCCACCGACGAGGATGTGGTTGCGGTTGATGATCAGGTGATGCGTGGTGATGGTCGCGCCCAGATCCGTGTCCTGCGACCGCACGTAGTCGGCAGCGTCCTTGGTGGTGATATGTTCCATCACCACACGCAGGCTCGGCGTCGCCTGACGGATCGGATCCAGAACCCGGTCGATAAACACCGCCTCGCGGTCAAAGATGTCGATGTCGGGATCGGTGACCTCGCCATGGGTGCAGAGCGGCAGGCCAATCTCGGCCATCTTCTCTAGCACCGGGCGCACCTTGTCGAAATCGCGCACGCCTGAAGCGGAGTTTGTGGTCGCCCCGGCTGGGTAGAGTTTGACCGCTTTCACCAGGCCCGACGCATGGGCGGCGGCCACATCCTCCGGGTCGGTGTCCTCGGTGAGGTAGAGCGTCATCAGCGGCTCGAACGTCATGTCGCCGGGCAGGGCGGACAGGATGCGGTCGCGGTAAGCGCCTGCCTGTTCGCCGGTCACCACCGGCGGCACCAGGTTTGGCATGATGATGGCACGGCCAAAATGGCGGGCGGTCTCCGGCAGCACCGCGCGCAGCATGTCGCCGTCGCGCAGATGCAGATGCCAGTCGTCGGGGCGGGTGATCGTCAGGCTCTGGGTCATGGCGCAGGCGTTAGCACAGCCCCATGAACTTGGGAAGGCGCTCCGAACGCCGGTGTTACCCCCGCGTCTGCGGACCGGGCGGGGGGCCGGGCGGGGGCGCGCGGAAAGCGCCCTGTTCCGCCTGGTCCTCCAGCGCCCGCAGGCGGCGGCGGAACCGTGGCATCCGGCGGCGGTCGTTCACGTTGCGGCACAGCAGCATGGTCAGATAGGGGCGCTCCAGATAGTCCAGCCGGTTCAACAGGTTGCGCAGGTAGACATTGTTGTCCCGCCGCGCCCGTGCCAGGCGGTGGAACGCCGGGGCGGACAGCCGCCCGCTGCCGGCCAGCGACATGATCCGATAGAGGATCTCCATTTCGATCAGGCGTGTCTGGATCGCCTCTCCCATGCAGGGCATCCGCAAGCGGGTCACATTGGGCCGGGCAAACAGCGCCGCATGCATCGCATCCAGCGATTGATAGGGATCATAAAGCACAAAGGCCCGCGCGGCCGCGTCCAGCATGTCCGGCGCATAGCCGTAGCGGTCGGTAAAGGAGGTGCGGCGCATCTCGACAAAGCGGTCGTCCCATTCGGTCATGCGCGGATCGAGCGTCGCCTGCGGCTGGATTGCCACCACGGTTGCGCCCGGGGCCGCCACCGAATAGGCCGCCGCCGCATAGCCGCAGGGGCCGGCGCCATAGAACACGACATTGTCGAATTCCTCAAAGAACCCGTCGTCGATCAACTGGTCGAAGAACCCGTAGATACGGTTTTCGCGGAACCAGGTGTCGCCGTCGGAAATTAGGCAAAGGTGGGACCAGCCCAGGTTTTTCACCAGGTCAAACCCCAGCGGCTGCGCGGTCTCGGAAAAGCTCTCGATTCCCTGGCGGCTTTCGAAGGTCACCAGCAGCGTGTTGCCCTGATCGATGAAGGTGGCGAAATGGCGCGGGCCCAGCGGCTGATACATGCCGTTTTCCTCGGCCATATCCGCCAGCCGCTGCTGCCATTCGGCGGGCTTCAACCCGGAAAGGTCCTGCTCCAGAATATCTGTGTCGTCCTGCATGCGCGCCACCTGCCACCCGTTATTCGGTGTTGTTCAGATCCAGACCTAGGCGCAGATTGAGGCTAAATTTAGAAAAACCTTGGCCCAATTGTCGACGATCGCCGCCACGCTGCGCTGCTGTGACAGGTGGGGCAGGGGGCGGCCGTGTCAATCCTGACCGGAGGGGGCATCGGGCTTTGGCTTGCGCTCGACCGGCGTCACCGGTGTGCCGCGCCGACCCAGGGTGGCAAAGCCGGCCAGGGTGCGCCCGGTGACCTCGCTGATGGGGCGCGAGGGCGGCGTCATCATCAGCCGCCCGAACAGGGCGCGATAGGGTTCCTGGCGCATCAGCTCCATGAACCGGTCCTTGCGCCATTGCACCGCGCTGTCGTGCAGTTTGCGCAGCTTGCGATCCTCCAGCAGCATGTCGAGGATGGCATCGCGGGCCGGGCGGTAGCGGGCGATGGAGCTGTCCTCGGCGGTGTTGAAATTGCGCTCCACCCAATAGTCGATGTCCAGCAGGTCTTCCGAGTGCACCGCGCGGCCGCGATCCGCCTTCAGGATATAGCTCTCCATCGCGCCCAGCGGATAATGGTTCAGCTGCGCCAGCTGGTAGTTGTCCTGACCGTAGTTTGAAAACACCCGCTTGGTCTTGAAATCCCCCATCAGTTCGCGACCGCCGCAATCGAACCAGCGGTACTGCTCCAGTGCGGCGTCGTCCTTGATGCTGCGGGGGCGGTGGATGCCGATCTTGCGATAGGTGCCGGAGTTGCGAAACAGGGTCTTGAACATCGACGCCCGCCACGGCCAGTGCATCACCGTCGGGGCGGCCCGGGTGAAACGGTCGGTGACACGCTCGCCCTGATAGCGCACCTGATCGGCATTGCCGAACAGTCGCCAGGTCAGGGTGATCGCATCCGCATCGGGCAGCGCCGCCAGCAGATCCGCGATCTGGCCCTTGCCGGCGTGGATGTTGACAAATTCGTCGATGTCCAGCGCCAGAATCCAGTCGGCGCCCTTGGTCAGCGGATGCTTGTCGGCGCGTTTCATTGCGGTGAACTGGATGCCGCCTTTGTCAAAGGGGCCGGTGTTTTCCTCATGCGTCAGATGGCCCAGCGCATCCAGCCGGTCCAGCATCTGGCTCGTGGGGTCATCGCAATCGTTTGAAAAGACAAGAATATCCGTGAAACCCACCGCCTTGTGATGGGCCAGCCACTCCAGCAGGAATGCGGCTTCGTTGCGAACGGTCAAAACAGCCAGCGTGCGCATTCTCAGCTCTCCAGATCCAGCGAAAGCGCCCAGGCCACGCGTTCGGTCGCGCTGAGGTCGATCTCCAGCGCCTGTTGGTACAGCTCTTCGAACTCCGCGCGCTGGTGCAACTCGGCCGCCTTGGCCCGATGCCAGTCCAGCCCCGCCGCATGCAGATCGCGCAGGGCCTTGTCCTGCATCAGCCGTGCCAGTTCCGCCTGCATGCGCGGCAGGTTGCGCTGGATGGTGACGTCGCGGTGATCGTTCCAGTCCATGCGGATCCAGTAGTTGAGCCCGATCGAACGGTCCACATGCAGCGCGCGGCCGCGCTGGCGTTTGACCAGAAAGCTCTCGGCCGAGCGCAGCGCATAGTGGTTCAGCTGCAACAGGTCATAGCCGATGGATTTCTTCGAGCTGCGCCAGCCGTTGTCGACCACCTCCGCCGTCATGTCCTGACCGGAGCCATTGACCCATGTGACCTGCGCGCGTTTGTCCTCCACCAGCTTGTTGGGCCGGTGGCAGGAGATTTTCTGATAGGCGCCAATGGGTTTGAACATGGTCTTGAAGCCCCAGACCGTATGCGGCTTGGGGCAGAACTGCGGCGCGCAGTGGTCGAATTGGGCAATGACCGGCCGGTCGGCCAGCGCGGTGACGCCATTGTGGCCAAACAGCCGCCAGGTCATCGCGACATTGGTGGCCTCCGGCACATGGTCAAAGAAATCCGCCAGCGTGCCATTGCCGCAGCGCACGTTGATGAACTCGTCGACGTCGATATGGATCACCCAGTCGGCCTGTTTGATCACCGGCTCTTTCAGCGCCTGGTTCAGCGCATATTGCTGCGGCGAGTTGCCCTTCCAATTGTCGTTGTTGCGATGCTGGAGGAGGCCAAGCTCCTGCAGGCGATCCAGCAGCTCGGCGGTGCCATCGCTGCATCCATTGGTGTAGATCAGGAAATGATCCACCCCGATCATGCGGTGATAGGCCACCCATTCCAGGATATAGGGGGCTTCATCCTTCATGCAGCCGACGATCACATTGCCGCTGCGACCCTTGGGCAGCGCGCGCGCGGGCGTTTCCGCGTAGGACGGCATCGGCGTGGTCTCGTCGAGGCTGCCGATCCGGTTGTGCGGCTTGAACGAGGAGCCCTGCAACATCTCGAAATTTTTTAACGCCAGCGGTGGCATTAGCCGCTGGGCCCGGGCGCTCGGGGCGGCAGGCGCCTCGGCCTCCTGCGCCGCGCGGGCGCTCCGGTGCGCCTGCAAGTCCCCCTCGCGTGCGGCGCGCTCCTCGCGGGTGGCTTTCTCGATCCGGTGCAGGAAGGCCAGCAGGTATTGCGAGGCGCGAAACCCCATCTGCGGGTCCGCCTCCGCCCAGTCCTCGGAGGAGATCTCCACATCAAACAGCGCCGGCGACAGATCCGCATGCCGGGCACAGATGCGGGCGTTGTCGGCGGCAAAGAACCGCGTCACCGCCCCCAGCCGGGCCGGGTCGATGGGCGCACCGTCAACCTGGAGATCCTGGATCATCTGCCGCCACAGCTTGCGCGGCAGGATGTGGTTGCCCTGCGCCAGAAGCCGCAACAAAAGCGCGTTGAACTGGCGCCCCCGCGTCAGCCAGGCCGCCGGGATCGGCGCGTCGGGCTGCTGTTCGGCGACCCGCCCGATCTGGCCATCGATGCCAAAGGCGGCGCGGATTTCTTCGGTTACATCGGCGCTGCCGAAGCGTGCCGGATCATAGGGGCGAAAGGTCACCGAGCCAACGCCAAAGACCTCTTCCCAGAACTCTTGCAGCGCCAGATAATCGAGCCAGAAGGGCGCGCCCTGGCTTTCCTCGAACTGGCCGGCCTGAGGATCCACCGGCGGCAGGGTCTCCAGGGCCGCCTGCCACCAGCTGTCCTCGCGCGTCATCTCCACCTCGCGGGCCAGCCCGGCGGCGCGCCCTTCGAGGACCTGCGCGGCAAAGACCTCCGCCAGCATCCGCGCCTGTGCGTCCAGATGCGCCACGATGCGGATATCCTCCGACAGCGGCGCTAGCAGCGCCTTCAGCCGCTCCAATTCGCTCCGGCGCGACAGCTGCGTGCCCAGCTGATGGGCGCTCAGGATCAGCGTGTGCGGGCTGTGCTGGGCCACATCGCGGCGCAGATCCTCCAGCAGCGTTTCGCGGAGCTGGGCCTGTTTGGCGGCGCCGATATAGCCGCGATTGTAGCGCAGCGGGTCCACGTGGTCGGGATCGGTGACCGCCATGAACAGGCGGGTGTGGTTCTTGGCGCCCGCCGCGCGGGGCACCAGCACGCCCTTGTCCAGCAGCTGTGCCCGTTTCTCCGCCAGCACCGCCTGCACGCGCGTCGCGCCCGCCACATGAAGCCCGATATGTAGATAGATCCGCATCAGCCCGCCCTGTCCTGCGTTGTGTCCGGCGCTGTGTCCGGCGCCGCGTCGGACGGGGGCTGGCATTCCCCGTCCGGGTTGATGTTGGACTGTCCCCACCAGGGCAGGCGCCGCCCCAGGAACCGCTCCAGCCGCTGCGGCGCGTCCGCTGCGGCCACATCGACCTCCAGATACAGGGGGTCATCGCGGAACCAATGGGCCAGCGCCTCGTAATGGCCATCGATCCAGATCATCTGCTCGTCCATGTCGTGCCCATATCCGACCGGCAACCCCGGCACCGTCGACAGCGGCAAACGCAGCTTGCCGAGGTTGTTCCAGCGCATGATCGAACGCGCCATCTCCTCGGTCGCCCGCCGGGTGGCGACAAAGCGCAGTTTCGGGTGCAGCTTGCGCAGCGCCAGCAGCATCGCATGGTCGCATTGCGGCCAGACCGAATTGCCGCCGTAGATGAAGCTCACCTCGCTCAGCGCGGTATAGCCCGCCAGCAGCGCCGCCGGGTCGCCGTATTTATAGAGCCCCTCGTACATCAGGTTGCCGACAAACACCCGGTCGCTTGGATCGGCGGGATCTTCCTGGTCCTTGATACGGTGATCGGCCACGCGGTAACCGGCGCGGATCAGCGCGTGTTTCAGCGTGGTGGTCCCGGATTTCGGCAGCCCGAGGTTGATGACGTCCAGTCCCATCAGTGCGGCCTCACGCCAGTCCCAGTCGCTGCAGCATTGCGTCTTCCTGCGGTGGCAGCGGCGCGGCGGCCTGCAACTGCGCCCGCATCTGCTGATAGGCGGGGTCCGCCAGCAGCGCATCGCGCCGCGCCAGGTGGCGGGCCACGCAGTCCGCGTGCAGGCGGGCGATCTCCGGATCGGCCTTCAGCTGCGCCAGCGCGTCGTGCAGGGCCGGCAGCATCCGCTGGATCGAGCGATCCTCCCAGGCCGGGTCATTGCGCTCGCGCCAGTAAGTGTCGTCAAAGGCCCGGTTCTCGCGGTTCACATCGCCGCGGTCGGTCTTGACCAGATAGCTGTCCAGCGCCCGCAGCGCATAGTGGTTGAGCGTCGCCAGCGCGCGCGCGCCGCGGGCGGGAAACTTGCGAATGCGGCGCGGGTTTGCCGCCACCAGGAACCGGTGCGGCACCGCCCGTCCGCTGCCGTCGCACCAGCGCGGGCGGGCCTCGGCCGGGGTGTTCTTGCGCAGGAACGGGCGATGCGCGCCGTAATAGCCCAGCGGAAAGTCCCGCCGGGTCAGCGTCTTGACCTCGATCGCCGTCTCGCCACACCAGATATCCGGGTTGTGGCTGTGGGTGAATTGCTCGATCACCGGACGGTCCTCAAATGCCTCGACCCCGCCATTGGCAAAGAACTGGAAATTGAGCGAAATCGCCTGCGGCTCGGCACAGGCGGCAATCAGCGCCGGGATGCTGTGATCGCCCACATGAATGTTGAGGAACTCGTCCACATCCGCGATCCACAGCCAGTCGGCCTGCTGCACCACCGGCTGGTGGGCGCAATCCTTCAGCGCCTCCATCTGATAGGCGCGCCCCTTGGCCGGGTTGGGCAGATGCGTGACACCGCCCCGCGCCGCCAGCGCATCCAGCAACGCATCGGTGCCATCGCTGCAATCGTTGGAGTAGAACAGGAAATCGGTCACCCCGATCAGACGGTTGTAGGCAATCCACTCCAGCAGGAACGGACCCTCGTTCTTGACGCAGGTCACCGCGGTGATGCGCATGTCGCTGTTCCTTCCCCTCGTCGGCCCAGGCCGCGGCGCGGTCCGGTCTGCCCTCTGCGCGTCTGCCCCCTGTGCCCGGGGCTGTGCGCGCGTATGACTTGTTGCATCCCCGCGCGCGCGCCGTCAATTGCCCTGACAGGAGAACGCCGCACCTGTTGCATCGCCTCCGCGTGACGCCTGTTGACGGCTGTTGACGGCTGGGCGCAGAGCGTGTCCTCTGGGCGTCGGAATATGCAATACAGGGGCACGCGGGCGGATGACCACAGAGGCAACAGAAGCGATGCCGCAGCAGGCGGCAGGGACGCAGGGATTTGCATCGATCGACGCGGTGCAGGCCCGGCTGGCCGCGGCCGGCTATGTCTGTGGCCGGGCGCTGGCCACCGTGGTCTTCCTCTCCGCGCGCCTCGGACGACCCCTGTTCCTGGAGGGCGAGGCCGGCGTCGGCAAGACCGAGATCGCGAGGGCGCTGGCCACCGTTACTGGCCGCCCCCTGATCCGGCTGCAATGCTACGAGGGGCTGGATGCGGCCAGTGCGGTCTATGAGTGGAACTTTGCCGCCCAGATGGTGGCGATCCGCGCCGCCGAGGCCTCCGGCACCGCCGACCGCAAGACCCTGCAGACCGAGATGTTCTCCGAGGACTTCCTGATCGCGCGGCCCTTGCTGCGGGCGATGCAGCCCGATCCGCGCGGCGCGCCGATCCTGCTCATCGACGAGCTGGACCGCACCGACGAGCCGTTCGAGGCCTTCCTGCTGGAGGCGCTCTCGGACTTCCAGGTCACCATTCCGGAGCTGGGCACCATCAAGGCGCCAGAGCCGCCGACGGTGATCCTCACCTCCAACCGCACCCGCGAGGTGCATGACGCGCTGAAGCGGCGCTGCCTCTATCACTGGGTCGATTATCCCGATTTCGACCGCGAAATGCAGATCCTGCGCGCCCGCGTCCCCGAGGCCGCCGAGACCCTCAGCCGCGAGGTGGTCGCCTTTGTGCAGGCGCTGCGCACCGAGGATCTGTTCAAGAAACCCGGCGTGGCCGAAACCATCGACTGGGCCAACTGCCTGCTGGCGCTCGACGTGGTGGCGCTCAGCCCCGAGGTCATCGCCGACACGCTGGGCGCGATCCTGAAATATCAGGACGACATTGCAAAACTCCAGGGGTCCGAGGCCAAGCGCCTGCTGGATCAGGCCCGTGCCGCGCTGCCGGAGGGCTGACATGCGCCTTCATCTTCTTAAAAATATCCTGGGGGTGCGGGGGCAAGGCCCCCGCGACGGCTGATGGCGGACTACGCCCAACTTGCCCTGCCGGATCGCCCGAAACTGGTGGCCAATCTCACCCATTTCGCCCGGGCGCTGCGCAAGGCCGGGCTGAAGGTCGGCACCGGGCGCGTCATCGATGCGGTGGAGGCGGTGGCCGCGGCGGGGTTCACCTCGCGGCGCGATTTCTACTGGACGCTGCACGCCTGTTTTGTGTCGCGCCCCGAGGACCGGGCGGTGTTTGCGCAGGTGTTCCGGCTCTACTGGCGTGATCCGCGCTATCTGGAACATATGATGGCGGCGATGCTGCCAGCGATCCGCGGTGTGCAGGAGGAGCGCAGCGCCAAACCCGCCGAGAAACGCGCCGCCGAGGCGCTTTTGGACGGGCAACTGCCCGATGTGCCGCCCGAAGACACGCCCGAAGGCACCGAGATCGAGCTGGACGCAACCATGACGCTCTCGGCCGAGGAGCGGCTGAAAACGCTGGATTTCGAACAGATGAGCGCGGCGGAGATCGCCGCGGCCAAACGCATGCTTGCAGGTCTGACCCTGCCGGTGAAACCGTTGAAAACGCGCCGCCATCGACCGGATGCGCATGGCGCGCGGGCGGATTGGCGGCGCACGATACGGGACGCCTGCCGCACCGGGGGCGACATCCACCGGATGGCCCGGACCGCCCGGGCGGAACGCGATCCGGCCCTGGTGGTGCTCTGCGACATCTCCGGCTCGATGAGCCAGTACAGCCGCATGGTACTGCAGTTCCTGCATGCTGTCGCCAATGCACGTGGCAGGGGCAGGGCGCAGGGCTGGGCCAATGTGCATGGGTTCACCTTCGGCACCCGCCTGACCAATATCACCCGGCATCTGCGCCAGCGCGATGTGGACGCAGCGCTGGCCGCCGCCGGGGCCGAGGCGCAGGACTGGCAGGGCGGCACCCGGATCGGCGCCTGCCTGCATGCCTTCAACCGCGATTGGTCGCGCCGGGTGATGGGGCAGGGGGCGGTGGTGCTTCTGGTGACCGACGGGCTGGATCGCGAAGCACCGGAGGACCTGGCCCACGAGATGCAGCGCCTGCGGTTGTCTTCCCGGCGCCTGATCTGGCTCAACCCGCTGTTGCGGTGGGACGGGTTTGCCCCGCGCGCCCAGGGCATCCGCGCCATGCTGCCCCATGTGGACAGCCTGCGCGCCGGTCACAGCATTGCCGCGCTCGAAGATCTGGCCGCCGTGATCTCGCGCCCCGAGGATGCGGGCGAAAAGGCGCGGCTGTTGGCGATGCTGGCGGAGTGAGCACGCACGCCCCCGCCGCCGAACGCCACCGGCAGGCACAATTTGGCACGATTTGTCCTTGATCTTCGCGGCGTTAGGGCCAAGCTTTGAGGGGCAACAGGCACCGGGATCCACACCATGACATCTGGCACCGAACAGGCTGACGCCGCCCGCTTTGAAAACGCCCCCGAACTGGCGCTGCACTGGCACCGAGAGGGGATCGGCGCGGTGCTGTGCACGGTGGTGCAGACCTGGGGATCGGCGCCGCGCCGCACCGGCTCGCAACTGGTGGTGGGCGGTGACGGCCGCATCGAGGGCTCGGTCTCCGGCGGCTGTGTCGAGGGGGCGGTGATCCTGGAGGCGCAGGAGGCGCTGGCGCAGGGCACCCACAAGCTGCTGGAATTCGGCGTCAGCGATGATGATGCCTTTGCCGTCGGGCTGGCCTGCGGCGGCACCATCAAGGTGCTGCTGGAACCGGTCGGCAAGACGCTGGACGAAGAGACATTGGAGGCGCTGGTGCTGGCCCGTGCCGAACGCCGCCCGCTGGCCTATGAGGTCGACCTGACCAGCGGTCAGGGCCATCTGGTCAATACCGCCTCCTACCCCGACCGCATGCGGATGGATCGCTCCGGTGTCGAGGAGGATGGCGCGACCTTCGTGGCGGTGCACAACCCACCGCTGCGGCTGATCCTGGTCGGCGCGGTGCATATCGCCAAGGCGCTGGTGCCGATGGCCCGGATCGCCGGCTATGACCCGATCCTGATCGAACCGCGCGCCGCCTTTGGCTCTGCCGAGCGGTTCCCGGGCGAGCGTATTCTCGACGACTGGCCGGATGAGGCGGTTGAGAAACTGGGACTGGATGCGCGCACTGCGCTGGTGCTCTTGACCCATGACCCGAAACTGGATGACCCGGCGCTGATGGCGGCGCTGCGGGCGGAGTGTTTCTATATCGGCGCGCTGGGCTCCAAACGCACCCACGGCCAGCGCCAGCAGCGGATGATCGCGGCGGGCTTCTCGCAGGACGATCTGGCCCGCGTCCACGGGCCTGTCGGGCTTGACATCGGCGCCGCCAGCCCGGCGGAAATCGCGGTGTCGATCCTCGCCGAGATGACCGGCGTGCTGCGGGGCAAGGTGGCATGAAATTCGGCCCACTCGCGCTGACCGCCGCCGAGGGGGCGCTCTTGGCGCACTCGTTGCAAGGCGCCGGCGGTCGGATTGCCAAGGGCACGCGGCTGACGGCGCAGGACCTCGACGACCTCCGGGCTGCCGGCCATACCGAGGTGATCGCCGCGCGGCTGGACCCCGGCGACATGCATGAGGACGATGCGGCGTTGCGGCTGGCGCAGGCGATGGCGCCGGATGCGGCGGCTCTGGGGCTCAGGATTTCGGGCGCGGGGGCCGGGCGGGTGAACCTCTATGCCACCACGCCGGGGGTGGCGCGGGTGCGCGCCGATCAGATCCTGGCGATGAACAGCGTCGACCCGATGATTTCGGTGGCGACAGTGCCGGATTTTCACCGGGTGGATGCAAACAGCATGGTCGCGACGATCAAGATCATCGCCTACGCGGTGCCCGATGCGGATCTGGCGCGCGCCGTGGCGGCGGCCTGGGCGGCGCTTCAGGTGCTGCCGCCGGTCTATGGCACCGCCAGCCTGATCGAAACCCGGGTGACCGACGACACGCCCGCCGACAAGGGTCGCGCCGCCATGGCAGGGCGGCTGGACCGGATGGCAATGACCCTCAGCCCCCGCGTGGTGGTGCCGCACCGCGCTGCGGATATTGCGCAGGCGCTGGGCGACGCCCCGGGCGAGGTGCTGTTCGTCCTCACCGGCTCTGCCACCTCCGACCCGGCCGATGTGGCGCCCGAGGCCGTGCGGCTGGCGGGGGGCGCGGTCACGCGCTTTGGCATGCCGGTGGACCCGGGCAACCTGCTGTTTCTCGGACAGCTGGGGCGCAAGCCGGTGATCGGCCTGCCGGGCTGCGCCCGCTCGCCGGCGCTCAATGGTGCCGATTGGGTGTTGGAGCGGGTGGTCTGCGGCATTGACGTGACGTCGGCGGATATCGCCGCGATGGGCGTGGGCGGTCTGTTGAAGGAAATCCCGACCCGGCCGCGGCCGCGGCGGGATGGGGAGTAAACACCGAAGCCCGTGCCTGTCGGTCAGATGGGAAAACCTCACGCCGCGCCCCTTGCCGCAAAAATTCCTCGCGCCATCTCAAGACGCGTGATTAACTGATCTCAGCCAGACAAAGAATTTCAAGCTAGGGAGGAATTTATGACGAAGGTCTCCATGACCGTGAACGGTCGCCCCATGTCCGGGGAGGTCGAAGGTCGTACACTCTTGGTGTCGTTCTTGCGCGACCAGCAGGGGCTCACCGGCACCCATGTGGGCTGCGACACCAGCCAATGCGGAGCCTGTGTTGTCCATGTGGACGGCAAGGCGGTGAAATCCTGCACCATGCTGGCACTTGAGGCCGAAGGGGCGGAGGTTGCCACCATCGAAGGCCAGGCGGCTCCTGACGGCACACTCAACGCGATCCAGGCGGCGTTTCAAGAACATCACGGCCTGCAATGCGGATTTTGCACGCCGGGCATGGTGATGTCTGCGGCGGCGCTGCTGAAGGAGAACCCAAAACCCTCCGAGGCTGAGATCCGCCATTATCTGGAGGGCAACCTCTGCCGGTGCACCGGCTACCACAATATCGTCAAGGCGATCATGGCAGCCTCGGGTCAGGACGTGACCTCCATCGCGGCGGAATAACGCCCGCCCCAAGTGACCAGTGCCAGCCCGTTTGCAGACGGGCTGAGGAACGTAGCCCGTATCAATCCAGCGGACCGCTCGGTCAGGCGGCGCGGCGGGAAGAGGAGCCCAAAGCGCAACAGCCCCAAAGGACCCGGCCCGCATTCTGGGAGGAGTTTGGATTATGCCCAAGGATATTGACGCCAAGGAGAGCGGCATCGGCGCCGCCACCAAACGGCGCGAAGACATCAGGTTCCTGACGGGAACCGGCAATTACACCGACGACATCAATGTAAATGGTCAGGCCTATGTGCATTTCCTGCGCTCGGATGTGGCGCATGGGCGGATCACTTCGCTTGATACATCCGCGGCGGCGGCGATGCCCGGCGTGCTGCGGGTGTTCACCGGCGCGGATTTCGAAGGGATCGGCGGTCTGCCCTGCGGCTGGCAGGTGACCGACCGCTTTGGCGAGGTGATGCAGGAACCGGCGCATCCGGTGTTGGCGCAGGGCAAGGTGCGTCATGTGGGCGATCCCATCGCCGCCGTGGTGGCCGAGAGCGCCGAATTGGCCCGCGATGCCGCCGAGGCGATCGAGCTGGAGATCGAAGAGCTGCCCGCCGTGATCGACATGAAGGCGGCGCTGGCTGAGGATGCGCCGAAGGTACATGACGATCTGACCTCCAACCTTTGTTACGACTGGGGGTTTGTGGAGGAAAACAAGGAGGCGGTGGCCAAGGCCTTTGACGCCGCCGCCCATGTCACCACGCTGGAGCTGGTCAACAACCGCCTCGTCGCCAACCCGATGGAGCCGCGCGTGGCGGTGGGCGATTTCAACCGCGCCACCGGCGAGAGCACGCTTTATACCACCAGCCAGAACCCGCATGTGATCCGGCTTTTGATGGGGGCCTTCGTGCTTGGCATCCCGGAGCATAAATTGCGCGTGGTGGCCCCGGATGTGGGCGGCGGCTTTGGCTCCAAGATCTTTCACTACGCCGAAGAGGCGTTTTGTACCTTTGCCGCCAAGGCGCTCAATCGTGCAGTGAAATGGACCTCCTCGCGGTCCGAGGCCTTTATGTCCGACGCCCATGGCCGCGATCATGTGACCAAGATCGAGCTGGCGCTGGACGCGGACAACAACTTCACCGCGCTGCGCACGGAGACCCATGCCAATATGGGCGCGTATCTCTCGACCTTTGCGCCCTCGGTGCCCACCTGGCTGCATGGCACGCTGATGGCGGGCAATTACCGCACACCGCTGATCTATGTGAACGTCAAGGCGGTCTTCACCAATACGGTGCCGGTCGATGCCTATCGCGGTGCAGGGCGGCCAGAGGCGACCTTCCAGCTGGAACGCGTCATCGACAAGGCGGCGCGCGAACTGGATGTCGACCCGATCGCACTGCGGCGGCAGAACTTTGTCACCGAGTTCCCCTATGCCACGCCTGTGGCGGTGGAATATGACACCGGCGACTATGTGGCGACGATGGATAAGCTCGAAGAGATCGCCGACATCAAGGGCTTTGATGCCCGCCGGGCCGAGAGCGAAAAATCCGGCAAGCTGCGCGGTCTGGGGGTGAACTGCTATATCGAGGCCTGCGGCATCGCGCCCTCGAACCTCGTGGGGCAGCTCGGAGCCCGTGCGGGCCTTTATGAGAGTGCGACGGTGCGGGTCAACGCCACCGGTGGCATCGTGGTGATGACCGGCAGCCATAGCCACGGGCAGGGGCATGAGACGTCCTTTCCGCAGGTGATCGCCGAGATGATCGGCATCCCCGAGGATATGGTGGAGATCGAGCACGGCGACACCAACAACGCACCCATGGGCATGGGCACCTATGGCTCGCGCTCGCTTGCGGTGGGCGGCTCTGCCATGGTGCGCGCGACCGAGAAGATCATCAACAAGGCCAAGAAGATCGCCGCCCATCTGATGGAGGCCGCAGATGCCGATATCGAGCTGAAGGACGGCAAGTTCTCGGTTGCGGGCACGGATAAATCCGTGGCCTGGGGCGATGTGACGCTCGCCGCCTATGTGCCGCATAACTACCCGCTGGAAGAGATCGAGCCGGGGTTGGAGGAGACGGCGTTCTACGATCCGGCCAATTTCACCTATCCGGCGGGGGCCTATGCCTGCGAGGTGGAGGTCGATCCCGATACCGGCAAGGTCACCATCGAACGCTTTGCCGCCGCCGATGACTTTGGCAATGTGGTCAACCCGATGATCGTCGACGGTCAGGTGCATGGCGGTCTGGGGCAGGGCATCGGTCAGGCGCTCTTGGAGGGCTGTGTGTATGACGAGGACGGCCAGTTGCTGTCGGCGTCGTTCATGGATTACGCCATGCCGCGCGCTGACGATGTGCCGTTCTATCAGGTCGATCATTCCTGCCAGACGCCCTGCACCCACAACCCGCTGGGGGTGAAGGGCTGTGGCGAGGCCGGGGCGATCGGCTCGCCGCCGGCGGTGGTCAATGCGGTGGTGGATGCGCTGCGCTCCGCTGGCAAGGATGTGACCCATATCGACATGCCGCTGACCCCCGCGCGGGTCTGGGCGGCGATGCAAGGTTAAAGTGGGGCGAGGGGCGCTGCCCCTCGCGCTCCCCGAGGTATTTGGAAAAAGATGAAAGCCCCGGCCGGGGATCTTTCGGAAAGGATGAGCGATGTATGAGTTTGAATTCGCGCGACCATCGAGCGTCGCTGAGGCCGTCACGGCGCTGAGCGAAGAGGATGCGCAGGCGCTGGGCGGCGGGCAGACCCTGATCCCGACGCTGAAGCAACGTCTGGCGATGCCCACGACCCTGGTGAGCCTGGGCGGCATTGCCGAGATCAAGGGGGTTTGCCAGACCGACGATGGCAAGCTGGTGATCGGTGGCGGGACGACCCATGCCGACGTGGCAGCGGGCGCGGGCGCCTATCCGGCGCTGGCCGCGCTTGCGGGGCAGATCGGTGATCCGGCGGTGCGCAACCGGGGCACCATCGGTGGATCTTTGGCCAACAACGACCCGGCTGCCTGCTATCCGGCGGCGGCGCTGGCGTCTGGCGCAACCATTGTGACCAATGCCCGCGAGATTGCGGCGGATGACTATTTCCAGGGCATGTTCACCACCGCGCTGGAGGAGGGTGAGATCATCACCGAGGTGCGCTTTCCGGTGCCCGAGGCGGCGAACTATCAGAAGTTTCTGCAACCGGCGTCGCGCTTTGCCATGGTTGGCGTTTTTGTCGCCAAATTTGCGGATGGCGTGCGGGTGGCGGTCACCGGCGCCTCAGAGGAGGGCGTGTTCCGCTGGGCCGAGGCCGAAGCGGCGCTGTCGGCCAATTTCAGCGCGGATGCGATCACCGGCCTCAGCGTTGCGGAGGACGGTATGATCGGCGATATCCACGGCACCAAGGCCTATCGCGCGCATCTGGTCGGCGTGATGACCAAACGGGCGGTCACCGCCGCAGGCTGACAGCCCGGTTTTGGAAAACGGGTCGAACGCAGGAAAGCGCTCTGTCGATGACAGGGCGCTTTTTTACAGCGTCGCGCCACGTGTCGATCAGGTGCGCAGGAAGCCGGCGATGTCGGTCAGCAGCGTCTGGGTGTGATCCGCCAGACCGCGGATTTCGGTTGCGATCACGGCAAACCCCTTGCCCTGATCGCCGATCCGCGCCGCCTCGATCGAGGCGTTGAAGGCGATCAGGCGAATGTTGCGGCCCACGGCCTCGGCATTCTTGATCGCGTCGAGCATGTCGCCGGAGCGCTGCGCGTCCCGGCTGCGTTGTGCCGCGCTCAGCTGCTCCACCAGCGCATCGAGGAAACCGGAGATGGCGGGCTCCAGCCGGTGCAGGCAGAGTTCCTCCACCTGGGGGAGGGCACGGATCCGCTCCATCATCGAGGCGCCGCCACCGGTGGTCACCGCATGGAGCGGTTCCAGCACATCGAGACAGGCGACGCGGCGCTCCTCCAGATGTTCGGGCAGCTCATAGCTGCTGTCCTGCAAACGGGCCACCAGATCCTCCGACAGCATCTGATGGGCGGTCGCGATCCGCTTTGCCGAGAGGGTCAGCGCGCGCTCGCTCTCCGGGTCGCCGCTGACCTTTGTGTCCTGATGCAGCAGGGCGACGAGCGACAGCGCTGCGATGCGACACGGGCCGATCGCCATCACGGCATCGCTTTGAATATCGGTGAGAGTCATATGGCCCGTCCCTGGTTAAACTGCGGTAATGCTACGCCGGGTTAGATTAAGGCTCCGCTAATGAATGCAAGAATTTCACGACAGATTTGCGCGCGCCGCCGGACGCGGGTGGGGGATTGCGGAGATATATGAAGCGTATATATTTCATATTCGAATCAGGAATGGAGCGTAAAATGGGGCTTGTCAAAATCGGGGACGATCTGCACGAGGATATCCGGCGTGCCAGCGGTGTGATGTGCCGCTCGATCAATGCCCAGGCGGAGTTCTGGATGAAGATCGGCATGCTGGCGGAGGCCAACCCGACCCTCACCTTCAGCGAGATCCTGCACCAGCAATTGCAGGCCGCCGCGGCGGCGCCGTCGGACGAGACGGCCGCCTGACATGGTCAAGTCGCCTCAGGAACTGACCTTGATGCGGCAGTCCGGGCGTCTGCTTGCCTCGGTGTTTGACATGCTGGACCAGCTGCCCTTGCTGGGGCGCAGCACGCTGGAGATCAACGATTGCGTCGAACGCTTTATCGAGCAGGAGCTTCAGGCCCGCCCGGCGAGCAAGGGTCAATACGGGTTTGACTATGTGCTGAACTGCTCTCGCAACCATGTGGTCTGTCACGGGGTGCCGAACGCGTCGGAGATGATCACCGACGGCGACATCATCAACCTGGATATCACCCTGGAAAAGAACGGCTATATCGCCGATTCCAGCAAGACCTATCTGGTTGGCAATGTGTCCGGCGCCGCCCGGCGGCTGGTCCGCATCGCCTATGGTGCGATGTGGCAGGGCATTGCCCAGGTGCGCCCCGGGGGCCGGATGGGGGATGTCGGCCATGCGATCGAGCGGTACGCGCGCAGACATGCCTGCTCGGTGGTGCGGGAGTATTGCGGTCACGGGATCGGACGGCAGATGCACGAGGCGCCACAGGTGCTGAACTTCGGCCGCCCCGGCACCGGCGAACGGCTGCGCGCAGGCATGGTCTTTACGGTAGAGCCGATGGTGAACCTCGGCAGTCGCCGGGTGGAAACGGAGCCGGACGGCTGGACCATCGTTACACGGGACCGCCGGCTGTCGGCGCAGTTCGAACATACGGTGGCGGTGACCGATGCCGGGGTCGAGGTTCTGACGTTGCGCCGGGGCGAGCGGCCCGCAGGACAGCCGCTCCGCGCGTGACCACGGCCCCGCCACAACAATCCCGCCAACACAGCCCCGGCAACCCGGCCCGTGGCGCTGGGCGGACGGCAACGCGGCATAAAAAACCTCCCGGCACCAGGTGCGGGGAGGTCGCGGGCGCAGGGAGACCCCGCGCCGGATCGCCATAAGGGCGTTACTTGCTCGGAAGCGGGCCGATCATCATGATCATCTGACGACCTTCCATCTTCGGCATGTTTTCGACCTTGCCGAGTTCCTTGATGTCCTCGGCCACCCGTTGCAGCAGCTCGCGGCCCAGGTTCTGGTGCGCCATCTCACGGCCACGGAAACGCAGGGTGACCTTCACCTTGTCGCCGTTTTCCAGAAACTTGACCACGTTGCGCATCTTCACGTCATAGTCGTGGGTGTCCGTGTTGGGACGGAACTTGACCTCTTTGACCTCGATGATCTTCTGCTTCTTGCGCGCTTCGCTTTCGCGTTTCTGCTGTTCATACTTGAACTTGCCGTAGTCCATGATCTTGCAGACCGGCGGATTGGCGTTGGGCGAGATCTCCACCAGGTCCAGACCGGCCTCTTCGGCCATCTGCATGGCCTTGGCGGGATGCACAACACCGACGTTATCGCCATCTGCACCGATCAGGCGGATTTCGGGAGCGCGGATTTTGTCGTTGACGCGCGGGCCGGTATCACGGGTCGGCGGCGCGTTATGAGGTCTGCGAGCTATGGGTTCTATCCTTTGATAATTGCAGAAATTTGAGCCGGGAATTTAATCGGTGTCCGGCGGTCTTGCAAGCCGGAAACACGGTGCTTTTCATCATTGAGGGGAGTTTTCACGATAGAGCGCCCCCCGGCGGCGGAGCATGGCCGAGGGGAGCAGTATTTACCACTTCCCCCTTGTTGTCGACGCTTAAGACGCACATGAACATGCGCAATCCGTCCCGCGTCGGGACGTCAGCATGGAAGGACTATGCCATGAAAATCGCAGGAGTGGGCGCCGCTGTCGGCGTCGTGGTCGTCGCAGGGGCGTTCTGGTATCTGAACCAATCCGAGGAACCGCTTGCCACGGAGGCCCCGGCAGAGGTGGCAAACGAAGTCGCCCCGGCGGACACCGAAACCGCGGCTGAGACCGAAGCCGAGACCGACACCGCCGCCGAGGCGGCCGCAGAGGCCGCAGCCGAGGCCGAAGCCACCGCCGAGGATCTGCAACAGCAGGTCGAGGATGGCGTTGCCGCGGCGGAGGACGCCGCCGAAGAATTGGCCGATCAGGCCGCTGACGCGGTCTCGGATGCCGCCGACGCCGCCTCCGAGGCGGCCGCCGACCTCGGTGAAGGCGCCAGCGCCGCAGCCGACGCCGCGCAGGAGCAGGCCGCCGAGGCCGTGGACGCCGCAGAGGACACCGCCGCCGCCGTGGCAGAGACCGCAAGCGAGGCGGTCGATAGCGTGACCGAAGGCGCGGCTGATCTTGCCGAGGGCGCTCAGGAGGCTGCCGAGACCGCAGCGCAGGAGGTACAGGACAGCCTGACGCAGGATGTGGGCGAGGCGCTGCCGGACGAGAGCACCGTGGCAGAGCAGGCCGAGACCGGCGCGGAGGTCGATACCGAGGCAGCGGCAGACGCCGCCGCTGCGGACACCGATGTCACCACCGAGAGCTCGACCGAGACCTCGACGGAGACCACAGCCGAAGCCGATGCCGGCACCGACGCCGATGTGGCGGCGGACACCCCGGCCACGCTGCTCACGCCCGAGGGCTTTGACTATGACCGGGTGATCGAGCTGATCGACGGCTCGCAACTGGACCCGCTGAAAAAGACCGCGGTGAAATCCGCGATCACCCAGGCGCGCGACAACCCCGATTTGCTGAAAGCGGCGCTGGAGCAGGCCCGCACCGCGCTCGGGCTCTAACGCCCCTCGGCAAACGCCAGACGCAGACATCAGAAACCAGACAAGGGCGGCGCATCAGCGCCGCCTTTTTTGTTGCGCGTCCCCATGCGCAAATAATTCTGCTGGAGCGCTGCGGTCACAAGCCCTGGCAGGAGGGGCACGCGCGAGAGGCCTTCTATCGCGGTCTCAGGGCAGCGCTGCTGAGACGAAAAATGCGGACCTCGCTGACGAGATCCGCACTGTTTCTGTTTGATGCGATGTGCCCGAGGGCTCAGTCGAGGAAGGCTTTTTCCACCACGAAATGTGCGGGCTTGGAATTGGCGCCTTCTTCCAGACCATAGGTGTTTTCAAACAGGTCTTTTAGTTCCAGGTTGAACGCCAGGTTACCGCAGATCATCGCGCGGTCGCTTTCCGGGTTCAGCGGCGGCACGCCCAGATCCTCAAACGCCTCGCCCGAGCGCATCAGGTCGGTGATCCGGCCCATCTTGGCGCTTTCTTCGCGGGTGGTGGTGGGGTAGTATTTGATCTTCTTCCAGAAACCCTCACCGATCACCTCGTTCAGAAGCTCGTCGTCCTTCAGGCTCTCGATCAACTCGCGGCCATAGGTCAGCTCACCGGCCTCGCGGCAGGTGTGGGTGATGATGACCTCGTCGAATTTCTCGTAGGTTTCCGGCTCGCGCAGCAGGGAGGCAAAAGGCGCAAAGCCGGTGCCGGTGGCAAAGAACCAGATCCGCTTGCCGGGGACCAGCGCGTCATGCACGAGGGTGCCGACGGGTTTCGGGCGCAGGATGATCTCGTCGCCGACCTTGATGTGCTGCAGCTTGGAGGTCAGCGGACCGTCCTGCACCTTGATCGAATAGAACTCCATTTCCTCGTCCCAGCTTGGGGACGCGATGGAATAGGCGCGCAACAGCGGTTTCTGCTTGCCGGTCTTTGGGTCCGGATCGTTCATCAGGCCGATCATCACGAACTCGCCCGAGCGGAACCGCAGGGACGCAGGCCGCGTGCAGCGGAAGGAAAACAGCCGGTCGGTCCAGTGCTTGACCTCCGTTACGGTCTGGGCGTCGGGCAGGGTCGGTTTGGCCTTTGCAGGCGCGGCGGCTTCGGTCACAGGCTCACTCACAGTCTCGGTCACGGCGGCAATCTCGTTCATCATGTCTCTGCCAGCGGGGATAGGCCGGCACCTCTGATTAAGCATTGATCCAGGTCAGGGGAACCCCTCCTGCGGCAATCTTGCGCAGATCCGGCCCGGCATCGCAGATGCGGGGCCGGGCAGGGGTGCCTGACGGCGGGGTCTTGGGGCTGGCTTAGCGCGCGGCGTTCGATTGCGCGCGCAGGCGGGCCTGATAGTTGTGGCTTTGCCAATTGGCGCGAAATTGCCACTGGTCCTCGGGCTGGCGGGTGGCCAGGTCGTCGGAGATTTCCACCTCGTCGAACCCCACCCGGCGCGCCATGGCATATTGATCCGAGATCACATGCCCCTTGGCCCGCAGACGCCCCTCGTATCCCATCAGGCGCAGCATGCGCGCAATGGTGAATCCGCGCCCGTCGGCAAAAGAGGGGAAATCAACGCGGATCATCTCCACGCCGTCCAGCTGCCCGGCCAGCGCGGCCGCATCGGTGTCGGAGGCCAGGTCGAGCACATGCTCGCCCTCAAAGCCGCCGGTCCAGTCATCATGGGCAAAGCCCGTATCGGTCACGATAACGCTCATGTCACTCAAGCTCCTGTACGGACGAATTTGCCATCCACCACGTGGATGCCGCATTCTTCCTTGTTCTGGTTGCGCCAGCGGCCGGCGCGGGGGTCTTCGCCTTCGGCTACCGGGCTGGTGCAGGGGGCACAGCCGATCGACGGATAGCCCTTGGCCACCAGCGGGTGCCGGGGCAGGCGGTTTTCATCCATGTAGGCGCGCACGTCCTCGGGCGCCCAATGGGCCAGCGGGTTGATCTTCATCCGCCCCGTTCCGTCCTCGACCTCAAAGAAGTCGAGCGCGGCGCGGGTGCCGGACTGGAACCGCTTGCGGCCGGTGATCCAGCCGTCATAGCCCGCCAGCGCCTTTTGCAGCGGGATGGTCTTGCGCAGGGCGCAGCAGGCATCGGTGTCGGAAAACCGCAGCGCGCCATAGGGGTCCTTGTCGGCGATGTCATCGGCCTTGATGACATGCACGTTCCGCAGCCCCAGGCGCTCGCTCACCTCCTGCTGGTAGACCAGCGTTTCGGTGAACAAGAGTTCGGTATCGACAAACAGCACCGGCACCATCGGGTCGATGATGGCGGCCATGTGCAGCAGCACCACCGACTCCGCGCCGAAAGACGAGACCAGCGCGATATTGCCGGCATCGCGAAGCGCCCCCTCCATCACGGAGGTCGCCGAATGGTGCTTGAACCGCGCATTGAGCGCCGCCACCTGTTCGGCCAGGGCCACCGCGCTGCGCGAGGCAGCGGGCTGTCCCTGTATTTCCTGGTCTATGCGGGTCATGGCTCAGGCCACCTTTTTGTCTGCCGCCGGGTAGAGCGCCGCCTTGAAGGGCTCCATGCCAACGCGGCGATAGGTCTGGAGGAATTCCTCCTCCGCACTCTCGCGCTGCTCCAGATAGGTCTCCACGATGCGCTCCACCGCGGGGACGATCTCGTCATAGGCAAAGCCGGGTCCGGTGCGGGTGCCGATCGCTGCCGTTTCGGTCGCGTCACCGCCAAGGGTGATCTGGTAGTTCTCGACGCCGGCGCGATCCAGACCAAGGATGCCGATATGGCCGACGTGGTGGTGACCGCAGGCGTTGATGCAGCCGGAGATCTTGATCTGCAGATGGCCCACGTCGTGCTCCATCTTCAGATCCTCGAACCGGGTGGCAATCTCCTGCGCGACCGGGATCGAGCGCGCGGTGGCCAGGGCGCAGTAATCCATGCCGGGGCAGGCGATGATGTCCGAGATCAGCCCGATGTTGGCGGTGGCCAAATCGGCGGCCTTCAGGCGCGCGTGGATCGCCGGCAGGTCGTTCTTGTGCACATGCGGCAGGATCACGTTCTGCTCGTGGCTGATGCGCAGCTCGCCATAGGCGAACTCTTCTGCAATATCGGCCATCTCGCGCATCTGCGCGGCGGTCGCATCGCCCGGGGTCGCCCCGTGTTTCTTGATCGAGATCGTCACGATCGCATGCCCCGGCGCCTTGTGCGCGGCCAGGTTGGTGTCGGCCCAGGCGCGGAACACCGGGTCGGAGTCGTAGGCGGCGTCAAAGGCCTCGGTGCCGCCGCTGCGGAACTCCGGCGCGGCAAAGTGGCGCTTGATGTCCTGGAACAGCGCCTGATCGGCACCGCCAAAGGTCGGGCGCACCTGTTCAAACCGCGCGTCGGTCAGCTCGCGGATCTTCTCCAGACCCATTTCGTGCACGGTGATCTTGATGCGGGCCTTGTATTTGTTGTCGCGGCGCCCGTACTGGTTCCAGACCGAGATCACGCTCTCGATATAGGGCAGCAGGTCATCGGCAGCGACAAAGTCATTGAGCACCTTGCCGATCATCGGGGTGCGGCCGAGGCCACCGCCCACCAGCACCTGATAGCCGATCTCGCCCGCGTCATTGCGAACGATCTTCACCGCCAGGTCATGCGCCTTCAGCACCGCACGGTCATTGGCGGCGCCAGAGACGGCGATCTTGAACTTGCGGCCCATGAACTGGAATTCCGGGTGGTCGGTGGACCACTGCCGGATCAGCTCGGCGATCGGGCGCGGATCTTCGATCTCGTCGGCGGCTGCACCGGCGAAATGGTCCGCGGTCACGTTGCGGATGGTGTTGCCCGAGGTCTGGATCGCATGCAGGTTCACCTCTGCCAGCGCGTCCAGCATGTCCGGCACGTCCTTCAGCTTCGGCCAGTTGTACTGGATGTTCTGCCGGGTGGTGAAATGGCCATAGCCCTTGTCCCATTTCTCGGCCAGCAGCGCCAGCGCGCGCATCTGGTCGGGATTGAGCGTGCCATAGGGGATCGCGACCCGCAGCATATAGGCATGCAGTTGCAGGTAGAGCCCGTTCATCAGGCGCAGCGGCTTGAACTCGTCTTCGGTCAGCGCGCCGTCGATGCGACGCTCGACCTGGGCGCGGAACTGACGGTTGCGCTCGGCGAGAAAGGCGTGGTCGAAGTCGTTGTACTTATACATTGGCTGCGGCCTCCTGTTTGCCGTGGCGGTAGTTCGAGGGCCCGGTGCGGCGGAACTCCTCGCGGAAGTGGGTGGGTTCAGGGCCGGTCTCCCCGGCCTGGGCATCGGCGAGATAGGCGCCCACCGCGACCTGCGGCTGGCTCTGTGCCTCCAGCAGGCGCAGCTGCGCCTCCGCCTCGTCGACGATCAGCTCGGCCTCTTCCAGGACGCGGGTCCAGCCGCCCGCGGCGGTGAGATAGATCACATCGCCTTCGAGCAGGTCGTTGGCGGTGACGACTTTGGGGGTAAATGCACGGGCCATCAGGCAAGCTCCATCTGAATATCGGTGCGGGCGGCGGTGGCGGCAGCTGCGCGCGGCGCCAGCCCGAGGAAGGTGAGGGCCGGGCCGTCAAAGGCGGCGGCGGCCAGATCGGCGGGCAGCCGGTCGAGGGTGGTGGCCAGCACGCGCTGGCTGTCACGAGAGGCATTCTCCACCACGGTCACCGGCGTCGCCGGGTCGGCGCCATGCATCAGCATGCGTCCCTGCACGAACCGGGCGGATTTCTTGCCCATATAGACGGCAGCCACTTCGCCCGGACGGGCAAGCTGCGCCCAGTCGTGATCGGCAAAGCCCTTCATGTCGTGACCGGTGAGGAACCGCACCGAGGAATTGCGCCCGCGCTGCGTCAGGCTCTGGCCGATCGCGGCCACCGCGGCAGAGGCGGCGGTGATGCCGGGCAGGATCTGCGTGTCCACATCGGCGGCTTCGCAGGCGGAAAGCTCCTCGTCGAGGCGGCCAAAGATGGTCGGGTCGCCGGATTTCAGCCGCAGTACGCTGCGCCCGCGCTTGGCGTGATGCACCAGCCGCGCGCAGATCTCGTCCTGCGCCATCGAGGGGCCGAAGCCCTCCTTGCCGACGTCTTCGAGAATGGCCCCGTCATGGGCCAGCGCCATGATCTCGGCGCTGACCAGGCGGTCGTAAAGGATCACATCCGCCGTGCGCAGCGCCTTCAGCACCTTGAGCGTCAGCAGGTCCGGGTCTCCGGGGCCGGAGCCGGCAAAGGCCACCACGCCCGGGCACATCACGCCCTGCGGTCCCGGAAGGGCGGGCAGGTCGGCGGGGATATGGCTGGTGTCGCGTGGCATTGGCGGGTCCGTCCGTGGTGTTTGACTTGGGATTAGATATAGGAAATATTCCCGTCTGGACGCTATATGCGCCGGGAAATAAGGACATGCGTCCGCAGCCCTCCGGGCAGAAAGTCCGGATGTCCTCAGGTTTGGAGAATTTTGGAATGACAGTGCGGATCGACGCCACGGATCGGAAAATTCTGGCGGAACTGCAACGCGATGCGGGGCAATCCCTGGACGAAATCGCCAAGCAGGTGGGCAGTTCCAAGACGCCGGTGTGGAATCGTATCCGCAAGCTGCGCGAGGCTGGGGTGGTGGGCAATCAGACCATGATCCTCGATGCCGAGGCGCTGGGGTTCGAGGCCTGTTTCTTCGTGCTGATCCGCACTTCGGAGCACGAGGCCGACTGGCAGGCCGCGTTCCTCAAGGCGCTGCGCGAACGCCCCGAGGTGCAGGAGGCGCATCGGCTTGCCGGTGACATCGACTACATCCTCAAGGTCCGGGTCCGCAACGCGCGCGCCTATGACAAGTTCTATCAGGCGCTGATCTCCGAGGTGCGGGTGCACAATGTCACCGCGCTCCTGTCGATGGAGGAGATCAAATCCACCACCCATCTGCCGCTGGAGCAGATCCGGGTGGAGTGACCCGGGGGCGATCCGCAGCGCCAACCTGTGTATCGCAGCAAACTCTGACCGCCGCGTGACGAGGGCACGCCCGCGCGCCGTCGTGGGCGGCGCCGTGCCGCGCCCCTAGCTAGAGGGGCGAGCGCAGCACCAGTTGCCGCCCGTCCTCCAGTCGCCACGGCAGCTGATCCTTGTCGCTTGTGGCAGGCTGTACGCCAATGTCGGCCAGCAGATGCGGCGAGGTCTCTACCAATCTGTGCAGATCCTGTTCCGGAATCCTGACAACCGGCGCAGGTTTTCTCACGCCAAATCTCTCACGAATCCGGCGAAGCAGAGTTTGGACCCCGGAGCGTCTGCCCTGTACGGCCTGGGTGTTCAATAACGCTGTCATGGTCTCATCTCCCTGATCTCGGCGTCCGTGCTCTGGAAATACGGGGTCTGGGGGCTTGCGCGCAAATCAGTTAAATTCCATGATTGGATCAGGAAAGCTGATCCATAAGGGAGTGTCATGCGCCTGCCGCCGTTGAATGCCCTGCGCGCCTTCGAGGCCGCCGCCCGCCATCAGGGGTTCATCCAGGCGGCCGAAGAGCTGTTCGTGACCCGCGGTGCCATCAGCCGTCAGGTCAAGATCCTGGAGGATCACCTCGGGGTGGCGCTGTTTCACCGCCAGGCCCGCGGGGTGGAGCTGACCACCGCCGGGCGGCGGCTCTATCCGGTGCTGACCGAGGCGTTCCAGATGATGCAGCGGCAGGTCGAACAGATCGCCTCCGATGCCTCCGAGCTGCGGGTGATCTGCCCGCCAACCCTGTCGATCCGCTGGCTGCTGCCGCAGTTGGAAACGTTCCGGGCGGCCCATCCGGAGATCAAGCTGCGGCTGACCACCGATTTCTACAGCACCAAGGGGTTTGAGGCCGCCGAGTACGACCTTGGCATCTCCTTGCAGAACCGCCCCGGCCGGTCGGCGTCGCTCCAGGTACTGCCGCTGTTTGAAATGGTGCTGTCACCGGCCTGCGCGCCGGCGCTGCTGCAGGACCTGGCGGCGAAGGGACCTGCGGCGCTGGCGCAGCAGCGGCTGCTGCACGAGAGCCCGCGGCGCAGCGACTGGCCCACCTGGGTGCAGCATTTCGGCGTCGCGCAGGTCGACGCTACCGCCGGCGAGGTGTTTCCCAACCTCGACATGGCCACGCGCGCGGCGGTGATCGGGGCCGGTGTGGTGATGGCGGATCTGGTCCTCTGTGCCGAGGAGCTGGCGCGCGGCGACCTGGTGCTGCCCTTCCCGGAGATGACCTGCGGTACCCCGGATGGCGCCTATGCGCTGGTTGGCGAGGCGGAGAAATGGCACGACCCCAAGGTGGTGGCCTTTCGCGACTGGCTGATGGCGGGGCCCTGCGCGGCGGCGCTTTCGGCACTGCCGCAGTGACGGGACGCAGGCTGCGAAGGTGGGGGCGCTGCCCCCTCGGCGCGTTCGCGCCTCCCCCCCGAGGTATTTGGCAAAAGGCGAAAGAGACGCGCCGCGCCGCGTCAGCGGCGCCGGGCCCAACGGCGCAAGGGGATCTGTGATCCCCGCCGCGCGGGCGGGAGCGCCCCCGGCCGGGTTTGTCCTCAGCTGCGCGTCACCCACAGGCGGGTCAGCCCGTGGAAGTGATAGGTGTTGGAATAGACAGGCTGTTCCGCCAGCGTCAGCTCCGGGCAACGCGCAAACAGGATCGGCAGGGCAATCTCCATCTCCAACCGCGCCAGCGGCGCGCCGACACAGAAATGCAGCCCGCCGCCAAAGCTCTTGTTCACCTTGGGGGGGCGGGTCGGGTCAAACTGATCTGGGCGCGCCAGCGCCTCCGGATCGCGGTTGGCCGCCGCCAGCATCAGCGCCACCTGATCGCCGCGCTGGAAGGTGTGGCCGAGCACCTCGATCTCCTCATAGGCGTAGCGGGTAAACATATGCAGCGGCGGATCATAGCGCAGGATCTCCTCCACCAGCCCGCTGATGCCCTCGGGGGCCAGCCACTCGGGCGACCAGCCCTGTTCCAGCATCGTCTTCACCCCGTTGCCGAGCGAATGCACCGTGGCCTCGTGCCCGGCATTGAGCAGCAGGATGCAGGTGCCGATCAGTTCATCGGTGGAGAGGCTCTCGCCATCTTCTTCGGCCTGAATGAGCCGGGTGATCAGATCATCACCCGGTGTCTTGCGACGCTCGTCCACATAGTCGGTGAGAAAGGCAATGAACTCTTCGCTGGCCTTGGCGGCGGCATGTTCGGTCTCGATGGTTTTGGAGGCCTGATACATCGCCACCATCTTGTGCGACCAATCCAAAAGCTTCGGGGCCATGTCTTCCGGCACGCCGAGCAGACGACAGATCGCGATCACCGGCACCTGCGTGCAATAGGCGGTCAGCAGGTCAAAGGGCGCATCCTTGGGAAAGGCGTCAATCAGTTCGTGGCACAGCGTCTCCAGCCCCGGTGCCAGCGCCCTGATCTCGCGGCTGGTAAAGGCGCGCAGCACCAGCTTGCGCAGGCGTGTGTGCCGGGGCGGTTCCGCATCCAGCAAGGAATGTGCTTCGACCTGCAAGAAGGGCGCCAGATGGGCCGGGCCTTCGGTGGCCATCTCGGCGGGGATTTCGCGGCCAAAGCGGCGGTCGCGCAGCAGCATATGCACCGCGTCATGGCCAAAGGCCGCCACCATCTTGTAATCCTGCCAGTACCCGAGCTTGCCGGCCGCGCGCGCGGCGTCGTAAAACGGGTAGGGGTCCTGGACAAACGCCGGCTCGGTCGGGGATTGGATCAGTGTTTTCATGGCTATGGGTTTTTGCCGAGGTCTCTGGCCTTGGCAAGGGGGGCTTTGCTACTGTGGCGCAATGTTGAAAACACGTCACCCCCGTCTGGCCCTGATCCTGGGCGTTGCCATCGCCATTGCGCTGCTGTCGGCTGCGGTCTGGTCCTCGGGCTACCGGCAGGCGCTGACCGCCCTGGCAGAGCGCAGCGCATCCGATCTGGCGCTGGCCTCCGACCGGGTCAGCACGCAGTTGCAGATCTACCGCGAACAGGCGGTGCTGGTGGCGACCCATCCGGCGCTGCGGCGGCTGGATGAGCCGGTGGGCCGGCGCGCCGCCCAGGCGCTGCTGCGCGGGGTGGCGGATAAGACCGGTGCGCTCGACGTGTTCTATGCGGATGCGCAGGGGCAGGTGCTGGCCGCCGCCGAAGGGGTCACCGGCCCCAGCGTGGCCACCAGTGACTATTTCCGCCGCGCCATGCAGGGCGCCATGGGCACCGAGGCCCGGGTGCTGGCGGGCAGCGACCGGCGGGTCTATTTCTTTGCCGCGCCGGATTTCGGCCCCGATGGCCGGGTGCGCGGCACCCTGGTGGTGGCGGCGGATATCGAGCTGGTCGAGCAGACCTGGCGCGGCTCCTTGCCGGCGGTCTATTTCACCATCCGCGACGGGCAGGTGTTCATGTCGAACCACTCCGAACTGCTGTTCTGGCAGCGCGAGAGCACCCGTCCGGGTTTGCGCGCGGCGTCGGGCGCGCCGCAGCCGCTGCGGGTGCGCCACATCGGATCGCACGAGATCTGGCAGCAACGCTGGAGCCCCTATCTGCCCAACCAGGCGCTGCATCTGGGCATCGACCTGCCGGCGATCGACATGCAGGGCGAGATCCTGGTGGACATTGCCCCGGCGCGGCGGCTGGCGGCGCTTCAGACCATGGCAATGGCGGCGGTGGGGCTGGCGTTCGGCACGATCCTGTTCCTCGTGGCAGAGCGCCGCCGGACCCTGGCCGCCGCCAATGCGGAGCTGGAACAGCGCGTCGACACCCGCACCCGCGCTTTGTCGGAGGCCAACGTCCAGCTGCGCCGCGAGGTGCGCGAGCGCAAGGAGGCGGAAGCGGCACTGAAACAGGCGCAGGCCGAACTGGTGCAGGCCGACAAGCTCTCGGCGCTGGGGCAGATGTCGGCGGGCATCAGCCACGAGCTGAACCAGCCCTTGATGGCGATCCAGCAGTTTGCCGAGAACGGTCAGGCCTTTCTGGAGCGCGGAAAATCGGAGCGTGCGGGCGAGAACCTCACCCGCATCGCGCAGATGTCGGCGCGGATGGCCCGGATCATCAAGAACCTGCGCGCCTTTGCCCGCAACGAGAGCGAGCCGGTGGGCCGGGTCGATCTGGTGCAGGTGATCACTGCGGCGGTGGAACTGACAGAGACCCGGTTGCGCGACCATGACGTGACGCTTGACTGGCAACCGCCCGAGGCGGGCGCGATCTGGGTGCGTGGCGGCGAGGTGCGTCTGACGCAGGTGTTTGTGAACCTGATCAACAATGCGGTGGATGCGATGATGGGACAGGACGACCGCCTGGTTCGGATCGTCGTCAACGAGGGCAACCGACTGACGGTGACCGTGCAGGACATCGGCCCCGGTCTGAAACAGCCCGAAAAGGTGTTTGAACCGTTCTATTCCACCAAGGCGGTGGGCAGTTCCGAAGGCATGGGGCTGGGGCTGTCCATTTCCTACGGTCTGGTGCAAAGCTTTGGCGGCAACATCCGGGGCACCAACACCGAACATGGCGCCCTGTTCACGGTCGAACTGGACTACTGGAAAGAGGAAACCGCCGCATGATGCGCTCCCTGTCACCGCTGCCCACGCGCAAGGTCCTGCTGGTGGATGACGACGCCGCCGTGCGCGAGGCGCTGGGCCAGACGCTGGAACTGGCCGATCTGGACACGATGACGGCGGGGTCGTTTGTGGCCGCCAAGGATCACATCACCGCCGATTTCGACGGGGTGATCCTGTCGGACATGCGGATGCCGGGGCGCGACGGGTTCCACCTGCTGGACTACGCCCAGGGGGTGGATGCGGAGCTGCCCGTGGTGCTGCTGACCGGCGAAGGCGACATTCCGATGGCGGTCAAGGCGATGTCCGAAGGGGCGTTTGATTTCCTCGAAAAACCCTGCGAGGCGGCGACGCTGCTGGCGGTGCTGGAACGGGCGCTCAAGACCCGCGCACTGGTGCTGGAAAACCGCCGGCTGCAAACCCAGCTCGAAAGCGGCGATCCGGCGGCGCGGATGCTGTTCGGCTCTTCGCCACAGGCGCAGGAGCTGCGGGCGCGGGTGCGCTCTGTGGCGCCGACCGAGGCGGAGGTGCTGGTCTCCGGCCCGCCGGGCAGTGGCATTCCCAAGGTGGCCGAAGTGGTGCATCTGATGTCGCGTCGCGGGCAGGGGGCCTTTGTCAAACGTCCCGCCGCCGGGCTCACGCCCGAGGCGTTCGAGGAGCTGTGCCACCGCGCCGAGGGGGGATCGCTGTTCCTGGACGAGCTGTCGGCGATGCCCGAGGCGACGCAATTTGCGGTGCTGGAGCGGCTGGAGCAGGGCCCGGAGGTGCGCATCATCGGCGGCTCCTCCGCCGATCTGGCCGATCTTGTTGCGGCGGGAAAATTCAACGCCGACCTGTTCTACCGGCTCGATGTGATGCGGGTGCGCATCCCCGCGCTGGCAGAGCGGCGCGACGACATTCCGGTGCTGTTTCGCCACTATGTGAGCCAGGCCGCCGAACAGGCCGGGATCGAGGCGCCGGAAATCAGCGCCGACACCCTCGCCGGCCTGATGGCGCAGGATTGGCCCGGCAACGCGCGCTCGCTGATGTCGGCGGCGATGCGCTTTGTGCTTGGCATGCCGGAAGAGGTCTCCGAGGCCGCCGATCTGGGGCTGGCCGAGCAGATGGCACAGGTGGAGCGCTCGCTGCTGATCGCCGCGCTGGGCCGGCAGAACGGCAAGGCCTCTGCCGCCGCCGAGGCGCTGAAGCTGCCGCGCAAGACCTTCTATGACAAGCTCACGCGCTACGGGATTCGCCCCGAGGATTACCGGCGCTAACAGATGTGCGGTTTTTCGCACAATGCCCGGCACCCCATGTGCGGGATTTCGCACAGCCGCGCCGCACGGCCGTGTGCGTAACGCAAAGAACCTAGAATAACCGCAAGATAAGAAACAAAAAAACGGTTTGTTTGATCGATTCTCGAATCATCGCTTGAGCCTGTCTCCCCCATTGCCAATTCTACCTGCCAAGCCCCGGGCGCTGTTTCGGGGTTGGAGGACAAATTAGGATTCTTAGGGAGGATCACCATGAAGTTCCTGACTGCTGCCGCCACCGCAATGGCGCTGACCGTGACCGCTGGCGTGGCCCAGGCGGATGCCTGTGATGATGGCGAGATCGTCGTCAAGTTCAGCCATGTGACCAACACCGACAAGCACCCCAAGGGGATCGCGGCCTCGTTGCTGGAAAAGCGCGTGAACGAGGAAATGGACGGCACCATGTGCATGGTGGTCTATCCGAACTCCACGCTCTATGACGACAACAAGGTGCTGGAGGCGATGCTCCAGGGCGACGTGCAGCTGGCCGCGCCGTCCCTGTCGAAGTTCGAGAAATTCACCAAGCAGTTCCGCCTCTTCGACCTGCCGTTCATGTTCAAGAACATCGACGCCGTGGACGCGTTCCAGGCTTCTGAAAACGGTCAGGCGATGCTCGACAGCATGCAGCGCCGTGGTCTGCAAGGTCTGGGTTACTGGCACAATGGCATGAAGCAGATGTCGGCCAACAAGCCGCTATTGCTGCCCGAAGATGCCAATGGTCTGAAGTTCCGCGTGCAATCCTCTGACGTGCTGGTTGCGCAGATGGAAGCGATCGGCGGCAGCCCGCAGAAAATGGCGTTTTCCGAGGTCTATGGCGCGCTGCAGCAGGGTGTTGTGGACGGTCAGGAAAACACTTGGTCCAACATCTACGGCAAGAAATTCTTCGAGGTGCAGGACGGTGTGACCGAAACCAACCACGGGGTGCTGGACTATCTGGTGGTGGCCTCCGTCGACTGGCTCGACAGCCTCGACCCGGAGGTGCGCGACCAGTTCATGACCATCATGGATGAGGTCACCGCAACCCGGAACGCCGAATCCACCAAGGTCAACAACGAAGCCAAACAGGCGATCGTCGAGGCCGGCGGCACCGTGCGTCAGCTGAGCCCGGAACAGCGTCAGGCCTGGGTCGACGTGATGAAGCCGGTGTGGGAGCAATTCGCCGGTGACGTGGGTCAGGACATGATCGACGCGGCGCAATCCATCAACGCCGGGCTGTAATCCGGCCCGCCTGATCCGCTGCCACGCTCCGGGGCCCGCGATACGGCCCCGGACCCCGCGGCGGTCAGGTCCGAGACATCGACGAGAGCGCGCACCACCGGGCGCTCCGTCAGACTGGCGGCAGTGATTTTCCTGCCGCGCTTTTTTCCAAAAAACTGGGGAGACGACCATGTCGGGGGCAAGAACCGGCCCAACGGGGTTCATCCATTCGCTTGAAGAGACGCTGATCGCGCTGCTCCTGGGGTTCATGACACTCCTGACCTTTGCCAATGTGATCGCGCGCTATGTGTTCAATTCCAATATCCTCTGGGCGCTGGAGGTCACCGTGTTCCTCTTTGCCTGGCTGGTGCTGCTGGGCGCGTCCTATGCGGTCAAGGTGCATGCGCATCTGGGGGTCGACGCGATCGTCAACATGCTGCCGGCAAGCGCCCGTCGCACGCTGGGCCTGATTGCCGCGACCGCCTGCATCGTGTTTTCGCTGCTGATGCTGAAGGGGGCCTATGACTACTGGGCGGTGTTTGCCGACCTGCCGCCGACCTCGGGCCGCTGGTTCCCCACCGGGTTTGACACCGGCGCGCGCAGCCAGAGCTTTTACGAGGTGCAGGACGTGCCGATGATCGGGGTGCTGCGGTTCCTTGAGGATCTCATCAACTACGGCGAGTCCTACGAAAAGCTGCCCAAGGTGGTGCCCTATCTGGTGCTGCCGCTGTCGATGCTGTTGCTGGTGCTGCGGTTTTTCCAGGCGGCGCTGCAAATCCTGCGCGGTCAGGCGGATCGCCTGGTTGCAAGTCACGAAGTCGAAGACGAACTCGAAGCGGTTCGCGCTCAACAGGGAGAGCATGACTGATGGAAGTTGTCCTTCTTTTTGCACTCGTCATTGGTCTGCTGCTGATCGGGGTGCCGATCGCGGTGTCGCTGGGGCTGTCCTCGACCCTGTTCCTGCTGTTTTATTCCGACAGCTCTCTGGCCTCGGTGGCGGGCACGCTGTTCCAGGCCTTCGAGGGGCATTTCACCCTGCTGGCGATCCCCTTCTTCATCCTGGCCTCCAGTTTCATGACCACGGGCGGCGTGGCGCGGCGGATCATCCGCTTCTCCATCGCCTGCGTCGGTCACCTGCCGGGCGGTCTGGCCATTGCAGGCGTCTTTGCCTGTATGCTGTTTGCGGCGCTCTCGGGGTCCTCTCCGGCCACCGTTGTGGCGATCGGCTCGATCGTGATCGCGGGCATGCGCCAGGTGGGTTATTCCAAGGAGTTCGCCGCCGGGGTGATCTGTAACGCCGGCACGCTTGGCATCCTGATCCCGCCCTCCATCGTGATGGTGGTCTATGCGGCGGCGGTCGAGGTTTCGGTCGGGCGGATGTTCCTTGCCGGTGTCATTCCGGGCCTGATGGCGGGGCTGATGCTGATGGTGACCATCTATGTGATGGCCAAGGTCAAGAACCTGCCCAAGGGCGACTGGAACGGCTGGAGCGAGGTCTTTGCCTCTGCCCGCGAGGCCGGCTGGGGCCTGTTCCTGATCGTCATCATCCTCGGCGGCATCTATGGCGGCATCTTCACCCCGACCGAAGCGGCGGCGGTGGCGGCGGTCTATGCCTTCCTGATCGCCTGTTTCGTCTACAAGGACATGGGGCCGCTGTCGAACGGCGAGGGCGCGGCCAAGACCTCGCTCCTGAAGATGCCGCAGGCGCTGATCACCGCCTTTGTGCATCCCGACACCAAACACACGCTGTTCGAGGCCGGCAAGCTGACCGTGACGCTCTTGTTCGTGATCGCCAATGCGCTGATCCTGAAGCACGTGCTGACCGACGAGCAGGTGCCGCAGCATATCGCCAATGCGATGCTGTCGGCGGGCTTTGGTCCGGTGATGTTCCTGATCGTGGTCAATGTGATCCTGCTGATCGGTGGCCAGTTCATGGAGCCCTCGGGGCTTCTGGTGATCGTGGCGCCGCTGGTGTTCCCGATCGCCATCGAGCTGGGCATCGATCCGATCCATCTGGGCATCATCATGGTGGTGAACATGGAGATCGGCATGATTACACCGCCGGTGGGGCTGAACCTCTTTGTCACCTCGGGCGTGGCGGGCATGCCGATGATGGGCGTGGTGCGGGCGGCGCTGCCGTTCCTTGCGGTGCTCTTCGTGTTCCTGATCATGATCACCTATATCCCCTGGCTGTCGACGGTGCTGCCAAATGCGATCATGGGGCCGGAGATCATAACCAACTGATCCGATGTCTGAAAAGATGTCTGAAAAACGGAAAAGCGCCCGGGGAGTGTCCTCCCCGGGCGCTTTGCTTTTTTGCTGGTGTCAGGGGCGCTGCCCCTCTTGGCCTGGCGGCCAATTCACCCCGAGATATTTGGGAAAAGATGAAGGAGGGCCAGCTCAGCTGGCGCCAAGCGCGGCGATGATCGGCTTGAAATCCGCAGCTTTCAGGCTTGCGCCGCCGACCAGGGCCCCGTCGACGTTGGAGACGGCAAAGATCTCTGCCGCATTGCCCGGTTTCACCGAGCCGCCATAGAGCAGCGGGATGTCGGCGCCGGCATCGCCATAGCGCTGGGTCAGCGCGTCGCGCAGCGCATCATGCACCTCGGCGATCTGATCGGGGGTCGGCACCTTGCCGGTGCCGATCGCCCAGACCGGCTCATAGGCCACCACGGTGTTGTCGGCGGTGACGCTGTCGGGCAGGGAGCCGGCCAGCTGCATGCAGACCACTTGCAGGGTGGAGCCGGCCTCGCGGTCCTCCAGCGTTTCCCCGACGCAGACCACGGCGGTCAGATCGGCGGCAAAGGCGGCTTCGGTCTTGGCCCGCACCACCTCGTCGCTCTCGCTATGGTCGCTGCGGCGTTCGGAGTGGCCGAGGATCACGTAGCTGGCGCCCGCGTCGCGGAGCATCGGAGCGCTGATGTCGCCGGTATGAGCGCCGGAGGTCTCCGCATGGCAGTCCTGGCCGCCGAGGCGGACCGCACCGGCCAGCGCCGCCGCGCGCGAGAGCAACGTGGCGGGCGGGCAGATCAGCACCTCGACCCCTTGGGGCAGGTCCGCCTCGGCCAGAGCTTCCAGCTCTGCCAGGTTGTCGCCGGTGCCGTTCATCTTCCAGTTGCCTGCCGCGAGTTTGCGCGCCATGTCGCCCCCCATGTGTTGTTCCATACTATTGTCATCACAGGTGGTAGCACCGGGGCGCGAGGCGGGCAATCACCGCCGCACCGGACAGCAAAAAAGGGCGGCGCATGGCCACCCTTCTGATCCGGACGATACGGGATGTGCGGCGGTTACTCGCCCACCTTGAAGCTGATCGATTCACCGCAGCCGCAGGCCTCAGAGACGTTGGGGTTGTTGAACTTGAAGCTCGACTCCAACAGTGTGGTCTCATAGTCGATCTCGGTGCCGAACAGGAACATCTGCGCCATCGGGGCGATCAGCACCCGGGCACCATCCTGTTCCACCACCTCGTCATTGGGGTCGGCGGCGTCGACATATTCCATGGTGTATTCCATGCCCGCACAGCCGCCTTTCTTGATGCCGATGCGCAGACCGGCATGGCCCGCCTTCTCCATCAGTCTGGAGATCTGCGCGGCGGCGCGGGGGGTCATGGTGACAGCTTGCTTGCCGGGAATGGCGAACATGGGAAGGCTCCGTTTTCTGTTACCCTGTAACCTAGGGGGGGCGAGGCGGCGCATCAAGGGGCGACCATCGGCAGGGCCGTGGTCAGCGCGGGGGGCAGGGGGCGTGCGATCACGATGCCGCGACCGCACAGGGCGCACAGGGCGCCGTTACATAAAGCCCAGTTCCAGCCGGGCCTCGTCCGACATCATGTCCATGCCCCAAGGCGGCTCCCAGGTCATTTCCACATCGACGCTCTTGACCCCGGGCACCGGAGAAATCGCATCGACGATCCAGCCGGGCATTTCACCCGCCACCGGACAGCCGGGGGCAGTCAGGGTCATAATGATCTTCACGTCGTTTTCATCCGAAATTTCAACGGTGTAGATCAGCCCCAGCTCGTAGATGTTCACCGGGATTTCCGGGTCATAGACGGTGCGGCAGGCATCGACCACCGGCTCGTAGAGCGGATGGGACACGGAGGAGGGCGCGATCAGCGGGGCGCCTTCAAGCGGTTCGGATGCGTCGGTCATTCAAGCCTCGGTCAGTTATCTGACGGTTTATATAGGAAACATGGCAGGCGGGGTCCAGTGGGCGTGCCGCCGCGGCGGTCAGATCACCCGCGCTGCGGTTCAGTCGTTGATGTCGGTGTCGAAGGTCTTGACCTGGCCCTTGGGCAGCGCGAACAGGCGTTTCAGGATCAGCCAGGCCGCCAGCGACAGGGCGGCAAAGATCAGCAGCAAAAGCGGCAGCGACACCTTCAGCGACATCAGGAGCAGCACCGCCACGCAGGTGGCGCCGATGGCAAAGCCGAGGAAGATGAACCCCGGCAGCAGGATCTCGGCAATCCCCAGCAGCAGCGCAAAGGCGCCCCAGATCCACCACAGTGACCAGAGCGCGCCCATCATTTGCCCTTCAGCATCTTGAAGGCATCGCCAAAGGCCTCGATCGCCTGGGCGGGCACGATGATGGTCTGCTTGCCGTCGCCGTTGCCAAGGGCATTGAGCGCCTCGACCTGTTTCAGCGCCACCTGATACTGCGCCGCCGACAGGCCGTTGTCGGCGATCGCCTTGGCGACGACCTCGGTGGCAAAGGCCTCGGCCTCGGCCTGAATGCGGCGGGCCTTGGCGGTCTGCTCGGCGGCATAGAGCTCCGCATCGGCAGAGAGTTCCACCGCGCGTTTCTTGCCCTCGGCCTCGGTGACCTGGGCGCGGCGGGCGCGTTCGGCATTGAGCTGTTGCAGCATCGCGTCGCGGGTGGCCTGGTCGAGGTTCACATCGAGGATCTCGGCGCGGGTCACTTCGATGCCCCAGTCATCCACCGCGCTTTCGACGCTGTGCTTGATCTCGGCAATCAGCTGCGAGCGGTTGGATTGCACCTCGTCCAGATCCATCTTGCCGATCTCGGCGCGCACGATGCCCGCCACGGTGGTGGAAATCGCCCCATCCACATCGCGGATGCGGTAGACGGTCTTTTCCGGTTCGAGAATGCGGTAGAACACCGAGGTGTCGATCTCCACCAGCACGTTGTCGCGGGTGATCGCGTCCTGGCTGGCGTTGGGCAGCTGACGTTCCAGGATGGAGACCTTGTGGCGCACAACATCCAGAAATGGAACGATAAAATTGATGCCCGGACCAAGCACGGATTTCAGCCGGCCAAAGCGTTCGACCACGAATTTCTCCGACTGGGGCACGATGCGCACCCCTTTGAAGATCACGATGACGAGGAAGACCGCCCCGAGGATATACAGCAAGCCGCCAGAGAGGGCGTCGATGATCTCTTGTTCGTTCATGGGAAAAATCCGGCTATGACATGGTGTTGGGAGGCACCGTCCCTGCTGGGCCGGGGCGGGTCAAGGGGAAAGCCGCTGCCGGGCGCCCCTTCCGTCATTCGGCGGCATCCCCCAGCGCCTTGCGGCTGCGCAGGGGCATGGGGCGCACGTTGGCCTCGATCTCGTCATGGATCAGGGACGCGATGTCCTTTTTCGAGGTCTTCTCGATCCCCTCCAGCCCCGGCGAGGAATTGACCTCCAGCACCTTGGGCCCGGATTCCGAGCGCAGCAGGTCCACCCCCGCCACGCCAAGGCCAAAGCAGCGCGCGGCCCGGATCGCGGTGGAGCGTTCCTCCTTGGTGATGCGCACCGACACGGCGCTGCCGCCCAGATGCAGGTTGGAGCGGAAATCGCCCTCCGCACCGGAGCGTTTCATCGCCGCCACCACCTTGGAGCCGATCACAAGGCAGCGAATGTCGACGCCGGCGGCCTCCTTGACGAACTGCTGCACCAGAAAGTTGGCCTTGAGGCCGCGAAAGGCGGTGATGACGGAGTCTGCCGCCTTCTTGGTTTCCGCCAGCACCACGCCCTTGCCCTGGGTGCTTTCCAGGAGCTTCACGATCAGGGGGGCGCCGCCAACGATGTCGATCAGCGCCGACGTGTCCTTGGGCGAGGCGGCGAAGGCGGTGGGCGGCATGCCGATCTTGTGACGCGCCAGCATCTGATGCGCATGCAGCTTGTCGCGGCTGGCGGTGATGCCGGCGCTGCCGTTGACGCAATAGGTGCCGATGGTCTCGAACTGGCGCAGGAGCGCGGTGCCATATTGGGTGATCGAGGCACCGATGCGCGGGATCACCGCATCATAGCGGGGCAGGCGCTTGCCGTCATAGTGGATCTCGGGCGACAGCGAGTTGATCGACATGTAGCAGCGGGTGGTGTCGATCACCTCGACCGAATGGCCGCGTTTCTCGCCCTCTTCGACCAGGCGGCGGGTGGAATAATTGTCCTCGCGGCTCAGCACGGCAATGCGCAGCGCCCGGTTCGGCGCCTTCTTGCGGATCGCGGGGGTGGCATAGACGGAATAGTCCAGCTCCGGCTGGCAATAGCGTTCGGAGGGCACGATGGAGATATTGTCGCTCAGCGCCTGACGCCCCAGCAGCATATGCAGCGCCATGCCGCGCCGGTCGGTCAGCGTCACCTCCACCGGCCAGGTGACACCGCCGATTTCCAGCGTGGTCTCGATCACGCAGCGCAGCTCGCGATCCCCGTTGGAGGAGGTCACCTCGCGCCGGTCCTTCAGCTGGGCCGAACAGGGGATCAGCAGATCGTCCCGACCCGGGATCGGATGCACGGTAAAGCGCACCTTGGGCGCTTTTGACGGCCCGAAGGTCTCGATATCGGTGGCATGAAGCGCCGAGGTCCGGGCGCCGGTATCAACCTTGGCGCGCAGGGCGGGCAGGCCGAGTTCGGGCAATTTGACCCATTCCTCCCAGCCGAGACGCAGATTCTGGTTCGGGTCATCTGTGGACATGGGGGCGCCTCCTTGGCATTAGGGGTGAATCACCGCCGGGGCGGTGCGCAGACTGACGCAGGAACATGAGATGGCAGAGCTTTTCAACTTTGAAATGACAGCAACGGATGGCAAGGCGCGGACAGGTGTCATTCACACACCGCGTGGCGATATCCGCACCCCTGCCTTCATGCCCGTCGGCACTGCGGCGACGGTCAAGGCGATGATGCCCGAAAGCGTGCGCGCCACCGGTGCTGACATTCTGCTGGGCAATACCTACCATCTGATGCTGCGCCCCACCGCCGAGCGGATCGACCGCTTGGGGGGCTTGCACAAGTTCATGAACTGGGACCGGCCGATCCTGACGGACTCGGGCGGTTTTCAGGTGATGTCGCTGGCGGGGCTGCGCAAGCTCACCGAAAAGGGCGTGACCTTCAAATCCCACATTGACGGCTCGCGGCACGAGCTGACGCCGGAACGCTCGATGGAGATCCAGCGGCTGTTGGGGTCCGACATCGTGATGTGTTTTGACGAATGCCCTGCGCTGCCCGCCGACCGCGACCGCATCGCCGAGAGCATGCGCCTGTCGATGCGATGGGCGGAACGCTCGCGCGAGGCTTTTGGCGACCGGCCGGGCCATGCGCTCTTTGGCATTCAGCAGGGCGGTCTGGAACAGGATTTCCGCGAGGAAAGCGCCGAAGCTCTCACCAAGATCGGCTTTGACGGCTACGCCGTGGGCGGCCTTGCGGTGGGCGAAGGACAAGAGGCGATGTTTGGCTGTCTTGACTATGCGCTCGACATGCTGCCGGTGGACAAGCCGCGCTACCTGATGGGTGTGGGCAAGCCCGACGACATCGTCGGCGCGGTGGCCCGGGGCATCGACATGATGGATTGCGTGCTGCCCTCGCGCTCTGGTCGTACCGGGCAGGCGTTTACCCGTCACGGCGTGGTCAATATCAAGAACGCCCGCCATCAGGACGACCCGCGCCCGCTGGACGAAAACTGCAGCTGTCCGGCGTGCAGCAACTATTCGCGCGCCTATCTGCACCACGTGTTCCGGTCGAACGAGATGATCTCCGGCATGCTTCTGACATGGCACAACCTGCATTACTTTCAGGACATCATGGCGGGCATGCGCGAGTCAATCGCGGCGGGCACATTTGACGCCTGGCAGAAGACCTTTCACGACATGCGTGCCCAAGGTGACATCGAACCCCTGTGACCCCCTGTGAGGCACGCAGCGCGGAAGGCGCCGCCTGTCCTGCGGGGCTTGATGGCGATGCGGCAGCACATTTTATTGTGAACAGAACCGGGCCACCTCTAGGGGTGGCCCTTTAGCGTTTTGATAGTACGCGCCTTTTTCCGAAATCCGTTTGGGGGTGCCGGCAGAAATACGGGGATGTTTCTGCGCCCCGAAACATTCTTGTGGCTGGAGGGTTGAAAGGCGGAGAGGGCATGCTCAGTTCTTGTGGGGCAACGTTCCCGTTGCTGGATACTTTGAGCGAAGGATACTCCCCGTGAGCCAGAACCCCGTGAGCCAGAACCTGTTTGCCGCAACCACCGCCGGTGCCCTTGAGTTGACAAATCGCGTGGTGATGGCGCCGCTGACGCGCAACCGCGCCGACGACAGCACCGGAGAGGTGCTCGACCGTCACGTCGAATACTATGCCCAACGCGCCAGCGCCGGTCTGATCATCACCGAAGGCAGCCAGATCAGCGCCGAGGCCAAAGGCTATATCCAGACCCCCGGCATCCACACCGCCGCGCAGGCTGCCGCATGGCGCAAGGTCACTGATGCGGTGCATGCCAAGGGCGGCAAGATCGTGATCCAACTGTGGCACGTGGGGCGGATCACCCATGACTCGTTGCTGCCCGAGGGGGTGAAGGCTGTCGGCCCCACCGATCAGGCGGCGGAGGCGCAGACCTTTACCCATGCCGGTTTTGAACCCACCGCGACGCCCGAGGCGCTGACCGTTGCAGGCATTCAGCGCGTGATCGAAGATTACGTTCAGGCCGCAAAATACGCCAAAGAGGCAGGATTTGACGGCGTCGAGCTGCATGCCGCCAATGGCTATCTGCTGGAACAATTCCTCAAGGATGGGGTCAACACCCGCAGTGATGCCTATGGCGGCTCGGCAGAAAACCGGGCGCGTTTCCTGTTTGAGGTCTTGGATGCATTGACCACCGTCTGGGAGCCGGGGCGCATTGGCCTGCGGCTGTCGCCCTTTGCCAGCTTTAACGATGTCTCCGACAGCGACCCGGTGGCCCATTACACCCCGGTGATCGAGCGGCTGAACACCTATGATCTGGCCTATCTGCACCTGATCGAAGGCGACACCGGCGGCGCGCGCGAGGGGGATTTTGAGACCCTGCGCCAGCTTTATACCGGAACCTATATGGCCAATAACGGCTATGACCGCGAGACGGCCCTGGCCCGGACCCAAAGCGGCGCGGTGGATCTGGTGGCCTTTGGGCGGCCCTTCATATCCAACCCGGATCTGGTGGCGCGGCTGAAGGCGGACGCTCCACTGGCGGAAGGCGATCAAGCGACCTTTTATGGCGGTGGAGACGAAGGGTTCACCGACTATCCGACGCTGGAACTTCAGGCGGCGGAATAAGGCTCGACCTCCGGCCGGATCACCTTAGCTATACCAATGCAGGCGGGGAAACCCGCCTGCGGACCCACAACGATTTGCGCCCGCTTGATGGCGACAGAGCGGCGTCGACCAAAGATGTTAGGTCTTTGCTCACCGTTTCACCATTTGCGCCCTTGTGGTCAGGTCAGGCACGAGTCATTCTGGCAGCCAACGTTTGAGGCAAGGCGGTTGAATATCTCGACCCGCCTGACCAGATTAATAATCCGAGTGAGGAGACGACCGCGGTTGCCGTGAAACGGGGCCTGGCCGTCTTGCTAAGAAAAAGGACCGAGTATGCAAGAGCCTCTCAATTCCTCCTACCCCGTACTGCCGCTGCGCGACATCGTGGTCTTTCCCCACATGATCGTGCCGCTGTTTGTGGGCCGGGAGAAGTCGGTACATGCCCTCGAAGAAGTCATGTCCGATGACAAGCAGATTCTCTTGTCCAGCCAGATCGACCCGTCCGAGGACGATCCGGATCAGGATGGTATCTACCGCACTGGCGTGCTGGCCAATGTGCTGCAACTGCTGAAGCTGCCCGATGGCACCGTAAAGGTGCTGGTCGAAGGCCACCAGCGGGTGAAGATCACCGAGTTTCTGGACAACGACACGTTCTTTGAGGCCCGCGCCGAGGCGCTGTCGGAAATGCCCGGCGATGTGACCACCACCGAGGCACTGCTGCGCACCGTCGGTGATGAGTTCGAGCGCTATGCCAAGGTGCGCAAGAACATCCCCGAAGAGGCGCTGACCGCCGTTGGCGAAACAACCGAGCCTGCCAAACTGGCGGACCTCGTCGCCGGGCACCTCGGCATCGAGGTGGACCGCAAGCAGGAGCTGCTGGAAACCCTGCCGGTCAGCGAGCGGCTGGAGAAGGTCTATGCGCTGATGCAGTCCGAACTGTCGGTGCTGCAGGTCGAGAAAAAGATCAAGACCCGCGTCAAGTCGCAGATGGAGAAGACCCAGCGCGAGTACTATCTGAATGAGCAGATGAAGGCCATTCAGAAGGAGCTGGGCGACGGCGAGGATGGCGCTGGCGAAATTGCCGAGCTGGAAGAAAAGATCGAAGGCACGAAGCTGTCGAAAGAGGCCCGTGAAAAGGCCGATGCCGAGATCAAGAAGCTCAAGAACATGTCGCCGATGTCGGCCGAAGCCACGGTTGTGCGCAACTACCTCGACTGGATGCTGTCGATCCCGTGGGGCACCAAATCCCGCGTCAAAAAGGATCTGGGCCGCGCGCAGGACATTCTCGATACCGATCACTACGGTCTGGAGAAGGTCAAGGAACGCATCGTCGAATATCTCGCGGTGCAGCAGCGGTCGAAGAAACTCAAGGGGCCGATCCTCTGCCTCGTGGGGCCTCCGGGCGTGGGCAAGACCTCGCTGGGCAAATCCGTGGCCAAGGCGACGGGCCGCGAGTTCATCCGAATTTCTCTGGGTGGCGTGCGCGACGAGTCCGAGATCCGTGGTCACCGCCGGACCTACATTGGCTCGATGCCGGGCAAGATCATCCAGGCGCTGAAAAAGGCCAAGACCACGAACCCGCTGATCCTGCTCGATGAGATCGACAAGATGGGGCAGGACTTCCGTGGTGATCCGGCCTCGGCGATGCTCGAAGTGCTTGATCCGGAACAGAACGGCACCTTTGTGGACCACTATCTGGAGGTTGAATATGACCTCTCGAACGTGATGTTCCTGACCACCTCGAACAGCTACAACATGCCGGGTCCGCTTCTGGACCGGATGGAGATCATTCCGCTGTCGGGCTACACCGAGGACGAAAAGCGCGAGATCGCCAAGCAGCACCTGATTTCCAAACAGGTGAAGAACCACGGCCTGAAGGCGAAGGAGTTCGAACTGACCGACGAGGCGCTGACCGAGATCATCCGCACCTACACCCGCGAGGCAGGCGTGCGGAACCTCGAACGCGAGATCGCCAAGGTGGCCCGCAAGGCGCTGACCTCCATCGTGAAGAAAGAGACCGAGAGCGTGAAAGTCACGCCCGACAATCTCGACGATTTCCTCGGCGTGGCGAAGTATCGCTACGGTCTGGCGGAGCTGGAGGATCAGGTCGGTGTGGTCACCGGGCTTGCCTATACCTCCGTCGGGGGGGAGCTGCTGTCCATCGAGGCGCTGCGCCTGCCGGGCAAGGGCCGGATGAAGACCACCGGCAAGCTGGGCGATGTGATGAAGGAGTCGATCGAGGCGGCAAGCTCTTATGTGCGCTCCGTCTCGCCGCGTCTGGGCATCAAGCCGCCGCGCTTTGACAAGTGGGACATCCACGTGCACGTCCCCGAAGGCGCGACGCCCAAGGATGGCCCCTCGGCGGGTCTGGCGATGGTGACCTCGATCGTATCGGTGCTGACGGGTATTCCCGTGCGCAAGGACATCGCCATGACCGGCGAGGTCACCCTGCGCGGCAATGCGCTGGCCATCGGTGGTCTGAAGGAAAAACTGCTCGCGGCGCTGCGTGGCGGCATCAAGACCGTTCTTATCCCCAAGGAGAACGAGAAAGATCTGCCGGAGATCCCGGACAATGTGAAAGAAGGGCTGGACATCATCCCGGTCGATCACGTCTCTGAGGTGCTGAAACACGCGCTGGTCCGCCAGCCCGAAGCCATCGAGTGGGACGAGGAGGCCGAAGAGGCCGCCGCCGCTGCCGCTGCGCTGAAAGGCGGAGACGACGCCAGCGGCGCCACGGCGCACTAAGCACCGTCGCGTATTGAGTGTGATGGAGGGCGTCCCGGTTCGGGGCGCCCTTTCTTTATGCAGGGCGTCGTTGGGTTGGGTGCGGTGCGATCCTTAGGTTTCGCGGTGTTGCACCAGATGGCGGCGCCGCCGGGAGGGCAGGCGGGTTTGATCCACGCGAGCCTGTCCCGCGCGTGATCCGGATGAAGTCTTCAGATCGGACCCCCTGCACCTTTGGTTGAGAGGTGATCTCTGGGGGCAAATCCCGGTCCGGAGGTGTCAACTCCGGTGCCATGTCGCGACATCCGGCAGTCTGCCACACAGAGATGAACGCGCGCCGATCAGGGCGCGCGCTCTACTGGCAACAGGATGCGAGGCTCTGCCTCGCGCTCCGAGATATTTATAAAAAGCTGAAGGGGGCGGTCGGCCTGTTGCCCGCTGATGGGGTTATTCGGCCGCCTGCGGCGCTGCCATCATCCGGTCCACGGTGTTGATCGCGACCGTGTCGGGGCTGACGTCCTTGGCCTGCGCGTCCGCGAGGATCTGGCGCAAGGTCTGATCGAGCGCGGCGAGCTTGTCGTCGACGAACTGCGCGCGGTCGGAGATTTTCAGGATTTCGGTGGCCACGTTGATGATGCCGCCGCCATTGGCCACGAAGTCGGGTGCATAGAGAATGCCGCGATCATGCAGCGCCTTGGCATCCGCGGGGGTGGCCAGCTGGTTGTTGGCGCCGCCGGCGACGATGGCGGTTTTGAGCTGTGGGATGGTCTCGGCGTTGAGAATGCCGCCGATGGCGCAGGGGGCAAAGATGTCCGCCTCGACCCCGTAGATGTCATCCAGCGCCACCGGGCGGGCACCAAAGGCCTGCACCGCGGCGGTGACACGCACCGGATCCACATCGGTTACGATCAGCTTTGCGCCCGCCTGATGCAGCAAGCCGGCCAGATGCCAGCCGACATGCCCGAGGCCCTGCAGGCTGACGGTGCAGCCGCTCAGGTCGCCGCTGCCGTGGCGGGCGGCCCAGGTGGAACAGATGGCGTTGAAAATCCCGCGCGCGGTGACCGGAGAGGGGTCGCCGCTGGCAAATTCGCCTTCCGGCAGGCCCGCGACATGGCGGGTTTCCGTGCCGATCACCGCCATGTCCTCCGGGGTCATGCCCATGTCCTCGGCGGTGATGTAGCGCCCGTCCAGGCGTTCGATCGCCCGGCCGAAGGCGCGCAGCAGTTCGGGTGTTTTCTGGGTGGCGGGATCGGCGATGATCACCGCCTTGCCGCCGCCCAGCGGCAGGCCGGCAGCGGCGTTCTTGTAGGTCATGCCCAGGGACAGCCGCGAGACGTCCTCCAGCGCGGCTTCGAAACTGTCGTAGGGGCGCATGCGCAGCCCCCCGGCGGCCGGGCCCAGTTGGGTGGAATGAATGGCAATCAGGCCAAGAAGCCCGCTGTCGGGGTCTTCGACCCGGTGAATGGCGTCATGGGTGTCGCTGGGAATCAAGTTCATGGCTGCTCCTCCTACTGGGGGAAGTGTAGCCCGGGGGCCATGCAGAAAAACTCCAATTGCCGCTGGTTTGCGGGTAGTGTTTGGAGGAATCCTCTATTCATATGGCTTTGATTGGTGAAAATCGTGGATAATCTGGATCGAAAGATCATTTCTGCATTGCAGCGCGACGGGCGTATGACCATGGCGGAGCTGTCGGAGGTGGTGGGGCTGTCGCCGACGCCCTGCGCGCGGCGGGTGGCCAACCTGGAGAAGTCCGGGGTGATTTCCGGCTATGGCGCCCGGGTTGATCAGACCCGGCTGGGGTTGCCGGTGACGATCTTTGTGGCGGTCGAGCTGGAACGGCAGTCCCGCGATGCCTTGCAGAGGTTCGAGGCGGCGGTGCGGCAGTTCGATCAGGTCATGGAGTGCTATCTGATGACCGGCACGCGGGATATTCTGTTGCGGGTGGTGGCGGCCAGTCTCAGCGATTTTGACGATTTCCTGGAAAACCGCCTGATGTGCGTGCCGGGCATTCGCAATACGCGCTCCAGCTTTACCCTGCGCACGATGGTCCAGCGCAGCGCGCTGCCGGATCGGGGCGTGCGCGGGTGATCCCGCTGCCGGTTTCGGGGCGTGGCGGGGCATGATCTTGAAATGCCCGGATTTTGTTACTGTGCCGGGAACGGATGGGCTCTGCGCTTGCAACCCGGTGGCACCTGCCCCTAGGCTTGCCCCATAGCGTGCGACTGGCGGGTTGCGATCAGGGGCCGGCCACAGGCCCCGGCCCGCCAGCGCAGCCGGAGATGTAACGAGCAGAAGGACCACAGGCCCCATGACACGTTCGAAATCCCCCGCAACAGCCACAACAGGCACGACACCCCCCGGCGATCCGCAGCCGACAGAGGCGCATCTGACGCCCGGGCAGCGTCCGGCGCCCTCGGACCCGAAGGAGACACCGGCGGCGGGGAATGATCCCGCAGCAGCGGGTGCTTCGGTGACGCTCGAGCTGCGCAAGAAGGAGCTGATCGAGCAGGCCGTGGAGCGCAGCGGGGTCAAGAAACGCGACGCCAAACCGGTGATCGAGGCCATGCTGGCGCTGCTGGGCGAGGCGATCGGCGCCGAGCGGCCCCTGAACCTGGAGCCAATGGGCAAGCTGCGGGTGACCCGTATCAAGGACAATCCCAACGGGCGCGTGCATGTCTGCAAGCTGCGCCGCAAACGGATCCAGCCGGAAAAACCCGATACGGCGGAAAAAACTGCATCAGACCCTCTTGCAGAGGCAGATCGCTCGGGATAAAAGCCGTCCTCACGGGTGATTAGCTCAGTGGTAGAGCGCTTCGTTCACATCGAAGATGTCAGGAGTTCAAATCTCTTATCACCCACCATCTTACCTCTTGAAAATAATGAGATTTATCTAATCTCCGCACTGACATACAAAGTGTTCCTTGGTCGTGTGAACCTAGCGGTGCGCTTTGAGGTTCATAAAGTCCAGAACATTTACGGCGTCGGTCATGTGTTCCGGCAGGTAGCGACCGTAGGTCGAGAACGTGATTGCTGTGTTGCTGTGACCTAAAACTTGGCTCACTTTTTCCAACGGCACACCACTGGCCAGCATCGTTACCGCCGCCGTGTGCCGCAGATCGTGGATCCGAACATGCCCGATCTTTGACCTGGTCACCGCACCTTGAAACCCCTTGCGGATCGACTTGATCTGTCCGCCGGCATATTCGACGACATGTTCTGAGAGGGCGGCTCGATACGCCACATCCAGCGCAGCGCGGGTGCTTGGGTTCATCGGCACGACGGCGCGGCCTTTCCTGGTCTTGGAATCTTCGAGCCTCAGATTGATGGTGCCCCGCTCAAAATCGACCCGGTCCCATGTGAGATCCAGGACAGCGCCAACCCTCCCTGCGGTGCCGAGAAGCAGGATGAGAGCGAGCCTGATGTGGGGTTCAATTGCACCATCGATCAATGCGCGGGCTTCACCAGCTGACAGGATGCGCTTGTCGGTCAGGGGTTTGGCAGGGCGCCATATCTTCGGCGCAGTTTCGATCATCCTGGTGTCGCAGGCGAATTTCAGAGCTGACCGAAGGTGGCCGAGTTCGGTGTGGACGGTGCCCTGGCTCTTGCCTGCTGCGCGGCGCAGCGCCTCGTATTCGATGCAGGTCTTTTTCTCCACGTTGTCGGGGCGCAGGTGTCCGAAGTGGGGCAGAATTGCTTTCCCGGTCCACTTCATCGTCTCAGCCGTGGGCTTGCCCTCGAGGTCTTCCCGGTAGGCTTCCCAAATTTGCGCAATGGTCGGGTTCTGGGGGCGGATCGAGAATGTAGCAGCGCGATAGACCTCTATCGCCTCGGATTCTGCTTCCTTTCTGGTGCGTGCCTCAAGTTTACGACGCACTCGCTTTCCGTCGGGCCCCGTCCAGTAGACGCACAAGCCGCCGCGCAGTCTTCCAATGTTGACGTCTGGCATTCGAATTCCTCTACTTCTTTTTGTGGAATGCGGATCATGCGACCGATGCGGAATCCACGCAACTCGCCTCGTTTCACCATTTGCCGGACGGTTTCGCCCGAGCAGCCCCAGCGTTCGCCGAGCTGGTCGGGAGTGAATGGCTTGGGTTGCATGTCAGGCATCTCTTTTCTCCCGTTTCAGTGTGAGGGGCGTCATGCTGCACCTCGCTCGACTCTCGCCTGTCCAGTGTCCGCCTCGTCGCCCCATTGGCGCGCGGCGGCGTTCATCTTGCCTTCGAAGGAGCGACTGCGCAGGCGGGTGCGCTCGGGCCCCGGCGGCATGCGGTGCACGCGGTTCCAGCGCTTCCATTCGGCGGAGAGCCGTTCCGGTTCCGGCAGGCGATTTGTCTCGCGCAGCGGCGACAGCCCGTCCAGATACCAGCCCGTTGCTTTGTAGGCCGGATCACCAAACTGGAACGGTTGCACGATGCTGGGTGCGGGTAGATCTGCCGGCATGCGGTCGCGGGCGAGGTCATTCATTTCCGGGTTTTCAATAGCCCGGCACGGGATGGGCGCTTGCCAGCAAGCGGTGAAGATGCTGACGCCCAGCTCAAACTCGGCTTTGAGATCCGCCCAGCTCCGCCCCTTCGGTAGCAGCTTTGGTGGTGTCCATTTGCCGGGGCCTGACATCCAGCGGCGACCGGACCGGCAAAGGCGGGTGCAGGGCGGGTGCATCACCGCCAGCAGATCCCAGCCCTCGGACAGGATGCCGTCGCGCACGTCACAAATAATGTGCCGGTTTGTCCGATCCTCGGCGGGTTCGATATCGCAGGACCAGACGTCATGGCCGAGGGCCAGAAGAGCGCGGCGCATGATGCCGCTGGTTTCGCAGGCGACCAGTGCTTTAGCCATTGAAGCCACCTTGCACCAAAGTTGGCGCGGGAGGTTGACCGTTGTAGGGGCAATCCGGACGGCCATCGCTGGCGCGGCGGGGGATGCGCGTGGAGGCGGTCTTGATCCAATGGCTCAGGGCGCTTTGGCGGGATGTGCCGGTGCATTGAATGTCCATCAGATCGACCAGCCAAAGCGCCTCGTCGTGGGTCCATGCATCTGACATGGGCGCAGTCAGGCATCCGCCGAGATCCGCGAATTGCTCGGACCTCTGGTGCATCGGCGTCGCCTTGAGCGTCTCCGTCGCGGCATAGAGCGCGAGAGTGTTGATCTCGGCGGATGATGCGCGGGCGGTGGGCAACTTGGAGGATTGATCCGCCCGCGCCAGATCCGCACCGCGGGAGCGGTGCGAAACCTCGGGACAATCGGCGGCGCGCAATCCTCCAACGCGCCGCGTGTGTTCATTGGTCTCAGAGGGGCGGGGCCCTCGGGATGCGTCCGCCATGGATGCGGAAGCGTGAGAGATAGGGTTTGTCATTGCGGGTGCGCCTCGCCTTACGCCGCATGGGGGCCGTGTGGGGTGATCTGGCGATCCGCCATGACGCGGCGGACCTTTTGGCCGACGCGGTCGAGAACCTGCTCGGTCGGCTCTGGCGTCGGCGCCGGGCGCTCGACCAGGTGCGCAGCCCGCAGGCGCGCCGGGTCAAAGCCCTGGCCGCGCGCGGCCTTCAGCGTTGCCCAGGCAGTTGTGAAGAGGTGCGGGCTGTCGAGGTGTTCCTCGGGCGAGCCTGCGATCTGCTGCGCGTTCAGCAGCACGGTTTCAAGTCTATCTTGCATTCAATCCTCCATCGGTTGATGGGTTTAGGTAGATACGGATATTTCGTATTAGTCAACACATAAATACGAAAATATCGCATATCAATTAGCCATCATGATCTTGCTCTGTTTGTGCAAATGAGTACAAAAGGAGAACAAAAACGGGAATCGAATGTTATACAGGCTAGTCGCTAAGCTGCTCCTGCCGCTTGGAGTGAATTTGAATTGGGTTTTCGCGCCGTTGGTTTGGTGGCGCGTCAGTCGAAGTGCTTCACTATCTCTTGAAGAACGTCGCCGGGAAGCCGAGCAGGGTCTCCACCGAGAATGAAGTTGTAGTCTACTTGGAAGGCACCAAGAAAATAGGTCATCAGGCGCACTGAGGGTGAGCCTGATTGCTCCTGAGAGCGGAAGGTTGTGTACTTGATGCCGGCTTTCGCGGCGAGTTCCTTTTGGGACAGCCCAGTCATTCTGCGAGCCGCTACCAGGCGCTTATGAATGGCTTCCGGTGAGGTGTCGCCGCGAAGGCATCGTTTTTCTATCTCTAGGTAATCCATGCCTATGTACTCGCTGAAGTACGGAAATTTCGCACCAATAAACGAATGCATCATTGTAAGTGCGAAAATATCGTATTATTGGTGCGTGTATGGATACTCGTGACTTCATCACCGCCCTTGGCGGATACCGCTCTGTTGCGTCCCATCTCGGAAAGGGTGCGACCACCGTGCATACCCACATGCAAGCGGGCAAGCTGCCAGCCGCATGGTATGATGCACTTTGCCGTTTGGCTGGACAAAAAGGCGTCGCGATGCCCCCGCGCAGCCTCTTCACCTTCCTCGCCCTTGGCGAAGGTCAACTCAGAGATACAAAGGACGCAGCCGCATGAACCGCCCGCGTCTAACCCTGATTGTGAACAATGATCTGCCATGCGGCCAGCCTGGCACGTCAGCTGACCAAGCGTCTTGGTCAAATCAGTTGGACCCTCATGCGCTGAAGGTCAGCGCGCCTGACCTTTGGTCGGCCTATTTCCACGCGCGGTTTCACAGCCCGCGCGAAGTGGCGCTGTTTTGCGATGTCTCGTTTCAGACCGCGCTCAACTGGTGGGGCGCGGTGACAGCGCCCGCCAGCCATACCGCTTTGCTGATGATCCTCACCGATCCCGGCGCGGCGGCGTTCTTCCAGGATCAATTGGCGAGGGCCGCATGATGGCACAGAATTCCTCACCCCGGATCGAGCGGATTGCCTATCAGATCTGGTGGCTGATCCAGGACAGTGCCGGCGAATGCACCCTGCAAGATATGGCGGAGTTTACCGGCGCCTCAATGCGCACCTGCACCCAGATCTGCCGCCATCGCGGCTGGGCCGGGGCCTATCGCAAGATGGTGCAGAGACCCGCGGCGGAGAGCGGTCCGCGGATGATCGAGGCGCTGGATGGTGAGCTGTCCGCTCTGTTCGGGGAGGCGGCGTGATGTTGAATGCAGCAGGTTTGCAGCCGGTCTCGACCGATGATTTGCCGGAATATCCGCTGGGGTCCGAGGATCGGCTCGACAGCCATTACTTCATGGCCTGGGAACGGCGGCGCTGGCTCAATTCGGACATGCGCCTCAAGGGCACACCGGAGTGCCGGGCGCTCTTTTTTGATCTGATCAATATCTCTTACGATCAGACGCCGGTCGGCACCGTGCCGCAGGATCTGGAAATTCTGGCAAAGCTCTTGCTGGTGGATCCGGTGCACTTTCGGGCGTTGTGCAAGCTGGACTACGGTCCGCTGCACAAATGGACGCCCTGCATCTGCGAGGGCGGCGAGGTGCGGCTGATGCACCCGATGGTGCTGCGCACGCTGACGGAGGCGCTGTCACGCAAGGAGGACAACCGCGCCAAGCATGAGGCGGCCAATGCCGCCAAGCGCTTGCAGCGGCTGCGCTCGACCGTGGCGGGCTATCATGCGGAGCTTGCCAAGAATGACGCCGCCATCCGTTGGATGGATGAATGGCTTGTCCAGGAGGGCTGCGAATACCGCAACACCACCTGGGTCGAACGCGCCATGCAGTCCTGGTCGACACATATGTTTGACCTCGGGCAGGCGCGTTCCGGAACTCACAGAACATTGTCCTGACACTGTCCAACACTGTCCGGCGGACAGTTCAAGACAGTCTCGGACAGTCTCGGACTGTCCTGCACGACAGGGATAGAGACAGAGACATAACAAAACAGAAGGACAGTCGCCGGACACATTGGCGTCGGCGGCTGTGGATAACTCGGATTTGCTGAGAAAAGAGGTGCAGACATGGATGCAAAGGAACAGGCCGCCGGTGAGGCGCGGGTGCAGGAGGTGTTGATCACGCCGCTGGAGGCGCTGGGGCTGGCGCGGCCCTCGACGCTGACCAAGGCGCAGTTTGCGGTGATGCTGGGCGAGCTGCGCCAGAAGCTGGCGTATATGACACCGGCGAGCCTCGCGGTGCTGCGGGATTGGGTTGAGGCGCATCCCGGCGGCAAGGACAAGGATCGGTTTCCGATTGGGCTCAAGATCCTGAACAAGGCGCGCGAGATCCAGCCGCCGGAGAGCGGGCCATCGCCGCTGATGCTCAAGGTATTCGGGCATGCACTGGGGCAGGAAGCTCTGGCCGGAGGCTGGGCGCCTGAGCTGCTGCGCTATTTGAGGGGCGCGCGGGAATGGCCGGGACGCTACACCGTCACCCAGATCCGCAATGAGGCGGATGGCGCGGTGCGCCGGATGGCGGACATCGAAATGCGGGCAGGGCGCGGGGATCACCTGTCGGCCGAGGATGAGAATTTCCGAGCGCGCCGGTCTGAAGCGCTGCAGAAATGCCGGGAGATCGCAGATCAGGCGCAGCGGGGTGCAGCAGCATGAGCGAGCATGTTGTGATTGTTGCACCCGATGGCGTGGCGGATCTGACCCCGATGGCAAAGTTTATGGCGGCGCGCCAACGGCGCCTAAAGGCAGAGGCGGATCGCATCCAGGCGGTGAAGGCGCGGGGGCAGGTGCCAGAGGTCTGCGGCGATGCCATCCCCGAAGCACCGGCCCGGGGAGCGATCCGCGTGTTCCAGCCGATGAGCCTGTTTCCCGATGGTGAAAGCGACTGGAAAGCCCGCCCCTCTGGCTACCGTGGCCGGTCAGCCATGCAGCGGGCGGATGTGTTCGACGTGATGGCAGCCAAGGCGGCCAGCAACGGCAAGCCCGCGCCTTTCACCCGCGCGCAGGTGGCCGCAGGGCGGTATTATCGGGATCTGGTCGAACGCCACGCCTGCGCCGGCGTGCGCTGCTCCTCTGTCGAGGCCATCCGCAGCGGCGGTGGGGGTGGCAGTGGCAGCTTCATTGATGCGGTGCTGCGGGATCGCGAAGAGATCGAGCGCATCCAAAGACGTATCGGAACGGGCACTGCCATGGCCGTGCGCAAGATCCGCCCGTCCAAGCGGGGTTCGCGGGTGAACATCACGGATCGGCGGCTGGTGGATATGGTGTGCCTAGAGGACAAGCCGATCAGCGCGGTCCTGCGGGCACATGGGTGGAGTGTCCGGGGGCAGACGTCCGGTGCATTACGGCAGGCTTTGGCCGAGGCGTTTGGGCGGATGGTTTGGTGATGACTTTGGTCTGCCAATCGCACATCGCATGAACTTGAGGCGGGGTATTCATCCTTGACGTGTGTCGTCAATTGTGGATAGGTCTGCGTTGGAAGCTAGCGCCTCGCCCGCCAAGATAGCAATTTGTGAGGGCGCGATGTTTGGAAGCTTCATTTATTCATTTAAAGACAAGATTGCTTACAGCTCATGGTCTGGTGGATCAGGCGGTGGGTCTGGGACTGAAGATGATCCATATGACCTTGGTACGATAACTGTAAGCCCGGGTGATGGCGGAGATGGATGGCCGGATGATGATCATGGTGACGGTTCTTCAAGCGGTGGCAGCAATTCAACCCCTCCCGAACCAGAAACGTCCGTTGAAATCGTAGGTGTGAATTTTGTAGAAACTGCGATCATTTCAGGCAGTGGTTCTCCTAGCATCAGTGGGCCAGTGACTCTGCTCATTGCGGAAGAGTACATCATTGAATATGGAGCAGAACTTGGAGAAGCATTTAGTATTCAAGACAGTTTCGTACATGCTTTAGGCATGAGTGATGCAACTGCTGCAGAGGTCAGAGCACATGTCGAAACGATTCAAGGAGCTGGCAAGCCAGGCGCGCCGGTATCAGTTTGGGATTTTGCAATCCATGAGCAAATTGAATTGCGTCCAGGTGTTTTTGAAGAGATCGAGAATGCAAATCAAATTACGGAAGAGCATTTGAAAGCTCTTGAACTCGTCGAGCAAGGATACTCAATAGCTGAAGCTCAGATGATCGCAAATGGAACCGCTGTAGATGAATTTGTGTTCACCGATGCTGCTGGTAACTACGCAGAAGCCGATATCATAAATAATGATCCAAATGTCGCAGTAGCCTCCGGGATTACGGTTCATGAGACCACAACAATAATATCTGGAGATGAAGTTTCCACGGTGAATGGTTTGTTAGTTATTGACCCTGTTCTCGATGGTCTTCCAAACTTCGCGTTACCGGCCCGTATCGGAATGGATCCCTACGATGCCACAGACACTTTGGTTTTCTCAAATTGGGGCGAGCCACCCGTGCAAACACCTCATGCATATAGCATGAGCTTTGAAGTTGACGCTGCTCTTACTGGGGGCGACGGGCTTGAAGCTTTTGAAGCGGCTCTCAACAACCGACCTACACCGGATAACAGTCAAGGTGCATCCATAAACGGAACCGTTAACGACGTTGGGGCGTTAGACCCATTCACGCCTGATTGGCTCGTTGAAAACCTAGTGTACAGTTTCCGTGTGCCGAACAGTAGTCCAAACCAAACCGATTATTTCATAAACTACACCCGCTCTGAACACCATCAAGCCTCAGATGGGATAGTGGTTCACTATGCTGAGCTCGATGATGATGGAGCAATAACGCACAATGTATATGGCGAAGGTGACGCGTTCCTGCAGAATACTGGATTCGAACTTGTGGATGAGTTTGTGGCAAACAGAACACATGAAGTATGGGAGGGCGTTTCTACTCAGCTTGGTCTCGACGCGCTTGAGTTGTGAGCATGGCAACACCTAGTTCGAAATATAGGATAGTATGGGTGATCGTCCTTGTCGCAATATGTACGTGGCAAGTGGTTTTTTGGTTTGCGGCATTTTATTGGCCACGAACCAATCTGCCTGCATACGCTTTTGGGGCATTCGCTTTCCTCGTGGTTTTGTTTGCCTACACTTCACGGGGGATTTTTCTAGTTTTAGCGACACTGGGCGCTGTGGCCTTCTTTTACGTTTTCTATTTCATTTTAGAGCCGTCTGGGTACAGCACACCTTCTTGGGTTTACATTTCTCAGGTAGCCTCTGTTGCTGCCTCAGTTCTTTGCTCGCACTTTCGAAATTTGGACGAGAAGTCCTATGATTAATGTTTGTCAGTCTATTCACATGATGGGGCGATTGATTTTTTTGGGGCTCATTTTTTTATGGGTGCCAAGTCAATCTCACTCAGGAGTTTCAAAGGAAACTTACGATAGAGTTGTAGAAGTTCATCGGTATTACTTTCAAATGAGGGAGTTGGGTGAATACGAAATTGCTTACGGTTTGCTTGCCGAGCGACAAAAAGGGAATGTATCTCCGGAGGAGTTCTCAAACCATTGGAAAGCTGTGCGTGAAAAGTTTGGCGCCCTCACCCATCTGAGTAACACCAAAGTCACATGGTACAGAAACCCAAAAGGTGCCCCAGAAGGTCTTTATGCGGCAATAGATTTTCGCGCGAGTTTTGAGCGCCTCCCGATCTATTGCGGTTTCTTGGTTTGGTCTATCGATGAAGGGTACAAAATTCAGCGAGAAGAAATGAATTTTTTGGAGAACAAATCCGAACGACCAATGACGAACGAAGACAAGAATAGGGCTTACCGCGAGCTATCCTGTCAGTAGCTCACAGCTCAGGCTCTTTGCTCCCTCCCCACATCCTTCTTGACGCCAAAGTCACCGGCGTGCCACTAGATATGCATCATCGATAACTGCGCCCACGGGAAACCGGCGGGCGCTTTTGCGTTCCGGGGGTATGGTATGACGGCACGGAGCGAGTATCACCATTTGTACAACCTGTCGGCGTGGCGGCGTCGGCTGCGGCCTCAGCATCTGGCGCGGGAGCCGCTGTGCCGGGCGTGCCTGCGGCGGGGGATCGTCAATGACGGCACCCTGATGGCGTCCGGATCTCGACAGGGGAACCCAAAGCGCTGCCGCCTGGTGGTGGATCATGTGATCCCGCATCGAGGTGATCCGGCGCTGTTTCTGGATCCGGGCAATCTGCAGACGCTGTGCCCGGATGATCATGATCAGAACAAGCAACGGCTGGAGGCGCGCGGGTACTCGCAAGAGCGCGGCGCGGATGGCTGGCCGGTGGATCCACAGCACCCCGCCAACCGCTGACGCAGCGGAGCGAATGCCCCGGGGGGAGGGTCCGAAGGAATTCCAGATGCGCTGGCAACCGGAGGGGGAGCCTTTGTGTGTGCAAAGTGGAAATTGAATAGAAAAAGCCACATGAACAAGGAGTTGATCGGGATATGCGAGGGCGCAGACCGGCAGAGGGAAAAGTTGTGGCCCTCGCAGAAGAGGGCGCACCGCTTCACAATCTGGAAGAGCGGGCGCGGATGCGTCTGGAGGAAATCCGGCCCGAGGGGCTGTCCGGCGAGCTGCGCTGGACCTTTGACCGGCTGGCGCTGCCGCTGTGCCACCCGACGGTGGATCGGCTCAAGCCCAGCAATGTGATGATGTTCAAACAGCTCTGCAAAGCGGTGCTGCGGTTTGAACGTCTGGAGCTGGAGCTCGAGGAGACCGGCGAGACCTATCAAAGCGAGACGCGCAACGGGGGGGCAGATCAAGGCGCGGCCCGAGGTGGCGCAGCTCAATGAGACCTTCCGCCAGATCCGCGGGCTGGCCAATGACTTTGGCATGACGCCGGCGGCGGAGCGGGGTCTGTCGGGGGCAGGGCAGATGGGGTTCAGTTTTGCCGACCCCGAAGGCCCCGAGAGCTATCTGACGTGAGCGCATCCCCGGACCGGGTCTCGGCCAGCGAGGATCCGGTGACAGCCTGGGCGCAAGCAGTGCAGGCTGGCGAGGTTGTTGCCGGGCCCTATGTGCGGGCGGCGGATCGGCATCTGCACGATCTGGCGGCGGTCCCACGCTGCACGAGCAATGGAAAGAGCAGACCATCGCCGCAGGTGCAGCCTCCGACCACCATGGAACGGCTAGGAGCGGCCGCAATGCTACCGCACAGGACGTGCTGTGCGGGCGAACGCAGACATTGTGACCAAGGTCCGCAGAAGGCTTTCATCCATCCACTCCCACTCCCACTTCCGCCGACGCCAAGAACGCGCCCCCACGATCTTTCAGAAGACCTCGCTGAGTGAATGCAAGCAGATCTTCCATCTGGTATCGGGGACGAATTCACCGTAGCTCTTGACTGCTTCTGCTCTGGCAAATCAAGGATCGGGATGTGGAATTGCCTATGAAGCGTCAGCATCTGCTATTAGAGTTGTTCCTCTTCGCCATTCGATACAGGTTTCAAGATAGCTTCGACTATCGGCTGTTAAGCGATTGATGCCTACCAGGCGCGAAAGGTCGCGAGCCGGATCGTCACTTTCATCGAGCGCCGCGGCATTGGCGTCGTAAAGCCAGGCAACTTCGGCACGTGAGATGTCGCGGATGCCGCGTGTCAGATCAGTCTGGAACGGCACACGGTTTGAGTGGCCGCCCTTGCTCCAGGCGAACTCGACGCCATTCTCTTCGTGAATATCGATGCGCGTCAAGGCTGCGCCTACCTGGTCAACGATACGTCGGCCAGTGCGTTGCCACCCGTGTTGTTGGGCAACACGCCGCGAAAGGAGCGTCACCGGAAGTGGCCCTTCAGTTCTGACGATGTCCTCAATCAAACGCTCAAGACGCGGGATGTAGGTCGGCTCGTAGAATTGCTCCGGGTCCGGGATAAGGTCGTCATATTGCATGATGGCGGCTACGTCTGTTTCATCATATTCCGGTGCAGCCACTCCAGCAACGAGAGGCTCCTTCCGATATTCGGACTCACGCATGCCTGGGGCCGGCAGCGGCTCCATGTTCGAAGTCGACGTTGCCTTGTCGGCTGCAAAACCCTGATCGTCGGGTTGGAAATCACTGGCTGGCAAAACCTCTTCTGACGATATGGTTCGAGCGGAGTCCTCTTCCACACGCCTTTCCCTATCTGCCTCCAAATGCTCAGTCAGCGCCTCGTGGATGCGCTCCACGACGGCTTTTGGGTTCTTGAACCAATCGGTCGACCAGATGCGCAAGATCTTCCAACCGAGGTTTTCCAGAACGGCTTGCCGGACCTTGTCCCGGTCTCGTGCCGTGGCAGAGCCGTGATAAGTCGCCCCGTCGCATTCGATCCCTGCAAGGTAGACGCCTGCATGATCCGGATGCACGACGCCCAAGTCGATGCGGAAGCCGGAGACGCCGATTTGTGGTCGCAGCTCCCACCCCTTCGCCTCGATGGCCGCCTTGATCGCCGCCTCAAAGGCATTCTCCACTGGGCCGAGTGAGCCGTCGTCTTGCGAGGGCAGTGCGACCGGCCCGCGCGCCGCGAAGTCGAGGAAGCCCTTGAGGTGTTTGACGCCAAGCGCCTTCGTGCGGGTCAAATCGATCTGATCCGCGCGGATCGAGGCGAAGATGTGCAACTCCTGCCGGGCGCGGGTGATCGCCACGTTCAGCCGCTTTTCGCCGCCATCGCCGTTGAGCGCACCAAATGCCATGGACAGCTTGCCCGCGTGATCCGGGCCGAAGGTGATCGAGAAAAGCATGACATCGCGTTCATCCCCTTGGATGTTTTCCAGATTCTTAACGATAACGGGTTCTTCGCGATCATCTTCGAAGAACCATTCCAGATCGGGATTCTTGCGGCGTTCTTCGTCCAGCAGGTCGAGGATCAGCCCTTGTTGCTCACCGTTAAAAGTGATGACGCCGAGCGTGAGGCGCTCTTCTTCGGGCAAGGCGAGCCATTCCGTCAGGCGTCGCACGACCATAAGTGTGATGGCGCGGGCTTCGTCCTCGTTGGTGCGGCTCATACCACGGGCGTAGGTGCCATTGATCTGGTGCAACTGCACCGCCTGAGATTCCGTAGTGGGAGAGGGGAAAGTCACCAGTCTTCCGCCATAGTAATGCCAATTGGAGAATGCGATGAGGGATTCATCCCGGCTGCGGTAGTGCCAGTCGAGTTGCTGGGTCGGGATGCCAGCGGCGGCCACCTCGTCAAGGATCGAGGCAAGGTCTTTTTCGCTTTCCGGCAGGTCCTCGTCGGTGTCCTCGGTGCGGCCAAAGAAGTTGGTCGGGGGCAGCTGCTTGGGATCACCGACGATGATGGCCTGCCGTCCCCGCGCAATGGCCCCGATCGCGTCCCAGGTCGTAATCTGGGAGGCCTCGTCGAATATCACCACGTCAAAAGCGGCTTGCCCGGCTGGCAGGTATTGCGCGACAGACAGAGGCGACATCAACACGCACGGCGCGAGTTTGGTGAAGGTAGCCGGCATCTCTGAGATCAGCGTTCGGATCGGCATGCTGGGACGTTGCAGGCCAAGCTGGTGGCGCAGGGTTCCCAACTCGGATTTGCGGGCCACGCCATCGCGGGCTGGCAGTCCGTGCCGGATGCGGTGAAGAACTTGCTCTGCCGCCATCTCGGTAGCGCGATCATCGAGGGCGCGGAACTTGGTGACCGCGTCCTCGTGTGACCAATGGGAAAAGCCCCGCAGCACGGGTTCTGCGTCCATGGCTTGCGGCAGCCACCACTGAGCGTAGGCCGTGGTGAGCGCTTCTTCCGCCGAGCCAGCCAGAGTTCGAGCTTCGATCGCTTCGACGAGGGAGGTCAAACCCGCCGCGCAGGCTTGATTGCGCGCATTCATCCAGCGCGTCCAATCCTCCAACGCCTCGCGGTTTTCCAGCGTCTGATCAAGGAGCTGGGCGAGGTCATCGAGGGCATGCTGTGTCGGGTCGGTTTCGGCGGTGTCCCGGAACGCATCCGCCTGCGTTGCCCAGCTTTGATAAAGCACGCGGAAACGATCGAGTGCTGCTCGCAGGTCGCCAGCCTCGCGGCGGGCCAGTGCGGCTTTGGCCTCCGTCCATCGCGAGTGATCCGAAACCTGTTGTGCCAGCGGCTCGGTGACCGCTCGGAATTGCCGCGCTTCGGCAATGAACTGCGTCAATCGGGCAGGGTCCGTCGCAACCTTGTCGAAAGCGGGACAACCGGACAATGCGATGGTGTCGATGTCGTCGTTGATCCGCTGCAAGGCATCTAGACCGGCAATGTCCGTTGCCGGATCGGCCTTGCCGTCCGTGGCGTAGGTCTGGAGAAGCTTCCGCACGGCGGATTTGGCGAAGATCGAGAATGGCCAGGACTTTGTCTGGGCCCGCCGCCAGTCGGCGTCCATCTGGACGAGCGGCATCGCACCCAGCCGATCCAGAGGATAGCTTGCTGACAGCGCCCCGGCAGCGTCCCGATGCGCGTTCAGCAGTGGGCCAAGTCGTTCGCTCTCTTCCTCCGCTTTCGATAAGTCCGCATCCAGGCCCCAGCTGACATCGGACCCGTTGGTCGGCCATCCGGCGAGCGCCACCAGTTTTTCGAGCCGGTCCCGGGTCAGCACCTCATCGGTCAACCCGCACAGCGCAGACAGGGCGGCACCGCCCTTAGCTAGGTCACGGGAGACTGTGCGCAAATTCTCGGCCCGCTTTAACAGCTCCGCCTGCCAGCCAAAGGACCACTCCTCAGCTCCGACAAGCGGCAGGCCGGGGCGGCCTTGGACAATCTGATGGCACCTCCCGACCGCCTCGGCCAAGTTGCTCAAATGCGCATAGCTCTCGGCATCGTGGGCATCCTTGTTGTCGAAGGACAGGCTAAAGGGCACCTCGGCGCGAGCAGCGCAGCCACGGCGTCGTAGACGCTGAAGCCCTGCGTTCCCTTGCGGTGTAAGGCAGCCACGTATTCGTTCAGCTGAGTGCGCGTGACCGAGAGGTCATCGGTAACTCGTATCCATTCGGCCTCGGACACCTCGCCCTGCCGGTCCCAGCTGCGCCCAAGTTGGTCAAGCACGGACTTTCGGTCCGCCTTGTTGGAATGTAGCTCCAGCACTGCATCGCCCAGACCGTGCGCCGATAGACGGCGATGAACCACGTCCAGCGCAGCGGACTTCTCGGCAACGAAAAGCACTGTCTTGCCCACTGCAAGGCACTGCGAAATGATGTTGGCGATAGTCTGGCTCTTTCCTGTACCGGGAGGGCCGATCAGGACAAAGTCGTGCCCCTCTTGTGCGGCAAGCACTGCCGACAACTGCGACGAATCCGCAGGCAACGGCGTGAAGAGATCACGTGGCGCCACTCGTCGATCCACATCCGCGGCAGAAGGAAGCGCAGCCGCGCCTTCGGCAAGGAACGGTTCGGTGGGATTGTCGACGAGGTGCTGTACCAAGGCATTGTTTCGCAGGCTGTCCGTCCGGTCGACCAAGTCTTTCCACATCAGGAACTTGGCAAAGGAGAAGGTGGACATGGCCAGTTCTTCCACCACCTCGAACCCGGCTACGTCGCGCACTTTGCGTCGCATGATTTCGAAGATCAGCGGCAGGTCGTAACCGCTGTCATCACGCGGCAACTCACCCTCAAGTTCCGGGATGTGCAGGTCAAAGTCGCGCTTGAGGAATTCGAGCAAAGTCGCGTTCAAGCGAACATCATCTTCGTGATGCTCGATGATAAAATCGGATTGGGCTGAGCGGCGCGATATCTTGACGGGGATCAGCAGCAAAGGTGCGCGGTAGCTGCGCGTATCGGCTTCGGTCTTCTTCCAGCGCAGAAAACCTGCCGCCAGGAACAACGTATTGGTGCCGCCTTCCTGCATGTCGCTCTTGGCCTTGCGAAACAGTGCGAGGAGGCGGTTGTTCGTATCCTTTCCCGTCAGCGGAACTGCCACTTGTCCCTTGGCGAAGGCATCAAGCGCGACCTCTTCGAGCAGCTGCGGCTCTTCCTTGTTGAGCAGGTCACGTTGTCCAACTGGGTCTTCGTCCTTGAGTGCGAGGGCTTTGAATTTCTTGCCGTCGGCCAGTTGATCTTCAAGGCTCGACACGTCGGGGCAGATGAACGGGATTGTCTGCTTGGTACCGCGGAAGTTCAGCAGGCGGTTGCGCAGAGAGAGGTCGAGCAGCTTGCGCTGCCAACGGGAGATACGATCCTGCGGCGTTTTGGGCTCTTCATCCACCAGATCGCCCGGCAGGAAATCGAAGGCCAACGGTTTTGGCAGGGCTGGCGGCGCGGCCTCGATCTGCTCAGAATCCTGAGTTGTTTCAGTGCAGTGAGAGGCGAGAGGCCGAATACGCGCCACGCGGGCCCGGCGAATGTCGACAGCCAGCTGGAACGTGTGTTCGTTGCGCTCCGCCGTCAAATCTCGACCCACGCTGACCGCCTCTTCAAAGCCGATGGTTGGCCTTTTAGTCAGAAGCGTGGTTTCCATGGTGACAAACTCGCGGGCGTCGATGGCCTTGCGCACAGTCATCACGTCGGGTTCCGTCACTTGACCGAAATCGCGCTCCGTAAGCCATACCCCCGTCCAGGCGTGACCCTCGGAAAACAGAACCGCCGGGTTCAGCCCCGCAGCCTCGAAACACGCTGCCAGCAGCAAGGCGCTGTCCAGGCAGGTGGCCAGCCCTTCGGACTTGATGCGGGCAGGGCTGCGTACCTTCTGGCCGCGGGTCTCGAAAGACGCTGGCGGATAGGCATAGGTCAGCCCGAGCGCAGTGGTCGCGGACCAGATCGCTCCCGCCAGCATCCACGCCCGTCCCGGGTCTTTAGAGTGGTAGCCGTCGATTGCGCCACTTTGCCCACTACGCTCCAGCAAGAGACCCGCTTCCTTCAGGATCGCGGCAATCACGGCATCGTTGGGCGAGACATAAGCGGCCAGCAGATGCGCCATGTCACCGATCCCGCCCCACTCATCGCGGGCCAGCATTTCAACCCGGCGTTCTTCGCGAAACAACTCGGTGTCATTGGCGGACACCGTCAAGGCCATTTGGCCAAATTCCGCCTCATTCAGCCCGGAAAGAAGCGTGTCGTTCAAAGGAGTTTCGAGGCCTGACAGGTTCCGTTCTTCGCCGGCGGCGAGCCGATCCAGCGTCCAGGTTTTCGGTTTGATGATGGAGGGGCTGCTCTCGATGGAAATAGTGAGGTTTTCCAGCGGCTCTTCTGTTCCATTGATCAAGGTAATCTTGCGCAGGATCGAAACGCCGTTCTGAGCAGAGGAGAAATTGACCTTATCCGCCGTTGAGAACGCAACCCTAAGGTTCTGGCTTTCCGCGATTGTAACTCCCTGATCAATGACTTCTGACATAATGCAACCCTTGGCGAATTTATATCGATGCTGCACACGTACCGCTGCGTGTCAATCCGTAGTGAACGAGCGGATCATGACGTTGGATTGGCATCGGCCACTTTCCGTGAGGACCTTGCATTGGCCGCTTAGCGCCACTTCGCTACATGCTGCGCATGCGAAGGCCTCCACTTGACCGACGGCAGCTGTGGGCTCAAAGCCGACTTGCGGCGCTGCGGCAGTCGGGGCGCAGCGAATCCGCGCCTCGTCCCCGTCGCCAGATGACGCCTTCCAGCCCGAAGCAGACATGGTGCTCGACCTGGTTCGGCGCCCCATCTCTTAGCAGGTAGGGCGGGATGCGGACTTTCGCTGCAGAAGATAAAACAAGCGATCAAACCATCGAAAACGGACATTAAGGTGGTCGTTTCGCGACAGGGTTGTGAAACCTGAGCTTCAAGCACTTTCACTGTGTTCTTGCAAATAGGAACTTTCGTAAAATCGCCCCGATCGAACAGTATTCTCATCGAGTTCTATCCTAAGTCCCGACGATATCCATTCGCACCGCCAACGAAATGCGGTCTGGACGATCATCAATGCCACTACGCACCATGAGCCTGCGAACATTGTTGTGATAGATGCCTCCCGCGGGAGCCAAGTATTGAAAGCGCCCCGCCAAGCCAGCACTTGCATTGTCACCAAACTGGCGCTCCACATCGTCGGCGACGCGATCAAACTCATGGATCAGCTTGCCCTCTGGAAGCGGTGCATCTGCCGCTAACAGGCCGTCATTCAGCATTTCAATCCATTTACGATGCTCTTGCAGTTTGCCATCCGCCAGCATCGCATCGGCACCCAACAAATCCTCGCAAACGGGTACCGCAGTTTCGGAGATATGATCCATCACCTTGGGTGCGCGTGAGCGTACGATGCCTGCATCACGGTGACTTGAACCCTGAAGCTCTCCCCAGCGGTGATGGCTATCGGTCACAATAAAGGCTCCTGTTGCCTGCGAGATCATCAGCATCAGCTCGAAATTTGGTGCCATCTGAAGAGGCGTGAGTTGCCCCCCGCGATCGCCGCCATCGAAGATGCCATCCCGTAGCAGCACCAGCGGGTTCTCTTCGCGCATTTGTTCCAGATGTTTCAGATAATACTGCACGTATTCTTCAGGGGCGTTCGGGTCTGCCCGCCGCGCCATGCTCTCCTGCGAGGCTTTCGGTAGCATGCATAGCGTCTGCTGAAAATCCTGTTCATGAAGACTCATCATCATCTCGGCGTCGCGCTCAAAGGTGCGCATACCTGCCGAGCGCTGTTGTGCAAGCTCCATGACTTCGCGTTGCAGAATGGGATCAACCGACGAGGGGTCGGGGAACAGATTGACTTGCCCGCTCTCGATCAATGGAAAGATCTGGAAAAAGAAAAGTAAATTCTTGAGCGTCTGAATGAGGTAGGCATGCGGGTTTTCGACAGGCGAGAATCTCGGATTGACCTGATTGGGACTGATGAATGGATTCTGCACCATAACATCACCAAAATACAGGCAGGCATTCGATACTATGAACGGCGTGGTGCGCGGATCGAGAATGCCAGCGTATAGCGCACGTGTGTTACCGTCCGGCTTTGGTAATAGCTCGAAAAGGTCGGTGTCCAACGGCCATGTGTAGCCGTAGAGTTCATGAATTCTCTTTACTTTGTCTTCGTCGAGCTCGCGGCGGACGTCGTTCCAGTCCTTGCCTGCGTCCAATCCCAGGATCGCGTTGACAGCGCGGAAAAATCCGAGGTTGCGCTCACGAATACTCAGAACCTTCCAACTCGTCCGCTTTGATCTCGGCTTGTACTTGCAGCATTTTTTGTACTTCTTGCCCGATCCGCACCCGCAAGGGTCGTTTACTCCCAGATCAGATTCCTTGACATCCTTTTTCAGAAAATCTGCGGATTTGGTCTTGCGGCCATACGCATCCTGGTAGTCAACGCTTCCATCCTCGTAGCCAATGAATGTTTCGCCTCCGAAGCTCCAAAGCTCGTTATTGGGTGGTAGTAGCACCTGGCGGATGTCCTGCCACGTCCCTTCCACCGCCTTTTCAGGCCAAAGCCAATCTCGATTGCCTGCCGCGATAAACCTATTCGCGCGGGACTTCAGGATATGGTTGATCGCTATGACCTCCGCGTCACAGAGCGTGCGCGTCTTAATGAATTTGTCCGTTCGGACCAAGGAGTGTCGTACCTGACGCGCATGTGTGCGCTTTTCCAGCGGATCGGCCAAATCCGGTTCTTGTGCGTATTCTAAATTGGTCAGGATCAAGCACTGATCTTGATCCAATGGGAAAAGTGTTTGGCTGGCTTTCAGCGCAATCGACGGATCATTCGGATAAGCGCAGAGCGGGTGATCCGGCGGGCAGGCATGGTTATAGATCGTGACCGGGTGATCGGTCAGAATGAATTTTACCCCTGCCTCGCGCGCGGAGACGATTTCGCGCACCCCCTCGCTCCAAAGCGTGCAGTTGATCGTGCGGATGCCTTGCATCTCCTTCATCAGGGCATTCTGGTCTAAGGACGGATACCTGGCACTGATCCACTCTAGACCTTTTGGCGTCCGAAACTTTTGAGCATCTAGGTAGATAAAGAAACTCTCGAAATTTTCGTGCCATGCAGAAATATCGTTTCCTAGAAACGCCCGAATAGCATTTGATCCTCTAGTATCAATCTCGCCGAAGAGCTTTTGTTCGATCTCGTCATCCACATGTTCGCCGAAAAAGGTGCTGTAGAGATCGGTCTGGTAGAAGCATTGAGAGGGGTAGCTTTCGAACAGGTCGCGGTGATGCTTAATGCGCCCGTCCGGGAGAGGGATTTCGTCAGGCGACATGTTCAAATAGTGGAGCTTTGCTCTGCCGCTCGAAAGAAAGCCCTTTTGATGCCAGATCGGCACATAGTGATTATCTCTTGTGATGCCCTTCTTGCTCATGGTGAAACTCGTTTCTTCTGCCGAGAGCCCAGTCTGCTCAGGGCGAGGTAGTTGTCTATGTTGGCGGACTTTCCTTCAGGCAGTCAACATCTGGTGATTGGTCGTAACTTCCGGATTACTGCAATTTTTGCGCTTGCAGCGAAATTCCAATTCGACGGGCCGCGCCGCGGCATCGGTAGTATGTGTTGGAGGTCGGGTCTGAGCCGACCCGTGGGGAAAGCGCCTGGGGCTAATCACTTGCTTCAGCTTCCGTCACTGAAGCTACCGCAAGTGTGGCACCAAGCTGCATCATAGTCTTCCTCACCATCTGACAATACATTGCCTGGGCACTCGTCTAGGGGACATTCATCACGTCGAACAGGAAAGTCCTTTTCACACATCCAACATTCCAGGGTGACAGTGTCCGTAAGGTGGGCGGTTTTTACATTTCCGTTATATGACCAGTCCGACCACTTTGTTCGTGCTTCTTCCATACAGTCATAGCAGAAATACCTCCGCTTCGATTTAGCCTCCCCGAAGAGCCTCTTGAACTGACCTTTGCTAAGAAGGTTCACGATAATTGGAAAGTACTCGAAAACGTCGCTATGTGCGCTTGCGATGCGTCCGTCATGGAAGAAGGAACGACGCCCGCTTGAAACGCTTCGAACCCACTCTCCGAGCCAGCTTCTCTCTGGCCACAGTTCGCTGAAAAGGGTCACGAGGCTTTCAACCAGTTCATCGACCGAAAAATAGCTATAAGCATCGCCCAAGTGGATCGCTTTGTTTCGGAGGCGCCGCAGGTGGCTGAATTGCTCAATTAGCCGTTCAGAAACCGGAGTGTCGCAAAAAGTGTTGATTGCTCCGGGCAGATCCACCGCATGAACAGTCCGAAGGTCCGTAAAGTCGACTTGCTCACTAGATGTCGAGTAGCGGGCTTCCTGACCGAGAAGCAAGAGGAATGGGCTCGTTGCGCAGAGCTTGCCCTTCAGTGCTAGCTCTGCTGATTGGGAGGCAAGATTGGTAATGGTTTCGAAGTCTTTCTGAGAGACGTCAAGATACTCTTGCCATTCGATGGGCCAATGATCTTTCCCGCCTGCAAATGAGCTCTCAAATTCTTCGAAAACTTCAGCCACACGTGTCCAGGCCTGGAAATAGAGGATCAGTGCAAAGTCATTCAGCTTGTCCGTCGAGGGTGTGTTCACGATTGGCATCTTAGCGGATTCCAGTCAGGCTGTGAGGTTGATCAAGGGCGAGCAGCATTTCTTGAATTTACGGCCACTGTTGCAGATGCAAGTGTCATTTCGACCTGTGATTTGCGCCAACTCTTTTAAGACCAGAGCGCTTGCATGCATGACATCGGATTGGATGCTCTCGAAGGTTCGCAGGTCGATATTAGCTGTTCTTCCAACGGAACTCGCCTCGAGAAAGCGTTGCCTTTCAGAGTACCAATATAGGAGTGAAGCGACGGCCGGCGATGGAGAAAGAGGGTGTCTTTGATTATCAATTCTACTGTTGCCATCGAAGTCGTATGTCCGCATTGGATCGGGGAGAAACAGAATTTTCTCCTCGCCATCCCTACGGGGCGTAACGTCGATCATCTTGCCGTGGATTTCCCAAACCGCGTGGTGCTCTGCTTCGACAAAAACCCGAGGCCAAACCCAAATGGCCCAGCCGTATGCGATCCGGCCGCCACTCGCTTCGACTTGAGATCGGACATTGTAGAAGCACTCGAGAGGCTTTGTCCCAGCGGATGGAGTAACAGCCAGCTGAACCGGATCATGCTCTGGACTCAGTGAATGGCAGAAGTCCCTAATCTGAGGCGTGATAAGCTCAGGGCGGCGTAGAAAAGATTTGCTAAAAATCTGTGGATCAACTGCAAGCATGGCTTAGCGTTTGTCCTCGGTTAAGGAAATTGCCCTTGGCGTTTCTGATATCCATGTGGACATGGGCGTAATTCACCAACCCCAAGAACGGCGCAAACATTTTCTGGGCTTGCTCCATGTGAGTTGCCTCAAAGGGAAGACGCCTGATGTCTTTCTGCACATCCCTTGCCAACTTCACGATATGAGCAGCTGCGAAAGCATCAGAGTCTTCACCGTCAAGTTCCAATACCTGCGTCACGGCATCGAGAAATCTAGTGCTATCTGTATGTCTTGTGGCGGCAGCTAGGATTTGATGCAGCGCTTGTGCAGAAGTGAACAATGTCGAATCCTCTTGGCAAAATCTAACTCAAATTTCGCGTGGACCGGCATCGTATCACTATGGAATTGAGCCGCTAGAGAAATCCTCTCAGCGCCTCAACTTTTACCTCTACGCCTGTCACAAAGTCCGCCCACTTTTGCATCAGGATCCGGCGCTGATCCAGCAAGTCAGAACGGGTACACGCGATGCCAGTTTTATGCTCCACCCATGACGAGCGGCAGCTTTTGGTCGCGGCAGTACGGCAATAACCGAGACCTCACCACTTGCCAGGGATGGGTTTGCAAAGGGCGTTTTCCGCGCCAAGCTGACCAGGGATGGTGCGCAGGCTACACCTTCGGCGAACGGCAGCTCCGCCCCGCAGTGTGAGTTCTCATGTCGCCTGACTTCGCGAGTGCAGCGAATGTCTCATCTGACGGGCTGCGCTGCAGCGCCCGCTTTCTGTGGCGAGTGACTGCTATGGGCTGGGACACGCCTTGATCGCAAACGGCGGAGAAGCAAGCCTGAATTCCGCGTCGGCGGCGAACAGAGTGGACGTCGGTCCTGTTGCCCCGCTACCTCCACTTGCTAAGATCGCCCAGAACACCGGAGTACCGAAGTATGTACGATGAAAGCCCAATACCGCGCGGGGATCTTCTAGCGATGATCTCTGACCAGATTCCGGAGGTCTATCCGGACTATGGAATAAAAAAATCTGAAGCGCTGGCCGTGCGTGTCTTAGAGGATCTCTACATACTGGCGAGATGTGCGATCAGCAAATGCCGTGTGACCTACACCGATGCGATAACACTTCGTGGCTACGGCAACAGGCAAAACGGCAGATGGTTGGATGACGTCTATAGCTTCGCCATCTCTCCCTTGGGCTTCCCGGACCTCACCATGCTGGTCGTGAACGCCGCGACCGGGCAGCCGAGTGAGGATGCCTTCCAGGCACGCCGGAGCAAGCTCAGCGAGATCCAGATATCAGAAGTCCCTCGGGAGCAGAACCGGTGCGTTTGGTTCGAGGGCTATGAAGCAGTGCTCGGGCCGCTGGAGCCTATTCCGGCGGAATATCACTACGCGCGATCAGTGATGCCGGAGCCGGCCCAGGAGGCCGAGATCCGTCGGGCAGTCTCGAACGCGATCCAGCGTGTGAATGGGGTCGGCAAGGTGACCATGAAGGTCGGTAAGGAGTACGTGGGTTCTGGAAACTACTCCGAGCTCTGTCTTCTGACGAGCCAGCTGTTGAAAATGCAGAAAGGTCGCTGTGCCCTGACCGGACAGCCTTTCGAGATGCGCTCGACCGAAGAGGGCGGCATTCAGGATGATCGGATGTCACTAGACCGGATCGACAACTCCCGCGGCTACTACGATGGGAACGTCCAGCTCGTGACGCAGTTCGCGAACCGCGCGCGCGGGCAGATGTCGACCCAAGAAGCCCGGTGCCGGCTCACTCAGTATGAGGAGCCTTGATCGCTTACATATCTGAACCGTCACTAACGGCCGGTTCGGGGAAGCTGCAACGCAGCGAGGCCCATCCCGGCGAATGGCAGCTTAGGGCCGTCCGTGACGACGGCCCACGCCTTTAGATTTCGATGGCTTCGGCGATAGCCAGCGCATCCTAAAGCTCAACGCCAAGGTACCTGACTGTGCTGTCCATCTTGGTATGGCCCAACAGCAGCTGGACTGCCCGAAGATTGCCGGTCTTCTTATAGATTTGGGTCACCTTCGTTCGCCTCATCGAGTGCGTTCCGTAGGCGCTGGCCTCAAGACCAACGGACGTCACCCACTCACAGACAATACGCGCGTACTGGCGGGTCGAGATGTGAAGCCGTTCGTGAAAACGCCCGGGCCAGAGGTATTCGGAGCCGACCATGAGCGGCTCCCGCATCCATCTTGCCAGCGATGCACGGGTGCCTTCAGAAAATTCGAAACGCACAGGTTTCTGTGTCTTGCTCTGCAAAACCGACGCGCGTTCCTTGATTTGGCCTGACGCCATGACATCGACCACCTTCATCTTCACCAGATCGCAGCCACGCAGCTTGCTGTCGATGGCGAGATTGAAGAGGGCCAGATCACGATGGTTCTCGGCCAGCTCCAGCCGCACCCTGATCGCCCAGACGTGTTTGGGCTTGAGCGGCCGTTTCTGACCGACGATCCGGCCCTTGTTCCAGGCTGGACGTAGTGCGCGGATGGCGGGTAAGTTTGGTGTTTCCATGATGGATCCTCCGATCCACCACGCCCTCCCACATCGGCAACCCGACGTTGACAAGACATCATATCAAATGGTGCTGCATTGCATCCGAGGTCCGGTGTGAGCCCAACCTGCTCATTCGTCAGTGTGCAGCGAATGACCGAAATCGAATTGAGTTTCTCCAGCGATCTGGGTAGCGTTCAAGTGTGGCCTTGCTCGGGCCTCCCCCCTCCACTGGGGCAGCATTTGACATGCGGAGCGACACGATTTCGGACCTATCCTGTTCGAGCACGCGCATAAGGAGGGATTGCGGAGACCGCTCGCAAAAGGAGGTTCACGATGAGACTATCATCGCCAATCTACACCCTTAAGCGCCACGCCAAACGGCTCGCGCGCGAAAATGGCATCAAGCTCCACGCGGCACTTAACCATATTGCCGTCAACGAGGGCTTCAAGGACTGGAGCCACTTGGCGTCCAGCTACTCCAAAACCACGCCAGCTCACGAAGTCATGAGCCAGCTCAAATCAGGAGAGATGGTGTTGATTGGTGCGCGCCCTGGTCATGGGAAAACACTTCTTGGATTGGAACTGACTGCATTGGCAGAGAGGAATAATCGCACAGGCTATGTGTTTTCATTGGACTACAATGAAGCGGATGTCTGGATGCGGTTTGAGAAGCTTGGTTTCGATCCAAAAGAACATGACCGATCAGTCGTCGTTGATACTTCGGACGATATCTGCGCAGCGCATATCATTGAACGCATCAGTAAGTCGCCGGGTCACGCACTTGTCGTTGTCGATTACCTGCAGCTATTGGATCAGAAGCGCAGTAATCCTCCGCTCGAAGAACAAATCCGGGCGCTCAAGGAATTTGCTATCGAATGCGGAGCGGTTGTGGTTCTGATCTCCCAGATCGACCGCGCTTTTGAGCTATCGTCGAGCAACATGCCAACCCTTGCCGACATCCGTTTGCCAAACCCTGTCGATCTATCGCTTTTCGACAAAAAGTGTTTCCTACATGACGGTCAAATCCAGATAGAGGCGGCGGCATAGCCCAAAGCTGAATTCCTTTGCGGACGTTCGTCGAAGGTCCGCAAAGTCCGCTCCCTTCCGTTCGATAGTAGTTGGTGGCTGCGTCTGCAGCGAAGGTCTGCTCCCTCCATCTCGCAGAGCGGCAGGCCTGGACCGACCGGGCACAGCTTGTCCTTCTCGGTTATGCGCCCACGGATGCGCGCGCCTTCCAGCGCTCCGCCGGCCTGACCGTGGACGGGGTGGTCGGCCCCAAGACCCGCACCGCGCTGCATCAGGCGCTGCTTGCCCTGCCGCCGGTATCCACATCCCCAAAACCCGCGCCGCGTCTGAACTGGCAGCGGCGCGTCCTCGCCATCCTCCACGGCTAAGCGGCGGTCGGCTTTCTTCCCCCCTCAAATCGAAAGGATTGACTGATGAATGACATCTTGCAGGAATTGCTGCCGGTGGCCCTAAGCGGGCTGAGCGTGCTGTTGGCGGCACTGATCGGCAGCGCGGCCCATACCGCCAAACGGCGCTGGGTTCTCGACATCGAGGCCGGCCACCGCGACGCGCTGCAAAGCGCTCTGATGAGCGGTATCCGCGCCGGTCTGGAGCGCGGCCCAGATGAAGCTGCAGAGGTCCTGGTCCGCGAGGCCGTGGATCACGCAAAGGCCTCTGTTCCCGACGCGATCCTGCGCCTGGGGCCAAACGATCACGTGTTGCAGAACCTCGCCCGAAGCAAACTCGCCAGCGTGGTGGGCGGCCTCATTCCATGACGAAAACGGACTGGCGACAATCGTCGCCAGTCCGGCAAAAAGGAATCTCCTGTATTGCCGTCAGGCGTCGCGCGGCAACGGGTGACAGGGGCCAGCAGAGTGCCAGCCTTTCTTGCCTCGTAATCAAAATACATGAAGGGGGTCAGTCTATCCATGGCAGCCATCCGCTAGGCTCCTGCTTGGATACACTGCAGCCCGCAATTTCTTTGCCTGTGTCGTCGACTAGAACCCAGCAGCCCTCATCGCATTGAGACATATTCTGCATCCCAACGGTATCCGTGCTGGAGGAGCCCAAACGAATAAACTTGGCCCTCCGAAAGGTGTTGCGCACATAGATGAGTATCTCCGTGCCATCATGCGGCGCACTCTCCATTGAGTTTATTCGAAGTGATTCTCTGATCTTGGAAATCCAATATATCGGTTGCTGGGAAGACGGTTGCTGACCCAACTATAGTTCAGGAATGCGAATCTCGTCAAACGAACACAAAAAAAGCGTTGGAGAGACTGGTTAATCAGTTTGAGGTGTTTGTGTTTTACTAAACTTTTATCGTTTCCATTTTGTTGGCAATTTCGGCGCAAGTTCGGCAATGCCCACACTTGGAGAACTGTGATGCCGACTGCCATTCACGCAAACCCAGAGTTTCGATCAAATTTCACACAAGATCATTTCGGTGGAAACTTTCTGTTCCATAGGGACACCCTAGAGGGTGATCAGTCTTATCCGCAGTTGGTTCAGGATTTGGGAGTTGAAACGGTACGTTTCCCTGGTGGGTCCGTTACCGAAGAGTACTTCGATATCTCAAACCCCAACAGCTCCTCTGTTATCAATCCGGAGACCGGTGCACCGGTGAACCTGGTCCCGCTCAGTGATTGGCTAAACACTGCAGGGGAACTTGGAATATCGACGACTGTCGTCATCCCGACAAGAACTTACCTATCTGAAACGGTGGACGAAAACGGGGATCGCCAACCAGAATTTGATCATGAAGAACTCTATAGCTTTGTTAACGACGTCGTGCGTGGAGTACACGGAAACGGTGAAATCGCAGCGTTTGAGATCGGTAACGAGTACTGGGGTGCGGGGCAAATGTCGTCGGTCGAGTACGGTCGGCTGTCGAGTGAAATGTCCTCGGTCATTGATCAAGCGTTATCAGATTCTCAGAATATGGGCTTCGACACCGGAGACATCGATATTGTCGTACAGGCAGGCACAAACTTCGATTTTGCTAGGTTGGACAGCTCCTACGACGACTTAGATACTTCAGAAGAGATTTTGAGCGCGTTGTCCGAAGAGTACAGTCAAGACTTTAGCGAAGGTTTCACTTTTTCAAGTGGAGAGATCAATTGGTCAAAAGTTAACAATGCGCTCATCATGAATGAGTTCGACGATCAGGAAATCGAGCAGATCGACGGAGTTGCATCTCATATCTATACAAGGGGTGAACTCAATCCTGAGATGCGTGACTTCTCGACTGGACTTGTCGAAAATACTTGGCTCGCGAGGAACGAAGACCTCGACTCATATGTAACTGAGTGGAATTTGAAATCCACGTCTTCTCTTGATCCCGACACCGACTACGGCTTGCGACAAGCGCATGAAATGTTGGAAATTCTGGAGCAGTTTCCTGAACATGGCGTCGACACTGCTCACGCTTGGCCGCTACTTCAAAACACCCGAAACGCTCTAAGCTCCGGTTTTGAGCACGACGAGCTCACCGTCGGCGGTGAGATGTTTCGTTTGATGGAAGAGAGCTTGCCCGGAAACCGATCCATAGATTTGGTGGGGTCGGAAAACTCAGAAACCGAGTACTCTTCCTCCACAATCGATGTGCATGCATTCGGAAACCCGGACGAGCTGGTACTGTTTCTAACATCGAAGTCTGAAGAGGTTACGTCAAACGACTTCGATCTTTCGGGGATTTTAAGTGGTGGTGAGAACATATCGGTAACCTACCTTGGTGTTGAGCAGGGGGATGCTCCTGGTAGTAGGAATGCAAACGCTACCGTTGAAGAAGCGTCCTCCGAAGAAATCGAGAGCGAAATATTCAATAATGGTATTCTGCACGCCGATCTCGATAGCTTGGAAGTCATGCGGGTGGTTATCTCCCAGCCTACTTGGGTCGAAGAGATGGAGGTGTACTGGGAAGCAGTAGAGATAGCGGAAGATGAAGTCGGAGAGATTGAGGGAGTCTATGACGCCGAAGCACTCATCGAATCCCTTATGCTATCTCCAGGTGATGGACCTCCTGCGGATGAACCATCACCTGAACCAGATGAAGAGTTTGATGATGACGATGGTGGCTTGGGTTTTGCGGCGATTGCTCTGGGGCTGCTTCCGTTGTTGGCACTAGTACTTTAGGCAATCTTACTAGCTGCGTGTCTGGCGCTAACCCATATCGTGTACACCCATGGTGGCTAGGTGCGACATCAGTCTATCTAGGTCTAGATTCTCTTCTTCGACTAGCTGTGTGAGCATTGTAGCTAACCACTCTTCACCGGACCAGGCGCCGAGAGGTATGGTTTCACGACTGCCAGCTTCAAAGCGCTCAGGAAGATCCCGACCATCCTCGTAGCGAGAAAGGCCAATCACTCCACACGGAGAGTAGAACTTAAACATTTCAACGGAACCTTTATGAAGCTAGGCTTGCTGATCTTGCGTGGAACCCATGTGAAGGGAAGCTTCAAGGAGAGCATGAAGTACTGACTGCCGGTCCGCTCTGGTCTTGGCATTCGAGAGGTTATATCGCTTATCAAAGTCTGTAAGCTGCTCTGAGGCATACAGAAAAGTGTAAGCTAGTACTTGTTCATAGTTCAGGATAGCCGATTTTACAGCAGTGTCGAATTCTGGCGCGATTGGTGTTTCGGGCTTTCTTGTGAATAGCGTTCGCCGATCTCTTGTTCTGTGAGGAGGGTGTCTACTCTTCAAGAGGCTAGGCGTTCTCGGCCCCCACCAATGAACTTTCTCAAAGAACTTTTTTGCGGTTTTGGAAGTGATTTTTGCACACATAACAATGTCCCCAGGTGTGTAAGCGCACGACCTAGGATTTTAGAAAGTGGTAAACAAAGTGATAACCAATGCTGCGCATAGACACGCATCGCGTGTGATGTGGATGCCATCACGTAGTTCAGCATAAAAAGAACCGATGCCACTGATAGGGCGGGCCTACATTTAGGCTGCGTTTCTGATTGTTGCACCATATATGTGCGCATTCTGCCATTTGCGCTAGTTTTTGAATTTTTTATATTTTTACGTTCGCGGTAATTTATCGGTCACCTTTTTTGCTGATTGGGTAGATTTCAATAATTTAAATAAATTGCATTGTATCTATTTTGGAAACTTAGCTCCTCAGAAACCAGGAATGTCTACCGATAAGGGTGCCTGCAGTCTTCATCAAGCTAACGGCACAAGTTCCATTCCTTCCGGTTAGGGGTAACCAATGAACATATCGCGGAAACTAAAATTCGTGCCGGTCCTGAGCTTGGCGCTGCTGACTGCTTGCGGCAACTACCGCTCTCACAGTCTGGATGTTGTCAACCGAGCGAGCACGACGCTCGGGTATCGTGACATTTCAACGTTGTCTGTAGAGACGCCCATGAACGCATATCTGACGGGTTACAGCTACTGGGATAACACGCCGCGCGGTTCGGCCCAGATCGCCCGTCCGGTGATACACCGCTCAGCTGGAGGAACCGGAACTTTTTCCGACCCAATCACTCTCGCTGTTGGGCACGTAAAACAGGGGGGGCGTAGTATTATGGATTATCCAGCAGGAACTCGCTTCTACATTAAGAGATTGCGAAAGTACGCCATTGTGGAAGATCTTTGCGGCGATGGGAATCGACCGCAGGACGGTCCTTGCCATTCGGGGCACCAAGGTCACGATTGGATAGACATCTACGTTGGGGGGAGAAGGATGGCAGAGGCGTCTGTCGACGCCTGCATGCGACACATTACAGGTATCCAGCCAGTTATTCTCAATCCGCAACCTGGGCACCCTGTCGAACCCGGTGAGATTGCTTCAACCGGATGTCGGAAATTCTAGGCTCCGACGTCACTATACATAGCTCTGAATAAACGGGAGCCACGTCTCTTTGAGAACGTTGAGCAACGCGGAACAAAAATTACGAGGTTTTGGCCTGCTGTTGGCTTAGTAGGCGGTAGCAGGCCAGATCCACGCCAACAAAAAAGAGAAATCCACCGAAGCCGTAGCTCCATCCGCAGAAAAGGCCCCGGTTGCGCATGTGATGGCTAGCAGCCCGAAGCGGCCATAGACTGAAGTTTCTAGGCCAATGATGCTGCGCGTACGAAACTCCAGGGTCTTCTTCCCGGAAGCGGACCCTGGGCAGGACTAAGCTACCTCATGTGATGCTACGGGATGCGCCGGGGGGCGCGGAGCGCCTGTGCGTCTATTTGCATAGTTGAGGTGATCGGGCACGATTTCTACTCTGACCGGCCGAATGGATCTTCGCGTTCACCGGCAGCGTCACCCAAGCGGTCAATCATCCGAGCCTTAACATTCTAAACAGCCCGTGATCTACTGTGCGGCATGATGCTCACGCTGGTTACGCCGCAGCCTAGTAGGATTAGTCCAAAACGGTTGCCCGACTTCCTTACAATTTCTGAGGAGCGGCACGGCACACGCTTCGTTCAATGATCTAACGGGCCCTCTGAGCCCGACCGCGATCATGAGCTCGGTCAATAGCTGCAATCTACATCCAAGTGTGTCTGACACCCGAGACCTGACTTACTGACCTGAGATCTAAGGTTGATGAATCACTCGAATAGATGCACCGCCTCTTCTCGCAAAATCGCTTTCAACTTATCGATTCCGACTGGTTTCGTGATGAAACGACCCGACTCAAGTCCACGTGCTTCTGCAATCATGCGTGCTGCAAGTGCAGAACTGTGTGAACCTCCTGTTATAAAGCGAATGCGCAAGCGTCTATTGATCGACTTCAACTCTTCGATCACTTGGATCCCGTCGACTTCGGGCATGTTGATATCTACGATCATAAGCGCCGGCCCATCCTCGGATGCTACTGCGGCTGCAAGCATGGCACCGTTTGCACAGGTCGTCACTGCCCAACCATCCGATTTCGCGACACGCGACACGAATTGCGAGAACTCTTCATTATCATCGGCCACATAGAGTCGCATCGTTATATCACCCCTATTCAGCGCGTTGCGGCAATCAAAAAACCGGCTTCACTGTTTCCTTAGCTTCTGAAGCCGACGCGCAAGCTGGTCGCGCGTGAAGGGCTTCGATATCAGTTCGACTTCTGGGTCTAGCTGTCCGTTGTGGACGATTGCATTTTCCGTGTAGCCCGACATGAAGAGTACTTTGATCGTCGGCCAGAGTTCGTATGCGAGATCTGCTAGGCGCCGTCCATTCAAGCTCCCAGGCAGAATGACATCGGTGAGCAGGATGTCATAGGATCGTGACTGTAGCAGTTCAGCGGCGGCATCACCTGTGAGCGCAGTGTCCACCTCGTATCCCAGCAATATCAGCGTGCGTTCGGCATAACGCAGTATATGCGGATCGTCCTCCACCAGCAGAATAAAACCGTTCGCACTTGCCCGTAGGGCCGCCGAAGCAAGTTGCTCTCCAGATCCAGATCCAGCTCCAGAAGCCGCAGTGTCACGAGGAAAGTACATTTTGACGCTCGTGCCCTGCCCGGGCTCAGAGTAGATTTTCACATGACCGCCGGATTGCTTTACGAAGCCGAAGACCATGCTCAGGCCAAGCCCACTGCCTTGACCTACGCCCTTTGTCGTGAAGAATGGGGTGAATGCCTCGCGGATGACGTCCGGCGTCATGCCCGTCCCGGTATCGGAAACCGCGATCATGACGTACTGGCCCGGCGTCACCTCCAAATGCTGCGCGGCATATTCCGTATCAAGTCGGGTATTCGCGGTTTCGATGGTCAATCGACCGCCATCAGGCATCGCATCACGCGCATTCACGGCGAGGTTCAGCAATGCATTCTCGAACTGTCCTTGATCGAGGCGGGTCTTCCACAGCCCGCCAGCCCAGACCACCTCGATATCCACGATCTCTCCCAAGGCACGTCGAAGCAGCGGATCGAGGTCGCGCAGGACCGTGTTGAGCGACAGCGATTGCGGCATCAGCGGTTGCTTGCGGGCAAAGGACAGCAGCCGCGAGGTCAGCGTTGCCCCCCGCAGCGTTGCGTCGCGGATCGCATTGGCGAGCTCCATCTCGAGCGCTTCCGGACGATCTTTCTCGATCCCGTCGATAATGAGCTCAGCATTCCCCAGAATCACCGAAAGAATGTTATTAAAGTCATGTGCAATCCCGCCGGTCAGTTCACCGATCGCCTGCAACTTTTGCGCATGCCTCAGTTCGGTCTCGACGTTGACACGGCTCAATAGGCTTGCCACGGCTTCGGATAAGATCTCGACTTCGGTTGGGAACTCACAGGGGCCCTGCAACACGAGGCACGACTTTGCTTCGGGCCCGACGAACAGCGGCCAGACCGTGAGATCGCTCAGATCGCATGGCGTCTTCGCGACCTCGTCTAGGGCCGAGCGCACCGTTTCAGCGCGGTCGGCCTCAGGCATATCCCAGAAATCGGCCAGTCCCATGGGCAGAAAAAGGGGTGCATTCATGTCGAAGCTGCCCGCCAGTCGGCCATTCAAGGCTCGCAGCAGAAGCTGTCCGGCCTCAACGCCGATGACCGCAGCGCCAGGGCAGCCACAGGCTCGCCACAGTACGTCCAGTGCGTGATTCAGACTGGCGGGGTCGCCGGATTCGATCTCCGCAATTTGCCGAACCGCAACCAGCGTCCGGTCCCGCGCCAGAGCGTTGCGTGAAAGCTCTGACTCGACCGCTTTACGGTGTTCGATTTCTAGGTCGAGCGCTGTGATCTTGTCGGCCAACAGTCTAAAGCGTCGAGACAGCTCCGTATCCGCCTTAAGCGCCACTGCGATTAAGGGCCGACCGTCCTTCCCAACGACACGTTGCCCTTTTGCCGTCAGCGCGGCTCCGTCTGACAGTCGCCGGACGCGGGAAATCAGTGGGCTTGTGACGGTTGCCGCATCGTTGAGGAAACGGAGCAGATGCCCATCATCGCAATTGAGCAGATCGGTCAACCGACAGGTGGCGTCGGGAGGGCTCGCGACATAAAGCAAGTCCATGGCGCGAGGGCTTGCATATAGCAGCATGTGCGATCCCGCTTCGACGACCGCAAGCGCTTCGTCAGTCAAGGCAACGACTTGCTGAAGCGATAGGGACAACGTTCGCGACATGGGCAATACTCAGATAGATGCGCCAAAGAAATCGGTCTCGTTTCTCTGCGGCTCGTCCTTGGTTTCTTTGAGGTTCACGACTACGCGGCACCGTGCATCGCCGCGTGCGATCGCTTCCTCGATGCCAACGCGGGCATACCCGAGGTTCTCGGCCGCAATATGGCCGAAAACATTGGCCGTCATCCTGCAAAGGGAGGGGCGACCGATGACCTTGTCGCCGAACGGGCAGGCCGAATTGACTAGAGTGATCGCCTCGTCGTCGATGCTTTCGATTGAAAAGCCGCCGTCGATCCGTTTCTTCAGGTGTACCAGCGCCGATGCGACCTGCGCTGGATCGAGCCTTTCCGTGCCGCAGGCGGCCCGATACGCTTGATTCAGCGCTCGTCCAATCAACAGGCCGACATGATTGACATAGGCCGAGGCCTCCTGCTCTCCGACGGTCTCTTCAAGTATCCCAGCCAATTCCCTAATAACCGACCGCATGAAATTGTCCTTGTCCAGCCCTGGTTCAGGTATCGTGACATCAAATTCCATTAGAATCTCTATCCCCGGTTTCGGACCTGCGTTCATTACAACTTTAGCATGCACCTTTTGGGTATCGGTTGTCAGCCCTTCATTTCCAACTTGGTGTTGGTCATTAGCGAAATTGCGAGCAGTAAGAATGGTCGGGACAGATGGTCCCAAGATGCTGTTGAAGGCCAAAATTCTCTTCAAGATGTTTCGGAACTTCTCAACCTGCGACGTGAAGATCATGTTCAAACGCTGTCCGCTCGACTTGTTAAACTTCATTCTGATCGAAGAGTGTCACCGTATTTTGGTGCGCTTCGCGCCGCGGTCTTTGGCAAATTGATTCGGAGAGTAGTGCGCAAGGTAAAGATCCGCTTTTGTGATATTGGCTTGAATGTTCGCATCCGGAGCCAAGGATCGCTTCCCGTGACTCGCCGGGCCTTTAGGTCGGGCCATTTGATGCACGTGCAGAACCGATGTCTTTTTTGGCTGACTGCGGCACTTGCTCTCGAACAAGCGAATGATGTGCTTTTAACTCTGTGCTTCGGGCGGCCTGTGCCAGACTAGAGCTGAGAGCAGATTCCCCGTCTCTCTCGAAGCATTTTGGGAAATGGACACTCTCACAACGCTTGATAAGCCCCGCCGCAGTGCGGGGCTTATTCGTTTCCAACTGCGCAGTATACGCGAGTCCCGACGAAGTGTTCCTTGGTTCACTGAACTTGGTTGAACCGAAATTGATTTGAAAGACCGTGATTTCATGTCCAATGAAAAGAGTGCCTTGGGCCAAAAATCAGTACCTTGGCCTCAAGGTTCTTTGTTCACATCGAAGATGTCAGGAGTTCAAATCTCTTATCACCCACCATTCTCCTTTTTCTGATAGCGATGGTCGAAGGCCGGGAACGCTGATGCGCGTGTCCTGGTGATGAGATTTGGTGAACCGTCCGCAAAATCACTCTCCCTTAATTGATGCATCCCGGATGGCGCGGCGATGTGTTTCTTCCTGTTGGCATCGGGTGGCACTGGCGGCCGGCCCACGCCTGTGACAGCGGGCTTGATCACAGAGCGAAACAAGGCGACACTCGTGTATAGATTGCACTTATTTTTCAGACACACGTCCGCGTTGCGTTGTATCGACCCCAGCCATCGGGAGACATCTTTTGGGGAAGAATAAATTCACTCTTGAGGATATCGATGCCTATCGGGGACGGCCTGCGTTCACCGACGAAACCAAGGCGGAGATGGAAGCGCGCTGGAGCCGCCAGTCAAAGATCTATCAGCCGCAATTGGTCGATGTGAACGCTGAGCCGCAATTGCATGTCATCTGTCAGGCCTGCGGATGCCTTGGTCAGGCGGCGACGATGCACATCGGCCATATCACCACCTGGAAGGAGCATGTGAAGGCGGCGATGCGCGCCCAGCAGGCCGACAGGATTTCCACCCGCACCCTGATCGCGCTGTTCAACGATCCGTCAAACCTGCGCTGGGAGCATGCGGTCTGCAACGAGTCCCATGCCTTTGAGGAAGGCGATCCATTTGCCAAGGGTCTGGACCCGGAGATCAAACTGGCGATGTTGGCGCGGGTGAAATTCATCCGCGAAGGCGGGTTCGCGCCCGACGCCATCAAACAGATGACGCCGCAAGAGTTTCAGCGCCACGCCAATCGCAAATTTGTCCCCACTGGGCAGGAGGGTGCTCCGCAGGCCAGCGAGATGACGACCGGCGCGCAGATCAGCACCGCGGCGCTGCCGCCCCGGATCGACAATGACGAGGACAAGCCCATCGACCTGTCGACGCTCGCGCGCAAGAGCCTCGGCTGGTTTGGTGACACGCGCAAGGCGCTGTTTCGCGTCTGGAACGGTCTGGGCTTGGTTGGTGATGTCGGGCAGATCACCTACCTCAGATGCGGATCCTGTCAGAGGTTCACCGAGGGCTCCTCGATGCATATGGGGCACAAGACGGTCTGGAAATTGCATCTGCAAAACAAGGGTGTCACCAATCTTAAGGATGCCAAGATCGCCTATAACGATCTGGATAATCTGCGCTTCGAATGTTCCAAGTGCAACACCAGCCATGACTGGGAAAGCCTGACCGAAGAAGAACAGGACGCGCTTGATAACGCGTTGTACCGGGTTGCGGACCAAAGCGGGATGACGGACGAAAGCCGGCTGATGCGCACCCTCGTGTTCGGCGAACTCAAGAACCTGCCGGACGATCTTGTGGTCGACGGCGAGCTGATGCGCCGGGTGGCGGCCTTTGCCCGGGCCCAGGGTGCAATGGAGGCGCTTGGCGCCATGGCCGAGGCGCTGGCCGGCGAGCTGGACGCGGAACGCCGGGCGGCGGATTTGAGCGGTCAGGCCGTGATCGATGATGCCATCGCCAGCGAGGCCGAGTCGCGCGCACATGAGGCCGAAGAGACCGCCCGGCAAATGCAGGACTACGTGATTGCGGAACGCGCCCGGTTCGATCAGGAGGCGGCACAAGCCCACGACCGCGCCCAGGCGATGATCCATGAGGCCGAACTGGCCGCCAGTCAGGGTCGGGCGACCCAATCCGACGTCGATCAGGCCTATTACGCGTTTGAGCAGGTCAGACAGGACTTTGAAGAGCGCAACCTGATCGTGTCCGGACATGAACATGACACGGCACAGGCAGTGGGGGCGGCGCAGGAGGCCCGACATGTGGCGGAGGGGCTGATCCGCGATGCGCAGCTCTCTCTCGCGCGGTTCGAACAGGCCGATACCGCCCTGAAAACGCTGCGCGCCGAGAATGAACGTCAGCGCGAAGCCCGCGCCGATGCGATGTATGGGATCGCCCGGCAGGCGGCCGATGACTGGAATGCGGACGAACAGTATTTCATGCTGCGCGGTGTTCTCGATCCGGCGCAGCTGGACGGGCTGAAGCTGTTGCAGGCCGCGCTGCGCGCCGAAGAGGATTATCCCCATGAAAACAGCGCGTTCCGAAAGGACCGGATCCTGAACGAAGTCGAACTTGGGCTGCGCTACAGCAAGCTCGATTACAAATCGCCCGAGTTCAGGGATGCGGACAGCCGCCGGGCGCTGGTTGATCGCGCCTTTGCCTATGCCCATGCACGGGAGGCCGGGCTCCGGCGTTTGCCCGACCCCAAGCTGCGATTGGGCGGGCAGGAGGTGCCGATGGATCTGCTCTATGACAATCTGGTGGTGATCCGGGAAACCGGGCAACCCTCGGATGAGGTCAAACGGATCTTCATGCAGAAGCTGAACGGCGCGTATTGAGGCACGGCAGGGGAAGAGTGAACATGGCACCCAGTTTGGACAGGCTGAACGACAGACAAGCGGACTTCATCCGTCGTTTCGTGCTGTCGGTCCCGGCAACCACCGGCGCTGACGCGGCCGGTATCGACTCCCCGGGGCGCGACGCCCCGGAGGCTGGCACCATGAGCACGGCGCCGCTGGCGGGGGCGATCAGCCTTGTGGCGCTGCAAAAGGCGCGGTTGGGCTGGGACGGCGAGCGCAAGCGCGTGGCGGCGGAGTTGAAAAAGCTGGAAGCGGCGATGGTCGCAGCCTTCAAGGAGGCCGATGATGCGCGTGACATGGCGGGTATCGCAACAAAGGTCCATGGGGTTCTGGAGGTGATCGACGCGCGCCTGCTGGACACGCTGGACGCCGCGTTGACGGCCCCGGACGCCAGCGCGCGTGGGGCGTTGCTGTCGAAATCGGCGGGGCTGATTGACCAGTATTTGGCCGATCTGGACGGGCATCCGCTGATCCAGCTGGTCGAACACAACCCGTTCCTGCGCGTGAATGTCACCACCAGCCTGCGCCGCGCATTGCGGGGGCTGCGGGCGGAGCTGGTCTAACCGGCGGCGCGTCGGGAAGGATCCCGGCGCCAGGCCGACACACGCGCAGATCGCAACACCGACACAGGCGCAACACCCGCCGCCGGGTATGGGATTCTGGTGGGGAATGGCACGAGACCTATCGTGCGAGGTGCCGCTCCGGTTCAGGGCAACGGTTCGCTATGCGTGAAACCGCTGGCGGTATTCGCCCGGTGTCAGCCCAACGATCCGATGGAAGACCTTGCGGAACGCGCCGGCGTCGGCATAGCCCACCTCCCAGGAGATACGCTCGACAGGGTGGCGGCTGAATTGCAGCAGCTCCTGCGCCTTGGCCACGCGCAGGCGCTGGGTGTACTCCGTGGTTGTCAGGCCGGTGGCCTTGCGAAAACGGCGCAGCAAGGTGCGCTGCTCCAGCCCGGCCTCTGCCGCCAGGGTCGCAAGCCGCGCCTCCTTGCCCTCGTGCCGTTGCAGGAAATGCTGGACCTTGAGAACCGGCGCATCGCCATGGGTCAGCCGCGGGGCGAAGCCGCTGTAATAGCGCTGTTCCCGCCCCGGCGGGTCGACCAGCATCATCCGCGCTGTCTTTGACATGACCAGGGGGCCGAGGAAGCGATCGACCAGCTTGAGCCCGAGATCGGTCCAGGACATCAGCCCGCCCGCCGAAAGGATGTCACCGCCATCGATGATGAGACGATCGGGGTCCAGATCGACCTCAGGAAAGCGGTCGCGGAAGGCATCGGCATAGGCCCAGTGCGTGGTGACCGCACGCTGCCCCAGCAATCCGGTCTCGGCCAAGAGGAACGCCCCACCGCAGACGGAGGCCAGGATCGCACCGTTTGCGTGGTGCTGGCGCAGCCAACTGGCGATCGGCGCTGCGGTTTCGGCCCGGATCGGCGCGTCGAGCGAGGGCGGCAAAATCAGCACGTGCCAGGGATCAGCCGACGGCTCCGGCAGCGCCGGCGCAGTGTCGGCGGCCGTGCTGCTCATCGCCTCGATCATCCTGACCCGAAGCCCCCGCGTGTCTTCCTGTGGTTCCCGGATCATGCGTGCGGCGACCTGAAACAGGTCTGCCAGCCCCATGGCCGCGGAGCGCTGCGCACCAGGGTAGAGGACGATGCCGATCCTCACCTCTCCCATTTGTCGATATCACCCTCTTTAATGTCGATTACGCCAATGGTGAAAGGCCTACGCCGCTGCCAATTTGACGTCAAGAGAGACGCAGAACGGACAAGACCCCGTCGAACGGGGCCTGACCGCCCTCGACATTCAAAGCGGGTCTTGGCCCGGTGGCACCCCGCCATCGGCCCAGATCGCCGCTGCCAGCGCGATGCGCCACATCGCCCACAGACTTGGAGTGAGACCATGAAAATTCACCAGATCCGCAACGCCACCCTGACCGTGACCTTCGGCGGCAAGCGTTTTCTTGTTGATCCCTACCTGGCCGAAAAAGACGCCTATCCCGGCTTTGAGGGCACGGTAAACAGCGAGATCCGCCACCCGCGCGTGGCGCTGCGCACGCCGATGGACAGAATTCTCGATTTTGATGCGCTGATCCTGACACACCTGCATCCCGACCATTTCGACGAGGCCGCCGTGGCGCTGCTGCCGCGGGACAAGCCGGTCTTTGTGCAGAACTACTCGGATGCCGAGCTGATCAAGGCCATGGGCTTTACCGATGTGCGGCTGCTGGGTATCGAAACCCGGTTCGGCGAGATCACGCTGTCGCGCACGCGCGGCCAGCATGGCTCGGACGAGGCCTATGTCTACGGCGCCGAACGTCTGGGCAGCGTGATGGGCGTCGTCTTCCGCGCCGAGGGGGAAAAGACGCTCTATCTCGCGGGGGACACCGTCTGGAACCAGATGGTTGCGACAAACCTGGACATGTTCGCACCCGATGTGATCGTGCTCGCCGCAGGCGATGCGCAGGTGCCGGGGCTGGGGTCGATCATCATGGGGGCGGCCGACGTCAAGACCGTCCATGATGCGGCGCCCACGGCGCAGATCATCGCCAGCCACATGGAAACCGTGAACCATTGCGTGCTGTCCCGCGATGCGTTGCGGGACTTTGCCGCGCGCAACGGCATGACCGAGCGCCTGTGGATTCCGGCAGATGACGAGATACTGGAGTTCTGAACACAGAGCCGTGCCCGTGCAAAACGTGATGATCGGGGGAGGGCTGGGGGCTGGCGGCCCTGCAGCACCCGCGCGCCTCTTCCAGCGCCAACGCGGGCAACCTCGGCTTTTTTGCGCCAGGCCCTTGCTGCGCCGGGCGATGTTTTCTAAGCTCAGGTGGAAAAGTCACGATCCACAACGGGAGGGCACAAGCTGAACATGCGTATCATCCGCCGACTTCAGCATGGTCCCCGTTTCGCCCTGTGAATTCGTTTGCAGGGCGGGCCTGAGGCATAATATCTCAATCGGTCTGCCCAGAGCCGCACCGCGGCACCCTGATCTATGAGCAGAGATTTCGATGACTGTTATGAATATCAACGCCCTGAGCGTTGTCCTGGGCGCGCCCCTTTTTGAAAACCTGAACCTGACCATCTCCAAAGGCGACCGCATCGGGCTGGTTGCTGCCAATGGCCGCGGGAAAACCTCGCTTCTGGACTGTTTGTCCGGTGGCTCCGAGCCCACAAGCGGCACCATCGTGCGCGGACGCGGGGTGCGGGTCGGATATGTGACGCAATATGTTCCGCAGGAGGCCTATTCCCGGACCCTCTACGACTATGTGTTGGGCGCGCTCCCGCCCGAGCAGGCCGATTATGAAAGCTGGCGCGTGGATGTTGTTCTCGGGGATCTCAGCATCCCTTATGAGCTGCAACACCGGCCGTTGAAAGAGCTTAGCGGCGGCTGGCAGCGCACGGCGCTCCTTGCGGCGGCCTGGATCACGGAACCCGATGTTCTGTTGCTGGATGAGCCAACCAACCATCTGGACCTGAGGCGTATCGGGTTGTTGCAGGACTGGCTTTCGCAGCTGCCGCGGGATGTCTCGGTTGTGATCACCTCGCATGATCGGGCCTTTCTGGACGCCACAACCAACCGAACGCTGTTCCTGCGTGCCGAGCGGTCGCGTGCATTTGCGCTGCCGTTCACCAAGGCCCGCGCCGCGCTCGACGAGGCCGACGCCACGGACCAGCGGCGTTTTGAAAATGATCTGAACAAGGCGCAACAATTGCGCAAGCAGGCCGCAAAGCTGAAGAATATCGGCATCAATTCGGGCTCTGACCTTCTGGTCACCAAGACAAAGCAGCTCAACGCCCGCGCCGACAAGCTTGAGGCCGCTGCCAGCCCCGCCCATCAGGATCGCAGTGCGGGCGACATCAAGCTGGCCAACAGCGGCACCCATGCCAAGGCATTGGTGACGTTGGACGACGTGCCGGTTCAAACGCCAGAACGTCAGCTGCTCTACAGGACCGGGCAGAAATGGATCCTTCCGGGCGATCGCATCGTGCTTCTCGGGGCCAACGGCACTGGAAAGACGCGGCTGGTCACTCTGATCCAGCAGGCTCTGACGGGGCAGGAGGGGCCGGTCAAATGCGCGCCGTCGGTTGTGCCGGCCTATTCGGATCAGCATCTGAGCCAGCTGTCAGACCGGGACACGCCCATGACTGCGGTGACCGGACAATTCGACATCGGTGACCAGAGGGCGCGCGGTGTCCTGGCCGGGGCCGGGGTCAGTATACAGATGCAGGATACCCGGATTGCAGCCCTGTCTGGCGGGCAGAAGGCGCGGTTGGCGATGTTGATCCTGCGCCTGAAGAACCCGAACTTCTACCTGCTTGATGAACCAACCAATCACCTGGATATCGATGGGCAAGAAGCGCTTGAGGAAGAGCTGATTGCGCACAACGTGTCGTGTCTGCTCGTCAGTCACGACCGCAGTTTCCTGCGCAACGTTGGCAACCGGTTCTGGCTGATCAACGGCAGAAGGCTGGAGGAGGTTGACAGCCCTGACCCCTTCCTGGCGGGGGAAATGAGCGCCCGGTGAATGGCATGGTCCGCATTGAGCGCTGGGCACCCGGCGTTCGCTGCGGCTCTTTGTGCCCGGTGTGCCCGCCCGCAGCAAACGCGCGTGTCATCGGCGCTGGCGTTCAGGACCCGTGTCCGCTGCGGGCGGGCTTGGTTGTCCAAGCCGGTTCCAGAGCTCATCGGCAACAACCCCCACGGCGCGATCCCGGCGCCGCATCTTGAAAATCACGGTCCGGCGCGGCGGGAACCCCTCGACATTCAAGGGCAGCAAAGCGCCGGATCGCCGTTCCGCCTCTGTCATGTGATCGGGCAAACCGCCCCAGCCCAGACCGGCAAGGATCACCTTTTTCTTGGCGGTCAGGTCCGACACGGTCCATTTAAGCCCGCCGGGCAGCAGATCGCGGCTCTGATCGTGGGTCGCGCCACCTGTGCCGGCGGCGACCACCTGGACATGGCTTTGCATTTCGGAGGCGGCCAAGGCGCGGGGACCGGTGGGCAGGCCCAGGCCGGGACTGGCCACGGGCCGGATCGTGACCTCTGCAACCGCTTCGGCCTCAACGTCGTTCAGGGGCACCCCCTCGAGGGAGGCGAGCGCAATATCCGCCTGGCCCTCCATCAACCGGGCAATCGGACCTCCCATCATCTCCATCCGCAGCCGAAGATGGGTGACCGGGTGGCGCCGGCCGGTCTCTGCAAGCGCGGGCAACAGAGGGGCGAGGTCCAGTGTCGCGCTGACGGCCAGGGTCAGCTCCGGCTCCTCGCGGGCGCGCAGCTGGGCGGCAGTGGTGCGCAGCCCCTGCATCTGCCGCAGCACCCGGGACGCCTCGCGATAGAAGACCTCACCCGCCGGGGTCAGCACGGGACGGTAGGCGTCGCGGCTGAACAGGTCCAGCTCCAGTTCCGCTTCCAGCTGGCGGATCGAATGGCTGATGGCGGATTGTGACTTGTGCAGCCGGTCCGCCGCGCCCCGAAAGGTGCCGGTCGCGACAATGGCATCCAGGGCAATGAGCTGATCGTGTTTCATGGGCCTCCAACATGATCGAATATTTCGATCATAATGACGAGAACACAATATTATCAATCCATCATGTCAAGGGCTAGTCAGAGGACATCATAACCACAGGAGACTGTCATGAAACTCTACTACAAGCCCGGAGCCTGCCCGCTGGCCAGCCATATCGCCCTGCATGAAACCGGCCGTCAGTTCGACATCGAAGCGGTCGATACCGCCACCGGCCGCACCGAAAGCGGCGCCGATTATCGCGCGATCAATCCCAAGGGCTATGTTCCGGCGCTGGGTCTGGACGACGGCACCGTCCTGACCGAAGGCGCGGCTGTCTTGCAGTATATCGCAGATACCACCCCGGACGCAGGGCTGGCGCCGACAGCGGGCACTCTGGCACGGGCGCGGATGCAGGAACAGCTCAACTGGATCGGAACCGAATTGCACAAGGCCTTTGGTCCGCTGTTCCGCGAGGGCACGTCCGAGGCAGAGCAAGACGCGGCGCGGGTCGCGGTTGCGGGCAAGTTTGATTTCATGGAGACCCAGCTGGCGGATGGTCGCGCCTGGCTGGTCGACGACCGGTTCTCGGTGGCAGATGCCTATCTGTTCGTGGTGTCGAACTGGGCCAATTTCACCGGCATCGATCTGGCCCGCTGGCCCAATCTGGCCGCCTTTGTCGGCCGCTGTGCCGCCCGACCGTCCGCACAGGCGGCGATGCGCGCCGAGGGGCTGATCCAATGACGCCCGCCGCCCACACACAGGTCGGCGCGGTGATGGAGGCCTATTTCGAGGGGCTTCATCAGGCCGACAGCACCCTGCTGCGCAAGGTCTTCCATCCGCATCTGGCCTATGTCTGCGCCACCGAAGGGGATGAGCTCTATCTTGATCTTGAGACCTACATGGCCCGCGTGGACGGGCGCGAGCCCCCGGCGGCACGTGGCGATCCGCGAGAGGAGCATATCCTGGAGATTGCCTTCGCGAGCAGCCGACTGGCCCATGTCAGCGCCCGGATGACGATGATGGGCCGCGACTTCCACGACCTCCTGACCCTGGTCCGTTACGGTGCGGAGTGGCGCATTGTCACCAAGGTGTTTTCCTATGTGCCGCGAGAGGATTGAGTGATGCCCTATGTGAACATCAAAGTGACCCGCGAAGGTGGCCCCGACGGCGCCGGTCCCAGCGCCGCGCAGAAAGCGCAGCTGATCAAGGGGGTGACCGACTTGCTGCAGGACATCCTGGGCAAGAGCCCGGCGACAACGTTTGTTGTGATCGACGCGGTTGCGCTGGACGATTGGGGGATCGGCGGCCTGCCGGTGCAGGACTACCGGGCGCAGACCCGGTGAAGCACGGCTGACAGAGAGGTCTGCGCCAACCGGTGCGGCCTGTGGGGGCGGTCACTGCGCATCGCCCCCATCTCCGCACGCTCTGGCGGGGCTCGCCCTGCCGTCGTTGAGCGGCGATGTTCCGGGGGCTTAGTGCGAGGAGGGCGGTGGTCTCCGCTGTCCTGCACCACATCGAAGACAAGGTTGCGGGTTGGGGTGTGGCCAGGACGTCATCAAACACCCTGGTGTTGAACATTTGCAGAGTTTCCTCGATGATGCGCCAAAGGCAATTTTCAAAGACGTTTTGACCACATCCGGACCACCGGTCTTGCAACCAAATCAATTATCCAAGGAGTGCAGCGCATGCCAGCCGCGGGACGAAAAGACGACATCGGATCAGGGCATGATGGCTTCCCGCCAACACCGGCCACCTCCGGAAGCGGTGATGTGGGCATCAACGGCAAACCCGCGCTCCGCGAGGGAGATCCCTTTGAGGCGCATTCGAAGCCGAAGCATCCGCCGCATGGGCGGGCCCTGGCGGTTGGATCTGGCAGCGTGTTCATCAATGGAAAACCTGCGGGCCGTGTCGGCGACGCCATTGACTGCGGCGGGTCCGTCGCCAATGGCTCTGATGATGTGTTTATTGGCGGGTGACTGCGTCACGCCGTGCCCTGCGCCGGGTGAGCGCGGCGGCCTATTGACGCGGCGCTTGCGGGCCGGGTGCTGCGGTGGGGTGGAGGAGGCCTGTGCCCCCTCCACTTTGGCACGTTGTCAGAGCAGTCTTCACACCAGCCCGGCCAGCCAGAGATAGAGCGGCAGGCCGATGGTGATGTTGAAGGGAAACGTCACGCCGAGAGAGAGCGTCAGGTAGATCCCGACCTCGGCCTGGGGCAGAGCGATCTTCATCGCGGCGGGCACGGCGATGTAGGAGGCGGAGGCGGCCAGCACCATCAACAGGAACAGGCTGCCGGTCTGTAGCCCGATCAATGTACCCGCGCCCATGGCAAGCGTCGCGCCGATCATCGGCATCAGCAGGCCAAAGGCGAACAGCCCCGCGCTCAGCAGGTGCCGGTTGCGCAGCAGGCTGCGGCCGGCCGACAGACCCATGTCCAGCAGGAACAGGCAGAGGATGCCGGTGAAGGGCGTCACCACGAAGGGGGCGATCATCTCCATCCCCTTGTCCTGCGTCACCGCGCCGATCAGGAACGCCCCGGTCAGCAACACGATGGAGCCGTTGGCGAAGAGTTCACGCATCGGCACATGGGCGGTCTGGGCGTCGCGGCCAAAGCGCTGCGCGATCCACAGGGCCGACAGGATCGCGGGCACCTCCATCATTGCGGCCACCGCAACCATGTAGCCATCCGACGCGATCCCGGTGAGGTCCAGCAGGCTTGTGGCGGCGACGAAGGTCACGATCGAGATCGACCCGTAGTGCCCCGCCACGGCAGCGGCATTGAGCGCGTTCAGTCGCGTCATGCTGCGCAGCAGCGCATAGGCGAGGAAGGGGATCGCGAAGGACAGCGCAAGCCCAGCGGCGATGGCGGTAAAGACCTCGGTATCAAGACCGTTTTGCGCCAGGCTGTGGCCCCCTTTGAAGCCGATGGCGAGCAGCAGGTACAGCGACATGAATTTCGCCGCGCCCTCCGGGATCGACAGGTCGCTGCGCACCACGGCGGCCAGCAGCCCAAGGACAAAGAACAGGATCGTCGGCACCATCAGATTGCCGAGCAGGGTGTCGAGTATTTGCATCGCGGGAGTCTCCGGAACAGGGTTTTGCGCCTGTTGCCAGCTTTCGATCCATAGCTTAAATACAATCTACTGCTCTGCAAAATAGCTTTAGTGAATACATGCGTCCGACCCTGCGCCAGATGGACTATATCGTCACGGTTCACCAGCTCGCCAGTTTCAGCCTTGCGGCGGACAAGCTGAACGTGAGCCAGCCCAGCCTGTCGAACCAGGTTGCGGCGGTGGAGACCGATCTGGGCGTGCGCCTGTTCGAGCGCAGCCGGGCCGGGGTCCGGACCACCGCGCGCGGGCTGGAGTTCGTCACCCGGGCCCGCCGCATCCTCTCCGAGGTCGAGACGCTGCGCGGGGTGATGCTGTCGGACCTGCCCTTTGGCGGGCGTCTGCGGCTGGGCGTGCTGCCCTCCATTGGCCCCTATCTGTTGCCGCAGGCGATGAAAGCCCTGCACGAGGCGCAGCCCGATCTGCGGGTCATCGTGCGCGAGGAGAATACGCTCAGCCTCGATGAGGGGCTGCGCAACGGGCGCTTTGACGCGATCATCTCCACCCCCGAAGACCACCCCAACACCGTGCAGCATCCGCTGTTCGTCGAGCCGCTCTGGGCGGCGGTGGCCGAGGATCATCCGCTGTCGGAACGGGAGGGGATCGGGGCGGCGGATCTTGGCGGGCAGCGGTTGCTGACGCTTGACACCGGGCACCGGCTGGCGCGCATCGTTTACGGCATCGCGGGGCAGAGCGGGGCGATCGTGTCGGACGACTACGAAGGCACGAGCCTCGACTCGATCCTGCTGATGGCGGCCACCGGTGCCGGGATCGGCATCCTCCCGGACCTGTTTGCGCGCCGGCAAGGTATCCACCGCAGCGAGGTACGCGTGCTGCCCCTGCAGATGGCCGAGGCGGATCGCACCATCAGCCTGCTGTCGCCGATCGACCGGTCGAGCGCGACGACAGAGCATCTCGCCGAGATCCTGCGGACCGCAGCCGAGGCGTATCACCTGAACACGTTGCGGCGCTGAAATGTCCGCCGCGCCGTCGTGGTGGGGGGCTTGGGGCCTCAGCGCACGTCGAAGGTGGCGATGGCGAGGGCGGCGCGACCGGAGAGGCTGCCGGGCAGGTCGCTGAACACATCGGCGGCCAGGCGGCCGCTGCGATCGCGGATCTGGCGCAGCGGGCTCGGGCTGGCGACCGCAAGCAGCATCTGCGCGGTGTCGCGTTGCGGTCCGGCCCTTGTCACCGGCACGTCAAAGCGGGTGAAGTTGCCCGATTGCGACAGAAACCGTTGCAGGTCCTGAACCACGCCATTGTTGTCCACCAGCAGCAGCGCCACGTATTTTCCGGCTGTGCCACGCAGCACGCCGGTGATCCGTCCACCGCTGGCGACACTGCGGCTTTCGAGGCGCAGGCCAAGGCGGGTGGCCGGGTAGTCCCGGTTGCCACGCACATAGTCGACCGCCGGGCATTGGCGCGGATCCAGCAGCGTTCGCGTCTGGCGCAGCGCCGCGTCGGTCTGGGTCAGCACGGTGTCGGAGAAGGTGGCAAAGGCGGTGTCCTGTGCCGCCATCATGTCGAGGCCGACGCCCTCTGCGCCATCGCGCCGGGGCAGGGTGAGCAGGCAGTCCGGGCCGCCGTTGTTGCGGATCTGGCGGATCAGGTCACCGACAGCAAGATCCTGCGCGCTGGCCACCGGACGGGCGGGCGCGGCGGATGTGGTCTCGCCTGTCGGGGCCGTCGGGGCGGCGCTGGGCTCGGGCGCGACCAGAGAGACCGGCTGCAAGCCGCCCTGTGGATCGGCGGCGGCGGTCAGAGTGCTGCCGCTGGCGACCGGGGCAACCGGGGTTGCGGAGATCGTCTCGGCGCTGCTGGCGGGCAGGGCCGACAGGGTTTCGGGGATCAGCGGGTTGCTGTCCTCGGGGATCAGCGGCGACAGGGGCGAGTCCTGCGGGGCGGGCTCCGCGACCACCGGGCTCAGCGTCTCCAGCTCCGGTTCGAGGGTCTCCGCCTCGACCGGCGTGGCGGTTTCGGGCTCCGCCGGGGCGGGGTCCGGGGTGACGACCTCGGCCTCCAGCGTTTCTGGGACAACCGGCTCTGGCGTGTCGGGCTCCGGCTCCGGCGCCAGCACTTCGGGATCGGGGCCGGGGTCGGCGGACAGGCTGTCCTCGGTGCTGTCCACCGGCTCCAGCGGTGGCACTTCGGTCGCGCTCTCCGCCAGAGCCTCGGCCCCGGCCAGCCCGTCGCGCAGCTCCAGCCCGGCGAGCGTGTCGGAATCCAGCGGTTGCAGGGTGACCGTGTAGCGCGGCCCGTCCGGCTCGGCGTCGGGCAGGCTCAGAAACGGCTGCACCCCGCCAAGAAGCAGCGCCGCCACCGCGGCATGCGCCAAGAGCGAGCCGCCGCTGGCGAAGATCCAGCCCCGGGAGTCGGAACGGCCATAGGGGAGCGTGCTCACGTCTGCGCCTGTTCGTGGATGGTGACCAGGGTGATGTTGAGATCGCCAAACACCGGCTGCGCAAGCAGGTCCAGCAGATCGAGGGCGGGGGCGGTGCGTTCCATCAGCACATAGAGGGTGGTGCCGGCGGGCACGGAAGCGGCGAGCTGATCCAGCGTGGTGACATCGCCATCCAGCCGAAGGCTGCCGTCCGGGCGCACTTCCAGCAGCGGACTGGGCAGCTGCTCGGGGGCGAGTTCCTCGGTCGCGGGCAGGTCGATCTGGATGTCGCGGGTCGACAGGAGCGACCCGCTGGCAAGGAAGAACAGCAGCAGCAACAGCACCACGTTGACGATCGCCAGTGAGGTATCGGTCTGCACCATCTGCGGGCGCGGCGGCAGGAGCGGGGCGCGGCGGGCCATGGTCACAGCCCCCCTGCGCTGATCTGCACAGCGGTGACATCGGCGGCCTGGAGATGCGCCAGAACCGTGGCCACATCCTGCACCCGGGCCGAGGCCCGCACGATCAGGATCACCGAGGCGGGGCCGCCATCGCTGCCGAGGGCGGCGGCGAGATCGGGCAGGGCAGAGAAGTCGAACCTCTGGCCCTGGATGTTCAGCGCATCCGCATCCAGGTTCCACAGCGGCGCGGAGGTCGCCCCTCCGGGCTGTGCCGCAACCGGATCAGCTGCCCCCGCCCCGGTGCCGACGCGCTGGTCCGACACCGGATCGGTGTGTTGCAGCGGCAGCAGCGCATAGGGGGTCAGGCTGGAGGACAGCATGAAGAAGACCAGCAGCTGAAACATCACATCCGCGAGCGAGGTCAGGGTGAAACTGACCCGACGCTTGCGGACGGGAAGGTCGAGCCGGTTCAGATGCATGCCGGGTCAGCCCTGTACGCGCGCGGATTGATCGACCCGACCGTGGATGGCGGCGGAGATCAGCACCTCGATCAGGTTGCGCTCGCGCTCGATGCGGGAATCCAGCCAGCTGGTCAGGAAGAAGGCCACCAGCGCCACGGCCAGACCGGCGGCGGTGGTGGTCAGCGCGGTCCAGATCCCGCCGGCCAGAGCAGCCGGGTCGGCAGCGGCCTGGGATTGCGCCAGGACGGAGAAGGCGTCGATCATGCCGATCACCGTGCCCAAAAGGCCCATCATCGGCGCCGCATGCACCGCGATCTCCAGAAGCCGCATGCGATCTGACAGTGTCGACAGTTCGGCAATGGCGGTCTGGCGGCCCAGCTCCTCGGCATAGGCGGTTTCGCCGGGCCGCGCGCGCAGCCCGGTAAAGACCGCATGCAGAATGCGCGACAGCACCGATTGCCGGGCGGCCGCCTGCTGCATCGCCGTTTCCGCCTGACCGGACAGCCAGGTGTTGATGATCTGCTCGGCCAGATGCCGCCGCCCCACACCCAGGCGCGAGAATTGCAGCAGTTTGAAGAAGAAGACGGACACCACGGTGACCGACATCACCGCCAGGGCGGCAAAGACGGTCAGCGTCAGCGGGTCGAACATATCAGCCCGGAACTGGGTCATGAAGCTACTCCATGGCGCGGCCACTGGAGGCGGCCGGGCATTCAGGAAACAAAGGGAACGGTTCAGATACCGAACTGGATCGGGGTGCGGGAGCTGGCCACCAGCCCGGCCATGCAGAGATCGCTGGCGGTGCCGTCACTGGTGACGCAGGCGGGGGAATCATTGACCACGATGCGCGAGATCGAGCCGCAGCCGGTCTCGGCCAGATCGAATTGCAGGATCTTGGTCTTGCCCTCGGTCAGCGCGCCGAATTCCAGCACCAGAAGCCGTGTCACCACGCCCTCACCGTCAAACAGCGCGATCTGGTAGGAGGCACGCTCCAGCGCGGTGGTGGATTGGTTGGTCGCCACATAGGTCAGTCGACAGCTGCCGTTGCCGGTCTCGGTCACCGAATTCAGGTCGAGCTGAAACGCGTCAGCGGCCTCGGTGGCCTCCTGCGCGGCGACGGTGGTTGTGTGCGATGCGATAAATGCGGTGGCCAGCAGGGTGGCCCTGGCCGCGGAAAGAATGCCCATATTGCCCTCAACGAGTCTGTTCGTGAAATCGCGGCCATTTGGGCGACAATACCGCCTACAGGTCAACCGGGAAATTTCGGAAATTGATGCCCGTCAGGGGCGAATCACCGGAAAACGCCGATGAAGAAACTGGGGCTGGGGGTCTCGGCCGGGCGACGCGCCAGTTGAGGCGGCAGCGACACCAGGGCCGGGCTGTGGTCCGACGCCAGCTCCACCCGTTGCGGGGCGACCGGCAGCAGCGGATCTGCTTCGGCGACGACAATGCCGGACGGGCGGGCCTTTGGCCGCGGCGAGGTCGACGCAGAGGATGCCGGGTCCGCGGATGCCGGATCCGTGGACGCCGGAGACACAAGCAGCGGGGCCGCCTGCGCATCAAGATCGATCACCTGGCGCAGCCGTTGCGGCCGGGTGGACTCCTGCTGGTCGGACAGCGCGGCCTGACGGTAGAGCGGCGCGCGTGGCTCTGCCAAGGGCTGCGGCGCCGTTTCGGCCTGTTCCGGCAGGGTGGCGCGCGGTGTCACCGCGGTTGCCTCGGGGTCCGGGGAGGTCGTCATCTTCGCGGCAGGCTGTGGCAGGGCTGTGGGCTCGACCAAAGCCTGTGTCGCGATCCCTGCTGGCTCGGACGGGGCAGCCGGAAGCGTCTGCAACGTGCTGAGACGGCTCTGACCGGACATCATTCCGTGCCCATAGGCCAGGACAAGCCCGGCAGAGACAGAGAGTGCGGCGATACCTGCGGTGATTGCAATCAAACGAACCATGGCGGAAATGTAGACCTCATTTTCCGGATTGCCAGCCCATTGCGAAACGAACAGTCTGCAGCGGGCGGCACATGTTGCCATAATCTCACGTCCGGGACTGGCCGCCGCGAGTATCTTGAGGTCTGATGGTGAAGGAATGCTGAAGATTTTCAATTCTATGGCACTGATGGCCTGCGGTGTCGGCGTAATCCTGCTGGGCACGGGCACCGCGGCGCGGGCGGCGTTTACCTTCTGCAACCAGACGCTGGACGTGGCCAATGTGGCGATCGCCTCCTACGAGGATGGCGGCTTTGAAAGCGCCGGCTGGTGGGTGGTGGGCCCCAACCAATGTGCCGAGGTCATCAGCCAGAGGTTGACCTCGCGATTTGTCTATGTGTTTGCCAAGGACGTGTTTGGCCGGGCGCTGCTGGACGGGGCGACACCGATGTGCGTGGATCAGGGCCGGTTCAGCATTCGCGGCGAGGGGGATTGCCTGACCCGCGGGTTCCTGGACGCGCGGTTTTACGAGGTGGACACGCAGCAATCTGACAGTTGGTCATTTTTTCTGCGTTCTGCGCGTGATTGAGGTGAGGTTACGGTCGCTTCTGGTGCGCGTGCACGGTATGGTTGCGGCATTGCGCCCGCTGTTCTTCTGTATTCACCGTCGAGGCTGATTTTGACGTTTGCTCCCCGCTGGATTTCTTGGCTGTTTGGCCGTGGCGCCTGTTTGCGTGGCGCGCTGGCGGCCTGTCTCTGTGCCGGTCCCGTGACCGCCCAGGACTGGTCGGCGCTGGTGGTCGGCGATACCGGTGACGGCGCGGGCCGGGCCTTTGCCGATGCCTATTATGCCGCAGAGGCGCTGCGCGGCTGGACGCAGGCGACGCCGGTGCTGTTGCGCAATGCCCGGCTCGATGCGGTCGAGGCGGCGCTGACGGAAATCGAGGGGCAGCAGCGGCTGGTGATCTATTTTGCCGGACCGATGTCCGGAACCGCGCCCCGGATCGACGGTGCGGCGGTGCCCCTGACCCCGCGGGTGGCGCCGCTGGCGGCGGCGGGCTTGCGTGAAGTGCTGGTGCTGGTGGAAAATTGTGCCGGAGAGGGCGCTGCCACCGCATTGCCGGATCTGGAGGTGGCGGCGGAGGTGACGCTGGTGCTTGCCAGCAGCGCCGCGCCCGGGGCGGCCTGTCCGCCAAGCGGGCAGCGCCTGAGCGGTGTGCTGAAGGCGGCGGCGGCCAGTGCGCAAGCCCCGGATCAGAGCCTGCGTCCGTTTCTGCGCAGGGGGCAGCTGGAGGAGCTGAGCGATCTGTCGGGCGCATCTGCACCCTCGGCAGCGCCAGCGGCGGAGGCGCCGGTGGCGGCGGTTGCTGATCCGGCTCCGGCGCGTCCGCGCGAACAGGTGACGATCACCGATGTGGTTCGGATCACTCCGGTTGGCACCTCGGTCGGCACGCCTGTCAGCACCCCGGTCAGCGCTCCGGCCAGCGTCGCGATCCAGCCCGCTCCGAATGGCGCGGCGGGGACGTCTACAGCGGCACTGACACCGGTGCGGGCGCCGGCCTCCTCGTCTGCTACGGCTCCGGCGCAGGGGGGCGGTACTGCCGGAGCGCCGGTGGTGATCTTCTCTCCGGTGAACCAGTCGCAGCTGGCGGCGGTGCCACAGGCCGACGGGTTGCCCGAGCCCTCGATCATTGTCGGGCTGATCGAGGAGGGGGATGCGAATTTCGCCGCGGCGCTGGACACCGTGGATCTGTCGGGCAGCGAGATCAGCTATGATGACGTGATCGCGCGCAACCAGCTGCGGGGGGCTGATCCGGAGCTTTATGCCTCGCTGCTGGAGGCGGGGGCTTTTGATCCGCCGGGGCCGGTGCTGGTGCAGGCCCTGCAGCAGGAGCTGGCGCGCATGGGCTGCTACACCAGCCGGATCGACGGCGCCTGGGGACCGGGGTCGCAGGGAGCGGTGCGGCGCTACTATGCCGAGGTCGGCAGCCCGGTGCTGTCGCTGGCGGCCGAGATCCCGCTGTTCCGGGATATTGTCAGCCGGGCCGATGTCACCTGTGCAGCGCCGGTGGCAGCGGCGCGGCCGCGCAGCACTACCCCCGCAGCGACGCGACAGCCGGCAGCATCCTCTGGCACATCGGCGCCCGCCAATACGCCGGCCCAGACGCAGATTGCCCCGGGGGCCGCCCTGGGTGGGGTCTTCCGCTAGAGGGGACGTCGGGTGAGCTTTACCATTGATCCGGCGTTTCAGCGCTCGACCGCGCAGGCCCGCAAGCGACGGCGGCGCCGCCTGCTGCTGCGGGGGCTGGGGGCAGGCGTGGCGCTGGCGGCGCTGGCCACGGTTGGTGTCTGGCTCTGGGGGCGGCAGGACGCAGGCGGTGCGGGAGAGCTGGCGATGGTGCCGGCCGAGGTACCGGATCCGTCGGCAACCGAGGCCCGCAGCCGGGCGATGCTGAACCTGCGTCGGGCGCCGATGCTGCTGCATCTGGAGGCGGGCGCGGCGCGCGGGGTGCGTCAGGTGCCGCTGCCCGCCGGTGGCCTGCCCGGGCGGGCCGCAGCCGGGCAGGAGGCACAGGTGACGGTGGTGCAGGACAGCCTGCTGGCGCCGGGGCGCAACCTGGTGCTGCAACTGCCGTCCGGGCGCGATGATTTCGCGCTGTTTCAGGCCCAGCGGCGCCGGGCGCTGGATCACGCCACAGGCACCGCCGGGCAGGCCACAGGCGCCGCCGGGCAGGGCAGTGGTGGCCTGTCGCAGGCGCGCGACAGCAGCGTCGCCCTTGCGCGCAGTGCCGACCGCCGCGCGCCCCTCGCCGAAGAAAAGATCATCGTGCTCAACGCCGATCAGCCCTTGTCGGAGGTGCTGGTCGACAGTGGCTTTGCGGCGGGGCAGGCGGCACGGGTGGCGGCGGCCGCCGTCCGCGAGGTCGGGGCACCGGAGGCGGCGCTGCCTGCGGGCAGCGTGGTGGCACTGCGCTGGCGCACCCGCCCGGAGGCGGCAGCGCAGCGCCAGCTGTTGCAGATGTCGCTTTACGGGCCTGAGCGCTACCTTGCCAGCCTGGCGCAGACCGGGCCGGGACGGTTCGCCCGCGCCGCCGACCCCTGGGCGGAGCAGGATCTGCTCGGCCGCTCGGCCCGCGCCGCCAGTCCGGAGCCCGTCGGGCGCAGCGTGCGCCTGATGGATGCGCTCTATTCCACCGCCCTGCGCAACGGGGTGGCGACCGGCGTGGCGGGGGAGCTGATCGTGATGATGTCACGCCAGTTCGACCTGGAGCGCCTGGCCGAGCGCGACGATCAGGCGGTGGTGCTGCTGGCGCCGGGCGGTGGCGCCGGGGCGGGCGGGCGCGCCGGGCAGATCCTCTATGCCGGCATCGAAGGGCCCGCCGGGCAGATGCGCTGCTACGTGATCCCGCTGCCGGGACCGGATGGCGGCTTTGGCTGCTATGACGGGGCCGCGGGCACGTCGGCGGCGGCCGGAGGTGTGCGGCTGGGGGCCGGGTTGGTGATCCCGGTGACCGGGGTCAAGACCAGCGGATTTGGCATGCGGATGCACCCGATCCGCAACAAGATGCTGCCGCATAATGGCGTCGACTGGGCGGCGCCGGAGGGCACCCCGGTCTATGCCGCGCGTACCGGAAAGATCCGCCTCGCCGGAGACAGCGGCAGCTATGGCACCCTTGTCGCCATCGACCACGGCGATGGGCTGGAAACGCGCTACGCCCATCTTCAGCGATTGGCGGATGGTATGGCACCGGGGGTGCAGGTGGCGGCGGGCGACCAGATCGGCTTTGTCGGCTCCACCGGGCGCTCCACCGGGCCGCATCTGCATTTCGAGTTGTGGGTGGACGGGCGCCCCACCGATCCGGCGCGGTTTGGCAGCACCGCCGTGGCGGCGCTGGTCGACCGGATCATCCAGGTGGAAAGCGGCGGGCGTGCCGATGCGCAGAACCCGCTGTCCTCGGCAACCGGGGCGGGGCAGTTCATCGCCAGCACCTGGATCCGGATGATGCAGAGCTATCGCCCTGATCTGGTGGCGGAGATGTCGCGCGAGGAGCTGCTGGCGCTGCGGCTCGATCCGCGGCTGAGCCGGGAGATGGTGGAGCGGCTGGCCCAGGAGGGCGAATCCTATCTGCGCGCGCGCGGTCACCAGGTCACCGCGGGGCGGCTGTATCTGGCGCATTTCCTCGGCGCGGAGGGCGCGCATCGGGCATTGGCGAGCGATCCGGAGCAGAGCGTCGAAGAGGTGCTGGGGGCGCAAGTGGTCAGCGCAAACCCGTTCCTGACCGGCAAGCGGATCGCGGATCTGCTGGCCTGGGCGGATCGCAAGATGCGCCACAAGGGCCGGCAGCGGACCGCGCCGGTGCCGCCAGAGGTCCGCACCTATATGGCAAAGGTGGATGCGATGCTTGCCGCGTTGTAGTCGGACCTGCGCTCCCGCAGCGGCCCGATCAACACTGGCCCTAGTCCGGATCGGTGCAACCGGCCACGGGCGGGGCGGTGAGTTCCTGCAACGAGAACAGGCGCAGGGGCGGGGTGAAGTCGCGGCCCGTGGCCGTCACCTGTTGCGACAGCACCAGATAGCCCGCCGCAGGCAGCAGCAGCGCCAGCACGACAATGCCGGCCAGAAGGGCGCTGTGGTGACGCTCCGGCAGCCGGGCCAGGGCCGGGAACAGCGGCAGCACCGCCAGACCGAGAAACCACAGGGCGCTGGTGTCAAAGATCACCGCTGCCGCGCAGTCGCGCAGGGCGGCGCGGGCGCTGGCAATGTCCCAGACGCCCCAGCCTGCCATCGCCAGGCCAAAGAGGGCAAAGCCCGCGAGCACCGCCAGCGCCAGCCCCCGTGGCATCAGCGCGGCCCGATGTGGCCGAGGGCCTGATTGACCAGGTGCTCCTCCCAGGCGCGGATCTGCCGCGCCAGCACCCGCAGCGGGTTTTCAAATGAATCGACGGTGTCCTCGATCGCCCGGACCAGGGTTTCGGTGAGGCCGAATTTGCGATCCACCCGATCCAGCAGGATCGACACGCCGATGCCGACGATGATCGCGGCGACCACCGGCCCGGCGGCGATGGTGGTGAGCGCCCCGACCGCGGCCCCGGCGAGGAAACCGGCGCCAGCGGCCACGGCGAATTTGCCGACATCGGCGGCGATGGTGCCCAGAAGCTGCGTCAGGCGCGGATCATTGTCCGACAGCACATGTTCGACCACGCGCAGCGCCGCAAAGGCCACCACCGCGATGCCGGTCATCCGTGCCGCGCCCTGGCCCAGGCTCTTGGCGCCGAGGACGAGTTTTGCCACCTTGGGGTTGCTGGCCAGATAGCGGGTGCCGCGCAGCACCGCGCGCTGGCCGGGATAGCCCTTGATGATGACGTAATCCTTGCCGTTGACGTGTTTGATATAGGCCCGCCCGCTGAGCCCGAGGGTGCGCACCAGCTTGGCCGCGCCCGCCGCATCGATCCCCGCGGTGGCGGCGGTCACCAGGTCGATGCCGCTGGCCTCGGCCATCTCGTTGTTGATCTCGACCACATAGAGCAGCGTTTCATCGAGGGTGATGTTGCGGCGGTCGGTGCGGATGGTGCAGCTGCCGGTTTCAAGTGTTTCGGGCATGGGAACTCTCGCAAATCTGAAAAAGGGTGAAGGTACAGGTGAAGGAATAATGGGGTGAAAAATCAGCTCAGGGCATAGTGGAAGCCATCCGCATCGGCCGTCACCGTGACGCGGTGGATCTCGCCTCCGGTGCTGAGGGTCTTCAGCAGCTTGCGGCTCAGCTCCGGCAGGATGGAATTGGAGATGATATTGTCGATCATCCGCCCGCCGCTGTCGGGGTCGCGGCAGAGGCTGGTGATATGATCGATCACATCGTCGCCATAGACCAGTTCGGTGCCATGCGCGCCCTTGAGGCGTTTTTCCACTGCCGAGAGTTTCAGACGGGCAATTCCGCCGAGGACGTCCGGGCTGAGCGGCAGGTAGGGGATGGTGACGATGCGGCCCAGCAAGGCGGGGGGGAAGACCTCCAGCAGGCTGGGTTTCAGCGCCACGTCGAGCTCCTCCAGATCAAGCTCTGCTGCGCTGGCGTCGGTGCCTACACGGTCCATGATGACCTCGGTGCCCACATTCGAGGTGAGCAGGATCAACGTGTTCTTGAAGTCGATCATGCGGCCATTGCCGTCTTCCATGACGCCTTTGTCAAAGACCTGAAAGAAGATCTCGTGCACATCCGGGTGCGCTTTTTCGATCTCGTCGAGCAAGACCACGGAGTAGGGTTTGCGGCGCACCGCCTCGGTCAGGCGTCCGCCTTCACCATAGCCGACGTAGCCCGGAGGCGCGCCTTTCAGGAGCGAGACGGTATGGGCCTCCTGGAATTCGCTCATATTGATGGTGATGACGTTCTGCTCTCCCCCATAAAGTGCCTCTGCCAGAGCCAGCGCGGTTTCGGTCTTGCCGACACCCGAGGGGCCGCAGAGCATGAAGACGCCGATGGGCTTGTTGGGATTGCCAAGGCCCGCACGGCTGATCTCGATGCGTTTGGCGATGGATTTGAGGCCGTGATCCTGACCGATGACGCGGGCGCGCAGATCGTCGGAGAGGTTCAGCACCGCGTCGAGTTCATCCTGCATCATCCGACCCGCAGGGATGCCGGTCCAGTCCGAGATCACGGCGGCGACGGCCTGTTCGTCCACATGGGCAAAGACCATGCGGTCGTCCGGGTTGGTCTCGTCCAGCGCGGTCATCTGCGCCTGCATTTCGCGGCGCAAGGCATCCGGGTCGCTGTCGGCTGTTGCGTCAGGGGCTGTTGCGTCAGGGGCGTCCACCTCCGGTGGCCCGGCGTCTTCGGTCTCGCTGCGGGCAGCGTCCTGTGCGCCGGGTGTGTCGGAGGTCTGTTCTTTGAGGCGCTGGCGCAGGTCAAGCACCTGATCGACGATCTCTTTCTCGCGGGCGTAGCCGGTATCAAGCGCAGCCAGCCGGTCCGTCAGGTCAGTGATCTCGGTCCTGATCTCGGCGATGCGGTCGTCGTGGCTCTCACCCAGATCGCGGGCCTCTGTCTTGCCAGCAAGCTCTGCCTCCAGCGCGTCGATCCGGGCGCGGGTGGCGGTGATGCGGGCGGGCAGGGCGGATTGGCTGAGCGCCACCCGGGCGCAGGCGGTATCCAGAAGCGAGACCGCCTTGTCCGGCAGTTGCCGGGCCGGGATGTAGCGATGCGAGAGCGTGACCGCGCTGACAATGGCGGCGTCGGAAATCCGCACCTTGTGGTGGTCCTGCATCGGGCCAAGGATCCCGCGCAGCATGTCGCAGCAGACCTCGATCGAGGGTTCATCCACATTGACCGGCTGGAACCGCCGGGTCAGGGCCGGGTCTTTTTCGATGTGCTGGCGATACTCGCTCCAGGTTGTTGCGGCGATGGTGCGCAGGGTGCCGCGGGCCAGCGCCGGTTTCAACAGATTGGCGGCGTCCCCGGTTCCGGCCTGACCGCCCGCACCGATCAGCGTGTGGGCCTCGTCGATGAAGAGGATGATGGGTTCGGGCGCGGATTGGACCTCGTCGATGACCGATTTCAGGCGCTGTTCGAATTCGCCCTTGATCGAGGCACCCGCCTGCATCGACTGGATGTCCAGCTCAAACAGGCGCGTGCCCTTGAGCTTGGGCGGTACATCCCCGGCGGCGAGCAACTGGGCAAAGCCCTCGACCACGGCGGTTTTGCCGACACCGGCCTCGCCCGTCAGGATCGGGTTGTTCTGGCGTCGGCGCAGCAGCACATCGATGAGCTGGCGGATCTCGTCGTTGCGGCCTTTGATCGGGTCCATCTCGCCCGCTGCGGCGGTCATGTCCTTGGCAAAGCGGCCAAGCGCGGTGGCGCCGCCCTTGCCCTCGGCGGCTGCGCCGCTGTCCTCGGCCGTCGAAAGGTTGGCGCCATCCATTGGGCGCATGTTGTCCTCTTCGCTGCCGGCCCAGAGGCTGCGGCTGTCCTGACCCAGTTGTTCGGCGGAAATCTGTTCAAACACTGCGGAGTAGCGCAGCAACTGCCGACGCAGGGAGGGATCGTTGAGCAGCGCGGTCAGGACATGGCCGGTGCGGATCTGCGCCTCGCCAAAGAACAGCGTCGCATAGGTCCAGGCGTGGTTCAGCGCATCGGCCAGATGATCGCTGATGCCCGGGGTTTCGGTCACATTCTTGTCGAGCCGGTCCATCGCGCCGGACAGATCCTTGAGCACGCGACCGCGATCCAGGTTCAGCTGGCGCAGGGTGACGGAGATGTCGGCGTTCTGGTTGGAGACGGAATGAAACAGCCAGTGGCAGAGATCGACGTAGCGGTTGCGGGCGCCGCGGGCCTCGCGCATGCCGTGGAGGAAGGCGTCATAGCCCGCGCGGTTCATCTTGCCGGCGTATTTTTCAATGCTGATTTCGGTCATAAAGTCAGGGCCTCAATAAGTCCGCAGGGCTGTCAGGCCGCGGTGGTCTTCAATTCGGGGGTGTCAAACGGGTCCGGCAGCAGCGGGTAGCGGCTGACTTGCAGGTGATCGCCGTGGGTCGGCAGGGCGCTGGCCCCGGCGGGGGCGTCGGTCGCGGCGACGGGGCCGATACAGGCGAGCCAGCCGACCTGCGTGCTCTCGCCCAGCACGGCGGTGGAGATCTGCGGGCGCGGCAGCCAGAGGGCGGTTTCGATGTCGAAGGTCTGGCCCAGATACCAGAACACGATGTCCTGCAGGGCCGCATGATCGGGGCCACCGGGCAGGAACCGCTGGTACTGGGACAGCTCCCGCAGCATCACATGGATGCGGATCTTGGCGCTGAGCGATTGCACATGGCCGCCAAGCACGGCGTTTTCGCCCAGGGTGCAGCCCTGCGCGCCAAGCAGGCAGAGGGCGTCGGGCTCCAGCGCCAGCCAGCTGGGCACATGTTCCTCGATCGAGAACCGGGCGAGGCCCCGGAAATGCAACTCCAGCATCTGGCGCAGACGCACCGGGCTCTTGACCCGGCCGGCGGCCAGCGGGGCCAGATGCAGGCGGGTCATGTCGGCGGGGCGGGACCCGGCGCGGGCGGCAGGCGTGCCGCAGCCAAGGAGGGACAGGATATAGGCCTGAAAGCGATCGCTGCCGGCGTGGTCGAACTGGCTGATGGCGCGGGCATCGGACCAGGCGCGAAAGAACAGTTCCTGAAACCGTGCGGTGAAAATGTCGCAGAAGGCGACAAAGCTCTCGTCCCCGGCGGCAAACCACGACTCGACCTCTTCGGTCCAGTTCAGCGGCAGCGCGCCAAAGGCGCCAAACAGCCCCATGAACTGCGCCCGCAGCCGGGCCGTGCTCTGGCTGAGGTCGACACGGGCCACGTCACGGGTGGGAAAGGCCAGCGCCGGATCCTGACCCAGATGCACGATGGCATCGCGCAGCCGCTTGTTCTGGCCGATCGCAGGCTTGTGCCCGGCGCGGCGTTCCAGCTCGCGCAGGAGCGTGAACAGGCCGACGCCGCTGGCCGCCTGTTCCTCTTGCGCGCGGCGGTCCAGCGTGTCGCTGGCACGCGGCGCGGCGGGCAGGGGGAGGGCATCGCCGGTCATAGCAGCGGCCCCGATCCCGACCGCGGCGCAAAGCGGGTAATCTCGCCCCGTTGCAGGCTGTGGATCACCGTCTGGGTGAAGCTGTTGACCGCCGCATATTCGGCAAAGAAATGATCCAGCACCGCCCCCAGCGGCAGGATGCCGGTGCTTTCGAATTCGGTTTCGTCAAACGTCACGCGCACCAGCAGCCCGCGTGCGGTGTGATAGCCGTCGGGGGCGGCGATGGTGCGGGTCACCGGGGTGCAGTCGAGCCCGCGCACGCCGCTGATCTGCGCCTCGCTGACACTGTCGGAGAGATCGGCAAACAGCGACAGCATCTCCCGCAGGGAGGCGGCGGACATGCCGCCCTCGGCGCTTTGCAGGCCGGTGGTGCCGAGCGACAGATAGGACAGCAGCCGCCAATAGGTGTCCCCCGCCGTGGTGCGGTGATTGGCGGTGGTTTCGCGATCCGCGAGGCTGTCGCGCGGCGGCGTCGGCCCGGCGAGGCAGTTCAGCGCCACGGTCTGATCCTCGCAGAGATGAAAGCTCTCGGCGCTGTCGGCGATCGGCAGGTATTCCGGCAGATGGCGGTTGGAGCACAAGAGCTTGACCTGCAACCGGTTGGCGGTCTCCTGGCCGGGGGGCTCGTAGAGGCTGATGAGGGTCTCGGTGCCGCGGTAGAGGTTGCGAGGAATGCCGTTGCGCTGTTCGGCCAGCGTGCGGCGGCGCGGCTTGCGCCGGGTGGTGTAATAGAGCGTCTGGCGCGGGCTGCGGCCCTCGGGCGGGAGCGCATAGAGCGGATGCACCTCGGATTTGCTCTGCCGTTCGGTGTAATGGGCCCAGACCTCGGTCACGTGGTGCACCTCGTAATGGGTGATCGGCGAGGAATTGGGCGTGATGGTGTATTCGTGCCGCTTGCGGTCCAGATGCAGATGGCTGGACATTTCCTCGAACAGGTTGACGGCAGGGGCGGCGTTCAGGGCCAGGTCCTGCGGGTCGAGGCTGGTGGCCAGGCGCTGGCGGGCGCTGGAGAATTCGAACACCAGCTGCACGGTGTTGCTGCGCACATGTGGCAGGATGTCCCCGAGGCCGGTCAGCCGCAGCCCGAGGAACTTGCGCGGGAACACGAAGAATTCGCGCAGCCGGGCAAACCCGTCGAAGAGCCGGGTCTGATGCGGGAACAGCTGTTCCTCGGCGTTGAACCCGATGCGGTGCAGCTGGTGCGGCGCAAGGCGGGCAAAGACCGGATCGCCCTGCGCGTTGAGCCAGCGCAGCGACACCCGGGTGCAGTCGCAGAACACCTGCTCATAGAGCGCGGCAGCCTCGTCCATCGGGGCGGTGAAATGCAGGGTCAGCGCATCCATCGACAGGCTGTTCAGCCCGGCGGTGGTGCTGGGTTTGTCGTCGGCGTCCTTCAGGGTGATTTCGGTCACCAGACCGGCCTTGGTGCCGGTGGCGATTTCCTGCCCCAGCGCTCCGATCGGGCCGGCGCTGGCGTGGTAGGCCGCGCGGCTAACCGCGAGCGGCCAGACCGTCAGCGGCGCGGCCAGGGCAAAGCGGCAGGAGACCCTTTGCTGGGCATCGAGGAAACGCGCATCCATGTATTCCCCGGCGCCGAAGGATAGGCCGTTTTCGATCTCGGGGCTGTCGGCGGGGGCATGGGCGCGCACCAGCATGACACTGGGCGTCGGGGCCAGCGCGTCGGGAAAGACCTGCTCCAGCAATTCGCGGGTAAAGGTCTGGTATTCCTCCGACATCTTGACCTTGACCTGGGCGGAGAGGAAGGCAGAGCCTTCGAGGAGACCGGCAACAGCCGGGTCCATGTTCTCCTCCAGCAAGCCCCCCAGCCGGTCGGCAAGGCCCGGGTATTCGCCGGCAAACTCCGCCGCGCGTTCCTTCAGCAGGCCCAGCTCCTGGTTATACGCCTCGCGAAGAGCCCGCCTCATGCGTTCACCCGCAGGTTCGACAGCGACATCTTGCCCGCGCCGAGGTCGATCTCGGCATCGAAATCAAGTGGCACATCCACCGGATCGCCCAGCAGCTCGGCGGTGACAAAAATCGCGAGGTGGTGGGTCTTGCCGCTGCCGGTGTCGCGGATCTGCACATCGAGGGTCTCGGCAATCAGCCGGGGCTCGAAGCGGATCAGCGACTGGCGCAGGGTATCGACCACGGCGGGGGTGTTCAGCGCCACCTTGCCCAGCCCGCTGAGGTCGCGGAACCCGTAGTTCAGGATCGACCCGGCCACATGCGGGGTCTCGTCCAGCGCGCAGGCGGCTTCGAGGTGGATGGTATTCAGCAGGGCGGCCAGGTCCGCTTCGAGGTGCTGGCGCAGCTGGTGCTCGGACACCCCGAACCGGCGCTGTTTGCGCGCCGAGGTCAGCCGGGTGGTGCCGTCACCGGACATTTCGCGGCGGTGGTGGGAATCGCGGTCATGATGAGAGGCCCGGAACACCTGTAGGATGGAGGTCTTGGCCTTGCGACCGGTCTGCCAGGGCTGATCGCCGGCATCAGAGTTCTCCGCTTCGCCGCGCCGCATGTCTGCACCTTCTGCACCGGAACTGGAAAGTCATGTGAAATCACGGCCATTTCGACAGGGGCGGGCCGTGGCGCCGGGGAGGGAGGGCCATAATGTGGCCCTCCCGGAGATGTGTAGACCGGAACCCGGTGGGCTTACTTGCCCCATTCCTTGTTCTCGGCGATTTCCCAGCCAGCCAGGCTCTCGGGGCCAGCGGCACCGGACTGCTCCTGGAAGGTGTAGGTCACCTGGAAGCGGCGGAAGTTCAGGGTCAGGGTTTCCTGGACGCGGTCCAGGCCATCCTTGCTGCCACCGGTCTGGTAGTTGGTGATCATCACGTCTTCGAAGTCGATTTTCAGGTAATCGACCGGGGCGGTGCCGCCGGATTTGCGCACCACCAGCTGACCGGACTTGATATGCTCGCCCGAGCAGCAGCGCTTGATCAGGTCATGCGTCGCTTTGTCGACGTATTTGGTGACCTGGATGTCCTGGACGTCGACCTTGCCGCCGCCGCCGCCGCCGCCCATGTGGGTGGTGCCGGATTGGGACATCGACCAGCCCCAGGACAGGATGTCGATCCAGTCTTTGTGTTTGTCATCCTGGCATTCGCCAACGATGCCGTTGTCAAGTTTCAAAAAACAATCAATCGCCATGAAATAACTCCTTAAGGCGTTACACTCCGCTTCCCGTGAGGAAACGAATTACTTTCCAGAGGGAAGCTTCGACACGAGGCTCATGCCGATATCCATGCCTTCCATCTGGAAATGCGGTTTGAGGAAGAACTTGCCCTGGTAGTAGCCGGGGTTCAGTTCGTCCTCGACAACTTCGACCCTGGCACCGGCCAGGGGCTTCTTGGCCTTCTCGATCTCGCTGGCGCTTTCGGGATTGCCAGCGACATATTTGTTGACCCAGGCCTGAAGGTCGCGCTGCAGCTGCGACACATCCGGGCTCTGGCCGATCTTGTCGCGCACCATGGCCTTCAGATAGTGGCTGAAGCGCGAGACCGCGAAGATATAGGGGATGCGCGAGGACATGTTGTCCGACGCGGTGGCCTGGTCATCGACGTAAGTCTTGGGCCGATAGAGGCTCTGGGCGCCGATAAAGGCGGCCTTGTCGGTGTGCTGGCGGTGGATCAGGCCGATCAGGCCCGCCTTGCTCAGCTCGCCCTCGCGACGGTCGGTGATCGACACTTCTGTCGGGCACTTCAGATCCTTGGCGCCATCGCCGGTGTCAAACACATGGGTCGGCAGGTTTGCCACCTCGCCACCGGAGGTGACGCCGCGGATGCGGACGGTCCAGCCGTGTTCCTTGAACGCGCGGTTGATGTTCGCCGCCATCGCATGGGCGGAGTTCATCCAGGCATATTGCTGGCCGGCGTGACCGTCGGTTTCCTCTTCGAAGTTGAATTCCTCAACCACCGAATTGGAGTTCTGGCTGTAGGGCTCACGCGACAGCACGCGGGGCAGGGTCAGGGCGACAAAACGCGAATTCTCGCTGTCGCGCAGGCTGTTCCACTGCGCATATTCCGGCGTTTCGAAAATCTCCGACAGGTCCGGCGGGGTGGCGATCTCGTTCCAGTCGTCGAGCCCCAGCAGGTTGGGCGATGCGCCGGAAATGAAGGGCGCCAGCGCCGCTTCGGAGATCTTGCCGATGGAATTCAGCAGGTTCACATCCGGCGAGGAGTGGTCGAAGTGATAGTCGCCGACCAGACAGCCGAAGGGCTTGCCGCCGAGCGTGCCGAGGTTCTGTTCGTAGACGATGTTGAACAGCGGCGACTTGTCCCATTTGGCCCCGGGGAACCGGCGCATCATGCCCTGAAGCTCCTGCTTGGAGACGTTCAGCACCTTGACCCGCAGCGTGGCGTCGGTTTCCGCGTTGTTGAGCGTGTAGGCGAGGCCGCGCCAGCTGGCTTCGAAGCGCTGGAACTCCTCGTTGTGCAGGATGGCATTCATCTGGTCGGACAGTTTCTTGTCCAGCTTGGCCAGCATCGCATCCACGGTGTCGATCACGTCCTCGGAGACCACGGACTGATCGTCCAGCGCCTCGCGCACCAGTGCCACCACGGCATTGTCCACCTCTTGCGCGGCGATGTCGCTGCGCGGTTTGATGGTCTGTTTCAGGATGTCGGAGAATTCCGACAGTTCGTCCAGTTCTGCGGCGGCTTCGCCACCCTGTACCTGTGCTTCGTTGTCCATGTGTCTTCCCTGTCCCCGTCCAAGGCCAAAGTGGCGCTCAGGCGTCCTCGCCGTCGGTTTCGTCCTGCGCTGCACGTTCCGCCAGCGCTGCCATCAGCTCCGGGTCATCCAGCAGTTTTCTGAGGTGATCCTGCGCCTTGGGCTTTGACGCCATGTAGCGTTGCAGGTTGGCCAGCTGTTCGCGTGCCTCCAGCAGCTTTTTCAGCGCCGGAACCTGTCGGGCGATCGCCGCCGGTTCCAGGTCGCCCATGCTTTCGAATTTCAGATCGACGCCGATGCGCTCCTTGCCGTCGCCGCCGCCGAGCCGGTTTTCGGCCATGAAGGTCATGCCCGGTTGGATCGCGGCCATGTAGTCATCCATCGTGTCCTTGGTGACATCGGCAAAGCTGCGCTCTTCGACCGGCTCCTTCTCGACGCCGGGATTGTTGCCGGACAGATCCGACATCACCCCCATGACAAAGGGGAGTTCGACCATTTGTTCGCTGTCGAAGGGATCCTCGTACTGGATCTGCACCCGCGGCGGGCGGTTGCGTTTGATGAAGCTGGAACCTGAATCTGAGGCCATGAATGCTACTCCGGTTGCGTGCGGCTCAAAATGGGCCTGTCGGTTGTTGATGCCCCGGGGGCGAAATCGGGTGCACCCCGAATGAACTGATGTGAAAGCTCTATCTTAAGCTGTATTCTGCTGAGGTATAAGTTCCTCAATCAGAGATTGAAAGTCCTTATCGAGGTAGCTTTGCGCGCGCTGCAACAGCACCGGCACCGGGCTGGAGCGTTCGGTCTGTCTGAAATAGGCTTCGACCGCCTGCAGCGCCTGCGCCGCTTGGGGGGCGGTGGTGATTTTCGGGTCGGGGCCGGGATCCTGCGGCAGCGCCGGTGGGGCGCCGCTGTCCTCGGGCAGGGCATTGCTGAGTTCGGCAAGCCGTTCGGCGCCGAGCAGAAAGCCGGTGGGCGCGCCGAAATCCACCACGGCGCTCTCGGCCTGGCTGGGCAGCAGGGCGCGCAGCGCCTCGATCAGCGGTTTGCCGATCAGCAGCCGGGCCTGGGTGACCAGCAACAGCGCCGCCGATGACGGCTCTTCCTTGCGGTAGTAGTGTTCGCAGGCTTCCAGCACGCGGCGGGCATGCAGCTGGCTGAGAATCGCGATCGCATGTGCCGGGCCGCGCGCTGTGTTGGCGGCGGCGGGCGCCTGCGGGGCGGCCAGCGAGGGCGGCGCCTGAAGGTCCGGTTTTGGTGCCGGGGCCTGGTCCTGGGGGGGCTCCGGGGCGACCTCTTCCGCCAGATCGGGCCGGGCGGTGGTCAGCGTGTCGACAATGTCGTCCAGCACGCTCTGCACCTGGTCGAGTGCGGGCTGAAAGGGCTTGTCTGCATGGCTGGAACAGGCGGTCTGGATGCGCTGGACCGCGGTGGACATGGCGGCGAAATCCGCCAGCGCCTCTTCGACCTTCTTGCCATTGGCGGGGGTGCTGAGCGCATCCAGCAGCGGTTTCAGCTCCAGCTCGGCCTCATGTTGCAGCGGCGCGCTGTCGCCCCGGGCCACGCGCAGCTTGCGCAAGGTGACCTCGGTGGTGCCCGACAGCCCCATGAACATCAGCGGCTGCACCATGGTGACGGTCTGGTTGAGGTCATTGATCGCCTCGCGCCGATCAGAGACCCCCTCGGCCAGCGTCGGATGCACCTCGTCGGGATGCTGTTCCAGCAGCTCTGCCATGTCGTCGATGGTGGCACGCAGCGCGGCGCGCTGACCGGCCAGCGCATCCCATTGCGCCTGCAACACAAGCAGGCGCAGGTCGCGGCTGCGGGCGAGCAGGGCGTCGATCTCGCGGCGCTCGGCGCGGTGGTCCACGTCCTTGGGATCAAACAGCCGGTCCGGGGTGCGGCCCTTGTTGTCCGGACGTTCGATGCCGGGTTGCATGTAGAACCCGGGCAAGCGGCCAAGCGCCCCGAAATAATACTCCTCATAGGCCGGATCGAAGCTGGCGTTCAGATCCGGGCCGCAGGGATGATCGTCAGACAGGGGGGCGGTGCGTGCGCTGGAGCGCATCAAACAATCCTATTTATTATTCAACTTAAGGGGTCGGCTCGCAAAAATCGTTTTTGAAAGTAATCAACTCTGAATTGTCGTCAAGGGTGAGGGTTCAGTCAAAATTCCCATATTGACCCGCAGCCTCGGAATAGGCCTGTGCAAAGGCCTTGAGAAACACATCGAGCATGCCGTGGTCGGCTTCGGCGGCCTTCTTGTCCCAGCGCGCGACATACTGGTCCCAGAGCTTGCCCCGGCGCGCGCCGCTCAGCAGGGCGCGGCCGTCTTCGGATGATTCGATCTCCTCGGGCGACAACCCGTCCAGAACCGCGGCGAGGGCCGGTTGCAGGGCGGCAAACACCGCCTGTTGGTGGCCACGCAGGTCGGCCAGCGCGGTGGCAAAGCTCTCGGGGCCTTCCATGAAGCCTTCGCGCGGGGTCAGGAACATCGCCTCCAGCGCCTGCGGCGTGTCGGGCAGGAATTTCATCGGGTTGTTGCCGTGGGCGTTGCGCATGGTGCGGGCGCCCCCCTTGGTGAACTGTTTGACGCTCGCCCGGTCCTGCAACATCCGCATGATTTCCTGCGAGGCCGCCGCGACCGCCTGACCCAGCGCATGGGCCAGATGTTCGGGGTCGGTGGAGTCGGCAAGGCTGGGATCAAGACCGGCCCCCTGGCAAAAGGCGCGCAGCACATCCGCCTGCGCCGCTGCGGGCGCTGCGGCCGGGGACGCGGGGCGCGGCGGCGCGGGGGGGGCGGCAGGCGGGTCCAGCGGGGCCGCCTGCGGTGGCGGCGGCGACGCTGGCGAGGGCATCGGCACCGGGGCGATCGGCGGCTGGCCGGCCGGAGGCAGATCGGTTGCCGGGGGCTGCGCCTGATACGCCGCCGGAGAGGCGGCTGGCGGCACCTGTGGCGGCGGGCTCTGCGGTGAGGGGGCAGCCGGCGGAGGGGCAGGCTGCTGCGGTGGCGGTGGCGGGACGGCGCCCTGCTGCGGCGGGATCTGCGGTGTCAGTTGCAGGAACTCCTGCGCCACATCGTCAAAGGCCCGCGCATCGGCCGGGGGCTGTGGCAGCGGGTTCACCGGGTCCTGCGGGTGCAGGCCCAGATCCCAGGGATCGGCCTCGTCATAGCTCGGTTGCGGCGTCTGCGGACCGGGCGCCATCGCAGCCTGCGGCGCGCCGGCTGCCGCGGTCTCGACAGAGATGATATAGTGCCCGACGATCAGCCGCTCGCCACCTTTCAATTGCAGCGGTCCCTGAATGCGGTGCTTCTGCCCCTGCAGGAAGGTGCCATTGGTGGAGGCATCGCTGAGCCAGTAGGCGCCATTGTGGTATGTGATGTCGAAGTGGTGCCCCGACACATGCCGGGACGGATCCGGCAGCACCCAGTCCATCGCGCGATTGCGCCCGACGCTGGCGTTCTGCCCGTCCAGGGTCAGCCAGGCGGGGCTGCCATCTTGCAGCAGTTCCAGGTTTTCCAGTCTCAGGGTCAGGGTCAGGGTCATCTTCGGCGCAGTTCTTGATTCATGTGAAGGGGCGTACCCGGGGGTCCTGAACACAGTGTAGCAGTTTAAAAGGATCGAAATAGGGGGGCTGCAAGATCAATGAAACGCGCCAGATGGACGGGCCGCTCCATGAGCGGTGCGCCGCTGAGGCAGGACAACACCGCCGAGTTGATCGCCCGCGGCGCGCGATGGTCGGGAACCTGGGCCGGGTCATTGGGCGCGATCGGCCCGCCCGACCAGGTCACCGCCAGCCCGAGGAACACGGCGGGGCTGCGCACCGGTGCGAACAACGCCGCCCGCGCGGCGCGAAAGCGGTTTTCGTTGTCGGGGTAGGTGGTCCAGGTGGCCACCAGCTCCATGATCCGGCGATCTTCTGCCCCCAGTTCCTGTGTTGCCATGCGCAGGCACTCATAACCCCACCAGATCGCCATCTTGGGTTTGGCGGCAAAGGACGAGAAGGTCACCGCATCTTCCGGGGTGGTGGAGGCCCGCAGGCGCATCAGGAACGCCAGACCGTCCTCCTCCGGGCGCGGACGATTCTGCGTCAGCTGAGCCAGTTGCGGCATGCCCTGGAACAGCTCTTGCGGCGTGTCAAAGCGCAGCGCCGACAGGGGCGGCTGGGTCTTGTCCTGGTCGTCATCGGCAAGGCGCGTGTCGGCGGGCGGTGTTATGCTGTTGGGGTCGGGGATCACTTTGGGTGGTCATCCAGAACTGGGTGTCGTGACGACATGTTGAAATAGGGTGGGCAGTCGAAAAAACGGGTATACAAACGGAACGCAAATGGATCTCTCGCCCCGGTGTATAGTCATGTTCTGGTTGTGGCAAGACACGCGGGAGTTGGCGCAGGTAACGCAGGGGCAAGGCCGGTGTGATTGAGCGCGCTGTCACGGGGGCTGCGGGGCGATGTCGCAGGTGTTTCCGTGGCCTGGGCGTTCCGGTTGCCCTGTGTCGCCAGTTTGCGGGCTGCCTTTCGAAAACCGAATTGGAATCATCCGCGGCATGCGAAACGAGGTATCGGAACGCAGGGGTTGACCCCGGGGGCAGTCAGCGGTTGCAGCGCGATACGGATGCGCCCTCGCTGCGCAGCGTGTTGGCTGCGGTGTGTTGGGCGCTGTGTGTTGGTCTTCGGGCGCGATCCACGTGGCGTGGCGGTGTATCGAACACGGCTCATTAAACTGGCGACGGCGCTGCGCAAGGGTAAAGAAACCATTAAGTTTCACCGCAACTTTGTTGACATTTGCCCTTAAGTTGCTTTTTTGCTCGCCATTAGAGAGGCGTGCTGCCGCCACTCATCTTTACGTAGCATTTGTAACATCTGGTATTTTCATTAATGCGCATCCTTCTGCTTGGAACCACTGCCATCTACGCCGGTCTGACTGCTGGTCCATCCTTCTCTCAGGTCTGGACCAACGACAACGGATCCTTCAACTGGGGTGAGGCCGGCAACTGGGACAGCGGCACGGTGCCCGACAGCGATGCGGCGGCGGTTGAATTCTCCGGTGTGGATGCAGATGCCACGGTACAGCTGAGCGATGGCGTGGGCGGCACCACCTTCACGGCCAACACGCTGGATATCCAGGCCGCGACGCAGCTGGCCGGTGGGACGTTGATCCTCGACGGCATCGGGGCGGCTCTGTCCTACAGTGGCGATCTGGTCGGAGACGTGCTGGCCGACAGCCTGTCCTTGCAGTTGAACGCCAGTGCGGCCTTTACGCTGCTGGCCAATTTCACCTCCGCCGCAGAGATTTCCGCCACCGACGACGTGACCCTGGACGTGTCCGCGGACACCGGCACCGATGCGACCTTCTCCGGGGTGCTGGAGGATGGCAGTGGCACCCTGTCGCTGGAGGTCTCCGGCCCGGGCACGGTGGCCCTGGAGGCGGACAATACCTACACCGGGTCGACATCGGTGACGGACGGGACGCTCGACGTCAGCGGCAGCCTGGCTTCCACCGAGGTCACCGTTGGCGGCACTGGCCGGTTGGAGACGGACGGCGGCGCCCTGGCCGCGGGGACGGATCTCGACAATGACGGCACCGTGGTGCTGGGGGGCAGCGAAACCATCCAGAGCGTGAACGGGACCGGTGACCTTGAGGTGACGACTGGAAGCCTGAGCCTTACGAGCGGCACCTCCGATGTCGACGGGGTCGTTTCCGGCGCCGGCGGTCTGACGGTGGCGGGCGGTGATGTGACCCTGAGCGGCAACAATACCTACACAGGCGCCACCGATGTCACGTCGGGAACGCTCAACATCGACGGCAACGTCAGCCGCTCTGACATAACGGTGGCGTCTGGCGGCGCGCTTGCGACCAGCGGCACGGCCGGCTCGGTGGACAACAGTGGCGATGTGACCGTCTCGGGCGGTGATGTTGCGGATCTCGATAACCTCTCGGGCGGCGACGTGACGGTCTCGGGTGGTGATGTCACCGATCTGGACAATCTCTCGGGGGGCGCGGTCACGGTGTCCGGCGGCACGGTGGCGGATCTGGACAATGCTGCGGGTGGCGATGTGGCGGTGCAGTCCGGCGGCGCGGTGACTGCGCTGTCGAATGCGGGCACGGGCTCCAACGCGGGCGAGGTGGGGACGCTGACGCAGACGGCGGGCAGCTTCACCAACAGCGGCGATGTGACCGGCGCCACCACGGTCTCGGGCGGCACGCTGACCAATGACGCCAGTGGCGATCTGCAGGGCGCGGTGAGCGTGACCGAGGACGGCAGTCTGAGCAACAGCGGCAGCATCAGCGGCAGCACCACGATCACCGGCGGCACCAATGGCGCCACGGTGGTCAACAGCGGCGGCAGCTTTGGCGATGATGTGATCCTGTCGGATGGCACCGCGCGGCTGGAGCTGGAATCGGACACCACTGTGGACGGCGATGTGCAGAACGCGGGCACCATTGTCGCGACCTCGGGCGGGTCGGTGGCGCTGGGGTTGACCAGCGGCCACGAACTGACCAACAGCGGCACGCTGAATGGCAGCAACGGTGGCCTGACGGTGACGGCGGATGAGATCACGCTGACGGGCAGTTCCTCGGTGACGGCCGGGGTGACGCTGGTGGGCAATGTGACCAACGAGGGCGACCTGACGCTGGACACGGATCTGAGCGGCAGCCTGACGGCGGCGGCGGGCTCGGAGGCGACGATCAGCGGCGATGTGGATGCGGATGGCAATGCGGTGACCGTGGATGACGGCGGCGCGGTGACGGTCTCTGCCGGGGTGAGCCTGACGGGAGTGGGCACGCTGACCAACGCGGGCGAGGTGGAGGTCGGCGCGGGCGGCACGCTGGCTGCCGCGGTGATCGACAACCAGGCGGATGGCGAGCTGACGCTGGGGGCCAACGCGACCCTGAGCGGCACCAGCAACACGCTGACCAACAGCGGGTTGATCACCGTGGGCGACGGCGGCGTGGTGCAGGACCTGGGCGCGATCACCAATGCGGCCGGGGGCGAGATCAGCTTTACCGGCTCCGGGGTGCTGAATGCGGATACCAACAATGACGGCGACGGGCTGAGCAACGCCGGCACCATCTCGACGGCAGCGGGCGGCAGCGACACGCTGACCCTGGGCGATGGCAGCGGCGACAGTTTTGACAATGTGGCGGGCGGCCTGTTTGAGATCGGCGCTGATGACACGGTCTCGGGCAGCGGCACGGAGATTGTGAACGCGGGCAGCCTGGGGTCCGCGGCGGAGATCACGCTGGGGGCGGGCTCGGCGCTGAACGTGGCGCGTCTGAGCAATGACGCCTATGGCGAGATCCGCAATGCGGGCACCATCGACACCACCCATGGCACGCTGAGCAATGCGGCAAATGCGGTGCTGGAGAACCTCTCGGGCGGGGTGATCGTGGATGACGTGGAAAGCTCGGGCAACTTTACCAACGCGGGCACGGTCAGCGGCACGACGGCGGTACAGGCGGGCACGACGACCAACACCGGCACGCTGACGGGCGATGTGACGGTGGCCTCGGGCGCCACGCTGACGACCAGCGGCACGGCGGGGTCGGTGGACAACAGCGGCGATGTAACCGTCTCGGGCGGCACTGTGGCGGATCTGGACAACCTCTCGGGCGGTGAGGTCACGGTGTCCGGCGGCACGGTGGCCGATCTGGACAATGCTGCGGGCGGCACTGTGACGGTGCAATCCGGCGGCGCGGTGACGGCACTGTCGACGGCAGGCACGGGCTCGAACGCGGGCGAGGTGGGCACGCTGACGCAGACGGCGGGCAGCTTTACCAACAGCGGTGATGTGACCGGCACCACCACGGTCTCGGGCGGCACGCTGACCAATGACACCAACGGCGAGCTGGTGGGCGACGTGACGGTGGCCTCGGGCGGCGCGCTTGCGACCAGCGGTACGGTGGGCTCGGTGGACAACAGCGGCGATGTGACCGTCTCGGACGGCACTGTCGCCGATCTGGACAACCTGTCGGGCGGCGAGGTCACGGTGTCCGGCGGCACGGTGGCCGACCTGGACAATGCGGCGGGCGGCGATGTGACGGTGCAGTCGGGTGGCGCGGTGACGGCGCTGTCGAATGCGGGCACGGGCTCGAATGCGGGCGAGGTGGGCACGCTGACGCAGACGGCGGGCAGCTTCACCAACAGCGGCGATGTGACCGGTACCACCACGGTCTCGGGCGGCACGCTGACCAATGACGGCGATGGCGAGCTGGTGGGCGACGTGACAGTTGCGTCTGGCGGCGCGCTTGCGACCAGCGGCACGGCCGGCTCGGTGGACAACAGCGGCGACGTGACCGTCTCGGGCGGCACTGTGGCGGATCTGGACAACCTGTCGGGCGGCGACGTGACTGTCTCGGGTGGTGATGTCACCGATCTGGACAATCTCTCGGGGGGCGCAGTCACGGTGTCGGGTGGCACGGTCGAGGATCTGGACAATGCGTCGGGCGGCGATGTGACGGTGCAGGCGGGTGGCACGGTGACGGCGCTGTCGACGGCGGGCACGGGCTCGAACGCGGGTGAGGTGGGGACGCTGACGCAGACGGCGGGCAGCTTTACCAACAGCGGCAATGTGACCGGCACCACCACGGTCTCGGGCGGCACGCTGACCAATGACGCCAGCGGCGACCTGCAGGGCGGGGTGAGCGTGACCGAGGACGGCAGTCTGAGCAACAGCGGCAGCATCAGCGGCAGCACCACGATCACCGGCGGCACCAATGGCGCCACGGTGGTCAACAGCGGCGGCAGCTTTGGCGATGATGTGATCCTGTCGGATGGCACCGCGCGGCTGGAGCTGGAATCGGACACCACTGTGGACGGCGATGTGCAGAACGCGGGCACCATTGTCGCGACCTCGGGCGGGTCGGTGGCGCTGGGGTTGACCAGCGGCCACGAACTGACCAACAGCGGCACGCTGAATGGCAGCAACGGTGGCCTGACGGTGACGGCGGATGAGATCACGCTGACGGGCAGTTCCTCGGTGACGGCCGGGGTGACGCTGGTGGGCAATGTGACCAACGAGGGCGACCTGACGCTGGACACGGATCTGAGCGGCAGCCTGATGGCGGCGGCGGGCTCGGTTGCGACGATCAGCGGCGATGTGGATGCGGATGGCAATGCGGTGACCGTGGATGACGGCGGCGCGGTGACGGTCTCTGCCGGGGTGAGCCTGACGGGAGTGGGCACGCTGACCAACGCGGGCGAGGTGGAGGTCGGCGCGGGCGGCACGCTGGCTGCCGCGGTGATCGACAACCAGGCGGATGGCGAGCTGACGCTGGGGGCCAACGCGACCCTGAGCGGCACCAGCAACACGCTGACCAACAGCGGGTTGATCACCGTGGGCGACGGCGGCGTGGTGCAGGACCTGGGCGCGATCACCAATGCGGCCGGGGGCGAGATCAGCTTTACCGGCTCCGGGGTGCTGAATGCGGATACCAACAATGACGGCGACGGGCTGAGCAACGCCGGCACCATCTCGACGGCAGCGGGCGGCAGCGACACGCTGACCCTGGGCGATGGCAGCGGCGACAGTTTTGACAATGTGGCGGGCGGCCTGTTTGAGATCGGCGCTGATGACACGGTCTCGGGCAGCGGCACGGAGATTGTGAACGCGGGCAGCCTGGGGTCCGCGGCGGAGATCACGCTGGGGGCGGGCTCGGCGCTGAACGTGGCACAACTGAGCAATGACGCCTATGGCGAGATCCGCAATGCGGGCACCATCGACACCACCCATGGCACGCTGAGCAATGCGGCAAATGCGGTGCTGGAGAACCTCTCGGGCGGGGTGATCGAGGATGATGTGGAAAGCTCGGGCAGCTTTACCAACGCGGGCACGGTCAGCGGCACGACGGCGGTGCAGGCGGGCACGACGACGAACACCGGCACGCTGACGGGCGATGTGACGGTGGCCTCCGGCGCCACGCTGACGACCAGCGGCACGGCGGGGTCGGTGGACAACAGCGGCGATGTAACCGTCTCGGGCGGCAATGTCGCGGATCTGGACAACCTCTCGGGCGGCGCGGTCACGGTGTCGGGCGGCACGGTGGCGGATCTGGACAATGCTGCGGGCGGCACTGTGGCGGTGCAGTCGGGTGGCACGGTGACGGCGCTGTCGACGGCGGGCACGGGCTCGAACGCCGGTACGGTGGGGACGCTGACGCAGACGGCGGGCAGCTTTACCAACAGCAGTGATGTGACCGGCACCACCACGGTGTCGGGCGGCACGCTGACCAATGACAGCAACGGCGACTTGCAGGGCGACGTGACTGTGGCCTCCGGCGGCGCACTCGCGACCAGCGGCGAGGCCGGCTCGGTGGACAACAGCGGCGACGTGACCGTCTCGGGCGGCACTGTGGCGGATCTGGACAACCTGTCGGGCGGCGCAGTCACGGTCTCGGGTGGTGATGTCACCGATCTTGATAACCTCTCGGGGGGCGCGGTCACGGTGTCCGGCGGCACGGTGGCCGACCTGGACAATGCGTCGGGCGGCGATGTGGCGGTGCAGTCGGGTGGCGCGGTGACGGCGCTGTCGAATGCGGGCACGGGCTCCAACGCGGGCGAGGTGGGGACGCTGACGCAGACGGCGGGCAGCTTCACCAACAGCGGCGATGTGACCGGCGCCACCACGGTGTCGGGCGGCACGCTGACCAATGACAGCAACGGCGAGCTGCAGGGCGACGTGACAGTGGCCTCCGGCGGCGCACTCGCGACCAGCGGCGAGGCCGGCTCGGTGGACAACAGCGGCGACGTGACCGTCTCGGGCGGCACTGTGGCGGATCTGGACAACCTGTCGGGCGGCGCAGTCACGGTGTCGGGTGGCACGGTCGCGGATCTGGACAATGCGTCGGGCGGCGATGTGACGGTGCAGTCCGGCGGCGCGGTGACTGCGCTGTCGAATGCGGGCACGGGCTCCAACGCGGGCGAGGTGGGGACGCTGACGCAGACGGCGGGCAGCTTCACCAACAGCGGCGATGTGACCGGCGCCACCACGGTCTCGGGCGGCACGCTGACCAATGACGCCAGTGGCGATCTGCAGGGCGCGGTGAGCGTGACCGAGGACGGCAGTCTGAGCAACAGCGGCAGCATCAGCGGCAGCACCACGATCACCGGCGGCACCAATGGCGCCACGGTGGTCAACAGCGGCGGCAGCTTTGGCGATGATGTGATCCTGTCGGATGGCACCGCGCGGCTGGAGCTGGAATCGGACACCACTGTGGACGGCGATGTGCAGAACGCGGGCACCATTGTCGCGACCTCGGGCGGGTCGGTGGCGCTGGGGTTGACCAGCGGCCACGAACTGACCAACAGCGGCACGCTGAATGGCAGCAACGGTGGCCTGACGGTGACGGCGGATGAGATCACGCTGACGGGCAGTTCCTCGGTGACGGCCGGGGTGACGCTGGTGGGCAATGTGACCAACGAGGGCGACCTGACGCTGGACACGGATCTGAGCGGCAGCCTGACGGCGGCGGCGGGCTCGGAGGCGACGATCAGCGGCAATGTGGATGCGAATGGCAATGCGGTGACCGTGGATGACGGCGGCGCGGTGACGGTCTCTGCCGGGGTGAGCCTGACGGATGTGGGCACGCTGACCAATGCGGGCGAGGTGGAGATCGGCGCGGGCGGCACGCTGGCGGCCTCGGCGGTCGACAACCAGGCGGATGGCGAGCTGACGCTGGGGGCCAACGCGACCCTGAGCGGCACCAGCAACACGCTGACCAACAGCGGGCTGATCACCGTGGGCGACGGCGGCGTGGTGCAGGACCTGGGCGCGATCACCAATGCGGCCGGGGGCGAGATCAGCTTTACCGGCTCCGGGGTGCTGAATGCGGATACCAACAATGATGGCGACGGGCTGAGCAACGCCGGCACCATCTCGACGGCGGCGGGCGGCAGCGACACGCTGACCCTGGGCAATGGCAGCGGCGACAGTTTTGACAATGTGGCGGGGGGCCTGTTTGAGATCGGCGCCGATGACACGGTCTCGGGCAGCGGCACGGAGATTGTGAACGCGGGCAGCCTGGGGTCTGCGGCGGAGATCACGCTGGGGGCGGGGTCGGTGCTGAACGTGGCACAACTGAGCAATGACGCCTATGGCGAGATCCGCAATGCGGGCACCATCGACACCACCCATGGCACGCTGAGCAATGCGGCGGATGCGGTGCTGGAGAACCTCTCGGGCGGGGTGATCGTGGATGATGTGGAAAGCTCGGGCAGCTTTACCAACGCGGGCACGGTCAGCGGCACGACGGCGGTGCAGGCGGGCACGACGACCAACACCGGCACGCTGACGGGCGATGTGACGGTGGCCTCGGGCGGTGCGCTGACGACCAGCGGCACGGCGGGGTCGGTGGACAACAGCGGCGATGTGACCGTCTCGGGCGGCACTGTCGCGGATTTGGACAACCTCTCGGGCGGCGACGTCACGGTGTCCGGTGGCACGGTGGCGGATCTGGACAATGCGGCGGGCGGCGATGTGACGGTGCAGTCCGGCGGCACGGTGACGGCGCTGTCGACGGCCGGCACGGTCTCGAACGCTGGCACGGTGGGATCGCTGACGCAGACGGCGGGCAGCTTTACCAACAGCGGCGATGTGACCGGCACCACCACGGTGTCGGGCGGCACGCTGACCAATGACACCAACGGCGACCTGGTGGGCGACGTGACGGTGGCCTCGGGCGGCACACTTGCGACCAGCGGCACGGCGGGGTCGGTGGACAACAGCGGCGATGTGACCGTCTCGGGCGGCACTGTTGCGGATCTGGACAACCTGTCGGGCGGCGACGTCACGGTCTCCGGCGGCACGGTGGCGGATCTGGACAATGCGTCGGGCGGCGATGTGACGGTGCAGTCGGGCGGCGCGGTGACGGCGCTGTCGACGGCAGGCACGGGCTCCAACGCGGGCGAGGTGGGCACGCTGACGCAGACGGCGGGCAGCTTCACCAACAGTGGCGATGTGACTGGCTCCACCACTGTCTCGGGCGGCACGCTGACCAATGACGGCGACGGCGATTTGCAGGGCGACGTGACGGTGGCCTCCGGCGGTGCGCTTGCGACCAGCGGCACGGCCGGCTCGGTGGACAACAGCGGTGACGTGACTGTCTCGGGCGGCACTGTTGCGGATCTGGACAACCTCTCGGGCGGCGACGTGACGGTCTCTGGCGGCACGGTCGGCGATCTGGACAATGACGGCGAGGCCACCCTATCCGGCGGTACTGTAACCCAGGTCCGCAATATCGGCAGTGCCACGCTGACCGTATCGGGCGGAACCGTGGATGAGGTGGTCAACAGCGCCACCATGTCGATGTCCGACGGCTCCGTGACGGAGCTGAGCAACAGCGGCGGCAGCGCCAGCATTTCGGATGGCACCGTGGGGAGCATTGACAACAACGGCGGAGCTACGCTGGTGGTCGGTGCGGATGCCTCCGTGTCGACGGTTGCGAACACAGGGGGCAGCACGGTAACAAGCGCAGGCACCATCGGCAGCCTGACCACGAGCGGCAGCGGGGTGATCACCAACACGGGCACTATCACCGGCACAGCCAGCCTGACCGGAAGTTCGCAACTGGACAACGACGGTGGTGTGATCGGCGGCGATGTCACGGTTGTGGGGAGCGGGACGCTGACCAACAGCGGCACCATTCAGGGCACCATCTCGGGCGCGGGTGCCAATACGATCACCAACAGCGGTGTAGTGGTCGGCGCGGTGACCGTGTCCTCCGACACCACCTTCACCACCAGCGGTACCGCCGGGACCGTGACCAACCACGGCACCACCCATGTGACCGATGGCAATGTGTCGGAGCTGGAGAATGGCACCGAGGGCACGCTGGAGATTGCCTCCGGCGCGACTGTCGCCACCGTGACCAATGCGGGCAGCGGCACCAGCGCGGGCGCCATTGGCAGCCTGACCAACACCGGCGGCAGCTTCACCACCAGCGGGGATGTGACTGGCACCACCACGGTGTCGGGCGGCACTGTCACCAATGACGGTGGCAGCTTGCAGGGCGATGTCACCGTGGCGGATGGGGCAACGCTGGTGACCAGCGGCACCGCCGGCATGGTCAGCAATGCGGGCAGCACCTCGGTCACGGGCGGATCGGTGGATGATCTCGACAACAGCGCCAGCGGCACGGTGTCGGTGTCCGCGAGCGCCAGCGTCGCAAGCCTGAGCAATGCGGGCACGGGGTCGAACGCGGGCGAGGTGGGGACGGTGACGCAGACCACCGGCAGCTTTACCAACACCGGCGATGTCACCGGCACCACCACCATCACCGGCGGCAGCGTGAGCAACGATGGCGGCGACCTGCAAGGCGCGGTCAGGGTGGCCGCGGGCGCGACGCTGGAGACCAGCGGCAGCGCCGATGAGGTGACCAGCGCGGGCACCGTCGCGATCAGCGGCGGAACGGTTGCGGAGCTGACCAACAGTGGCGCGGTGACAATTGCCGCAGGAGGAACGCTTGGCGCGCTGACGACCTCTGCCGGCAGCGTCGACAACAGCGGCGCCATCAGCGGTGACGTGGCCATAACCGGTGGCACGGTGAGCAGCAGCGGCTCCATTGGCGGCGCGGTGACGCTGAGCGGCGGATCTCTGGAGACAAGCGGCAGCATCGGCGGGGCGCTGACCAATACCGCCTCTCTGGTCTCGACCGGGTCCATCGGCGGCGATCTGGTGAACCAGGGCAGCGCGACGGCAAGCCTGAGCGGCAGCCTCAGCGGCACCCTGAGCACCGCGGACAGCGCTGCGGTGACCATCTCCGGGGATCTGAGCGGGCTGGCGGGGATCACCCACGACAGTTCCGAGGATTTTGTCGTCGATGGCGGCACGACGGTCCTGGCGGCGGATGCCTCCGTTGCCAACGCGGGGAGCTTTGTCATCTCCGGGGCCAGCCTTAACGGGTCCGGCACCGGCAGTTTCGTCAATGCCGCCTCCGCCAGCCTGAGCGTCGGCAGCGGCGGCGGGTTGGGGCTGGACCTCAGCAATGCCGGCAGCGTCGAGGTTGTCGCGGGCGGCACAGTGACCGGCACGATCACCAACGCGTCGGGCGCGACGCTGGATCTGGACGGCAGTGTTGGTGGCGACGTCAGCAACGCCGGCGTTATGGCGCTGGCGGGCGACATCAGCGGCGGGCTGTCCAATACCGGCACCCTGACCGTGGATGGAACCGCCGAGGTGGGCGGTCAGTTCAGCAACACCGGCACGCTGACGGTGAGCGGAAGCCTTGCCCATGGCGTGTTCAACAATACCGGCAGCGACAGCGCCGAGGGCACGCCGATCTGGTCTGCGGAAATGGCCGTCTCGGATGCAGTGTTGCAGGTCGCCAGCGGCGGTGCGCTGACCTCGGGCACCCTGAACAACGCCTCCACGCTGGGGCTCAACGACGGGGCCAGCGTCACATCGGCGGTGGTCAACAGCGGCACCATCTTTGCCGATGGCAGCGTCACCGGGGCCGGCAACCTGACCCATGAAACCGGCGCGCTCATCGATCTGGCGGATGGCGACAGCGATGATGTGTTCACGGTGACCGGCGATGCGGTCCTGAACGGCACCTTCGAGGTCGACATCGTTCTGGAGGGCGAGGAGCTGACCGGAGACCAGATCGCGGTTGCGGGGGCGGTTTCGGGCCATGCCACCTTTAACCTGAACCTGTCGGATGATGATCCGAACGACCTGCTCGGCAGTGTCGATGTGCTGACCTATGGCAGCGGGTCGCTGGACAGTGTGACGGTGAACGGCCTGCCCAATTCCGGTGCGGCGGTGTTTGCGCTGGTGAACAATACCGACACCGGGTCCTATCAGCTTCAGAGCGGCGCCAACCCGGCGATCGGCGGGTTGGCCACGGGGCTGGCCCTGACGCAATCGCTGATCGGCAGCGTTGTGAACCGCCCCACCAGCCCCTTTGTCACCGGGCTTGCGGTGCCGGGGGACGAACCTTGCGGGTTCGGCACCTGGAGCCGGGCCACCGGCGGTACGGCAACCGCGTCGGGGTCGTCGGAAACCGCGTTGGGCACCTATGAAAGCGAACTGTCGGCGGATTACCACGGCTTGCAGATCGGTGCGGATTACTCCTGCTTCGGCGGCGCCTTCAACGGCTGGGATCTGAGCTTTGGCGGCATCCTGGGCTACAACGGTGGCAGCACCAACCAGCCGGTCTACTTCTTCGATGCCAGCACCGGCGAAGTGAACACCGACATCCTGACCAGCACCAACCGCACCAGCTTTACCCAGACCTACGGCAGCGCCTATATCGCGGCATCGCGCAGCTTTGCCGACAGCGGGCGGGTGTTGTTTGCGGACTTGCAGGTGCGCACCGACAAGACCGGGTTCGATCTCGACAACACGGTGAACGGGGCGGCGCTGGATGCGGTGCGCACCCTCAGCGATGATCCGACCCTGACCCTCGAAGACCTCAGCTTTGGCGTCCGGGACCAGTCCTATGACAGCACCGGCGTGACCATTGGCGGCTCTGCCGGTCTGTCGATCCCGATCAACGAGGCCAAGGATCTGCGCATCGTGCCGACGCTGGGCTTCTCGCTGGCCAATATCGAGACCGACACGCTGTTCTTCGAGAATGGCGAGCTGGAAATCGAGGAGATCGAAAGCCGCGTCGGGTTTGCCGGGCTGACCATCGCCAAGACCAAGATCGCCCCCTCCGGCACCGCGGCCTTCAACTATTTCGCCACGGCGACGGTCTATCACGATTTCGGTTCGCCGGCGGTGTCGAACTTCTACCTCTATGACAGCGACACCGGAGAACGAAACGGCGAGGTCCTGAGCAGCACCAGCAGCAACCTGGGCACCTATGGGGAATTGAGCGTGGGGATGAACTTTACCAAGATCCTTCAGGCCGGCAGCGCCTTGCCCGCCCGTCAGCTCGATACATCGGTCCGCCTCGACAGCCGGTTCAGCGATAAGCTGGACAGCTGGGGCCTGACAGCGCAGGTGCGGCTTCAGTTCTAGAATAATCCACCACAACGTGTTGACCGCAGGGAGGGAGGCCTTAAAGGTTGTATCGTTTCCACAAGGGGCTGCGGTCCTTGTACTACAGAAGCGATTGAACAGCATATGTCGAATTTCAGCAAAGTCGCGTGGAAAGAAGGTCTCTTTCTGCAGCCACATCATCTTCAGCAGGCGGACCGGTATCTGGAGCACCAGCTGCGCGAGCGGACCGCGACCATTTCGCCTTATCCCTGGGGGGTGAGCGAGCTGCGGTTTGATCGCGACCTGGCGCAGCAGGGCAAGATCGGATTGCGCGCGGTGGCGGGGATCATGCCCGACGGCATGGCCTTTGATGCGCCGGGGTCGGTGCCGCTGCCGGTGCCGGTGGCCGTGCCCGAGGACGAGGCGCAGGGGCTGGAAGTGTGGCTGACGCTGCCCGACGCCAGTGTCAGCGGTCTCGATGTGTCGCCCGCGGCGGCCGATGCGGCGACGCGCTATGTGCTGGATGCGGAAACGGTGGTCAACAATGCCTCTGCCAGCCGCTCGGAACATCTGGTGGAAATCGCCCAGCCGCGGCTGGAGCTGGTGCTGCGCAAGACGCCGCGCCCCGGCTATCAGAACATCCGGCTGGGGCGGATCATCGAGATGCGCGACGGCATCGTCACCCTCGACGAGACTGTGCCGCCGGTGGGGCTGGTGACCCGGGTGCATCCCGCCTATGAGGGCTACCTGAGCCGGGTTATCGGCTGGATGGAGGCCAAGCTGGACACGCTGGCGCGCTTTGCCTCCGATCCCAGTTCCGGCGGCGGCATGCAGGCCACCGACTATCTGATGCTGATGGTGCTGAACCGGGAACTGCCGGTGCTGCGGCATTTGCAGGGGCTGGCCAATCTGCATCCCGAACGTCTTTATGAAAAGCTGCTGGCGCTGGCGGGCGAATTGTCGACCTTTGACAATGGCGCGCGCAAGGCGCCGGACTATGCGCGCTACGATCACCACGCCAGCCGCGATGCCTTTACCGCGCTGGTGCAGGACATCCAGCAATTGCTGGCGCGGGACGTGGGCCGGGCGGTGCGGCTGCCGCTCAACGAGGTGCGCGCCAATTCCTATGCCGCGCTGGTCAACGATCGCAGCCTCTTTGCCAAGGCGACATTCGTGATCGAAGTGTCCTCGGGGTTGCCCCTGACGCAGGTCCAGCAGGAGTTCCCGCGGCTGTGCAAGGTGGGCCCCTCCACCGCGATGAAGCAGATCGTCAGCAACAACCTGCCGGGCATCGGCCTGGTGCATCTGCCCAATCCGCCGCGCCAGATCCGGGTGGTGTCGACCAGCGTCTATTTCCTGTTGGACAAATCCACCGAGCTGTGGCGGGAGTTCTCTACCGCGCCGGCGATCGGCATGCATTTTGCCGGCAACTGGCCTGACATGAAACTGGAATGCTGGGCCGTGCCGGAGGGTGCCTGATGTCGGATGATGACGACAAGACAGTCTTTGGCCAGCCGATTTCCCCGGTCTCTCCGCCGCAGCCGGGCGCGCCCCAGCCGCCGGAGAAAACCGTGTTTGGCCAGCCGGTGCCCCCGCAGCCGCCGGGCGGAGGGTATGCTCCTGCGGCGCAGCCGCCGGCCGATGATACCTGGCATCGCGGCCCCCTAGCGCCGCAACCCTCCCCGGCGGCCCCGACACCGCCGCCCGCTCAGCCGCGACCCCCGGTGCAGCAGCCCTATTACGCCCCCGGCACCGGTCAGGCGGCAGGCAATGGCATCTTTCCCGAGATCGGTCAGGCGCCCCAGCCGCAGGCCGCCCAGCAACAGCCCCGGATCGCGCTTGCCGATGCGTTGAAGGCGCGTGGCAGCGGCGCGGGGCAGTCCTCCAACCCGCTGATTGCGGCCGCCGCGGATTTGCTGGTGCTGCTCGGTCGGCTGCGCACCGGGCTGGTCGAAATGCAGGCCGGACCGCTGATCGACCATGTCACCCGCGAAATCGACGGGTTCGAACGCCGCGCCCAGGACGCGGGCCTGCCGGCGCAGGACGTGATGGATGCCAAATACGCGCTATCGGCCACGGCGGATGACATCGTGCAGAACCTGCCCGGCGCCAACCGGGGCATGTGGCAGGAATATTCCATGGCGGCGCGGTTCTTTGGCGACCGATCCTCGGGCGTGGGATTCTTTCAGAAGATGGACGAGGCCATGCGCGCCCCCGGCCAGCGGTTTCACCTGCTGGAGCTGATGCTCACCTGCCTGTCGCTGGGGTTCGAGGGCCAATATCGCGCCATGCCCAACGGGGCGGTGGACTGCGCCCGTATCCGCACCGCGATCTACGAGACCCTGCGCCGGGTCCAGCCCCGCCCCGACGATGACATCTCGCCGCGCTGGAGCGCGGTGCCGATGGGCGGGCGCCGCAACCAGGGCAAGCTGCCGCTGTGGATCGTGCTCAGCCTCGGGGCGGTGATGGTGACGGGCATGTTTGCCACCCTGTCGACGGTGCTGACACAGCAGAGCACGCAGGTCCGGGACGGCATCCTGGCGCTGCATCGCGGTCAGCCCAGCATTGCCATCGAACGCACCCAGCCGGTGGTGCGCCCCTACGAGCCGCCCCCGAGCACCCAGATGGAGCGCCTCACCGGCGCCCTGCAGGACGAGCTGGAAACCGGCCAGATCGAGCTGGACCGCACCAATGACTGGGTGCTGATCCGGGTCAGCGAGGCGCTGCGGTTCCGCTCCGGGTCCGAAGAGCTGACCAGCGACATCTCGGCGCTGGTGGGCGCGGCGGCCCGGGCGCTGGACGAAGAACGCGGCCCGGTGCGGGTCGTCGGCCACACCGACAGCGTGCCGATGTCCGGGCGGGGCCGGTTCAAGACCAACGAGCAGCTGTCCGAAGCGCGCGCCCAGACCGTCGCCGACCTGCTGGCGCAGGATCTGGCCAACCCCGACCGGATTTCGGTCGAGGGCAAGGGCGCGGTCGATCCGATCGCCGACAATACCACCCGCGAAGGACGCGCCCGCAACCGGCGTGTCGAAATCCTGATCCCGAGAGAGAACTGACATGTACGGGCTCATCAATCTGTTTAGCCGGATGTTCCGCTGGATGAAAAAGCCCTGGGCGCGGGTGGTCTTTGCCATTCTGGGCGTGGTGGCGCTGGTGGCCGCGATCTGGTTCGGCCTGCCGATGACCGGCTTTGCCCTGGCGGCGACGATCTGGTTCCGGCTGACGCTGATCGGCCTGTTCCTGGGCATTCTGGGTCTGGTCTACGGGCTGCGCTGGCGCCGCCGTCGCCGGCGCGCGCAGGAGCTGGAAGACAGCCTGCTGCACGAACCGGTGGGCGATGCTTCGGTGCTGGCGGAACGCATGCAGGAGGCGCTTGCCAAGCTGAAGAAAGCGGGCGGCAAGAACTATCTCTATGATCTGCCGTGGTATGTCATCATCGGCCCGCCGGCGGCGGGCAAGACCACCGCGCTCACCAATGCCGGGATCGAGTTTCCGGGGCAGGAGGCGCTGCCGGACAAGGCGCAGGGCTTTGGCGGCACCCGCAACTGCGATTTCTGGTTTGCCGAGGATGCGGTGCTGATCGACACTGCCGGGCGCTACACCATGCACGACAGCGATGCGGCGGCGGACAAGGCCAGCTGGGACGCCTTCCTCGGCCTGCTGAAAAAGGGCCGCCCGGACCAGCCGGTGAACGGCGTGATCCTTGCGTTCTCGATCGAGGACATGATGGGAGGCTCCAGCGAGAGCATCGCCGCCCACGCCGCCACCGTGCGGGCGCGGCTGGCAGAGATCCACGAGGTCTTGCGCATCGACTTTCCGGTCTATGTGCTGTTCACCAAGGCCGATCTGGTTGCGGGCTTCCGCGAGTATTTCTCCAGCTTCAGCCAGAGCCGGCGCAAGGCCGCCTGGGGGGTGACCTTCCAGACAAAGGACCGCCAGCTTGAGACCTACAAACAGGCGGGGACGGAATATGACCAGCTGCTGAGCCGGCTGTCGGACGAGGTCATCGACCGCATGAACGAGGAACCGGACGGGGCCAGCCGCATCGCGATCTTTGGCCTGCCGGGGCAGATGGGCATGCTGCGCGACAACATCTGCGAGTTCCTGCGGGTGGTGTTCGAACCGACCCGCTACAAGACCAATGCGATCCTGCGCGGGTTCTATTTCACCTCCGGCACCCAGGAGGGCACGCCGGTCGATCAGGTGCTGGGCGAGATGTCCCGCAACAGTGACAGTTCCGGCATGTTCCAGCCCGCCTTCATGTCGGGCAAGGGCAAGTCGTTCTTCCTGCATGATCTGATCAAGAAGGTGATCTTTGAGGAACGCGACTGGGTCGGCTATGACCGGGTCGCGATGCGGCGCACGGCGGTGCTGCGCAGTGCGGCGCTGATCTCCATCGTGCTGGCGACGCTCGGTTCCGTCAGCGCCTTTGGCTACAGCTACTGGCAGAACGCGACCCTGACCCGGAGCGCGGAACAGGATGCGGTGGCCTTCTTTGACGCGGCGCGCAATGAGCTGTCGCGCTCGGTGATCAATGACAGCGACCCGTCGGTGGTGATGCCCTATCTGCAGGACCTGCGCGACATGACCACCGGGTACGGCGATACGCAGGAGCCCGGCTTTTGGGAAGGGCTGGGCCTGTCGCGGTATCAGGAACTGGCGGGCGCCACCCGCCGGGCCTATTCCGACGGGCTGGAGCGGATGCTGCGCCCGCGCCTGATCCTGCACATGGAAAACGCCATCCCGCAGTTGATCGCGGATGAGGAGACCGCCGAGGTCTATCGCGCGCTCAAGGTCTATCTGCTGCTCGGCGGCGAGGGGCAGGGGGATCACGCCGCCAATGATGCGGCCGTGGTCAGCTATTTCGAGACCCTCTGGCGCGGCCAGTTCAACGCCACCGGCCAGTTCGACGAGCGCGCTCAGCTGAAGGCGCATCTGACCGCGATGCTGGAAATGGACGGCGACCGGCGGCCGGAAATCGGGATCGACCCGGAAATCCTGCGCAAGGCGCGCGAGGTGATCGTCAACCTGCCGCTGGCGGATCAGGCCTATGCCTCGATCAAGGAACGTGCGGCGACCTCCGGCATTGCCGATTTCAACCTGGCCGAACGTCTGTCCGGGCAGGTGGATCAGGTGCTGGAGACGACCGATGGCACGCCGCTGGCCTCCGTCGGGGTGCCGGCGCTTTACACCTTCGAAGGCTACTGGGGGTTCTTCCTGGAAGAGCTGACATCGGCCCGCAGCCGCCTGCGCGAGGATCAATGGGTGCTGGGCGAGGCCGCGACGCGGGTCAGCTATGACACCCAGCTTGCCGGGCTGGAGGGCGAATTGCACCGGATGTACCGGCTGGAGTTCACCGCCGCCTGGAAGGAGATGCTGTCGCGCATCGCGCTTTCGGACATGTCCGAGGATCCGCCGCAATACGCGGCCCTGGCGGCAGCGGCCTCGCCGGTGGCTTCGCCGCTTTTGAACCTCGTGCAGGCGATCGAGGCCGAGACCCGTCTGGTGCGGCTCTACGATCAGCTCGAAAACCTCGACCCGGCGGCTGTGGCGGCCTCCGGCGGCGATCTCAGCGCCAATATGGGCGATGCGGTGTTCAGCCGGATCTACAGCCAGTCCGGCGTGTTCCAGCGGGTCGCGATGGACAGTTTCCGCAACAGCAGCAAGGTGCAGACCCAGGCCGGGGCCGCGGGCCAGGCCCATGGCGAGGATCTGCAACGGCGCCAGGTGGAGCGGATTTCCAACGATTTTGCCCAGTGGCACAGCCTGCTGAACGGAGAGCCGGGACAGCGGCCGATCGACATCGTGCTCGCCTCGCTGGGGGATCTGCGGGAAAACCGCCGGCAGGCCGCCGTGGCGCCGACCCCGGCGGATGAGGTGATGCTGAACGAGACGCTGCTGGCGCTGACCATGAACAACACCGCGCTGCCCGAACCGCTGGCGCGGCTGCTGAACGAGGCGGAAACCGAGTTCCGCTCCGAGGCGCAGGATGCCTCCATGGCGCAGCTGAACCGGGCGCTCAACGATGATGTCAGCCAGTTCTGCCGCGACTTCATCGCGCCGCTCTATCCCTTTGGGGGCGGGCGGCATGTGTCGCCCGCGGTGTTTGGCCAGTTCTTCGGTCCCGGCGGGCGGATGGATCGCTATTACAGCTCCTACCTGCAACCGCATGTGATCCGCACCCCGGAAGGGCTGCGCCCGGCGCCGGGCAGCGCCATCGGCCAGCGCCTGTCGCCGCAGGCCCTGCGCCAGTTCGACAATGCCCAGGCGATCCAGCTGGCGTTCTTTGCCACCGGCGCGCCGGAACCGGAGGTGGGCATGTCGGTGATCCACACCGATTCCTCCCCCTCGGTCGAATTGGCGGTGCTGTCGGTCAATGGCGCTTCTGTGCGCACGCAACCGGGCAGCAGCCCGGCGGCCCTGTCCTGGCCCGGGCAGTCCTCGGGCGTGTCGGTGCAGCTGTTCCCCGAGAAACGGCAGCGCCAGTCGACGCTCAGCTTTGCCGAGGGGCGCTGGGACATTGTCAGCTTCCTGCGGCGTGGACGCGCCCGGGTGACCGGCAACGTGGTGGATGTGCGCCACGAGATCGGCGGCCGCTCGATCAACTACCGGATCGAGTTCGACAGCACCACGGTGCCCTTCCTGATGCCGGAGCTGGCGGATTTCGCCTGCCCGGTGACGCTGGAGTAACGGTGATGACAGCAGAGATCGGCCTCTTTGGGAAACATCCGGGCTATGGAGATTTCCTGCGCGCCAATGTGGACCCTGCGGTCGGCGGCCATCTGGAGACCTGGCTTGACCGGGCGCTGTCCGACATCCGCGACCAGCAGGGGCAGGCCTGGCCGACCTTCTGGCAGCAGGCACAGGATCTGCGGTTCTGGATCGGGCGCGGGGTGCTGGGCCGCAGCCTGATGGGGGTGATGCGCTGTTCTCGTGACCGGGGTGGGCGGCGCTACCCGCTGGTGCTGATCGCGCAGGGGGCGGCGGTTCCGGCGCCGGTGCGCGATGGCGATCAGGCCCCCTATGCGGCGCTGACGGCGCATTTCTCCGCCATGCAGCCCGGGCAGGGCGGTGCCGCGCTGCTGGACGGGTTGCAGCTGCAATTGCCGCGCGAGGACGAGGCCGAGGCCCGGATCGGCGATACGCTCTGGGCGCATCAGCCCAACGGTGATCTGGCGGCGCTGCTGGATGCGGCGCGCGGGGCGGATGCGGAGCGGGCGCTGCTGACCCGCAGCTACTGGTGGTCGCCGGCGACCGAGACCCGGGCCGCGATCTGGCTCGGCTGTGCGGGCCTGCCCAGCACCGCGGCGCTGCACTGGCTGCTGGCCGGCACGCCGCTTGTGACCGGGCTTGCGACCGGGGAGGAGGCGTGATGGAGGGAGACATGGCCCTTGGGTTCGAGACCGGACAGGCCACCGATGTGGGCTGCCGGCGCCAGATCAACGAGGATGCGTTGCTGGCGCGGCCGGACCTCGGGCTGTGGGTGGTGGCGGATGGCATGGGCGGCCATGCGGCCGGGGATTTTGCCAGCCAGACCATCGTTGCGCAGCTTGATACGGTGGGTTGTGCGGTCTCGACCGAAGACCTGCTGGCCCGCAGCCTGGAGCGGTTGCAACGGGCCAACGACCTGATCCGCACCCGCAGTGGCGAGCTGGGCGGCAGCACCGTGGGCGCCACCGTAGTGGCGGTGCTGGCGCATGGTCCGACCTTTGCCTGCCTCTGGGCTGGTGACAGCCGGGTTTATCTCTTTCGAAAGGGTCAACTGGTACAGCAGACCCGGGATCACACGGAGGTAAACGCATTGCTGGCAGCCGGCACCATCACCCAGGCGGAGGCGGACACCTGGCCACGCAAAAATGTGATCACCCGTGCCATCGGAGTGGACGCCGCGGTGGCTTGCGATCAGGTGCAGGGCACTCTAGAGCAGGGTGACGTGCTGCTCTTGTGCTCGGACGGTCTGACCGAACATTTGCAAGACCATGAAATTGCAGCCTGTCTGGGCAATTTGCCGCCGCAGCAGGCCTGTGATGCGCTGATCCGCGAAACCCTGGACCGGGGGGCACGGGACAATGTGACGGTGGTGGCTGTCAGATGCGCGCCGCCCTTTGACGGGGCGCGCGCCAGTGAGGACGATATCTTGGATGATCTCGCATGACTGAGTCGGAAAGCCCGCGCCGAGGCGCAGAACGGCAGGCGTCTGACGCGGATGAAGACCGCACCAGACTGATCTCTCCCGAAGAGGCGCTGAAGCGCCCGCGTGAGGGCTCGGCGCGACCCGGTCCGCTGCCCGATCAGCAACCTGCGGCGGAGGCGGAGCAACACTCCTCCGCGCCGACGGAAATTGCCCCCTCCGCAGCTGACGCCGCCCCTGCGGCCCCCTCGCACGCGACCCCGGCCCAAGCAACCCCGGCCCCCGCAGCCCCGACCGGTGGCGCCCAGACCGAACTCGCGGCAGGCACGGTCATCAACAACAACTACCGCATTCAAACCGCCCTCAAGAGTGGCGGCATGGGCGAGGTCTATCGCGGTGTCGAGGTCGGCACCGAGGACCCGGTGGCGATCAAGGCCATCCGCCCGGACCTGATCCGGGATGCGCAGGCCAGCGACATGTTCCGGCGCGAGGCGCGCACCCTGCGGCTGCTGCATGATGATGCCATCGTGCGGTACTACAACTACGTGCATGACCGGGACCTGGACCGCTATTTCCTGGTGATGGAGTTCATCGACGGCATCCCGCTGTCGGATCACATCCGCCAGTACGGCGCCTTGCCGGTCGATGCCGGTCGTACCCTGCTGACACGGCTGGCCAAGGGGCTGGCCAAGGCCCATGCCAAGGGCGTGGTCCACCGCGACCTGTCGCCGGACAATGTGATGCTGGCCAGCGGCATCATCAGCGAGGCGCGGCTGATCGATTTCGGCATCGCCAAATCGCAGACCATTGCCGAAGGCACCATCGCCGGTCAGTTTGCGGGCAAGTTCAAATATGTCGCCCCGGAACAGCTTGGCCATTTTGGCGGCGAAATGGGGCCGGCGGTCGACATCTACGGGCTGGCCCTGCTGATGGCGGCGGCCCTGCGCGGCAAGCCGCTCGACATGGGCGGCTCCATCGTCGAGGCCGTGGAGGCGCGGCGCTCCATTCCCGACCTGAGTCAGGTCCCGGCAGAGTTCCGCCCCTTGCTGTCGCATATGCTGGAGCCGGATCCGACCCACCGGCCCGGCACCATGCGCGACGTGCTGCATCTGCTGGACAACCCGGCTGCGCTGCCGGTGCATTACTATCAGGACGGGTTTGCCCCGCATGAGGTCACCCAGGGCAGTCGCGGCTCTGCCTCGCCACTGTCGTTGCCGCCGCAACCCTCGCTGGCGAACCTTCAGGTGCCCAACACGGCCCGCCCGGCGCATATCCCCAGTTTCCCGCCCGCCCAGCCCGCAGCGCCGCCGCCGCAACCGGTGCGCGAAACGCGCGGCAGCGGCGGGCTTCTGTGGGGGCTGCTGGCCTGTCTCGCCCTGGCGGGCGGCGGGGGCTGGTACGGCTGGCAGGCAGGCTGGATACCGGGAGGTGCCGGAGCAGAGCTTGCAGCGCAGTCCGCCTCCGACCTTCCGGCGGCAGAGGGCGAGCTGCCCGCGATCGACACCGACACCCGAGAGGGGTATCTGGCCATGTTCGACACCGGCCCGTGCAGCCTGTCGACGCGCCTGTCCGCCGGTCGCAATGCCGGGCGGATCGAGACCTACGCCGCCAGCGACGGCGGCTTCGAGGGGCTGCCGGTGGCCTATGAAGAACGCTTTGGCGCACGTCCGTCTCTGCTTCACCGGGTGGTGTCCCCCGATCAATGCGCAGCCGTCGATTTTACCCGCAGCCTTCAGGGACGCTGGCCAGATCCGGTCAGCATGTCGCTCTCTGCCCATCAGGCCGCCAGCGGAGATGCCTTGCAGGCTCGGCTGCGCAGCCAGCCCGGGCAATCGCTGTGGACGGTGCTCATCACGCCGACCGGCGGGGTCTACAACCTGACGCAGCGGCTCAAGGGCGGCAGCAACGGAGCCTATACGCTTGATTTTGGACTGACCCTGTCGTCGGGGGCGGAGGCTGCCCCGCAGCTGGTGCTGGCGGTTGCCAGCGACACGCCGCTCGCGCGCGCGGCCATTCTGCGGGACGGCGCGCAGGCGGCCAAGGTGCTGCCGGACATCCTGCAGGAGATCCGCGACAAGGGCACCACCGCCAGTGCCGCGCTCGCCTATGTGTTGCTGTCACCGGCAGAGACTGGACAAGACGGTGATGAACCCGAAAACTGAGTGCCAGTGCCAGTGCCACGCGCGATAGCGCCTCTGCGGGCCGGGTGATCGCTCGCAAGCACAGCGTGATACAGTCGTCCCGTTTGGGACGGGTGGCGCTGGCTGGCAACACGCTGCGCAGGCCGACCGGGGCAGGGTGGCTGACAGATGAGGAAGATTTTTGATGAACGACTTTCCCAAGATCTGGTTTCTGCGCCATGGTGAGACCGAATGGAATGCCGAAGGCCGGATCCAAGGGCAGCTGGAGTCGGATCTGACAGGGGCCGGCCTGCAACAGGCCCGCCGCCAGGCGGAACTGATCGACACGGTCCTTGCTGCCGAAACGGTGCAACCACCTGCTATTGTCTCGCCGCTGCGGCGGGCCCAGCAGACGGCGCGCATCGCGCTTGGGGGGCGGCGGTTTGTCACCGATGCGCGTCTGGCCGAGGTGCAGGCCGGTGTGTTTCAGGGGCTGACCCGCCACGACATCGCGCAGCGCTATCCGCAGATCCACGCGCGGGCGGAAACCAATCTTGACCTGTTCTGCTCGGCACCGGAGGGCGAGGGCTATGGCGGCCTGCATGCCCGGGTTCTGGACCTGCTGCGCACGCTCGAAGCGCCCACCGTGCTGGTCGCCCACGGCCTCTGGGGGCAGGTGTTGCGGGGCATTATCTGTGGTCTTGAGTACGAGGACATGGCGGCGCTGCCCAATGAACAGGGCTGTATCTACGTGCTCGAAAAGGGCGCGGAAACGGTGCTGCGATAGGCAGTGTCGCAATTTCCGAAAAAACCCGCTGCAGCCCTCTTGCACTTTCTCTGCGCTTTGACTAAATCCCCGCTCACCGGGTCGTTAGCTCAGTTGGTAGAGCGCTTCGTTTACACCGAAGATGTCGGGAGTTCGAGCCTCTCACGACCCACCATTCTACCCCGAAAACACGTCAAATGGTCGCGCGGACGCAGCTTGTATTGTGTGGCAGTTTCCCATTTTGCGCAGCGGGTTTCCCAAAACCAGGTAACAGCAGCACGGACTCGGTGTTGGTTTGTTCCGTGATCGCATGCCGTGCGTAGTGCTCTGACATTCGCTTGGATCGGTGGCCGAGCATCGACCGGACGCGCTCAATGCCGCCGTAAAACTCGGGCGACTTCGCCACCGCATTGGCGATCAACGTTGCATTGGTCGTGCGGCGGCCCTGAAATGTCAGTCGTGGTTCAACGGCATGGAGTTTGAGGGGGACCCGCTCTTTCTTCCATGATGCGCCAAAGCCGCTACCCCGAGGCGCCCCTCTGGAACTCTTCAAGATCGGCACACTCGGATCTACGCGGTTTCTTTATCGCATCCACTCGTTATGTTCTTACGCTTCATTGCACGCCACAATTTGCGCGCCCGTGTAAGGAACGGTTCTACGCCCAAATATCCTTTATTTCTTTACGTAGATAGACCTGTGAGCGCGGAAGCTACGGAAAGAAAAAGACATTCATACGTTACTCCTAGAGTATTGTTTTGGTCTGAAGGGCATCTGTGTCAATAAACGGATCTGGATCAGTTGGTTTCGGAGATTGTTGGACTGATACTGGAAGTGGATGGGCGCAGGCGTTGTCGGACAAGGATCACACCAACCAATCCCAAGAGCAGGAGATCGCCAGCGGCCCAGGCCAGCCAAACTCCGACTTCGCCCGTGACCAAGGGCAGTAGAAAAATCAGGGGGATCACAAACAGATAAGGTTTGGTTAGCCCGAGCAACAGTGACGTTCGCGCATCCCCGATGGCCTGGAAGTGAGCGCCAATGACAATCAATGGGCCAGTGAGAAAGAACGTTAGAAACGCAAGCGGCAGGATGGCGCTTAGTTCTGCGACGACCGATGGATCCGAAACGAATGCAAATCCGATCTCTTCCCTGAAATGGATCAAGCATGCTTGCAAGGTCACAGCAAAGACAAACGCCGAGCAAAGTGCAAAACGTAGGCTTATGATCACGCGATCCTTGAGGTTTGCGCCATAATTGTTTCCTGTGATCGATTGCATCGCCTGGCTCAGCCCCAAAAGAGGCACGAACACGAATATCTGCAAACGTGTAATGATGCCGTAGGCAGAGACGGTTGTTGCGTAATCTCTCACGGCCAAGTGTTGCACCATCGCAATGATCGCCACTGATGCGATGGAAACGCTCAACAGACCCAGGCTCTGCGAAGCGCCAAGCGCAAAGATGTTACGCCATGCTGTAAACAGACGACCATCGAGCGCGTCGGAAACGCGCAGGCGAGTACTTTTGGAGAGCCCCCAAACATAGACGATCGCCAGACCAATGGTCTGGGCGGCAGCCGTTCCAATTGCAGCCCCCGCGACCCCAAGGCCGAGACTGACGATAAAGACGTAGTTGAACACGAGATTCGCCAAAGAAACGAACAGGCTCATCATCGTCATGAAGCGGATGCGCCCTTGGTTTTGCAGCGCCCTGGCGTGAAGCGAAAGAAGGAAGGCAAGAAGAGCGGTTGAGACGGTGATCTGCAGATAGGGTATGGCAAGACTCGCCAGGTCGTCGTCGCCTTTGGCCGCCATTTGCACAGCGGCTTCGCCGAACAAGGCAAAAAGCAGCACGAGACCTGCGCAAAGAGCCGAGGATAAACCGGTTGCGCCAGCGAAAAGGTCGCGCGCTTTTTCCAACGCGCCTGCGCCCAGATGCCGAGCCATCACGCTGGACATGCCCGCCGAAACCAGTGTTGAGAGGGCCGCAACCCCCATGTAGAATGGGAAGATAAGCGTGACGGCTGCAAGCGCCTCGGGCCCGACGAAACGGCCGAGAAACCAAGCATCTGCGATACTGATGAAACCGTGCACCGCCAATAGTAGGATGATCGGCAAGGCGGTGCGGGCGTAGAGCGCCCCCATGCCAAGGATCAGAAAAGGGTTCTTCGGCGTCTCCGTCATTAACAAGACACCTCGGACCCTTCTCCCGTGCCGTCGTCAAGATAGTGGCGAACGGTGAAGCCTTCGTCTGCAACAGGCGCTGCGAAATGGTCGGTCACGACGCGAAACTGTTCGTCGGTCACCGCGAACGGGTGACTATCGGTGGCGTTTCTTGCATGCAGCCTCGACAGGCACACATCGTCTGAGACGTCGAGGAAATGCAGGACGTGGGGTACGCTGGCAGCCTCGGCGATGGTTTTCAGCCATCTGCGCTGATCGCGCGTGTTTGCATGAAAGTCGAGCACGACGGAGACACCCGTCTCTAGCACCGAGATGACATGCGGCCGCACGATGTCCCGTAGCTTGGCGGAGCATCGCACGTAATCCTTCAGCGTCTGCATCTGATCGGCAAAGAGGGTCTTGAGCCAGACGTCTTCAGAAATCCGGATCGTTCCCGGTTGCGCGGCGAGCCTCTCCGCAAGGGTCGATTTTCCTGCAGCAACCTTACCACAAAGCAGGTGCAGCGTTGGCGTATTCACGGTCATGTGCATGAGTTCCGAATGTTTGGGTATCCGTTTGGCCAATGAGACGGGATCAAAGCGGGGGAGCAAGAAGGCGCTCCATCCAATCGCGGAGCCAGGCCTCAAGACCGAGCTGATCGGCGATGAGAAACAACGTTGGTACCGGCGCGACTGCGACCGCCGCGCAGAGGAGAAACTCTCTGAACGCAAGGGTTCGGCTATAGCCAACGGCCATCGCGATACCGCCACCGCCCCCCACAACCGTGTTGCCCGGCATATTGATCATGGCAATGAGAGACAGCCCCCGGAATCGCAGCATCCGCCGCAGGATTGGCCGATCACGAAACCTCTCGTGCAGAATGGCGATTGCAGGCGTGGGGTCCATGGAGTCGTCCTTGACGTTGCTGCGCTGGTACAAATGCGCCTGCCGCCCCGCGGTGAACGCGATGGTCAGGCCCAGGATGGTTGCTACATACACCGGCAGCGCCATGGAGGATCCCAAGACAAGCATGATGGCGAGGCCCATTTCGGCGCTTGGTACAAACGGGATTGCCAGCAACAGGACGTAGCCCAGCAAAAGGGTCCAGGTTATTGATGCTGATGGCGTGCCGGTTTTGAACTCTGCCATGACCGTGGAAGGCAGCTCCAGCCAGCGGAGTAAGAGGCATACCGCACCCCCCACCAGGAATGCCAAGCCGATCACGCAAAAACGTCTTATCACGAGGGGTGCTTTGCCTGTTTGAATGGTGGGCGCGGTAGGGGCGAGGCAGGTCATGACTGAACTTGTTTGTTTGCCGTGCCAAGTGACGCCCACGCGATCCACGAAATTGCAGCCAGCGCAAAGAATGCGACCGAGAAGTGCAGTACGTCGTCGAGGTCGGTCGGCGGCGCTAGGATCGCTGGGCCGGCCGTGAACACCACCGCAACAGCGGTCGCCGGACGAAGCCAGCGTGGCTCAAGCAGAAGCGACAGGAGGACCATTGAAATCGGCACAAGCGCCAAAAAACCACCAAGCAGCATCAACTCATCTGTGATCAGCGTGCCGTCGTAGTATCCGGTCAGGAGCATCTCGAGGTGCGATTTCAGAACGAACTGGTGAATGTCGCGAAAGATGATGTTCAGCAGGATGAACAGCCAGAGCGATGACAGCAGCGTGTGAGGATCGAGTTTGCGCATATCGGTATCTTCGTAATCTGGGTCTGAGGGCGTCAGGCTTGGGACGAAGCCCGACGCGAGACGGCCACAGGAAATGTGCGAGTCGCAGAGGCGCGGCGGATCAAGAACTCCGCGGCCACGAGGTTGGCCCCCCACGCCGCGATCATGATCAGATCCCGCACGAGACCAAGTGGCTCGACACCGGATAGTGCCATAGCTATGATGAGGAGCATCGTTTGTGTCGAAGCCCCCTGGCCAATGGCGTAGGACCGAAGCATTGCGGCGCGGTGCCCTGCGACATTGCGGGCGCGGATCGCGATCACCGCCCAGACAAGGGACGCGAACATAGCAAGGCTCAGAAAGACGCGTGCCCAATAGAGCAGGGGACCCTGGAGCGCTTGGGGGAAGACGTAGGACACAGTCATCCAAAGCCCGGTCAACGCGCTGATTGAGCCGGTTGCCACCACGATGCGGCCAAGGCTTCTGTGAAAGGCGGGGCGAGCCCGCCGTAAACTCGGCAGAAACTGCACCGCGCCGGCAAGACAGAAGATCGAGCTCGCCAGGATGTGGAGGATGATCGGAACCGGGGCGATGACCGCGCGCGGATTGGGTGGCACAAGCGGTGGCGCGCCCAAAAGTTCGGGTATCCGGACGAGGGCCAGGACTGCCGGAATGAAAGAGTAGACGAGCACGATCGCCAGGAATGCCCATTCGGATTTGGTGAGGCTGCGCATTATCGGATACCGGTTGTGTTGACGCGCGCTGTCGAAAGGAGGACGCGAAAGGTGCAGAGCGAGGTCAGCGCGGACTGCTGATATCGACAATCGAGCCGTCCAAATCATTCAAAAGTACACGCATCTGGCCGTATGGCGTCAGGGTCGGCGTTTCAATGATCCTGGCGTCGAGAGCCGTTGCGCGTTCGAGAACGGCCTCGAGGTCAGCGACAACAAACGTCAGTACGACGCCTGAGGGAACCGCACGGCATACGGCAGGCACTGTTTCATGATCTCGGCTTAGAATACCGAATTCGAAGCCCGGAAAGTCTGGGTGCGTCAGGAGGACGAACCAGTCGGAATCGAAATGACGGACGAGGCCGAGCAGTGTTTGGTAGAAGGTGGCGGCCTTGTCGGGGTCCCCGCTCAGGATGTTCGTGAATGCGCGGTACATCTTGCTGTCTTCCATGCGTTTCGCCCGGGATCGGCGCCAGAGTCGTTGGTTGGATTAATTTGGTAAGTGTGCCCATGCATCTGCGATTGGTCGATTGCCGAATACTGTTCATCTGCTATACGCAGGTGTATGAACTGGCAGGCGATCTCCTTTGACTGGAACCAAGTGCGCGCATTTCTTGCGACCGCCGAGAAGGGCTCATTCAGTGCTGCAGCCCGGGCTCTGAAGACGAGCCAACCGACAATCGGCCGACAGATCGGTGCATTGGAAGATGCGCTTGGCGTGACGCTCGTCGAACGCAGTGTGCGCGGTTTGAAGCTGACCGAAGCTGGTCGCAACCTTCTTGGCCATGTGCGCGCCATGGGCGAAGCTGCGACTCTGATCTCGATGGTGGCCGATGGCAGCTCTCAGGAGATCACGGGAGAAGTCACAGTGACCGGTACAGATTTGCTGTCAACATTTGTACTGCCAGGTGTGCTCTTGCCACTGCGGGAGGCAGCACCTGGGGTTCGTGTTCGTATTCTTCCATCGAGCGAGCAGAAAAACCTGACCGAACGCGACGCTGACATCGCAATTCGTCACGTCCGGCCGGAGCAGCCGGATCTGATCGCCCGGCACCTTGGCGATTTTCGCGCCAACCTGTTTGCAACCTCGGCCTATCTTGATCGGGTGGGGCGTCCAGAGAGTTTGCGCGACATTGCCGACTTCGATTTCGTCGGCAACGCAGACCCCGAACGCCTGATGGCACCGCTGCACAACATGGGCATACCGGTGCGCCCCGAGAGCTTTGTCATGTCCAGCGCGAATGGTGTCGTGGCGTGGGAATTGCTGAAGGCCGGATATGGTGTGTCGATGCAGCCCGAAGCGCTCGCCGATGCGGAACCGACTCTTGAAAGGGTTATCGCTGATTTCCCGACGCTAAAGTTTCCGATCTGGCTCGTCACGCACCGGGAACTGCAAACGAGCCGGCGTATCCGCATCGTGTTCGACACCTTGGCGCGAGGGCTCGCGGAACGCCTGGCGAGACAAAGGCCGTCGGGCCTTTCGTCCTAAACACTCTCTCCTAGCGATGGCGTTGAATAGGCGGAGCTCGTTGGTGGTGGAGGTCTGCAGCCCATAGTGTGACCAGAAGATGAGGTCACTGAAGGAGGCGGGAAAGGGTAACCGTCACGGGGGTGGAGCCGAGCCAGACGATGACGCCTGCGGCCAGGACGAGGGCGGTACCCAGTTCCAGAACGAATTCCTGTGGGGGCTGCTTATCCCATTTTGGTAAACGTTTATAGGCTCTGACTGGCAAGGCGCGACCAGTTCACCCAATGGCCTTGCAGGTGAGTGTGGCGGGCATCCGGAGATGCTTGCTCGTCCTAAAAGGAGGCCGACAGGATCTGGTGCATGGAAGGGCCGAATTTCTAGCGTGCGGCGCGGCGTCTCAATTGGTGGCAACGTTCCTTCGATGCGTCGTTTGCCCGGTGTTGCATTTCGGTCCTCGAAGCTCGGCCGTCGCAGCCTGATCTAAGCGGTGTACCTCATACCTGTCAGGTCATCGCCATGCGCGGGCGGCATGTTATGAGGTGCTCTCAGCGTCGGGATTGCCTCAGTTCACGACCCGATGCACGCGACAGTGAGGGTATGAAACCAGTCAAAGTCGGCCCCCTCACGAGGCTTTTGTTTTGCTTCGTGTACGAAACTGGACCGAAGCATAAACTGATACCTGTAACCAAACATAGATACCACGCTGGCAAGGAGGCAATGACCCGATAGGTTCAGCTTGGTGAAATTTCCGAGGTTTCATGCATTGGTGTATAGCTTATGTGTGAAACTGGGCAATCGACCAATCAGCAGCGCATATGCTTCTTTCACGCAACAGGGGTCTAGTACCTGAGTGTTATGAACTGAGGCAAAACCATGCAGAGCCTTTTCTTGGATGTGCTCGTGATTGGCTGCGGCGCTACATTGGTCATGGATACCGTGGCTTTTATCCTGAAACGTGCCTTTGGCGTTCAACCACTGGACTACGGTCTTGTGGGCCGGTGGGTCCACTGGCGACTTCGCGGCAAGGGGGCGCCGCGCCCGATCTCACAAGTCCCACCTTTCCGGTACGAGAGGTCCTTCGGGTGGTTCCTGCACTACCTTATCGGTGTCGTGTTCGCCCTTGTGTTTTTGACGTTGATGGGTGCCGGATGGGTGGCAACGCCAAGCTTGCTACCGGCATTGGTCTTCGGCGCGCTCACAGTTGCTGCGCCATTCTTCATCCTGCAGCCCGCGCTAGGTGCGGGCGTTGCCGCACGTCGTACACCCAAGCCGGGTCTCGCACGCGCGAAGAGCCTTATGGCTCACTTAAGCTTCGGCGCAGGGATCTGGCTAGCGGCGGTGCTTTGGGCATCGCTCAAGTGACGGATCGAGCGGCACTTGCTTCTAGGTGCTCCTACGCCCGGTGTATTGTTCGCCTCGAATTGGTGAGGGAATGTTGATTATCAAACCCTACAAGCCGGTCGATGCAGCCGCTCTGACGGAGCTCCAGTATGGGGGTGTCCACTCCACTGAGGCGCGAAACGAGGCTCCCGCAGAGAGTCCCCTCTACGCCGCGTATCGATCCACGAATATGCCATGGTTCTTCGGAAAGTACGGTCGAAGCCGGGCCATTTGCTCATCACGCCCCCTAAAGTTTGGGAGCTTGAAGCAAGATCGCCGGCGAACGGAAACCAAATTAACGGGTCCAGAGCCGAATATACAGCTCACGATTGGAGCCACGAAATACTGCCAGTACCTTGGATGTTTTTTTGGGTTTGTCGTGTCACAGGTGCCCCAACTCGGTCGTCATCTTAGTGCAATGAACTGGATGAATGCATGAGAGACACCACCGAAACCCTGCTGCCGTTGCGCGATGACCATCTGGCTCAGATGCCCCTGGGAATGGCCAAGCTGAATTTCGCTCTGACACCTTCCACACTCATCGAGTTGCGCGCGTCACAGAACAATCAGCGCGAGTTGCGTAACAAGATGCGTCTTTCACGCCCCGCAAGACCGGTGGGACGCAGGACAAGTTCAATCTGGTTTTCTTGGGGGGGGCGGGACGTGACGAACAGGTCTTCTTCGACGCCGAACGCGCCTTAGTGGCGGGGATAGGAAGAGTAACCGATCTCGATCTTGGAGGCGTTTGCGCAGCACGCGACAAAGATCGCCAAGGTCACCTTAGGCCTGTTAAAGCCGAAAGATCCCGATGAAACGATCACTTCATTCCGTAGAAAAGATCCCCTTACCAATGGGTTCATTGCTTGAGCAATATGTTATGGGGGAGGATTTTCTGGACAGCTATGCCGTCAGCGCTCATGTGCCTGTGCGAAAGGCTGCGGAAGAAATTGTGCGCTTTCCCGGCTGGGCTCGCTTGCTCGTCGGTCTGCGGAATGTTCTGACAGCACCATTTGGCCTGTCAGCCAACGGGCCCGAGGCGTCGGATAAGCTAGGCGTTTTCCCCGTCGAAGCAGAAACGAGTGATGAGATAATCGCCGGTTTCGATGATCGGCATCTGAATTTTCGTGTATCGGTATTATCGCGCGACGGCAGCGTGACTTTGTCCACATGGGTACGTCCGCACAATGCCGCTGGGCGACTATATCTCTGCGCGAATTTACCATTTCATATCGCCATCGCTCGTGACGCAGTCAGGCGTGTGGCGCGAATGGCCGATGCCACCCCACCATGAAGCTATGCTCTATCAGGGCTTTTAATGGAATGAAGCGTTCTATGCGTTCAGTCCCGGCATTTGATCGTTCACGTCAGTGTCTTCCTTTTGGGAATTACCCTGACAGCCGTGGTCATATGCTGGAAATTATTCCTAGTCCTTAGATCTTGGTCATTGAAATCACACCTTAGGCTAAAAGTTTGCAAAGGAACTTTCTAATGGAATATGAAGCAACAATTACCGTCTCCTCCGCAGAAGAACTCACCAATGCGCTTAATTCCGCAACAGGTGGTGAAACGATTCTGTTGGAACCCGGCGATTACGGAGATCTCGATATCTCTCCCAAGAGTTTGGATAACTCACATGGCGTATATAACAGCACCGTCACCATTCGTTCCGCAAACCCAGATGATCCAGCTGTGTTTTCGAGCGTTGGAATCGCAGGTGGGCAGAACATCCACTTTGCGGATTTGGAATTTGAACTGACCCCAACCGAAGAAACCACCACGACGACCCGCTTGTTCAATGTGCGCAACTGGTCGCCTGATGGGCGCGACGCCAGCAATATCACGGTTGAGAATTCAAAGTTTACCGGGCAGCCCGTCCCAGAGGAGCTGGGCGGCGATCCGCTGGACCACGAAGATGTCGCGGCGCATGGTGGTAATGTTGCGGGTATGAGCACCGGGATCGCGTTTTCGGCGCGTGGTGCTGAAAATGTCACGTTTGTTGGCAATGAAATCGACGGTTTTTTTCGGGGTGCGGTGTTTACCCAAATCGATAATCTGGATGTTTCAAACAACTATGTGCATGATCTTCGTTCTGACGGCTTCGATTTCGTTGAGGTCACAAATGTCCTGATCGAAGGCAATGAGATCCGCGACATGACCCCCTGGCGTCACGAGGATGCACCCGGCCGTGGCGACCACGCGGATTTGATCCAGTTTTGGACCGCCGGCACAGATTCCCCATCGGAGAACATTATCATCCGGGGTAATATCCTTATGGCCACGGATGGAGATGGATCCCAGTCGGTCTTCCTGCGCAATGAACAGGTCGACAGAGGTTTGGCCGGTGAGGAAATGTTCTATCGCAATATTCTGGTCGAAGACAATGTGGTCTACAACGCGGTGGCCAATTCCATCGTTGTGGGCGCAACGCATGGTTTGGAGATTAATAACAATACAGTCATCCAGAATCTTGATCGTGATTATGGAAGCGTGACGGTCCCATCCATCAGGCTGTCCCCTGCGTCTGTAGATGTCGCGATCCAGAACAATATCGTGCCGCGTATCGCCAACATGGAAGAATTGTTGGAGAGCGGATACACGATCTCGGGCAATTTGATTACTCAGAATACAAACCCCGGTGGGGAAAACTATGTTGGCAACATTTTCGTAGATGCGCTTTCGGGGATGTATTCTTCAATATCTGATTTACAATTTCTGCCCGATTCTGAATATGCGGGCCAGAACCTGGGGGCATCGCCCACGCAGTTTGACGCAACGCCGGACGCATTGACCCCGCTTGCCGTGGTCAGCTCGGGTGAGTTCAGCGGCAACGATTTTGCCTTTTCGTTTGATGCGGGCCTGACCGCGGATGCGCAAGGCTTCACCGATGAGCGGGCAACATATGTCTGGGATTTCGGCGACGGTACCCAAGCTTCGGGGCAGGCGGTGAACCACACCTATGCCGCGCCTGGCAATTATGTGGTAACCCTCACAGTGACGGGCGAGGATGGAACGGTTGCGGTCAACGAGATCCGGGCAAACGTGGACGAGCCGACCTTGTTTGAATTGGAACTGACTGCCGATGGCCCCGTGGATGGCTCCTCCTATGGGGTGGGTCTGAGCGGCGAAGGACTGGCAGATGCGGTTGTAACATTGGAGGATGGCAGCCTTGCGTATCATCTGAACAATGACACGACGATCACGTTGGATCGCTCCGCAGAGCACCTCTATAGCCAAGACCAGATTACCTTCAGCTTGGATCTCAAACGAGACATGGATAGCGATGGTGGCGGCTATCTAATGATGTGGATTAGCTCCATGCGCTTGCGCATGAACGATGATGGCTTCCTCACGTTTGATTTCTGGAATGCTGATGAGGAGCACTATGAGCTTGTGTCCGACATCGCGATCAGTGACACCGATTGGCACAATGTCGCCATCAGCTACAATTCACACAATGAACAGGCCGTGATGTATCTGGACGGCGAAGAAATCGGCAGCGCGCATATGGAGGGGCTGACCGATGTTCAGGAAAGCTGGGGCATGCAACTCGGCTATACATTCCAAGACAACTTCGAGGGTCTGATCCGGGATGTGCGTTATTTGAACGAAGCGACGGATGGTTCTGTGCCAGAACCCGAAGGTCCGGAAGAACCGCTCCCTGAAAATGTGATCGAACTCGAAGCGACTGGAGAAATACAGAGCGGCACCAGAGACGCGGATCTTATCCTGGGTACAGAGGTGGACGACATTGCCAAGGGGCTTGGCGGCGATGACGTTATCTACATGGGCGAGGGCAATGACCTTGTGAACGCCGGAGACGGTGATGACACGATGTACGGCGGCGCCGGCAACGACACGTTGCGTGGTTTCGAGGGCGAAGACATCGCATTTGGCGGCGAGGGTGACGACCTGATTTACGCCGATGTCGCTTTTGGTGAAGGAGGCAACGACACGTTGCGGGGCGACTCTGGCGCAGACAGCCTGTCAGGTGGCGAAGGCCGCGACGCAATCATCGGGGGGGCGGGCGATGACGTTCTATCCGGTGGCAATGGTGTTGATCGCCTGGCCGGCGGAGCGGGCGACGATGTTCTCATCGCTGATATGGAAGATGCGCGCCTCAGTGGCGGCAGAGGCTTTGACATCGTTGTTTTTGCAGAGGCTGCAGATGTATTTGAATTCGCGGGCAGGCGCGTCGACGGTATCGAAGCCATGGACTTCACCAATGGCCTTGAGAACACGCTAAATATCACCCGCTGGTATGATATCCGGCAGTCCAATCTAGATGAACTCGCAGTGTCTGGTGATCTGGGTGATGTTGTGAACATTGGCCTTGAAATGGAGGGCGACGGTCAAGAAGAGCGCGATGGTGTCACCTATGATCGCTATATTGGCGCAACGGGTGAGACCACTCTGTTGCTAGACGAAGATCTAACCGTCAACTGGTTGCTCTAGTTGGTCCAGCCTTTGAATGACGCCGGCTCTCACAGAGGTGAGGGCCGGTGTTATGTGTTATTTGGCTTCGGTCACATCGACGTACGCGCATGGCCTCTGACCTGCTCCATATAGAGGCCGCGCTCATAAGTTCGCTCTGTTCAGGTTTGATGTGCTACCCAACGGACCCGCGGCCGTTGTTAGAATTTCCGCGGTTCCATCAGGTTCACGGGCCGGTGTCGTGAACTGATTTCATCAGGTCTGCCGGGGCCTTTTTCCCGATAGCCCCGTGCGGGCGTTCTTCATTGTAGGCTCTACGCCAAACCTCGAACTGTTTGGCTACATCTTCAAGGCTCATGAACCAGTGCGCGTTCATGCGTTTCCGCTCCTCTCCCAACCAGGGGTTCTCTGCGGAAACCTATAGTCAAAACCGGGGGCGTTTTCTGGGATCACATCACAGGTCATGAGGCATCTGCCTTCGGTAAAACCGGGGTGGTTCACTTACCCGACAGTGTTCTAGCTGACGTATTGGCGCACAAGATCTATTCAGACCGTTTTCATACGACTGAAGAACTTTCGCTGGTGCGCGCAGACAGATATCCCACCCGACCCCAATATGGAGAAATATCCATATGTTTGCCTCCGCCGGCTGTCGCTATCAAGCGCTGGCAAAACGTCAAACAGGTAAACGACCATGAAATTCACGACCATTCTTGCGGCCCTTGCGCTGACGCTTTCCGCGCCTGCCTTTGCACAGGAAGCCAAAGACGCCGAAAAACAAAGTGCGCCTTCATCCGCTGCGGACAACCAGGAGCGTGGCACCAACGTCGGCAGGGGTACCCGAGGGACGGTTGCGTCCAATAAGGGCAGGACCGAGCTTCTGTAACCAATGGTTTGCTGCGCAGGTCGGCGCTGACAGGTGCAATTATCTGCCTCGTTTGTACCTGACAGACGTCGCCTGCGCGCAAATCAAGGTCCTAAAGAGTAACCTGTTCACCTGGCTTCGGGTTGGCCCGAACCGAACGGGTAGGTACCCATTTTAAGAAGAATTTTGAGTATCTGAGCCTCGCCAAATGAAAATCTACCTAAATGAACCCGATCACCTGATCCTGAAGGGCACAACGAACGTCATTACGGGTGTGTTGTGCATTATACTTCTTGCTGTCGTCGGGCTCAGCCTGAGCGCAGCCTTGGCCGGTTACTCCGTCGGTTGGGGCGTTGCTGTGGGGGGTGTTTTCATTGGCGGGGGTATTTTATGGCTGGTCTACCACAAAACAGAAGTTGTGTTTGATCGCGCCGGTAACCTCCTGACCCTGCGCAAGACCATGTTGCATGGCACGCGCGAGGACACCATCACGCTGGATAACGTGAAGCAGGCCGATGTTGATCTGAGGCGCAATGAGCGCAGCAACAACCGGCTGCACGCCAGCTATACCTATCGGCTGTGCGTGGTCACAGGCGCTGCCCAGAACCGGCATCGTGTTGCACTGTCTCATGGGTACACGACGAGCAGGCGCCATCTGTTGACGGCGCAGAAAATCAACGACTGGCTGGGCGTCCCCGATGCGCCGATCGCCGTTGGGCCCAGCATGGCAGATGTTGCCGAAGTCATCAAAACCTTGGGTTTTGGCAAAAGCACCTGACCCGAAATTCGCACTAACCTCAAAAGGCTCAAATCGTGTCTCAGTTCACAGAAACAACGCAAGTTGGCCTGTTCGCCCGGCTAAAAAACGCCATCAAAGGCATCGGGCTTGGGATCAGCTTTATCGGTATCGCTGTATATTTTCTGTTTTGGAACGAAGGCAATGCCGTGCGTACTGCTCGGGCGCTTGCCGAAGGGGCCGGCCTGGTCGTCTCGGTCGACCACACAGAAATAGATCCGCAAAACGAAGATCGCCTTCTGCATATAAGGGGCCCGATTGCGCTTGAGGTGCCGCTGGCGGATGTGGCGCTGGGGGTGGTCGCGTCTGCACAAACCGTGCGTCTTGAACGCAAGGTAGAGCAATTTGCCTGGATCGAAGACAAGCAAACCAAGACGGAGACAAAACTAGGTGGCGGGCAGGAAAAGACCACACGATACACCTATCGTCAGGATTGGACGGATGCGCCAGCCAGTGGAGCAGAGTTTCGGGTCCCCGAGGGGCATATGAACCCGCCGATGCCAATCGCATCGAAAGTGATCCGACAGCCAGAGGGCACAATTGGTGCTTTTACCGTAGATGATGAGATTTCAGATCTGGGCGGTTCGACACCAATGCGGTTGAACGCACAGCAAGCGGAGGATGTCGCGCGCGCCCTCTCGCTGGAGCAGCTGGCGAAACTGGTCGCGGGGCGGGTCGTTTTTGGTGCGGATGTCACGGCTCCTCAGCTTGGTGATATCCGGGTGAGCTATCACGCGTCTGAAATCGAGAAGGCAAGCGTGGTCGGTGTACAGCGCGGCGACACGTTGGTGCCCTACACTGCCCAAAATGGACGCAAGGTCTACTTGGTGGAAGAAGGACTGAAGACCGCGGACGAGATGTTCCAGACAGCAGTTTCCAACAACACCTTCAAAACCTGGATGTTGCGCATTGGTCTCATGGTCCTGCTGTTTTTGGGCTTCAAGGCGCTGTTCGGCGTGGTGGACGTGATTGCCAGCATTCTGCCTTTTCTAGGATGGATCACGGCCTCTGTTACCTCGTTGATCAGCGTCGCTCTTACGCTGGTTGTCGGTGGCACCACGATAGCGATTGCCTGGGTCTATTTCCGGCCTGTTCTGGCGCTCCTCATCATTGCTGTCGCTCTGGCTGGAGCTGCCGCCAGCGCCTATTGGCTGCGTAAATCAGCGCCCGAGACACCCGAGACACCCTGAATTTCCAACCTATTCCGCGTGACAGGACACAATATGAAACAGATATACCTTTCGATTGGGCTGATGTTTGGCGCAGGCGCGCTTCAAGCCGGGCAATTCTGCAAACTTGACGGCACCGAAATGTTCACCTGCACGTTGAAGGGCGGCACGCAGGGTGTCGAGGTCTGCAACGCAGTCTGGGCAGACGGGTTCAAGGCTGCCTATGGGTACTTCAAATCCAACGGCACAGTGGAAAAAGAGATCCTGCAGGACATGGCCACGATCACCGCATCGCCCTGGAACGGCATGGGGAATTTCATGAGCGAGTCCGTGACCTTTGATGGTGGCGGCGGCTACGGCTATGAGGTCTGGTGGGGCGGTGAACGCGCGGCAGATGCCACCGAAATGGGCGGGGTCAATGTTCTGAAAGACGGCGCGCTGATCGCTGATATTCCCTGTGACGCGGGCAGCGTAAACAGCGACCTGTCTTCGCTCATCGAACTGATCGAAGCGGCGCAGTAAGGGCTGTTATGATGCTGCCAAGAACTCTGTCAGCGGCTGTCATGATGATGATTGCGACCGGGTGGTCCGGCACAGCCAACGCGCAACCTGTTTGCGGCGGCGAGGTGCTGTTTCAATGTGCAACGGACAACGCCGACTTTCGCGAGCAGATTACCGTCTGCGCAAAGGATCACAGCTATATGCTGACACGTCACGCGTTGGCGTCGGGCGAAATGTACTATGACACGCCGCTGATCGCCGATGCGAATACAACGTGGTTCAGCTGGTCCGAGGACGATCAAGTACGGCTGGAAATCGGGTTCTGGAGCACCGACCTGGCGGAGCCCGTGACTCTGCATGCGGCGCTGCCATGGGACGACATGGAGGAAACGCTTGCAGCGACCGGCGAGTACAGCATGTGGCTGCAATCGCCGCATTGGCGCGCGCAAGTCGATCAGACACTATGCACGCCGGAAACGATCTATGCCGACCCCGAGGCACTGTGGGGCGCCCAGGATACCCGCGGCCCGATTGCCGCGTTCTTTTCCCAGGATGAGATCATTCCGCGCGTAAATACGGTTGGGGTGGCACGGGTGGCTGACACCTCTGATCACCCCGAGGGCTTGCCAGTCTATGCCGCTGCACGCCCCTCGGCCGCAACCCCGATCTGGTGGATGCTACAGCCCGGCGACATCGTTGATATCATTGATCGTGAAAATGATTTCGTCGCCGTTGCCATCCCGACACTGGGCCTGACGGGGTGCTTCTTGCGGCCCGAAGCCCTTGGCCAGCCCTACACCGGGCCCTGCGCCACAGGTTGGGTCGATGGCGCCTATCTTCAGCAAATACAATAACACCGCAGGCATGTGGCGCGCGGTTCCATTTGGCCTAAGCCAGGCACACGCGCCGCACCTGTTTAAGGAGAATACAATGAAAGCACTGGTTCTAACTGCAGCCCTGACCTGCACTGCGGGCACTGCAAGTGCCTTGTGTGAGGACGCGTGGTATTTGCGGAATATGGCCTTCGACAGAGCAGGTTATTGCTTTGGCTCTGCCCTGGGTAAGTCGGTTTTTAGTGCTGAGTGTTCGACGAAATCTCCCAGCCTGAATGACTGGGATCAGCGAATGGTCAGCGCACATAAACAACTGGAAGCCAGCTATAGCTGTAAGATTAATACCAAAGGTCGCCATTTGGCCTCTTCGTTGATCGGAAAGCTGGATGATGTCGACCTCTTGCCGACGCTGTCACAGTTTGAATCCTCCTGTGTTGGCTACACTGGCGCACCGGTTACCCTGACCAGTGGCATCGGCATGCGTGACAGCTATCCGACAGGCACCATACAAGGCGGCGCGACGGTGTACTTTCGTTTTGAACCATGGGGTGGGTTTGAGTTCGTTGAGACGAAGACGGGAGCGGGCTGGATTCCCGAAGGATCGGTCAGCCCCGATGACTGCACTGCCTTTGCTGGGTGAACGGGCTCATGCGTTCGAAGTTGCTTTGTCTTTTGGCCTTTGCGCCTGTCGTTGGTCATGCGGAGTGCCTGCCGTCTGAAACCCAGGCCCTATCATGCGCCTTGCCGAGTGGAGGGCGTCTGGAACTTTGCTGGACGCCGCAAGACGCCCGATTGGCGTTTGAAAAAGAGCCGGGCCTTCCCGCCGAAGTCAGCGTTCCTTTAGGGGATGTGACAGGTCTCACCGCGAATGACTGGGCGTCCTCCACACTGCGCGGCGTGGGGGCGAGCTATGAAGTTTACGTATCTGGACAGATTGCAGGCATGAACCTGATCCGGGACGGCGGTGGAGCCTCTTCATATACTTGTGCAACCGGCACAGTGAATGGATCGCGTGCGGAGCTGAACGAAGCGGCACTTTACGCCCCAGCCTCAAAGGAGAACTAAACGTGCGGTCGTTTTTGACAATATTCGGGGTCAGCCTACTGAGCTCTGCCGGAGTGGCACAGGCCTTTTGCGACGACATTCTGGCGACACAGGTGCTGTGCCTTACTGAGGATGCAGATGAAATCAAAGTCTGCAGCAGTCAGCATCCTGAAACAGGAGATCCTGTGTTTGAACTCCACGTGACGCCTCAGATCTCGGATGGTCCGATCTATCGGCTTGCCGCCGATGTACCTTTCGGCATGACGCCGGGTACGGGCGGGTTCCCGTGGGATGTGCATGAGTTTTCTTTTCTGCATGAGGGCGGGCGCGCTGTACTCAGTGTGAAAACACCTATGGATACTGACGACACCTCTGATGCGGAGATTTGGCTGGATCTGTTTGGACGTGGAACCGCCCCGGATCGCAGCCTCTCTTGCATGCAACCGGCCTTGAGTGCGGAAATCGACAACCTCTTGGCGTTGCGTCGCGTCTCAATGAATACCATGCGGACGGGGCCAAGCGCCGATAGCGCTCCGTTCTACCAGCCCAGCAAGCCCATCACCGGAGCCACGCCTCATGGCAGCTACGACTGTCGAGAGGTCGCCGGGGTGTTGAGCAATGAAGGCACCGAAAACGGCCAGATCGCGCTCTATGCGGCACCATCAGACGAGGCCGCGATCCTTGGCTATGCCTTTCCCTCCGTTCTTGGCTCCGCTTTTGAATGCGTCTCTGAGGACGGCTACTCTGGCATAATCTGGATAGATCCCAACAAAGGCGACGGTGCCGGTGGCTATATGGCCCAGCTCGATTATGAGGAACGTCTGGCTGCGTGCTCCATGACGCCCGATGATTGGCCGCCGAACATGGCTTACCGGGGCAATTGCTCCAGCGCGTGGGTGAAACAAGGCAATATTGCCGGGTTTGGGGGCTAACGCAAATGAAGCGCTACTTAATCGCGGCGAGTTTCGCCGCCTGTGCAGCTCCGGCCTTTGCCGGCTGTGAGGGCGGCGGGACACAGGTATTCTATTGTGACACGGAGAACGCCTCTCGCGGCCAAGTGTGCCTGCAGAATGACACCGTTCAGTTCCGCGGCGGTCCTGACCTGTCTGACCCTGTCTATGACCTGTCCATGCCCGTGCGGTTCATGCCCTACCTTTCAACTGGTCTCGCGCAATCCGAAGAAGATTTTAGCTACATCCGTTTTTATGAAGGAAAACGGGTTTTCACTGTGGGCGTAGATCGGGATCTGGAATTCGCCTCCGTGTCTCTGGGACTGGCGCATGACGTCCTGCCTGCGAACGACGAGGCCTGTAATCCGGATTCTATTGTCGATAACTTCCACATGCTTGACCAGTTTGCCCATACTACGGGCCGGGTTGCTCCGGTTGTATCCGTTCCCGAGGTGTCACGGGACTGTGGGTCGATCCATGCACTGCGGCCTGCGGAGTGGATGGAGGACAAGGACGTCACTCCGATCCACCTCGGGCCTGAGGAGGTCACAACCGAGGTCATCCCGGTGGATCAGAAAGTGCGCGTCTGTGGCGCTCCGGTTGAGGGCTGGCAGGGGGTACGGTTCCAGTCATATGGGTTTGAGTGCGATTTGAACGCACCGGATGCAATCGGCGCTGTGTGTAGCTCCGGCTATGTGCGCCTGTCTCAACTTGCAGAGAGCTCTGGCCCGGCGTCAGAGCTTTCCCGCCCACAGGCGCTTGCCTGTCAGGCTGGTGGCTTTCGGTTTGTGATGGCGCGCGCCGATAACGGGGCCGTCGCAATTGAAAACGATCAGCTGCGTTTGACCCTGTCACCGGGATCGGGGCCACAGACCACCACCGGCACCGGGTCTGAGCAGGTCATGCGCTTGAACGACAAGCTAACCCTTTCGGTCTCTTACGAGACGCTTGAACTCAATGCGTCCCACAGCGAGCAGGGCCAGCAATCCGGCATCTGCGTACCTGTAGATCTGAGCGAAGTGTCAAAATGATCTGAGATTTGCCCCTGCTGCGGGTTTACCCATGGCAGGACTTTGTTTTTCAAACCAGTTTCCAGGAATACCTTGATGATTTTCAATCGGGCTCTTGCGACAACCGTCGCATTGATATTGTCGCATAGCGCAGCGTCTGCCGCAGATCTGGCAACCATCGGCGGCGCCAATTTTTCCCAATCTTCCGCACAAATCCGCGCAACTTTTGAGGCGGAGGGCTATCGCTGTGAACGCATGGACGTGATGGACCCTGACGATGGAAGACTCGATGAAAAAGGCTGCGCACTTTGGAAGGACGAGTTTTCCTTTTCTAGCTCGGATACGCGCGTGATGTGGACGATGCGCTATCAAAAAGACAACGAGATGCGGATCCTCGTCCTTGGTGAGCAGCAAGACCAGGATCGCGTGTTGATGCTTGGCCAGGCCACGTTTTTCGAAGATGCGGCCATCGAGATGTCCTCCTCGGAATTCCTGGAGGATAGGCATGCTGTATTGTTCGAGGTCACACCGACATTCGGCACCTTCGATCCCTCTGAGGATGCGTTAGATCTGTGCTTTCTGATGACGGAAGACGCTACTGTACTGACCCCTGCGGGCTTGCCGAGTTCTGCTTTGGAGGAGAACCAGAGGTTTCTTGGCTCTCCAATCAGTCCCGCAGCCATCCTCTGCGAACGTTGGATGAACCACAAACGCGATGCGGTTGTCGATTTTGCCCGATCAGATGCAGGACCAGCTTATGCGCGTAAGGTCGTGTATTACACCGAGGGCGGTAAACCTCAACAATACATGGATATGTTGTGGAACGTTCAGGCAACTGTGGATTGGAACAGTGGAAGCGTTCCTACTTTGGACAAATAGCATTTTGCAGCAAACAAAAGGTCACTGGCCATGAAAGGTTCCGTTCGCCGTTGAACCTTTCATGGCAATCCTCTTGTGGGTCATGCCCTTCAGAGTGCAGCCAAGTTGACCAGCGCCCAAACCGTAGAAGGATATGCCCGGCGAGGAAACAGTGCAGAGGCGGCAGCGTGTTGCTCTCACGGCTAGAAAATTCCCCTTAACTCCTTAATAAAGATTGATATCTCGGATTTTGAATTTAACCTTGTGGCACTTCAAAATCTGTGAGATCGAACCATGCACGCCCCCTTCGACCTGATGGTGGATATCACCGAAGCGCCTTCTCTTGATGCAAAGTATGAGATTTTTTCGAGCTTCATTGAGGCGGAGTATGGCTACATCGGTGTCAACTACGTCCTTTTCACAGATACGCGGTCGCTACAGGGCATTCACAGCAACCATGTCTCAAAACGGTCGGGTCTCCCCGATGAATGGCGTGAGATCTATCAGCGAAACAACTATGCTCGGGACGATCTTGGCATGCGGATGGGTGCCTTGGCCCATCAACCCATCCTCCAATCGAGCTTTTACCGTCTATTGCAGGAGGAGAAGCTGCCCCAAAATTTAGCCCGTGTGGTGGGCGGGGTGCGCGATTTCGTGTCGTCTGGAGTGGTAATCCCACTTGAGGCCAATGGTGTCAGAGCAGTCGTGGGACTTTATGATACCTCAGGAAAAATTGCCAACCATGACGCGCGTTTTGAAAGGGACAGGACGATCATCCAAACGCTCGCAACTCATCTTCACATGTGCAGTGATTGGACGGACGACATAATAGTCCAGATGGGTTTGAGCGATATGAACCTACAGGTGCTGCGTTTGAAAGCGCAAGGCCTGCGGGTGAAGGAAATCCTATATGAAATCAAGCGGGACAATCCCAAAACTGTTGATAATCACATGCAACGCATCCGCAAGGCTTTGGGTACACGCAACGACATGGAGACTATTCAGCGTGCGGCGAAGCTTGGGTTGCTACAAGAGGATAGCCTACACGCTTACCAGGTTAACCCCCAGCTTTATGACGCGCTGAGGCTACGGTGAAATCAGATTGGGAAACCGTTTGTGTCAGAGATTTCATGAATCTCTCCACTGGAATGCCAAAGGTCCTGTTGGGGCTGTGAGCCGATCGGTGTGCCTTAGGGGGCATGACGTGCAGCACAATCGCCGCGTTGGAGCTGGTCTTTGGGAGACAGCGACCGAAGGCCCGGAACGTGCTGGCAGCCTCCTTGTGCCTGCCGCGGTGTCTGCCGCGCGCGGCGCACGACAGCCCCGCATATCTCCAAACCCCGAACGGCGACCACGTCCGCGTGCGGCCGTTGCTGCGCAACAATCGTTTCTTCACCTCTTTGACTAGGAGTAACGGTAGCAAGCAGAGGGTGACGACATTGACTGATTTAGAAAAGTGTAAGGCTTGTCGCAACGGTAAGGGGTTCGAGATCCCCATTTCGATGGCGTTTCAGCCGATCGTTTCGCTCGGGGCTGGCAAGGTTTTTGCCTATGAGGCTCTTGTGCGGGGACAAGACGGGTCCGGCGCCGGGCAAGTGTTCGAACAGGTAAACGAAGACAACCTCTATGCCTTCGATCAGACATGTCGAAAAACCGCAATCGAACATGCCAGCCGCCTGGACCTCGGGGACAGCGGGGCGCTTCTTTCGATCAACTTCCTGCCCAACGCGGTCTACGATCCAAATGCTTGCATTCGACTGACGTTGGAAACAGCCAAAAAGACAGGCTTTCCGCTAACTCAGATCATGTTTGAGTTCACTGAAGTCGAACGGATCTCCGTTCCGCATCTTCTCAATATTCTCAGCACGTATCGCCGCCTTGGTTTCCTGACTGCAATTGACGATTTCGGGTCAGGCTATGCCGGCCTCGACCTGCTGTCGCGCTTCCAGCCCGATGTGGTCAAGCTCGATGCTGGTCTGATCAGAGACATTGACGACTCAAACGTCAAACAAACCATTGTTCGGCACGTGGTCAGGATGTTGGAGCAGCTTGGTATCATCGTCGTCGCTGAAGGTATCGAGACAGAGGGTGAGTTCTCTTGTCTCTACGACCTGGGCATCGACTTGATGCAGGGCTGGCTGTTCGCCAAGCCAGGTTTTGAAAGCCTGCCCGGAGTAAAATGGCCGCAAGCCCTTGTGGAGCCGCGGAATAGCCGCCCGGCATGAGACACCCGCTGTAAGATCCGTCGCGTTGGATCACATGTCGCCGCAAAGTGCGGGCGTTGCGCCGCGACGCATTTGGCAGGTTGCACGCGCTATTCCGTCGCGCGGGTGCGTCGTTCCTCGGCAGAGATCGCTTCGGCCAGATGCAGGAAACTTGCCGGGTTGCCGCTCGACGCGCGCCAGGCCAGGCCGACCTGCCGGTCGAGGCCGGGTTTCAGGGCGACGACGCTGACATCGCCTTTGCGGTTGTCGATTTCCGATTGCGTGTAGGATCGCGGCATCAGCGTCACCCCCATGCCGAGCGCAACCATCTGCCGGATCGCGTCCAGGCTGGTCCCGTCGATGTCATCCCGCATTTGAGCGCCGACTGATTGCGCCAGGGTCTCGACCTGTTGTCGCAGCGAATAGGCCGGGTTCAGGCTCAGAAGCTGCTCCTGCTCCAGCTCGCGCCTGTGCACCGTGCCGGCGTCAGCCAGCGGGTGGTCGCGCGGCACCACCAGATGCAATGGCTCACGGAACATGGGGTGAAAGCAGATGTCATCCCGCAGGATCGGCGCCTGCGTGAGGATCAGGTCATGTTTGCCCGCGGCAAGGTCGTCCAGCAGGTCGCGCGAGGGACCGTCCCGGATGATCAGTTTGAACTCCGGGTAGGTTTCATGCAGGCGCTTCAGAACCAGCGGCAGGATATAGGGGCCGATGGTCGGCGACGACCCCAGTCGCAGGGTGCCGGTCAGGGTGTCATGCCGTGTGGCCGAGGCATTCACCAGCAGGTCGCAATCCGCAAGAATGCGTTCCGCCTTGGCGGCGATGTCGCGGCCGGCCGCGGTCAGGATCAGCCCGTTGCGCCGCCGTTCGACCAGCGATGTTCCGACGATCTCCTCCAGCGCCGCGATCTGCAGGCTGAGCGAGGGTTGGCTGATGCCCAGCTGTCGCGCGGCGCGGCGATACTGCAGGGCGCGGCTCAGGACCACAAAATAGCGCAGGTGGCGCAAGCTGAGTTCTGGCATTCCGCCCTCCTGAATGTGGCCCCAGTAGAATAGGTTATTTCTATGCTAATCCATATTAGAATTGTATTGCTTGTGGTCAATGCCCTCCCCACATGACCTGTACCTGCACAGCAAGCACGCAGGATTGTTCGGTAAATAGGAGGTTCGAGATGAAAGACAGCCCCAAGGTCAAAGCGTTTTCCTTGGAGGTTCGGTTGACGAAACTGCGCCTGAAGCACCAAACGCTCAAAGCGAGGATCGCGCGTGAAATGAAACGCCCGTCCCCCTGCAGTGCGAGCCTGCAGATGCTGAAACGTCAGCGGTTGCGGATCAAGGACGAGATCGTCAGCTGCGCCAAACGGCTGCACTCTCTGGGGCACACGACCTTGGCCCAGCGAGAATGGATATAGGGAGCCGCCGATGTTTCTGATGATCCCTCTCACCCACACGACGTCGCCGCATTGGCACAGCGGCGACCTCGACGATATGCGCCGTGCCATTCTGGACGAGGATGAAGACTGCGACGGACCCGACGGAGGCTGTCCCGATGTCATCCCCTTGACCGTTGCGTCAAGGTCCAGAACCTAGCCGGCTGCCGCTCCCCTCACGGACATGGGAGCAGGGACCCCTGATCACCGTCGCCGCGTTTGCGGGCGGTGATCGGGGGTATCACCGTTTCTCCGAAACACTACAGCGCGCGCCCCTCTCGGGCTTCAGCCGCGCAAGCGGGGGCGTGTTGCGCAATCAGGCAGGTGCAATGGCGCGTTCAATAGTGGCCACGTCGATCCGTGACATATGCATCATGGCCTCAAAAGCCCGTTGCGCAGGGGCGCCTCCGGTCTCCATCGCCTCCATCAGCACCCGTGGAGTGATTTGCCAGGAAATGCCCCAGCGATCACGGCACCAACCGCAGGCACTCTCTTCGCCGCCATTGGTGACAATGGCGTCCCAGTAGCGGTCGGTTTCCGCCTGATCTTCGGTCGAAACCTGAAAGGAAAACGCCTCGCTATGGGAAAAGCGGGTGCCACCGTTCAGGCCGAGGCACGGGAGGCCCAAGACGGTGAAGGAGACGGTCAGCACCGTGCCCGCCGTACCCCCCGGATAATCGGCGGGCGCGCGGTTGACCGCGTGCAGCGCGCTGTCGGGAAAGGTCTCGGCATAGAACCCTGCGGCGGCTTCTGCCTCGGTCTCATACCAGAGACAGATGGTGTTCTTTGCAAGTGGCATGATGGGACCTCCTGTTGTGAGGGTCTGGCATGGTGCGCTGTCAAAGCGGGCGCGCGGGGCAGGGGCGTCAACTGCGCGCGCTGCAATCGAGCAGGGGCTCAAACCCGCCCCACATCATGCGCATGCCGTCAAAGGGCATGTCGGGAATGTCGGGGGCATCCTGTTTTTCGTCCATCAGCTTGATGGCCTGCAAATAGGTCTCCCGGTCGGGCCAGGTGGTCCAGCCGATGACCGGAACTTCGCCGTCCTGCGCCTTGGTTGCACGGAAGAAATCGGTCTGTTTGCCCTTGGGGATATCGGTGCCCCAGGCTTCGGTGATGCTGCTGGCACCGCCGCTTTGGAACATCTGCCAGATCGGTTCGATCATGGCCTCATACTGCGATTTGTTGTCTTCGGGCACGGCGAGCAGGAAGCCCTGATAATAGCCGGTGTCGGGCGTTTCTCCGGCCGCAAAGAGCGGGGAGAAGCCGCCAAAGATCATGCGGGCGCCATCAAAGGGCATCTCCGGCAGATCTGTTATGGCGGGGTCGTTTTCCATTTTCTGCCAGGAGGCATCCGCGGTCGCCTTGTCGGGCCATTCCATCCAGGAAAACACCACCGTTTCATCGTCCTGCGCGGCCACGGCCTGATAGAAATCGGTGATTTTTCCGCTTGGCACATCGCTGCCCCAGGTCTCCACCATGCGCAAGGCACCATAGGAGCGGAACAGCGGCCAGGCGGCCTTGGCATGGTGCAGGTACTTGTCCTTGTTGGCGGTTGGAACGGCTGCCACGGCACCTGTGAAATAACTCATGATGTATCACCTCTCAAAAAAGAACAGGCAGGCGAATCCCTGCTTGCAGCATCAGCGTGCCAGCGGTAGTATGAAAAAACAACTGAAAGTACCAAAAAGTGACTAAACAGGCAAAGCCCAAACGACCGCGCTACGACGAAGGCTGCCTTGCGGCGCATGCGCTGAACCTGATCGGCGACCGCTGGGCGTTGCTTGTGGTGCGCGAATTGATGTTCACGCCCAAACGGTTCCAGATGATCCGCGCCGGTCTGCCGGGGATCACCGCAAGCGTGCTCACCGGGCGTTTGACGCAACTGGTGGAGATCGGCGTGGTGCTGCATGACACGCGGCTAGGGCTCTATTCCCTGAGCGGGCAGGGGCGGGGCCTGCTGCCGGTGCTGGAATCCCTGTGCCGCTGGGCGCTGATGATGCCGGGACATGATCCGTCGCGGTTCATCAGCCCGTCTGCCCTGATGATCTCCATGGGGGTGAACCTGATCCGGGAACGCGCCATGGGGCGCCGCCTGGCCGCAGGCTTTGATTTCACCGATGAGGCGTTTGAGATGCGTCTGGACGGCGCGGCTCTTGAGACCCGCTTTGTGATCCCGCCGCAGGCCCCGTTTGTGATCACGGGGACCGGGAACACAATGGCGGCTGCGGTCTATGGTGCAAGGCCGCTGCCGGACCTTGTGGCGGCCAATATGGTCACCGTCAGCGGCGACATGGCGGCGGCGCAGGAGTTTCTGGCGCTGTTCCAGCTGGCAAAGACCTGATCGCGGGGTATTCTCGAGGATTTTCAGGCTGTTATTCAAAAGAGCCATTTTTTTCAGTGGAAAGCCCGGAAAATGGCATTTCTGCGCTTGACGCCCCCCGCGACCTGCGAATATTACACCCCAACGTTCAGCCACGGTGCTGGACGCAACAGCAAGCGGTTGTAGCTCAGTTGGTTAGAGTGCCGGCCTGTCACGCCGGAGGTCGCGGGTTCGAGCCCCGTCAACCGCGCCACTGTTGCCCTGCCTGAAGGGCCTCTTAGGAGGATCAGGACCGTCCCGGAGGGAAGCTGCTGGCCAAGGTCAGCAATGAAAGTGCGGTTGTAGCTCAGTTGGTTAGAGTACCGGCCTGTCACGCCGGGGGTCGCGGGTTCGAGCCCCGTCAACCGCGCCACTTTCACCCCGCCTGTGGGGCCTGTCACAAGGCATCAGGACCGTCCCGGAGGGAGCCCGCTGGCCGAGGCCAGCACTGAAAATGCGCGGTTGTAGCTCAGTTGGTTAGAGTGCCGGCCTGTCACGCCGGAGGTCGCGGGTTCGAGCCCCGTCAACCGCGCCACTTTCACCCCTTCTTCCTTAAAGCTCTCAAAACACAGGCATTTGACGCGCCGTGGCGCGATCACTGCGGTTTTGCCTTTTCCTGTGCGGGCGCGGGCGACACAGTGGGGATCACCCCAGCCATCCGTTGACAGATGAGAGCCAGCCCATGTCTTTGCCAGAAAGCCCCCCTGAAACCCAACCCACAATCCGCGTGATTGCGATGCCGACCGACACCAACCCGGCAGGCGATATCTTTGGCGGCTGGTTGATGAGCCAAATGGACCTTGCCGCAGGCACCATCGCTGCGCGGGTGTCAAAAGGACGGGCCTCGACCGTGTCGGTCGAAGAAATCCAGTTTCACCGCCCGGTTCTGGTCGGCGACGAGGTCTCGCTTTATGCGGAAATGCTGAAGATCGGGCGGACCTCGATGCGAATACGTGTCCGTGCGTGGCGGCGGGCTCGTCATCAGGAAGAGACCCAGCAGGTGACCGAAGCGATCTTTACCTTTGTGGCGCTGGATGACCACGCGCGCCCAAGGCCGGTGCTGCGCGCGGAGGAATAAGAGCCGCGTTTAGTTTAAGGATCGTATCGTCCGACCGTTAGGTTGGACAGCCCCCACCCTAGGTCGGGGGCTGTCCTTGTGGCTGAGACGGGGGCGCTGAGTGCCCCCGGGATGCTTTATGCCTTGCTCAACGCATCCAGCACCCGCGCCCAGGAGCGGATGCCTTTGTGAAAGCTCTCCAGGTCATATTTCTCATTCGGAGAGTGGATCGCGTCATCCTCATTGGCAAAGCCGATCAGCATCGCGTCCATTCCGAGGATCGACTTGAAATAGCCGGCCACCGGGATGGACCCGCCCATGCCCGAGAACACCGCCTCGCGGTTCCATTCCTCGGTCAGCGCGCCACGGGCGGCCTCAAACTCGGGGCGGGTGGTGTCGATGACATAGGCGGGCGCTCCATCCAGATCGAGATCCCATTTCACGGTGCAATCCGTGGGCAGGCGATCCTCGACATGTTTGCGGATCTTCTTGCGCAGGTCTGCCGGGTCCATGTCGCCCACCAGACGGCAGGTGATCTTGCAATGCGCCTCGGACGGAATCACTGTCTTGGTGCCCGCGCCCTGATAGCCGCCCCATAGACCGTTGATCTCCAGCGTCGGACGCGCCCATTGCTGTTCCAGGGTGGAGTACTTCTTCTCGCCATGCGCCTCGGTGTAGCCGGCGTTGGACAGGTAGTCTTTTTCGTCAAATCCGCAGCCTTCCCACTGGCGCAGGATATCGGCGGGCACCTCATGCACCCCCTCATAGAACCCCTCCACGGCGACGGCACCGGTTTCGGGGTCGTGGAAAGAGGCGATGATGTGGGATATTTCGCGCAGCGGGTTGAGGCCGGGGCCGCCGTAATGACCGGAATGCAGGTCGATCTTGGGGCCGATCAGGGTGAACTCATCCTTCATCATGCCGCGCAGTTGCGACGCCACCGACGGCACCCCGCGCGCCACCATCGACGTATCGCAGATCAGCGCAATATCCGCCGACAGCTCTTCCTTGGCCGCGTTGAGGAAGGGGATCAGCGAGGGCGAGCCGGATTCCTCTTCGCCCTCAAAGAAGAAGGTGATGCGGCAGGGCAGGGTGCCATGCACCGCCTGCCAGGCGCGGCAGGCCTCCACAAAGGTCATCAGCTGGCCCTTGTCATCCGATGCCCCACGGCCCCGGATCACTGTGCCATTGGCGGTCTCTTCGAGCTTCGGCTCAAAGGGCGGCGTGTTCCACAGGTTCAGCGGATCCACCGGCTGCACGTCGTAATGGCCGTAAAACAGCAGATGCGGGCCGTCGGTGTTGTCTTCGCCCACATGGCCCACCACCATGGGGTGGCCCGGTGTTTCACGCTTTTCGGCCTTGATGCCGATGGAATTCAGATCCTTCACCAGCCAGTCAGCGGCGGCGTCACAGTCGGCCTTGTAGGCGGGGTCGGTGGAAATGGAGGGAATACGCAAAAGCTCCAGCAGCCGGTCGGTGGCGGCGGAAATATCGGAATCGATTTTGTCGAGAACTGGGGTAAGGGACATGGGTCGCTCCTGAAAATAGTGCCTGCCCGCACCGGGCGCGATCACACATCGACAGGGCCGGGCGGGTCTCGGGGCGGAGCCTAGCAGTGCACTCTGACAAGGGCCAGTCGCACGATTGTATCAGAACATCGCGGGCGGTTTTCGGCGGGTGCGGGGCTTTTCAAATACCCTCTATGCGCAAAACTCGTTGCAGAACAAAGGTTTCCGATCCGCGACATCGCCCACCCCCTGCGGCGTTTTGCGCGCCAGCTGCATGGCAGCTTTGATGGTCGGCATGCTTGCCCGAAATCCAGAATGGTTCTAAAACCCCTGAAAGGTTTATTTGACCTGTATCAAGGATGGTGGGGGCCGTGACACTCTATCACGTTGATGAGGACAAGGGTGCCGGTTAGATACCGCGACAAGGATTGCGGCGGTTGCTGCCCCGAGGGGCAGGTCGGGATCAAGACGCAGCCAGGCCGGAGTGGCACCGGCAGACAGCTATGGAGATGACGGTGGACTATACCGCACAACTCGACGCAGCGATTGAACGCCTTCACGAGGAAGGCCGCTATCGGACGTTCATTGATATCGAACGCCGTCGCGGTCAGTTCCCGCATGCGGTCTGGACCCGCCCCGATGGCAGCGAGCAGGAGATCACCGTCTGGTGCGGCAATGACTACCTCGGCATGGGCCAGCATCCGGTTGTGCTGAAGGCAATGCGCGAAGCGATCGACGCCACCGGTGCGGGCTCCGGCGGGACGCGTAATATCTCCGGCACCACGGTCTACCACAAGGAACTGGAACACGAGCTGGCCGATCTGCATGGCAAGGAGGCGGCACTTCTGTTCACCTCCGCCTATATCGCCAATGACGCGACCCTGTCGACGCTGCCCAAGCTGCTGCCGGGGCTCATCATCTATTCCGACGCGCTGAACCATGCCTCGATGATCGAGGGCGTGCGCCGCAACGGCGGCGCCAAGCGGGTCTTCCGCCACAATGACGTCGCCCATCTGCGCGAGTTGCTGGAGGCCGACGATCCCGCCGCGCCCAAGCTCATCGCCTTTGAGAGCATCTATTCCATGGACGGCGATTTTGGTCCGATCGAGGAAATCTGCGATCTCGCCGATGAGTTCAACGCGCTGACCTATATCGACGAGGTGCATGCGGTGGGCATGTATGGCCCGCGCGGCGGGGGCGTGACCGAGCGCGACAACCTCGCGCATCGCATCGACATCATCAACGGCACCCTCGCCAAGGCCTATGGCGTCATGGGCGGCTATATCGCGGCGTCGGAAAAGATGTGCGACGCGATCCGCTCCTATGCGCCGGGGTTCATCTTCACCACCTCGCTGGCGCCGTCTCTGGCGGCCGGGGCTGCGGCCTCCGTGCGCTATCTGAAAACCGCGCAGGAGCTGCGCGACAAACATCAGGAACAGGCACGCATCCTGAAAACCCGGCTCAAGATGATGGGGCTTCCGATCATCGACCATGGCAGCCACATCGTGCCGGTGATGGTCGGCAACCCGGTGCACACCAAGAAACTGTCGGACATGCTGCTGGCGGATTACGGGATCTACGTGCAGCCGATCAATTTCCCCACCGTGCCGCGTGGCACCGAACGGCTGCGTTTCACGCCGTCTCCGGTGCATGGGGGCGGGGAAATGGATCACCTTGTACGTGCAATGGACAGTCTGTGGTCGCATTGTGCGCTAAATCGCGCCGAATTGGCCGGTTAATCCACAGCGAAGTGTTCTGTAAACGGAATCGTGTTATCGTTTCATCAATGAAACCTCGCTGACGAATCGGGAATCGGGTGATACAGCGGGGAATGTCGCAAAACGGCAGGTATCGATGGGACAGCAGGCATGATCGGGCGCCTTACGCAGCGCACATCCAAACGTCGTGAAGACACGTCAGAAGCCCCCCGCGGTTTTGACGATTTCGAGTTGCGACTTGGTGACATGATGCGCGGCGAACGCGCCACCATGGGCAAATCGCTCCTGGACGTGCAGCGTGAGTTGCGGATCAAGGCCTCCTACATCGACGCCATCGAGAATTGCGACCCCTCCGTCTTTGATACGCCGGGCTTCATCGCTGGCTATGTCCGGTCCTATGCCCGCTATCTGGGTATGGATTCCGAGCGCGCGTTTGAGGCCTTCTGCGCCGAAAGCGGCTTCTCCGTGGCCCATGGCATGTCGTCCGAGGCCTCCGTGCGCAAGCGCCAGGATCTGCCCGCCGCAAGTCCCAAAGGGCTGGGCGGCGATGCCTTTGCAACCTCCACGACCCCTTTTGTACCTGTGTCCGACGGGATCTGGTCGCAGATCGAACCCCGGGCGATCGGGTCGTTGCTGGTGCTGTTCATGGTGATCGGATGTCTGGGCTACGGCGGCTGGCTGGTGCTGCGCGAGGTGCAGCAGGTGACCTTTGCGCCGGTCGACCAGACACCGGAGGTGCTGGCGGAACTGGATCCGCTGGCCTCCGCCGCGCTCACCACAGCAGGGGCAACCACAGAAGACCCCGCCGCAGAGGCGCTGGACCGGCTCTATCGCCCGCAGGCGCTGGACGTGCCGGTGCTGGTGGCGCGCGATGCGCCGATTTCCACCCTCGATCCGCGCGCCCAGGGCAACTTTGCTGCGCCGGAGCAGCCGGGTGTTGTGCTGGCCGAGGCGAGATTGCCCGCAGATGCGGCGTCCGAAACCCAGGTGCCGCAGGTGCTTGAACCGGAGACCCCCTCGGTCGAGATGCTGGCGGTGCGCCCTTCCTGGGTGCAGGTCAAGGCCGCCGACGGCAGCGTAATCTATGAAACCATCATGGAGCCGGGTCAGACCTTCTCGGTGCCGCTGACCGAGGATGCGCCGCGCCTGCGCACCGGCGAAAGCAGCGCCATCTACTTCGCGGTCAATGGCCAGCACTACGGCCCCGTTGGCGGCCGCGGGCAGGTGACCAAGAATGTGGTTCTGTCGCCGGATGCGCTGAGCGAACGCTTCCAGGTTGCAGATCTGGACGCCGAGCAGAACAAGGCCCTGGCCATCATGGTCGCCCAGTTGCGCGCCGCCACCCAGCCGGTGCCCGGCACCGATTGACCCGCGCCGTTTGGTGCGCGCGCACCGATCAACTCTTTGACCGAGGCCCCGGACAGCCATTGCAGGCGCCGGGGCCTCGGCCTATTTAAGGCGCAAGCGACACGCAGGACGAGGCAGCCCATGTCCATGAACCACATCCGCCCCTGGCGGAACATCGAACGCCGCAAGAGCCGCCAGATCCACGTGGGCAATGTGCCCATCGGGGGCGATGCGCCCATTGCGGTGCAGACGATGACCAACACATTGACCACCGATATCAAGGGCACCATCGCGCAGGTGCAGGCCGCCGCAGAGGCGGGCGCGGATATCGTGCGCGTTTCGGTGCCGGATGAACCCTCGGCCCGGGCGCTGAGGGAAATCGTCAAGGAAAGCCCGGTCCCGATCGTGGCCGACATCCATTTCCACTACAAACGTGGCATCGAGGCCGCCGAGGCAGGCGCTGCCTGCCTGCGCATCAACCCCGGCAATATCGGCGATGAAAAACGCGTCGCCGAGGTCATCCGCGCCGCCCGCGACCACAATTGCTCGATCCGCATCGGGGTGAACGCGGGCAGCCTGGAAAAACACCTGCTGGAAAAATACGGCGAGCCCTGTCCCGATGCGATGGTCGAAAGCGGCATGGATCACATCAAGATCCTGCAAGATCACGATTTCCACGAGTTCAAGATCTCGGTAAAGGCGTCCGACGTCTTCATGTCCGCCGCCGCCTATCAGATGCTGGCGGAGGCCACCGACGCCCCCATTCATCTCGGCATCACCGAGGCCGGCGGGCTGATGTCCGGCACCATAAAATCCGCCATCGGCCTTGGCCAGCTGTTGTGGATGGGCATCGGCGACACCCTGCGCGTCAGCCTTTCGGCGGACCCGGTCGAAGAGGTCAAGGTCGGCTTTGAAATCCTCAAATCCCTTGGGCTTCGGCACCGCGGCGTCAATATCATCTCCTGCCCCAGCTGCGCACGACAGGGCTTTGACGTCATCAAGACGGTCGAAACGCTGGAAGAACGGCTCGAACACATCAAGACCCCGATGAGCCTGTCGATCATCGGCTGCGTCGTGAACGGGCCCGGCGAGGCGCTGATGACCGATGTGGGCTTCACCGGCGGTGGCGCAGGCTCCGGCATGGTCTATCTGGCCGGCAAGGCCAGCCACAAGATGTCCAACGACCAGATGATCGACCACATTGTCGAAGAGGTCGAAAAGAAAGCCGCCGCACTCGATGCTGAGGCGGCGGCGGTGGAGCAGGCGGCAGAGTAACCGTTGCCCTTCATCTTTTCATAAATATCTCGGGGGTTTGGGGGCAGAGCCCCCATGTTCTCAGGAAATTGCCGGGACGCGCCGCCGCGGAGGTCACAGCGGTCGGGCGCGTCGACGGTCACAACCCTCAGCTGCGCCCGGCGCGGATCTCCTCGATCATGATCTGGATCTGATCGGCGGGCAAATAGCCCCGCAGCATGTCCTGTTCCAGCACAAAGGTCGGGGTGCCCGAAATCGACAGGGTCTGCGCCAGACGCCGGGTGCGTTGCAGCTGTTCTGTCACCTCCGGCGCGTCCATCTTGGCAAAGATCGCATCCGCATCCAGCGACAGCCCCTCGGCCATCCGCCGCATCGCCACCTCGTTGGGCTCGCCCTGAAAGGCGATCAGCGTGTCATGGATGTCCTTGTAGGCGTCGTCCCCGGCCACCAGCCGGGTGGCGATGGCAAAGCGCGAGGACAGTACCGAGGCTTCGCCGAGAATCGGGAATTCCTTGATGACAAAGCGAATATTGTCATCCGCGGCCAGCAGCGCCTCGATCTCGGGCGCGGCCTTGCGGCAATAACCACACCGGTAGTCCATGAATTCCACCAGGGTGATGTCCCCCTCGGGGTTGCCGCCGACCCAGGAATAGCCGTCGTCCTGCAATTCCTGCAGGTTTGCGGCCACAAGCGCGTCGTCGCGGGCGGCATCGGCCTGGGCCTGCTGCTGTTCCAGCACATCCACCGCTTCGAGGATCACCTCGGGGTTTTCCAGCAGATAGCTGCGCACGGCGGCGCCAAAGGCTTCCTGTTCGGCGGGACTCATATTGTCGAGGTCAAGCGCCCGGGCCGCCGGAGCGGTGAGAGAGAGCGCACAGGCCGCAATCATGGCCATGCGGGACGGGGCAATCATTTTCGTTTCCTTTTCTCGTCTTGTTCAAATGCGATCAGCACATCCTCGGCCCGTCGCCACGCGGGCGACCCTTTGGGCAGAATGGCCACCGCACGTTTTGCATGTGGGCCGGCGTCTTTCAGGCGCCCGCTCAGGGCATAGCGTTCGGCCGTGACCAGGGCGGCCATGCCGGTCTGTTTGGTCTGGGCATAGGCCAGGGACATATCCCGAAGCAAGGTTGCATTGCGAAAATCGAGACCACGGGCCTTTTCCATCGTGGCAAGTGCTGCCTTGGCATCTCCGGCCGCCAATTGCGCCCGTCCGAGACTGGCCAGGATCAGCGGCTCGTTCGGCGCCAATTGCGCGGCGGTGCGATAGGCGGCAACGGCGGCGTCCCAGCGGCGGTTTTCATAAAGCATCTGGCCCCAGAGTTCGTGATAATAGGCATCCTGCGGGCGCGCGGCCAGCAGCGCCTGCATGGTCTTCTGCGCGCCGGAAAACGCGTGCTGGCGGTGCTGTGCAACCGCCAGGCGCATCCGCTTCACATCGGCAAACGCCTCGGACGTGGCCCGCCGTTTGGTCCAGCTGGGGGCCCGGGTGAAGGCGGAGAGCTTGCCCTGCACCCGCGCCAGCCAATAGGCGGCCTCGGGGCGGGTTGCGGGACCTTCTCCGGCGCTGGCGACAAAGGCTTCGGCGGCGCGCATCCGGTCACGGGACAGCGGATGTGATCGCATGTAGGGATCCTGCGAGGCGCGGCTCAGCACCTCTTGCCCGGCAAAGATCCGGTGCAGGTCGACCATGCCCCTGGGGTTGATCCCGGCGGCCGTCAGAAAGCCGATGGCGGACCGGTCGGCAGAGGCTTCCTCGGCGCGGGTGTGCGACAGGAAGCTGCGCAGTGCGGAGGATTGCGCGCCAATCGCCACGCCCGCGCCCGCGCGCCCGCCACCTGCCGCCGCCGCAAGCATGCCAAGCGCCGTCCCGAACCCCGCCGCCGTGCTGGCGGACCGCATGTTCTGGATGCGGCGCCCGATATGGCCATTGGCGATATGGGCGGCCTCATGCGCCAGCACCGCCTGCAGCATCTCCGGCGTTTCCGCTTTGAGGATCAGCCCGTAGTTGACGAAGATCGCGCGGTGATCGATCACGAAGGCGTTGAAACTGCTGTCATCAACAACAAGAATGCGCACCCGTTTCGGGCTCAGCCCGGCCGCCGCAAGGATCGGGCGGGCCAGTTCCGACAGCCCGTGTTCAATATCGGCATCGCGCAGCAGTTGGATGGATCGGGCCTGCGCGGTGATCGGCGCAAGGGTCAGCGCGGCCACCAGCACCAGGCCCTGAAGCTGCACAAGCCCGCGAGGGCCCCTGACCGCGCGGGACAGAAGTCGAAACAGGCGTGCACACGGGATTGACGCCAGAGAGAATACGCGGTCAAAACTCATGGCCGCACCATGGGAGATCAACATGCGAAACTCAAGCCGGTCCAAGGTCGATCCCTTCATTGTGATGGATGTGATGGAAGCCGCCCGCAAAGCGGAGGAGCAGGGCCGTCATATCATTCATATGGAAGTGGGCCAGCCCTCTACTGGCGCGCCAGAAGCCGCGCGGCGGGCGCTTGCCGAGGCGCTTGATACAGACGCCATGGGCTATACCGTGGCGCTTGGCTTGCCGGCGCTGCGCCGTCGCATCGCGCAGCTTTATGGCGAATGGTACAATGTCGATCTGAACCCCGACCGGGTGGTGATCACGCCTGGCTCCTCGGGGGCGTTCATCCTCAGTTTCACATCGCTCTTTGACAGTGGCGACCGGGTCGGCATCGGCGCGCCGGGCTATCCGTCCTATCGCCAGATCCTGAGCGCCCTTGGCATGCAGCCCGTCGACATCCAGACCGCGCCGGAGCATCGCCTGCAACCGGTGGCGGAGGATATTCGCAACCAGAACCTGGCCGGTCTGATGGTGGCCAGCCCCGCCAACCCTACCGGCACCATGCTCGACAAACCGGCGCTGGCGGCGCTGATGGAGGCGGCACAGGCCGAGGGCGCCAGCTTTATCTCTGACGAGATCTATCACGGGCTGGAATATGAGGCGAAGGCGGTGACGGCGCTGGAAGTCTCGGACGAGGCCTATGTCATCAACTCCTTTTCCAAGTATTTCTCCATGACCGGCTGGCGCGTCGGCTGGATGGTGGTGCCCGAGGATCATATCCGCACCGTGGAGCGGATCGCGCAGAACATGTTCATCTGTGCCCCGCACGCCAGTCAGGTCGCGGCCCTCGCGGCGATGGATTGCCACGAGGAACTGGAGGCCAACCTTGCGGTCTATGCCAGGAACCGCGCCCTGATGCTGGAGGGGCTGCCCAAGGCCGGGTTCACCAGGATCGCACCGCCGGACGGGGCGTTTTATGTCTATGCGGATGTTTCGGACCTCACCGACGACAGCCGCAGCTTTGCCGCAGAAATACTTGAAAACGCAGGGGTTGCGGTGACGCCGGGGCTGGATTTCGACCCGGTGCGCGGCGCCACCACGCTGCGGTTTTCCTATGCGCGTTCAACGGCGGACATCGAGGAAGGGCTGGCGCGGCTGAAGACCTTTATGGAGGCGCGAGGTTGATGCGACTGATTGCGGCCCGGGTCCTGACCTGCCTGATCCTGTCCTGTGTGGCGCTGTTGCCCGGGGCTGCGCAGGCGCAGGGGTTCTCCGCCCTGGCGCGTGTCCTGCCGGAGCAGAGCCGTCTGGAAGATTCCGGCGCCGGGGTGGCGCTGCAACTGGGGCTCAGCCAGGGCGTGCCCTACCGGATCTTTGCGCTGGATGATCCCTATCGGCTGGTGCTGGATTTTCAGGAGGTGGACTGGACCGGGTTGCAGGCGGAGACCTTTGACCGGTCGGAGGCGATCACGCGCGCCCGGTTCGGCGGCTATGTGCCCGGCTGGTCGCGGATGGTGCTGGAGCTAACCGGCCCCATGCAGCTGCGCACCGCCGCGATGGAAATCGATCCCGAGACCAGCGCCGCCACCCTTTCGGCGACCCTGGCGCCCACGGATGCGGAGACCTTTGCCGCGACGGCTGGCGCTCCTTATGATCCGCGTCTGGATCTGCCCCCGCCGAAGAAGTTCGAACCCGCCACCCCCCGCGACGCGGACGCACCGCTGGTGGTGATGCTGGACCCGGGCCATGGCGGCCTTGATCCCGGCGCCGAAGCCGACGGCGGCATCGCGGAAAAGGACCTGATGCTGGCCTTTGCCTATGATCTGGGCGAGCGGCTGGTGCGCTCCGGCGCGTTCGAGGTGCTGCTGACGCGTGAGGGCGACTATTTCGTCTCGCTCGAACGCCGCATCGCGATGGCGCATCAGCAGGGGGCGGATGTGTTCATCTCGCTGCATGCGGATGCGGTGACCGAGGGCATGGCCCATGGCACGGTGGTCTACACCCTGTCCGATTCCGCCTCCGATGTGGCGTCCGCCAAACTGGCCGAGCGTCACGACCGCGCCGATCTCCTGTCCGGCAGCGATCTGAGCACCGCCGACGACGTGGTCACCGACGTCATGCTGGACCTGGCGCGGCAGGAAACCCATCCGCGCAGCACCGCGCTGGCGCGCGCCGTGATCGAGTCGCTGATGGAGCAGGGCGGACCGGTCAACCGCCGCCCGCTGCGCACCGCCGGGTTCTCGGTGCTGAAGTCCGCCGACATCCCCTCGGTGCTGATCGAGCTGGGCTTCATGTCGAGCCCGCGGGATCTGGAACTGCTCACCGATCCTGACTGGCAGGCCCGGACCGCCCAGGGCATCCTCAATGCCTTGCTGGCCTGGCGCGACGCGGATGCCGCCCGCCGGGCCTTGGTGCGGCAATGAGGCGGGGCGGCATCAGGAATGAGCCGGGCTACCGGTCTCTCCCCTTGCCAACCACCGCGCCCGCTGGTTTTTGCCGGTCGCGGACACACATCGGATTGTGAGCATACAGCCCCGCGCGGGTCTGCTATGCTATCTGCCACCCCATCCGCCGGTGCGTCCTTGCGCGCCTGCGATCACGTTTTGACCCTTGTCATGTTGGCGCCTATATAGGGCGCACCGTGCGAGAGAGGCCCACACTGTGCTTAGATTCATACTGTCCATCCTTGGAGCGATTTTCAGTACCATTACCCTTGGAATCGGGGTCATGGCGCTGTCGATCGGGGCGATCTTCTGGGTCTACGGACGCGATCTGCCAAGCCATGAGTCGCTGGCACAGTACCAGCCGCCAACCATCAGCCGGATCTATTCCGGCGAGGGGCAGCTGATCGACGAATTTGCCAAGGAACGCCGGCTGTTCACACCCTCAAACGAGATCCCGGCGCTGGTGAAACAGGCGTTCATCTCGGCAGAGGACAAGAACTTCTACTCCCACGCGGGCTATGACGCGCGCGGCATCCTTGCGGCGGGGATCGAGGCGGTCAGATCGCGCGGACAGAACGTGCGCGGTGCCTCCACCATCACCCAGCAGGTGATGAAGAACTTCCTCTTGTCCGGCGACCGCCGCGCCGAGCGCAAGATCAAGGAGATCATCCTCGCGACAAGGCTGGAGGAGACGCTCACCAAGGACAAGATCCTGGAGCTCTATCTGAACGAGATCTTCCTCGGGCAGAACTCCTACGGGGTGACGGCCGCGGCGCAGACCTATTTCAACAAGACCCTGGGCGAGCTGGAACCGCATGAGGCGGCGACCCTGGCCGCGATGCCCAAGGCGCCCTCCGACTATCACCCGGTGCGGGAACGCGAACGGCTGCTCGATCGTCGCAACTACGTGCTGCGCGAGATGAAAGAGAACGGCTATATTTCTCAGGCGGTCTATGAGGTGGAGCGCGACCAGCCGCTGCGCTCGGTGCAGAACGGCGATTTCGACGCCTTCCGCACGGCGCTGCCGCCGCGGGATTACTTCACCGACGAGATCCGCCGCCAGCTGTCGGTCGATTTTGGCGAGGGCGAGTTCTTTACCGGGGGCTTCACCATCCGCGCCACCATCGACGCACAGATGCAGGAGGAAGCCGCCCGGGCCATGCGCAAGGGGCTGGAGAAATTCGACCGCTCCACCGGCATCTGGCGCGGCACCGATGTGACCCTGCCGCAAGAGGCGCTGGCGGATGAGGCCAGCTGGCGCGCGGCCCTGACCGAAAGCGATGTGGCCCGCGATATTCTGACCGAAGAGGGCGCCTGGCTGCCCGCCGTGGTGCTGGAGGTGGCTGACAATGCCCTGACCCTCGGGATCGAGAGCGTCGAAGGCACGGGCACCGTGCCGCGCGCCGACATCAAATGGCTGAAGGGCAATTTCTTCGACAATTTCGAGGTCGGCGACGTCATTCATGCCATGGCGGTGCGCGATGGCGATGCGGTGTCGCATTGGTCGGTGCGGCAGGTGCCCGAGGTGCAGGGCGGTTTTGTCGCCATGGACGTGAACTCGGGCCGGGTGCTGGCGATGCAGGGGGGCTTTTCCTATCAGCATTCGGTGTTCAACCGTGCCACCCAGGCGCAGCGCCAGCCGGGGTCGAGCTTCAAACCCTTCGTCTATGCCGCGGCGCTGGACAGCGGCTACAGCCCGGCGACGATCGTGATCGACGCGCCGATCGAGATCAACACGCCGCAGGGCGTCTGGCGGCCGAAGAACTCCACCCACAAGTTCTATGGCCCGACGCCGCTGCGCACCGGCATCGAGATGAGCCGGAACCTGATGACCATCCGCCTGGCACAGGAGGTCGGCATGCCGGTTGTGGCAGGCTATGCGGAACGCTTTGGCGTCTATGACAACATGGGCACCTTCCTTGCGAACTCGCTGGGGTCGGAGGAAACCACGCTCTACAAGATGGTGGCAGCCTATGCGATGTTCGCCAACGGCGGTGAACGGGTGGAGCCGACGCTGGTGGACCGGATTCAGGACCGGCTCGGCCAGACCATCTACCGTCATGATGATCGCGACTGCGTCGATTGCAGCTACACGGAACTCGAGCCCGGACGCGCGCCCAAGATCGTGACCAATCGCGAACAGGTGATGGATCCGATCACCGCCTATCAGCTCACCTCGATGCTGAAAGGGGTGGTGGATCGCGGCACCGCGTCGAGTGTCATCAACCTGCCGGTGCCCGCCGCGGGCAAGACCGGCACCACCAATGACGCGCGCGATGCCTGGTTCGTGGGCTTCACCTCCAATATCGTGGCGGGGTGCTACATCGGCTATGACAACCCGCGTCCGATGAAGGGCGGGCGGGGCTACGGCGGCACCCTCTGCGGGCCAGTGTTCCAGCAGTTCATGACCAAGGCGACCGAAAAATACGGCGGCGGACCTTTTGACGTGCCCCCCGGCGGCCACTTCATCAAGATCGACCGCTACACCGGCGGGCGGCTGCCCAATGATGCCAGCGGCGCCTATGTGGTGGCGGAGTATTTCCGCGATGGTGAGGAGCCGATCTTTGGTCTGACCTATGATGGCGGCTTTGGCATGGGATCGAACCTGCCGCTGATCGAGGAAGTCACCGAGTCCGGTCGCCAGGTCACCACCTCCAGCGGTGGCACGGCGGTGCTTGGACCCAAGGCCACCTTTGGGGATGTCTCCTCCGGTGGGCTTTACTGACACAACCGGTTTGCGCGTCGGGCGGGCGGGGGCATTCCCGCTTGCCCGCGCTCTTGTAGTGGTCCCGGACGTGCGGTATCACCCACTCTCAAACAAGATTTCAAGGAATGTCCATGCGCGCCGAGATCCAGACCATCGTGGCCGATATCGAAAAATCGCTCGACCTGCTTGCCCAGCGGATGAACTGGGAGACGGCGGAATTCCGGCTGGAGGAATTCAACGCGCGGGTCGAGGACCCCAACCTCTGGGATGATCCGGCCGCGGCGCAGAAACTGATGCGGGATCGCCAGTCTCTGGTTGATGCGATCGACACCTACAAGGCGATCAAACAGGATCTCGACGACAGCGTCGAACTGATCGAACTTGGCGAGATGGAAGAGGACGACGAGGTCGTCGCCGACGCCGAGGAGACCCTGAAGGCGCTGAAGGAAAAAGCCGCCAAGAAGGAGCTGGAAGCCCTTCTGGATGGCGAGACCGACCCCAATGACGCCTTTCTGGAGATCAAGGCCGGCGCCGGCGGCACCGAGGCCTGCGACTGGGCGTCGATGCTGGCGCGGATGTATGTGCGCTGGGCCGAGAGCCGGGGCTTTACCGTCGATTTGCAGGAAGAGCAGGCCGGTGCCGAGGCGGGCATCAAATCCGCCACCTACCAGATCAAGGGCCACAACGCCTATGGCTGGCTGAAGTCCGAGAGCGGCACCCACCGGTTGGTGCGGATCTCGCCCTTTGGCAAGGGCACGCGCGAGACATCCTTTGCCGCCGTGGGCGCCTATCCGGTGATTGATGATAATATCGAGATCGAGGTCAACCCGGCCGACATCCGCATCGACACGTATCGGTCGTCCGGTGCAGGTGGTCAGCACGTCAACACCACCGACTCTGCGGTGCGGATCACCCACGAACCGACGGGCATCGTGGTGACCTCATCCGAGAAATCGCAGCACCAGAACCGCGACATCGCCATGAAGGCGCTGAAATCGCGGCTCTATCAATTGGAGCTCGACCGTCGCAACGCCGAGGTGAACGCCCTGCACGAGGCCAAGGGGGACGCGGGCTGGGGCAACCAGATCCGATCCTACGTGATGCAGCCCTACCAGATGGTCAAAGACCTGCGCACCAACCATGAGACCGCCGACACCAAAGGGGTGCTGGATGGCGACCTCGACGGGTTCATGGCGGCAACGCTCGCGATGAAGGTGGCCGGCAAGAGCCGCGCCGACGCCCAAGGCGAAGACTGACGCCATGCGCAGATCTGCTCGGAAGCTGGCCGCGCTCACATGCCTGCTTCTGGCAGGCGGCCTTCCAGCAGCGGCACAGGATCGTGCCCCCCGTCCGGAGACAGAAGACGCGGCACTGTTGACCCACCTCGGGGGGGATGGCTGCGTGATCGGCCCGCATAGCGCGGGCGCTGCGACGGCGGCGGGGTTTGACGGGGACGCACTGACGGCCCTCGGCGCGCGGCTTCTGGCAGACGGATCTGCAGAAAAACAAGGCGACTGGATTGTGCTTGGCCCGGAGGTCTGCACGATCCGCATTCCCGATGTCAGATCAGAGTTGACGCTGAACAGTCCCGAGGTTCAAGCCACCTTGCGGAGAGACTTGCGGGTGCCTTCGCTGGCGTACCTTCAAGATTCTCCTGAGACGACGGCAACGCTTCGTGAGCAGGGCTTGTCGTTGCGTGATTTTCAGGAAGAAGGAATATCGGCTGACGAGCTGCGCGAGGTTGGTATAGACCCGGATGACCTCGCCGAACATAAGACACGCCCTCATTGCCTTTCCGGGGGGGTAACTGCTTTGATGGAAGAATTAGTAGAAAGCCGTGGTTTGTCGCAAGACCAGAGTTTCCGTATGGCGATGGAGTTCTTCGCAGCAGGTCTAAGTGAGGGAAAACTCACGTTTTTCTCTGACAACTTACTCGCAACCCCACCCGGTTTCATGCTGACAGAGACCGCATGCTGGACACCGGTGGAGCAGGCTGCAATCACCCGCAGCCATGCCATTCTGGAGCAGCATTTTGGCAGGTTCGTCAGGGTGCGCGGCGCGGAAACCTCTTGCGATACGACGAATGAGGTATCTGACGCTCTTATGGGCAGGGAGGCGCATCTGCTTTGGACGCAGTTGGCAGGTCGCGAACCTGAAAATGCCTGGATCGGAATTGAGGTGTTTTTGATCGCTATTGGCGCCGGATGGTTCGAAGGCGCGTCAGCAACTGAAAAGGGCAGGCCGCGTCCGCCGTTGTGCCGTCTCTAGGCGTCTCTGTCCGTCGGGTGTTTCCGGCCATTGGCGCTACGTTGGCCTGACGGCCACGCCCCTTGCTGGCGCGCAGGGCTCCCGCCCCCGGTGCAGGCATCACAGATGCCCTTCCGGCGTTGGGCGTGGCAGCCCGCCCTGCGGGCGGGCTGCGGGCGCGCGGGGAGATCTGACACCGGCAGGACCTGCGGTGGGCCCGGAGAGTTTCGGGGCTTTCCAGATGGTTATCCGCACCCTAGGCTTGGTTTCGGCAGGATCAGGAGGCCAGGATCAGGGGGAGGATGCGATCATGCTTTGCGACAGGACGGCCACCGCGCTTGTGCAGGACTTGCAAAACGGGGCGCTGCGGGCCGAGACGCTCATGGAGGCGACGCTTGCGCGGATTTCCGAACGCAATCCGGAGCTGAACGCCATTGTCGCGCTGCGCCCGGCCGAGGATCTGATGGCAGAGGCCCGGGCGGCGGACGCGGTGCCGGTGGCAGAGCGCGGCGCGCTGCACGGCATCCCGATGGCGATCAAGGATCTGGCCAACGCACGGGGTTTGGTCACCTCTCAGGGATCGCCGATTCTGGCCGGGAAGGTGGCAGAGACGGACGACATCTTTGTCGCGCGGCTGCGTGCGGCCGGGGTGATCGTCATCGGCAAGACAAACACTCCGGAGTTTGGCCTCGGGTCGCATACCTACAATCCGGTCTATGGTGCAACCCGCAACGTGATCGATCCGACGCGGTCGGCAGGCGGGTCTTCGGGTGGGGCGGCGGTGGCGCTGGCGGCGGGCATGGTGCCGCTGGCGGATGGCTCCGACATGATGGGGTCGCTGCGCAATCCGGCCGGCTGGAACGAGGTCTACGGCCTGCGTCCGACCTGGGGCTGGGTGCCGTCGGAGCCCGCGGGAGACATGTTCCTGCACCCGCTGTCCACCAACGGTCCGATGGCGCGCACCCCGGCAGATCTGGCGCTGTTGCTGGATGTGATGGCGGGCGGGGACGCCAGATTGCCGCTGCACAGGGGCGCGCGGCCCGTGCAGCCTCTGCGCAGCGTCGCGCCGCTGCGGCTGGGCTGGCTGGGAGACTGGGGCGGCGCCTACCCGATGGAGCCCGGGGTGCTGGAGACCTGCGAGGCGGCACTGGCGCGGTTCGAAGCGCTGGGGCACAGCGTCACGCGGCTTGCACCGCCGTTTCCGGCCGAGAAACTCTGGCAGAGCTGGACCACGCTGCGCTCCTTTGCGGTGGCAGCCGGGCTGCGACCGCTGCTGGCGCAGCGCGACCAGTTGAAAGCGGCCGCCTGCTGGGAGTTGGAGCGCGGCATGTCCTTTGCGGCAACAGAGATCCAGGCGGCTTCGGATCTGCGTGCGGCATGGATGCGCGCCGCCGCCCGGATGTTCGCGCAATATGACGCGGTGCTGCTGCCCACCGCCCAGTGCTGGCCGTTTCCCGTCGACTGGACCCATCCGCAGCAGATTGCCGGGGTGGAGATGGACAGCTACCATCGCTGGATGGAGGTTGTGGTGCCGGCAAGCCTGATCGGCCTGCCGGCCCTGGCTGTGCCCGCAGGCCGGGGGGCAGCGGGCCTGCCGATGGGGATGCAGATCATCGGCCCGCACAACAGCGACGCGCAGCTATTGGGGCTTGCTGCGGCCTATCATGCCGCTGCATCCTGACAGGGACCGAGAGCCAAGCAAGCGGAGCCAGCAACGGGCGGAGGCAAGGATGACAGAGACAATCGGAGCAGTTCAGACCGACCCGCGGCCAGCGGGGGTTCCGGCGCTTGGGCCGGTGACCAAAGCAACCCTGCGCCAGGCCCTGGCCAGCGGCTGGACGGATTTCCGCAGCTGTCCTCGGTACGGGCTGATGTTTGCGGGATTCTATGTGCTTGCCGGCTGGGTCATGGCCTGGATCACGCTGCAGACCGAAACCAGCTACTGGCTGGTGCTGGCGGCGATCGGCTTTCCTCTGATCGGGCCCTTTGCGGCGGTAGGGCTCTATGAGGTCTCGCACCGTCTGGAGCAGGGGCAGGCGCTGGATGCGCGGGGTATCTTTGGCGTCATTCTGGCGCAGAGCGGGCGGCAGCTGCCCTCGATCTGTGCCATAATCGTGGTGGTCTTTATGTTCTGGTTCTTTCTGGGGCACATGATCTTTGCGCTTTTCCTCGGCCATATGCCGATGGTCAATGTCTCCACTTCGATGGAGGTGTTCCTGACGTTTCAGGGGCTGACCATGCTGGCGGCGGGAACCGCGATCGGTGCCTTGTTTGCGCTGTTGATCTACATGATCACGGTGCTGGGGCTGCCGCTGCTGCTGGATCGGGAGATCGATTTTGTTACCGCGATGATCACCAGTTTCACCTATGTGCAGGCCTATCCGGTGCAGATGCTGGGCTGGGCGGTGCTGGTGGCGGTGCTGACGTTCCTGGCGCTCTTGCCCGGGTTTCTGGGGCTGCTGCTGGTGCTGCCGTGGCTCGGGCACTCCAGCTGGCATCTCTATCGGCTGCTGCGCGACAGCGCCGCGTGACCCATCAGCGAAACGGCGTGCCCAGCTGCAACAGCCGCTTGTGGAAGGGAATGATGTCCGGCGCGCTGGTAAAGCCGCATCCGCGCGCTGCGGCAATGGCGGTGCTGACGTCATTGCCGAGGTATTCATAGATCATCCGCAGCACCCGTTCGCCGCTCTCGCTTTCGCGGATGGTGCGGGCGACATAGCCGGTCCAGAGACTGTTTTCGGCGGCAGAGACCCGGGCGAGATAGTTGAAAGAATAGGTCAGCGTGTTGCGGCGGCTGAGCACAAAGGCCACGCCGTCCTCGTGACAGGTCATGTAACCGCGGTATTCGCGGGTGGGGCCGTAGGTGGACAGCCCCTGAAAGCGCATGCCGGCGCGCGGCTCATAACCCTTCACATAGGTGATCCCGTCGATGCGGTGCACATGGACGATGCCCAGAACAAAGCTCTCTTCGCTGATGAAGCTGCGGCGGGTGAACCGGTAGAAGCCGGAGGGGAAGACATCCTCGGTGACGCGGGTGATGCCGGTGTCGAAGAAGTCCTTCAGGTAGTCGCTGTGGACCACATTGCCCTGCGGCGGGGCAAGGGCCTGCACGGGATCGAGCAGGATACGGGCGTCAACATCGAAGAAACTACAGATCCGGTCCAGCACGTCCGGCCGCGGGAAGCTCTCGCCCGACAGGTAGCGATTAAACTGTGTGCGATTGATCCCCAGCCTGCGTGAAAGTTCCGAAATCGACGGGTAGTCGCGGGACAGGCTGCGCAGATTGTCCCCGAACACTGTCCTCAATTCGGCGGGAGATCGGTTATGTTTCAACATGTTTGTTCCGCAAAATGCTGGCTGGCCCTGAACTGCATCAATATGTGACGCGAATTGGGTGCAAATGAGCTCTATGTGACGCTTAATAGTATCAATGCAGACACAAATTGCAATTCCCTATTCGACAGTTTGGGATGTTTGAGACTTCCGAATTGACGCACAATGGAGTCGGAAAAGCATGGGGAATGCTATGATCGGGGTTGTCGTCTGGGCCGATACCGCCAAGAACAAGGCGGTTATCTGGTGTGAAGATCAAAGAGATTTGGCGTATTACCTGCGTCCGTCGGAGGCGCGGGAGGGCTGTGTTCCGAACAAGGGAGACCTTGTGGAATTCGAGACGCACTACGAGGGCAATATGCGTATTGCGGAGAATGTGATGGTTCTGGAAGCCCAGACCCAGAGCACGCTTGCGGATGCCCTGCAGGCCGGAGAGCGATGGAACCGACGCGACAGCAATGGCTATCGCGGTGCACAGGTTGCGACCCTCTCGGTGCCAGAGCGTGGGGAGCGGTCCGAACTGCGCCGCAAGCCGGCACAGCGGCAGGAGCGCGAGAGCGCCACGATCCTGTCCTTCCCGGATCGCATGCGGGCCTGAGGCCTGAAGGGCTGTTCCCGGCGCAACCGTCTCGCTGCCAGAGTGCGGGGCAACCCGCTCCGCCTGTGCCATCCGGTCCCTATCGGGCGGTGACGAGGGGTGCGTGACGCGGCACAGCGACAGTCGTACCCGGAGCGGTGTCATGACCCCGACCGGGAGGCGCATTGGCGCTATCCCAGCCAATCGCGGGACGTTGGTAACGAGCATAGGCTGCAAGTCAGCGCCGCTCTAGACGCCAGCGTTCTGTCGCGAGGGTTTGGCCATCAACAGACGGGTCAAAGTGACCTCAGCCCAATGGGACGCATTTCGGAGACCAAAATGGAAAAAGCGCATCAAAGGATGCGCTTTTTTCAGGTTTGAGCCTTGGTCAGATGCGACCAAGGCCGTTGGGGCTACCCGCTGATGTTGGGTGCCCCGCAGAGGGGGGTTATTCGCCGCGCAACAGCGCCGCCACGCCGGTTCGCGCGATCTTGGTCAGGCCAAGCGGGCGCATCAGATCGGCAAAGGCATCGATCTTGTCCGGGGTGCCGGTGATCTCAAAAATGAAGCTGTTGAGCGTGGTATCCACCACTTTGGCGCGGAAGATATCCGCCAGCCGCATGGCTTCGACGCGTTTTTCGCCTTCGCCCACGACTTTGACGATGGCCAGTTCACGCTCCACAAAGGGGCCCGCCACGGTGAGGTCGGTGACCTCATGCACGGGCACGATGCGGCCGAGCTGCGCCTTGATCTGTTCGATCACCTGCGGCGTGCCGGTGGTGACCACGGTGATGCGGCTCAGATGCCCGGTGTGGTCGACCTCGGCCACGGTGAGGCTGTCGATGTTGTAGCCACGGCCCGAAAACAGCCCGATGACGCGCGCCAGTACGCCGGGTTCATTCTCCACCAGCACGGTGATCGTGTGCCGCTCCTGCACGTCGGAGAAATTCGGGCGCAGGTTATAGGCGGAGTGCTTGGTAGCACCTTTTTTGATGTGTAGGGCAGACATGTCAGTCCCTTTCCTCGAAATATCGGGGCGAGGCGCGATCGGCGCGCCTCGCAAGCAAACCTCAGATGATCAGACCAGAACCGCGCCGCCGGATTGGATGACGCCCTGCGTTTCCGCGGCGCCGAGCAGCATCTCGTTATGCGCCTTGCCTGAGGGGATCATCGGGAAGCAGTTCTCGTGCTTTTCCACCAGGCAGTCAAAGATCACCGGCCCGTCATATTCGATCATTTCCATCAGGGCATCATCCAGATCCGCCGGATCGGAGCAGACAATCCCTTTGGCCCCGAAGGCTTCGGCGAGTTTCACGAAGTCGGGCAGCGCTTCGGACCAGCTGTGAGAATAGCGCTCGCCATGCAGCAGCTCCTGCCACTGGCGCACCATGCCGAGGCGTTCGTTGTTGAGGATGAACTGTTTCACCGGCAGGCGGTACTGGGTCGCGGTGCCCATTTCCTGCATGTTCATCAGCCAGGAGGCTTCGCCCGCCACGTTGATCACCAGCGCATCCGGATGGGCGATCTGCACGCCGATCGATGCCGGTGTGCCATAGCCCATGGTGCCAAGGCCACCGGAGGTCATCCAGCGGTTGGGGTCTTCAAAGCCCAGGAATTGCGCCGCCCACATCTGGTGCTGGCCCACCTCGGTGGTGATGTAGCGATCCCGGCCCTTGGTCAGCGCTTCGAGGCGCTCCAGGGCATATTGCGGCTTGATGGTCTTTTGAGAGCCGGCATAGGTCAGGCAGTTCACCGCGCGCCATTCCGAGATCTGGCCCTGCCATTTTTCAAGCGCGGCCCGGTTGGTCTTGCGCCCGCGGCTCTTCCAGACCTTGAGGATGTCCTCGAGCACATGGGCCACGTCGCCGACGATCGGGATGTCGACGCGGATCACCTTGTTGATCGAGGAGGGATCGATGTCGATATGGGCCTTTTTCGAGTTGGGCGAGAAGGCGTCGATGCGGCCGGTGATCCGGTCGTCGAAGCGGGCGCCGATATTGATCATCAGGTCGCAGTCATGCATCGCCATATTGGCCTCGTAGAGACCATGCATGCCGAGCATGCCGAGCCATTGTTCCCCGGACGCGGGATAGGCGCCCAGCCCCATCAGGGTCGAGGTGATCGGAAAGCCGGTGGCCTCCACCAGTTCGCGCAGCAGCTGGCTCGCGGCCGGGCCGGAGTTGATCACGCCGCCGCCGGTGTAGAACACCGGGCGTTCGGCCTTCTCGATGGCGGCGACCAGCTCGGTGATCTCTTCCATGTCGCCCTTGACCACGGGCTGGTAGTGCGAGGCCGAGGGTTTTGGCGGCTGGTAGCTGCCGGTGGCGAACTGCACGTCCTTGGGCACGTCGATCAGCACCGGACCGGGGCGGCCGGAGGTGGCGACGTGAAAGCCCTCGTGGATGGTGGCGGCCAGGGCGTCGGTGTCCTTCACCAGCCAGTTGTGCTTGGTGCAGGGGCGGGTGATGCCGACGGTGTCGGCCTCCTGGAAGGCATCCGAGCCGATCATGAAGGTGGGCACCTGGCCGGTCAGCACCACCAGCGGAATGGAATCCAGCAGCGCATCGGTCAGGCCTGTCACCGCATTGGTGGCGCCGGGACCGGAGGTCACCAGCACGACGCCGGGCTTGCCGGTCGAGCGGGCATAGCCCTCGGCGGCATGCACCGCGCCCTGTTCGTGACGCACCAGCACGTGGCGAATGTCATTTTGCAAGAAGATTTCATCGTAAATGGGTAGAACAGCGCCGCCGGGGTAGCCGAATACCGTGTCCACGCCCTGATCCTTGAGGGCTTGAACAACCATTTTTGCGCCGGTCATTTCACGTGTCATCTGCTTTGCTCCAGTTCACGACATCGTCTTTCGTCTGTGTCGCCCCGAGGCCGGTCTTGATGGCGTCGGGCGCGGCGGGTTTGGCATAAAAAAGCCCCCGATTTTGAGGATCGGAGGCGCATGGGTTTGATTATGGTCTACCGTCACCGGCCCATGCGCGTGTGTCCTACGATTACGACTAGCTGTGCCATCGTCAGAGGCTCCTTCATGCGTTCCGGGGCGACATTATGGGCGGCGGCGCGGAGGGTCAACCGCAAAAATGCCGATTTGGAGGGGTGGTGTGGCGTTTTGTTTCTCTGCAGTGGTGATTTTGGACATTTTTGCCAAGAACTGGCGCGGGTTTTGAAACGCTGGCGGGGCGACGGGTGCTCAGTGGAGCGCCTGCGGCGCACAGGTTCAGCAGCGCCTGTGCGCTGCCGGTTGCGAGGCGCTGCCTCGCGCTCCGAGGTTTTTGGGAAAAGGCGAAGGGTCGGGCGCAGGGGCCGCCGGGCGGCAGCCCGGCGCCGGGCCCAACGGGAGCGGATCGGGCCCTGCCGATCCGGCGACGGGCGGGAGCGCCCCCGTTTCGGGACGCACTGCCGCCTGCGCCGATACCGGGCTCAGATGCCACGTCCGGTGCCCTGCAATACGCCGTGTTCCAGGGCGTAGCGGGTGAGGCCGGCGGTGGAGGAGATCCCGAGCTTGCGCTTGATGTTCTTGCGATGGGTTTCCACCGTGCGCACCGAAATATCGAGTGCGATCGCCACTTCCTTGTTGGATTTGCCCTGCGCCAGTTCCAGCAGGATGGTCTGTTCGCGCCCCGTGAGCGCCTCGCGGTTGCTGCCGGTGCCGGGCGAGAGCGATCCGGCGGCGCCGGTGCACAGGTACTGTTCGCCGCGCATGACCGCGTCGATGGCGGTCTTGATCTCTTCGGGCTGCACGTCCTTCAGCACGTAGCCCACCGCGCCATGGCTGAGGGCGGTGGAGATATATTCCGGGCTGTCATGCATCGACAGGATCAGCACCCGGGTTTCGGGGCGGCGTTCAAGGATGATCTCGGTGGCGCTGAGGCCGCCGACATCGGGCATGTTGAGGTCCATCAGGATCACATCCGGGGACAGATCCTCGGCCCGGGCGATCGCCTCGCGGCCGCCGGAGACGGCACCGACCACATCGATGTCGGCATAGCTTTCCAGGATCGACTGAATGCCTTCGGCCACCATCGGGTGATCGTCGACGATCAGGATGCGGGTGATGTTCTGCATGATAGGTTCCTCGCTCCCGGTCTGGACCGCGTCAGGGCAGGCGGTGGGCCGCGACCTCGTCGCCGGGGGGCAGCAGGTGGCTCAGCGGCAGGCTGGCCTCGATCACCGTGCCGCTGCCGCTCTTGCCGAGGGTCTTGCCCGGACCGGCGTTGCGAGATGACAGAATGCGCAGGGTGCCGTCAAGCTGTTCCATCCGTTCCTGCATGTTGCGCAGCCCGATCCCGGCGCCGCTGCGGGCCTGCTCCGGGGGCAGCCCGCTGCCGTTGTCGGTGATTCGCATGGTCGCGCCCTTGGCATGACCGCGCAGATCCATGGTGACGCGGGTGGCCCCGGAATGGCGTTCGATATTGGTGAGCGCCTCCTGCGCGACGCGGTAGAGGGCGATCTTTGCCTCCTGGTCCAGCCGGTTGCGAAACACCACCGTGGTGAACTCGGTGACGATGCCGGTGCGGGTGGCAAAGTCATCGGTCAGCGCCTTCAGCGCCGGGCCGAGGCCGAGGTCATCCAGCACGCCGGGGCGCAGATCGCGGCTGATGCGGCGCACTTCGGTGATCGCGGTGGCCAGCCCGTCGACGCCGCGATCCAGTGGCTGCGCCACCGCGTCATGCTCGCCGCGCGAAATCCGGCGTTTCACGGTTTCCAGCGCGTAGCGCACCCCGACCAGCAGCTGGCTGATGGAATCGTGCAGTTCGCGCGCCACCCGGCCGCGCTCTTCTTCCTGGGCATCAAAAACCCGCTGGGTCAGCTCCTTCAACTTGGCATCTGCCAGCCGCCGCTCGCGAATGTTCAGCAGCATGCCGGAGGCAAAGACCAGGATCAGCGCCACCAGGGTGATCGCCCCGATATAAAGAAAGGTGCGCCGCACGCGGTTTTCGACCTCCTGGCGCGAGCTGGCGATCGAGGCGAGGACATCGTCGATGAACACGCCGGTGCCGACGGCCCATTGCCAGTCCTGTAGCCCGACCACATAGGCGATCATCTGCGCTTCTTCGCCGGTGGAGGGTTTCTCCCACATGAAACTGTGCCAGCCGGCCCCCTGGCGGGCGATGTCGATGAAGGTATCGACGATAGGCACGCCATTGCCGTCGGTCAGCCCTGACCAGTTGCGGTTGATGAACTCGGTCTGGCGCGGGCTGACCAGATTGGTGCCGTCGTAGTCATAGACAAAGAAGAACCCGTCCTTGCCATAGATCATCGCGCTCAGGGTCTGGGTGACCTTTTCCTTGGCGGCCTGATCATCGGGGGCGGCGGGGCCGTAGATATGCATGAACCCGTTGCGGGCCTGGGTGACATAATTGCGCAGCTCGGCCTTCTTGGCCTCGATCAGCTGCCGCTCCAGCACCTGGATTTCGCGCTCGGCCATCGAGCGGGACTGTATCGCCACCAGCGCGGCGATGCACAGGCCCGCCACGATCAGGGGCAGGGTGGCCAGCAGTGACAGCTTTTGTGCGTAGTTCGGACGAAACAGGCGCCGGATCATCTTGTGGTCCCGAATATGGCTCTTTGGGCGGGCGTGCGGGGTGCGTTTCGAATCGTTACGGCACTGGCGCGCGGAATCAAAGCCCGGAAACCTGTCGGCCCTGTGTGATCGCCCCGAACGGGCGCGTCCAAGATGTGAATGACAGCGATCCGAGTGAAAAAATCGCCGTTTCTACGTAGTACTTGGTATTCACATGTTTCACGGGCAGGGTAGGGTTGTGCCACTTCAAGAAGGCCGCGCGAGGAAGGGCGCACAATCGTGTGTCGGAGCGGCCAATACGTTTTGGGAGGAAAAGAACATGGATCGTCGATCCTTTCTGAAGACATCTGCTATGGGCGGCTCCGCTGCTGCCGCATCCGCCGCGCTGGCGGCTCCGGCCTATGCGCAGGGCAACCGCACCCTGACCATGGTCACCACCTGGGGCCGTGGCCTTGCCGGCGTGCATGACTCCGCACAGCGTGTGGCCGACAGCATCACCGCAATGACCGACGGCGCGCTGACCGTTGACCTCAAGGCCGCAGGCGAACTCGTCGGCGCGTTCGAGGTGTTTGACGCCGTGACCGCCGGTCAGGCCGACATGTATCACGGTGCCGACTACTACTTTGTCGGTCAGCACCCGGCCTATGCGTTCTTTACCGCCGTGCCCTTTGGCATGACCGCGCAGGAACTGGCGAACTGGTACTATCAGGACGGCGGCATGGAGCTGCACGACGAGCTGGGTCAGATCTTTGGTCTGAAATCCTTCCTCGGCGGCAACACCGGCGCGCAGGCCGGTGGCTGGTACTCCAAGGAGATCAACAGCCCCGACGACTTCAACGGCCTCAAGTTCCGTATGCCGGGTCTTGGCGGTAAAGCACTGGGCAAACTGGGCGCCTCCGTTCAGAACATCCCGGGCTCCGAAGTGTATCAGGCGCTGTCCTCCGGTGCGATCGACGGCACCGAGTGGATCGGGCCCTGGGCGGACGAAAAAGCCGGTTTCCAGGAAATCACCAAGACCTATTACACCGCGGGCTTCCACGAGCCGGGTGCGGGTCTGTCCGTGGCGACCAACCGCGACGTGTTCGAGAGCCTGTCTCCCGCGCATCAGAAGGTGATCGAGATCGCCTCCGCCGAAGCGCACCAGTGGAACCTGAGCCAGTTCCTCGCCAACAACGGTGCGGCGCTGCAGCGTCTGCAGGCCGGTGGCGTCAAGGTCATGGAATTCCCCGACAGCGTCTGGGATGCCTTCGGCAAGGCGTCGATGGAAGTGCACCAGGAAAACATGGGCGACGATCTCTACAAGAAGATCTACGACAGCGCCATGGCGTCGATGAAATCCTCCTCCGCGTGGATCAACACATCGTCCGGCACCTATGTGGCACAGCGCGACCGCGTTCTGGGCTAAGGTCCCACGACACGCCTGAAACGGATCCCCCGCGTCTGATGCGGGGGATCTCTTTTGCACTCGCGGTCTGATGCGCCGCGTCGCCGGACCTGTCCGATGAAAGACGCGCCCGACCGCCTGCCTGACCTTCCGGGGGAGCCATGCAGGACGACATGAGTATTTCCTTTTTCGGCGCGATCGGCGGCTTCCTTTGGTGGCTCGCCTCGAATGTTTTTGGCGCCTTCTACAATCTCGGCTATGCCGTCACCCATCCCGAGCTGTGGCTCGACTGGCTGACCTGGGCGGGCACCACCGAGGACAAGCAAGCGGTGATGCGCTTTGTCTACTACGGGGGCTCGGTCGAGTTCTTCTTTGTGGTCTTTACCACATTCTTGGTGCTGACCGGCGTCGGGATCTATTTCCGCGGCTTCATGTGGGGCATGGTGCGCGCGCTTGAGGGCTTTGCCAACGGTCTGGGCCGTTTCTTTGCCTGGGCCGGGCTGTTGATGGTGGTTCAGCAGATCATCATCGTGTTCATGCAGCGTGTGTTTGCCCGCCCGGACATGAGCTTTGGTCTCGGGATTGCACTGGAAAAAGACATCTCCTGGTTCGCCGAAGAGCTGAAGCTCTATAACGCGCTCGTGGTGTGTTTCTGCGTCACCTACACCTTTGTGCAGGGCGGCCATGTGCGGGTGGACCTCGTTTATGCCGGGATTTCGCATCGCGCCAAACGCGTGGTTGATATGGTCGGCTCGCTGATCTTCATGATGCCGGTTGCGGTTCTGACGTGGATGTACGGCTGGTTCTTCCTGTGGCGTCACCTGATCGTGCCGAACCCCTCGGCCTCTGATGCCCTGGATCGTCTGGTGATGAAGGCCCGCGCGCTGCGCTGGAACGTGGAAACCATCGGGTTTTCGCCCAACGGCTTTGACGGCTATTTCCTCTTCAAGATCCTGCTGGTCGCCTTTGCGGGCCTCGTGTTCCTGCATGCGGTGGCGTTCTTCTACCGCTCTTTCCTCGAGTTCATCGAGGGTGAGGAGTCGGAAGGGAAATACCTCGACAAGGACAGCCTTGGCGCAGGCGAAGAAGCCTATGAAGGCGCTCATTAACTAAGGGACAGCACCCATGCTATTCGGACTTGATGGCGTCGAAATCGGCCTGATCATCGTCTTTCTCTGCCTCTTCGGGGGCATTCTCTCGGGCTTTCCGGTGGCCTTTGCCATCGGTGGCGCCGGGGTCATCTCCTTCGGGATCATCGCCGCACTGGACAGTGCCGGACTGCTGATCCACCAGGCCATTGACACCTCCAGTCAGGCCTACCGCGATATTGTCAATTCCGGCGTGAAGCCGGATGTGATCTCCGTGTTCCGATACCCGGAGTTGCCACGGATCGGCGAACCCGTGTTCCCGCAGGGCTGGGAAGTTGCGATGGACCGCAACGTCTCCTTCATCGTGAACCGGATCAACGAGCGGGTGCTGGCAGGCGCGTCCATTGAAACGCTGCTGGCGGTGTTGATGTTCGTCCTGATGGGCATCACGCTGGAACGATCCAAGATCGCAAACGATCTGCTGACCACCATGGCGCGCGTCTTTGGCCCGCTACCGGGCGGTCTGGCGGTGTCCATCGTGGTTGTGGGCGCGTTTCTTGCCGCCTCCACCGGGATCGTGGGCGCGACCGTTGTGACCATGGGCCTCCTGGCGTTGCCGACGATGCTGCGCAACAACTACTCGCCGGAACTGGCGACGGGTGTGATCGCGGCTTCGGGCACCCTGGGGCAGATCATTCCGCCCTCCATCGTGATCGTGCTTCTGGGCACGCTGGCCGGTGATCTCTATTCCACCGCGCAGGAAAACCGCGCGCAGGAGGCGGGCTGTACGGACGCGCTGACCTATCTCGGTGAGCCTGCGGTGGTGTCGGTGGGCACGCTGTTCCAGGCGGCTTTGCTGCCGGGCATCATGCTGGCGCTTCTTTATGCGCTTTATGCCTTTGGTTATGCGCTCCTTAATCCGCACAAGGCACCTGCGGTGCAGATGGGTGCGGCCAATGAGGAGCCGATCACCCGGGGAGAAAGCCTCACCTGGTTCCTCGGCGTTCCGGCAGCCCTGATTGTCGGCACCGTGCTCCTGAGCAGCATGAATATCGTCGGCAGCCAGAACATCACCGTCTCGGCCTTCTCCGACGCGGGGCAGACCGCAAGCCTGCGCACCAATGTGGGTCCGGAGTGTCAGGCGGCGATGATCGACCTGCATGGTCAGGCGGCCTGGGATGCGGCCGTGGCCGAACAAGCCGAAATCGACGCCGCCGGCGGCGTGGAAGAAGCGCATAAGCTCTCGGAAGAAGAACTGACCACCGCGCTGGAGCAGAAGATCGGCAATGCAGCCCCCATTGGCTCCGGCATTGCGACGATGATCGTGCTTCTGGGTCTGACGCTGGCGGTGGGCCGTGGGGTTGCCCCCTCGCGCGATGCTAAGCCGCTGATCCTTGGCGCCATTGGCCTCTTGCTGCTGGCGCTTGTGGATGTGCTGGCGATTTCGCCGACCACCTCGGCGTCGGCCACGGTGGCGTGGATGCTGTTGCCGACATTGCTTGCGCTTTATGGCTGCAAGGAAGCGGCGGCGCGCTGTGCCCGCAATGACCTGATCCGGGTGGTGTTCCCGCCGCTGGTTCTGATCGTCGCGGTGCTGGGCTCGATCCTGGGCGGGATCACCAACCCGACGCCGGCTGCGGCGCTAGGGGCCGGTGGGGCGATCATGCTGGCGGCCTATCGTCGTCTGAAGGACGAGGGCCAATCCGGCAATATCATCATCTGGGCCACCTTCGCGGTGATCCTCGCGATCCTGACCGGCGTGAATTTCGATCTGCGCATCAATCAGGACGTGGTTCCGGCAGAAAGCTATGCGGCGTTCTTCTTTGCCTATGCCTGCTACCTGTTTGCGCTCTTTGGTCTGCTCTACGGGATCTGGGTGCTGTTCCGGGGCGGGGTGATGACGCCGATCGTGCGCGAAACGGCCAAGGTCACCTCGATGGTGTTCACCATCCTGATTGGCTCGCAGCTGTTGAACCTCGTGGTGATCTCCTTTGGCGGCGAACACTACATCCAGCAGTTCCTGAAGAGCTTTGACAATGAGCTGACGGTGTTCCTGATCGTGATGATCGTTCTGTTCATCCTCGGCTTTGTGCTCGACTTCCTGGAGATCATCTACATCGTGATCCCCATTGTCGGGCCGGTGATCTATGGCGGCTCGTTCGACCCCAAATGGGTGACGATCATGGTGGCGGTGAACCTGCAGACCTCCTTCCTGACGCCGCCCTTCGGCTTTGCGCTGTTCTACCTGCGTGGGGTGGCGCCCAAGGAGGTCACCACCGGGCATATCTATCGCGGGGTGCTGCCCTTCGTGCTGATCCAGGTGGTGGGGCTGTCGATCCTGTGGTTCTTCCCGTCGATCGTGACCCTGGTGCCGGCGCTGATCCCGAACTGATCGGACATTCCAACCAAACGGAAAAAGGCCCCGCTGCGGCGGGGCCTTTTGCTGTTCTGAGCCAGGCTCGGGGCGGTGCCCCTCGCGGCCGGCCGCCAATGTTGCGGATCTTCGGGCGGCGGCGCGGTTCGGGGTCAGGTGAACTGGATCAGGTCCCAGCGGTTGCCGAATGGATCCCGCCAGACCGCAACGGTGCCGTAGGGCTCATGCCGAGGCGTTTCTTCGAAGCGCACGCCTGCGCGTTGCATGGCGGCATGGTCGCGGGCAAAATTGTCCGTGGCGAGGAACAGGCCGACGCGGCCGCCAAACTGGTTGCCGATGGCGGCCTGTTGCTGATCCCCGTCGGCGCGGGCCAGGATCAGGCTGCCTTGCCTGTGATCGGCTGTGGTGCCGGGGGGCTGGATGCGCACCCAGCGTTTATGGCCCTGATCCACATCCTCCATCAACTGCCAGCCAAGCGTGCCACAGTAAAAGGCGATGGCCGCGTCATAGTCCGGTACGACGAGGGAGACAGCGAGGAGATATTGCAGGGGATTACCTCTTGGAGGGGTGTTTGCCTTGCGGCAGCTGGATATTGGCCACCTGTTCGGCAATCGGCGCCGTGCACAGCGGGTGCTCCTGTGCGGCGAATGTTTCGGGGTCCTTCAGTGGCACCCATTCGCCGCCGAAATAGACCTCCAGCCCCGAGAAATTGGCCTTGTAGCCCATCTTCTGGCTGCCGGGCACCCAGTAGCCGAGGTAGATATAGGGCAGCCCCGCCTCGCGCGCGATCTCGATATGGTCGAGCACCATGAAGGTGCCGAGCGAATTCTGCGGCAGGTCGGGCGTGTAGAAGGAATAGACCATGCTGAGCCCGTCATCGAGCACATCGGTGAGCGCCACCGCGATCAGGGCATTGGTGTCCGGATCGGTGTATTCGACCACACGAGTCCGCACCGGGGTTTCCTCGACCATGGCGGCATATTCGAACACATCCATATCCGCCATGCCGCCATCCGCGTGGCGCTGGTCCAGATACTGACGGAACAGCGCGTATTGATCTTCGGTGGCCCAGGGCGAGGTGGCGCGCCGTTCCAGGTGGCGGCTGCGGTTCAGGGTCTTGCGCTGGCTGCGGGTGGCGCGAAAGGCCTCGACATTGATGCGCGCGGACATGCAGGCGGAACAGTCGGAACAGGAGGGGCGATACAGCACATTCTGCGAACGCCGAAACCCCTGCTGGCTGAGCGAGTTGTTCAGCTGCTCCACCCCGTCGCCTTGCAGTGCGGTGAACAGCTTGCGCTCCATCCGACCCTCCAGATAGGGGCAGGGCTGCGGAGCCGTCACATAGAACTGGGGGGCGATCGGAAGGGTGTGGCGCATGCGGGAGGTCGTGGGCTTTCTGGTCTGTTTTGGCGTGAGACTGTCGTGATTGAAATGGGTTGGACCGGTCCGGGGGGCTGATAGCACCTCGGGTATTTATGCGATGATAACAACAGCCTCGTTCCAGACAAGTGGCGATGTGAAAAATGGATTAACGCGAATGGCCCCCACACGCGCGCGGGCGGCGGGGGAGGCAGGGGCGGGTCTGCGGCGCAGACCTGCCATGACGGAGCGTGATCCTAGGCGCGCCGCTTCAGCATCACGGTTCCCAGCATGTGATCGCTGAGCCCCTGGCCCCGGGCGGTTGTCAGCATCAGCAGGATGGAAATGATCTGCAGCACCGGCACCGCCATCGAGACCGTATAGCCCACGGTATGCAAGAGCGCGCTGCCGCCATCGAGGCGCGCGCCGGAGTATTCGCGCAACTCGATGCCGCAGAACCGCATACCCAAGGTCGCCGAGCCATTGGCCAGCGTCGCCACCCGGTAGACAAACCCCACCGTCAGATAGAGCGCCGGCCAGACCAGCAGGCCGACAAAGGCGGTAAAGGGCACGATCACGGCGGCCATGGCAAAGATCAGAACGGAATCGATCAGGAAGGCAAACAGGCGCTTGGGCGCGACGCCAGAGTAGAACTCGGCCTGGATGTCAGGATCGGGGAGGGCGGTCATACGGGGCTCCTGCAAGATCTCAGAGGGAAAGGGCCCGGCCCCGGTGGCGGGGCAGGGCGATGGTGTCGATCAGGCCTGGCTGGCCGGGCGCGTGGCTTCGTCGTCGTCTGTGGCCTCATCCTCGGACTCGTCGCCGGCATGGCGGGCGCGCTCATCCATGAACTGGTCGAACTCGGCCTTGTCCTTGGCGGCGCGCAGCCGGGCGAGGAAGGCTTCGAAATCGCTCTGTTCCTGCTCCAGACGGGCCAGCGTGTCGGCCTTGTAGGCGTCAAACGCGCTGTTACCACTGGATTTCATCGCGTGAAAGCCGCGATGCATATGATGGGACCGTTTGCGGCAAGAGGATTTGAACATGCGTTTGCTCCAGATCATATAGGCAAGAAGGGCGAGGCCAACAGGCCAGAAGAAGATGAAACCAAGAACCATCGCGGCGATCCAGGCGCCCTTGCCCTTGGAATCCAGCCAGGCTTCGCTTTTGGCCAGCCACCCCTGATGCGGGGTCGGCGGCAGGTTGGTCGTGTAACTCGTCATCTGTCTCTCCACGGTGCTGGGGTGATGTTGCGTATGTAAACATCATTTACATCACCGATATGTGCAGTCGGGGGGACGCCTTCAAGGGTGTATGTAAATGTTTTTCACATTTACTTTGAATTTGCGCGCGCGCAGCCGGACAGAGTGCCTAGCGTCGCCTGAGTCAATCGCATGCGTGTTTCATTTTATCTATATTTTCCAGCAGGATGCTCGGGTGTCCTCACGCGGGCTGCGCGCGGATCACTCGGTCGAGGCCACCAGTCCCATTTCTGCGGCGAGGGCACTATAGGTGCTGCTCACCTGGTCTCCGGGTGACAGCGGCGCGGTGGAATAGGGAAACCACGGCCCGTTCAGACCGCCGGTGGTGGACCACATGGTGCCCTTGCGATCAACGCGGAACCGGGTGCAGGTCTTGACGCGGCTGCGTTCGACGCCGAAATCCTGACGCCAGGCCCAATCGGCCTCGTAGCACATGCGGCCGCGGTTGGTGGCATACCAGCGCCCGGCGCCAATGCTGCCTTCCGCCTGGTTGACCGCCACAAAACGACCGTCCGGCGCCCAGTAGGCCCCGGATCCGCCGCCCCAGTCGGCGGATTTCCCGGCAAACATGCGATAGACATAGTCCGGTGCAAGCGGCGCCGAGTTGTCCGGGTCCGGCATCTCGGCACGGGTGTCGGTGGCAGAGAGCGCAAGGCTCCCCACCACCAGCAAAGAGGCACTCAAAACGGCATTCGGGATACTCATCAACCATCCTCCAAACAGCGCCTGTATGGAAAACAATAGACAACGCTCCTCTCGTCACATGGCGCGTGAAATACGACGCATGTGCCGCGAAACCTGCTCCGTTTCGCGCCCGCCAGTGACATGAAACCCGAGAACGTCATGCCGCTGGAGATTTGGGAGATCTTGTTTTGAGCGTGGCACAAAACCAATGTGAAATCAACAATAACAGTTTGAAAACAAACAAGGAGGGGAGGGCGGTGCAGGCCCGCCTGCGGCGGGGCATTGCCCCTATTGCAGGGCGGAGAGGCGCGGTCCGCGGCTGCGGATCGCCTTCAGATAGGCCGCCCCCACCGGGGTGGGCTGCAAGGTGTCGCTGACCAGATTGATTTCGGGAACCCGTCCGTTCCAGGGGTAGGGGTTGGCGGCGAACCAGGCGTAGCGTTCGACAAAGGCAAGCCCGTCCATCATCCGGCTGGCCTCGCGGGCAAAGCGGGCATTCTGGCGATAGCTGGCACGGGCGGGTTGGCGCCAGTCGATATGGGCAAATTCGGTTACCCAGATCGGGCGGCCATAGGTGCGATGCACCGCGATCAGCCAGTCGCGGAACGCCCGCACGTCGCCATCGGTGGAATAGTAATGCACCGCCATGAAATCGACGCGCAGCCCGCGGGCCTCCACCTGTTGCATGAACCGCTGCTGCCAGCTGCCCGCGCCCAGGGTCTGGCCCTGGGTGGTGGCGGGGCTGCCCAGACGCAGGCCGTGCGCTTCGAGCCGGGGCCAGAGACGGAGCGCGCGTTTGACGCTCAGTTTCGCCTGATGCGCACCGCTGCCGCCGTCCGGTTCATTGAACCCCAGCAGGGCGCGGGGCCGGGGCTGGCTGCGAATGGGGTCACCGACGTTCTTTGCGCTGTGGATCATCGGCACGAATTCCACGGATCGCGGAACGGGCGCGGGCGTCCAGAGCGGATCCGCCCGCCAGTTGTAATACCATTGCAAGCCCGGCTGCCGCTCGATCCACGACATCATGCCGTAATCGGAATTCTCCCAGGCGCCGATCCCGGCCTGTTGCGCCCGTGACGCGCTGGGGCTGGCCGCCATCATGACCAGCGCAATCAGCAGCAGGCCAGACATGTACAGGCAGCGCGCCACAACAGCGGATTGGCGCAGAGAGAGCCGGGGGGCGTACCGCATATCCTGTTTCGCGCGTAGCGGCCGACGCCGGATCAGTTGGCGTAGCAGCGGGAGCGCTGCCCGAACCCGGCGGCAGAGCAGATGTAGCTGCCGCTGCCGACCTGGCGCACGGGGCGGGTGGTTTTTGTCGGTTTGCGCGGCGGGCTGCTCAACAGGTTCAGATTTGCCGTGGCCACACGGATCTGCTGTGGCGCGGCCTCGCCCTTGGCGGAGTTTGCCTGCGCCCCGGTGGGGGCGAGGATCGCAGCGCCGAACGCGAGCAGCGCCGGAGCGATGCCCTTGCGGACCAGATGCCGGGCGGATGTGGAAAAGAAGAATGCGCGTGAGGTCACGCACGCAAATGCGAGTCTTGCCATGTTCACTGCCTCTTTATGCCCGGTTCCGGGCGTTATGCTGCCTTCGGGGTCGAACCCTGGGCGCAGATTAGCAAACTGGAAAAGGGCCGACAAAACCATTGTCGCCGCAGCAGGCTAATATCGCGTTAACCCAGATGAACAGGAGCGGGAAGGCGCCACCCCTGTCTGCATTCCGGTGCCGGTCCGCGTTGGGGCCTTGGCTAAGTGCCTGAAACACGAAGACCCGCCGGGGGCGGGTCCTCATGGGGTGTTGGGGCAGGTCCATGTGCGGAAACCTGCCGATGTTCGGGGTGAGGCGTCACTCTCCCAGCGCGGCCTGCACCTCGCCCAGGGTGTTTTGCGGGAACCGCCAGTCCGGCAGGCCATAGCCATCGGGCCAGGGGTAGACCTCTTTTTGGTTGAAATAGACCACGGCCTGGAGTTCCGGATAGTCCTCCAGATCCTGGCGCACGGTCTCGTTCCAATCCGTCACATAGTCCGCATCGCCCACATAGCCGAGTTCGGCAACCACGATCGGCAGGTCGAATTGCAGCGCACGCTCGTAGCGGGGCTTGAAGATGTCGTGAAAGCTCTGCTCCGCGCCGAGGATTTCCTGCTCCCAGGCTTGCAGCCCAAAGACCGACAGGCCGATGACATCGACGTAATCATCCCCGGGGTAGAACTCGGCCAGCGTCTCGAACCCAAGGGGCGACCACATGAAGTCAAATCGATCCGAGGTCTCCCGGCAGATGTCGACGACGCGCTGATAGGCGGCGATATAGGTCTCGGGCCGCCATTGCGCCCAGATGAACTGGCCCGAGGTATCATCCATTTCCTGCGCCCAGCGGATGGTGACCGGAGAGTCGAAATCCGCCAATGTGCCGCAGATGGCGCGCAGGTTGCTGTCATAGCTGCCGTCGAAGATCCCCTCGATCAGCGCCGTGGCGGTGTTGCGCTCGCTGCGGCTCCAGGTCCAGGGCTCGATGGTGACAAGAACCGACCGGCCGCGTTCCTGTGCATAGGCGTCCGCCTCCAGCAGCGACGGCAGGAAGATGTCCTCCCAGGGCAGGAACAGATGTTCGATCTGCACGTCCGGGTCATCGGAAAATCCGCCGGTTGGATCATAGGCGCCGAACGGCAGGTCGCCGGGCGGGGCTGCGGCTGCCACCAGCGGCAGCACGGCCAGCGCCGCGCCGCCGACGACAGCGCCGAGAACGCCGCGATGCATCGGGCTTTGCTTTGGCTGGGTCATGTCACTCCTCCGGGGTCAATGTGTGGCTGCGATCCCGCCAATGGGGATCAAAGATCAGGATGGGATCGCCGGGCGCGCCAAGCCCGGCACCTGCGACGGCATATTGCACGCGGATCAGCGACAGGGGCTCCAGCCCGGTGCTCAGCGCATGGGTGCTTTCAAGTCCGCGGGCGGATACGGCGGCCATCAGCACCCCGGCGAGCCCGTAGGGCAACAGGGTCTTGGCCGCATCGCGCAGGTCAAAGGGCTCTGACCGGGCGCTGGCACCGCGGTAGTGGTGAAACACCATGACGCCGGTGATCACCGTGTAGATCATACCATTGATCGCCGACAAAAGGTAGAAGCCCTGCGCCTGCGCCACATCGTCCACCAGCAGCACCGGCACCAGACAGCCGAGCGCCAGCGCCGCATAGGTCAGCACGATGCGCCAGGGCAGGCTGGACTGCGCGGCCTCGCCCTTTGGGGTGATGCGGAAATCGACAAATCCGCCGCTCAGCGTGTCGCGCAGCGCCATCACGCAGCCGCACAGCACCCAGGGCCATTGCAGCACTAGGAACAGGGCTTTCTCCCAGGCGATCACCTTGCCATCGGCGGGGCGCAGATAGCCGTCGCCCTTCAGCAGATAGACCAGCAGTGTCAGCACCAGCGCCTGCGGCGCCAGATGACCGATAAAGGCGGGAAAGGTGACTTCGGCGTAGCGGATGTCAAAGAGGATCGCCACGATCGGCATCAGGTAGAACAGGGTCATGAAGCCGGCAATCAGCGGATAGAGCAGCTGGCAGAACAGGAATTGCAGCTTCAGCCGCAGCGGCAACTGCGCAAGATAGCGCGGCGTGTATTGCAACAGCAGCGTCACCAGACTGCGCGACCACTGGAACTCCTGGGTGCAGAGATCGGCAATATTGGCCGGGCCATCCCCCACCGCGATCGCGTCAAGCGCATGTACCCCGCGCCAGCCGCCCGCGTTCATCAGCAGCGTGGTGGAGTGGTCCTCCGCCAGCTCCGGTCCCAGCCCGCCGATGTCCCGCAGCGCCCGGGTGCGCACCGCGTAATGCGAGCCGATGCACATCGGCGCCAGGATCGCCGCATAGCCGGACTGGAAAATCCCGTGAAAGCTCGCCTCGGTATAAAGACGCGTGCGTGCGGCCCAGCTTTGATGTGCGTTCTTGGCGCAGATGCTCGGGGCGCTCACATAGCCCACAGTCGGGTCGGCAAAGCCGCGCAGGATCTCCGCCAGATAGCTGGGGCGCGGTACGTGATCGGCGTCCAGCTGAGAGACGAAATCATAGCGGGCATAGCCATAGGTGTCGTAGAAATAGGCTAGGTTGCCCTCTTTGCAGCGGGTGCGGCGCGGCCAGGTCTTGCGATGATAGTCGGGGCGGTTCTGCCGGCTGGAGATCCGCACCCCATTGGCCTCGCACCAGGCGATGGTTTCGGCATCCGGGGCCTCATCCGCCAGCCAGGTGTCATGCGGATAGGTCTGATGCAGCATCGCCATCAAGGTGGGCTTCAGCACCGACAGCGGCTCCGACGGGGTCTTGGTCACCACCATGGCCACCCGGGTGCGATCCGCATCCGGCACGGGACCGGTCGGCTTGCTGGCGCGCGGGAACACCGCGATAAAGAAACATTGCAGGAAGCTCAGCCATGCCAGCGCCAGGGTGGCCAGCCAGTATTGCGGCCCGCTGGCGGCATGCTCCGGGCGCAGCCACCAGCTCCAAAAGAACACCAGCCCCATCGCCCAGAGCAGGATCATCACCCGGTTGCGCCACCGCTGGCGCGGCGACCACAGCGATGTCAGGCTGCGCTCCGGTTGCCCCGACTGCGCGGCCCCCGGCAGGCGCGGGCCAGAGGGGGCGAGGGGGGCGATGCTGTCAGGCCGGGATGTCATCACGCACCTCCAGTCCAAAGCTGGCTGCCGCATCGCGCAGGATCGTGGGCAAGGTGGAGCGCTGCGCGACAAACCCAAGCCGGGCGCGGGCCAGGCCGGGATCGGCCACCAGCACCGGCGGATCACCGGCACGACGCGGCGCGGCTTGCCAGCGCGGCTTGCGCCCACTGAGACGCTCGATCACGCTCAGGATGTCGAGGATCGAATGCCCGTGGCCGGTGCCCAGGTTCACCGTCAGATCCTGGCGCCCCTCCAGCAGCCACCGCGTCGCAGCGACATGGGCGTCGGCCAGATCGCTGACATGGATGTAGTCGCGCACGCAGGTCCCGTCGGGCGTGTCGTAGTCGGTGCCAAAGACCTTGAGGCCCGGACCGGTGCCCGCCGCCGCCATCAGCGCCAGCGGGATCAGATGTGTTTCCGGGTCATGGCGCTCGTGCAGCTCGCCCTCGGGATCGGCGCCGCAGGCGTTGAAGTAGCGCAGCATCGCAAATCGCAGCCCGGTGGCCGCGGCGGTGTCGCGGATGATCTGCTCGCAGATCAGCTTGCTGCGCCCATAGGGGTTGATCGGCGCCTGCGGCTGGTCTTCGCGGATCGGTTGCCGGGTGGGAATGCCGTAGGTGGCGCAGCTGGAGGAAAAGACGATCTGGCCGACGCCGCAATCCTGCATCGCTGCCAGCAGCGCCACGGTGCCGCAGACGTTGTTGTCATAGTAGAAGCCGGGCTTCTGCATCGACTCGCCGACATAGGCGGCGGCGGCGAAATGCATCACCAGTCGCACCCGATACCGGCGCAGCACGTCGCGCAGGGCGCGGCGGTCGCGGATATCGGCCACTTCCAACGGCCCCCATTTCACCGCCCTGCGGTGACCGGTGCGCAGATTGTCCAGCGCCACCGGCAGATACCCGGCCGCGGCCAGCGCCTTGCAGGCGTGGCTACCGATGAACCCGGCGCCGCCGGTGACCAGGATTGCGGGCGTGTCACTCATATCGCCACCTGGCTCTTGCGCCCGTCGAGCGGAGCGGTGGTGCGGAAATAGGTCAGGGTTTCCTTCAGCCCCTCCGCCAGCGAGACCCGGGGTTGCCAGTTCAGCTGCGCGCGTGCGGTGCTGATGTCGGGGCAGCGCTGGCAGGGGTCATCCTGCGGCAACGGCATATAGCTGATCCGCGAGCGCGCACCGGTCAGCGCCAGCACCTTTTCGGCCAGCGCCGCGATGGTGAATTCCTCCGGGTTGCCGATGTTCACCGGCGCGCTCAGACCCCGGGGGCAGTGCATCAGGGCAATCAGCCCCTCCACCAGATCGTCCCGGTAGCAGAACGACCGGGTCTGCGCGCCGGTGCCGTAGATGGTGATCGGCGTCCCGCGCAGGGCCTGGGTGATGAAGTTCGACACCACGCGCCCGTCGTCGGGGTCCATGCCCGGCCCATAGGTGTTGAAGATCCGCGCAATGCGGATGTCGACCCCACGGCACAGGTGGTAGTCGTGGAACAGGGTCTCCGCCGCCCGTTTGCCCTCGTCGTAGCAGGAGCGCGGCCCGATGGTATTGACGTTGCCGTGATAGCTCTCTTGCTGCGGGCTGATGGCCGGGTCGCCATAGACCTCCGAGGTGGAGGCCTGGAGGATGCGCGCCCCATGGGTCAGGGCCAGTTCCAGCAAGTTGATGGCACCGCTGACGCTGGTGCGCATGGTCTGGATCGGATCGGCCTGATAGCGCGGCGGCGAGGCCGGGCAGGCCATGTTGTAGATCAGCGAGACCGGACCCGGCAGGCTGACCGGCCGCACCACATCATGTTTGATGAAGTGAAAGCGGGCATGCGGGATCAAATCCGCCACATTGGCCATGCGCCCCGTCGACAGGTTGTCCAGGCAATAGACCCGATAGCCCTTCTCGATGTAGCGATGGCACAGCCATGACCCGAGAAACCCCGCGCCGCCGGTAATCAGAACCGATGTTTGTCGTTTTGGCTGGGACGCGTCAGGTGCAAACGGGTGATACCCCTCACTGGCGTCACTTATATAGTTCACAACGAGTGCTCCTCTGCACAAGGGCAGGAATTCGTCATGCACTACTCGAAATGGCCAAATGTCTCGGCTGCAAATAACCTTTGCAAATGGCCGCATGTTGGGGGCTCACGGCCCCTTCTTACTCTTTATCCGCCCACTCTTTACGCGACTGGTACAAATTTGGGTTAGAAAAGCTTCTCCTACGTATAATCATCGTAAGCTGCTCAAAGTTTAGTCAAGCTTGCATTGAATTATATTCACAATTTTCAATTCTTGATGTAGGCAGGACGCGGATCTTGCAGCCCCCGGTTGTCGGTGACGGTGTTGGACTTCCGAAAAACACGAGACGCATGCGCTTTCCGACAGAATCAGTCTGCGCCGCATCCCCGGCGGATTCGGGGCTGGTTTTACGGATTCGGTCGTCGCTCGGGTCGGAGGGCAGGGCGCGCTGCGTCGTCGGCCGGTCCGGTCGCCTCCCAGCCAGATGGCGCGAGGTTGCCTGTCCACCTGCCGGTTCCGGCGCAGGGGGCGATGCATCTGATGACAGGGAGGGGGCCGGTCACGCGGCCGAGTCTTAACAGATCAGGAGCAAGGTCAGGCGCGCCGATGCGACGGGACTTCACCCATCGCTGCGCGTGGGGCACCGGCGGTGGGGCGTGTCACCTGGGTCAAAATTACAGGATATATGTCGAAAAACAGGCAGAAAACGCAGCGCAAACAGCAAGGGCTGAGCCATGCGACCTCGGGACGCGCGACGCTGTCTCGTGAATGAAGGCAAAGGGTGCGGTCACGCTCCCAAAACCACGTGTTAACCTTTACGCTAAATCCGGACTGTCGCCCGGCAATCCAGACAAAGACTGTGCCTGGACATTTGTACTGTTTACCTGAATCACTCGGTCCCCGAAACAGGAACGTGACCACGTTACCATAATATCGCAGTTTCTGCATTCGTGGAAGTGGGCAGTGCGCCGGAATTTGGTAAGGAATACCTCCTTTTATGCGACATTTTGTCGTTTTTAAAACCTCTGGTGTCTTTTCCGGCCACCGTGCTCGACCAGCGCCTTTGGGAAAGTCAAATCTGTCACCGGAGTGATCCGGGCTCTGGCGCGAGATTGGGATTGACCCTCCCGGCTGGGCGCCACAGTCTCTCGCCATGACGACCTCGCTGACGATACATCGCTGTCCCCGCCCGCTGGACCCGGAGATCGGGACCGAGGCGGTTGCCGGTCTTGCGCATCTGGCACCCGATGCCAGGGCCGTGCTCGTGGGGGCCGCTGGCAGCAGCCCCTACCTGAAGACGCTGATCCAATCCGAGCGCGACTGGATCGAGGCGGCCCTGTCCGATCCCGAAGGCGCGCGCGACGCGGTGTTTCAAACCTGCCGCGCCTCTGCCCCGGATCAGGTGAAATCTGTGCTGCGCGCGGGCAAACGCCGGATCGCGCTGCTTTGTGCGTTGTGCGATCTTTCGGGCCATTGGCCGCTCGAAGAGGTCACCGGCACGCTCACCTGGTTTGGCGAGTTGGCGGTGGATGTGGCGCTGAAGGCGGAAATCGCGCTGCTGATCAAACGGCGCAAGCTGCCGGGGATGAGCGAGGACGACATCGCCACCGCAGGCGGGATGAGTGTCTTTGCCATGGGCAAGATGGGGGCGTATGAGCTGAACTACAGCTCCGACATCGACCTCATCTGCCTCTTTGATGAAACCCGGTTTGAACGGGATGATTTCCTTGAGGCCCGTCAGGCCATGGTGCGCGCCACACGCAATATGAGCGCGACGCTGAACGATCGCACCGCCGAGGGCTATGTCTTTCGTACCGATCTCAGGCTGCGCCCGGACCCGTCGGTGACGCCGGTGGCGCTGGCGATGGCAGCCGCGGAACAGTATTACGAGAGCCTTGGCCGCACCTGGGAGCGCGCCGCCTACATCAAGGCGCGCAGCTGTGCGGGGGATATTGCGGCAGGAGAAAAATTCCTCAAGACGCTGACGCCTTTCGTGTGGCGGCGGCATCTGGATTTTGCCGCCATTGAAGACGCCCACAACATGCGCCTGCGCATCCGCGAGAACAAAGGCACCGGTGGCCCGATCACGGTTCTGGGGCACGATATGAAGCTCGGGCGCGGCGGCATTCGCGAGATTGAGTTCTTCACCCAGACGCGCCAGCTCATTGCGGGGGGGCGCGATCCGTCGCTCCGGGTGCGTGGTACGATCGAAGGGTTGCAGGCGCTGTCCGACGCGGGCTGGATCTCGGCGGAGGTGTCCGACACGCTGGCGCGTCACTACCGCGACCACCGCGAGATCGAGCATCGCATCCAGATGGTCCATGATGCCCAGACCCACCGCATGCCCACCTCCGAGGAAGGGCTGTCGCGCGTGGCCTGCCTGATGGACGTGGAGCCGGAGGCCTTTATTGCGGATCTGCGCGAGCGGCTGGAAGAGGTGCATCGCCTGACCGAGGATTTCTTTGCCCCTGGCACCAGCGCCAAACCGGCAGAGCCGCTGCCGGAGGATCTCGACCAATCGGTGATTGCGCGCTGGCCCAGCTATCCGGCGCTGCGCTCTGATCGCGGTGCGCGGATCTTTGAACGTCTGAAACCGGAACTGCTGAGCCGCCTGTCGCGCACCGCCAATCCGGGTGAGGCGCTGCTGGCGCTGGATGGGTTTCTGGCCGGGATGCCCGCCGGGGTGCAGCTGTTCTCCCTCTTTGAGGCCAACCCGCAACTGATTGATCTGCTGGTCGATATTGTTGGCACCTCGCCGGCGCTTGCCAATTACCTGTCACGCAATGCATCGGTGTTCGACGCGGTGCTCGATGGCGGCTTTTTTGCCGACTGGCCCGGACGTGACGCACTGATTGCAGAACTCAAGGACGCCTTGGACAGTGAGAGCGACTATGAACGCCAGCTCGATCTGACCCGACGCTGGCACCGCGAATGGCACTTTCGCACCGGAGTGCATCACCTGCGCGGTCTGATCGATGCCGATACCGCCGGTCAGCAATATGCCGACCTTGCCGATGCGGTGATCATTGGCCTGCTGCCCAAGGTCGCCGCGCAATTTGCCGCCAAACACGGGCCGATGCCGGGGCGCGGCTGCGTGATCCTCGGGATGGGGTCGCTGGGGGCAGGGCGGCTGACGGCGACCTCCGATCTGGATCTGATCATGATCTACGATCCGCTGGAGGAGGAGAGTTCCGATGGCAAGCGCCCGCTGGCGGTGCGGCCTTACTATGCGCGGCTGACGCAGGCGATGGTGACCGCCCTGACCGCCCCCATGGCGGAGGGGCGTCTCTACGAGGTCGACATGCGCCTGCGCCCCTCCGGCAATCAGGGGCCGGTGGCCACCAGTTGGCAGAGCTTCACCCAGTATCAGGAAAACGACGCCTGGGTCTGGGAGCATCTGGCGCTGACGCGGGCGCGTGTGGTGGCCGGAGAAGAGACGCTTGCGCGGGATCTGGAAAAATTCCGCTGCGATTTCCTCGCCCGTCCCCGGGATCGCACCGATGTCCTGCGCGAGGTGGCCGAGATGCGCCGCAGGCTTGCGGCCGCAAAATCGCCTGACGGGCCGTGGGACGCCAAGACCGGCCCGGGCCGGATGCTTGATATCGAATTGGTGGCACAGGCCGGAACACTTTTGGCCGGGCAGCCCAAGCGCGCGGTGCAGGACGGGCTGACCGCAGGGGTCGCCAGCGGGTGGCTGGATGACGCGGATGCGCAGGCGCTGGGCGCTGCCTATCGGCTATGCTGGGCGGTACAAAGCGCGGCGCGGCTGATTGCAGGCAAGGGATCTGATGGTGCGGTGCGTGGTGAGGGGGGCTCGGCCTTCCTGCTGCGCAGCACCGGTTATGATACCATCGGGCTGCTGCAGCAGGCCCTTGAGGACGCCTATGCAAGCGCGGCCGTGCGGATCGACGCGGGCGTGCGCCAGTTCGCGGCAGAAGAAACGGAGACCAAGACGGATGACGACACAGACCTCTGAGCTTCAGGGACTGGACCCGAAGGGGCTGATCCGCGAATCCTATCGCATCGAGGGCATCGACCCCAGCCAGTGCCGCAGCATCTTTTTCGACTGGGCGCTGTCGATGCCGGTGGACACCGACACCGAGGCGGCGCTCTCTATGTTGCTCGACCATTACGGCGCGGCCCATCCCGATCATCCGATGACCGTGGTCCTGCGCGACGGGCTGGCCGGGGGGCAGCAGCGTCCCAAACGGCGCGGCGGCTGGCGCTCCCGGCCACGGGATCCGGCGTCCTGATCCGGACACTGGCCGGGAACTCGGCGAGGCTGGTGACAGGCGGCCCCGTCGCTGACCTGAGCGCCGGCCTCGTTGCTAGCCTGGGCGGCCGCGCGCTGGATTGTGGTTAACAACCCCTTAAAATGCTCCGGTTCTGTCGAATTCCTGCCCTCTTTGCACGACAAAACCCTGCCAAGCAGACAGAGAGAGTGCGCGCAACGGCGGCACGAAGGAGGGTTCCATGGGTTTCATGCGTTTTCTGGCAGTCCTCGCGTTGGGCGGATCGCTTGCCGCATGCGGGACGGTGGATGTGCCGTCGCGCAATGCGACTCTGGCGCCGCTGGGCAGCATTGCCCCGGCGATCGCCCCGATGCCTTCGGACAACGGCGCACATTGGGCGACGGCTGGTGGCTGGTGAGCAGAGGCTGCGCCTGACGGTTGACTGACCGGCCTCCCGGGCGGCGCGCCAGCCCTTGGGGCGGTGATGCGTTTTCTATCTTGGGGCAGGCGGGAACTCGCGCTATGTGGGGGCATGACAGATGCTGACCTGACCCTGCCGCCGCGCCCGCGCGTGAAGATGAAACCCAAATCCAATGCCCGCGCCATCCGCCACGGCTTTCCCTGGGTCTATGCCAACGAGTTGGTGACCGACCGGCGCACCAGGAAACTCGCACCCGGCAGCCTCGCGGTGCTGGAGGATGAGGCGGGCCGCAGCCTTGGGCTGGTGGCCGTGAACCCCGAAAGCAAGATCATCGCCCGGATGTTGGACCGCAAGCCAGACGCGCAGATTGATGTGGCGTGGTGTGCCGCGCGCCTGTCGCGGGCGCAGGAGTTGCGCGCCCAGCTTTACGATGCGCCGTTCTATCGTCTGGTGCACGCCGAAGCCGATGGGTTGCCCGGCGTGGTGATCGACCGTTTTGGCGACACATGCGTGATGCAACCCAATGCGGCTTGGGCAGAGGCCCATCTGGAGGCTTTGGCGCAGGCGCTGGGCGAGGTCACTGGCTGCACGGTGATCCTGAAAAACGCCTCCGGGCGCACCCGTGGGCTTGAGGGGCTGGACGATCAGAATGCGGTGCTGAAAGGCACGGCCCCCGAGGCACCGGTGCCGGTGGTGATGAATGGCGCCACCTATATGGCGGATCTGACCGGCGGGCAGAAGACCGGCCTGTTTTATGACCAGCGTGACAACCACGCCTTCGCCGCGCGTCTGGTGGCGCCGGGCGCACGGGTGCTGGATGTGTTCTCCCACGTGGGGGGCTTTGGTCTGGCGATGCTGGCGGCGGGCGCGGGCCATGCGACCTGCGTCGACGGTTCTGCTGCCGCGCTTGATCTTGCGACAGCGGGCGCCGCGGCCTCCGGCCACGGCGACAGGTTTGAAGCCCGTCAAGGCGATGCCTTCGACGTGCTGGCGGCACTTGGCGCGGAGGGCGCGCAATTCGATGTGGTGGTCTGTGATCCACCCGCATTTGCACCCTCAAAACAAGCGCTTGAGGCGGGGTTGCGCGCCTATGAGCGGGTGGCGAAGCTGGCGGCCCCCTTGGTCAAGCCCGGCGGATATCTGGGTCTGTGTTCCTGCTCTCATGCGGCGGACCTGACCCGGTTCCGCAATGCCTCGGCACGTGGGATCGGCAAGGGCGGGCGGCGTGGACAGCTGCTCCACACGGGCTATGCGGGCGCGGATCATCCGCAGATGCCGCAACTGGCCGAGAGCGGCTACCTGAAGGCCGTGTTCTTCCGTCTCGATTGAGGGTTTGCCTGTGAAGCTGCTGCTGGACACCTGTGTGCTCTACCCGACGGTGATGCGCGAAATGCTGTTGGGGGCAGCGCGGGCGGGGCATTTTGTGCCGCTCTGGTCGGCGCGTATTTTGGGCGAGTGGGAACGCGCAGCGGTCAAACTTGGTCCCACCGGTGCGGCGCAGGCCAAGGCCGAGATCGCGCTGCTGAACGCGGGCTGGCCGAAGGCGGCGGTCGCGGCCAATTCGGGCCTTGAGGCGCGTCTGTGGTTGCCGGATGAGAATGACATTCACGTTCTTGCCGCTGCGATTGCGGGCCATGCGGATGGGATTGTGACCGTCAACGCAAAGGACTTTCCCCGCCAGATGCTGGCGGAGGAGGGGCTGACGCGTATCGCGCCGGATGAGCTGCTCTATGACTTCTGGCTGAAAGATCCCCAAGGTATCGAAGCCGTGGGGCAGGCGGTTCTGGCAGAGGCGAACCGGCTGTCCGGCGAGGTCTGGCAGATGCGGGCGCTGTTGAAAAAGGCGCGCTTGCCACGTGTTGCCAAGGCTTTGGGTGAATAACAAGGCCACGTCCGACCGAGAGGTCGGACAGCCCCCGACCCTCCCCATGGGAGGGGGCTTTACCCCCACCCAGGCTCGGGGGCTGTCCTTTGTCAGCTATTGCCCAAAATCTCTGCCGCGATCTCGAAGGAGCGCAGCCGTGCGTCGTGATCATGGATCTGCCCGGTCAGGATCACCTCATCCGGCTGATAGGTCTCGATCAAACGCGACAGGTCTCCGCGCACCGTCTCCTTTGATCCCGTCGCCGATATGGTCAGTGCTTGATTGACCCCCGCCAGGATCTCCGGCGTCAAGGCGTCGGCGATATTGTCCACGGGCGCTGGTAGCTTGCCGGGCATGCCCAGACGCAGGCGGGCAAAAGCCTGCTGCATGGTGGTGCGCAGCCGCTCGCCCTCGGCATCGCTCTCGGCGGCAAAGACGTTGATCGCCAGCATCGCGTGGGGTTCTGCGAGGGTCGGCGAGGGGCGGAACTGGCGGCGATAAACATCAAAGGCCTGCTCCAATGCTTGCGGCGCAAAATGCGAGGCAAACGCATAGGGCAGCCCCAATGTCGCCGCAAGTTGCGCGCCGTAAAGGCTCGACCCCAGCATCCAGACCGGCACCTGCGTGTTCTCGCCGGGGATGGCGCGCAGAGTGCTGCCCTCACGCTGTGGCCCGAAGTAGGAGATCAATTCCTGCACGTCCTGCGGAAACCTATCCCCGGAGTCCTGCAACCCGCGTCGCATCGCGCGCATCGCCGCCATATCGGTTCCCGGTGCGCGCCCCAGACCAAGGTCGATCCTTGGGCCATGGATCTCGGCCAATGTGCCAAAGGCCTCTGCCACCATATAAGGCGCGTGATTGGGCAGCATGATGCCCCCCGCGCCGATGCGCATGGTGGAGGTTGCCTGTGCGATATGGCCGATCATCACCGCCGTTGCGGCGCTGGCGATACCGGGCATGTTGTGATGCTCCGCCAGCCAGTAGCGGTGGTAGCCCCAACGCTCTGCGTGTTGCGCCAGATCGGCACTATTGGCAAGCGCCTGAGCGGTGGTGGACCCTTCTGGCACCGGGGCGAGGTCGAGGACGGAATAGCGCATGAAAACCTTCTCCTTGCGGGAAGGTTTAGGTAAGGATCGCAGCGGGCGGGTGCAAGGGGGCGAGGAGAATAAGAGGGCCGGACCGGCGGGTCAGGCGTCGCCCCATTTGTGTTCCAGCTGCTCCAGGGCGGCAATGCGCTCTTCGGTCTTGGGGTGGCTCATGAGCCAAGCAGGGGCCATGCCCGCGCGGGAGTTGGTGAGCTCTTCCAGCTTGCGAAACAGGCTCTTTTGCGGCTCCACGCCGATCCCGGCCTTGGTCAGAAGGGCGGCCGCATATTCGTCGGCCTCGTATTCATCGCCGCGCGACAGGCGCGCCGCCAGAAGGCTGGTAAGAACACCCGCGATCCACGGGCCGATAAAGGGAATGTAGCGCCCGATCACCATCATCAGCACCGTGCGCAGCGCATTCTGGCCAGAAAAATCGATCATCCGTTTCTTGGCATGGCCCAATGCCACATGGCCCAGCTCATGCGCGATAACGCTTGTCAGCTCCGCGTCGGTGACCTCGCCGTTCTGGAACTTGCGATAAAATCCACGGGTGATGAAGATGCGCCCATCGGGGGCGGCGAGACCGTTCACCGGATCGATCTCGTAGATGTAGACCGGGATGCGCGGCAACTCCAGCGCGGCGGCAAGCCGGTCGGTCATGCGTTTGAGATGCGGATCGGCCAGCTCGGTCGAGCGGGCATCAAGTTCGCGGTGGGTGCGCCAAACGGACAGGCGGTACATCACCAGCCCGTAGATCACCGCCAAAAGGATGGGAGTCAGTCTCAGCATGGACCTGATATGGGCGGGTTTCGGCTCTGCGGCAAGCGGTTCGCGTAATTTTAAAGGGGCTGCATGCCTGCGCCATGTTACCCTAGGGCACAGTTCTGGCGACACGGGAGGGGGAAGCATGGATGGCACGGTCACGGTACTGGTGGGCACGACCAAGGGCGCGTTTCTGATCGACGGGGGCATGGATCGGACAGGCTGGCACGTGCGGGGCCCCTTTTGTGAGGGGTGGCCGATCAACCATGTGGTCGGCGATGCCGAGAGCGGGACGATCTGGGCTGGCGGTGGCAGCGAGTGGAATGGGGCCGGGATCTGGCGATCAGCGGATCAGGGCGAAAACTGGCAGGTCACGCGCCTCACCCGAGGCACCACCGATGATTGGGCCGAGAATGATCCCGATTTTGCGGCAATGATTGGCTATGAGCCCGTCGAGCTGCCCTTTGGCAGTGACTTCCAGCAGATCTGGTCCATCGGGATCGGGGCGGGGGTGCTTTATGCGGGCACCAAACCAGCATCCTTGTTGCAAAGCCGCGATGGCGGCGAGAACTGGACGCGTGTTGACGGGTTGAGCAATCATCCCTCGGCAGGCAGCTGGACCCCGGGCGCGGCGGGGCTGGTGCTGCACACGATCCTGACCGACCGGGCGCGCCCGTCGCATCTATGGTGCGGGATTTCGGCAGCCGGTGTTTTTGCGAGCGAGGATGGCGGTGAGACATGGGAGCGGCGCAACCGGATGTCCAATGCGGAAGGCTGCGCACATCACGACCACCCCGCAGCGCCGCGCGATGGCGAAACCGGGCATTGCGTTCATAACATGGTGCGCGCTCCGGGAGATAATGAGCTGATCTATCAGCAAAACCACCATGGGGTCTGGAAGTCGCGCGATGGTGGCCGCAGTTGGGACGACATCAACGCGGGGCTGCCTTCGACCTTTGGGTTTCCCATCCACGTGCATCCCCGCGACCCGGACACGATCTGGACGCTGCCCCTGAACGGGGATAGCGCCGGGCGCTTTCCACCGGACGCGGCAGCAGCGGTGTGGCGCTCGCGCGATGGGGGCGAGAGCTGGCAGGCGTGTCGGGACGGGCTGCCGCAGGAGGGGTGTTTCTTCACCGTGCTGCGTCAGGCCATGGCAGGGGATCGGCGTGACCCGGCCGGGGTCTATTTTGGCACCAATTCCGGATCGGTCTTTGCCAGCTTCAACGAAGGCGACCAATGGCAGGAGATTGCACGCCACCTGCCCACGATCCTGTCGGTTGAGGTGCTGGACCGCCGCTGAACCGAGCGCAGCCAGCGGAACAAGGGAGGTGTTGCGCTTTGCTTTGCAAATCGCGCTGGGGGGGGGGGGGGGGGGGGGGGGGGGGGGGGGGGGGGGGGGGGGAAGGCTCTGCCCGCCGCCCGGCCCAACGCTTTTGATGCAGGCTTTGCCTGTGTTGAAAGGGGCGGGAGCCTCCCCGACCACCCAATGCACCGCGACATTTGTTCCTATAGCGCCCTTACCGGGGGCGGTGTTCACTGCTGGTGACGGAGCAGGAGTTGATCCGATGAATGTCTTCTTATTGAGTGCGGCGGCCTTGGCTGCAGTCTGGACCTTGGTGCATGGGATCGTCGGGGGGCGTCAATCTGCGCGGCCCCTTGCTGCGGATCAGCAGCTCATCCCGGTTGTGCGCGAAACGGTTCTATTGTGCTGACATCTGGTGACCGGAGCATTGGCACTGATGGCGCTGTTTTTATGTCTCGGTGCGTTTGGGCGCACGGACATGGCGCTGGCGGGGATACTGCTGGCAGCGGTGACCGCGGGCATTGGCATCGCAGTGCCGCCCTTGCGCGGGGTGTCCTATGGGGTGTTGCCGCAGGGGTGGCTTTTTGTGCCAGTGGTCCTGTTGGGGGCGTGGGGGCTCTGGGGATAGCATTGGCCCTGTGCCCCTAAGGCATGTGGCAGCAAAGCTGACCTATTGTTTCGTGCGCGAAACATTGGGGAAATAACGCTGATACTTTTTGTGGGCCAGTAAACCAAGCGATCCCCCAAATGCGGGTTGCAATTTGAGAGAGCGTAGCTTTTACAATGCGTTAAGGCATATTTCTCACGTCATTCAACGTGTCAGTTCCCGCATGCCACGCTCCAGCCCGTCGAGGGTCATCGGCACCATGCGATCCTCAAAGATCTCGCGGATCATCTGGATGGAATGGGTGTATTCCCAGTATTTCTCTGGCACCGGATTGATCCACAGATGCGAGCTCCACTGCGCACGGGCGCGCTCCAGCCAGACCTGACCGGCCTCCTTGTTCCAGTGCTCATTTGCCCCGCCGGGATAGGCGATCTCATAGGGCGACATCGACGCATCGCCGACAAAGATGCATTTGTAATCCGGCCCATAGGTCCGCAGCACCTCATGGGTTGGGGTCTGGGCATCCCAGCGGCGGGCATTGTCGCGCCAGACGCCTTCATAGAGACAATTGTGGAAGTAGAAATACTCCAGATGCTTGAACTCGCTGCGGGCGGCGGAGAAGAGCTCCTCCACCAGTTTGATATGCGGATCCATGGAGCCGCCGACGTCGAGAAACAGCAGCACCTTGGCGGCGTTGTGACGCTCGGGGCGGGTCTTGACATCGAGATAGCCGTTTTCGGCGGTGGCGCGGATGGTGCCGTCGAGATCCAGCTCCTCGGCGGCGCCCTCGCGCACCCAGCGGCGCAGGCGTTTCAGGGCGACCTTGATATTGCGGGTGCCGAGTTCGACATCGCCGTCCAGGTTCCTGAAGTCGCGCTTGTCCCAAACCTTGACCGCACGCTGATGGCGGCTTTCGTGCTGGCCGATGCGCACGCCTTCGGGGTTGTAGCCATAGGCGCCAAAGGGCGAGGTTCCGGCGGTGCCGATCCATTTGTTGCCCCCCTGATGGCGGCCTTCTTGCTCCTTCAGGCGTTCCTTGAGTGTCTCCATCAGCTTGTCAAACCCGCCCAGAGCTTCAATCTCGGCGCGTTCCTCGGCCGAGAGATGTTTCTCCGCCATCTTGCGCAGCCACTCCTCGGGAATGTCCACGGCCTCCATCACCGCAGAGGCGGGGATCTGGTCTAGACCTTCGAAGGTGGCGGCAAAGGCGCGGTCGAATTTGTCGAGGTTGCGCTCGTCTTTGACCATCACCGCGCGGGCGAGATAGTAGAACGCCTCCACGTCATAGGTGGCCAGACCCGCCTTGAGCCCTTCCAGAAACGCAAGATATTCGCGCAATGAGACCGGAACGGCGGCGGCGCGCAGGTTCTCGAAGAAGGGCTGAAACATGGGGGCTCCGTCGTTTTGGGTCAGACCAGCATCCGGTGGGTGATGATGGTGCCGAACAGGCCGAGGATACCAAAGATCATGCCGTAGACAGCCCCGTATTGCAGCATATCGGCGATATTGCCGCCACGTTTGCGGGCCTTGAAGGCACCAAGGGCTGCACCAAAGAGCAATGCGAAGATCACGATCATGACGGGTCTCATTCAGATTGGGACTGACCGGTCAGAGACCGCCAGTGCGCGGAGTGGACCCCCGGGGCCGGTTTGGGGACGCGATCCAACCAGCGAAAGGGGGCGGTTGTTTCGCATATAGCTTGCGAGTCCGGGATGTGCAAAGGCCCGGTGGCGGGCGGGGAGGATGCCGGTTCCAGCGCGGGGGCGCGGGTTACGGGCGTGGCGCCTCGTGTGCGGCGGCCACCTCCTGCAGCGGGCTGGCATAGGGCACCTCGGCGCCATGACCATAGAGCCCCCACCCAAGGCTGTCGGTGCGTAAGGCAGCGGCAGCTTGCGGATCGCCGCGGAGGTCGGCCAGCTGTGCCTTGAGCATCAACAGGGTGGACAGCAGTGCGGCATTTTGGCCCCGCCGCGCAGCGGGCAAGGCGCGTTCGATCAGCGCGCTCGCGCGATCGAGGTCACCGGCCCGCAGCGCATAGGCGGCGAGGCGCGATTCGATCAGGGCGCGGTGTTTGGCGGTGTCGGCGCCGATGCCAAGATAGGTCAGCGCGGTGCGGAAATGCGCCTGCGCCAAGGCGGGGTTGCGGATCTGTTCGGAGCGCCCCACCAGAAAATGCCCAAAGGCGCGGCGGTGGTCGCGCCAGCCCAGGTCCCGGGCAATGGCAGCGGTGGCATGGGCGGCGCGCCTGCGGTCGGCATCGCTGGAGCCAGCCCCCAGCGCGGTTTCAACCGCCGCCACCCAGGCGGGGGGCGTGGCTGGCAAGGGGGCAGGGGCCTGCGTTCGGCCCCGCGGATTGAGCCGGTCGAAGATCGCGGGAAGACGGTCGGCCACCTGCTGGCGTGTCATCCCGGTGTGCAGGGCCGGGTCATATGTCGCGCGCAGGATGAGCATGTCAAACCCGGTGAGCACCGCGTGCACATTGTCATCGTTGAACACGGAATCCGGCAGGCGATAGAGATCGTTCAACGGTCCCAGCGCCTGTGCGAGCTCTTCGTGCAGACAGTCGCGCAGTTCCTGCGGGCTGACGTCATTGGGCACAAAGATGGCCAGCCGGTCCCGGCTGCGCAGCTCTTTCCAGTCGGTCTGCGGCGCGCGGCGGTTGTGACGGAACTCTTCCAGAGAGCTGACATTGGGCACCACAAAACAGGCGGCCTGGGGCAGCAGGCGCTGGATCCGATGGCGCGGCACCGCCTCGATGGTGATGCTGGCGGTGCCTGGCTCTTGGGTCATGCGGATGTCGAGGCCGGCCTCGGCGCGCAGCCGTGCCAGAAGTGCTGTCAGATCCGGTTGCATCGTGACCGTCGGCTGCCCGGTGATCGCCACCCGCACCGGGCCCTCGAACCGGGTGAAGACCGGCAGCGGTGTTCCGCCTTCGAGTTGAAAATGCAGATCAAGGAAGTCCCGCGCCATGTCGCTGTTGGCACGATGGGCCGGCGTGGCGGCGCGGGTGGGAAAGGTGCGGATCGGGGGGGGCGTCAACGTGGTCGAGGCCGAGGAGGCGCGCGAGGGCGGAGATCCGGCCGTGTCACATCCTGCCGCCAGCAGTGCCAGCGCCAGACCGGCCAGGGCCATGGGTCTTGTGACCGCCGCCAGACACCGACGTGTCCGTGCGGCTAGGAAAAGTAAAATCGTCAATCGAACATGCCCCGCATCGCTGCCAGACCGGCAGCCCCGGTAGAGTATGACAGTCTTTGCAGAAAATTGAGGCAAGAATTTGAAACAACCGCGCCCCGCCCGGTCTCGGGGCAGGGGCAGCCTTCTGTCCGGGGCTGAAACGGCTCTGCCCGGGGCAGAAACGGCGGAATCCGGCGGGCTGCTCAGCGCCCGCGCCGGGCCATGAAGGCGAGGCGTTCGAACAGATGCACATCCTGTTCGTTCTTGAGAAGCGCACCGTGCAATTTTGGCAGCGCATTGGCACCATCCCGTTTCAGATCTTCGGGGCTCAGGTCCTCGGCCAGCAGAAGCTTCAGCCAGTCGATCACCTCGGAGGTGGAGGGCTTTTTCTTCAGGCCCTGCGTCTCGCGGATTTCGTAGAACTGCGTCAGCGCGGCGGACAGCAGGTCGCCCTTGATGCCGGGATGATGCACCTCGACGATCTGGCGCATGGTGTCGGCATCGGGAAAGCGGATGTAGTGAAAGAAGCAGCGGCGCAGAAATGCGTCGGGCAGTTCTTTTTCATTGTTGGAGGTGATGATCATCACCGGGCGGTGCTTGGCCCTGATGGTCTCGCCGGTCTCGTAGACGTGGAACTCCATCTTGTCGAGCTCTTGCAGCAGGTCGTTGGGGAACTCGATGTCGGCCTTGTCGATCTCGTCGATCAGCAGCACGACCTTCTCATCCGCCTCAAAGGCCTCCCAGAGTTTGCCCTTCTTGATGTAGTTCCTGACGTCGTGAACGCGCTCCTCACCGAGCTGGCTGTCGCGCAGGCGCGAGACGGCATCATACTCGTAAAGCCCCTGCTGGGCGCGCGTGGTGGATTTCACGTTCCATTCGATCATGCGCAACCCAAGCGCGTCGGCAACCTGCTTTGCCAGCTCGGTCTTGCCGGTGCCCGGTTCGCCCTTGACCAGCAAGGGGCGCTCCAGCGTGACGGCGGCATTCACTGCCACTTTCAGGTCCTCGGTGGCCACATAATCCTTAGTGCCCTGAAATCTCATCAACTCTTCCTCCGGTTGCGCCTTAGTATTGCCGAATTGATCTGCCAGGGTCCGGTATAATCACAGCGCGCAACTATTGTGTAGTGACATTCGCGGCGCTTGGGATTAAACGCTGCGGCATGGGGGAGCTATGATGCTTGGAAAGATTGAAGAGACCAAGATTATGGGCCAGACCGAAGGAGCCGAAATGAAGCAGGACGTGTTTCTGCCGGAGGACTATCGCCCGGCCGAAGACGAGCCGTTTATGAATGAACGGCAGATGGAGTATTTTCGCCGCAAGTTGTTGAACTGGAAAGCCGAGCTTTTGGATGAAAGCCGGGATACCATCGAGGGCCTGCAAGAAAACACCCGCAACATTCCCGACGTGGCAGACCGTGCCAGCGAAGAGACCGACCGGGCCCTCGAGCTGCGCACACGCGACCGTCAGCGCAAGCTGGTGGCCAAGATCGATGCCGCGATCCGCCGGATTGACGAGGGGGAATATGGCTATTGCGACGTGACCGGAGAGCCGATCTCCCTGAAACGTCTCGACGCCCGCCCGATCGCCACCATGAGCCTTGAGGCGCAGGAACGGCATGAACGGCGCGAGAAGGTCCATCGCGACGACTAATTTTACAGTCATCCACAAGTTTATAAAGCGCCGGGCCTTTTGCTCCGGCGCTTTTTTGTTATGAGCTTGCTATTGGCAAGCGGGCATTGGGTGCATGGATTTCAAGGATATCAGGATAACGGTCATCGGTGCCGGGATTGGCGGGCTTGCAGCGGCCTACCTGTTGCAGCGCCAGGGGGCGCAGGTGACGGTGCTGGAGCAGGCCGAGGAAATCTCCGAGGTCGGGGCCGGATTGCAGGTGACACCGAACGGTGTCGCGGTGCTGAAGGCGATGGGTCTGGCCGATGACCTGGCCTGGTGTTCGCAGCGCGCCCGCGCCGTGGTGCTGCGCCATCACCGGGAAGGGCGCGAGGTGCTGCGGCTGGATCTGGATCAATACGCCCATGATCTGCGCTATTATTTCGTGCACCGCGCCGACCTGATCAATCTGCTGGCGGATGCGGTGCGCCGCTCCGGCGTGCAGCTGCGCCTGTTGCAAAAGGTAAGCACGGTGGTGCCGGGCGCGCGTCCGAAGGTGCAGCTTGGCAATGGCGCCAAATGCGGCGCCGATCTGGTCATCGGCGCGGATGGGCTGCACTCGCGGGTGCGTCCGGTGCTCAACGCCGCAGGGGCGCCGAAGTTTACCGGACAGGTGGCGTGGCGGGCGACGGTGCCAAACCGGTTTGATCTGCCGGCCGAAGCGCAGGTCTTTATGGGGCCGGGGCGGCATCTGGTGGCCTATCCGCTGAAAGACGGCTCTTTGGTCAATCTGGTGGCGGCTCAGGAGCGGCGGCAATGGGCGGAGGAAAGCTGGAGCCACGGGGACGATCCCGAAAACCTGCGGCGGGCGTTTGCGATGTTCGGAGGCCTTGCGGCGGAGATGCTGTCGGATGTGCGCGACGTGAAGCTCTGGGGGCTGTTTCGCCATCCGGTGGCGCAGGTTTGGGGGCGTGACGGTGTGGCCCTCTTGGGGGATGCGGCGCATCCGACGCTGCCCTTTATGGCGCAGGGGGCGAATATGGCGCTGGAAGATGCCTATGCCTTGGCGGATTGCCTGTCCGCTGCGGATGATCTTGAGGCGGGACTGGCGGCCTATCAGCTGCGTCGCCGGGCCCGGGTGGCCAAGGTGGTGGAGGCGGCCAATGGCAATGCGTGGAAATATCACCTGCGCCCGCCACTGAGCTGGCCTGCTCATCAGATGCTGCGTGCGGCGGGGGCGTTTGCGCCGCAAAAAATGGTGAGCCAGTTTGACTGGATCTATCGCCACGACGAGACGGCGCGCTAATCACTCCTGAATGTGATGAGGGATTTCGCTTTGGGCAAAGCCCAAAGCGACCAGCGCCGCGCAGGCGCGCCCGAAGGGCGCGCCTGCGCGGCGCTCGGCCCAACGGGAGCGGGCGCATTTTAATGCTGTCCGCGACGGGCGGGAGGGCACCCGGCGTGGCCGCTGTGCGCGATTTTTGCGTCAGAGATCCAGATCAACCCAGATCGGAACGTGATCAGAGGGTTTTTCGCGCCCGCGAATGTCCTTGTCGATCTGGCAGTCGCGCAGCAGATCCGCTGCCTGTGGTGTCAGCAGGACATGGTCGATGCGGATGCCGTCATCGCGGTTCCACGCCCCCGCCTGATAGTCCCAGAAGGTATAGTGGCCGGGGCCACGGGTGCGGGCGCGAAAGGCTTCGGTAAAGCCGAGGTTCACGATACGCTGAAACGCGGCGCGGCTTTCGGGGCGGTGCAGGGCATCCTCGCGCCAGGCCTCGGGGCGTTTGGCATCCTCGGCCTGGGGGATGATGTTGTAGTCGCCCGCCATCAGCGCCGGCATCTCATCCGCCATCAACTCGGTGGCGCGCGCCCTCAGACGCTCCATCCAGCCGAGCTTATATGCATATTTCCCCCCGGCAACCGGCGTGCCGTCATCGTTCAGTTCGACCGGGTTGCCGTTGGGCAGGTAGAGGCCACAAATACGCAGGGCCTGTTTGCCCACCACCGTTGCCTCGATCCAGCGCGCCTGTTCGTCGCTGTCATCCCCGGGCAGGCCACGACGGACATCCTCCAGCGGCAGCTTGGACAGGATCGCTACCCCGTTGAAGCTCTTCTGGCCGTGGGTTTCCACGTTATAGCCGCGCTCTTCAAAGATCTCCCGGGGGAAGGCTTCGTCGACGGATTTGATCTCCTGCAGCACCGCCACATCGGGCTGGGCCTCGTCGAGCCAGTCGGCCAGGGCGTTCACACGGGCCTTGATGCCGTTGATGTTGAAACTGGCGATCTTCATGGCGGCCTCCGAATTGAACGTGCTGCGATGTCTATCGCCCAAAACTCCGCCCCCCGCAAGGCGTCCCCCGGCACCGCGGCGCGGGCAAAGCGCAGATACCCGGTTTGCGAGAGAATCACCCTTTGTGATCCCGCTTAGCAAGAATGCACGCACAACCTGTCGGTGCTTCAATTTGTTTTGCAGTTTTGTAGTTGTGGGTAATGCTGTGGATTTTCTGTGGGCAAGTCCGAATGCATCCCGAAATCAATTTATTGTTAATCGAAATTAATGTAAGGTTTATTCTCTATTTCTGTCGTGTCGCAATTTAATGCTTGATTATTTTTGGAGGGCTGGCAGCTTTTAATTGTCGATTTATCCAGATGAGGAGAAAAATCATGGGTGCTTTGAAAAAGACTGTTGTCGTGTCCGAAACCGTTTCCGGTGCTTTTGCGGGTGAGAATGTGGGCCTGGTCAGCTCGACGTGCCTCGGTGGTGAACATGAGGGCGCGCATGTATCCCTCTACAGCTCCACATGTATTTCCACATCCAAGAGTGATCTGCACGCCGGCGATGATACCCATATGGTGTCTTCGACCTGCCTCGATCCGGTGAAGTAATTCACCATCCCCGGCCGGGATGGAGGTGTGATCCAGTTTCCGGCCGGGGCAAATTTCATTTTCCGAACATCGGGGGCTGTCATGGGGCAAGTGCTTTCATTTTCTTTGGCGCGGGCGCGTAAACCTGAATCCCCAATCCCGGGACTCCTCGAGAGTTTTGGTTCATTTCGCAAGGATCGTCTTGACGTTCTGTGGTTGAAAGAAAATGCAGAGCTTCTGAATGTTTTAGAAACCACAGGTAGTAAAATAAAAAATGAAGTAATGGAGCCTTTGTTTCCTTTTTATGAAGGAAGCCTGCGGCATCTGAATTTCTTTCGCCAGTATTACCGGTTCATTCTTTCGATCTGCCTGGATCTGGAGGATCTCGGTCTGCCGGGAACGCGTGGTGAGGTCATGGCGGATTGGGTGGCGCGCCGGGCGGTCGGGGTCAGTGAAATGTCCGATCTGCAACGGGCGGAGGCGCGCAGGCTCCTCGCGCGCAGGGGGATCGAGCTGGCCGGGGTCGACGGGCTCGACGACCGGTTGCGCGCGTTTATGCGCCAGAGTGCGGAATTTGCGGTGCCCAATCGCAAGGCGGCCTATGAGCTGACGCATGTGGTCTTCTACCTGTCCGAATACGGGCGCCGGCCGCTGCAGCTGGAGCCGGAGGAATGGCAGAGCCTGCTGTTTGCCGGGCTGGTGGCCTACCTCGACCAAGACGTTGATTTGCTGTCGGAAATCTGCATCGCAATGCGGTTCTGTGACGAGGCGCCGCCCGCGGAGTGGCAGGCCTGGCTGGACCGTCAGCTGCATGGGTTTTCCCTCACCCCGGCCCGCGGATGGGTCGGCAACGATGACTACCATCCCTACCTTATGTGCAACTGGTTTCAACTTGTGGTTGGACGCACGGCCTTTTCTGATGCAGACTGCGAAGGGTCGGTAGTGATTGAGGGGCCGCATAGCCCCGGTGCGTTACGGGGGGTGTCGATGGCGCTTTATACCTTGTTGGACCAGGCGCCAGGAGACTGGCCAAAGATCAAGAGCAGCTTGTGCCAGGCGCTGAGCGCCGAAGAGCGCGAGGTTCTGGCGCAGGCCGAGGCCAGCACGCCCGCGTTTGAAGCCTTCTTTGAGACCTTCGCGCGATTTGGGCAGGTTGGGCCGCAATGAGTCCGGTCGCCTTTGGGGTTCTGGCGGTCCTGATCTACACCGGCCTGATTGCCGGCGCCGATGGGATCACCAAGTTGATCGCCACGGGGTTTGCGCCCGCGCAGCTGTTTGCCGTCTCCGGCCTGCTGGTGGCGGGGTTCTGCCTGGCGGCCAGCCGGATGCAGGGACATCCCGAACGCCTCCGGACACAGTGTCCGCGCGCAATGGCGGTGCGGGCGGTGGCAACCGTTCTGGCCTGCACCAGCTTCTACTTTGCCTTCCGGTATCTGGCCCTGGCCGAGGTGTTTGTCTTTGTCGCGCTCATGCCGTTGATGGCGGCGGTGCTGTCCGGTCTGATCCTGAAAGAGCGCATCCGGCCTGCGGTCTGGCTGGCGATCTGCCTCGGCGGCATCGGGTTGCTGGTGATGCACCCGGGGGTGCATATGGGCGCGTTCACCGGCTCGGCGATGGCGATGGCCGGCATGAGTTTCGGAACCCTGTCCATCGTCATGGCGCGCTACATCAGCCGCTATGACGGCAATGTGCTGGCGCAGGTGTTCTATCCGAACCTGACGCTGGGGCTGGTGATGCTCTGCATTCTGCCCTTTGTCTGGAAGCCGATGACGGCGACGGATCTGGCCTGGGTGGGGGCCTATGCGGTGTTGCTGTTTGGCGCGCGCTGGCTGCTGGTGCTGGCACTGCGACATCTGCCAGCCTATACCGTGACACCCTTGCTGAACCTGCAATTTGTCTGGATGGCGCTGATCGGGCTCGTCGCCTTTGGAGAAGTGCCGCCGGTGACGACCTATCTGGGCATGGCGGTGGTCGCGGCCTCCGGTGTGTTCCTGGTGTGGGACCAGGCACAAGCCGCGCGCGCCGCGGCACAGCCTAAGCCACGCCTGCCCGCGGTGCCCGGTGGCGGTCGGCGGCGGACGCAGGCGCGCAATATCGTATCCACGGGTCGGGCGCGGCGCCGTGGCACCTGGCGGGCCGGGCGCTGAGCGTCAGCCGGTCTGCGCGTTTGTCTGTAAATGCGATTGGCGCTCGGGCGACGGTTGGTCACGTGCTGGATATATGGGCCACATCCTGCCCCGCGGGGGGCTGAGGTGCCCAAGCACGCGCCGCCGGGCCCAAGCCGTGGCGGCGCGAGCACGTTACATCGAAAACGACGTGCCGCAGCCGCAGCTGGAGGTGGCGTTGGGGTTCTCGATCGTAAAGCGCGCGCCGATCAGTTCCTCGGTAAAGTCGATCACCGCATTCTCCAGGAACGGCAGAGAGATTTCGTCGACGACGACCTTCTGACCCTTGCCTTCGAGCACGAGGTCGTCGGAATTTGGCGTGTCGAGCGCAATTTCATATTGAAAGCCCGAGCAGCCGCCGCCTTCGACCGCGATGCGCAGGGCCTGGCCCTGATCCGCTGCGCCGATCTCGGCGAGCCGGTCAAAGGCGCGATCCGTCACTTTTGGGGGCAGTTGCATGCTGGTTTTCTCCGATGGCGTGTTGCAGCGTCAGGTCAAATATAGAAAGGTGCGCGCGAGGCGACAAGATTTGCCGGGGAAAAGAAACACATGTACGCGCCCTATGCCACCATGCCCGACCGTTCGCGCGGGCGATCCGTTTCCGAGGAAGAGAGCAGTTTTCGCTCGCCGTTCCAGCGGGATCGGGACCGGATTATCCATGCCAGCGCCTTTCGGCGGCTAAAGCACAAAACACAGGTCTTTGTCGAGCATGAGGGCGACAATTACCGCACCCGGCTGACCCATTCCATTGAGGTGGCGCAGGTGGGGCGTACCATTGCGGGGGCGCTGGGGCTCAATCAGGAGCTCACCGAGGCCGTGGCGCTGGCACATGATCTGGGCCACACGCCCTTTGGCCACACCGGCGAGGATGCGCTGCACGAGATGATGGCGCCTTACGGCGGGTTTGATCACAATGCGCAGGCGATCCGCATCGTGACCGCGCTGGAAAAGCACTACGCCGAATTCGACGGGCTGAACCTGACATGGGAGACGCTGGAGGCGATTGCCAAGCACAACGGCCCCGTGATTGGCGAGCTGCCCTGGGCGCTGGCGGCCTGCAACAACGGGATCGATCTGGAGCTGCACACCCATGCCAGCGCCGAGGCACAGGTGGCGGCATTGGCGGATGACATCGCCTATAACCACCATGATCTGCATGACGGTCTGCGCGCGGGCCTGTTCAACGATGACGATGTGTGTAGCCTGTCGATCATCGCGCCGGCCTATGCGGAGGTGGATGCCAAATACCCCGGCCTCGACAAGAACCGCCGCCGGCACGAGGCGCTGCGCCGCTTTTTCGGTGTGATGGTGAGCGACGTGATCGACACATCAAGGGCCAAGATCGCCGCCTCCGGTGCGAAGTCAGTCGAAGAGATCCGCGCGCTGGATCATGCGGTGGTCACGTTCTCGGACGAGGTCTGGGCCCAGTTGAAGGAACTGCGGGCGTTCATGTTTACACGCATGTACCGCGCGCCCTCGGTGATGGTGGTGCGCGAGCGCGTCGCCGTGGTGGTGAAGGCGCTGTTTTCCTATTACCTCAAGAACACGATGGCGATGCCGGAGCGCTGGCACGAGGAGATCGGCCGGGCCGAGACCGAAACCGACCGGGCGCGGATCGTTTCGGACTATATCGCCGGAATGACGGATCGCTTTGCGCTGCAACTCTATGACCGCTTGGCGCTTGGCGAGTTGGCCAGCTGACCGGGCAACTGGCGCTATCATGACGTGCCGCTGGCCCTATGAGCGGCCCGCGTGCTGTTTCACATGCAGGAGCGAAAGGACCGCTCATGCCGTGTTGGATTGTGACATTCGAGGACAGTGACGGCGTCTCCGCGCTGCGGACCGATCCGGCGCGCCGTGCCGCGCATATCGCATTTGTGCGCGCCTGCCCGGGATTGCAGATCGGCGGCCCGCTGGCCCTGACGCCGATGCAGGATTTTCCCGGCGCCATCTGGACCGTCGAGGCCGAGACCCGGCAGGATGTGATGCGGCTGATCCAGCGCGATCCCTATTTCGTGGCCGGGCTGCGCCGTCCGGTGATCCGCAGGGAGACAGAGCAGGACCCGCTGGTCCGGCTCCTGCGCTGAGCCGCTTCGACGGTTGACCCTGAGCGCGCCCCTCGGTATCCGCAGAGGCTGATACCTATGGGACGCCAGATATGAACCTCTTTACCGATATTCGTACGCTTGTGATCGACAGCCTCGCGGCCATGACGGCTGAAGGCACGCTGCCGGAGGGGCTCGATTTTGCCAATGTGACCGTGGAGCCGCCCCGAGATGCGGCGCATGGCGACATGGCGACCAATGCGGCGATGGTGCTGGCGAAACCCGCCAAGAGCAAGCCGCGCGACATTGCCGAGGCGCTGGCCACAAAGCTGGCGCAGGATGCGCGCATCACCTCCGCCGAGGTGGCGGGGCCGGGGTTCCTGAACCTGCGGCTGGATCTGACGGTCTGGCAAAGCGTGCTGGGCAAGGCGCTGCATGAGGGCGAGGCCTATGGCCGCTCCGACATGGGGCAGGGCAAGAAGGTCAACGTCGAATATGTCTCCGCCAACCCGACGGGGCCCTTGCATGTGGGCCACACCCGCGGCGCGGTCTTTGGCGACGCGCTGGCGAGCCTGCTGGACTATGCGGGCTATGACGTCACCCGCGAATATTACATCAATGATGGCGGCGCGCAGGTCGATGTGCTCGCCCGCTCCGCCTATCTGCGGTATCTGGAGGCCCATGGCCAGACCGTGGAATTCCCCGATGGCACCTATCCCGGCGAGTACCTCAAGGACGTCGGCGCGGCGCTGAAGGAGAAGTTCGGTGATACCTTTGTCGGCCAGCCCGAGGATGTCTGGCTGGAACAGGTGCGCGCGTTCTCGACCGAGATGATGATGGATCTGATCCGCGCGGATCTCGGCCTATTGGGCGTGAAGATGGATGTCTTCTACTCGGAGAAATCCCTCTATGGCACCGGGCGGATCGAAGCGGCGCTGGACAGCCTGGAGGCGAAGGGGCTGATCTACGAAGGCGTGCTGGAGCCGCCGAAGGGCAAGAAGCCCGACGATTGGGAGCCGCGCGAGCAGACCCTGTTCAAATCCACCGAACACGGCGATGACGTCGACCGTCCGGTGAAGAAATCCGACGGCGCCTGGACCTATTTTGCGCCCGACATCGCCTATCACTATGACAAGGTCAGCCGCGGTTTTGACATGCTGATCGACATCTTTGGTGCCGATCACGGTGGCTATGTCAAACGGATGAAGGCGGCGGTGTCGGCGCTGTCCGATGGTCGGGTGCCGCTGGATATCAAGCTCTGCCAGCTGGTGAAGCTGTTCAAGGACGGGCAGGAATTCAAGATGTCCAAACGGGCAGGGACCTTTGTTACCCTGCGCGATGTGGTTGATGCCGTCGGCTCGGATGTCACCCGGTTCATGCTGCTGACGCGCAAGAACGATCAGGGCTTTGACTTTGATCTCGACAAGGCGCTGGAGCAGTCCAAGGACAACCCGGTGTTCTACGTGCAATATGCCAATGCGCGGATCTGTTCGACCCTGCGCAAGGCAGGCGAGGCGGGGATTGCCTGCGATGATGCGACCCTGAATGCGGCGGACCTGAGCCTGCTCACACATGAGGCGCAGCTGTCGGTTGCGCGGAAAGTCGCCGAGTGGCCGCGCCAGGTGGAGATCGCCGCGCGGACCAATGAACCGCACCGGATTGCCTTCTTCCTCTATGATCTGGCGTCTGATTTGCACGGGCTGTACCACCTTGGCAAATCTGAAGAAAGTTTACGATTTGTTAATGAGAGCAGCCAATCGGCAACACATGCCAATTTGGCGCTGGCGCGGGCTGTTTCCATTGTCATTTCCGCCGGGCTTGGTATTCTTGGCGTCAAACCGGCGCAGGAGATGTGACACCAAAGTCACCCGAACCGCCGGATCGAGGCAGATCAAGAGACCCGATGCACAGTGGCCCCGCCGGATTTCAGGCGGGCCGCCTGTGACACAAGGGCAGTGAGGCGGATATGGCATATTTTGCACAGGTGGGCGCCAGCGCCCCCTCTTCAAATGGCGATGGTGATAACGGGGGCGTGGCCTTCGATCCGTTTTCCTCTCATCAATACTCTCGCGCGGCAGAGCCGGCGCCAGCCCCGGCGGACCCCGTGGTCGAGGCGGCGGTGCCGGAAACACCCTATCCCAGCTTTGGCATCAGCCCGTCCCCATCGGTCAACGTCGGGACCTTTTCCGGCGCCGGTGCCGGTGGTGGGTCTACGGGCGCCTATGCGGCGGCGGATGGCTACCCGGATGCGGGGTATGACTATGTCGGCGACTATGGCGATGGCTATGGCGGCGACGAGGAAGAGCTGTTTGCCCCGCAAGCGGGGCGCGGAGAGCTGGGCCGCATGGCCGCGTTCCTGGGCGCTGCGGCCTCGATCGCGCTGGTGGTGAGCATCTCTGTCTGGGGCTACAAGCTGATCATGCGCGATGTCTCTGGCGTGCCGGTGGTGAGTGCGGTGTCCGGCCCGATGCGGGTGGCGCCCGAAGATCCCGGTGGCGAGCTGGCGGATCATCAGGGGCTGGCGGTGAACGCGGTCGCGGCCAACGGCATCGCCGAGGATCCCGCCGACACGCTGCGGCTTGCCCCGCAGGCGATCGCCCTTACCGAAGACGATCAGCCGGTGCCGACCCTGACAGAAGCAGCCGAAGAAGAAGCGGCGCTGGAAGCCGCGGCAAGCGCGGCGACCGAGGTGGCGCAAACCTCTGAGGCGCCCGAGGCGGATGTCTCTCTGATCGAGCAGCGCAGCAACGACATCGACGCGCTGGTGGCGTCCCTGACCGACGGGGCGGTGCCACTTGAGGATCTGCGCGAGACCTCTGCGGCGATCGTGCAGCCGGAACCGCTGGACGGTGCCACCGTGGCCTCCATCGATGCGACCAAAGTGCCCGCAGCCGTGCGCAATGCCCCCGGCGTGCGCGTCACCCCGCGTCCGCTTGTCCGGCCGGCCCGTTTTGCGCCTGCTCCCGTGGCCGCAAACGAGAGCGCGGCGCCGCAACGCAGCGCCGCGGCGGAGGTCGACCCCAAGAGCCTTGCCGTGGGCACCCGGCTGGCACAGCTGGGCGCCTATGAAAGCGCCGAGGTTGCGCGTAGCGAATGGACCCGGATCAGCGGCAAATTTGGCGAGTTCTTTGACGATAAATCCCGCGTGGTGCAGCGTGCCGAGAGCGGTGGCCGGATTTTCTACCGTCTGCGCGCCCATGGGTTCGAGGACCTGTCGGACGCGCGTCGCTTCTGCTCGGCCCTGGTGGCGGGCAATGCGGATTGTATCCCTGTGACGATGCGCTGAGCGGATGCGGTTTGGCGCGACGATCCTCGACGCAGAAGGTCTGCGTCTGACGGCTGATGAAAAGGCGCTGTTCCGCGAGGCAGCGCCTTTTGGCTTTATCCTCTTTGCCCGCAATATCGAGAGCGCCGATCAGCTGCGCGCGTTGTGTGATGATTTTCGCGCGGCGGCGGGGCATGACTGTCTGATCACCATCGATCAGGAAGGGGGCCGGGTGCAGCGACTGCGCGCGCCGCTTGCGCGCGAGTGGCGTCCGGCGCTGGATCATGTGGAGGCAGCCTCTGACCCGATGCGGGCGATGTATCTGCGGGCGCGGCTGATTGCGGCGGAACTGCACGACCTTGGCATCGACAGCAACTGCGCGCCGCTGGCGGATGTCGCGGGCGCGGGGACGCATCCGTTCCTGCGCAATCGCTGTTACGGGACGGATGCCGCCGATGTGGCCGCGATTGCCCGCGCCTGTGCGGCGGGGCACCTGGACGGTGGCGTGGTGCCGGTGATGAAGCATATCCCCGGTCACGGCCGCTCCACCATGGACAGCCACCATGATCTGCCACATGTGACGGCCCCGGCTGAGGTGCTGCGGGCCGAGGATTTTGCCGCCTTTGCGCCGCTGAAGGATCTGCCGATGGCGATGACGGCACATCTGGTTTACGACGCGTTTGATCCGCGCCCGGCGACGCTCTCGCCGGTGATGATGCAGGTGATCCGGCAGGAACTGGGCTATGATGGTCTGGTGATGACCGATGATATCTCGATGAAGGCCTTGTGGGCACCTGAGCTTCGGCAACCAGTAGAGCGCCCGAGCCTGGGTGGGGACGAAGCGCCCTCCCGTCAAACCGGAGGTTTGTCTTCGACAAAACGGGAGGGTCGGGCGCTGTCCGGCCTGCGGCCAGACGATCCAGACATGGCGGCCGGGGCAATTGCGCGGGCATCCCTCGATGCAGGCTGCGATGTTGCGCTGTTTTGCAACTCCTCGCTGGCGGCCCGTGCTGCCGTTGTGGAGGCTGCCGGCCTGATGACTGACGCCGCACAACGGCGCGCCGAGGCGGCACTTGCCTGCCGCCAAACCCCTGCTGCGCTTGACACCGAGGCGGTGGAGGCGGAACTATCTGCCCTCATGGGCGGACAGGTATATGGCTGACGAAGACTCGCTATTTCCAGAGGACACACTGACGGTCGAGGAGCGGCTCGAAGCCGAGGCGCTGATCGTGGATGTGCAGGGCTTTGAAGGGCCGCTTGATCTGCTGCTGACGCTGTCGCGCACGCAGAAGGTCGATCTGCGCCAGATCTCGGTCTATGAGCTGGCGCGCCAGTACCTGACCTTTGTGGAAAAGGCCAAGGAGCTGCGCATCGAGCTGGCCGCCGACTATCTGGTAATGGCGGCCTGGCTGGCGTTCCTGAAATCCCGCCTGCTGCTGCCCCCGGACCCCGAAGAGGAAGGCCCCTCGGGTGAGGAACTGGCCGCACATCTGGCGTTTCAGCTGGAGCGTTTGCAGGCCATGCGCGATGCGGCGGCCCGCCTGATGGCGCGCGACCGGCTGGGGCGCGATTTCTTTGCGCGGGGACAGGCCGAGGACGTGCAGCGCATCAAGACGGTGACCTATACGGCGAACCTTCTCGACCTGATGCAGGGCTATGCCCGCATCCGCACCAAGGATGAATTCCGCCCCTTTGTGATGGACCGCGACAGCGTGTTCACCATGGAAGAAGCCCTGGAACGCATGCGCGGGCTGCTTGGCTTTACCGGCAGTTGGACCGATATGCTGAGCTACCTGCCGGATGGCTGGCACAGTGATCCGGTCAAGCGCCGCTCGGCGACCGCCGCGACATTCGCCGCCTCGCTGCAACTGGTAAAGGAGGGCAAGATGGAAATCCGCCAGAGCGAAACATTTGCCCCGATCCAGCTGCGCAACCGGCCAGAGGAGAGTTGATGGACGACCAGACCCAGACTGACGCGCAGCAATCGCCGCGCGGTGACAGCGACAGCCTGTTTGACGCGCCCCCCATGGCGGAACAGGAGCGTATGGTGGAGGCGGTGCTCTTTGCCAGTGCGGAGCCTGTGACGGTGCGTGATCTGATGTCGCGTATGCCGCATGGTTGCAACCCCGGCGAGGCGCTGGAGCATCTGCGCAAACGCTACGAGGGGCGCGGTGTGCGGGTGGTGCAGGTGGGCGAGGCCTGGGCGATGCGCACGGCCCCGGATCTCGGCTATCTGATGCAGAAGGAAACGGTGGAGAGCCGCAAGCTGTCGCGCGCCGCCATCGAGACTTTGGCGATCATTGCCTATCACCAGCCGGTGACCCGGGCCGAGATCGAGGAAATCCGCGGCGTATCGGTGTCGCGCGGCACCATCGACCAGCTTCTGGAGATGGAGTGGATCCGGCTCGGGCGGCGCAAGATGACACCGGGGCGGCCGGTGACCTTTGTGGTGACGCCGACCTTTCTGGATCACTTTGGCCTGGAAAGCGCGCGCGATCTGCCGGGGCTTAAGGAACTGCGCGCGGCGGGGCTCTTGGAGAACCGCCCACCACCGGGCGCATTCCCCATCGGTCAGGGCGACAGCGAGGACGAACGCCGCGACGAGGAACAGCCAGAGTTGTTCGACGAAGACTGACGCATGTGCGCGATGCCAAGAAATCGCCGCACTCCGCCCCTATATGGAAGGGTGCAGTTGATATCACAGCAACCCCAGCGAGGTTTTTATGGGATTTGACCGGATCGCCAATATGGTCCTGCGCCGCCTGATTGGGCGGGCGGTGAACGCGGGCGTAAACGCCGGGATCAACGCTGTCGCCAAACGGGGCGGCGGCAAGAAATCAAGCCGTGGCGATCACCCGCCGCAGCCCGCCGAACGCACCCCGGAGGAACAGGCCGAGCGTGAGCGCATCCGTGAAGTCAGGCAGGCGCGTCGGGCACGTCGGGCGCAGCGGGATCAGTCCTGAAGGGGAGCGTGCGGCGCAGGCTTAACGCCTCGATCGCGGCAATGGTGGTGAGCGCGGCTGATATCAGCACACAGCCAAGGATGCCGAGGGTTTGAAATCCGATCCCGCCGACAAACGGGGCTGCAAAGACGCTGAGATATGTGGTGGTGGAGTAAAGCCCCATGATGGCGCCGCGCTGGCGCACATCCAGCACCGTCAGACGCGCCACCAGCAGGTTCAGCCCGAAGTGCTGGAAGATCCCCCACAGAACCGCCAGTGCAAGAAACAGCGGGTAGCTCGCACCAAAAACGCCCATCGCCACGTAAACAAGGCTCAGCGCGAGGAAGACCGGCGTTGTGGCCCGCGCCATGCCGATCCGGTCCAACAGCGGGTCAAGAAGCACCGCGCCGCCAAAGCCAAGCCCATAGATCAGCGGCAACAGCCCCGCCTGACCGGTGCTGAGACCAAGGGTGACCGTGGCATGGGCGCCGGTGTAGGAATAGGTCACATAGAAGCTGAGCATCAGCCCGACAGAGGCCAGAATGCCGCGTCCCATCCCCGGAACCCGCAGCGCGCTCAGAGGTGAGCTTGCCGAACCGCCGGGCTCGTCCAGACGTGCCAGCGGAGCACTGAGCCCCCAGACCAGCGCACAGAGCGCGGCGAGCGCGCCGTAGACCATGCGCCAGCCCACCAGCTCTGCGCTCCACGCGGCAAGGCTGACGCCCAGCACCAGCGACAGTGTCCAGCCGGTGAGAACCGCGCCCACCACACGGGCCTCGCGACCCTTGGGCGCGATCACGGCGGCCATGGTGTAGATCGACGGCAGTGCGGCCCCCCCGGCACTCCCACAGAGCACCTGTGCTGCGATCAGGGCGACCAGCGTGGGGGCCAGTGCGCTGGCGATAAAGCCAAGCGTCAGCGCGGCGAGGGCCATCCGCAACAGCCGACCTGCACCGATGCGGTCGCCTATGGGCGCAAGCAATAGCGCCGCCGCTGCCACGCCAAGCCCATAGCCGCTGGAGGCCCAGAGCACCTGCGCCGGGCTGGCCGCAAGATCCGCCCCCACCGTCTGCACCAGCGGCGACAGCAGCAGCGCATTGGTGCCCACGATGGCAATGGCACACATCAGTGTGGCGATAGAGATCCAGAGCGGCGGGGCAGAAGGTGACATGAGAGGTCTCGATTGATGTTGAATTTCATTCGGCAGTTTGGCCTAATCGGTGAAACTCATTCTGTGAAGATGTTAAAGACCGAGCGATGGAAAAAACAGAGACCATTCGGAGCAGCTCCCGTTCCAGCCGGGGCATTGATGCCCTGGACCGAAAAATATTAGGCGCGTTGAGCCGCGACGCAACCCAATCCTATGCCGCCATCAGCGAGCAGGTCGGCCTCTCGGCCCCGGCGGTGCATGAACGGGTGAAACGGTTGCGGGCGTCGGGCGCGATCAAGGCCACCGTAGCACAGATCGACGGCGCGCAGGTGGGCAAACCCATCCTCGCCTTTATTCATGTCGATACCATCGGCTGGGGCAAGACCCGCGAGATTATCGCGCTGGAGCAGTTTCCCGAAGTGGAGGAAATCCACTCCACCACCGGGGATACTTGCCTGATCATGAAGGTCCGCGTCGCAAGCCCGCATGCGCTGGAGGGGCTGTTGTCCAGGATCTACGACATTGAGGGCGTGCGCGGCACCAGCACCTATCTGACATTGTCGACGGTGTTGGAGCGCGCGGCGCAGGCCGATGTCACGGCGGATCTGGAACGCGCCAGCTACCCGAGTTGATCTGGCGGTTACTCCGGCACGCGGAAATGTTTGGAGAGCTTCAGCCCCTGACCCTGATAGTTCGAGGCAATGCCCGCGCCATAGAGCTGTTGCGGCAGCTCGGCCATGCGCTCATAGACCAGACGGCCCACCACTTGCCCGTGTTCGAGCACAAACGGCGCCTCATGGCAGCGCACCTCTAGCACCCCGCGAGAGCCAGCGCCGCCCGCTTCGGCATGACCAAAGCCGGGATCAAAAAAGCCCGCGTAATGCACCCGGAACTCGCCCACCATCGCAAGATAAGGCGCCATCTCAGCGGCGTACTCGGGCGGAATATGCACCGCCTCGCGGCTCACAAGGATATAAAACGCGCCCGGATCAAGGATGATCCGGCCCTTGTCGCTGCGCACTTCCTCCCAATAGTCGCGGGGGTCGTAAGCGGCGATCCGGTCGAGGTCGATCACGCCGGTGTGCGGTTTGGCGCGGTAGCCCACCAGATCGGTGCCGGGCAGGCGCAGATCGACGGAAAAGCCCAGCCCATCCTCGATCACAGCCTCGCCATCCACCAGCGGGGTTTCGGCGTGCAGCGTGGCCAGAGCGGCGTCGTCAAGCACCGCCTGACCGTTGCGAAAGCGGATCTGATTGAGGCGCATGCCGGGACGCGCCAGAACGGAAAACGACCGTGGGCAGATCTCGGCATAGAGCGGCCCGGAATAGCCTGCGCGGATGCGGTCGAACTCTTCGCCGCCATCGGTGATGGTGCGGGTGAGAAGGTCGAGCCGTCCGGTGGAGCTTTTGGCATTGGCCACGGCGGTGACGTCTGAGGGCAGGTCCAGCGATTCCATCAAAGGCACCACATAGACGCAGCCCTTTTCCAGCACCGCGCCATCGCTGAGGTCAATGCGGTGCATTTCAAACTCTTCAAGCCGCTCGGCCACAGTGCGACCCTGACCTGCGAGGAACGACGCACGCACCCGGTAAGCAACGGTGCCCAAACGCAGATCGAGGCTGGCGGGCTGGATCTGGCCCTCAATCAAGGGGGCGGCGAGTTTGATTTCCGCGCGCGCGAGCATGGTTTCGATCGTCTGGCTGGGCAAAACACCGGTCATATGCCGTTCCCCTGATGGCGTCCCTGTCCCGAGGGAGGCTGACGCATATTCTGTCGTGCCACAACATATGCGATGCACGCCGCGAAATCTTTTGGAAAACCAACGGCAAAGCAGGCGGCGGATACACAAACGCCCGAGCGATGACCGCTCGGGCGTTTTGTTATGGTCGGGCTAGCAGGACTCGAACCTGCGACCTTCCGTCCCCCAGACGGACGCGCTACCAGGCTGCGCCATAGCCCGTTGTTGGAGCTTTCTACTGCTTTTTGCGGCAGGGGCAAGAGGCGAATTTGATTTTTTCACGCTTTTTCAAGGCACCTCTGCACCGCGCGTCTGTGCTGTGGGATCAGCGCGGGGGCAGGCAGGCGCGCAGGTCTTCGACGATTGCAGCAAGTTCGGCACGGGCGGCAGGGGGCAGGCCGGACAGCGCCGACAGACGCGCCAAGGGACCCTGCGCGGCACCGGTGCCGGAGAGGCCATGGAGCGGCGGATCGGGCGCGTCCACAACGCGGGCCCTTAGGGGGGCGCCTACCTGATCGTGCAGGCTCTCGGTGCCGGCGTCCTCTGTGGGGTCCTGATCGGGCGCGCCGTGCGGGACGGCCTCAAGAGCATCGGTGTCGGAGCTGGCAGCAGGATCGGGCGCTGTGGTCTCAGTGGCCGACACGTCCTCGGCAGGCGCCTCTGCGGCCGCGTCCTGATCGCGCGGTTCTGCGCTTGTGTCCGCAGGGGCGGCAGCGGCAGGCACGTTCTGCTCCGGTGTGTCATCGGTGTCGATCTCGGTGCCGGCGGATGTGTCCTCGGTCGGAGCGCTGTCGCCGGGCTGCGCCTCCGCTGCATCCAGAGGGGCTGCTTCCACAGCAGCATCGTCCGCAGCGGCATCCGGCACCGGATCGCTGTCTGCGCCCAGTTCGACCTCGGACTGAGGCTCCGGAGGCATCCCGGCGGATACGGCCGCCATGGCCTCGGCAATCTCCGAAACCGTGCGGGTCTCGGCATTTTCCCCGTCGTCAGGGGCATCCGGCTCTGGCGTCTGGCTTGGCGCGGAGGCAACAGGGTCCGGTCTGTCGGAGGCCAGTGTGTCAGAGGTCAGCGCGTCGGAGGTCTCGGTCGCGGGTGCGGATGGCTCTTCAGCCTGTGGCATGTCCGGCGCGTCGGTCTGGGCGGCGGCATCAGATGCCTCTATCCCGGCGCTGTCTGTGGCCGAGGGGGCGGAAGAGGGGGCCGGTGTTGCCATCGAGGGTGCGGGCGCTGCTCCGGCCTCAGCGGCCACGGAAGGCGCGGCGTCGTTGGGTGCAGCGCTCTCTTCGATCTCGGCGGTGGGGTCGATCCCGGGCGTGGCGCCTGGCGTAGCGACGCTGTGATCGGCTTGGGGCAATGAGGGGTGCGGCGGCGTCTCGTGCGCCGCGTCCGTGGCCATCGGCGCGCTGTCCGGCGCGGAAGGAGCCCCTCCGTCATCGTCGGATGGGGCCCTCTCAGCGGATGCAGCAGGCGCTGCGGGGGCGGAGAAGAAATCAGGCTGGCCGTCCGCCGCCTGCGCCGGGGCGGATGCTGACGGAGGTTTGGGCACAAGGCGTGCGGTCTCTGCGGCCTGTGTTGCCATGTCGCGGGTCGGCGGCGGCGTGTCAGGCAGATCAAAGGGCATGGCGATCTGCCCGCCGCGTGAGGGCGCGGGCGCGGCTGGCGGCGGTGTGCCCGTGTCAGCCTCGTTGTTCGCGTCGGTTGCGCCAGCGACGTCAGGGGCTGTGGGGACGGATGCGGACTCAATCTCGGCGGTCTGCGGCGGTGTCGGCGCTGTGTCCGGGGCAGGCGATCGCGTGACCTCAGGCTCCGCCGGGGCGGTCGGATGCGCGCTGGTCTCGGTGGGCTCCGCAGCGCGCGCTGTCCCAGCGCTGACCTCGGGAGAGGTTGCGGGGGCGGCGGGATCCGCGGCGATGGGCTGGTCCGGTTCTGCCGATGGCCCCTGGGGGCCCGGGGGGACGGGGGCCACGGCGGCATCGGGCGCCTGCGGCTGCTCTGCGCTGGTGGCGGCGGGCGGCGCCTGCGCGACGTCAGCCTCGGTCCCATCCGGCGCGGGGCTGCTGGGGGCCGCATCAGGACGCACGGTGGCGGGCGCGGGGGCCGCCGGTCCGGCATCGGACGGGGGGGCGGCTGGTGGCGTGGACGGCGCTGCCGACGGTGGCTCAAAAGGGGGCGGCGTGGGCGGAGCGGCCTTGCGCGGCGGCGGTTCCGTGCCTTCCGGCGGGTCGCGATCCAGGGCGCTTCGACGCGGGGCTTTCTCTGCGGGATCAGAGGCTTGATCCTCGTCCGCCCATTTGCTGACCGGTTTGGCCTCGACCGGCTCCTCTTCGGGATCGAGCGATTTGGAGAGCGCCTGAACATGCTGCACGCCCTTTTCGCGGATCAGTGCCTGCGTGTCCTTGATCGACAGCCCTTCCTCGTGCAGCAGGTGCTGGATGCCACCCAACAGCAGCATGTCGGAGGGGCGATAGTAGCGCCGCCCGCCGGCACGTTTCACCGGTTTGACCTGGTTGAACTTGCTTTCCCAGAACCGCAGCACATGGGCCTGGATATCCAGCCATTCCGCGACTTCGCTGATGGTGCGAAAGGCGTCAGGGGACTTGGACATTGGGGCGACCTTCTACTGTTCTGGGTGCGAAAGCTCCGCACGGGTTGCGGCCCCGGAGGGGGCCGGTTCTGATTGGCGCTCGCTATCAGATCTTGGTTTATTTCCGGTTACCGTCGGCGACCCGGTCCTTCATGAGATGCGAGGGCCGGAAGGTCAGCACCCGACGCGGCTGGATCGGGACCTCTTCACCGGTCTTGGGATTGCGCCCCACGCGGGCGGATTTGTCCCGCACGCTGAAGGTGCCGAAAGAGGAGATTTTCACCTGCTCGCCCCGCACCAGCGCGTCGGACATGTGTTGCAACATGCTCTCGACCAGCTGAGCGCTTTCGTTGCGCGACAGGCCAACTTCGCGAAACACGGCTTCGCTCAAATCCATTCTCGTAATCGTCTTTTCAGTCATTGCCATCCCCGTTGTTTTCAAAAACAATAGGGCGAGGGCAATTTCCCTGTCAATATCAATGAATTGGAAGGCGCGGTTTCGGCCGTATTACCAACGCAAAACCACGGCACCCCACGCCAGACCGCCGCCGATGGCTTCGGTCACGATGAGGTTGCCCGGTTTGATCTGGCCACGTTCGACCCCGACCGAGAGCGCCAGAGGAATCGAGGCAGCAGAGGTGTTCCCGTGATCCTGAACCGTCACGACCACCTTGTCCATCGACAAGCCCATCTTCTTGGCGGTGCCCTGGATGATGCGGATATTGGCCTGATGCGGCACGATCCAGTCCACATCCTCGGCGCTGGCCCCGGCGCGCGCCAGCGCGGTATGGGCGGTGGCGGCGAGTTTTTCCACCGCGTGGCGGAACACCTGGTTGCCCTGCATGCGCAGATGGCCGGTGGACTGGGTCGACACGCCCCCGTCCACGTAAAGAAGGTCCTTGTAGCGCCCGTCGGAGTTCAGGTCTGTGGCCAGGATGCCACGGTCGTCCGCGGTGCCAGCGCCGTCCTGCGCCTCCAGAAGCAGCGCCCCGGCGCCATCTCCGAACAGCACGCAGGTGGAGCGGTCGGTCCAGTCCATGATGCGCGAAAAGGTCTCCGCGCCGATCACCAGCACCCGGTCGGCCTGACCTGATGCTATCAGCGCGTTGGCATTGGACAGCGCATAGACAAAACCGGCGCAGACCGCCTGTACGTCGAAGGCAAAGCCGTTGGTCATGCCCAGCTGCGACTGCACCATGGTGGCGGCAGAAGGGAAGGTCAGATCGGCGGTGGAGGTTGCCAGGATGATGGCATCCACCTCCGATGCGCTGCGCCCAGCGGATTTCAGTGCCTCTTCGGCCGCGCGGGTGGCCATCTGAGAGGTGGTCTCATCCTCCGCGGCAAAGTGACGGCGCTCGATGCCGGAACGGGAGCGAATCCATTCGTCGGACGTATCCAGCGTGGCTTCGAATTCCGCGTTTTCTACAATGCGTTCTGGGAGGTAGTGCCCTGCGCCAATCACAACTGCGCGTCGCGTCATTCGTTTCCCTGCCTTTTACTTCGTGTGCCCGGCCTCAGAATCGCCGGGCTCGTCTGCGTCGGTGGACGCTGCGTCATCTTGGGCAAGCTCTACGGCGGATGCAACCCGGGCCGCGAGCTTTTCCGCAAAGCCCTGTTCAGCAAGAAGAAACGCGAGTTTGACCGCGGCCGACACGCCGGTCGCATCGGCGCCGCCGTGGGATTTGACGACGGTGCCGTTCAGCCCGAGAAAGATCCCGCCATTGACCCGTCGCGGGTCGATGCGCTTGGACAGGCGCGACAGCGAGGTATAGGCCAGAAGCGCCGCCAGACGCGACAGGACGGAGTATTCGAAGGCCTCGCGCATGGCGGAGCGCAACAGGCTGGCGGTGCCTTCGCCGGTCTTGATCGCCACATTGCCGGTAAAGCCGTCGGTGACGATCACATCGGCGATGTCGCCGGGAATATCGCTGCCCTCGACAAAGCCGACAAATTCGAAATTCGCCTTTTCCGCGTTCTGGGCGATGAGGCTATAGGCCTCTTTCAGCTCGGCGCGGCCCTTGTGCTCTTCGGTGCCGACATTCAGCAGCCCGACGCGCGGGCAGGGGATGTCCATCGAATTGCGGGTGTAGGAGGTGCCCATCAGGGCGTATTGCAGCAGATCCTCTGCATCGGCGCGCACATCGGCGCCGACGTCGAGCATGACGTTGAACCCCTGCGGATTGCGCGAGGGCCAGAGAATCGCGATCGCCGGTCGATTGACGCCAGGCAGCTTACGCAGGCGCAGCATCGACAGCGCCATCAGCGCGCCGGTATTGCCGCAGGAGACGACGCCAGCGGCCTCGCCATTGCGCACCGCTTCCAGGGCAGACCACATAGAGGTGCCCTTGCCGTTGCGCATGACCTGGCTTGGCTTGTCTTCCATCGTGACGACGTCGCGCGCGTCACGGAGTTCCACGCGGCCCTTCAGGTGCTTCCTGCGGGCCACGAGTGGTTCCAGCTGTTCGATGGGGCCATGCAGAAGAAACCGGATGTCCGGGTTCTTGCGGGCGGATTTGGAGATGCCAGAGACCACAACTGCGGGTCCGGCATCACCACCCATGGCGTCCACCGAAATCACGGTGCGGCGGGCATCTGCCTGCGATGGAGCGGTGTTACCCGTCATACGACTGCGTGCCTGCCTGGCATTCGTGATCCCGTTTTGGCTCAGGCTGCGTCTTCGTCCAGGTCGATCTCGTCGGCCTGTGCAACGATTTCCTTGTCGTCGTAGTGACCGCAGGAGGGGCACACGTGGTGGGGACGACGCAGTTCACCGCAGTTCGAGCATTCGTTCGGGTTTGCAGCAACCAGGGCATCGTGCGCGCGGCGGTTGTTGCGGCGCGATTTGGATACTTTGTTCTGTTGGACAGCCATGTCTCAACCTTTGTCTAACTGGGGCCGTCAGGCAGCAGGAGCCGTCGGGCGCGTTTCATGTTTCCGTGTCAATCGGTCTGACGGGCGGTGTGACGTGCGTGTAGGCCGCAGCCGTCCCGATGTCCAACCAAAAATTCCGATGAGCGCGCGAAAATACTGCGAATCTGCGTTTGCGCAAGCGGTTTTTTGGCAGAGTGCGGTGTCGCAGGCGCGGCGGGCGCGTTCAGTTGTCCTTGTCGCCCGGTTTCAGCAGATCTGCAAGCCCGGCAAAGGGGCGGGTGTCCTCATCCGTCATCGGGGTGGTGCCGGGTTCGGCATGCAGATGCTGGCCGAGTTCGGCATCCGCCTTGCGCGGATATTGCGGCAGGTGCAGCGCGACACTCTCGACCATGACCTCGAAGGGGTCGATGACATCGCCGAGCTGTTCGATACTGTCATCCTCGCCCATTTCGACCTCGCTGGCCTCCGGCACCGGCAGATCGGCCAGGAACAGCCGCTCGACCGTCGTGTCGATGCGGGTGGTCACCGGCTCCAGCGTCACCACGCAGGGCTGCACCACGGTGAAGCCGAGCTTGCCGGAGAGCGTCCAGTCGCGTTTGCCGCGGGCCTTGATCTCGCCCTCAAAGCGCAGCTTGCGCAGCGTCTCGACGTCCAGTTCGCGCGCCAGCTCTGCCAGGACGCCGGCCTCGGGCGCCAATGTGAAGGGCACCGGGCGGTTCTGGGGCAGGTCGGCCACCCGCTTGGCGGTCGGGGATGTCGGGTCTGAACTCACGTGCGTACTTTCATTTCTTGAACCACAGGCCCGGTTTAGGTAATCGGGACTTCAGTCTTAATCAAGCCGATGGGCAGGGGATGCGCATGTTTGCAACACCGAAGACCGTTAAATCCGTGCTGCGGACCGCGCTACTGGTCGGCTCCGTTGTCGTCGTGACGGCCTGTACGGCGCAATATCGCAAGCATGGCTGGGTGCCCGGTCCCGAATTGCTGAACGAGGTAGTGGTCGGCGTCGACACCCGCGACTCGGTGGCGGAAACCGTCGGGGAACCCACCATCGACTCTCTGGTGGATGACAGCGGCTATTATTATGTGACCTCGCGGATGAAATTCTATGGGGCCAAGGCACCGCAGGTGGTCTCGCGCGATCTGGTGGCGATCACCTTTGACGGGCGCGGCGTGGTGGACAGCGTGCAGCGCTACACGCTGGAGGACGGCCGCGCCATCCCGCTGGAGCGCCGGGTCACCGATTCGAGCCTGCAGGACAAGACCTTCCTGCGTCAGCTGATCGGCAACCTGGGCAACTTCAACCCGGGCAGCTTCTTGCAACAGTAACGCGTTTCACGCCGCCCCTCAGGCGTGAAATCCGGCAGTTGGGGGTGAATTCGTCACTCGGGCTTCACATGTGTCATGATAGCAAAGCGCAACATCTCGTCCCGGACGGGATGGTTGCGACGGAAACATGAGCAGACGCGAGCACATAATGGCGATTCCCTCCCGCTCTTCCCGCCCCACCGACAGTGATGATGACGGCCTGTTGCTGAGCAAGGGGCGATACCGTGCCCGGCTTGCAGCGAGCCCTGCGGATGTTGCCGCTGTTCAGGCGCTGCGGACCTTGTGTTTTCGCACCGCGCAAATCGACCGCGACGAGTTTGACGACACCTGCGCCCATGTGCTGGTCGAAGATACACGCAACGGGGCATTGGTGTGCTGTTTCCGCATGCTGGTTCTGGAAGGCGGCGCCGAGGTCGCGCGCACCTATTCGGCGCAGTATTACGATCTCTCGGGCTTGCAGGATTTTGAGGGCCGGATGGTGGAAATGGGCCGGTTCTGCATCCATCAGGGCTGGAACGACCCGGACATTCTGCGGGTCGCATGGGGGGCGATGACCACCTTTGTGGATCGCGAAAACATCCAGATGCTGTTTGGCTGTTCGTCGTTTGCCGGGACCGAGACCGAAGACTATCTGGACGCCTTTGCGATGCTGAAACATCGCCATCTGGCCCCCAAACGCTGGCTGCCCCGTGTCAAAGCGCCCGATGTGTTCCGCTTTGCCGCGCGGCTGCGCCGCAAACCCGACGCCAAAAAGGCGATGCTCAGGATGCCGCCCTTGCTGCGCACCTATCTGATGATGGGCGGCTGGGTCAGCGATCACGCGGTGGTCGACCGGCATATGAACACGCTGCATGTGTTCACCGGCCTTGAGATCGGTGCCATCCCCCCCGCCCGCAAACGCCTGCTGCGGGCTGTTGCGGGCTAGGCAGACCCTCTGCATCTCATGATACGTTGACGAAGGCAGCGGCGCGGTTTAGCTCCGCTCCTATGGCACGTATTCCTCTTTTGCAGATGTCCGGGATTTCGCTGACCTTTGGTGGCGATCCGGTGTTTTCCGACCTCGACCTCGTGGTGCAACCCGGTGACCGGGTGGCGCTTGTGGGGCGCAATGGGTCGGGTAAATCGACCTTGATGAAAGTCATGGCCGGTCTTGTGGAGGCGGATGCCGGCTCCATCGTGATCCCGCCCGGAAATTCCGTGGGCTATATGGAGCAGGACCCCAAGATGGAGGGGTTTGCCACGCTGGGGGATTTTGCGTCCTCTGAGCTGGAGCCCGGCGAACTTTATAAGGTGGAGCGCGCGGGCGAAGGTCTGAAGTTCGATCCCGCTCGCCCGGTGGAGACCGCCTCCGGTGGCGAGCGTCGCCGCGCTGCGCTGGCCAAACTCATGGCCGAAGCGCCTGAGCTGATGCTCTTGGACGAGCCGACCAACCACCTTGATATTGAAGCGATTTCCTGGCTGGAGAGCGAGCTGGCCGCGACGCGCGCCGCCTTTGTGCTGATCTCGCACGACCGGGCGTTCCTGCGCGCACTCACCCGCGCCACGCTCTGGGTGGACCGTGGTCAGGTACGCCGTCAGGACAAGGGGTTTGAGCATTTCGAGGCGTGGCGCGACAAGGTCTGGGAAGACGAGGACATGCAGCGCCACAAGCTCAACCGGCTGATCAAATCCGAGAGCCGCTGGGCGGTTGAGGGGATCTCGGCCCGGCGCAAACGCAACATGGGCCGGGTGCGCGCCTTGCAGGATCTGAAATCCGAACGCGCCAGCCAGATCAAGCGGCAGGGCGCGGCGGCGATGGAACTGGAGGCGGGGCCAAAATCCGGCCGTAAGGTGATCGAGGCCGAGGGCATCGCCAAGAGCTTTGGCGACAAGCAGATCCTCAACCACTTGTCCCTCACGGTGCAGCGCGGCGAGCGCGTCGCCTTTGTCGGCCCCAACGGGGTGGGCAAGACGACGCTGTTGAAGATGCTCTTGGGGCAGGAAACCCCGGATGAGGGCACGGTCAAACTGGGCACCAATCTGGAAATCGCCGTGTTCGATCAGACCCGCGATCAGCTCGATGGTGATTCGAGCCTGTGGGAGAACCTCACGGCTGATCCGTTGATGGGGATTTCCGGCAAGGCGGATCAGGTGATGGTGCGCGGACAGCCCAAACATGTGGTGGGCTATCTCAAGGAGTTCCTCTTTGACGAGCGCCAGGCCCGCGCGCCGGTGCGCTCGCTTTCGGGCGGTGAAAAGGCCCGGCTGCTGTTGGCCAAATTGATGGCGCGCCCGTCGAATATGTTGGTGCTGGACGAGCCGACCAACGATCTCGACGTGGAGACGCTGGACCTGCTGCAGGAGCTTCTGGACGCCTATGACGGCACCGTGCTGCTGGTGAGCCATGATCGCGATTTTCTGGATCGTGTGGCGACCACGACGGTGGCGATGGAAGGGCAGGGGCAGGCCACGGCCTATGCGGGCGGATGGAGCGACTACCTCGCACAGCGCGCGCCGGTAGAGGGACTCGAAAAGGTCGAAAAAACAAAAGTCTCTAAGCCGAAGCCAAAGGTCGAATCGCCCAAAGAGGCGCTCAGTTTCAAGGAAAAGCACCGGCTTGAGGCGCTGCCCGACGAGATTGACCGGCTGGAAAAGGAGATCGCCAAGCTCGAAGAGCTGATGGCAGATCCAGAGCTGTTCACGCGTGAACCGGTGAAGTTCAAGAAAGCCACTGAGGCGCTTGTGGAGCGTCAGGAAAAACTGGCCGCATCCGAAGAGGAATGGCTGCTATTGGAAGAAAAAGCGGCCGGATGAGGTGTTTCGCTTCGGGCTTTGCCCGAAGCGACCAGCGCCGCGCGCGCCCCTGCGGGGCGCGCGCGGCGCTCGGCCCAACGGGATCGATCCGTCCCTTTGGGGCGGTGAGGACGGGCGGGAGGGCTCCCGCCGTTGACATCTGGGCGTCAACGCATCCGCAATGCACCGTCGAGGCGGATCACCTCGCCATTCAGATAGCCCATTTCGACGATAGACCCGGCCAGACGTGCGTATTCCTCCGGCTGCCCTAGGCGAGCGGGGTTTGGCACATCGGCGGCAAGCTGAGCCTGCGCCTCTTCGGGCAGGCCCGCCAGCATCGGCGTCATGAAAATTCCCGGTGCAATCGCCATCACCCGAATCCCTGAAGAGGCCAGATCTCGTGCCATGGGCAGGGTCATGCCCACGATCCCCCCCTTGGAGGCCGCGTAGGCAGCCTGGCCCTTCTGACCGTCAAAAGCGGCGATCGAAGCGGTGTTGATGATGACGCCCCGCGCGCCATCTGCTTCGGGGGTGTTTTTTGCAATCTCTGCCGCCGCCAGACGCGAGACGTTAAAACTCCCCACCAGATTGATATCGACGGTTTTCTGAAACGCGCCAAAGGGATGCGGGCCATCGCGGCCAACCGTTTTGATCGCGTGGGCAATGCCGGCACAGTTCACAGCCGCGCTCAATCCACCCATTTTCTCCACCGCCAGTGCAATTGCAGCCTCAACACTGTCCTCGCTGGTCACATCGGTTTCAGCAAAATGCGCACCGATGCTTTCGGCGATTTTGGTGCCGCGATCAACATCACGGTCCAAAATGGTCACCTCGGCGCCCGCACTGCGGAAATGACGGGCGGTGGCCTCGCCCAGACCGGATGCGCCGCCAGTGACCACGGCGCGTGTGGTTGCGAGTTTCATCTGTCCCGCTCCTCCCATGAAATGAACACGCGTTCAAATAACCACGGCAAGAGGAGGCTGTCCAGTGCTGTCCCGGGCTCCTGGCCCTCGGATCAGGTGCCCATCAGGTTCAGGTCGATCGAGGCCAGAGGCGCCAGTCGCCGCCCCAGCGGCGGCCAATAGAGCCACGTCCCACCGAGCCGTTCGAGACGGGCACCGGTCCCAAGTTTGAACCGGGCAAGCCCGCTGGCGTCCTCGGTATTGATCACCCCAAGATCGAGCTGGCGAATGCGCTTGCTGGCGAGCCAGTCCATTGCACTCCACATCAACAGGTTATGCGCCGACAGAATTCGTCCGCGATCCGTGCTGTGGGCAATGTGATAGGTGGCGCCGTCGCCATGGGTGAGCACCAGAATGCCCGCCACCGTTTCGCGCCCCTCATGCGCCTCAAACAGCTTGGCCGCGCCGCGATTGGCCTCGCCGTAGGCCAGGGTCAGCGCGGTGGGCCAGCTGCGATAGCGGCGTTTCTGCTGTTGGGCGGCATCCGCGCGCAGGAGCCAGTGATCGGGGGCCATCGGCATATTCTGCCGGGTGATCCGCAGCGGTTGTGCTTCGGCATGGGACAGGCGATTGCGCCATTTCTGCTCCAGCCCGCTGCGTCGCAGCGTACGATCCGGATGGATATCCAGAACCCCGACACTGGCCGGAGTCATCAGGGGCAATGCCCCGAGGCGCGCAAGCTCGGGCACCGGGCGCTCCGGCGACAGGATCACCGGGGTGCGTCGCAGCCCTTCTTCCTGCAGAATTTCCAGCAGGCGCGCGGGTTTGTGAAACTCCGCCCGGTTGATCATCGCAACCGGCAGGCCCCAGATCTTCCGCCGCAGCACGAGCATATCCTGCATGCGGTCCAGATGCATCGGGGGCTGCCCCAGCATCTGCAGAGCACGCGAAAACTCGGTCGATTGCGGGAGCGCGCGGATGGTTTCTGTACGCTTCAGGGTGCGGGGCATGACAGCTGCGGAGCCAAGATCAAACATGACGCCATTAACAGGATGGAAACCTAATTCATGGTTAATGAGAGCATGAAAAAGGCCGTTAAAATCTACGGAAAAACCGCCCCCGGCGCGCGCATGACAAAATGCGCGGCGCTGCTGATCGCCACGGTTCTGTCAATCCCAACCTTTGTCATCCTGACGTTGATCGATTTCGCCTTCCTCTAACGCGGAAGCCGAAAGGTGCGAAATCACAGAGCACATTCTGCTAACCCCAAATATCCTGGGGTGAATGGGCCGCAGGCCAAGAGGGGCAACGCCCCTCCTGACAGGTCTTGATCTGCGCGAGGCGCTCAGCCGTCGAGCTGCACCAGCGCGTGGCGTTTTTTGCCCGCAGAGAGCTTGATCGGCGACGCAAGCGCTGCTGCGTCGATCATCAACCCCGCATCCGTAAGCGGCGCATCATCGAGCTTTGCGCCATTCTCGGAAATCAGCCGCTTGGCTTCCTTGCCGGATTTGGCCAGACCCGATTTTACAATGATCTGCACGATCGACATACCTTCGCCCAGCTCTGCAGCCGAGAGCGACAGGGTCGGAAGATCATCGCCCACGCCGCCTTTCTCGAACACTTCGCGCGCGGTGGCCTCTGCGGCTTTGGCGGCCTCGGCCCCGTGCAGGAGCGTCGTGACCTCATTGGCGAGGATGATCTTGCCCTCGTTGATTTCGGACCCTTGCAGTGCGCCCAGACGGTCGCATTCCGCAACCGGCAGCTCGGTATAGAGTTTCAGGAAACGTCCCACATCCGCGTCGGTGGTGTTGCGCCAGAACTGCCAGAACTCATAGGCGCTCAGCATCTCGTCATTGAGCCAGATCGCGCCACCTTGAGATTTGCCCATCTTGCGCCCGTCCGAGGTGGTCAAGAGCGGCGACGTCAGGCCAAAGATCTCGTGATCCAGCACCCGGCGTGTCAGGTCGATACCGTTGACGATATTGCCCCATTGATCCGAGCCGCCCATCTGCAAAACGCAGCCATAGCGGCGGTTCAGCTCGAGGAAGTCATAAGCCTGCAGGATCATGTAGTTGAATTCGAGGAAGGACAGCGACTGTTCGCGATCCAGACGCGATTTCACGCTCTCGAAGGACAGCATTCGGTTTACCGAGAAATGCCGGCCGATGTCGCGCAGGAACTCAAGGTAATTGAGATCGTCCAGCCACTCGGCGTTGTTCAGCATCATCGCGCCGGTCTCGCCGTAGTCGAGGTATTTGGCAAAGACCTTCTGCATGCCGGCGATATTGGCGTCGATCTGCTCGGGGCCGAGCAAGGGGCGTTCGTCCGAGCGGAAGGAGGGATCGCCGACCTTGGTGGTGCCGCCGCCCATCAGGGTGATCGGACGGTGGCCGGTCTTTTGCAGCCAGCGCAGCATCATGATGTTCAGAAGGTGACCCACATGCAGCGACTGTGCTGTGGCGTCATAGCCGATATATGCCGTCTGCGTACCGCTCACCAGCGCCTCATCGAGACCCTGATAATCGGTGCAATCCGCCAGGAACCCGCGTTCCATCATGATGGCGATGAAGTCCGATTTCGGATGGTAGGTCATAGCATGCCTCGGCTTTTGAATATGCAAGCGGCTGTATAAATCGCATCGCGAAGGGTTGGAACCTGTTTTCGGGACAAAATGCGCGGTGTAATATGTCTGCCAACGGGCGGGACGGCCCGGTTTTGCAAGGAAGAGTGCAGAGATGGGCAGAGCCATATCCAAGTCAGGCCCGGTGCGGGCGTTGGGCGCGATGAGCGGGACATCGCTCGACGGGGTGGATGTTGCGGTCCTGGAGACCGACGGGCAGGCGATCTTCGGCTTTGGCGAGACGGGCTATCGCGCCTATTCAAGCGCGGAGCGTGAGGTGCTGCGGGCGGCCCTCGGCCAATGGAGTGGTGATGCGGTGACGGCGGCGGCACGGGTGGTCGAGGCCGCGCATATCGAGGTGATGAAGGATCATCTGGATGTGGATCTGATCGGATTTCACGGCCAGACGGTGGCCCATGCGCCGCGCTTGCAGGGCACGCTTCAGGTGGGCGATGGTGGCACCCTGGCAGAGGCACTGGGGCGACCGGTGGTTTGGGACTTCCGCACTGATGATGTCAGTATGGGCGGCGAGGGTGCGCCGCTGGCGCCGTTCTTTCACCACGCCTGCGCGCGCTATATTGGTGCAACGGAGCCGTTGTGTTTTCTGAACCTCGGCGGGGTCGGCAATCTCACCTACGTCGATCCGCGGGTGGAGCACCCCGAGGATGCCGGTGCTTTGCTGGCGTTTGACACAGGGCCTGCCAATGCGCCGATCAATGATTTCCTGCAGGCGCGTCTTGGCCTGCAGATGGATGAGGGCGGCAAGGTGGCCAGTGAAGGTGTGGTCGAGAATGGCGCGCTGGAGCTGTTTCTGGCAGAGCCCTATTTCTCAAGGATGCCACCGAAGTCTTTGGACCGAAATGATTTTCCGGAGATGATCGGCCTTGTGACCGAGTTGAGCGATGCGGATGCCACTGCCACACTTACGGCCATGTGCGCCGCTGCGGTGGCGCAGGGGATGGACCATTGCCCCGAGGCCCCTGCAAAGGCGCTTGTGACCGGTGGGGGGCGGCATAACCCGGTGTTGATGGAAATGCTTAGCGTGTCGCTGGATTGCCCGGTGGAGCCAGTGGAGGCCGTTGGGCTGGATGGCGATATGTTGGAGGCGCAGGCCTTTGCCTATCTGGCGGTGCGGGTGGCGCGGGGCATGGCAACCTCCGCACCCCGCACAACCGGGGTGCGCGCCTGCGTTGGAGGCGGTATCGTGACGGTGCCCGAGGGCTGGACTGCGCGCGCCAGTTAATGTGTTTCTTAGGTGCGGGGAGGCTCCCGCCCGTCGCGGGCCGCATATGAAATGCACCCGCTCCCGTTGGGCCGAGCGCCGCGCAGCCGGAACGGCTGCGCGGCGCGGGTCGCTTCGGGCTTTGCCCGAAGCGAAATACCTCAGGCGTGGTTAGTTGCGTGGAATGTCAAAGCCGTCTGGCGCGAGGGTGAAGCCGGAAAACTCAAACCCCGGCGACACCGTGCAGCTGACCAATGTCCACGCGCCAGTGCTGCGTGCGGCTTGCCAGTGATCTTTGGGAACAATCACCTGCGGGCGGCCCTCCCGCAGGTTTGGGGTCAGGAGGTGATCGCTGGCCGGGCCCTGGTCGGTCTCTGAAAGGGAGAGGATGAGCGGCGCGCCGGCGTGATAGAGCCAGATTTCCGTGGCATCGACCCGGTGCCAGTGGCTGCGCTCGCCCGCGCCAAGCAGGAAGTAGATGCAGGTGCCACAGGGCCGAGACGAGGGGTCACGGGGGTCTTCGCCGGGGTCCTCAACCCAGGTCTGGCGGTACCAGCCGCCTTCGGGGTGACGTTCCAGTCCAAGGATCTGGATAATCTCATCTGCGCTCATGTCCTGCGTCATGCACTACGGCTCCGAAGTTGGTGTGATTGCGGGTGGTAATTCGGGTGGGGCGGCATATGTTTGGCTCATGACCCTCGATATCCCGTTTGACAATACATATGCGCAACTTGCGCCTGAGTTCTACAGCCGGCAGGCCCCAACCCCGGTAAAGGCCCCTCGGCTCATTGCCTTCAATGACGCGCTTGCCGCCCGATTGGGGATCGCCCGCGGGCGCGATGAGGAACTGGCTGACATCTTTAGCGGCAATGTGGTGCCTGAGGGGGCTGACCCGCTGGCGCAACTTTATGCGGGGCATCAGTTTGGCAGCTACAACCCGCAGCTTGGCGATGGGCGCGCGGTGCTCTTGGGCGAGGTTGTGGGCACCGATGGCATCCGCCGTGATATCCAGCTCAAAGGCTCGGGTCCCACGCCTTATTCGCGCAATGGCGACGGGCGCGCATGGCTCGGCCCGGTTCTGCGGGAATATGTCGTCTCTGAGGCCATGCACGCGCTTGGCATCCCGACCACGCGGGCGCTGGCTGCCGTGGAAACGGGCGAGACGGTCTGGCGCGAGGGCGGCTTGCCCGGGGCGGTTCTGACCCGCGTGGCGCGGAGCCATCTGCGCGTGGGCACCTTTCAGATCTTTGCCGCGCGCGGCCATCACGAGGCGCTGCGGACCCTCACGAACTATGCTATTGCACGCCACTACCCGGAGGCGCAGGGGGTGATGGGATTGCTGCGAGCGGTGCGGGATGCACAGGTGGAGTTGATCTCCGCGTGGATGGGCGTGGGGTTCATTCATGGGGTGATGAATACGGATAACTGCTCCATTGCGGGGGAAACCATCGATTATGGTCCCTGCGCCTTTATGGACGTCTATCATCCAAATCGGGTGTTTTCCTCGATTGATCGCACCGGGCGTTATGCCTATGCGAACCAGCCGCAGATCGCGGTCTGGAACCTCGCGCAACTCGCCACGGCGCTGATCCAGCTGGAGGACGATCCCGAAAGCGTGCTGGAAGAGGCAACCGAAATCGTCCACGCCATGCCGGATCTGTTGCAGGAAGCCTGGCTGCGTCGGTTCTGTGCAAAGATCGGCATCGGCACTGTCGCTGAGGGAGATTTGGAATTGGTGAGCGATCTGCTGCAAGTGATGGCACAAGGGCAGGCCGATTTCACCAATTGCTTCCGTGCGCTTCTGGAGGGACATGCCCGCGATCAGTTTCTTGAGCCTGCAAGCTTTGACGCCTGGGAGGCGCGCTGGAAAGAGCGTATCGAAAGCGAAACGGATACCGACGCGCGGATGGCGCGCGCCAACCCGGTTCTGATCCCGCGCAACCACCGGATCGAGCAGATGATCGCCTCGGCGGTGGCAGGTGATTATGCACCGTTCGAGCGTCTGATGACCGCATTGGCAGCGCCGTTTGAGACCAGCGAAGAATTTGCCGATCTGCGCCGCCCGCCTGCGGAGGATGAGGTGGTGCAGGCGACGTTCTGCGGCACCTGAACGGCGGAATTGTCCTGTATCTATCCTCTGCCAAGGCAAGAGGGTTTGCGCCGCGTTCCGCGTCGCCCGGGGGCGCAGGCCGCGCCTTCGGCGCGGCCTGCGCGGCCCAACACTTTTGTTGGCGCTTTAGCGCCTGTGAAAGGGGCGGGAGGATGCCCGGGAGGGAGGCTCAAGATCCACGGATCTTGAGCCTGCGCGCCGCAGGCGCGCTGCTCGCAAGGGCGCTTCGTTCAGGACTGGCGCCGACGCCGCCCGCCACCGCCCGTAGAGTTCCGGGCTTCGCCACCACCGGGCTGCCCGTCGGGTTTGCCCCCGCCAAAGCGACGGCGCCCGCCACCGGGCTTGCCGCCGCCTTTGCCACGGCCGCCACCGCCACCGGGGCGACCACGTCCGCCGCCACCACGTGCGGGTTTCGCGGCCGGGTCGGGCAGCTCTTCCCAGGCGCGGCCCGAGGCCACGGGAATGGTGATGTTCATGGTCTTCTGGATCGCCTTCAGATCGCCGATCTCATCGGGGGCACAGAAGGCCACGGCCTGACCATCCTTGCCCGCACGCGCGGTGCGGCCGATCCGGTGCACATAGGCATCCGGCACATTGGGCAGCTCGTAGTTGTAGACGTATTTCACATCCGGAATATCCAGACCGCGCGCGGCCACATCGGTGGCCACCAGCACGGTGATCTCGCCTGACTTAAAGGCCTTCAACGCCCGCTCGCGCTGGCCCTGGCTTTTGTTGCCGTGAATCGCCGCCGCCTTGAAACCTGCCTTGTCCAGCACCTTCATCAGCTTTTCCATGCCGTGTTTGGTGCGGCCAAAGACCAGCGTACGCTCGCCATCATGTTTGGCCAGCAACTCCTTCAGAAGGCTGAGTTTCTCTGCCTTGGCAATGAAATGCACGGACTGGGTCACCTTGGCGGCGGGCTTGCCCGGAGGGGTCACCTCAATGCGTACGGGGCTCTTGAGATAGGCATTTGCGATCTCGTTCATCTGCTTGGGCATCGTGGCCGAAAACAGCATGGTCTGGCGCTTTTCGGGCAGAAGCGCTGCGATCTTGCGCAGGGCATGGATAAAGCCCAGATCCAGCATCTGGTCGGCCTCGTCCAGAACCAGAAAGTCACAAGATCCCAGATCCAGCGCCTTGCGGTCGAGAATATCCAAGAGACGTCCGGGCGTGGCGACCAGAATGTCGGTACCACGGGACAGCCGGTTGATCTGCGGATTGATGGAGACACCACCCACCACCAGCCCGGTCTTGAGCGGGCTGCCTTCGGTCAGACCCTTGAGGGTTTCGGCGATCTGGTTTGCAAGCTCGCGCGTCGGGGCAAGGATCAAACCGCGCACAGTCCCGGCGGCGGGCTTGTGGCCATATGCCAGCATCTGCGCCACCAGCGGCACACCAAAGGCCGCGGTCTTGCCGGTGCCGGTCTGGGCGAGACCCAGTACATCCTGACCGTTCAGGGCATGCGGAATCGCGCGCGCCTGAATGGGGGTCGGAGTGTTAAAGCCCATGGCTTCCATGCGGGTGTGCAGGTGCTTGGGCAGATCCATCGTGGAAAATTCAGTCATTCAACGTCCTCTCGACGGCTGCCGCCCGCAGGCGCACAGCCGTTTCGGGGGCAGGCGTTCAGCCGTACCTCCCGATCATTCAGTGGGGCGGAGACCTCAGACCCGGACGGCCGCATGCCGTCTGGCCGATCTCTCGCAACTAGCCCCACGCGTGATCTTGGAACCATGGCATCCCTGATCAGCCCCCGATATGTCTGTGATGTCCTGCCGGGATCCGGCCGGAGATCACGCGCCGGTCCCTTGCGGGGCGGCGTGGTCACGGGGCTCTGCTCACGCGGCAGAGGGTATGCCTGAAGGCCAAATGGCGGCCTGCGCGGTAAATGTCAATGACCTGTTGTGTGACTTGGCTGTTTTCGACGGGGGTTGCATTCGCTAAAAAGAAGCGCCAAGCAAGGACCCCCGCATCGAGTGACAGGGATAAGACAGGCATGACCGACACGATCATTTCCCGCTGCGAGGCGCAGGGCCTGCGCATGACCGGACCGCGCCGGACCATTGCCCGCGTTCTTCAGGAAAGCCTCGATCATCCCGATGTCGAAGAGCTGCATGCCCGCGCCAACGCCATCGACAACGGGATTTCCCTGGCCACGGTGTACCGCACAGTAAAACTGTTCGAGGAATCCGGCATTCTCGACAGGCTGGAGTTCGGCGACGGGCGCGCGCGCTACGAGGATGCGGACCGGGACCATCACGACCACCTGATCGACCTCAACACCGGCGCGGTGATCGAGTTCTGCGACCCCGAAATCGAGGCGCTTCAGGAAAAGATCGCCGCAAAGCTGGGCTATCGCCTGAAAGGGCACAAGCTGGAACTCTACGGCGTTCCGATCAAGAACGACGGCTGATCGCCGCCCTTTCATCACGAATTGTCATGGCTGGCGTCACAAACTCTGGTGAGGCCGCGGTGTTTTCCGGCTTGCGTCAACCGGTCGCATCGCGCGATGCCGGAGCAACCCCGACTTCGCCGCCGTATGAGGATGCACGCCATGGACAACGTTAAAGGTATTCTGCTGCTGCTGGTCGCCATGGTGGGATTCACCATCGAGGATCTGTTCATCAAGCAGCTGTCCGGCGGTTTGCCGGTGGGGCAGATCCTGATCCTGATCGGACTGGGCGCCGGGGTGGTGTTCTTCGTCGCCCTGACAGTGCAGCGGCAAAGCCTGCGCAATCCGGCAGCCTGGCGGATGATGCCCATCCTGCGAGCGCTGGCAGAGGGTGGGGCGGCGATGAGCTTTGCCACCGCGCTGGCGCTGGTGGATATCTCCGTGGTGGCGGCGGTGTTTCAGGCCACGCCCCTGGCGATCACCATGGGGGCGGCGCTGTTCCTCGGCGAGCAGGTCGGCTGGCGCCGCTGGAGCGCGATCTTTGTCGGCTTTGTCGGGGTGCTGCTGATCATTCGTCCCGGTCTGGAGGGGTTTGAGCCAAACGCGCTGCTGGTGCTTATCTCGGTGCTTTGTGTGGCGGCGCGGGACCTGATGACCCGGCGCATGAATGTCAGCATTCCGTCGTCGATCGTCAGCGTGCAGGCCTATGCGGCGGTGGTTGTGGCCGGGGCGCTTCTGTTGCTGCTCACAGGCGAGCAGATGGTCGCGCCGACCTCGTTCGAGTGGGGCATGCTTGCCTGCGGCACGCTGTTCGGGGTTATTGCCTATTACGGTATCGTCACCGCGACGCGGATCGCCGATGCGGCGGTCATCACGCCGTTCCGCTATTCGCGTCTGGTGTTTTCGATGATTGGCGGCGCGATCGTGTTTGCCGAGCGCCCCGATGCGATGACTCTGCTGGGATCGGCGCTGATCATTGCCACCGGGCTTTATACCTTTGTGCGTGAACGGCGTCTGGCCCGTCGCGCTGCGCGGATGGCGGTACAGCCCGCCTGATCTCAGGCGGGCGCCGCGATGAGCCGCCCGCGTGCCGCAGCGACACCGATCACCATGCAGAGGGTGGTGAGCAGGAAATATACCGCGATCCCATAGCCTTGTTTGTCAAAGCTGATGCCAAGATCGATCAGCAGCCCGGTCAGGCCCGGCCCGACGGCGGTGCCAAAGACCATAACCGCCATCACCAGCGACTTGATCGCGCCGATGCTGCGGGTGCCGTAGACCTCGGCCCAGAACGAACTGGGCAACACCGAATGCGCCCCGACCGAGGCGGCCATGCAGAAGAACCCCGCAGCCATGCCCACCCCGCTGGAGACGGTGGCAAAGATGACGAAGGCCGCGACCAGGGGCAGCTGATAAAGCGGCATCAGCCGTGTCGCGCCCCAGCGGTCCAGCGCCCAGCCCGCCACCAGCATGGAGACGACCGACATCACGGTGAAAAAGGGGAAATACGCCACCAGTTCCAACAGGGTCCAGCCTTTGGTTGTGGCGAAATGGAGCTGGTGAAAGAAGAATGCCGTTGTGAAGGCCGCAGGTCCCAGAATGGACGGCACCATCAGCCAGAACACCGGGGAGCGCAGAGCCTCCCAGCGGGTCCAGTGGCGGTTGTCCATGCCGGTGCTGCTGACATCCTCTGATGTCGATTGCGGCGTGCGTTCCTGTGACAGCAGCCGCACCAACACCGGCGCGCCGATCAGGCAGACCGCGGCGCTGACCAGCCAGAGCGTGCGCCAGTCCAGTATCGTCATCAGTGCCACAAAGATCAGTGGCAAGAGGGCCTGGCCGAGGGAGACGCCAAGGGCCGCAATCGACAGCGCCCGTCCGCGCGTGGCGACAAACCACCGCGCCATGGCGACGATCGCCAGATGGGTGCTCATGCCCTGACCAAAGAACCGCAGCGCGAAAATCGACAGCGGCAGGACCCAGTAGCTGTGATTGAGCGCCATCAGCACGCAGGCCGCCGCCAGTCCACAGAGCACAAGCGCACCGAGCTGGCGCACCCGCAGAATGTCCGACAGGCCCCCCGCCGCCACCATCACCAGGGCCGAGGCCGTGGTGCCCACCATATAAAGCCCGCCCCAGCCCGCATGGCTGAGACCAAACTCCGTCTGGATCTGCCCGGCAAAGACCGAGATGAAAAAGGTCTGCCCAAAGCTCGACAGAAAAGTCAGCAGCACACCCGCCGACAGATAGGGCGCATTGCTGAGAAGAAATTCGTGGAATCGGACGGGTTTGGGCATGCGCGTATGCTTGACCTGTTAAGGATCGGGCGCAAGGGTGAGCGCTATCACTCCGAGGTTTCGTGGTCCTGCTGCGTCATTTTTGTCGTGGTGTGCAGAGCGGCAATCGGTGGGCTGGCGAAAATTTTCCAATGTTAGGGTTAAACCTCTCGAAATACATCCGTTAGCGATAACGCCTCCGGTTTACTTTTTACACGGGCTTGCTATGACCGGGGGCAAATCGTGTCACAGTGAGGGACCATTTGCGATGAGCACCATTATCGACATCCACGCCCGCGAGATCCTCGACAGCCGGGGCAACCCCACCGTCGAAGTCGACGTCGTTCTCGAAGACGGCACCATGGGCCGCGCGGCGGTGCCGTCTGGCGCATCGACCGGTGCCTATGAGGCGGTGGAAAAGCGCGACGGCGACACGTCCCGTTACATGGGCAAGGGCGTGCTTGAGGCGGTTGCGGCCGTCAATGGCGAGATTGCCGATGAGCTGGTCGGCTTTGATGCCACCGAACAGGTCTCCATCGACCGCGCGATGATCGAACTCGACGGCACCGACAACAAGAGCCGTCTGGGCGCAAACGCCATCCTCGGCGTGTCGCTGGCGGTGGCCAAGGCGGCAGCCGATTTCACCACCCAGCCGCTCTATCGCTATGTCGGCGGCACTTCCGCACGGGTTCTGCCGGTGCCGATGATGAACATCATCAACGGCGGCGAGCACGCGGACAACCCCATCGACATTCAGGAATTCATGATCATGCCGGTCGCCGCGGAGAACATCCGCGACGCGGTCCGCATGGGCTCTGAAGTGTTCCACACCCTGAAAAAAGAGCTCTCGGCGGCGGGTCTGTCCACCGGGATCGGCGATGAGGGTGGCTTTGCCCCCAACATTGCCTCCACCCGTGAAGCACTTGATTTCATTCTGAAGTCCATCGAGAAGGCGGGTTACAAGCCCGGCGAAGAGATCTACCTCGCACTCGATTGTGCAGCGACTGAGTACTACAAAGGCGGCAAATACGTCCTGTCCGGCGAGGGCAAGACCCTGACCTCGGAAGAAAACGCCGCGTATCTGGCCGCTCTGGTCAATGATTACCCGATCATCTCGATCGAGGACGGCATGTCCGAGGATGACTGGGACGGCTGGAAGGCGCTGACCGACCAGATCGGAGACAAGGTGCAGTTGGTGGGCGACGATCTGTTCGTGACCAACCCGGTGCGTCTGGCCGAGGGGATCGAGCGCGGCTGTGCCAACTCCATGCTGGTGAAGGTGAACCAGATCGGCTCGCTCACCGAAACCCTGCAGGCGGTCGATATGGCGCATCGCGCGCGCTATACCAACGTGATGTCGCACCGCTCGGGCGAGACCGAGGACGCCACCATCGCCGACCTCGCCGTTGCAACCAACTGTGGTCAGATCAAAACCGGCTCGCTGGCGCGTTCTGACCGGCTCGCGAAATACAACCAGCTGATCCGTATCGAGGAAACCCTCGGCGAGATCGCGGAATACGCCGGTCGTTCGATCCTCAAGGGCTGAGCATTCCGCCTTTGATCGTGACAGGCGCCCCGGAGAAATCCGGGGCGTTTTTCGTTTTTCGGCAGGGGGTTGTACTGGGCTCTTGTGGTGAACTAGCCTGTGGCAACTGACCTTTGACCGTTGGAGGACCCGATGACCCTGCCTGATGGAATCACCGAGCTTGCGCCCGGTAAGATCGCTTCGGTGGTGACCTATCTTGAGATGACGCAGCGCCCCGAGCCGCGCGCGGTTCCGGATCTGCCGGAGCTGAGTGTGCAGCTGCAGGACGCGCCCTCTGCCGAGGCCTATCTCAACCTCTACCGTTTGGTCGGGGAGGAATACCTGTGGTTCTCGCGGCTGATGATGGAGCCCTCGGCACTGGAGGCGCATCTGGCATCGGACAGCGTCGAAGTCTGGACGGTGCAGAAGGATGGCACCGACCTCGGGCTGCTGGAACTGGAATGGATGCAGGACGGGGCCTGCGAGCTGTCGTTCCTGGGGCTGTCGCCAGCCTTGACCGGCGGTGGCGTGGGCCGGTGGCTGATGGAACATGCGCTGGAGCGCGCGTTCAAGCGACCGATCTTGCGGTTCTTTGTGCATACCTGCACCCTCGACAGCGCGCCGGCGCTGGAGTTCTACATCCGGTCGGGCTTTGTGCCCTATCGGCGCGCGGTGGAAATCGCGGATGATCCCCGGCTGACCGGGCTGATCCCGGAAAGCTGTGCGCCGCATGTGCCGCTGGTGCGGGTCTGACCGGATCGATGCGGGGTCAGCGTGCCAGGAGGCTCCTGTACAGGCGGGTTGCCGCGTCGGACAGGGGGCGGTTGGTCTGATGGGCCAGATAGTAGCCATTGCGCGGGTGCGGCAGCTCTGGCAACAGCGGCACCAGCGCCCCGCTGCTGAGTTCGAAATCGAGGAGATGGCGGCTGCCGAGCGCAACACCATCGCCCTGTAGCGCCCGGCCGATGGATTGCGCATAGGTGCGGCAAGGTAGGGTTTTCCACCCCGCCAGGTTGGGCAAGCCCGGCCAGTTCTGCCAGTTGGTCCAATCTGGCGAAAGACGGTCAAATGTCAGCAATGGCGGTGCGGTTTCGGGATCGTGATCGGCCAGACCCTGGTCCGGGCGCAGGAGGGCTGCGACCTCCGGGGCGGCGACCGGCAGCATGACATCGGCAAACAGCGAAACGCAGTCCATGCCCTCCCAATGGCCATTACCATAGAGAATGGCGAGGTCATTGCCGCCATCCAACAGCGCCCCGATCTGATCCGTGGTGACCATTTCCACCGGCGCGGCCTCGGCCGAGAGGCCAAAGCTGCGCAAACGGGGGGTAAGCCAGAACAGCGAGACGGCGCTGTTGGCGGCGATCCGCACCGCCGCGTCCGGGCGCTGGATCAGGTTCGAGAGAGTCATTTCGGCAAAATCCAGCAACAGGCTGGCGTGGTCGCGCAGGCTCTCGCCCTCGGCGGTGAGCCGCAGTCGGCGCCCATCGCGCAGGAACAGGGCGCGGCCAAGATGGGCCTCCAGTTGCTGGATGCGTTTGCTGACGGCGGTCTGGGAGACCAGCAACTCCTCCGCCGCGCGCGAGAAATTCATGTGCCGCGCGGCGGCTTCAAAGAACATCAGCCCGTCCAGCGGCGGCAGGTTCCGGCGATAGTTTTTCATAACCATAGGTTGGGAAAATGACCGGGAATTTGGAATTTCACAAGCCCCCGCGTGCTGCGTCAGACTGGCGCCAAGAAAACGCACCTTGAGAAGGAACTGCCCGATGGCAAATTTCGACTGGCACGCAGAACGCAGCGACCTGAGCGGTATTGCGCTCTTGGACCGGGCACCGGAGAGTGAGGGGATCGACCTGAAGGCCGTACGTCTTTATCGGCTGGGGCAGCTGCGCAAGGAAATGGCAAAGCGCGGCGTCGGTGCGGTGATCCTGTCGGATCCGATCAACATCCGCTACGCCACCGGCACCCGCAACATGCAGGTGTTTTCCATGCGCAACGCGCCATCGCGCTATCTGCTGGTGACCGAGGCCAAGACGATCCTGTTCGAATTCACCGGCTGCCTGCATCTGGCCGATGGGTATGAGACGGTGGACGAGGTGCGCCCGGCGATGACCGCCTCTTTTGTGGCGGCGGGGCCGGAGATTGCCGAGCGGGAGCGCAAATGGGCCCGTGAAATGGGTGACCTGATTGCGTCTCTGGTGGGCAAGGGCGCCACCGTCGGCATGGAGCGGATGAATGCGGGCACCGCCATCGCCATGAAGGAGGAAGGCTTTACCATCGTCGATGCGCAGGAGCCGGTGGAGATGGCCCGCGCGATCAAATCCGATGAGGAGATGAAATGCGTGCGCGCCTCCTTGCGGGCGACCGAGGTCGGGGTGCACAAGCTGCGCAATGCGCTGCGTCCGGGGCTGACGGAGAACGAACTCTGGTCGGTGCTGCACAAATCGGTGATCGAGCAGAATGGCGATTATTGCGAGACCCGTCTGCTGAACGCGGGCGAGCGCACCAATCCCTGGTTCCAGGAGACCGCCAACCATGTGATCGGCGAGAACGAACTGGTGGCGCTGGACACCGATGTTGTGGGCTGCCACGGCTATTACTCGGATTTCTCGCGCACGTTTCACGCCGGCCCGGGCAAGCCGACCGACACCCAGCGGGCGCTCTACCAGACGGCGGTGGAGCAGGTCTATCACAACATGGGCATCCTGAAGGCGGGCATGAGCTTTCGCGACTATGCAGACCGCGCCTGGGACATCCCGGCGAAATACTACGCCAACCGCTACTACCTGTCCTCGCATGGCTGTGGCATGACCGGGGAGTATCCCTACCTCTATCACCACGGCGATTTCCCGGATGCGGGCTATGACGGGGTGATCGAGGCCGGCATGACCATCTGCGTCGAAAGCTACATCGGCGAGGAGGGCGGCCGCGAAGGCGTCAAGCTGGAACAACAGGTGCTGGTGACCGACAGCGGCATCGAGCTTCTGTCCGAATTTCCCTTTGAGGAGAGCCTGATGGACAGCGGATTTGATGCCCCTTTCCCGCTGCCGAAAATCTAGGCGATCCGGCCACAGGTTGCGGGGCGGCAGGGCGCCTGTCCCCCGTGATATATCTTTTGTAACGACTTTATGACACGCTTGACCACGTCGCAAATCAAGAACTGCGACACCTCGTAACCTTTTGGAGGTGTGTCATGTTTCGAGTAAACCGCCTGTCAGCCGCGCTGATGGCAAGCCTGATCGGCGCGGCGGTTGTGCAGGCACCACAGGCAAATGCAGGCTGGAGCCGGGTTCCCGGCGGGCTGCGATTGGATGGCGAGATCAACGCGGTCGATTTCGGCGCTTTCCTGCATCATTTTGAGGCCGCCATGCTGGAAGAGCCGCGTTATGCGCCGATCGCCATCTGGTTGGCCGGGAGCGGCGGCGATGAGGCCGCAGCCAGGCGAATTGCGGGTATTCTTGCCGTGGCACAGGATCAGGGGGTCCGGCTGGCCACCGTCATGGCCCAGGGCCACGCCTGTGATGGGGCCTGTTCCATTCTGTTCGCCGTCGGGGATGAGCAGATCGCCTCTGCCAGCGGCACGCGCCTGATTTCCGGCAACTGAGCGGCGCCGGGCGCGCGGACTACAGCTTGCGGCTCATCAGCACGTAGCGCTCTCGCGCCTCGAACCGGGCGCGGGAATACAGTTTGACGGCGGCTTCGTTGTCGCGGTCGACTTCAAGATGCAGCGCATGCACGCCGGCCTCGGCGAGGGTGCGGGGCAGGGCGTAGAGCACTTCGGTGGCGATACCGCGCCCGCGCACGGCGGGGCGAATGAAGAATTCGTCGATCATCCCGTCGAGCCCGCCAAATTCCACCGACCAGGTGAAGGTCACGATGATATAGCCGATCGGTGCGCGCACCGGCCCGATCAGGTAGATCGCCCCATAGGGGATCCCCTCAAGGAGCGGCAGCAGCGCGCCGCGGCGCTGCTCATCGGTGCTGTCGATGCCCTCTTCGGCGTGAAACCCCTGGACCAGCGTCAGCAGCTTTTCCAGGTCTTCGGGACGGGCCAGATGCAGCGAGGCGCTCATAGCCGCGCCAGCCGTCCGGTCAGCAGGGCAAAGAACCCATCTGCGTCGACATCACCGATGAACAGCGCATTGGCCGGGCGATCCGTGACGCCCCACCAATCGGCAACCGTCATCCCAAGCGTCAGAGCCGAGGAGGTTTCAACCTCGACATTGATGCGACGACCGGAGAACAGCTCTGGCTGGATCAGATAGGCGATCACACAGGGATCATGCAGCGGCCCCCCTGCGGAGCCGTATTTTTCAACATCAAACCGTTCAAAGAAATCAAGCATCTCCGCGGTGAAACTGCCGACGCGGCTGCCAAGGTCGCGAAAGGCCCGAACCCGTGCGCGCGAGGTCAGCGCCTTGTGGGTCACATCAAGCGGCATCATGGTGACCTTGGCGCCGGAGGCCAGTACCTCCTGCGCCGCCTCGGGGTCGACGTAGATGTTGAACTCGGCGGCGGGGGTTATATTGCCGACCTCGAAATAGGCGCCCCCCATCAGGACGATTTCCTGAACCCGATCTATGACATCCGGCGCCTTGCGAAAGGCCGCGCCGATATTCGTCAGCGGCCCGAGCGGGCAGAGCGTCACGGTTCCGGCGGGCTCGGCGCGCAGGGTGTCGATGATGAAATCGACCCCATGCTGGTCCTGCAAGGGCATGGTGGGCTCAAACAGGTCGGGGCCATCGAGGCCGGTGCCGCCATGGACGTGCTCGGCCGTGACAAGTGCGCGTTCCAGCGGCGCATCGCAGCCGGCAAAGACCTTGACCTCGGGCCGGTCTGCCACCTCGCAGGTGATGCGGGCGTTCTTTTGCGTCAGCGCCAGCGGCACGTTACCGGCCACCGTGGTGATCCCCAACAGGTCAATCTCGTCAGGAGAGCCAAGCGCCAGCAGGATGGCAACCGCATCGTCCTGTCCGGGGTCGGTATCTATGATAATCTTGCGGGGGGACATGGTCGGTTGATGCTCCTCGGCTTGTTGCGCGGACCCTCGCAGCCCGGGTGGGATTTGTCCACCTGCGGAGGAGGCAGACAAGCCGGAAAACGCCTGATACTAGTGACACGACAATTGCGTGAACACGGAAACCATGGCCCGGCAGTATTTCCTCCATCTTGGCGCCCATCGCACGGGCAGCAGTTCGTTTCAGCTGTGTCTGCATGAAAACAGGGCCAGTTTAGAGCAGCATGGCTATGCGGTCGCCTTTCCGGCGCGGGACGGAATCCGGGCCGGGCAATTGGCGTTGCGGCTGCCCGCGCCCCGGCACGGCGCAAAGGAGGCTGCCAAAATGGCTGAGGCGGCGCGGCGTCATCTGGCCGAGGACATCGCGCCCGGTGCGGAGAGCAACATCCTGCTGTCGGAGGAGAATATCCTGGGCAGCATGGTGCATTTCCAGAATGCCACCTTTTATCCGGCCTCTGAAAAAAGGCTGACCGCGCTGCGGCAGGCGCTGGATGGTCCGGTGCAGGCGGTTCTCTTTGTGGTGCGGGACTATGGGGCGTTCTTTCGGTCCTGCATCCGCAAACGGATGGAGGAGACGGTGGAGATGGATTTCGAGGCTGCCGCCGCCGCCTATCTGGCGATGGATCGCGGCTGGGTGGAGGTGCTGCGCGAGGTGCGCGACATCTTGCAACCGTCGCGGTTGGTGGTGGCGCGCCATGAGGACAGGCATGGGCGTGTGGATCTGCTGCGCCAGCTCGCCCCCGGACTGGAGGATGCAGCGCTCTCACCGCCGAGCCGGTCTCTGAACACCTCGGCCACGGATCGGGCCCTTGTTGAATTGCAGGAGATCTACGGCAAGGGGGGCAAACTGTCGCGCAAGGACCGGCGCGCGGTGATCGACGCCGGCCAGAACGACCCGGAGCCGCTTGGACTGACGGAATTCACCACCCGAGAGCTGCGTTCGTTTTCAATGCGTTACGAGCGCGACCTGATGCGGCTGCAACAGGAGCCGGGGATCACCTTGATCTAGCCGCGATCTGCATGACGCGCGTGGCTATCGCGCTTTTTCCTCGGCCTTCACCGCGTTCCAAAGCGCGTCCATTTCGTCCAGGTCACTGTCCTCCGCGCGCTTGCCGCGGGCCGCAAGTTTGGCTTCTACGCCTTTGAAACGGCGCGTGAATTTGGCGTTGGTGCGGCGCAGGGCAGCTTCGGGCTCAACACCGAGATGACGACCCAGATTGGCCATCACGAACAGAAGGTCGCCAAATTCTTCTTCGACTTCATCCTGAGTGAGGCTCTCTTGGGCTTCGACCAACTCGGCAGATTCCTCGGCGATCTTGGCCAGCACATTCTGGGCAGACGGCCAGTCAAACCCCACACGTGCGGCGCGTTTCTGCAGCTTGTAGGCCCGCAGCAGCGCGGGCAGCCCCACGGCAACACCATCCAGCGCGCCGGTTTCCGCCTTGGCGGCACGTTCGGCGGCCTTGATCGTCTCCCAATCCTGCGTTTGCTGGTCGGCGGATTTATCGCGGCTCTCGTCGCCAAACACATGTGGATGACGCGAGACCATCTTGTTGGACATGGTGGTGACCACGTCCTGAAAGGTGAAATGCCCGGCTTCCTCGGCCATCTGCGCGTGAAAGACCGACTGGAACAAAAGATCGCCCAACTCGCCTTTCAACTCGTCCCATTTTTCGCGCTCAATGGCGTCGGCGACCTCATAGGCCTCTTCGATGGTGTAGGGCGCGATACTGGCAAAGCTCTGTTCGATATCCCACGGGCAGCCGGTTTCGGGATCGCGCAGGCGACGCATGATTTCCAAGAGCCGTTCGATTCCTGCATTTTCATCGTGGATCAACCTGTCGTCGCTCATTGCACCTGCCCGGGATTTCGTGTTCTGCTGCATCATCCCGACTATTTGACAGGAGTCCACCCCATGCCGGTCGTGAACCGCATCGCCGATTATGCCGAAGACATGAAGACCTGGCGACGCCATCTTCACCAGATCCCTGAACTGGGATTGGACACCGCAAAGACCGCCGCATATGTGACTGAAATACTGGAAACATTGGGCGTTGACGAGATCCATGGCGGGATCGCGCAAAACGGGATTGTAGCCATCATTAAGGGTCAGGGCGAGGGGCCGACCCTTGGTCTGCGCGCGGATATGGACGCACTGCCGATCACCGAGGTGCGCGATCTGGACTACAAGTCCCGCGAACCGGGGAAAATGCATGCCTGTGGCCATGACGGGCACACCACGATGCTGCTCGGCGCGGCGAAATATCTGGCTGAGACGCGCAATTTCAAAGGCCGGGTGGCGCTGTTGTTCCAGCCCGCCGAAGAGGTGATCGGCGGCGCGCAGATCATGGTCGAGGAAGGCGTGATGGAGCGCTTTGACATCAAGGAAGTCTACGCGTTGCACAATGCGCCGGGGCTACCGGTTGGCCACTTTGTCACCACGCCGGGCGCGCTGATGGCGGCGGTGGATGAGTTTACCATCAACATCAAAGGGCTGGGCGGGCATGGCGCAATGCCGCATGAGACCCGTGATCCGGTGATGGCGGCCTGTGGCATGGCGCAAGCGATCCAGACCATTGTTAGCCGCAACCATCATGCGACCGAGGATCTGGTGATCTCCGTCACTCAGATTCACACCGGCACCGTCGACAATGTGATCCCGGAAACCGCCTATATCAACGGCACGGTGCGCACCTTCAATCCGGAGGTGCAGCGCATGGTGATGGCGCGCTTTGATGAGATCGTGAAGGGCTGTGCGGTGGCATACGGGGTGGACGCAGAGCTTGATTATGCGGTTGGGTATCCGGCAACCATCAATGATGCCGACAAGGCAGCCTTTGCCACCGATATTGCGCGCGAAATCTCTGGCGATGCCAATGTGCAGGGGGATGCGGGCCGCGAGATGGGGGCAGAGGATTTCTCATATATGCTGCAAGCCCGTCCCGGGGCGTATCTGTTCCTCGGTCAAGGCGACACCGCCGGGCTGCATCACCCGGAATATGATTTCAACGATGAGATCTCTCCGGTCGGGGCGTCGTTCTTTGCCCGTCTGGTGGAGAAAGCACAGCCTTTGGCGTGAAATCGCGATCGGCGGCGGGCTTTCGGATGACAAGCCCGCCTGCATTGGCTAGGACGTGAGCATAACCCGAGAACAGGGAGCAGTCCGACATGGCGCTGGAAGACGCAAAAACACAGGTCGATCAAGCCTTTACTCGCGAGGATCTTAAGGGTCTCAGCTTTGAGAATACCTTTGGCGGGGCAACATCGTTTCTGCGACGGCGCTACAGCAAGGATCTGACCCATGCGGATATCGCGGTCACGGGCATCCCCTTTGATCAGGCGGTGACAAACCGGCCCGGCACCCGGCTTGGTCCGCGTGCGGTGCGTGAAGCCTCTGCCCTGCAAAGCCCGGATGCGCCGTATGGGTGGGACATCTGCCCGGCGAGCGAACTGGCGATTGTGGATTATGGCGACCTGGCGTTTGATTATGCCAATGTCCCGGCCTTTCCCGACACGCTGACGGACCATATCCGGGGCATTCTGGCGACCGATACCGCTTCGGTTGCGATTGGCGGCGATCACTACGTGAGCTTTCCGATCCTCAAGGCCTATGCCGAGAAATACGGGCCGATCTCTCTGCTGCATTTTGATGCCCACAGCGACACCTGGGCCGATGATGATTTCAGCCGCGTCGATCATGGCACGATGTTCTACAAGGCTGTGAAATCCGGCATCATTGATCCCGAGACCTCGGTGCAGGTGGGTATTCGCACCACCAATGAGGACAATCTGGGCGTGCCGACCATCGACGCGCCCACCGTGCATGAGATCGGCCCGGTCGAGACCGCGCGCCGCATCCGCGAGGTGCTGGGCGACCGGCCGGTCTATCTGACTTTCGACATCGATTGCCTTGATCCGGCCTATGCGCCGGGCACCGGTACACCGGTCTGGGGCGGTCTGACCACGGCGCAGGCAGAGGCGATCCTGAAGGGCCTGCGCGGCATCAACATCGTGGGCGGCGATATCGTCGAGGTCTCTCCGCCGTTTGACACCACCGGCGCCACCGCCATTGCGGGCGCCCATGTGGCCATGAGTATTATCTGCCTTCTGGGCTGGAGGATGACAGGACGATGAGCGAGTTCAATCAACCCATCAGTGGCAATGATCTGGCACGGTTTTCCGGGCCGGGGACGTTTATGCGACTGCCGCAGGCCACCTCGCTGGAGGGGCTGGATGTGGCCATTCTGGGCGTGCCAATGGATATTGGCACATCCTGGCGGTCCGGCACCCGGTTTGGCCCCAAACAGATCCGCGCCGAGAGCGCGATGATCCGTCCCTATAATATGACCACAGGTGCTGCGCCGTTCGATCACCTCAATATCGCGGATATTGGCGATCTGGCGATCAACACCTTCAACCTTGCGGACTCCTTGCGCATCATTGAGGACAGCTATGATGCGATCCTTGCCTCCGGGGTGATGCCGCTGGCGATGGGGGGGGATCATTCGATCACCCTGCCGATCCTGCGGGCGATTGCACGCAAACACGGCCCCGTCGCGGTGATCCATGTGGATGCCCACGCAGACGTCAATGACGAGATGTTTGGCGAGAAGGAAACCCATGGCACGGTATTCCGCCGCGCCTATGAGGAGGGGCTTCTGGAGGCCGACAAGGTCTATCAGATCGGTCTGCGGGGCACCGGCTATGGGCCGGATGATTTCAAGGAACCACAGGGCTGGGGCTTTCAGCATTTCCTGGCGTCCGAGCTGTGGAATCGTTCGCTGCACAATATGGGCGCGGAAATTCGCCGCGATATTGGCGCGCGTCCCGTCTATATCTCCTATGATATCGACAGCCTTGATCCGGCCTTTGCACCGGGCACCGGCACGCCTGAAATCGGCGGGCTGACCACCATGCAGGCGCTGGAGCTGATCCGGGCCTTCAAGGGGCTGAATGTGGTGGGCTGCGATCTGGTGGAAGTGTCGCCGCCCTATGATCCGTCGGGCAATACCGCATTGGTGGCGGCCAATCTGATCTACGAACTGCTCTGCATCCTGCCGGAACGGTGATTGCTCTCCGGTGCCGGCGCGTCCTCTCACAGGGGGCGGCTCTGGCACCTGCTGGCCTCTCTGCGGAACGTCCGGGGAGAGCGGCGCGCAGATGTGCGCTGTTTTACTCGAATTCTCTGGATGACTATCATTCAGAATAGGAGATATTTTACCGCTGGGCTGTATCTTGGCGCCCACAAAACAAAGTCGTTCTGGAGATACAGTATGGATACTGCGGTTCTACAAGGCCAAATCAATGACGCCAAGGCGGCCCATGAAAGCTGGAAAGTGAAGCTGCGTTCGGCCATTGACAGTGGGGTTTTGCCAAAACCGGCACGGGACATCACGATGGATGACCAGTGCAGCTTTGGCAAATGGCTGAAATCCCTGGCCAATGACCCCGAAATCCGGGGGAACCTGAAATACAGTAACGTTGTCCGTGCCCATGCCGCATTCCACCGCCAGGCTGGGAAAGTGGCCAGCTATGTCGAGCAGGACAACCAGACGATGGCGCGCGATGCGCTCACCGGTGGGGCGTTTCAGGAGTCGACCTCACGGCTGAATGCCGCCATGGATGATTGGTTGCGCAGCATCTGACAGTCGGAGCGTCTCGGGGCGTGTTGCGCCGTTCAGGTTGCCAAGGGCAGGGCGCAGGCCCTGCGCACATCCTGAGACAAGACTGCGAAAAAGACTGTAAAAAACACACCGTAAGATAAAACGCCACGGTCGGGGGCACACCCGGCCCACGGCCGCTCTGCCACTAGAGACGCGGCAGATCTGCGGGAAGGGGGCTGTGGCTGTTGGCAGCGGAGAGGCAGCCGTCCTCGACCTTGCGCCACATCGGCACATTCAGCGACATCTGGCACTGCGCCATGAACATGCGCCCGTCCACCTGCAGGCAGATTGTTTCGCCCAGCTCAATGCGCTCGCCCTGGGTGTCGGTGCAGTAGCAATCAATGATTTTGCCGCCAGGGCCGGTGACATCGGCCCGCGCAAATGGCGCAAAAGCAGCCCCGCCCGCAAGGGCGGCGCAGGCTGCAAACCGGACAAGACCACTGGCATGTTTCATGGCTCTAGCCTATCACAGGTGAAGCCCCGCGCCAAAGCAAGAGGCGCACCCAACAGCGAGACACGCCACGACATGATCCCCGAAGACCGGCTGGAACAGATCCTGCAACGCTATCAGTACCTTGAGGCCGCAATGGCCGATGGGGCAGGCGGCGACATTGCAAAACTCGCCAAGGAGTATTCCGACCTGCGCCCGGTGGTGGAGCAGATCAGCGCCTATCGCCAGCTGCTGAGCGATCTGGCCGAGGCTGAGGAAATGCTGGCCGATCCGGACATGAAGGCGCTCGCAGAAGAGGAAATTCCAACCCTGAAAGCGGCGTTGCCAGAGGCGGAACATGCGCTGCAACTGGCGCTCTTGCCCAAGGATGAGGCCGACAGCCGTGCGGCGATCCTGGAAATCCGTCCCGGAACCGGGGGCGATGAGGCGGCGCTGTTTGCCGGTGATCTTTACCGCATGTACAGCCGCTACGCCGAGGCGCAGGGCTGGAAGATCGACGTGATCGAAGAGCAGATCTCGGAACTGGGCGGGCTCAAGGAACTGGTGGCGCGGATCAATGGCGATGGTGTCTTTGCCCGGCTCAAGTATGAGAGCGGCGTGCACCGTGTCCAGCGCGTACCTGTCACCGAGAGTGGCGGGCGCATTCACACCTCTGCGGCCACGGTGGCGGTGCTGCCCGAGGCCGAGGACGTGGACATCAAGATCGACGCCAATGACCTGCGCATTGATACCATGCGCTCTTCCGGTGCGGGGGGACAGCACGTGAACACCACCGACTCGGCGGTGCGGATCACGCACCTGCCCACCGGACTGGTGGTGACGAGTTCCGAGAAATCCCAGCACCGCAACCGCGAGATCGCAATGCAGGTGCTGAAAACCCGGCTGTTTGATCTGGAGCGGCAGCGCATCGACAGCGAACGCTCGGCGGATCGTGCCTCTCAGGTGGGATCGGGGGATCGCTCGGAACGCATCCGCACCTATAATTTCCCGCAAGGGCGCATGTCGGATCACCGGATCAACCTCACGCTTTATAAGCTGGAGCAGGTCATGGGGGGAGATCTGGATGAGATCATCGATGCGCTGATCTCCGAACATCAGGCGAAACTTCTGGCGGAGATGGGGCAATGACCACCACCGCCGCCCAGGCCATGGTTGCTGCGACCGCACGTCTTCGGGCCGCCGGGGTGGATGATCCGGCGCGCGACGCGCGGGTGCTGTTGGCCCATGCGGCACGGATCGAGGCGGCGCGGGTGACGCTGATTGCACCAGAGGAGCTCTCGCACGAGGTGGCAGAGCGTTATGACCAGCTGATTTCCCTGCGGGCGATCCGGGTGCCGGTGTCGCATCTGATCGGCGAGCGGGATTTCTACGGGCGCCGCTTCAAGGTCTCGGCGGAGGTGCTTGATCCACGCCCGGAAACCGAGACACTGATCGAGGCGGCGCTGGCGGAACCGTTTGAACGTGTGCTGGATCTTGGCGTGGGTTCGGGCTGCATCCTGGTGACGCTGCTCGCGGAACAGCAGGGCGCGTTGGGGCTGGGGGTGGATCTGAGCGAAGCCGCCTGTTTGCAGGCCAGCGCCAATGCGGTGTTGCACCGGGTCGAGGCGCGCGCCGACATTCGCCAGTCCGACTGGTTCTCCGCCGTCAAAGGCCAGTTTGACCTGATCGTCTCCAACCCGCCCTATATCGCGCTGGACGAAATGGACGGGCTGTCGGCCGAGGTGCGCGATCACGAGCCGCAGATGGCGCTCACGGACGGGGCCGATGGGCTCAGCGCCTATCGGTTGATCTGCGCGGGGCTTGGGCGTCATCTGGCGCAAGGGGGCCGTGTGCTGGTTGAGATCGGTCCAACCCAAGGGGCCGCTGTGGCCGAAATGATGCGGGCGCAGGGGCTGGTCGATGTCGTGGTGCTGCCGGATCTGGATGGCCGGGATCGTGTCGTTTCAGGGCGAAAATCGTGACATTCCGGCCCATTTGCCCTATATTTTGAGGTGTCAGAGCAAAAAGAGTCAAAAAACCACGGCTCCCCCCTTGTTTGTGACGGTGGAACGTGGTTACTCAAGGTGTCGCTGTTGCAAGAGGACGTCAACGGACCTCTCGGCGACGCCAAGCCCAAAAAAGTTCGCAGGCCCATGCGCAGGATGCGCGGTACGCGGTCTTCGACAATTAGAACCAAGGCTGACGTTAGGCATATGAGATCGTCAAAATCACGTTCGCGTTCGAAGTCGAACCGTAATCGCCCGAATGGGGCCAATGTTGTCAACCGCGTGTTCGACAGCTCTGGGCCCGAGGGCAAGGTTCGCGGAACGCCGCAACAAATCATCGACAAATACAACCAGCTGGCGCGCGATGCGCAGCTTGGGAATGACCGTGTGGCCACTGAGAACTTTCAGCAGCACGCGGAACATTACCTGCGCATGCTGAACGAAGCGCAGCGCGAGATCGAAGCCAAGCGCGAAGAGCAGGAACGCCAGAACCGCGAACGTCAGGCCGAGCGTGACCGCGAGCGGGCAGAGCGTCTGGAACGGCAGGAGCGCGAAGCGGCAGAGGCTGCTGCGGGCGATGGGCCACAGCCCGAGATCGCCGATCCGCGCGAGTCCACGGCACCTGCATCGCAAGAGGACAGCGGCCTGGTGGAAACCCCCGAAGGCAAGACCTCTGCCGGAGAGGCTGCACCTGCCAAGAAAGCGCCGGCGCGCAAGCCGCGCAGCCGCAAACCGGCAGCCCCCAAGGATGGGGAGACCGGCGAGGGCAAACCGGAGGCCGAGGCCAAGCCGAAACGCAGCCGCGCCAAACCCAAGCCAAAGCCGGATGAGCCGCAGGAAGCGGCCGAATAAGGCCCATCCTGGCCATGCGAGACAAAAGAAAACCCCGCTGCACGAGCTGCGGGGTTTCTTGTCATTCCGGGCGTGTCTCTGGCGGTTCTGGCCGCGGGCGCGTCAGGCCTGCGCGAGGCTGCGGGCGAGGGCGCAGAACGCCTCCAGGCTAACCTGCTCGGCGCGTTCGGTTGGCGGAATTCCTGCGGCGTTCAGGTGATCCTCGATCTGCGGCGAGATGCCTTTGAGCGAGGCGCGCAGCATCTTGCGGCGCTGGTTGAAGGCGGCAGCCACCACGCGGCTGAGGATGGCCGCATCGGCCGGGAAACGCGGCTCTGGCAGGGCAGTGAGATGCACCACGGCGCTGGACACCTTTGGTGGCGGCGTAAAGGCCCCCGGGGGCAGCGACAGGGCGATCTTCGCCTCCGCGCGCCACTGCGCAAGGATCGCAAGCCGCCCATAGGCCTTGGAGCCGGGTTGCGCCACGATACGCTCGGCCACTTCGCGCTGGAACATCAAGGTGAGGCTTTGCCAGAAAGGCGGCCAGTCCTTGGGCGTCAGCCAGCGCACCAGCAGCTCGGTGCCGACGTTGTAGGGCAGGTTGGCGGCAACGCGGATCGGGGGCGTCAAATGCGCCAGCGGGTCGATTTCCAGCGCATCGCCATTGATCACCTCCAGACGCTCCGGATAGGCGGCGGCGATCTCCGCCAGAGCGGGCAGGCAGCGCTGGTCCTTTTCGATCGCCAGCACCTTGCGGGCGCCTTCGCTCAGCAACCCCCGTGTCAGACCGCCGGGGCCGGGGCCGATTTCCAACACGTCACAGCCAGTCAGATCCCCGGCCTGACGCGCGATCTTGGCGGTCAGGTTCAAATCCAGGAGGAAGTTCTGGCCCAGCGATTTGCGGGCCGAGAGCTGATGGGTCGCGATGACCTCACGCAGCGGGGGGAGATTGTCGATGGCGCTCATGATGGGTCTTCATAAGGGGCGGATATGGATCTGGAAAGCGGCTTTTGTTGTGAAACGGTGCGCAGGGCAAATGCCCTGCGCGCAGGTTTGTCTGTGGTCCGCGCCCTTCAGGCCGCGCGCGTGGCGGCCATGGATTGCGCCAGACGCAGCGCCTCGATCAGGCTGGACGGGTTGGCCCGGCCTTGGCCCGCAATGTCGAAGGCGGTGCCATGATCCGGCGAGGTGCGAACAAAGGGCAGGCCGAGGGTCACATTGACCCCCTTGTCGAAATCCAGCGTCTTGATCGGGATCAGCGCCTGATCATGATACATGGCGATGGCCGCGTCATAGTGCCGCCGGGCGGCGGCATGAAACAGCGTGTCGGCGGGATGCGGCCCCGTGAGCCGGTGGCCCTCGGTCTGCATGTCGGCAATCAGCGTCTCGATCCAGTCGAGTTCCTCATTGCCCATGGCGCCGCCTTCGCCGGCATGCGGGTTGAGGCCCGTCACCGCGATGCGGGGGGATTGGAGACCGAACTGGTCGCGCAGCCCCTGCGCGGTGATGGTGATCACCTGACGCAACAGCGCCGGGGTCAGGACCTCGGGCACCTGTCGCAAGGGGATGTGGATCGTGGCCGGGACCACCCGCAACTGCGCGCTGGCAAGCATCATCAACACATGATCGACGCCCGCAAGCGCGGCGAGGAATTCGGTGTGGCCGGGATAGGCAAACCCCGCCCCGTCAATCAGCGCCTTCTTGTGGATCGGAGCGGTGCAGACCGCTGCCGCCTCACCGGAGGTGACCAGCCCGACTGCGGTTTCGATGGACTGGATGACCCCTGCGGCGTTCCTGGGGTCAGCCGTGCCCTTGGTCGCACCGCCTTCAAAAGTGAGCGGCAGGACGGGCAGGGCGGTTGCACAGAGCTCCAGCGCCTCGGCGGGGGACGCGACCTGTTGCCAGTTGGTCTCGGCAGGCAGGTGCCGGGGGTCACCGATCCAGACAAAGGGGCAGTCGGCGCGCAGCGCCTCCCATGCGGCGGCGGCGATCTCGGGACCGATCCCCGCAGGTTCGCCGCAGGACAGCGCGATCACCTGCGGGGGCCTGGTCATTTGTATTCGATCCGCGCGTTGGCTTTCAGCTGCTCGACCAGGCTGTCGGCATAGGCATTCAGCCGCTGCTGGACAAGCGCATTGGCGACGGTGGTGCGGGCGTTCTCCTGCGCGGCGACGACATCGCTGGTGCGACCGCAGAGCATCACGAACAGCAGCGTCTGGCCATTGTCACGGGTCACGGCGGCGGAGGATTCATTGGCGTCCAGCTTGGACAGTTCCAATGCGATGTCCTGTGGAATCTCCGAGGGGGCGCGGCTGATCCGCTCCAGGCGCTCCGGGGCCTGGCCCTTGTTGATGCCGTAAAGGTCGTCACAGGTGTCGATCTCGTTGCGCAGTTCGGTTGCGCGCGCCTGGGCCTCCGGGCTGCGACCGCCGGGAATGCGGTAGGTGGCATAGTCGATGGCGGCGTAATTGGTGCTGCGTCCGTCGACTTCGCGCAGGCCACGCATCTGGAAAATGGCGATCGCCCCCTGCAAGGGCAGCGGTTGGGTGATCTCTCCGGGTTTCAGCCCCAGCACCACCTCCTGCAACTGGGCGGGCAGTCGTGTCAGCGGCATCCAAGGCAGGCGGCCACCGTCGACGCGGCTGTCGGCGGCAGAGAACTGGGCGGCGGAGGCGGTAAACGCCTGCTGCGTCTCCAGCTCGGAGATCTGTGTGGCGAGTTCCTGAACCTGGGCGGCGTTTTCCTGCGTCATCGGCAGGATGACCTCCGACAGCAGCACCTGGACGCTGCCGGATCCCGCCGTGCCCATGGCGCGGTCGATCTCGTCTTGGGAGGGGCGCGCCTGTGCGAGGAAGCGCCCGCGCACATATTCGCGCCATCCGAGGCCCGCGGCGGCAAAGTCGCGCACGGTCTCGGGGGCGACACCGGCCTGCTGGAGCCGTGCCAGGAACTGGTCCAGCGGGATATTCGCACGTCCGGCCAGTTCGCGCATGCCCTCGGTGACCTCGGCCTCGGACAGGGTCAGACCGACCTCGTTCAGCAGATCCTGTTTCAGGCGGTCCTCGATCAGGTCTTCGCGGGCCTCTTCCAGCGGGTCGCCCTGTGCGGAGCCCAAGACGGACATGAACAGCGCGCGCTGTTCCAGTTCATACTGGGTGACCACATCCTCGTTGACGATCACAACCGGAGCAAACAGCCCCTGCGCCATGACTGCGGATGCGGAGGGAAGCGACAGCGCTGCCAGCGCCAGGGCGCCCGCGCCAGCAGCGTTGCGGGTCCAGGTGGTCAGGATCCGGGTGATCCGGCGGGGGGGTACGTTCTGCTGCATGATCGCCTGCTTGTTGTGGTCGCGCTTTTCACGGAAAATCCGTTGAGCGAGAGTGTAAATCCGAAATCTGTCGAAGGCTCAACACTTGTGGTTGAGGTATAGCGACGGCTGACCGAGAGGTCGAGGGTGACGCATTCATTGCGATAGGTCAGGCCGAGCCCGGCCCGGGTCGCGCGCCCATCGGTGATGTCGTAGCGCATATTCGCCCCGGCGCGCCATGTCTCGTTCAGGTCATAGGCGCCGTCAAACCACAGTTCCGAGGTCTCCTCGGTGCGGTCTTCCTCCGGGTCGGCCTGGAGCCAGAGGTAGCTCCCGGCGAGGGTCACGCGGTTGCGGTGCAGATCCCCGCGGAATTCGGCCTTGGTGACGGAGAACTCCTCGTCGAGGATGCCGCGCGCGGTGAGGGTCAGGTCGTTCTGCAAACCGATCTGGCCCGCCAGCAGGAGGTTCGAGTTGCGCCCGTCCAGCCCGGAGGAGGAGGTAAAGCCGGGTTGCGCCTCCTCGCGCCGGATCTGGGCGATGGTGCCGGTGGCCTGCCAGCCGCTGGGATCAAAATGCGAGAAGTTCACGCCGTAAACCAGGGTGCGCCCGTCCTCGCGCGCATCGGTTTCCGGAAACCGCGACAAGGCGAGCAGGTTGCCCTGATCGAATTCCGAGATATTGCTGGCCTCGTTGGGGGTGCTGTCGCCACTGACCTTGGTCCAGCCGATCTGCAGGATGGGTTCGAGGATCTGAACCGCGCCGGAGGCGGTCTGGCGTGCCATGGGGCGGCGAAAGGTCACCGCTGTTTTGGGAGTGACGCGCGTGGCCTCGTTGTCAAACGCGCCATCATCGGCCAGCGCAAAGCTGTCCACCCCGACACCCAACGTCCAGCTGCCCTGCACGCCCCAGGGCAGAATCCAGCTGCGCAGCCAGGTGGCGTCGGCGGACACTCGGGTCATGTCGCGCCCGTTGGCGCTGGTCGCGGTGGCCTCCTGCGAGGAGGGGCGGTTGAAGTGGCTGGCGTTCAGGCGCAGGCGCAATTCGCCGCCGATGCGGTTGGGAAACAGGCGTTTTTCAAATGTGCCGGTCAGGATGGTGGCGGGCAGAAACGCCTGATCCTCGGTGCCGCGCAGGGTCTTGTAGTGATAGAGCGTGCCTTCGATCAGCTCGTCACGACGGGCCCGCGACAGGGTGATGCTGGACCGCAGCCGGTCGGTGTCGGAAATATCGTAGTCGGCAAGATAGGCATCGTCTGACACGCTCTTGAGATCGAAGCTCAGCTTGTAGCCGCGCCGGATGTCGAAGCTGCCTTTTGCAAACAGGTAGCCACGCCCGTCGTCGGGCTGGATGTCGTCACGGCTGAAGGCGCCGGTGAGCTCGATCCGACCGTTGCGGAAGGCCTGCCTGTACCGCAGGCCGAGGGTCGTGGTCTTGGCAGAGATATAGGGCGTGATGGTGAGGTCGCGATGCGGCCCCAGGGCCACGAAATAGGGCAGCTTGACACCGACGCCGAGGTTGGAGTCGCTCGACAGTGACGGGGTCAGGAACCCGGTGGAGCGTTCCAGGCTGGGGTCCGGCAGGCGCAGCGCCGGAAAGTAGAACACCGGAACATCCTTGATCCGCAGCTGCGCGCCTTCGAAATAGAGTTGCCGCTCCACCTGGTCGTGGGTGATCCGTTCCGCGCGGATTTGCCAGAGCGGCGGGCGGCCGTCATCGCAGACGTCGCAGGAGGTGACAGAGGTCTTGTAGAGCTGGGAATACCGCCCTTCGACCCGGGTCATCTGCAGGGCCGCAAGCTGCACCTGCTGGTCGAACACCAGCCGGGCGCCGCGCAGAATCCCGTTGCGCAGGCCATTGTCCAGTTCGGCGGCGTTGGCCAGCACTGTCACCGACCCGCTCTGGTCGATGCGGATCGGGCCTTCAAGGTTGAGCACACCACTGTCGCGATCATAAGTGATCCGCTGGGCCTGAAGCCGCACATCCCCCTGGAAGGCCTCCACATTGCCCTCGGCAACAAGCTTGCGATCCGGTGACAGGAACACGCGGTCGGCGACCAGCATGGCCGGCGCGCTGGCCTGCGACGGCGGCGGCGCCACAGGCTGTGCGATCCCGGGCGCCGGCAACAGGCCGAGCCACAGGGGCAGCACCGTGGACAGCAGCGCTCCTCGCCGCCAGTTCTTGAATTCAACCGTCTTCGGCATGCAGGAGCAGTCCCATTGTCAGAAGTATTGAGGCCACCGGCGGCGCCCAGGCCGCCAGCAGAACCGGGATTTGTCCGTTTTCGCCAAGGATCCGGGCGAAGTTATGGACGAAGTAGAGCGCGAACCCCAGCAGCACCGACGTCAGCACGGCGACCCCGGTGCCCCCCAGCCGCGTGTGGCGCATGGTAAAGGCAGCGCCCACCAGCACCATGGCGACCAGAAACAGCGGGCGGGCCAGCTCAACCTGCAACCAGACGCGGAACCGCGTGGTCGAAAATCCGGCTTCGGCGAGAGAGGCGATGGTCTCCGGCAGTTCGTAGATCGAGATGCCTTCGGAAAAGCTGAGCGTATCGCGAATGCGCTCGTTGGTCAGGGTGGTGGGCAGGCGCAACTCGTCATGGCGCCGGGCGCTGGTCTCCGGGTTCACTCCGACCACCAGCTGCCAGACCTTGGCATCGCGCAGCACCCAGTCCGCGCCGTCCAGCCAGGCCTCCTGTGCCATGATGCGCCGCACCGGCCCCCCTTCCGGCGCGTAGGAGAGGATCGACACATCATAGAGCACGAGATTCTGCGCATCGCCGTGATAGTTGACCGCATGGATGACGGATTGGCCGTTCTGCCCGCCCTGTCGCAGCCACAGGCCCTCGCCGGTCAGGGAAACCGCGGCCGCCGATCCGGGTTGGCGATAGTCCTCGACCAGCGCCTTGTAGCGGTTGGCGGTGACCGCCTCGATCGGGTTGAGCGTACTGACAGCCAGTCCGCCGATCACCATCGCCACGCCTACCGGTGGCATCAGCGCCCGGATTCCCGACCGTCCGATCGCCCGCGTCACCACCAGTTCGCTGCTGCGCGCCATCCCCACAAAGAGCACGATCGTCGTGAGGATCATGATGAGCGGCAGGAACTGGCTGAGGGCGGCGGGCGCGTTCAGGAGCGTGAGGCCGAACAATTGCCAGAAACTCAGATCTTGGCTGTCAAAGCGGCGGAACTGATCGCTGAGGTCAATCAGCATCACCAGGCTCATCAGCACCGCCGTGATGACCAGGAACCATTGCAGGAACCGTTTGGCATAATAGAGGTCGAGGATCATGCCGACCCCTCCGGGCGGGAGCGCCCTCTGGCAAGCAGCTGCGGCCGGCTTGCAAGATGCAGGAACACCAGCGATATCAGCAGCCCCAAGCCAGCGGGCAGATAGAGCAATGGCCACATGGCCGCGTCTTCCAACACCGGGGCGGCAACGATGCCGCGCAAGCCTTCAATCAGAATCAGCAGCACAAAGGCGGCCAGCAGCTGTTTCCAGATGCCGAACCGGCTGAACCCGCCAAGCATCAGTGTCGATACGGCGATCATCACCACGGCCAGCGTCACCACGGCCCGCGCGAATCTCTGGTGCAGCTCTTCGGCCTGGGCGCCGGGGGAATGTGTCTCGGTGGCGGTGATCTGCGCCCGGTCATACAGCAGGTCGCGCGTGGGAATGCTGCGCAGCGGCCGGGGCCCGTCGCCGATCTCCGGGGTGACGCGCCCGATGGGATAAGAAAAATCGGCAAAGGCGGTGGTCGACAGCTGCGCGGTCTCCAGGTTTCGCCGCTGCGCAAGCCCGTCAACCAGAATGAGATGCGCGCCGTCGCCATCACGCACCAGATAGGCCTTGTCGCTGGTATATGTGACCTCGATCGCCGCGGCGCGCTGGTCGGTCAGGAACACATTGTTGAGCGTGCCATCGTCGTCAATGCTGCCAATGAAAAAGGTCAGACCGTCCGCCGGATGCAGAAAGCTGCCGGGCTTCAGGAGTTTGGCGCTGACGCTGCGCGACAGTTCGGCCTCCCGTTCCTGCATCTGCGCCAGCGATGCGGGCAGCAGCACCAGGCTGAGGGCGGACATCATCAGGGCGGTCAGCACGCCAAAGGCCATCGCCGGGCGGGCCAATTGCCAGGGGCTCGACCCCGTTGCGCGCAATACCGTCAGTTCGCTCTCGGAATTCAACCGGTTGGTGACCCAGACCGTCGCCGCAAAGGCCGCCAGCGGCAGCACCATACGCACGAGGTTCGGCAGGCTCAAAACCGAGATTTCAAGGAAAGCCATCACGCCTTGCCCGTCGCCGATGAGCCAGTCAAACAGGCTCACGGCCCGGTTGATCCAGAACACGGCCACCAGAATCAAGGCAAAAAAGCCAAAGAACAAAAGATATTGCGACAGCACATATCTGTCGTAGCGTGACACCCGATCCCCCCATAGATCTTGCGCTCGGACTGTTCGCCGGACCTTAGAGGAATTGTGCGGGCGGGAAAACTGCAATCTTCCCGGGCCCCTGCCTGATCGGCAAGGATTGGGCGCGCCGGTCTGCCCGCTCTGGTATTCATCTCGGTCAACCGCTACCTGTTACGGGACTGTCAGCCAGATGCGCAAGCGGCGACAAGAGCAGATCAACCACAGGAGACCCGAATGAGCGCGCTCACACCGATCCGTTTTTCCCCCTTCGATCCCAAATCTCTGGCCGAGGTCGAAGGCCATCTGGCCGTGATGGTCACGCCCGAAGGCACGATGGATCAGGCCGCCCGCAGCGCCAATCGCCTGAGCAAGGGCGCGGTGGCGCGTCTGATCGCCTCCGATGGTTTTGCCAAGGCCAAGACCGGTCAGGTGATCACGCTGGCATGGCCTGCGGGTCTGGCGGTAGAGGCCCTGCATGTTGTTGTGCTGCCCCGCCGCATCACCGCGATCGAGGCGCGCAAGGCAGGCGCAAAACTGGCCGAAGCGCGGGGCAACAAAGCGTTGACGGTGAAGGCGGGGAACATGTCCCGTGCCGCCGATCTGGCTTTGGGGCTGGCGCTGCGCAGTTACAGCTTTGATGCGCATAGATCCGCGGACGCCGAAACGCCTGGCACCGTGACCATCGGCCACAACAAGCCCGAAGAGATCGAAGCCGCCTTTGCGCCGCTTCTGGCGGTGGCCGAAGGCGTGCATATGACCCGTGATCTGGTCAACGAACCTGCAAACGTGCTGACCACCACCGAATTTGCCGCGCGTCTCGAGGAAATGACGGCGCTTGGTCTTGAGGTGGAGGTGCTGGATGAGGCCGAGCTGGAGAAGCTCGGCATGCGCACGCTTCTCTGTGTCGGCCAAGGATCTGCTAGCCCCTCCAAGGTTGTTGTCATGAAATGGAACGGCGGCGACAAGGACGCAGCCCCGCTGGCGCTGGTCGGCAAGGGCGTTGTGTTTGACACCGGTGGCATCTCGTTGAAACCCGCGGCGGGCATGGAAGACATGACCATGGACATGGGCGGCGCGGGCGTTGTTGCGGGCACCATGCGGGCGCTGGCGCTGCGCAAGGCAAAGGCCAATGTCGTGGGGCTTGTGGGGCTTGTGGAAAACATGCCCTCCGGCACGGCGATCCGCCCCGGTGATGTGGTGAAATCCATGAAGGGCGACACCGTCGAGATCATCAACACCGACGCCGAGGGGCGCTTGGTGCTCTGTGATGTGATCTGGTATGCGCAGGAGCGGTTCAAACCGGCCGGTGTCATCGATCTCGCCACCCTCACAGGCGCGATCATCATCGGTCTGGGGCATGACAATGCGGGCGTGTTCTCCAATGACGACAAGCTCTGTTCTGCATTCCTCAAGGCCGCCGAGGCCGAGGGCGAAGGCGCATGGCGGATGCCCCTGGGGCAGGCCTATGACGATCAGCTCAAATCCAATGTGGCGGATATGAAAAACGTCGGTGGTCGCCCGGCGGGATCAATCACGGCGGCGCAATTCCTGCAACGTTTCATCAAGGACGGCACACCCTGGATCCATCTGGATATCGCCGGTGTGGCCTCGGTCAAATCCAACACCGCCTATGCGCCCAAAGGGGCGACCGGTTGGGGCGTGATGGCGCTGAGCCGTCTGGTACAAGATCAGTTCGAGGCAGAGTAAGACCGCAATGGGGGCCGCCTATTTCTATCACCTGACCCGCAAGCCCTTGCAGGAAACGCTGCCTGCTTTGCTGGACAAGGCGCGGGGCGCGGGCTGGCGTATCGCCGTGCGCGGACGTGATCCGGAGCGGCTGGCGTGGCTGGATGATACACTCTGGCTGGGCGGGGACGCCAGTTTCCTGCCGCACGGGCTGGCGGGTGGCCCCCATGACGCGCTGCAACCGATCCTGCTGACCACCTCGGCCGAGGCGCCGAACAAGGCGAACTGCGTGATGAGCATCGACGGCGCGCAGGTTGCGCCCGAGGAAGTCACCACGCTGGATCGGGTGTGTATCCTGTTTGATGGCACCGACGCGGAGGCGGTGCAGCACGCGCGTGGTCAGTGGAAGGCGCTGACCGCCGCTGGATGTCAGGCGCAGTACTGGTCCGAGGAAAGCGGGCGCTGGGAGAAAAAGGCCGAAAGCGGGGGCTGATCACCTCGCCCCAGCTGCCCGTGACGCCAGGCCCGGGCCTGCTAGCCTCTGCCATTGCAAATATGCTTCATCCTCTCAAAGACCGCGGCCCGGTTTTCGGTGGATTGCGTAGTGACGTCGACGACCTGGTTCTGAACGAAGGGCGCGGCCTCAACGGATTTGCGGAAGTCCTCGTTTTCGAGGCTTCGAATATCCTCGACATCAACATAGCCGAAATTGAGCATCTGCAGGTAGCCGGGGTTGGCCATGGTTCGCCCGCTTGGGGTGGTGATGACGCGGCGCATGAAGACGCGGCAATTGTTCAGGTAGGCGCTGGCGGCCGACCCCAGCGCCTGCTGGCGGTTATGTGCGGCCAGAAACAGCTCCGCCCGGGCGATAACGCTATTGTACTGTTCCAGCGGCAGCATCTCTTCCTGGAGGTACATGCGATCCAGCATACCCAGCTCGGTGGCCTTTTGCACAACCTGCGCCCGGTATTCGGGCGTGACATTATAGGCAAAGGGAATGTGGACCCGGTGTTCCTTGAAACGGTTGGCCAGCTCCAGAAGATACAGGTGGTCGTTGGAGGGATCTCCGGAATTGCCAAGGATGATCAGTTTTTCCTTCTCCATCCCCTCTGCTTGGGTGGTGGTGCTGTCGACCTTGTGGCAGGAGCCAGGGATTTCCGGGAGGGTGATCTGCGGATAGAGCATCAGCTCACCACAGAAGGAGACCACGCAGGAAAACCGGTTCAGAAACTCAATCCCGCCCGGAGATTGGGCGACCATATGCAGGTCTCCGCCCCACATGCACCAGACCAGATTGGCGCGTCGCTGGATCAGTTGCTGCGCGATCTCGAAGGATTGCTTCAGGAACAGGCTGTGCAGAACCACAATGTCGTTTGGTGCAAAACTCAGATTGCCGGTGAACATCGCGACGGAGGGCCAGAACTCCTTGCTGGTGTCCAGAAACGATTTCTGATGGCTGGTGGAGGGGAGCACGATGATCTCGTGGTCATCGGCGCTCTTGATGTCGGCAAGGTTCTTGGCGAGGCTGACCAGATGATTGCTGTCCGGGATCACGTGTATGTATTTCATGGGGTCATCAGCTCGTCTTGGGTGGGCGATCCTGCTGATCGCCGGGTGTCACCTTTGCAGAGGTAGCGGACAGATCTTTAAAAGGCGTTACAGATTTTAAGGAAATTTGAGTCTTTTGCGCCGGATTTGACGATGGTCGCGGCGCAGGTATCGCGACGGCGCGGTCCCTTAACGTGTCAGGACCAGGGTGTTGTTGCGGATTTCGAAACCGGAAAACCGTTGAAGATACCCCATGCCCAGAAGGGATTGCTCCAATGCGCCCTCATTGACCCAGGCGGAGACGTTGCGATCCGTGATCGGGCCGAGCGCCACACTGTCCAGTTTCACCCGCGCGGTGCGGACCTCGCCATTGGCGGTCATCGCGCGCCCGAGATAGGCAAGGCTTGCGGGATCAATACCGATCCGCCGGGCGTCCTCGGCATTCAGCACCATGTCGCTGGCACCGGTGTCGACCAGGAAATCCACCGGATCGCCGTTGACCTGCAATGTCAGGTAGTAATGACCATCGCGCGCGCGTGGCACGCTGATCTGGCCGCCGTCAGAGTGCACGGCCTGCTGCGGCAGCACGGTGGAGCGGATGTCTCCCCACAGGCCGTAGGCGGCAATCACGCCAAGGAAGATCAGCCCCCAGATCATCAACTGCTGGACCGTTTTGCCCAGCGATTGCCGGTTTTGCACGAACACCCATGTCCCGACAGCAGCGAGCAATGCGATGAGGTAGACCAGCTGGCCGATATCGTCTGAATTCATCGGTCTTTGTCCTCCATATCAGGGAGGTAGGTGTTCACCGCACCTATGTCTAGCTGGCAAAGCCAAAGGCGCGCAGACCTTCCAGCACGAATTGCACCGAAAGCGCGGCCAGAAGCATGCCCAGCAAACGGGTTGCCACATTGATGCCGACGGGACCCAGCAGACGCTCCAGCAGGCCCGAAATCGAGAACATCCCCAGCATCAGCGCAATCACCGCCACCACGATGGCCATCACCGAGGCAAAGCCCTCGATGCCCGGATGCTGCCCGGTCAGAAGGATGACCGTGGCGATGGAGCCGGGCCCCGCGATCAGCGGAATGGCCATGGGAAAGACAGAGGGATCATCCTCGGGGGCGATCTCGTCGCCCTGGTGCTGACGACGCGCGGTGCGGCGCTCAAACAGCATATCGAGCGCGGTGAGGAACAAGAGAATGCCGCCTGCAACGCGGAAGGCCGGCATGGAAATGCCGATAAAGCCCAGAACGCTTTCGCCAAACAGCGCAAAGACCGCGAGGATTCCGACCCCTGTGATGGAGGCCCGAATGGCGATGGCGCGGCGTTGCTTGCTGGTCATGCCCTGGGTCAACGCCAGAAACACCGGCATCAACCCGATCGGGTCAATGATCACAAAGAGCGTCACAAATGAGGTGATCAGGAACGCGGTGTCGATCATTGCGCCTCGGCGACCTCCAGTTTCTCAAGTGCCTTCATCCACAATTCCTCGGCGCGGTCCAGCGCGTCCATGCATTCGGCGTGTTTTTTCTGCCAGACCGCCCGGTCACCGGCGCGGCTCGACTCGTAGATCTCCGGATCGGCGAGCTTCTCGTCCAGCTTGTCCTGCATCTCGGTCAGCTTCTCGATGCGGGCCTCGGCCTTGCGGACCTCGTTGCGCAGGGCAAGGATCTGATCGCGGCTGGCGCGTTTGGGCTTTGGCTTGGAGGCGGCTTTTGCATCCGCTTTGCGGGCGGGTTTGTCGCGCATCAACAGCATTTCGCGATAGCTGTCGAGATCGCCGTCATAGGGCGCCACGGTGCCATCGGATACCAGCCAGAGCCGATCCGCCACCATGCTCAGCAAATGCATATCGTGGCTGACCAGAATGACCGCGCCGCTATAGGCGGTGAGCGCCTCGACCAGCGCCTCGCGGCTTTCTATGTCGAGGTGGTTGGTCGGCTCATCGAGGATCAGCATATGGGGCGCATCAAGCGTCGCCAAAAGCAGGCTCAGGCGGGCCTTTTGACCACCGGACAGCCGCCCGACCGCGGTTTCGACCTGCGCGGCCAGCAGGCCAAAGCCTGCCAGACGCGTGCGCCATTTTGCGGGGGCCTCATGAGGACGCAGGCGACGCAGGTGGTCGATCGGGGTTTCATCCACATAAAGCTCGTCCACCTGATGCTGGGCGAAATAGCCAATGCGCAGCTTGGACGAGCGCACCATCTTGCCCGCCATCAGCGGCAGCCGGTCCGAGAGCAGTTTGGACAGGGTGGATTTGCCCTGACCGTTCTTGCCCAGCAGCGCGATGCGATCATCCTGATCGATGCGCAGGTCGAGGCGTCTCAGAATTTCGACATCGCCATAGCCGGTGACACCGCCTTCGATCTGGATGATCGGCGGTGACATCTCTTCGGGTTCCGGGAAGGTGAACGCCCGCAGCGCGGCCTCTTGCGGCGTCGAGATCGGTTTCATCTTCTCGATCATCTTCAGGCGGGACTGGGCCTGTTTCGCCTTGGAAGCCTTGGCGCGGAAGCGGTCCACGAAGCTTTGCAGATGGGCGCGGCGGGATTCCTGTTTGCGCGCCTCGGATTGTGCCACGGCGATGCGCGCGGCGCGGGTTTCGGCAAAGGTGTCGTAGGTGCCCTGATAGAGCGTCAGCTTGCGATCCTCCAGATGCAGGATCGCCCCCACCGCCCGGTTCAAAAGCCCGCGGTCGTGAGAGACGATCAGCACCGTATGCGGATAGCGCGCGATATAGCTTTCGAGCCAAAGCGCACCTTCAAGGTCGAGGTAGTTGGTCGGCTCGTCCAGCAGCAGCAGGTCGGGCTGTGCAAAGAGCACCGCCGCAAGCGCCACACGCATCCGCCAGCCGCCGGAAAAATCGGAACAGGGGCGCAATTGGTCCTGATCGTCAAAGCCAAGCCCCTTGAGGATCGAGGCGGCACGGGCCTCGGCGGACCATGCGTCGATATCCACCAGCCGGGTCTGGATTTCCGCAATGCGGGCGCCGTCGGTTGCGGTGTCGGCCTCGGCCATCAGCGCCGCTCGTTCGGTATCGGCTGCCAGCACGGTGTCGATCAGGGAGGTGTCCGACGAGGGGACCTCTTGTGCCACACCGCCGATACGCGCCTGAGAGGGCAGGGTGATGGACCCGGTTTCCAGCGCAAGCTCTCCGCGGATCAGGCGGAACAGGGTGGATTTGCCGGTGCCATTGCGGCCCACGACACCGACCTTGTGGCCGGTTGGGATAGTGGCAGAGGCCTCCTCCATAAGGGGGCGGCCTTCGACGGAATAGGTGATGTTATCGATCCTGAGCATGATGCCTCTCATGTCGAAACCTGCGCGGGGGGTCAATGACTATCCGTCTTTCGGCGCGGCAAAGCCCGGCCGCGCCTGCAGGGGGAATTCCAGCCTTGGCGCACCCGGGTTCCGTGTTACCCTAGGTTGCATTTGAGCATGCCGGAGCGGGGAGGGACTCGCATTGACGGGCTGCGGGGGGATTTTGAGATGCGCCGATTGATTATCTGCTGTGATGGCACCTGGAACACCGCCGACCAGCACAGGGACGGCACGCCGACACCGACCAATGTGGCCAAGCTGCATTCGCTGGTGGCGGCGCGCGACGCCGCCGGTACCGAACAGCTGGGCTACTATCGCACCGGGGTCGGCACCTCGGGGGGCCTCTTTCGTCGCGTGCTTGGCGGGGCGATCGGCTTGCGGCTCGAAGATGACATCATGAGCGCCTATAAATTCCTGGCGGAGACCTATGCGCCCGGCGACGAGATCTTTCTGTTCGGCTTCAGCCGCGGCGCCTACACCGTGCGCAGCCTTGCCGGCATGGTGTCCAACGTCGGGCTTGCCGATCTGCGTCCGGACCACCTGTCGCCCTATGAGGACCCCTGGCAGGTGGTGACCCGGCTGATGGAGCGCTACCAATCACGCAAGGCCGGAACGGAAAAGACCGCCTTGCAGGCCGCCCTGTTGCAGGAGCGTCCCCTGGGGGCGGTGCGCTTTCACGACCCGGGGCAGGTCGGCTTTGCCTTCATCGGGGTCTGGGACACAGTCGGGGCGCTGGGCATTCCTGATGACAAGGGGCTGTTGCGGCTGCTGCTGGGCGATCCGCGCAAACACGGGTTTCGCGACACCGAGCTGGGCGGCAATGTGCGATGTGCCCGGCACGCGCTGGCCATGGACGAGCGGCGTCACGATTTCACGCCCACCCTGTGGACCAGCTGGGCACCGGGTCAGGATGTGGAGCAGCGTTGGTTCCCCGGCGTTCACGGTGATGTGGGGGGCAGCTATGCCGATTGCGGCCTTGGGGATCTGACGCTGGAGTGGATGCTGACAGAATCCCGCTCCCGGGGGCTCGGGCTGCGCGAGATTGCACCAGGGCACCTGGCGCCCGATGCCTTTGCGCGGCGGCACACGTCCCGCCTCGGCCTGTTCCGCTATCGGCCGACCCGTCCACGCGCGGTGCCGGAGCTGACACCGGACGCTGCCACGGTATCCGACCGGCGCAGCCGCACCCGGTTTGACCCGTCGGTCTATGCCCGCCACCTCACCCCGCCGCCGGGAGAAGCCAGCTACTGGCCAACCTGTGTGCTACGCCCGGGGCAGACCCGAACCGTCGCCGCCCATGCGCGCCAGCACTGGAACGCCACCGGTCTGTTTATCGAGGCGGGCGGGCGCTACAGGATACGGGCACGGGGGGAGTGGCTGGACGCCTCCATTCCCGCAACTGCCGATGGCGCGCGTGCGGGAGCACATCTGGGCAAGCTGGCCTATCTGCTGGCGACCATCCCCGAAGCGCTGCGCCGCGGGTTGCGCCGGATCAGGCGGCTGGCCAAGGCCGATGTGATCTTTGCCCGTCGCGTCGATACCGCGCAGTGGTTCGCCCTGATCGGAGCGGTGGCCAATGGTCAGGGCGCCAGCGAGCATGGCGAGGGCGTTGCCGCGCACGAGATACACCAACTGGCGCAGGAGGACGCCTTCACGGCCAGCGAGAGCGGCTATTTCTACCTGTTCGCCAATGATGCCTGGCATATGTACCGCAACAATGCCGGCACGCTCTCGGTCGAGGTCACACGGCTGCGCTGAACCAGCCTTGTATCCCTGCCTTGTATCAGCGAGCGTTTAGGGGTTCACTGACCGTCGGCCGCCGGCTGCCTTCGCGCCCGGCCTGTGGAGGACGGGACACCACATCATGAAACTGCGCGCGGCACAATCGCCCCCGACCTTGATGACGCTTGTGTTCGGCACCGCGCTGTCGGTGCTATCGCTGAACATGTTCCTGCCGTCTCTGCCCGGGATCGCGGCGGCGTTTGACGCGGACTACGCGCTCGCCAATCTCGCCGTGGCCGGGTACCTCGCTGTCTCCGCGGTGTTGCAGATCCTGATGGGACCGCTCTCTGACAGATACGGGCGCAGACCCGTCATGCTGGTCAGTTGCGGTCTCTTTGTGGTGGCCTCTGCCGGCTGTGCTCTGGCGAGCAACATCTGGGTGTTCCTCGGGTTTCGTCTGTTGCAAGGGGCGATCATCAGCGGGCAGGTGGTGTCGCGTGCGGTGATCCGCGACATGTATGCCCCCAGCGCCGCCGCGAGCAAACTTGGCTACATGGGCATGATCATGGCGCTGGCGCCGATGCTGGGGCCGATGATCGGCGGGGCGCTCGACATGGCGTTTGGATGGCGGGCGGGGTTCTGGCTCTATTGTGCGCTGGGCATCGGCGTGATGCTGTTCACCTGGGCCGATATGGGAGAGACCAATACCACCCGCTCCGCGACCTTTGGTTCGCAGCTGCGCCTCTATCCCCGTCTGTTCTCGTCACGCCGGTTCTGGGGCTACTCCGCCTGCGTCGCCTTTTCCATCGGCGGGTTCTACTCTTTCGTGACCGGCGCGCCGCTGGTGGCTGCGGCCTGGTTCGACCTCAGCCCGGCCATGGTGGGGCTGGGGATCGGCATTATCACCGCGGGCTTCATGACCGGGAATTTCGTGACCGGGCTGCTGGCGCAGCGGGTCCGGCTGCTGTCCCTGGTGCTGGTGGGGCGCGTGATTTCCAGCGCCGGGCCGGCGCTGGGCCTGAGCCTGTTCTGGAGCGGGCAGGGCAGCGAATGGGTGTTCTTTGGCTCTGCGATCTGCGTCGGGCTGGGCAACGGGCTGACCATTGCCAATGCCAGCGCGGGCCTGATGTCGGTGCGTCCCGAACTCGCCGGGAGTGCGGCGGGGCTGTCCGGGGCCCTCACCGTGGCGCTGGGCGCGGCGCTCACCTCCATGACAGGGGTTCTGGTCGCGCCGGACAATGCGCCTTTCATGGTTCTGGGGATCATGCTGGCGGCCAGTCTGCTAGCGCTGGTCTCGGCGCTCTACGTGATGGCCGTGGATGCCGCCGATCCGCTGGAACCCGCCCAATCCTGATCGGGGCGGCGATTTGCACCTGCCCGGCGCGACAAGCCCTCTTCCCATGCGGCACCAGCCGTGCTACCCGGCGCCAGATCGTTGCGGCGTCCGCACAGACGGGCTCTGCGACACTTAATCGACCCGTGAATGTCCCAAGGAGATCGCCTGATGGCACTGGAACGCACCTTTTCGATCATCAAGCCCGATGCAACCCGCCGTAACCTGACCGGCGCGATCAACGCCAAATTCGAAGAAGCGGGCCTGCGCATCGTTGCGCAGAAACGCATCCACATGACCAAAGCGCAGGCAGGCAAGTTCTACGAAGTGCACGCCGAGCGTCCCTTCTACGATGAACTGTGCGAATTCATGTCCTCCGCTCCGGTGGTTGTGCAGGTGCTCGAAGGCGAAGGCGCCATCGCGAAGAACCGCGAAATCATGGGCGCCACCAACCCGGCGGACGCGGCTCCCGGCACCATCCGTGCCGAATTTGCCGAATCCGTGGGTGAAAACTCCGTGCACGGTTCCGACGCACCGGAAACCGCGGCTGTGGAAATCGCCTACTTCTTCTCCGGCATCGAGCTGGTTGGCTGATCGTTTAGCCATCAAACAATCAACAGAGAGATTGGTTCAGTGTTGAACCACTCCCTGTGCTACAGAACCGCCATGCCCGCGCGTGGCGGTTTTCTTATATCCAGCAGAGCGGTTCCCTCCTGCGATCCAGAGTGGTCAACGGCGCAGGGGCAGGGGTCAACAGCGGCAGACCCGGCAGCGGGCGGGGCGTGCCAGCGGGATAGGCTTTAGCCGGGGCGCCGTTCCACCACGCCGATCTCGTTCAAAATCGCATCCAGGGCGGATTGCCCGCTGTCAAAGGAGCGCGCCTTGATCGCGTCGAACCGTTTGCGCAGCGCCTTCTTCTCGTCGCCCTTGCAGTCATTCCAGGGGCGCCCCTGTAGGGCCATCACCAGAACGTAATAGCCGATGAAATGCGGCTTGCTGCCAGATTGCAGCATCTTTGCATAAGCCGCGTCAGCCCCAAGCGCGCGCAGTTCCTCGGCGCTGTGAATGCCGGCGCGGGCACAGGCCTGTTCGTAGGCGGGACCGAGATTGCGAATGGAGGTGATCGAGCTCATGCGGCTGAGCCTAACGCACCCGGGCGGGAACGTCAGCCCCGAACTCGGCGGCACCGTCATGACGGGAGCTGGCGCGGAATCGGAAATCATGCGGCAGATCTGATCTTGGTTAATGATTCCAATTGGTTGGAAAGATCATGGTTAATGCTTGTTAGCATTTCCGCGGCCAAAGACTGATACCAATAAATTCAGTAAATTTGTGACCCTCGGAGCGGTTCCCACCTATCCTAAAGGGGGAGCGCTATGCTTTCGCAAGGGGCAGAGCGACGTCTGGGTAGGAAGGTCTGTGACGCGTCTTCGTCTAAAACTGTATGCAATGATATACCAAGCAAGCGAGGTTCCCATGCTGCACCCGATTATTCTCGCCGGTACGCCCCTTCCGTCCAGCGTTGCAGAGTCTGACATGACCCCGTTGCACTTTGAAGACGCCCCAGGGGTGCCCAGCCGGTTTGAGCGGCTGTTGACGGCCCTGTCTGGAGATGTCTTTGCGCCGCCGCTGGTGGTCGCGACCCGGGACTGCGCCACGGTGGCCACTCGTCAGGCGCAATGCGTCGCCGGCAGCAGCCTGATCCTGGAACCCGAGCAGCATAAACCGGCCGCGGCGGTGCTGAGCGCGCTCATGGCGCTGCGTGATCGGCCGCATGCGCTGGTGGTGGTGGCCCCGGCCAGCGCCGATTTTGCCGATGCGCAGCAACTGGACACCGCCCTGTGCCATGCGATCCCTGCCGCCCAGCGTGGTGAGATCGTGATGCTGGGGCAGCGCCGCAGCCGCGCCTACATGGGGCACGGCCTGCTCGAAGTCGCAAGCGCGCCGCGGTCCTCGGCGCCGGTATCGGTGGACCGTGTGCTCACGTCGGACCGGCAGCCGATGCTGTCAGGCCTGTTCCACGGTAACCATCACCTCTGCGGGTTGGGGATCTATGTTGCACGTGTGGATACCTTGCTTGCTGCCTACAAGCGCCATGCCAGCCGGATTTTCCTGGCCGTGAAGAATGCGGCGCAGCGTGCCAGCCGCATCGGCGAGGCGACGCTGCTGGAGGATCGGACCTATCGCCGGATCAAAACGCTCAGCTTCGAACGGGCGGTGGCGCAGAAGGCGGATAATCTCGTGGCCGTGCAGCTGGATGTGGACTGGAGCGTGCATGCCGACTGGGATCGGGATCGCGACGCGGAACGTCACTCCGGTGGGCAGGACCTGTCCGCCTGGGAGGCGGACCTGGCCGCAGAACGGCAGGCGGCAGGCGCGCATCCCCACGCCGCGGACATGATGTCGGTTTACGCCAGCCTCGCGGAGGCTGAGGCGGGCGATGCACTGAGTGCCCGCAGCGATGAGCATGACTGGGGCCGCAAGGAGACACTGGCGATGGGGCCGGGGTTCTCGCTTCAACGCCTGCTGGTCAACCCGGGCGAAAGCGTCGAGCTCTGCGCCGGAGACGGGGCCGCCGAGCATTGGGTTGTGGTGCAGGGAGCCGCCCTCATCACCCTCGGCAACCATGTCCGCCTGGTCTGGGAAAGCCAGAGCGCCCGCGTGCCCGCCGGTCGCTCGCGCCGGATCGAAAACCCCGGATCGGCGCCGCTCCAACTGATCCAGCTGCATGTCAGCGCCCTGCCGGAAGCGGCGCATGTCGCAGATCGCGCTGGAATTGTTCCCCCCGCCGGAGTTGCCTGACTCCCCCCCTCTGATCAAGGCAACAACGGCACTCAGACGTCCCGCGCGCCCACGCGGGGCGTCTCTTTTGTTTCAGGCGTCCCTGTCTGGCGTTCCGCGACAGGACGGGAAGGGCAGTGTGATCGGATCGGCACCGGGGCAAATCAGCCGGCGCGGCGGTGCCGACCGGGGCGCGGCCGAAGTATCCGGGGCGATTGGTTGCGGACGCCCGGCGGTGCAGAGTTTGGGGCTACCAGAGCCTTCTTGCGGCGCAGGGGAGAGGCTTCCGGCACGCGCCGGGGGCAGGGGGAGACCAATCACAGGGGATCGACGCAATACGCAAAACGCGCCCCGGCCCGGGAGGCGGGCGTGGAGGGGCGGGTTTCATCGGGCCTGGATGTCGGTGTGCCGAAAGCGGGTGCGAGAGGAGACGCGAACGCGTCGCCTTCGATCAGAACAGGCCGGCTTCCTTGGCGGTGAGCGCCGCCTGGGTGCGGTTCTTGGCATCAAGCTTGCGGCACAGCGTGCGCACATGCAGCTTGATGGTGACTTCCTGAAGGTTCAGGTCGCGGGCGATTTCCTTATTGGATTGGCCACGGCACAGACCATTCAGCACCTCGACCTCGCGCGGGCTGAGCTGCGCAATCAGCGGGTGGGCCGGGGCCGCTGCCTCTTGCCGCATCAGCTCGACCGGGACATAGATTTCGCCCGCGCTCATGAAACGCACGGCGTTGAGAAGCGATTGCGCCCCCATCGTCTTGGGCAGGAAACCGATCGCACCTGCATCAAGCGCTTCCTGGGCGGTGCGCGTCGGCGCGCTGCCGGAGAGGATGGCGACACCCCGGCCGCCATTTGCCTTGAGCGCCCGTTGCAGCCCGTCCAGCCCGTTCATGCCCGGCATGTTGTAGTCGAGCAGAACCAGATCATAGGGTCCGTTTGCCTCGAGTTCCTGCATGGCGCGTGGCAGGTCGGTGGTTGTGGTGATCTCTGCTCCGCCTTCCGAAGTTAGATAAGCGGAGATGGTGTCACGGACCATGTCATGATCGTCTGCGAGAAGGATACGCATATCGCCATTTAACCTGTTTTCACTGTTCTGATATGACCCTACAGGCGTAAACGTTTCGAATCTATCAACTTCTGACTCATTTTCTGACTCAACGGTTGTGTTTGTATTCTGCATTTCGAACTCCTGAATCCCCAAAACCGCTGAATTGTGGCGGGTGAGTCGAGTTTAATTCGCTCTCAAGAGGTCCGGGCCGGGGCAACCGGGTGCCTCCTGTGTGCGGCAGTTTACCGATATTATACGAAAGTCTAGCAGACTATACACAGGCGCTCATGTCCTCGCGGCAGGGGTGTGCCAGTATCCTCCCACGCCCGCTCTGGGTATGGTTTGCGTAAGGAGACACTTCATGAAACGCCTTTTGTCCGCCCTCATGGCGGTGTTTGCTCTCACTGTTTCCCTGCCGGTGGCGGCTGCGGAGGATGATATCGTGCTGACACTCCGCACGGACAGCGACAGTCATGAATTCTCGATCGCCGACCTGCGCGCGGTTGGGGAGCGCAAGATCGAAACCACCACCATCTGGAGCGACGGCCTGCAGGAATTCGTGGGCGTGCCTCTCGACAGGCTGATGGCCCATGTGGGGGTCGACAGCGGTACCCTCGAAGCTGCGGCCGTGAACGACTATGCCGTGGAAATTCCGATGTCCGACGTGCGTCCCGGCGGCCCGATCATTGCCTATCTGCGCAATGGTGAAACCATGTCGCTGCGGGACAAGGGGCCGCTCTGGGTGATTTACCCCTATGACGATGGCGCGGAATTCCGCACCGAAGAGGTGTTTTCCCGCAGCATCTGGCAGTTGAATCGGATAACCGTGAAATGACCCGCCCGACATGCGGCGGAGTATAGGGAGAGTTCTCGCCTGTGACCCGCCCCTCGGCCCACACTTTGTACCGTCTGCTGCTGACCGGCGCTGCCGTGGTGCTGATGCTGCTGGCGGTGCAGGCCTTTCGGCTGGGCAAGGACGTGCAGACCCGGCTGGAGGCGCTGTCATCCGCGGCAACGGATAACCTGCAATGGACCTTGTCGCAGGCCGAGGTCGATTTTCTCAAATACCAAAGAGCCGCCGCGCGTGTGCAGGGTCCGTCGGACCTGCGCGCATTGCGCCGTCAATTCGACATCTATTACAGCCGCATTGCCACTTTTCGGGAAAGCTCCTCCTATGCGGGTATTCGCGAGACGCCGGAAGGCAGCGATTTGCTTGAGGGTCTGCGTCAGGGCTTGAACGAGCAGGCGGCGCTGATCGATGCCGCGGATGAAACCCTGTTGTCACGCATGGCAGAGCTGCGTCAGTTGATCCGCGACGAGGGCGACGATGTCCGCGATCTCGCCCTCATGGGGGTGGTGCTGCAGGCCGCCGCCGCCGGGGACGAGCGCGGCCGGTTGCACCAGCTGTTCCTCCGGTTGGCGGTGGTGGTGATCACGCTGACCTTCGCGCTCACCCTGACGGCGCTGGTGATTTTGTTTCTCTATCGGCGGGGGCAGCGGCTGGCCCATCTTCAGGCGCAAGAGGCCGCGCGCACCGAGGCGATGGTCACCTCCTCGCTGGACGCCATCCTGATGGCCGATGAAGACGGGCGGATCACCGCCTTGAACGGCGCGGCGGAACGCATGTTCGACTATACGGTGGAGGAGGCCCTGGGGCGCCCCTTCCAGACGCTGGTGGACGTTGATCCAACCCTGATCGGTCAGGCGTCGGTGGCCGCGGATGCCGGTGACGGACGCATCCAGCTCACCGCCTATCGCAAATCCGGCGAGGCGCTGCCGGTAGAGGTGTCGCTGACAATCAGCCGGTCGGGCGGTAGCCCCGTTCTGGTGAGCTATATCCGCGACATCTCAACACGCCTGCAGGCTGAAGAGGAACTCCGCCGGGCGCGCGACGATGCGCTGGCGGGAGAGCGCGCCAAGGACAAGCTGCTGACGGTGATGAGCCATGAAATGCGCACGCCGCTGACGGGCATTCTGGGCTCTCTTGATATTCTTGAGGATGGCAACCCTTCGGCTGAGCAGGCACGGTATCTGCAGGCGATGCGGGTGTCCGGAGAGTTGCTGCTGCATCATGTCAACGATGTGCTGGAGCTGTCGCGCCTCGAGGCCGGTGCCGAACCGGAACAGGAACGTGTCTTTGACCTTGAGGAACTGGTCGGCAGCATCGTGGACAGCCAGCAGGCCAACGCGGCCCGCAACAACAACGAGCTGAGCGTGTTTTGCAGCATCGGCACCCCAACCGGGGTGCGCGGGCGAACCCGCGGGCTGCAGCAGGTGTTGCTGAATCTGATCGGGAACGCGCTGAAATTCACCCGAGATGGCGCAGTCTCGGTCGATGTGTTGCGCGGCGAGGCGGATGTTGTGGAGTTCAGCGTCGCAGATACGGGCAAGGGGATCGCGCCGGAGGATCTGGAGCGCATCTTTGATGACTTCATCATGCTCGACCCCAGCTACAAACGCGGCAGCGAGGGCACCGGCCTGGGGCTTGCAATCTCGCAGCGGCTGGTGCGGATGATGGGGGGCGAAATCTACTGCGAAAGCGAACCGGGCGAGGGCAGTATCTTTTCCTTTACGATCCCGCTCCCTCAGGCGGAACTGGCGGCACCGGCCCAGGTCGCGCAAACGCAGACAGGGCAGGAGGCCCGGAGCCTGCTGGTGATCGAGGACAATGACATCAACCGGCTGTTGCTGGAAAAGATGCTGACCGATCTGGGGCATCAGGTGGTCTCAGCCGCCGGAGGCGCCGAGGGGCTTGACCGGATTGCCGCGCAGCGTTTCGATCTGATCCTGTCCGATATCAGCATGCCGGACGTGGATGGTATGGAGGTGTTGCGGCGGGTGCGCGCGGAAAAACTGGCAGAAGGGATCGATCTGGTGGCGTTGACGGCGCATGCGGCGGCCGAGGACCACGCGCGGATCGTCAAGGCCGGGTTCGCCGAGGTTCTGACCAAGCCGATCAACCGCGCTGCTCTCGCCGATCTTGTGGCCCGGCGCGGGGGTGGCGCTGCCGTTGCGCCGCCACATGCGGACCAGGATTCGGATATTGCGCAGTTCGTTGAGGCCATTGGCCCGGAGAAAGCCCGACATTTTCTGGCGGAGTTCCGCAGCGACATGCAGAGCCTCAACGAGGTGCTCGGGCAGAGCACGGAACTCACCGAAGGCCACCGTCAGGAAGCGCACCGCCTGGCGGGGTCTGCGGCGGTTCTGGGATTTGCGGATCTGCGCGCATCGATGCTGGCCATCGAGCAAGCCAATACAAACGCGATGCCGAACCTGGACGGGTTGCGACAGGCCTGGGAAAACGCGGACGGTCTGCTGAACCGTTATGTCGGTCGTTAGATGTCGTGTTGATGGCGCGTTGTGCCCCCGGCGCAGCCGCATGTGGGTCGATCCGAGGCATGTGATTGGGATGGGGAACTGGTGACAGGAATATCGAGCGAGCGCCATCACTTGCCAGGTAGTGTCCGGCTGGAACGACGGCCGTGTGGTACCCGCCAGCACTTGACCGGACCACGCGGCAAAAAACTGGTTTCAAGCGCGTTTTTTCCTCTGGACGCCCCCGCCTGTGGCGTCTATATCGGCCTTCACACTCCGGCGTAGCTCAGCGGTAGAGCAGTTGACTGTTAATCAATTGGTCGTAGGTTCGATCCCTACCGCCGGAGCCAAAATTCCCTAGTGTTTTGAGCAGACAACAGCCGCATTCCCAGGCGGTTTCTTCATGCGTGGTTGCGCCTCATTTCAAGGCGTAGCCCAAGGCGCGGTGCGGATCCGTGTTTTACTAAAATACTGCATTTTGCGGTCCCTTTATCGCGCCGGCGGTCTCTCCCGACTTAACGAAATAACAAGTGTCTTGCGCAATGGTATCTCCGAACGATTTGGAGGGACACCATGTTCTTAAAGTCTTGGTTCCGGAACATGCCAGTGAAACAGAAGATCCTGCTTCCCGGGATGGCTGGTCTGTTGATGATGATTGGCGTTATCACGACGTTCTGGGCACAGCGCCTCTCGACCGCGCTTTATACCGGGTTCGAGGAGCAGGTCGAACTGACCGAAACATATATTGCCGCGCCGCTTGCGACCGCGGCATGGAACTATGACGAGGAACTGGCCAACACCACGCTGGCCTCCCTCGCCGAGCGCGAGACCTTCGTGTTTGCGCGTGTCGTCAGCAGCGGCGATGTGTTGTCCGAAGCCTTCAAGGGCGAGGAGATGCAGGAAGCCTGGACGCTGAAGGCAGAAGAATTGCTCGAAACCGGGGAAACCCGGCTGGTGGATGGCGACTTCACCTACTTCCGCACACCGCTCCTGTTCGAAGGAGAAGAAGCCGGTAACATGGTTTGGGCGCTGGATACCTCCATCATCGCCAATGAGATCATGCACGCCAATACGGTTGCGGCGGGTCTGGGATTTGCCATCTTTGCCGGTTTCTCCGTCATCTTCTACATGATTGCGGTTGCCGTCTCGCGCCCGATCAGCGACGTCGTCAACCACATCGATGCGCTGCAACATGGTGACACCACCCGGGATATCCCCGAAGCCGACCGCCGGGACGAAATCGGCGCGCTTGGCAAAGCGTTGGTGGATTTCCGCGACACCACAGCCGAACAGCAACGCATGGAAGAGGAAAAGCGCAAGCAGGACGCCGCCCAGGAACATGTGGTGACGGTGCTCAGCGACGCGCTTGGCAACCTCTCCACCGGCGACCTTACCGTGCAGATCACCGAAGATTTCCCCGCAGACTACGAAAAGCTGCGCACGGACTTCAATGCGCTGGTCAATCGCCTGTTTGACACGGTGTCCGCCGTGGTCGACGCCGCCGATAGCATTCAGAACGGCTCGACCGAGATCAGTTCCGCTTCGGACGATCTGGCGCGCCGCACCGAAAGCCAGGCTGCGACTCTGGAAGAAACCGCTGCCGCTCTGGATGAGCTGACCGCCTCCGTGCGTCAGGCTGCGGATGGGGCCAGCAGCGTGGCCAACACCATGGAAGAGGCAAAATCCGAAGCGGTGAACAGCGGAACCGTCGTCAACAGCGCGGTGTCGGCAATGACCGAGATCGAGCAATCCTCGAGCCATATCTCCCAGATCATTGGCGTGATCGATGATATTGCGTTCCAGACCAACCTGCTGGCCCTGAACGCGGGTGTCGAAGCAGCCCGTGCGGGCGAAGCCGGCCGTGGCTTTGCGGTTGTCGCCTCCGAGGTGCGGGCGCTTGCCCAGCGGTCCTCCGATGCGGCGATGGAAATCAAAACCCTGATCGGCGACAGTTCCAAACAGGTCGAACGCGGCGTGGATCTGGTCGGCAAGGCAGGTGAAGCCCTGCACAATATCGTCGAACGGGTCACGCAGATCTCCGGTCTGATTTCCGACATCGCCCAGGGCGCAAGTGAGCAGTCCGCCGGTCTTGGCGATATCAACAGCGGTATGGTCGAACTGGACCAGGTGACCCAGCAGAACGCTGCAATGGTCGAAGAAGCGACCGCCGCAAGCCATATGCTGAAAGCAAATGCCACCAACCTCGCGGAAATGGTGTCACATTTCAAACTCGGTGCCGGCACACGCAATGTGGAACCTCTGGTGCCAGCTGCCGAAGAACAGCAGCACACGGCGCCCTCTGCGCATGGGGACGATTGGGATTACACCCCGGAGCCCAGCCAGGCTGCAGTCGCAAGCGGTGGTGGCAGCGAAGCGACCAAGATCTGGGACGATTTCTGATCCGGATCTCAACGAGACCCTTTCAGGAAAACGCGGCCCCTTGGGCCGCGTTTTTTCGTGCGTGTCCTGATTGGTTGCCGTCCGCGCCAGAGATCATGAAACGCAACTGTAGGCTGCGGCCGCAGCTGCCGGAGACCGGTTGAACATACTCTATGGTATGAAATTCTGGTCTCAAACCTCACGGGGTAGACGACTGCGCTTGCGATCTGGCCGGGCCACGGATTGCACCACCTTGGTCATGGGGAACGACGAGACCTGTCACGATGCACCAAAGCCTCGCTGCGATCAAATTGTTGAAACTCAGGTCGCGCGCTGATGGGTTTGGCGAGATACGGCACGGGCGCGTATCCTTGTGACGACAGCGTACTCGACAAGAAAAAAGGACTTAGCGAACGAGCGCTAAGTCCTTGAAATCTTTGGCTCCGGCGGTAGGGATCGAACCTACGACCAATTGATTAACAGTCAACTGCTCTACCGCTGAGCTACGCCGGAGTGTGGGCGCCGATATAGACGCCACAGGCGGGGGCGTCCAGAGGGAAATGTGAAATTCGAAAAAAAATTCAACGGCACAGTTCGAAGATGGCTTCGCGCGCCAATGTCGCGGTCGGCCGCACCCGCCCGCGCTGATAGAGGTCAACGAGATGAGCCAGCACATTGCGTTCCGCCGCGGGGAGCAACGGGTCGGGGGTGTCGCGGTAGATGTGCCTGGCCAGGCTGGCGGCGTCGGCGGCGCCATGCGCGAGTTGTTCGAGGATGTCGGCCTCGCGCCCTTTGCGATGCGCAATCAGCCAGGCCAGCCTCTCCGCGGGATCGTGCACCAGATCGCCGTGTCCGGGTAGAAAACACGTCCAGCGGCGCTGCTGCAGCCGCGCGCAAGAGGCCATGAAGTCCGTGAGGTCGCCGTCCGGGGGCGAGACCAAGGAACTGGCCCAGCCCATGACGTGATCGCCGGAGAACAGCAGTCCCCCGATCGCGAAGCACAGGTGATTGCCGATATGACCGGGCGTGTGCAGCGCCTCGATCTGCCAGTCGGCACCTGCGATGATGTCGCCATCCGCCAGAGTATGATCGCAGACGAAACCGTGATCGATGCCCTCACCACCGCCGAGCATACCCTCGGCGGCAAGCTGGGCCATGATCGCGCTGCGCCCCGTGGTGGCCGTGCCATGGGCATAGACAGGCGCGCCGGTGGCCTCCCGGAGGGCGGCCGCCAGCGGCGAGTGATCGAGGTGGCTGTGGGTTACCAAGATATGGCCAATCCGCCCGCCCGGTTGCACCGCGTTGAGGATGGCCTCCAGATGCGCGTCCGACGCCGGCCCGGGGTCGATCACCGCAATCTCGCTGTCGCCGACAAGATAGGTATTGGTGCCACGATAGGTCATCGCGGAGGGGTTGGGCGCCAGCAGACGGCGGACCCCGGGGGCCACCTCTTCGGGCACACCGGGTTTGGGGTTGAACCCGGTGTCGGCTTGCGGTCTGTTCATCTGGCACCTCCCGTATCGGAGCGCCGTTGCAACCGGCGCCCAGGCCTAGGCTTAGTCATGAAACTCTCACGTCTCAAATACTATCTCCCCAGAATGCCCTCGGGCATCTACGGGCGGGCGGCGCTGATCTTGCTGATGCCGGTGATTGCCCTGCAATTCGTGGTGTCCTTTGTGTTCATCCGGCGCGATCTGGAAGACATCACCCAGCAGATGACCTATACGATGGTGCGCGAGCTCATCTTGATCCGAAACGAGGTGACGCAGGCGGAGGATCGCGCGGCGGCGCTGGCCCGGCTCGACCCGATGATGGGGCCGTTGCAGATGTCGATGCGATTTCTGGAGGCCGACGCGGTGCCACCCGATCTGATCCATTTCGAGGATTTTTCGGGCCGGATCGTGCGCGCGACCCTGGAACAGAGCCTGCCTGAGTTCCTGTCGATCCAACTGCCGCGGACCAAGGTGCTGCGCACGGTGGTCGACACGCAGCACGGCCCCTTGGAGGTGGAGTTCAGCCGCCGACGGGTCAGCGTTGCCGCGCCGCACCAGCTGATCGTGATCATGGTCTTTTTTGGCATTCTGTTGGGCGTCATCGCCATGGCCTATATGCGCAACCAGCTGCGACCGATCAAACGGCTTGCAGATGCAGCCGAAGCCTTTGGCCGCGGTCGCATGATCCCCTATCATCCGCGCGGCGCAACCGAAGTACGTGCGGCCGGGGCGGCCTTTGTCGATATGAGATCCCGGATCGAACGGCAGATCGAACAGCGCACCCTGATGCTGTCGGGGGTGAGTCATGACCTGCGCACACCGCTCACCCGGTTGAAGCTGGGCCTGTCGATGCTGGACGATGACGACGCCAAGCCGATGTTGCAGGACGTCACCGAGATGGAGAACATGGTGAATGCCTTCCTCGACTTTTCGCGCGGGGTGAGCACCAGTGCCATGGAGGAGGCCGACCCCTGCGCCCTGGTCTCGGAAGCGGTGGACAGCTGGACACGACAGGGCAAGAACGTCCTGCTGGTGGAGGCGGTTGGCAACCGTCCGGTGCCCCTGCGGGTGGCTGCGGTACGGAGGGCGCTCGACAATCTGATCTCCAACGCGGTGCGATACGGCACCCGTGCGCGGGTCTCGGTGGCGGTGATGCAGAAATCTCTGCGTATCCGGGTGGAGGATGACGGACCGGGCATCCCGGATGATCTGCGGGGCGATGCGGTGCGCCCGTTCACCCGGCTCGATCCTGCGCGCAACCAGGATCGGGGCACGGGCGTTGGCCTGGGCCTGGCGATCGTGGCGGATATCGCGCGCGCCCATGGCGGGACCTTGCGACTGGAAACCAGCGAGGAGCTTGGAGGGTTGCAGGCGGACATCGTGATTGCACTCTGACCGTGCGGCCCGCCGCGAAAACCCGCTGCGGGCGATGGGCTTTGACAGAGGACATTCCCCCCGGTGTGGCGCGGTCGCGCCGGTGGGGCGTGCGCGTGTTTCCGCGGTTGTCAGGTCGGTGCCGTCAGGGCCGGTCGGGAACGAAACCGCGACTAAGGCGTTTCCGAAGCAACAGCTTCAAGGAGACAGCACATGGAATATGGTATTTTTGGCCTTCTGGTCCTGATCGCGGACATCTACGCGATCTTGCAAACCTGGAGCAGTGGCAGCAGCACCGGCGCCAAAGTTCTCTGGACGCTTCTGATCCTGATCCTGCCCGTGCTCGGCTTTATCATCTGGTACTTTGCCGGTCCCAAGGGGCGCGCGCTCTAAGCGCAACTGCCCCTTAATCCGGGTTTATCCCCACGAAATCCGCTGAATGCTGATCGCGTGCCGCAGATCTGCAAGGGCGTCCTGCTCTTGTGAGTGCGGCGGGACGCGATTGGGATCCTCCGGATTTCGTGCTTTTTTGTGTCGGCTCGTGCCGGTTTGTGTGGGTTCGTGTGGGGCGCGGGCTTTGGGGCACAACTGCGCATCGGGTCCCGTTGGCCTGTTTCGCAGGACGCAGGTGACGTGACCAAATCGCGGCTGCCAGTTTGTTAGTCGGCGGGGTGTGCGGCGGGGGCGTTCGAACCCCCGAGAAAGGTGCCAAGAACGGACAGGGCGGGAACGTGATCGCACAGGGACTTGAGACAGACCAGAAGCGGCACCGCCATCAGAGCGCCCGCCACGCCCCAGACCCAGGCCCAGAGCACCACTGCCGCAAAGACCGCAACCGCGTTCAGGTTCAGGCGCCGCCCCAACAAGACCGGGGTCACGAACTGCCCTTCGATCAGCGTTGCCAGCAAATAGGCCAGTGGCGCCAGCACGGCATAGGACAAGGCGGAGAAGGTCACCAGCGACACCACCGCGCAGAGCACCACACCGGCAAGGGAGCCGATATAGGGCAGGAAGTTGAACAGGAAGGCGATCGCCCCCCAGACCACGGGTTGCGGCATGCCGATGGCCCACATGCAACATCCAACCACGACGCCCAGACCGGCGTTGATAAGCGTCACCGACAAGAGGTAGCGCGAAATCCGACGTTCGATGCTGTAGACGATCTGCAAGGCGCGGGTCTTTTCGGTCAGGCTGGGAAAGCTCTGCACGATTTTCAGGTAGAACATATCGTTGGAGGCCAGAAGAAACAGCGCCAGCACCAGCGCAACCATCGCGGTCGTGGCCAGCGTCACGATGTCAAGCGCGGTCGAGGCAATGATCCCCGGCTGGTCGATCGCCACCTTGATGACATCGGAATCTTCGGTGCTGGCGGCGATGTCTTCGACACGCTGCGAGGCTTCGCGGACCGTTTCCAGGGAGGAGGTGATCGCCCTCAACCGCTGTTCGAGCACGGCGCGCATGCGCGGCGCCTCGTCGATCCATTCGGCGACCGGGCCGCTCAGCAGGTAGATGCCACCGGCCACCGTTGCCGCAACTGCCAGGACCAGCAAGCCCGCCGAGATCAGGGGCGGGATGCCATGACGGGCGAGCCCTCGGGTCAGGGGGCTGAGCGTAAGCGCAATCAGCACCCCAAGCACAAAGGGGAGGATGACCTCCTTGGCAAAGAAGATCATTGCGGCGGCGCAGATGACCACGATGATACCGAGAAAGTTCCGGATCAGGACCAGGTTGCGATGCGTGGCCTGCGTCGCAGAAGCGCCGCTTTGATCGGAGGGGGCGCTGGACACGGCGTGATCGGAGGCCGGTGAGGCTGTGCCATCCGGCGCTGGATTGGTGGGTTTCATGATCTGGTTCTCTCTCCCTGACGCAACGACAACGCAGCCCGCGCCAACTCGTTCCCGCGACGCTGCCAATCCTTCACCGTGGTCTTGCTGCGACCTGTGTCACCGCGGTCTGACGTCGCCGTGCGCGCCTTGGCCGGGTGCGGGTTCTGAGCCGGTTCTTGCGCAGGACGGCGGCAGCACGCGGTTTTTTTCAGGAACATTTTTCACCCCGTCCGGTTGGTTGGGGGAGTGTCGTCGCGACAGACCACTGCCCAATCAATGAGGAGAGTTCCAATGAAACATCTGTTTATTACCAGCGCCTTGCTGACCGTAACCTCGACCATGGCCGTGGCGGAAACAGGGATGTTCCGCGCGGAGAACGACCCGATGGCAATTCACGCATCCGAGTTCATCGGCCAGCGCATCTACACCAGCAGCGATGCTGTCGAACAGGACAGCTTTGCCGGTATCCAGGACGGCTGGGAGAACATTGGCGAGGTCAATGATATCGTGCTCAGCCGCGACGGGATGATCGACTCGGTCCTCGTGGACATCGGCGGTTTCCTCGGGATCGGCGAGCGTCAGATTGCCGTGGACATGGATGCGCTGAAATGGGTCTCCGACAGCGCCACGGCGGAAGACACCTCGGACTACTTCCTGGTGATGCAGGCCGATATGGCGGATTTCGAGAACGCGCCGGCCTATTACACCGATGCCCGTAGCACTCTGGACCAGGAGGTTGCGCAGGCCGCGGATGCGGTCGAACAAACCGCGGAAGCAACGGGAACGGCCATTGAGAACACCGCCCAGGATCTGAAGTCCGGTGCCGAAACCGCAGCCTCCGAAGTGGGAGAGGCGATCACGGACACGACCGAGCAGGCACAGGACATGGCCGCCGACACGATGGCGCAGGACGGCGAACCGATATTGCGTGACGAGTATGAGCCGGTGGTCGACAAGACCCTGACGGCAGACCTTCTCACCGGTGCCCGGGTTTATGACGCCAAGGACGAGTGGATGGGCGAAGTGTCCGAATTGGTCATGAACGACAAACAGGTCATCACGCATGCCGTTGTTGACGTGGGTGGTTTCCTCGGTATCGGCGAAAAACCCGTCAAGCTGAGCATCGACGAGGTCCAGGTCATGACCGCAACCGATGGCGATGATGTGCGCGTTTACGTGCCGATGACCGAAGAGAAACTGAAGTCCATGCCGACCTACGAGGGTAAGTAAGGTCAGCAGGCCCTGACGGATCCCCATCCGTGATGAGGGGCATTTAAAACGCGGCCCGCCAGCCTCTGGCGGGCCGCTGACGTTATTGCCTGATGTTGGAACGCATAGGCCGTCCCGCACAGGCAAACGCTGCTGGCGGTACAGGGTGCCGTTTGGGGCTGTTGCAGCGGGGCTGTCGGGGACGTCTCGAATATCTGGTAGGCCCGGCAGGATTCGAACCTGCAACCAAAGCGTTATGAGCGCTCTGCTCTAACCGTTGAGCTACAGGCCCACCTGCGCAAACTGGTAGGAAATGGCGCGGGAGAGGTCAAGCGGTGATTGCGTGCAGCCGGGGAGGGGGGCGATTGTGGCGGATCTCCTGCAAGCGCTCGATCACGCCGTCGATCACCAGATCCCGCCTCCGGTCCAGGCCATGGCGCGAGGGATACACCGCAAACACATCCTTTTCCGGCGCGCTCCAGTGGGGCAGAACCTGTTCGAAGGTGCCGTCCCGAAGCATGTCCTGGACAAAGAACAAGGGGGCGCGGGTATAGCCCGATCCACTGCCGACCGCGCGCATGATCAGGTCCGGGTCATCGGCGGTGAACCCGACCCGGATCGGGGCCAGATGCTCGGTACCATCGCGCGTCAATGGAAAGAACCCCTTGGTCTGGTCCTCGTGGTGCTGGATGAACTTCAGGTGCTTCAGATCTTCGGGGTCACTGGGCCGGCCTTTCTGGTCCAGGTATTCCGGGGTGGCAAAGAGCACGGTTTCCAGGCTTGCGATGCGGCGGCCGACACCATCGGTATCGCCGAGGCGGCCGGTGCGGATCGCCAGATCATAGTTTTCGCGCACCACATCGACCAGCCGGTCCTCGATCCGCATGATGATGTTGAGGTCATCATGCCTGCGATCCAGATCCAGCAACATGGGGCCGATCACCCCGCGCCCCAGAAAGCTGTTGACGCTGATGCGGAAATCTCCCGACAGGCTGTTGTGCATCTGATCCAGCTCTGCCGCCATGCGGTCAAAGCCGCCCAGAAGATCCTGCGCATGGGCATAGACCAAAGCACCCGAGCGCGTCGCCCGGACACCCTGTGCGGTGCGGTGCAGCAACTGATGCCCCACCAGCGCTTCGAGCTGCTTGATCTGCTGGCTGACCGCGGATTGCGTCATGTCGCGTCGCTGGGCCGCCCGGTTCAAGCTGCCTTCGTCCAGCGCAACGATGAGGGTCTCGAGAAGTGACAGCCGATCCATGGCCCATCCTATCAGTGATGCTAATACCCCATATTAGACGGTCCCTGCTATGGGATGCCAGACCAAAGCGATAAGGTCAGTGCAGCCCGTAATTGACGGGCCCAGGATATTGGAGCTTCTTATGACCCTTTCCCGCAGAACCCTGTTGAAATCACTTGGTCTTGGTGCCGCGTCGTTGTCCCTCCCCGCGTTTGGCCGGCTGGCACAGGCCGCGCCCGCGGGGCCCGCGCCGGTCCTGCACCAGATCAGGCTGGGTGAGATGACGATAACAGCCTTGCTCGACGGGCATCTCGCGGTCCCGGCTGCGGCCTTCACCGGCTATGACGCAGCGCGCGCGGAGGAGACCCTGTCCGGCAGTTTCTATTCCGAAGGCCCGCAGGGGCTGGAAATTCCGGTGAACGGATATCTGGTGGAGCGCGGCGGTCAGTACACGCTGGTGGACACCGGGACGGCACAGCTGATGGGGCCGGATCTGGGTGGCTTGATGGCGGCGCTGTCGGCCGCGGGTGTCGCCCCGGCGCAGATCTCCACCGTCTTGCTGACCCATATGCACCCCGATCACGCCGGCGGCCTGTTGGCTGCGGATGGCAGCGCGGCCTTCCCGAATGCGGAGCTGGTGGTGGCCGAAGCGGAATGGGCGTTCTGGCATGATGACGCGATCATGGCCTCGGTCGACGAGGGCAGCCGCGGGTTCTTTCAGATGGCGCGCAATGCGGTGGCCCCCTATGCGCAGCGGCGCAAGGTCTTTGCCGGTGAAGGCGAGGTGCTGCCGGGCTTTGACGCGATGCCGCTGCCGGGACATACGCCGGGCCATTCGGGCTTCATGCTGGACACGGGCGCCACGCCGCTGCTGATCTGGGGCGATGTGGTGCACAGCACCGCGTTGCAATTCGCCAACCCGGGCTGGACCATTCCCTTCGACGTCGATCAGCCGCTGGCGGCAGAGACCCGCAAGGCGATGTTTGATCGGGCCGCCGCCGATCAGCTGTTGGTGACCGGCATGCACCTGGATTTCCCGGGACTGGGACGGGTGGAGCGCGACGGCGCGGCCTATGCCTTTGACCAGGCGCCGTGGCAATTCGGGCTTTGACCTAGCACAGAGCCGGAGGGCCGCCGATGCCACAAGGCGGCCCTCCGGCCGTGGCCAACGGCTTGCGACGGGGGCAGGCATGGGGACGGCGGGGGCACAGGATCGCCCAACACTGCGCCCTCGGTCGTCCGGTGATTTTTTGCACAACCTTAACGCGTTCGACTAAAATCCATCGAAGTATTGGTTCTGTCGGATACCGCAAGTGACCGTATGCTGGGGGAATTGGCAAGCTGGGGCTTTCCACATCTGACTGAAAGCGGTAAAGGCGGCGCAACCTCACGGAAGGAGCCATGCGATGACCAGCGGCAAGAACGGTTTGACCTATGCGGATGCAGGGGTCGATATTGATGCGGGCAATGAGCTTGTGGACCGGATCAAGCCGGCGGCCAAGCGGACTGCGCGTCCGGGTGTGATGAGCGGCCTCGGCGGCTTTGGCGCGCTGTTTGACCTGAAAGCGGCCGGATACGAGGATCCGATCCTTGTCGGCGCCACCGACGGGGTGGGTACCAAGCTGCGCATCGCCATTGATACCGGTCTGGTGGATGGCGTGGGCATCGACCTCGTGGCCATGTGCGTCAACGATCTGGTCTGTCAGGGCGCAGAACCGCTGTTCTTCCTCGACTACTTTGCCACCGGCAAGCTGGAAACCGATGTCGCGGCGCGAATCATCGAAGGCATCGCCGAGGGCTGCGTGCGCTCTGGCTGTGCGCTGATCGGTGGTGAAACGGCAGAGATGCCGGGCATGTACCCCAAGGGGGATTTTGACCTCGCAGGTTTTGCCGTTGGGGCGATGGAGCGGGGCACCGCACTGCCCGAAGGCGTGAGCGAGGGCGATGTGCTCTTGGGGCTGGCCTCTGATGGCGTGCACTCCAACGGCTATTCGCTGGTGCGCCAGATCGTGAAGTATTCGGGCCTTGGCTGGGACGGCGACAACCCGTTCGGCGCGGGCAAACTGGGGGAGGCGCTGCTGACCCCGACGCGTCTTTATGTGAAACAGGCCCTGGCTGCGGTTCGGGCCGGTGGCGTCAATGCTCTGGCGCATATCACCGGTGGCGGCCTCACCGAGAACCTGCCGCGCGTCCTGCCTGAGGGGCTGGGCGCTGATATCGACCTTGGTGCGTGGGAGCTTCCGGGCGTCTTCAAATGGCTGGCGGAAACCGGCGGCATTGATGAGGGCGAAATGCTCAAGACCTTCAACTGCGGCATCGGCATGATGCTTGTGGTGAAGGCCGACCGCGCCGATGCGCTGACCGAGGTGCTGGAGGGCGAAGGCGAAACCGTCGCGCGTCTCGGCACCGTGACAGCCGGGGAGGGCATCCGCTACACAGGCGGGCTGCTGTGAGCGACAAGAAACGCGTCGCCATTCTGGTTTCCGGCGGGGGCTCCAATATGGTGTCCCTCGTCGACAGCATGCTGAACGACGCCGATCATCCGGGCCAACCTTGTCTGGTGCTGTCCAACAACGCCGATGCTAGCGGGCTGACGAAGGCCGCTGCGCGCGGGGTTGCGACCGCTGTTGTGGATCATCGCCCCTTTGGCAAGGATCGCGAGGCGTTTGAGGCCGAGCTGGTAAAGCCTATCCTCGACGCACGCGCCGATGTGGTCTGTCTGGCCGGCTTCATGCGGGTGCTGACCGCCGGGTTTGTGCGCCAGTTCGAGGGGCGGATGCTGAATATCCACCCGTCTCTCCTGCCCAAATATAAGGGCCTGCACACCCATGCCCGGGCGCTGGAGGCCGGAGATGATCGCCACGGCTGCACCGTGCATGAGGTGACGCCGCTTCTGGATGACGGGCCGATTTTGGGCCAGGCGGAGGTGCCGGTTCTGCCCGGTGACACGCCGGATGATCTGGCCGCGCGCGTGCTGGTGCAGGAACATAGCCTCTATCCGGCCGTGCTTGCGCGCTATTTGCGCGGCGAGCGCGACATTCTGCGTCTGAACTGACCTGCGCCCTTTCTTGCCGTTAGAGGGTTTGCAACCCGCTTGCACTCGTCGTATCAACGGGGAGCCGAGCGGCAGAAACCCTTAATAAAGACCCATTTGATGAAAACTCTGACCACCACCGACGAACTGCGCGCCTTTTGTGAAGAGGCCGCGAAATATCCTTATGTGACGGTGGATACCGAGTTCCTGCGAGAGCGCACCTATTATTCCAAGCTCTGCCTGATCCAGATCGCCTATCGCGGCGATGGTGAAACGGATGCGGTTCTGGTCGATCCGCTTGCGGGGGAGCTGTCGCTGGAGCCCCTCTATGAGCTCTTTCGCAACGAGGATGTGGTCAAGGTTTTCCACGCCGCGCGTCAGGATCTGGAGATCTTCTGGGTGGATGCGGCCGTCTTTCCAAAACCGCTGTTCGACACGCAGGTCGCCGCCATGGTCTGCGGCTTTGGCGAGCAGGTGGGCTATGAGACGCTGGTGCGCAAGATCTGCAAGCAGGGCCTTGATAAGACGTCGCGTTTTACCGACTGGTCGCGTCGCCCGCTGAGTGATGCGCAAAAGACCTATGCGCTGGCGGATGTCACCCATCTGCGCCAGATCTATGAACACCTGCGCAAAGAACTGGACAAGACCGGGCGCAGCCATTGGGTCGCCGAAGAGTTGCAGGTTCTGACCGATCCCGCGACCTATGATATTCAGCCGCGCGAGGCCTGGCGCCGGGTGAAGACCCGCACCAATTCCGGTAAGTTCCTTGCTGTGGTGCGTGAGCTTGCGGCCTTTCGCGAGGAATACGCCCAGACCAACAATGTGCCCCGCAACCGGGTCTACAAGGATGATGCGCTGGTGGAGCTCGCGTCCACCAAACCGCGCACGCCGTCCGATCTGGGCGGCTCCCGCCTGTTGCTGCGCGAGGCGCGCAAAGGCGCCATTGCCGAGGGCATCCTCAAGGCGGTGGAGCGTGGCGTGAACTGTCCGCAGGACGAGATGCCGCAGCCGGATCGCTCGCGGGAAAAGATGCAGATCAACGGCGCGCTGGCCGATCTGCTGCGGGTGCTTCTCAAGGCCAAGACCGAAACCGCCGGTGTCGCGGCCAAGCTGATTGCGCCCTCCGCCGATCTGGACGCCATCGCCGCCGGAGAGCGGGATGTTCCGGCCCTCAAAGGCTGGCGGCACGAGGTCTTTGGCGCCGATGCCATGCGCCTGTGCAATGGCGAAGTGGCGCTGGCGGCAAAGGGGCAGGTCGTAAAGGTCGTCGACCTCTGAAGGACCAAATCCGAACCGATGATAAAACACGCTTTCGCCCTGCGGGAGCGTGTTTTGCGTTGGGGCGGAGGGCCGTCGATCAGCCGCGCTGTCAGAGCAGGGGTGCAGGGTCGGGCCGAAACCTAAGACCCTGATACGAAAGGGGTCTGTGTCTTAAGACGGCGATGGGATCTGCCCCCCCCCGGGCCGAGGCCCCGCCGACCCGGCTCAGCGGCGGCTTTCGCGTGCGTTTTCCTTGCCGACGACACGGATGGTCCGCACTCCGGCCAGATCCTGGTTCGACAGGCTGACGGCTGCGCGAATGGTGCGTGTTGCCTCGGTGCCTCGATAGGTGGCGCTCTTGGGGTAGGTCACGCGGAAGGTGTACTCCAGCCGCCCGGCCTCCTGGATCTCCGACGGCACCAGCTCTGCCTTGTAGGCACCGTTGCGTGCGGCTTCGCCTTCGACTGTCAGGATTGCGCCGACCGAGGTGCGTTCGATCCGCATGTCCTTGATCCGGGCGATGGGCAGGCTGTTGTCCACTTGCTCCGCATCCTTGCGTGACCCGAGCAGGTTGACCCGGTCCTCCTCCTGCGGGATCAGCGGGTTCAGGTTCTCGTCGGCTGTGGCGTCGACGCGGCTTTCGCGCGATTGTCCGAACCAGTTGCCGGGGTTGATGCGCGAGTCGCGCCAGCCGCCGCAGGACGACAGGACCAGAGTGCCAACCAAAAGGGCGCCGATTGTGATACGCATGAATACCTGCCGCAGTCAGAGTTACTTGCAAAACTGACTACCCGATTGAAGCGGCGTTGAAAAGCGGTTGAAAAGACCCCTGCGCTGGCCTAGGTCCGATCTGTTGCCACCTGACAGTAGGATGAGGTTTGACATGGCCAGTGCCGCCTTCGAGGAGATCGTCGAGGATTTTGAATTCTTTGAAGATTGGGAGGATCGCTATCGCCATGTGATCGAACAGGGCAAGGCGATGCCGCCCCTGGACGACGCCCTGAAGGTGCCCGCGACCAAGGTGGACGGCTGCGCCAGTCAGGTCTGGCTGCATCCGCAGATCGAGAATGGTGTCTTTCACTTTGACGGCGACAGTGACGCCATGATCGTCAAGGGGCTGATTGCGGTGCTGCGCAAGCTCTACAACGGATTGACCCTGCAAGAGGTGCTCGCGGTCGATGCGCGGGCCGAGATGGAACGTCTCGGGCTCAACGATCACCTGTCGGCGCAGCGCTCGAACGGGTTGCGCGCCATGATCGAACGCATTCGCGATACGGCAGCCGCGCAGGTCTGAGGCAGGGCCGAGACATCGGCGGCGTCAGCCGGTGCGGGGGCTATGATCGCCGATCCTGGCCGGAGGCACCGGATGTCGGCGCTGCGCCCCAGTCTCTGAGCGTTGTTTCCAGATCGCCATAGCCGGTGTGGCGATGGACGAAGTCCAAACCCATGCGGCGGGCGCATTCCTTTGCTTTTTCCACCAGCGCCGGATCGTTGACCTGGGATTGGTATATCAGCGTCGTGTAGTTGCCGAAGATCATGTCGCGCAGCTCCGGGTTCTTGTCGAGGCCCATGGGGCGCCAGACGAAGGCATCGAATTGCTTGACCAGAAAATCGGTCAGGTAAAAGGCCGTGATCTCGCCCGCCTCGGCCTGTTCTTCAAAGCGGGCGTTGCCCTCGAAGAAAGCATAGCAATGCGGGCCGGGGACCATCTCCACCCCCAGGTGTTCGCATTTGTCGAGCAGTTGCCCGCCCGTGCCGCAGTCGGCGTAGACGACATAGATCTGGTCGTAGGTCGCGCGGTGTTTTTCGACCGCGGCTTCGACATGGGTGATGATCTGGTCGGGGTAGAGGTGCAGTTTTGCCGGCAGGCAGGTCAGATCCATATGGTCGAGACCATTGGCGCGGGTGATGTCGAGGATCTCGCGGGCGAGGGCGCCACAGGCGATCAGCAGGATGCGCCCGGTCTTGCGCTCTGGTGCAGCCAGCCCGTTCTCTGTCAGGCTTGTGTCCTCGAGAGAGGTGCCGCTCGGCAAGGGGAGGGCGGCCCGCTGTGAAAGTCGGGCCGCCCGGCCGCGTCGCTGGGACGCGGCAGCCATATCAGGCGTTCATGGCGTTGTGCTTGCGCGCCACATATTCCTTGGCGGTTTCCACCGCGACAGCCGCATCGCGGCAATAGGCATCCGCGCCGATCGCCTTGCCGAATTCCTCGTTCAGCGGCGCGCCACCGACCAGCACGATGTAGTCGTCGCGCTTGCCCTGTTCGACCATCGTGTCGATCACAACCTTCATGTAGGGCATGGTGGTGGTCAGCAGGGCGGACATGCCGAGGATGTCGGGCTGATGCTCTTCCAGTGCTTCCAGGTAGTTTTCGACCGGGTTGTTGATGCCGATGTCGACAACCTCGAAACCCGCGCCTTCCATCATCATCGACACGAGGTTCTTGCCGATGTCGTGGATGTCGCCCTTGACGGTGCCGATCACCATGGAGCCCATGCGCGGCGCGCCGGTTTCCGCCAGCAGCGGCTTTAGGATCTGCATGCCGCCCTTCATGGCGTTGGCAGCCAGCAGCACCTCGGGCACAAACAGGATGCCGTCGCGGAAGTCGGCGCCAACAATGGTCATGCCGCCGACCAGCGCTTCGGTCAGGATCTTGTAGGGCGCCCAGCCGCGCTCCAGCAGGATATTGACCCCTTCTTCGATCTCTTCCTTGAGACCGTCATAGAGGTCGTCGAACATTTGTTGGACCAGTTCCTCGTCATCGAGGTCTGCGAGGATGATGTCTTCTTCGTCTGACATATCTGGATTCCTTAGCTGGCGGGCGTACCCGGTTTGGCCGTTATTCTATCTTTTTGTGACAGAAACGACGGGGTGAACTGTTTTGATTGCGACATAGCCGCGTTACGAACCGACCTCTGGTGATGAAACCACCGCAATCATGCTGCTGTTGCAGGTTGATTTTGTATTCTTTTCCGCAAGTGTTCTTTATTTGTTCTGCGTGGCGTGTCATAGTCCCACTATGCATGGAAATGGTTCTCAAATCCTCAAATGTCGTAAATCTCGCGGTGCGCTCAGCAATGCGTCAGGACGCTTTGATCTGCAGCGCGAAGAGGTGGATGATGGGTGGAATCAGGATGTGCCGGAACGGTCGGTCGCGACAGAGATTCGCCAGGAGATGGCGCGGAGCCTGATCTCCTACAACCGGTCTCCGGATCTGCCGTTCGACCGCTCGATCAATCCCTACAGGGGATGTGAACACGGCTGCATCTATTGTTTTGCGCGTCCGAGCCACGCCTACCTCGGCCTGTCGCCGGGGCTGGATTTCGAAACCAGGCTGGTGGCGCGTCCAAATGCGCCGGATCTGTTGCGCAAGGAGCTCTCTGCGCCGGGCTACAAGGTCGCGCCGATCGCCATCGGCACCAACACCGACCCCTATCAGCCCTGCGAGCGCGATCATGCGTTGATGCGGGCCTGTCTGGAGGTGTTGCAAGAGTTTCGCCACCCGGTGGCCATCGTGACCAAGGGGACCCTGATCGAACGCGATCTGGACATCCTGTCCGATATGGCGGCGCAGGGTCTGGTGCGGGTCGGCGTGTCGGTGACCACGCTGGATGCGGATCTGGCGCGCCGGATGGAACCGCGCGTCCCGGCGCCCGTGCGCCGGCTGGCCACGATCAAACGGCTGAGCAGCGCCGGCATTCCGGTGCGCATCATGACCTCGCCGCTGGTTCCGGGGCTGACCGATCACGAGTTGGAAGCCTTGCTCGCGGCCGGGGTCGATGCGGGCGCGGATGCCGCCAGCTGGATCATGCTGCGCCTGCCGCGCGAGGTTTCGGGCCTGTGGCAGGGTTGGTTGCACGCCCATGTCCCGAACCGGGCGGAGAAAGTGATGGCGCGCCTGCGCGAAATGCATGGTGGGCGGGATTATGATCCGCGCTGGGGGCAGCGGATGCGCGGCGAAGGGCACTACGCCGAGATGATTGCTCGCCGGTTCAAACTGGCCTGCACCCGGCTGGGGCTGTCAGAGAAGGCCCCGCCGCTGCGATGCGACCTGTTTGCCCGTCCCGCGCAACCCGGCGACCAGCTCAGCCTGTTCTGAAACGGAAAAGACCGGGCAGAGGCCCGGTCTTTGCAGGTTTGTCATGACATGGCGTCGATGCGTCGGCTTAGCCGCGGCGACGGCCCCGGCGGCTGCGGCGCTCTGAGCCGGTATTGGCGCCGTCTTCGGTGCCGTCATTGGTCGAGGTGAACGGGCCGAGAACGTCGACAATCTGCTCCAGCGTCGGACGGTCGCCGCGCGGACGGGTGTCGAGCGCCTCGCGCATGCTGCGCAGGTGCTCCGGCATGGTGCCGCAGCATCCGCCGATGATCTTGGCACCGGCATCCCGGGCGAGAACCGCATATTCGCCCATCAGCTCCGGCGTGCCGTCGTAGTGGATATGGCCGTCCACGTATTTCGGAATGCCCGCGTTGCCCTTGGAGATGATCGGACGCTCGGTGCCCTGCGCGGCAAAGCCAAGGACGGTGCGCAGGATATCGGACGCGCCGGTGCCGCAATTGGCACCAAAGGCCAGCGGCGGCACGTCGTATCCTTCGACCAGTTTGGCCAGGTCGGCGGAGGTGACGCCCATCATGGTGCGCCCGGCGGTGTCAAAGCTCATGGTGCCGCACCAGGGCATGTCGACCAGTTTGAAGGCCTCGGCGGCGGCGGCAAATTCCTCCGGTGCGGAGATGGTCTCCAGCCAGAGCACGTCGACGCCGCCTTCCTTGAGCGCATCGGCCTGTTCGTGGAACATCTCGACCGCCACGGCATGGCTCATCTCGCCAACCGGTTGCATGATCTCGCCGGTGGGGCCGACAGAGCCGGCCACGGCGATCTTGCGGCTGGCGGTATCGGCCACCTCGCGTCCCAGTTCGGCGGCGATGCGGTTCAATTCGCGCACCCGGTTCTGCGCGTCATGCAGCTTCAGCCGCGCGGCGGTGCCGCCAAAGCTGTTGGTCAGGAACAGGTCGCTGCCCGCATCAACCGCACCGCGGTAAAGCGCCTTGATCTTGTCCGGCGCCTCGGTGTTCCAGAGTTCCGGGGCATCCCCGGACTGCAGACCCATGTTGAACAGATTGGTCCCGGTGGCGCCATCCGCCAGCAGCACGTCGCGGCTCTGCAATAGATCGAGGAAACTGTTGCTCATCTTGGTATCCACTTGCCAGGTCTGCGTCAGCGGCGGGATGTGCCACTGACAGGATGGGTCCGTCTGTCACGCAGAGCGTTTCATGGCAACTGCATTTTCTTCAACATCAACATGAGGCGGATGCGAGGACTGGGGAGGCGTTTGCCATGTGATCTCGGGGCGCGCGGGGCGGTGAACCATGCGGATCATCTCTGCCAGGGACAGGGCCATCTGCGGCCAGCTGGGGGCGACGACATAGCGGTTCTCCCAGCGCGGCACAAAGCTGGCCTTGAACCGCCGCAATCCACACTCCTGTTGGCGTGCAAATCGGTGAGCGGGGACCGCGGCCAGCGACAGGCGGGCGACCTCGGCCTCGCGCGCGGCCTCGATCGCGCTGTGCACCAGCGCGTGACAGGTGCCATCCGGAGCGCCGGGCAAATGCCGTACCAGATCCAGACACCATTCATCGGCGGCGCGATGGAAGGTGACGAAACCAATCAGCCGGTCATCCAGCCAGGCGAGAAAGACCATCTGTATGGCGACATAGCCCGGTTCGAACTGCCCCATCGTGGTGCCGCGCGGGCGACCGTGGTGTTGGGTCCAGGCGGTGTCCACCGCCGCCATATCGGCAAGCGGCAGGTTGCTCCACGCCGGTGTGACGGTCACCCCGGCCTTGCTGGCGTGGCGCAGTTTGCGGCGCAACTGCCGAAAGCCGGCCCCGGTCGGGGTGAATTCCGCAGGGCAGAGGATCGCATCCTGCGCCACCCGGAGCGCTTTCCATCCCTGGCGGCGGGCGCTGATCGCCATGCGCGCGCTGCATTTGTAAAAACAGGCCGCGGCATTGCGGGCGCGGGCGTGGCGGCGCAGGGCATCGGGGATTTCACCATGGCGTCCGCTCAGCGGATCAAACAGCACCGCGGAGATCTGCGGCGTGTCCAGCATGGCCACCTGGTTCAGGCCAAAGGCCATGACATGGCCGCCATTTTGCAGGATCACGGCGGTTTCGGCCTGCGGGCGGACAAAGGGTTGGCTGGCGGCGGGGCGAACATCCGACCCCAGCAGATCCGTGTCCGTGACGGCTGGCGCCGGCAGCGCGCGCCCGATCAGCCCGGGCCAGAGCAACACGACACCGGCCAAAAGCAGCGGCAGACCGTAGTAGACAGCGCGGAAGGCAAGCAGCCCGGCCATCAGCGCGGCCGGATCGGACGCGGGCAGCAGGGACAACATGGCCAGTTCCAGCGGGCCGGCACCGCCGGGGGAGGAGGAGATGATCGCCAAACCCAAGGCCACAAAATAGGCGGGCAGCAGGGCGCCGAGTGCAATTCCGCTGCCCTCTGGCAGCAGCAGCCACAAGGCGATGCCGGCGCAGGTCACATCCATCAGGGTCCAGAGGCCAAGCGCCAGGATGGCCTGTAGTGACGGCAGCCGCAGCTTCAGACCGCGCAGGCGCCATTCCGGGTGCAGGAAGCACAGCACGCAGCAGAGGATGGCCAGCACCAGAATGCCAAGCCCCACCGCCCGCAACGCCAGTGTGGCGCCGATCAACAGCAGGGTCAGCCCGCAGATCACCGCCAGGGCGGTCATGAAGGTGATGCCGACAAACCCGGTGATCTGTGCCGACTGCAGGGGCGACAGGCGCGGCAGCAGGCGCCAGCGGGCGAAGGACCCCGACAGCAGACCAAAACCCACCGCCTGCGAAAAGGCGATGGCCGCCATGCCTGCGCGGCGCGCCAGCGGGTCGGGCGTCCCGCTGCCCAGATGCCGATGGGCCACGGCATCATACCGACCCAGCGCCCAGAAGCTCAGCCCGGTGGCGACCATGGCGCCGATCCAGTTGGCGACAGGCACCTGCCGCGCCATCGACAGCAGATCCGGCAGCGCCGGCAGATCGGTATGGTCGGCCAGCGTCAGCAGGCAGGTGGCCATGATGACAAGCGGGGCGATCACGCGCAAAGCGTTGGCAAAGATCTGTTTGCGCGTGGAGCGTGGTGTCATCTTGGGCATCCGCCATGCTTGAGGCGTGCAGACCGTGCGCCAAAAACAGGCGGCGCGCGGTCGACACGAGGTCATTATCAGACGGATGTGCCGGGAAACTCCGGTCGGCAGCCGTCGGGATCAGGAGGTCTGAGCGGAGATTTCTTCCACCGCCTGACGCATGCAGTCCGCCATCTTGTCGCGGATCACGTCACGGGTGACCCGGCCATCCAGATCGCGGGCCAATTTGTCCAGCACATCGCTGTCGCCGGGCAATTCCAGGTCCGCCAGGATGACGGTCTGGGCATAGGCTTCTGCCGCTTCGTCTCGGTGCCCCAACAGATCTGCGGCCCAAAAGCCCAGCAGCTTGTTGCGGCGCGCTTCTGCCTTGAACCTCAGTTCGGCGTCATGCGCGAATTTGTTTTCGAATGCCTTCTCGCGGTCATCAAAGGTCGTCACGTCGGCTCCTCCCTCCCAAAGTGGTGATGCGGTCGATCCTGCGGGTCGGGGCCGTGCCGCTGCCGGACCTGCCCCGGAGGTTCATGGTAGCACATCGCACTGCATTCCGATTTCACAATCTGTGTCAGGGTGCGGCGTGCCATTCTGTGCACTGAAACCGCGGTCCCCGGGTCCCACCACGGGAGGCCGGACATCCGTGGACGTCCGTATTCGGTTAACACCCAAACTAACGCCCGTTCTTGAACAAAGCGTCAACGCGAAGGGCGCAACAGGGCGCGAAATGGCGCAGAGGCGCGGAATTGCGTATATTTAACGCAACGTCAGATCCGCAGCGGCCCTTTGCCCGCCGGGCAGGCGGGCGGGATCGGCGCCACGCTTGCGGGACCGTCCCCCTTGCACTATGAGAGCGCTACGGATCGGGGCAGATTCCCGGTGGTCCATACCGAAAGGCTCTCCATGGCGCGGCGCAAGAAGATTTACGAAGGCAAGGCAAAAACCCTCTATGAAGGTCCCGAACCGGGCACCATCGTCCAGTACTTCAAGGATGACGCCACGGCCTTCAACGCCGAAAAGCACGACGTGATCGAGGGCAAGGGTGTCCTGAACAACATCCTGAGCGAGTTCTTCATGCTGGGGCTGGGCCAGATCGGCGTGCCGACGCATTTCCTGAAACGCCTCAACATGCGCGAACAGCTGGTGCGCTCCTGCGAGATCATCCCGCTCGAGGTGATCGTGCGCAACTATGCGGCCGGATCGCTGTGCAAACGGCTTGGTCTTGAGGAAGGCGCGCAGCTGCCGCGTCCGATCGTGGAATATTGCTACAAGGACGATGCGCTTGGGGATCCGCTGGTCACCGAAGAGCATATCGCGGCCTTTGGCTGGGCCAGCCAGCAGGACATGGACGACATCCTGAGCCTGGCGCTGCGGGTCAATGATTTCATGTCCGGCGTGATGCTGGCCGTCGGCATTCGCCTCGTCGACTTCAAGATCGAGATCGGCCGCATCTACGACGGTGATTTCCAGCGCTTGGTGATCGCCGATGAGATCAGCCCCGACAGCTGCCGCCTGTGGGACATCAAAACCGGGCAGAAGCTGGACAAGGACGTGTTCCGCCGCGACCTTGGCAGCCTGACGGATGCCTATACTGAGGTCGCCCGCCGTCTGGGTGTCATGCCGAACAATCCGCCAGCGCCGGGCAAGCCCCAGCTGGTGAACTGAGAAATTTCGCCCGCAAGGTCTGCTCCGCCGGTCTTGCGGGTTTTTCAATAGCGCAACAGGGCAGGGCGCTGATGCTCCCGCCCGCAGGAACTTGAGGAAAGACGCGATGAAAGCACGGGTGCATGTGATGCTGAAGAACGGGGTTCTCGATCCGCAAGGAGAGGCCGTTCGTCACGCGCTTGGCGCGCTTGGCTTTGACAAGGTCGAAGGCGTGCGTCAGGGCAAGGTCATTGATCTGGAATTGGCCGAGGGTGCCAGCGAGGCCGATGTGACCGAGATGTGCGAAAAGCTGCTCGCCAACACCGTGATCGAATCCTACAGCGTCGAGATCCAGTGATGAAGGCTGTCGTCGTCGTTTTTCCCGGTTCCAACTGCGACCGTGACCTTGCCGTGGCCTTCGAACAGTCCGGTTTCGACGTTTCAATGGTGTGGCACAAGGACAGCCAACTGCCCGAAGGCGTGGACATCGTCGGCGTTCCCGGTGGCTTTTCCTATGGGGACTACCTGCGCTGCGGTGCGATCGCGGCGCAGTCGCCGATCTGCAAGGCGGTGGTCGATCACGCCGAACGCGGCGGCTATGCGCTGGGTGTCTGCAACGGCTTCCAGATCCTGACCGAGACCGGCGTGCTGCCGGGGGCGCTGTTGCGCAATGCGGGGCTGAAGTACATCTGCAAGACCGTGGACCTGACCGTTGCGACCTCTGACAGTGCCTTTACCCAGGGCTACAATGCCGGTGATGTGATCGGTGTTCCGATCGCGCATCACGACGGCAACTACTACGCCGATGAGGCCACCGTGCAGGCGCTGAAGGATCAGGATCGCATCGCCTTTACCTATGTGGACAATCCCAACGGCTCTGTCGCCGATATTGCGGGTATCCTGTCGGAAAACCGCCGTGTGCTTGGCATGATGCCCCACCCGGAACGGGCGGCGGACGAAGGCCACGGCGGCACCGATGGTGCGGCGATGTTCCGCGCATTGTCCGGTCTGCTGACGGACGCCTGACTTGAGCCTTCGGGGCGGTAAACCTACTGTTACGTCATGACTGCCCCCGAAGAGCCCACTGAACAGAAGACGCGGGCGCCCTCCGAGCGCCCTGCCAAGCGTCATGTGTCGCGCTCGCGCACCATATCGTGGCGCGTGCGCGTGGCGCTGGTTGTGTTCATGGCGATTGCCGGGGGCACGGTCTGGTTCACCAATACCACCCTGACCCACAGCTTTACCGAGGCCACCCGCAACCGCGCCGAACTGCGGCTTGCACTCTATTCCGGCAACCTCGTCAGCGAACTGCGCCGCCATGCGATCGTGCCGCAGCTGTTGTCGCGCGATCAGGCCCTGATCTCCGCCCTGCAAAGCCAGGATTTCTCGCTGTCCACGCAACGCTTGATCTCCTTTGTCGAGGAGATCGGCGCGGCGTCGATCACGCTGATGGATCGGGACGGGCGCACGGTGGCGGCCACGGATCGCATTCGTCTCGGCGAGGTCTATCGCAACGCGCCCTATTTCGTCGAAGCGATCCGTTCGAACTCCACGGTGTTTTCGGTGATCCCGCGCGAGGTGCGGGGCTATCTGTTCACCTACTCGCGCCGTCTTGTCGACAGCAGCGGCACGCTGGGTGTCATCATGGTCGAGGTCGACCTGCAGAAGTTCGAGCGCGCCTGGGCGGGGATTTCCGATGCGGTGATGGTCGCCGACAGCACCGGCACCGTGGTACTCGCCACCGAGGCGCGCTGGCGGGGCCTGTCCGAGGCTGAGGCGCTGAAGGAACAAACCCCCGAAGGCGCGATCCAGCGGGCGATCCGGGCCACTGCGGATTGGACCGCGCTGCCGACGGATGTCTACCTGCAGGGCGAGGCGGTGATGCGGCTGGAGACGCGGGTGCCGTTTCAGGGCTGGCGCATGATGTCCTACACCACCTATGATTCGATCCGGGAGCAGGTGAACGCCGTCATTGCCCTCGAAATCATGGGCTTTGCGATCCTGCTGGCGCTGGCCTTCTACGCGCTGAGCCGTAAGACCGCGCTCAGGATGGCATTGTTCCAGCGCGAGTCGGCGGAGCTTCGCGTGTTGAACACCCGGCTCCAGCGGGAAATCGCCGAACGCGAACGGGTGCAGGAGACGCTTGCGGTGGCTGAACAGAGCCTTGCGCAAAGCTCCAAACTGGCCGCCCTGGGCGAGATGTCCGCCGCTGTCAGCCATGAACTCAACCAGCCGCTGGCGGCGATGAAAACATACCTCGCCGGGGCGCGGCTGCTGTTGCAGCGCAACCGGCCGGACGAGGCGCTGTCCTCCTTTGGCCGCATCGACGACCTGATCGAGCGGATGGGCGCGATCACCCGGCAGCTTAAATCCTATGCGCGCAAGGGCGGGGATGCGTTCAGCCCTGTAAACATGGGCGATGCGTTGGCGTCCTCCCTGTCGATGATGGAGCCGCAACTGCGTCAGCGCCATGTGAAAATTACCCGTATACTTCCGGAACAGCCGGTCTATGTCATGGCGGACCGGATGCGGCTGGAACAGGTGATGGTGAACCTCTTGCGCAATGCGCTGGATGCCACCAAATCCGTCGATGAACCCGAGGTGGAGATTATCCTTGCCGCAGGGGAAACCGCGACACTGACCGTGCGGGATAACGGCGACGGCATTCAGGACTTCGACAGCCTGTTCGAACCGTTCTATACAACCAAGCAACCCGGCGACGGCGTTGGTCTTGGGCTTGCTATCTCTTCGGGGATCGTGAACGACCTTGGCGGTCGCCTCACGGCCCGCAATTCCGAGGCGGGCGGCGCGGTGTTTGAAATGCAACTGCCGATCCTTGTGGACGGCATCGAGGCCGCCGAGTAGGCGGCACGACCTGGAGGGCAACTTATGGCACAGGCCATGAAAATTGCGATTGTGGATGACGAGCAGGACATGCGTCAGTCGATCAGCCAGTGGCTGGCTTTGTCTGGCTATGACACTGAAACCTTTGCCAGCGCCGAGGACGCGCTGAAGCAGCTGGGGCCGGATTATCCCGGTATCGTGATCTCCGACATCAAGATGCCCGGCATGGACGGGATGCAGTTCCTGAAGAAACTGATGGGATCGGACAGCTCCCTGCCGGTGATCATGATTACCGGCCACGGCGATGTGCCGATGGCGGTCGAGGCGATGCGCGTCGGCGCCTTCGATTTCCTCGAAAAACCCTTCAACCCGGATCGCATGTCGGAGCTGGCCAAGCGCGCCACCGGCGCGCGTCGTCTGACGCTCGACACCCGCGCATTGCGCCGCGAACTGTCCGACGGCGGCCAGATCATGAAGAAACTGATCGGCACCAGCCCGGTGATGGATCGCCTGCGCGAGGATATCCTCGATCTGGGCCAGGCCGACGGCCATGTGCTGATCGACGGCGAGACCGGCACCGGCAAGACTTTGGTGGCCCATGCGCTGCATGCGGTGGGCAGCCGGGCGGGCAAGAAATTCGTGCTGGTGTCCTGTGCCGCGCTGGAAGAAGACGCGCTCGCCAAACGCCTGTTTGGCCCGATGCAGCCCGAAGACAGCATGCTCCCGGCCGTGGAAGAAGCCCGCGGCGGCACGCTGGTGCTGGAGGATGTCGAGGCGCTGAGCGAAGCGCTGCAAGCCAAGCTTTTGAACTTCATCAACGAGCAGGGGATTCCGGGCGAGACGCGCATCATCGCGATCTCCAACCTGCAGGAGGCGGGCAAGACCTGCGAGGATGTGCTGCGTGCCGATCTCTTTTACCGTCTGGCCGCGCTGCGGATCACCGTGCCGCCGCTGCGCCAGCGTGGCGAGGATATCCTGACGCTGTTCACCCGCCTGTCGGAGCAATTCTCCGAGGAATACGGCTGCGACGCGCCACAGGTGACCGCGCAGGAGGCCGCGCAGCTGTTGCAGGCGCCCTGGCCGGGCAACGTGCGCCAACTGATCAACGTGGCGGAACGGGCGGTGCTGCAATCGCGGCGTGGCTCCGGCACCATTGCCTCGCTTCTGATGAGCGATCACGAAGACATGCAGCCGGTGATGACAACCGAGGGCAAGCCGCTCAAGGAATATGTCGAAGCGTTCGAACGGATGCTGATCGACAATACCATGCGTCGCCACAAGGGCTCCATCGCGTCGGTGATGGACGAGCTGTGCCTGCCGCGCCGGACATTGAACGAAAAGATGGCGAAATACGGCCTGCAACGCTCCGACTATCTCGGCTGATGCCGGCAGCGTATCTCTTTGATATGGACGGGCTGCTCCTTGATACGGAGCAGCTCACCCTGGATGCGTTTCTCGATTGCGGGCCGGAATTCGGCCTCGATCCGCATGAGATGCAGAGTTTTTTCATGGGGCTGATCGGCACGGCCAAGGCGCAGGGCGAGCAGATGGTGCGCGAGTTCATCGGCCCCGAACGCGATTTTGAGGCGCTCGATCAGGCCTGGCAACACCACAGCCAGAAACGCCTCGCGAGCGGGATACCGGTCAAGCCGACAGTCGCCGATACCCTTGCGGCCCTGCATGCGGACGGCCACGCCATGGCGGTTGTGACCTCGACCTTGGGCGACAAGGCGCGTCATCACCTGGACCGTGCGGGGCTGTTGCCCTGTTTTCGCGCGGTGGTCGGCGGCGATGAGGTTCCGGCCAACAAGCCCGATCCGGCCCCTTATGTGCAAGGAGCCGAGCGGCTGGGGGTGGCGCCGGGGCACTGTGCGGCCTTTGAGGACAGCGACCTTGGCATCACCGCGGCGGCGCGGGCCGGGTGTTTCGCCGTGCAGATCCCGGACCTGCGGCCCGTAGCGCGGGCCTTTCCCGCGGTCGGGCAGCGCTTTGCGCCAACGCTGAAGGAGGCGGTGGCCACCGCACAGGCGCATTTTCAGCAGACGCGCCGCACGGTCGGCCCGGCAGAGTGACGCCTGTTTGCGGGCTTTTCGCGTCAAAATGTCGGATTGGGCGCGCCTGTTAATCTTGCCTTGGATATTTGCGGGCATGACTGGAAAATATCGTTCGCGACGGCCCCGGCGCAGAATGACCATTGTCATTTCCTATCCACAGGCCTTATGCTGACTGTACGAACACTGCATCTGACGGTGTTCCCACATGAGATTTTCTGTCCTCATGTCCGACCGGCCAAAGCCGGGGCAGGGGTGACAGACCAGATCGTCTCGCAGATTGCGAGGCAGAAGAGTGCCTGCTTTGACGCGGCCGAACCTCGGTCAGATCAAAGAGGAAATAACGGGCAGGGATCGGGATACTCCCACCTGTCGGAGAAGAACCGCGATGACGCGCGCGAGACTATTGAGCACAGAGACAGGTTTTCCGCACTTATGCCGGAAATCCCTTTTGTGCACTCCCTGGTCCGCCACGCAGTCGAAAATCGCCCTGACAAGACACCACCCACAACATGCACGTCCACCCGGACCCGGCGCGGGATCAGGGGCAATCGCCCCGCGTCCCATGCGCCCCGACCGGCGGCGGCCTGTGCTGGCATGGTGCAATCCAAGGACTAATGGCGAAGAAAATGCTGATCGACGCCACCCACGCGGAAGAAACCCGCGTTGTGGTGGTGGATGGAAACAAAGTTGAGGAATTTGACTTTGAGTCTGAAAACAAACGCCAGCTTGCTGGCAATATCTACCTCGCAAAGGTAACCCGCGTCGAACCGTCGTTGCAGGCGGCATTTGTGGACTATGGCGGCAACCGCCACGGTTTCCTTGCGTTTTCCGAAATTCACCCGGACTACTACCAGATCCCCGTTGCGGACCGTGAGGCCCTGATGGAGGAGGAGCGCGCCTATGCCGAGGCACAGCGCGCACGGGACGAGGAAGACGAAGACCCCAAGCCCAAGAAACGCACGCGCTCGCGCAGCAAGACCCGCGCCGAGAAGGCCAAGACATCGGATGCGGTGGAAACCAAGGACGTTGCCGCGGCCAATGGCGAAATCTCCGGCATGGAGACCATCGACCTGACCGAGGAAGAGGTCGATCTCGCCGAGGTTCCGGAAGCGACCTCGCCGATGGAAACCGTCGCCGAAACCCCGGTGGAGGAGCCCAAGGGGGACGACGGCGCCGAGACCGCCCCGGCGGCCGAGGCTGACGTCGATGATACCGCTGACGAAGGCGTATCCGCAGAGGCCGCGCCCGCTGAGGACGTCCAGGATGACGACACGGCGCAGGCGGCCAAGGACGACGCGACCGAGGACAAAGCCTCTGACGCGGCCGACAAGGATGACAGCATCGAGTCGGTGGCCGACGACGATGACCAGGAAGACATTCGCCCGCCGCGCAAGCCGCGTCCGAAGCGCTACAAGATCCAGGAAGTCATCAAGGTGCGTCAGGTCCTGCTGGTGCAGGTCGTCAAGGAAGAGCGCGGCAACAAGGGTGCGGCGCTGACCACCTATCTGTCGCTGGCCGGTCGCTATTGCGTGCTGATGCCCAACACCGCGCGCGGTGGCGGCATTTCCCGCAAGATCACCAATGCGGCGGACCGCAAGAAGCTGAAGGACATCGCGGCGGAACTGGACGTGCCGACCGGCGCGGGCCTCATCGTGCGCACCGCCGGGGCAAAACGCACCAAGGCGGAGATCAAGCGCGACTATGAATACCTGCAGCGCATGTGGGAGCAGATCCGCGAACTGACGCTGAAATCCATCGCACCGGCGAAGATCTACGAAGAAGGCGACCTGATCAAACGCTCGATCCGCGATCTGTATAACCGCGAGATCGACGAGGTTCTGGTCGAGGGCGAACGCGGCTACCGCATTGCCAAGGACTTCATGAAGATGATCATGCCGTCCCATGCCAAGAACGTGAAAAACTACCAGGATCAGCTGCCGCTCTTTGCGCGCTATCAGGTCGAGAGCTACCTCGGCGGCATGTTCAACCCGACCGTGCAGCTGAAATCCGGTGGCTATATCGTGATCGGCGTGACCGAAGCGCTGGTGGCGATCGACGTGAACTCCGGCCGGGCAACCAAGGAAGCCTCGATCGAGGAAACCGCGCTCAAGACCAACCTGGAGGCCGCCGAAGAGGTGGCGCGCCAGCTGCGTCTGCGCGACCTTGCCGGTCTGATCGTCATCGACTTCATCGATATGGACGAGCGCAAGAACAACGCCGCCGTCGAGAAAAAGCTGAAAGACAAGCTGAAGACCGACCGTGCCCGCATTCAGGTGGGACGCATCTCCGGCTTTGGTCTGCTGGAAATGTCGCGTCAGCGTCTGCGCCCCGGCATGATCGAGGCAACCACCGCGCCGTGCCCACATTGCCATGGCACTGGCCTGATCCGGTCGGATGACAGCATGGCGCTGTCGATCCTGCGCCAGATCGAGGAAGAGGGCACCCGCCGTCGCTCTCGCGAGGTGCTGGTGAAATGCCCGGTGGACATCGCCAACTACCTGATGAACCAGAAGCGCGAGCATATCGCGCAGATCGAGGCGCGCTATGGTCTGTCGGTGCGTATCGAAGGCGATGTGACGCTGGTCAGCCCCGATTTCTCGCTTGAGAAGTTCAAGACCGCCTCGCGCGCCATTCCCGCGGTGACCAGCCCGGTGGTGTCGGTCGACGCCTCCATCATGGATCAGATCGACGCGGTGGAAGAGGTTGCCGAAGAGGTCGTCGAGGAGGCTCCGGCCCCCGTTGAGGTCGAGGAGACCGAAGGCGAAAGCAAACCCAAGCGCAAGCGTCGTCGCCGTCGCCGCAAGAAGTCCGGCAATGGTGAGAACGGTCAGGACAACGGTGGCAATACCGCGTCCGAGGCTGCGGCGTCTGAGGAAACCAAAGAGGCCGAGACCGCTCAGGACGCAGAGGCGAAGGCTGACGCCAGCGCAGAGCCGGCAGCCGAGGCTGAGGGCGACGCTGAGGCGGAGCCTAAGAAAAAGAGAACCCGGACCCGCACCCGCAGCCGCTCGCGCAAAAAGGCGGATACGGAGCAGGTGACAGAGGCGGAAACCCCCGCCGAAAGCGACGCTTCCGAAACGGCTGAAGCGGGTGCAGAACCCGCCGCGGTCGAGGCCGCTGCCGATGTGGTCACGGAAGCCTCCGATGTGGATGCGCCGGCAGCCGATACCCCCGAGGCAGCCCCCGCACCGGCGGCGGAAGATGCCGCGCCCGTCGTCGCTGAGGCAGAGGCTGACACGCCTCAGCCAGAAGCGGAACAGGCGGCGTCTGAACCCGAGGCGACCGGCGAGGAGGCTCCTGCTGCGGCGCAACCGACGGAAGATGCCCCTGTTGACGCCCCTGTCGAAGAGGCCGCGACCGAGGAGAGCGCGCCAGAGCCCGAACCCGAGCCGGAGCTTGTGGCCGCAGAGTCCGAGCCGGAACAGCCTGCAAAGCCCAAGCGGCGCGGCTGGTGGTCGGTCGGTCGCTAAGACCAGAGGACAAAAAACAAAAGGCGGCCCTCAGCGGGTCGCCTTTTTCATTTCTGGGATCGCAGAGCGGCGCGGACATGGATCTGCGTCAGGGGAACAAGCCCGTGTCAGTCTGCGCCCTTGCGGATCAGATAGATCTGGTGCTCCCCGGCGTCTTCCATGCCCAGAAACCCATGTCCGGCCTCGGTGCAGAAATGCGGCACATCGACGATCGCTGCCGGATCATCGGCCAGAATGCGCAAGACCCCCCCCTTTGCAAGGGGCTCCAGGCGTTTGCGGGCTTTTAAAACGGGCAGCGGGCAGAGGAGGCCGATGGCGTCCAGCGTGGCGTCAAAATCTGTCATGCCTTCCGAGATAAGCCGCGTGTTACAGCCTGTCCACAAGGATGTGACAAGCCGTGCAGGTGACGCCGCGAATGGCTTCGACTATGCAGGCGATATGTTTGGAATCGAGATCATCGACGCGAGCCTTTTGCCCGCCATGTTCGTGGCCCTTGTCGGGGGCATCATCAGCTTTCTGAGCCCCTGCGTGCTGCCGATCGTGCCGCCGTATCTGGCCTATATGAGCGGTGTTACCATTGGCGAGATCCAGGGCACGGCGGCGGCGCGGCGCAAGGCGACTCTGGCGGCGGTGTTCTTTGTCATGGGGCTGTCGACGGTGTTCCTGCTCCTCGGCTTCACGGCCTCGGCCTTTGGCGCATTTGTGCTGCAAAATCAGGAGCTTTTCGCCAAAGCCTCGGGCGTCGTTGTGATCGTGTTCGGGCTGCATTTCCTGTCGGTGTTCCGTATCCCGCTCCTTGATCGTGAGGCCCGGATGGAGACCGGGGAATCCGGCGGTTCTGCGCTTGGTGCCTATGTGCTGGGGCTGGCTTTTGCCTTTGGCTGGACGCCCTGTATCGGTCCGCAACTCGGCGCGATCCTGTCGCTGGCGGCCTCCGAGGCCTCGGTCAGCCGGGGGACGATCCTGCTCGGCGTCTATGCGCTGGGGCTTGGGGTGCCGTTTCTGCTGGCGGCGGTGTTCCTCAACCGCTCCATGGTGCTGATGAACCGGATCAAACGCCACATGGGGCTGATCGAAAAACTGATGGGCGGGTTGCTGTTGCTTGTTGGATTTATGCTGGTGACGGGATTGTTCACCAGCTTCTCCTTCTGGCTGCTGGAGACCTTTCCTGCGCTTGCCACGCTCGGCTGATCCGCTGCACGCACCGTCTTACGCTACACGCAAAGCTGCGCTAGGCTCATGGTCAAAAGATCGGGGCAAGAAGATCGGGCATGAGCAGCAACTCCAGCACAAGACCGGTGCGCCGGCGTCGGGTGTTCTACATTCCGGGCTATGATCCGTTCCACCCGCGCCGGTACCGCGAGCTTTATCGCAGCGAAGGCGCAGAACAGGCGCAGATTTCCGGCTATGCGCTGTCGCTCAGCCCCAAGACGACCGGGGTGCCATTTGGCTGGCATGTCTCGGCCGAGATTGAGGGGGCGCGGGTCGAGACGGATATGGAGGTTCTGGTCTGGTCGGACCTCGTCAAACACAGCATGAACAGCTCGATTGTTGCCACCTATTGGCAACTTCTGCGTACGGCCTGGATCTACATCGGCTCCGGTGCCTTGTGGCGACTGATGCATTTGCGCAAAGGACCGGTAATCGCCGCGCTTTATCCGGTGGTGATTTTGCTGCTTCAGGCTGGACTTGCGGCGCTGCTCGGGGTCGGGGTGGCATGGGGCATCGGGGCGTTGGCGAGCCTTATTGCGCTGCCAGAATGGATACTGCGCACCGCGCAGATCATCGCAGGCGCAGGGGCGGCTGTGGCGCTTTTGATGGCGTTCAAATCCCGCGACAATAAGTTCTTCGTTTATTATCTGATGCATGACTACGCCTATTCTGCGGGCCAGCGCGGCGCTGTTCCGGCGGAGCTTGGGGCGCGCATGCAGGCGTTCACCGCTGCCATTCGCACCGCACTGGAAGAGAACGCGGTGGATGAGGTTCTGGTTGTGGGGCATTCGTCGGGGGCGCATATTGGCGTCTCTGTGCTGGCGGATCTTCTGCACGCGGGCCTGCCGAAGGAACGCCCCGCCCTGAGTTTCCTCACGCTGGGGCAAGTGGTGCCGATGGTGTCCTTCCTGCCGCGTGCCGCACGCCTGCGCCGGGATCTGCAAGAGATGTCAGAGCAGGAGTTAATCCCGTGGTATGATATCACCGCCCCCGGCGACGGCTGTGCCTTTGCACTTTGTGATCCTGTTGCGGTGACGGGCGTTGCAACACAGGCGCAGCGTTGGCCTATCGTGTTTTCTGCCGCCTTCACCCAGACGCTCAGTCCCGCGCGTTGGAAGGCATTGAAACGGCGCTATTTTCGGCTGCACTTCCAATATCTCTGCGCATTCGACCAGCCCAAGGATTACGACTATTTTCGTATTACCGCCGGACCTTTGACCCTTGGTGAGAGGTTGCGAGACCGGGGGCATTCTCGGTCACGACTGGCTGACCCTGTGAGTGGGTATCGCACCATGAGTGAACGATGAGCAGGTTGCCCCCCAAACCCCCGGCGCGTCCGGACAGGGTCTCGCTCTGGCGGTATCTGAAGCTGTTTCGCGCCGATATCCTGTCAGCCCAGCCGCAGCGGCTCTATCGCGCATGGATGGCTGAGTTTCGCACACCGTTCTTTCGCTCCTTTCTGGTGAACCAGCCGGAGCTTCTGGATGTCCTGTTAAAGCAGCGCCCGGATGATTTCCCAAAATCCGATCGCGTGGGCGAGGGGCTGAGGCCGCTTTTGGGCAACTCCGTCTTTCTGACCAATGGCGAAACATGGAAACGGCAGCGTCGCATCATTGATCCGGCATTCGAGGGCGGGCGGCTGCGCGAGACGTTTCCCGCGATGCATGCGGCAGCCGAGGCAGGTGTCGCGCGCCTGGTGCCGCGCGCGGATGGCACCCCGCTGGAGTTTGAGGCCGAGACCTCGCATATCGCAGCGGATGTGATCTTTCGCACCCTGTTTTCCATCCCCATCGAACATGAGGTGGCCTCTGAGGTCTTTGCGCGCTTTCGCGCCTATCAACAGGCGCAACCGATCCTGAACCTTGCGGCGTTTGTGCCCGTGCCGCGCTGGATGCCGCGTTTCTATCCCAAAGGGACGCGCACAAATGCCACTCACATCCGCCGCCTGATCTCTGATCTGACACACACGCGTCTGGCCGAGATTGAGGCCGGAACCGCCCCTGATGATCTCGCCACCAAGATCATGACGACGCGTGACCCGGACACGGGCGTTGGCTTTGACGCCGAGGAAATGGTTGATCAGGTGGCGATCTTCTTCTTGGCGGGGCATGAAACCAGTGCGTCGGCGCTGGGGTGGGCGCTTTATTTGATGGCGCTTTATCCAGAGTGGCAGGACAAGCTGGCGACAGAGGTCGCGGAACACGGCACTGGGGATTTTGCGGCGGTGTCCCGGTTGCGCCTGACGCGGGATGTGTTTCGCGAGACACTGCGCCTCTATCCGCCGGTGCCGATGATGGTGCGTGAGGCGCAATGCCCGGAGAGGTTCCGCGACCGTGAGGTGCCAAAAGGATCGCAAATGGTGCTGAGCCCGTGGCACCTGCACCGGCACGAACGGCTGTGGGAGCGACCGGATGACTTTGATCCCGGTCGCTGGCAGACCGAGAATGGCAAGACCTGCGCGCGTAGCGCCTATATGCCATTCTCAGCGGGGGCGCGGGTCTGTACAGGTGCGGGATTTGCGATGGTTGAGGGCGTTTTGATCCTCGCCCAGCTGCTGCACCGTTTTCGCGTTGAGCGCGTGGAGGGGCGTGACCCGCAGCCCGTGGCCCATCTGACAGTGCGCTCGCGTAATGGGATCTGGCTGCGCCTCACAGAGCGTTAGCTGTCAGCCTCGGCCTTGAGCGCCATGAGCACATAGAGGCGAATAGCAGAGGCCAGACCGCAATCTGTGCCGCGCTGTTCGTCGATGTCGGCCGCCAGTTCATTGATGGCGCGCCCCTCTGTTGCGGCAAGGCGTCGGAATTCAGCCCAGAACGCATCCTCCAGCGAGACCGAGGTGCGGTGCCCGCGCAGGGTCAAAGAGCGTTTCTTCGGGCGCTCGCCAATCATGGGTCAGGCCCGCAGCAAACGGGCTTCGCGCACGCTCACCGCAGGGTAGCAGGTTGGCCCGTAGGCGCGCAGATCGGTCGCCAGTTCGGGAAAGATCTGGAACAGTTCTTGGCGCACCGCGTCCTCCGCCGCGCTCAGGACCCATTCGCCGGGATGGTAGCTCTCTGAAAACAGCCCGTCGACCTCGATCACCTCGTGCTGATCGAACAGCAGATGCACATAGGTCACCGGCGCCCCGCTCTGATCCTGATAGACGGAACGCCCGTTCACCAACCCCTTTGCGGGGGCGAGAATGGCGCTATCGGCAAAGAGCAATGCGCTCATGTGGCTCTCGATCAGCATGCGGTGCTGTGGCGAGACCTTCATCCGTCGCTGCGGGCAGCCGGGCCCGAGCGCATTTCGTTCAAACACGATGGGGGCCAGATGGGGCTGATCCGCGATCATGGGGCGCGACAGGGTGCGGCGGTGGATCCAGCGGATCGGCTGGTAGCCGCGATCACGTGTCAGCACGTAATCCCCCACCTGGAGCGTCCGGATGCGCTGGGGGCCCTTGGGGGTGGTGACCTGCGAATTGGGTGTGAAACACACCACGACGGCGCCTTCGATTTCGGAATATTCGCCCGGATCGGTGGCATCCTCACCGACATATTGCGGATAGATATAGCGATAGTAGCCGGTCAGCTCGTCATCATTGATGACATTGTGGCTGGTATAGCTGTAATCCACATCGCGCAGCAGCGGGGCGCTCGGCAGGTAGCCGACGAAATCACCTCCGCTTTCAAGCACATAGACCTGGATCTCACTGCCGTCGTCGCCGGTCAGCGTCAGCTGGCTTTCGGCATAGATGCGGTCGTTGAAGACAAAGCTGCCGTCGACATTGGCGAGGGTGGTGCCATCGCTCTCATACACGGTGCCGCGCTGGTTGCCGTCGGCGCCGGTTTCGTCATTGGTGAAATCCCCGTCGAGGGTGGCGTCATTGTCTTGCAGAGTGACGACGCGGCGGTCTTCTTCGGTGTCATAGTTCGGGTCCAGACGCACAGTGCCGCCGGAAAAATCCAGCGCATCCGCCGTGTAGACGAAGTAGGTAAATGTGGGCATGCCTGTGATGCCTCCGTGGAACCGATGCTGCTCGACAGTGAGTGGGCCTTGGGGCCTCTTGCGAAGAGATTATGCGTGTGATCGGGCCAAAGGTAAAGAAAGGATGAACAATCCGCACCGACTCCGGCGGGAAACGGCAGGCGGTGTTGCAGAGACGCAAAGCGGTCAGGCTGTGGTCCCCTGTGGCGATGCACGCTTAGTCGTCCAGTTTATGGCCGTCCTGTCGGGCCTGGTCGCGGCTCTGTTCCGCCTTGTCGCGGGCCTTTTCGGCTTTGCTGCGCCCGAATTTCACAGCGTTCTGATCCGCGCGGGCCTTTTTCTCGGCCCGCGCTTTTTCTTTCCGAAACCGGTTCAGGTTGACCGGCTTTGCCATCACTTGGCCTTGGGGCCGATCATCTGCTCGGGGCGGACCACCTTGTCAAAGGTCTCCTCGTCCACAAAGCCGAGCTTGATCGCCTCTTCCTTCAGGGTGGTGCCGTTCTTATGCGCGGTCTTGGCAACGGTGGTGGCGTTGTCATAGCCGATGGTGGGGGCCAAGGCGGTCACCAGCATCAGGCTTTCCTTCATCAGCTTGTCGATGCGCGGCTCGTTGGCCTGGATGCCGTTCAGCATCCGCTCGGTGAAGCTGTCCGCCGCGTCGCCCAACAGCTGGATGGATTGCAGCAGGTTATAGGACATCATCGGGTTATAGACGTTGAGTTCAAAGTGACCCTGAGAGCCTGCGAACTTGATCGCGGCGTCGTTGCCCATGACATGAGCTGCCACCTGTGTGAGCGCCTCGGCCTGGGTCGGGTTCACCTTGCCCGGCATGATCGAGGAGCCGGGTTCGTTTTCCGGCAGGATCAACTCGCCCAGACCGGAGCGCGGGCCGGAGCCCAGGAAGCGAATGTCGTTGGCGATCTTGTAGCAGCTGCCGGCGATGGTCGCGAGGGCGCCGGAGAGGAACACCATCGCATCATGCGCGGCGAGGGATTCGAACTTGTTGGGCGCGGTCACAAAGGGCAGGCCGGTGATTTCGGCCATGTTTGCCGCGACTTCCTCGCCCCAGCCTTCCACGGTGTTGAGACCGGTGCCAACCGCGGTGCCGCCCTGTGCCAGTTCATAGATGCCGGGCATTGCCGCCTCGACACGGGCCAGACCCTGACGGATCTGATGCGCGTAGCCGCCAAATTCCTGACCCAGCGTCAGCGGCGTGGCGTCCTGCGTATGGGTGCGGCCGATCTTGATAATGTCCTTGAACTCTTCCGCCTTGGCCTCGAGCCCTTCGGCCAGTTTGGTCAGGCCCGGCACCAGCACGTCACGCACCGACATCGCGGTGGCGATGTGCATTGCGGTCGGGAAAGTGTCGTTGGAGGACTGACCCATATTGCAGTGGTCGTTTGGGTGCACCGGATCCTTGGATCCGATCACGCCGCCGAGGATCTCGATCGCACGGTTGGCGATCACCTCGTTGGAGTTCATGTTGGACTGGGTGCCGGACCCAGTCTGCCAGACCACCAGCGGGAAGTTGTCGTCGAACTTGCCTTCGATCACCTCACCGGCGGCCTGAATGACCGCATCGCCGATTTTGGCGTCCAGCTTGCCGGAGGCCTTGTTGGCCATGGCGCAGGCTTTCTTGATCACGCCAAGCGCGCGCACGATGGCGACGGGCTGTTTTTCCCATCCGATCGGGAAGTTCATGATCGAACGCTGAGTCTGTGCCCCCCAGTATTTGTCGGAAGGGACCTCAAGCGGGCCAAAGCTGTCGGTTTCGGTGCGGGTGTTCGACATCGTGTCTGTCTCCGTCGCTGGTTCGGCCACTTGGCGCATGCAAGTGGTATACTGATGTATGCCGTTTACCCGGGCTGGCCGCCTGACGCAATTGTTCTGCGTGGTGATGCCCGGAGCATCGGGTCCTCAGAGGTCGGTATACTGCCGCAATTCCGCAAGTGCCATTGCCAGTTTGGGCAAGATGCATAGATTACATCAAAAGAGAGTCGCCAGACCGCCATTCAACAGGAGCTCGAACCCGCGATATGCACAGTATGACCATCCGCCGCACCAGGGCCCTGCCTGACATGACACGTCTCTTGCTGTGGGGCCTTGCCATGCTTGCGGCGGTGGTGCTGGCAACGCAGGCCGCCTATGCAAACGCTGACCTGCGGCGGTTTGTTGGCAAGTATTCCGGCAATGCCGAGGTCGAGCAACTGGATGGGTCGATCGAGCAACGCGATATGAGCGTCACCATCGGTGAAACCTACAATGGGTTCGAAGTGCAATGGAGCACCGCGATCCGCCGGGCGGACGGGCGCAAAAAGACGAAGTCCTACGAAATCGAGTTCCAGCCGACCGAGCGGCGGGGCGTGTTTGCAGCGGCGATGAAGACCAATGTGTTTGGTCACACCGTGCAGATGAACCCGATGAAGGGCGAGCCCTTTGTCTGGGCGCGGGTGATTGATGATACGCTTACCGTGTTCTCGCTCTATGTGGCAGAAAACGGCGACTACCTGATGCAGCAATATGACCGCACCCTTGCAGATGGGGGCTTGAGGCTGGATTTCTCGCTGCACCGCAACGGCCTGCCATCGCGCACGGTCTCGACCTTCCTGACCCGCGAATAACCCGGCGCGCGGTGATCCGACCGTCATTCAAAACGGCGCCGCGGCCTCTGGCCGGGCGCCGTTTTGCTTTCATAAGGCGGCGCGCGCGGGGGCGGCGCCTCGACCCTGACTATTTGCGAAAACTGTCGAGGGAGACCACATCGGCATCCTTCTTGGTGTCGGACACGTCTTCCTCCTCATCATCGGGCAGGTCGCTGGCCACTTCCAGCGGCGGCAAGTCCTCGTCATCGTCCTCGCCGGCACTTTCAAACCGCAGCCCGAATTCCACCGACGGATCGACAAACGTCTTGATCGCGTCATAGGGGATATAAAGCGGCTCCGGCGCATCGCCGAAATTCAGCGTCACCGCAAACCCTTCTTCGCCCACGTCGAGATTGTCGAACCAGTGCTGCATGACCACCGTCATCTCGCCCGGGTAGCGGTCCGACAGCCAGTCTGCCAGTTCGGCATCCGGATGCGAGGTGTCGAAGGTGATGAAGAAGTGATGAGCCCCCGGCAACCCGTTGGCGGCAACGTCATCGAGGACATTGCGGATCAGGCCCCGCATGGCACGATGCATCAGGTTTCCATAATCGATCTGACGGGACATCGTCTCACCCTTTGTTATTGGCAGGTGCGGGCTTGGCTCGAACAGCGGGTCCCACACCCGTTCCTCTTCAGTTTTGGACCTATTTTGAAGGCATTGCAAGCCAAGGCGGCAGTCTTTAGCCCAGCGTGAAGCTATCGGCAATCAGCCCGAGACATGCCATGGCTGCCAGCAACCAGAGGATGCGGCCGCGCAGGGCAATGGCCAGAACCGGAGCCATCAATGCCAGTGCGACCGCACGTGGGTCAAGGCTTTGCAATGCGGGAGCCGGCAGGCCGATGGGACCGATCTGGATCTCGTCCATCCTGCGAAACAGCAGGTGGAGCAGGAACCACACCGAGAGATTGAGCATCATGCCGGCGACGGCGGCGGTGATGGCGTTCAGGGCGCTGCGCAAGCGGGGGTGATGCGTCAGGCGTTCGACATAGGGGGCCGCGGCAAAGATCCACAGGAAGCACGGTGCGAAGGTGGCCCAGAGCGCCACAGCCCCGGCGGCCAGCGCGGTTGCAGCGCCGCCGGTCTGTGCCCCGGCCAGCATGGCGATGAACTGTGTGACCAGCACGAGCGGGCCGGGCGTGGTTTCGGCCAGCCCCAGCGCGTCAATCATCTGGCCGGTGGTGATCCAGCCATGGGTGGTGACGACGGTTTGGGTCATATAGGCCAGTACGGCATAGGCGCCGCCAAAGGTGACCACGGCCAGCTTTGCAAAAAACCATCCGATCGTGGCAAGAAATGTGGCGCCCGACAGGCTCAGCGCCAGCAGCGGCAGCAGCCAGAGACCCGCCCAGATCACGATGGTGCGCCAGTGGTTGGCTGGCACCGACAGATGCGGTGCCAGGTCGTCCTGCGGTGCGGTCCGGCCGATCAGGCCGATCACCCCGGCGCCGAGCACGACCAGCGGAAACGGCAGGTCCAGCGTAAAGATTGCCACGAAGCCGCCCAGGGCCAGCGCCCAGGCCGCGGCGGTTTTCAGCGCCTTGCGCGAGATCCGCCAGAGGGCCTGAACGACAATGACGACCACTGCGGCTTTGATACCCAGAAAGGCCGCCTGGACCGCGGGCAGGGTGCCGAAGGAGACATAGAGCCAGACAAGCGCGGCGATCACCAGGGCGCCGGGCAGGATGAACAGGCTGCCGGCCAGCAACCCTCCGGCGATGCCGCGCAACCGCCAGCCGGCGTAGGTCGCCAGTTGCATCGCTTCGGGGCCGGGCAGCAGCATGCAGAAGGACAGACCGCGCAGAAACTGGTCTTCGTTGAGCCAGCCATGCCGGTCGACAAGCTCGCGGTGCATCAGGGCGATCTGCGCCGCCGGTCCGCCAAAGCTGAGCAGCCCGATCAGGCCGAAGCAGTGAAACAGCCGCGTCCAGCTGGGACAGGGCTCTGTTGATCTGGCGTCGTCCGGCATCCCGCGTCCCTGATTCCCGCTCCGGCGCCGTTGTAACAGAGCACCGTATCAAGACCAGCGCTTTGGCGATCTTTGTCCACGGAGCGTCAGCGCAGGGGCCTATCGATGGGGCTGGTTCGGGGCAGGGGCGACAGTCTGCCCGGATCAGTCTGTCTGGATCAATTTGCCCGGATCAATCTGACCAGGTCAGGCGGGCGCCGGTCAGGCAGACGGGCAGGGAATCGGCGGGCAGTTGCCCGAGTTGTTCGAACATGCGCAGGTAGTCGAAATTGGAATAGAATTCGCAGAACTTGCCATTGCGCACCCGCACCATCATCTGGCCGGTGAAATCCAGCTTGCGGGTATGGCTGTGATCCAGCGCCTCGACCTTGACCCGAACCATGCACAGGTCGCCATCGTCAAGACTGTGGGTGATGGTCACTTGCGGCTGATCCAGCAACGCCTTCATTGCGGTGACGACTTCCTTGTAGTCCACGCCCGGAGAAACGACGGAATCCAGCGCGCCATTGAAGACCACGTCAGGGTCCAGCAAATCGTCGATTATTTCGAGGTTGTCCTTGTTCCAGACTTCTTCGAACCAAAGTTGCAGGAGGGCGCTGTTCGTCATGGATAGATGTGCTTCAGATGTCTCTATGAGCGTGAAGGCGCTCCCCTACAGCGCAAGCGCAGGGAAAGTCGAGAGCAGAGTGTAAAATAAGCCGTAAAGACACCGTGAAATAGTGTGATGCGGTCACGAGGCCACTTTCGCAAGGGGGGGCAGCGGCTGCCACGCCACATGATACGGCCAATCAGTGTATGGGGTGTGGCGCGGGCGTGAAAGTGCAGGTTTCTGTTGCCAGGTACCTGCGAACCCCGCCTAACGCGGCTAGGCGCTAGGGCTTAAAGTCGGTTCGACTCGGACTGCTTACGCAGCCAGAGCAACCGGAGCACGATTGTCGTTTGCAATTGTACTGTTTTCGCCGGTAACGGTGGCAGACAGCCGAGACAAAGCTAACCCCTTTAGACGTCCGTCGATCCTATTTCGGCCCCATAATCCCCAAACGAAGGATATTTGGTGGAGCCGCCGGGTACCGCCCCCGGGTCCGATCCGCTTATTACGAGCGCGTTTATGTCCATAGTTCCCGAAGGAACACACCGAATATAGGGTGGTTCACTGTGGAGTTAAAGGGGGAATTGACGCGCTGACGCGCGTGGCCTCCGGCGGGGATGTTTGAAAGAAGTTGAAGCGGGTCAGCGCTTTGCCGCGCGGCGGGCGAATACATCGGCGGCGAGGTTGCGCGTTTCCTCCTCCAGCGCGCTGAGGCCCGCGACGGCTGCGTCTCCCTTGCCGGCTTCGATGGCATCGGTGATGCTGGTGTGCAGCGCAAGGATGGTGGCGCGATCCCGCGCCGTGAAGGTGATCATGTTCATCAGCGGCTGCATCGCCTCCACGGCCCCGGCAAGTTGATAGGACAGCACCGGATTATGCGCCCCATCCACCAACGCGCGATGAAAGGCCACATCTGACGCACAAAAGGCCTCATCCGTGAGGCCGGGTTGGCCCTGCCGAAAGATCTCTGCCCGCATGGTCGCAAGCTGATCGGCGGTACGGCGGCTGGCCGAAAGCGGCGCGCAGGCTCGTTCCAGCGCATATCGGGCCTCGCAGGCGGTGTCGAAACTCACCGCGTTCATGCTCAGAAGCAGCGTCGAGGTGGTGATCTGCTGGCTGTAGGCGTCCTCGAAACTGAGACGGTTGACGAAGGCCCCCCCGGTTGCGCCGCGTTGGGTGCGGATCAGGGATTGCGCGGCGAGGCGTTTCAAACCTTCCCGCACGGTTGCGCGAGACACCTGAAATTGCTCGGCCAATTCCGATTCCGAGGGCAGGCGTTCGTCGACGATCAGATCGCCTGCAACGATGGCATCACGAATGGCCGTGGCAATCTGGGCAGAGAGATCTGCGGTACTGTTTGGGTCGATCTTCAAAACGGTTTGCCCTCACGTCAGATGGGGTGTCGGGAAATTCCATTTGTCAGACATTTAAAAGTCTGACATTTGATTCACAAGAGCTATCGAGTCGCAGCGATACGGGGAGGTCATCGCAAACACCATGCTGAAAACGCGCCTGACAGAGAGTATTCGCCAGATGAGCGGCCTGCATTGGCTCTTGCTCTTTGGCGGCATTCTGCTGGCCTGGGGGGCGTTGTTTGCCATGTCGGTGCCCGCGGAGATGCGCGATGCGGGGGTGCTTTATGGTGCGGAATTCTGGGTGTCGCTGTGTACCATGACGCCGGATGCGGCAGGCGCAGGCAAGATGGTGCTGATGTGGGTGTTGATGTCGGCGGCGATGATGGCGCCCACGGCGCTGCCGGCCTTTGCCACCTATGATGATCTGAGCCAATCGGCGGAGGGCACCCGGTTTGGGGATCTGGTTCTTGGCTATCTGATGGTCTGGATCGGATTTTCGCTGCTGGCAGCCGCGCTGCAACTGGCGCTTGTCCATGTGGGTATGGTCAGCGTTTTTGGCGACAGCCGTTCGTCCTTGCTGTCCGCGGCGCTCCTGTTGATTGCGGGGGGCTATCAGTTCACGCCGCTCAAAGACGCCTGTCTGTCCAAATGCCGCCGCCCGCTGGTGTTCTTTATGCAGCATTGGGAGGAGGGCCCATTGCGCAACGGTTTGCGCCTCGGTGCGGTCTGTTTGGGATGCTGCTGGGCGCTGATGCTCCTGGCCTTTGTCGGTGGGGTCATGAACCTCGCCTTTATGGGGCTGGCGACGGTTTTTATGGTTCTGGAAAAACTGCCCGAGATCGGGCGCTGGCTGACCCGTCCGATGGGCGTTGTCCTCTGCGCGTCGGGACTTTGGCTTCTTGTGACATCTGTTTGAATTGGGAGGAAAATCACATGGCGAATCCGCAAGTCGCATCGGCGCCCGAGCTCATGCCTTGGGCGATCAAGGGCGAGCTGATCCTGAACTGCAACTGTACGGTCTTTTGCCCCTGCGTGGTGTCGCTGGGCAAGCATCCGCCCACCGAAGGTTACTGTCAGGCCTGGGCGGGCGTGCGCATCGATGAAGGGCACTATGGCGACGCCGATCTGTCTGGTCTGAATGTCGGGCTGATCCTGGAAATTCCGGGATTGATGGCGCGCGGCAACTGGAAGGCGGCAGCCTATATCGACGAGCGCGCAAGCGAAGAGGCCTATGATGGTCTGATCGACATTTTCTCTGGAAAAGCAAGGGGAACCACGGGGCTCTTCAAGGTATTGGTGAGCGAATTCCTCGGTGCGGAGCGCGCGCCGGTGCTGTTTGAAACCGAAGGCAAGACCCGCCGCCTGATCGTGGGCAAGCAGATCCATGGTGAGGTTGTGCCGGTGGGCGGGGCTGACAGCGAGCAGGACATCGTGGTTACCAACACCGAGTATTGGATGGGCCCGGACATCACCGTCGCCACCGCCACCAAGGGCCGCGTGCGCGCCTTTGGCCGGGTGTGGGATTTCGACGGGCGCTCGGCCGAGATCTGCCAGATCGACTGGAAAGGCCCGCGCTAAGGTGACACCGGGCGGCGGCCAGACTGGCGCGCCGCTCATCCCCGCACTCGTGCCATGAAAGGGATCGCCATGGCCGTTATTCAACCCAATATCTCCCTGTCCCGCCGCCTGCGCCGCACCCCGTTTTCCGACGGGGTCGAGGCCGCAGGTGTGAAAGGCTACACGGTCTATAATCACATGCTGCTTCCGACCGTGTTCGAGAGCGTTGAGGCGGATTATCACCACCTCAAACGCCATGTGCAGGTCTGGGACGTGGCCTGCGAGCGGCAGGTGGAGCTGCGCGGCCCCGATGCGGGGCGCTTGATGCAAATGCTGACCCCACGGGATCTGCGCGGCATGATGCCCGGTCAGTGCTACTATGTGCCCATCGTGGATGAAACCGGCGGCATGCTGAATGATCCGGTGGCGGTGAAACTGGCCGAGGACCGCTGGTGGATTTCCATTGCCGACAGTGATCTCCTCTATTGGGTCAAGGGCATCGCCAATGGCTGGCGGCTGGATGTGCTGGTGGATGAGCCGGACGTCTCGCCACTGGCCATACAGGGACCGAAGGCCGAGGATCTGATGGCACGCGTCTTTGGCGAGACCGTGCGCGCGATCCGGTTCTTTCGCTTTGGTGTCTACCAGTTCGAGGGGCGCGACCTGGTGGTGGCGCGTTCGGGCTACTCGAAACAGGGCGGGTTCGAGATCTATGTCGAAGGCAGCGACATCGGCATGCCGCTTTGGTCCCGCCTGTTTGAGGCGGGCGCGGATCTGGAGGTGCGGGCAGGCTGTCCGAACCTGATCGAGCGGATCGAAAGTGGCTTGCTGAGCTATGGCAACGACATGACCGACGACAACACGCCGCATGAATGCGGGCTGGGCCGTTTCTGCAACACCCACACGGCCATCGGCTGTATTGGTCGTGACGCCCTGTTGCGGGTCGCTAAGGAAGGCCCGGTGCAGCAGATCCGCCCCATCGCCATTGCGGGCGACGCGGTGCCGCCCTGTGATCGCTTCTGGCCGCTCTATGCCAATGGACGCCGGGTGGGGCGGGTGTCCTCGGCCACATGGTCGCCGGATCATACCACCAATGTCGCCATCGGCATGGTGAAGATGACCCATTGGGACGCGGGCTCTCGCGTCGAGGTCGAGACACCGGACGGCATGCGCGAGGCGACCGTCCACGAGACATTTTGGAATTAACGGGAGAGATCAACATGTTCAAAGCACTGGTGATGACGAAAGACGCAGACAGCGGCAAGGCCTCTGCGGCCATTGAAGAGCTGAACGAGGATCAGTTGCCCGAGGCTGAGGTCACCGTTGCGGTTGAGTATTCCACCGTGAATTACAAGGACGGCCTCTGCCTCAGCGCCAAGGGCGGCGGTTTGGTGCGCAATTATCCGCATGTGCCGGGGATCGATTTTGCAGGCACCATCGAGGCATCATCGGATGATCGCTACAAACCCGGCGACAAGGTGGTGCTGACCGGTTGGCGCGTGGGCGAGGCCCATTGGGGCGGATATGCGCAAAAGGCGCGGGTCAAGGCGGATTGGCTAGTGCCACTGCCGGATGGGATCACGGCGCGCCAGGCCATGGCGGTGGGAACGGCTGGTTTTACCGCAATGCTGGCGGTGATGGCGCTGGAAGATCACGGTCTGAAACCGGGGAACGGCCCGGTGCTGGTCACGGGGGCTGCGGGCGGTGTCGGATCGGTGGCGACCGCAATCCTTGCGCATCTGGGCTATGAGGTGGCAGCGGTCACCGGGCGGCCAGAGACGACGGACTACCTCAAGAGCCTTGGCGCGACGCAGATCGTGCCGCGCGCGGATCTGAACGAGACCGTCAAACGCCCGCTGGAAAGCGAGACCTGGGCAGGCTGTGTCGATGCCGTTGGCGGCGACATGCTGGCGCGAGTGCTGGGCCAGATGAAATACGGCGCCTCTGTTGCGGCGGTGGGGCTGGCGGGCGGCGCGGCGCTTCCGGCAACCGTGATCCCGTTCCTGCTGCGCGGCGTGAACCTTTTGGGCATCGATTCCGTGATGCAACCGTTTGAAAACCGCCAGCGGGCATGGCAGCGGATTGCCTCGGATCTGCCGATGGACAAGCTCGACGCGATGGTGCACCCCGCGACGCTAGCAGATCTGCCGCAATTGGGCGCGGATATTCTTGCCGGGCAGGTCAAGGGGCGCGTTGTGGTCGATGTGAACGGCTAAGGCGGCTGACACCTGCGTGACACGCAGCCCCGGCGCGTCCTGGCGTCGCGACGGGGCGTTTCCGGGCTTGATCTTGTGGCGCGAAATTGCACTGTTCCTGCCATTGATCCGCAAAGGGAGCACGCGCCGCGCCATGGATATCGATTTTGTCCGCAAACAGTTTCCAGCTTTTGAGCAGGCCGCCCTGCAAGGCCAGGCCTTTTTTGAAAACGCAGGCGGGTCCTATACCTGCCGTCAGGTGATCGACCGCTTGTTTCGGTTTTATACAGAACACAAGGTCCAGCCCTACGCGCCCTATGCAGCCTCGCAGGTTGCGGGGGCCGAGATGGACGAAGCGCGCAGCCGTCTGGCGGCACTTCTTGGTGTGGGCGCCCAGGATGTGAGCTTTGGTCCCTCGACCACCCAGAACACCTATGTTCTGGCGCAGGCCTTTCGCAAGTTTCTGAAACCGGGCGAGAAGATCATCGTCACCAATCAGGATCACGAGGCCAACACCGGCCCCTGGCGGCGTCTGGCGGACGAGGGCATCGAGGTGCTGGAATGGCAGATTGATCCGGCGACGGGTCATCTTGACCCAACCACGCTGGAGCCGTTGCTGGATGAAAGCGTCCGTCTGGTCTGTTTCCCGCATTGTTCCAACGTGGTGGGCGAGATCAATCCGGTGACCGAAATCACCGCGCTGGCGCATGCCGCCGGGGCCTTTGTCTGTGTCGACGGGGTCTCTTACGCGCCCCATGGCCTGCCCAATGTGGGGGAGCTGGGGCCAGATATCTACCTGTTTTCAGCTTATAAAACCTATGGCCCGCATCAGGGGATCATGGTCATCAACCCGGCGCTCGCAGAGCTGCTGCCCAATCAGGCGCATTATTTCAACGCGGATGTGCCCTACAAGCGTTTTACCCCGGCAGGACCGGATCACGCGCAGGTCGCCGCCTGTGCCGGGATGGTCGACTATTTCGAAGCACTCGCCGCCCATCACGGTGCGACGGAAACCAAGGGCGCAGCCATGGGGGCCTTTGTGCACGACCTGATGCGGCAGCGCGAAATTGCCCTGTTGCAACCGCTTCTGGACGCCGTGAAGGATCGCAACGACATCCGGCTGCTTGGCCCTTCGGCGGCTGAGGACCGCGCACCAACCGTGGCGCTTGCGCTGGGGCGTGCGGCAGAGCCGGTGGCAAAACAACTGGCAGAGCTGGGTATCATGGCCGGCGGCGGTGATTTCTATGCGGTGCGTGCGCTCAATGCGATGGGGGTGGACCCGTCCGAAGGCGTGCTGCGGCTGAGTTTCACCCATTATACCGATCAATCGGAGGTGACAGCGCTGATCGAGGCCCTAGATCGCGTCCTGTAACATCTGATTGAGCAAGGACTATGACTGACCATGGCTGACATCCGACCGGTGATCTGGTGGATCAGGCGCGACCTGCGCCTGCGTGACAATCCGGCCCTGACGGCGGCACTGGAGACGGGCGGACCGATCATTCCGCTTTATATCCACGACCCTCAAGACGAGGCCTTGGGCGCGGCTCCAAAGTTTCGGCTGAGGCTTGGGCTTGAGCATTTTGCAAAAACGCTCGAGGGGAACGGCAGTCGATTGACCCTGCGAAAGGGGGACGCGCTTGCGGTGTTGCGCGAGGTCATCAAAGAGAGCGGAGCCGGTCATGTGGTCTGGTCCCGGCTCTATGATCCTGAGGGGATCAAACGCGACACCGAGATCAAGGAACAACTCAAAGCCACTGATATTGCGGTGAAATCCACCGGGGGGCGGCTGATGTTCGAACCCTGGACGGTCGAGACCAAAGACGGCGGCATGTATAAGGTCTACACGCCGTTCTGGAAAGCCGTGCGCGACCGCGAGGTCGAGGGTCTGATTGATGCGCCCGCAAACCTGCCAAAGCCGGATGCTTGGCCCGCGACGGACAAGCTTGCAGATTACAAGATGAGTGCCGCAATGCGTCGCGGTGCTGAGATCGTCGCAGGATATTGCCGGGTGGGTGAGGACGCGGCGCTGGAGCAGCTGGACTGTTTCCTTGAGGAGCGGGTCGCCACCTATAAGGCGGACCGGGACTTTCCGGGGCGCGCGGCCACGTCAGAACTGTCGGAAAACCTCGCTTGGGGCGAAATCAGCCCGCACCGGATGTGGCATCTGGGCGCGCAGGCGATGCGAAACGGCAAACAAGGCGCAGAACACTTCCTGAAAGAGGTGGTCTGGCGCGAGTTTGCCTATCACCTGATGTATCACTCGCCGCATATCCTGACCCGCAACTGGCGCGAGGAATGGGACGGCTTTCCATGGCAAGACGACCCGGGCGAGGCGCTCTTGCGCTGGCAGCAAGGTCAAACGGGCTATGATTTTGTCGATGCCGCAATGCGAGAGCTCTATGTCACCGGAAAAATGCACAATCGCGCCCGGATGATTGTGGCAAGTTTCCTCACCAAACATCTGATGATCCATTGGAAATTCGGGATGCAGTGGTTTGAGGACTGTTTGGTGGACTGGGATCCTGCCTCCAATGCTATGGGCTGGCAATGGGTGGCCGGATCGGGGCCGGATGCCGCGCCTTTCTTTCGGATTTTCAACCCAGACGGCCAGTTGGAGAAATTCGACCCCAAAGGGCACTATGTGCGCAGCTGGTTGGCGGAGGGGCAGTCGAACCCGCCCCAGACCGCGAAGGATTTCTTTGCGGCAACGCCAATCAGTTGGGAGTTGCAGCCCGGGATGCCGCGGGCCACTGCGATGGTCGACCTGAAGGCTGGACGTGAGCGGGCCTTGCAAGCCTATCATGACAGCAGAGGGTCAGATTAAGGCGCGATCCGTGATGCGGATGCGCCCAACCTGCGGCTAGTTTGCGGAAAAGGCGCCATCGGCTCTGGATTTGTCGCCGTGCTGCGCCTACCGTGGCCGCATTCGAGCAGACGTGCAGGACGAGAGAAAACATGCCCACCGCAGCGCGCCTTGTGGCAGCCCTTGCCCTTGCGGCCTTGGCCTTTGTGGTTTCCGGACAGATCATGCCATTGATGCCGGAGAACACCGACTTTGGCTATTTTACCCATGTGAACATGGCGTTGGCTGCGGTTGTCGGCTGGAAGATCATTGGCCCGCGTGCCGGTCGCGGATTTGTCCCAGGGGTCAACAACGGGCTGACCGGCATGGCGGTCCTTGTCCTGCTGGCGCTGTTCCTGCAAGGGGCGGTCGAAATGTTCCGCCTCGCGCACCGGCATGTGTATGACGATCCGTTCGAAGCGCTGGCTGCGATTTTCACCATCGGTCTGGAGTATTTCTTCATCATGGCCGTTCCGACGGTTCTGGTCACCCTGGTGATTGGCGGCGCATTGGTCGGAGTGATCGTCGACGTGTCTGCAAAACGTTGGAAATAGACATTTTTTGAGAGGTTTGATCCGGATGGATGTGTTTGTTGCCGGGGCGCTGTGCCTGCCGGAGGTGAGAGAGGCCGTGCTGGGCGCGGGGGCTGGGGATATTGATGCGGTCCCGGCGACCCTGCCGGACCATCGGCTGATGTTGTGCGGGCCTGCCGCGCACCCCGCGCTGGTGCGGCAGGGGGGCGACCGTTGCGATGGCCTCTGTCTGCGCGGCCTCACCGAACCGCAGCGTGCGGCCTTGACCTATTATCACCGCTGTTTCGGGCAGGGCGCCACCAGTCTGGCGGCAGAGACAGATACCGGCACGTGCGAGGTGGTCGCGTTTCGCGATGATGCGCCGGAGGACGGGACGCCGGTGTCACTGGCCGAATGGGCGCAGGAGTGGGACGCGATTGCAGCGCGGATGGCGGCAGAGATCATGGCCTATCACTCCCGCAAACCCGCAGAGGAGATGACCAAATCGCTGGCGCCGATGCGCCGTCGTGCTACGGCCTGGTGTGCCGCGCGGACGCGTCCTGCCGACCCAGCACATGATCTGGCGCGCGACGTGGTCGTGCATGCCCACAAGCGGGAGTACGTGAATTTCTTCGCCATGGAAGAGATGGACCTGCAACATCGCAAGTTCGATGGCAGCATGGGGCCGGTGATGAACCGCGGCGTGGCGCTGGTCGGCGAGGCGGCGGTGCTGCTGCCCTATGATCCCGCGCGTGATTGCGTCCTGTTGATCGAACAATTCCGGGCGGCGATCTATATCGCCGGAGAAGCCGCGCCCTGGACCTGGGAGCCGCCCGCGGGGCTGATCGATCCCGGCGAGACACCCGAGCAGGCCGCCCGGCGTGAAGCCAAGGAAGAAGCCGGGCTGGACGTGCCGCACCTGGAGCGAGTCGGCAGTCTCTACCCCTCCAGCGGTTCGTCGGGCGAATACATCCACATCTTCTGCGGCCTCGCCGACCTCTCCGTGATCGAAGGCGGTGGCGGCGTGCCGAGCGAAGGGGAGGATATTCGCAGTAAAGTCATCTCGTTCCAAGAATTGATGGCAGGCGTGGACGATTGTACTTTTCAGGACATGCCTTTGGTGACAGCGGCGCTCTGGCTGGCGCGTCACAGGGACCGTCTCCGCGCTGAATTCTGCTGACATCGCATCGAGACCGCCGAGCGGGTGCGCGCACCCTTGTGATCGTGTGGACCCCCGGCTACATCAATGGGGAACGAGTGAAAGGGACCTCCATGCGCATTGCACGTGATCTGGCCGATGCGGTCGGCCATACCCCGCTGATCCGGCTGAACAAAGTCAGCGAAGAAACCGGCTGCGAAATCCTCGGGAAGGCCGAGTTCATGAACCCGGGCCAATCAGTCAAGGACCGGGCCGCGCTCTATATCATCAAGGATGCGATCGCCCGGGGCGACCTGAAACCCGGCGGCACCATTGTCGAGGGCACCGCTGGCAACACCGGTATCGGTTTGGCGCTGGTCGGGGCCTCTATGGGCTTCAAGACGGTGATCGTCATCCCCGAGACCCAGTCCGAAGAAAAGAAGGACATGCTGCGCCTCGCTGGTGCGCAACTGGTTCAGGTGCCCGCAGCGCCCTACAAGAACCCCAACAACTATGTGCGCTATTCGGAACGTCTGGCGGCGGAGCTGGCCAAGACCGAACCCAATGGCGCGATCTGGGCCAACCAGTTCGACAATGTGGCCAATCGTCAGGCCCATGTCGAAACCACCGGCCCCGAGATCTGGGATCAGACCGGCGGCAAGGTTGACGGGTTCATCTGTGCCGTCGGCTCTGGCGGGACATTGGCGGGGGTGGCCGAGGTGCTGCAACCCAAGGGCGTCAAGATCGGCCTGGCCGACCCCAATGGCGCTGCGCTCTATTCCTATTACGCCACTGGCGAGCTGAAATCCGAAGGCTCCTCCATCACCGAGGGGATCGGACAGGGGCGGATCACCAAGAACCTCGAAGGGTTCACCCCGGATTACAACTACCAGGTGCCAGATGCCGAGGCGCTGCCCTTTGTGTTTGACCTGCTGCATGAAGAAGGTCTGGTGCTTGGCGGATCCTCGGCCATCAATATCGCCGGTGCGGTGCGGCTTGCCCGCGAATTGGGGCCGGGTCATACGATCGTCACCATCCTGTGTGACTATGGCACGCGCTATCAGTCAAAACTGTTCAATCCCGACTTCCTCAGGGACAAGGGGTTGCCGGTGCCCGAATGGATGACACACGCGCCCGCCTCGATCCCGGGTGTGTTCGAGGACGCCTGATCCCAATGACCCGTATGAAAACACTCTTCCAGGTCGGCCTTCTCGGGCTGACCTGTTTGCTATTTCCGATGGCGGTTTCGGCGCAGACGACCGAATCCACCGCCGCGCCCGCAGCCGCTGACGCGCCGTCCGATTCCGCCGCGCCCCACACGGAGGCGGGGCTGTCCCAGGCGCGCAATCTGGCACAATCGAACCTGTCCGGTCCGCTTGGCGAATATTACGAAACCTGGCAACGCACGGCGAACCGGGCCGAACGCGTGCTGGACGCCAAGCGCGCCTCCAACGGGGCGCTGGAATCGCTGCGCCTTGAATTGACCGAGTACCGGCAACAGTTCCTCGATGCCGGCAGCCAGAATGCCGATCGCATCAAGACGCTGCGCGCCCAGATCGAGGCGCTTGGCCCCGCGCCCGAAGAGGGCAGCAGCGAACCGGACAACATCGCCACCCTGCGCGACGAGCTGCAGAGCCAGCTGGCGAATCTGACCGCGCCGCAGGTCTTGGCCGATCTCGGCTACAGCCGCGCCCAGGGGTTGATCTCCGAAATTGATAAGCTGATCCGTGACCGCGCAACGCGCAAGTTGCTGGAACGGGCGCCGATGCCGCTCAACCCGGAGAACTGGCCATCCGCGGCAACTGACACAGCCAATGTGCTGGCGGCCTTCTGGAACGAAACCGCAGGTCTCCTTGCCAATGCCACCACCCGGGAGAGCATTCGGTCGCGGTTGCCGCTGCTGCTTTTGCTGAGTGCGGCCGCGCTGCTGCTGCTGGGACGGGGGCGGCATTGGGCCAAGCGCGCCGGCGCCTATCTGCGCGAGCTGGGCGGCAAGGGCACCGGGGTCTGGCGTTTCATTGTGTCGCTGTTGCAGGTCCTGCTGCCCTACATCGGCACCGTTCTTCTGGTGCGGGCGATCGATCTGTCGGGCATCCTCGGCGTGCGGGGCACGCTGCTGCTGGATGATGTGCCGCTGTGGTCGTTCCTGCTCTTCGCCTCCCACTGGCTGGGGGAGCGTTTGTATGTCTATCAGATCACCAATGAGCTGATCCCCTTTGAACCCAGATCCCAGGGGCAGGTGCGGGTCTTGATGGCCTCGCTGGCCTTTGTGCTGGTGCTGCAATTGATGCTGGATCGTCTCGATGTGATCGAGAATTTCGACGATGGCACCTTTGCGGTGCTCAGCTGGCCGCTGATCCTGCTGGCCTCCTTGCTGCTGCTGCGGCTGAACCGAATTCGCGCCAAGCAGCGCCGGCAGGACCCCGATACGGCAGGGGACGACGACGAAGGCGCGATTGCTGCCGGGGCCAGCCGGGCCATGTCCGTATTGCGGCGCCTGGTGTTTGTGCTGGCGGTGGTGGCTCCGGTGGTCGGTGCCTTTGGCTATATCAACGCGGCGATCGCCATCATCTATCCGGTCATCCTGACGCTGGCGCTGGTTACCACCCTCATGGTGGTGCAGCGCTTCCTGTCCGACATCTATGGCTGGCTGACCCGCGACGGGCAGGGCGCCGAGGATTCGCTCTTTGCGGTGATGACGGGATTTGTGCTCGCGCTTGTCTCCCTGCCGTTCCTGGCCCTGATCTGGGGCGCCCGCACGTCGGACCTGACCGAGCTCTGGTCCCGCTTCCTCGAAGGGTTCAATATCGGCGATACCAAGATCTCGCCCACGATCTTCCTGACCTTTGTGGTGGTTTTTGCGGCCGGCTATGTGCTGACCCGCCTGTTGCAGGGCAGCCTGCGCTCCTCGCTGCTGCCAAAGACCAAGATCGACCCGGGCGGGCAGAATGCGATCGTCTCGGGGGTCGGCTATATCGGCATTTTCCTCGCGGCGCTGATCGCGGTGTCGACGGCCGGGCTGGACCTGTCGTCTCTGGCGATCGTGGCCGGTGCGCTGTCGGTCGGGATCGGCTTTGGCCTGCAGACCATCGTGTCCAACTTTGTCTCCGGCATCATCCTGCTGATCGAACGTCCGGTCTCCAAGGGCGACTGGATCGAGGTCGGCGGCCTGATGGGCTATGTGCGCGATATCTCGGTGCGCTCGACCCGGATCGAGACCTTTGACCGCACCGATGTGATCGTGCCGAACTCCGACCTGATTTCCGGAACCGTCACCAACTACACCCGCGGCAATACCGTGGGCCGGGTGATCGTGCCAGTGGGCGTGGCCTATGGCACCGATCCGCGCAAGATCGAGGAAATCCTGATGGATGTCGCCAAATCGCATCCGATGGTGCTGATGAACCCGGCGCCTGCCGTGGTCTTCCAGGGGTTCGGCGCCGACAGTCTCGATTTCGAGATCCGTGCCATCCTGCGCGATGTGAACTGGGTGTTGTCGGTGAAATCCGACATGAACTACGAGATTGCCAAACGCTTTGACGAGGCGGGCATCGAGATCCCGTTTGCCCAGCGTGACATCTGGATTCGCAACCCCGAAGCCCTGAAGGGCGAGGCTGCAAGCGCGGACACCGCGCCGGAGGACGCAGTCACGTCTCAGGATGACGCGCGGGCAGCACAGAGCGCCCCGCCACAGCCCGATCTGACGGATCTCTCACCGGATGACGGCGCAGAGGGGGAGGCGGACCGCTAAGGCGATCACAGCCCCCGGGGCCCTTGCACCTATGACGCCGCCGCGACCCTCGTGTCGGCGTTTGTCGTCCGGGGCTCCCGACGGCCATGCGGGCGGGCAGAAGACCGCCACACCGGTTCCACATGCCCCGTTTTGAAGGGGCGATTCATACCATATTCACAGGTGGTTAGGCCGAAATGGGAGGTCGCGAAAAAAACTGATCTTTTTCTCGCAAAGCCTATTGCAATCCCTCCCGAAATACATCAGATATGCGCCCCACGGAGAGGTGGCCGAGTGGTCGAAGGCGCACGCCTGGAAAGTGTGTAGGCGGGAAACCGTCTCCAGGGTTCGAATCCCTGTCTCTCCGCCATAACCCCCACGATTGGTTTTTTGGCACAAGACCCGGCTCGGTTGAGCGGATCGTCCCTTTCTTGTCACATCGTTGATCGGCATGAAAACGGGCGCGCGCAGCGCCCTGTCTCCTGTTTGGTCTTGACCGTTGGCTCAGCCCGCCAGATCCGGGAACAAGCCCGCCAGACCCTCGGCGCTGGCCTCGCAGATGCCGCGTTCGGTGATGAGGCCGGTCACAAGCCGGTGCGGCGTGACATCAAAGGCGGGGTTGCCTGCGGGGGTGCCTTCTGGCGTCACCCGAACCGGACTGATCCGCCCGCTGGTGTCGCTGCCCTGGACATGGGTCACCTCCTGGCCGGGACGTTCTTCGATCGGAATGTCACCGATGCCATCGGTGACGGTCCAGTCGATGGTGGGCGAGGGCAGGGCGACGTAGAAGGGTACACCGTTGTCCTTGGCCGCCAGCGCCTTCAGATAAGTGCCGATCTTGTTGCAGACATCGCCCTGGCGGGTGGTGCGGTCGGTGCCGGTGATGACCAGATCGACCTGACCATGCTGCATCAGATGCCCGCCGGCATTGTCGGTGATGTAGCTGTGCGAGATGCCGTGGCTGCCCAGCTCCCAGGCGGTCAGCGCGCCCTGGTTGCGCGGCCGGGTCTCGTCCACCCAGACATGCAGCGGCAGGCCCGCGTCATGGGCCTGATACATCGGGCTGGTGGCAGTGCCCCAGTCCACGGTGGCGATCCAGCCGGCGTTGCAATGGGTCAGGATCTGCACCGGCGCGCCGTCAGCCTTCTGCGCGGCGATCTCCCGGATCAGGGCAAGGCCGTGTTCGCCGATGCGCCGGTTGATCTCCACATCCTCGTCCGCGATCTCATGGGCGAGGCGGAGCGCGGCGTCGGCCCGCGCGCCCGGCTCCAGCGGCACGAGCGCCGCGCGGCAGCGATCGAGCGCCCAGCGGAGATTGATGGCGGTGGGGCGGGTGGCATGCAACAGCTCCCAGGCGCGGGCGAGGGCGGCGTCGGAACTGTCCTGCGCCATTGCCAGCGCCATGCCATAGGCCGCCGTCGCCCCGATGAGCGGCGCCCCACGAACATGCATGTCGGTGATCGCAGTGGCATAATCCGCCAGCGTGTCCAGCTGCTGAATGCGGAAGTCATGGGGCAGCCAGCGTTGATCGATGATCTGCAGCGCCCCTTTCTGCGCATCCCACCAGAGCGAGCGGTAGTGCGTGCCGTTGACTTTCATCGGGTCTCTCCTCGTGCCGTTGCACCAATGCGGTTGCGCCCCAGTGTTAGGACCGCAGAGAGCACGGCGAAAGGTCAAACGCGCCATTCTCCGACCTGCTGTCGTGAAAATTTCATGGAGCAGCGCGCCGCTTGCGCGTGAGTTTTGTTCGGCAACGGGGTAGGAGGGCAGGTGACTGCAGGCAGAGGAGAAACCGGTGATGCGGCTGGATCAGAACACCGAGGATGCGTTGATTGCCATGGTTCGTGCGGCCGCGCAGGCAGAGATCATGCCCCGTTTCCGCAATCTCTCCGCCGCAGCAATTACAGAGAAATCCTCCGCCATCGACCTGGTCACCGAGGCGGATGTGGCAGCTGAACGGCACATGACGCGGCGCGTGGCGGACATCCTGCCGGGCGCCGTGGTGATCGGTGAGGAAGCGGTCAGCGCCGATCCGGCCACGCTGGCCCGGCTGCCGCAGGCGGAGGTTGCGGTGATCCTGGACCCGATCGACGGCACCTGGAACTTTGCCAATGGGCTTGCGACCTTTGGCGTGATCCTCGCGGTTGTCGTCCGGGGCCGGACGGTGTTTGGTCTGCTCTATGATCCGGTCATGGACGATTGGGTGCAGGCAAGCCTCGGGGGCGGCAGCTGGTTTGCAGCACCGGATCGGGCGCCGGAGCGGCTGCAGGTCGCAGCGGAGCGTCCCTTTGCGGAGGCGACCGGGTTCTTGCCGCATTACCTGTTCCCGACAGCCGAGCAGCCCCGCCTTGTTCAGGGCATGATCGCCGCGCGCCGGGTCAATGCGCTGTGCTGTTCGTGTCATGAATACCGGATGATGGCGCAGGGCGACGCGGATTTCATCCAGACCGAGGGGCTTCATTGCTGGGATCACGCCGCAGGTGTGCTGGCGGTGCAGGAGGCTGGCGGATACGCGCAGCTTGTGGACGGACGCGATTATGCGCCGGTGATCTCGGAGGGGCGGTTGACCGTTGCGACGGGGCCACGCATGCGGGATGAGGTGTGCGCAGCGTTTGATCTGGGATGATCCATCCTCCCCCTTGGCGCATGCCGGGGGCTGCACTAGGCTCTCCCTGAAAACCGGGAGGCGGCGCATGGCAGAGGATCAATCAATCGACCCGTTGGTCACACGGCAGGATCAGGCCGGCGTCACCACGCTGACGCTGAACCGGCCGCGCAGTATCAATGCGCTGTCCGAGGCCATGCTCTGCGCCCTGCAAGCGGAGCTGGACGGGATTGCGCAGGACCGCTCGGTCCGGGCGGTGATCCTGCGCGGCGCCGGAGATCACTTTTGTGCCGGCCACAACCTCAAGGAAATGACCGCGGCGCGCGAGGCCTCGGACGGTGGATTTCAGTATTTTCAGGATCTCTTTGCCACCTGTTCGCGCATGATGCAGACGCTGGTGGAGCTGCCCCAGCCGGTCATCGCCGAGGTGTCGGGGATCGCCACGGCTGCGGGCTGCCAACTGGTGGCAAGCTGCGATCTGGCGGTTGCGTCGGAGGAGGCGCGCTTTGCCACCTCCGGTGTCAATATTGGCCTGTTCTGTTCGACGCCCATGGTGGCGCTTTCGCGCAATGTTGCGGCCAAACATGCGATGGAAATGCTGCTTCTCGGCGATTTTGTTCCCGCGGCGCGGGCCGCCGAGATGGGCCTGATAAACCGTGTGGTGCCCCTCGACCAGCTGTCGCAGGCCGCTGCCGACATGGCGCGCCGGATCGCGGAGAAATCGCCAGCTGCGGTAAAGATCGGCAAGCGGGCCTTTTACGCCCAGGCCGAAATGTCGCTGGACGAGGCCTATGCCTACGCCGGTCGCGTCATGGCCGAGAACATGATGGCACGGGATGCGGAGGCCGGTATCGGGGCCTTTCTGTCGAAATCCGACATGCCGGACTGGACCGGAGAATAGGGCGCACGCTGCGACAGCTGGGATATGGCAGAGGGGGAGCGCGTCCTGATGCGCCCCTGTCCCCGAGCGGCGAATCGAATCGCCTGTGCGTCATTCTGGGCTCAGACTGGGGTTGCGCGGCCCGGTCCGGAAACAATCCCGTGCATAAGTCGCGTTTGTTCAGACAACCCGCGTTGACCGGACGTGTCGGGACGGCGCATGGCGCAGGCTATCGCCAAAACATCGTGAAGCCGTGCGGTTTCGAAACCGGAAACAATGGCCCGGGCCTCATCTGAAGCCGGAACAGATTGTGGCAAATTTTAGCCAAATGCGTGCCATTCCTGCGCCGAATGTTCAGCCTGCCTCTGCGGCAATCGGGAAACAATCCTGTCGCCTGCGGTCAGGCGTTCCGGCCGGGCGCCGGCGTTCAGCCCCAATGTCGAAAGTTTTAACTGTGTTTTAGCCTATGGTCCTGTGCGGGGCTCCGGTATTCCTGAGGTCCACCAAGAGGTTGCTGTCAGGACAGGTCGCGGCCTGTTGCGGAACGACCAAAGCTCCTGTGGGGGGGCAAGAGCGAAGGAGAGCACAAAATGGGCCGCAAAGACGAGACATCCGCCACATCACCGACCGAGGCCGCGCCGGCACAATCCTGCAAACGGGTCACCCCGTGTTTCACGCCCGGCACCTTGATTGCGACCCCGAATGGAGAGCGCCCGGTCGAAAACCTGCGGGCCGGAGACCGTGTCATTACCCGCGACAATGGCATCCAGGCGATCCGCTGGGTCGGGCGCAACGCCATGGGCAAGGAGGATCTTGCACATGCGTCCTATCTACAGCCGATCCTGATCCGGCAGGGGGCGCTTGGCAACGGTCTGCCGGAACGCGACATGATGGTCAGTCCGAACCACCGGGTGCTGGTCGCCAATGACAAGACCGCGCTCTATTTCGAAGACCGCGAGGTTCTGGTGGCCGCCAAACACCTCACTGGTCTCATCGGGATCGATGCGATCGAGACCACGGCGGTGACCTATATCCACTTCATGTTTGCACAGCATGAGGTGGTGCTCTCCGACGGCGCCTGGACCGAGAGCTTTCAGCCCGCCGATCAGTCGTTGCGGGGGCTCGATAATGCGCAACGCACGGAAATCCTGGAGCTGTTCCCGGAGTTGCGGAACGCGGAACCGGAGGAGGTCTTTCCCTCGGCCAGACGGGTGCTGAGAAAACGCGAAGCAAAGATGATCCTGCACTGAGGCGCAGCCCCCCCCGTCGTCAGCGTCGGTCGTGCTGTTGCCGCCACGCGTCCCAGGCTTCGGGGGTATCCAGATCGGTGAGCGCATGCGCTGCCGGAAGCGCGACAGAGCGCAGCTGTTCCCCGTTCAGAACGTGCCGGGCGCCGGCGTCTCCGCTGAGCTGTTTCAGCGCGTCGAAACAGCGGCGCGGGAACAGGACCGGATGACCGGGCACTGTGTGTCCGGCCTGATCTTGACCGGTGGCACGGCAGATGGCGCCCTCCGGGTCAGATCCCGAGGCCTCAAACGCCTCTCCCATGTTGCGCAGGTCGGCGGTGGTCAGTTCCGGCATATCGGCTGGCAGGATCATCACGCCGGTGATGTACTCCGGCAGCGCCCGCACCCCGGCGCGGATGGAGGCGGCCATGCCCTCGGCGGCGTCCGGAACCGGCACGCGATGGGTGTCCTTTGCCAGCAACGCCCGTGGATGGGCGAGGTCGGGCAGGGTGACCAGAACCTCGTATCCGGTTGCCTGTGCTCTTGCGATCATCCGGGCAAGCAGCGGCTGTCCGGCGACCTCCTCCAGCAGCTTGTCCCGTCCTCGCATGCGGGTCGCGGCCCCGGCGGCCAGCAGCAGGATGGCGATGTGGTCATGCATGGGCGTGCCCCAATATCCTGTTTCACAACGGTGATTTCTTGGCGTCATTCTGGTCAGGATACCACGCGCTGCCAAGAGGTCATGGCCGGTCTGGGCTGGCAACGCCTGTTTGCGCGCGCAGCGCTGTGGCCGAAACAACGACGCGCGCCCCGTGAGGGACGCGCGAATGACAACAGCGTAGGCCGTTCGCCGTGCTACAGGCCCCGCATGCGGGCGCCATCGGCATCAAACAGCGGCGTGGTAATCAGCCGGGCCGCATGTGTCTTGCCGAGGATTTCGATCTCGACCTCCAATCCGTCCTGCGCCCGATCTGTGGGAACAAAGCCCAGTGCGATGGATTTCTGCGCGTGGTGGCTGTAGCCCCCGGAGGTGCAGAACCCGACCACCGCGCCATCCAGCCAGATCGGCTCATAGGCGACCACATCGGCATCATCGGCATCCACCTCAAAGGCGCACAGGGTGCGCTCGGGTCCCGTGTCGCGTTCAGCTTCGGCAGCGGAACGGCCAATGAAATCAACGGGTTTCTTGAAGGAGATGAAGCGATCCAGCCCGGTCTCCGCCGCCGTGTAATCGGGCGAGAACTCCGACAGCCAGGAGCCAAAGAACTTGTCCAGACGCAGGCTCATCATCGCGCGCATGCCAAAGGGCTTCATGCCGTGGCTTTGCCCCTCCGCCCAGAGCGTTGACCACAGGGCGCGTTGGCTGGCGAGGTCGCAATAGATCTCATAGCCAAGATCGCCGGTATAGCTGACGCGCTGCACCACACAGTCCACCATGCCGATCGTCATCCGACGCACATCGAGGAACTTCAGGTCGGTGGCATCGCGGGTGACAGCCGCCAGCACCTCCCGTGCGCGCGGTCCCGCAATCTGGAAGCCGTTCACCTGATCGGAGACGTTGTCGATGGTGACGCCCTCGTCCAGGTTCTGCAGGAACCAGCGCATGTGATAGGCCTGCGCGCCGTAGGAGGCGGTCAGCTGGAAGTCATCCTCTGCCAGGCAGGAGATGGTGAAATCCCCGATCAGGCGTCCCTTGGGCGACAGCATCGGGGTCAGGCTGAGACGTCCCTGCTGCGGCACGCGTCCGGCCATGATGCGATCCAGCCAGGCGCGCGCGCCCGCGCCTCTGACACGGTATTTGCCGAAGTTGTGAATTTCATTGATTCCAACGGCTTCGCGCACGGTCTTCACCTCGCGCGCGGTGGCCTCAAAGGCATTGGAGCGGCGGAAGGACGGGGTCTCGTATCGCGCTTCCCCTTCGGCGGCAAAGTAGTTCGGGATCTCCATGCCGTAGTAGTGGCCCCAGACCGCGCCCAGCCCATCAAAGATGTCGTACATCGGCGTCGTGCGGAAGGGGCGCGCGGCGGGCAGCTCCTCGTTCGGATAAGCGATGGAGAAGCGTTTCTGATAGTTCTCGATCACTTTGGGGCGGGTGTAGCCCGGGGTGATCCAGTCGCCATAGCGGGCCACGTCCATCGCGGCGGTGTCGCGCTCGCATTCGCCCTCGACCATCCATTGCGCCAGCATCAGCCCGACGCCGCCGCCCTGGCTGAAGCCCGCCATGACCGCACAGGCGGACCAATAGTTGCGCACGCCCGGCACAGGGCCGACCAGCGGGTTGCCATCGGGGGCAAAGGTGAAGGGGCCGTGGATCACCGATTTCACCCCCGCCTCGGCCAGCGCCGGGAAGCGTTTGTAGGCAAAATCAATGCTGTCTTCGATCTTGTCAAAGTCGTCGGGCAACAGTTCATGGCCGAAATTCCACGGTGTGCCGTCGACGGCCCAGGGACGGCAGGGCTGTTCGTAGAAGCCGATACAGAGGCCGCGGCCCTCTTGCCGCAGATAGCTTTCACCCGCCGGGTCCATCACATGCGGGTGCTCGCCGCCGCCGTCGATGATCTCGGCGATCATCGGGACTTCGTCGGTGACAATATACTGGTGTTCCATCGGGTGCAGCGGGAAGTAGATGCCGGCCATGGCACCAACCTCACGGGCCCAGAGACCGCCTGCGTTGACGATATGCTCGGCGTGGATCGTGCCCTTTTCGGTGACCACGTCCCAGCTGCCGTCCGGGCGCTGGTTGGTTTCGATCACCTTGCAGTGCGTCTCGATGGTGGCGCCGCCCATGCGCGCGGCCTTGGCATAGGCATGGGTGGTGCCGGAGGGATCGAGGTGCCCGTCCAGCGGATCATAGAGCCCGCCGATAATGCCCGCGGTATTGGTGACAGGCGCGATTTTTGCGATTTCCTCGGGGCTTACGATCTCTGTCTCAAGCCCCATGAAGCGATGCTTGGCGCGCTCCGCCTTGAGCATGTCAAAGCGTTCCTTGTTGTCCGCAAGGGTGACGCCGCCGACGTGGTGCAAGCCACAGGACATGCCGGTGATCTCTTCCAGCTCCTTGTAGAGCTTGATGGTATAGCCCTGCAGCGCTGCCATATTGGTGTCGCCGTTCAGGGTGTGGAATCCCCCGGCGGCGTGCCAGGTGGACCCGGAGGTGAGTTCGGACCGTTCAATCAGCATCACGTCGGACCAGCCGAGCTTGGTCAGGTGATAGAGGACGGAGCAGCCGACGACGCCGCCGCCGATCACGGCCACACGAGTGGTGGTTTTCATGGGGTCTGTCTCCCTGTCAGGATCGCGTTTCCCATCATTCTGGACACTTCTGCCCAGTAGTCCAGTCAAAATGCGACAGCAGATGTCGGAGGCAAGCGGATCGGGGGAGGCTCCCGCCCAAAGGCCCTGCCGCTGTTGCGCCAGGTCTTCGGTTGGGCCCAGCGCCGCGCGCGCCCCGCAGGGGCGCGCGCGGCGCTGGTCGCTTCGGGCAAAGCCCGAAGCGAAACACCTCATTTTTCAAGGGATCAGCGGAACGCGGGTCTAAATGTCCAGGGGACGGATCTTCAGCCCTGTCACCCGGTTGCCTTCGCGGGCGGTCACTTCAAAGCGGAACCCGTGGAAGGAGAAGACCTGGCCGACGGTCGGAATCATCTGTGCCTCGTGGATGACCAGCCCGGCGACCGTATTGGCCTCGTCATCCGGCAGCGACCATTCCATCGCGCGATTGAGGTCGCGGATGGTCGTCGCGCCTTCAACCATGTAGTTGCCGTCGCCGGTCTTGTGGGCAAAGCTCTCTTCCGCCGGGTCGAACTCATCGGTGATTTCGCCAACGATCTCTTCGAGGATGTCTTCGAGTGTGATCAGCCCCTGAAGCGATCCGTATTCATCCACCACCAGCGCAAAATGCGTCCGCATGCGCAGGAACTGGCGCATCTGATCGTCCAGCGTCGTGGTTTCGGGAATGAAATAGGGCGGCTTGCTGACCTCGGTGATCCGGAAGTCGCGCAGCGCAGAGGCATCGCCATCGGGACCGCCGATCTTGGCATACATCTTGCGCAGCAGGTCCTTGGCATGCACCACGCCGATAATATTCTCCTGGTCGTCCTGGTATAGCGGCAGGCGCGTGTGCGAGGACGTCAGACATTGCTCCAGGATGGCTTCGGGGTCGGCGCTGGCATCGATCATCTCGATCTTGGACCGGTGCAGCATGATCTCTTCGACAAACCGGTCCGAGAGATCGAGTGCGCCCAGAATGCGGTCCCGGTCCTCTTTCTCGACCACCCCTTCGGAATGGCCGATCTGAAGCGCGCCGACGATCTCTTCGCGGACCGCCATGATGTGGCTGTCCGGGTCGATCTTCACCCCGAACAACCGCAACACACCGCGCACCAGCAGGCGCACCGCGCCGACGACGGGCGCAAGGAAGGTCACCAGCGTTCCGATCACAGGGGCGACGGCGGCGGCGGCTTTCTCCGAGTTGGTGATCGCATAGGTCTTGGGCAGGACTTCGGCAAAGATCAGCACCAGCAGCGTCATCACCAATGTGGCAAGCGCAACACCGCTCTCGCCAAAGAGGCGGGTAAAGAGTGCGGTTGCCAGCGATGCGGCGAGGATGTTGACGAGGTTGTTGCCCAGCAGAACCGACCCGATCAGCCGTTCATTGTCCTCGGTGATTTGCAGCGCCCGCTCCGCCCCGCGCGAGCCCTTGTCGGCCTGGCTGCGCAGTTTTCCGCGCGAGGCGGCGGTCAGCGCGGTTTCAGAGCCGGAAAAGAACCCGGAAAGAACCAGCAGCATCACGATGCCGCCGGCGGTGATCCAGAAAGAGCTGTCGAGCATGGAGGTTGTGCTGTCCATTGGGGGTCCTGAAGATCCTTCGATTTCTCATGGTTATGGGGGCTGGAGGACGCCGGATCAAGGCTTGTCGGGGCGCAATCTCCGGCGGGTGGCGTGCAGGTTCCGACGCTCTGGCAAGGGCCCGCTGTCCGGCGCCTCAGGTGGGGAGGTCAGTCCTCCTCCGGGGGCTGCTGCGCCAGCGGGTGATGCTGGTGCACCAACTCGGCCAGGCGGGCATCGAGGACATGGGTGTAGATCTCGGTGGTGGCGATATCCGCATGTCCAAGCAGCGCCTGGATCGCGCGCAGATCGGCGCCGTTTTCCAGCAGATGGGTGGCAAAGGCATGGCGCAGCGTGTGCGGTGTGACCTTGTCGGGGGAGACCCCGCCGGCAACCGCCAGTTCCTTGATAAGCAGGTAGAACCGGTGACGGGTCAGATGCCCGTCCTTGCTGCGGGAGGGAAACAGGAAACGAGAGGGCTTGTGCCCCTGTGCCGCGCGGTGGTCCTCATGCGCATCACGGCTCGTGAGCCACTCTGACAGGGCGGCGCGGGCAGGCGGGGAGAGGGGCACCATTCGTTCCTTGCCGCCCTTGCCCAGGATCAGCAGCAGATTGGGATCTCCGCGCGCGGCGGAGACCGGCAGCGACACCAGTTCGCTCACCCGCATCCCGGTCGCATAGAGAAGCTCCATCAGGCAGGTATTGCGCTGTCGATCAATCTCGCGCCGGCCGCTGTTGCGGGCGGCCTCCAGCAGGCGGTCGACTTCGGCGATGTCCAATGTCTTGGGCAGCGATTTGGCCCGTCCCGGTCCCTTGATCTGAAGCGCGGGATTGTTGTCGCGCCAGCCCTCCTCAAAGGCAAACCGGTATATCTGCTTGATCGCCGACAGGCGTCGGGCGCGGGTCGCGCGGCTCAGCCCCTCGGCATCGCAGGAGATCAGATAGGCCTCGACGTCGCTCTGCTGAACCTTGGCAAAGCTCAGTTGCCTGACCGCCATCCATTGCACCAGATCACGCAGATCGCGCCCATAAGCGAGCAGCGTATTGCGCGCCGCGCCCAGCTCTGCGGCCTGGGCATCGAGAAAGGTCGAGATCCACTGAAGGTCCTGATCCGGTGCGCGCATGAGCGGTCGATGCCTCCTTTAGCCGCGCGGCAGCAGCAACAGTTGCAGCGCCGCCCGGCGGGCCGTGTCCTCAAGCCCCATCTGGCGAAACGCGGTGAGCGACAACACCGTCGCCTCAAGGTTGCCATCCGCGGCATGGGCAAAACTCTTCATGGTCACCAGGATCGACTCGCCGAGGCGCCCCTGATCCAGCAGCAGCTTCTGCGCGGCCGGCAGCGGGGCCCCCGGGGCAAAGCCACGGGCGATGGCCTTTTCCAGCGCGCTGCTGGCCAGATCCGCATCCGGTTGGCCCTGCGCGAGCGAGGCGAGAAAGCGGCTCTGGCGGCTGCTGTCCGGCGGTGTGGCGGCAGCGCTCTCATATTCCGAGGACAGCAGTCGCAACCGCCAGGCGATGCGCGCCGCCTTGCCGTCCAGCGCCACCGGCGCCAGTCGTGGTGCAAAGAGATCCGCCAAGGCAATTTCGAGCCCCGCCTCACGCGCTGCGGCCCACAGGGCGGGCAGGGTCTTCTGGACCGCCTCCGCGCTGCCGGTGACCAGTGCCGTGTCAAACCGCTGCACCGCCGCCACCCGGTCCCAGATCCCGCCAGAGGCGGCTGGTTGCCGTTCGGTGAACAGGCCCAGCAGCTGGTTCGGGTTCATGGCCCGGCTTCGGGTCAGGCGTTCCGCGGCCTCAAGCTGCGCTTTCCAGCCGGTGATGTCGCGCAGATCGGCGCTGGCAAAGGCACGCGGCAGGGCGCGGGTGGGCATCGGCTCGCCGATGGCCTCGAACATGCGAAATTCCAGCGGCGAGGGGGCAGAGGGCGTCGGCAGGGGCGGCATGCCCTCATAGAGATCCGGATTGAGGAACCGGTCCAGAAGCGCTATCTGATCGCCATCCAGCAGGTCCAGCGCATGCGCCGTTTCCATCATCAGGGCCGCCGTGGGCCAGTCGCCGCGCCGGGCGGCACAAAAGATGCGGGCGGTATACTCCTGCTTCAGGTAGGGATCGGCGGTGAGGGCAGCGCAGCTGCGGTCCTCGTCGCCATTCAGCAGCGTCGCATCGAACCAGCGCTCAAACCGCGCCGCCGTCGCAGTGGGGCCGGCCTCCTGGACCAGCGCCTGAGCCGGGTCGGTGGCGCCGATTTCGGTCAGCCGGTCGAGGCGGGCCAGCAGCACCTGATCCGCATCGCGAAACGGCGGGCGCGCCTCGCTCAGGAGGAGGGTCATCAGCAGCGACTGCATCGCTGGCAGGCCGGAGACCGGGACCTCGCGGATCAAATCCGACACCCGATCCGGCGGGCTGCCCTGCCACAGGGTGATCGGCAGGCCCGTGCGCACATGCGACACCAGCCCCACCGGCGGGAGCAGCCGCTCCAGCGGAGTCACGGTGATTTCCGGCCCGTTGGCGCTCTGTGCGACCGGGGGTTCAAGCAGCAATGTGTCGGGAATATTGGCCACCGGTGGTGCGGTCTTCAGCCAGTCGATCGCGGCCAGCGGGTCGCGGGCCAGACCGGACGTGGCTGTCAGCAAAAGACCGCCGAGGGCCAGGGCAGCAATTCTAGTCGGCATTAAGCACCACGGGCTTGCGCACTTCCTCGGACGGGGCCGAGAAATCCGCGCCGAACCAGGGGCCGACATAGGCATAGCCGACCAATGCGATCGCTGCCAGTAGAATGAGGAAAGCCAAGTATTTTGCCAAACGTGCCATGGGGGTCCCGGTGCCTGCTTCTTTGCCTGTTTTGCGAGTTTTATATATGGCCTTTTCGGCAATATCACGTCATTCACGGAAGAATGAGCGAAAAAGACCAAATCACCGATGCGACGGCAGAAAGTCGCGTGCCGGGAAAGCTGAAAAAGACCATCGTGCTGGTGGGCATGATGGGGGCGGGCAAGACAGCTGTCGGCCGCGCGCTGGCCGCCCGGCTGGACGTGCCGTTTCTGGATAGCGACCACGAGATCGAGACGGCGGCGAACATGTCGATCCCCGAGATCTTTGCCCGTGATGGCGAGCCCTTCTTTCGCGAGAAGGAACACCAGGTGATCTGCCGACTGCTTCAGGAGGAATGTGGCGTGCTCTCCACTGGTGGCGGCGCTTTTCTGGCAGAGCGCAACCGCGACGTGATGAGCGCAGCGGGCGTGTCTGTCTGCCTGCAGGCCGATCTCGAGGTGCTGTGGAAACGGGTCAGGGGGCGCGATACACGGCCGCTGTTGCGGTCCGCCGATCCCTACAAGACCCTGTCCGACCTCTATCACGCGCGGGTGCCGGTCTACGCACAGGCCGATCTGACCGTGCATTCCGATGGTCAGGTCTCGATCGACAATATGGTGGACCGGGTGCTGGAGGCACTGCGGAGCCGGCCGGATGTACTGGAGTTTGAGTGATGGAACAGACCGTTCATGTGCCGTTGGGGGACCGGGCCTATGATGTGGTGATCGGCCCGGGGCTGATTGTCGAGGCTGGCAAGCGCATTTCCCCCTTGCTGACCCGCCCCAGAGTGGCGGTGCTCACGGATGAGACGGTTGCCGCGCTGCATCTGGACAGTTTGCGGGCCGGGCTGGCCGCCGAGGGGATCGAAATGGACGCCCTGGCACTGCCGCCGGGCGAGGCCACCAAGGGCTGGCCGCAGTTCACCCGCGCGGTGGAATGGCTGCTGGAACAGAAGGTGGAGCGCGGCGATATCGTGATCGCCTTTGGCGGCGGGGTGATCGGGGATCTGGCTGGATTTGCCGCGGCGGTCCTGCGCCGTGGCGTGCGATTCGTGCAGATCCCGACCTCGCTGCTGGCGCAGGTGGACAGTTCGGTGGGCGGCAAGACTGGCATCAACGCACCCCAGGGCAAGAACCTGATCGGTGCCTTTCACCAACCGGCGATGGTGCTGGCCGATACCTCGGTCTTGGGCACCCTGAGCACGCGGGATTTCCTCGCCGGTTATGGCGAGGTGGTGAAATACGGCCTGCTAGGGGATGCGGCATTCTTTGACTGGCTCGAAACCAACGCGCCTGCGATGGCGGCGGGCGACATGGCGCTGCGGGTCGAGGCGGTGGCCCGTTCGGTGCAGATGAAGGCCGACATCGTGGTGCGCGACGAGACCGAGCAGGGGGATCGCGCGCTGCTGAACCTCGGCCATACCTTCTGCCACGCACTGGAGGCGGCGACCGGCTACAGCGACCGGCTGATGCATGGTGAAGGCGTTGCGATCGGCTGCGCGCTGGCCTTTGAACTCTCGGCGCAGCTCGGCCTGTGCAGCCAGGAAGACCCAAGCCGCGTGCGCGCCCATCTCAAGGTGATGGGGATGAAGACCGATCTGGCGGATATTCCCGGCGATCTGCCCCCGGCTGCAGATCTCGTGGCGCTGATGGGGCAGGACAAAAAGGTGGTGGACGGCCAGCTCCGGTTCATTCTGGCCCGTGGCATCGGCGCGGCCTTCGTGACGGCAGATGTGCCGCAGGGCAAGGTTCTGGCGGTGCTGGAAGAGGCGTTGCGCCAGCGCGGCTGAGGCGGCGGCGCGGAACGGGCCCCTGTCCTGATCAAGAGCGAAATGAAAAACACCCGGCGCGGACAGCACCGGGTGTTTTCTTGTGCGATCTCGTTCGGGCCGGGGCCTCAGAACGGGATTTCGTCGTCGTCGATGTTCTGCGAGGGGCCACCGCCGCCAAAGCCACCGCCCTGGTTGCCACCGCCACCGCCGTAGCTGCCGCCGCCACCATAGCCGCCACCGCCGCCGCCGTAGTCACCGCCGCCACCTTGGCCTCCGCCGTAGCCGCCGCCACCACCGCCGCCGCCGCCTTCACCGCGTCCGTCGAGCATGGTCAGCGTGCCGCCGATGCCCTGCAAGACCACCTCGGTGGAATACCGGTCCTGACCATTCTGGTCCTGCCATTTGCGGGTCTGCAGCTGGCCTTCGACAAAGACCTTGGAGCCCTTGCGCAGATATTGTTCGCAGACGCGGACCAACCCCTCGCTGAAGATCGCGACGGAGTGCCATTCGGTCTTTTCACGACGCTCGCCGGTGTTGCGGTCTTTCCAGGTCTCAGAGGTTGCGATGCGCAGGTTGCACACCTTGCCGCCATTCTGGAAGCTGCGCACTTCCGGGTCGCGGCCCAGGTTGCCGATGAGCATTACTTTGTTCAGGGATCCGGCCATGTGGGTCCTGTCCTTTGTGTCTTTGTCTTGTTCTGTATCGTGTCAGATCTACAGCGGTCGCGGCGGGCCGCCGGGACAGGAGGTCGAATCCCGTCCGTTGCCTGACCGTTACAGTAGCGACCCTGACCGGGTGATGAAAGAGCGGCGGGCCGCCTCCGGCGTGCAGAGACGGCGTAAATACGACCTCCACGCCAGATAGATGTGGATATCTTCCATTTGCGGTAAACTCGTTTATAGTGCGCTCAGCCGAAAAATCAGATGTGCTGCCCATTCGATGCGACGCTTTGCTATTGCTACTCTTATCCTGTCCGTCTGCACCAGCCCTGCGGCGGCGGCGGACCTGTTTCAGAACAAGTCCAAGCGCAAGGTCTTTGCCGCCCAGACAAAGTTCCTCGACACGCGGGGGGCCACGCAATATCGCGGGTCGGCGCGGTTGAAGCCCGACAGCCTCAAGGATGATATCCTGCCGATCTACAACGGCAACTATCGTGGGGAATACCTCGAGGTGGCGCGCAGCGCTGCCCGGGCCCATGGGGTGCCCGAGGACCTGTTCCTGCGTCTGGTACAACAGGAGAGCAACTGGAACCCGGCGGCGCAGTCGCACAAGGGCGCGCTGGGGCTGGCGCAATTGATGCCGCAGACGGCCCGTATCCTTGGCGTTGATCCGATGGTGCCGGCAGAGAACCTGCGCGGGGGGGCCAAATACCTGGCTCAGCAATACCGCAAATTCGGCTCCTGGCGGCTGGCCTTGGCCGCCTATAACGCCGGCCCGGATGCGGTCAGCCGGTACGGCGGCGTGCCGCCCTACAAGGAAACCCAGACCTACGTGCGCAAGATCCTCGGCAGCTGAGGGCTGCCCCTGAGCCGGATCTTGCCAGTTTTCCCCACAGCGCGGCGTGTTTCCGCCGGCGTTAACCATTTGCCTCTGCGCCATCGTTAACCGGTCATTAATCCGCCTTAATCGGAGGTAAATTTCGCCCTCAACACGGAGGGAAGACTGGTGAGTGGGAAAACATTTCAAGGACAGGTGACACGCCTCGGGTGGGAAGCCGGTGCGAAACCCCGGCCCGAGCTGGTGGATCTGATCCTGGACCAACATGGACGCGGACAACGGCGCGAGATCGGCCCGACAGTATTGGGAGTGGCCTTTGGCGCGGTGGTGGGCCTGCTTTTGAAAGCGCTTGTGCTGGAAACTGCCCTTGGCGGGGCGCAGGGTGGCTGGGTGGCCGTCACGCTCACGGCCACTGGCGTTCTCGGCCTTGCCAGCGCCGTCGGGCTTGCGGCCTGGGCCGTGCTGCGCGCGGGCAAGCGTCCGGTGTTGTTGCAATTTGCCTCGATCAACCTGCTGACGCTGGGGATCGTCGCCGTGGCCTGATCCTGGCCACACCAAAGAATACCCGCGGGTGGGACTGTGGGAGGGAGAAAGGGCGCGTTCCGCAAGGGATGCGTCCTTTCTGCATCTGGATTCTCGGGAACCGCTGCGCTAGGTCGATCCGTAAGTCCAAGGAGGGTTTCATGTCCGTGCTTTTGCGTTTGGTCGCCTGCGCTGCCCTGGCCGCAACGCCTGTCTGCGCCGAGGAGTTTGCGTCGCCGGAGGCGCTGGGGCAGGCCCTGTTTTTTGAAACCGACCTCTCTGCCAACCGCAGCCAGTCCTGCGCCAGCTGTCATGATCCGGAGGCGGGTTTCGCCGATCCCCGGCGCGACGCGGCGGGGGCGTTCTCACGCGGGGACGACGGACAGTCGCTAGGCGCACGGCATGCGCCGACGGCAAGCTATGCGATGCTGTCGCCTGCCTTTCACCAGAATGAAGCCGGCGACTGGGTCGGCGGTCAATTCTGGGATGGCCGTGCGGGGGACCTTGCGGCACAGGCCGGCGGTCCGATCCTCAATCCGATCGAACTGGGGCTGAACACAGAGGCGGAGGCGGTCGCGCGCCTCGCCGAAACCCCGGCCTATGTGACCGCATTTCGCGACCTCTATGACGTTGATATTACAGACCCTTCACAGGCCGAGGCAGGCTATGATGCGCTCACCCTGGCGCTGGCGCGGTTTGAACAGACCGAGGTCTTTCGTCCCTTCGACAGCAAATACGACCGCTATCTGCGCGGCGAGGCCGAACTGACAAAGATGGAGGAACTGGGGCGGCTCCTGTTCTTTTCGCAACAGTTCACCAACTGCAACCAGTGTCATCAGTTGCGCCGCAGTGCGATGGATCCGGCCGAGCCCTTTACCGATTTCAAGTACCACAATATCGGCGTGCCGGCGAATTTTCCGGGCCGGCAGGAAAACGGGGTTGCGGCGGAGTGGGTCGACAACGGCTTGCTGGATAACCCCCTGGTCGACGATCCGCACCAGCGCGGCAAGTTCAAGACACCGACCCTGCGCAATGTGGCGGTGACTGGCCCCTATATGCACAATGGCGTCTTCCAGGATCTGCGCACCGTGGTGACCTTCTACAACCGCTACAACAGCAAGGCGGATGTGGCGCAGATCAACCCGGAAACCGGCGCATCCTGGGGACCGATCCCGGTGCCGGACACCCTGTCGACGACTGAGCTGACCCATGGACCGGCGCTGGACGAACGCCGGATTGATGCGCTGGTGGCCTTTCTGAAAACGCTCACCGATGCGCGCTACGAACCGCTTCTGAGCGAGTAACGGGTAACCTTTGCGGCGATGCCGCGTTAAATTCCAAGAAAAAGACACAAATTCGAACCAAGCGCTTTACCGCTGATTCACTTCTCTCCAGCAGGTTCGGCCTCATCGTTACAGAAGGGCGAACATCACATGCTGGTAGAAAACAGCCAAACTCCCGATGCCTTGGCTGAGGCATTTGCAACCGTCGACGGTCTCATGGCCACGGGTAAATTTGCGCGCTCCCTCAGCGTGATGCTGCCCTATGTCCAAGCGGGCGAGCTGGACATCGGCCTGCTTGAGCGGACCGCCGACTGCTTTTTTGAGATGCGCGATTATCCCAATGCCATCAAGGTGATGCGCCATATCACCGAAGCCGCGCCAGAGGATGCCGCGGGCTGGGGCAAGCTGGGGCTGATGCTGCAGACCAATGGGGATCTGGCCAGCGCCGCGCATGCCTTCGAAGAGGTGCTGCGACTGGACCCCAATTCGATCCCGGCGCTGACCGCGCTCAACGGGATCGAGACATTCGGCGTCGACAGCATCTACGCCCAGCGTCTGCTGTCGCTGTCCGAGCGCACCAATCTGGATACGCGCCACCGGGCGCTGGTTCATCACGCGCTGGCGCAGATTGCGCATGCGGCGGGTGAGACCGATGTCGCCTACACCCTGTTCCAATCCTCCCGCAAGGAGGTCGCTGGCGCCTTTGCCCCGGCGATCTTTGACGAGATGGTTGCAGAGCAGGAAGCCCTGTTCGAACCGCGTCCGGCCTCCGAGGATGCCACCCTCCTGCCCAAGATCGTCTTTGTCGGCGGCATGCCCATGGCCGGCACGGGTCTGGTGGAACGGATCCTGGCCAAACACCCCGGCGTGTTCAGCGTTGGCGAAAACACGGCGCTGTCGCGCACCCATGGTGCGATCCGCATGCATCTGGCCAAAACCGACCGTCCCTGCAACTACTGGGACTGGATGGACCAGCTGACGGCGGAAGAGGTCGATATTTTCCGCCAGTACTATCTGGAGCGTGCCCTGGGCGGGCAGGTTGCGGGCGGCAAGACGATCGTGGATGCCCATCCGCTCGGCTGCCTGGAGTTCGCGCTTGCGCAATTCCTGTTCCCGGAGGCGAAGTTTGTCTTCCTGTCGCGCCATCCGCTGGATACGGCGCTGGCAAATGTCGCCTCCAACGTGCTGAACGGCAACGCGCTGGCATCGCGCCCGGAATGGATCGCCAAGGTCACGCGCACGGTCTACTCCTCGGCGACCAACTATGCCGCGACGCTGGGCGATGCAATGCGCCTGCAATCCTACGAGGCGCTGGTGCAGCGTCCCGAAACCGAAATCGCGCTGCTGCTGGATCATGCAGGGCTGGATTTCCACGTGGATTGTCTGACGCCCAATGCGCTGTGCAACCTGGATGCGATTTCCGGGATGCTGGGACAGGAAGAGCTGACGCCGGACACCCAAGGCCAGTGGCAGGCCTATGAAGAACAGCTGAAGCCGGTCTATGACGCCCTGGGCGGCGCCCGCTGGGTCGAGGCCTGGGAGGCTTTCGACGCAGCCCTGCGCTGAATGCGCGCACCGTGACCGCTTGCAAGAGCGGGCACGTACATCGGCACAGATCCCGCCCGGCTAAAAAGGTGAGATGCTGATCCAACGTCCTGCCCCTCGTCCCTCGGGGGGGCAGAGACGGTTGGCGGTTGTGCCCGGTACACAAACAAAACGGCTCCACCCAACGCAGGGTGGAGCCGTTTTCTGTGCCGTCCAAGGCGCGTGGCCGGCCAGATTGGCCGTTCAATAGGCCGTAGAGCCGAAGTCATTCAAACCGAGCCGCTTTCTCAGGCTTTCCGGGCCGCGCAGACTCGGGGCGGAGCCAGCCCCGGCCTGCGCCAAAGGCCGGATGGACCGGCCTAGAACAGCCCTATTCGGCGGCGATCTTGATCACCGGCTCCATGCGTTCGAGGATCTCTTCGCTCAGGTGGCACTTGATCTGGTGGCCCCCGTCGAGGGTCCGGATCGGGGGCACTTCCTTTTCGCACAAGCCCCCGGGAACCTCGGATTTCCAGCGGCACCGGGTCTGGAACGGGCAGCCGGACGGCGGGTTCATCGCCGAGGGAATGTCGCCCTCCAGCACGATATGGGTCTTTTCCACCGAGGTGTCGGCGATCGGAACCGCCGACAAGAGCGCTTCGGTATAGGGGTGATAGGGCGGCGAGAACACCTGTTCGGTGTCCCCGAGTTCCACCACATGCCCGAGGTACATCACCATCACCCGGTCCGACAGGTAGCGCACGATCGACAGATCGTGGGAGATGAACAGAAGCGTGGTCTTCTCGTTGCGCTGGATCTCCATCAAGAGATCGGTCACCGCCGCCTGCACCGAGACGTCAAGCGCCGAAACCGGCTCGTCCGCGACCACGATCCGGGCCCCGCCAGCAAAGGCGCGGGCGATGCCCACCCGCTGCTTCTGACCACCGGACAGCTGACGCGGCATGCGGTCGGCAAAGGCGCGCGGCAGTTTTACCAGATCCAGCAGTTCCAGCATGCGCTGCTTGCGTTCGGCGTCGTTCTTGCCGATGCCAAAGATATCCAGCGCTCGGATGATCTGACGCCCCACGGTCATCGAGGGGTTCAGGGTGTCGAACGGGTTCTGGAACACCATCTGCACATCGGCGATGGTGCCAGCGTCGCGCTGCTGGATCGGCACCTGTTCGATATTGCGGTTGTCCAGCAGGATCTCGCCCTCGGTGGCGGTCTCCAGCCCCATCAGCACCTTTGCGAATGTGGATTTGCCACAGCCCGACTCGCCGACGATGGCAAGCGTTTCGGATTCGCGGGCTTCGAAACTCAGCGTCTCGTTGGCCTTCACCACCTTCTTGGTGCCGCCGCCGAACAGCGCATTGGCCGCGACCTCGTAGTATTTCTTGAGATTGTCCATCTTCAGGACAACGCGGCCGGGTTCGTTTTTTTCCTTCTGCTCGCCCGCATTGATGGGAGCGTTCCAGTCGATCTCCTGGAATTTGAGGCAGCGGGTATGGTGACGGTCATTGCCCGGCACCGGTTCCATCAGGATGTCACCGGCGTCACACCGCCCGGCTTCGAAATAATCGCAGCGCGGGCCGAAGTTGCAGCCCGGGGGGCGTTCATGGGGCAGGGGGAAGTTGCCGGGGATCGCCACCAGCGGGCGCGCGTTCTTGTCGGCGCCGGGCAGCGGGATCGAGCGGAACAGCGCCTGCGTGTAGGGGTGACGCATGTCGTCGAACACATCCTCGATCGAGCCGCGCTCCACCGCCTCGCCCGAATACATCACGCAGAGCCGGTCACAGGTTTCCAGCACCAGCCCGAGGTTGTGGGAGATGAACAGCATCGAGGTGCCGTATTTCTTGCCCAGATCCTTGACCAGCTCGACCACCGCGGCCTCCACCGTCACGTCGAGCGCGGTTGTGGGCTCATCCAGGATCAGCAGCGAGGGTTTCGACATCAGCGCCATGGCGATGACGATACGTTGCTGCTGGCCGCCCGAGAGCTGGTGCGGATAGGAGTTCAGCATCCGCTTGGGGTCCGGCAGCTTCACGTCCGTCACCACCTCGAGGGCGCGTGTATAGGCGTCCTTTTCGCTGAGCCCCTCGTGGATCATCGGCACTTCCATCAGTTGCTTGCCGATCTTCATCGCCGGGTTCAGCGAGGCCATCGGTTCCTGATAGATCATCGCGATCTCGTTGCCGCGCACATCGCGCAGCTCTTCCGTGCTCATTTCGGCCAGATCGCGGCCCTTGAACTTGATCGAGCCACCGACAATGCGACCGTTCTTGCCAAGGTCCTGCATGACGCCCAGCGCCACGGTGGATTTGCCGCAGCCGGATTCCCCCACAAGGCCCACGGCCTCGCCGGGTTGCACCGCGACGGAGAAATCCATCACCGCCGGAATTTCGCGCAGGCGCGTGAAGAAGGAGATCGACAGCTTGTCGATTTCGAGAATCGGACCGTCGTAGTCTGCAAGTTTGCTCATCTTTGTCTCCCTGGTGGGCCGGGCGATATGGGATCGCTTCTTTTGGCCCTGAATATCTTGGGGGCCGGGGGCAGTGCCCCCGGCAAAGCTCACATCAGTCCTTGAGGCTCTCTTCGCGCAGGCCGTCGGCCAGCAGGTTGAGGCCCAGCACCAGGCTCATCAGCGCCACCGCGGGCGGCAGGGCCGGGTGCAGGTAGATCGACAACAGCTTGCGCCCGTCGTTGATCGTGGAGCCCCAATCCGGGCTTTCCGGCGGCAGGCCGAGGCCAAAGAAGCCGAGCGTCCCAAGCAGGATGGTGGTGTAGCCGATGCGCAGGCAGAAATCGACGATCAGCGGACCGCGCACGTTGGGCAGGATTTCCCACAGCATGATGTACCAGGGCCGCTCGCCCCGGGTCTGCGCCGCGGCCACGTAATCGCGGGTCTTGATGTCCAGCGCCAGGCCGCGGACGATGCGGAACACGGTGGGCGAGTTCACAAAGACCACCGATACGAACACCACCAGCACGCCGCCGGGAATGTCAAAGAAATCAAGCGGCCAGAAGTCGATCTTGGAGCCGCGCGCATTGATCAGCGACATGTAGAGCAGGAACATGGGCACCAGCACCAACGCCAGCCACATGTAGTCCTTGTTGGGCTGGGTGCGGAACCGCGAGTGGATCAACACGCCGCAGAACACCATCGGAAAGGCAAAGAGCACGACAGCCATGAACTGTGGCAGGCCCGTGGCCACGATTTCCGGTGTCACCAGCAGATAGAACAGCAGGATCACCGGGAAGGCGAGGATGAGGTTGGCAAGGAACGACAGCACCGTATCCAGACGGCCACCGTAGTAGCCCGCCGGAAGCCCCAGGGTGATCCCCACCATAAAGGCAAAGAGCGTGGCCAGCGGCGCGTATTTCAGCACCTCCCAGGCGCCTTTGACCATGCGCGAGAACACGTCACGCGCGAGGTTGTCACCGCCCAGCAGATACCAGGCGTATTCGCCGTCTTCGGCCCCACGCAGCGGTGTGCCGGGAACCTTGTTCTTCATGCCGGAGACCTGTGCCAGCGGGTCATGCGTGGCGATCAGGTCGGCGGCGGCAAAGATGCCGGTGAACACCCAGAACATGACAAGGCCAAAGCCGATCATGCCGATGGGGCTGTCAAACAGCTTGCCATAGAGGCCGAGCCGACGCTTGAAGCTGATCGACAGGCCAAAGAGCACAATCAATGCGACCCAGGTCGGCAGCAACTGGCGCGACATCGCGCCGACGATGCCGGCGCCGGTGTTCATCACCAGCCCCAGCAGGAGGTAGGCCAGCGACAGGGCGGCGACCGCAAGGAACGCAAAGCGCACGCCCAGGCTCGCCATCGCTTGCGGATTGCCCGCCAGCGTGACGGTGCCGTCCGCATTGGCCACCTGACGGGTGCCGGCGCTGAGGATGGACATCACCATCCAGATCACGATCGCCGCAGCCAGCAGCAGAAGCGCGATCTGGTAGATCGGGTTGAGAAAGGCAAGAGCGCCTGTCCAGGTCAAGGGATCCATGAAAAGCCTCCTGCCTTAAGAGATACGGATACGCGGGTTCAGGAAGATATAGCCGATATCGGAAATCAGCTGCGTCAACAGAACCACGACGACGGAGACAACGGAGACCGCAAGAAGCAGCTCGATGTCGTTGTTGCTGGCGGCCTCCACAAGCGCCCAGCCAAAGCCTTTGTAGTTGAACAGGCTTTCCACGATGACCACGCCGTTCAAGAGCCAGGGGAACTGGAGCATGATAACCGTGAAGGGGGCGATCAGCGCGTTGCGCAGGGCGTGTTTCAGAACGATGTTCGGAAAGCTGACCCCTTTGAGGCGCGCGGTACGGATATACTGCGCGGTCATCACCTCGGTCATCGAGGCGCGCGTCATCCGCGCGATATAGCCCATGCCATAGAGCGCGATGGTCAGCACCGGCAGAAAGAAGTTCTCAAACGTCGGGTTTTCCATTGCCGCCGTAGCGGTGCCCTTGAACCATTTGAGCCCCACGGTGGAGGAGGCAAAGACCGCGATGAAGATCACGCCGGAGACATATTCGGGGGTGGCCGTGGTCATGATCGACAGGGTCGACAGCGATCGGTCGGTGGCCGATCCCTCGCGCATGCCGGCCAGGACGCCGATGATGAGTGCGGAGGGCACCATCAGGATCAGCACCCACATCATCAGGTAGCCGGTGTTGCCCAGACGGGTTTCGATGATTTCGCCGACCTCGGTCTTGAACCGGGTGGAATAGCCCCAGTCGCCCTGGATGATGCCACAATAGCGCGGCGCATCCGCCGCCACTTCGGGCGAGACGCCGCCATCCAGACAGCGGCCGGTCACCGTGCCGTCTTCGGTGCGGGTCCAGCCGGGCACAACCCCGAGCCACTGGCCGTATTTCACCGCGATGGGCTGGGCGTAGCCGTTCTTCTCAAGCCAACTGGCGACGGCCTCGTCCGACATGCGGAAGTTGCCCTCGGTCTTGGCGAGTTTTTCAAGGTTCGGATAAAGGTTGGTCAGAAAGAACACGATGAACGTCAGGCACAATGCCGTGATGATCATCACGCCCGAACGACGCAATATGAATAGTCCCATGTGATCCCCTGCAGACTGGCGGTCGGCTGGCCCTGATGTGGTCCGGAACTGGGTCTTCCGATCCGGTGGGGGCCGTTTTTATCGTGTAGCTGTTCTTGTTTTTCTTTGGGTTGTCCGCCCCCGGACCACAGGGGCCGGGGACGGAGCATCAGGCGTGGACGTGATCTCAGGCGATCAGGCCGCCCAGCCCCACTTGTAGTGGTGGTGCTCGTAGGAGATGTGCATGTCAGCCCCCATCACGCCCTCGCGCATGTGGCGGAACAGCGATTTCCAGTAGGGCTGGATGGTGACACCCTCGTCCTGGATCAGCTTCTCGCCCTTGGCGACGATTTCGCGACGCTTGTCGGCATCGGCGATCGCCAGCGCGTCGGACAGGATCTGATCGAACTCCTCGTTGGACCAACCGAACTCGTTCCAGGCCTCGCCCGAACGATAGGCCAGCGCCCAGATCTGAACGCCAAGCGGACGGTGGTTCCAGTTGGTGGAGCTGAACGGGTATTTGGTCCAGTCGTTCCAGAAGGTGGAGCCGGGCAGGACGGTGCGCTTCACCTTGAAGCCCGCGTCGCGCAGCTGAGCAGCCACCGCATCGGTGGTGTTCTTGCGCCAGTCGTCGTCGATGGAGATGATCTCGTGCTCGAAATCCATCATGCCGGCTTCTTCCATCAGGGCGCGGGCGCCTTCGACGTCCACTTCCTGCTTGGGCAGCTCGGCATATTCCGGGTGCGCCGGGCCGACATGGTGGTGTTCGGCGACAACACCGCGGTTGCCATAGCCCAGTTCCAGGCAGACATCATTGTCGATCGCCATCTGCAACGCCTTGCGCACGCGCTGATCGGCATAGGGCTTCTTGCCATCGATCTCGGCCAGCTGGTTGGGACGGATCACGATGGTGGACATGGTCACAACTTCGGACTTCACAAAGCCCAGCGCGTCCATCACGTCGATGAATTCACCCACCGATTCATAGAGCATGTCCACTTCTTCCGCTTCCAGCGCCGACAGCCACGAGGACGGGTCGGTGCCGAAGTCGATGTATTCGATGCTGTCCAGCGCCGGGCGGCCAAAGACCTCTTCGCCCCACCAGGTGTGGTCCTCGTTGCGGGTCAGGGTGCATTTCACGCCGACCTCGAGTTCGGAGATCAGATAGGGGCCGGTGCCGACCGCGTTCTGTGCATCATCCGCGCTAAAGCTGGCGTGGGTGATCGCCGCCGGATAGTCCGCCATGCCCGGAATGATCGAGATGTCGGAGTTCGGCAGCTTCAGCTTCACGGTGTGGCTGTCGACCACCTCGATCGCGCCCTCGATGGCCTTGTTGGTGTCGGGGTCGATCAGGCTGCCGAAACGGCCGGCCATGGAGTTGCCTTCCATGTCCTTGTCGCACCAGCCGGCGATATTGCGCGCCACGTCTTCGGCGGTGAAATCGTCGCCGTTGTTCCATTTCACGCCCTTGCGGACATTCAATGTATATTCGTCGGCGCTGTCGTTCACTTCCCAGCTTTCCAGCAGCATGGGGGTGAAGGTACCGTCGTTGTTGTACTCGACGAGATACTCCAGCGTGCCGCGGGTCTCGTTGCCGATTTCGGACCAGTCATAGGTGCGCGGATCCTTCAGGCCGCGGACATTCATCTGGACACGCATGGTGCCGCCTTCCTGCATGTCGCCGGCAGCGCGGGCCGGGGCGGACAGGCCGATCATGCCGTAGGCGGCAGTGGCGGATACGCCCAGAGCGGTGGCACGGGTCAGGAATTCGCGCCGGGAGATCTTGCCGGCTTTCAGTTCCTGTGCGTGCATCTCTGCCGCCCAATGGGGGGTCGAGCTCTTGAGTGTTGTGGTGGTCATCGATGTCTCCCTGTTTTAGACCGTCATTTGAAGGGCGCCCTCGGTCACGAGGTTCTCAGTCGCGGGCTATTTTATATCGCGCTGAGGTAGTTGAATTGTCACAATGTTTCTCAGCCTCACCATACGGCAACAGATCCGGGCCGACGTCAATGCACAGTATCGGCACCAGAGGGTAAAAATGCGACATTCCTCTGTCGGTTTTGACAAAACGACACCTGTGTCCAGTTTGGTGGCGCAATCAGGATGCATGCACCGATGTCAGGACGCCAGCGCCGCGGGGCGCGCCGACTCGCGTGCCATCTTGCGCAGGGCGCTGGGGGTTTCGCCGGTGTGCTGGGTGATGAATCGGGTGAAATAAGCCGCGCTGCCAAAGCCCAGCGAATGGGCAATGTCGCGCATCGGCAGGCTGGTTCGGACCAACAGGCTGCGTGCCGCGTGCAACTGGCGTTCGGTCAGCAGCGCGGCGGCGGTCTTGCCGGTTTCCTGCTTGCAGACCCGGGTCAGATGCGTCGGCGTCACCCCCAGTTCCGCCGCGTGGCCCGCCATGTTGAAGACGCCCTCGGAATCCGCAGCAAGCCGCTGGCAAAAGGCCCGCGACAGGCGCCGGGCCGCGCTGACCTTGCCATTCTCGGGCGCTGCCGCCCACAGGCGTTGCAGGTGGATGCCGATGAGTTCGCCGTAGCTGAGGATTGCGCGGGGGCTGTGGGTGTCTCCCAACTGCTGCTCGCGCTGGGTCGCCTCGAACAATGTGTTGAGACGGGCCTGTTCCTGCATGTCGCCGATCCGCATCTGCATCGGCTGGTCGGGCAGGGCGCAGGGCATGGTTTCGCCAATGCGCAGCACCTGCCCGATGCTCTGGCGCCCGACTTCCAGTGAAAACAGTGATCGCGCGGGAATCGACAGCACCGTATGAGGGCCAAAACCGCGACGCTGCCCATCCAGCAGCGCCCGTCCCTGGCCCCGGGTAACCCAGATCAACAGGTGGCAGTCACGTTCATGCGCCAGTTCCACCTGCCAGGAATCGCCGGACACGAGCCGCAGCAGCGGGCTGACGTCCAGCGGGCCGGAGAGAGGCGGGGCATATGACATGGCGGCGTTCAGGTCGTTCCAATCCTAAGTGCATCGGACCTTGACGCGCGCGCGTGATTCGATCAATTTTTTTGCCGCTTTTTCGCCAGATGGCCAAAAACCGCTGTCACAGAAGCGGATTTTGCCGCGTTTTTACGGTTCCGGCACCAGTTTTAACCATTGCGACATGCGAGCGCGGAACCAGGTCCGCTGTCGTTTGGCATATTGACGGGTGGCGATGGAGGCCCGTTCCGCGGTTTCCTCGACCGTGAGTTCGCCGCGCAGATGGGCCATCAGCTCCGGCACCCCGATCGCCTTGCAGGAGGGCAGCGCGGGATCGTACCGGCTCTGCATGGCGCGGGCTTCCTCCAGGGCCCCCGCCGCCATCATCCGCGAAAACCGGTTCCTGATACGCGCCTCCAGCCAGTCGCGCTCGGCCTCGACCACCAACGCGGTACAGGCCTCGGGGGGCAGCAACGGGGGCGGGGTGTCGTCCTGCCATTGCGCCAGCGGTCGTCCGGTGGCCCGCAATACCTCCCAGGCCCGTTGTACGCGCGCGCGATTCTGCATGTCGATGCGGGCACATGTCTCCGCATCCAGCTCTGCAGACAGGGCCTCGAGCGACATCAGGTCGGCTTCGGCACGGACCGGGGCCGGGGTGGCGGGGATTTCTGCCATGCCTTCGGTCAGCGCCAGGAAATACAACCCGGTGCCGCCGACGATAATGGGCCGCTCGGGCCCGGTCAGCAGCGGTGCGATCTCGCGCAGCCAGTGCCCGGCGGAATAGGGCGCGTCATGGCTCAGATGACCATAAAGCCGATGCGGCGCACGGGATTCGTCCTCTGCGGTGGGACGGGCCGTGACCACCCGCCAGCACGCGTAGACCTGGCTTGCATCGGCGTTCACGATGACGCCGCCATCCCGCTCGGCGATGCGCAGCGCCAGCTCCGATTTGCCGGAGGCTGTCGGGCCGGCGATCAGCACAGGACGGTCGGCGGGGATATTTGTCAAATCTATCAATGTTTTCCGCTGCGCGCCTGAGGGAACGCATCCATGTCAGAGGGAGAGCCCGAAGAAGATCGGCAATTATCCGGCAGCCCGGATTGATCCTCGGCGGCTTTTGCTCCATTTTGCCGCGAGATTTAACCCCGACATATTGCGGAGCGCAACATGCCCGAAACCCCTGACCAGCCGGACGTCTCGACGGCCGCCAGCTATAACCGTGTGATGCTGAAGATTTCCGGCGAGGCCCTGATGGGAACGCAGGGGTTCGGCCTGCACCCGCCAACCGTGCGCAGAATCGCCGAAGAGGTGAAGTCGGTGCACGACCTTGGCGTCGAGATCTGCATGGTGATCGGCGGCGGCAACATCTTTCGCGGGCTGTCCGGCTCTGCCCAGGGGATGGAGCGCACCACGGCGGACTACATGGGGATGCTGGCCACCGTCATGAACGCGCTGGGGATGCAATCCGCGCTCGAGGATCTGGGCGTGTTCACACGGGTGATTTCCGCCATTCGCATGGATGAGGTGGCAGAGCCCTACATCCGCCGCCGCGCGGTGCGTCACCTGGAGAAAAAGCGGGTCTGCATTTTTGCTGCCGGCACCGGCAATCCCTATTTCACCACCGACACCGCCGCCACGCTGCGGGCCAATGAAATGAATTGCGAAGCGATCTTCATGGGCAAGAACGGCGTCGATGGTGTCTATGACAAAGACCCCAAGACCAACGATGATGCCAAGCGGTATGACAGCGTCAGCTACGACGATGTTCTGGCGAAACGTCTGAAGGTCATGGATGCCTCTGCCATCGCGCTGGCGCGCGACAACAATCTGCCCCTGATTGTCTTTGGCCTTGATGAACCCGGCGGGTTCCGGGGCGTCCTGGCGGGCGAGGGCACCTATACCAAGGTGCACGGCTGACAGGGTTGCGGCTGACTGGGCCACGGTGAACGGCGCCTCGCGCCGTCGCCCGTCCGGCGCCTGTTTTGCGTGGAATTTCACCACGTTCCGAAGGTTTCGCGGGTGTTTGTCCGCCGAGATCGCTATACAAGAGATACCTGATGGCGTAAGAGCCGTCCTCAAGACCGCCTCAAGCAAGGGGAGAGCAGCATGTCTGATGATTTCGAACTGGACACCGATGACCTGAAACGCCGCATGGATGGTGCGATGGCGAACCTGAAGACCGAATTCGCGTCGTTGCGGACCGGTCGCGCCTCCGCCTCGATGCTGGAGCCGGTGATGGTCGACGCCTACGGCTCGATGACACCGATCAACCAGGTCGGCACCGTGAACGTGCCGGAACCGCGCATGGTCACCATCAATGTCTGGGACAAATCCCTCGTGGGCAAGGTGGAGAAAGCGATCCGCGAGTCGGGTCTTGGCATCAACCCGCAGCTCAATGGCACCATCATCATGCTGCCGATCCCGGAGCTGAACGAAGAGCGCCGCCGCGAGTTGGGCAAGGTGGCGGGCCAATACGCCGAACACGCCCGGGTCTCGATCCGCAACGTGCGTCGCGACGGCATGGACCAGATCAAGAAGGCCAAGGCCGACGGCATGTCCGAGGACGACCAGAAGTTCTGGGAGACCGAGGTCCAGGAACTGACCGACAAGATGATCAAATCCGTCGATGATGCGCTTGAAACCAAGCAAGCCGAAATCATGCAGGTCTGATCCGCGCTTATGGCCTTTGGGACGGACAGCGGCACACCGGCCGTAGACACAGCGGACCCGGATGGCTCTGGTGACGGGCCCCGGCACATTGCCATTATCATGGATGGCAATGGCCGTTGGGCGCAGGCGCGCGGGCGGCCGCGGCTGTTTGGCCATCACGCCGGTGCCCGCCGGGTGCGCGAAGTGGTCGAATGCTGTCCGGACCTCGGGGTCAAATACCTGACGATATTTGCCTTTTCGACCGAGAACTGGAAACGCACCCAGGTCGAGGTCGCCGGTCTGATGAGCCTGTTCCGGCGCTATATCTCCAAGGAAATGAAGGCGCTTGCGGCCAAGAACGTGCGCGTGCGTTTTATCGGCGACCGGGTGCGGCTGGATCGGAAACTGATCCAGCTGATGGATGCCCTGGAGCGTGAAACCGAGACCAATGACGGCACGCATCTGACCATCGCGCTCAATTACGGCGGCCGCGACGAGGTCGCCCGCGCCACCAAGCGGCTGGCCCAGGATGTTGCCGATGGCAAGCTTGACCCGGAAAACGTCGATGAGGAAACGCTGCCACGCTACCTCGACACCCATGTGTTGCCTGATCCGGATCTGGTGATCCGGACCTCGGGTGAGGCGCGGATTTCGAACTTCCTGCTCTGGCAGTCGGCCTATGCCGAATACGAGTTCATCGACACGCTCTGGCCGGATTTCACCGCCGAGGAACTGGCGCGCCTATGTCGCAGTTATGGCCGCCGGGATCGGCGGTTTGGCGCGGTGAAGACATGAGCGCCCGATCCCCTTTTGCGCAGACGCCGGGCCGTTGGGCCGACTTGCGGACCCGGAGCCTGTCGGCTGCGGTGCTGCTTGGTCTCGGGGGCGGGTCTCTGGCGATCGGCGGGGGCGCTTTCCTCGTGTTTGTGGCCGCATGCCTTGGGGCAGTGTTCTGGGAGCTCCTGAGCATGTACCGCGCCGACCTGAGCCTGCCGGCACTGGGCTGCGGCCTGTTGGCGGCGCTTGCAATACTGTTGGCGTCGATGGCGCCCCTGCTGCTGATGCCGCTGGTGCTGGCGGTGCCGCTGGCGGTGGGGGCCTGGGTGCTGCAGTCGCAGCGCCGCTATTTCCTCATGATTGCGGGCTGGGTGCTGCTGGGGGGCTACGGGCTGATCTGGCTGCGTGACTCCTATGGCTTTGGCTGGATGCTCTGGCTGATCCTGGTGGTGGTGGCGACCGATGTTGCGGGCTATTTTGCGGGCAAGCATTTTGGCGGGCCGAAGTTCTGGCCGGCTGTCAGCCCCAAGAAAACCTGGTCCGGCATCGCTGGTGGCTGGGTGGCCGCGGCGGCGACCGGAGTGCTGTTCGCCTGGCTCGGCGGGCTGCCCGCCAGCGTTATCCCTCTCTCGGTGGGGGTCTCCATGGCCAGCCAGGCGGGTGACATCGCCGAAAGCGCATTGAAGCGATACCTGGGCGTCAAGGACTCCAGCCAGCTGATCCCGGGCCATGGCGGCGTGTTCGACCGCTTTGACGGGATGCTGGGGGCCGGGGCGCTGTGTTTCGTGGTTGCGATGGTCCTGTCCTGACAGGACCGCCTGCGACGCGGATGAGGAATGATCGGCGATGAGAAAGATTTCCATATTCGGGGCCACCGGCTCCATCGGGCAGAACACCATCGACCTGATCCGCCGCCAGCCGGATGCCTATGACGTGGTGGCGCTGACCGGGGGGCACAATATCGCGCAACTGGCGCAGGACGCCATTGAGCTGCGCGCGGAGATTGCCGTCACCGCCCATGATGCGCGCCTGCCGGAGTTGCGCGCGGCCCTTGCGGGAAGCGCGGTCGAAGCCGCCGCTGGCCCGGAGGCCCTGCTGGAGGCTGCCAGCCGACCGGCGGACTGGATCATGTCGGCCATCGTCGGGGCCGCCGGGCTTGCGCCGGGCCTCAAGGCGCTGGAGCAGGGAACCACCCTGGCCCTCGCCAACAAGGAATCGCTGGTCTGTGCCGGGGCGCTGCTGATGCAGACCGCAGAGCGCCACGGCGCCCGCATCCTGCCGGTGGACAGTGAACATTCAGCCGTGTTTCAGGCGCTTGTGGGCGAGCGCCTCGACGAGGTCGAGCGGATCATCATCACCGCCTCCGGCGGTGCGTTTCGGGATTGGCCGCTGGAGGCCCTGCGGACCGCGACCCTGGCGCAGGCCTCCTCGCATCCGAATTGGGACATGGGGCAGCGGATCACCATCGACAGTGCTTCCATGTTCAACAAGGCGTTGGAAGTCATTGAAACCAGAGAGTTCTTTGGCGTTGACCCCAGTCAGATCGAGGTGCTGGTGCATCCGCAATCCCTGGTCCACGCCCTGGTGGGGTTTCGCGATGGCGCGTTGATGAGCCACCTGGGCGCGCCGGACATGCGCCATGCGATCGGTTATGCGCTGCACTGGCCGGAGCGCAAGACGCTGCCGGTGCCGCGACTGGATCTTGCGGCGGCGGGGCAGCTGGAGTTTCGCGCGCCCGACCCCGACCGCTACCCGGCGCTGCGGCTGGCGCAGGAGGTCATGGCGCGTGGTGGTCTCAGCGGTGCGGCCTTCAACGGGGCCAAGGAGCAGGCGCTCGATCACTTTATCGCGGGGCGCATTGGCTTTCTCGACATGGCGACCATAACTGAACAGGTGTTGGCATCGCTGGAGGCGCATCCGGGCCTTATTGACGCCGCAATGACACTTGAAAACGTCACCCGAGTTGACGATCTGGCGCGGCAGGCGACGGATCAGGTCGTGACGCAACGAACAGGATAGAGTTTTGGACGCAGTATCTCTGGTCTCGCAGCTGAGCGGGTTCCTCTACACGGTTGGCAGTTTTGTTGTTCTGCTTTCGATCATCGTGGCCGTGCATGAATACGGTCACTACATCGTCGGGCGCTGGTGCGGCATCCACCCGGAGGTGTTCTCGCTTGGATTCGGTCCGGTGCTGGCCAGCCGTGTCGACAAACGGGGCACCCGCTGGCAGGTTGCGGCCTTTCCCTTTGGCGGGTTTGTGAAATTCCTCGGCGATGCGGATGCGGCCTCGGGCAAGGACACCGGCAGCCTGTCGGCAGCCGAACAGGACCCGGCGCTGCTGCGCAAGACCATGCACGGCGCACCGCTCTGGGCGCGCTCGGCCACCGTTGCGGCGGGGCCGATCTTCAACTTCATCCTGTCGATCGTGATCTTCACCGGGGTGATCCTGGTGCAGGGCCAGATGAAAGATCCCCTGACCGTGGGAGAGCTTCGTCCGTTGCCGGATCAAAGCCTGACCCTGCGCCCCGGGGATGAAATCAAGGCGATCAGCGGCCTGGAGACGCCGGCCTTTACCGATCAGGCCGCCTGGAGCGCGTTTGAGCAGGCGGTGCCGGTGGAGCCGGTGCTGGAGTACCGCGTCCTGCGTGACGGCGCGGAACGCATTGTACGCGGCCCCTATCTGAGCCCCAGTCTGGTCACGGGGGTTGCGCCGCGCAGCGCGGCCTCTGACGCCGGTCTGCGTGAGGGGGACGTGATCCAGAGCGTCGATGGCGATGAGATCTTCACCTTCGGCCAGTTGAAGGAAAAGGTCGAGGCCGGCAACGGCGCGCCCCTGACGCTCGGCGTCTGGAACCGCGACGGAGAGCGTGAGGTGACGCTCACGCCCCGTCGCACCGATGAACCGACGGCGGAGGGCGGCTTTGCAACCCATTGGCGGATCGGCATCGCCGGCGGGCTGGCGTTTGAACCGGCCTCCGAGTCGATCTCTCCGCTTGTGGCGGTTGGGCGTGCGACCACCCAGATCTGGGTAATGATCGAGCAATCGCTCTCGGGGCTGAAACACATCATCACCGGCCAGATCAGCACCTGCAACCTGTCCGGCCCGGTGGCGATCGCCGAGGTCTCGGGCACGATGGCAAGCCAGGGCGCGATGGAGTTCATTCTGCTGATCGCCGCGCTGTCCACCGGCATTGGCCTCTTGAACCTGTTCCCGGTGCCGGTGCTGGATGGCGGGCATCTGGTGTTCTTCGCCTATGAGGCGGTGACCGGCAAGGCGCCCAACGACCGTGCGATGCAGGTGCTGATGATGATGGGCCTGGCGCTGGTGCTGGGGCTGATGCTGTTTTCCGTCAGCAACGACATTCTGTTTTGCTGATGCAATCAGAGGTGGGCGGCGCCGGAGAGCCATATTGGCGCCGCTTTCTCGCCACAAACGGCCTGTAGACCAGATCCCGGGTGAGTAAGGCCGGTCGTCCTGACCGGTCTTGGTAAAATCGGGAGCATATCATGCAAGTGCTGGAGCAATCCTATCAGGGGTTGAGTCTGCTGGTTCGTCTGAACGTGGATCGAGTGCTGTTTGTTGGCGCCATTTCGGCGGCGATTCTGACTGGATCCTGGATCGCCTCGAGCTTCTGAACAGGCGCAGAAACCGGCGGCCACAGCCATATTTTTAAGGCAGCGGGACGTGACCCCCCTGCAACGAGACAGCAGCGGCATTGCGCCGCTGCTTTTCTTGTTTTTGACAACCGCAGGCAAACCCGGTACGCCCTTTTTCAAGCTGCTATAAAGTTGGGTTAAAAAACGAATGACTTGGGGGAAGAGCGGGGCACAGGCCCGCGTGACACGCCGGGGGTGTGAAATGTCGATTTCTGCAAAGAGGTTTCTTGGATCCACCGCATTGTCCGCGGTCCTGGCATTGGGATTGGGGCTGACGCCGCTTTCGGTCGGGGCTCAGGATTATCGCTTTACCAATGTGCGTGTCGAAGGCAATCAACGTATTCAAAGCTCGACCATCGTCGCCTACACCGGGCTGGCGCGGGGCGAGACGGTAAGCGGCGGCGCCTTGAACGACGCCTATCGCGGCGTGTTCGACAGCGGTCTGTTCGAGAGCGTGGAACTGATCCCGCGCGGCAATACGCTGGTCATCAAGGTGGTGGAATACCCGACCATCAGCCGGATCAATTTCGAGGGCAACAAACGCCTGAAGGACGATGCCCTTTCAGAAGTCGTGCTGTCCTCGCCGCGCCGGGTGTTCAGCGCCGATCAGGCGGAGCGGGACGCGGCGGCGATCGCCGATCTCTACCGTGCCCAAGGGCGTCTGGCCTCGCGCGTCACCCCGCGTATCATTCGCCGCAATGACAATCGCGTCGATCTGGTGTTCGAAATCTCCGAAGGCGATACCGTCGAGGTGGAGCGCGTCTCCTTCGTCGGCAACCGCGCCTTCTCCGACCGGCGTCTGCGTCGGGTGCTGGAAACCAAGCAGGCGACCTTCCTGCGGGCGTTGATCAACCGGGATACGCTGATCGAAGACCGGATCCAGTTCGACCGTCAGGTGCTGACGGATTTCTACCGCTCGCGCGGTTATGTCGATTTCCGCATCAATGGCGTCAACGCCGAGGTGACCAAGGAACGCGATGCCGCCTTCCTGGTGGTGGATGTGACCGAAGGGCAGAAGTTCGAGTTTGGCGAGATCACCGTCACCAGCGAATTCCCTCAAGCCGATCCCGACGCGTATCGCAGCAAGCTGCGGGTCAAACCGGGCGTCACCTATTCGCCGCTGGTGATCGAGAATGCGATCACCACGCTGGAACAGCTGGCGGTCAAGCAGGGGATCGATTTCCTGCGGGTGGAACCGCGGGTGACCCGCAACGACCGGGATCTGACGCTGAACGTGGAATTTGCCATGGTCCGCGGTCCTCGGATCTTTGTCGAGCGCATCGACATCGAGGGCAATACCACCACGCTCGACCGGGTGATCCGCCGTCAGTTCAAGATCGTCGAAGGCGATCCGTTGAACCAGCGCGAGATCCGCAACAGCGCCGAGCGCATCCGAGCGCTTGGGTTCTTCTCCGAATCCGAGGTCGATGTGCGCGAGGGCAGCACCCCAAGCGAAGTCATCGTCGATGTGGACGTCGAGGAACAGCCAACCGGCTCGTTCACGCTGGGCGGCTCCTACTCGGTCGATGACGGGATCGGTGTGGCGATCGGCATTTCCGAGGACAATTTCCTCGGCCGGGGTCAGAAGCTGTCGTTCAATATCTCCACGGCGCAGGATACAGAAGCCTACAACCTGCGGTTTGTAGAGCCTAAGCTGCTGGGCCGGGATCTTCAGTTTGCGATCGACCTGGGGCTCAGCGAGACAGAATCCAGCTATTCGCAATACGACACCTCCGCGATCATCTTCCGCCCGTCGATCACCTTTGACGCCAGCGATACAACGTCCCTGCAACTGCGCTACGCGCTGGATCAGGACGAGATGAAAAGCCGGGGCAATGACAGCAATGGCGATCCGCTGGCCGGTCCCGTGCTGCGGGCCGATATTGCCGAGGGCAAGCGGACCACAAGTTCCGTCGGCGCGACCTTCACCTATGACAGCCGCCGCACAGGGCTGAACCCGACTGCCGGGTTCCTGATCCAGGGCGGATTTGACTACGCGGGCCTCGGCGGCGACAACGAATATATCCGCGCCACCAGCAAATTCGTGGCGCAGAAACTGGTCTTCAACGAGGAAGTCACCCTGCGGGCCACGGTTGAAACCGGCTATCTTGGCTGGCTTGGCGACAACAACAGCCGCACCGTGGATCGCTTCCTGCTGTCGTCGGAAACCCTGCGCGGTTTTGAACCGGGCGGTGTTGGTCCTCGGGATCTGTCCGCCACCGGCAGCGGCGGGTCCTATGACGATGCGCTTGGCGGCAACCTTTATGCCGTGGCGCGGTTTGATGCGGAGTTCCCGCTGGGCCTGCCCGAAGAACTGGGGATCCGTGGTGGTCTGTTCTATGACGTGGGCAACCTTTGGGGACTGGACGATTCCAATGCGGGCGCCAGCGGCAACGTCGTCGGGCGTGATGGCTCCTTCCGCCATGTGGTCGGCTTCTCGGTGCTCTGGACAACCGGTCTTGGCCCCTTGCGGTTCAACTTCTCCAAGGCGCTGGTCAAGGAAGACTACGACAAGGAGCGGAACTTCGACCTGACCATTCAGGCGCGGTTCTGACCCCGTTGCGACCTGCCGCGACCTTGCACAAACTCTGGATGGCCGGGCTGATGGCCTGGCTGTCCTGCGGTGGCCTCGCGCTGGCGCAGGGCGCCGGCTCCACTGTGGGTCTCGGCGGGTTCTCACCGGAACAGAACCTCGGGGTGCCGAGCAGCCTGCTGCTGACAATCCACTCCGACCGGCTGTTTTCCGAGAGCGCCTATGGCAAGCGTGTGGCGCAGGAGATGGAAGGGCGCAGCGCGGTTCTGATGGCCGAAAACCGCCGTATCGAAGCCGAGCTGCGTGCCGAAGAGCTGGACCTTGCGGAACGTCGGTCCACCACCGATCCAGAAGCGTTTCGCGCCCTGGCCGAGGCCTTTGATCAGAAGGTTCAGGAAACCCGGCGCACCCAGGAAGCAAAGTTCCTGGAAATCACCAACGCCCGCGAAGAGGCCCGCCGCGAATTTCGCCAGACCTCGATCCCGATTCTGGAACGGATCATGACAGAGACCGGCGCGGCGGCGATCCTGGAGCAATCAACCGTTTTGCTGAGCGCCGAGGCAATTGATGTGACCGATCTGGCGATTGCCCGCGTCGATGCCATTCTGGGGGATGGGGCAGAGACGGATGTGGCCCCGGCGGACAAGCCCTGAGCTTGCCCCGTTCCCGCTGGCTTGGTAGGGAAAACCAAACATAACAAACGGAACGTGACCCATGAGTGCTGACGCCAATCCCGACCTCAAGAGCGCCGACATCGGCCTGATCCAGCAAATCCTGCCGCATCGCTACCCGTTTCTGCTGGTGGACAAGGTTGTTGACATCGACGGCTATCAGTCCGCGCGCGGCATCAAGAACGTCACCATGAACGAGCCGCATTTCCAGGGCCATTTCCCGGGCACCCCGATCATGCCGGGTGTCACCATCGTCGAGGCCATGGCGCAGACCTCGGGCGTGATGCTGGGGGTCGGCATGGATCTGATCGGCACCGATATGCTGATCTATTTCATGAATATCGACAAATGCAAATTCCGCCGCAAGGTCGTGCCCGGTGACGTGCTGGAAATGCATGTGGAAACCGTGCGCGGCAAGCCCGGCGGCAAGATCTTCAAATTCTCCGGTCGGGCCACGGTCGACGGCGAACTGGCGGCCGAGGCCGAGTTCACCGCGATGATCGACCGGGACGGAAAGGACGGCTGATGAGCACCATTCACCCCAGCGCCATTATCGAGGATGGCGCCAAAATCGGCGAAGGCTGCGAGATCGGCCCGTTCTGCATCGTCGGCGCTGAGGTGGTGTTGGGTGACCGCGTGGTCCTGAAATCCCACGTGGTTGTCACCGGCGACACCGAGATCGGCGAGGACACGGTGGTGTTTTCCTTCTCCGTGCTGGGGGAAATCCCGCAGGATCTCAAATTCAAGGGCGAGAAGTGCCGCACCGTCATCGGCAAGCGCAATCGCATCCGCGAACATGTGACCGTGAATGCGGGCACCGATGGGGGCGGCGGTGTGACGCGCATCGGCGACGATGGCCTGTTCATGGCGGGCTGCCACATCGCGCATGATGCACAGATCGGGGATCGGGTGATCGTGGTGAACTCTGCCGCCGTCGCCGGGCACTGCATTCTCGAGGATGATGTGATCATTGGCGGTCTGTCCGGCATCCATCAGTTCGTGCGGATCGGACGTGGTGCCATTATCGGCGCGGTCACCATGGTGACCAACGACGTCATTCCCTACGGTCTGGTGCAGGCCTCGCGCGGGGAACTGGACGGGCTGAACCTCATCGGACTGAAACGCCGGGGCGTCAGCCGTGCCGATATCACCGCGCTTCGGGCCGCGTTTCAGATGCTGGCGCAGGGCGAGGGCACGTTTTCCGAACGCGCCCGCCGATTGGGCGACGAAAATGACAGCGCATATGTGCAGGAAATCGTTGCCTTCATCACCGGTCAGAGCGACCGCCACTTCCTGACCCCCGGCGGCTGAGAAAGGTCCTGACATGATTGCACTGATTGCCGGACGCGGGGCCTTGCCCGCCGAATTGATTGCGCGGCTGCCGGAGCGCCCCATGGTATGCGCCATGGCCGGGTCCGAACCGGATACGGTCGAGGCCGACATCACCTTCCGCCTCGAACAATTGGGCAGCTTTCTGGAAGAGCTGAAATCCCGGGGCGCGACCGAGGTCTGCCTGGCGGGTGCCGTGACGCGGCCCCAGATTGACCCGGGCGCGATTGATGCTGCCACTTTGCCGCTGGTGCCGGTGTTGCAGGCGGCGATTGCCGCAGGCGATGACGGGGCGCTGCGGGCGGTGATTGGTATTCTCGAACAGAGCGGCTTTGTCGTGAAGGCCGCCCATGAGATCGCGCCGGATCTGTTGATGGATGAGGGCGTTCCGACCAAGGTGCAGCCGGGCGAGATCGACAAGGCCGATGCCGAACGCGCCGCGGTCATCGCCTTTGGCCTGAGTGCTGCCGACATCGGGCAGGCCTGTGCGGTGCGGTCCGGTCAGGCGATCGCGATCGAGACCCTGTTTGGCACGGATTGGATGCTTGCCAGCCTCGCCAATCGTCCGGACGGGCAGGGTGGTCTGTTCTACAAGGCCCCAAAAGCCGGACAGGACCGGCGCGCCGATCTGCCGACCATTGGTCCGGCCACCGTCGAAGGTGCGGCCATGGCCGGTCTGAACGGCATTGTCCTCGAGGCCGAGGGCGTGATCGTTCTGGACCGCGAAGAGGTCATCGCCGCGTGCGACCGCCGGGGCATGTTCCTCTGGCTGCGTCAGGCCTGATCTCATGAGCCTTCGGGTGTTTATCCTCGCTGGTGAGCCTTCGGGCGACCGGCTTGGTGCCGCATTGATGCGCGGCCTCAAGGAACTGTCTCCGGGGGTGTCCTTTGAAGGCGTTGGCGGCAGCCTGATGCAGGCCGAGGGGCTCCGCTCGCAATTCCCGATGGAAGAACTCTCCGTCATGGGAATCGCCGAGGTTCTGCCAAAATACTTCGACCTCAAGCGCCGCATTCAGGAAACCGCCGATGCGGTGGTGGCCATGCAGCCCGACGTGATGATCACCATCGACAGCCCGGATTTTTCCCTGCGCGTTGCAAAGCTGGTGAAAGACGCCAGCGATATTCGAACCGTACACTATGTCGCGCCCTCCGTCTGGGCCTGGCGTCCGGGGCGTGCGGCAAAGATGGCGAAGGTCATCGATCACGTGCTGGCGCTGCTGCCGTTCGAACCGCCCTATATGGAAGCTGCCGGGATGGAGTGCGATTTTGTCGGCCATCCGGTGGTGGCGGACCCCCAGGCGACAGAGGCCGAGATTGCGGCGTTCCGTGCAGCATTCGATCTGGGCGATGCGCCGGTTTTGCTCGCCCTGCCAGGCTCGCGCCGCTCCGAGGTTGCACGGCTTGCGGATGTGTTCGGCGCAGCCCTGCGTGAGTTTCACACCAAACACCCGAAGTACCGGATCGTCGTTCCGGCAGCCGCGCATGTGGCGCCCTTGGTGCGTGAAAAACTCATGGACTGGCCAGAGGGCTGCATCGTACTCGATCCCGCCGATCATGCGGGCGCTGAGTTTGCCGCGCATAAACGCGCAGCCTTTGCCTCCGCGAATCTGGCATTGGCCGCATCGGGAACGGTATCCTTGGAACTGGCAGCGGCCCGCACGCCGATGGTGATTGCCTATCGGTTCAACTGGCTCACGTGGCAGATCATGAAGCGCATGGCGCTGATTGACACGGTGACATTGGTCAATCTGGTGAGCGAGACCCGCGTGGTGCCGGAATGCCTTGGTCCCGAGTGCACTGCCGAAACCATCGCGGCACGTCTCGATCAGGTGCTGAGCGCGCCTGACGCGCAACAGGACGCCATGCGCCTGACGATGGACCGTGTTGGCGAGGGGGGCGATGCCCCCGGCCTGCGTGCCGCGCGTGCGGTCCTTGAGAGATTGCCGCAGGTTTGAGGCGACACTAAAGGGTCTGAACAAATCAAAAGGGAGCCCGGAGGCTCCCTCGTTTTAGTGACCTCTCCAGATCCAGCCACCGCCAAAAATGCGGCTGCCGTTTGGATCATAGAATACACAGGCCTGACCGGGCGAAATGCCTTCCTCGGCGGAGAACAGCTCCACCTCCGCCTCGGTGTCCGAGATCGGACGAATGATCGCATCGCGCGGTGGGCGGGTGGAGCGCACCTTGACGCTCAGATGCCATTCCGCACGGCTGGTGAAAGGCTCATCCCCCAGCCAGTTGATCTCGCGCACCGGCACTCGGCGGGTGGCCAGCATTTCCTTTGGTCCGACGATGACCTGCTTTTGGTCCACATCTAGCTTTACCACATAAAGCGGCTCGCTCAGGCCACCGATGCCAAGGCCGCGACGTTGGCCGATGGTGTAGTGAATGACACCGTTGTGGTCGCCCAACACGCGGCCATCGGCGTGCACGATCTGTCCCGGCTCCGCCGCGCCGGGGCGCAGTTTCTCGATCACCGAGGCGTAGTCGCCGTTGGGGACAAAGCAGATGTCCTGACTGTCCGGTTTATCCGCAACCGACAGGCCATATTGCGCCGCCATCTCACGCGTTGCGTCCTTGGAGGGCAAATGGCCCAGCGGAAAGCGCAGGAAATCGAGCTGCTCGGGCGTGGTGGAGAACAGGAAATAGCTCTGATCGCGGTTGGCATCCTCGGCGGAATGCAGCTCCGGCCCGTGTTCGCCGATCTTGCGCTGGATATAATGGCCGGTTGCCATGCAGTCGGCCTCCAGATCCTTGGCGGTTTCCAGCAGATCCTTGAACTTCACGCGCTCGTTGCAGCGGATGCAGGGCACCGGCGTCGCCCCGGCCAGATAGCTGTCGGCGAACTCGTCAATCACGGCATCCTTAAAAATGTTCTCATAATCCAGAACATAATGCGGAAAGCCGCGCTCCTCCGCGACTCGGCGGGCATCGTGAATATCAATGCCGGCGCAGCAGGCGCCTTTCTTGGCCAGCGCCGCCCCGTGGTCATATAGCTGTAGCGTCACACCGACCACATCATAGCCCTGTTCCGCCAGATAGGCCGCCACAACAGAGCTATCGACGCCGCCGGACATGGCAACGACGACGCGCGTCTCGGCGGGCGATTTTGCAAAACCTAGCGAATTCACTGGTGCCTCATTGTCCAGTGCCATGGCGTACTCCTTGCGGGTCCGAAAGAGGAGAGGGAAAGCATCGAAGAATATAGGAAAATGCTAAGTATTCTCAAGGGGGCGATTTCACTTACCGTTAATGCCTGCGCGCCACTCTGCCTCTACCAAGCTGATTACGCATCCTAGTAAGGGCATAGCGATGTTTTTAAAGAAAGTTGATGGCCCCCGTGCGGTCACTCTGCCGGACGGAACAGTCATGACTCGGGCGGATTTACCGCCACAAACCACAAAACGATGGGTGGCATCGCGCAAGGCCGCGGTTGTGCGCGGGGTTTTGTACGGATTGATTCCCCAGACCGAGGCGCTACGTCTGTATAATCTGAGTGAAGAAGAGTTCCGGAGCTGGGTCGCTGCGGTCGCCGATCACGGCGAAGACGCCCTCAAAACCACGCGTTTGAAGGATTATCGTAATCCCTGAGGTAAAAACCGCCGCGTTAACTTGTTCGATCCGGGAAAATTAACCAACATGGTAACGGGACATTAACCTTTTCCAAGCAAGGTTAACGCAACCTGAGGACAACAGAGTACAGGCGGAGACCCAATATGCGCATTCTTCTGGTCGAGGATGATCCCACGACAGCGAAAAGCATCGAGCTGATGCTGACTCATGCAAACCTGAACGTTTACACCACGGACCTCGGCGAAGAGGGCATCGATCTGGCAAAGCTCTATGACTATGACCTGATCCTGCTGGATCTGGGTCTGCCGGATATGAACGGTCACGAGGTTCTGCGTCAGCTGCGTTTGTCGCGTATTGAGACCCCGATCCTGATCCTCTCTGGCGCCGATGACACCGAAAACAAGATCAAGGGCTTTGGCTTTGGCGCGGATGACTATCTGACCAAGCCGTTCCACCGCGAGGAACTGGTGGCGCGCATTCACGCGATCATCCGCCGCTCGAAGGGGCATTCCCAGTCGATCATCAAGACCGGCAAGATTTCGGTTAACCTGGATGCCAAGACCGTCGACGTCGAGGGCAAATCCGTGCATCTGACCGGCAAGGAATACCAGATGCTGGAGCTTCTCTCCCTGCGCAAGGGCACCACCCTGACCAAAGAGATGTTCCTGAACCACCTCTATGGCGGCATGGATGAACCGGAACTCAAGATCATCGACGTGTTCATCTGCAAACTGCGCAAGAAGCTCAGCACCGCAACGGATGGCGAGAACTACATCGAGACCGTCTGGGGCCGTGGCTACGTGCTGCGCGATCCACAAGAAGATCTCTCGGCCGGTGGTCCACGCATGGCGGTCGGCGCCTGAACGCAGGAAAATCCGGAAACCTGAAGGTTTTCAGAACTCCGTCGGGCTGAGCATCCCGGCGGGGTTTTTCGTCTCTAGGATCTGGCACTGGACCTCCTCCATATCGGGCACTATCACCAAGGCAAGACAGATACCCGAAGGGCGGAGCCAGGATGACAGAGCAGGATCCCCGGTCGATGAATGCGACCGACGCGCGTGACGAATTCGAGGCGCTTCAGGCGCAGATCGAGGCCGCGGATCTCGACTATCACCAGAAAGACGCCCCGACGTTGTCGGATGCTGAATATGACCGTCTGAAACGGCGCTATCTGGCCTTGGCCGAGGCCTTTCCCGAACTCGCCGAGGGGGCCACGCGTGTCGAGAGCGTTGGCGCGCCCGCCGCCTCCGGGTTTGGCAAGGTTGCGCATGCCGTGCGCATGATGTCGCTGGGAAATGCGTTTGAAGATCAGGATGTTGAGGATTTTGCCGCTGGCTTGCGCCGCTATCTTGGCCTGTCCACCGACGCCCCGCTTGCGTTTACGGCAGAGCCGAAGATCGACGGCCTGTCACTCTCTCTTCGCTATGAGAATGGCACGCTGGTACAGGCGGCGACGCGGGGGGACGGTGCTGTGGGTGAAAATGTCACCGAGAATGCCCGCACGATCGAAGATATTCCGCAGCAGATCACCGGCGCGCCCGACGTTCTGGAGGTGCGTGGCGAGGTCTATATGAGCCACGCGGATTTTGAGGCGCTGAACGCCCGCCACGCGGAAACCGGCGGCAAGATCTTTGCCAACCCGCGCAACGCGGCCGCCGGCTCCCTGCGCCAGCTTGATGCAGAGATCACCCGTGCCAGACCTTTGCGCTTCTTTGCTTACAGCTGGGGTGAACTGTCTGAACCTCTCGCAGAAACGCAAATTGACGCGATCGAGAGATTTAAATCCCTCGGCTTCCAGACCAACCCGTTGACCCGCTGCTGTCAGACCATTGCGGAATTGCTGACGCATTATCACAGCATCGAAGAACAGCGCGCGGATCTGGGCTATGACATTGATGGCGTGGTCTATAAGGTAAACGACCTCGCGCTGCAGGAGCGTCTCGGCTTTCGCTCCACCACACCACGCTGGGCCATTGCGCATAAATTCCCGGCCGAACTGGCCTGGACGCGCCTCGACGGTATCGACATTCAGGTTGGTCGCACCGGGGCGCTTAGCCCGGTGGCGCGATTGCAGCCGGTGACGGTGGGCGGTGTAGTCGTGTCCAACGCGACGTTGCACAACGAGGATTACATCGCTGGCCTCGACTCCAAGGGGAAGACAATCCGGGACGGCAAGGACATCCGCGTCGGCGATTGGGTGCAGATCTATCGCGCAGGCGATGTGATACCAAAAGTTGCCGATGTCGACTTAAACCGGCGTCCCGACGGCGCAGAAGTGTATGCATTCCCGACCCATTGTCCGCGCTGCAACAGCCCGGCGGTGCGTGAAGAAGGCGACGCGGTGCGGCGGTGCAGCGGCGGTTTGATCTGCCCGGCGCAGGCCGTCGAAAAGCTCAAACATTTTGTCTCCCGCGCGGCCTTTGACATCGAAGGCCTGGGGGCCAAGCAGGTCGAACAGTTCCACAGCGACGGTTGGATCAAAGAGCCTGCCGATATCTTTGAATTAAAAGAAAGATATGGCAGCGGGATGCAGCAGCTCAAGAACCGCGAAGGCTGGGGCGACAAATCTGTATCCGCCTTGTTTGCGGCTATTGATGACAAGCGGCGTATCGAGTTTGCGCGGCTGATCTTTGGCCTCGGTATTCGCCATGTGGGCGAGGTGGCCGCGAAAGATCTTGCCCTGCATTTCCGCACCTGGGTTGCGCTTTCGGAGGCCGCAGATCTGGCACGCCCGGCAGCGCTGGCGCATCGGGCCGCAGATGAGGCGGAACTGTTGGAACGGCAGACCGCTCAGGCTGAGGAGCGCCGCGCCAGGATTTCCGAAGTACGCAAAGCGGCGATTGCCGTCTGTGATGTTGCCCCTGATGCGCAGGCGGCTTGGGATGATTTGATCAGCGTCGACGGGCTTGGTCCGACTGTGGCGCTGTCGCTTTCCGATGCTTTTGCCAACCCCGAAGAACGCGCGGCCTTCGACCGTCTGATCGCGCATCTGGAGGTGATTGAACCGGACGCCCCGACAGAGGACAGCCCCGTTGCGGGCAAAACCGTGGTGTTCACCGGCACGCTGGAGAAAATGACCCGCGCCGAAGCCAAGGCCCGTGCCGAAGCCTTGGGTGCGAAGGTCTCTGGCTCGGTGTCCAAAAAGACCGATATTCTGGTGGCCGGTCCGGGGGCAGGCTCCAAGGCGACCAAAGCAGCAGAGCTTGGCGTGCATACCATGGATGAGGATCAATGGCTGGACTTGATCGGGCAGGCATGAGCGCATCATGAGCGGACGTCCGGAACAACTGTTCCCGCTTTTTGCGGAATTAGAAACTTTGCAAGGTGTCGGTCCAAAAACCGCCGAGCACTTTGCACAGTTGCAGATCACGGCACCACGGGATCTCTTGTTCGCGCTCCCCTATAGCGTTGTGGATCGGCGTCGGCGCGAGACCATTCGGGGGCTTGAGTTGCCCACCACGGCGACGGTTGAGATCACGGTCGGGCGACATCGCCCCGCGCGCAACAAGGGCGGGGCCTACCGGATCGATGTGACGGATCAGGAAACGGAGTTTCAACTGGTCTTTTTCCACGGGCGCAGCCGTTATCTGACCGCGCAATTGCCGGAAGGGTCCCGCCGTGTGGTTTCAGGCAAGCTGGAACTGTTCGACGGCATGGCGCAGATGGTCCACCCGGATCACATGCTGCCGCTGGAGGAGGCGGGCGATATTCCGGATTTCGAACCGGTGTATCACCTGACTCACGGCATCACGCAGAAAACCATGTTCAAAGCGGTGCAGAGCGCCTTGCAGAGGGTGCCTGAGCTCACCGAATGGATGGATGCATCCTATAAGGCCAAGCAGGGCTGGGCGGATTGGCACGAGGCCATCGCCACAGCCCATGCGCCGGGGCACCTGAGCGATCTGGAGCCCGAAGCCCCGGCGCGGGCCAGGCTTGCCTATGATGAGTTGTTCGCCCATCAGCTGACGCTGGCCATTGCCCGCTCGGTGGAGCGTGAACAGCCGGGGCGCAGCTCAGTCGCCACGGGAAAACTGCAAAGCAAAGTGCTCTCGGCGCTGCCGTATAAGCCCACGGGCGCACAGGGGCGCGCGATCGAAGAGATCACCGCCGATATGGCCTCCGGGCGGCGTATGAACCGTTTGCTGCAAGGCGATGTCGGGGCGGGCAAGACGCTGGTGGCCTTTATGGCGCTGCTGGTGGCCGTGGAGGCTGGCGGTCAGGGCGTGATGATGGCGCCGACAGAAATCCTTGCGCGTCAACACCTTGAGGGGCTGAAACCTCTGGCCGATGACGCCGGTGTAGTGCTGGAGATCCTGACCGGGCGTGACAAGGGCAAGGACCGGCGCGCCAAGACCGAGGCGCTGCAACGTGGCGATATTCATATCCTTGTCGGCACCCACGCGGTGTTTCAACAGGATGTTGTCTTTGACGATTTGCGGCTGGTCATTGTCGACGAACAGCACCGATTTGGTGTGCGGCAACGCATGGAGCTGGCTGAAAAGGGCAAGCGTGCCGATGTGCTGGTGATGACCGCGACGCCGATCCCGCGCTCGTTGGCGCTGACCCAATACGGCGATATGGAAGTCTCGATCCTCGACGAGAAACCACCGGGGCGCAAACCAATCAAGACCGCGATCCTCAGCACCGAACGCATGTCCGAGGTGGTGGACCATCTGCGCCGCGCTATTGCTGAGGGACGGCAGTGTTACTGGGTCTGCCCGCTGGTCGAAGAGTCCGAGGTCATGGATCTGACCGCTGCCGATGAGCGGTTCAAACACCTGCGGGCGGTGCTGGGCGATGATGTGGTGGGGCTGGTGCATGGTCAGATGCCCCCCGCAGAAAAAGACGCCGCCATGGCCGCTTTTCAGGAAGGGCGCACTCGGGTTCTGGTCGCAACGACAGTGATCGAGGTGGGGGTGAATGTGCCCAATGCCTCCATCATGGTGATCGAGCGCGCCGAGATCTTTGGCCTTGCGCAATTGCACCAGCTGCGCGGGCGTGTCGGGCGTGGAACGGCCCAATCCACCTGTCTGTTGATGTATCAGCCACCGCTCACCGAGGGCGGGCGCAGGCGACTTGAGGTGCTGCGCGAAAGCGAAGATGGATTTGTCATCGCTGAAACCGACCTACAGATGCGCGGTGCGGGGGATGTGATCGGCACCGCCCAATCCGGCCTGCCGCGTTTCCGGATCGCGGATCTGGAACGGCAGGCGGATCTGATGGCGATCGCCCAGAGTGATGCACGTGCCCTGATGACCTCTGACCCGGATTTGTCCAGTGACCGGGGGCGCGCGGCGCGCACGCTGTTGTGGCTATTGCGTCAGGATGAGGCTATCCGCCTGATTTCAGTGGGATAATACGCTCCTCCGGGAACGTGTTCTCATCTTTGTTCTACTTTGTTCGCAAATGTTCCCAAAAAGTTCTTTACACGACTCGCGTGAAATGAGAACAAAAGGACAACAAGGCGTCGCGTACGCAGGACAGAGATCGAGGAGGTTTTCAGATGGTCACGCAATTCAAATCCGCACTGCGCAATTCACAGTCCACCCTGTTGCAGGATGCTCTGGGCGCGGCGTCTCTGGTTGTCATGCTGATCGTCGGACTGCATCTGCCGGGCCTGATCTAAACGACGTCTTCACGCCTTTTGTAACCCGTTCACAGTTTCCTTTGTGCTGTCATGCCGGGGACACCAGCCTCAAGTCCCGTAAGGATCGATTGCCTGTTCGATCCGCACCAGAGTTTTCCCTCCGGTGTTTGGTGTCTCCCGGGTCCCGCATGACAGTGCTTTGACTTACCGCCGCCATCTGCCCGGATGTGCGGCGGTTTTTTCTTGGTTACTGCTGTTTAGGAGAGAATGGTACCGCGGCAGCAGGTCAGGCGCAGTCGGCCTTTTGTGCGGTCTGCATTGCCTCCAGCGTGGCCTCCAGCGCCAGCATGATCGAGGCGTGCCGGTTCTTGAATTCCCGTGCCGGCGTCAGCACTTCGAGACCGTCAAATGGGGCATCCGGGGCAGGGCCGCCTTCGGTCAGCATCGCCTTCAGCTGATCGCGCGCTGTTTCAACCTCACCCGTGCTGCGCCCGATGATCGCTGCGCCCACGACCGCGGCTGAGGCCTGGCCGAGCGCGCAGGCTTTCACGTCCTGCGCAAATCGCGCGACCTTGCCATCCTCCAGCGCCACATCCACCGTTACAGTTGACCCGCACAGTGGCGAGCGCCGCTTGACCGTCGCATCCGGCGCGTCCAGCGACCCCTGATGCGGAATATCCGCCGCCAGCGCGAGGATCTTGGTGGAGTAAAGCTTGATCAGATCGGTTTCGCCGGACATGTAGATTTCCTGGGTTTCCCTAAGGCCGTGTTCCCCATACATAGGGGCGCGCCCCCGAGATGCAAAAGGTTTTTGACATGCAAGATCCGGTGAAATTTTCGCCTGAAACGTTGACTTACAATGAGGCGGGGCTGGTGCCCTGTATCGCGCAAGACGTGGAAAGCGGCGAAATCCTGATGATGGCCTGGATGAATGCGGAAAGCGTTGCCAAGACACTCGAGACCGGGCGCGTGACCTATTGGTCGCGCTCGCGCCAGTCGTTCTGGATCAAGGGCGAAAGCTCCGGCCACGTTCAGGAGCTGGTGGAGCTGCGCGTCGACTGTGATCGGGATGCGTTGCTGGCGCTGGTGCGGCAGACCGGCCCCGCGTGCCACACCAACCGGCGCAGCTGCTTCTACACCGCTGTGCGCGATGGCGAAGAAGTTGAGATCATGACGCCAATGTCCTGATTTATCGGGGAATCTAGCCCAATCCGACAAGCGCTCTGATGTCTTGCGGACTGGCGCCGTCGGCACGATATTTCGCAATCGCGCGGGCGTCATCCCGCTTGGCGAGGCGCTTGCCCTGCGGATCGCGGATCAATCTGTGATGGTGATAGCGCGGCACGGGTAGATCCAGGAGGGCTTGCAGAACCACATGGATTTGCGTGCTCTCAAACAGATCTGCCCCACGCACTACATCGGTGATCCCCTGATCTGCATCATCCACCACCACGGACAGGTGATAGGAGCTGCCCATATTGCGGCGCACGAGAATGATGTCGCCCACCGCCTGAATCAGGTGGTCCCGTTCGAGTGAAATACATCCGCCAAGATTCTGGGATGTCTCAACAAAAGCCAGTTGAGGGAGCTGCTCCAGCGCGGCCGCCATATTGAGGCGGATCACATCATTCGGACCGGCCTCCGCCATGCTGCGCTGGCGACAGGTTCCGGGATAGATCCGCCCATCGGGACCGAACTGCGGCACGCCTTCCTGCGGGGCGCCGGCTGCCGCTTCGATATCAGAGCGGTTGCACCGGCACGGATAGGTCAGGCCACGCGCATTGAGCCGTTCCAACGCCCCCCGGTATCGAGGCAGGCGATCTGATTGGCGCATAACGGGTGTGGGCCACGTCAGGCCCAGCCACGTCAGATCCTCATAGATCTGCTCCTCCCAAGAGGCGCGGGCGCGGGACTGGTCGATATCCTCAATGCGTAGCAGGAACTGGCCGTTCCGCTGTTTGGCCATGTCGGATGCGAGCAGCGCGGAATAGGCATGTCCGAGATGCAGTGGCCCCGTCGGCGACGGAGCAAAACGAGTGGTGAAGGTCACACTTTTTCAATCACATAGACGTCAGCGTTCAAGTTGAGGCCCGGTAGGTGCGGGCCATGTTCCTTGAATAGCAACCGGGCCGCCCCGCAATCAAGCCATTCATTCATCGCACCGATGTAGCTGGGATCGGCAAGCGCATGATCGTTCAGAGAAAATGCCAGTAGATCGCCGCGGTTCAGCCCATGCATCAAATGCCCAAAAACGGAGGCCGGCGCCGCCCCGGTACCAAGCACGCCACAGGCGACAACCGCTTTGTAAGCGCCTGAGTTGAACGGCGTGCTGCTGTCGGGATCGATCTGCGTCAGGTTCCTGTGGGCACCCTTGCTGCGGGCGACGTTCAGCATTTCCTGCGAGGGATCAACGCCATCTATGGTCTCATATCCAACCCGGCGCAGCGCAATCCCGGAGAGCCCGGTCCCGCAGCCAAAGTCCAGCAACGGTGCCGAAGCATCAGGCAGCACGGACCAGAGCGCATCCGCGATCCGGCCGGGAGTCGCATAGTTATTTTCAGCGATTTCCGCATCATAGCTGGCTGCCCAGCGATTGTAATGGTCGACAGTCTCTTCAACTGTGTTGAGACCGTAGACCTTTTCGAGGAACTTTTCAGTCATGATCCCAGTCTAGAGCCGGGATCATACGCGCGTCCATCAAAAGTTTTGCAGCCAGTCCTGCCACGCCGCCTTGGCGCGGTCGGTATAGGCCTTGTAGCGGTCCTTGCGCCCGCGACGCCCGCCTTTCAGCCCGTCAACCGGACGGAACAGGCCGAAGTTCACATTCATAGGCTGAAAGGTCTTGGCCTCGGCACCGCCGGTGATGTGGTGGATCAAGGCCCCCATGGCGCTGTCCTGCGGCACGTGCGGCAGCTCTTTGCCGAGGATCTCTGCCGCAGCAAGACGCCCGGCGAGCAGCCCCATCGCAGCACTTTCGACATAGCCCTCGACGCCCGTGACCTGACCGGCAAAGCGGATGTTGGGCTTTGACTTCAGCCGCATCTCATGATCCAGCAATGTGGGCGAGTTCAGGAATGTGTTGCGGTGGATACCGCCAAGGCGCGCAAAACTTGCGTTCTCCAGCCCCGGAATCATACGGAAAACATCAGCTTGGGCGCCGTATTTCATCTTGGTCTGAAAGCCGACGATATTGAACAGCGTACCCAACGCATTGTCGCGACGCAGCTGTACCACGGCCCAGGCTTTCTCGTCCGGTTTATGCGGATTGGTCAGGCCCACGGGTTTCATCGGGCCATGGCGCAGGGTCTCGCGACCGCGCTCTGCCATTACTTCGATCGGCAGGCAGCCGTCGAAATAGCCAGCGGTTTCGCCTTCGTGGAACTCGGTCTTATCGGCGGCCAGAAGCGCGTCGATGAAGGCCTCATACTGATCCTTGGTCATCGGGCAGTTGAGGTAGGCGGTGCGCTCTTCCTCGGTTTCGCCCTTGTCGTACCGCGACTGCATCCAGGCCTGCGACATGTCGATGCTGTCGGCGTAGACAATTGGCGCAATGGCATCGAAAAACGCAAGCCGCTCTGCGCCGGTTTCACGCTGGATTGCCTCACCCAAGGCGGGCGAGGTCAGCGGGCCGGTGGCAAAGATCCACTGTCCGTCCGCGGGCAGGTCGGTGACTTCCTCGTAAGAGATCTGCACATTGGGCAGGGCCTTGAGCTTGGCCGTCACGGTTTCCGCAAACGGATCGCGGTCGACCGCCAGGGCGCCACCGGCGGGCAGGCGGTGCTCGTCCGCCGTGGTCATGATCAGACCATTGGCCGCGCGCATTTCCCAATGCAAAAGGCCCACGGCGTTCTGTTCGTCATCATCCGAGCGGAAGGAGTTGGAGCAGACCATTTCGCCCAAGTTGCCGGTCTGGTGGGCAAAGGTTTCAACCTTGGGCCGCATCTCGTGGATCACCACGTTGACGCCCATGTGGGCCGCCTGCCAGGCGGCCTCGGATCCGGCCATTCCGCCGCCGACGATATGAAGCTCTTGTGTCATGACAGGGCACATAGGGCAGGTGGCCTGCGGGCGCAATATCGCCTGGTGGTCATCGGTGCGGGGAGGCGGAAATAATTAGGGCCGCAGCTTCGTGGACGTCAAACCCGGGTGAGAGATCCGGTAGGAGGGACGATCCGAAGCAGCGGCCCGAATTGCGGCAAGCCAGTTGGCCTGCCCAACTCTTGCCACGATCTTGCCTTCTTTAGAAGCCTCAATATGGAAACAATAACGCGCCATTCGTAAACAAAGGCTAAATTGTCCGAAAATTTTAGGAAAAATCATCAGAAGTTCTGAACCCGTGAAGGGCAGGACCTGAAATGCCGTGGCGTTTTATGCAAAATTTCTTGAGGCGGCCCTTGCTGCATGCACACTGACGCGCAGACAGAAGTGGAGACGCCGGGATGGACTTGGTTTTTACAAAAGAGGGGCTGAGCGCCTATCTGGAGGATGTTTTTCCGCAGATCCGGGGTGAGTTCAGCATTGATGAGCTGAGCCCCGGTGCGATCACCATGCGCCTGAACGTCCAGGATCGGCACCTGCGTCCCGGTGGCACCGTGTCGGGGCCTTCGATGTTCGCGCTCGCCGATGTGTCGGTCTATGCGCTGGTGCTGGCGCATCTGGGGCGCGAGGCGCTTGCGGTCACGACCAATGCCTCGCTTGATTTCATGCGCAAACCTGAAAGCGGCTGCGATCTGCTGGGGCAGGCGCGGCTGCTGAAGCTGGGCCGCAGCCTGGCCGTGGGAGATGTGCTGCTGTTCTCCGACGGAAAACCCGAGCCGGTTGCGCGCTCCACCATGACATACTCGATCCCGCCGAAACGATAAGAGCGCCCGCGGATCGCTCCGCGGACGCTCTTTAAATGTGTTGTTCAACCTGTTTCAGGGGAACAGTTTTTTAACATATCCCGGCAGGGCAAACGCCGCCTTGTGCACCTCGGGCGTGTAGTAGTCGGGGGTGAGGTTCGCGGCGGCAAAGCGCGCCTCGAGCGTTGCCAGATCCACATCGCGCGCCTTGGTCGAGTGGCTGCCCCAACCAAGCGCCATCGGGCCGCCGACATAGGTCGGAATGGTGGCGAGATAGCAGGTCGCGTCCTGAAACAGCGCCTGAAAGGCCCGCATGGTATTGGTCAACTCGTCCCCTTGCATAAAGGGCACGCCATTCTGGGTGACTATGATGCCGTCCTCGGTCAGGGCGCGGGCGGCATGGCCGTAGAATGTATCGGTAAACAGAACCTCACCGGGGCCGATCGGGTCGGTGGAATCGACAATGATGACGTCGAACTTGTCATCGGTTTCCTTCATGAAGACCGCGCCATCGTTGATCACCAGATTGAGCCGCGCATCGTCAAAGGCGCCCTGGCTCAGCGTCGGCAGGTATTCCTTGGAAAAGTCGACAACGCCGGCGTCGATTTCCACCATGGTGACATGCTCGACCGAGGCGTGTTTCAGCACCTCGCGGGCAATGCCGCCATCGCCGCCGCCGATGATCAGCACGCGTTTTGCGGCCCCATGCGCCAGGATCGGCACATGGGTCAGCATCTCATGATAGATGAAGTTGTCGCCTTCGGTGGTCTGAACCACGTCATCGAGCGTCAGAACACGCCCGAAGGTGCCGTTCTGAAAGACCTTGAGCCGCTGGTGCTCGGTCTTGCTGTCGTAATACATTTCGCTCACCCGCAGGGATTGGGCGAAATGATCGTGCAGGCGTTCGGTGTTCCAGACCTCATCCGTCATGCGGCGACCTCCTTTGCGACGATTTCCTCGCCGCGCAACAGTTCACGCACCTCGACCACATCGGTCTCAAAGGCGGATTTCAGCACATCGACGGCCTTCCATGGCTCTGCATCGCCACACATAAAGACGTCAAATGCGCCATAGCCAATTTCCGGCCAAGTGTGCACGGAGATATGGCTCTCGGCCAGCACGGCCACACCGGAGACGCCCTGCGGCGAGAATTTATGGGTGTGGATGTGCAGCAGGGTTGCGCCGCAAACCTCGACCATCTTGCGAAAGGCGTCTTCGATCCGGGTCTGACAGTCCAGACCGGTGCCTTTCATCACTTCGATGATCAGGTGGGTGCCGGCAAACACCTTGCCGTCGCGACGGATGAAGTGATCCTCTCGGTCGGCGTCAACCAAAGAGTTCACAATAGCGGTGGATACACCGCGGGCGGTATCTTCCTCATGGGCGCCTGTCTCCAGACCGATCCCCAGTTGGAAGAGGTTGGCGTCGGACATGACACTCCCCTTCGTTCCAGTAGATGACAATCCAGACGGTCCTTAGCGCCCCCCCGAATAAGAGTTCAGGGTTGGGATCGGTACCGAAAGTGAGGCGCAGATAGGAAAGCGCGGGGATTCGATCAAGGTAAAAATGTAGGGAAGCGGGATCGCGCTTGGCCAAAAAAAGGGCCGGAGACGAGCTCCGGCCTGCCAGTTGGTTCTGTGCCCCGGGGATCAGGGTCTCCAGAACGGAAGAGTTCCTTCGCGCATGGCGTCCTCTCGTTGGAGGCCGATATCGCGCAGCTGATGCGCCTCGAGGCGTTGCAGCTGGCGGCGGGTGCGCTTTCGGACGGACCATTTGGTGACCAGAACCGCAAATCCGATCGCCGCTTCTGCAACCATCGGCAGCGCCGGGCGGCTGGTCAGATAGGCAAGGTGTGTCGGGTGTTCTGTCACATTTGTCATGGTACGTCTCACATTTTGTATTGATGCAATTTGAATGTGCTGGCATATGATGAGTACAAAATGTGATACGGATTGTCTAAACGGAGATTGTGATGGGTACAATTTGGCCCTCCACCTTGACCGGATCGCTGGCCGAGAAACCCGGCCCGAAATACAAGCGCGTCGCAGATACGATACGATTGGCGGTCGAGAGTGGTACATTGCAGGTGGGCGCAAAATTACCACCTGTACGGGAGCTTGCCTATCAGCTCAGCATCACGCCCGGCACCGTAGCGCGCGCGTATACCATCCTCACCGACGAGGGGGTTTTGCAGGCCGAAGTCGGCCGCGGCACCTTTGTGGCCGAGCGTGAAACCGCCGTGATGGATGATGTCTGGTCGCGTCAGTTGCATCTGCTGGAGCAGAGCAATCCCAACCACGTCAGCCTGTTCAGCCCGCGTCTGGTGGATGTCGGCCAGGTCAAGCTCATCCGAGAAGCACTAAGAAAATCAGCGGATTGTGACCGGCTTTCGCTGTTGAACTATCCGACGCGTGACGCCTATCAACCCGTGCGGCAGGCGGTGGTCGACTGGCTGTCGGACACGCCGCTTGGCCCGTTGGGCGAGCGAGACATCGTGCTGACCCACGGCGGGCAGAACGCCGTGATGACCGTGTTGCAGGCCATCCTGAAAGACAACAATCCGACCATTCTGGTGGAGGATCTGTCCTACGCCGGGTTCCGGCGCGCGGCCGAAGTCCTGCGCGCAAAGGTTGTCGGTGTCGCCATTGATGAGCACGGCATTGTGCCCGAAGCACTGGAGCTTGCGATCAAGAAATCGGGGGGCTCTGTGCTTTGTACCAGTCCGGAGGTGCACAATCCCACCGGGACGTTCACGCCGCTGGAACGCCGCAAGGAGATTATCGCTGTGCTGCGCCGGCATGGGGTACAAATTATCGAGGATGACTGTTACCGCATGGGCGAAGCGCGGGCGCCCACCTATCGGGCCCTGGCGCCGGACCTCAGCTGGCATGTCACGTCGATTTCCAAATCCCTGACCCCGGCCTTGCGGGTCGGCTTTGCGATCGCGCCGGTCGGGAAATCCTCCGAACTGCGGCGGGTGGCGGAATACGGGTATTTTGGTCTCGCCCAGCCCCTGGCCGAGGTCACGCGTATCCTGCTGTCCGATCCGCGCAGCAAGAAGCTGGTGCAAGCGGTACGCGAGGAAATGGCAGATTACGTGCGGGTCGCCGTCAATGCGCTTGGTGCGTTTGAGCTGACCTGGGACGCGCAGGTGCCCTTCCTGTGGTTGCGCCTGCCATCCGGCTGGCGGGCCGGGGCCTTTACCCGTGCGGCCGAGGGGCAGGGGGTGCAACTGCGGTCCGCGGATGAGTTCGCCCTGCGCGACGGGCGCGCCCCAAATGCGGTGCGCATCGCCATCAACGGGCATGTTACGCTGGCGCGGTTCGAGGATGCGATGCTGCGGCTGCGCATGCTTTTGGACAATCCGCCGGAGCAAATCAGCGTTTGAACCCGCTAGGGCGTGGGGTATTTTGATACCTATTTTTTAACACACTGAAATCAAATGGTTTTATGTGATTTGCCTGTGTTGACTGTTGTGTGACAGCGCCGTAAACCCCGTCCATCGAATTCAGATGGAGTCGCTTGCGGCGCTATCGTCACGACAAACAGGATTGACCTGACATGAAAACCTTCTCTGCTACTCCGGCAGACATCGACAAGAAGTGGATCATCATCGACGCCGAGGGCGTGGTGCTGGGCCGTCTTGCGTCGATCGTTGCCACCCGCCTGCGCGGCAAGCATAAACCGTCGTTCACCCCTCACATGGACATGGGTGACAACGTCATCGTCATCAACGCGGACAAGATCCAGATGACCGGCAAGAAGCGCGACGAGCACTTCTACTGGCACACTGGCCACCCGGGCGGCATCAAGTCCCGCACCAAACAGCAGATCCTCGACGGTGCACACCCCGAGCGCGTGGTCATGCAGGCCGTGAAGCGCATGCTGCCGGGCAACCGCCTGTCCCGTCAGCAGATGACCAACCTGCGCATCTATGCCGGTGCCGAGCACCCGCATGAAGCCCAGAGCCCCGAAGTTCTGGATGTCAAATCCATGAACAAGAAAAACACCCGGAGCTAATGACGATGGCTGATCAGATCAACACTCTCGAAGAGCTGGGCGCTGTCGCAGGCGTCGAAACCGCAGCCGAAGAGCTGGCCCCGCGCGAGCCCGTTCGTGACGAGCTGGGTCGCTCCTACGCCACCGGCAAGCGGAAAGACGCGATTGCCCGTGTCTGGATCAAGCCGGGTTCCGGCAAGGTCGAAGTGAACGGCAAAGAGCTGAACAAATACTTCGCCCGTCCGGTGCTGCAGATGATTCTGCGTCAACCCTTCACCGTTGCCGGTGTGGAAGACCAGTTCGACGTCTACGCAACCGTCAAGGGCGGTGGCCTCTCCGGTCAGGCCGGCGCGGTCAAGCACGGCATCTCCAAAGCGCTGCAGCTTTATGATCCCTCGCTGCGTGGCGCCCTGAAAGCCGCAGGCTTCCTGACCCGCGACAGCCGCGTTGTGGAACGTAAGAAGTTCGGCCGCCGCAAGGCCCGTCGTTCCTTCCAGTTCTCCAAGCGTTAATCCGCTGGATCTTACGATTATTGCAAAAGGCCACCTTCGGGTGGCCTTTTTCTTTGTCGGTCCAGGCAGTGTGCCGGTGAGGACCGCTTTGATCCGTGGCTAGCGGGTCAGCTGGCGTGAGGGAGCGCCGTGTGCTGTGTCTCTGATAGCAGGTCGGTGGCTGGCGGGCGTTGCTCGATCTGGGTGTTTTCCGCGCGGATCCTGAACCGCTGCACGATTGTATCGAGTTGCCGCGCATTGCTATTCAGCAACGTGCTGGCGGCGGTGGTTTCCTCCACCATGGCTGCGTTCTGCTGGGTGACCTGATCGAGCTGAACCACGCCGGTGTTGATTTCTTCCAGACCCGTCGATTGCTCCAGCGCCCCTTCGGCGATATCGCTGACAAGGCCGGAGATATGCGTGACCTGCTTGACGATGCTCTCCAGCGCGGTGCCTGCATCTCTGACCAGCCCGGCCCCGCGTTCCACCTGATGAGAACTGTCTCCGATTAGCGTCTTGATCTCCATCGCGGCGCTGGACGACCGTTGCGCAAGGGCGCGCACCTCGGAGGCGACGACGGCAAACCCGCGGCCGGCCTCGCCAGCGCGTGCGGCCTCCACACCGGCGTTCAGGGCCAGAAGGTTGGTCTGGAACGCGATGTCGTCAATCACGCCGATGATCTGTGCGATCTGATCGGAACCTTTCTCGATTTCGGCCATGGCGTCCACGGCGTCCCGCACCACGGTTCCGCTGCGGGTGGCTTCGATTTTGGCATTCTCGGTGGTATGTTCAACCGAACGGGCGCCGTCTGCGGCGGATTTGACGCTGGCGGTCAGTTCCTCCAGGGCAGCTGCGGTTTCCTCCAGCGTGGCCGCCTGGCTTTCGGTGCGATGGGACAGGTCGCCCGCGGCCTGGTCGATTTCCGCAGCCCCCGTGCTCAGGCTGTGGGCGGCTTCGATCACCTGTTCCATGGCATCGCGCAAACGGCTGATGGTCTGATTGAACCCGACACGCAGATCTTCGTAGTCCTGCGGGAAGGCGGCATCGACACTCACGGTCAGATCGCCGTCAGAGAGGCGGGACAGGCCGCCCCGCAGCTCAGCGACAACAAAATCCTGTTCGGATTTGCGCTTGTCTTGCTCGGCCGCCAGCGCCTCGGCATCGCGGCGCATTTGCAGGGTTTCCTGCTTGAACCTGTAGATGACACGCGCCATCCGGCTCAGCTCATCCTTGCCATCGATGCCCTCGACATGAATGTCGAATTTACCGTTGGCAAAGCCGTCCACCGCAGCGGTGAGCCCGTGAATACGCTTGATCATGCGTTCGAACACAAGCACCGCAAACCCCAGGGCACCGGTGACGGCGAGCGCGCACAGGATCGCGTAGGTCCGGAAAGCGCTGTCGGAACGGCTCTCGATTTCGGTGGAAATTTGTTTGATTTCAGCGGTTAGGCGCTCTTCCTGCATGCGGAGTGCATTGATCCAGTCGGTCGAAAGGGCAAACCAGTCCGGCGCGGTCAGGGCGCCATAGTCACCGCTTTCGAAACCGCCAAGAATGGTCTGCCGCGCCTGTGCGATCCGGGCGTATTCCTCAGTCGCCATCAGCTCTGCCAGCCAGACGTCGAGATCGACCATCGCGTCAACCTCATGGAGATGTGCCTGCTGCGCGCCGCCCAGAGAGACGAAGCGGTCATGCAAAGCCAGCGAGAACCCGCCGCCCAGGCCCGTGGCCCCCATGGCACGCTCCAGCCCGGCGGCCTCCTTGGCGGCACCGAGCAAGGTTCGCGCCTGAACGAGGGACTGAACCCGGTGTGACGGGGTTTCGAGTTGAACGGGGCGGGCCAGATCCAGGTACATCCCGATGGTTGTCGTGTAATATTTCGCCATCTCGGGCACGGTCAGCGCGAGCGCGTCCACCTGTCCACGCATGGCGGCAAGGTCCTCCATCCGCGCGCGCAGTGCTTGGTTCAGATCCGGTTTTTTCACGGTCAGGAACTGAACCCGGTCGGAGACAACCGTCAGAGCCTCGTTGGTCAACTGCCGCTGCGCGGCCAGCTCTTGCGGGAAGTTCTGCCCTTTCGAGGCAATGAAACCGGCGGAATAGCCCCGTTCCTTTTGCAACTCGTGCACAAGCGTGTTGACGAGTGTCTCCTCTTGCGTTTCCAGGCGGGTTGCGGCGGCGTCCGCGCGGTCCTCCCAGTGCCTCTGAAGCTCGAGGACGGCAAAGAAACCGCCCATGGCAAACAGGGGCATGATAACCAAAAACATAATCAATCGAAGAGGCATACCAAGCTCCTAACACCTACCTTGCACAGGGCAGACCCTAGGAACGGGGCTTTAAGGCGTTCTGAAACAAGAGTAAGCCCATCGTCAAAAGCGCGCAGGCGGCCGCGGACTGCCTGAAAAACGGGCGCAATCCCGTCTTATGCGTGGGGCAGGACCAAGGGAGGGCGCCTCAGACGTGATGCATCATGGGTGTTTGGGGGGAGAGCGCTACAGGTCCGGGTCGATCAGGCCCAGACCCCGCAGGTAAATGCCGATCCCGGTTTCCAGCAGGTCCTCGGGCGCATAGGGGGAGGCGGTTCCGGGCGCGTTGCGGGCAAAGAGTTCGACGACGCCATGGCTCATCGCCATGATATGGGCGGAGAACATCGAGGCCGGAGGACGTTTTTCCGCCGGGATGTGCTGGCTCAACTCTGCGGCGGCTTGTTCCAGCACACCACGCGCCCGTTTGGCGGCATCGGCCAATTCCGGCGTGCGATTTGCAGAAATGCCGCTTTCGAACATCGCAATATAGTGGCCGGGATGCTTGCGTGCAAAGGCCAGATAGGCGCGCCCGGTGGCCTCGAAGGCGGCGAGGGCAGAGGGCTGATACTTGTCATAGGCGTGCTGCATCAGGTCGGCAAACATCACAAATCCCTGCCGCGCGGCCTCGGCGATCAGGTCCTCGCGCCCCTCGAAGTGGCGATAGACCGCAGCCGGGGTGACGCCGGCCTGCTTTGCCGCCTCCGAGAGGGTGAACCCGGTGGGGCCCTTTACCTCGATCAGGCGCAGGGCGGCCTCCACCAGCGCCTGACGCAGGTTGCCGTGATGATAGCCGCGTTTAGGCATCCCAGATGTCCGGCCCTGCACAGATGCTGGTGTCAGCGACGCCGATGGCCTCGACGTCCTTGTTGTCGTAGTCCGTGTTCAACAGGACATGGCGGATCGCTTCCAGTCGCGCCCGCTTCTTGTCGTCAGAGCGCACCACGGTCCAGGGCGCATGCGGGCTTTGGCCGCGATAGAGGGTTTCGCGGATCGCCCTGGAGTAGGTGTCCCAGCGTTTCAGCCCCTCGACATCGATCCAGCTCAGTTTCCACTGCTTGAGCGGATCACGTTCCCGGGCCAGAAAGCGCCGCAGCTGCTCCGCGCGCCCGACGTTGAGCCAGAACTTGAACAGGTGAATGCCCTCATCCACCAGCATCTTTTCAAAATCAATGACTTGCGAGAAGAAGTGTTCGCGTTCCGCGTCGGTGCAGAAATCGAACACCTTTTCCACCACGCCGCGGTTGTACCAGCTGCGGTCGAAGAAAACGATCTCGCCGCCGGCCGGAAGCTGGGTGATATAGCGCTGGAAATACCATTGCGTCGCCTCCGTTTCCGTCGGCTTGTTGAGCGCGACAACACGCGCCCCCCGCGGATTGAGGTTCTCGCGAAAGCGCTTGATCGTCCCGCCTTTGCCAGCCGCATCCCGGCCCTCAAAGACGATGGCGATGCGTTGTCCGGAGGCCTTCACCCAGGCTTGCAGTTTCGCCAGTTCGATCTGCAACGCCTCGTACTGGTCCTTGTAGTCCTGTTTCGCGATCTCTTCACGGTAGGGGTAGGTCGGGTTCAGGATATCGTCCTTATGCGCGGTCTTGATCGCCTTGCGGATCTCCTTGGGCGCTTCGTCCTCAAAGAACGTGCTGATCGCCCCGTCAAACGGCAATGTCATGTCGTGTCCGTCCTTTCTGCGCCAGGATACATGCAGCGGTACTGTCCAATGTTAACGGGCTTAACGCAAGCCAGCCCGCTGCGCCGCCCGATGCACCGCATCCACCACCGCCTGGGTATGGGTTTGATGCGGCATATGTCCGACCCCGTCGAGCGGCGTCAGGCGCGCAGTTGAAGTATCGGCCACAAGCCGCTCTGCGTGAATGGAAATACCCACTGTGGTATCTGCGGTGCCATGCACGATTTCGATCGGCATGGTCAGGTCCGGATACTGCGGCGCCATGGCCTCGACCTCGGACAGGAGGTTGGCCCGCTGGCGCGCATTGGCCCGCAACGAGGACCGCCGCAGGCTCATCTCCAGCCCGAAATGCTCGGCGAACCCCTCCGGCACCTCCTGCGGGGCAAAGACCTCGGCAAGCGAATTGCGGACATAGCTTTGGGGCACCAACGCGGTCAGCAAGGGCACCACCAGCTGGCCGCCAAGACGCGAAGAGGTGAGCTGATAGAACGCCGGAAGCGGCGCCTCCCAGGGGTGGGAGACACCGGACACATTGACCACCGCCGCCGTGTGTTCGGGAAACTGCGTGGCCCAGGCGAGGGCGACGGCGCCACCATAGCTTTGTCCCAGAACGATCGGGCGGCTGACGCCAAGCTGCGCGCTGGCGGCCTGCAGGATCTCCGCCTGGGTCTGGATGCTGGTGCCGGTCGGGCTGACCGGATCGGAATAGCCAAGGCCGGGGCGATCAAAGATCAGGATATGATAGGCATCCTCCAGCGCTGGTGACAGGCGGAATGTCATGTCCCGGGAGCTGCCGTTGGAGCCGTGGATCAGCACCAGATCCGGAGCACTCCCCCTGGTCTGGCCCCGTTCCACCACATGCACCCGATGCCCCTGCACATCGATGAACTGTCCCTGTGGCGGATAGGCGGCCATCGCCCGCGCCTCCCGCGTGGTGATGCGGGAGGACAGCGAGGCACAGCCCGCCGCAAGCGCAAGCGCCAGAACCAGTAGGGTAAGTGCCCCCATGCGCACCACTCAGGCCCGCAGATCCGTGGATTCCAGCCCGATCTTCTGCACGTCGAAGGGCGTGGTTTCGTAAATCTCCGAAATCCAGTTGCGATAGAGCAGATGCGCGTGGCTGCGCCAGCGGTTCAGCGGTGTCTTGGAGGGATCATCGTCGGGATAGTAGTTCAGCGGCACGTTGATTTCCGTGCCGGAGGCCACATCGCGATCATATTCCTGCTTCAGCGTGTCGCTGTCATATTCAAAGTGGTTGAAGATATAGAGCGCGCGATGGCCTGGGTCTTCGACCAGACAGGGGCCGACATCCGGGCTGCCGAGCAAGGTGCGCAACCCCGGTGCCGCGTCGATTTCGGATTGGTGCATCTCCGTCCAGCGGGAGACGGGGATCACGAAATCATCCGAAAACCCAAGAAGATAGGGCGAGGTCGGCCGCAGGTTCTGATGCCGGAAACAGCCAAAGGCCTTTTTCTCCAGCATATGTTTGCGCACGCCGTGAAAGTAGTTGATCATCGCCATGCCGCCCCAGCAGACGCCAAATGTGGAATGCACATTGGTCTGGGTCCATTCAAAGACCTCGCAGAGTTCCTGCCAGTAGGTGACGTCTTCAAAGTCAAGATGCTCGATCGGCGCGCCGGTGATGATCAGCCCGTCGAATTTCTGATCCTTGACCTCCTGGAAGGGACGATAGAATTCCTCCATATGCGCCGCCGCGGTGTTCTTGGTCTGATGCTCGGTCATCCGGATCAGCGAGAACTCGATCTGCAACGGTGTTGCCCCGATCAGCCGGGCAAACTGGTTTTCCGTCTGGATCTTCTTCGGCATCAGGTTCAACAGGCCGATCTTGATCGGGCGGATATCCTGACGGGCGGCCTGATCCGGCGACATGACCATGACGCCTTCGTTCGACAGAACGGAGTAGGCGGGCAGGTCAGCGGGAATCTTGATAGGCATGTCAGGTCCTTTTTGGGAATGTGCCGTGGTCTCGGGGCGGGATCTTGAACGATGGAATCTTAGCGAAGGGTTTCAGATGGCGATAGCGGGCGGGGTGGTTCGGGCCCGACGGGCCGGCTCCGGTAGATAGGACTGTTACGAACGGGCCTCAAGGGCGGATGAGATCAACTCCTCGAAATCGGAATTTGATTGCACCTGTGCGATCTGGTCGGCGGTGACGGTGACGCCCCATTGCGCGGCCATCGCCTCGTATCGCGGCTGCCGGTGCGCCAGCGCCTGGGCATAGGTCCAGCGCAGAAAGGCATGCGGATCGACCTCGCTGTCGGAAATCTTGCTCTCAGCGAGATACTCTTGCCAGACGCGGGTCAGAAATTCGGGTTGGTAGGCCATCGGCTTGGGCGCGCGGTCAAAGCGGCGGATCAACTCCTGCGTGTGGGCCTCGGTGCCTTTGATCCAGACCAGCAGGGTCCGGGCGCTCAGTTCCGTCAGCAGCGGATCATTGGGATCGTTCGCATCCACCCATTCGCAGATGGAGCCGCCGGAATCGCAGATGAAATGCGGGTAGCCGTAGATGCGTTCCGAGCGTTCGATAAAGTAGCGGGTGTCCAGCAGGGCGTCGATCTCGGCCCGGCGGAACTGGTCCTGTCGCCGGTGATATTCGGCAATCGGCAGGCCGCCCTTGGCGGGATCGCCCGGCACCCCGAGATAGGCGGTCACAGCGCTCAGGTTCTCGAAGGTGATGTTGGAGGAAATATCAATGGAATCGTTCAGCAGCAGCTGGCGCAGGAACGGCACCTTCATCGCCTCGGCCTTGGCATTGTCGGCGATATATTCGCCCATATAGCGCGTGCCGATGCGGTAATCGGCGGAATAGTGGAACCACTGCCCGGAGCCCCGCAGCACGTTGCTGATATAGGTTTTCCCAAGGCCGGACATGCCAAAGAAAAGAACCCGTTTTGAGGGCGCATCGCGCCACGCCTGAGCGGAGGAGTAAAGCATGAAACTGCTGCCTTTTTCGCGGTCTGTCCCGCCTTGCTAGACAGGCGGGCGCGGCAGGTCAATTGCGGTTGACGGCAAGGGCGCCCAGAAAGCAGATCGCCCCCGGCACAGGGCCAGGGGCGATTGCTGTGGTCACATCCGAAGACGGATCAGAAGTAGAAGCCGACTTTCAGGCCAAAGCTGAGCGCATCGCTGTCCTTGAAGCTGGCCCGGGCGGTATCCGGCGTGCCGGTTTCCGCAAACGCATCATCCAGCATGGTGTAGCGCAGACCCGCGGCGACCTTGATGTTCTCGTTCTTGTACTGAACGCCAAGGCGGATTGCCTGGGCGCCATGCGTTGGCGCCAGGGGCGACACCAGATCATCCCCATCCACATCCTCGTACATATATGCCAGCGACGCGGACCAGTTTTCGTTGATCCGGCGACCAACCCCAAGCGTGTAGGTGATGGAATCGTCAAGCGTGATAAGCTCGACCGGCACCGGCAGGGCCGCATTGACGGCCACCGGGTCAAGCCGCGTGGTGCTGTGTTCCACCCAGCGGATGCCAGCCAGAAGCAGCGTGTCCTGAGCGATCCCGGTCTGGAAGTCGATATTCAGCGACTGCGGCGTCTTGGTCTTGTGCTCGGTGACGGTGGACGCGCCGCCCAGAGCCACAGGGAAGTTCTCGGTCACTTCGAAATCATGCGTGATTTCAGAGTTGTAGGTGACAGCAAGACGCAGGGCGATGTCCGGGATCTCATACGCGCCGCCGACAACGAAGCCAAAGCCGCCCTCGTTTGCAACATTGACGTTATAGCCGGATAGCGCGCCATAGGCCGCACCGGACAAGGCCAGATCGCCTTTGATCTCCTGATAGCGCAGACCGCCGTGCAGGCTGAACTGGTCGTTCACCTTGTAGCGCAGAAGCGTGGTGATCGCGTTTGATGTCGCATCGGCAAAGGTGCCGTTCAGCAGGGCGGAGCCACCGGTCGAGGGATAGGCAACATCCACGCCCCAGGGCTGATCAAAAATCACGGCCAGCGCCAGGCGATCATTGATATCGGTCTTGAAACCGCCGCCGAACATGTTGAAGCGGTTGGCAATATTCCCGGTTGCCGATTCCGCCGGGTTGAACGTGGCAAGATCGTTGCCGTTCAGGTCCGGGGATGTGGTGGCAAAGGAGAACTCCGCATAGGTTCCCTCTTCGAAAATGATATCTACCGGTTGACCGGTGCGATCCAGCCCCGCCGCCATGGCGGTGGATGCCAGCAATGTCGTCGCAATGGATGCGGCGATATAAGTCTTCATTTCTTGTCCTCCCTCAGCTGCGTGCGAAATTTTGTTTCGCTGCGCATTCTGATCCGAGCGTAAAGACAATATGACAGTTCCGGCAATGTTGACGGGACGGCAGTTGACGTCACCTTTTTGCGGGAAACCGGCTACTGTTGCCGAGAGGATACAATATTGATGAAATTCCCGGTAAAGATGAGTGCGGCACCGACGAACAGCCAGATCTCGACCGACTCACCGTAGATCAGCCAGCCCAGCAGGGCGATGAAGGGCAGGCGGGCGAAATCCACCGGCACCACCACCGCAGCGGGCGCCAGAGACAGCGCGTTGGTGATGCAGAAATGGGCGCTCAGACCGGCGCAGCCGATGATCAGCAGGAACGGCAGGCTCTGGGCATCAGGCAAGGCCACATCCAGATCATAGCCGGCAAAGAGAATGCCCAAGACCAGCTGCATCAGGGTCAGCCAGAACATGATCGACCAGATGCTTTCGGTCCGGGTCAGACGCTTGGTCGCGATATTGGTCAGGGCAAAGAACACGGCAGATCCGGCGGCGCAGGCGAGCCCGATATTGAAGGTCGCGGGGCTGGGGCGGGCCACGATGAGGATGCCGACAAACCCGAGGCTGACCGCCAGCATGCGCATCCGCGTCAGCCGTTCTCCGAGCAGGAGTGGCGCCAGCAGGATCACCCAGATCGGCGAGGTGAACTCCAGCGCAAAGACCTGCGCCAGCGGAATCGCTGACACCGCATAGAACCACAGGTTCTGGCCGGTAAAATGCGCCATGTTGCGCAGGCCGTGGTGTTTCAGCCGTTCGGTGCTGACCTGGGGCCAGCGCCGCAGCGCGGTGATCATCGCGGCCACCACCACGACGCCGACCAGGCTGCGGTACATCATGATCTCAAAGGTATCGAGCGACAGGCTGGCCTCGCGACCGGCGATCGCCATGGCGGAGAACGACAGGATGGCGCCGATCATCCAGGTGGCGGCGCGCAGCAGGGTGCTGTCGCGTGCGGCGTCGGCTTCGGCGATACGATCTTGCATGGTGTCCCCCTGCTGCTCTGCTGTGCAATTGGGGGACAAATCAGTGCCGGGTCAACCCCGGTCAGGCCGCAGCCTGCCGGTCAGCCATGTCGAGTGAGCCGTTGACGGCGATATATTTGTCCACCAGCGCCTCCGGGTCGAATTTATGCCGCCGGATTGCGATATCGATCTGATCCACCAGTTCATCGGAGGTGGCGACGGCATTGGCGTTTTTCTTGGGCGGCAAGACCGGCGCGGTGTCCTGTCCAAGCGCGCTCAGCAACGCGGCGGCGCCTTGCGGGCGGGTGATCTCTTCGAGTTGCGCGCGGACAAACCGGATGCGGTCGCCGAAAACGCGCTCGTAATAGGTCTGGCGGCATTCCATTTCCAACGTGTACCAGATCGCATGCCCAACCGGCCCCATCGGTAGAAACGGCACCGCGCTGACCATGCTGTTGGGGTATTGCGGCGCCAGATACCATTGCCACAGCAGGGTGATATTGGTGAAGTCGTGCCGATTGACATAGCTGGCGCATTGCCGGGCCAGGTCGCGACGCAGCACGATCACCGTGGTGTCGGCGTTGCGGGGGTGGTCGACAAGCGCCTCGATCAGACCGCATTTCCCCAGCGTGTGATTGGTTTCGCCGTAGGGCGTCTGCTGGGGCAACGCGTCCAGCTTGCTTTGCCAGAACGCGCGGATCTCCGCGTTTGAGCCGTAGGTGTTGAAGCTGCGCATCAGGCGGATGTCGGGCATGCGGGTGCCGAAATCCTCGATCCCGAGCGGTTCGTGAATGGCATTGATGCCCAGGTTGGTGCTAAGGAACTCCGCCAGCCAGGAAGATCCTGACCGGCCGGCCGCGAGAGAGAAATAGACTTGGCTCATGGGGAGGTCCTTTGGTCAGGCAGCGGATTGCAGCGGATGGGCATAGCCGAAGGCGTCGATCTGGGCGCGACAGGCGCGTGCGACGGTCGCTGCGGCCTCCGGATGGCGTTGATACATGTCCTGCATCGAGGTCCCGGTCTTGGGGCGAATGTCCGCCTTGCTCTTGAGGACATCCAGAACATCGGCCAACCCCTTGATCCCGAGGGAATCTATGTCGTCATGGAGGTGCTCGTAGCGCAGGTAGTGATCCATGCGTGCGGGGCCTTCCAGCGGTGCGATCTGGTCGTTGAAGTTGAGACCATCGCCGAGGGCGGCGACAAACTGGCCAAAATCGACCCCCTGCGCCGCCAGATTGCTGACATGGTCCTGCCAGAAGTACATGGAGATCGCCACGTCATACGGGTTGCGCACCAGGGTCACCTTTCGGTAGCTCTCCCACAATTCTGCCGGCACCGCCGCCTGAATGTCGGGGGCGGGCATATGGTTGTAGAAGGTCGCGGGTGATCGGAATTCGCCGCGTCCCGCACCAAGCTGCCAGACAGGGGTCTGATAGTTCTGTGCGCCGCGACAGCCCAACTGCCGCCGCATCTCCTCGTCCACCGGAGAGATCGGGGTGATGGTGCAATCCGGCCCGCAAAGCCCGGACAACGCGATTTCAAAGGAGGTCCCCGCGACCTTTTTTGTTTTTACAAAAATGAGCCGCTGCGTGTGACAGATGATCATGTGCCGCCTTTTGGGTTGGCACCGTCGGAAACGGGTGCTTGAGAGATGTCCCCTGTTTCTACCCCGGCGGGGTTAAGGGCGGGTTGACCGGCTTAAGATAAATTCTCCGCAAATAGACACGCAAAACCCCGGCGCTTTGCAGGCCGGGGTTTTGATCGGTGTTCGGGGTGTTTCAGAGGGGGGGGGGTTATTCCCACTCGATCGTGCCCGGAGGTTTGGAGGTGATGTCATAGGTGCAGCGGTTGATGCCCTTGACTTCATTGATGATCCGCGTGGCGGTCTCACCAAGGAATTCATGGCTGAATGGGTAGTAATCCGCCGTCATGCCATCCACCGAGGTGACCGCGCGCAGCGCGCAGGCATAATCATAGGTGCGGCCATCGCCCATCACGCCCACGGTACGCACCGGCAGGATCGCCACAAAGGCCTGCCAGATCTCGTCATAGAGACCGTGCTTGCGGATCTGGTCGATGTAGATCGCATCCGCCTCGCGCAGGATGTCCAGCTTGTCGCGGGTGATCTCGCCAGGGCAACGGATTGCCAGACCGGGGCCGGGGAAGGGGTGCCGTCCGATGAAACTGTCGGGCAGGCCCAGTTCACGCCCCAGGGCGCGGACCTCGTCCTTGAACAGCTCGCGCAGCGGCTCCACCAGTTTCAGGCCCATTTTCTCGGGCAGGCCACCGACGTTGTGGTGCGATTTGATCGTCACGGACGGTCCGCCAGAGAAGGAGACCGACTCGATCACATCCGGGTAGAGCGTGCCCTGGGCGAGGAACTCGGCACCCTCGATCTGATCGGCGTATTTCTGGAACACGTCGATGAACAGTTTGCCGATGATCTTGCGCTTGGTTTCCGGGTCGGACTGACCTTCGAGTTCGCCCAGGAACAGCTCGGTCTCATCCGCGTGGATCACCTGAAGATTCATGTGATCGCGGAACATGCCGACGACCTCTTGCGCCTCGTTCTTGCGCAACAGGCCATGGTCCACAAACACGCAGGTCAGCTGGTCGCCGATCGCCTCGTGGATCAGGGCCGCCGCGACCGAGCTGTCGACGCCGCCGGACAGGGCGCAGATGACCTTCTTGTCGCCGACCTGTTGGCGGATGGTTTCGACCATCTGCTCGCGGTAGGCGCCCATGGTCCAGTCGCCCTCAAACCCGGCCAGACGCACGAAGTTCTCATAGAGCGTCTTGCCGTTCGGGGTGTGGTGCACTTCGGGGTGGAACTGCACGGCGTAGAAGTTGCGCTCCAGATCCGCCGTGATCGCAAAAGGCGCATTGGGCGAGGTGCCGTAGACCTTGAAACCAGGTGCGATTTCAGAGACATGGTCGCCGTGGCTCATCCAAACCTGTTCGGTCTGATCGAGGAACCAGCCGCTCAGCATGTCGATCCGCTCTTCGGTGGGCGTCACATAGGCGCGGCCGAATTCCGCGGTGCCATGACCGGAGAGAACGGTGCCGCCGAGCTGGTGCATCATCACCTGCTGACCGTAGCAGATGCCCAGGATCGGCACGCCGTAGTCAAAAATCTCCTGCGGCGCACGGGGCGATCCCTCGCGCGTCACGCTGTCAGGACCACCAGAGAAAATCACCGCCTTGGGCGCAAACTTGCGCACGAAGTCCATGGTGACATTCTGGTAGGGGTGGATTTCGCAATAGACGCTCAGCTCACGCAGGCGACGCGCGATGAGCTGCGTTACCTGGCTGCCGAAGTCTATGATTAAGAGGCGGTCATGGGCTGTCTCGGTCATGCTTGGCTCTTAGGGTCTGGCGGGACGTCTGGCAAGAGGTCAGATCGGTCCCCGAGAGGGTTTTCGCGCGAATGCCGGCGGGCGGGGGACGTGCCGGGCGCGGCGGGGGCGCAAAATCCGAGTGCAAAGCCGCAAAATCCATGTCGGGATGTCGTATTTATGCGAGAATGGCCGTTATCCTTCGACGGTGCCAGCAATTGCTTCGATAATTAGTCTGCACAGAATTCATACTGTCGCGAGGTATAACAATGACAGATGCAGCACCACGTCGCCGCAGCCGGGGAGGCGGAGGCGCCGCCCGTCGCGCGGAACGGACCAGCGTCAAGATCGAGACAGCGAAATACATCGAACGGAACATTCCGAACTTCGAGGTGCTGGACGAAGAAGCGCTCCAGATCATCGAGACCAACGCCGAGACCATTCTCGAAGAGGTCGGCGTCAATTTCGTCGACAATCCGGCCGCTCTGGACCGCTGGCGCGAAGCCGGGGCCGACGTGCAGGGCGAGCGGGTGCGCATTCCGCGTGGTCTGGCGCGCAAACTCTGTGAAACCGCACCGAACCAGTTCACCCAGCACGCCCGCAACCCCGAGAAATCCGTGGTCATTGGCGGCAAGAACCTTGTGCTGGCCCCGATCTACGGTCCGCCCTTCGTGCGCGATGCCAATGGTGGCCGCCGCTATGCGACGCTGGAAGATTTCCAGAAGTTCGTGAAACTCGGCTATATGTCCAAGTGGCTGCACCATTCCGGCGGCACCGTGTGCGAACCCACCGATGTGCCGGTGAACAAGCGTCACCTGGACATGCTGATGGCGCATATGGAGCTGAGTGACAAACCCTTCATGGGGTCGGTCACCGAACCGAGCCGCGCCCAGGACACCGTCGACATGTGTTCGATCCTGTTCGGCAAGGATTTCGTGCAGGAAAACACCGTGACCACCTCGCTGGTCAACATCAACTCGCCGATGACTTTCGACGAAGTGATGATGGGCGCGCTGGAAATCTACGCGCAGAACAATCAGGCCTGCATCATCTCGCCCTTCATCGTTGGCGGCGCGATGGCGCCGGTGTCCGTCGCGGGCACGCTGACCCAGGTTCTGGCAGAGGTTCTGGCCGGCGTCGCCTACAGCCAGCTGATCCGTCAGGGCGCGCCTGTGATCTTTGGCGCCTTTGTGTCCTCGATCGACATGAACTCCGGTGCGCCCACCTTCGGCACCCCCGAGGCCTCGCTGGTGACCTATGGTGCCGGCCAGCTGGCGCGGCGCCTGAACCTGCCGTTCCGCTCTGCCGGGTCGTTCTGCGGCTCCAAACTGCCGGATGCGCAGGCCGCCTATGAGACCGCGAACTCGCTGAACATGGGGCTGCTTGCCGGTGTCAACTTCATGCTGCACTCCTGCGGTTGGCTCGAAGGTGGGCTGGTTGCCGATTTCGAGAAATTCGTGATGGACGCCGATCAGCTTGGTGTGCTGCATGGCCTCGCCAAGGGCGTGTTCGCCGACGAAAACCATCAGGCCATGGACGCCATCCGCGAGGTTGGCCCCGGTGGTCACTACCTCGGCTGTGCCCACACCCAGGCGAACTTCAAAACCGCGTTCTGGAAATCCGAACTGCTCGACTACAAGCCCTTCGAACAATGGGAAGAAGAGGGCGCGCGCGACACCTACAAGCTCGCCTCCTCCCGCGTGGATCACCTGCTTGCGACCTACAAGCAGCCAGAGATGGATCCCGCAATCCGCGAGGCCCTTATGGCCTATGTCGCGGAGAAGAAAGCCTCGATGCCGGATGCCTTCATGTAAGCCAGTCGGCGACATCTTTATATGATTCAAATTCGGCGCCCCTGTGGCGCCGTTTTTGTTGTCACCCGCCTACTGCGCGTCTGTTTGCAACGCGCCAGTGCCCGCAGCCCGAGTCGTCAGGAACAGCCGGCTTTCCGCAGCCAGGGCGATCAGCACGTCCACGTGACGCACCAGGGAATACCCCGGGTCGCGGGTCTTTCGTGCGGCTTCCTGATGCGCTTCGAGATCGAGCAGCCGCATCAGGATCGGCGCCGGTCGTGAGGGGCAGCTCGCCCCCAGCAGACGTTTCAGGTCACGGGAGCGGGAATACTCGCTGGCGCCGATACGCGCCGCCCGGGACAGAAGGCGCGGCCGGCTGAGCGTGGTGAGACGTGTGGCAAGATCCTGCATGACATTCCCCTATTAACCTGTGAACAACAGGGGAATAATACTCAACCCCAGCGGGTGTTGCGGAAACGGGCAAAGCAGCGAACGGTGCATTTTCAATAGATTTGATAATCTATGGCAAGGTTTCACGGCCGTCATAATTCAATCGTTCGCGGGAAGGGAGGAGACACCCGGTGACATCCTGTCGCCGCGCCTCTGCCATCTGTGTCCCGGAACTCTATTGGGGGTCAATTATGGATGAGGTGACCGGACCGGAGCTGCCGGATTGGGTTTCTGTAGAGGTGCGTCGTTATCTGGAACATACCGTGGCACAGGTTTCGATCCGGGAGCTGGCCCGCAAGGCGGACTGTCATGCGTCCACGGTGTTGCGACAGATCCGACGGATGGAGACACTGCGCGAGGATCTGCTGGTCGACGGGGCATTGCAGCGCCTGACGGATGTCTTCTATGATCGCCCCTGCAACAAAGAGGGTCCTTGCGGAAAAACGTATTTTTCCGAAGAGGATACGGTGCATTGTTTGACCTTGCTGTCGCATTCCGGGGCGGTGCTTGCGGCCAGCCGGGATATGCCCAAGGTGCTCATCCTGCGCGAACTGGATGATGAGATCCAAAAGACCGTCGTCGCGCGCGGTCTGGCCGAGGTGCTGGCGCTGCGCGACTGGATTGCCTGTTTTGCCTCCGGGCGCGTGTATCGGTATCGCATCACCAAGGAGGGGCGTCAGGCCCTGGCGGATCTGCTGGCCGCCGCAGAGCAGCGTCGCCGCAGGCGTCAGGAAAGCCTGACCCAATCCGGTGTGGCCGGGGTGATTGCGTCCCATGACACCGATGACCGGACATCCCAGCGCCGGCCGCGATACGGTATCCAGGAAACACCGCTGCAGGTCCTGGCGCGTCTGACGGATCGCGATGGAAACCCCTTCCTCACCCCAGAAATGATCAGAGCGGGCGAGAGGTTACGAGAAGACTTTGAACTGGCGCAGATCGGCCAGCATGTCGCGCGGGAACAAGCGGTCTTTGCCGATAAGGGCTCTGATCAGGAACGGCAAGACTTGCATCGACCGGCGCAGGAGGCGTTTCAGCGTGCGTCAAACGCGCTCTGTGCGCTTGGTCCCGGGTTGAACGACATCGCGCTGCGGTGCTGCTGTCATCTGGAGGGGTTGGAGGCCGCGGAACGGGAGCTGGGCTGGTCAGCGCGGTCGGGCAAAATCGTGCTGCGCATCGCATTGGCGCAGCTGCACGAATACTACAGCGCGCTACCCCCGCAAAGTCAGATGATTGGCTGATAAAAATCACACTCGGTCAGCTCCATAAAAGAAACGGCAATTCACACGCCAGAATAATCACGCAAGAATTATTTGGGCCCTGGGGCGAATGGAGAACAAATGTGGGGTATTTAGAGGTTTGGGTTTGATGGAATTATAGATTGTGCAATCACAGGTGGTTTTTGGCATGTCGAAATCAAAGATCTGTCCGAACGAAATCAACGGGGCTGAAGAACCACAGAAAGAGCGGTTTTGATTTGGCGACGGCCCATTTCGTAACGAAATTCGAGCTTCACCTGTAAACGCGGTGACGCCGGTCGCTGTGGCACGGGCTGTCCCGGTCGGCGCGTCAGCAGTTTCGGCGCCGTGGTGGCAGGATTAGGTATTTAAAGGCAATTGGTTGCACCACGCTCAAACCGGCCATGCAGCACTGGCCGTGGTCCACCGGTACTGTTATGTTACGCTCCAGTACCTGCCGCAGTCACAAGGAAGACCCTGTGCGAGATCTGAAGATCCCGGAGCAGCGCCACCCGGAAAAGGCGCACCGTCCCGATAATGCTCAGCCGAAGAAGCCAAGCTGGATCCGCGTCAAGGCGCCGGGCGGCAAGGGCTATGCCGAGACTCATAAAATCATGCGCGAGAACAACCTCGTCACGGTGTGCGAGGAAGCGGGCTGCCCGAATGTCGGCGAATGCTGGAGCCAGGGCCACGCCACCATGATGATCATGGGCGAGATCTGTACGCGCGGCTGCACCTTCTGCAACATTGCAACCGGCCGGCCCGATACGCTTGACGCCTTTGAGCCGGGGCGCGTCGCACATGCGGTGCAGAAACTCGGCCTCAATCACGTTGTGATCACATCGGTGGACCGCGACGACCTCGACGATGGCGGGGCGGAGCATTTCGCCCAGACCATTCGTGCGGTGCGGCATCGCTCCCCCTCGACCACGATCGAGATCCTGACGCCCGACTTTCTGAAATGTGCCCCCGAGGTGCTGGAGGCCGTCGTCGAGGCGAAACCGGATGTGTTCAACCACAACCTTGAGACCGTGCCCGGCCTTTACCCCGAGGTTCGCCCGGGCGCGCGCTACTTCCACTCGCTGCGCCTGTTGCAACGGGTCAAGGAGCTGGATCCGAGCATCTTCACAAAGTCGGGCATCATGGTGGGGCTGGGCGAACAGGCTCCGCAGGTGAAACAGGTGATGGACGACATGCGCGCTGCGGATGTGGATTTCCTGACCATCGGCCAGTATCTGCAGCCGACGCCGAAACACCACGCGGTGGATCGGTTTGTCACGCCGGAAGAGTTCGAATCCTATGAGAAATCCGCCTATGGCAAAGGGTTCCTGATGGTCTCCGCGACGCCTCTGACCCGGTCCTCCTATCATGCCGGCGATGACTTTGCGAAACTGCGGTCGGCGCGGAACGCCAAGCTCGGACTGGCATGACGCCGGACCAGCTGGGCCGCCTGACCGCGCTGCGGCATGGGTTTCACTCTGCGCCGGAACTGTCTGGCGCAGAACAACAAACCGCAGCCCGTGTGGTCGAGATCCTTGGCGGCTATGCGCCGGACGAGATTTTGACGGGTCTCGGAGGGCATGGTGTGGCCGCCGTGTTTCAGGGCCAGGAGCCAGGGCCGACTCTGGCCATCCGCTGTGAATTGGACGCGCTACCGATCCCTGAGCAAACCCACCTGAGCTATGCGTCACAAGTGCCTGGTTCAGCGCATCTTTGCGGGCATGACGGGCATATGGTCATGGTGCTTGCCGTGGCAGAGGCGCTGTCCGAGCGCCGCCCCCAGTCCGGGCGCGTGGTGCTGATGTTCCAGCCGGCCGAGGAAACCGGAGAAGGCGCGATCGCTTATCGGGCTGATCCCAAGTTTGCAGCAATCTCGCCGGATATGGTCCTGTCTTTGCACAATCTTCCGGGGCTTGAACTCGGGGCGGTATCCCTGCCCAGGGCGGCTGCCAATTGTGCCTCTCGCGGTGCGCGTATCCGGTTGCAGGGGCGTACCTCCCATGCTGCGGCGCCGCAGGACGGGGTGTCGCCGGCTCCGGCGCTGGCGGTGCTGATGCAGGATCTGGCCGCTCTTGGCACCGGCGGCGATCTGGATGAAGAGTACGCGCTCACCACCGTGACTCATGCCAAACTGGGCGAGCCGACCTTTGGCGTTGCACCGGGTGTGGCGGAGCTCTGGGTGACCCTGCGCACTGTGACAGACGAGAGAATGCAGGCGCTGACCGATGCGCTCTTATCCCGGGTTGCCGCCTGCGCGACCAAACACGGGCTTTCGCATCAGATCACCTATCACGACGTCTTTGAGGCCTGCACCAATGCGCCCGAAGCGGTGGCCGTGATCGAGGCGGCCTGCCGCGCAGGGGACGTCCCGGTGACGCTCTGCGATCATCCGCAAGCGTTTTCCGAGGACTTTGGCCAATTTGCCCATTCGGCGAAATCCGCGATGTTCTGGTTGGGCGCCGGAGAGGGTCATCCGCAGCTTCACAATCCGGACTATGATTTCCCTGACGCGCTGATCCCGATCGGCAGCGGCATATTTCTGAGGTCCATTTACAGCGTCTTGGGGTAGCCGCCGGTCACAGAGGTTGAACCGGCGCGCTTCGGCCCGTTGGCACAACAGGCTCAGGTAAAGCGGACCTTGCCGATGTGGGGCAGGTTGCGATTGCGCTGCGCAAAATCGATGCCATAGCCCACGACAAATTCATCCGGGATTTCAAACCCGATCCAGTCGGCGCGGAAATCCACCTCGCGGCGGGAGGGTTTGTCGAGCAGGGCGATGGATTTGAGGCGCGCGGGCTTGCGGCTCTTGAGGAGGGAGATCACGTGATTCAGCGTGTGACCGGTGTCGACGATATCCTCGACCACCAGCACGTCGCGCCCTTCAATTGCGCCGCGCAAGTCTTTGAGAATACGCACCTCTCTGCTGCTTTCCATACCGTCGCCATACGAGGACGCCTCAAGGAAATCCACCTCGATCGGCAGGTCCAGCTCTCGCACCAGATCGGCGATGAACACGAAACTGCCGCGCAACAGGCCCACGACCACCAGCTTGTCGGTGTCGCCAAACTCGGCGGTGATGTCGCCGCATAGCTCTTCGATTCGTGCAGCGATGGCCTTGGCCGAGATCATTACATCAATGACATATGGTCGCTCTGACATGCTTGCCCCCTTGAATTTCGCACGCGTTCATAGGACACCACGCGCCACCTGTACAGAAGACGAATTGAGCTGAGATGCCAACACATTCGGAAACCCGCCCGATGCCCTATAGCGCCCAGCAGATGTATGATCTGGTGGCAGATGTGGGATCATACCCGAAATTCCTGCCGTGGTGCGCCGCCGCGCGCATCCGCAGTCGCACGCCGCAGGGTGCATCCGAGGTGATGGAGGCGGATCTGGTGATTTCCTTCAAGGTGTTTCGGGAACGCTTTGGCAGCCGCGTGGTGCTGCACCCCGATGAACACAAGATCGATACCGAATACCTCGATGGGCCGTTTCGCTACATGAAGTCCAACTGGGCGTTTGCCGATCGTGCGGATGGCGGCTGTGACGTGAGTTTCTTTGTCGATTTCGAGTTCAAGAACGCCGTGTTGCAGGGGATCATCGGTGTCGTCTTCAACGAGGCGATGCAGCGGATCGTGCGCGCGTTTGAACGCCGCGCAGCAGAGCTCTATGGCTGAAGATATCAGGCTCTAACAAGGGGATTTTGGCGTTTTAGGCGGTGCGCCGCTCCAACGCGCGCTGGAGCATTGCAAGCGCATGATCCCGGCTGGCAAGGCGCACCTTGTCCCGTCCCAGCGGGCCAAAATCCACCAGTTCTGTCACCGTCTCTGCGCCGGATTGCGCTAGACCAAAACAGACGCGCCCTTCGGGTTTGTGCTCTGATCCCCCGGGCCCAGCGATGCCGGTGACGGACACCGCAAAGGTGGTTCCCGCTGCGCGCAGCGCGCCCTCGGCCATCTCACGCGCGGTCTCTTCGCTCACCGCGCCAAAATCCTTGAGTGTTTGAGCACTTACACCAAGCATCTGCATCTTTGCCGCGTTGGAGTAGGTGACAAACCCCCGGTCCACCACCTCAGAAGAGCCGGGAATATCCGTCAGCGCGGCGGCGATCATGCCTCCGGTGCAGCTCTCAGCGGTGGCAAGGGTTGCGCCTTGCGCTTTAGCAAGATCCAACAAGGTGTTGATATTCATAGCCCAAGCACCCCATGCGAGAACCCCGCCAGAAGGGCGATGCCAATCCCGGCCATGACCCCGGCGATCACATCATCCATCATCACACCAAACGGGCCTTTCTTGCGGTCCGCCCAGCCAACAGGCCCCGGTTTCCAGATGTCGAAGAGGCGAAACAGGATGAAACCTGCAACCCAACCGGGCCAAAGCGCTGTGATATCCAGACCTTTCATCCAAGCAGGCAGCGAGATCGCCCAGAGCGCCAGCATCTGCCCGGCAAGTTCATCCAGTACAAATTCCGATGGATCCAGATCTTCCTGACCGCGAGTCATCTCTGTGGCGGCCCAGAGGCCAACAAGGATCGCGAGGACCGTGATCACCGCCAGCAGAGGAAAGCCACCAGCCACATGCAGCGCATAGGTCACGGGCAGCGCGACCAGCGATCCCCAGGTGCCGGGGGCAGGGCGTAGATATCCGACACCACAACAGGTTCCAAGGAGTTGTGGAAGTGTCATGTGCGCACCAGCGTTGCGGTGGCAAGCGCCGCAATCCCCTCGCCACGGCCGGTAAAGCCCAGACGTTCGGATGTTGTGGCCTTCACCGACACGCGGTCACGATCAAGCCCCATGATCTTGGCCATTTGCGTGCGCATGGTCTCGGCGTGGGGGCCGATTTTGGGAAACTCACAGACCAGCGTACAGTCGACATTGCTGATGACAAAGCCTTTGGAGCGGGCGAGATCCACCGCATGACGCAGGAAAATCTCTGACGCAGCACCTTTCCACTGCGGGTCGCTGGGCGGGAAGTGACGTCCGATATCGCCCTCCGCCATCGCCCCATAGAGCGCATCCGTCACCGCATGCATGCCCACATCGGCGTCCGAGTGGCCTTGCAAGCCGCGGTCATGGGGGACCTTTATGCCGCAGAGGATCACGTGATCACCGGGGCCAAAACGATGAACGTCGTAGCCGTTGCCCAGTCTGATATCCGGAATGCCGTCCATGCTGCTCCTCAATATATGTTCGGCGCGGGCAAAATCCTCGGGCCGGGTGATCTTGATATTGTTGACGTCGCCTTGTGTGATGCGGACGGGTAGCCCTGCCTTTCGCGCGACCTCCACATCGTCTGCCGCCACCTCATCCAGTGCAAGATGCGCCGCAAGGATTGCGTCAAAATGAAACGCCTGCGGGGTTTGCGCGGCAAACAAGGCGTTGCGGTCCTGGGTGCCGGTGACATGGCCCTCAGCCCCGGTCCAAAGCGCATCTGTCACCGCAAGCCCCGGTGCGGCGGCGGGGGCGTGATCCAGAGCGGTGAGTGTTTCATGGATCACCTGCGTGCTCACACAGGGGCGGGCAGCATCGTGGATCAGGACGCGCGTGATGCCGTGATCTTTGAGCGCGATCAACCCGTTGCGGACCGAGGTTGACCGGTCAGCGCCACCATCGGCAAACAGAAGATTATTGTGACCTGCGAGCGCCTCTGCCGCGTGCTCATTCTCCGGATCGCGCACCACCATGATCGTGTCGCAGCCCGCACGTTTGAACGCTGCGATGGTCCAGTCGATCACCCGCTGCCCCGCCAAGGGGCGCCACTGTTTGGCCATGCCGCCGCCGGCGCGGGTTCCTTTGCCAGCGGCAACAATCAAAACGGCGATGGTCATGGCGAGAGACACGTCCTGAGCTGGGGCAATCTTTCGGCGTGTTTACGGTGCGGTGGATAAACTGGCAACGCCCCGAGGTGATATGCACAAAAATTAGGCAACACACCCGATATGCCGGGCTGGAATGGCGTGTTGGAATGGAGCATAGCTCCGTTTCAAGCTAATAAACACTCATATGCACAAGGATTAAGCATTTGTCCTTCTCAGTCGGACCCACACATCTCGATCCTCCTGTGGCGCTGGCGCCGATGGCTGGCATCACGGATCGTCCCTTCCGCGATCTGGTGCGCTCTTTTGGTGCGGGCCTTGTGGTGAGCGAAATGGTCGCCAGTCAGGAAATGGTGCAGGCCAAGCCCGGCGTGCGCGAAAAGGCAGAATTGAGCGCGGATGTGGAAAACACCTCCGTCCAGATCGCCGGACGAGAGGCCTATTGGATGGCCGAAGCCGCGCGGCGGGTCGCGGGCAGCGGGGCGCGCATGATCGACATCAATATGGGCTGCCCGGCCAAGAAGGTGACCAACGGGTATTCCGGCTCGGCGCTCCTGAAGACGCCGGATCACGCGCTGTCGCTCATTGAGGCAGTGGTCGAGGCCGTTGATGTGCCCGTCACGTTGAAAACCCGGCTCGGCTGGGATGACAATTGCCTGAATGCCGCAGATGTGGCGCGCCGGGCGCAAGACGCCGGGGTGCAGATGGTCACCATCCACGGCCGCACGCGCTGCCAGTTTTACAAGGGGCAGGCCGATTGGGCGGCGATTGCCGAGGTTCGGAACGCGGTCTCCGTGCCGCTGCTGGCCAATGGCGACATTGTCGATGCAGCCACCGCGCAGCAGGCGTTGCGTGCCTCTGGCGCAGATGGCGTGATGATCGGGCGAGGCGTGCAGGGCAAGCCTTGGCTGCTGGCGCAGGTCGCGCATGAGCTCTGGGGCAGTGCTGCACCTGATATTCCCACCCAAGGGGATTTTGTCGACATGGTATCAAGGCACTACGAGGCGATGCTTGAGTTCTATGGCGAGGATCTGGGCCTGCGTGTCGCGCGCAAACACCTAGGCTGGTATATGGATGAGGCAGGCACGCCAACAGCCCTGCGGCGTGAGGTTCTGACCGCCAAGACCCCGGCAGAGGTGCTGCGCTTGCTGCCCGCGGCATTGCAGGATCAGACGCAGGAGGATGCGGCATGAATGCTGCTGATGTTCCCCACAGCACCGAATGTGCCATCTGGGCGTCGCTGCCGGTGCCAGCCTTTCTGGTTGATGCTGAAAACTGCATCGTGGATGTGAACTCCGCCGCCGAAGGATTCATCAATTCCTCCCGCAAGTCTCTGATCGGCAAGCGGATCTGGCAGAAGGTCGCGATAGAAGCCGCGATTGAAACCGCGTTTGACAAGGCGCGCGCACAGGGCACGCCGCTGTTTGTGAACGATGTCGATGTGGGCGCGCGCGAACGGGCGCCGCTGCAATGCGCGGTCCAGATCGCGCCGCTGCACGGACATCCCGGCCATATGCTCCTGATGCTGTCGCCGCGCGAGCTGGCGGGGCGGATGACACAGACCCATTCGGCAAAATCTGCCGCCCAGTCGGCCATTGGCATGGCAGAGATGCTCGCGCATGAAATCAAGAATCCATTGGCAGGGATCACCGGTGCGGCGCAGCTGTTGAGCATGAACCTCGCGCCCGATGACCTTGAACTTACAGACCTAATCGTGAGTGAGAGCCGCAGGATCGTAAAGCTGCTTGAACAGGTGGAGCAATTCGGAAACCTCTCGGAGCCCGACTTCAAACCGGTCAACCTGCATGATGTTCTGGACCGCGCGCGCCGCTCGGCCCTGTTGGGGTTTGGCGCCCATATGAAAATCGTCGAGAAATACGACCCCTCGCTACCACTGGCATGGGGAGACACGGATCAGCTGTTGCAGGTGGTGCTGAACCTTCTGAAGAATGCCTCCGAGGCGGCGGGGACGACCGGCGGCACCATCACGGTACGCACGTTCTATGAGCATTCCTTCCGCCTGCGGCGCAGTGATGGGCAAGGCAAGCTGTTGCCGCTTCAGATCGAGATCAGCGACGACGGACCTGGCCTGCCGGAGAGTATCCGCGAGGACATCTTTGAACCCTTCGTCTCCGGCAAGGAGAACGGCACCGGCCTTGGTCTGGCCTTGGTCAGCAAGATCATCGGCGACCACAACGGCTGGATTTCGGTGCGTTCCGAACCTGGGAACACCACCTTCAGATTGTCGCTGTCGCGTGCACCGCGAGAGCAGAAATAACTCAGGAGAACAAAGACATGGACGGCACCGTTCTTGTGGCAGATGACGACCGTACGATCCGCACAGTCCTCACCCAGGCCTTGACCCGGGCGGGCTGCAAGGTCCATGCGACCTCTTCCTTGACGACGTTGATGCGCTGGGTTGGCGAAGGCAAGGGCGATGTGGTGATCTCGGACGTGATGATGCCGGACGGGAACGGGCTGGAGATGCTGCCGAAGATCGCCCAGGACCGTCCGGGTCTGCCGGTCATCGTGATCTCGGCGCAAAACACGATCATGACAGCGATCAAGGCTGCCGAGGCGGAGGCCTACGACTACCTGCCCAAGCCCTTTGATCTCCCTGAACTGATGAAGCGCACCGCCAAGGCGCTGACGGAGAAGCGCAGCGCGCAGGTTGCCGGTCAGGTGGAAGTGCCGGAGGAGCGCCCGGATGAGCTGCCATTGGTGGGGCGCACCGAGGTGATGCAGACGCTCTATCGTCTGATCGCACGGGTGATGAACACTGATATGCCGCTGCTGATCACGGGGGAAAGTGGCACTGGTAAGTCGTTGATTGCACGTGCAATTCACGATTTTTCGGACCGGCGCACACTGCCGTTTGTGGTCGCCGATGCGGCGGATCTGATCGAGTTGGAGGGCCCTTCGCGACTGCTTGCCCAGGTGAAGGGCGGCACGCTGCTGATTGATGAGCTGGTGGATCTGACGGATGAGGCGCAGGCGCGTCTGGTTCGGATGATGGATTCCCCTGGCGATCATGCCCCCCGGTTCATCGCCACCACCAGTCAGCAAGATCTTGCTGAGCAGTTGGACGACGGCGCGCTGCGCCAGGACCTATACTATCGGATCTGCGGGTCGGAGCTTGTCGTCCCGGCGCTGCGGGATCGGGTCGAAGATATTGCCCTGCTTTGCGAGCATTTCCTGCTGCGCGCAGAGAGCGAAGGGGCCGCGCGTCGCGTCCTGAGCGAGGACGCCCGGGATCTCTTGCGACATTACGCCTGGCCGGGGAATGTGCGGCAACTGGAAAATATTGTGAAAAGGCTTGCGCTTACGGCACGTAGCGAAGAGATCGGCAAGGGCGAGGTTGCCGCGGCGCTGGGGCCGCAGACCACCGGGGTCGAGCCCGTGATGGGGGGCGGCGCCAGCAATGAGAAGCTTTCGGATGCGGTGGCGCGGCATTTGCAGCGCTATTTCGACCTGCACGGAGACATGCTGCCGCCCCCCGGGCTCTATGCCCGCTTGTTGAAGGAAGTTGAAACGCCTCTGATCGAGATTTCGCTGGCCGCGACCGGCGGAAATCAGGCCAAATGCGCCGATTTGCTGGGGATCAACCGCAATACGCTGCGCAAGAAAATCACGGATCTCGATATTGAGGTGACACGCCGTCGCAAACTGATGTAATCTCGCCACAGAAGCGTGTCCGTGGCGCCAGAAGGCGCATGGCGGACCGCGAAATCATGTGGTGGGCGAGAAACGCCCAACATCAGCTGGGGGCAGGCGGTGGCGCAGATGTCACATATCCGCTCGGTGTATCTTTGGTTTGCAGCCTTGGATCGCTGGCGAAAATCGCGCAGGGCGCGCAACTTCACCACGCTTGGGCTGGTGTTCCTTGGCCCGGCGATGGCGATGGTTACCTTCCTGGTGATCGGTCCGTTTGGGCAAGGGGCGAGCTCCCCGGCGCTGCGACTGATTCTACTCGCTGATCTGGTCTATGTGCTGGCGATCGCCGCCATGGTGCTGAGCCAGATCGGACGCCTGATCGCGGCGCGTCGTGAAAAATCGGCCGGCTCACGGCTGCACCTGCGGCTGATCGGTGCCTTTGCATTCTTGGCCCTTGTGCCAACCGTAACGGTCGCGGTCTTTGCAGTTTTGACGGTGAACGTGGGGCTGGAGGGCTGGTTTTCGGATCGCGTCCGCGACGCGATCGGCAATTCGGTCAAGGCCGCTGAGGCCTACGAGCGCCAGCAACGCCAGGATCTGGAGCAGGACGCGCTGGCGCTGGCGCGCTTCCTGGATCACAGCCGGTCCAAGAATTTCTTTATGAGTGACGGCGAGCTGCGTCAGTTTCTGTCGCAGGGGCAGCTTCAGATCCAGCGTGGCTTGCAAGAGGCCTATGTGATCAACGGAACCGGGGTGATTCAGACCCGGGGCGAACGCTCCTACGAATTTGATTTCGAGATGCCGACGTTGGATCATATCGGCGCGGCAGAAGAAACCGGCCTGCATGTGATTCAGGACTGGGAGAACAGCGAATTTCGTGCGCTCGTGCGTCTGAATGCCTTTGTTGACCGCTATCTCTACGTCAGCCGCGATGTCGATGGCGAACTGCTCAAGCTGCTCGACGACACGCAGGAAACGGCGCATCTCTATCAGCAGCTGGAGAGCGAACGGGGCCGGGTGCTGTTCGAATTCGGGCTCTTGTACCTTGGATTCGCGGTGATCCTGATCCTCGCGGCGATGTGGCTTGGCATGTGGTTTGCCGAACGCCTGTCGCGCCCGGTCGGGCGTTTGACTGTCGCTGCGCAGCGGGTCGGGGCCGGTAACCTCAGCGTGCAGGTCACCGAAGAGCAAGGCGATGACGAGATTGCGCAATTGAGCCGGTATTTCAACCAGATGACGCAGCAACTTCAGGCGCAGCGGGAAACGCTTTTGGAGAATACCCGGCAGATCGAACAGCGTCGCCGCCTGTTTGATTCCGTGTTGTCCTCCGTCACCTCGGGAGTGGTTGGGCTGGATGCCAAGGGGCGTGTGACCTTTGTCAACAAATCCGCCAAACGCCTGCTGGACTGGCAGGAAGACCAGCAATCCGTGGCGCTGGCGGTTGCGGTGCCGGAGTTCGGCCCCCTGTTTGACGACCTGATCGAAAGCGGGTCCGGCGTGGCGCAGGGCGAGATCAAGGTGACGCGCCAGGGCCGCCTCGAGAACCTCCTGGTGCGCATGGCGCGTCGGCGTTCGGGCGAGCATGATCTCGAGGGCTATGTTGTGGCCTTTGATGATGTGACGGACCTGGTCAGCGCGCAGCGGATGGCGGCCTGGGGGGACGTGGCGCGCAGGATTGCCCATGAAATCAAGAACCCCCTGACGCCAATTCAACTCAGTGCGGAGCGCATCAAGCGCAAATTCGCCCCCAAACTGGGAGAGGATCACAGCGATCAGCTGCAATCCATGACGGATGTGATCGTGCGTCAGACCAATGACCTGCGCCGTATCGTGGATGAGTTTTCAAAGTTCGCGCGTATGCCCGAACCGGACCGTCGCGAAGAAGATCTGGGCAAACTGGTGCAGGAGGCGGTGTTGTTGCAGCAGGCCGGCCAACCCGATTTGCGCATCCATTCTGATCTGCCGGAGCAAGAGCTCAAGGTCGATGTCGATGCGACAATGATCGGGCAGGCGCTGACCAACCTCATCAAGAACGCCGGCGAAGCCACGGAAACGCTGAAACAAAAAGGCGCGCCAGAGGATTATGCACCAGAGATCCGGGTGCAGGTGCAATCTGATGCGCTGGGTCATGTGATCACGATTGCCGACAACGGGGTCGGTCTGCCAGCAGATCGGGCACGGCTGTTCGAACCCTATGTGACCACCCGCGACGAAGGCACCGGGCTCGGATTGCCGATCGTCAAGAAGATCATCGAAGAGCATGGCGGCACCTTGGCGCTGGAAGACGCGCCGCTCTTTGACGGAAATCGCCACACAGGTGCCATGGCGGTCATCCGCCTCCCGGCGTTCGCGCCGGACAGTACCGTCCACAAACAAACCGTAGTAGCAGGGCTGACATGAGTGACATTCTGATTGTTGACGATGAACGTGACATCCGGGAATTGGTTTCGGACATTCTGGAGGATGAGGGCTACGCCACGCGAAAGGCTGCGAATTCGGAAGAATGCATGGCAGCCTTTGAGGACGCGCGCCCCTCGCTGCTGATCCTCGACATCTGGCTGAAGGACAGTCAGATGGACGGGATCGATATTCTGAAGGTCGTCAAACGCGACTATCCCGAGGTGCCGGTGGTGATCATTTCCGGTCACGGCAATATCGAGATCGCGGTCGCCGCGATCAAGCAGGGCGCTTATGACTTTATCGAAAAACCCTTTAATATCGACCAGTTGATGGTCGTTATTCGCCGCGCGATGGAAACCTCGCGGCTGCGGCGCGAGAACACCGACCTGCGGCGCAAGGATGTGGGCGCAGCGGATATGGTGGGCACATCGCCCGCGTTCCGCACGCTTGTCGGGCAGCTCGACAAGGTGACCAAATCCAATGGCCGCGTCATGCTGACCGGCCCTGCGGGCAGCGGCAAGGAGGTCGCGGCGCGCTACATCCATTCCAATTCGAACCGGGCCGGTGCTCCGTTTGTGACGGTGAACTGCGCCAGTATCGAGCCGGAGCGGATGGAGGACGTCCTGTTTGGCCGTGAAAGCGGCGAGCGCGGCATCGAGCCGGGGCTGCTGGAACAGGCGGATGGCGGCGTTGTCTTCTTTGACGAGGTTGCCGACATGCCGTCGGGCACCCAGTCCAAGATCCTGCGGGTGCTGGTCGATCAGCAGTTTGTGCGGGTTGGCGGAACCGAGAAGATCAAGGTCGACCTGCGGGTGGTGTCCGCGACCAGCCGTGATCTGGAACAGGAAATCACTGACGGGAACTTCCGTCAGGAACTCTACCATCGCCTGAATGTGGTGCCGATCTGCGTACCGGCCCTGTCCGAACGACGCGAGGATATTCCGTTGCTGGCCCAGTATTTCATCGAAGGTTTCAACAAATCCCAGGGCCTGCCTTTGCGGGCGCTCAGCGATGACGCGGTGGCGCTTTTGCAGACCATGACCTGGCCCGGCAATGTGCGCCAGCTCAAGAACCTGGTGGAACGTGTTCTGATCCTTGGAGAAACCTCCGAGCCGATCCAGGCCAAGGATCTGCCCAGCGAAGAGGAAAAGGTCGAAACAGAAGGCCGTGTCGTCCTGTCCGGTGCCCTGGCGACATTGCCGCTGCGCGAGGCCCGCGAAGCCTTTGAACGCGAATACCTCCTGACCCAGATCAACCGGTTTGGCGGCAATATCAGCCGCACGGCCTCTTTTGTCGGCATGGAACGTTCGGCGCTGCATCGCAAGCTGAAGTCGCTTGGCGTGGTGACCTCCAACAAGGCCGGCACGCGGATCGCCCGGGTCGAGAATGAGGAAACAGCGGTCTGAGGACGGCCTCTGCGGCAAGGACAATTGAATTGACCCTGCCCAAGCCATCTGTCATGCAAATCAGGCATTTCAGCGCCCGGAGAGCGGATCGATGAAGGTAATAATCTGTGGCGCCGGGCAGGTCGGCTGGCAGATCGCGCGGCATTTGTCGGGTGAGCACAATGATGTCACCGTTGTGGACAACAATCCGGATCTGGTGCGTCGCGCGACGGATACGCTTGATGTTCAGGGGATTGCGGGCTTTGCCTCCTATCCGGATGTGCTGGATCGGGCCGGGGCGCGGGATGCGGATATGATCATCGCCGCCACCCATTCGGATGAGGTGAACATGGTCACCTGCCAGGTGGCGCATTCGGTGTTCTCCATCCAGCGCAAGATCGCGCGGCTGCGGTCCAAAAGCTATCTCAACGCCATCTATTCCGACCTCTATCGTCGCGACCACCTGCCGATCGACGTGGTCATCAGCCCGGAGCGCGAGGTGGCAGCAGCCGCCATGCAGCGCCTGCGCGCGCCGGCGGCCTTTGATACCGAAGTCTTTATGGAGGGGCGGGCGCAGTTGCTGGGCATCCACATCGATGAGGAATGCCCGGTGGTGAACACACCGCTGCGCCAGCTGACCGAGCTGTTCTCGACCCTGCGGGCGATCGTGGTGGGCATCCGCCGCGATGGCAGCCTGTTTGCGCCGGAACCGGGGGACCAGCTGTTTGTCGGCGATGCCGCCTATGTCTTCTGTCACGCGGACGACGTGAACAGAACCATGGAAGTCTTTGGCAAGAAAGAGAAACGACAAGAGCGCGTCGTTATCGTCGGCGGCGGCAATGTCGGGCTGGAAGTGGCCAAGGCGCTTGAAGGGCGCGCCGGTCGCACCCGGGCCAAGATGATCGAGATGAACCGGAAACACGCCGAGAAGGCCGCCGAAGAACTGGAGCGTACCATTGTTCTGAACGGGGACGGGCTGGATCGCGGGCTGATGATCGAGGCCGGGATCGACAAGGCCGATGCGATGCTGGCGGTGACCGATGATGACAAGACCAACATGCTGGCGGCGGTGCGGGCCAAGGCCGAGGGCTGCCCCTTTGCCATCGCCCTGATCAACGACCCCACGTTGCTGCCTCTGCTGCCGCATCTCGGCATCGACGCCCACATCAACCCGCGCGCCACCACCGTCAGTTCGATCCTGCGCCATATCCGCTACGGGCGGATCCGGCAGGTCTATTCCATCGGCGATGCCGAGGCCGAGGTGATCGAGACCGAGGTGCTCTCGACGTCGCCCATGGCCGGTCAGGCCTTGCGGGACATTGATTTCCCGGAAGGCGTGCTGGTCGGTGCGGTGAGCAAGAACGGCGAGGTCATGCGCCCCACGGGGGGCCTGCGGATCGAGGCGGGGGATACGATTGCCCTCTTTGCCATGGCGGCGGACGTGCGGGAGGTCGAGCGCCTGATGCAGGTCTCGATCGACTATTTCTAGAATGCCCCGTCGCCCCCGCTCTCAGGTTCGTGGCATCCTGCGGCTGCCGTTGCTGCTGCTGATCTGGGGCGTGTTCTCGGTCGCCATGTGGATCCCCGCGATCCATGCCGTGCTGGTGGACGATCACAATACCTCGCAGAGCTTTTTCTATTCCGGGCTTGTCGGGGTGACCCTGGTGACCTTTATCGGGCTTTCGGTGTCCAACCGGGTGCCGCGATACGGGATGCCGGGTCAGCTGATGACGCTTCTGGCGACCTTTGTGTTCCTGCCGCTGTTTCTGGCGGTGCCGTTGCAGGATGCGCTGCGCAACACCAGCTATCTGAATGCCTATTTCGACATGGTCAGCGCGTTGACCACCACCGGGGCCGATATTTTTGATCAGCCCGGTCGCCTGCCGGCGTCGGTGCATCTGTGGCGGGTGCTGGTGGCCTGGCTCGGCGGTTTGTTCATGTGGATTGCGGCCTCCGCAGTGTTGGCGCCGCTGTCGCTTGGCGGGTTCGAGGTGACAACCCGGGCGGAGCCTGGGCGCAGTGACGCGATCCTGCGCGAAAGCCACCGGCCGGACCCAAGACGCAAACTCATCATGGTCACCGTGGCCCTTGCCCCGGTCTACGTCGGGCTGACCCTGGCGCTTGCGGTGCTGCTGCTGCTCTGTGGTGACAGCGGTCTGGTTGCGGTGTCCCATGCGATGTCGGTGATGGCGACCTCCGGCCTGTCTCCGATCGGGGGAATTGGCGCGGCCCAGTCCGGGCTGGCCGGCGAAATGGTCATGTTCCTGTTCCTACTCTTTGCGCTGTCGCGCCTGACGTTCTCCAGCGACACCGTCGCCGTGGGCCATGGGCGGTTGGACAAGGATCCGGAGTTCCGCACCGGCATGCTGATCATCTTCGGGGTGCCGATCCTGCTGTTCCTGCGCCACTGGATTGCGGCGCTTGAGGTCAATACCTCGGACGACCTGTCGATGGCGCTGGCCTCCTTCTGGGGCGCTCTGTTCACCATCACCTCCTTTCTGACCACCAACGGGTTTGAAAGCGGCTATTGGTTCAGCGCCCAGGAATGGTCCGGGCTGGAGACGCCGGGCATGATCCTGCTGGGTCTTGCGGTCATGGGGGGCGGGGTGGCCACCACCGCCGGTGGTGTGAAACTGCTGCGGGTCTATGCGCTCTATCTCAACGGTCTGCGCGAGATGGAGCGGCTGGTCCTGCCATCGTCGGTCAGCGGCGAGGGGCGGGGCAACAGGCGGCTGCAAAGCAACGGGGCCTTCGTTGCCTGGATTTTTTTCATGCTCTTTGCCTTGTCGCTGGCCCTGATCTGCGTCGCGCTTTCGGCGTTTGGAATCCCGTTTGAGCAGGCGATGATTCTGGCCGTGGCCGGTCTGTCGACCACCGGTCCGCTGATCGAAGCGGCGGGACAGGTGCCGATCGAACTTGCGCTGCTGGCAGCCCCGGCAAAGCTGATCCTGTGTTTTGCCATGGTGCTGGGTCGGCTGGAAACGCTGGCCATTATCGCACTTCTGTCGCCCAATCTCTGGCGGAGCTGACAGAATCTGGTTAACCCATGTAGAAAAATGACGTATTTCGGGTGGAAACCCGCTAAAACTGCGTCCATACTCCGCGTAAGGGACGCGTTGGGCCGCAGCGCGTGACAAGAACAAAGGCGAGATAATAAACAAATGGCTTCGGACAGACAGAATCTTCAGGACGCATTCCTGAACCACGTTCGCAAAACTAAGGTTCCAGTCACAATCTTTCTGATCAACGGTGTCAAACTTCAGGGCGTGATCACCTGGTTTGACAACTTCTGCGTGTTGCTGCGCCGCGATGGCCAGTCGCAACTTGTGTACAAGCATGCGATCTCGACCATCATGCCGGCTCAGCCGATCAGTCTCTATGAGGGTGAAGACTCCAATTGATGGAGCATGACAGGAAGCGGACTCGCGCCTGGGTCCTGCATCCGGATATCAAGTCAGACAGAGAGCGCCGCGACGCTGTTCCGGCGCTGGAAGAAGGTGTGGCGCTCGCCGCCGCCTTGCCCGACCTGGATGTGGTCGGCTCCAATGTCGTGGGACTGCCCAAGGCGCATCCCGGCATGCTGTTTGGCTCCGGCAAGATCGAGGAACTGAAAGCGGTCTTCAAGGCGGAAGAGGTGGAGCTGGTCCTGATCGACGGTCCGGTCAGCCCGGTGCAGCAGCGCAATCTGGAAAAAGCCTGGAAGGTGAAGATCCTTGACCGGACGGGGCTGATCCTGGAGATCTTTTCTGATCGTGCGCGCACCCGCGAAGGCGTGTTGCAGGTGGAGATGGCGGCGCTGAGCTACCAGCGCACGCGTCTGGTGCGTGCCTGGACCCACCTGGAGCGGCAGCGTGGTGGTCTCGGGTTTGTCGGCGGCCCTGGCGAAACCCAGATCGAGGCTGACCGCCGCGCCATTGACGAACAACTGGTGCGCTTGCGCCGTCAGCTGGACAAGGTGGTGAAGACCCGCACCCTGCACCGCGCGGCACGGGCCAAGGTTCCCTATCCGATCGTCGCGCTTGTTGGCTATACCAACGCGGGAAAATCCACTGTTTTCAACCGCCTGACCGGTGCCGAGGTGATGGCGAAAGACATGCTCTTTGCCACGCTGGACCCGACCATGCGACGGGTGGAGCTGCCGGATGGTCCCGAGGTGATCCTGTCGGACACGGTGGGATTCATCTCTGACCTGCCGACGGAACTGGTCGCGGCATTCCGCGCCACGCTCGAAGAGGTGCTGGCCGCGGATGTCATCCTGCATGTCCGCGATATCAGCCATAGCGAGAGCGATCATCAGGCCGAAGATGTGGCGCAGATCCTGAGTTCTCTTGGCGTCGATGAGGATCGCGCCCTGATCGAGGTCTGGAACAAGATCGATCAGCTGTCCCCCGAGGAAGCCGAGGCCTGTCGCCAGCGGGCAGAGCGGAGCGACGATCTGTTTGCGATTTCGGCGCTCACAGGCGAGGGGCTGCCGGAGCTTCTCGCCCAGATCGCGCTAAAACTGCAAGGCGTGCGCCACACGGACGTGCTTCACCTTGAATTTTCGCAAGGCAAACAACGCGCCTGGCTGTTCAAGGAAGAGGTGGTGCAGTCGGAGGAACAGACCGATGAAGGGTTTGAACTGACCGTGCGCTGGACTGATCTGCAAAAGGCCAGGTTCGAGAAACTCTGATTGTACGGCGACGCATCCGGCCCCCGGTTGAGGGCCGGACCCGCGCGCTGTGGTGATGTCGGATCGTCGCCCAGTCATTGGCGCGGATGGGCCATGGCGCGTTGGGGCGTCCATCACCCCTCCGCCTCAGCGTGGCAGGATCCGGGTCACACCAACTGCCGCTGCCCGTGCCAGGTCCTCATCCAGCGACATCGGGATATATTCCCCCCGGCGCCAGAACTGCGCCATGTCATCGTAATAGCGCGACAGGAAGTGGCCTGATTGCCCGGTTGCGATGATAAAGACGGAACTGTCCGGATCGGCAAAATCATAGACCCCGCGATAGCCGGCCGCATGCACGTTGCGAAACGGCGCAGGTTCCTCGCCCGAGGTGAGGCCGCGCTGCAAGGTGTTGTCGCCGCCGCTGGTGGATTGACGGATGTTCACGAAATAGCGCAGCAGGGGCACTTCGCCGAGCACCTCATGGTCATGCGTCGCCTGATGGGCGTCGCCCCAGCGCAGGGCTTCCAGCGCATTGCCATAATGCTCGCTGATGTAGACCAATGCATCGTCCAGCGCCAATCGCGCCATATCGGTGCAGGTTTCCGTCGGGGCGCTTTGCTGCACGTCACACCAGACGCCAGCCCCGTCGATGTCGCGGAACACCCGTTCCAGGAACACCGGGTCAACACGGGTAAACGCATCAGCAAGCGGGCCGAGTTCATCCTCGATCAGGCGTTTTTGCAAAGCACGCACCCAGCTGGCGTAGATCAACGGCTCTGGCAGGTGTTCGTTCATCTCGCCGTTCCACTCTGCCAGCAGCGACAAGGCAATCTGGCGTTGGCGCGCCGGGGTGCCGTCGGGGGCGGCCTCACCAGTGAACCAGAGGTCAGCCCCGATCAGCGGCAGCAGGCTGCGGGCGCTGTAGGAAACGGTGTCGAGTTGCGCTTCGATAAAACTGTCACGGGTGTGCACCTCGCGCGTTTGCATCAGCCGCCGCCAGCGGTTGATCCGCTGCGTATCGCCCCATTCAAACGACACGTGATTGGGAAAGGGCCGGTCCAGCAGCTTGTTGTTGGTATTGCCAAGGATGCCGCCGCGCGGGCTGACAAATTCCGGGTTCGCCGCATAGGGCAGGCGACCCTGCCACTGGTTTTCCCGGCGCCAGCCCTGATTGGGCAAACGGCCCTGGCTCTGATTGCGCGGATCGCGATCTGGCATGGCGCCCACGGTTTTCAGCGCAACGGTTTCCGCGTCGGCCAGGGTCAGGTTTTGCGACGGCGCAATGAAGTTCTCGCCAGCGACGATCGCCTGTTCCACCGTCTGCGCGCGCATCAGTTCCAAGGCCGCGGTCATCGAGGTGTCGCGGGGCGACAGCGCTGTCCAGCCGAGGCTGATGACATGGCCGGGTGGCGTCACGGAGGCCAGATCGAACAGCGAACCGGGCAGCACCGGCCCATTGTCGGTCCAGCGCAGCGTCAGGGTCAGCGGTTCGTTGCCCTTGATCTGGACGATGGAAGGGCGGCTCTCGAATTCCTTGTAGCCGGTCGGGCTGAGGTACTGCTGCGGGTTGTCCGGATTGATCTTTTCGACAAACAGATCCTGATCGTCGAGATAGGACGAGGTGACCCCCCATCCCATCTGCTGCGATCGCCCGGTCAGAACGGCAGGAATGCCCGGGATGGTGCCACCGATCACGCCGCCAGTGCCCAGTTCCAGCCGCGCCAGATACCAGATGCCAGGGGCGCTCAGCCCAAGGTGGGGATCGTTGGCGAGCAGGGTGCCCCCCGCGGCAGAGCGATTGGGGGCAGCGGCCCAGGCGTTGGAGGCGCCCCCCAGTCCGCGCGGGGCGACAGGCATCAGCGCGGCGTAATGCGACCTCTCTGAGGGGGCCGCATCCGGTTTGGGGAACGGGCCGGGAAACAGTGTGGTGTATTCCGGCAGCGTTGCGGTTCCAGTGCCCGGAGCATCGGGGAGAATATCCAGCAGCCGCGAGGGGTTATCAAGCGCAATCGAGGTTTGCGCCCGCAGGATCTCCTCTTGCAGATGCGAGGAGAGCTGCAGCGCCATCAGCTTCATGATCGCGATGCTGTCGGCAGGCTGCCAGGGGGCAATCGGCATGTTGAACAGGAACATTTCAGGCGCGCCACGCCCCAGCGCGCGCTCGTTGACCTCCTGCAGGCGCGCATTGACGCCGCTGGCATAGGCTTCGAGCGCGCGCAGGCTTTCCGGGCTTTGCGCCGCGACGGAGCTGCGCGCGGTGCGATAGAGGTCAAGGCGGCGCAGGAAGCTGTCGGTCTTGACTGTGCGCGGGCCGAAGATTTCCGACAGACGCCCCTGGGCCGTGCGGCGCATCACTGCCATCTGCCAGAGACGATCCTGCGCATGGGCATAGCCGAGGCCGAAGAACACATCCTCGTCAGAGGCGCCGAAGCTGCCAAAGATATGCGGCACATTGGCGTGATCGCGCACGATTTCCACCGGCGCGGTCGGTCCGGGCAGCGCGATCTCCTTGTCATAATCGGGCAGCGATTGTGCGGCGAGAAAATAGACGAGTCCCGCGCCCGCAAGGCCAAGCAGAATCGAACCGGCCGTGAGGCGGAGAAGCCAGCGGAAAAGGCGTGCCATTCTTTGTCTATTCCCTTGGAAATTCGAGATTTGTTGCCGAGACACATTGCGCTTGATCGGCGCGGTGCTAGGGTTGGCGCCAACATATGCGAAGACAGATCAGGGGGAAAGGACATGACCAAAATTGCGTTCCTTGGACTTGGCGTGATGGGGTATCCCATGGCGGCACATCTGCAAAAGGCAGGCCATGATGTAACAGTTTACAACCGTACAACCGCAAAGGCGAAGGCCTGGGCGGCGGAAACGGGCGGGCGCGCTGCGGCCACCCCGCGCGAGGCTGCGGCGGATGCGCAGTTCGTGATGGCCTGCGTCGGCAATGATGACGATTTGCGTTCGGTCTGCCTGGGACCCGATGGGGCTTTTTCGGGGATGGCGTCCGGCAGCACCTTTGTGGATCACACCACCGTTTCGGCTCAGGTCACCCGGGAGCTTTATGCGGCCGCGCAAGAGGCAGGGCTGGGCTTTGTCGATGCGCCGATCTCCGGTGGCCAGGCGGGGGCCGAGAACGGCGCCTTGTCAATCATGTGCGGTGGTGATGCGGATCAATACACCAAGGCGGAGCCGATCATGGCCGCCTATGCACGTATCTGTCGTCGCATCGGTGACAGTGGCGCTGGCCAGATGACGAAGATGTGCAATCAGATCGCCATTGCCGGGCTGGTGCAGGGGCTCAGCGAAGCGCTGCATTTTGCCGAAAAGGCCGGACTGGACGGGCGCGCCGTGGTCGAGGTTATCAGCCAGGGCGCAGCGGGCAGCTGGCAGATGGCCAATCGCTACGAAACCATGCTGGACGATCAGTTCAATCACGGGTTTGCGGTGGATTGGATGCGCAAGGATCTCGGGATCTGCCTGGATACTGCGGATGACATCAACGCCAGCCTGCCGGTGACCGCATTGGTGGATCAGTTCTACAAGGATGTGCAGAAACTCGGCGGTGGCCGCTGGGACACTTCGGCGCTGATAAAGCGCTTGCGCGCGCTCGATTGATCCGGGCGACACGCCCGTGGATGGGCCGCAAACAGCAAAGCCTCCCGGATTAAGGGAGGCTTTGAACGCATTGAGATTTGAACGCATTGAGACTAGGTAGGAATTGCCAGTGTCTTAGGGGATGATGCGGGTGTATTTGGACCCTTCGAGGGTTGCACCCAGACGCAATCCTGCCTGACCAAAGACCGCGGCAATCACCGGTGCGGTGAGGGTGTTGGTGTCGGCCGTCAGCGCATTGCCTTCGTCCTTGACCACATATTCGAGATCCGCACCGGCGGTCCAACCCGAAGAGCGGCGGAACCGTGCCAGCGCCGCATCGGTCATGAAGAACAACACATGTGCATATTGCTGGGCACCGATTTGCAGACCGGCGTTGCCTTTGACATTGGCATAGTAGTCCACGGTGATACCATTGATGCGCAGCGCGCCGCGCCCATAGGCGCCACCAAAGATGAACCCCGCCTCGGTCACCAGCGGGATCACCAGCATGCCCGCGGATTTCTCTGCCAGGTCCCGGGTGCCGGGATAGCGGCTGTACATCTGGTTCAGAGTCGCATCCACGCGGGCGTCGATCTTCACGTCATTGGTATTGCCGATCCCGTTTCCGCAAGCGGCGGTCACGCCCAGCGTGGCGAGCCCGGCGGTGGTGAAGGCGCGGCGGGACAGGGAGGAATTTGTTCTGCTCATGGTGTTACCTGCATATTGGGTCGGCGCTTTTGCGCCTTGTTTGGGCCGACTATAGGCAAGCTTCGCGCCTCTGTCATCTCGAACCCACGCCGGATGCGCGGGTTCCCGCTGTCACGTTCACGTGTTCCGGCCTATCCGTTCAGCAGCCGCGCGACCTGTGGCGCGAAATAGGTCAGCACACCGTCGCAGCCCGCACGGCGGAAGGCCATCAGGCTTTCCAGCATCACCCGTTCGCCATCGATCCAGCCATTCTGCGCCGCAGCCTGGATCATGGCGTACTCACCGGAGACCTGATAGGCGAAGGTCGGTACGGCAAACTCGCGTTTGACGCGCTGGCAGATGTCCAGATAGGGCAGACCGGGTTTCACCATGACCATATCTGCGCCTTCGGTCAGGTCGCGGGCGATCATGCGCATTGCCTCGTCCGAGTTGCCCGCATCCATCTGATAGGTCTTCTTGTCGCCCTTCAGCGCACCGGAGGCCCCAACCGCATCGCGGAAGGGCCCGTAAAACCCCGAAGCATATTTTGCGGAGTAAGACAGGATCGTAACATTCTGAAATCCGGACTTTTCCAGGGCTGAGCGCATGGCGCCCACACGACCATCCATCATATCCGAAGGGCCGATAATATCCGCGCCGGCCTCGGCTTGCGCCAGGGTCATGCGGACCAGCGCCTCGACGGTTTCGTCATTGCGGATTTCGCCGTCCACGACATAGCCGTCATGGCCGTTGATATTATAGGGGTCGAGCGCCACATCCGTCATCACCGCCAGATCCGGTGCCGCGGCCTTGATGGCGCGAATGGCGCGATTGCACAGATTGTCCGGGTTCCAGGCTTCGGCACAGTCTGCCGTTTTCAAGGCGGGATCCGTGTAGGGAAAGAGGCAGATCGCCGGGATGCCGAGCGCATGCGCCTCGACAGCGGCCTCTGCCACTTTATCGACGGATCGGCGGACCACCCCCGGCATTGATGCAACCGGTTCCTCCACTCCCTCGCCATCGCGTACAAACACCGGCCAGATCAGGTCGTGCACCGAAAGTTCGTGTTCCCGCGTCAGGTTGCGAACGGCAGCTGAAGCGCGCAGGCGGCGCGGGCGGGCGGCTGGAAAGGGTGCAATGATAGGAGGCATCTTGATCTCGTGACAAATTCCGATGCCTATGGGTGCCACGGATCAGGCGTGGTTCACAAGTGCCGCGCCCGTGCATTTCTGACGCAGCAGCCCTTGTATCAGCGCGCGTGGCGATGGATACAGGGCGTCAAGTTGGCTCCGCGTTGCCTGTGCGACGGTGAAATCAGGGATTTGCACGACCTTGGACCTATTTGCAATTATCGTCGAGTTGATCGACCTGAGATCCTTTTCGAACCTGTGGTACTGGATTGCCCTTGCGGTGCTGTGGTCCTCTGCCAGCCACTGGGTGCTGGGCGTGCCCTATGACATGGTTGGGCGTGCGGCGCGGGTCGGGGGGCAATCGGCGCAGGATCTACAGGACCTGGTTCGCATACAGGTGAACAGGCTGCTGTATGTTGCTGATGTGTCAGGATTTATCCTGACAGGTTTCATGTTTTTTGTGCTGACGTCGCTGCTGATGCTGGGCTTTGTCTATGACATCGAATTTGCACAGGCGCTGGTGCTGATGCTGCTGCCGATGAATGTCGTGGGACTGATCAACCTGAGAGCAGCGCGCGCCATTCGGGCCAGGGAGCACGATGATCACGCCCTGCGCCGCCGGCTCGTGCGCACGCGTCTCTACGTGCAGCTGGTTGGTGTCGTGTCGATTTTTGTCACCGGGATCTGGGGCATGATTCAGAACCTGACCAACGGAGTGCTCGGCTGAGCCTCGGATAACCGTGAAGAAGGGGAGCACATGTCCCAGAAATCCATCGTTATGGGCGGCGCACCCGAGGGGTTTGACGCGCAGTTGGTGCTGCGTGAACTGGACCGCGCTGGCGCGCCGGTGCTGCATATTGCCCGCGATGACAAGCGCATGGACGCGATGCGCTCGGCGTTGCGCTTCTTTGCCCCGGAGCTGCCGGTCATCGTGTTTCCGGGATGGGATTGTCTGCCTTATGATCGCGTGTCGCCGAATGCGGATATTTCGGCCGCGCGGATGGCGACGCTGGCCGGATTGGTGCAGGGCATGCCCGGGCGCTTTGTGCTGCTGACGACCCTCAATGCCGCGATGCAGCGCGTGCCGGCGCGTGAGGTTCTGAAAGAAGCGGCCTTTACCGCGCAGGTCGACACGCGGATCGATGAAGAAGCGCTGCGCAAGTTCCTGGTGCGTATGGGGTTTTCCCAAAGCCCCACGGTGATGGAGCCGGGCGATTACGCGGTACGCGGCGGTATTATCGACATCTTTCCGCCTGGTGAGAGCGGGCCGGTGCGGCTTGATCTCTTTGGTGATGTGCTGGATGGCGCGCGGCGGTTTGATCCGGCGACGCAGCGGACGACCGAAAAGCTGGACCGGGTGGAACTGGCGCCGGTTTCGGAGGTGATCCTCGACGAGGCGGCGATCACCCGCTTTCGGCAGAATTACCGGATCGAGTTTGGTGCCGCTGGCAGCGACGATCCGCTGTACGAGGCGGTCTCTGCCGGGCGCAAGCATCAGGGGATGGAGCATTGGCTGCCGTTTTTTCACGAGCGGCTGGAAACCCTGTTTGATTACCTGCCGGACGCCACGGTCACCCTGGATGACCAGCTGACACCGGCTCGGATTGCCCGCTGGGAGAGCATCGCGGATCAGTATGAGACCCGCAAACACGCGATGGATGCCAAGGGGCGGATGGATTCGGTGTACAAGCCGACCCCGCCGCAGCTCTTGTATCTGGATGAGGCCGCCTGGGATCAGCAGGTCGCGGCATGCCGGTCTGTTCAGTTCCATCCGCTGCCGCAGGCCAGCGGTCCCGGCGTGGTGGATGCCGGCGGGCGGATCGGGCGTAACTTTGCACCGGAACGGCAACAGGAAAACATCAGCCTGTTTGGGGCTCTGGCGGATCATATTAAAGCGCGGATGGCGCAGGGGCCGGTGGTTGTGGCCTCCTATTCGGAAGGCGCGCGCGAGCGCCTCAGTGGGCTGATCGAGGATGAAGGGCTGGCGGAAACGATCCCCGTTTCTGATGGCACCAGAATAGGCAAATCAGGGCTGCATCTGGCGGTCTGGGCGCTGGAGCATGGCTTTGAAGCGCCGGATATGACGGTCATTTCGGAACAGGATGTTCTTGGTGACCGACTGATCCGGAAACCCAAAAAACGTCGGAAAGCCGAGAACTTCCTGACCGAAGCTCAATCCCTTACCCCCGGGGATCTGGTGGTTCACGTCGACCACGGGATCGGGCGCTACATGGGGTTGGAAGTGGTCACGGCGGCAGGTGCTGCGCATGAATGCCTGCTGCTGGAATATGCCGAGCAGAGCAAACTGTATCTGCCGGTCGAGAATATCGAACTGCTGTCCAAATACGGGCATGACGAGGGGTTGCTCGACAAGCTGGGCGGCGGCGCCTGGCAGGCCAAGAAGGCGCGGCTCAAGGAACGTATTCGCGAGATGGCCGACCGGTTGATCCGGATCGCCGCAGAGCGTGCCCTGCGCAAGGCGCCGGTGATGGATCCGCCACCGCATGCCTGGGAGGAGTTCTCGGCGCGCTTCCCCTATCAGGAAACCGACGATCAGCTTCGGGCGATCGAGGAGGTGATGGAGGACCTGCATTCCGGGCAGCCGATGGATCGCCTCATCTGTGGCGATGTCGGCTTTGGCAAGACCGAGGTGGCGATGCGGGCGGCCTTTGTCGCGGCGATGTCGGGTCTGCAAGTGGCCATCGTCGCGCCCACGACGCTGCTGGCGCGTCAGCATGCCGCCGGTTTCAAGGAGCGGTTCCGGGGATTCCCTTTGGAAGTCAGGCAGTTGTCGCGCTTTGTCAGTTCAAAGGAAGCGAGCCAGACCCGCGAAGGCCTGGCCAAGGGGACCGTCGATATTGTGGTCGGCACCCATGCGCTGTTGGCCAAGAATATTCGGTTTCAGAACCTTGGGTTGCTCATCATTGATGAAGAGCAGCATTTTGGCGTGGCGCATAAGGAGCGCCTGAAACAGCTGCGGACGGATATTCACGTCCTGACCCTGACCGCGACCCCGATCCCGAGAACACTTCAACTCAGCCTTACAGGTGTCCGGGATCTTTCGATAATTGGCACGCCGCCGGTGGACCGGTTGTCGATCCGTACCTATGTGGCCGAGTTTGATGCCATTACCATCCGCGAGGCTCTGCTGCGCGAGCATTATCGCGGCGGGCAGAGTTTCTATGTGGTGCCGCGCATTTCCGATCTGCCGGAGATCGAGGAATTCCTCAAGGAGCAGTTGCCGGAGCTGAGCTATGTGGTTGCGCATGGGCAGATGGCGGCCGGGGAGCTCGATGACCGTATGAATGCCTTCTATGACGGCAAGTATGACATCCTGCTGGCCACCACGATCGTTGAATCCGGTCTCGATATTCCAACCGCGAACACCATGGTGGTGCATCGTGCGGATATGTTCGGCCTGGCGCAGCTCTATCAGATCCGCGGCCGTGTCGGGCGCTCGAAGACACGCGCTTATGCCTATCTGACCACACGCCCACGTCAGCGCCTGACCGATACGGCGGAAAAGCGGTTGCGGGTGCTTGGCTCTCTCGACACGCTTGGCGCCGGCTTTACGCTCGCCTCGCAGGATCTTGATATTCGGGGCGCCGGCAACCTGCTGGGCGAAGAGCAATCGGGACAGATGCGCGATGTGGGCTATGAGCTGTACCAATCGATGCTGGAAGAGGCGATCGCCAAGATCAAATCCGGTGAGGTCGAGGGGCTGACCGAAGGCGATGAGCAATGGGCGCCGCAGATCAACCTCGGGGTGCCGGTGCTGATCCCGGAGGATTATGTTCCCGACCTCGATGTGCGGCTGGGCCTTTACCGGCGTCTGTCGTCCCTGTCGACGAAGGTCGAACTAGAGGGGTTTGCCGCGGAGCTGATCGACCGATTTGGGAAATTGCCCAAGGAGGTCAATACGTTGATGCTCGTTGTTCGGATCAAGGCGATGTGCAAGAAAGCCGGTATCGCCAAGTTGGACGGCGGTCCCAAGGGTGCAACCCTCCAGTTTCACAACGACAAATTCGCCTCGCCACAGGGATTGGTGGAGTTCATCCAGTCGCAGGACGGTCTGGCCAAGGTCAAGGACAACAAGATCGTGGTGCGCCGGGACTGGAAGAAGGACAGCGACAAGATCAAGGGGGCCTTTGCGATCGCCCGGGATCTGGCCGAGAAGGTCGTGGCCGAGAAGAAAAAGGCGCGCAAACCCCAGTGAGGCGAACATACACTTCCTGATCTGCTCGGGGGGCTTTAACGGAGTGCGGCACTGCTCAATACCTGAGCAGCGCCGCATAATATTTTGATAACGCGATATTTTCGGGTCTGAACGTTGTCAGGCCGGTGCGGTCATCGCTTCGACGCGCCCCATCCACAGCATGGTGAGGAAGGCAAGAAACGCAGTCCCAAGCACGCCCATCACCAGCGGGACGATGGTGCCGTCAAACAACAGGCCGATCGGGGCGGCGATGATGGCGGCCACAACCGTGGAGATCGCCCCCATGACCGAGGCGGCAAGACCGGCGATATGGCCCATCGGCTCCATCGCGATCGCGTTCAGATTGCCGAGCGTCAATCCGACCATGAAGAACACGCTGGTTTGCCAGGCCACAAACATGTAGAAATTCATCGGCTCGGCGATGGTGAACCCGGTGGCCAGGAACATCACGCTGCTGGCGCAGATCTGTGCCCCCAGGGCCCATGTCACCATGCGACGCATCCCCACACGCCCCACCAGAGAGGCGTTGAGGAAACTGGCGCTGCCCGCAATCAGGGCGACGATCATGAACCAGATCGGAAAGCTCTCGGCGCGCTCAAACACGATTTCATATACCGGCTGCACCATGACGATCATGGTAAACAGCATCGACATGCAAAAGGTCTGGGCCAGGATCGACAGCCGCACGGTGGGATGGTTGACCATTTCCCGCAGCGCGCTGAGCAGTTGCGGCAGACGGAAGGGGCGACGGTCTTCCTTGCGCAGCGGTTCCTGAAGTCGGAACCCCATCCAGAGCACGATAATGACGGAAAACAGCGCAAAGGCCGCAAAAATCCCGCGCCAGTCTGTCAGCGCGATAATGCCGCTGCCCAGAAGCGGTGCAAATGCGGGCACCAGCGTGAAGATCATCATCGCAAGCGACATGATCCGCGCCATGTCTCGCCCCACATAGAGGTCGCGCACGATGGCGATGGCCACCACGCGCGGCGCCGCCGCCCCGAGGCCCATCAGCACCCGCGAGATCAGAATGGTTTCGAGGGATTGGCTGAAATACGCGGCCAGCGCGCCCATGCAATAGAGCGCCGATCCCACGTAGATGACCGGCTTGCGCCCAAAGGCATCGGACAGCGGGCCGGTAAAGAAAGTGCCAAGCCCCATGCCCATGACAAAGGAGGTCACGATCAACTGGGCGCGGTTGGTGTCATCCGGGCTCAGGGTTGTGCCAATATCCGGAAGCGCTGGCAGCATGGCATCGATCGAAAAGGCGATGGTTGCAAACATCATTGCGATCAGGGCGATGAATTCGCCCTGCGACAAGGTGGATTTAGGGTGTTCTGTCATCTGTAAACCTCTGCCGGCGACATGAACGGGGGCGGACATCGCCCCGGGTTCGGAGGCCGGTGCCCCGGCGCTAACATGGATTTTGCATGCCGAAAAGCGCTTCAATTGTTAAATGTACGCACAGACATATGTGCATTGCGCGTAATCCGCGCAACCACCCTGATCCGTTTAGTTTTAAAAAGTATTTGGCATCAATGTTGTGTAGGGGTTTCCTCATCTTCAGCAGACGACGCGCTGGCAAGCTGCGATTTGATGTCGGCGATCACCTGAGCCCAAAGCTCCGGTTGCTGCGCACCGGGCACCACATGCTGATTTGCAATAATGAAGGTCGGGACGGAGTTCACGCCCATCTCGCGCGAATGCGCGTCCCGGTCGCGAATGGCCTGGATGTCATTGTCGCTCGCCAGGAGTTTTTCGATCACCGCGCGCTCCAGCCCGGCGTCGGCGGCCACATCGGCCAGAACCGCCGCATCGCCGATGTCTTTGCCGGCCACGAAATAGGCGTCAAACAGCGCGTCGACCACCTCGGACTGTTTGGCCTCCAGACCGGCCCAATGGATCAGACGGTGGGCGTCGATGGTATTCGGGGTGCGCTGCATGGCTTCGAAGTTGATCTCCACACCAGCGGCCTCGGCATGTTTTGCGATCTCGGCATAGACGTTGACGGCATTGTCCTTGCCGCCGAATTTGGCTTCCAGATAGGCGCGACGATCCATGCCGTCGGCCGGCATCTCCGGGTTCAGCTGAAAGGGATGCCACTCCACCACGAAGGGGTGATCCGGTTCGGCGGCGAGCGCCCGGTCCAACAGGGTTTTGCCGATATAGCACCAGGGGCAGATCGGATCCGACAGGATGTCGAGTTTCACATGGGGCGGCAGGTTTGGCTCGGTCATTTTCTAATCCTTGAACAGATCGGGCAGGGCCCGGCGCAGGAGTTTGCCGTTGGGGTTGCTCGGCAACTCGGTCAGGCGTTTATAGGCTTTGGGGCGTTTGTACGCTGCCAGCTGCGTGCTTGCAAAAGCCTGAAGCTCGGCATCGGTCACGTCTTCGCGACCGGAATAGAACCCCACAATGATGCGCACCCCTGGTTTCACTTCCACTTCGGAAGCTGCGAATTGTGTTATCTTGTCGTGGGTTGCAAAGACTTTCTCAATCTCTAGCGGCGACACGCGATAGCCACCCGCATTCAGCATGTCATCATCGCGTCCGCAGTATTCGATTTCTCCGGTTTCATGCATGATGCCTCTGTCTCCGGTCAGGAACCACTCGCCGCGAAACCGTGCTTGCGTTGCCTCGGGCGCATGGAGGTAGCGCAGCATCAGCCCTGGATCGTCGCGATGTATGGCAATGATCCCTTCGGTTCCGATCGGGACGGGGCCCTCGTCCGACAGGATGGCCACCCGGCGTCCGGTTTGAGGCGTGCCCAGCATGGCACCATCCGAGGGGCGATGCGGGGCCGAGGACACGAAGGTGGAGCATTCCGACATGCCGAAGGCTTCGTAGATCGGGGTGCCGGTGCGTTGCTGCCAGTGTTTGCGCAGATCGGCGGGCAGTTTCTCCCCGGCGGCCAGACCATGCCGCAGATGGGTCAGTTCGGGCAGGGTCTCCTGCTTCAATATCTTTCTGTATACGCCCGGTACAGCTGCAAAAACACTCGCCTGAGCTCTGTCAAGAAGCGCAGGCAGAGCGGTCAGATCCACATCCGGCGCGGGAATGATTGCGGTGGCCCCAAGCGACAGCGGATCCATGATCCCGGTGCCAAGCGTAAAGGTCCAGTTGAACGCGCCTGCATGCAGCAGGCGATCAGAGACGGACAGTGCGGCCCAGTCCCGGATCATCATCTGCCGCGCCCATACGGCGCGGTGGGCATGCGCCACGGCCCGGGGTGTGCCGCCGGTGCCCGATGTATAGACCACATAGGCAAGGCGGTCCGGCGCGCCGAGGTCATAGGGCGCGGCGGCCAGGCTTTGCATCCGTCGGATTTCGGACAGCGGGATTTCCCTGGCGTGCGGAGCGCTGGCTACATCGGGGGCACGCACCACGGCAGCGGGTGACAGATCGGCGATGATCTGCGCGACTTCGAGCGCGGTCAGCTGCGCCGAGGTGGGCACCGGGATCAGGCCGACAGAGATCGCGGCGAGGAACACTTGCGGGAATTCCACCGTGTTTCCCAATCGCATCAGCAGCAGGTCACCGGGTTTGAGCCCGGCCTCGATCAGGCCGGTGGCGATGCCGCGCACTGCGGTTTCAAAGCGGGCATAGGTCCAGACCTCGTCGCCATTTGCGCCCGCGATCACGACGGCCGGATGCGCCGCACGGTCACCGGCGTGTTGCAGGACATGCGCTGCCAGGTTGAAAGAGGCCGGACAAGGCGGGTGCTGACCCTGATCGAAGATAGAAAGCATGAATCTGACTACCCCGGGGCGCGCATCGGAGCAAGTCGGCGTTGCAAGGCCGCGAAGGCGCCACTATAGGACTTTCATGGTAGACCGCGACCCGAAGACACTGATTTCCATCGCCCATGCCAATGGCGAGGAACGTGAACCGGAACCCCTTGATCTGGGGGCTCGGGTCAGGGAGTTGCGCAAACAGCGCGACTGGACGTTGGAGCACGCCGCCAATCAGGCGGGGCTGGCGCGTTCGACGCTCTCCAAGATCGAAAACGGTCAGATGTCCCCGACCTATGAGGCGTTGAAGAAGCTGGCGGTCGGCCTGCAGATCTCGGTGCCGCAGTTGTTCACGCCGCCCCAACGCGACCAGGTCAACGGGCGCATGACGGTGACAAAGTTCGGCGAGGGATCAGCCCATGCCACTGCCACCTACGAACACGAATTGTTGGCGGACGGGCTGACCCGCAAACATATGTTGCCCTACCGCGCACGGGTGCGGGCGCGCAGGCTCGATGAGTTCGACGGCTGGGTGCGACATGACGGTGAAGAGTTTCTATACGTGCTGACCGGGGTCGTGACGCTTTATACTGAGTTTTACGAGCCGGTGGAAATGCGCCGTGGCGACAGCGCTTATTATGATGGGGCGATGGGCCACAACGTGGTGTCCGTCAGCCCGGAGGATGCGACGATCCTTTGGGTCACGTCATTGGCGTGACGGACGGCGGTTGACGGGCCGGCACTGACCCTGATCAGCGCGGCGTTTTATCGCCGGGTCGAAACCAGCCGCAGGCGGTCTCAGGCGGTCAGCTCTTCGCGCAGGCTCTCCAGATATAAAAAATCCCGCATCTCTTCGCGGGCTTCGGTGAGGGATATTCCCTGGGCAGAGGCGACAGCCTGGATCAGCTCATCGGTCTGGGTCATCGCACTGACAACGCTATCGACAACAAGATCGGGAAATCGTTGCTGCAAGCGTGGCAGGCTGCGCGCAAGGTTCACTTCGTTCAATTCAATCATCGCAACCCTCACACCCTGGGACACAATCCGAATTCGTGATGCTGAATGTAGCAAGAAACAGTCGTCCTGTCAGCGTTTCTTGAAGGTTTTGCAATATTTGGCGAAGCTTCGCCTGAATGAAATTTGATTTTAGTTATACTGACCCTCTGGAAAACCTGTAGTGCATTGGCAGTTGGCGCAAGGGTGCGTTGCTAAGGTCAGGGGATTGCAGGCAAAAACGGCCCACCCATTGCGAGGCGGGCCGTCCAAGGGGCGGATCTCAGTCCTGCGCGTGCCACCAGACCTCGGGCATGTAGTGGTGCCCGTCGCCGTAGATCGGGATGCGCATCGGGTATCTCATGGTGGCGTCATGGGCGATGCGGCTCTTTGCGTATTGCCAGATCGGAATCACATAGCGCCCCGCGGTCAGGATGCGATCCAAGGCGCGGGTGGCGGCAATGAACTCCTCAGCGGAGCTGGTGGTCAGCATGTGCTGGATCATCGCCTCTGCCGCCGGGCTGTCCATGCCCATGAGATTGCGGGAACCGGGCGCGTCCATGCCGTCGCTGCCCCAATAAAGCATCTGCTCATTGCCGGGGCTGAGCGACAGGGCACGACGGAAGAATGTCAGGTCAAAATCGTATTCGTTCTGACGTTCGACGTATTGCGCGCTGTCGACCAGATCGGTCGTGAGCGAAATGCCGAGCCGTTCCAGGGCGCTGGCATAGATCTCGACAGCCTTTTGCATTTCCTCTTCGCCGAGGTTGCCGTGTTGCAGCAGGACCTTGAGCTGCATCTGTTCGCCATCGGCGTTGGTCAATGCGCCATCGGTGATCGTCCAGCCGGCCTCTTCCAGCAGCTTGCGCGCACGGCGCAGGTTGGCACGATTGCGCGCGCTGCCGTCACTGACGGGCAGGCTGTAGCCATCAAGCGTGCCGGGCAGAAGATCGTCGGCAAAGGGCGCGAGGAGCTCGGCGACGCGTCCGGTTGCGGGGCCATCCTGCATCGACAGGTAGGAGTTTGAAAAATAGGACGTAATCCGGGGCAGGCGGCCTCCGGTCAGCGTGTCGTTGATGAATTCGTAGTTGAAAGCCTCGATCAGGGCCTGCCGCACGCGCCAGTCTGACAGGGTCTCGCGTCGCGTATTCATCACCAGCCCGGTCATGCCGGAGGGTTTCTGATTGGGAATTTCAGTCTTGATAACCGCGCCGTCTTGCACGCGTGCAAAGTCGTAATCCCGATCCCACTTTGCGGCATTGAATTCCCGCACAGCGGAAAGGGTTCCGGCCTTGAAAGCCTCAAACAGAACCGTCTGATCACCAAAAAACTCCAACCGCATTTCGTCAAAGTTGTTGGTGCCTCGGCGGAACGGCACGTCCTTGCCCCAATAGTCGGGGTTGCGCTCAAAGGTGACGGAGCGGCCAAGTTCGAAACTGCTGACCCGGTAAGGGGCGGAGCCGATGGGAACCTCGCTGGGATCGGCATCGGCAAAGGAGGTCCCCTCCCATTGCGCCTTTTTCAGCACCGGCCGTAGCCCGGCGATCAAGGCCAGTTCGCGATCCTCGACATTGAAGCTGATCCGCAGGCTGCGCGGCCCGGTTTGTTCGATGGTCTCGATCTTGTCCCAGAAACTGCGATAGCGCAGGTTGCCTTCGGTTCCGAGGGTTTCATAGGACCAGATCACATCCTCGACCGTGACCGGGCTGCCATCGGAAAACCGGGCTTCCTCGCGCAGGGTGAATTCCACCCAGGACCGGTCCTCCGGGGTCTCAATCGATTCGGCCAGTACCCCGTAGAGGGAAAAGGGCTCATCATAGGAGCGACCCATCAGGCTCTCGTAGCCCCAGAACCGCATTTGCCAGGGGGGATTGCCCTTGTTGGTGAACGGATTGAGCGAGTCAAAACTGCCGAGATTTCCAAAAACGACGGTGCCGCCTTTGGGCGCATCCGGGTTTACATAGGGCAGCGCCGTAAAATCAGACGCGAGTGCCGGATCGCCATACATGGCAATGCCATGGGCTGATTCTGCACTGGCGAGACTCGTGGTCGCAAGAAGTGCGATTCCGCCTGCTGCCGCACGAAGACGAGAGAAAAATAATGGTCTCATTTTGAGAACAATCCTGCGCTGCCCTTATTTTCATATGTGCAGACGCTATCTGGGCTTCCGGGGTAATTCAAACTTTTAGCTTGGACCGAAGCCGGAAATTGCTTATAACGGAGTCACTGCTCGATAGGTTTCTTGCCTGTATGAAACCTGCCTCAATAACTGAACGCCGGCTTCGTGCCGGCGTTTTTTTCTTTGCAGATCCCCTGATCTATGCGCAGCCTTTCTGCCCCCCGAACCGGGGCATTTGATTATAGTCGCTGAACCGAGGTGCGCAGGGGCTGGACCTTTCCTCTCGATTGGGCGTTTATTTCGCGGGTGCAGCATGCAAAGCTGCCGCCAACGCTACTCAGGATATTCAGGGGATAGAACATGTCCGTGACAGGTAAAACCGTGATCGTGACCGGCTCCAATTCCGGCATCGGGCTGGGCGTCGCGCAAGAGCTGGCGCGCGCGGGTGCCAATGTGGTGCTGAACTCCTTTACGGATCGCGACGAAGATCACGCCATTGCCGCCGAAATCGCCAAGGAGTTTGGCGTCGAGGCCCGCTATATCAAAGCAGATATGTCAAAGGCGGAGGAGTGCCGCGCCCTGATCGATCAGGCCGGCGGCTGTGACATCCTGGTGAACAACGCCGGCATTCAGCATGTGGCGCCCATCGACGCGTTTCCGACCGAGAAATGGGACGCGATCATCGCGATCAACCTCACCTCTGCGTTTCACACCACCGCAGCCGCCCTGCCGCACATGCGGGCAGCGGGCTGGGGCAGGGTGGTCAATATTGCCTCCGCGCATGGGCTTACCGCTTCGCCGTTCAAATCGGCCTATGTGGCAGCCAAACATGGCATCGTCGGCCTGACCAAGACCGTGGCGCTGGAAACCGCCGAAGAGCCGATCACCTGCAACGCGGTTTGCCCGGGATATGTCCTGACACCGCTGGTCGAGGCGCAAATCCCCGACACCATGGAGAAATACAACATGGGGCGCGAGGAGGTCATCAAGAAGGTGATGCTGGAACGCCAGCCCTCGCGCGAGTTCGCCACCGTCGAGCAGCTGGGCGGCACGGTGAATTTCCTGTGTTCGGATGCGGCGAAACAGATCACCGGCACCACCATCAGCGTCGATGGCGGCTGGACCGCGCTGTAAAGGCGAGACCGGTGTCGATCGCGGCCGCCTTTCTGTTTGGCGGTCGTCCCTCTCGCAAACGGAAAGACCAATGGTGAAACGCATAAATCTCGCCCTGCAGGGCGGCGGCGCGCATGGGGCGTTTACCTGGGGCGTGCTGGATCGGTTGCTCGAGGATGAGGATCTGGAAATCGCCGCTATCACCGGCACCTCTGCGGGGGCGCTGAATGGTGCTGCGCTCAAGGCGGGCATGGCGCGGGACGGGCGGGCAGGGGCCAAGGCCTCGCTCGACCGGCTCTGGGCCCGGATGGGAGCCGTGGGCGATATGCGCATGGCCAACTGGATTGCCGGGGTCGACGCCAGCCCGTTGCTGAACACGCTGAAGGTAATGGCCCCCTTCTCGCCGATTGAGGCGATGAGCCAGGCGGTGTCGCCGTATTCCTACGGACCGTTTTATCGCAACCCGCTGCGCCCGGTTGTCGAGCAGTTCGATTTTGGCGAGGTTTGCGCCGATGCCGGGCCGGATCTGTATATTTGCGCGACGTCCGTGCAAACTGGCAAGGTGCGGGTGTTTTCAGGAACAGAAGTCTCAACCGATGCGATCCTGGCATCGGCCTGTTTGCCCAATCTGTTTCAGGCGATCGAACTCCCAAACCCCAAGACCGGCCAGACCGAGGCCTATTGGGATGGCGGCTTTACGGGCAATCCCGCCCTGTTTCCGCTGTTTCGCGATGATCTGCCCGACGATGTTGTGGTCGTGAACATCAATCCGCTGGTGCGCGCGGAGGTTCCAAAGACCGCCCATGACATTCAGAACCGCGTGAACGAGATCAGCTTCAATTCCTCATTGCTGCGCGAATTGCGGGCGATCTCCTTTGTGCAGCGCCTGATTGACGATGGCACGATGGAGCAGGGGCGCATGAAGCGGGTGCTGGTGCATATGATCGCCGACGATGACCTGATGACGCGGCTTTCTGTGACCACAAAGCTGATACCGATCCCGCAGATCCTTCATATGCTCAAAGTGGCGGGCCGCGAGGCGGCAGAGGGGTTTCTTGACCAGCATATGAATGACCTCGGTCATAGGCAGACCGTGGATCTTGGCGCGATGTTTGGCTGAAGCCGCTGTTATTTGGCGGCTTTCTGCTCCAATGCCTCGGCCGGGTCCTTGCCGTTGGGATAGACAAGACCGGCTGAGATGACGAGCTTGGCGGCGTCCTCGACGCTCATGTCCAGCTCGATCACGTCTTCCTCGGGGAAATACAGCAGAAAACCGGATGTCGGGTTCGGCGTTGTGGGAACAAAGACGCTGATCAGCCGCCCGCTGGTTTCGGCATGTTTGAGGATCTCGCCCTTTGCTGTCGTCGAAATGAACCCGATCGCCCAGATGCCGCGACGCGGATACTGGATCAGGCAGGCCTTCTCAAAGCTGCGCTCGGTCTGGGCAAAGACGGTTTCCGAGATCTGCTTGATCCCGGAATAGATCGAACGCACCACCGGCATTCGATCCACCAGGCTTTCAGCGTAGCCGATCAGGGAGCGGCCGATGATGCCCTTTGCGATCCAGCCCACCACGATGGTGAACAGCAAAAAGATGATCAGCCCCACGCCCCGCAGGTTGATCCCGATATATTGCTCCGGCTGAAAGGTGCTGGGCACCAGGGGCAGCACCACGCCATCAACCCAGCCTGTCACCGACCACAACAGCCAGATGGTCAGACCAACCGGCGCGATCACCACGATACCTGTCAGAAAGGAGGACCGCAGCCGGGCAAAGAGCCCGGGGCGGCGCGGCGGGGGAGGAGGATCGTCAAATGGCGTGTTCATATTCGATTGTCTGATTGGCTCGCATGCAAGTTAGGGACTGTCGTGGTCCGCGACAATGGATTCGCATGCCGCCGGTTGCGATTGTTTCACCGACTGGCCAGTTCTTTGGCAATTTCTGCCGCCAGCCGCGCGTTGTTGCGGACCAGGGCAATATTGGCCTCCAGCGAGCGCCCCTCGGTCAGTTCGAAAATCCGCTGCAACAGGAAGGGGGTCACATCCTTGCCGGTGACGCCCTGCGCATCTGCTTCGCTTTGCGCCTGTGCAATGATCGGGGCCAGTTCTTCTGCCGGGATTTGCTCGTCTGTCGGAATGGGATTGGCCACCAACTGGCCGCCGGGCAGCTCCATCGCGCGGCGCAGGACGTGGGCGCGGGCAATCTCGGCGGCGCTGTCCATGCGCAGCGGCGCACTCAGGTCAGAGGTTGCCGACCAGAACGCAGGGAAGCTGTCCTGACCGTAGGCAATGACCGGAACCCCTTGGGTTTCCAGAACTTCCAGTGTCTTGGGTACATCCAGAATGGCCTTGGCGCCGGCGGCGACAACCGTCACGGGGGTCTGTGCCAGCTCCAGCAGGTCCGCGGAGATGTCAAAGCTGGTCTCGGCTCCCTTGTGCACGCCGCCGATACCGCCGGTTGCAAAGACGGAAATCCCGGCAAGCCGCGCGGCGATCATGGTGGCAGCCACGGTGGTGGCGCCGGTGCCCCCCGACGCCATGCAGGCGGCAAAATCGGCGCGCGAGATCTTCGCCACACTTTCGGCCTGGCCCAGCGATTGCAACGTGTCGGCCTCAAGCCCCACATGCAGCGTGCCCTTGATGACCGCCATGGTGGCGGGAACGGCGCCAGCGGCGCGAATGTCGGCCTCGACCTGCGCCGCCACTTCGACGTTTTGCGGATAGGGCATGCCATGGGTGATGATGGTGCTTTCCAGCGCCACGATCGGTTTGTCCTCGGCGCGGGCGGCTTCGACTTCGGCGGAATAGGTGATGTCGATCACAGGGGTGGTTCTCCGGATACGTAGGTTGCAGCCGCGCGCAGGGCAGAGGCGAGGGCGCTGTCGCGATCCTCGCCCCGAGATTCGGCGGCGATATGGGCGGCCATGAACGTGTCGCCGGCGCCGGTTACCCGGGCGACGGTCACGCGTGGCGGAACTTGGGTGCGAGAGGCGCTTGCGTCGGCCTCGGTGGCGGATTGGCCGCCATCGGTGACCAGAACCCGGGCGGCCCCGCGGGACAGGAGCGCCTGCGCGGCGGTTTCACTGTCGGTGAATCTGTCCTGACACAAGAGGCCCGCTTCCTCCAGGTTCACATAGAGGGTGCCGCGCTTGTGTGTCAGAAACGGACGCAGACGCTCTGCCTTGCCCGGCGAGGCCGGCGCCACGCGCAGATCCGCGGCATTAAACGCCGGGTGGGTGGCAATGTCATCGAGCAGCGCCAGCTTCAGATTGCCGTCGAGCGCGATGGGGCCGGAAAAGGGCGCATTTTCGGTTCCGAGCGGACCTCTGGTCAGCGGGCGCAGGATCTTGTCCCCCGCCGCTTCAAGCGAATGCGCATCGGCGATCGCCGCGATCAGCCCATTTGCGCCTTCGACCGCCATATAGCGATCCGTCGGCAGATCTTCAGAGCGATAAAGGTATTCGGTGATCAGTCCGAGGTGGCCACAGGCGGTGACCAGCTCGTCGCCCTCCGGGTCCTGTCCGACCGCGCTCAGCACGGCGGGCTTCATGCCAAACCGCGCCAGCGTCATGGCAATGTTCATCGCAACGCCACCGGGCAGACGGGTGATGCGGCCCGGCATATCAGAGCCACGCTGCATCTCCATGGTACTGCGGCCAATGATGTCCCAGAGGACGGAGCCGACACAGAGAATGTCAGGTTCGGAAAAATCAGCGCTTTCAGTCATATGGATCTCATGCCGCCTTTCGTCGCCCCCCGCAAGCACAATCGCAGGTGCGCATGAACGACGTTATACCACATGAGGCCGACACGCTGCACAGCGACAGGGGCGCCGCAATACCAACGGGGCAACCCGGACCGGGCGGACGGGGCGACCACCAAGGCGCAGTCGCGTTCAGCCCATCGCGGCCTGAAGCGTTTTCAGGGCTGTGACCGGATCCTCTTCGCGCCAGATTTCCTCGCCCACGGCAAAGAAATCGGTAAACGGAGAGATCTTGCGCACGATGTCCGTGTTCAGGCCACCTTCGGCGACCACGGGAACCTCGATCATTTCGGACCACCACTGGAACAGTTCAACCTCGGCGACGGCGCCATCGCCAAGGCCGGAGTGTCCGACCGGACCAAAACAGACGTAATCCGCGCCCGCTTCGCCCGCGGTCATGCCCTCATGCCGGGAGGCGCCGCAGAAACAGCCGACGATCGTATCGGTGCCCAGGGCCTTGCGCGCGCTGCGCACGGATTTCGACGAATCCGACAGATGCACGCCATCGAGCCCCAGACGCTCGGCCAGGATCTGATGGTCCGAGATCACCAACGCGATGTCGCGTGCATGGGTGACTTCGCGCAGCGCATCGGCGGCGCGGCTCAGCGTGTCCTCATCCCGGCTCGCCAGATCCAGCCGCACGCAGGCGACCTCGATCTCGTCCAGCACCCGCGCCAGCTGCCCCGGGAATTGCCCCAGTTCAAAGCTCGGCGGCGTGACCAGATAGATCTGCGGCTGCTCCGGTGTCTGCTGCTCTGCGCTGTCCATTGTCAGGGCTCCTGTTGGCTTGATTGGCGGGTATTTACCCGAATTCACGCGCAACGCAAGGATCTGGGCACGGATCGCGCAGGTTTTCCGAGGGCCAAGGCTTGCCCCAACCCGGCGCAGACAGTAAGGCAGAGCCGATTTTTCCGGAGTTCGCAGATGCCCACAGACCGCCCTCAACCTCACTTTGTGCTCGTCCGCCCGCAGATGGGTGAAAACATCGGCGGGGCCGCGCGTGCCATGTGGAACTTCGGCCTCGACCGGATGCGGATTGTTGCGCCCCGGGACGGCTGGCCGAACCAGAAGGCGGTTGCCATGGCCTCCGGTGCCGGGCGGCTCTTGGACGAGGCGCAGCTGGCGCAGGATCTGCCCGCGGCCTTGGCAGACTGCACCTATGTCTTTGCCACCACGGCCCGGCCACGCGAATTGACCAAGCCCGTCTTCAGCCCCGAAGGTGCGATGAAGAAAGCCGCAGAGCTGTTGGGGCAGGGTGAGAAGGTCGCCGTTCTCTTTGGTCCGGAGCGTGCGGGGCTGGAAAATGATGACATCGCCAAGGCCAACGCCATCATCACCGTGCCGGTCAACCCGGAGTTTGCCTCCTTGAACCTTGCGCAATGCGTCCTGCTCACGGCCTATGAGTGGCGTCGTCAGGCAGAACAGGTCCCGGATGAGACTTTCGAGATCGGCAAATCCGACTGGGCCACGGGCCAGGAGGTCGAGGCGCTGGTGAAACACTACGAGGATCGCCTGACGGAGGCGGGCTATTTCTTCCCGCCGGAAAAGGCGCCGGGCATGAGGACGGTTTTCCGCAACCTCTGGAGCCGGATGCGCCTCACGCGCGCGGATGTGCAGATGCTGCACGGCGTGATGCGACAGATGGTCCGTTGGAAGCAACACGGGCCGGACTAACTCTGTCTGGACCTTTTACCCCTCAGACCCTAGCGTCCCGCCAGATGAAGATGTGAGGCCAAGATGAGCAATCGCACGATTTTTGAGGATGTGTCCTCCGACAGCAAACAGCAGCCCACACCGACCCCCGGTGGCATTGATCGCAAACGCCGCGGCGCGCGTGGTGCAATCCGCGTCTGGCTCGCGGTTCTGTTTGCGCTGGTGGTGGCGATGATCGCCGTGGGCGGGCTGACGCGGCTGACCGACTCCGGTCTGTCGATCACGGAATGGCGGCCAGTGACCGGAGCGATCCCGCCGATGAGTGAGGCCGAGTGGCAGTCCGAGTTCGAGAAATACCAGCAGATCGACCAGTATCACTTGTTGAACTCCTGGATGGAGCTCTCTGATTTCAAAACGATTTACTGGTGGGAATGGGGGCACCGGCAGCTTGGCCGTGTGATTGGCCTGATCTGGGCGGTTGGTTTTCTGGGCTTTTGGGCCACCCGCAGCATTCCAACTGGCTGGACAGGGCGCTTGCTGCTGCCGGGGGTCCTCGGCGGTGTTCAGGGGGCCATTGGCTGGTGGATGGTGTCGTCCGGCGTCACGCTGGGTGAGGGCATGACCGCTGTGGCCTCTTATCGGCTGGCGACGCATCTTGGGCTCGCCTTTGTGATCCTCGGCTATCTGGCCTGGTTCATGTTCCTGCTGGGCCGTGAAGAGCGCGACCTGATGCAGGCGCGGCGCCTGAAGGAGGCCAAGATCTTTGGGATGAGCACGGGGCTGTTGCATTTTGCCTTCCTGCAAATCCTGATCGGGGCGCTGGTTGCCGGCATTGATGCGGGGCGATCCTATACCGACTGGCCCTTGATGGGCGGGCAGATCCTGCCGCCGCGTCCGTTCATGATTGAGCCGATCTGGAAAAACTTCTTTGAAAACCCGGGCTTGGTTCAGTTTATTCATCGGGTCACGGGATACGTCTTGTTTGCATTCGCCGTGTTCGTCTGGCTGCGCGGGCGACGCAGTGCTCACGCAGCGACCCGGTTTGCCTTTAACGCCGTCTTTGCGGTCTTGAGCCTGCAGGTGGTCATCGGCATTGTGACCGTTCTGACGGCGGCCCCGGTGGAGATCGCCATTGTCCACCAGGTGGTGGCGGTGTTGGTCTGGGTGCTGATCTTGCGGGCGCGTTTTCTGGCGGCCTACCCTGTAACGACTTCTATCAAAGGACATTGAATACATGAGTTCTTTCGACGAACTGATTGCTTTTGAACGTGAAACACAGGCGCTTGGGCAAATCGCGGGCCGTCTTGGCTGGGATCAGGAAACCATGATGCCACGCGGGGCCGCCCCCCAGCGTGGTGAGGAGATGGCGGCGATCGAGGCGGTGCTGCATGCGCGTCGGTCAGATCCGCGGGTTGCGGACTGGTTGGAGACCGCCAAGGCACCGGACGATATCGGCGCCGCGCAGTTGCGTGAAATTCGACGTGCCTATGAGCGCGCCGTGAAGGTGCCCGGTGAACTGGCAAGCAAGATCGCCCGCGTAACGTCCGAGGCGCAAGGCAAATGGGCGCAGGCGCGCGCGGATGAGGATGTCGCAGCGTTCTTGCCTGTCCTCGAAGAGGTCGTGGCGCTAAAGCGACAAGAAGGTCAGGCTCTGGCCGCCGGTGGCAACCTCTACGATGCGATGGTCGCAGATTACGAGCAGGGCACAACCTCCTCTGAAATCGCAGAAATCTTTGATGCCATGCGCCCCAGTCTGGTGGATCTGCGCGCGCGCGTGCTGGAGCAGCCAACCCCGGCCGGTCTGGCGGGCACCTTTGACGAGAATGCCCAGATGAAACTGGCACGCAAGGTCGCCAAGACCTTTGGCTACGATATGAGCCATGGCCGCGTTGACAAGGCGGTGCACCCGTTCAGCTCCGGCAGCGGTCTGGATGTGCGGATCACCACGCGGACCAATCCGCTCGATCCGTTCAACTGCATCTACTCCACCATTCATGAGGTCGGGCACGGGGCCTATGAACAGAACATCGACCGGGTGCATCTGCTGACGTCGCTGGGGCGTGGCGTGTCCATGGGCGTGCATGAAAGCCAGAGCCGGATCTATGAAAACCAGATCGGGCGCAGCCGTGCCTTCACCGGGTGGTTGTTCAAGGAAATGCGAGAAGCCTTTGGTGACATTGGTGTTTCTTCGGAAGAGGCGTTCTATGCGGCGGTGAACCGGGTGCAGAATGGCTACATCCGTACAGAGGCCGACGAGCTTCAGTACAACCTGCACATCATGCTGCGTTTCGATCTGGAGCGTGCGCTGATGCTGGGAGATTTGGAAGTTCAGGATCTCGAACCTGCGTGGAACGACCGTTTCCTCGCGGACTTTGGTTACCCGGTCGACAAGCCTTCAAATGGCTGTTTGCAGGACGTGCATTGGTCTGTTGGCCTGTTTGGGTATTTCCCGACCTATTCGCTGGGCAATGTCTATGCGGGCTGCCTGCATGAGGCGCTGCGTCGTGATGTCGCTGATCTGGATGCGCAGCTTGCCGAAGGTGATACATCTGTTGCGACAGGGTGGCTGCGTGACAACCTGCAACAGTTTGGCGGATTGCGCGAACCGCGTGACACCATCACTCATGCCGCAGGTTCCGCACCGACGCATCAGCCGCTGATGACCTATCTTGAGGCTAAGTTCTTCGAGATTTACAATCTGTAACAGGTGCTTGCAGGCCAAATATGAGAAAAAGCCCGGGCGTATGTCCCGGGCTTTTTCAGATCAGATAAGGGCCATGCGCTCGGCGCGTTCGGGATCGGGGAACGGTCGATACAGTCCAAAGTCGGACCGCGCGATCAGCGCGTTGACGTTGGCATAGAGGCGCGCAACCTCCTCGTCGTGTTCACCCAGAATTCGAAACGCTTGATCGAGCTGCGTCATATTCTCAAACTCGATCTCCAGCAGGAAATCCTTGCAGGTATCGTTTGCAAGGTTCAGCTTACGCCGGAGCAGACGCCATCCGGTGATCGCACCGCGACCTTTCAGATATTCCATCCATTGCTCGACAGCGCTGGCAAAGGCCAAAGCCTTGGCTTCGTGTTGGAGGTCTATCTGACAATGGTAGAGATTCATGCGCCGTTTCTCCCGACTCAATACGCGGAAATCACGGACAACTTTGCGCCCAAAACCTGTGTGAAGCGTAAACAAAAAACGCCGCCCCAAATCTGGAGCGGCGTTTTCGCGAGGTTTTAGCGGTAAGAGATTACTCTTCCACGGTTTCTTCCTCGTCACCGTTGTCCGCAATCCAGGCGACCGAGACGACCTCTTCACCCTTACCGGTGTTGAAGATCCGCACGCCGCCCGCGGAGCGGGATCGGAATGAGATGCCATCGACCGGCACGCGGATCGACTGGCCCTTGGATGTTGCCAGCATGATCTGGTCATCCAGCTCCACCGGGAAGGAGGCCACCAAGGCGCCACCGCGCATTGCCTTGTCCATTGCGGTGACGCCCATACCGCCGCGGCCGCGGACCGGATAATCGTGGCTGGACGAGAGCTTACCGGAGCCTTTTGCAGTGATGGTCAGGATCAGGTTTTCCGCCGCCGACATCTCTGCAAAGAGCTCGGTGGAGAAATTCGGATCTTCGACCGCATCCTCGTCAGAGGCATCCTCATCCGTGAGACCGGCCATGGCGCGGCGCATCTTGAGGTAAGCCGTCCGCTGCTCCGGGGTATATTTGGAGTGGCGGATCACCGACATGGAGACCACCTCGTCGCCTTCGCCAAGCTTGATCCCGCGCACACCAACGGAATTGCGAGAGTTGAACACGCGGACCTCTGTCGTCGGGAAGCGGATCGCGCGCCCGGTATTGGTCACCAGCATGATGTCGTCATCTTCGGAACAGATGCGCGCATTGATCAGCTTGGTGCCTTCGTTGTCGTCCTCGAACTTCATCGCGATCTTGCCGTTGCGCATGACATTCGTGAAGTCCGACAGACGGTTACGACGCACAGTTCCAGCAGATGTGGCGAACATGATCTGCAGATCGTTCCACTCTTCCTCGGCGCGATCCACCGGCATGATGGCAGCGATGGACACCCCCGTGGGGATCGGCAGGATATTGACGATCGCCTTGCCCTTGGAGGTCCGGCCACCCTGCGGCAGGCGCCAGGTCTTGAGCTTGTAGACCATCCCGTCGGTGGTGAAGAACAGGAGCTGCGTGTGGGTATTGGCGACGAAGAGCGTGGTGACCACGTCCTCTTCCTTGGTCTGCATCCCCGACAGCCCCTTGCCGCCGCGTTTCTGCGCTCGGAAATCGGCGAGCGGGGTGCGCTTGATATAACCGCCGGAGGTCACGGTCACCACCATGTCCTCGCGCTCGATCAGATCCTCGTCTTCCATGTCACCGGACCAGTCGACGATCTCGGTGCGACGGGGCACGGCAAAGCTGTTTCTGACCTCAGTCAGCTCATCGGCGATGATCCCCATGATGCGCTCACGAGAGGACAGGATTTCAAGGTATTCCTTGATCTTAGCTGCCAGTTCTTCAAGCTCATCGGTGACCTCTTTGACGCCCAGTTGGGTGAGGCGCTGCAACCGCAGCTCGAGGATCGCGCGGGCCTGAACTTCGGACAGGTTATAGGTGCCGTCCTCGTTCATCGTGTGGGTCGGATCGTCGATCAGACGAATATAGCCAGCGATCTCCGATGCCGGCCAGCGGCGTGTCATCAGTTTCTGACGGGCCTCGGCGGCATCCGCAGAGGAACGGATGGTGGCGACCACCTCGTCGACGTTGGAAACGGCAACCGCCAGACCACAGAGGATGTGGCTGCGTTCACGCGCCTTGCGCAGATTGTAGGCGGTGCGCCGCGCCACAACATCTTCGCGGAAGTCGATGAAAGACGTGAGGAATTTGCGCAGGGTCAGCTGTTCCGGACGGCCACCGTTCAGCGCCAGCATGTTGCAGCCAAAGGACGTCTGCATCGGTGTGAAACGATAGAGCTGGTTCAGAACGACCTCGGCGGTGGCATCGCGCTTCAGTTCGATGACCACGCGCACGCCGTTGCGGTCGGATTCGTCCTGCACGTGAGACACGCCTTCGATGCGTTTTTCGCGCACTTGTTCGGCGATCTTCTCGATCATGGACGCCTTGTTTACCTGATAGGGAATCTCATCAACAACAATGGCGTAGCGGTCTTTCCTGATCTCCTCGACGCGGGCCTTTGCGCGGATGATAACGCTGCCGCGGCCCTCGAGATAGGCCTTGCGCGCGCCGGACCGGCCCAGCATCACGCCGCCGGTCGGGAAATCGGGACCCGGCACATAGTCGATCAGCTGTTCTGAGGTCAGATCCGGATCTTCGATCAGCGCAAGGGTTGCATCGACCACTTCGCCCAGATTGTGCGGCGGGATGTTGGTGGCCATGCCGACCGCAATACCGCCAGCGCCATTGACCAGCATATTCGGAAAACGTGCTGGCAGAACAGTGGGTTCCTTGTCCTTGCCGTCGTAGTTATCCTGGAAATCAACCGTTTCCTTTTCGATGTCCGCGAGCATGAAGGCGGCAGGTTTGTCCATCCGCACCTCGGTATAGCGCATGGCCGCCGGGTTATCGCCGTCCATGGAGCCGAAGTTGCCCTGGCCATCCAGAAGCGGCAGCGACATGGAGAAATCCTGCGCCATCCGCACAAGGGCGTCGTAGATCGCGCTGTCGCCATGTGGGTGGTATTTACCCATCACGTCGCCGACAGGGCGGGCAGACTTGCGGTAGGCCTTGTCGTGGCTGTTGCCGGTCTCATGCATCGCATAGAGGATCCGGCGGTGTACCGGCTTCAGCCCGTCCCGCAGGTCGGGAATGGCACGGCTGACGATGACCGACATCGCATAGTCGAGATACGAATTGCGCATCTCGGATTCGATGGAAACCGTCGGGCCATCAAAGGATGGACGCATCGGCAGGTTTTCATCAGGGTTTTCAGGAGTTTCCGGCGTATCGCTCACGTTGGCTGCCCGCTTCTCTTTGGGATCTATATGTTGTGGAGGCACCATATCAGACCGCGCATATACCGTGCAAGCAAGCAGCCTCGCAAACCTTGGCAGCACTCCCGGCTATCTGCTAACAAACTGATTTATTTGAAAATTTACTCTTGAGCGGTAGGCTGAAGCTATCGATCAGTCAAAGGAGGACCGACATGGCCCCATCTGAAACCGAATTGATGCTCAAGGGCTATGGCCTGACCACAGCCGAATTTACCTATCACATGCCGGATTATGCGCATGTCCTGAACACCTTCGTGTGGCAGGACTACGATCTGGCGCCGGATCACCCGCGTCTGTTTTCCTTCATCGACTTCTGGAAGGAAGAAATCGAAGGACCGCTTCATCATGTGCGGTTTTCCCATCGCAAGATGATGTCGAGCGGCGAATGGCGCAATGTCGTGGGCGAGTTCTACATCAATTGAGCGTCCTGCCCAGAGCGCCGTCGCAACGGGCGCTCTTGGCCTGCTTCGCATCCTGTGACACAGTTCTGCCAAGCGCAGAGACGTCCCAGAGGGACTGTCTCAGGAATGAGGAGCAACTACATGAATTTCAAAGAATACCCGGACAGGGAAATGCTGTCGATCGCCGTTGCCAACCGGATTGCCGGCGATCTCAAGAACCATCTGTTGCGTCACGACCAGGCCGCACTTGCCGTTGCCGGGGGTACGACGCCCGGTCCGATCTTTGATGATCTCTGCGCCGCGGAACTGGATTGGGAAAATGTCTGTGTGATGGCCACGGATGAGCGCTGGGTGCCTACCGACAGCGAGCGATCCAACGCGCGCCTGATCCGCAATCGACTGCTCACCAACCGGGCCGCCGTCGCGCAGTTTCTGCCCTTTTACGTCGAGGGCGAAGAACCTGACAACGCAGTACTTTCCCTGTCGGAACAGGTGAAATCCCAGTGCAATCTGGCGGTGGTCCTGCTGGGCATGGGCGAAGACATGCACACCGCGTCCCTGTTTCCCGGTGTTGCGGGGCTGGTAGAGGCGCTGTCGGCCGATGCCGGTGCCTTGGCGGTGATGCGTCCCGACAGCCAACCGGAGGCGCGGATCACTCTGACAGCGCCGATCCTCGACAGTGCCATGGCCAAGCATCTGGTGATTTTTGGGGACGCAAAGCGCGAAGCGCTGGATCGTGCCGTCAGCCTGCCGCCGGAAGAGGCGCCGATTCAGGCGGTTCTGTCGGAGTGCCAGGTTCATTGGGCGCCGTAGCAGCGACCAGGACTGCGGCGACCGGGGTCACGTGTCCTCGGTTGCCCCGTCCAGATCAATGAACTGTTGCCGCAGGCTCTCGGGGATCGGACATCCGCTTGTGCCATCGGGCGTGCGGAACACCATGACGCCGACCATGCTGGCACGAAGTTCGCCCGACCAGATCTGCTGCTCCATCGTGTAGGAGGTGCGCCGAAAGGACAACACGCGCGCGGTGGTCAGGTAGGTTTCCCCAAGCACCATTTCCTTTGCGTAATGGATATTTGCGTTGCGAACCACATGGCGTGGTTCTGCGCCAATCTCTGCAAAGTGGTGCCGGAAATGGGAATTGTAGTAATGCACGCGCAGCGCTTCGAACCAATCCAGATAGGCTTTGTTGTTCACATGCTGCAGGATGTCGATCTCGGAAAACCGCACCCGGTCCGCCATTGCCATGGGCACAGGGGCAGGCAGCCCGTGGGCAAGTTGTTCCTCGGGGCTGAGCGGGGTGAGAAAGCGCAAGTTCATGTCCAACGGCGTAGGGGCTGCGCCGGTGATGCGCAATATCTTTTTTGATCGATCCGGGAGGCGACGGGTGCGCACCTCCGTTCACCAGGCGCGCGCTGGACAGACGGAGGTCGCCGATGAACTCCACGTAAAGGGTGCCATGCAACCGGCTGATATCAAGGGAAGTCATCAAAATGGAGCGGGTAGCGGGAATCGAACCCGCGCGTTCAGCTTGGGAAGCTGACAGGCTACCATTACATCATACCCGCGCCTGTGGAGCAGAGCTTTATGCCTCTGCGCCAAGGTCGTCAAGTGCGCGCGTGGCGAATTTTCAACGCCTTATCCGCGCCGCCTGCGACGGCGGCCACCTGCGCTGTCGCCTTCGCCACCACCAACGTTAAAGGACACATTCGGCAGGGTGACAACGGTCTCCAAGATCGGGAAGGGGTCGGTAGAGTTGGGGATCGCGGAGGCGTTGACAAAATGCTCCTGAAAGCGGGGTTCCACGGCGGTTTCGATCTTTTCGATCTGGCGCACCGTTTCCTCGATTTCATTGCGGGCGTTGGTGTTGAGAAGCGCAATGCGTGCCCCGGTTCCGGCGGCATTGCCGGCGCTGGTGACCTTTTCGATCCGGCAATCCGGGATCATGCCCAGGACCATCGCGTGTTTGGCGGAAATATGCGCCCCGAAGGCACCCGCGAGAACCACACGATCAACCGTATCGACGCCGATCTTGTCCATCAGGAGCCGGGCCCCGGAATAAAGCGCGGCCTTGGCCATCTGGATTGCGCGAATGTCGGGATTGGTCACGGTGATGCGCGGTCCGCCCTCGGCGCTGCCATCCCAGAGCAGATAAGCATTGGTGCGCCCCTCGGGGACACAACGCGCAGTGCCGGTCTGCTCGGCCGAGCCGATGAGGCCGGAGGCATCGAGCACGCCTGCAAGCCGCATCTCCGCAATCGCTTCGATGATGCCGGAGCCACAAATGCCGGAAATTCCGGTGGTTGCGATGCTTTCTTCAAACCCGTCCTCGTCGGACCATTTGTCCGATCCGATCACCCGGAACCGCGGTTCCTTGGTGTCGGGGTTGATCTCGACCCGCTCGATCGCACCGGGGGCGGCACGTTGCCCGGAGGAGATCTGCGCCCCTTCGAAGGCGGGGCCGGTCGGAGATGAGCAGGCGAGGACTTTGTCCTTGTTTCCCAACAGGATCTCGGCGTTTGTTCCGACGTCGACAACAAGAACGAGGTCTTCGGATTTGTCCGGCGCTTCCGACAGGGCCACCGCAGCGGCATCGGCGCCGACATGGCCGGCGATACAGGGCAACAGGTAGACCCGGGCCGCCGGGTGCAAGGTGAGGTCCAGATCGCTGGCATCAAGCGCCAGAGCGTTAGAAGTGGCCAGTGCAAACGGCGCCTGGCCCAGTTCGAACGGGTCGATGCCCAGGAACAGGTGGTGCATCACCGGGTTGCAGACGAAGACCGCGTCCATGATGAGCGACTGCTCGATCTGAGCTTCCTGCGAGATCTGCGCAAACAGCGCATTCATGCCCTCGCGCACGGCGCGGGTCATCTCCAGATCGCCGCCCTTGTTCATCATCGCGTAGGAGACCCGGCTCATCAGATCCTCGCCAAAGCGGATCTGCGGGTTCATGATGCCGGAGGAGGCCAGCACCTCGCCGGTCTTGAGGTCGCACAGATGCGCCGCGATGGTGGTCGAGCCGAGGTCTACCGCAAGCCCGTAAATGGTGCCCTCATAATATCCGGGCCAGATGTGCATGATGCGCGGGGGCTGGTAGTCATTCCCCAGATGCACGGCGACGGTCACCTTCCAGGCCCCTTTGCGCAGCACCGGTTGCAATTGCCGAAGGATGTGAATGTCGGCCTTTACATCCTTGATTTCCCACTGTTTGTCCAGGGCTTCACACAGGCGTTCGAGATCGCCCGAGGGCTTGTGCATGTCGGGCTCTTCCACCTCGACGTAGAACAGCCGGATCGCGGGATTCATGACGATGTCGCGGGCCTCGGCCCGTTTGCGCACCACCTGCTTGTGGACCTGGCTCTCCGGCGGGACATCGATTACCACGTCTTTTTCGATCTGGGCCTGGCAGCCGAGGCGACGCCCATCGATCAGCCCGCGCTTGTCTTTGTAGCGTTGCTCGACCTTGTTCCACTCGGACAGGGCGTCATCGGCCACCGTCACCCCGTGCTTGGAGAACTCGCCATAAGACGGCGTGATCTGGCATTTGGAGCAGATCCCGCGTCCGCCACAAACCGAATCGAGATCCACCCCGAGTTGCCGCGCCGCGGTCAACACCGGTGTGCCAACAGGAAACCGTCCGCGTTTGCCGGATGGAGTAAACACAACGAGGGGATCGTCAGACATGCCTCAGCCTCTTATTTCCGCATTTCATGCAGAGCATATGTCACTTTTGGCCGGAGGATAGGCAGCCACCGTCATTTTTTGACACATCGGCGGCATCGGGCGTGGATTTGGGCGTGCCGCACCCGGGCGGCGGCGCCTATGTGCTGTTGAGCCAAGCGAGAATCTCGGCCCGGTCGCCATCCAGGCTGGGCGCGGGGGCTCGGGTGTCGGGATCGGCCAGGGCGCTCATCTTGATCGGGTTTCCGGCGGCGACATAGGTGGGGCGTCCGGCCGGGTCGAGCACATCCACGACCATGTTCCGCGCGCGGATCTGCGGGTCTTGCAGGACCTCCGCGACATTCTGGATCGGACCTGTCGGAATGCCGGCCTTTGTCAGAAGGTCGATCCAGTGCTGCTTGCCTTCCTCCAGTGTAACTGCCTCGATCAAGCGTTTGAGAAGACGTGCATTCTCGCATCTCGCTGGATTGGTCTTGAAGCGCGGATCTTCGGCGATCGGCAATTGAATGGCCGCGCAGAGCCGGGCGAACAGCACGTCATTTCCGGCCGCGATGACAAACAGCCCGTCGGCCGCGTGAAAGGTCTCAAAGGGCGTGATCGAGGGGTGACGCGCGCCGGAGGGGCGCGGCGGCTCACCGCTCACGGTGGTCAGGGCAATGGCGTGTTCCAGCATCGCCAATTGGCAATCCAACATGGCGATGTCGATTTTTTGCCCGTGGCCGGTCTGCTGGCGATGCAGGAGCGCCGCCAGGACGCCTTGGGCCAGGAACATGCCGGCGGCAATGTCCCCGATCGAGGCGCCGACCCGCACCGGCTCCCGGTCGCGTTCGCCGGTGATGGACATCACGCCGCCCCGTGCCTGGACCACCATATCATAAGCGGGCCGCGCCGCCTCGGGCCCGGTGTGGCCAAAGCCGGACACCGCGCCATAGATCAGCCGCGGATGTTTGATCCTGAGATCCTCCCAGCCATAGCCAAGCCGCTCCATCACGCCGGGGCGAAAATTCTCCAGAACGACATCAGACCGGGCAAGAAGCGCTTCTAAAACAGAGCGGTCATCGATGTTCTTTAAGTCAAGCGCGATGCTCTCCTTGCCATGGTTGATGGTTGCGAAATAGGCGCTTTCGCCGTCCTTGAAGGGGGGGAATGCGCGGGTGTCATCGCCGGTGCCGGGGCGTTCGACCTTGATCACCCGGGCGCCGAGGTCGGCCAGCGTCATCGAGGCATAAGGGCCAGCCAGCACATGGGTCAGGTCAAGGATGACGACACCGTCGAGGGGGCTGCTCATGATCGTGTCTCCGTTCAGGGGGCTCTGTGACCGGGGTATAGAGGAGGTATGCGACAGCTCTTTGATCTGTATCAGGAAAACACGCCAGCGGTGCCGCGTTGCGGCGAAAAATGGACGTGGCCTCTTTCCCATCCTGTCAAACTGTGCAATAGGGTCACCGCCAAACGGTGTTTTGCATGGGGAAGACAGATGCAGATTCGTGAGGCTCTCACCTTTGACGATGTTTTGCTGGTTCCGGCCGCATCCAGTGTTCTGCCGAATACGGCGGATACACGCACGCGGGTGACCCGCGCAATCTCGCTCAATATTCCGCTGCTGAGCTCGGCGATGGATACGGTGACGGAGTCCCGTATGGCGATCACCATGGCGCAGGCGGGCGGCATGGGGGTCATTCACAAGAACCTCGATGTGGAAGAGCAGGCGCGCCAGGTGCGACGGGTCAAACGCTTCGAAAGCGGCATCGTCTATAACCCCATCACCCTGCATGCCAACCAGACCCTCGCGGATGCCAAGGCCCTGCAAGAGCGGTATCGCGTGACCGGTTTCCCGGTGGTGGATGATGCGGGTCGCGTGGTCGGGATTGTCACCAATCGCGACATGCGGTTTGCGTCGGATGACAACACCCCGGTGTCGGTGATGATGACCTCCGAGAACCTCGCCATGCTGCAGGAACCGGCAGAGCGCGAAGAGGCCAAGTCCCTGATGAAGGCGCGTCGCATCGAAAAACTGCTGGTGACCGACAAGGACGGCAAGCTGACCGGCCTGCTGACCCTCAAGGATACGGAACAGGCGGTGCTGAACCCGACCGCCTGCAAGGATGATCTGGGACGCCTGCGCGTGGCGGCTGCCAGTTCCGTCGGCGACAGCGGCTTTGAACGTTCCGAGGCGCTGATTGATGCCGGTGTGGATGTGGTGGTGGTCGATACTGCCCATGGCCACTCCGAAGGGGTTATCGAAGCCGTCAAGCGGATCAAGGCCTTGTCCAACGAAGTTCAGGTAATCGCGGGCAATGTCGCGACCTCAGATGCCACCCGGGCGCTGATCGACGCAGGCGCGGATGCGGTCAAGGTCGGGATCGGCCCGGGCTCGATCTGCACCACCCGCATGGTTGCGGGCGTCGGCGTGCCGCAGCTGACGGCGATCATGGATTGTGCCGGCGCTGCGGGCGAAACCCCGGTGATCGCCGATGGCGGGATCAAATTCTCGGGCGATTTTGCCAAGGCGATCGCCGCCGGGGCCTCCTGCGCCATGGTCGGCTCGATGATCGCGGGCACCGATGAAAGCCCGGGCGAGGTGATCCTCTATCAGGGCCGGTCGTTCAAATCCTATCGTGGCATGGGGTCCATGGGCGCGATGGCCCGCGGCTCTGCGGATCGCTATTTCCAGAAAGACGCTGCCAGCGACAAGCTGGTTCCGGAGGGCATCGAGGGGCAGGTGCCCTACAAGGGCTCGGCGGGCGCTGTCATTCACCAGCTGGTTGGCGGTCTGCGGGCGGCGATGGGCTACACCGGCTGCGCCACCGTGCCTGACATGCGCAAGAATTGCTCGTTTGTCCGCATCACCGGCGCCGGGTTGAAGGAAAGCCATGTGCACGATGTGCAGATCACCCGCGAAAGCCCGAATTACCGCATCGGCTGAGGGCTTGGCGTGACACGGACCATTTCTGCAAAGGGCGCCCGATGACGCCCGGCGCCCGCGTGCAGGCGGCGATCGAGATCCTGGATGACATCCTTGCGGGGCGGGCGGCGGAGAAAGCGCTGACCACGTGGGGCCGCCGCAGCCGCTTTGCCGGGTCCAAGGACCGAGCTGCGGTGCGCGATCACGTGTTTCAGGCCCTGCGCTGCCTGCGGTCACATGCGGTTCTGGGGGGCAGCCGGACCGGACGCGGGCTGCTGATCGGCGCCATGCGGGACGACGGGCGTGATCCGGCGGAGCTGTTTACCGGTGTCGGGCACGCCCCGTCACCGCTTGAGACGTCAGAGACCCAGCCACCACGGGAATTTGGGTCTCTGGCCGAGGCGAATGATCTGCCCGACTGGCTCTGGCCCGTGTTTGAACGCAGCCTCGGTACGCAGGCGGTGCAAGCGGCGCAAGCCCTGCGCAGCCGGGCACCGGTGCATCTGCGGGTGAACCGGAAAAAAGGGGATCGAGAGGCCGCCATCGCGCGCCTTGCGTCAGAGGGGATCGAGGCCAGCACGCATCCGGCCTCTCCGACCGCGTTGACCGTAACCTCGGGGGCGCGCCGTGTGAAAAATGCGGAAAGCTACACCCAGGGTTTTGTAGAATTGCAGGACGCCGCCAGTCAGGCGGTGGTCGATGCACTACCTTTGCAAAATGGCCAGCGGGTGCTTGACTATTGTGCTGGTGGTGGAGGCAAGGCGCTGGCGATGGCCGCCGCCGCCGATCTCGACCTCTATGCGCATGACGTCGAACCGCGGCGGATGAAAGATATACCGGAGCGCGCCGCGCGGGCCGGGGTGACGATCTCCTCCCTGAGCACGCAAGAGCTGCGCAGCCATGCGCCTTTTGATCTGGTGTTATGTGATGCGCCCTGCAGCGGCTCCGGCTCCTGGCGGCGTGATCCAGAAGGTAAGTGGCGTTTGACACCCCAAGCGCTGGAGGAGCTGACCACGCTGCAAGCGCGCATCCTCGATGATGCGGCGCAGCTGGTGGCAGAGGGCGGGGTTCTGGCCTTTGCCACCTGTTCCATGCTGGATGTGGAGAATGCGCATCAGTCGCAAGCCTTTCTGGACCGCACCCCGGGGTGGCAGGCCTTGAGCACACAATCCTGGCATGTTCATACTGGCACCGATGGCTTTTATGTGTCTGTATTCCGGCGGGGCCGGTAACATTAATCTGTTGGAAAGTTCTGCGATAGGGCGCTTTGGTTAACCCCGCTTTAACCAAGGATAACGCGTTATTGCCGCATGAAGATTGTAAACGGAGCCGAAATGATCGGTCGCACCTCCTCGATCGTGCCTGACCTCAAGGTACAGACGCCCGAACAGGCGCGGCTCGCCGCGACGTTTTTCCTGGCCCTGCTGCTGGTCCTCGTGCCCTGGATTCTGCCGGTGCCGGACTGGATCGGGCGGGCCCTGATCGCCGTAGGCCTGACGCTGGCCGGGGTCTCCAGCCTGATCTTCGTGCAGTCCCGCATGCGTCAGAATGCCCGGGCCATGGCCAGCGAATTGCTGGCGGGATTTATCGACAAGGATGCGTCGCCCAGTTTCGTCACCGACGAGGACGGGGTGATCCATGCCTGCAACAGTGCCGCACTGAAGCGGTTCGACGGCACCGAGAGCGAGACCATCGCCGGCACGTTGCGCTCGGTTCTGGCCAATCCCTCGGCGGTGCTGTTCCGGCTTCAGAGCCGCGCCAAGCTCGAAGGGGCGGCGCGCGAGGATATCGTGACCCGTCGGGGCCACGTCCGGCTGTCGGTGCATGAGATGGCCAATGCCAGTTTCCTGTGGCGGGTCGAGGACATGGGCGAGCGCCAGACCGGGCGCAACGCGGAGTCGAGCCCCGTGCCGATGATCTCGGTCGGGCGCACGGGCGCGGTTCTGTTCATGAACGAGGCCGCGCGCAGCTTGATCGGAGAGCGTGTCAAATCCACCGAGCGCCTGTTTACGTCGCTGCCGGTGGTGCCGGGGCGCATCAATACGATCATGACCAAGGCCGGCGCGGTCGAGGTTCTTGTCAGCGAGCACAGCCGCGGACAGGGGCGCAGCGAGCTTTACTTCATGAAGGCCGAGGTCGAGGACAGCGGCCCGCACACCGGATTCGAAGGGTTGCCGGTGCCGCTGCTGAAAATCCGTCCGGGGGGCGAGGTGCTGTCGGTCAACCGCATGGCGATGCGGCTTCTTGGCGTTGAACAGGCCGAAGGGGTGCAGCTGGGCCAGCTGATGGAAGGGCTGGGCCGGCCAATGAACGACTGGCTGCAGGAAACCGCCAAGGGGCTCGCGCCGCATAAATCCGAATTTCTGCGCGTCTCGCGTGATGACAAGGAGGTCTTTGTCCAGGTCACCCTGACGCGGGTGATCGAAGAGGGTGAGACGCTGCTGATGGCGGTGCTGAATGACGCAACCGAGCTGAAAACGCTCGAGGCGCAATTTGTGCAAAGCCAGAAAATGCAGGCGATCGGCCAGCTTGCGGGCGGTGTCGCGCATGATTTCAACAACCTGCTGACCGCGATTTCGGGCCATTGCGATCTGCTGCTGCTGCGTCATGACCAGGGCGATCAGGATTATGGCGATCTGATCCAGATCCATGAAAACGCCAACCGTGCCGCCGCCCTCGTGAGCCAGCTTTTGGCGTTCTCGCGCAAGCAGACCTTGCAGCCCGAGGTGCTTGATGTGCGCGAGACGCTCTCTGATCTGACGCATCTGCTGAACCGTCTGGTGGGCGAGAAAGTGTCGCTGACGCTCAGCCACGATCCTGTCATGCGCTCCATCCGTGCCGATAAGCGCCAGCTGGAGCAGGTGTTGATGAACCTCGTGGTGAACGCGCGCGATGCGATGCCGAGCGGCGGCGAGATCCGGGTGGAGACCGAGGTGGTCTCGCTGGACACCCCGCTGGAGCGCAACCGCGCCGTGGTGCCGCCGGGCGAATGGGTGACCATTCAGGTCAGCGATGAAGGCACCGGGATTTCACCGGACAAGCTGCAAAAGGTGTTTGAGCCCTTCTACACCACCAAGCGCACCGGCGAGGGCACCGGCCTCGGCCTGTCCACGGCGTATGGCATCATCAAGCAGACCGGCGGCTTTATCTTTGTCGATTCCGTGCTGAATCAGGGCACCAAGTTCACGCTCTATTTCCCGGTCTATCGCAGCGACGCCCCGGTGGAGGAAGACGACACCGCCACGCAAGCCAAGGCCAAGGCCCCCGCGGCGCAGCATGGCGAAGGGGTTGTGTTGCTGGTGGAGGATGAGGCGCCGGTGCGCGCCTTTGCGTCACGCGCGCTCCGGATGCGCGGTTACACGGTGCTCGAGGCCGAATCCGCCGAGGAGGCACTCGACACGCTGGAAGACCCGAACCTCAGCGTCGATGTCTTTGTCACCGATGTCATCATGCCCGGCATGGACGGCCCCACCTGGGTGCGCAAGGCGCTTGAGGAGCGCCCCGGCACCAAGGTGGTGTTTGTCTCCGGCTATTCCGAAGGGGCCTTTGGGGATGCGGAACCGGATGTGCCAAATTCGGTGTTCCTGGCCAAACCGTTCTCGCTCAGCCAGTTGACCGAAACGGTGCAGTCACAGCTGCAATAGGCTGTCTCAGCGCGGGATCGCGCCATAAAGCGCAAACTCCTCCGGGTGTTTGCGTCTGAGCTTTTCCTCGGTGTTGGCACTCAGGCTGAGATCCCCCGCCGGGCTGACGTTTTCTCGTTGCGTTTCAATGCGAAGACCTGTGCGGTCCTGCATGAACGCATGAAAGGGCGCGAGGTTCTCGTAGGCAAAGAGATGCGTCACACGACAGCCATTGGGTTGCGCCTCCAGGAACTTGGCCTGGCTTCCGACATTGGCATGCGGCGGGCGTTTGCCGCGGCAGTAGTCGGTGACAAACTCGTCAAAGCTCATGCCCTTGGTCGAGGTTGGCCGCCCATCGAGATGCGGCCGCTGGCGGAAGCGATACCAGCTGCCAAGCCAGCTGATCGGCTCGCGCATGATGGCAACCACCTCCAGCTCGGTGTCGCAAACTCTCTCATACATCGGCCGGAGCCAGCGGTTGTAGCGGTAGAGCGGCGCGTGTTTGAGCTCTGGCGGATCGGAAATCACCAGATCCGCATGCGGCCGGAGCGCCGATTGCAACGCCGTGGTGCCGGTCTTGGGCACCGATAGCAGCGCCAGTCGCGCGCGGTAAAATACCATCATGACGTTAAAGCTCCGGCAATAGTTCAAACTGTCACGGCTTTGTAAACCGATCCTTAACCACGTTGCCAGTCCCGTGAGTGAGTATGAAATTCCCTTGCAATGTTCTTGTTTTGATCCCATAAAGAACAAGAGGAGAACAAAGCAGTCATTGTCGTCCGCCTCCGGGTGTGACACATAGAGAAGGACACGGGTACTATGGCGGATCTATTGACCATGAAGGACGACAAGAAGAGCGGCGACAAGCAGAAGGCCTTGGACAGCGCGCTTGCCCAGATCGAACGACAGTTCGGCAAGGGCTCGATCATGAAACTCGGCGATGGCACGGCCTTGCAGGAGATCGAGGCAAGCTCCACCGGCTCGCTGGGCCTGGACATCGCGCTTGGCATCGGCGGTCTGCCGATGGGCCGGATCATCGAGATTTACGGCCCGGAAAGCTCGGGCAAGACCACGCTGACGCTGCACTGCATTGCGGAACAGCAGAAAAAGGGCGGTGTCTGCGCCTTTGTGGACGCGGAACACGCGCTTGATCCGCAATATGCGCGCAAACTCGGCGTCGACCTGGACGAGCTGCTGATTTCGCAACCCGACACCGGCGAACAGGCGCTGGAGATCACCGATACGCTGGTGCGCTCCGGTGCGGTGAACATGGTGATCGTCGACTCCGTGGCAGCACTGACCCCGAAGTCAGAGCTTGAGGGCGACATGGGCGACAGCAACGTCGGCGTGCAGGCCCGCCTGATGAGCCAGGCGATGCGCAAGCTCACCGGCTCCATCAGCCGCTCCAAATGCATGGTGATCTTCATCAACCAGATCCGCATGAAAATCGGCGTGATGTTCGGCTCGCCCGAAACCACCACCGGCGGCAACGCGCTGAAGTTCTATTCCTCGGTGCGTCTGGACATTCGCCGCATCGGCTCGATCAAGGACCGGGATGAGGTTGTCGGCAACGCCACCCGCGTCAAGGTGGTGAAGAACAAGGTCGCACCGCCGTTCAAGCAGGTCGAGTTCGACATCATGTATGGCGAAGGCATCTCCAAGATGGGTGAACTTCTGGACCTTGGTGTTGCTGCGGGCGTGGTCAACAAATCCGGTGCGTGGTTCTCTTACGGGGATGAGCGGATCGGGCAGGGGCGTGAGAACGCCAAGACCTATCTGCGCGAAAACTCTCGCATTGCGCTGGAGATCGAGGACAAGATCCGTGCCGCACACGGGCTTGATTTCGACATGCCGCCCGAGGCGCAGGATGATGACGTCCTGTTCGAAGGCTGACGATGCACGTCACCCCTGAGGAACTGAATGCGGCCTTGCCGCATGTGATGGCCGCCCCGAAAGATCGGGCGGCCATTTCCATGTTGTGCCTGCGACCAGCCTACAATCAGCGCCGCTTTGTCGAGGAAATCTCGGTAACGCCCGAGGGCGGCATCCCCGGCGAGCGTTGGTCCAGCCGCCCGTGGCTGACGCTGGAGGGTGGCGCGCCCCATCCCGGCATTCAGGTCTGCATCCTGTCAAAGCGAGTGCTTGATCTGGTCTGGCGCAATCGCGAGGAGGTGCAACACCCCGGCGATACGTTCATCGTGGATATGGATCTCTCCGAGGAAAACCTGCCCGCCGGACAGCTGTTGCAGGTGGGCAGCGCCGCGTTGCGGGTGTCTGACGTCTTCAACGATGGCTGCGTCAAGTGGAAAGCCCGCTATGGCACCGCGGCCAAGGAGTGGGTGAACCTGCCGGAGAACCGCGCGCTGCGTCTGCGGGGGATACTCTGTTCAGTCGAACGTGCCGGGTCGTTTTCCACCGGCGATCTTATGATCAAAAAATAGCGCTCAATCCCACTGTTTTCTTTGGGAAACTGCCACATGCGCTTTGGGCGGTGGACAGCCCTGCATGGGCGCGATAAACCGCTTTGGACTGTTCCAATCACATCTAGAGAGCCGCGTTGACATGCCCAGCTTGAACGACATCCGGTCGACCTTTCTGAACTATTTTGCCAAGCAGGGCCATGAGGTCGTGGACTCCAGCCCGTTGGTGCCACGCAATGACCCAACGCTGATGTTTACCAACTCCGGCATGGTGCAGTTCAAGAACTGTTTCACCGGTGTGGATCGTCGTGATTATGTGCGCGCCACCTCTGCGCAGAAATGTGTGCGTGCTGGCGGCAAGCACAATGACCTCGATAATGTGGGCTACACTGCGCGCCACCATACGTTTTTCGAGATGCTCGGAAACTTCTCCTTTGGCGATTATTTCAAGAACGAGGCGATCCCTTTTGCGTGGGAGCTGATCACCGGCGAGTTTGATATCCCCAAGGACAAACTTTATACCACCGTCTATCACACCGATGACGAAGCCTTTGAAATCTGGAAGAAAGTCGGCGTTCCCGAGGATCGGATCATCCGCATCGACACCTCTGACAACTTCTGGCAGATGGGCGATACCGGTCCGTGCGGTCCCTGCACCGAGATCTTTTATGACCACGGCGATCATATCTGGGGTGGCCCTCCGGGCTCGCCAGAGGAAGACGGTGATCGGTTCATCGAGATCTGGAACCTCGTGTTCATGCAGAACGAGCGCTTTGCGGATGGGTCCATGGTTGATCTCGACATGCAGTCGATCGACACCGGCATGGGGCTGGAGCGTATTGCGGCGTTGTTGCAGGGCACCCATGACAACTACGAGACCGACCTGTTCAAATATCTGATCGAGGCCTCGGCGACGGTCACCAACAGTGAGCCCTTCGGCGATCAGAACGTGCACCATCGCGTGATTGCCGACCACCTGCGGTCCTGTTCCTTCCTGATTGCCGAAGGTGTGCTGCCCTCCAATGAGGGCCGTGGCTATGTGCTGCGCCGCATCATGCGCCGCGCGATGCGCCATGCCTCCTTGCTGGGGGCGACCGATCCGGTGATGCACAAGCTGGTGCCGGCGCTGGTCAGCCAGATGGGCGCGGCCTATCCGGAGCTTGGGCAGGGTCAGGCGCTTATTGAGGAGACATTCGAGCAGGAAGAAACCCGCTTTCTCAAGACCTTGGACCGAGGTCTGAAATTGCTGGACGAGGCTTCCGTCGACCTCGACAAAGGCGACGTGCTGCCCGGTGAAACCGCGTTCAAACTCTACGATACCTTTGGCTTCCCGCTCGACCTGACCCAGGATGCATTGCGCGCCCGGGGCGTCGACGTCGACACCGATGGTTTTGATGCCGCGATGAAGGCACAGAAGGAGCAATCCCGCGCCGGTGGCATTGGTCTGGGGGACGCCGCGGATGTCAAAGTTTACTTCGACATCGTGGATGCCGAGGGCACGACCGAATTCCTGGGCTATGAGACCGAGAAGGCCGAGGGGCAGATCGTTGCATTGATCAAGGATGGCGCCAAGGTTGAAACGGCCACAAAAGGCGACAGCGTCCAGATCATCCTGAACCAGACGCCGTTTTATGGCGAGAGCGGTGGTCAGGTCGGCGACACTGGCGTTCTGACCGTTGAGGGCGGCGCCGCGCGGATCACCGATACCAAGAAGGTCGAGGGCCTGTTCCTGCATATCGCCGAGGTGACCGATGGCGAGGTTGCCGTAGGCAGCGGCGCGGCGATGGAGGTGGACCACACCCGCCGCACTCAGATCCGCGCCAACCACTCTGCGACACACCTGCTGCATGAGGCTCTGCGCAATGCGCTTGGCGATCATGTGGCACAGAAGGGCTCGCTCAATGCGGCGGATCGACTGCGGTTCGATTTCAGCCACAACAAGGCCGTGAGCCAGGAAGACTTGACGAAGATTGCCTCTGAAGTGAATGATTTCATTCGCCAAAACTCTCCGGTAAGCACGCGGATCATGACCCCGGATGATGCCCGTGCCTTGGGCGCGCAGGCGCTCTTTGGCGAGAAATACGGCGAAGAAGTCCGTGTGGTCTCCATGGGGCGCGCCAACACCGGCAAGGGCGCCGATGGTGATACCTACTCCATCGAGCTTTGCGGTGGCACACATGTGAAACAGACCGGCGATATCGGGACCTTTGTGATCCTTGGGGATAGCGCGTCCTCTGCAGGGGTGCGCCGGATCGAGGCGCTGACCGGTGCGGCAGCCTTTGACCACCTGGAGCGCGAAGCGGCGCGCATGGCGGAGGTCGCGGGCGCTCTCAAGGCGCAGCCCGCTGACGTGATGGACCGTCTGAAGGTGCTGATGGACGAGCGCAAGGCGCTGCAGAATGAGATTGCCACGCTCAAACAGCAGATCGCCATGGGCGGCGGCTCCGACGGTGGCGCCGAAACCAAGGAGATCGGTGGCAAGACTTTCCTCGGTCAGGCGCTTCAAGGAGTGTCCGGCAAGGATCTGCGCGGATTGATCGATGCACATAAGCAGAAGATCGGGTCCGGTGTGATCCTGCTGATCGCCGAAGATGACGGTAAGGTTGCGGTCGCCGCTGGTGTGACTGACGATCTGACCGGTGACATCTCGGCTGTCGATGTGCTGAAAGCGGCTGTTCCGGCGGTTGGCGGCAAGGGCGGCGGTGGCCGTCCCGATATGGCGCAGGGCGGCGGCAAGGATTTCTCTGGCGCCGCAGAGGCCATCAAGGCCGCCGAAACTTTTCTGGAAGGATAACGCAACATGCCCGCACTCTGGATCGCACATGTGACCGTCACCGACGCTGACGCCTACGGCAAATATGCCGAGCTTGCAGGCCCGGCAATCGCCAAGCACGGCGGCGAGTTCATCGCCCGCGGCGGGCGTTTTGTTCAGCTGGAAGGTAAGGAGCGTCCGCGCAATGTGGTCGCAAAATTCCCCAGCGTTGAGGCCGCCGTCGACTGCTACAACAGCCCCGAATACCAGGAGGCGCTAAGCCACGCGCGCGACGCCTCCGAGCGGGAGCTGATGGTCGTCGAGACCAGCGCCTGAACACGGAAAACCTGTGCAAAACAGAAGATTGGGCTGCGCGTTTCGCGTGGCCCTTTTTCATGATTAACAGCGCTTCGACGTCTCGGTGACAGGATATCGCGACGAGTCGAGGAGAACATCATGTGCCGTTGGGCCGCGTATATCGGCGCTCCAGTCTATCTGGACGAAGTTGTGTGCAAACCGGAGCAATCGCTGGTCGCACAATCGATCCATGCCTTTGAATGCAAAACACAAACCAATGCCGATGGGTTCGGAATTGCGTGGTATGACAGCCGCGAGGAGCCGGGGCTCTATCGCGACACGCATCCGGCATGGTCGGATCCCAACCTGCGGTCGATCACTCATCAGGTGCGCTCAGGTCTGTTTTTGGCGCATGTGCGCGCCTCGACCGGCACCGCGACCAGTCGCAACAACTGTCACCCGTTCACGCATGGGTGCTGGTCATTCATGCACAACGGTCAGGTCGGCGGGTTCGAGAACTTCCGCCGCCGTGCCGATATGATGATCCCGGACGAACTATATGGCGCGCGTAAGGGGGCCACAGACAGTGAGGCCTTGTTTCTGATCGCCATTGCGGAGGGACTTTATGAGGATCCCAAAGGCGCGATGCAGCGGGCGGTGGGGAAACTCGAAAGCCTGAGTCGGGAGTTCGGCCACACACCCCATATGCGGATCGGCGCGGCCTTCAGCTGCGGCGGCGTGCTCTATGCGGTGCGCTATGCCTCCGATCATCTGGCGCCAACCGTGTACAGCAGCAAGACAGCCGATGGCCGCGGACGTCTTGTGGTGTCGGAACCCCTGCACAAGGGGGAATGCTGGCAATCCGTGCCCGCCGGATCCTTCTGTCGATACACAGCGGAAGACGCGGAAATAGAGGATTTTGTTCCTGTTCTCTGATTTAACATGCAGAAATGAAAAGGCCCGGTCGAATACGACCGGGCCTATTTGCATTACTCAGGTGGCGATCAGCTGTTGGTCTTTGCCATCCGCTTACGCTCATGCGGATCAAGGTAGCGCTTGCGCAGGCGTACCGAGTTCGGCGTCACTTCGACCAACTCGTCATCGTTGATGTAGGCAATCGCCTCTTCCAGCGAGAGCGTGACCGGCGTGGTCAGGCGCACGGCGTCATCAGAGCCAGAGGCGCGCACGTTGGTCAGCTTTTTACCTTTGAGCGGGTTCACCTCGAGGTCATTGTCGCGGCTGTGCTCGCCAATGATCATGCCGGTGTAGACGTCGGCCTGGGCGCCGATGAACATCTTGCCGCGTTCTTCGAGGTTCCACAGCGCATAGGCAACGGATTGACCGTTCTCCATGGAGATCAGAACGCCAGCGCGACGGCCCGGAATGGAGCCCTTGTGCGCGGTCCAGCCATGGAACACGCGGTTCAGAACGCCGGTGCCGCGGGTGTCGGTCAGGAACTCGCCGTGATAGCCGATCAGGCCACGCGACGGCACATGCGCGATGATGCGGGTCTTGCCGGCACCTGCGGGCTTCATCTCGACCAGCTCACCCTTGCGGTTGCCGGTGAGCTTTTCGATCACCACGCCGGAATACTCGTCATCCACGTCGATGGTGGCTTCCTCGACGGGTTCCATGCGCTGGCCGTTTTCCTCGGTGAACAGCACCTGCGGACGGGAGATCGACAGTTCGAACCCTTCGCGGCGCATGTTCTCGATGAGAACGCCCATCTGCAATTCGCCACGGCCGGCGACCTCAAACGCCTCGCCGCCGGGGGTGTCGGTGACCTCGATTGCCACGTTCAGTTCCGCCTCTTTCATCAGGCGATCCCGGATCACGCGCGACTGGACTTTCTTGCCGTCACGACCCGCCAGCGGGCTGTCGTTGATGCCAAAGGTCACGGTGATGGTCGGCGGATCGATCGGCTGCGCGGGCAGGGCCTCGGTGACCGAGGTATCCACCAGCGAGTCCGCAACGGTGGCTTTGGTCATGCCGGCGATCGTGACGATGTCACCCGCCTCGGCGGCGTCAATCGGCTGCTGGGCAAGGCCGCGGAACGCGAGGATCTTGGTGGCGCGGAAATTCTCGATCAGGTCACCCTCACGGCTCAGCGCCTTGAGGTTGTCACCGACCTTGAGCGTGCCGCTCTCGACACGGCCGGTCAGGATGCGGCCCATGAAGGGGTCGGAGCCGAGCGTGGTAGCCAGCATGCGGAAGGGCTCATCCTTCTGCGCGATCTGCTTGGGCGCAGGGACGTGCTTCACGATGAGGTCAAACAGCGCCGAGAGATCCTTGCGCGGGCCATCCAGTTCCATATCGGCCCAGCCGGAGCGACCGGAGGCATACATGGACGGGAAATCAAGCTGATCGTCATCTGCACCAAGATTGGCAAAGAGATCGAAGCATTCGTCCAGCGCGCGGTCAGGCTCGGCGTCGGGCTTGTCGACCTTGTTCAGCACCACGATGGGGCGCAGACCCAGTGCCAGCGCCTTGGAGGTCACGAATTTGGTCTGCGGCATCGGGCCTTCGGCGGCGTCCACCAGCAGCACCACACCATCCACCATGGAGAGGATACGCTCCACTTCGCCACCAAAGTCGGCGTGGCCGGGGGTGTCGACGATATTGATACGGGTGCCATTCCATTCCACGGAGGTGGCTTTGGCCAGAATGGTAATGCCGCGTTCGCGTTCCAGATCGTTGGAGTCCATGGCGCGTTCCGCCACTGCCTGGTTTTCGCGGAAGGCGCCGGATTGTTTCAGAAGCTCGTCAACCAGTGTGGTTTTGCCGTGGTCAACGTGCGCGATGATCGCAATATTGCGCAGGTCCATGAGGTATGCCTTTGATTGGGGTTGCCGGGCGCATACCTCGATAAAGCCGCCATGGCTAGTGCAAAAGCGGGTTGCCCGCGCAACCGTCGCTGCGCTGCCGCACCCTGTGGCGCCGGGACAGGCGGTCAGTGGCCGGAACTGGCGGAGAACAGATGGATGATCAGGATGCCGCAGATGATCATCGCCATCCCGGCAAGTGCAGGCAGATCAATGCGTTGGCCAAAGACGATAAAGCCGATCGCCGCAATCAGCACGATGCCAAGGCCCGACCAGATGGCATAGACGATGCCAACGGGCATGAATTTCAGCGTCAGGCTCATCAGAAAGAATGATGCCCCATAGGCCACGACAACAATGACCGAGGGCAGCAGCCGGGTGAACTGCTGGCTGGCCTGAAGGGCGGTGGTGCCAATGGTTTCGGCCAGCACGGCGGCCATCAGGTAGAGATAATGCATGACGTGTCCTCTTGCCTCATGAGGCCGTCCTGGGCCGGGGGGGGCTGGCGGCAGGCCTGTCAAATCCTGCCTTGCGCGCCGACGCAAGAGGGGAATTCCGTGAACCGCGTTTGACCTGCACCGCGCGGGTGTCACAGCCTGCCGCGTTCGGCAAACCATGGCAGCAGGAGGGCGCGCACATGGGCCCAGACCTCTGGTGCGCCACGGGCGATCTTGTCTCCAACGCGGCTTTCGAGCTGAGGCAGGGTGACATCATATTCGACCCAACTGCCGCCGCCGGTGGCGATGTTCAACAGCACCGGCTGCACCCGGTCGATGGATTTCGCAAAGATGGCGTCGCTGCTCATCGCGGCTTCGAATTCCTGCCAGATCTTCAGGCACTCTGCGGCCTGAGCATCGGGCAGCAGGCCAAAGATGCGCTGCGCGGCCGCCAGTTCCTCCGCCTCGATCCGGGCAAGCGCAGCAGCGTCGAGCGTCGAGTGGATCGGCACATCTCCGGCATCGATCTCCACCAGATCGTGTAGCAGGAGCATGGTCAGCACCCGCGTCACATCGACCTGCGCAATGCTGTGCGGGGCCAGGATCCACGCATAGAGCATGATGTGCCAACTGTGTTCGGCAGAGTTCTCAAAACGCGTGTCGGAGGCAATGCGAGAGGCCCGCAGGATGGATTTCAACCGGTCCGCCTCGGACAGGAACGCCAGCCTTGCAGCAAAATCAAGATCGCTGACCTCTGCGCCATTCATGAGTTCAAGCGCCGCCGCATAGGCCTCGGGAAAGCGGTCCTTCAGGGTGGTTGCGCGGCCGGTGGTCAGGTTTTCACGGACCACGCGCAAATGATCCTTGGGAGGCGAAACAGCGCAAAGCGTTTGAAAGATCGGCTGGCAGTAGTCCAGCGCTTTTGCAAAGCGCGCATCGGCGCTTTCTGCGGCCTCGAATTCCTGCCAGCAGGCTTGCAGTGCGGTGGCCTGCGGATCGGGCAGGAGGCCAAAGATCCGTTTTTGTGCGCGTTCTTCGGCTGCAGCGACCGCGCTCCAGTCTGTGGGTTCATCAATGGGATGATCGCCAACGTCGATTTCGACGATGTCATGCAGCAGAAGCATCTGCATGACCCGCGGGATGGACACCGCGGGCGGTGCATAGGGCGCAAAGGCCAGCGCATAGAGCGCCAGGTGCCAGCTGTGTTCCGCCGAGTTCTCGACCCGGCTGCCATCGAGCAGGAGATTCTGCCGCTCCACCTCGCGCAGCCTTTCGATTTCAGAGAGGAATTCGAACTGCTGCACAAGATGGGTCGTCATGATCGGTTTTTTGCCTCTGCTTCAAGCGCGGCCTTTGCGGCCTCTAATCGTTTGCCGAGAAAATCGCGCGCCTTGCGTTCTGCAAGGCGAATCCGAACCTCTGTCAGAAAGGCTTCTTCGAGAGATTGGGACGCCGCCCCGAGAACCTGGGCGACCTCCATGAACAGACGGTCCTCGCCGAGCGCATCCTGGACCTTGATGGTGTCCTCCGCCAACTGTGCGGCCAGCGTGTCCAGGCTCGACATCAGCGGCTGCTTTCGGTGAGGCGCCGCTTTACATAATCGGAGACATTGCCGATCATCGTGTCCATATGCGGCTCCTGGAAGAAGTGATCCGCGCCCTCGATCTCATCATGGGTGATGGTGATGCCCTTCTGCTCGTGCAGCTTGTTCACAAGGCTCACGGTATCGGCGGGCGGCGCCACGCGGTCGGCGGTGCCATTGATGATCAGGCCGGAGGACGGGCAGGGCGCCAGGAAGGAAAAGTCATACATGTTCGCCGGCGGGGCAACCGAGATGAACCCGGTGATTTCCGGACGACGCATCAACAGCTGCATGCCGATCCAGGCGCCAAAGGAGAAGCCCGCAACCCAGCAATGTTTGGAGTTGTTGTTCATCGACTGGAGATAATCGAGGGCCGAGGCCGCATCCGACAGCTCGCCAACGCCCTGATCGTATTCGCCCTGCGACCGGCCCACGCCACGGAAATTGAACCGCAGAACAGTGAAGCCCATGTTGTAGAACGCATAGTGGAGGTTGTAGACCACCTTGTTGTTCATGGTCCCGCCGAATTGCGGGTGCGGATGCAGCACGATGGCGATCGGTGCGTCCTTTTCCTTTTGCGGGTGATAACGGCCTTCCAGCCGTCCTTCGGGTCCGGGAAAAATGACCTCAGGCATGGGTGGGTGGATCCTACTCTTTTTGGCGGGGATGTCGGAGAGATATGCTTGACGAAATCTCTCTGACATCTTAGAACAATTCTAAAGAGGCGCAGGTGGGCACCGGCACCTTGTCAAGCTGAGATACGCATTGACAGGGGTATCGTCAATCATTTGCTGCCTTTTCGGTGAAAGGGTGAGCAGATGAAGCTTTCGACAAAGGGCCGCTATGCAATGGTCGCGCTGGCGGATATTGCGCTGCAACCGGCCGAGGGGCTGGTGGTTCTGGCAGACATATCGAAACGTCAGGCGATTTCCCTGCCTTATTTGGAGCAGCTGTTTGTCAAGCTGCGGCGCGCCGGATTGGTGGCCTCGGTGCGCGGCCCCGGCGGCGGGTACCGGTTGGCACGTCCGGCGTCGGAGATCCGGGTGGTGGAAATCCTGGCTGCTGTTGATGAGACCGTTGATGCCATGCACAAAGGGGCCGGGGTGTCCGGTGGCTCTTGCGGCAGCCGGGCGCAATCCCTGACCAATCGCCTGTGGGAGGGGCTGAGCGCGCATGTCTATGTGTTCCTGCACCAGACCCGCCTGTCCGATGTGATCGAAAACGACCTCGCGCCCTGTCCGGCGGTTCCAAATCTCTTCTCGGTGGTGGATGAATAGCCGGTCCTGACAGGACACATCCGCCGATCACCCAGCCCAGTGGCCAATTCTAAAAGATGACTCCATGACCCGTGTTTATCTTGATCACAATGCCACATCGCCGCTGCGCCCAGAAGCGCAGGCCGCGATGGTCGCGGCGATGGGTGTCAGTGGCAATCCGTCCTCTGTGCATGCCGAGGGGCGTGCGGCGAAGGCGATCATCGAACGTGCCCGGGCTCAGGTGGCTGCCGCCTTTGGGGCCGAGGGCGCGGATGTGGTCTTTACCTCCGGGTCGACAGAGGGGGCAGCACTGGCCCTCGCCGGGCGCGACCTGCATGGGTCCGCGCTTGAACATGATGCTGTAAGAGCTTGGACCAAAGAGGATTTGTCTGTCGATGCCTCTGGTCGCGTGCAGGTTACCGACCCGCAGACCTCTTGCGTGCAGCTGGCCAACTCCGAAACCGGCATTATCCAGGATCTGCCCGACGGGCTCGCGGTGACGGATGCGACGCAGGCCTTTGGCAAACTGCCGGTGGCGTTCAACTGGATGGGCGCGACCATGGCGCTGATCTCGGCGCACAAGCTTGGCGGGCCCAAGGGCATTGGTGCCGTGGTGCTCAAACGCGGGACGGATCTCGCTGCGCAGATCAAAGGCGGCGGTCAGGAGATGGGACGCCGGTCCGGGACGGAAAATGTGATTGGAATCGCAGGGTTTGGCGCCGCAGCTGAAGCGGCGTCCAGGGACCTCGACAGCGGGGTTTGGGACCGGGTTGCAGAAATTAGAAATATTCTAGAAAAGGCGCTTGCGGCGGAGTGCCCAGACACTATTTTTGTGGGCAAGGATGCGCGTCGCCTGCCCAATACCTCTTGTTTCGCCACCCCTGGATGGAAAGGCGAGACGCAGGTCATGCAGATGGATCTGGCGGGGTTCGCGATCAGCGCGGGCAGCGCCTGCTCCAGCGGCAAGGTGCGCGCCAGCGCGGTTCTGACCGCAATGGGATATGACGAGACGACGGCCCAGGGTGCGATCCGCGTATCGCTCGGGCCGCAGACGACGGAAACGGATGTGCTGCGCTTTGCTGAAAGCTGGTGCGCCAAACAGAAGAAACATCGCGCCCGTTCGGCGTGAGGTGAGGAGAAGACGATGGCCGCTCTGGACCAATTCGAAGCCAAGGAAGGCGTTGATCAGGAAACCGTGGATGCGGTGCGCGAGGTCAGCACCTATAAATACGGTTGGGAAACCGATATCGAGATGGAATACGCCCCCAAGGGCGTCAACCCGGATATCGTGCGCCTGATTTCCGAAAAGAACGAAGAGCCGGAGTGGATGACCGAATGGCGTCTGCAGGCCTTCGAACGCTGGACCGGCATGGTCGAACCGGACTGGGCGATGGTGGAATATCCTGAAATCAACTTTCAGGATCAATACTACTATGCCCGGCCCAAGAGTATGGAAGAAAAGCCCAAGTCGCTCGACGAGGTCGATCCGAAGCTGCTCGCCACATACGAAAAGCTCGGCATCCCGTTGAAAGAGCAAATGATTCTTGCGGGCGTCGAGGGGGCCGAAGATGCGCCGTCCGAAGGCCGCAAGGTCGCCGTGGACGCGGTGTTCGACTCCGTTTCCGTCGGGACCACCTTTCAGGACGAGCTGAAAAAAGCGGGCGTGATCTTCTGTTCGATCTCCGAAGCGATCCGCGAACACCCCGAACTGGTGAAGAAATACCTCGGCACCGTGGTGCCGGTGTCGGACAACTTCTACGCGACGCTGAATTCGGCCGTGTTCTCTGATGGTTCGTTCGTCTACGTGCCGCCGGGCGTGCGCTGCCCGATGGAGCTCAGCACCTATTTCCGCATCAACGCGGAAAACACCGGCCAGTTCGAGCGCACCCTGATCATCGCGGACAAAGGCAGCTATGTCAGCTATTTGGAAGGCTGTACTGCACCGCAGCGCGACACCGCGCAGCTGCATGCCGCCGTGGTCGAGATCATCGTCGAAGAAGACGCCGAAGTGAAATACTCCACCGTGCAGAACTGGTTCCCCGGGGATGAGAACGGCAAGGGCGGCATCTACAACTTCGTGACCAAACGCGCCGATTGCCGTGGCGACCGCGCCAAGGTGATGTGGACCCAGGTCGAGACCGGCTCTGCCGTGACTTGGAAATACCCCTCCTGCATCCTGCGCGGCGAGGAAAGCCAGGGCGAGTTCTACTCGATCGCCATCGCCAACAACTACCAGCAGGCCGACACCGGCACCAAGATGATCCATCTGGGCAAGAACACCAAGAGCCGGATCGTCTCCAAGGGCATCTCTGCCGGCAAGGCGCAGAACACCTACCGCGGTCTGGTCTCGATGCACCCGAAGGCGAAAAACTCGCGCAACTACACCCAGTGCGACAGCTTGCTGATCGGTGATAAATGCGGGGCGCACACGGTGCCTTATATCGAGGTGAAGAACAACTCCTCGCGCTGCGAACACGAGGCGACCACTTCCAAGGTGGATGACGATCAGCTGTTCTACTGCCGCCAGCGTGGCATGGACGAGGAAGAGGCGGTTGCACTGGTTGTGAACGGTTTCTGCAAGGACGTGCTGCAAGCACTGCCGATGGAATTTGCAATGGAAGCACAGCAACTGGTTGCGATTTCGCTTGAAGGATCTGTTGGCTGATGTCCGGCCCCTGGCAAGGACGAAAAGGAGACCGCACCATGATCGTGACGACCACTGGCACCGTTGAGGGCTACCAGATCGCCGAATACAAGGGCATCGTCGTGGGCGAGGCGATCATGGGCGCCAATGTGGTCCGTGATGTCTTTGCCCAGATCACCGACATTGTTGGTGGCAGATCAGGCGCTTATGAGAGCAAGCTGCAAGACGCACGCGAGACGGCGCTGAACGAGCTGGAAGACCGCGCCCGCGCCCTTGGTGCGAATGCGGTCGTCGGCGTTGACCTCGACTATGAGGTTGTCGGTCAATCCATGTTGATGGTCTCGGCCAGCGGCACCGCCGTGGTGATCGGATAAGAATTTCGCCCCGAGGGGTATGGGAACACGAGGCACAAAGGTGTCTCATCGATACAAGACGAGGAAAAAATGCTCGAAATCAAAAACCTGCACGTGAAACTTGAGGAAGAAGACAAGCAGATCCTCAAAGGTGTGAACCTCACCGTCGAAGCTGGCAAGGTGCATGCGATCATGGGGCCGAACGGCTCTGGCAAATCCACGCTGTCCTATGTGCTGTCGGGCAAGGATGGCTACGAGGTCACCGAGGGCTCCGCCTCCTTGCTGGGTGAGGAGCTGCTGGAGCTGGAGCCGGAAGAGCGCGCGGCGCTTGGCGTATTCCTGGCGTTCCAATACCCGGTCGAAATCCCGGGTGTCGGCAACATGACCTTTCTGCGCACCGCGGTAAACGCGCAGCGCAAGGCGCGTGGCGAGGAGGAGCTGTCGGCGGCGGATTTCCTCAAGCATGTGCGCGAGAAGGCCAAGGAGCTGAAGATCGACGCCGAAATGCTGAAACGCCCGGTCAATGTCGGCTTCTCCGGTGGTGAGAAAAAGCGGAACGAAATCCTGCAGATGGCGATGCTGGAGCCCAAAATGTGCATCCTGGACGAGACCGACTCCGGCCTCGACGTGGATGCGATGAAACTGGTGGCCGATGGTGTGAACGCGCTGCGTGACGAAGGCCGCGGCTTCCTTGTCATCACCCACTACCAGCGCCTGCTGGATCACATCAAACCAGACGTCGTGCACATCATGGCCGACGGCCGCATCGTCAAGACCGGCGGCCCCGAGCTGGCGCTCGAGGTGGAAAACAACGGTTACGCAGACATCATGTCCGAGGTGGCGTAATGGCACTTCCAGAGCTGAAACAATCGACGACCGAGGCGCGCCTTTCTGCCTTGTCATTGCCCGAGGGCGGCTGCCTTGATGCGGCGCGCCGGGCGGCGGTGGCGCGGGTTCAAACGATGGGCCTGCCGGATCGCCGTGACGAATATTGGAAATACACCCGTCCGGATACGCTGACGGCTGTGCAGGCGCCGACTGCGACCGTGTTCGACAGTGGTGAGCCGCCGATGTTCGACACCTTTGATCGCATCCGCATTGTCTTTGTCGACGGTGTCTTTGATGCCGAAGCCTCCGACGATCTTTCGCTGGAGGGGGTGAGCATTGAGCGCCTTGCCGAAATCCAGGGTAAAGATATCCACTGGGCCAAGGACATATACGGCGTTCTTGAAGCGCGCGGACAAACGCCGGTGCAGCGCCCGCTGGCCGCGCTCAACACCGCGTTTGCAACCGATGGCGTGGTCATTCACGTCACCGGCACGCCGTCCAAACCGATCAATCTGGTCTATCGCCACGAGAATGAATCCTCCGACGCGATCCTGCACCATGTGATCAAGGTGGACAGCGGCGCCGAGGCCACGATCCTTGAAAACGGGCCTGCCGCTTCGCGCTTCAACAAGGCGATGGAAATCGACATTGCGGACAATGGCACGCTGCATCTGGTGCGCGCGCAGGGCCGCGATCATGAACGCCGTGCGGCGACGCATCTGTTTGCGCGCCTGGGGCAGGAATCCGTTTTCAAGAGCTTCACGCTCACCGTGAATGGCGTGTTGACGCGCAACGAAGCCGTGGTTGAGTTCCTTGGCGATGACGCCGTGGCGCATGTCGCCGGGGCCTGCGTTGGGGACGGTGATTTTCATCACGACGATACGGTGTTTGTCACCCATGACGCGGTGAATTGCGAGAGCCGTCAGGTTTTCAAGAAGGTTCTTCGCAACGGCGCAACCGGCGTGTTCCAGGGCAAGATCCTGGTGAAGGAAGGCGCGCAAAAGACGGATGGCTATCAGATTTCTCAGTCGCTGCTGCTGGATGACGACAGCCAGTTCCTCGCCAAGCCAGAACTTGAGATCTATGCCGATGACGTGGCCTGTTCCCATGGGTCCACCTCGGGTGCGATCGACGAGGACGGGCTGTTCTACCTGCGCTCGCGCGGCGTTCCCGAGAGCGAGGCAACCGACCTGATGACCCTGGCGTTCCTGGCCGAGGCGGTGGCCGAGATCGAAAGCGATGATATCGCCGCCAGTATCAACGACCGCCTCTATGGCTGGCTCGCGCGTCGGCGCTGAGGTCCGGCATGGCTGTGACGGCAGACATTACGGCAACCTATCGGGGGCCGCGCAAGGTGATTGCGCGGCTTCTGTCGATGGGGCACCGTGAAGATCGACTTTTGGCTTTTCTGATGGGGGCTTGTGCGTTGATGTTCATCGCGCAGATGCCGCGTCTCGCCCGCGAGGCGCATCTGACCGGACAGGACCTCAACATGCTGCTGGGCGGCGCGCTGCTGGGCATCATCTTTATCGCGCCGCTGGCGCTTTATGCGTTTGCCTGGCTTTCGCATATGCTGGTGCGTGTCCTGGGCGGGCAGGGCGATGGGTTCAGGGGCCGTCTGGCACTGTTCTGGGCCTTCCTGGCGTCGACGCCGATCCTGCTGTTGAACGGGCTTGTGGCCGGGTTCATCGGCTCGGGCCCGGCGCTGAATGGCGTTGGTCTTTTGTGGCTGGCTGTGTTCCTCTGGTTCTGGCTCTCCGGCCTGCGCGAAGCCTATTGGGGACAGGCATGATGGATTTCAAAGCCCTGGCGATCGAGACAATCACAAACCCTGCGCAGGCGGCGCGTTCCGTTCTGGCCCAGAGGTTTGAGGCCGACGTGGTCTGGACCGGCTTTGGCCTGACGGTCGTGCTGAGCGTCTTTCTCTATGCGTTGCAGGCCCAGCTGCTCGGCCTGCCATCAAACGCCTTGTTTCCCAACCTCAGCCCGGCACTCTTTGGCGGCTTTCTGGTGGTGTTGCAGTTGGGCTATGCCATCTGTTCCGTGACCATTGGCAGATGGATGGGCGGGCAGGCGGCATTTGTGCCGTTCTTTGCCCTGCTGGTGTGGCTGCGATTTGTGAATATCGCTGTGCAAGCCATTGCAATCGTTCTTGTATTTATCGTTCCGCCTGTTGCTGCGATTTTGAACCTGGTCGCCGCCATCTATGGGATCTATGTGTTGGCCCACTTCACCAACGAAGGCCTTGGTCTCAACGCGCTCGGAAAATCGCTCGGTGTGATCTTTATGGCTGGCCTTGGCGCGATGACTGCCGTGCTGATCCTGATGGGGCTGTTTGCTCCCACAATCCTGGAGACGTCCAATGTATGATGTCGAAAAAATCAGATCCGACTTCCCGATCCTCTCGCGAGAGGTGAACGGCAAGCCGCTGACCTATCTCGACAACGGCGCATCGGCGCAAAAGCCGAGCTGCGTGATCGACGCCGTGACCAAAGCTTATGCGGAAGAATATTCCAATGTTCACCGAGGCTTGCACTATCTGTCTAATCTCGCGACAGAGAAATACGAAGGCGTGCGCGGTATCATCGCCCGGTTCCTGAATGCCGCGCATGAGGACCATATTGTCCTGAATTCCGGCACCACCGAAGGCATCAATCTCGTGGCCTATGGCTGGGCCATGCCGCAACTCCAGGCGGGCGATGAGATCATCCTGTCTGTGATGGAGCATCATGCCAATATCGTTCCCTGGCATTTCCTGCGCGAGCGTCAGGGGGTTGTGCTGAAATGGGTCGAAACCGACGCCGACGGCAGCCTTGATCCGCAGAAGGTGCTGGATGCCATTACGCCGCGAACAAAACTGATCGCAATCACCCAGTGTTCCAATGTTCTGGGGACCGTTGTTGATGTGAAAACCATCACGTCCGGAGCCCATGACAAAGGTGTGCCAGTGCTGGTGGATGGATCTCAGGGCGCCGTGCACATGCCCGTTGATGTGCAGGATCTCGGGTGCGATTTCTATGCGATCACCGGACACAAGCTCTATGGGCCGTCGGCTTCGGGTGCGATCTATATCCGGCCGGAGCGTATGGCCGAGATGCGGCCATTCATCGGCGGTGGCGATATGATCAAGGAGGTCTCCAGGGATCGCGTGATCTACAATGATCCGCCGATGAAGTTCGAGGCCGGAACGCCGGGGATCGTCCAGACCATCGGCTTTGGTGTCGCGCTGGAGTATCTGATGGATATCGGCATGTCACAGATTGCTGCGCATGAGGCGGATCTTCGCGACTATGCGACGGCACGTTTCCAGGGGCTCAACTGGTTGAACATCCAGGGGCATGCTCCTGGCAAGGCAGCGATTTTCAGCCTCACGCTCGAAGGTGCAGCGCATGCGCATGACATTTCGACGATCCTCGACAAGAAAGGCGTTGCGGTGCGCGCCGGTCACCATTGTGCCGGTCCGCTCATGGATCATCTGGGTGTAACGGCGACCTGTCGCGCGTCGTTTGGGATGTACAACACGCGGGCCGAAGTGGATCGACTGGTCGACGCCCTTGAGCTCGCGCACGAGCTATTCGCGTAGGAAATAGGTGCTGTGACATGCCGTTTGCGCATGTCACAGCACAAAATATTTACATAATACTGATTATGCGACTTTCTCAACCCTAGGTAGAGGAAGAGCGAATGAAATGGCTCGTAAATCAGTACCTCGTCCCCGTCGCAAAGCGGCTCGGCGGACAAACCGGAGCTGCTCTTGTGGCGCTCGGCATGGCCGAGGCACACGAAAGCGCGGTAGCAGCCGTGGTCGCGTGGCTCATCGTAACCGCAGTTGAGGCTGTGTTTGACAAACGCAGCCGCGACCACCTCATACACCGGGTCAAGACCTACGGTGCGCCATGATGGAGCAACTCATCGTAATCGCGGTGCTGTTGCTCCTGTTGCTCTGCTGTTTCGTCCCTCGGGATGAAACGCAATGCAATTTCATTGGCGCGGCGATTGGCGCGGTCGCTGGACTGATTGGTGGTCGCGCAGACCGAAGAGCGCAACGCGAAGCCAACGAGGCGAACCGCCCTGTTAATCAGGTGCGCGAATGGGAAGAAGCCGGGATAAATCCTCTCTTTGGGATTAGCTCCGGCGGCTATATCCCGCATCAGGCAGCACAAATCGGCGATAGCTACGCGACAGCCGGTGCGCGTTTCGGTCAAGCGATTGACGCTGTTCGGGCTGAAAAGATTGAGCAAACGGAGTTAAAGCAGGAAAACCGCGAACTCCGCGAAAAGCTTGACGAACTTGCCACACCACGTGTCCCCTCTTATATGTCGCAATACGGGGCGATTATGCCTCTGCCGAGACAAGGGGACATCGATGTTAGCTCCGACGTGGCTAATAGCCGTAATAATCGCGCTACCGGCGGTCGCACTGGTTACGGTTATCGTTCTACTGGGTCGAAAACTGGTACGCATGACCCGGCGCTAGACTATCAAGCGCCAGACTACGGCGTTATTCAGGCTGACGGTGCAGGTTCAACCAGCATCGTGACCAACCCCGGGTATGTGGAGCATCTGGGGCAGTTCTATGGTGATGAGGTCGCCGATTTTGAAGGCGCCTTAAACTACGCCAAGGATTGGTGGTACGGACAAGTTAAAGGCGATGCCTATTTCCCCGGCTGGGGATGGGAAAGCCAAATCCTCCGACCAAAATCGCGACCAGCATCAGTAAGCTATCGCGCTAACAGACCCCCAAAAGCCAACACGAAAACAAAGGCGTACCGCGACTTCATGAAGGACGCGTACCCGACTGTTTTTGACTGATCGCGCAATTCTGCGCGGCCAGTAACCTATTGTCTCAAGGAAAAACACGATGTTGAAATCATCAACTGCAAAGAACGCCATTGCGACCGCATTTGACGGGCGTCGGCGGCTCCGGATGTGGAGCAACACCCATTTCGGAGGGATTGAAGCCGTCAAGGCAATGCCCTTGGCCATGTGTCGTTTCCGACCCGATGAAGGCGGGGCCGTGACAACAAAACTCAACGTCAAGCTGGCCCCTGTCAGCGGCTATATGCGTTCCAAAGCATATGTCGATGTTGTCCAGGTGTTTGTTCCCTATCAGGCTATCGAAAAGCTTGAGCTTGAGAGTGAAGATGCAGGCGTGACAGAAATGACGCGCCGCCGGTTGATGGCCGGTGAAGGGATTGGCTTTGAGACGGGACCCGGAGTGGCGGGTGTTTCACTCGCTGCCAATATTCACCCCAAGCGCGTCGGTGCCGATCAGGTTGTGTCGAAGACCGTGCGCCTCGCCTACATTTGCGCAATCAACCATTTGCGTAAGGCGGCGTATTACAATGCGGATCTGCTCGAAAAGACAGAGACCAATTTTGCGCCGGCCGTTCTTACCGCGAACGTGCTTGAGCGGTTCGATGGGGTTCTTGATCCTGAACGTCTTATCGATGGCGCGATCAATCTGACGGGCGAGTTGCCCATTAAGGGGATTGGTCAGAACGCCGAGCATGCCGCGGTGAGTACCAATCTACGCGAGACGGGCGGCGATGAGCGCGCCACCATGGGCTGGGTTGACGATCATGAAGGTCAAGCGGGCATTGTGGTGGAGGAAGACCCGGAAAATCCGGGCTATCCGAAGGTTACGGCCAATCTGGACGGGGTCAGCGAATTGACCCTCCGCGACATGATCGAGAGCCAAAAGCTTGATGGTCTTGTTCGTCAGTTTGCGCAGATGATCAAGAATGACCCTATCAACGGCGAGGAAGTCGTTGAACGGGCGCTCTACGGCATTTCGGTGGATTATGACCACAACTGTCAAGTGATGTACCGGAACGTGTACGAACTGACCGCAGGCCATACGCGTCCCACCGATGGCGCATCGATCAATGATGTGTCTGCACATTTCGAGTTGAACGATGAATTTGCCACTGTCGTGCCGCGTTCGGAACTCGGAGGGCAGCTTGTGACCATTGTCATGGTCAAGCCGCTTGAGACGCTCGACTATCAGCCAGACCCGGCACAGACCGAGGTTTGGGGGCTGGTCAATCGTGTTCATGATGAAACTGAACTCGAAGAAAAGCTGCTTACACGTCGCGATGTCGAGAGCAGCGTTCTGCCCGCTGAAGCTGATCAGCCCGCGTTCTGGGTCGGCCATAACCGGCTCGAACATGAATACGGCACGCATGGCGCAAATCTCCTTTTGACCAATGGCGTCGAGATGAAATCGACCATGTGGACTTATGCGCTGCCAACATCGGTGACGCCGGAGAACATCAACTATCCCCCGGAGGGGATTGATATGTATCCGTTCTACAACTGGAACGGGGCGCATGCCGAGTACACGATTTCGCAGCGTGCGGCGATTTCCACCTCTCTTGCGAAGGGTCCGACCCCGGTCGAACGTATCCAGTTGTTCCACGACGACCCGTCTCTCGTCCACGACGACTGAACCTAAAGGGGGCCATTGGCCCCCTGCCCTCTGAAACAAGGAAAATCACATGTACGATCAAGAGATTGAAAACGAACAGCACAAATGCCTTTGCCGCAATGCGCTTGTTCATGCCGTGATCTGGCCCCTTGGGGACGATCCGCAAGTAACCTTGATTGACGCCGACGGTGTCATTCAAGGTATTGTCCCGATTTCTGAGCCGACAAAGGGTCAGCATTTCAACAGCATGGTCCCGCAGGGATATTCGCTTGAAGTCCAAGATTGCAGCGTCGTCAGTATGTCCGGCAAGCTGCTCGTGACGACCGTCGGCGAATTTGACACAGCGGTCGTTACCGAGCGCGCGGAGCTCACGTATGAGGAACGCATGCAGCGACTCGAGCGCACCGCTTACCGGCAGCAGCTGGAGCAAGCGCGACGCGAACGCGAGCGCGAGCTCGAAATCGAAGAGCTGCGCAGCCAGCTTGCCGAGCGCGACCGCGACCGCGAGCGCGATGAACCGGCCACTGTGGTCGAAGAACCAGAGGAAGCACCCTCACAGGACGAACAGGAGGGCGCAGACGATGGCAAATGATCCAGCCATGGGGGAACCCCGCAAGCGCATCACACGCATGCGCTATGACGTCGGCCCGATGGGCTTTCTCTCCGACCAAATTATGAAGGAGATGCAGCGCGCCGGTTATCCGGTGCGCGAATTCAACCTGTACCGATCACCGGAGGAACAGGACCGCATGCACGCCCGGCGAGTCAGTCGCGCCCGGCGGTTCCAGAGTTCGCACCAGTACTATGCCGCCTCGGACCTGATCCATGAAAAATGGGCATGGTTTCACCCGTTACAACCGGGTGTCCCCGACGGGCGCCAATTCTGGTTGCGGCTTTGGGATTGCGTCGAAGTCGTTGGCGAGAAGTACAACGTCGAATTCAGCGACAAACTGGAATGGGATCCAGCCCATATCCAGCTTGAAAATTGGCGTGAATTCAAAGACGTGGTCGGTGAAGCTGAACCGAACCGCACGCAACTTGACTGGTATTTCCAGATCACGTTGCCCGCTGTCTGGAAACAGCACCTCCGCAGTCAGGCCCGCGTCGCCTGAGTGCAATGCAACGGCCCCGCTACATCGGGGCCGTTGCGCCCGATACACCCCTTGTTCCTGTATACATTTAATGACACCCCCGGACTGTAACAATGTGCACTAAGCCTCTGACGATCAACGGATATGAAGTTAGCTGCCGCGAATGCGATGAGTGTGTTGCGACCTACAAGAATTCGTGGGTTTCGCGCTGCGTAGCGGAAAAGCAAACCATGCCAAATGCTTACGCGATGACCCTCACATATGCAGATGTTGATGGGGAGCCGCCCTTGGGCGCTCGCGTATATCGCTACAAAGACGTGTCTGACATGTGGAAGCGCATAAGATCGGCAGCTAACCGCAGGTGGAAAAACGAAGAATTCCAATTGCGTTACGTTGTCGTCGGCGAAAAGGGTACTCGGTACGGGCGGTGTCATTATCATGGCGTCGTCTTTGCAACTCACCCGATACACGAGCTTGGAAAGCTCGAAGGCAAGAAGAGCAACAAATTTGCCTATAAACGGCGCCTAAATTGGACCCTCTGGGGCCACGGATATGTGGAATTCCAACCAGCCGACCGCAAGGGTATGGCCTATGTCCTCAAATACATCCTGAAAGCCCGTATGACCGCCGCGCGGTCTAAGGGCTTCGGTCGCGAAGGAAAAACGGAGTGGCTTGCAAGCTCTTATCTGTGGTGCAGCAAGATACCAGCGATCGGTCAGACATGGCTCTGGGACAAAATAAATGACCTAGTTTCCAAGGGCATGGCACCCCCTGCCCTTCGCGTTCGCGTACCCGGCGGCGGCGATTGGTACGTCCAGGGCAAATTGCAGCACGATATGTGCGTGTTTCTCCATCACGCCAATAATGAGTACCGCGCAGAGCGCGGGCGCGATCTGTCTGGGTGGAAAACCCTTATCAACTCGGTGTCGGGAGAAATTGAGAAAACCGACACCGGCGAAATCGTAAACCGCAAACCATGGGAGTGGCTGTTACATGGCGAGGAAGAAGAAGAGGAACTATCGGACGAAAAGCGGGCGGAACTCCGGGAACTCGGGGAGCAACGTTTCCGGGCCTTCAAGGCCCAGTTACAGCACCGTCGTCGTATTGCCGCGCCTATCACCAACGCGCGGGCAACGCTCCGCAACTGCGGACACATCGAACCGTGCGAGAAATGTGCCAACAGTCTCGAACAACATCAGCGAAACGACCTCGCGCAGGAATACCTCCTTCGCTTCGACGATTGGCAGCAAAAGCACCCGCAAGGCTCGCGAGAAAGCGCGGCAGAATATGAAAGACGTTTCAAGGATTGGTGGCTCACCCGGCTTAGACCCTCAAGGGGCTGTGCCATCCGAGAAACGGACATTCTCCAAGAACAGTTCCGCGCTCTTATCCCGGTCACAAAAGCCGAACCCGGCGTCACCTACAAAGAAGCGATTGGAAAAGCGCTGCAAGGACCGACCGGATAGCCGCGAGGCACGGCGCGGATCGGGTGGATCGCGTTCGTTCGTGCCATGGTGCAAAAAGACCTGAAAAGAGTCTTTTCAAGTAGGAGGGCGAAAGCCCTCCTTTTTCTGTTTCTAAGCACCTGCGCAACGCCAATCATTCCGCCAACGGAGCGACGTACAGTGCCGGAGGCACTAACTCGCGATGTAACGCCCATTGCGCCCGCCTTAGCGGCCCTCGGGCTACGCAGCGTCCTGCGGAGAATGCGGAGCATTTCCTTAAGCGCTGACCCTCTCCCCTATAGCTATGCACGACTAAACAGGAGTTCGTGTCTCACGCGCAAAGCACAACCATAGGGAGAAAGTCGCAAAAGGACGCAAGAAAAAAGTGGACAATCAATAAAATGTGTGGAACACAATATCTAGTGCAGGTGTTCTGCATCGAGGGTCGCATCTAAGGTATTGTAATCGCTTACTTAATACTGATTATAAGACTTCACATGCACCTTCACCAAGGGTGCTGACGCGCCCTCATACTAAAAAAGCGCGCCCTGATTTGGAGCGCGCTTTTCCTTTTCTGACCCGCTGGATGTCAGTCCCGAACGATCAGCACCGAGCATTTGGCATACCGTGCCACCCTTGCAGAGTTTGGACCTTGCAGCCGGTCCATCAGCTCCGGCTTATGCGCGCCCATGACCACAAGGTCTGCGTCAGCGCGTTTGATCGCGTCGAGGATCATCTCATAGACGTTTGCCCCGACTTCAACGATATGCTGGACGTTCTTCATGTCCGGAACATGGGTCTTCACAAAGGCATGCAGCTGCTTGTCCGCTTCCTTCACCGCCGCCTTCATCGTGCCCTCCTTGAAGAACGATCCGACGATACTCATGCCATAGTCCGGCACCACGGTGACCACGCTCAGCGTGGCCCCGTAGAATGTCGCAAGCTCGGCAGCCCGTTGCAAGAGCGTCGCCTCGGTGTCCATATGCGTCAGGTCCACCGCACAGAGTATATGTTTGGTCATTGGGCCATTCCTTCCTCTTTGCGCTTCCGGCCAAGCTGTAGCGCCACGATGAATGCCAGGACCAGGAACGCCGGAATATAGAAGACTTCTTTGGGCAAGCGGTCCGATTCAACTTCCATTTCAACGAGTTCCCAATCGAAGTCGATGCCGAGTTGCTCTGCCGGACCGCCAAAGTTCAGACTGTCCACGTAGATCCTATCACTTTCCTCGCGAAACTCGATGCCTGCTCCGTCATAAAGCCGGGTTCGCCCATCATCCCCCTTGGGACCAAGGGGCAGCAGGAAACGCGCATCGACCAAATCTCCTTCGAGGCTTTCGCCCTTCAGGCGCACGCGCAAGGTTCCACCATCTTCGACCCTCTCGGCCATCTGAAAGACCGCCGAGCCCGGACGTGTCTCGAACGCCGGCTGGATCTGGTCCAGGAAGAACCCTGGACGGAACAGCGTAAACGCTACAAGCAACAGCAGCGCACTCTCCCAGAGCTTTGATTTCACGAGGAAATAATTCATCGTCGAAGCCGCAAACAGCAGCATCGCGATCATCGCCACCAGGAATACAAAGATCGCCTGCACCGGTCCCACATCAATCAGCAGCAGATCGGTGTTGAAGATGAACAGGAACGGCAGCAGCGCAGTCCGGATGGAGTAGAAAAACGCCTGAAAACCGGTGCGCAGCGGATCCCCTTTGGAAATCGCGGCGGCGGCAAAGCTGGCCAGCCCCACCGGCGGCGTCACATCCGCCATAATGCCGAAGTAGAACACGAACATATGGACGGCGACCAGCGGCACGATCAGGCCGTTCTGCGCACCGAGTTCGACCACAACACCCGCCATCAAGGAGCTGACGACGATGTAGTTCGCGGTGGTCGGCAGGCCCATCCCCAGCACGATGGAAATCAGCGCGACAAAGAACAGCATCGCCAGCACGTTACCACCGGAGAGGAACTCGACGAATTCCGCCATCACCTGCCCGATACCGGTCAGGGTCACCGCGCCGACGATAATGCCGGCCACACCCATGGCGCAGGCCAGACCGATCATGTTGCGCGCGCCGATGATCAAACCTTCAAAGATGTCTGCAACGCCTTGTTTGAACTCGGATATCGCATGATCCTGGCCGCGGAACATGGCCTTTATCGGGTTTTGCGTCGCCAGGATGACCAGCATTGCGACCGAGGACCAGAACGCTGACAGCCCCGGAGATTTCCGTTCGATCATCAGGAGATACATCAGCAAGAGGATCGGCATGATATAGTGGATACCGGTCTTGAAGATCTCACGCGCAGGCGGCAGATCCTGCATCGACTCGATGCTCAGCTCCAGGTCCTCCTCTGCGGCGGCGACACGCAAGGCTAGAACATAGAGCACGGCCATAATGAGCACGATCAGCCATGTGCTGGCCCCGCCGGCGACGCCTTCCAGCGCATTGACGATCACTCCGCAGAGCCAGAGTGTTCCGCCGCCGATCACGATGGAGATGGCAATGGTGAAGATCGCGCCCAGGAAGAACTTGATCGGGTTCATGCGGCTGCTGCCGGTCATGCCCATTTTCAGCGCTTCAAGATGCACGATATAGACCAGCGCAATGTAGGAGATCGCCGCCGGGATGATTGCGGTCTTCACGACCTCGACATAGGGGATGCCGACGTATTCGGTCATCAGGAAGGCCACGGCGCCCATCACCGGCGGAGTCAGCACGCCATTGATCGAAGAGGACACTTCGATCGCACCGGCCTTGGTCGCCGGAAAGCCCACACGTTTCATCAGCGGAATGGTGAAGGTGCCAGTCGTAACCACATTTGCGATGGACGAGCCGGAGATCAGCCCGGTCGCAGCAGAACCGATCACTGCGGCCTTTGCCGGGCCACCACGCAGGTGACCCAGGGCTGCAAAGGCCAGTTTCAGAAAGTAGTTCCCTGCCCCGGCCTGATTAAGAAGCGCGCCGAACAGTACAAAAAGAAAGACAAAACCGGAAGAAACACCAAGCGCGACACCAAACACGCCCTCGGTGGTGAGCCACATGTGGCTCATCGCCTTGTTGATGGATGCGCCCTTCCACTGCACCACCTCCGGCAACCACGGAGACGAGCCGAAGAAGACATAGGCGAGGAAAAACAGCGCCACGCCCATGAGGGGAAAACCGAGGCTGCGTCGGGCCGCTTCCAGCAGCAGGACCAGGCCGATCACCGACACGATGACGTCGGTCTGGTTCGGGGCGCCGGATCGCGCCGCCACCCCGGCATAGGCATAGAACAGATAGGACGCACTGAGCGCCCCCACCGTAGCAATGGCCCAGGTTGTGATCGGGATGTGATGGCGCGGGCTGGATTTCAATCCGGGGAAGGCAATAAAGGCCAGCAAAACCGCAAAACCGAGGTGAATGGCCCGCGTCTGCGTGTCATTCCAGACCCCAACGCCGAGAATGAACGGCAGCGGAGAGGCGATCCAGAGCTGGTATAGCGACCAGACAAGCGGAATGTACCACAGCGCGTTCCGCCCGAACCTGTCCTTGGGCAATCGCCCGCCCGTGTCGCTGTCTGCTACAAAGTCATCCAGCGTGCGGTCGTCCTGATCCGCGGCGCTTTGGTTTTCCGTCATCGTGTCCCCACCCGGTTTGTTATGCACTCTTGCTTTTAACGAAAAAGGGCTTCCGCCACCTGAGGTCAGGGGCGAAAGCCTTTGATTTCACATCAGAAGTGATGAGATCACTTCCAGCCGCGCTCTTGATAGTATTTCAGCGCGCCCGGATGCAGGTCTGCCGACAGGGCATCGTTGACCATTTCCTCTTCGCTCAGACGCGCGAAAGCCGGGTGCAGTTTCTTGAAGTCGTCGAAGTTTTCAAACACCGCGCTCACCACGGCATAGACCACCTCATCCGCGACGTCCGCAGAGGTCACGAAGGTTGCCTTGGGGCCCCAGGACGGAATGTCATCCGCATTGCCGGGATACATGCCGCCGGGAATGGTCGCGGCCGCATAGGCGGAGTTCTCGGACAGAAGAGTTTCAATGTTCTCACCATCCAAGGGGATAATCTTCACGTCACAGGAGGAGGTGGCCTCCTGGCTGGACCCATTGGGCAGACCGGCGGCCCAGATCGTTGCGTCGATCTTGCCGTCACACAGCGCAGCGGATTGCTCGGAGGATTTCAGCTCTGCGGCGAGGGCAAAATCATCCTTGGTCAGGCCGGAATACTGCATCAGGGTTTCGGCCAGCACGCGGGTGCCGGAGCCGGGGTTTGCAATATTGACCTTCTTGCCCTTGAGGTCTGCGACCGATGCGATGTCAGCGTCGGCGCGGGCCATCAGGTGCATCGGTTCCGGGTGCACGGAGAACAGCGCCCGCAGACCCTCGAATGCGCCATCGGATTCAAACGCGCCGGTGCCTTCAAGGCCGGCTTTCTGGACGTCGGACTGAACCACGCCAAATTCCAGTTCGCCCTGGCGGATGGTGCGAGTGTTGTAGACGGAGCCGCCGGTGGATTCCACAGAGCAGCGAATGCCGTGTTCCTTGCGGTCTTTGTTGACCAGCCGGCAGATCGCGCCGCCCGTGGGGTAGTACACGCCTGTCACTCCGCCGGTCCCGATGGTGATAAACTGCTGTTCGGCTGCGGAGGCCGCGCCGGAAAAGCCTAGTGCCACGGTTGCAGCGGATGCGAGAAGTGTTTGTTTTAGGACCATAAGTTCTCTCCCTGATTAGAACGGAAATCGGTCGTTGTGCCGATAATATGCGGGGAATGCCGCTACAAGTTAATTTTACAGTCAAAGCACATGCGCGTGCTTATCCTGATCATCCAAGGAGTGGGGTGCTGCTGCAGGATCTGCCCTCTGTGGCTCGCCCCATCAGGCCCCAAAGCGCGCGACGGCTAGATGCCAGGTTGATCACCGCAGTTTCGCCACCTGTCTTCCCTCAGAGTGATGAGTGCCCAGTTTAGATGCAACCAGCATTTTTGCAGGGGTGAAAAATTCTGAAATGATCTCAGTTTTGGGAACTGGACCTCCCTGGCCTCGCTCCTATGCGTTACCTGCATGGATCTGACGGATCTCAAGAGCCGGAACCTGGGCGGTGCTGCTGTCGTGGTTCTGAAGACTTCCCTCGCCCTGCCCGCTTATGGTGCCAGTGCCGACGGACGTAGCACCGGCATGCTGATGGGGGTGCCGTGGAGGTGTGCAGATTGAGTCCGGCTTTGGATTTTTGAAGGTGCGCGCTGCGTGGATCGCCTGCGAAGTGGTGGAAATGCAAGGGGTGTTAAGTGTTTTGCATTTGAGATTGTGGCTTGGCCTGCGTGTCTCCTTGCGGATCTGCCAGACGGGTGGCCAAAGTAGCGCTGAAAACGATATTTGCGTATGTGCGCCTTTGGTGGTCTTCTGGCTGAGCCAAGTCAGTCGTTTTTGCAAAGCCTGTGGTTCGCGCTTTAGAAAGCTTAACAGCTCTGTTGAGCTTCCAAGTGTTTCGTCGCCAGGCGTTAATCAGAAGCTTAAGGGGTGCATACAACACGCGCCATGCCGCGCCTCCGGTGTCGGTGATCGGCGCAGGGGAATGCCCGCAAAATAACCGCCCTTGCATAAATGCATGGGCGGTTTTGCAGTAATGCGCAGCATTAAGGTTTAGAAAAACGCCTGCAAGCCGGTCTGCGCGCGCCCGAGGATCAGCGCATGCACATCATGGGTGCCCTCGTAGGTGTTCACCGTCTCAAGGTTCATCATGTGGCGGATCACCTGGAACTCCAGGCTGATGCCGTTGCCGCCATGCATGTCGCGCGCGTGGCGTGCGATCTCCAGCGCCTTGCCGCAGTTGTTGCGCTTCACGATAGAGATCATCTCCGGCGCTGCATTGGCCTCATCCATCAGGCGCCCCACCCGCAGCGAGGCTTGCAAACCAAGGGCGATCTCCGTCTGCATATTGGCCAGTTTCAGCTGGAACAGCTGCGTGTTCGCCAGAGGGCGACCAAACTGGTGACGATCAAGGCCGTATTGACGGGCGGCATGCCAGCAGGCTTCGGCCGCGCCCATGACGCCCCAGCTGATGCCGTACCGCGCCCGGTTCAGGCAGCCAAACGGACCTTTCAGACCTTCGACATGCGGCAGCAGCGCCTCTTCGCCAACCTCGACACCATCCAGGACAATCTCGCCGGTGATGGAGGCGCGCAGCGACATCTTCTGCCGGATCTTGGGGGCCGACAACCCTTTGGTGCCCTTGTCCAATACAAAGCCGCGGATCTTGCCGCCATGCGCTTCGGACTTGGCCCAGACCACAAAGACATCCGCGATCGGCGCGTTGGAGATCCACATCTTGGACCCCGTCAGGCGGTAACCGCCTTCGGTTTTCTCGGCGCGGGTTTTCATGCCCGCCGGGTCCGAGCCCGCATCGGGTTCGGTCAGGCCAAAACAGCCGATCCATTCGCCGGACGCCAGCTTCGGGAGGTATTTCTGCCGCTGCTCTTCGCTGCCATAGGCGTAGATCGGATACATCACCAGCGAGCTTTGCACCGACATCATCGAGCGATAGCCGCTGTCGACGCGTTCCACTTCGCGCGCAACCAGCCCGTAGGAGACGTAGCCACCACCGAGGCCGCCATATTCCTCCGGGATGGTGGTGCCCAAGAGCCCCATCTCGCCCATCTCGCGGAAGATCTCAGGGTCGGTCTGTTCGGTCTCATAGGCCTCGGTCACGCGGCTTTGCAGTTTTTCCTGTGCGTAGGCCCGAGCGGACGCTTCGATCATGCGTTCATCTTCGGTCAGCTGATCGCTCAGACGCAGCGGATCCTCCCAGCTGAACTGGCCAAGGTCAGGGGCATCTTTTGCGCGCAGGGTCGGTTTTTCATCCAGCATCGGGACCTCCAATAAAATGTTGACGACATCTTAAGCGCGCGCCGCGACGAAAAACAGCGAGACTTTGGCAATCATCCATGACAAAAGATCATACATGTCTGTGCCTCGCCGCTTCTTGCCCTCCATTGCTTCGTTGCGTGCGCTCGAAGCGCTCGACCGTCTGGGCAGCGCCTCTGCGGCGGCCACAGAGCTGTCTTTGACGCAAGGCGCGGTCAGTCGCCAGTTGCAAGCGCTGGAACGTCAGCTGGGGGTGGATCTGGTGGTTCGCGACGGAAAGGCCTTGACCTTGACGCCCGATGCCGCCGCCTATGCGGACGAGCTGCGGCATGCGCTCGATCGGATTGCAAATGCCACGCTTCAGGTGCAGTCCGCACCGCTGGCGGGCAGTCTGAACCTTGCGATCCTGCCGGCCTTTGGCATGCGGTGGCTGATGCCCCGGTTGCCGGAATTCTCGCGGCGGCATCCGGATGTGACCATCAATATGTCCACCCGTCTGGCGCCCTTCAACTTCGCCACCGAAACCTTTGATGCAGCGATCCATTTTGGTCAGGCGGATTGGCCCGGAACGCAGGCGCTGCTGTTGAAGCACGAACAGCTCCTGCCGGTCTGTGCGCCAGAGTTGCTGCGGCGGAGGCAGGTGACAGAACCGGCGGATCTGCTGAACCTGCCGCTACTGCATATCCAGACCCGGCCGCGGGCCTGGGCCGATTGGTTCGCGCGCCACGGGGTGGAGACCGAGGCCGCCCTCACAGGGACGCTCCATGACCAGTTCTCCACCATCAATCAGGCGGCGCTGCACGGGCTGGGGGCCGCCCTGATGCCGGATTATCTGGTGGAGCAGGATCTAGCGACCGGCCGGCTTGTGGCTTTGCACCCCAAGGCCGAAGACATCGGTGGCGCCTATTATCTGGTGTGGCCGATCACCAGAGCGCGCCACCCGGGGCTGTTGCAATTCCGCGAATGGCTTGCAGGGCAGGCGCAGCCCGAAGACCCCCTGCCCCGCTAGGTTTAAAATCCAGAAAAGATTTTATCTTTCAGTGTTCTGACGGATGAAGATCATCCAAGGGCATAGCCCGCACCGCGCACCGTGCGGACCGGGTCCTCACCGCCGTGCTGGGTCAGGGCCTTGCGCAGCCGACCGATGTGGACGTCCACGGTCCGGGTATCCACATAGATGTCGCGGCCCCAGACCCGATCCAAGAGCTGTTCCCGGCTCCAGACGCGGCCCGGTTTCTCCATGAAGGTGGAGAGCAGGCGAAACTCGGTCGGGCCCAGTTTCAACGGATGTTCCGCACGGCTGACCTTGTGGGTTTCGGCATCCAGGATGATGTCGTCGAACTCCAGCCGCATGCCGACGGTGGCGGGGCGCACCCGCCGCAGCTGGGTGCGCACCCGGGCCATCAGTTCGATCACCGAATAGGGTTTCACCACATAATCATCGGCGCCGGTTTCCAGGCCGCGCACCTTGTCGACCTCCTCGGAGCGGGCCGACAGCATGATGATCGGAATCCCACGGGTCTCGTTGCGGGTCTTCAGGCGGCGACAGACTTCGATCCCGGTCAGATTGGGCATCATCCAGTCCAGAACGATGATGTCGGGCATGTCTTCCTCGACCAGAAGCAGGGCTTCCTCACCGTTTTCCGCCTTGATCACCCGAAAGCCGTCGGCCTCCAGGTTGTAGGCCAGCACTTCGCGCTGTGCCAGTTCGTCTTCGACGACCAGAACTGTGGGCTGATCGACTGCCATGGCTTAGACCTCCTGGGTCGAAATAGAGGTGGTGTCCGCCTTCGCGCGCTCTTCTTCCGGCTTGTTGCCGGTCACGAGATAGACCACCTGCTCTGCCATGGCGGTCACGTGGTCGCCCATGCGTTCAATGTTCTTGGCGATGAAATGCAGGTGCATGCAGGAGGTGATGTTGCGCGGATCTTCCATCATATGGGTGAGGAATTCGCGAAACAGCGCATTGTACATCTGATCGACATCGCGGTCGCGGTCGATGACATCCTGGGCCAGTTCCACGTCACGCTGGATATAGCTGTCCAGCGCATCCTTCAGCATCAGTTCCACTTCGCGGGCCATGCGACGCAGGGCGGCGGCGCTGTCGGCCACGGCCGGGCTCTGGGCCAGCACGCCGGTGCGCTTTGCCATGTTCTTGGCATAGTCGCCGATGCGTTCGAGATGGCCGGAGATCTTCATGACGCTGAGCACCACGCGCAGGTCCACCGCCGCTGGGGCGCGAATGGCGATCACGCGCGCGGCGTCCTCGTTGATCATCTCTTCCAGACCGTCGATGGCGGCGTCGGCCTTGACCACCTGGGCGGCCAGTTCCTCGTCACGGGTTTCCAGGGCCCGGGCGGCTTCCATGATGGCAGCCTCCACGAGGCCCCCCATCTTCATGATCCGGGCCTGGATCGCTTCGAGATCCCGGTCAAAGGCGGATGCGATATGTTGTTCTTCCATGAGACTGTCTCTCTGCCTTAGCCGATACGGCCGGTGATGTAGCTTTCGGTGCGCGGATCTTCGGGGTTGGTAAAGATCTGACCGGTGGGACCGAATTCCACCAGGTTGCCGAGGTGGAAGAAGGCGGTCTTCTGGCTGACGCGCGCCGCCTGTTGCATCGAGTGGGTCACGATCACGACCGAATAGTTCTCGCGCAGCTCGTCGATCAGCTCCTCCACCTGCGCGGTGGCGATCGGGTCCAGTGCGGAGCACGGCTCGTCCATCAGCAGCACCTCGGGTTCGGTGGCAACGGCGCGGGCAATGCACAGACGCTGTTGCTGACCACCGGACAGGCCGGTGCCGGGCGCATGAAGACGGTCCTTGACCTCATCCCAGATGGCGCCGCGGCGCAGGGATTTCTCGACGATGTCGTCCAGGTCGGACTTGGATTTGGCCATCCCGTGGATGCGCGGACCATATGCGACGTTGTCATAGATCGACTTGGGGAACGGGTTCGGCTTCTGGAACACCATCCCCACCTGCGCGCGCAGCTGCACCGGGTCGACGCTCTTGGCGTAGATGTCTTCGCCCTCGAGCAGGATATCCCCGGTCACCCGGCAGATGTCGATGGTGTCATTCATCCGGTTCAGGCACCGCAGAAAGGTCGACTTGCCGCAGCCGGACGGGCCGATAAAGGCGGTCACGGTCTTGTCTTCGATTTCCACGTTGACGTCTTTGATGGCGTGGCTATCGCCGTAATAGACGTTGACGTTTTGCGCGGCGATCTTGGTACGTTGAGTTTCCACGGTCTTATCCACTGCTGTCATGTCGTTCATTTGAAATACTCCCCTTACCAGCGACGCTCGAAGCGACGGCGCAGGATGATGGCGATGATGTTCATGGTCAAGAGGAAGGCAAGCAGGATGATGATGCCACCCCAGGCCTTCTCGTAAAAGCTGACATCCGCGCGCGCCGCCCAGGTGTAGATCTGGGCCGGCATGGCCGAGTTCGGCTCGGTGAAGCCTTCGACAAAGCCTTCGGGATAGCCGCGGGCCACAAAGCCGACCATGCCGATCAGCAACAGCGGTGCGGTTTCCCCAAGCGCCTGGGCGAGGCCGATGATGGTGCCGGTCAGGATGCCCGGTGCGGCCAGCGGCAGCACGTGATGGAACACCGCCTGCATCTTGGACGCGCCCACGCCGAGGGCCGCGTCACGGATCGACGGCGGCACCGCCTTCAGCGACGCGCGGGTGGAGATGATGATGGTCGGCAGCGTCATCAGCGACAGCACCAGCCCCCCCACCAACGGCGCGGATTGCGGCAGATGCATGAACTGGATGAACACCGCGAGGCCGAGGATACCAAACACGATCGACGGCACCGCCGCGAGGTTGGAGATGTTCACCTCGATCAGATCGGTAAAGCGGTTCTGCGGTGCAAACTCTTCCAGGTAGATCGACGCGGCAACGCCGATCGGCAGCGACAGCACCAGAACCACCAGCATCATGAAGAAGGAGCCGACAACCGACGCACCGATCCCGGCCCCGCCGGGGTTGTCCACGCCGGAGTCGGCGCCCGTGATAAAGGCCCAGCTGAAGGCTTGCTTGATGATGCCCGCCTCTTCCAGCGCATCGACCAGATCGAGGTCGCTCAATTGCAGGAAGCGGCTGTCTTGCAGGGTTTCGCGTTGCACCCGGCCCTTGAAGTAGCCGTCGACCCGGCTGGAGGCCGCAAGTTCAAAGGCCACCGGTTGGCTCAGGTCATCCGGGTTCGCCTGGTAGTGGGCCCGCAGGGTGCCGCCCACCTTGCCGAGCAGGCGCTCGATCGCCGCCTCGTCGAATTCCACGGTCATGCCGCGCTCTTGCAGCTGCTCCTGGAGGGAGGCGATGAACAGGTTCGAATAGGCCTTGGTCTTGAACAATTCGCTTTCGGCGGCGTCCATCTGCTCCTGAGTGAGGGTGAAGTCCACCGTCACCACCGTCCGGGTAAAGGCCGGCAGGCCGGAGCGGACGATCGACACGAACAGCACCGTCAGGAAGAACAGGCCGACCAGGATCGCGGCCATGCCGTAGGCGCGGAAACGTCTCTCTGCGGCGTTGCGACGGCGCGTGTTGGGGTCGGTCTGGCTCAGCGACCTGGAGCGTGCAGGGGTCGGGTTGTCCATGCTTGCGTCGGTCATTCGTACTGCTCCCGGTATTTGCGGACGATGTAGAGGGCGATGATGTTGAGACCCAGCGTCAGCACGAAGAGGGTCATGCCGAGGGCGAAGGCGACCAGCGCCTCGGGGCTGGCAAAGTCGGCGTCGCCGGTCAGCTGGCTGACGATCTTGGCGGTGACGGTGGTCATCGCCTCAAAGGGGTTGAGACTGAGCCGGGCTGCGGCCCCTGCCCCAAGCACCACGATCATGGTCTCGCCAATGGCGCGCGAGGCCGCCAGCAGGATGGCGCCGACGATGCCGGGCAGTGCTGCCGGGATCACCACCTGGCGGATGGTTTCCGATTGCGTCGCGCCCAGCCCGTAAGAGCCGTCGCGCATGGCCTGCGGCACCGCGTTGATGATGTCGTCGGACAGCGAGGAGACAAAGGGAATGAGCATAATGCCCATCACCAGACCGGCGGTCATCACGGCGGTGCCGGCCTGCATCCAGCCGAGCCCGTCATCGCCAAAGACTTTCAGCAGCAGCGGGCCAACGGTGAGCAAGGCAAACAGACCGTAGACGATGGTCGGGATACCGGCGAGGATCTCCAGCAGCGGCTTGGCCACGGAACGGACCCGGGGGCTGGCGTATTCCGACAGGTAGATCGCGGCAAAGAGGCCGATCGGCACCGCCACGGCCAGTGCCACGATGGAGATGTAAAAGGTGCCCCACAGCAGCGGCAGCACGCCGAGGTCGGACGACCCGCCGCGGCCAGAGAAGCTCGGCGCCCAGTTGAGGCCGAAGAAGAAGTCGCTTGCCGGATAGAGGCGGAAGAACTCCCAGGTGTTGAACACCAGCGACAGCACGATGCCCACCGTGGTCAGGATGGCGATCGAGGCGGCCGCCACCAGCAGCGCGTGGATGCCGAATTCAACCACGTTGCGGGCGCGGAACAGGGCGCGGGTCTCGCGCAGGGCGAACAGCGTGCCCGCCAGCGCAACCACGATCGCCGCGATCGACATGATCAGATAGCCGGTGGAATTCACGATCCGGTAGCGCTGTGCCGCGCGCAGCACGGTCTGGGTGACTTCGGCTGTCACGATCTGCCCGGCATCCTTGAGGCGCTGGGTCACATCGGTGAAATCGGCGCGGGCGTTGCGGGCGAACTCCTCGTCCATCAGCCCCTGAGCGACCGCATTGTCGAGACCGGTCGCCGCCCGGCGCACCTCTGCCATCACCAGCCCGCGCGAGGAGCCGTCATCGATGGCGCTTTCGGGGATCATGCCGGAGATCACCGAGTTGACATAGAGCGGCTGCGCCAGAAGCCAGACGATCAGCAGACCGAAGGTGGGCACCATGGCTTTGAGCGCCACGTTCCAGCCGTAATAGGACGGCAGTGAGTGCAGCTCTCTGCTGTCGCCCCCCGCATTGGCCAGCGCCCGCGACCGGCCGAGCATATAGCCCACCGCCGCGATCACGAGCACGATCAAGATCAGCCAGAAAAGTGGCATCGTAACCCCCGAGGTCATGTTGTCGGTAAAAACGTCCAGAAAGGGAATGGGGGCGGCGCTATACACCGCCCCCAACATTTGGCCTAAGGCCGGATTTAGCTGCCGGAGCCCATGGTGGTCGCGTTGGCGACGGCTTCTTGGGTTTTGGCCAGTTCCGGATCCGAAACCAGACCGTAGTTGGCGAGCGGGCCGGAGGGGCCGGCGATCTCGTCAGCCACGAAGAACTGAGCGTATTCCTGCAGGCCCGGGATCACGCCGATGTGGGCTTTCTTCACGTAGAAGAACAGCGGGCGGGACACGGGGTATTCGCCGGTGGAGATGGTCTCGGTGGACGGGGTCACGCCGGACATGGTCGCCACTTTCAGCTTGTCGGTGTTGTTCTCGTAGAACGCCAGGCCGAACACGCCGATGCCGTTGGTGTTGGCGTCGATACGCGCCAGGGTCTCGGTGTAGTCACCGTCGATGTCCACGGACTTGCCGTCCTGACGCACGTCGAAGCACGCGTCTTCGATGGCGTCTTCGTCCATGCCTTTTTCTTCCATGGCGGCAACGGCGCCGGTGTCTTCACAGCCCTGCAGCAGGACTTTCTCTTCGAAGACTTCGCGGGTGCCGTGCTTGGTGCCGGGGATGAACATGGCGATTTCCGCATCGGGCAGATCGCTGTTGAACTCGGACCAGCTCTGGTGCGGGTTGGCGACCAGTTCGCCGTCTTTCAGGACGGTTGCGCCGATGGCGTTGTAGATGTCGGCCGGTTCAAACGCGGCGAAGTCGGGGCCGGACTGCTGGGAGGCAAACACGATGCCGTCATAGCCGATGCGCACTTCGATGATGTCGGTCACGCCGTTGTCGGCACAGGCCTTGATCTCTTTTTCGCGGATCTTGCGGGATGCGTTTGCAACGTCGATGGTGTTCTCGCCAACGCCTTCGCAGAAGCGCTTCAGGCCAGCGGAAGAACCGCCGGATTCCACGACCGGGGTCGGGAAGTCGGTGTTCTCGCCGAACACTTCCGCCACGATCGACGCGTAAGGCAGAACGGTGGAGGAGCCAGCGATCTGCACCTGGTCACGAGCAGCAGCTGCGGTGGCCGACACGGCGGCGATGGCCAGGGTCGATGCGGTCAGTTTCACAAAGGACATTTACGTCTCCATGAGTTTAAGAAGTTTACGATCACCCCCAAGATGATCTTGCGCCCCTCCTAGAAGGCGCAGGTGTGGCTTTTGTGACAGCTGTGTAACAGCTGTATGACAACCGACGCTCGAAAGAGAAAAAAACTGAAACAGTTCGCAAGACGGGCGGTTTCACATGGTTCAAGGCCGGCACGAGCGGGGTTTCCGCAGGTGCCAGCCGTTAACATGTTGTCACAGAATGCAGGTTTTCGGGTCGCGCAGCGCTTATCGCGGCAGGATCACCGTGAAGGTTGCGCCCTTGCCGAGGTCGCTTTCCACCCGCAGCCGTCCCCGGTGCCGGTTGATGATATGCTTGACGATCGCCAGCCCGAGGCCGGTGCCGCCCAGCTCCCGCGACCGGTGGTTGTCGGCGCGGTAGAACCGTTCGGTGAGGCGCGGCAGATGCACCGGATCGATGCCGGGGCCATCATCCGTCACCTGCACCCGCACGGCCGGGCAACGCAGGGCCGGATCGCGGTCCAGCGCGCTGAGGGAGACGGTGACCGTCTCGCCCCCGTATTTCAGCGCATTCTCGATCAGGTTGGTGAACACCTGCTGAATCTGATCGGGATCGGCGGGGATCTCCACCGGCACATCCGGCGCATCAAGCGTCAGTGCGGTGCCGCCGGATTCCGCCAGCGGGCCAAGCGATTTGATAGTGGAGTTCAGATAGCTGACCAGATCGATCCGCTCTTTCGGGCGGATGCGTTCCTCGCTTTCCACCCGGTTCAGCGACAGCAGGTCCCCCACCAGGCGATTCATGCGGCTGGCTTCACCCTCCATGATATTGAGGAACCGGTCGCGCGCATCGGCATCATCCCGCGCGGCCCCGCGCAGGGTCTCGATGAACCCCATCAGCGCCGTCAGCGGCGTGCGCAGCTCGTGGCTGACGTTGGCGACAAAATCGCGCCGCATCTGGCTGGCCTGCTCCCGGTCGGTGATGTCGTCGAAACACAACAGCACCGCGCCGCCCTTGACCGCGCCCACCCCCGGCACATAGCGCAGGGTGACCTCAAAGGTGGTGTCCTGCGCGCCATCATTGGACAGGTGGCGCGCGGTGCGTGGCTGGCGATCAAGCAGGCAGGATTCGATCGCCGAGGTCACATTGGGTTGCCGCAGGATGGTGGCAAAATGGCGCCCGATCACCTGCGGGCCAAGCAGGGTTGCGCCTTCGACATTGGCCGCGATCAAACGTTCGGTCTGATCGATCAGAACGGCAGGCATCGGAAACGCGGCCAGCAGCCCGTCGATCAGCTCTTGCGACATGATTTTTTGCCTCATCCTTGCGTCGTGACGGCCTTCCTAGGGGGCGAATGTAACTATGACATGGCAGAGTTGATTGCGGCCTCAAAGATCGCGCAAAGCGTGTCCGGGTCTTCCAGCCCGACCGATACGCGAAAGAACCCCTCGTGCAGGCCGAGTGCTGCGCGATTTTCCGGGGTAAGGGCGCGGTGTGACGAGGAAGCAGGGTGCGAGAGCGTGGTGCCCACATCCCCGAGCGTCGGCGCAAAGGACAGCCCTTCGGCCCCACGGGTAAACGCATTGGCCGCCTCGCGCCCGCCATCCAGCTCAAAACTCACCATATTGCAGCCCCTGCCCTTCAGCAGCGCCTGTGCGCGGGCATGGTCCGGGTGGTCCTGGCGCGTCGGGTAAATGACGCGCTTCACCCCCGGCAGCCCTGCAATGTGATCCGCCAGACGTGCTGCCGTGGCTTCGGCGCGGTCAAAACGCAGATCAAAGGACAGCAGCCCCCGTTCTGCCAACCAACAATCAAACGGGCTCGGCGTCATGCCGGTGGTGATGGAAAACACCCGCATCCGGTCATTGAGCGCGGGGTCCTTGGCCACCACATAGCCCAGCATCACGTCAGAGTGGCCCGCGAGCAGTTTGGTGACGGAGTGGATGACAATATCTGCGCCATGCTCAAACGGTTTGAACGCGCGAGGCGTGGTAAAGGTGTTGTCCACCGCCAGCAGAATGCCGTGGTCCCGGCACAGCGCGGCGATCCCGTCAATGTCCGCCACCGCAAGCGTCGGGTTCGACACCGCCTCCACCAGAATGAGCTTGGTCTCTGGGCGGATCGCGGCGCGGATTGCATCGACGTCGCCGGGATTGGCCAGAGACGTGTTGATACCAAGACGCGGCAAATCTTCCTTCATCAGCCGCAGCGAACGCCCATAAAGCTGATCGCCACCGATGACATGATCGCCTGTCTGCAACAGCCCCATGAGCATGGCAGAGACTGCCGCCATACCGGAGCCGGTGACAACGCCCCCAGTTGCGCCCTCCATGTCATCAAGCCGACGCGCAATTACATCGGCGTTGGGATGCCCCTCACGGGAATAGGTATAGCCATGCACGCGGCCCTCATATTGATCGTCCAGCGCATCCGGGGTTTCGGACGCATAGACCACCGAGGGGCTGAGCGGAGTCACCACAGGATGGCTGGCACTGTCGGGCAGACCATGTGGGCGCATAACAGAGGGGCGGGAATTCTTCACGGTCAAATCTCCTTCAGCTCCGCTTTGAAACGGCGCATGTTTTCCTGATAGTGCACGGCGCTGGCGGTCAGCTTTGCGGCGAGTGCTTCGTCAACCTCGCGCACCACCTTACCCGGTGCGCCCATGACGAGAGAATTATCAGGAATTTCCTTGTTCTCCGTAATCAGCGCGCCCGCCCCGATCAGACAGTTCTTACCGATCTTGGCGCCGTTCAGGATGGTCGCCCCCATCCCGATCAGGGAGTTCTCGCCAATGGTGCAGCCATGCAGCATGACCTTATGGCCAATGGTGCAGTTCTCGCCGATGGTCAGCGGATAGCCCGCGTCGATATGCATGACCACGTTTTCCTGCACGTTGGAGCCACGCCCGATGCGGATTTCCTCGTGATCGGCGCGGATGGTGACGCCAAACCAGACCGAGGCCCCCTCTTCCAGCACCACTTTGCCAATCAGGTTGGCGTCTGGAGCCACCCATGTATCGGCGTGGATGTGCGGGCGGTGTTCGCCAAGCGCGTAGATGCTCATGACAGATCCTCGAATTCCTGTTGCAGTGTGCGGGCATGTTCGATCAGTGCAGGCTGTTGAATGCGGCGCAGGCGGGTGGCCGTGATGATCGTCTTCAGCGCCTCTTCGGTCTCATCAAGGTCCTCGTTGATCAGCACATGATCGTAGGAGCCCCAGTGCGAGATCTCGTCCCAGCTCTTTTGCATGCGGCGCTGGATGGTCTCGGCATCATCCTGCCCCCGGCTTTCCAGGCGGCGACGCAGTTCGGTGATGGAGGGTGGCAACAAGAAGATCGACAGCGTGTGTTTGCCGAGATCCGAATTGGTGATCTGCTGCGCGCCCTGCCAGTCAATGTCGAACAGCACATCGCGGCCCTCGTTGATGGCTGTTTGCACCGGCCCCTTGGGGGAACCGTAGAAATTGCCGAACACATGGGCATGTTCCAGCATCTCACCATGGGCCACGTCATGCTTGAACGAATCCACCGACACAAAGTGATAATCCTGCCCGTCGACCTCGCCGGGGCGCGGCTGCCGTGTTGTGGCCGATACCGAAAAGCTGATGTCGCTGTCCCAGGCCCGCAGCCGCTTGGCCAATGTCGATTTCCCCGCGCCGGAGGGAGAAGACAGGATAATGAGAAGGCCCCGTCGCTGTGCTTTTGAGTGTGCCATAATGAGGGTGCTCTCCTTATTCTATGTTTTGAACCTGCTCGCGCATCTGGTCGATCACGGTTTTGAGTTCCAATCCCACCTCGGTCAAGGCCGCGTTCTGTGCCTTTGAACAAAGCGTGTTGGCCTCGCGGTTGAATTCCTGCATCAGAAAGTCGAGCTTGCGCCCCACCGGACCACCCTGCCCGATCAGTTTGCGTGCGGCGGCCACATGCGCCGCAAGCCGGTCGAGCTCTTCGGTGACGTCGGCCTTCACCGCGATCAGCGCCAGTTCCTGCGCGACGCGATCAGGGTCCGCGGCCTCGCTGTTGGACAGGACACGGGCAAGATTGCTCTTGAGCGTTTCTGCGATCTGCGCCTGACGGTCATCGGCGCGCTGGGCGGCCTCCTTGCGCAAGGCATCGATCCGGTCGATCTGACTCGTCAACACAGCCAGCAAAGCGGCGCCCTCGGCCGCACGCATGTTAACAAAGTCGGCCAGAAGTGAGTCGAATTCGGATAGGAGCCGCTGCACCAGCTGTTCGGAATCCTGCTCGGCGGTGGCCTGTTCCAGCACGCCGCGCATCTGAAGGATATCGGTGGCGCGCACCGGCGCGAGCTGCAATCCGACCTGCGCGGCCTGCGCCTGCGTCGCGGCAATGGCGGCCAGCATGGTCTCCATCGCAGCCGTGTTGATCTGCATCTGCCCCTTGCCATCCTCCGCACGGCTGAGGCGCAGACCAACGGTCACATTGCCCCGGCCCAGTTTTTTGGAGGCGCGGGTTTTTATCTCGTTTTCAAGACCTTCCAGCCAATCCGGCACCCGTGCGCGCACGTCCAGCCCCTTGGCATTGACCGATCTGATTTCCCAGACCCATGTATATGCGCCCTCTGCGCCCTGCCCGGAGGCAAATCCCGTCATCGAATGCAATGTCATCTGCGACCCTCCTGTATCCTGCATACAGGGGCACAGGGCGGGGTCAATGGTCAGGCGTATCGCGCGACACTGCCAAGGCAGAGGTCGCCTATCCGAAAGTGTTAACCATTGCTTAAACTATTGGTCCAAACTTTATTCAGATTGTGTCATGTTAACTCCAGGGTAACCACTTCGGCGTTAACACTTGGGCATGGGCCTCCCGCCAAGTTTCGATGCTGGAACCGGATGCAGAGGACAAGAAAATGATTTTTCGCGGTCAAGACGGCGCAGACAACAAGACGGGGTTGAACAAGGTGGTAGCAATGGATCGCTTTCGCACACGCTCGAACGTGTCGCCTCTGCGTCAGGCCGAGGCCTATTGGACCGCTCTGCGCCGTGGCGATGACATTCCCAGCCGTTCGCAGGTTGATCCGCGTGGCCTGGAGAACATCCTCAGCCAGACCTTCATTCTGGAGCGCGTCGCACCGGGGATCGCCCGCTTTCGCCTGGCCGGGCAGAAGGTCAACGAACTGGCCGGAATGGAAGTGCGGGGCATGCCTCTGACCGCCTTCTTCACCGCCGATGCCCGCAAGACCCTGAGCGCTGCGCTGGAACATATGTTCGACGATCCGTCGATCCTTGAATTCGACCTCAAGACCGAAGCGACCCGCCTGCGCGGCAGCCGTACCGCACGCATGATCCTGCTGCCCCTGCGCAGCGATCTGGGCGATGTCAGCCGCGCGCTGGGCGTTCTGGTTTCCGATGGTGGGGCAAGCCGGGTCTCGCAGCGCTTCCTGGTCGAGGATTACGAAATTCGCAAGATCGGCAAGTCCGACGCCGCGACAGCCAGCCCCGCGTTCAAGGCGACGCCGCGCGTCACCGCACCGGGGCTCGAAGATCTGCCGCGCCGCGACCTGTCGGCAAAGACACCGTCGGAGACCGACGGGTTTGCTGAACCCCGCCCGGAATTTGAGCGCAAATCCACCAGCCTGATGGAAGAAGCGCGCTCCCTGCTGGATCGGGCGCGCCGCGAGAACAGCGATGTGCTGAAAGCCACCCGCCCAATGGGTCAGGAGGACGCTGGCCGCAAGGGACCCGCGACGCTGGAAACCGTTGCCACGACCGATGCGGAGAAACTGGTGTCGCGCCCGCCGCGCGGTGGCAAGCTCAAGAAAGACGCGCCGCACCTGCGTCTTGTGGTTTCGCGGGACTGATCGTTAAAATTCTAGTCGAAATATCGACGAAGTTGCTTAAGTTTCAACCTACTGGACATAGACGTTGAAGCATTGACGCCCGGGCGCAGAACGCCCCGGGCGTTCTTTTTTGCCGCGTTCCGGCGCAACCGGGTGCAGCACAGAAAAACGGCCCGCACATGATGCGGGCCGCCGTGTCTCTGGTTGCATGTCCCGGGATGCCGGAAGGCGTCGGGTCAGATGACCGCGCGGGTCTCCCCCGGATCGCGCAGGCGCGACAGTTCCTCGGCCACCAAAAAGGCCAGCTCCAGCGATTGATCCGCATTCAGGCGCGGATCACAGGCGGTGTGGTAACGATCGCTGAGGTCTTCCTCGGTCACATCCCGCACGCCTCCTGTGCATTCGGTCACATCCTGGCCGGTCATCTCGAAGTGGACGCCGCCGGGCACCGTGCCCTCGGCCTGATGCACACCAAAGAAGTCGCGCACCTCGCGCAGCACCGAATCGAAGGGTCGGGTCTTGTAGCCAGTGGCGGATTTGATGGTGTTGCCATGCATCGGGTCACAGACCCAGGTGACATTGGCCCCCTCTTCCTTCACCGCCTTGACCAGACGCGGCAGATGTTCGCCCGCCTTGCCCGCGCCGAAACGTGCGATCAGGGTCAGCTTGCCCTCTTCGTTGTCCGGATTGAGCTTCTGCATCAGGACCTTGAGATCCTCGGCGGTGGTGGTGGGGCCGCACTTGAGGCCGATCGGGTTCAGCACCCCGCGGCAGAACTCCACATGTGCGCCATCCGGCTGCCGGGTGCGGTCGCCGATCCAGATCATGTGACCCGACCCGGCAAGCCATTTGCCGGAGGTCGAATCCATCCGCGTCAGCGCCTCTTCGTATTCCAGCAGCAGTCCCTCGTGGCTGGTATAGAATTCCACCGTTTGCAGGGTATGCGCGGTGTCCTTGGTGACGCCCGCCGCTTTCATGAAGTCGAGCGTATCGGTGATCCGGTTGGCCATGTCACGATAAGCCTCGGCCTTTTCACCTTCGGTAAAGCCCAGGGTCCAGGCGTGGACCTGATGCACATCGGCGTAACCACCGGTCGAGAAGGCCCGGATCAGGTTCAGGGTTGCCGCCGCCTGGGTATAGGCCTGAAGCATTTTCTTGGGGTCGGGAATCCGGGCGTCGGGCGTGAACGCCAGCTCGTTGATGATGTCACCTCGATAGCTGGGCAGTTCGACGCCATCCACAGTCTCGGTCGGTGCGGAGCGCGGCTTGGCGAATTGACCGGCCATGCGCCCCACTTTGACCACCGGGACCTTGGCACCGTAGGTCAGCACCATTGCCATCTGGAGCATCACCTTGAAGGTGTCGCGGATGCCATCGGCGCTGAATTGCTCAAAGCTTTCGGCGCAATCGCCCCCTTGCAGGAGAAAGGCCTCGCCGCGACCGGCGGCGCCCAACTGGGCTTTCAGACGGCGCGCTTCGCCGGCAAAAACCAGCGGCGGATATTTCCCCAGCTGCGCTTCGACGGCATGCAGCGCATCCTGATCCGTATACTCCGGCATCTGGACCCGCGGTTTGCTGCGCCAGTTCGTTTTTTGCCAATTGCTCATGGCCTATACTCCGAAAATGACTTTGGAACCCGGTATTACGAAAGAAGCGTATACAGAAGAGCGCTAACAGTGGCCAGTTTAGAATTTCAACATCTTGACCCGGCTGCTATCCTGTGAGCAGGGTTTTTGAATTCGCGACGCTGCGTCGCGCGGCTTTCCCAGCACCTGTCGAAAAGACCCGATTTGTAAGGACCCGAGCCATGCAAACAAAACCAGAGACGCTCCCTGAGCTGACCTCGGGTGGCAAACACCGCCGGTTTACGTTTGTCCTTTTGGACCAGTTCACGCTTCTGTGTTTCTCTGCCGCGATGGAATCGCTGCGGATCGCCAATCGCATGGCCGGTCAGGAACTCTATTCCTGGCGGCTTCTTGGTGAGGGCGGCGACACGGTGACCTGCTCCGCCGGGACTGTGTTCCAGGTGGACAGTGATCTCAATGAATTGCAGCGCGATGACACCATCATGCTCTGCGGTGGGATCGAGGTGCAGAAAGCCACGACCAAACGCGTATTGTCCTGGCTGCGGCGGGAATCGCGCAAGGGTCTGACCATTGGCGGGCTCTGCACCGCGTCCTACACGCTGGCAAAGGCCGGGTTGCTGGATGGCAAACGCGCCACCATCCACTGGGAGAATTCCGACAGTTTTGCCGAAGAGTTCGAAGAGGTCGATCTGACCAAATCGGTCTTTGTCATCGACGGCAATCGCATGTCCACTGCGGGCGGCACGTCGTCGATCGACCTGATGCTGAAGATCATCGCCGAGGATCATGGCGAGGAGCTGGCCAATATGGTGGCGGATCAGCTGATCTATTCCTCCATCCGCACCGATCAGGACACCCAGCGCCTGTCGATCCCGACGCGGATCGGGGTGCGCCATCCGAAATTGTCGATGGTGATCCAGATGATGGAAAAGAACATCGAGGAACCGATCAGCCCGTCGATCCTGGCAGAGGATGTCGGCATGTCGACCCGTCAGCTAGAGCGGCTGTTCCGCCGCTATCTGAACCGCAGCCCCAAGCGGTACTACATGGAGCTGCGCCTCCAGAAGGCGCGCAACCTGCTGATGCAGACCGACATGAGCGTGATCAACGTGGCGCTGGCCTGCGGCTTTGCCTCGCCGTCGCATTTCTCCAAATGCTACCGCGCGCATTACGACACCACGCCCTATCGCGAGCGTGGCAGCAAAGGCGCGCGGCAGATCACCTGACGATCACTGCGGGCGCAGCCGGTAGAGCGCGCCATCATATTCCGATGCAAACCAGATGCTGCCATCCGGGGCCTCTCGCAGGTCCCGGACCCGCCCCGTCTGTGGCGACTTCAGCTGCTCGACCTCCTTTAACGGCGTGCCGGACAGCCTTGATATATAGTCAAACTTCAACGATCCGACGAACAGGTCGTCTTGCCATTCTGGCCACAGTTTCCCGGAGTAGATCATCAGACCGGACGGCGCGATCGAGGGATCCCAGTACCATTCGGGCTGCGCCATGCCCGGGGTCTGCGTGCCCTCACCGATCTTGCGTCCCGAGTAATGCGTCCCATAAGAGATCACCGGCCAGCCGTAGTTGGTGCCCTTCTCGATCAGGTTGACCTCGTCACCGCCCTTGGCGCCATGCTCCACGCCCCACAGCCGCCCCTGTGCATCCATGGCCAGCCCCTGCGGGTTGCGGTGGCCATAAGACCAGATCGCGGGGCGCGCCTCCTGCACGCTGACAAAGGGGTTGTCGCCCGGGATGCGGCCATCCGGCAGGATGCGGATCACCGAGCCCTGCTCGCGGCCCAGGTCCTGGGCACTGGGTCGGTCGCCGCGTTCGCCGAGCGATACAAACAGGCTGCCATCGCGCGCTTCGACCAGCCGCGCGCCAAAGTGTCGACCGCCGCGCGCGCCGGGTTTTGCTTCGAAAATGACCGCAACATCTGTGAGCTGGCGATTGTCCGGGGACAATGTCGCCCGGGCAACCGCGGTGCCGGCGCCTCTGCCCTGGGGTTTTGCGTAGGTGAGATAAATCCGCCGACTCTGGTCGAAATCCCGCGCGGCCACCACATCAAGCAAGCCGCCCTGCCCGTCGGCAGCGACCGTCGGCACACCGCTCACCGTCTGTTTGCGGCCCTCTTTCACGTACCACAGGCGACCGTCCCGTTCGGTCACCAGCAGCGCGTCATCATCCAGGAACGTGAACCCCCAGGGCACATCCAGCCCGTCGACCATCTTTTCCACGGTCAGTTGCCCCTGGTTGCTGTCCATCGCAGCGGCCTCTGGCGGGGTTGAAAGCGCGGAGCCGAGGCTGAGGCAGAAGATCAGGGCGAGGCGGTATATCATCGGCTTTCTCCTTCTGGGGAGGGGTGTTAGCGCCCACATCGCCGTGTCACAAAAAGCAATGCTGAACACTCTTCCCTTTCCCGCGGGGCTTGCATAGGGTTCCTGACGAACAACATTGTTCCAACAAGGGAGTTTTCAAATGAAAAAACTGCTGACCGCGTCTGCGGCCATTGCGCTGAGCGCAGGCACCGCGTTTGCAGATGGCCACGCGAAGGAAGTCAAACTGGGCGTCCTGCTGGGCTTTACCGGTCCGATCGAATCCCTGGCTCCGGCCATGGGCGCGGGCGCTGAACTGGCCATGGCCGAGGTGACCGACTCCGGCAAGCTGCTGGATGCCGCCAAGGTGACCCCGATGCGTGCCGACACCGGTTGTATCGACAACGGTCTGGCCACCGCCAATGGCGAAAAACTGCTGGCCGACGGCGCGCATGGCATCATCGGTGGCGACTGCTCCGGCGTGACCGGCGCGATCCTGCAGAACGTCGCGATTCCAAACGGCATGGTGCTGATTTCGCCCTCCGCGACCTCGCCGGGCCTGTCCACCATGGAGGACAACGGCCTGTTCTTCCGCACCGCGCCCTCCGATGCGCGCGAAGGCCAGGTGATGGCAGCGATCCTGCAGGATCGCGACATCGACTCCATCGCGCTGACCTATACCAACAACGACTACGGCAAGGGTCTCGCCGATGCCATCCAGTCCTCCTTTGAGGAAGTTGGCGGCGAAGTCACCATCGTGACCGCGCATGAAGACGGCAAGGGCGACTATTCCGCCGAAGTTGCGGCGCTGGCCTCGGCCGGTGGCGACATCCTCGTGGTGGCCGGTTACCTCGACCAGGGCGGTCTGGGCATCATCCAGGGTGCGCTCGACACCGGTGCCTTTGACACCTTCGGCCTGCCCGGTGGCATGATCGGCGATTCGCTGCCCACCAACGTTGGATCGGACCTTGACGGCTCTTTCGGCCAGATCGCCGGCTCCGACAGCGAGGGCGCGGAAATCTACGCCAAGATGGCTTCTGACGCGGGCTTTGACGGCACCTCCGCCTATTCCGCGGAAAGCTATGATGCGGCTGCACTTTTCATGCTGGCGATGCAGGCGGCAGGATCCGTTGATCCGGCTGAATACGGCGCCAAGGTGATGGAAGTTGCCAACGCCCCCGGTGAAAAGATCAACCCCGGCGATCTGGGCAAGGCGCTCGAAATCCTCGCCAATGGCGGTGACATCGATTATGAGGGCGCCACCGGCGTTGAACTGATCGGACCGGGCGAGAGCGCAGGCTCCTACCGCGAGATCGAAGTTCAGGACGGCAAGAACGTGACGGTAAAGTTCCGCTGATCCGTTTCACGAACTGACATCGACATCTGATCAGCCCGGGAGCCACAAGCGCCCCGGGCTGTTCCAAATTAAAAGGGGCCGCAAAAACATGCGGCAGGGGATGAAATGACATGATCGTCGTCGAGGATTTGCACAAGCACTTCGGCGGGTTCCACGCGGTGGACGGCGCTTCGCTGGAAATCGCCAAGGGCTCCATTACCGGTTTGATCGGACCAAACGGTGCGGGAAAAACCACTCTTTTCAACGTTGTGGCGGGTGTTCTTCCACCTACGTCAGGCCGCGTCCTGATGGATGGTGAGGACATCACGGGCCTGCCACCGCATGAGCTGTTCCACAAGGGATTGCTGCGCACCTTCCAGATCGCGCATGAGTTCTCCTCGATGACCTGCCGCGAGAACCTGATGATGGTTCCGGGCAATCAATCGGGAGAGACGCTGTGGAACACCTGGTTCGGCCGCAAGCGCATCGCCGAAGAGGAACGCGCCCTGCGTGCCAAGGCGGATGAGGTGCTGGAGTTCCTCACCATCGGCCATATCGCGGACCTGAAGGCGGGCGAAATCTCGGGCGGTCAGAAAAAGCTCTTGGAGCTGGGCCGTACCATGATGGTCGACGCCAAGATCGTGTTCCTCGATGAGGTGGGCGCGGGCGTGAACCGGACGCTGCTCTATACCATCGCCGACGCCATCAAGCGCCTCAACGAGGAGCGCGGCTACACCTTCGTGGTGATCGAACATGACATGGAATTCATCGGCCGTCTGTGTGACCCGGTGATCGTCATGGCCGAGGGCAAGAAACTGGCCGAAGGCACCCTGGACGAGATCAAGGCCAATGAGCACGTGATCGAAGCATACCTGGGGACCGGTCTGAAAAACAAAGACAAATTGCAAGGGGCGGACGCATGAGCGAACCCTTTCTGATTGGTGACAGCATGACGGGGGGCTACGGCAAGGGGCCGGACATCCTGCATGACTGCACCATCGCCGTGAACCCCGGCGAAATTGCCGTGATCGTCGGCCCCAATGGCGCCGGTAAATCCACCGCCATGAAGGCCGTGTTCGGAATGCTGAGCGTGCGCTCCGGTGCGGTGCGCCTGGGGGGGGAAGACATCACCAGCCTCAGCCCGCAGGACCGGGTGGTCAAGGGCATGGGCTTTGTGCCGCAGACCAGCAATATCTTCACCTCGATGACGGTGGAGGAAAACCTCGAGATGGGGGCGTTCATCCGCACCGATGATTTCTCCGACACGATGGAGCAGGTCTATCACCTGTTCCCGATCCTGAAGGAAAAGCGGTTTCAGGCCGCCGGAGAGCTGTCGGGCGGTCAGCGTCAGCAGGTGGCCGTGGGCCGCGCGCTGATGACCAAGCCCAAGGTGCTGATGCTGGACGAACCCACCGCGGGTGTCTCGCCCATCGTCATGGATGAGCTGTTCGACCGCATTATCGAGGTCGCCCGCACCGGGCTGCCGATCCTGATGGTGGAGCAGAACGCCAAGCAAGCGCTTGAAATCGCGGACAAAGGCTATGTCCTGGTTCAGGGCCGCAATGCACATACCGGCACCGGCAAGGAGCTGCTTGCCGATGACGAAGTGCGCCAATCGTTTCTGGGAGGCTAAGAGATGGATTTCCTCAACGCCTTCGTGGCGCTTTCAAACTTCGTGCTTGTTCCCGGCATCGCCTATGGCAGCCAGCTGGCGCTAGGCGCGCTTGGCGTGACGCTGATCTACGGCATCCTGCGGTTCTCGAATTTTGCCCATGGCGATACCATGGCCTTTGGCACCATGGTGACGATCCTCTTCACCTGGTGGTTCCAGTCGATGGGGATCTCCGCAGGTCCGCTGCCGACGGCCTTGCTGGCCCTGCCCTTTGGCATCGCCATCACCATGGCGCTTGTGGTCGGCACCGACCGTGCCGTGTTCCGCTTCTATCGCCAGCAGAAGGCAAAACCTGTGGTGTTCGTGATGGTCTCGCTTGGCGTGATGTTCATGATGAACGGCCTGGTGCGTTTCATCATCGGCCCCGGCGATCAGCGGTTCTCGGATGGCGAGCGTTTCATCATCAAGGCCCGCACGTTCAAGCAGATGACCGGCCTCGATGAAGGGCTTGCGATCAAGACCTCGCAGGGGATCACCCTGGTGACCGCGATAATCGTTGTGGCGCTGTTGTTCTGGTTCCTGAACAAGACCCGCACCGGCAAATCCATGCGCGCCTATTCCGACAATGAGGATCTGGCGCTGTTGTCCGGCATCAACCCGGAGCGCGTGGTGATGATCACCTGGCTGATCGTGGCAGCGCTGGCCACCATTGCCGGTACGCTTTACGGTCTTGATAAGTCCTTCAAACCGTTCACCTATTTCCAGCTGTTGCTGCCCATCTTTGCGGCTGCGATCGTCGGGGGGCTTGGCAATCCGCTGGGCGCGATCGCCGGCGGTTTTGTCATCGCTATGAGCGAGGTGATGATCACCTACGCCTGGAAAAAGGTTGCAGGCTATGTCCTGCCGGAAAGCCTGGAGCCTGACGGGCTCGCGCAGCTGCTGAGCACCGACTACAAATTCGCGGTGTCCTTCGCGATCCTGGTGATCGTGCTCCTGTTCAAACCCACCGGCATCTTCAAGGGGAAAGCGGTATGAACGATACGATGAAACATACGCTTCTGTTTGTTGCCGTTGGCGTGCTGCTGGTGCTCGAAGGAACCACCACCGCCGCAGGCGTGTTCTCCGGGTCGTGGAATTCGTCGCTGACCATTCTCAACATGGGTCTGATCTCAGCGATCATGGCGCTTGGTGTAAACCTGCAATGGGGTTTTGCCGGGCTGTTCAACGTCGGCATCATGGGCTTCACCGCGCTTGGTGGTCTGGCCGTGGTGCTGACCTCGATGCCGGCAACGCCGGGGGCCTGGGAGGCTGGCGGTCAGCGGATCGTGGTTGCATTGATCCTCGGTGCGGCGACCATTGCCGCCACCATCGTCGCCTATCAGAAACTGCCGGCGGGGCGGGTGCGGACGGTGGCGATGCTGGCCATTCTCATCCTGGGATTTGTCCTCTACCGGGCCATGCTTGACCCGGGTGTCGAGGCGATCGAGGACATCAATCCCGCGCTGGAGGGCAATATCGGTGGCCTCGGACTGCCGGTGCTTCTGGCCTGGCCGGTTGGCGGGCTCCTGGCTGCGGGCGCGGCCTGGGTGATCGGCAAGACCGCGCTGGGGTTGCGCTCGGACTATCTGGCGATCGCCACCCTCGGCATTGCCGAGATCATCCTTGCGGTGCTCAAGAACGAGGATTGGCTGTCGCGGGGCGTCAAGAACGTGGTCGGCCTGCCCCGGCCGCTGCCTTATGAGGTCGATCTGCAAAACGATCCCGCCTTTGTCGAACGGGCGGCGTCCTGGGGCTTTGACGCCACCACCGCCTCCACGCTTTACGTCAAGCTGGGCTATGCGCTGCTGTTCACCGTGGTGCTGCTGGTGCTGTTGTGGATGGCGCAGATGGCGCTCAAGAGCCCGTGGGGCCGGATGATGCGCGCGATCCGCGACAATGAGACGGCCGCAAATGCCATGGGCAAACATGTCACCCGGCGTCATTTGCAGATCTTCATCCTCGGCTCTGCCATCTGCGGTGTGGCCGGTGCGATGATGACCACGCTCGACAGTCAGCTGACCCCCGGGACCTACAACCCGCTGCGGTTCACCTTCCTGATCTGGGTGATGGTGATCGTGGGTGGCTCCGGCAACAATTTCGGCGCGGTGCTGGGCGGGCTGCTGGTGTGGTTCCTCTGGATCAAGGTTGAACCCCTCGGCGTGCTGCTGATCGAAGTTGTCACCGCCGGCATGGCGGAGGACAGCGGCCTGCGCGCGCATCTGCTGGAGAGCGCGGCGCATATGCGTCTGTTTACCATGGGGCTGGTTCTGCTCCTGGTGCTGAGGTTTAGCCCACGCGGCTTGATCCCTGAAAAGTAACAATAAACGCCGCCTCATCGGGGCGGCGTTTTTCTTCGGGGATGGCAGTGTCTCAGCGTCCCTTGAACAATCCGCCCAGAATGCCGCGCACGATGCGGCGGCCGGTTGTGCTCTTCAACTCCTTGATGACCGCCTCCGACATGGCAGAGGCGATCGTGTCGGCGCCCCCGATCCGGCGGGCAGAGGACCGCCCCACCCGGCTGCCGCTGTAGCGCCGCGCTGCATTGAACTCCCGCACCATTGGATCGGGCGCATGCTCGGCCTGGTCTTCTGCATCGGCGGCCTCTGTTGCAGCGGTACTGGCGCGCGCCATCAGGATTTCATAGGCCGAGTTTCGATCAACCGGGGCGTCATATTTCCCCGACATGGGGGATTGGCGCAGAACCTCTGCCCGTTCCGCCGGTGTGATTGGCCCCAACTGGCTGGAGGGCGGGCGGATCAGCGTGCGCTCAACGATTCCCGGCACCGCCTTTTTCTCCAGCAGCGAGGTGACCGCCTCGCCAACGCCAACATCGCGGATGGCATCCTCGGTCGAGAACCGCGGGTTTTCGCGATAGGTCTCGGCGGCCAGTTTCAGCTTCTTGCGGTCGCGCGCGGTAAAGGCCCGCAACGCATGCTGAATTCGGTTGCCGAGCTGCCCGAGGATATCTTCGGGAATGTCATCCGGCGATTGGGTCACGAAATAGACCCCGACCCCCTTGGAGCGGATCAGCCGCGCCACCTGCTCCACCTTGTCGACCAGCGCCTTGGGCGCGTCTTCAAACAGCAGATGTGCTTCGTCGAAGAAAAACACCAGCTCCGGTTTGTCCGGATCGCCCACCTCCGGCAGGGTTTCGAACAATTCGCTCAGCAGCCACAGCAGGAAGGTGGCATAGAGCTTCGGCGCCGCCATCAGCTTGTCAGCGGCGAGGATATTGACCATGCCGCGGCCGGTGTCGTCCCGGCGCATCAGGTCCTTGAGGTCCAGCGCCGGTTCGCCAAACATGTCGGCACCACCCTGGTTTTCCAGCACAAGCAACCGCCGCTGGATCGCGCCGATCGAGGCGGTGGAGACATTGCCGTAGCGCAGCGACAGCGCGTCCCGGTTTTCCCCGACCCAGACCAGCAGGGCTTGCAGATCCTTCAGATCCAGCAGTGGCAGACCCTGTTCATCGGCGAGGCGAAAGGCGATATTCAGGATGCCCTCCTGCGCGTCGCTCAGTTCCAGCAGCCGCCCCAGCAGCAGCGGGCCCATTTCGGCGATCGTCGTGCGCGCCGGATGACCCTGCTGCCCGAACAGATCCCAAAAGGTCACGGGCACGTCGTGATAGTCAAACGCGGTAAATCCAATTTTTTGCGCTCTTTTAACAAACGCGTCGTGCAGCTCCGCCGATGCGCTGCCGGCTTTGGCCAGTCCCGACAGATCGCCTTTGACATCGGCCAGGATGACGGGCACGCCCTGGTTTGAGAAACTCTCTGCAAGAATTTGAAGTGTAACGGTTTTCCCGGTGCCGGTGGCCCCGGCGATCAACCCGTGCCGATTGGCGTAACGAAGTTGCAGGTGCTGCGCGTCGCCATAGTCTGCACCGCCCCCTCCAATAAACAATTCCTTTGGCATTCGGTCAGAACTCCTAAAGCCGGTTATGGAACAAAAATACAATGTTAACCTTTATGTGCCAGCGTGAACTTGCCCGTTGGTTCGAATGCGGTTGAACTGACGGACATTTCCTCCCTGTCAGACTGGCCGTGCCTTAGTGCACGGCCATTTTTTTGCGGGGCGCCTCGCGACAGCCAGTTCGCCCGATCAGCGCTATTGGCGGGCCTCCAGTTGATCTTCCTGAAATCGCCACCCCTGTCACAGGGCTTTCGCAATAAAAGCGCAAAATGGCGCGCTGGCGAAGATACGCGATTTTTTTCTCATTGCATGTTGACCGATGAGGATTTCGCTCGTAACGTTCTGATTAATAACTAAGTCGGCCAGTCCGACGGGGAGATGTGTACGTAAAAGGGGGCTTCGGCCCCCTTTTTCGTCATTCTGTCGCGTTTGGGGGCGCGTCGTTGCCCCGCGCGCCCCACGCCGCGCGCGAACATCGGCGGATTTCAGGTATTTGCAAGCGAAACGGGCGTTATTCCCCTGACACATGCAGGTGGTCATGTTACATGGCGAAGACAGTTTCAAACAGAAGAGGCATTCATGTTGAAATCCCTCAGCTCGGTCTCTCTTGCACTTCTCCTCGCGGCCTCGCCGCTGGTAGCGCAAGAGACGACGGATCAGGACACAGCCGATCAGACTGCGGACACCGCAGAGCAAGATGCAGAGGCGCCCGCAGCCACTGCGGACCAGCTGCTGGATCTGGGCACGCCCGCGGATGCGGCGCTTCGGGTGGGGCAGCGCTATTCGAAAGAGAAATTCGGAGATTGGGACCTCGCCTGTGTGCGCACCGACTCGGGCGAAGACCCCTGCTCGCTGCTCCAGGTGCTGCTGGATGAGGAAGGCGGCCCGGTGGCCGAGGTTTCGCTGTTCCGCATCGATCAGTCCGGTGGCGGTCTCGCGGTTGCGGGTGCCACGGTGATTGCGCCGCTGGAAACGCTGCTGCCGGCCGGCCTGACGGTCTCGGTCGACGGCGCCCCCGGCAAGCGCTACAACTTCTCGTTCTGCAATTCCGCCGGCTGCGTGGCGCAGATCGGCCTGACCGAAGCAGACATCAACGCGTTCAAACAGGGCAACGAGGCGATCTTCAGCCTGCGCCCGGCGCCTTCGCCGGATACCACGGTGTCGGTGCCGATGTCGCTGAACGGCTTTACCGCCGGCTTCAACGCCGTGGACGTGGTCAAGCAGTAACCGCGCATAGTCTGACTGTGAAAGCGCCCGCCTGACGCATCAGGCGGGCGTTTTTCTTTGGGGGTGTTTTCTGATGGCTCAGACGCGTTTCAGCGCAAGCACCGCGTTCAGCCCGCCAAATGCAAAGGCGTTCGACAACGCCACATCAACCTTGGCTTCGCGCGCCTCATTTGGAACCACGTCCAGGGCGCATTCGGGATCCGGCTCCTCGTAGCCGATGGTCGGCGCGACCACGCCATCCCGCAACGCCATGATACATGCCAGAAGCTCCACCGCGCCGGTGCCGCCAATCAGATGCCCGTGCATTGATTTTGTCGACGAAATCATAAGGTTATCGGCATGCGGCCCAAACACGTCCGCAACGGCGGCGCATTCGGTCTTGTCATTGGCGGCGGTGCCGGTGCCATGGGCGTTGATATAGCCAACCTCATCGGCGTTGATCCGTGCATCCCGCAGCGCACCGGAGATTGCGCGCGCCGCGCCCTGCTTGCTGGGCATGACAATGTCGGCGGCATCGGAACTCATGGCATAGCCCGCGATCTCGCAGAGGATCTCCGCCCCGCGGGCGCGGGCGTGTTCATATTCCTCGAACACAAAGATCCCGGCACCTTCGCCCTGGACCATGCCGTTGCGATTGGCGCTGAAGGGGCGGCAGGCGTCCTTGGACATGACCCGCAACCCTTCCCAGGCTTTGACGCCGCCAAAGCACAGCATGGATTCGGACCCGCCGGTGATCATCGCCGGGCTCATGCCGCTGCGCACCATCTGAAACGCCTGGGCCATGGCGTGATTGGAGGAGGCGCAGGCGGTGGAGACCGTAAAGCTCGGCCCCTTCAGGTTATACTCCATCGACACGTGGCTGGCGGCCGCGTTGTTCATGAGTTTAGGAACCACAAAGGGATGCACGCGGTTCTTGCCGTCCTCGTAGACCGACCGATAGTTGTCGTCCCAGGTCGAAACGCCGCCGCCCGCAGTTCCAAGCACCACACCGGAGCGCGCGGCGAGGTCGCCGGTAAACTCAAGCCCCGATTGCCGGATCGCCTGGCCCGCGGCCACCAATGTGAATTGGGTGAACCGGTCATAGAGCACCATCTGCTGGCGGTTGAACCGGCCTTCTGCTTCGAAATCACGGACTTGGCCGCCGATCTTGATGGCCAGACGATCTACGTCGCGAAACTCCAGTTCGCCGATGCCACAGCGCCCCTCGCGCATCGAGGTCAGGGTCTCGGCGACGGAATGCCCCAGCGCATTAATGGTTCCAGCGCCGGTAATCACAACGCGTTTCATCGCAAATCCTCTTGTCCCGCCATGTCCGGCGCGATCAGCCCTTTTCGGCGATCAGCTTGTCGATGCCGGTGACGATGGCAGCAACATTTGAAATATCGAAATCGCTCTGTTCAGGTTCATTGGCGTTGAAGGGGATCGTGATGTCGAATTCCTCTTCGATCGCAAAGATGCTCTCAACCAGGCCAAGGCTGTCGATCCCGAGATCTTCCAGCGTGCTGTCGAGAGTGACATCCGAGGGGTCCAGCACCGCCTGTTCCGCGATGATTGCAATGACCTTGTCCTGCGTGCTCATGAAGGGGCTCCTGCGGAAGATAAGTTTGGCAGAGGTTTACTGACTGCTTTGCTATTTGAAAACAGCCTTTTTCAGCGCGTCCAGTTCGCGCATCAGCCGCGGCAGGCGGCGTTGTGCCTTGTAGATTTCGGTGTGCGTGTCCATCTTGACCGCCGGGTAGCCCATCATCACGCGGCCCGCGGGAACATTGGACAGGATCTTGGTGCCGCCCCCGGCGATGACCCGGTCGCCGACAAAGAGATTGTCGGCAACACCGCATTGGCCACCAAGCACCACGTTGTTGCCGATGTCGACAGACCCCGACAGCCCGGTCTGGCCGCACAGCAGGCAATCATTGCCGATGCGGCAGTTGTGTCCGATGTGTACCTGGTTGTCGAGCTTGGTGCCATTGCCGATCACGGTGTCGCGGATGGTGCCGTTGTCGATGGTGCAGTTGGCGCCGATTTCCACGTCATTTCCGATTCTTACGGCACCCAGCGAATGTATGCGGACCCAGGATTGCGCATCGGTCTCGCCCTGGTCTCCCAGTGTTTTGCGGGCGTTTTCGACGCCGGAAGTCTCTGGGGTGACATAGGAGAACCCATCCGACGCGATCCGGGCGCCGGGCTGGGCGCGGAACCGATCACCGATGGTCACACGCGCCCCGATCGACACCATTTCCCGCAGATGCGCCTGCGCGCCGATGGTCACATCGGCCCCGATGAAGCAATGCGCGCCAAGCAGCGATCCTTCGCCGATCCGTGCATTCGGCCCCACCACGCAGAGCGGACCGATGCTGACATCGGCGCCGATCTGTGCCGTCGGATCAATCACTGCCGAGGGGTGGATGCCGGGCTGTTCTCCCTGACCCGGGTCGAGCATTCGCGTCACGCCACCCATCGCCAGGCGTGGACGGGTGGCAAAGATCGCCGCCTCCAGCCCCATGCCCTGCCAATCGGCCCCGTCCCAAAGCAGCGCGGCACGGGCGCTTCCAAGCGCCAGCGCATCGGCATATTTCGGCGCCATGGCCATGGCGAGCGCATCCGGTTTGGCGTCCTGCGGCTCTGCCGCATGGGTGACCGTCAGATCGAGTGCACCAGCCGCCTCAGCGCCAAGTGCATTGGCAATTTCACGAATGGTGAACATCGGGCCATCCCTCCTGAACCGGATCCTTGGCCCGAGACTTAGCCTTGAACGCCGGGGAGTGCCACCCCTGCCTGTTCCAGTGCCGACCAGATCTTTGCGTCACGCCCGTAGACGTCGCGGCGGAATTCGGCGCGCCCCTCTTCGGAGACAAAGGCGGTGCGATAGATGATATGCACCGGCACGTTCTGCTCAAGCTCCACCTTGGTTTCGCGGCCACTGTTCAGGATGCTGTGGAAATACTGTTTCGGATCAGAGGTTTGCCGCGCCAGCAGCGCATAGGCGAATTCGAAAGGTTTCTGCAGCCGGATACAGCCATGCGAAAAGGCGCGCACCTCGCGCCCAAACAGGCTCTTTTGCGGGGTGTCATGCAGATAGATGTTGTACTTGTTGGGGAACATGAACTTCACCAGCCCCAGCGCGTTGCGGCTGCTGGGCGGCTGACGCATGGCAAAGGGAAAGCTGCGCGCGGTGAACTGGGTGAAATCCACATTGTTGCGGTTCACCACCCGGCCCCGGCTGTCGGTGATTTCGATATAGCTGTGGGCGTTCGGGTTGTTCTTCAGCTTCGGCAGATATTCCTTGGTCACGATCGAACGTGGCACATACCAGCTCGGGTTGATGACCATATGTTCCATCTCGTCGGAGAACTCCGGCGAGCGGCGGTCGTAGCTGTTGCGGCCAATCACCGAGCGGGTGACAAAGGTCACCTCGCCATTGTCGATGATCTTGGCAGTGAAATCCGTCTGGTTGACGAGGATGTGGCGGTCGCCGCGCTCCGGCGTCAGCCAGCGTTCACGCTCCATCGCGACCATCACCGATTTGATCCGGTCGCTGACCGGGCGGTTCAGCTCCTTCAGCGTGCCCTCGCCGGCGATACCATCCACTTCCAGCCCGTGCTCTGCCTGGAACCGCCGCACGGCGTCCTCCAGATCAAAGTCATAGGCGGCGCTGGCGGTCGGATCCATGTATCCCATCGACACCAGCCGGTCCCGGAGCGCCACAACACCTGCCCCGGTGTCGCCGGGCTCCATCTTGCGGACAGGCACCGACGCGCCCCAGCCGCCCGCGGCCAGCAGCGCCTCGAGGCGCAGTTTCTCGCGCAGCAGCGCCCGGTATTGCGCCGAGGCGGGCACCAGGCTTTGCAGGAAGGCATGCGGCCGCTGTTCGGAGATCCCCCGCAGGAGCGCCGTCATGTCGATCTTGTGTTTCTTGCGAACGATGCCGTCGTCAATGCGGGATGGCGTATCGATCAGGCCGGTCTGCAGGTCGGTGGCATAGTCCACAAGCGCGCGGCTCAGCGCAACTTCGACGGCGCCCAGATCGCGGGTGGAGCGCACGGCGCGCATCTGTTCGGTCAATTCGACCACGCGCGGTGCCATGTCGGGCAGACCGTGCTGTGCGGCCTCGTCCAGCGCCTGCATCAGGGCCTGACGTCGGGCCCGGGCCTCCTCAGTGTCGGCGGTCCAGATCGGTTCAAAGCCGTTCTCGCGGTAGAACGCGGAGACATCGGCATCTTCCCACGCCATTTCCGCAACCGCCTGTCGGAAGCCGGCAGTGGAGGCCTGGGAGACACTGCCCCAAAGGGGCGACACGGCCAACGCGGAGGCCATCAGCCCCGCTTTGAGAAAGGACGAAAGTTTTGGTGCGCAAGGCCGCGACATTCTCAATACACTCCAAGATATAACGCAAGGGTTCCAGATAGACCCTAACCGACTGTAGGTAAACGACCCCCTTGCAAGTCCATTCACATTTGCATCAGCCGTGTGGTTGAGGCCGCAATGGTGCCCGTAAACCGCAATAGCGGCGTTTTGTTCCCCGGCAGGAGGGGGAAAAACGCCCCGCCCCTCCCCTTCTGCGCGGGATTTTGCCGAAAATCCGGTGCTTTCCGGCCACAGATCAATCCCGTCTTGGCAGGCGATTCTCGCTGTGCCATACAGCCTGTGCGTATCAAAACGCGTAAATTCCCGACAAATATCGGGCAGTGTGAAAACAAAAGCGTATGGGACAACGCTCATCACAATGGCAGAAAAAAATACCGGGTTTACCCGTCGAGCACTCTTGAAGGCATTTGCGGCAACCACCGTCGCATCCGCCCCCACCTACTCCCAGGCAGCAGGCTTCCTCCGCGGAGGTGGCGATATCCGCCGCATCCGCATGTATTCCGGTCGCACAGGCGAACGCCTCGACATGGTCTACTGGATTGATGGCAAATACATCAAAGATGCGGTCAAGGAGATCAACCACTTCATGCGCGATTGGCGGACCGATCAGGTCAAGTCCATGGATCTGCGCACCATCGACATCATGGCGGCCTCGCATAACCTCCTGGAGGTGAACGAGCCCTACCTGTTGTTGTCCGGTTACCGCAGCCCGCAGACCAACGCGATGCTGCGCAGCCGCTCGCGTGGTGTTGCCAAGAACTCCTTGCACATGAAGGGCCAGGCCGCAGATCTGCGTCTCGCGTCGCGTTCGGTTGGTCAGATGGCGCAGGCCGCACAGGCTTGCAAGGCTGGCGGTGTGGGTCGCTACTACGGCTCGAACTTCGTTCACATGGACTGCGGCGTCGTCCGCACCTGGCGCGGCTAACACACGCCTGTCGCCTGTCCCCGATCTGGTTTGCGCGCTGTTCTGCCACAGCGCGCCCATTTGCGTTTCGAACGCTGGTTCCACCGCCCCCACGCCGCGCGCCAATTCAGCACAAGGAATTGCCGGATCGGGTGTTTTTTCCATTGCAGAGGGTACAGCAGCCGCGTATATCGCGCAGACAGACGCACCTGTAGCTCAGCTGGATAGAGCGCTGCCCTCCGAAGGCAGAGGCCATAGGTTCGAATCCTATCAGGTGCGCCACTTACCCCTTTCCCGAAAATGTACCGATGTTGGCATGCGGCAGTAATCCTGACGCGCCGTTGCGCTGGCGGGTGCCTTCTGACACGGCCGCCTCCGCAGCTGGGTCTGGCCGCTAGCCCACAAGACGTTTCTCTGTGGCCGGTGTCGACATGCTCTCGTCCAGACACGTTTCGATCCGGGCGATGGTGTCCCGGCGCAGGTCGCGCTTGATCTCCGCATAGGTGGCCGGAGGCAAGCTTGCACATTTGCGCGCCTCTTTCAGGGCATAGCCGTGCAGATCCTCCAGATCATCGGCGATGATTTCGATGATCTGCGCATTGCGCGCGGCGATCGGACCCAGGCGTTGCCCGGTCAGCATCAGGCGCCGCTGGGTATTGGTGTCCAGGGACGCACGGGCAATTTCCATAAGCGCTGCCGAATACCCCTGGCCTTGCTGGACCTGCGACAGTTCGAACCCGGCCCGTGCGTGGGCGACCCGGATGTCGCTGGCCAGAACAAAGAACATGCCGGCACCGGAACAGAGCCCGGCACAGGCCGTCACCACCGGCTTTGGGCTTGCGTAGAGCGCCAGAAAGGCGGCGTTCAGTTCCGCGTCGGGATGCTCTGCGCCTGCTGGCAAACCGGTGCAGAAATCCTTGAACGGGCTTGTCAGCAGCAGCGCGCGCACGCTGTCGTCCCGGGACAGGGCCATGATCTCGGTCTGAAAGTCGCGCAGGAACGCGGCCGTCAGCCGGTTCTCAGGCGCATGGCCCAGTTGCAACTCCACCACGCCATCCCCATGTGGCCGCCGGTTGAGCCATTCCTCTTGTGCCATATTCACCCCCAGTGATGTCTCAGGACCACAGGCGCACGTCACCTGCGGTTCACGGGTGCGAGTCTCTGACGGGAGGTTTGCCAATCTATTACCAGCCTCAGGCAATACGTGCGCAATTGTAGCTGTTTCACTCGGGAGGCAGGCTCTGGCGCAGGCCAACGCCCCGCTCTGACCCGCGCCGAGGCCGGCCCCGGCTCGGGTAGATGTTTGGTCTGCATTTGTTTTTCACGTAGTGCACTGATCTTGACCTCACCGACAATGCGCGCATGACTGGGGGAAGAGACTGGTTTTTCACCGCGACGCCCCGAAAAACTCAGGCTATGTGTGGTGTCGCACCGCCGGAACGCCAGGCCTGTCTTCCGGATCAGGCAAGCGCCCTGGCGTGATCTAGAAAGGACAGATGATGAAGAGCGTATTGATCCTCAATGGCCCGAACCTGAACCTGCTGGGCACCCGGCAGCCGGAGGTCTACGGGTCACAGACGTTGGCGATGGTCGAAGATGCCTGTCGCCAGCATGGGGAACAAGCCGGTCTGGAGGTCGCCTGCTACCAGTCGAATCACGAAGGGGACCTGCTCGACCAGATCCATGCGGCCAAGGGCAAATATGACGGCATCGTGCTGAACGCCGGGGCCTATACCCACAGTTCGATCGCGCTGATGGATGCCATCTACTCTGTCGAGGTGCCCACGGTCGAAGTTCACCTATCCAACATCCATGCGCGCGAGACGTTTCGCCATACCTCCTACATCGGGCGCGCGGCGCTGGGGCAGATCTGCGGCTTTGGCGCCTTTGGCTATCTGATGGCGATCGACGCCTTGCTGCAGCACCATGCCAGCCGGGAAGTGTCATGACACTGAGCGACTATCTCCACCGTCTGACCCAGTTCAAGACCATGGAGGAGCTGTGGCATGCCCATGTCAACCAGATGGGCCGCTACGGGTTTGACCGGCTGATCTACGGCTACACACTGTTCAAGACCGCGACGTCGCTCGGCGATCCGGACGATTTTGTGATCCTGAGCAATCACAGCCCGGAGTATCTCAACGGCTTCCTTGCCGAGGGGCTCTATGCCGATGCGCCAATGCTGGACTGGGCGCTCACCAACGAGGGCTTTGCCAGCTGGCGCCGCGCCCATGACATGGCGCGTGCCGGGCAGCTGGATCCCAAAACCCAGGCCGTTTACGACTTCAATCAGCGGATGGGCGTGAAGGCCGGCTACACCATCAGTTTCAACTCGGCCACGCAGCGGTTCAAAGGCGCGATCGCCCTGACCGCGCGGCGGGATCTGACCCAGGATGCGGTTGATGAAATCTGGGAGGCGCATGGGCAGGACATCCTGCTGATGAACAATGTTGCGCATCTGAAGATCCTTACCCTGCCCTATCATGCGCCCAATCGGGGGCTGACCAAACGGCAGCGCGAGGTGCTGCAATGGGTGGGCGATGGCAAGACCACGCAGGACATCGCGATCCTGATGGGGCTGACACCTGCAACCATCGAAAAACATCTGCGGCTGGCGCGCGAATCCCTCTGCGTGGAGACCACGGCGCAGGCGGTGCTGAAGGCGGCGCTGCACAATCAGATGTATGCCGTCGTGACCTGAGGATTCGCCCCGTCACCCGATCCGGAACCGATCCGCCAGAGGCAACATTTTTACGACGTTTTGTTGATCCTTCCCTGAAGTACACACGCGAAGAGGTAAGGAAATCAAGACTTTCGCCTTATGCGTTAAAACGACATAATCTAGGCGTTCCGTGAGTGGTGGCTTAGCCTGGGAACTACGGGAAACGATCCTTGAAATTACAGGGCTCTCCGACCTGTCCGGTCGTTGGTGTGTATTGTTCCATGCCAACGACCGGAGATATTCCACACATCTAACGTCATACGTCACCAGGACGGACCCCGCGCTCAGCGGGCATTGTTGCGTGCCGCTCTGCCCGTGGCTTGGGCGTCCGACGAGCGCCCAAAACGAAAAACCCCCGGCGCACAGAGGCACCGGGGGGCAAGATCTTGGCAGTGGAGCCGGGCTTAGCCCTGAGCGGCTTTGGCCACTTCTGCTGCGAAGTCTTCTTTTTCGACTTCGATGCCTTCGCCAACCTCAACGCGGATGAAGCCGGTGATGGTGGCGCCCGCTTCCTTGGCTGCGGCTTCCACGGTCAGGTCCGGGTTCACCACGAACTGCTGGTTCAGCAGGGTGGATTCGGCGACGAATTTCTTCATGCGACCGTCGATCATCTTTTCGATGACCTGCTCCGGCTTGCCGGATTCGCGGGCGATGTCGATCTGAACCTGACGCTCTTTCTCGACCAGCGCCGGATCCATGTCCGCCTCGGACAGGGCCGCCGGGTTCACGGCTGCGATGTGCATCGCGACCTGCTTGCCGATGGCTTCATCGCCGCCGGTCAGTGCGACCAGAACGCCGATTTTGCCCATGCCGTCGGTGGCCGCGTTGTGCACGTAGGACACGACGGTTTCACCTTCCAGCTTCGCCATGCGACGCAGGGTCATGTTCTCGCCGATGGTGGCGATCTTGTCGGTCAGGGTGTTGGCAACGGATTTGCCACCCAGATCGGCTTCGGCCAGCGCTTCGACGGTGTCCACGGACAGGGCTGCCTTGGCGATGCCGGCGACCATCTCCTGGAATTCGCCGTTTTTCGCGACGAAGTCGGTTTCGGAGTTCACCTCGACAGCAACACCTTTGCCGCCGTCGACGACCACGGCCACCAGGCCTTCTGCGGCGGTACGGCCGGATTTCTTGGCCGCTTTGGCGAGGCCCTTGGTGCGCAGCCAGTCAACGGCAGCTTCCATGTCGCCGTCGTTTTCGACCAGTGCTTTTTTCGCGTCCATCATGCCTGCGCCGGTGGATTCGCGCAGTTCTTTCACCATTGCTGCAGTGATTGCCATCTTGGGCTCTCCTCAAGTCAAATGCGGTTTGGGGCAGGTCTACCCTGCCCCGCATGTCAAATCGATGACAGGCTGTCGGATCAGGCCTCAGCGGCCTCTTCCGCGACGGCTTCTTCGACCGGTGCTTCTTCCAAGGCACCAAGGTCAACACCGGCCGCGCCAAGCTGGGCGGACATGCCGTCCAGAGCCGCACGGGATACGAGATCGCAGTAGAGCGAGATCGCACGCGCCGCGTCATCGTTGCCGGGGATGATGTAGTCCACACCTTCCGGGGAGCAGTTGGTGTCGACGATGGCCACAACCGGGATGCCCAGCTTGTTGGCTTCGGCAATCGCCAGGGATTCTTTCTTCACGTCGATGACGAAGAGAAGATCCGGGATGCCGCCCATGTCGCGGATGCCGCCGAGCGAGGCTTGCAGCTTCTGCTGGTCGCGTTCCATGCCCAGACGCTCTTTCTTGGTCAGGCCTTCGGCGCCGGCTGCCATGCGCTCGTCGATCTCTTTCAGACGGTTGATCGACTGGGACACGGTTTTCCAGTTGGTCAGCGTGCCGCCGAGCCAGCGGTGGTTCATGTAATACTGCGCGGATTTCTCTGCGGCTTCGGCGATCGGCGCTGCGGCCTGACGCTTGGTGCCAACAAAGAGAACGCGGCCACCCTTGGCAACGGTTTCACGGATCGCGTTCAGCGCCTGATCCAGCATCGGAACGGTCTGGGTGAGGTCCATGATGTGGATGCCGTTGCGCGCGCCGTAGATGAAGGGCGACATGCGCGGGTTCCAGCGCTGAGTCTGGTGACCAAAGTGAACGCCAGCTTCCAGCAGCTGACGCATGGAGAACTCGGGAAGAGCCATGCTATTCTATCCTTTCCGGTTTAATCCTCGGCGGGGGTTCAGAAGCGGATGCCTCCAACCGGCGGTCTGTCAGGGATGTCTCCCCTGGACAGGCCAAACCCCGCCTGCGGGTTCGATGGCGCGCGTATAAGCCAGCTTGGGCAGCAGCGCAAGCGCAAAAGCGCGGCATCAACGCTGTTCCAGCACATCCCTGCGCAGGGCCTGATGTCCGGCGCGCACGATGTCGCCACAGGCGCGGGCCAGTGACTTGCGATCCGCAAAGTCGCGCACCGCCAGCGGGCTGTGATAACGCAGTTCCACCCGCCCGGGGGCGCGTGTGGCGAGAACCTTCAACACATGCGGGCCAAATTCCATATCCCCCCACCAGCCGTAGTAACGCGGATCAGCGCCATCGGGTGCGTGAAAGACCACCGAAACCGGCTGCACATGGAGCCGATCCCGCAGATCCGCGTCAAACAGAGAGGCAAACAGCGTGGTCTTGAAGGGCAGCACCTGCAAGCCGTCGGTGGAGGTCCCTTCCGGGAAGAACAGCAGCTTGTGCCCGGCTTTCAGCCGCTCGGCAAAAAGGGTTTTCTGCGCGCTGGCCTGAGACCGGTCGCGATCAATGAACACCGTGCCGGTGGCCCGTGCCAGCCAGCCGATCCCGGGCCATGCGGCGACCTCGGATTTCGACACGAAATAGATCCGCTTGGTGGCGTTGAGTGCAAATATGTCGAGCCAGGAGGTATGGTTTGCCACCACGATCCCGGGCTGCGACATCGGGGCGCCTGTCGCCTTGAAGGACAGACCGAGGATGCGAAAGGCGTTGCGGCAGACAAACATCGTGATCGCGGGGCTGACTGGCCGATGCAGGCCACACAGCGGGCGTTCGACCAGCCGGATCAACAGCAACAGCACCAGCCCGCCAAAGATCAACACCGCCAGCGGCACGCCGCGCCGCAAGGCACGCATCCAGTCGCGCCCGGACAGTGTCATCGTGTCCGGTGGAGTATCGCTGTTCCAGCTGACGCTCATTCCGCGCTGCTGCCCCGGGTGTAGATCCGGCTCTGACGCGCATTCATCCGCGCGGTATCGAGGATCAGGCACACATCGGTGGTGTTGAAGTCATGATCGACAAACGCGCCATCGCCCACAAAGCCCCCGAGCCGCAGATAGGCCTTGATCAGCGCCGGGGTCTCCAGCATCGCGCTGCGCCGGTCGATCTGCTCTGGCGGCAGCAGATCCATCGACTGATAGCGGGTCGACCGCACCCGGAGATCCTCGGGCGCCAGATGGTTGGCGTTCAGCATCGACAGCGGCTGTGCCAGCGCGGCGGGATCGGTGCCGTGGAAGGACGCGACGCCAAACAGCACCTCGATGTCATGCGCGGCCACATACTCCGCCAGACCGTTCCAGAGGTGGAACATGGCCATGCCGCCACGGTAGTCGCGGTGCAGGCAGGAGCGCCCAAGCTCCAGCAGCCTGCGCCCGGACTGACGCAGCGGGGTCAGGTCGTATTCGTCTTCGGAGTAGAACTGCCCCAGCGCCGCAGCCTGATCGCTGCGCAACAGCCGGTACACGCCGACCACCTCGTCGGTGCTGGTGTCGCTGACCAGCATGTGATCGAAATACGGGTCGAACTTGTCCTGTTCCAGCCCGGCCTCGTGGTCCACGAGATCGCCACTGCCGCCGAGTTCGCGCACAAAAACCTCGTAGCGCAGCGCCTGCGCGGCTCTGAGGTCCTCGTCCGTTTCGGCAATCCTTACGGTGAATTGCGGCGCGCCATCGTGCATAAGTCTGTTCTACCCCTGATCTGTGGCGGGCAAATAGCCCATCGGCATGTTCGCGCGCAAGATATATGCACACTTGTCTGTGATTGGTTAACCTTTCATAAACCGTTTTTACGGATCAAAGACTGGAACAAGGGCAACGCGCGCACCGTCAAAGACGACTTTGCCCTGGTCGGGAAAATTGACTGTGATCTTGCCGCCCACGTTTGACTGCACCTGCCCGACGCCCCACTCCGGGTGATCGGGATGGCGCACAAACATGCCGGGGGCCAGGATCGCGTTGAGGTCGTTCATATCGGGATGACCCTATTGGAGGAAAGTTATGGGTGTAGATAACGCCAATTTGGCCGCATTGGTAGGCTCTCGGATCTGTCACGATCTGATCAGCCCTGTGGGGGCCATCAACAACGGCCTGGAGCTGCTGGGCATGTCCAACACGTTGGACGGCCCGGAGTTGGAACTGATCTCGGACAGCGTCAACAACGCCAATGCCCGCATCCGTTTCTTCCGGGTCGCCTTTGGCGCTGCCGGTGAACAGGAACTGGGCCGCGCAGAAGTCGAAAGCGTGCTCGCCGATGTCAGCAAGGGCGGGCGGATCAAGTACAACTGGTCCTCCGACGGGGCGGCCGCACGGCGCGAGGTCCGCATGGCCTTTCTGGCGGCGCTGTGCCTGGAAACCGCCCTGCCCTATGGCGGCACCGTGCAGATCCTGCGCAGCAGCGACAGCTGGACCGTGGTGGGCGAAGGGCGCAAGATCAATGTCGACGAGACGCTCTGGTCGGGCTTGAGCGGCCAGGACCACAGTGCCGAGATCACACCGGCCCTGATCCAGTTTGCCCTGCTGCCGGAAGCGGCGCGCGAGGCCGGACGGCGGGTGAGTTTCGATCAGACCGTCGACAAGGTCTCGATCAGCTTCTAGGCCGATGCCCCGCCTCTTGCGCGGGAGGCTTGTCTGAAACGTTGAACAACGCCGCGCAGTCTGCCGCGGCGTTGTTGGCTTTTAAGGCGCTTCCGCCTGTTAGGTGCGCACGGTGCCGTCGCCGCGGACCAGATATTTGAAACTGGTCAGCTGCGTTGCCCCCACCGGACCACGGGCATGCATCTTGCCGGTGGCAATGCCGATCTCCGCCCCCATGCCGAACTCGCCGCCATCGGCAAACTGGGTGGAGGCATTGTGCATCAGGATGGCGCTGTCCAGCTCCGCAAAGAATTGCGCCACGGCTGCGTCATCCTCGGTGATGATGCAATCGGTGTGGGCCGAGTGATAGCTGCGGATATGGGCAATCGCCTCGTCGATGCTTGCCACTTTCTTGGCGGCAATAATCGCATCGAGGTATTCCTTGCCCCAATCCTCGGACGTGGCGACCTGCATGCTGTCCGGGCCGGGCAGGCCCTCTTCGGCGTGGATTTCGACCCCGCCCATGGCGAGTAGCTCCAGCACGTCCTTGCCGATGGTCTCGGCCACATCCTGATGGATCAGCAGGCATTCCGCAGCGCCGCAAATACCGGTGCGCCGGGTCTTGGCGTTCAGGACCACATCGATCGCCTTTTTGCGGTCGGCGTGTTTGTCGATGTAGATGTGTACGATGCCCTCGAGATGGGCAAAGACCGGCACGCGGGCCTCGCGTTGCACCAGCCCGACCAGCCCCTTGCCGCCACGCGGAACAATCACATCCACGTAGTCGGTCATGGTCAAAAGCTCCTGCACCGCCGCGCGATCACGGGTCGGCACCAGTTGCACGGCGTCCTCGGGTAGACCCGCAGCCCGCAGCCCGGCGGCCAGACAGCCATGGATTGCCTGCGCCGAATGCAGGCTCTCAGAGCCGCCGCGCAGGATCACCGCGTTGCCGGATTTGAGGCATAGCGCGCCCGCGTCCGCGGTCACATTGGGGCGGCTTTCATAGATCACGCCGATCACCCCAAGCGGGGTGCGCACACGTTGGATACGCAGGCCGGTGGGCTGCGTCCATTCTTCCATCACCGCACCGACGGGGTCGTCCTGCGCAGCAACTGCGCGCAACCCATCGACGATACCCTGAATACGCGCCTCATCCAGCATCAGCCGGTCCATCATCGCAGAGGACAGCCCCTTGTCGCGACCAAACTCCAGATCCTTGGCATTGGCGGCGATAATGTCCTCGCGCTTGGCCCAGACTTCATCTGCGGCAGCGGTCAGTGCCTGTTCTTTCTGTGCCGCGCTAGCGGTGGCGAGCTGTTGCGCAGCCGCTTTGGCGCGCGTGCCGATGTCTGTCATCAACGCGGGAATATTTTCCAGATCTTTCATGTCTTTGCCCTTTGTTTCCCCAGGCGGGGTCCGAGCCGCACCGCCACGTCGCGCGGCGATGGGAAATCTCGCATGCTCAGAATGACAGGATCAAAGCGCCATGTCATCCCGATGGATCAAGGCCGCGCGCCCCGCATAGCCGAGGATGTCCTCGATGTCAGCGGAGCGATGCCCCTGGATGGCGCGGGCTTCCTCTGCCGTATACCGGCTGAGCCCCTGCCCCAGTTTGCGCCCGTCTGGGCCGAGGATGGCCAGCGGATCCCCGCGGCCAAAGTCACCCTCCACATGACGCACCCCAGCGGGCAGCAGACTGTTTCCATTTTGCAGCGCCTTGGCGGCGCCCTCGTCCACGGTGATCACACCGCGGGTCTTCATCGCGGCGATCCAGCGTTTGCGCGCCACCTGCGGATCCCCTTGGGCGGTGAACCACGTCGAGGGCGCACCCGCGTCGAGCGCAGCAACCGGCGACATCACCGAGCCTTCGGTGATCGCCATGGCACAGCCCGCGGCGGTCGCCATCTTGGCCGCCAGCAGTTTGGTGATCATGCCGCCCTTGGACAGGCCAGAGACCCCGTCACCCGCCATCGCCTCAATTTCGGGCGTGATGGTTTCGATGCGATCAAACCGCTTGGCGTGGGGATCAAGCGCCGGATTGGCGCTGTAGAACCCGTCCACATCCGACAGCAGGATCAAGACATCTGCCTCCACCGTCACCGCGACCTGCGCCGCAAGGCGATCATTGTCGCCATAGCGGATCTCGTCGGTGGCGATGGTGTCGTTTTCATTGACGATGGGCACCGCGCCCAGCCCGATCAGGGTCTCCAGCGTGGCGCGGGAATTGAGGTAACGGCGGCGGTTTTCGCTATCCTCCAGTGTCACCAATACCTGCGCGGTGGTGATGCCATGCGGGGCCAGCGCCTCCTCATAGGCGCGCGCGAGGCGGATTTGGCCTACGGCAGCGGCGGCCTGCGATTGCTCCAGCGGCAGATCGGCACGCGGCAGGCCCAATGCACCGCGCCCCAGCGCAATCGATCCCGAGGACACGAGGATCACATCCTTGTCCTGCTCTTTGAGGCGCGCGACATCCTGCGCCAGCGACAGGAGCCAGTCCTGCCGCAACGCGCCGCTGGTGCGATCCACCAGCAGCGCAGAGCCGATCTTGATGACGACACGACGCGCCGTGTTCAGGGCTGCCAAGGGGTGTCCTCCTCCTCGGACGCCTCCGCCTGTTTGATCCGCAGGCGGTCATCGTCGATCTCGGCCCGTACGGCCCGCAGCACCTCGTCAAGACCCTCGCGGCTGACGCTGGACATCATCCGCACCGGTGCGCCCACCTCGGCCTCAAGTGCGGCACGCGCCTCGGCACGTTCCTCGTCATCCAGCGCGTCGATCTTGTTCAGGGCTGTCACCCGGGGCTTGTCGGCAAGTTCGCCGCCATAGGCCTCAAGCTCGTTGATGATGGTGCGGTAGTCCTCGGCCACGGTCTCGGACGTGCCGTCGACCAGATGCAGCAACACCGCGCAGCGTTCCACATGGCCCAGAAAGCGGTCACCGATGCCGCGGCCTTCATGCGCGCCTTCGATCAGGCCGGGAATATCCGCCATCACAAATTCAGTGTTATCAATCCCCACCACCCCGAGGTTCGGGTGCAGCGTGGTGAAGGGATAATCGGCAATCTTGGGCCGCGCGTTCGATGTGGACGACAGGAACGTCGACTTGCCCGCATTCGGCAATCCCAAAAGCCCCGCATCCGCGATCAGCTTCAGCCGCAGCCAGATGGTGCGCTCGACGCCCTCCTGACCGGGGTTGGCGCGGCGCGGCGCCTGGTTGGTGGAGGATTTGAAGTGCAGGTTGCCAAAGCCACCGTTGCCGCCCTTGGCGAGCAGCACGCGTTCGCCGACCTCTGTGAGGTCCGCCAGCACCGTTTCTTCATCCTCGTCGAGGATCTCGGTGCCCACCGGCACCCGCAGTACAATCTCGTCCCCGTCCTTGCCGGAGCGCTGGCGCCCCATGCCGGACTGGCCGTTTTTTGCAAAGAAATGCTGCTGATAGCGGAAATCGATAAGCGTGTTCAGCCCATCCACGGCCTCGGCCCAAACCGAGCCGCCCTTGCCGCCGTCACCGCCATCGGGGCCACCGTATTCGATGTATTTCTCGCGCCGAAAGCTGACGCAACCGTTCCCGCCGGCGCCGGAGCGAATGTAGACCTTTGCCAGATCGAGGAATTTCATGAGTAGGCCTCTGTGTTCGAGTTGGATCGCCAATACTTGAATTAAGGGGATGGCTCAACCCTGCGTCTGTGTTGGTGGCGCGGCCCGTAGCGGTCGACAGAAAGCAGACCATAAAAAACGCGGACCCGCATCAGCGCGTCCGCGATGTCTGTCGCCGGCTGACCGCGGGGTTACAGCTTGCGGCTGTAGGTCCAGGTCGGGACATTGGCGTTGCGCGCGACAGAGAAATCCTCCGCATCGCCCAGGTATTCGAACCCGCAATGCGCCAGAACCCGCGCCGACGCCGGATTGTCCTGAAACACGCTGGCGAACATGGTCGCATCCCCCAAGGGGTTGGCTTCGACCAGCAATTGCACCGCCTTGGAGGCCAGCCCGGTGTTCCAGAACGGCGGCGCCACCCAGTAGCCGACCTCGGACTGGTTGCGGTCCATGGATTTCAGGGAAATCACCCCCATCAGCTCGGGACTGCCGTCCTTGGTGCCATCCATCGCCCAGATGAATTCGCCCTGCGCAGCCTCCATCGCCCGGCTGACATAGGCTTCTGCCGCGCCGGGGGGATAGGGATGCGGGATCGGCGCTGTCATCTTGGCGACCCGCGCGTCCCCTGCATAATGTTCGATCAAACCCGCATCCGACGGCCGCAGCGGCCGCAGATCAAAACGATCTGCCTCGATGATGGTTTGCCGATCTGCCTGATCCAAACCCATGACCACGCTCCTCCTCAAAAAACTCAAACTGCGGCAAGACTGGGACTTTGCTCCTCCATCCCCTTGCCAATGAGATGGGAAGTGCCGGAATGGGAAACAAGTCGCGTTTTCACGCACTTGCGGTACGATCCGACAGGTCCATCCAGAAACGAAAAGAGGGACCGGTCTTTTAACCGATCCCCCTGAAGATTTTATTACCCTTTGGGTTCGGTTTACTCAGCGGCCTCCGCCGCCGGGAGAACCGAAATAAAGGTGCGGCCCTTGAGGCCCTTGTGGAAGGTCACGTTGCCGTTGGCGGTCGCAAAGATGGTGTGATCTTTGCCAATACCAACGCCTTCGCCCGGCCAGAACTTGGTGCCGCGCTGACGCACGATGATGTTGCCCGCGATTGCAGACTGACCACCATAAAGTTTCACGCCAAGACGACGACCTGCGGAGTCGCGACCGTTACGGGACGAACCGCCAGCTTTTTTATGTGCCATTCTTGTCTCTCCTTAGCCTTGAGCCAGCTCTTTGGCCTGCTCAACCCACTCGGGTTTGATCTTGACGGCGTCGATACCAGCAATGTCGTCTTCAGACAAGGCTGCGATCTGAGCGAAGGTGGTGAGGCCAGCGGCCTCCAGCTTCTTGGCGGCGGCAGGGCCAACACCGGTCAGCTGGGTCAGATCGTCGGAACCGGCAGCAGCTGCGGGGGCAGCGGCTTTGGCAGCCTTGGCTTTCGGCGCGGCTTTGGCAGCGGGTGCTGCATCGCCTTTACCGGTTGCCGCTTTGACGCCGGAGGCATCCGCACCGGAGGACAGGATCTCGGTGATCTTGACCAGGGTCAGCTTCTGACGGTGACCGACAGTACGCTTGGAGGAGTGCTTACGACGACGCTTGACGAACTTGATGACCTTGTCACCTTTGATCTGTTCGACCACTTCCGCCTGCACGGCGGCGCCGGACACAAACGGAGCACCAACGACGGGGGCATCGCCACCGATCATCAGAACGTCATTGAATTGAACGGTTTCGCCAGCGTCTGCAGCCAGTTTTTCCACGCGGAGCATATCGCCCGCCTGAACTTTGTACTGCTTGCCGCCGGTCTTGAGGACTGCGAACATTTCAGTCTTTCCTTTTCTACCCGCGTCCTTCGGTCCCCTTTCGGGCGTTTGCGACGGGGCCTCGCCCCCTCACCTCGAACAGCGCGCCCCGAGAACGGGACGGTATGACAATAAAACCCCGGCGCGGAGAGTCCGGGCCGGGATGCGGGCTTTTGACCCTGTTGGCGCTTGAAGTCAACCCTTCTGTTCGGGCTCAGGTGAAAAATATCCACAGCGACCGTCGTGGCCCCGGATCACAGCTCCTGCACTGGCTGCAAATCCCGCATCCGATGGGCAAGCTCCTCGAACCGATTGGCCTGAATCTCGTACTGGATCGCATTCAGCAGCTGATAGACCTCCTGCATCAGCGGGTGCTCCAGCGCCTCGACATAGGTCGCAACCTCCTCGGTGGTGAAGTCGCGATAGAGATAGGCGGAATGCGCCAGGCTGGAGGCTGCCATCTCACGGCGCATCTCATCCTCCTGGGCCTTCATCAGGGCGCGCAGCCCTTCGGCGTCGATCTGCATGTCGATGACGCCGGCTGCCGAGGCCGCCATCAGGAAGCGGAACTGGATTTCCTGAACCGCACGAAGCGCCGTCTCGGTGCCGCCGATCGCCAGGTTCATATCCTGATAGAGCGCAACCCGCGGATCATCCTCTTCGATCAGGGTGCTGACGATGCGTTCACCGGCGGCACGGGTGTCCTCGCCATCAGTCGCCATATGCGAGGCATTCTCGACCGCGACAAGCCGCTGCCCCAGGTCGCTGGCATAAAACTCCGCCGCAAAGAATAGCGCCTCCGTCGAGAGGGTCTCTTCGAGGATGTCCAGGGCGGTGGCCTGCATCTGGTCGGTGTCGAACACTTCTGCGGTCAGCCGCTCCCACTCCAGCCCGAAATCTCCGGCGTCGGCGCCGAGTATCATGGGCGCGTCGCCCGCGGATTGCGCAATGCTGTCCAGCGCCACGTCAAAACCGGTGACCTCCAGAAATGCCTTGATCTGGTCGCGATCCGCCGCTTCGGCTTTTGCCGGCAGCAAAACCGCAACGCTCAATGCGGCGGCAAAGACACCGTGCAGCAGGAACGATACAACTGAGGCGGGGCGCAGACGCGCTGAGAACGGTTCGGTCATGGCACAAATGTAGGGGCGCGATCCGCATCCGCAAACCAAAATCCGACTTTCTTGATATAACTGTGAAATCGCCCCTTGCACGCAGTGAAAATCACCTTTAAACGCCCTCACACCCCCCGCGGAGAGGTGCCGGAGTGGTCGAACGGGGCGGTCTCGAAAACCGTTGTGCCTTCACGGGCACCCAGGGTTCGAATCCCTGTCTCTCCGCCACTTATCCCCGCCCACATCTTCCAGCGATTGCAGGATCCTCCACCATTTGCAGGATACGGAGCAGACCGCCGCGTTGCATCGCGCCGGGTCCGGCTTTAGGCTCGGCCTCGAGCGTTTTGGAGTGGCCCGGCATGCTGAATGCAACACCCCCCTTTGTGTCACCGGCTGTCGAAGCGGTCTTTGCCGCCTACCCGGAACCGGAGCGGCAGGGTCTGCTGGCGTTACGCCGCATGATCTTTGCAACCGCAGAGGAGATCCCGGCGGTGGGGCGGCTGGACGAAACGTTGAAATGGGGGCAGCCTGCCTATCTGACACCTGACAGCAAATCCGGATCGACGATCCGATTGGGGCGCCCCAAAGGCGGTGGCTTTGCCCTCTACACCCATTGCCAGACGACGCTCATGTCGGATTTCCAGGCGCTGTTCCCGGAGACCTTCCGCTATGAGGGAAACCGGGCCATTCACTTCTTGCCCGACAGCGATCCGCCTGTGGATCTGCTAAGGCTGCTGGTGCGCAACGCCCTGACCTATCACCTGAAATAACCGCGCCCGTGGGGCCGGTGCACGCGCATCATCCTGCGCGCACGACTGAAAAAGCCGGGCTGTGACCCGGCTTTTTGTTGCTGTTTTGCGATGCGTCAGGCGCGGCGGCGACGGCCACCGGAACGACCACCCCGGCCGCGGGCCTCTTCGCCTTCCTTGGCGGGCGCCTTGTTGAACTTGATCCAGTCACCACCGTGCGGGTCATTGTTGGTCAGCAGGTTGGCGGCGCGGATCGCCTCCATCTCCTTGCCGGCGCGCGGCAGAGTGGACCCAAGACCGAACAGGGTCACAAAGGTCTCGTCGTCCATGCCTTCGGGCAGGATGATGCCAGCGGCGGCAACCTGTTCCTTCTTCTCGGCAATCGCCTTTTGCGTCACCGGCAGCGCCACCGGGTTCATGATCGCGGAGGTCATGCCCGCGCCCATGGCCATCGGCAGGAAGGCGTTGTTGATGCCGTGCCGGTTCGGCAGGCCGAAGGACACGTTGGAAGCGCCGCAGGTGGTGTTCACGCCCAGCTCCTCGCGCAGCCTGCGCACCAGGGCAAAAACCTGCTGGCCGGCGGTCGCCATGGCGCCGATCGGCATCACCAGCGGGTCGACAACGATGTCATGCGCGGGAATGCCGAAATCGGCGGCGCGTTCGACGATCTTCTTGGCCACCGCAAAGCGCACATCCGGGTCCTCGGAGATGCCGGTGTCGTCGTTGGAAATCGCCACCACCGGAACATTGTACTTTTTCACCAGCGGCAGCACGTGCTCCAGACGCTCTTCCTCGCCGGTGACGGAGTTCAGCAGCGGGCGTCCTTCGGCGGCCTGTAGCCCAGCCTCAAGCGCGGCGGGAACCGAGGAGTCGATGCACAGCGGCGTGTCGGTCAGCCCCTGCACCAGCTCGATGATCTTGGTCATCAGCGGCGGCTCGGTCTCGTTCGGGTTCGGGTTCGAGTTGTAGACAACGCCCGCGTTGATATCGAGGATGTTGGCGCCCGCCATCACCTGTGCCAGCGCGTCCTTCTCCACGGTGGAGAAATCACCTGCTTCCAGCTCTGCGGCCAGCTTCTTGCGACCGGTGGGATTGATCCGCTCACCGATCACGCAGAACGGCTGGTCAAAGCCCAGAATGGCGGTTTTTGACTTAGATTCTACGACAGTACGGGTCATTGTTTATCCTTGCTGTTTTACAGGCTGCGTGGACTCGCCGCCATTGTTGATTGCCCAGGTGGCATTGGTCTTGATACCGCCCAGGGGGAAGAAATGCACGTTGGTGATGTTGAAATCCGGGTTTGCCGCCTTGTAGGCGGCCAGCTCGGTCAGCACCTCGGTGGGCTCGTAAGGCAGCATCAGCTTGGTCACATCCATGGCGCGTTTTTGCAGCACTTTCAGCGACGGGCCGACACCGCAGGCGATGGCGAATTTGATCAGCGTCTGCAACTTGGCCGGCCCCGCGATGCCGATGTGGATCGGCAGGTCGATGCCCGCGTCCTTCAGGCCGTTCGCCCAGGCGATGATCGGCTTGGCCTCAAAGGCGAACTGGGTCGCCAGGGCCATCTTGGCATCGGTGCGTTCGGAGAATTTCTGTTTCCAGGACAGCGCTTCGGAGACGTTCTTCATCGAACCATCGGGGTCGATGTCCTTGTTGCCCTCGGGGTGGCCGGCCACATGCAGATTGGTGAAGCCCGCCTTGTCAAAGAGGCCGGTTTCCAAAAGCTGCATGGAGCTGTCGAACTCGCCATGCGGTGTCGCCACACCGCCCGCAAGCATCAGCGCCTGCTTGACGTCGGCCTCGCCCTGGTAACGGGCGATCCAGTCCGCGAGCGTGGCTTCATCCTTGATGATACGCGCCGGGAAATGCGGCATCACCGGATAGCCCTCGTCGTTCAGGCGTTTGGCGGTGGCGACCATTTCCTCGATCGGGGTGCCCTCGATGTGGGCGATATAGACGCGGGTGCCGGCGGGCAGCAGCTCGCGGAAATCCTCGACCTTTTGCGCCGTGCGCGGCATCACCTCGATGGAATAATCCTGGAGGAAGGCCTCAAGGTCCGGATTGACGATGGTCTCGGTCTCGGAACCGCGTTTCTTGAAGTTCAGCAAAGCCATGGCGGCCTCCCATAGTGAGCTCAGGGCTGTCATGCCCAACCGTCGTTTGCGATCAGCGCCTTGAGGCGGTCCTGATCATATTCCTCTTCCAGACGGGTCGCCTCGGCTTCGGCGATATCCCCCGGATCCCCTTCGATCGTCACGGGGGCGGCCTTGCGCCATTCCGCAAGATAGGCGTCGCTGTCCTTGGCGTTCACCTTCATGGCTGCACGGTCGATGGCCTGCTCGAAGCGTTCTTCCAGCTGGCGTTTTGCACCACGCCGCCCCTTGCCCACGATGACCTGGGCCGGGATGTCGCGCCAATATACGATGGTGACGTCGGGCATTGCCGTTCCTTTCCGATACGTCTGTCGTATCGTGTTTCTAGTGCGCCGCAGATCGCTTGGTGCGTCGGATTTCGACAACACAAGGGGAATGAGCGACCTTTTGCGGATCATGCTACGGGTTCGCCCCCTTGGATGCCAAGAAATTGCAACGTCAAATTTTTCAACAAGATCATGAGGCCCGAAACCCGGCGCGGACCAGGTCCGGTGCCAAATCAAACAATCGGCTGATGGCAGTACCTTGCAGATCCGCCCCGCCGGACGTACTGTCATCTCAACACGATAATCGGAGGGCGTGATTCATGGCGCCCAGGCGTTCCAAAGGTACAGGAGCGTTTCCCAGAGCGGTTGAGACCCCTGTACCAGCCCGGCCGGATCCGGATGCGCTCTATGCAGCGCTGGATCTTGGCACCAACAGTTGCAGGATGCTGATTGCCCAACCCAAGGGCAGCGGCTTTCATGTGGTGGACAGTTTTTCAAAGTCGGTGCAGCTTGGCTCCGGCCTTGAAAAGACGGGACGATTGTCCCGGTCCTCCATGGCGCGCACCATTCAGGCGTTGCGCATCTGCCAGCAGAAGATCAACCGCAACCGGGTCAAACGCATGCGGCTTGTCGCGACAGAAGCCTGTCGGCGGGCCAAGAACGGGCGTGACTTCATGCGCCAGATCAAGCGTGAAACCGGGATGACGATGGAGATCATCCAGCCCGAGGAGGAGGCCCGCCTGGCGGTGATTTCCTGCGCGCCGCTGGTGTCGACCAAGACCGAGCAGCTGCTGGTCGTGGACATTGGCGGCGGCTCGACCGAATTGGTCTGGATCGATATCTCCTCGATCGCGCGCCGGGATCGCCCCTCTGCCATCATGCGGCTGCACGCCGGGTTCCACAGCACCGAAAGCCCGTTTCCCGCCGCCAAGGTGGTGGACTGGATTTCCGTCCCGCTTGGCGTGGCAACGCTGCGCGACCAGTTCAGCGATGTGGAGGATGACGCCGCCCGTTTTGCGCTGATGAGCTGGTTCTTCGAGGAAAACCTGTCGGATTTTGCGCCCTACAAGGACGAACAGGCCCGCGAGGGGTTCCAGATCGTCGGCACCTCCGGCACCGTCACCACGGTGGCCGCCTCGCATCTGGGGCTGAAACGCTATGACCGCACCAAGGTCGACGGGCTTCGGATGACTTCCGATCAGATCGACAAGGTGATCCGCGGCTATCTGGAACTGGGGCCGCAGGGGCGCCGCCGCGATCCGCGGATTGGCGAGGACCGTCAGGCGCTCATCATGTCCGGGGCCGCGATCCTGCAGGCGCTGTTGCGCTGCTGGCCCACGGACCGGCTGTCGGTGGCGGACCGCGGCCTGCGCGAAGGGCTGCTCTATGCGCAGATGAGTGCCGATGGCGTGCTGGAGGACGGCCCGTTCTGAGGCCCCTTTCTGAGCGGCGCGAGATCGGCTATAGCGCGTCAGCTGTGACAACAGTCAGGACCGCGCGAAAGAGGATAGACCATGGCGAAGAAACCGACAGGCAAGAACACCTCCGGTCGCGGGCAGCGCGATCTGACCGTCAAGGTCAAGACCGCGCGCGGACGCAAACTCAGCTCGACCCGCTGGCTGCAACGTCAGCTCAACGACCCCTATGTCAAACGGGCACAGGCCGAAGGCTATCGCGGACGTGCGGCGTTCAAGATCATGGAACTGGACGACAAATACCGGTTTCTGGTGCCCGGCGCCCGTGTCGTGGACCTCGGCTGTGCGCCGGGCGGCTGGGCGCAGGTGGCGGTGCCCCGGGTCAATGCGCTTGGCGAGAAATCCGGCAAGGCGATCGGACGCATCATTGGCGTGGACCTGCAAGAGGTCGAACCCCTTGCCGGGGCAGAGTTTTATCAGCTCGACTTCATGGACGAAGGGGCCGACGACAAGGTCAAGGACTGGCTTGGTGGCAAGGCGGATGTGGTGATGTCGGATATGGCGGCATCCAGCTCCGGTCACAAGCAAACCGACCACTTGCGGATCATGTCGCTGTGCGAAACCGCCGCCTATTTCGCCTTTGACGTGCTCGAAGAAGGCGGCACCTTTGTCGCCAAGGTTCTGGCCGGGGGCGCCGAGGGCGAGCTGCAAAAACTGCTGAAGCAGAAATTCACGAGCGTGGCCAACGTGAAACCGCCCGCATCGCGGTCCGACAGTTCGGAAAAATTCGTCGTCGCCAGCGGCTTTCGCGGCTGAGCGTCACCGCGCCAGCGGCCAGACACGCGACGTGCGAGAGGCGCTTAGAGAGCGCAACGCACGATCCCTGAGCGCGTTGATCGCCTCGGATTCGGTCAGTCGCGGCGCGCTTCCAGATCCTGCGGTCGCCCCACCTGTCCCCCGAGCCCCTGCGGGAACGCGGCTGAGATGCAGCAGTCGCTCCCTGCCCTTTGCCATCGCTGATTTTGCCATCGCTGATTTTGGCATGTGAGTCTCCGAAGCCTGTGCCCTGTGGATGTCGAGGTCCCATAGGGCCGTCTGGACGGGGCTCCGCAGCGGCAAAAATGCGGCAAAACCTGCGCCCCTTGTGACAATTCTCGGGGAATTCGGGTCACGCCTTGTCGGCAAGCCGGTCGGTTTGCAGCACGCCGTTGATCTCGGCGCCGAGGATCAGGATCGCGGCATTGAGGTAGAGGAAGATCAACGCCGCCATGGCCCCTGCGAGGCCGGCATAGGTCGCGGAATAGCTGGCAAAGCTCGACACATAAAAGGCAAACCCCAGCCCGGCCGCCCACCACAGGATCAGGGTCGTGATCGCCCCCGGCAGGATCAGCGAGACCGGCGCCCGACGGGGCAACAGCACCAGATGATAGAGAAACACCGCCGCCACCGGCACGACGGCGACAACCAGGCCACTGGCGCCGTTCTCCCAGCCGCGGAGAAAATCCAGGTCCGGAAAGAACCGGGCCAGAAACCGCGCCGCCAGCGGCAGGAACAGCTCGAAAATCGCCGCAAACAACAGCCCCACGCCGCCGAGGATCACCAGCCCCAGCGAAATCAGCCGGTGTTTCCAGAACGGCCGCGTTTCCTCCTGCCCATAGGCACGCAGCATCGCGATCCGGATCGCATCAACCCCGTTGGAGGCAAAATAGAGCGCAAGAATCCCGCCCAACGTCATCAGCCCGGTGCCTGAGGTCTCCAGCACCGCATAGACCTCGCGCGTGATCGGAGCGGCCACCGATTGTGGCCAGCTGCCAAAGACCAGCCCGACCACATCCTCGACCACCACGCGGTGGGACAGCAGGCTGGCAATGGCACCGCTGAGTGCAACGGTGAACAGCACAAAGGGAAACAGAGCCATCATCATCGACATGGCGATATGGCTGCTGAGCACCCAGGCGTTCTTGGAGTTGAAGCGCCGGAGGGCACGGCGCAGGACCTGAAATGCCCTTCTTGCCTGGTGTCCCGCTGCCATATGTGTCTCCCTTGAAATGATTTTATTACAATGAGTTCGGCGTGCGTCTTGATGTCGTTTCAGAGAACCCGGGCCGCATGACAGCCACCAGGAACGCCGTGCTGATGCCAAAGGCCAGCATGCCCGTCATAGCAGCAAAGGAGGCAAAGATGCGATGTCCTTCATCCAGAACGATGTCGCCATATCCCAGGGTGGTATAGGTGGCGATGGAAAAATAGACGGCGGCGTTCCAGGTGGCAAAGCTGGCCGCCTTTAGCATCAGCGCCGCCGACCAGATCCAGACCTGCGCCGTATGGGCGCCGACGATGAACCCGATCGAAATAAGCAGCACGCCCAGCTGCTGCGGCCGTTCGGACAGATGGCCAAAACGCGTCTGGTGCCGGCGCAGGGCTTCGACGCACCAGACCAGCATTGCCGCCTCCAGCACCAGACAACCGCCGAGGAAGAAACTGCCCCAGACGATCTGCTGAATCAGGGTCATGTCGCTTTGCTCCTTCTGTCACCGCTGCAGGCCAGATTGACGCAGCCTAGAAATCGTCACTTGATCGTGCAACCTCCGCATTACATCCATGAGACAAGACATTGGGACAAGGGGCTTTCTTTTGCTTTTGCGCGTTCAGGACCTGACACGCCGATACCCGGGGCAGTCCAGGGCCGTGCTTCAGGGCGCCGGGTTCGAGCTGGATCGCGGCGAGAGCGTGGCGCTGACCGGAGAGAGCGGCTCCGGCAAATCCACGTTGCTGCACATGCTGGCGGCGCTGGACCAGCCCGATGCGGGGCAGATCCTGCTCGATGGCGCGGACATCAGCAGGCTGGATGATCGCACAGCCTCCGCCGTGCGGCGGCGCCGGATTGCATTGGTGTTCCAGCATTTCAATCTGATACCGGCGCTGACCGTGGCCGAGAATATCGCGCTGCATGCCCGCCTTGGCAAATGCCATGAGGCGGAGTGGACCAACCACCTGGCAGAGCGGATGGGACTGGCGGACCTGATGCGGCGCTATCCGGAGCAGATCTCCGGCGGGCAGCAGCAACGTGTGGCGATCGCCCGGGCGCTCGCCCTGCGTCCGGATGTGCTGCTGGCGGATGAACCGACCGGGAATCTGGACGAATACGCCAGCGAGGAAGTGCTGCGGCTGATGCTGGAGCTGGTGACCGAGGCGGGCAGCGCCTTGTTGCTGGTCACCCATTCGCAGCAGATTGCCGCCCGGTGTCAGCGCCACCTGCACCTCAGCGGCGGGCAGATTACCGAGGGCGCCTGCGCATGAGGCTGACATTGGCCACGCTGTTGCGCCATTGGCGGCGGATGCCGCTGCAACTGGGCTTGATGATCGCGGGTCTGGCACTGGCCACGGCGCTGTGGTCGGCGGTGCAGGCGATCAACGGCGAGGCGCGGGCCTCTTATGCGCGGGCCGTGGAACAGCTCGGCAGTGCGCAATTGCCCGCGCTGACCGCTCCGGACGGGCGCATCCCGCTTGCCACCTATGTCAGCCTGCGGCGCGCCGGTTGGCAGCTGTCGCCGGTGCTGGAGGGGCGCTGGTCTCCGGGGCGCAGGCCGGTCACGCTGATGGGGGTGGATGTGCTGAGCCACCCGGTGACAGCGGCGATGGTGGCGGCAGAGGCCGAAGCCGACCCCGATGCGCCGCCCTTTGCGACGGTGATGCAACGCGAGACCCTGTTTGCGCATCCCGATCACCTGCCGGATCTGGCGGGCAGCGGTTATCGCCTGCTGCCGCTGCCGCATCTGCCTCCGGATGTGGTGGTCGGCGATCTGGCGCTGGTCGCAACCCTGCTCGACCGGCCGGACGCGCTGACGCGGCTTTTGATATTACCAGAGCAACCCATGGGCCTGACACCGCTTGCTGAGCTTGCCCCCAATCTGCACGTCGGGCGTGTGCAGGACGGGGTTGCCGGGGATCCGCAGCGGCTGACCCGCAGTTTTCACCTCAATCTCTCGGCCTTTGGGTTGCTGTCGTTTGCGGTGGGTCTGTTCATCGTGCAGGGCAGCGTGACGCTTGGGCTGGAACAGCGCCGGGGCCAGATCCAGACCCTGCGCTGTCTCGGCGTGCCGCTGTCGCAGCTGATGCTGGCGCTGGCGATCGAGCTGGTGGTGTTTGCCTTGGTCGCAGGGCTGATCGGCCTCGTCATCGGCTACGGTCTGGCCGGGCTGCTGCTGCCGGATGTCACGGCCACGCTTCGCGGCCTCTACGGGGCGCCGGTGGACGGTGAACTGACCCTGCGCCCGGGGTGGGTTTTGTCCGGGCTGGCCATGTCGGTTGGTGGTACATTGCTGGCGGGCACTCAGGCCTTTTTGGCGCTGCGCCGCATGGCGCGCAGCCTGTCGCAATCGCCCGTGAGCGGGGCCAGACGCGGCGCGCACCACTGGCTGCGCCTGGCGGCAGGGGGGCTCGTCCTCATGGGCCTCGGGACATTGATCGGGGGGATCTGGCCCGGGCTATTGACAGGGTTTGTCTGGCTGGCGGGTCTAATGGTCGGCGCGGCGCTGCTGTTGCCGGCGCTCCTGCATGCGGCCAGCCATCTGATCCCGACCGGGCCAGATAGCCCACTGCGCGCCTGGCTGATCGCCGACAGCCGCCTGCAATTGCCGGGGCTGTCGCTCTCGCTGATGGCGCTGTGCCTCGCGGTGGCCACCAATATCGGCGTTGGAACCATGGTGTCCAGCTTCCGGCTGACCTTCGTCGACTGGATCGACCAGCGGCTGCTGGCCGACCTCTATGTGCAGCCCGAAACGGAGACGATGGAGGCGGAGCTGATGCGTTGGGCGCAGCAGGCGGGCGTGCGCGCCCTGCCCCGCTACCAGATCGACAGCCGCAGCGGCAATGCGCCCCTGCGGCTGTTCGGGATCACCGATGATCCGAGATACGCCGAAGAGTGGCCCCTGTTGCGCAGCCAGCCTGACGTCTGGACCCGCCTGTTCGATCAGGATGAGATCCTGATCAATGAACAGCTGGCACATCGACAGGGGCTGTCCCTCGGATCGGTGGTTGAACTCGCGCCGGGTTGGAGCGCCCGAGTCGCCGGTGTCTATGCCGACTATGGCAACCCGGATGGGCAGGCTTACATGTCGATCGACGCCATGCGTGATCGCGATATGCCGATGACCCTGTCGCAGATCGGATTGGTGGCACCGGCGGGCACAGCCATCGAGGATCTCGCGCAGGAGCTGCGCGCCGCGCTCGCCCTGCCGCCCGGTGCCGTGATCCGACACGACGCGGTCCGGGCAACTTCGACGGCGATCTTTGATCGCACTTTCGTGGTGACCGGCGCGCTGAATGTGCTGACTCTGGCCGTTGCCGGCTTTGCCATGCTGACCAGTTTTCTCAGTCAATGGAGCCGGCGCCTGCCGCAGCTGTCACCGCTGTGGGCGATGGGGGTCACCCGTCGTCAGCTGGCACTGTGCGAAGTGCTGCGCAGCCTCGGCTTTGCGGCGGGTACCTTCCTGCTGGCGTTGCCGCTGGGGCTGGTGCTGGCGTGGATCCTGCTGGCCCATATCAACCTGGAGGCCTTTGGATGGCGCGTGCCGATGACCCTGTTCCCCGACGAATGGCTGCGGTTGTTCGCCCTGACGCTTCTGGCGGCGGCGGTGGCGGCACTGGGACCGGCGACGCGTCTGCTGCGGCTGTCTCCGGCCCGTCTTCTGGGGGTGTTTTCACATGATCGCTAATGCTGTTGTCAGGACCTGCGCCCTTGCGCTTGGCGTCCTGATTGGGGTCGATCCGACTGTGGTCGCGGCGCAAGGCTATGCCGGGCTTGGCACCCAGGCAGAGGGGTTTACGGTTCCCACTCCGGGGCAGAGCCTGGAATTTCCCGCCGATCACGCGGCCCATCCCGATTACCGGATCGAATGGTGGTATCTCACCGCAACGCTTGAAACCGCAAGCGGCGCGCAGCTTGGGGTGCAATGGACCCTGTTCAGATCCGCACTGGCCCCTGGAACCGCCCCCGGCTGGAACAGCCCGCAGGTCTGGATGGGGCACGCCGCCGTGACCACGCAACAGCAGCATTACTATGCGGAACGCCTGGCGCGCGGCGGGATTGGACAGGCGGGCGTGTCGCTTGATCCGTTTAAGGCCTGGATCGATGACTGGGCGATGACCTCAATGGATAACACGCTCGACGGTCTGAACCTGCAAGCGCGTGGCGACGAGTTTGGCTATGATCTCTCCCTGCGCGCGGAGGGGCCGCTGGTCCTGCATGGGGAGGCCGGTTATTCGGTGAAATCGGCACAGGGGCAGGCAAGTTACTACTACGCCCAGCCCGGCTACCGGGTGAGTGGCACCGTACGGTTGCCGGAGGGGGATCTGGAGGTCACCGGCAGAGCCTGGCTGGATCGGGAATGGTCGAGTCAACCGCTGGCGGCGGATCAATCCGGCTGGGACTGGTTCTCTCTCCACCTTGATGGCGGCGACAAGCTGATGGGGTTTTTGCTGCGCAGCGACAGCGGGGATTTCAGCTCCGGCACCTGGATTGAAGCAGACGGGACCACCATCCCGCTGGCGCCTGGGTCACTCGCGGCTGAGCCCTTGGGCTGGAGCGCGGTCGCGGGGCGGCAGGTGCCGACTAGCTGGCGTGTTTCGCTGCCCGAGCGGGATCTCGCGGTGGAGGTGCGCGCGCTGAACCCGAACGCCTGGATGGGCACCGTGTTTCCCTATTGGGAAGGGCCGGTAGAGGTCTCGGGGTCGCATCAGGGGCGGGGCTATCTTGAAATGACCGGCTACGACTAGGGCTAGCGCGCCCCGGATCAGGGGGAGCTGCGCTCCAGCAGACCGTCAAAGCGGTAGTAGGCGCGCGCTGCGCGATGAAGCGGAGCGGTCTGGTAATCCTCCACCATGCTGGCCGCATCAAGCGCCCCAAAGGCGGGATGCGCACGGCGAAGCGTGTCGAGATTGGAAAAGACGCTGCGCACCATTTCATGCACGACCTTCAGCTTCTGCTGCCGCGTGGTCACCAGCGTCGCGGCAAAGCCAAAGGAATGCACCACCTCGGGATTGCCGCGATAGAGATGGGCCGGGATCTGGACAAAATCGTAGAACGGGCTGCTCGACACGATTGCGCGGATCTGCGGATCATTCACCGGGACCAGCAGGGAATCGCAGGCGGTGGTTGCCGCCTCGACCGAGGCGGAGGGATGGCCAACCGTGAACACCATCGCATCGATTTCATCTGCACAGAGCGCTTCGGACTGGGCCTCGGCGGGCAATTCATGCACCTCGGCAAAACTGTCCCTGCTCCAGCCGAGCACCGCCATCAAGCCCTCCATGGTGGCCCGCTGACCAGATCCCGGATTGCCGATATTGACCCGTTTGCCGCGCAGATCCGAAAAACTGTGGATATCCGCATCGACCCGCGCCACCACGGTGAATACCTCACCGTGAAGCGAGAACAACGCCCGCAGATCGGAGAACGGAACCCCGTTCGCCAGCAGCGGCGTGCCCGCGACAGCCTGGGCCTGCCAGTCGGACTGGACGATCGCAAAATCCAGCTCGCCCCGGCGCAGCGCCTGGAGATTCGCCACCGATCCATCTGTCACCTCTGCGGTGCAGCGAATGCCGTGACGGCGGCGATCCTTGTTCAGCAACCGGCAAATGGCGGTGCCCATCGGGTAATACAGACCGGAGACAGAACCGGTGCCGATGGTGATGAAATCCTCGGCCCGGGCGGGGGCCGCGACTATGATCACGGCGGTCAGCCATGTTGCCCATAGACGGGCGCACCGCCTTGAAATTTTTCCCATACTGTCCCCGCCCCCACGCTGTGCGCGCAAAATTCCAAAGGGGGCAGAGCCTGTCAAGGTGAATGCCCCCAAGGCATGGAAACCCGGAACCGTCAGCTCCGCGGCAAGACCTCCAAGCTGACGTCCGGAAATAGTTCTGTGTCATAAAAAGGTTATCAAAGACTTGTAGCTGAGCACACGTGTTCGCGGACTCACGTCCAGCCCCGCTTTCCGGTCTCAACCCGGGCGGCGGGAATGGATCAGGGGGCGCGAAAACGGGGGCCACGCTGTCATACAGATATTTCAAAATACTGGCAGCATCCCGGCGTCCGAAACAGTGAATTCGCTCCGTTCCCGGGGTAACAGACTTGGAGATGTCGATGACAATCTGGAAAATCGCAGCGCTGAACGTTGCCGCTGCCATCACCGCCACCGCGGCCTTTGCCGAAACCGAAATCACCCTGTGGCACGCGATGGGCGGCCAGCTGGGCGAGACCGTCAACAAGATCGCCGAAGACTTCAACGCGTCCCAGGACGACTACAAGATCACACCGGTGTTCAAAGGCTCCTATGAAGAGACCCTGACCGCTGGTATCGCCGCCTTCCGCGCCGGCGAGCAGCCCAACATCATGCAGGTGTTCGACGCCGGTGCCGCCACCGTGATCGGCGCCAAGGGCGCGACCATCCCGGTTCAGGACCTGCTGACCGACAATGGCGTCGATTTCGACATCAACGACTACATCTCCGGCGTGCGCTACTTCTACGCCGACAGCGATGGCAAGATGATCGGCATGCCGTTCAACTCCTCTTCGCCGATCATGTATTTCAACGTGGACGCGCTGGAAAAAGCAGGCGTCTCCGCACCCAAGACCTGGGAAGAGTTCCAGACCGTGACCGCGCCCGCCCTGAAGGACGCCGGCTACATCGGCCTGAGCCAGTCGCACCTGCCCTGGATCTTTACCGAGAACTTCCATAGCCGCCACAACCTGCCGTTTGCCACCAACGACAACGGCTATGAAGGCGCAGAAGGCACCGAGATCCTCGTCAACAACGACGCCATCAAGGCGCATTTCACCGCTCTGACCGAGTGGAAGGAAAACGGCTTCTTTGAATGGTATGGCACCGGTTGGGGCGACAACCAGCAGCCCTTCGAGGACGGCGATGTCGCCATCTGGCTCGGCTCCTCCGGCTCTTTCGGCGGGCTGATGTCCAAGGATCTCGGCTTTGAATTCTCCGCGACCTACCTGCCCTATTGGGAAGCCGTGACCACCGAGCCCAAGCAGACCTTCATCGGCGGCGCGTCGCTGTTTGCAATGTCCGGTCACGATGCCGAGGAAAACGAAGCCACCGCCAAGTTCTTCGAATTCCTGACCTCCTCCGACGTGCAGTACTTCTGGCACAAGGAAACCGGTTACGTTCCGATCACCGAAGCAGCCTACGAGCAAGCCAAGGCAGACGGCCACTATGACCGTTTCCCGGCGGCCGAAGTCGGCATCCAGCAGCTGTCCCTGCCCGGTGGCGACAACACCAAAGGCTACCGCATGGGCTTCTACGTCCAGATCCGTGACGTGATGAACCGTGAATACGGCCGCATCCTGACCGGCGAGACCTCGGTCGAAGACGCCTTCAACAACATCGAGAAAGAAGCCAACGACCTGCTGGCGCGCTTTGCCAAGACCCAGGGCTAAGCTCTCTCATATCCGGGGCAATCCGCGTCATCCGCGCGGGTTGCCCCATTTTCTTTTGCCGATGGAAGACCCCTCATGAAACGTGCCGGATTCACCACTGTCTGGCTGCCCGTAGCGCTGTTGCTGCCGCAGTTGATGATCATTGCGATCTTCTTCTACTGGCCAGCCGCCTGGGCGGTGCAGTCGTCATTCTACCTTCAGGACCCGTTCGGGTTTGGTTCAACCTTTGTCGGGGTCGAGAACTACACCGACCTGATGGCCAACTCCGAATACGGCAAGGTGGCGCGTTTCACCGTGATCTATACCGCGCTGGTGACGTTCTTCTCGCTGGCGATCGCCCTGCTGCTGGCGGTGAAGGCGGACAAGGTCATCAAGGGCGCAAAGTCCTATCGCACGCTGCTGATGTGGGTCTACGCGATCGCCCCGCCGGTGGCGGGGTTCCTGGGGCTCATGTTCTTTGACCAGCGCAACGGGCCGATGACCGAGATGTTTCAGGCGCTGGGCTGGGATTTCCGGCTGGGTGCGGATTACAACTCTACCGCCACCGCGATGGTGATCGTTGCGGTGTGGAAGCAGATCCCGGTCAATTTCATTTTCTTCCTCTCGGGGCTGCAATCGATCCCGAAATCCGTGCGCGAGGCGGCATTGATCGACAACCGCTCCGCCTCGGGGCGCTTCTGGGAGGTGACCTTTCCGCTGCTCGCGCCGACCGCGTTCTTCCTGCTGATCATCAACATCACTTACGCGCTGTTCGACACCTTCGGGATCATCGACACGCTGGTGCGGTCGGAGCCCGGCAACAACCCGGTGACGCTGGTCTACAAGGTCTTTGTCGACGGGTTCCGCGGCAATGATCTGGGCGGGTCCTCTGCGCAATCGGTGATCCTGATGGTGCTGGTCCTGCTGCTCACCGTTTTCCAGTTCCGGCTGATCGAACGCCGGATTCACTACACCTGAGGAGGGTCGGATCATGACTGATATGACACAGGCCAGCATCGCCACCGCGGCGCGCCCGCGCCGCTCCAAACGCTTCCGCTGGTCGCAGGTGTTTGATCACGCGATCCTGTGCACGGGCGCATTCTTCATGCTGTTTCCGGTGCTTCTGGTACTGATGACCACCAGTTTCGAGGACGCGGACATCGTGCGCAACGGGCTTCAGTTCGGCTTTGAAGGCCAGATGCTGGAAAACTTTGACGCCGCGATGTTCGAGGCCGCCGGGTTCAGCAAGGCGATCACCGGCACCCGGATGCTGATCAATTCGCTGATCCTCGGTTTTGGCTTTGCGATCGGCAAGATCGTGATTTCCATGATGGCCGCCTATGCCATCGTGTATTTCCGGCTGCGGTTTGCGACCTTTGCCTTCTGGATCATCTTTACCACGCTGCTGCTGCCGCTGGAGGTGCGCATCCTGCCCTCTTACGAGGCGATCCAGAGCCTGGGCCTCGCCAATACCTACACCGGGCTGATCGTCCCGCTGATCGCCTCCGCCACCGGCACGTTCTTCTTCCGTCAGTTCTTCCGCTCGATCCCCGAAGAGCTGGTGGAGGCGGCCCGCATTGACGGCGCCGGGCCGATCAAGTTCTTCATCGACATTCTGGTGCCACTAAGCCGCACCATGATCGCGGCGATCTTCATCATCATGTTTGTCTATGGCTGGAACCAGTACCTCTGGCCGACGCTGATCACCACCGATGAGGGCATGTTCACCCTGGTGCGCGGCATCAAGCAGATTGTGCAGGTGCTGAGCCAGACCGGCGCGATGATCCCCGAATACGGCAAGGCGCTGGCGCTCTCTCTGATCGCCATGATCCCGCCTGTCCTCATCGTCATTTTCTTCCAGAGCTGGTTCGTCAAGGGCCTGACGGAATCCGATAAATAAGGAACTGAACCTATGGCACAGGTAACACTGGACCGTGTCCGCAAGACCTATCCCAACGGCTTTGAAGCCGTGCAGCCCTGCTCCGTCGAGATCCCTGATGGGGAGCTGGTGGTGCTGGTTGGCCCCTCAGGCTGCGGGAAATCCACGCTGCTGCGCATGATCGCAGGGCTTGAGGACATCACCGATGGGGCCCTCTCGATTGGCACGGATGTGGTCAACGACAAGGACCCGGCAGATCGCAACATCGCGATGGTCTTTCAGAACTACGCGCTCTATCCTCATATGAGCGTTGCAAAAAACATGGGCTACGGGCTGAAGAACCGCGGCGCCTCCAAGGCCGAGATTGACGCCAAGGTGCAAGAGGCCGCGCGTATTCTGAACCTCGGCGATTATCTTGATCGTCGTCCGAGCCAGCTGTCGGGTGGGCAGCGCCAGCGCGTCGCCATGGGGCGGGCCATCGTGCGCGATCCGGAGCTGTTCCTGTTTGACGAGCCGCTCTCGAACCTTGATGCCAAGCTGCGCAACCAGATGCGGATTGAAATCCGGGCGTTGCAGCAGCGCCTCGGCGTGACCTCGGTCTATGTCACCCACGATCAGGTCGAGGCGATGACAATGGCGGACCGCATCATCGTGCTGAATGCCGGCCGCGTGGAACAGATCGGCACCCCGACCGAGATCTACGAACGCCCTGCCTCGACCTTTGTGGCCGGCTTCATGGGCGCGCCGCCGATGAACCTGATGACGGCAGCACTGGTCTCCGGTCAGCTGCAAGTCGGAGGCGAGACGAAACTGCCCCTCACCCCGCCTGCTGTGGCAACGGATGAGGTGCTTGTCGGATACCGGCCCGAGGATGTGCGTCTGGGCGGTGACGGTTCTGTGGTGCTGGATGTGCAGATCATCGAGGAGCTGGGCGCAAACCGGCTGCTGCATGGTCAGCTGGGCGGGCAGGCGTTCTCGATCAGCATTGGCAAGGACGAACAGGCTCAGGTCGGCCCGCAGCCGATCACCCTGCCTCAGGACCGCGTCCACTTCTTCCACCCCGAGCGCGGCACGCGTCTGTGATCCCAGTGCAGCAATAACGTGCAGTAATAACACGGCCGGCGACTGTGACGTCGCCGGCCCATTGGCAAGATCATCGCCCGCGGTGCGGGCGCGGTTCTGACAGCCTCCGGATCAAACCGTTGCAGGCGGCGGGCCGAGTTTCTTGCGCCAGGAGGCGATCGCCTTGATCCGCGTCGACATCTTCTGATTGAGATCCAGCATGTCTTTCATGGTTTTCATCGCCTTCACATCCGATGCGCTGGCCCCTTTGGACGCCCAGTCCGCCATTGCCTTGAATATGGCCTCGCCGGTCTTGTTCTCGGTGCTGCTCTTTGGATAGAGCTTGGCGATATTGCCGACATTCTGGTTGATGTCGCGGGCCGCTTTCAGAATGTTCTCGGAAAAGAACTTCAGCGCTTCGGTTTCGTCGCCGTTTGAATTGCGCTGGTTCTGCGCCACAAACAGCGCGCCTTTTTTCAGGGTCGCGTCGAGGTTTTTTCCCAGAACATTCAGGGATCGCACCGCATCGGTCATTTCCTTGCCGCGCTTGCCGACGATCTGCTTGTTCATGTTGAGCTGCGCTTCACCGCTGACGATGATCGCTTCGAGGTCCTTCTCCAGCACGTTGAGGCTGTCGAGCTTCATCTTGGAGCCGGTTTTTTTCAGCTCGTCCTTCCATGCCGTGTCCAGAACCTTGACATAGGCCGCACAGGCTTTCTTGGCAGAGGACAGCGCCTTGTCCAGATCTTCGAGCGCCTTCAGCTGCTTGTCCAACGGATCCTTCTTGTCGCGTGCCCCATTGCGATAGTCGGTGAACGCCTTGTCCATCGCCTTGAAATTGGTGGACAGCTTTGTCTTCTGGATCGTCTTGATAAAGGCATCGCTCGGCTTTTTGGATTTCGTGTTCTTTTCGAACGCCGTCTTGGCGCGTTCCCATTCCTTTGCCCAACTTCCTGCTTCTACTGCCATATTCGTCCCTCCTTGGTGCCAATTGCCTGTTCACAATAATCTGATTAGCGGGCTGCGCGCCGTCCCACCAGCCGGGAGCGGCAAAACTTTGAAACAACCTGCGTCTCATCTGGTCTCACGCAGCAGCCCGCAGCTTCCGTCGCGGCATGTGCGATTTTTTCCGGCGCCCGGCGGTCTAGCGCAAGGCTTTGTGCCGCGCGCGTAAAAACGCTATGTAGCGGAGACAGCAACAAGGGGATGCGTGCCCATGACCATCTATGGCGACAGCTTCGAGACCCGCGAAGCAATGATCGAGGCCTGCCGCGCGTTGAACCAAAGCGGCGTCAACCAGGGCACCTCCGGCAATATTTCGGTGCGCGTCGGTGCGGATTTTCTGATTACCCCGTCCGGCGTTCCCTACGAGGGGCTCACCCCTGACCTGATCGTGCGCCTGCCACTGGACCCAACTCAGCAGGCAGCGCCCGGGCAGATGAAACCCTCGACGGAATGGCCCTTCCACCGTGCCCTGCTGGTTGCCAAACCCGAGATGCAGGCGGTGGTGCATGCCCATCCGGTTCATTGCTGTGCATTGGCCATGAACCGCCAGAGCATACCGGCCTGCCACTATATGGTGGCTGCGTTTGGCGGCACCGACGTGCCTTTGGCGGAGTATGCGTTGTTCGGCTCCGACGCGCTCTCGGACAGTGTCACCGCGGCCATGCAGGAGCGCTCTGCCTGTCTGATGGCCAATCACGGCGCCGTTGTCTGCGGTGAAACGCTCGAGAAGGCCATGTGGCGCATGGGCGAGCTGGAAGCCCTCGCCAAGAGCTATATCGCAAGCCTCTCCATTGGCACGCCGCACATCCTGAGTGATGCGGAAATGGCCGAGGTGCTGGAGGCCTTTGCCGGTTACGGCCCGGCGCGCGAGTCCTGATGCGCCGGGGCCTGGTCCACGCATGAGCGCGTCGCAACCCCTTGCCTTGCTGCTGATACTGGGCACCGTGGTCCTGATCGGTCTTGGGCTGAGGTTGTATTTCCTCCCCGAGGATGATGACGACGATTTTCTCTGACGTCGCCGCATCCACGAGAAAAGCCGCCGGTTTCGCAACCAGCGGCTTTCTCAAGCAAAACAGTGCTTTGCGATGGTACCCAAGGCCGGACTCGAACCGGCACGCTGTCACCAGCGGGGGATTTTGAATCCCCTGCGTCTACCATTCCGCCACTTGGGCCTGCTGCGTGTCCTAGCGCTGCTTTTGCCCGAGGTCCAGAGCCAAATGTGGGCACAGGCGCAGAAAATTGACCAATTCAGCGCTGTCGCAAACAGTTGAGTTGACCCCCGGGCGCCTGCATGCAACGTCAGCCGGGACTTTTCCATCTAGGATATTGCCCTCTGACATGTTGCGCCCACTTTATGATCGGACCATGGCCCTGGCGGACCACCCGCATGCGCTGTGGTGGCTGGCGATTGTCGCCTTTGTCGAAAGCTCCGTGTTTCCGATACCGCCCGATGTGCTGATGATCCCGATGATCCTGGCGCGCCCGTCCCGTGCCTGGCTGATTGCGCTTGTGGCGCTTGTGGCTTCGGTGGCCGGAGGGCTGTTGGGCTATGTGATTGGGGCGTTCTTCTACGAGGGGATCGGCCAGCCGGTGCTCGAAGCAATGGGCAAGGCCGACAAGATGGCCGAGTTCAATACCCGGTTCAACGATTTTGGCTTCTGGGCCGTGCTGATCGCCGGTGTCACGCCCTTCCCCTACAAGGTCATCACCATCATGTCCGGCTGGACCGGCATGCCGATCGCCACTTTTGTCGCCACGTCGATCCTGGCGCGGGCGCTGCGGTTCTTTCTCGTGGCGGGACTGTTGTGGCAATTCGGCGCGCCCGTGCGCGATTTCATTGAAAAGCGTCTGGGGCTGGTGTTCACCGTCTTCTGTCTGCTGCTGTTGGGCGGCTTTCTTGCACTGAGGTATCTATGACATTCAGCCGTTTTCTCATCCTGATCGCCGCCGGTGGGTCCGCCGCGCTGCTGCTTGGCGCTTTCGGGTTTCAGTACATTGGCGAGCTTGCCCCCTGCAAGATGTGTATCTGGCAACGCTACCCGCATGGGGCGGCGGTTGGACTCGGCGTTCTTGCGGTTCTGATCCCCGGTGCGGTGCTGCCCTACCTGGGGGCTTTGGCGGCCCTGACGACGGCTGCGATCGGAGCGTTTCACGCCGGCGTCGAACAGGGCTGGTGGGAAGGTCCGACCACCTGCACATCCGGCGCGATCGACGGTCTCAGCGCGGATGAGCTGATGTCGCAGATCATGTCGGCACCGCTGGTGCGCTGTGACGACATCCCGTGGGAGCTGTTCGGCCTGTCCATGGCGGGGTGGAACGCGGTAATCTCGCTGGTTCTGGCCGCGATTTGGGTCGCGGCAGCCCGTCACGCGCGCTGACGGTCAGGCGCGCTGAAGGTCAAGCGCGACTGTCTTTCTTGGTGGCCAGCAGCAGATTGGTTTCGCTGGACACCACCCCGTCGAACATGCGGATCTTGGCCAGCGCCTCGTCGAGGGTTTCCAGCGTTTCGGTTCCCAGCTCCACGATCAGGTCCCAGCGCCCGTTGGTGGTGTGTATCGCACGCACCTCGGGCAGCCCCTGCAGCTGGCGCGTGATCCGCGACGCCCCGCGCCCCTCGATGCCGATCATCATCAGCCCGCGGACCGGATCGCGCAGCACGTCCTCCTTCAGCACCACCGTGAACCCCAGGATATCACCGCGCGACTGAAGCCGCTCGATCCGGGTGCGCACCGTGGTGCGCGACAGTTCCAACTGCATGGCCAGATCGGAGAGCGAGGCCCGCGCGTCATGGCGCAGTGCCGAGATCAGGCGTTCATCCGTTTTGTCCATAATCTACGTCCGTTTTGCGTTGTCTCTTCTCCTTATGGTCAATTTGCTCTCTGTTTTCCACCTCAAAACGGAGAAATATCAAAAAGACCCTCAATCAAGGAGATTTCGGATGTCCTCTCGACACTGTATTCTCGTCGGCGCGCCCGTCGACAGCGGCAAGCGCCGCACCGGCTGCCTGATGGGCCCGGATGCCTATCGCACTGCCGGGCTCGCCCCCGCTCTCGAAAGCCTCGGCCACACGGTCGAGGATATCGGCAATGTCACCCCTGCCCCGCATGCCCCCGATGATGGCAGCGGCCCCCTGCACGAGCCAAATCTGACCCGCGCCTGGACCGAGAGCCTGTCCGAAGCCGCAGAAGCCGCCATGGCGCGCGGCATGCCGATTTTCCTCGGCGGCGATCACGCTCTGGCATTGGGCACCGTGCGCGGTGTCGCAAACCACGCCGCAACTCAAGGGCGCCCGCTGTTTGTTCTCTGGCTCGATGCCCATAGCGACTATCACTCGCTCGACAGCACCGATTCCGGCAACCTGCATGGCTGCCCGGTGCGCTATTTCACCGGTCAGGCACCGTTTGAGGGCTTCCCGCCGGTGCCGAACCCGGTGCCGCCGGAAAATGTCTGCATGATCGGTCTGCGGTCCGTCGACACCGCCGAGCGCGAGGCGATGGAGAAGGTCGGCATTCACCGCCACGACATGCGCGATATTGATGAGAACGGCATCGCCCGTCCGCTGAGCGCCTTCCTGGAAAAGGTCGCCGCTCAGAACGGTATGCTGCATGTCTCGCTGGATGTGGATTTCCTCGATCCCGCCGTCGCGCCTGCGGTTGGCACCACTGTTCCGGGCGGCGCCACCGTGCGTGAGGGCCATCTGGTTTGCGAAATCCTGCATGACAGCGGCCTGATGACCTCGATGGATCTGGTGGAGCTGAACCCCTTCCTGGATGAGCGTGGCCGCACCGCGCATCTGATGGTCGATCTTTGTGCCTCTGCCATGGGGCGGCGCGTGTTTGACCGTCCAACCCGGAGCTACAACGCATGAGCATGCTTCAGGCTCCTGCGGCGGTGGTGATGGTGCGTCCTCATCACTTTACGCCGAACCCGGAAACCCGAGGGGACAATGCGTTTCAGGCGCAGGCCGATGCCCATGCCGACACCATCAGCGCCCGCGCGATCACCGAATTCGACGGCGCGGTCGCTGCGCTGCGCGACGCAGGCGTGACGGTCCATGTGTTCGAGGACACCAGCCGCGACACCCCGGATTCCGTCTTTCCCAACAACTGGTTCTCCACCCACGCCGGTGGTCATGTGGCGGTCTACCCGATGTTCGCGGCCAATCGCCGCCGAGAGCGGCGCTGGGACGTGATCGAGATGCTGAAACGGGAGTACCGTGTTCAGGATGTGATCGACTATTCCGGCCTGGAACAGGACGCTCTGTCGCTCGAAGGCACCGGCGCGATGGTGCTAGATCACATCGGGCGCATTGCCTATACGGTCAAATCAAACCGCGCCGATCCGGTGTTGCTGGAGCGGTTCTGCACCCATTTCAACTATGAACCGATGGTGTTCGAAGCCTGCGACGATCAGGGGCGCGACGTCTATCACACCAATGTCCTGATGGGCATCGGCACCGACTATGCGCTGATCTGCCTGGACATGATCCGCGACGCCACCCGCCGCGCCGAGGTTCGGCAGCGGCTCGAAGAAAGCGGACGAAGCGTCATCGACCTGTCTGCCGCGCAGATCCAGAACTTTCTCGGCAATACCTTCGAACTCACCGGGCACCGGCGCGTGCTGGCCCTGTCCGCCCGGGCGGCACAGGCACTGACCCCGGACCAGCGGGCGGTGATCGAACGCTCGGCAGAGCTGCTGCCGCTCTCCATTCCCACACTTGAAACGGCCGGTGGGTCGGTGCGCTGCATGCTCGCCGGCATTCACCTCAGCCCCCGTCAAAGGACCATGCAATGACCCAACCTTCCGATAAGGCCCTTGTTCCTTTTGTCAGCGTAGACAACATGATGCGCCTCATTCATCATGTCGGCATCGAGGATATGATGCGCAATCTGGCCGACTATATCGAGGCCGATTTCAAACGCTGGGAGCTGTTTGACAAGACACCCCGTGTCGCCAGCCACTCCGACGTCGGTGTGATCGAACTGATGCCCACCTCTGATGGTGAGGCTTACGGGTTCAAATACGTCAACGGCCACCCCAAGAACACCTCCGAGGGGCTGCAAACCGTGACGGCCTTTGGTCTGCTTGCCGATGTCTATACCGGCTATCCGGTGCTCTTGACCGAGATGACCATCCTCACCGCCCTGCGTACCGCGGCGACCTCGGCCATGGTGGCCAAGCACCTCGCCCCCAAGGGGGCGGACACCATGGCGATGATCGGCAATGGCGCGCAGTCGGAATTTCAGACGCTGGCGATGAAGGCGATCATCGGTCTCAAGGCCGTGCGCCTTTATGACAAGGACCCGGCGGCAACCGAGAAATGCGCGCAGAACCTCGCGGGTCTGGGGGTGGATGTCACCATCTGCAAAACCCCGGAAGAGGCGATCGAGGGCGCCCAGATCCTCACCACCTGCACCGCGGACAAGCAATATGCCACCATCCTGACCGACAACATGGTCGGCAGCGGTGTGCATATCAACGCCATCGGCGGCGACTGCCCCGGCAAGACCGAGCTTGCGCCCGGCATCCTCAACCGCTCGGACGTGTTTGTGGAATATCCGCCGCAAACCCGCGTCGAGGGTGAGATCCAGCAGATGCCCGAGGACTTCGCCGTGACGGAACTCTGGGAAGTGATCTCCGGTCACAAACCGGGCCGGACCGGTGATCGTCAAATCACGCTTTTTGACAGTGTCGGCTTTGCGATCGAAGATTTCTCGGCCCTTCGCTACATTCGCGACCGCATCAAGGGCACGGATTACTTCATCGATCTCGACATGCTGGCAGATCCGGATGATCCGCGGGATCTCTTTGGCATGGTGCAACGCGCCAAGGCCTGACGCGGAAAGCGCACCTCTCGGGGCGCGCTTTTCATTTCAAACCAAAGACTTCAGGCTTCCAGTTCACTGTCCCAATAGAGATAGTCCATCCAGCTTTCATGCAGGTAGCCGGGCGGGAACTTGCGGCCTGTATTGCGCAGCTCTTCCGCCCCGGGACGGCGCGGGGGCTTACGCAGGGACATGCCCGCACGGTGCAGCGGCTTGGAGCCTTTCCTGAGGTTGCAGCGCGAACAGGCCGCCACCACATTTTCCCAGCTGGTCACGCCGCCCGCCGCGCGTGGCACCACGTGATCAAAGGTCAGATCGCCCTTGGCCCCGCAGTACTGGCAGCAGAATTCGTCCCGCAAGAATAAATTAAAGCGCGTGAAGGCCACGCGCTTTTGGGGTTTGACAAAATCCTTCAGTACCACGACCGACGGTATTCGGATCTCGGTACTGGGACTGCGCACAACCTCGTCATACTCGGCCACGATGGCAACCCGGTCGAGCCAAGCGGCTTTAACGGCGTCCTGCCATGGCCAGAGTGACAAGGGGTAGTATGACAAAGGACGATAATCCGCGTTCAACACCAGCGCTGGATGTTGTTTCAGAGCCCCCGGCTCCCTTACGAATTCTGTCCTGAAGTCTCCGTCCATCAACGTCTTCCTCGCCCTGCTTGCCTCGGATCGGCACCAGAGCGGGGAACCCGCCCCAGCTTGAGATTAACTATATATCGTGGCCGGAGCCTGACAAGCCCCAAAGCGTCACCAGATGTCGTGTGAGATAGGATGATTCCGTTACAGCGGCGTGACAGTTATCCACAGCCCGCAAATCAGGCATTCCGCAGCGCGGCATTTGCGCAGGCTTGCACCACGGCCCGCCTGCCCGTAGAGCCAGTCCCATGAGCCGCTTGATCCGTTTCAATAAACCCTTTGATGTGCTGCCGCAGTTCACCGATCGCGGCAGCGAAGGCAGCCCGCGCCCCACGCTGAGCGATTATGTCGACTGTCCCGGCGTCTACCCCGCCGGGCGTCTGGACCGCGACAGTGAAGGGTTGATGCTGCTCACCGACAATGGCCGCCTACAGGCCTGGATCAGCGACCCCAAGCATAAGTTGGAGAAAACCTATTGGGCGCAGGTCGAGGGTATCCCCGATGAGGACGCTCTTAACTTACTCCGCCAAGGGGTTGAGTTGAAAGACGGAATGACCCGTCCAGCCAAGGCGCGCCTGATCAATGAGCCTGCTCAGCTCTGGGCCCGCACGCCGCCGATCCGGGAACGCAAATCTGTGCCCACCGCGTGGCTGGAGTTGAAGATCACCGAAGGCAAGAACCGGCAGGTGCGACGCATGACAGCCGCCGTAGGGCATCCGACCTTGCGGCTGATCCGCTATGCCATTGGCGCCTGGACACTGGATGGGCTGGCGCAGGGCAAATGGCAGGACCTGGACCCGCCGCGCGTGCCCGGCCCGCCAAAACCCTCGCAAAAGCCGCCCCGCCGCAAATCGCGCGTACAAAACACAGAAAACGGCGCTTCAAGGCCTCCCTCAAAGCGCCGCAAACCACGTTCAAAATCAACGCGCTAGGGTCACAGGCTCAGTTTGTCGCGCATGAAGGCCAGAGCCACGCTCAGCCCATCGGGCGCGATCCCGTGGCCGGTGCCCTTCATCACATGGGCAAAAACATCCTGAAAGCCCGCTTCTTGCAGCGCTTCGGCCGCCTGCGGCAGTGATTGCGGCGGCACCACGTCGTCCTCATCCCCATGCACCAGCAGCACCGGCATCCGGCTCACGACCTCATCGCTAAAGGTGTCCGGCGACAGCAGCCGACCGGAAAACGCCACGATCCCCGCCACGGGGTCTTCGCGACGCGGGGCGACATGCAGCGCCATCATGGTGCCTTGCGAGAAGCCCAGCAGAACCACCTGCTCCGGCAGCAGATCCTCATCCACCATGAAGGCATCCAGAAACGCGTTGAGGTCATCCACCGCTGCCATCATGCCGCGCATGGATTCTTCTTCCGAAGAGCCGTCAATCCACGGAATAGGGAACCACTGGAACCCCATCGGCGCACCGGCGCAGGCCTCGGGCGCATCGGGGGCGACAAACAACGTGTCCGGCAGATGTTCGGCCAGCGGGTCGGCGAGACCCAGGAGATCCGCCCCATTGGCCCCATAGCCATGCAAAAACACCACGGCGGAGCGGGTGTCACCGGAGAGCGGCTCTTTGCGGCCGGCAGTCAAAACGCGAGTCATCGGATCCCTTCCCTGTCCTTTGCCACATGGTAATAGGCCCACAAAAGCCGCGCCGCAACCGACCGCCACGGCGACCACGCCGCGGCCATGTCGCGCAGGGCACGCTCTTTGGGGCGCTCCGGCAGGGCAAACAACAGCCGCGCGCTTTCCTGCAGGGCCAGATCGCCGGGGGCAAAGACATCCGCCCGCCCAAGGGAGAACATCGCGTAGATCTCTGCCGTCCAGATGCCGATGCCCGAAACCTGTGTCAGCTCCGCCACCACATCTGCTGTAGGAGCATCCCGTAAGGATTTGAAATCTATACGCGCCTCCGCCAGTGCGCGGGCATAGCGGATCTTCTGGCGGCTCAGGCCTGCCGCGCGCAGATCTTCATCACTGGCCCAGAGGATCTTGCGCGGCCCGGTCAGTTTCGCCGCGCGCAGGCGGTTCCAGATCGCATTGGCCGACGCCACCGAGACCTGCTGACTGACAATGGCGCTCAGAAGCTGCGCGAACCCATCGGGCTTGCGCCGGAGCGGCAGCGGCCCCGTGAGCGCCAGCGCATCGGCAAAGCGTGGATCTTGCGCCGAGAGCCAAGCGGCGCCTTCGGCCACGCAGGCCGGGGTCTCGATGATGCGGCCAACCGTCATCTGGTGGCCCGCGCGAAAATTGTATTGGTGCACTGCACGCTTCTTGTTCCTTCACCTGTTCAGGGCTACGCCATTGCCATGACTATGACCGCTCCTGCCCCCGACGACCATATTGCAAAGCGCAATGTTCTGATTCTTGTGCTCGCGCAGGCCTTTCTGGGCGCGCAGATGCCGATGATCTTCATCGTGGGCGGACTGGCCGGTCAATCCCTGGCGACCAACCCCTGTCTGGCAACCCTACCGATTTCGCTGATCGTTGCGGGTTCGATGCTCTCGGCCACACCGATCTCGGCGATCATGCAGCGCTATGGACGCCGCGCCGGATTTGCCATTGGCGCCACCGGCGGTGCGCTGGGGGGGCTGATCGGCGGCTATGGTCTCTACCTCGGCTCGTTTCCGGTGTTTCTGGTGGGCAGCGCCCTGACCGGTATCTATATGAGCGCGCAGGGGTTCTACCGCTTTGCCGCCGCCGATACCGCATCTGACAGCTTTCGCCCCAAGGCGATTTCCTATGTGATGGCCGGGGGCCTGTTGTCGGCGATTGTCGGCCCGCAGCTGGTTAAGGCCACCAGCGATGCCTTCGTCATTCCCTTCCTTGGCACCTATTTGGCGGTGATCGCGGTGAATGTGCTGGGGGTCGGCCTCTTTGCCTTTCTGCGCATTCCGCGCCCGCCCGCACCGAAGGAAGACGCCCCCATTGGTCGCAGCCGTTGGGAGCTGCTGAAGACCCCCACCATCGCCGTCGCGGTGATCTGCGCCATGGTGTCTTATGCGCTGATGAATCTGGTGATGACGTCCACGCCGCTGGCGGTTGTCGGCTGTGGGTTCAGCCAGAACACCGCTGCGGATGTGGTCACCTCGCATGTTCTGGCGATGTATGTGCCGTCGTTCTTTACCGGGCATCTGATTGCGCGTTTCGGCGTGGAAAAGGTCGTTGGCGCGGGGCTGGTGATCCTTGCTGGTGCAGGCGCTGTCGCCTTGCAGGGCGTGGATCTGGGCAACTTCTTTATCGCGCTGATCCTGCTGGGCGTTGGCTGGAACTTCGGCTTTATCGGCGCGACCACCATGCTCGCTGGCGCGCATGAGGCGCATGAGCGCGGTCGGATGCAGGGTCTCAACGACCTGCTGGTCTTTGGCGGCGTGACCGTCGCCTCCGTTGCATCCGGTGGATTGATGAACTGCTCGGGCGGCAATCCGGTCGAGGGCTGGGCCGCCGTCAATATGGCCATGGCCCCCTTCCTGGTGCTGGCGGGCGGTGCCTTGATCTGGCTGGTGCTGAAGCCCAAATCCGCCACCGCCTGATCGCGGGCTGCACCGTGGCGCGCTACCAGCGCCCGGTGCCCGCCTGCCACATCAGCGACACCCGCCTGCGAAACTCACTCAGGCCAAGCGCGCCTGCCGCCACCCGCGCGGGTTCTGCCCGAACCTGTCGCAAGATGGCACCCGCCTGCCAGCCGGGCAGCAAGGCACTGCTTGCCGCAGAGGAGATCGCCTGCCGCCCTCGTCTGGCAGCGGCAAGCCGGTCCAACCCACGTTCCGCCAGTTGGATCAGCCCGGCCTCGGTCCCATCCAGCAGCGGCACCCGTTTTTGGGCCTCAAGCTCTGGGATTGCACGCAGATAGGCCGCAAGCCCCGCCGCATAGGCATAGTCGCGCACAACACCCTCGTCTGCTGGCCCCAGCGAGGCAGCCGCCATCCACATCAGACCACCCGACGTGGCGTCGATATAGGTGTCAAAGGCTGCCTCATCCTCAAACGGATCGCGGTAGATGTCCCAGCGCCGCGCCTCGGCCATCGCGTCAATCACCTGCGCGGCCTCGTGGTTGACCAGCCGCGCCAGCGGTGTCGCCACATAATGCCTGCGCACCTGCCCGCCGGAGGCAATCTCCGCACCGACATCGCGCCACCACTGCACCCGCATCTCAGCAATCATGCTCTCCTGACTGGCCCAGGGCGCGCGCGACATCTCGATGTTAAAGGCGTAGAGCGCAAACAGCAGCGGGCGCGCCTCGACGGGAGCGGCCATTGCGGCCAGAAAGCGATCCGGATCGCCCTTCTGAACCGCCTCGGCGCAGGCGTTCAGGTCATCGTCAAACTGCATCCGCCGCCTCGGCTGCATCGCGCAGCAGCTTCCAGTTCATCGCATCGAGCAACGCGTCAAAAGACGCATCCAGTATGTTCGGGCTGACGCCAACCGTGGACCAGCGCCGCCCCTTGCCGTCTTCGCTGTCGATGATGACGCGGGTCACGGCCTCGGTGCCGCCCTGGGTGATACGCACCTTGAAGTCGACCAGCCGCATGTCGTCCAACACCTTGGAATAGCGTCCCAAATCCTTGCGCAGCGCCTTGGCCAAGGCGTTCACAGGGCCGCGGTCGCTGCCGGTCTCGTCGAGGGACTCGCTGACGGAGAGCAGCTTTTCTCCGTCGACCTTGACCACCACGACGGCCTCGGACAGGCTCACCATCCGGTTGTACTTGTTCTTGCGCCGCTCCACGGTGACCTTGTAGCGTTTGACCTCAAAGAACTGCGGCATCTGGCCCAGTTCCTCCCGCGCCAGCAGCTCGAACGACGCCTGCGCCGTGTCGTAGGAATAGCCTTCGGTTTCGCGTTCCTTCACCCGCTCCAGAATACGGCCAAGCGCCGGGTCGCCCTTCTCAACCGTCAGGCCCGCCTCTGCCAGACGGCGGCGCAGGTTTGACTGCCCCGCCTGATTGGACATCGGGATAACGCGACTGTTGCCCACCACCGCGGGGTCAATATGCTCATAGGTCGAGGGGTCCTTGAGGATTGCGCTGGCATGCAGCCCCGCCTTATGCGCAAAGGCCGAGGCCCCCACATAGGCCGCCTGTTTCTGCGGCACCCGGTTGAGGATCTCGTCCAACATCCGGCTCACCGTCGTCAGCCGCGCCAGCGCCCCCTGCGGTACGCCCGTTTCATAGGCGCTGGCATAGGGCTCCTTCAACAGAAGCGTCGGGATCAGGGTGGTGAGGTTGGCATTGCCGCAGCGCTCGCCCAGACCGTTGAGCGTACCCTGGATCTGGCGCACGCCGGCGTCCACCGCCGCCAGCGAACAGCCAACCGCATTTTCGGTGTCGTTATGGGTGTGAATGCCCAGATGGTCGCCCGGCAGCCCCGCAGCGATCACCTCGGATACGATGCGGTGGACCTCATGCGGCAGGGTGCCGCCATTGGTGTCGCACAGCACAACCCAACGCGCGCCCGCATCGAGCGCCGCGCGACAGGCCGCCAGCGCATAGTCTGGATTGGCCTGGTAGCCGTCAAAGAAATGCTCGGCATCAAACAGCGCCTCGCGCCCCTGCGCCACGATATGCGCCACCGACTGCGCGATATTGTCGAGATTCTCCTCAAGCGTGATCCCCAGCGCAGCAGTCACATGATAGTCGTGCGACTTGCCCACCAGACAGACGCTCTTGGTGCCCGCGTTCATCACCGCCGCCAGCACATCGTCATTCTCAGCCGAGCGCCCTGCCCGCTTGGTCATGCCAAAGGCCGTCAGCGTCGCGCGGGTCTCGGGTGCCTCATCGAAAAAGGCGCTATCGGTCGGGTTGGCACCAGGCCAGCCACCCTCGATATAGTCCACACCTAGGTCATCAAGTGCCTGGGCGATCTGCTTTTTTTCTAACGTGGAGAATTGCACCCCCTGCGTCTGCTGCCCGTCGCGCAGGGTGGTGTCATAAAGATAGAGCCGTTCCGTCATTCCAGCCCCTCCAGCTTGGCCGCGTCAAACCCGGTGCCGGGTACAAGTTCCACACCGGTTTTCGACATGCGCACCTCCAGCCCTGCCTCCGTGTAGGCCGACTTGAGGCGATCTACCTCGGCAAAATCCTTGGTGTCCATGGCCGTCTGACGCGCCGCGAACAGTCGCGCCTCATGCGCCGAGAGATCAACCGACGGCGCTGCGGCCCAGTCACCCATCTCATCCGAGAGAAGACCGACTAGATTTGCGGAAGCCTTCAGAATACCGCGCCAATGGTGCGTGGAATGAGTGAGCTCGGGAGCATTCGGAACTTTTGCCTCAGCCGACTGTTCGAACTTTTCAAGGTGCTGAATTTCGCTCGCAATCCATCGCAAGTTACGGATCGCTGCTGGAGTATTGATGTCCTCAAAGAGATTGAGAAGGAAAGGTTCGTACACCTCCGTCGGAGCAACTCCCTTAGTTAACTCTCTCCATTTCCGAAGCTCTTTTTCTGCGCTTCTGGCCTTCTTCTCGGTCCAGTCCATCGGCTTGCGGTAATGGGTCTGCAGGAACACAAACCGCACCACTTCGCCCGGAATGCCCTGCTCCAGCAGATCGCGCACGGTGAAGAAATTGCCCAGCGATTTGGACATCTTCTTGCCTTCGACCTGCAGCATCTCATTGTGCAGCCAGTAACGCGCGAACTCGCCTTCGGGGTTGGCGCAGCAGCTCTGGGCGATCTCGTTCTCGTGATGCGGGAACATCAGATCATTGCCGCCGCCGTGAATGTCGAAACTCGCGCCCAAGAGATCATGGCTCATGGCGGAGCATTCGATATGCCAACCCGGACGTCCGCGCCCCCAGGGGCTCTCCCACCCCGGCTGTTCCGCATCCGACGGCTTCCAGAGAACAAAATCCATCGGATTTTTCTTGTACGGCGCCACCTCGACGCGGGCCCCGGCGATCATATCGTCAACGGAGCGGCCCGAAAGCTGACCGTAGCCCTCGCGCCAGGAATCCACCGCAAACAGCACATGACCTTCGGCAGCATAGGCATGGCCGCGGTCGATCAGATCCGCGATCATCGCGACCATCTGCGGGATATACTGCGTTGCGCGCGGCATATGCGTGGGCTCCAGCGCTCCAAGCGCGCCCATATCGTCCAGAAACCACTGAGTGGTCTCGGCGGTGATCTCGCCGATTTCACGCCCGCTTTCGGCCGCACGCGCGTTGATCTTGTCATCGACGTCGGTGAAGTTGCGCGCATAGGTGACGTGCGCGTCGCCGTAGACATGGCGCAGCAGCCGGAACAGCACGTCAAACACCACCACGGGCCGTGCATTGCCCAGATGCGCCCGATCATAGACCGTGGGGCCACAGACGTACATCTGCACATTGTCCGGATCAATCGGGGTAAAGACCTCTTTTTTGCGGGTCTTCGAGTTGTGCAATTTGATCGTCGTCATGTCAGCTCCTTCGACAACACCTCGGCTTGGGCGAACCCCACATACCTCAGCATGCGCACTGCGCGCAGCGCGGGCTTAGCAACTTGTCACATGAAAGAGAACGACAGAAACCAGCCCGCTGAAGATCAGCAGGCAATACAAATGGTAATGATGGTTTCGATACGTGCCATGGCATTCCGATAGCACAGCGATCCCCATTGGCCAAGCCCTATCCCGTCCGGATCTGCCTTGGGTCGAAGGGATGGCCTTTTTGGGTCCCGCGCAGTTTGCAAAGGCAAGCACCGCACCGGGTCAGAACCGGAAGGATGCGCTCAGCGACAGGTAGCGGTTTTCCCGAGAGAGCGAGTAGCTGCCGCCCGGATCCTCACTGCCCAGAACACCGCCTTGCACATAGACTCGCGGCGAGACTTCGACGCCCCAGCCGAGGCCAAATCCGGTCTCCGAGCCGCCCTCGGGGAGCGGTGCAAGCAGGTGCAGGCCGCTCTGGCCTGCAGGAGCAAGGGACGGTGCGCCCACTTGTGGTGACAGCGACAGGTCGATGGCGGGCGCATGTTGCCACAGACGCGCGGTGCCGGCGCTGCGTGAACCCGCCGTGCCGGCCTGAGGCGACGGCAAGGGCTGCGGCGCAGTCGAAGGGGCGGCAAAGCCGGGCTGCATGACAGGTGCGGCGACGATGGCCTGCTGCGAGAGGGCAAAACCACCCAGAAACCGGCCCGCCCAGTTGCTGTCCGCCTCTCCCGCCACGGCGGGTGTACAGGCGAGCAACAGACACCCGCAGAGGTGATGGAAGCGGCCACTTCGGTGGCGGGTGGGTACATGGTTCCCCATGGCGGTGCCCTTTCGATCAGCGCCACTGGCGCCGGTAGTAAACGCGTCGTTTTGCGCTGGTCTCCCTTGTCTTGAGCCTCCCACATTATGCTTAACACTTCGTTCAAGTCTCGCGCGCGACGGCCGTGTCCGACGGGTTTCCGGCCCACGCATCGGGTTCTTCTGCGGGGTTATTCTTAATTTGATGCGGATTTTCCGATCGCCCCTGATCGGCCCCCGGGCCGGAGGTCGGCACGGTCGAGAATCCTGTCGTTTTTGCGCCATGCGTCGTTGCCGAGACAGAATCGCCCGCAAATCCCCGGCTAGCCTGATCCAAAGGGAGGCCGCGCATGCAGGAACCACTGTGCATGATCCAGCTTGTGTCGCGCACCATCGGTGCGGCGCGCGGCCTTGCGGCGCGGGGGCGCCCCTCCTGTCTGTGATGTTTTCACCCCAAGGGTTCAACATTCAGACAACAGAGACAAAATCATGACATCTGCTCAAACCTCAACCGCAGCGCGCTCCGGCGGGCGTGCGGCCCGGCGCGCCGCACGCGCCGCCCCCCTCAGCGCGGAAATGCGCGCCATTCACCCCGGTCTGGAGGGCGGCCGGTTGAACCTCCTGTCCGATGCCGAACTCCTGCGCATCCACCACGCTGCCCTTGATGCGTTGGAACAGATCGGACTTGCGGATGCGCCGCAAAGCGGCATCGACCTCCTGTGCCAGGCCGGGTGCCAGCTGGGCGACGACGGGCGTCTGCGGTTCCCGCGCGCGCTGGTGGAGGACAAGCTGGCCGTTGCCAATCGCGCTGTCACCTTGTTCAGCCGCGACGGTCAGAGCGATCTCGACCTGCGGGGCACGCGGGTCCACTACGGCACCGCAGGGGCCGCCGTGCATCTGGTGGACGCGCAGGGCCGCGCCTATCGCGACAGCACCGTTCAGGATCTGCATGATGCGGCGCGGATCTGCGCGCAGCTGGACAATATCAGCTTTGTGCAGCGGCCGATGGTCTGCCGCGACATTGCCGACAATCTGGAGATGGATCTCAACACAATCTACGCCTGTTGTGCCGGCACTTTCAAACATGTGGGCACCTCGTTCACCGATCCGTCCTACGTCGCCCCGGCGATGGAGCTTCTGCACATGATTGCCGGCGGCGAGGACAAATGGCGCGCTCGCCCTTTCGTGTCGAACTCCAACTGTTTTGTCGTGCCGCCGATGAAGTTCGCCACCGAAGCCTGTCTGGTGATGGAGGAATGTATCCGCGCCGGCATTCCGGTGCTGCTGCTGTCGGCGGGCATGGCCGGGGCCACGGCGCCCTCCACCGTGGCGGGGGCGATCGTGCAGGCGGTGGCCGAATGCCTCGCCGGGATGGTTTATGTCAATACGCTAAGCCCCGGACATCCCGCGATTTTTGGCACTTGGCCCTTTGGCCTGGACTTGCGCACTGGGGCGATGACCGGCGGCTCGGGCGAACAGGCACTGCTGACCGCGGGCTGTGCCCAGATGCATCGGTTCTATGATCTGCCCGGCGGCGCTGCGGCGGGGATTGCCGACAGCAAGCTGCCGGACATGCAAGCGGGGTGGGAGCAGATGTGCTCCAACGTGATGGCCGGTCTGTCGGGGCTCAATATGGTCTATGAATCTGCCGGCATGCATGCCTCCCTTCTGGGGTTCTGCCACGAAAGCCTGATCCTCGGCGATGATCTGATCGGTCAGGCGATGCGCTGCGTGCGCGGCATCGAGGTGACCGACGAAACCCTCGCTCTGGACCAGATCGCCGAAGTCTGCCTCGGCGGCGCGGGCCACTACCTCGGCACCGGCCAGACCCTGAGCCGCATGCAGAAGGACTATGTCTACCCCGCCCTTGGGGACCGGACCTCGCCCAAGGAATGGGTCGAGCGCGAAAAGCCCGATCTGATCGCCAGTGCCACCACCCGCAAGGAGAGCATCCTGGCGGAGCGCGCCGCCGCCCGGTTTCCGCCGGATGTCGATCAGGCGATCCGGGCGCGGTTCAAGATCCACCTGCCCGCCTGAGCCGCCGTTTCAAAAGCAAAAAGCCCCCCTCCGGTTCAGAGGGGGGCAGTTTCGCCGATCAGGCTCTTCTCGTTGACCGCCCGGTGTTTTTTCTTGCCTGGTCCTTCTCGGCGTGTGGAGTGAGCGCACCCACTCCAGACAGGGGTCAAAGGCCCGGAACGCGCCTTCGATCCAGTTGGGCGGTCAGTGTTGGTGACCGGCCCTGTTTCGTCGGGGACGTGGCGGCGGTTGCGACGCCCTGTCCCCTGCGCATCCCCCAGGTGGTGTGTGCCCTCGGATGCGGTGTCTGGGTCCGGCGCGCGGAGCACGCCCGACCCGTTGTTTCAGCTACAGCCCGAGGTGGAGCCGCAGGTGTTGCATTTCATGCAGGTGCCGTTGCGCACCAGCGTGTAGTTGCCGCATTCGCCGCATGGGTCGCCTTCGTAACCCTGCATCCTGGCCTTGGTGCGTGCATCCATGCCGCCCGTCGGCGCCGGGGCGTCGGAGGTCTCCGGCACCAGTTTCTGCAAGGCCGCCACCGGGTCGGCGCTGCCGTCCAGCGCAGTCACCGCGACGCTGGTCTGGCCGCCTTGCAGCACCACCAGTTCCTGCGGCAGGCGTTTGCGCAGATAGCCACTGGAGGAAATCTGCTTCAGCACCTCCAGCGATTTCGACGCCGCGCCATCGCTCAGCTCGGAGAGGTTGGAGACCCCTTCTTCCGCTTCGCCCCGGCCCAGATCATCAAAACTCGCGCCTTCGGGCTTCACATGCGCCAGATCGGTGCGGTCGAGGTAGCTCACTGCCAGTTCGCGGAACACATAGTCGAGGATCGAGGTGGCGTTCTTGATCGAGTCGTTGCCCTGAACCATGCCGGCGGGTTCGAACTTGGTAAACGTGAAGGCATCGACAAATTCTTCGAGCGGCACCCCGTATTGCAGACCAACCGAGACCGCGATGGCGAAGTTGTTCATCATCGCCCGGAAGCCCGCGCCTTCCTTGTGCATGTCGATGAAGATCTCGCCGAGGTTGCCGTCCTCATATTCGCCGGTGCGCAGGTAAACCTTGTGGCCGCCGACAACTGCCTTTTGCGTGTAGCCCTTGCGGCGCTGCGGCATCTTGGTGCGATGGGATTTCATCACCTCCTTGATGACCACTTTCTCGACGATCTTCTCGGCGAGGGTTGCGGCCTTTTCCGGCACCGAACCTGTCTCTAGGATCTCGGCGGCCTCATCGTCATCCTCAACCAGGGCCGCAGCCAGCGGCTGGCTCAGTTTTGAGCCATCACGATAGAGCGCATTGGCTTTCACACCCAGCGACCAGCTCAGCTCATAGGCCCGCTGACAGTCCTCGATGGTGGCGTCATTGGGCATGTTGATGGTCTTGGAGATCGCGCCGGAGATAAAGCTCTGAGCGGCGGCCATCATCTTGATGTGGCTGTCAACACCCAGATAACGCTTGCCTTTTTTGCCACAGGGGTTGGCGCAATCAAAGATCGAATAATGCTCTTCCTTGAGGTGCGGCGCGCCCTCCAGGGTCATGGTCCCGCAGACGTGATCGTTCGCGGCATCAATGTCGGCTTTGGTGAAGCCGAGGTGGCGCAGCAGATCAAAGGCGGTGTCATTCAGCTTGTCCGCCGGAATGCCCAGCACGCCGGTGCAGAACTCTTCGCCCAATGTCCACTGGTTGAACACAAACCGGATGTCAAAGGCGCTTTCGAGTGCGGCGTCGACCTTTGCCAGCTCATTGGGGCCGAAACCATGTCCGGTCAGCGAGGTATGGTTGATCCCCGGCGCGTTGCCAATAGAGCCATGACCGACCGCATAGGAGACGATCTCTTCGATCTGAGCCGAAGAATAGCCGAGGCCTTCCAGCGCCGAGGGCACCGAGCGGTTGATGATCTTGAAATACCCGCCGCCGGCAAGTTTCTTGAACTTCACCAGTGCGAAGTCCGGCTCGATCCCGGTGGTGTCGCAATCCATCACCAGACCGATGGTGCCGGTGGGCGCGATCACGGTGGATTGCGCGTTGCGATAGCCGTGTTTCTCACCAAGGCTCACCGCCTCGTCCCAGGCGCTCATCGCCAGTTCGGTCAGGCGCGCATCGGGGCAGTTTTGCAAATCCAGCGGCACCGGTTTCACGGTGAGCTTGTCGTAACCCTCGGTCGCGCCGTAAGCGGCATTGCGGTGGTTGCGCATCACCCGCAGCATATGGTCGGCATTGCGCGCGTAGCTCGGGAACGGCCCCAGTTCGGAGGCAATCTCAGCCGAGGTCGCATAGGCCACACCGGTCATGATCGCGGTCAGCGACCCGCAGAGCGCCCGGCCCTCGTCGCTGTCATAACCGTAGCCCATGTTCATCAGCAGACCGCCGATGTTGGCATAGCCCAGACCCAGCGTGCGGAAGTCATATGACAGCTGCGCGATTTCCTTCGATGGGAACTGCGCCATCATCACCGAGATTTCCAGCGTCAGCGTCCACAGACGGCTGGCGTGCATGAAATCCTCGGCCTGAAACACGCCGCCCTGATAGAAGGTCAGGAGGTTCAGCGACGCCAGGTTGCAGGCGGTGTCATCCAGGAACATGTATTCCGAACAGGGGTTTGAGCCCCGAATCTCACCGTCTTCGGGGCAGGTGTGCCACTCGTTGACAGTGTCGTGGAACTGGATGCCCGGATCGGCGCAGGCCCAGGCTGCGTGGCCGACTTTCTCCCACAGATCACGCGCCTTCACGGTCTTGGCGACCTTGCCGTCGGTGCGGTTGATCAGCTCCCAATCGGCGTCTTTTTCGACTGCATGCAGGAACGCATTGGTGACGCGGATGGAGTTGTTGGAGTTCTGGCCCGACACGGAGGAATAGGCCTCGGAGTCCCAATCGGTGTCATAGGTCGGGAACTCGATGCTGTCATATCCCTGACGGGCATAATCCAGCACGCGTTTGATATAAGTCTCTGGAATCGCGACCTTCTTGGCCTCGCGGATCGCTGATTTCAGAGCGGTATTTTCGGCCGGATCATAGGCGTCCTCAGCGAGACCGTCCCAGGTCCGCAGAGCCTCAAAAATGCCGTTCAGCATCTTTTCGTGCATTTTGGAGCCGGCCACGATGGAGGCAACTTTCTGTTCCTCGATCACCTTCCATTCGATGAACTGCTCGATATCCGGGTGATCGGCATCCACGATCACCATCTTCGCTGCTCGACGGGTTGTCCCGCCTGACTTGATCGCGCCAGCGGCACGATCCCCGATTTTCAAAAAGCCCATGAGGCCCGAGGATTTGCCCCCGCCAGAGAGCTTCTCGCCCTCGGCCCGCAGGTGGCTGAAGTTGGTGCCGGTGCCGGAGCCGTATTTGAACAGCCGCGCCTCACGCACCCAGAGATCCATGATGCCACCGTCCTGCACCAGATCGTCGGACACGGACTGGATAAAGCAAGCATGCGGCTGCGGGTGTTCATAGGCGCTGTTGGATTTGGTCAGCTTGCCGGTCTTGTAATCCACATAGTGGTGGCCCTGCGCCGGGCCGTCGATGCCATAGGCCCAGTGCAGGCCGGTGTTGAACCACTGAGGGCTGTTCGGGGCGGCGCGCTGGGTCGCCAGCATATAGCGCATCTCGTCGAAATAGGCGCGTGCGTCTTCCTCCGAGGAGAAATAGCCACCCTTCCAGCCCCAATAGGTCCAGGCCCCGGCCAGGCGGTCGAACACCTGTTTGGAGGAGGTCTCGCCGCCGAGTTCCACATCGTCATCCGCCGGGACCGAGCGCCACAGGAATTCCGGTACGCCCTTCTCGCTGACCTTCTTCAGGCGGGACGGGACACCGGCCTTGCGAAAGTACTTCTGCGCGATGACGTCACTGGCCACCTGGCTCCAGGTCGATGGCACCTCGATGCCCTCCAGACGGAACACGATGGTGCCGTCCGGGTTGCGGATCTCGGACGTCGCTCCGATGAAATCCAAAGACGCGTAAGCATCCTGCCCTGCCTCTGTGAAACGACGTTCGATTTTCATGGCTACACCTGTCCCAATAGTCCCGTTGTCAAAGATCTGGCGCTGTTGCACCGGCCCCGATCGTCGCCCCCTGGCGCATGCAAATACCGCATTGCGGCACGGGGTCTCCCCGCACTCGCAGGCCCTTCACCGGCCCGAATTTAACGGTTTTGCACGAAGCACTGAGGTGGGGGACACGGCCTAATATCTACAAGATTTAGTGGCGCCCCCAGCGACACCCACAATCTCGCGTAAGATGCCCCAGAGGGTCAACGCAAAATTTCACTTTTAACGGAACAGAATTTAGTTGACCCTTTTTACGGTTTCACGGGTCATGCGCCCAGGTGTGATTCACACATGACGCCGCACCAACACCCCCTGCTGCGTGTCGTGGTTAACGGATGGTGAATTCTGTCGCGATGCGAGAGGGTTGCTCGCAGCACATCATCCAGAGTGATGAACCGATGCCTGCGCCATCCGCGTCGCGGGCCTGCCTCAGCGCGGTGATGAACATCCGCGACACGCTGTGGCTGTGAAACACCGGTATCCGGCCAAGCGCTGTCGGATCGCAAAACACTGCCGCCGAAAACAGCAGTAACTGACGCGCCCCCGCGTCAGAACCCTAACAAAGCGTAAACACCAAATCTAGCGAGGCGCCCAGGAGCAGCTGTCGAGGTGGTGAGGTGATTCTGGAATCGCGCCGCCTCTGTCGCCAGCGCCTGCCCGGACTGGCGCAGGCTGCGGGCGCGCGGCTGCACCTGTCGCGCCACCACGCCGCCGTTCCCGCGGAGAGAACCGCGGGACAGATGGGATATGGGAAAGGAAGAAAATGGTCGGGGCGGCGAGATTCGAACTCACGACCCCCTGTACCCAAAACAGGTGCGCTACCAGACTGCGCCACGCCCCGGACCGTGCGCCTTCCTAGCGATGCTGTTCGGATTTGAAAAGCCCTAACAGGGCCATTTTACCGTTTCGGATGAAAAAACTTCGTGCCGCATCTGGCTGCCGACGGAAATGCCATATGCGGCCACAACCCCGGCGTTCACTTCCAGCACGACCATGACCTCATCCCCGCCGGGGATCGGTGTCAGATCGCCCGGAATGGCGTTCTCATGGATGTGATCGACGACCCCGTCGGCACCGACAAAGATCATGTCGAGCGGGATCAGCGTGTTCTTCATCCAGAACGCAACCCGTTGCGGATGCTCGTAAACAAACAGCATGCCGGCGCGCGGCGGCATCTCGGCGCGATGCATCAGCCCCTGCGCCCGCGCATCCGGGGTTGCGGCCAGTTCAACGGTAAAGCTTGCCTGCCCCCAGTCGCCGCGCAGATCCACACGATCCGGCGCGCAGGCCCTGTCGGCGCGCGCAGCGCCGCTGGTGAGCAGAGCGATCCCGAGGGCGGTGATCGCTCCGCGTATCACTGATCGTCCTTCAGCTCTGACGCGGCGGCTTCCCAGGCCAGAACCTCGACCGCCATGCGGCCGCGCTTGCCCTCGATCACCCGCATCGCCAGCGCCTCGCCCGATTGCAGATCGGACAGGCCGGACTGGCGCAGGATCTCGACGTGGAGGAAGACATCCTCGTCCCGCCCAAAGACATTGGCAAAGCCAAATCCCTTGGCCTTGTCGAACCATTTCACCCGCGCGGGCTCCAGCAGATGCGCGGAGATATCGCCCGCATCCAGCTCCGCCAGATCACTCAGCACCGGCGTGTCGTCACGCTCGGGCGGGGTGATGGAGATGACCTCGACGGCCTGAACGCCACGGTCCGTGCGATGCGTGACAACCTCGATCCCGGCGCCATCGGCAACGGAACTCTGGCCAAAGTTCCGCAGAACATTGACGTGCAAGAGAATGTCGGGGCCGCCATTTGGACAGACGATGAAGCCGTACCCTTTGGTCGGGTCAAACCATTTCACTAGTCCACGGACCTGTTGCAAACTGCTCAAATCTTCGGCCATTTGCGAATTCCACCGGTTTGTTTGTTTATTTCCGTGCTGCCCAACTAACTGCGCGATTTCGGCACCAGAATTCAAGTGCAAAAAAAATTCCGAAGTTACAGGGAATGTAAAGTCATGACGCCAAATGACGTCATGGGCTCAAGCGGGTTATATTCCAGTCGTTTGCGCTATCTTCGCGTCTCCAGACAAAGCGATCGTGCAGCCGGAACGCGCCATCGGCCCAGAATTCGATCTCGATCGGGGTGAGTCGGAAACCTCCCCAGAAATGGGGACGTTTGGGATTCGGTCCCTTGGTGGCGGTCACCTTTGCAACCTCCGCCATCAAAGCGCTTCGAGAGGCCAATGGACGTGATTGCTGCGAGGCCCAGGCGCCCAGCCTGCTCTTCAGAGAGCGCGATTCAAAATAGGCATCCGCCTGCGGGCCCTCTTCTTTTTCCACATGTCCGCGCACCCGGATCTGGCGCCGCAGGGACTTCCAGTGCATCACAAAGGCGGCGGTGCCGGTTGCGGCGATCTCCTGGGCCTTGGCACTCTCGTAATTGGTGTAGAACACGAAGGCGGAGCTTTCGATTTCCTTAAGCAACACCATGCGCGAATTGGGCATGCCGTTGGCATCCACGGTGGCCAGCGCGATCGCATTGGGATCGTTGGGTTCGGTGGTTTCGGCCTCCGCCAACCAGCGGCGCGCGATTTCAAACGGGTCTTCCCCCGCGAAGAGTCCTTCTCGGTCTGACATCTTGGTTCCTGTCTGAGTGGTTGCGCGTCAACTTAGTGACCTTTGTGCCCGATTGAAAGACTGGACAGCAGTGTCCGCCCTTGATGCCTTTGACGCAGCGGGCTAAAGGACGTTCTATTAACCGATCACAGGCGGAGAACCTGCATGTCTAGTCAACTGATGGCCGGAAAACGAGGCCTCATCATGGGCCTGGCCAATGACAAATCCATCGCGTGGGGCATTGCCAAAGCCTGCGCCGAGGCCGGAGCGGAACTTGCGTTCTCCTATCAGGGTGATGCGCTGAAGAAGCGGGTCGACCCTTTGGCGGCCCAGTTGGGCAGCGACATCGTGCTGCCCTGCGATGTGGCGGATGAGGCGTCGATCGACGCGCTGTTTGCCGCGCTTGAGGAAAAATGGGGCAAGCTCGACTTTATCGTGCATGCCATCGGCTTTTCCGACAAGAGCGAGCTGCGTGGCCGCTATGTCGACACCAGCCGCGCCAACTTCCAGATGACCATGGACATCTCGGTCTATTCCTTCACCGCGGTTGCAAAACGCGCGGAGAAGATGATGGACGCGGGCGGCTCCATGCTGACGCTGACCTACTATGGCGCCGAACAGGTGATGCCGCATTATAACGTAATGGGTGTCGCCAAGGCCGCGCTGGAGGCGTCGGTGAAATACTTGGCCGAGGATCTGGGAAAGGACGGCATCCGCGTCAACGCGATCTCTGCCGGCCCGATCAAGACGCTGGCGGCCTCCGGCATCGGCGATTTCCGCTACATCATGAAGTGGAACGAGTACAACTCGCCGCTGCGCCGCAATGTGACCACCGATGACGTGGGCAAATCCGCGCTGTATCTCCTGTCGGATCTGGCCTCTGGTGTGACCGGCGAGAACCTGCATGTGGATGCGGGCTATCACGTGGTCGGTATGAAGGCCGTGGACGCCCCGGACATCGAGAAAGGCTGACCCAGATGAGCACCAAGGACCCGAACCGCCTGCCCCATGAAAAGGGGTTTCACATCTCCTGGGATCAGATTCACCGTGACAGCCGCGCGCTGGCGTGGCGTCTGGACGGGCTCGGGCCCGATGAGGGCCACTGGCGCGCGGTGGTGGCGATCACCCGCGGTGGCATGGCACCGGCGATGATCGTGGCGCGGGAGCTCGACATTCGCACCGTCGATACAATCAGTGTGAAATCCTATCACTCCGGCGGCGGCAAGGCCGATCAGCGCCGCGAGGCCGAAGTGCTGAAGAGCCCGGATCCTGACATCATGGGTGACGGCACCGGCATCCTGATCGTCGACGATCTGGTTGATTCCGGCAAAACCCTGGAACTGGTGCGCAGCCGCTATCCCAAGGCGCATCTGGCAACCGTCTATGCAAAACCGCAGGGTGAGCCGCAGGTCGATACCTTCATCACCGGCGTCAGTCAGGACACCTGGATCTTTTTCCCCTGGGATATGGCGCTGCAATATGTCGAGCCCTATCGCGGCACCGATTGATCCGGTTGATCCGGGCGGCACCGCCACTGTTGACAAAGCGCGCCTTTCGGGGCGCGTTTTTTCTTTGGTGCCAACCTCTGCCCACCCCTTGCAACTGCCCTGCGAAATCGCGCTAATGCCGCGAACGTTTTGACTGTGAAGGATGATCCCATGCCGCTGGCCAGAACCGCCGCCACTTTCGTCTCGCCGATCGTGGAGTCCCGCCGCTGGCTGTCGGGGGTGGAGTTCTCGGACGACCAGCCTTTGTTGAACCTCAGCCAGGCCGCGCCCGCGGATCCGCCGCCCGAAGGATTGCGCCGCGCCATGGCAGAGGCCGTCCTGCATCAGGACAGCGCCCATCTTTATGGTCCGGTGCTGGGCAACCCGGATCTGCGCGCGGCACTGGCGGCGCAGATCAGCCGCCACTACGCGGCGCAGGTCAGCGCCGAGGAGGTCGCCATCACCTCCGGCTGCAACCAGGCCTTTGCCGCTACCATTCAGAGTCTTTGCGCCGAGGGCGACGCGGTGATCCTGCCGACGCCCTGGTACTTCAACCACAAGATGTGGCTTGATATGCAGGGGGTGGAGACCCAGCCCTTGCCGGTCGGGACGGGCATGCTGCCCGATGTCGCCCGGGCCGAGACGCTGATCACGGATCGCACCCGCGCCATCGCGCTGGTGACGCCCAACAATCCCTGTGGCGTGGAATACCCGGCAGAGCTGCTCGATGCCTTCTACGACCTGGCACAGCGGCACGGGCTGACGCTGATCGTGGATGAAACCTACCGTGATTTCGACAGCCGCACCGGCGCGCCGCACGGGCTGTTTCAGCGCCCGGACTGGCCGGACACGCTGGTGCATCTCTATTCCTTCTCCAAGGCCTATCGCCTGACCGGACACCGCGTCGGCGCCATTGCCACCAGCCCCGCACGACTGCTGGAGATGGAGAAATTCCTCGACACCGTCACCATCTGCCCCGCTCAGGTCGGACAGATCGGCGCGGCCTGGGGTATCGAGAACCTCGCCCCGTGGCTGGCGGCGGAGCGGGAAGAGATCCTCGACCGCCGCGCCGCCATCGCGGAGGGATTCGCGCCCCTGGCCGCGCAGGGTTGGCAGTTGTTGGGACTGGGCGCTTATTTTGCCTATGTGCAGCACCCGTTCGACAGCCCCTCGGACCAGCTCGCGCAAAAGATGTTGCAGGAGATCGGCGTTCTGATGCTACCGGGCAGCATGTTCACCCCGGACGGATCACCAGAGGGGCAGCGCCAGCTCCGCATCGCCTTCGCCAATGTGGATCGCAGCGGCATATCCGAGATGATTGATCGCCTCGCCGGGTTCTCCGGCTAAGTGCGATCCGGGCGGCGCCATGCATGCTTGCTCCTCAGCGGGCAGACGCGTATTCAAGGCCGCAACAGACAAGAGCCGATCCGCTCGGCAGACCTAAAGGCCGCCCGGCATGCGATGCCGCAGCGCGCCGCCAAAAGACGACATAAAGGGCCGCAGGCATGAAAAACCTTTCAAAGACCTTCGTTTGGATCCTCATGGGTCTGTTGTTCGTGGGGCTTGCCGGCTTTGGCGCGATCAACGTATCCGGCACCACCCGCACGCTGGCCACCGTTGGCGAGGCCAAGGTCAGCGTCGATGATTACGCCCGTGCGCTGCAGCAGGAACAGCGCGCCATTCAGGCCCAGTCGGGCCAGTCCATCCCGCTGTCGCAGCTGATCTCCATGGGCGTTGATCGCGGTGTTCTCTCCGGTCTGGTGGCCTCGGCCGCGCTCGACAATGAGCTCCAGACCCTCGGCCTGTCGGTCGGCGATGAGGTGCTGCTGCAGGAAATCACGCAGATTGGCGCCTTCCAGGGCTCCGACGGCAGCTTCAGCCGCGATAATTACAGCTTCGCGCTGGACAATGCCGGCCTGTCCGAAACCGAATTCGAAGAGGACATGCGTGCCGAAACCGCCCGCACCCTGTTGCAGGGCGCGATCGTCGGCGGCACCCGCATGCCTGCCGTTCTGGGCGAGACCCTCACCGATTACATCGGCGCGCGCCGCAGCTTCTCCTACGTGCAATTGACCGAGGCCGATGTGATCCTGACCACGGTGGAACCCACCGAAGCGGAGCTCAAAGCCTTTTACGAGAGCAATATCGAGGATTTCACCCTGCCGCGCACCAAGGTCATCACCTATGTCGCCCTGCGCCCCGATGCGCTGGTGGACGAGGTCGAGGTGGATGAAACCGCCCTGCGCGCGCTGTACGAAGAACGCGACGCCGAATTCAACGTGCCCGAACGCCGCCTGGTCGAGCGTCTCGTGTTTGCCGATCAGGACGCCGCGGAAACCGCCAAGGCGCAACTGGACATCGGCGGCACCACCTTCGAATCCCTGGTCGAGGACCGGGGCCTGTCGCTGTCGGACATCGACATGGGCGACGTGGCACAGAGCGATCTGGGGGACGCGGGTGAAGGCGTGTTTGCGGTCGAGATCGGCGATGTCGCCGGCCCCCTGCCCTCCGACCTCGGTCCCGCGCTCTATCGCGTGAACGGCATGCTGGAGGCAAAATACACCAGCTTTGAGGATGCGCTGCCGGTGCTGCGCGAAGAACTGGCACTGGACCGCGCCCGCCGCGTGATCGAGACCCGGTCCGAAGGGATCGACGACGCGCTTGCCGGCGGTGCCACGCTGGAAGAGCTGGCCGAAGAGGAAACCGGCCTGGTGCTGGGGCAGATCGACTGGACCGCCGATACCACCGACGACATCGCCGCCTATGACACCTTCCGCAACGCGGCAGAGGCGGTGACGCTGGAGGATTTCCCGGAGGTTGGCTTCCTGGAGGACGGCAGCCTGTTTGCCCTGCGCCTGAACGAGGTTCTGGCCCCGCGCCCGCAACCGTTCGACGCCGCGCGTCCGGCAGTTGCCGAAGCCTTCAAACAGGACCGGATCGCGCAGGCGCTGCGCACCCAGGCCGAAGAGATCATGGCCGCGACCGAGGCAGCCGACGGTCAATTCCCCGAGGAGCGCAAGGTGATCGAACAGACCGGCCTGACCCGCACGGCCTACCTCGATCAGACCCCGGTTGATCTCATGAACCAGGTGTTCGAGATGGAAGCGGGAGAGCTGCGCGTGGTCTCCGATGCCGAGGGCACCGTGGTCGTGCGCCTGGATGACACACTGCCGCCGGATGACAGCGAGGACATGCAGTTCCTGTCGCAGGCCCTGAGCGAGCAGCTGGACCAGTCGCTGTCGAACGAGATCTTCCAGATCTACATGCAGGCGGTGCAGACGCGCGCCCAGCCCCAGGTCAACCAGCAGGCCGTGAATTCCGTTCACGCCAGCTTTCAATAACTTCGAGAGGCGCGCGCTCTGATGGCCCTGATCCCCGATTTCGAGACCTTCGCCAAAGCCTATGAGGCCGGCGAAAACCAGGTGGTCTACACGCGGCTTGCCGCCGATCTGGATACGCCCGTGTCCCTGATGCTGAAACTCACCGGCGCGCAGAAGGATGCCTTCATGCTGGAATCGGTGACCGGCGGCGAGGTGCGCGGGCGCTATTCCATCATCGGCATGAAGCCGGACCTGATCTGGCGCTCCCGGGGCGAACAGGCCGAAATCAACCGCGCCGCGCGGTTCGATCCCGAGGGTTTTGCCCCTGTCGAGGGCAATCCGCTCGACACGCTGCGCGCGCTGCTGGCCGAAAGCCGCATCGAGCTGCCCGATGACCTGCCGCAGGCGTCGGCGGGGCTCTTTGGCTATCTGGGCTATGACATGATCCGCCATGTGGAGCATCTGCCCCATGTGAACCCGGACCCGCTCGGCCTGCCCGATGCGGTGATGATCCGCCCCTCTGCGGTGGCGGTGCTGGACGGCGTCAAGGGCGAGGTCACGGTGGTCTCTCCGGCGTGGGTCAGCGACGGGCAATCGGCGCGCGCGGCCTATGCTCAGGCTGCCGAACGCGTGATGGATGCCGTGCGCGACCTCGAACGCGCCATGCCCGCCGAAACCCGCGATCTGGGCGAGGCGCGCGAGGTGGCCCCGCCGGTCTCGAACTTTACCAAGGACGGCTATATGGCCGCCGTCGAGAAGGCCAAGGACTACATCCGCGCCGGGGACATCTTTCAGGTGGTGCCCGCGCAGCGCTGGACGCAGGAGTTTCCGCAGCCGCCTTTTGCGCTGTATCGCTCGCTCCGGCGCACCAACCCCTCGCCGTTCATGTTCTATTTCAACTTCGGCGGCTTTCAGGTGATCGGCGCCAGCCCCGAGATCCTCGTGCGGGTCTTTGGCAACGAGGTTACCATTCGCCCCATCGCGGGCACCCGTCCGCGCGGCGCCACCCCAGAAGAGGACAAGGCGCTGGAACAGGATCTGCTCGCTGACAAGAAAGAGTTGGCCGAGCATCTGATGCTCCTGGATCTGGGCCGCAACGATGTGGGCCGCGTCGCCAAGATCGGCACCGTGCGCCCCACCGAAGAGTTCATCATCGAGCGTTACAGCCACGTGATGCATATCGTCTCCAACGTGGTCGGAGAGCTGCACGAGGACAAAGACGCGCTGGATGCGTTTTTCGCGGGCATGCCTGCGGGCACGGTGTCCGGTGCGCCCAAGGTGCGCGCGATGGAGATCATCGACGAGCTGGAACCGGAAAAACGCGGCATTTATGGCGGCGGTGTCGGCTATTTCAGCGCCGGGGGCGACATGGATATGTGCATCGCGCTGCGCACCGCGATCGTGCAGGATCAAAAGCTCTATATTCAGGCCGGGGGCGGCGTTGTCTACGACAGCGATCCGGAGGCGGAATATATGGAGACCGTGCATAAATCCAACGCGATCCGCCGCGCGGCGGCAGATGCTGCACGTTTCACCGGCGACGGCAACCGCTGAAAAAACCAGGGCTGCAAAATGAAAAACGCGCTCCCGAGATGATCGAGGAGCGCGTTTTGTTTTATACCATCTGAGGGACGGCTTATTGCGAAACCGGCTCCAGCAGGCGTTTGAGGCTGGCGGAGACCGGCACCAGTTCGACCCGGCTGGCGCGATCCTGCAGGCCCCAAATCAGCAGGGCCGAGATCGTGTCCGGTTTCAGGCGGCCCAGCATGATGACCGCGCCCTCTTGACCGGCGCGGAAGGCGGCCTGATCCAGGAACCGCCGCATCGCGCGCGGATCCTGCCCGGCGCCGTCAAAGTCGCGGAACACCACTCCGGCGGGCACCCCGTCCCGCAACGCCATTTTCTGCACCGTGTTCAGGCCATTGTCCTGCAACACCAGCCCATAGCCAAGATCCGCCGCAATCGCCGAGACCTGATCCGCCAGCGGCCGGTTGCCCTGAATCCCGCTGTCCACCCCTTCGAGCAGCGCAACCGACTCTGGTAGTCGGTCGAACCAGATCGGCAGCGCGGTTTCCGCATCCTGCGGCCCGGCATCGCGCGGCAGATCGGCCAGCACCATCACCTCGAAACCGGCAGCCCGGCGCGCCTGCATGCGCGCGGCGGCTTCCGGGTCGGCCGGATCGATCGCAAAGGTCAGCGGATAGGGGAACTCGGCCAGCGCTTCGGCCCCGACCGCGCCTTCTTCCTCGACCAGGATGATCGACATCAATGGCAGCCCCGGCGCCGGGGTTGCGGGTTCGCCGTTGCGGACAAACGGCGGCGCATCTGCCTCTGGCGCGGCGGCCTCAGCCTCGGCTGCGGTCTCTGCATCCCGTTCTGTCAGCGGCACCACCGGCGTGCCGATCCGGGGCCTGCTGTCTGCGGCAGAGGTCTCATCATCCGCGGGATCGGCCGCGTCAGAGGCCTGCGGCAGATCGGCGATGCGCTGCGCCTCATCCGCAGCCTCGTCCGCATCAGCGGTTGTGTCCGGCGCCGGAACGGGCGGCACCGGCGCTGTCCCGGAGAAACTGTCAGGTGGGGTCAGGCCGGGACTGGTGCCGATGTCCGGGCTCTGCACCGAGGGCGTCGCCGTTTCGATCTGCGGCGCCACATCCGCTGTCCCCGCATCCAGACCTGGCAGGCCGGTCTCCGCGTCCGGGGTATCCAGAGCCGGAGCGCCCACCCCATCCGATGACGGCGGCGCGGTGGCGGTGCCGGTGTCGGGCTGCGGATCGGTATCGGCGACGGGCGGGGCCAGGGCCACGGCCCCCTCGCTGCCGGTCACCGGCGCATCCTGTTCCGGTTGCACCGCTGGCGGTTCTGCACCCTGCGGCGCGGGATCAGTGGCGTCGGGTCCGGCGACCTCGGTCGACACATCCGGCTGATCGGCAGATTCGGTATCGATTTCGACCGCCGTTTCGGATTCGGTCGCCTGGCCCTGATCGGGGGCGGCCGGGGCGGTCTCCACCAGATCCGCATCGGACCCGGGCGTTTCCTGGGGCACGATGCCGCTGTCCCGCGGGGCCAGAATGGGTGCTGGCGTGTCGCCGGAGACGTCCACGCCCGGGGGCAAGGGGGTCGACAGCGACCACACGGCTGCTCCTGCCGTTGCGACCAGCGCCCCAACGCTCACGCCTCCCAGAAATCCTCGCATGCCTGTTTCGCCCTCTCGCCTGTGCCCGTTCTTTTGCCCTTATGCCGGGGCCTCGGCAGTTGGCACCTGCTCCTCATGCCCGTCGGCATTTCGGATGTGCTCTTGACGCTGCCGCGCATCCCTGAACATGTATGGTTCCGTTCACTATATCTCGGCGCGGCCCCCGCCCGCCACCCTTAAAAGAGCGTCCCAAGATGTTGCTGCTTATCGACAACTACGACTCCTTCACCTACAACCTCGTGCATTATCTTGGCGAGCTGGGCGCCGAGATCGAGGTCTGGCGAAACGATGCGTTGGATGTGCAGCACGCCATGGCGATGAAGCCCGCCGGCATCCTGCTGAGCCCCGGCCCCTGCGACCCCGATCAGGCAGGCATCTGCCTTGCGCTGACCGAAGCGGCCGCCGAAACCCGCACGCCGCTGTTGGGCGTCTGCCTTGGTCATCAGACCATCGGTCAGTCCTTTGGGGGCAAGGTGGTGCGCTGTCATGAGATTGTGCATGGCAAGATGGGCAAGATGCATCACACCGACAAGGGCCTCTTCAAGGGGCTGCCGTCGCCGTTCGATGCCACCCGCTATCACTCGCTGGTGGTGGAGCGCGAGAGCTTTCCGGACTGTCTGGAAATCACCGCAGAGCTGGAAGACGGCACCATCATGGGCCTGCAGCACAAAGAGCTGCCCATCCACGGCGTTCAGTTCCACCCGGAATCCATCGCCTCCGAGCATGGGCATGCGCTCCTGCAGAACTTCCTGAATGAGATGAAGGTCCCGGCATGAGTGATGCGCTGAAACCTCTGATCGGTCTGGCCGCAGATCGCGCCCTGACCCGTACCGAAGCCGAAACCGCCTTTGCCGCGCTGTTCAATGGCGAGGCCACCCCAAGCCAGATCGGCGGTCTTCTGATGGCCCTGCGCACCCGGGGCGAGACGGTGGATGAATATGCCGCCGCTGCCGCCGTGATGCGCGCCAAATGCAACAAGGTCACCGCGCCTCAGGGCGCGATGGACATTGTCGGCACCGGCGGCGATGGCAAGGGCACGCTTAATATCTCCACCGCGACGGCCTTTGTGGTGGCGGGCACCGGCGTGCCTGTGGCCAAACACGGCAATCGCAACCTGTCGTCCAAATCCGGTGCGGCAGATGCGCTGACCGAGATGGGCATTCAGGTGATGGTCGGCCCAAAAGTGGTTGAAAAATCACTGCAAGAGGCGGGCATCTGTTTCATGATGGCGCCGATGCATCACCCGGCAATTGCCCATGTGATGCCCACCCGTCAGGAACTTGGCACGCGGACGATTTTCAACATCCTCGGCCCGCTGACCAATCCGGCGGGTGTCAAACGCCAGCTGACCGGAGCCTTCAGCCGCGACCTGATCCGCCCGATGGCAGAAACCCTGCAACAGCTGGGTTCGGACAAGGCATGGCTGGTGCATGGCTCTGACGGCACTGACGAGCTGACCATCACCGGCGTCAGCTGGGTTGCGGGGCTTGGGGAAGACGGCAGCATTTCCGAATTCGAGATCCACCCGGAGGAAGCCGGCCTGCCCGAACATCCCTTTGAAGCGATCGTGGGTGGCACCCCCGCCGAAAATGCCGAGGCGTTTCGCGCGCTTTTGAACGGCGCGCCCTCGGCCTATCGTGACGCGGTGCTGCTCAACTCCGCTGCCGCGCAGGTGGTGGCAGGTACAGTCTCCTCGCTCAAGGAAGGCGCGGAACGTGCCGCCGAAAGCATCGACAGCGGTGCGGCCCTTGGCAAGGTCACGGCGGTTGCACGGATCACTTCGGAGGCCGCCTGATGGCCCCGCAAGACCACGCCTCAGCCCTGCGACCTGCGGTCGGGGGCTGGGCGGACCTGCCGTTCTTTCAGACGCATTGGCCTGAGATTGAGGCAAAGCTCGCACAAGACACGCGGCAGATCCTGCCGCCTGCGCATCAGCGCTTTGCCGCCCTTGAACTGACCCCGCCAGAGGCCACCCGCGTGGTGATCCTCGGGCAGGACCCCTATCCCACGCCGGGTCACGCCCATGGGCTGTCTTTTTCGGTGGAACCGGAGGTGACACCCCTGCCCCGATCATTGCGCAATATCTATCAGGAGATGCGCGACGACATCGGCTGCTGCCCCGACACCGGCGATCTGCGCCCTTGGGCCGCGCAGGGCGTGCTTTTGCTCAATACGGTGCTCTCGGTGCCTGCGGGCGACGCCAATGGCCACAAAAAACTCGGCTGGCAGGAACTTGCGCATCAGGTATTGGATCATAGCTCTCGCCGCCCGACGGCCTATGTCCTCTGGGGCAATCAAGCGCAGGCGCTTGAAAAACACATCCGTCCCGGCGATCACCTGATCCTGAAGACGGCCCATCCTTCGCCCCTGTCGGCGCGGCGCGGTTTTTTTGGATCGCGTCCGTTTACACGGATCAATGACTGGCTCTCCGCCCGCGGCGAGCAGCCTATCTCGTGGGCCGCCCCACGTACTTCTCAAGGGAGCCTCTTCGATGTCTGAGACCATCCTCGATAAAATCAAAGCCTACAAACTCGAAGAAGTGGCCGCCGACAAGGCCGCCAAACCGCTGGCCGATGTGGAGGCCGAGGCCCGCAGTGCCGATCCGGTGCGCGGCTTTGCGGACCGTCTGATCCAGGCCACCCACGAGGGCTACGGGCTGATTGCCGAGATCAAGAAAGCCAGCCCCTCCAAAGGGTTGATCCGCGCCGACTTCGACCCTGCCACGCTTGCCAAGGCCTATGCCGATGGCGGGGCCGCCTGTCTGTCGGTACTCACCGACACGCCGAGCTTTCAGGGCGCCAAGGACTATCTGGTGGAGGCCCGCGCCGCCTGCGACCTGCCCTGCCTGCGCAAGGATTTCATGTATGACACCTATCAGGTCGCCGAAGCCCGCGCGCTGGGGGCCGACTGCATCCTGATCATCCTTGCGTCGGTGAGCGATGCCCAGGCGGCAGAACTGGAAGCCTGCGCCTTTGACTGGGGCATGGATGTGCTGCTGGAGGTCCACAATGAAGAGGAGTTGGAACGCGCCTGCCATCTGAAGTCGCGCCTGATGGGCATCAACAACCGCAACCTCAAGACCTTCGAGACCACGCTGGACACCACCCGCCACCTGTCGCGTCTGGTGCCGCCGGAACGGTCCATCGTCTGCGAGAGCGGCCTGTCCACGCCCGAGGATCTCTCGGATATGGCGCGCTACGGCGCGCGCAGCTTCCTGATTGGTGAGAGCCTGATGCGGCAGCAGGACGTGGCCACCGCCACCCGCGAACTGCTCGCCAACCCGCTTGTGCCCGGTGTCTGAGGAGCTCTGCCCATGTCCCTGACCCATTTTGACCAGAAGGGCGACGCCCATATGGTGGATGTCTCCGACAAGGATGTGACCGCCCGCATCGCCGTCGCCGAGGGCCATATTCGCATGGCGCAGGAGACGTTTGACATAATCGCCGAAGGCCGCGCCAAGAAGGGCGATGTGCTGTCGGTTGCGCGTCTCGCCGGGATTATGGGGGCCAAGAAAACCGCCGAGCTGATCCCGCTCTGTCATCCGCTGCCGATCACCAAGGTCACGGTGGAGCTGACCCTCGACCCCGACCTTCCGGGCGTGCGTGTTGAGGGCACCGTCAAGACCACCGGCCAGACCGGTGTCGAGATGGAGGCCCTGACCGCCGTCTCCACCGCCTGCCTCACGGTCTATGACATGGCCAAGGCGGTGGACAAGGCAATGGAAATCGGCGGCATCCGCGTGCTGCTGAAAGACGGCGGCAAATCCGGCCGTTACGAGGCGTAAACGATGATCTCCGTCTCCGAGGCCCGCGCCGCGCTGCTTGATCTTGTCTCTGCCGTTGATGTGGAGACAGTCCCCTTGGCGCAGGCGGCGGGCCGTGTGCTGGCACAGCCCGTCACCGCAGGGCGCGATCAGCCGCCCTTTGATGCTTCCGCCATGGATGGCTATGCGGTGAATGCCGCCGAGGTGGAGCTGCATGCGATGTTCAAGGTGATCGGCGAGGCCGCTGCCGGACATGGGTTTCAGGGCCGGGTCGGTGCCGGTCAGGCGGTGCGGATCTTTACCGGAGCGCCGGTGCCGGAAGGCGCAAGTTTTGTGGTGATCCAAGAAGACGTTGACCGTAAGGGCGACCTCATCACCATCACTGATGATCCGGGGGGTAACGCCAATATCCGCGACCGGGGCCGTGATTTTCGCACTGGCCAAACCGTCGACGCCCCGCGCCTGTTGCGCCCTGCTGATATCGCGCTCTTGGCGGCGATGAACATTGCCGAGGTGCCGGTGCGCCGTCGCCCCGTGGTGGCGCTGATGTCCACTGGAGACGAGCTGGTGATGCCCGGCGAGACCCCCGGCCCGGATCAGATCATCGTTTCCAACACCTTTGGCCTCAAGGCGATGCTCGAAGAGCACGGCGCCGAGGTGCGCATGCTGCCGATCGCGCGCGACACGGATGCCTCGCTGCGCACCGCCTTTGGGTTGGCACATGATGCCGATCTGATCGTGACCATCGGTGGTGCCTCGGTCGGTGATCATGATCTGGTTGCGGGTGTGGCCGAAAGCCTCGGGATGGACCGTGCGTTCTACAAGGTTGCCATGCGCCCCGGCAAACCGCTGATGGCGGGCCGCTTGGGTGCGGGCGCCATGGTCGGGCTGCCGGGCAATCCGGTCTCCGCCATGATCTGCGGTCGGGTCTTTGTGGTGCCGATGCTGCAGGCCATGCTCAGCCTGCCAACAGCGGCAGAGCGGCTCTCCACCGCGCCGCTGGCAGCGGCCCTGCCCGCCAATGGCCCTCGTCAGCACTATATGCGCGCCACATGGCAGGACACGGGCCTGCAGGCCTTTGACAGTCAGGACAGCTCTCTGCTCTCGGTTCTGGCCCAGGCCGAAGCCCTGATCGTGCGCCCGCCGCATGACCCGGCCCGCGAGATCGGCGAGCCTGTCGATTTCCTCTCCCTCTGACGCACAGATCAGGTTGACGCACGGCGCAGGGCATTCAGGCGAAATCCCTGTCTGTATCGCAGCTTACCTGAGCTTTTTATGTTCCCGTTATGACCCGAGCGGTTGACACAAAACGGGAACATGAATAGAACATAAACAAAAGGCATCGTGCAGAGGGGACAGCTATGCTGACGAAAAAGCAGCTTCAGCTTTTGGAGTTCATTCACAACCGTCTGCAAAAGGACGGCGTCCCGCCCAGTTTTGACGAGATGAAAACCGCGCTGGATCTGCGCTCCAAATCCGGCATTCACCGCCTGATTACAGCGCTGGAGGAACGCGGCTTTATCCGTCGCCTCGCCCACCGCGCCCGCGCGATCGAGGTGATCCGCCTACCCGACAGCCTCGGTGGCAGCGCAGACGGGTTCCAGCCCACGGTTATCGAGGGGGGCAAGGATCAGGACGCGCCGCAAGCGGAGCTGAAACCAGTGGCGGACTCCGGCGCCACGGAACTCGCCGTGATGGGGCGCATCGCCGCCGGTGTGCCGATCGAGGCGATCAGCCAGGCCGCGGCCCATGTGGCGGTGCCCAATGCGATGCTGTCCAGCGCCGGTCAGCACTACGCATTGGAGGTGCGCGGCGATTCCATGATTGATGCGGGCATCAACGATGGCGATGTGGTTGTGATCCGCGAAACCGATGCGGCCGACAATGGCGATATTATCGTGGCCCTTGTCGAAGGGCATGAGGCGACGCTCAAACGTTATGAGCGCAAGGGCGGCATGATCGAACTGCACGCCGCCAACCCGGCCTATCCGACCCGCAGCTATGCGGAGGATCAGGTGAAGGTCCAGGGGCGCCTTGTGGGTCTGATCCGCACCTATTGATCGGGGCGCACCCGCTCAAACAGTCTTGAAAACGCCCGGTTGCATGTCCTGCTGCCGGGCTTTTTTTTATTACCGCGCGGACCATAACCGGTCCACGCCTGCATTGGCCGTGACCCTCTCGCCGTCTTGTGTGTAGGCGATGCTGCCGGTGTCGCGCAGGGCCCGGGGCGTGAGCCAGAGGCATTCCCCCTCCGGGGGCTCCGCCTCGACCGAGAGCACGATCACCTCCTCCGGCGCGCAGCTTTTTTGCCATTGGCCGAGGCCGGTTTTGCCCAGGACATGCACAAACCGGCGCCCAACCGCTTGAAACTCCAGTACCTTGCCCGTCTGCCCGGACGCCATTCGGGCAAAGGCCTGCGCCTGATCCGCACCATCGCCGTCGTTTTCCAGCCAGATCCCCGCCACGAAACTCTTGCCACGCGGGCGCGATAGGGCGCGTCCCTCGGATGTCATCACGCCGACCAGACCGCCATCGGCCGAGATCAGAACCTCGGGGCGCGGCGAAGAGGGCCAGAAGAACAGCGCCACGCCGATGGGCGCGAGGCCAAGCCAGCGCACCCGCCCCTGCCACAAGAGCACCAGCAATGCGCCCAGGACCAGCACCGGCAGTATCCACGGCTCTGGCGCGACCACCTGACCGCGGGCACCAGGCCAGCCGGCGACGGTGTCAGCGACGGTCAAAATCCAGCTGATCCCCTGCGACATGATCCAGAATCCAACTGCGCTGGCTCCAAACGGCGCCAGGCAGATCGCCAGCACCGCGCCCGGCACCACCACCGCGCCCATCACAGGTACGGCCGCGAGATTCGCAATCAGCCCGTAATGCGAGATCATGTTGAAATGCGCCGCTCCAAAGGGGGCCGTCGCCAGCCCCGCCACCAGCGAGGAGACAACCAGCGCGGCAATCCAGCGTGCAGCACTGCCCAACGCGCCCCCGCGGCCGGGACGAAACACCGGCTGCACCGCCTGAAACACCACCACCAGGGCCAATGTGGCGGCAAAGCTCATCTGGAACCCGGCGCTCAGCAGGCTTTCGGGGCGGCGCAGCAACACCAGCACCGCCGCAAAGGCGACCCCACGCACGGAAATGGCCCGCCGGTCCAGAAGCACCGCCACCAGCATCACCGCCACCATCAGGAACGCCCGTTCGGTGGCGACATTGGCCCCCGACAAGAGCAGATAGCCAAAGCTCGCCAGCAGGGCGACGGCAGCGGAGATCTTCTTGACGGGCCACCGCAGCGCAACAGAGGGCCACAGCGCAAACGACCGCCGCAGGCTGGCAAAGATCACGCCGGCAAACAGGCCCATGTGCAGCCCGGATATGGCCAGCAGATGCGCCAGATTGCTGGCGCGCAGATCCTCGGTCACCTGTCGCGGCACATGGGCGCGATCGCCGGTAACAAGGGCGGCTGCAACGCCGCCGGTGCGCTCGGGCAGTGCGGCGCGCACCCAGTCTGACACCCGGACACGCAGGCTGGCGATCGGGAGCATCTCCGGCGGGGCGCTGCGCAATACGGGCACGCGGCTGTAGCCCACCGCCCCAAGCCCCAGAAACCAGGCGTGGCGCCGAAAATCAAAGCCGCCGGGCTCGGCCGGGCCTTGCGGCGGCGACAGATGCGCGGTGGTCATCACCCAGGACCCGGGCTCCGGCGCGGTGCCATCAAACAGCGAAATCCGCACCCGTCCTGGCGTGCGCGCAGGCGACACATCATCCAGTCGCACATTCCCCAGCGTGATCCGCATGGCGTCAGAGGCGGATCTGTCGACCTTGAGCACCTGCCCCTCCACGGCGCCGTAATAGCGAAACGACAACACCGGCGCGCCGACCTGATGCGCGCGCGCGCCCATGTAGCAAAAGCCGAGGCCGACCAGAACCAGCGCCGCCGCCAGCAGCCCCAGCCCATCCCCGCGCCGCGCGCAGAGACCCAGCCCCAGCAAGACGCCAAGCACGGCCGCATAGATCGACGCGGAGGGTTCCTGTGCGAGGCCGAAATAGAGCCCGATGCCAAGGCCAAAACACACCGGCACCCAGGGAAACAGATGTCCCCGCTGGAGCTGTAGCATTGTATCAAGGGCGCCGAGAATGCGCACGCTTGCTCCCTGCCTTCTGGCTCGGTACACAGGCGTCAAACGTTGAACCCTCAAGGTTTCCAAAAGGTAAATACCCCACATGTCCCAACCGGTCGTCACCCGTTTCGCCCCCTCGCCCACCGGCTTTTTGCACATCGGCGGCGCGCGCACCGCGCTGTTCAACTGGCTCTATGCACGCGGGCGTGGCGGCAAGTTCCTGTTGCGGATCGAGGACACCGACCGGGAGCGTTCCACCCCCGAAGCCACCGCCGCCATTCTGCAAGGGATGCGCTGGCTTGGGCTCGATCACGACGGCGAGGTGGTGAGCCAGGCCGCGGGCGCGGCGCGTCACGCAGAGGTCGCGCATCAGCTTCTGGCCGAGGGCAAGGCGTATAAGTGTTTCTCCACGCAGGACGAAATCGCCGCCTTCCGCGAGGCCGCAAAGGCCGAGGGCAAATCCACCCTGTTCCGCTCGCCCTGGCGCGACGCCGCCGAATCCGAACATCCGGACGCCCCTTTTGCGATCCGCATCAAGGCGCCCAAGGACGGCGAGACCGTCATTCGCGACGAGGTTCAGGGCGATGTGACCCTCAAAAATGCGCAACTGGATGACATGATCCTGCTGCGCTCCGACGGCACGCCGGTCTATATGCTGGCGGTTGTCGTCGACGATCACGACATGGGCGTGACCCATGTGATCCGTGGCGATGACCACCTGATGAACGCTGCCCGCCAGATGATGATCTACGAGGCGATGGGCTGGCAGGTGCCGGTCTGGGCGCATATCCCGCTCATTCATGGACCGGATGGTAAAAAATTGTCGAAACGCCACGGGGCGCTCGGCGCGCAGGAATACCAGGCGATGGGTTATCCGGCGGCGGGCATGCGCAACTACCTGGCGCGGCTCGGCTGGGCGCATGGCGATGACGAATTCTTCACCGATGCGCAGGCCAAAGAGTGGTTCGACCTAAGCGGAATCGGCAAGAGCCCGGCCCGGTTCGACACCAAGAAGCTTGAGAACCTCTGCGGCCAACATATTGCAATCGCTGAGGATGCTGCGCTGCGGCAGGAAATCGAAGCCTATCTGGAGGCCGCCGGTAAACCCGCCCTAAGTGACGCACAGTCACGCGGGCTTGAAGCGGCGATGCATTGCCTCAAGGACCGGGCAAAGACCTTTCCGGAACTCCTTGAAAAAGCCCATTTTGTGCTGGCTTCACGTCCGCTGGACCGGGATGCGAAGGCGGAAAAAGCGCTTGATTCAGTATCCCTTGGTATACTGGGAGAATTGACGCCGCATCTGCAAAATGCTAGCTGGTCGCGAGACGAACTTGAGGCCGCCCTGAATGAATTTGCCGCGGCCAAGGACACGAAGTTTGGCAAATTGGCCGGCCCGCTGCGGGCTGTGCTTGCAGGCCGCGCGGTAACGCCTTCGGTCTTCGACATGATGATCTGCCTGGGCCGGGATGAAACGCTGGCCCGGCTCAAGGACGTAACAGGCTGATTGCCCGATGGGATCTGATGGTCAGATCCGGGTAAGCCCGTTCGGATAGGATTCCGCCTGCGTCGCCAGTCGACGTCGGCGCCCCGCTGCGCGGAACGGGCCACCCGCCCTCTCTGCGCCTGTAACAGGAAGGGACATCTATGACAGATTCACAAAAAACGGCCCAGCTGAGCCTGAATGGTGAGACCTACGATCTGCCCATTTTCAAGCCCACCGCCGGGCCGGATGTTCTGGACATCCGCAAACTCTACGCTCAGGCGGGCGTCTTCACCTATGACCCGGGCTTCACCTCCACCGCGAGCTGTGACAGCACCATCACCTATATCGACGGCAACGAAGGTGTGTTGCTGCACCGTGGCTATCCGATCGACCAGCTGGCGGGGAAATCCCACTATCTGGAGGTCTGCTATCTGCTGCTCTATGGTGAGCTGCCGACCGCAACCCAGCTTGAGGATTTCGAGACCCGTGTGACCCGTCACACCATGGTCCACGAGCAGATGCACAACTTCTTCCGGGGCTTCCGTCGCGATGCGCACCCGATGGCGACCCTTGTGGGTGTTGTGGGCGCAATGTCGGCCTTCTACCACGATTCCACCGACATCTCGGATCCGTGGCAGCGTGAAGTGGCGGCCATCCGTCTGATCGCAAAGCTGCCGACGATTGCGGCGATGGCCTATAAATACTCCATCGGCCAGCCGTTTGTGTATCCGCGCAATGACCTGGATTACGCAGCCAACTTCCTGCACATGTGTTTCTCCGTTCCGGCAGAAAACTACGAGGTCGATCCGATCCTGAGCCGGGCGATGGACCGCATCTTTACCCTGCATGCGGACCACGAGCAGAACGCCTCGACCTCGACCGTGCGCCTGGCGTCGTCCTCCGGGGCCAACCCGTTTGCCTGTATCGCGGCTGGCATCGCCTGCCTCTGGGGTCCCGCACATGGTGGTGCCAACCAGGCCTGCCTCGAGATGCTCAAGGAAATCGGCTCCGTCGACCGCATTCCGGAGTTCATCGAACGCGCCAAGGACAAGAACGATCCGTTCCGCCTGATGGGCTTTGGCCACCGCGTCTACAAGAACACCGACCCGCGCGCCAAGGTGCTGAAGCAATCCGCCGACGAGGTGCTGGAGCTGCTGGGCGTCGAGAACAACCCGCTGCTGCAAGTGGCCAAGGAGCTGGAGCAGACCGCGCTCAACGATCCTTACTTCATCGAGAAGAAGCTGTTCCCGAACGTCGACTTCTACTCGGGCATCATCCTCGAGGCGATGGGCTTCCCGACCTCCATGTTCACGCCGATCTTTGCGCTGTCGCGCACCGTTGGCTGGATTTCCCAGTGGAAGGAAATGATCGGCGATCCGCAGAACAAAATCGGCCGTCCGCGCCAATTGTATCTGGGTGAGACACAGCGCGATTACGTCGATATCGAAAACCGCTGAGCCGTAGCAAAAGAGACCTTAAAAACCGCCCGCAGTTGCCGGGCGGTTTTTTTATTGTTTTCAGCGACATGCATATCGCGCAGAGAACAGAGATCGCATTCGGGACTATTGTCGCGGATGCCGAAACAGACAGTTTTAACCAATCTTCAATTAAATACGTTACTTTTCAAATTCCGGCCTTAAAACGGACCATATACCCGCAGGTTGCCATGTGTTTGCCGCATTCAAGAATGGCGAGCAATGCGCTGACCTGTGATTACCGAACGAGGGCATGGAATGTTTCTACTTGCGATGATGGGAACCCTGGCAGCCGTTGGCGCCTTTGTGGCCCTGGATGGTGACGGTGACGACAGCGATGACAACACCGAAGACACCGCCGCCAACGAACGGGTGCCGGACAGCACGCTGGAAGGCTCCGCACTCAGCGACCTGCTGATCGGGACCGACGGGCACGATCTGATTTCCCTGGGCGACGGCGATGACCGCAGCGAAGGCGGTGAAGGCGACGACACCATCAATGGCGACGCAGGCGCGGACGATCTGCGTGGCGAAAACGGCGATGATGCGCTCTACGGCGATGCCGGCACCGACGACCTCTACGGTGGCGACGGCGATGATTTCATCTCCGGCGGCGCTGATGCCGATATCCTCGAAGGCGGCGCCGGTGATGACCGCATGACCGGGGGCGGTGGCCTCGATGTGATGGTCGGCGGTTCGGGCGACGACACCATGAGCGGCAGCCTCGGTCAGGACTACATGTCGGGCGATGCGGGCGACGATAGTCTCTCTGGCGGCTATGGCGGTGACGGGCTGCATGGGGGTATCGGCGCCGATACCCTTGACGGTGGCGCTGGGGATGATGCGCTGAATGGTGGCACGCTGGTCACCGATCCGTCGCTGTCCTCGCCGATCACGCTACGGCAGGTCTTTCTTCAAAACGAATCCACTCCCAGCACCTTTGGTCTGGATGTCGTCGATGATGGCACCGCCGATGTGCTGAGGGGCGGCGATGGCAATGACGTCCTGCTTGCCGGGGCCGGTGATGATCTGACCGGTGGCGAGGGGCTCGATGTCTTTGGCATCGGCGACTGGATGGATGCCGGAGAGGCCGCGATTATCCGCGACTTCAACGTCGGGGATGACAGCATTGTCTACCGCTACGACGGTCTGACCCCGCCGGATCTCAGCTATGAAACCGTCACCAATTCCGATGGCAGCGCCGATGTGGAAATCCTGGTCGGAGGTGAGGTCATCGCCTATCTGGAAAACGCGGGCGATGGATTTGATCCCGCCACCCATGTGCAGCTGCTTCGGGCAAACGCCTAACGCTGCGCCAGACGGACCAACCTATGAAAAAGCCGCCCCGGATCGGGCGGCTTTTTTGTGGTAACAGAGTGGCTTGCGCGCGGTCAGCGCCCTTCAAACCCCGGTTTGCGCTTTTCCATAAATGCGGTGACGCCCTCCATGAAATCACGGCTGCGGCCCAGCTCTCCCTGCAAATGCGCCTCCAGCGACAGCTGGTCGGACAGGCTGTTGTTGGTGGAGCCACGCAGCGCCTGTTTGATGGCGCCAAAGGCCTTGGACGGGCCGCTGGCCAGATAGGCCGCACGCGCGTTCCAATGGGTCTCGAACTCCGCGTCCGGCACCGCTTCCCAGATCATCCCCCAGTCACTGGCCTGACGCGCCGAGATCCTGTCAGCAAACAGCGCCGCGCCCATCGCCTTGGCCAGCCCCATCTGGCGCGGCAGGAACCACGTGCCGCCCGCATCCGGCATCAGCCCGATCTTGGCAAAGGCCTGGAGGAAATAGGCGCTCTCGGTGGCGATCACCACATCGGCGGCGAGCGCCAGATTGGCCCCTGCCCCGGCAGCCGGACCATTCACGGCAGAGAGCGTCGGCACCGGGCAGTTGTAGATCGCCTCCAGCATCGGCACATATTCGTCGCGCAGCGTGCGCTCCAGATCGATCTGGTTGCCACCGGAGGAGGCGTCCTTGAGATCCTGACCGGTGCAAAACGCATTGCCCGCCCCGGTCAGCACCACTGCGCGCGCCTCGGATGCGGCCGCTTTCATCGCATGGGTGATTTCCGCCCGCATCTGGCTGGTGAGCGCATTCATGCTCTGCGGGCGGTTCAAGGTCACGGTCGCAAGCCCGTCTGCAAGCGAATACTGAATGTCGCGGTAGTCCATGCGTGAAATATCCCTGTTCGAGTTATGCGCATGTTGACCTAAGCATCCGCCTGCGAAAAGACAAACGCCGCGTCAGCCAATCTTTGGCTTTTCTTGCGTTTTCTGCCGCTCTGCGAGCAAGGACAGCAGCGCCGCCCCATGTGCATCCATCGGAGTTTCGACCCGCGCATAGTCCGACCCATCGCGATTGCGGGTCAAAAGCTGCATCTCGATCAGGCTGCGCCGGATCTGGGCCGCATCGTGAAAGCTGCAGTGCTCGTCAATCAGCGCCGAGATTTGCCGCTCGCTCCAGCGTTCCCGGGCCGGCAGTCGCGCCCAGATCACCCAGAGGCACAGCTCGCGCACCCCGCGTTTTGTCGGCCAGCTTTCCCAGCGTCCACGATTGTCGAAATAGCGCGCCGCCCGCGCGATGCGCTTGTGGTCTATCTCTGGCGCGGGCGGGTTCTGGCTGCGCAGGTGCTGGAAATTGCGATACCCCGCGGCGCGGGCCACATGGTTCAGCATCTCCACGTGGCTTGGTGCCTCAGTCAGAGCGTTGCGCAGCTGCTTGGCGAAATCCGACACATCGGGAATGGTCAGACGGATCACATCCTTGGACATCATGTCCTCCATTTATGCAGGATGCCGGGCATGGCTCAGGCCATACGGATGTCCGCCCTTGTCCAAAGGCACCCCGATCAGGAGTCCAATGACATGATGTATAAAGCAGGTTTAGCGGGTGGCGGAGCCTTGGTGAACTGCGGACCAAGGCCTCAATAGCAAAATGTGCCGGATCAGGCAATCCGCCCGCGTCCCGGTATCAGACGTCAGTCCTTGAGGATTTCCTTGAGGCGCGCCTCTTCATCGGCTGACAGATCGTCCGTCTCGGCCCCGCCCGCCGCCGTGGCGCGTTTGCGCAGATACAGAAGTGCGATCAGCAGCGCCAGCACCAGCATCATCGGTCCCGCCGCCCAGAGAATCCAGTTGGCCCCGCGCACCGTCGGTTTCAGCAGCACATATTCGCCGTAGCGATCCACGATGAAGTCGATCGCCTCTTCATCGCTGTCCCCCGCCACCAGACGCTCGCGCACCAGCAGGCGCAGGTCGCGGGCCAGATCGGCGTTGGACTCGTCAATGCTCTCGTTGCGACACACCAGACAGCGCAGCCCCTTGGACAGGTCGCGGGCGCGTTCTTCCAGTTTCGGGTCGTCCAGAACCTCGTCCGGCTGCACGGCAAAGGCCGGCGTGACCGACAGGAGCAGAACCGCCATCAGGGCTTTGATCAGACGTATCATTCTGCCGGCACCCCTTCTGCGGTCGTTTTGCGCGCCCCGGCGGCAACGCGGAACCGCCGGTCCGACAGACTCAGCAGCCCGCCAAGGGCCATCAACAGGCAGCCGCCCCAGATCCAGTTGGCAAAGGGCTTGATATAGGTCCGCATGGTAAAGCCGCCGCCCGCCTGCGCATCCCCGATCACCACATAGAGATCCCGGGTGAACCGGTAGTCGATCGCCGCTTCGGTGGTGGGCATCTGCGCCACCGGGTAGACGCGCTTTTCAGGCCGCAGGGTGGCGATCTCGCGCCCGTTGCGGGTCACTTCGATCACGCCCATGGTGGTGAAATAGTTCGGGCCGCGCCCCTCTTCGACCGCCCTGAGAACCATGTCATAGGGGCCGACGCGGAAGGGCTCGTCGATATTGGCGACGCGAATGTCCTCGACCTGCCAGGCGGTAAGGCCCGCAATCGCAAAGATCGTGACCCCAAGCCCGGCATGCGCCACCGACTTGCCCCAATCGGCGCGCGGCAGGCGCATCAGGCGGGCCAGCTTGTCCTTGCGCCCGGCGCGGTTCCACAGATCCAGCGCCGCACCGCTGACCACCCAGGCCCCGAGCATGGCCCCGACCGGACCCAGCAGGCTGTCGCCGGACTGTACGGCCCAGGTGAGACCCGCGATCGCCAGCGCCAGCACCATGGCATACCGCAGCGCCCAGAGGGTCTTTGCGCCCTTGCCCCGTTTCCACGGCAGCACCGACCCGATCGGCAGCAACAGACCCAGCGCCACCATGAAGGGTGGAAAGGCCGCGTCAAAGAACGGCGCCCCGACCGAGAGCTTGCGGTCAAACGCCATCTCGGCCACCACCGGCCAGAGCGTGCCGACAAAGACCACAAAGCAGCTCACCGCCAGCAGCAGGTTGTTGGCCACCAGCGCGCTTTCGCGGCTGACCATGGAAAACACGCCCTTGGCCTCCATCGCCTGCGCCCGCAGCGCAAAGAGCAAGAGCGCGCCGCCGGTAAACACCGCGAGGATCGCCAGGATCACCACGCCGCGCTCCGGATCATTGGCGAAGGCATGCACCGAGGTGAGCAGACCGGAGCGGACGATAAATGTCCCGATCAGCGAGAACCCAAAGGCGAGGATCGCCAGCAGAATGGTCCAGCTTTTCAGGCTCTCGCGCTTTTCCACCACGATCGCCGAATGCAGCAGCGCCGCCGAAAGGAGCCATGGCATGAAGGAGGCGTTTTCGACCGGATCCCAGAACCAGAACCCACCCCAGCCGAGTTCGTAATAGGCCCACCACGACCCCAGCGCGATGCCGATGGTCAGGAAGATCCACGCCGCCAGGGTCCAGGGCCGCACCCAGCGCCCCCAGGCCGCATCAACGCGCCCCTCGATCAAGGCCGCAACCGCAAAGGAAAACGCCATCGAGAGACCCACATAGCCCAGGTACAGAAACGGCGGATGGAAGGCGAGGCCTGGATCCTGCAGCAGCGGGTTCAGATCCTGCCCGTCAAAGGGTGGATTTGACAGCCGCAGGAATGGGTTGGAGGTAAAGAGGATAAAGGCAAAGAACGCCACCCCGATCGCCGCCTGCACGCTCAGCACGCGGGCCTTGAGCGTCGGCGGCAGCCCGCCGCCAAACACCGAAGCCGTGGCGCCAAAGAGGCTCACGATCAGCACCCACAGCAGCATGGAGCCCTCGTGATTGCCCCAGGTGCCGGAAATCTTGTAGATCATCGGCTTTGCGGAATGGCTGTTGAGCGTCACCAGCCGCACCGAGAAGTCCGAGGTCACAAATGCCCAGGTCAACGCGCCAAAGGCAAAGGCGGTGAACAGGAACTGCGCCTGCGCGGCGGGTTCCGCCACAGCCATCCATCCGGGCCAGCGTTTGTGCGCACCAATCAGGGGCACGACCATCTGAACAATCGCGATCATGAAGGCTAGGATAAGGGCGAAGTGACCGAGCTCTGTAATCATACCTGCTTCTATATCGGTCTCGCAGATCAGCGCCAATCACATTCGCCCGCGTCCCCGCGCCGCAGGGGGTCTTCAATCACCGCGCGCGCGGTGCCAGTCCGCAAGCGCCGGATTATCCGCGCTGTCGTTTTCTCTTTTCTTTTCTGTGGGTTGCGCGGCTGTATTCAGCTGTTCGATATTCTCAACCGCCTGCGGCACCCGTGCCAGGCTGCGTGCGATGCCTTCCTGAAAGGCCTGTGTCTTTGCCTGACTGCGCGCGCCAAAGTAAAACGACACAACGATCCCCAGGAGCCACCACAGGGGTTCGGGCACCAGGGCCACGCCCTGCATGCGGGCCGCAAACCACAGCGGGTCCACCATCGCCGCCACCATCAGCCCCAACGTCCCCAGCGCCAGCATCGGGCGCGGCAGACGGTTGACCCCATCCATGAAGCGATCAAAGCCGCTTTTCTGCCCTGCAAACTCGGCTGCGAACTGCGCCAGTGCTGCGCCTTGCAGGTCATGCGCCCGCACCGCCGCCTGTTCGCTGTTTTCGCGAAAGACCTCTGCGGTCTCGCGGATCACATTGCGCCGATTGCCAAAGAGCATCTCCCAAAGTGTTGAAAACATGGAACCTCCTTCACGACCAATGCGCTGTGCGGGACTGAAACTCTGCCGGGGTCATGTGATAGCGTGGCGCGATGAAGTCTTCGGCGCGGCGAATCCAGCCGCCCTTGCCGCCTGCCCGGGTGCGGGCATATTTCCGGCTGCGCGGGCGGCGATCCGCAAGGTCGAAATAGTAGTTCCGGCGCGCGATCCCATAGGCATTGACCAGTGCCTCCATATTGACCTGCCCCGCAGCCTGCGCCGCCTTGGCCGTCTGCGGCCCCATGGCGCCATCTACCCGCAGGTCATAGCCCATCGCGCACAAAAGCTTTTGCAGGATGCGCACCGCGTTTGCGCCCGCGTTGACATGCATATCAAAGACGCTGGCCTGAAGCGGCTCTGGCAGCAGATGCAGACGCGGGCGGCGGAAGTATTCACGCAGGAAAATCTCTTCGGCCTGCGCGCGATCCAGCGCCTTGACGTCGCGCCGATCCACCGCGCCGTCACCGGTCAGATCAAGGCCAAGCCGGCGCAGCGTGTGAATGGTGACACCATGTTTGGTCGCCCCGCCGGGATCGTCGGGGTCATTCACATAGCCGCCTTCACGGGCGACAATCTCTCGGGCGATTTTTGCGACATCCATGCCAGATCCTCCAATCGGGAACTGGCAGGAAGACTAGCGTTCGGGCCTTGAGATCAGGTGCGCGCGGCGTGCGCCAAATACGCAACGCGCCCGTGCGAAGACCGCCGGGCGCGTGGTAAAACCAAAGGCATACGTCGAGGAAATCAGCTCTCGTCCTCGCGGTAGACACCCTGTTCCTTCAGCGCATCCACCACTTCCTTGGGCATGTAAGTCTCATCATGTTTTGCAAGGATTTCAGAGGCTTCAAAGACACCGTTGATATAACGCCCGGTACCCACCATGCCCTGATTTTCCTCAAACAGGTCCGGCAACACCCCGGTAAAGGTCACCGGCACGCTGGCCCCGCCATCGGTCACTGAAAACAGCACCGCCTCGCCTTGACCGCGTTGCAGGCTGCCTTCTTCGACCAAACCGCCGATGCGGAAGGTCTCGGTCGGATCGGGCGGCGTCTCCATCACCTGACTGGGCGAGCGGAAGTAGTTGATGCCATCGCGCATCGCATATCCAATAAGCGCCGTGGACCCGATCAGGGCCACGGTCGCAAGCGCTATGATCTGGATTCGCCGCTGCTTCTTCAGGGACTTCATCTGGACCTCTTGTTCAGGGGAACAGCGGTGCCATCATCAGCCCAGCTGTTTCCTCTTCACCTAACATCAGGTTCGCATTCTGCAAGGCCTGACCGCTGCTACCTTTTGTCAGGTTATCAAGCGCCACGATGACAATCGCCCGCCCGTCGATGCGATCCCCTGTCACCCCGATATGAACGAAGTTGGAGCCGCGCACATGGTGGGTCGAAGGGGCCTCGCCAAAGGGCAGCAGCTCGACAAAGGGCTCGTCAGCATAGGCCTTGGCAAAGGTCTCGTGGATCTTTTGCGCATCGCCTTTGACATAGGTGGTCGCCAAGATGCCCCGGTTCACGGGCAGCAGATGCGGTGTGAACTGAACCTGCACGGGACGCCCCGCCAGCAGAGAGAATTCCTGATCGAACTCGCCCTGATGCCGGTGGGTGCCGCCAATGGCATAGGCGTTGTAGCCCTCGCTCAGTTCCGCATGCAGCAGGTTTTCCTTGAGCGCCCGCCCGGCGCCGGAGACTGCGCATTTCATATCCAGAATGATCTCATCCAGATCAATGACGCCCGCCGCGATCAGCGGCCGCAGGGCGAATTGCCCGGTTGCGGCGTTGCAACCTGTACCCGCCACCAGCCGCGCCGATCTGATCTCGTCACGGTAGAATTCGGTGAGGCCATAGACCGCCTCTTTTTGCTGCTCCAGCGCCGCATGCGGGTTGCCGTACCATTTTTGATAGGCGTCCGGGTCGCGCAGCCGGAAATCCGCCGAAAGATCGACGATCTTCAGATCGCCGGGCAGTTTGGCGATCACCTCCTGGCTGGTCTTATGCGGCAGCGCGCAGAAACACAGATCGATCTGCGAAAAGTCGATTTCATCTATTTTGCAAAGGGTTGGCAGCGAAAGATGACGCAGATGCGGGAAAACATCTGCCATCTCCATGCCTGCCTTGCGCTCGGCGGCAAGCGCTTTGATGGTGATGTTCGGGTGCTGAGAAATCAGCCGGATCAGCTCTGCGCCGGTGTAGCCGGACGCACCAAGGATTGCCACGTTATGGGTCATGTCGAGACCTCGAATTGTTCATGTATCAGGAGGGCCTGCAGAAGGTGCAGACAGGAAATCAGGTTGGACGTGAGGGTATAACCCCTCAGGCCGCGTCAAAAGTGATTTCTCGTCGCAAGAACTGCGTCGCGCGACTGCTGACACGTCCGGCATCGCCCGTGGTCACATAGCCTGCGGCACCGCCGCCGATCATCTCGGGGCGACGCTCCAGATAATGCGCGAGGCTGTCGGCCACCAGACGGCCCTGGCTGAACACCTGCACATCCGGCCCCAGCGCCTTTTGAAAGATGTCCTCCATCAGCGGATAATGGGTGCAGCCCAGAATCGCCGCCTCGGGACGGGGCATCTTGCGCAACAGCGCGTCGACGTGGCTTTTGACCAGTGCCTCGGCCAGGATCATGTCGCCGTCCTCGATGGCATCAACAACTCCGCCACAGGCCTGCGCTTCGACGTCGACGCCGATGGCGCGAAACGCCAGTTCGCGCTGGAACGCGCGGCTTGCCACGGTGGCGGGGGTTGCAAACAGCGCCACATGTTTCACGGCCACCTCACGCGGGGGCGAATTGTCGCCCCACTGGCGTTCGGTCAGCGCCTCGATCAAGGGCACAAACACGCCGAGCACCCGCTTGCCCTCGGGCACGCCCGCCTCTTGCATCCGCCGCAGGGCCGCCGCCGAGGCGGTGTTGCAGGCCAGGATCACCAGATTGCAGCCGCGATCCCACATGTCGTGCACAGCCTTATGGGTCAGCTGATAGATATCTTCGGCATCGCGCACCCCATAAGGCGCGTGACTGTTGTCGCCATAGTAGAGGAAATCCACATCCGGCAGGCGCTTTTGCGCCGCATCCAGAACCGTCAGACCACCAAGACCGGAATCAAAAATACCAACTGCCATGTCACACTGCCTTTGGGTGTGCGGACCCGTTCAGGCCCGGTGTTTTTCTTCGAACTCAAACCCGTAGTCATAGGATTTGAGCGGTGTTGGAGACAGCTCATACGTGGCTTTGCGCAGGAAATCCATCATTGCTTTGGAGTCCTTGGCCAGCGGGTCCAGCACATCACGGCCGATCGGGTCGCCGACCACCACCCGGACCGGGGTGCCGACGCGTTTCTTGAACTCCTTGATCAGGAGGCCCATGCGCAGCGTGTAATGCAGATGCGAGGCAATCTGGAACAGCCGCGAAGTGTGCCCGTCAAAGTACAAGGGCACCACAACCGCATCGGATTTGGCCACCATCCGCGCGGTAAAGCCGCGCCAGCCCGGATCCATCGGATGGGCAAAGGGTTTGGCCGCGGTGGACACCGTCCCGCCGGGGAAGATCCCGATCGCACCGCCCTGCCCCAGATACGACAGCGCCTCGCGCCGGGTTTCGAGGTTAGCCTTCATCGCCTCCTTGGTCTCGGCAAAATCGATCGGCAGGATGACCTTGTTCAGATCCTCGGCCTTGCGAAACACCTGATGCGCCAGAATGCGGAAATCCCCGCGCGTGCGCGACAGGATATGCCCCATCATCAGCCCGTCCAGGATACCATAGGGGTGGTTTGCAATCAGGATCACCGGCTTGTCGCGCGGGATATTGTCGAGACTGCCACCCACCACATCAAGGCTGAGACCGTAGCGTTCGACGATCACGTCCCAGAAACTGCGCCCCGAGGCGACCTCGGAATCATAGCCCTTGGCGCGCTTTATCAGCCGCAAACGACCGGTGGTGTTTTCCATCAGGCGGATCATGATCCGACCCGGCCGCGTCTCGGCCGAGTGCGAATAGGAAATATCGCGAGCGATATGACGACGCTCAAGCATGTCTTTGAGGTCTCCGTAAAGACAGGGAATGCGCTGCCTGCGGTGCAGGTGCCCGGCTACCTAAGGCCGGGCGCGCATATTGCCCAGCCTTGGTAACACATTCATGACGCCATCCCCAAGACACAGTGGCGTGGGGGCCACTATTCGGCGGCGGCCTTCAGCGGCGCAGGCCCCTGTTTGAGCGCCACCAGCAGTTCCTCGCGCCGCTTGGCAGCCTGCTGTTCGCTCTTCATCTTGACAGGGCCAAAGCCACGGATCTGCAACGGCAGCTCCGCCAGCGCCACCAGCGCATCCATGTCCACCGCGTCGGATTTGCCGAGCCATTCCTTCATATCGGTTTCATACTGCTTGATCAGCGCCCGCTCCATCTTGCGCTCGGCGGTATAGCCAAAGACATCCAGCGGCGTGCCGCGCAGCCCCTTCAGCTTGGCCAGGATCCGCAACAACCGTTCCGTACCGGGGCCGAACTTGCGCTTTTTCGGGCGACCATTGGCATCCTTGCCGCCCAGGATCGGCGGCGCGAGGTTGTAAGAGATCTTCAGATCGCCATCAAACTCCGCCGCCGCCTTGTCGCGGCTGCTCAGCAGCAGGCGGGCAACCTCGTATTCATCCTTGTAGGACAAGAGCTTGTGATAGCCTTTTGCCACCGCTTCCTTGAGCCGCGGATCGGAGACACCCGTCACCAGTTTCTCGTAGCGTTTCGCGAGCCGCTCGCCCTGGTAGTCCACGAGCTGCGTCCGGCGATAGGCGATTTTCTCATCAAGCGTTTTGGGCAGCTCAACGACGCTCGGCGCCAGCAGTTTGGCCGCGTCCTCGGGATAGAGCACCGCCCAGCGTCCGATGTCAAAGGCGCGGAGGTTCTTTTCCACCGCAGCGCCATTCAGCTCGATGGCCTGTTTCAGCGCCTCATAGGACACCGGGATCAGCCCCCGCTGCCAGGCGGCGCCAAAGACCATCATGTTGGAAAAGATCGAATCTCCCATGCTGATGCGCGCCAGTTCGGAGGCATCAAACAGATCCACCCGGTCCCGCAACCGCGCCTGAAGCGCGACCTGCAACCTGTCGCTTGGCAACGCAAAATCGGTGTTACGGGTGAATTCCCCGGTGATGATCTCATGGCTGTTCACAACCGCGCCCGTGCGCCCGGTGGAGGTCAGGCCAAGGGTCTTGGCTCCCGCGCTCACCACCAGATCGCCGCCGATCAGCGCGTGCGCCTCGCCAGTGGCGACGCGGATGGCGCTGATGTCCGAGGGCTGCTCGGCAATGCGGCAATGAATATGCACCGCGCCGCCCTTTTGCGCGAGGCCGGCCATTTCCATCATGCCCGCGCCCTTGCCGTCGATCTGCGCGGCCTGCGCCAGCACCGCACCGATGGTCACCACGCCGGTGCCGCCAACGCCGGTGATCACCACGTTATGGGTGCCGTCGATCGCGGGCAATTGCGGGTCCGGCAACTCCGGCAGCTCCAGACTGGCGGTGGCGCTCTTCTTGATCTTGGCGCCCTCGACGGTGAGGAACGACGGGCAAAACCCGTTGAGACAAGAGAAATCCTTGTTGCAGCTGGACTGATCGATGGCGCGTTTGCGGCCCAGTTCGGTCTCTTTCGGTACGATCGACACACAGTTCGACTGCACCCCGCAATCGCCGCAGCCCTCGCAAACGTCGGAGTTGATGAACACGCGTTGATCCGGATCCGGGAACAAGCCCTTCTTGCGGCGGCGACGTTTTTCGGCCGCGCAGGTCTGGATGTAGATGATGGCGGAGACGCCCTCCACCTCCTCGAACTCGCGCTGGACCTTCATCAACTCGCCCCGCTCATGCATCCGCATGCCGGAGGGGAACTGGCTGGCGACCACGTCCTCTTTTTCATCGTAGACCACGGCGATGGTCTTGACCCCCATGGCGGTCAGCTCATGGGCGATCTGCGGCGCGGTGAGACCACCCTCGGCCTGCTGGCCACCGGTCATTGCCACCGCGTCATTATAGAGGATCTTGTAGGTGATATTGGTGCCCTCGGCGAGCGCGGCGCGGATCGCCATCACCCCGGAGTGGTTGTAAGTTCCGTCGCCAAGGTTCTGAAACACATGGTTTCTTTTGGAAAACGGCGCCTCGCCGATCCAGTTGGCACCCTCACCGCCCATATGGGTGAACCCGACGGTTTCGCGGTCCATCCACTGCACCATGAAGTGACAGCCGATCCCCGCATAGGCGCGGGAGCCATCCGGCAGTTTGGTAGAGGAGTTGTGCGGGCAGCCGGAACAGAAATACGGCAAGCGCGCGGCGATTTCCTCGGCATTGTCGGCCCGTTTCGCATCATCGAGCGAGGCCAGACCGGCGCGGATCGCCTCGGTGTCGCGGCCTTCTTCGATCAGGATATTGCCCAGTTTCTCGGCGATCATGATCGGGTCGAGCGCATATTTGGTCGGGAACAGCTCCTCGCGGTGCATGGTGCCCGCACCGCCCTTGTACCAGCCGTAGACCCGACGCCCGCGCCGGTCGTCAAAGATCGCTTCCTTGATCTGGATTTCGATCAGCTTGCGCTTTTCTTCGACCACCACGATCAGATCGAGCCCTTCGGCCCAGTCGTGGAACCCTTTCATGTCCATCGGCCAGGTCTGCCCCACCTTATAGGTGGTGATCCCAAGGCGTTCGGCCATGTTTTCGTCGATATTCAAGAGGCTTAGCGCGTGAACCAGATCCAGCCAGTTCTTGCCCGCAGCGACAAAACCGATCTTGGCGCCGGGCTTGCCCCACATGCGCTTGTCCATCTTGTTGGCATGGCTGAAGGCCTCGGCGGCAAAGCGCTTGTAGTCGATGATGCGGTCTTCCTGACGGAAGCGGTCATCGTCCAAACGAATGTTCAGCCCATCCGCCGGCATGTCGAACTGCGGCACGGAGAGTTGCATCCGGTCGGGATCGCCGTCGACAACCGAGGTCACCTCGATGGTGTCCTTCATCGTCTTGAGCCCCACCCAGAGGCCGGAAAACCGTGACAGCGCATAGCCATAGATGCCGTAGTCGAGGATTTCCTGCACCCCCGCCGGGCTGACGATCGGCAGGTAGCAATCCAGCAGTGACCATTCCGACTGATGCAGCACGGTGGAGCTTTCGCCGGTGTGGTCATCGCCCATGGCCACCAGCACGCCGCCATGTTTCGAAGAGCCCGCCATATTTGCATGGCGCAGCGCATCGCCGGAGCGGTCGACCCCCGGCCCCTTGCCGTACCACAGACCAAAGACACCGTCGTATTTGCCCTCGCCACGGATCTCTGCCTGTTGCGCGCCCCAAAGCGCGGTGACGGCAAGATCCTCATTGAGACCATATTGGAACGTCACGTCAGATTGCGTCAGCAGCTTTTCCGCGCGTTTCATCTGCATGTCGACAGCGCCAAGCGGCGAGCCGCGATAGCCGGTCACCAGACCGGCGGTGTTCAGGCCGGCGGCCACGTCGCGCGCTTTCTGCATCAGCATCAGGCGCACCAGCGCCTGGGTGCCGTTCAGCAGAATCGGCGATTTTTCAAGATCGTAACGGTCATTGAGCGAGATCTTTTGCGTGCTCATCCGGTCCTCCTCAACCATGACTTGCTTGCATTTTGGATCCAATAATAGGTCATAGATGCTGACCTGTATAGCCGTATTCGAAAGAATCCGTGTCAAACTCCGGTAAGGTTTGAAACTTATGCTGTTCCTAAGGTAGTTTGTCTAAAAGAGGCAGAAAGAGTAAAATCAATGGATTGGGACAAACTCAGGATCTTTCATGCAGTTGCGGACGCGGGCAGCCTGACCCATGCGGGGGATCGCCTCAATCTGTCCCAATCTGCGGTGTCGCGGCAGATCCGGGGGCTCGAAGAGAGCCTGAACGCAACATTGTTTCACCGCCACGCGCGGGGGCTGATTCTCACCGAACAGGGCGAGTTGCTGTTTGATGCCACCCGCACCATGGCCAAACGCCTGGAAACCGCCTCGGCGCGAATCCGCGACAGCGAAGAAGGCGTGTTCGGCGAATTGCGGGTGACCACCACCACCGGGTTCGGCACGCTCTGGCTGGCGCCGCGCCTGGCGAAACTTTACGAACAATATCCCAACCTCAAGATCGACCTGATGCTGGAGGAACGGGTGCTCGACCTGCCCATGCGGGAGGCCGATGTCGCCATTCGCATGAAGGAACCCAGCCAGGCCGACCTGATCCGCAAACGGCTGATGACGGTGCAGATGCGGCTTTATGCGTCGCGGGGCTATATCGACAAGTTCGGCTGGCCGGAAACGATCGAGGAAATCTGCGACCACCGCCTGATTTGCCAGAGCCTGCGCTCGGCGCAGGTGGGCTCTGCCACCGTCATGGTGCAGAAGCTGATGACCCATAACCCCAAGTCGCTTTTGACCGTGAACAACTATTTCGGCGTGTTGCAGGGGGTGTTGCAGGATCTCGGCATCGGGGTGCTGCCGGACTATGTGACCGAGGATTTCCCCGATCTGGTGCAGGTGTTGCCAAATGAGGACACCAATGGTGTGCCCGTCTACCTCGCCTACCCTGAAGAGTTGCGCCATTCGCAGCGTGTTTCCGCCTTTCGGGACTTTGTGCAGAATGAGATCATCGCACACCGTAAGCACATGAAAGAACTTGGAAAAATCTGATATCTGCCGTAGCGGCATGCACACAGCCGCGCAGCTATGCACATAGCGCATGGCAGGCTTGATTTAACAAGTGTTTCAAAACCCTTGCGGCATCGCGGCAGGCACCCTAAATGACCCTCATGAAGACGCGGCACACGCCGCACTTCATACCTCCCTGTTGGACTACGGCCGAGCTTAGTGCTCGGCCTTTTTTTTGGCCGCAGAGGATCTTGCCCAGTTTTTTCCCGCGCGCCGCATGTCCCGCTATCGCGTGTCGCGTGCCGCGTGGTGTCGAACATGATCTAGGCCGCGGCACGCCGATGGTGCCAGACAAAACATCGCTTTTCCGACGCAATAAGACGACGCGCGCCCCATGTGATGTGTCGACAGGCAGGCAACGGCCCGCCTGCCCAATTTCCGGGCACAGCCTGCATCCGCACGATGCTGTATCATGCCCCCTTTCCCCGCCGTTGGCCTTGCTCTAAAAGGCCGACAACATGAAGCGACCCGGGGGGCCATCTAAGCGCCATGCAGGAACCAGCCATTACGACTGAAGTGATCGAAAACCACGGACTGAAACCCGATGAGTACGATCTGATCCTGGAGATCATCGGCCGGGAGCCGACATTTACCGAACTCGGCATTTTCTCCGCCATGTGGAACGAACATTGTTCCTATAAATCCTCCAAGAAATGGCTGCGCACCCTGCCGACCTCCGGCCCGCAGGTGATCTGTGGTCCCGGCGAAAACGCCGGTATCGTGGACATCGGCGATGGCGATGCGGTCGTCTTCAAGATGGAAAGCCACAACCACCCCTCCTACATCGAGCCCTACCAAGGTGCCGCCACTGGTGTTGGCGGCATTTTGCGTGATGTCTTCACCATGGGCGCGCGGCCGATCGCCTCGATGAACTCGCTGTCCTTTGGCGAGCCTGCGCATCACAAGACCCGACAGCTGGTCAATGGCGTGGTTGAGGGCGTTGGCGGCTATGGCAACTGCTTTGGTGTGCCCTGTGTCGGCGGCGAAGTGCGCTTCCACCCGGCTTACAACGGCAATTGCCTCGTGAACGCCTTTGCGGCGGGCCTCGTGAAGACCGACATGATCTTCTACTCGGCTGCTTCTGGTGTGGGCATGCCGGTTGTGTACCTCGGCGCCAAGACCGGCCGCGACGGTGTGGGCGGGGCCACCATGGCGTCGGCAGAGTTTGACGACACCATCGAAGAAAAGCGCCCCACCGTGCAGGTTGGCGACCCTTTCACCGAAAAACGCCTGATGGAGGCGACGCTGGAGCTGATGCAGACCGGTGCCGTGATCTCCATTCAGGACATGGGCGCCGCGGGTCTGACCTGCTCCGCCGTAGAGATGGGCGACAAGGGCGGCCTTGGCGTGCGTCTGGATCTGGAAAAGGTTCCGCAGCGCGAAGAGCAGATGACCGCCTACGAGATGATGCTCTCGGAGTCGCAAGAGCGCATGCTAATGGTGCTGAAGCCCGAGCTGGAGGCCGAGGCCAAAGCCGTCTTTGAGAAATGGGACCTCGATTTTGCGATCGTGGGTGAGACCATTGCCGAAGACCGCTTCCTCATCATGCACAACGGCGAGGTCAAGGCCGACCTGCCGCTGTCAAAACTCTCCTCCTCCGCGCCGGAATATGACCGCCCGTGGATCGAGGTCGAGGCCCCCGAGGCGCTGACGGATGCGGATGTGCCGACCATTGACCCGATCGACGGGCTGAAGGCGCTGATCTCCAGCCCCAACTACGCCGGCAAACAGTGGGTCTATGAGCAATATGACACCACCGTGATGGGCGATACCGCCCGTCGTCCGGGTCTGGGTGGCGGCGTGGTGCGCGTGCATGGCACCGACAAGAAACTGGCGTTCACCTCTGATGTGACCCCGCGCTACGTCAAGGCGAACCCGGTTGAGGGCGGCAAACAGGCCGTGGCCGAGGCCTATCGCAACCTCTGCGCCGTGGGGGCCAAGCCGCTGGCGACCACCGACAACCTGAACTTCGGCAACCCCGAGAAGCCCGAGATCATGGGCCAGTTTGTCGGCGCACTCAAAGGCATCGGCGAGGCGGTGTCGGCGCTGGATATGCCGATCGTCTCCGGCAACGTCTCTCTTTATAACGAGACAGACGGTCAGGCGATCCTGCCCACCCCCACCATCGGTGCGGTGGGTCTGGTTGCGGCGGATGAAGAGCCGATCCTGGGTGAGGCCCGCGACGGTCACGTGCTGCTGCTGGTGGGCGAAACCACAGGTCACCTCGGCCAGTCGGCGCTCCTGCACGAGGTCTTCAACCGCGAAGACGGCGATGCGCCTGCAGTGGATCTGGAGGCTGAAAAGCGCAACGGCGAATTCATCCGCGACAACCGCGATTTCATCAAGGCCTGCACCGACATCAGCGATGGTGGTCTGGTGCTGGCCGCGTTTGAAATGGCCGAGGCCGCCGGTGTTGGCGTGCAGATCGATATCAGCGATACGCCGACCCTCTTTGGCGAGGATCAGGCCCGCTACCTCGTCGCCTGCAACTTTGACCAGGCAGAGGCCTTGATGATTGCCTCCGGCCAGTCTGGTGTACCGCTCCTGACCGTTGGCCGCTTTACCGGCGACACCGTCAAGATCGGCAGCTCCGAGGCGACACTGGAAGAGTTGAGCCAGATCTTCCGCGCAAGCTTTGCCGAAGCGGTCGCCTGAGTAAAAATGGCGGGGGAACTCCCGCGCCCGCAGGTGCCTTAGCAGATGCTAAGCCCCCTTGGCGGCCTTGGGCCCGGCACCGCGCCTGCGCGGTGCCGGGCCCAACTGTGTTGGGCGGGCCCCTTTGGGGCCGGTCCATAAGCAGGCGGGAGCGCCCTCGTCCCGTTTCACATCGGTCGCGATGAAACAGACCTTACAATCACGGTAGAGTTGCTTGCGTCCCCCGCATTGCAGCCCTACATTTTGGCAAAAGAACACCACAGCAAGGATGCGCCCCATGCCAATGCAGGCCCATGAAATCGAAGCCCTCCTGCGCGAAACCTTCCCGGATGCGCAAATTCAGGTGGGCGGCAGCGATGGCGTTCACATGTCCGCCATGGTCATCGACGAGAGCTTTCGCGGCAAGAACCGCGTGCAGCAGCAACGCGCTGTCTATGCCGCGCTCAAGGGGAAAATGGATGGCCCCAGCGGTGAGCTCCACGCCCTCGCTCTGACCACCAAAGCGCCGGAATGAGTTGGAAAGTCTGGCTCCTCAGCCGGACAAGATCGCGACCACAGCTTCTGACGTGCCACCTGGTATGGAAGCCACCGATCTGGAAATCGTGAAACACGCTCACACCGCCAGCGCACAGGCGCAAGATTACAACCGTTCGATCAGCCGGAAACTATCGCGTTAAACGCGCATCCCGGCGCCACGAAAAAGGACCAATACCATGACCGACGCAAAGACCCGCATCGATGAAACCGTCAAAGCCAATGATGTTGTGCTTTACATGAAAGGCACCAAGGAAATGCCGCAGTGCGGGTTTTCCTCGCGCGTGGCGGGCGTGCTAAACTACATCGGCGTCGACTACACCGACGTGAACGTGCTGGCAGATGAGGACATCCGTCAGGGCATCAAGGACTATTCCGACTGGCCGACCATCCCGCAACTCTACATCAAGGGCGAGTTTGTCGGCGGCTGCGACATCATCACCGAGATGACCCTCTCCGGCGAACTCGACGGCATGTTTGAGCAAAACGGCATCAGCTTTGACAAGGATGCTGCCGACAAGATCCGCGAAGCCAACGCCTGATCTGGGCCGGATCCGGGCCTGATCCGGGATCCGATCCTCACAAGAAAGCCCGCCAACCTGATGGTTCGGCGGGCTTTTTATCTGTTTAAGTGGCAGAGGAACGGTCAGGCCTGCGCGGTCTCTTCGCCCTCGGCAACGCTTTCTGCGGCGGCGTCGGCGGAGGCATCGGAGCCTTCCGCCTCTTCCGTGTCTTCGTCGTCATCGTCAGGCGCGGCCTTTTGCTCGATTTCGCCGGCCAGCGCCTCGGCGCGCGCTGCCAGATCTGCCAAAGCATCGGCCACCTGTGGCGGCACGACCGGCACCTCGACCTGTTCCGGCTCCGGCGGCGGCGCATTGCGCAGCTCTTCCAGCTCGGCAACCTTCTGGGCGATCTCGGCATCCTTTTCCGCCAGCACCGCTTCGACTTCCTTGATCCGGTCCTCGACTGCGGCTGTCTTGTCCGCCAGCATCAGGCCCGCCATCAACAGCATGCGCGCCTCGGGCATGCGCCCGATCTGATCCGACAGCACCTGGGCCTCATCGTCGAGCATCCCGGCCGCCATCTCCAGAAAGCTCTGTTCGCCTTCCTGACAGGACACCACAAAATCGCGGCCTCCGATGTGAATGGTCACTTCCGGCATCAGGCTTCTTCTCCTTCCGGCAGGTTGGGCGCGGTGGCCAGCAGGGGCTCCAATCGGGCCAGCACCGCGTTGACCTCGGCCTGGTCGGTGGCGCGGGCCGCCTTCAGCCCTTCGACCTCGGCTTCCAATCCTGCATTTATCAATGTCGGATCACCGACCCCTTCGGCATTGGCCGCACGCAGGGCGGCATTGGACTGGCGCAGTTGATCGTTGCTGGCCCGAAGGTTCTGCAACTCCCCGTCCAGCTCTCCCAGGCGCTGGTCCAGCTCGGCGCTGACCCCTTCGTCGACCGGCGCATCACCGCCAGAAGCTGCCTCCGCCGCTTCGGCCCGGGCCCGCATGGCCTCCAGTTCGATGCGCAGCGTGTCCAGTTCGGCGTCCAACGCCGCCGTATCAACCGCCGGTGCCAGCTCGGCGCCTGCCCCGGCGGAAAGCGCGTCGATCTGTGCCTGCAAGGCCTCGTTCTGGGCGGTGGCCTCCGTCAGGTCGTCCTCAAGCTTTTCGTGTTCACTGGCGGCCTGGTTGCGGGCCACTTCCAGGTCCTGCTTCAACCGCGCGACTTCGGCCTTGAGCGCGTCGACCTCGACCGGGTTGCCGGTCGCATTGCGCAGCAGCTCCAGCTCCGCATGCAGCGCGATCATGTCCTCGGCGCCGTCGACGGCGGCCACCTTCTTTTCCATGTCCTCAAGACGGCCGTGCAGCAGCTTCAGCCGCTCTTCGAGCTGCGCATTTGCCATCCGCTCGTCTTCGAGATCGGCCAACAGCTCTGCATGCTTTTGCATGTCCAGCTCTTCCAGCGTCGGCACCGGCCGGTTGGCATGCTTCTGTTCCAGCGCCGCGACGCCGCCATAAATACGGTGCAGCGCAGTCTGGATGCGGCCCTGCAATTCTTCTAACTGCTCCATGCGTTCCTCTTCGCCTCCTCCGGTGCCGCGGTACGGGCAGAGCCTGCTTCTGCCTTCCGACCGCGGGCCGGTCTTTTGCCGTTTGTCGCCATGCATCCCGCCACCCGATGCGCCCGGCCGGGCTGGCGCGGGGACGAATCAACGTGAGAGCCATCGGCTCCGGTCAGCTTATCGCATGATGGGGTAAAACACCCCCCCTTTGCTTTCAACCACTTGCGCGCGGACCTTCGCGCGAAACCCTGTAAAATAGGCCCTCAGCGCTTGATCTTTGCACCTTAGCTGCTATCCAGCGACAAACCCCTTGAACCCAAAGAGGAACAGTTCAGTGGATCTGACAGCCCTGCGCTCTGAAAACCCCGATCATTGGAACAAAGCCGCCGCCATCCGCGCCCTGACGCTGGACGCGGTCGCCGGTGCAAACTCCGGTCACTCCGGCATGCCGATCGGCATGGCTGATGTTGCAACCGTGCTGTTTGAAAAGCACATGAAGTTCGATGTGAGCGCCCCCAAATGGGCCGACCGGGATCGCTTCATTCTGTCGGCGGGCCATGGCTCCATGCTGATCTATTCGCTTCTGTATCTCATGGGCGACGCGCAGGTGACGCTGGATCAGATCAAGAACTTCCGCCAGTCCGGCGCGCTGACGGCGGGCCACCCGGAGAACTTCCTTCTGGACGCAGTCGAGGTCACCACCGGCCCGCTGGGTCAGGGGATTTCCAACGCCGTGGGTTTTGCCATGGCCGAGGAAAGCCTGCGCGCCCATTACGGCAAGAAGGTCGTCGATCACCACACCTATGTCATCGCCGGCGACGGCTGCCTGATGGAGGGTGTCAGCCAGGAGGCCATCGGCCTCGCCGGGCGTCACCAACTGGGCAAGCTGGTGGTGTTCTGGGACAACAACAACATCACCATCGACGGTCAGGTCGACCTCTCGGACCGCACCAATCAGGTACAGCGGTTCAAGGCCTCCGGCTGGCATGTGCAGGAAATCGACGGCCACAACCCGGCCGAGATCGACGCTGCCATTACCGCCGCGAAAAAGACCAAGAAACCCTCGATGATCGCCTGCAAGACCCATATCGCGCTGGGTCACGCCGCGCAGGATACCTCCAAGGGCCACGGCGCGCTGACCGACGCCGATCAGCTGAAAGCCGCCAAGGACGCCTATGGCTGGACCGGTGGCGCCTATCAGGTGCCCGCCGAGATCAAATCCCAGTGGGAGGAGATCGGCAAACGCGGCGCCGCGGCGCGTGCGGAATGGGAAGGTCGCTTTGCGGAGCTGTCGCAGCAGAAACAGGACCGGTTCAACCGCGTCTTTGCGCTGGAGGCCCCGAAAAAGCTCTCCGCCACCATCAAGGCGCTGAAAAAGCAGGTGTCTGAAGCCCAACCCAAGGTCGCCACCCGCAAGGCGTCGGAAATGGCGCTGGAAGTCATCAACCCGATCATGCCGGAAACCATGGGGGGCTCTGCGGACCTCACCGGGTCCAACAACACCAAGACCGGCGATCTGGGCATGTTTGACACCGATAATCGCAAGGGCCGCTACGTTTATTGGGGCATCCGCGAGCACGGTATGGCGGCGGCAATGAACGGTATGGCGCTGCATGGCGGTATCCGCCCCTATGGCGGCACCTTCTTCTGCTTTACCGATTATGCCCGCCCCGCGATGCGTCTGGCCGCCCTGTCGAAGATCCCCACCGTGTTTGTCATGACCCATGACTCGATCGGTGTGGGCGAAGATGGCCCGACCCACCAGCCGGTCGAACACCTGGCAATCTGCCGCGCGACCCCGAACACATATACGTTCCGCCCGGCGGATGCGGTGGAAACCGCCGAAGCCTGGGAAATCGCGCTGACCTCGAAAGAGACCCCGTCGGTGATCGCCCTGACCCGTCAGGGTCTGCCCACCGTGCGCACCGAGCACAAGCTGTCGAACCTCACCGAGAAAGGCGCCTATGTGCTGGCCGAGGCCGAGAGCAAGCGTCAGGTGATCCTGATGGCATCCGGCTCCGAGGTCTCCACCGCGATGGCCGCAAAAGACATCCTTGAAGGTCAGGGCATCGGCACCCGCGTGGTCTCTGTACCCTGCATGGAGCTGTTCCACGCACAGGACGAGGCCTACCGCCGCAAGGTTCTGCCCGCAGGTCCGGTGCGCGTGGCCATCGAGGCCGCCGTGCGCGATGGCGGCTGGGATCGTCTGCTGCTGGGCGAACGCGGTCAGGAGAAGAAAGCGGGCTTTGTCGGCATGGAGGGCTTTGGCGCCTCTGCCCCGGCGGGCGAGCTGTTCGAGAAATTCGGCATCACCGCCGAGGGCACCGTTGCCAAGGTCAAAGAGCTGTTGGGCTAAATGGCACATGGGGTTTGGGGGCGCTGCCCCCGACCCTTTCGGGTCTCCCCCGAGGTATTTTGGAAAAGATGAAGGGCGCCCGGATTTCGCGGCGCCCTTTTTTGATCTTCCCTTTTTTGATCTTGCGGTGTGCGCGTGTTCAGTGGGCGGCTTTGGCCCCAAACAGCGGCGCGATCACCTTGGTGGCGAGGGGGATCAGCAGGAGCCCCACGACAAAGCCGAGGAGACCGTCGACCACAGCCTTCACCAGCCATTCCACCAGCCCGTCGCCTTGGGCGATGGATTTGGCAAAGCTGTAGATCGTGTCTTCGGGCCAGTGCCAGCCCATCTGATGCGCGGAATGCACGATGATCGAACCGCCGACCCAGAGCATGGCGGCAGTGCCAACCACGGTCAGCATTTTCAGGAACCACGGCATAAAGGCGACAATGCCACGACCAAGCGCGCGAGTGCCGCTGGTACGGCCCACCTCTGTGAGCCAGAGGCCGACATCATCCATCTTCACGATGATGGCAACCACGCCATAGACCACGATGGTGATCATGATGCCCACCACGGCCAGTGTCGCCGCCTGAATCCACAGCACGTCGCTCTCGATCGTCGACAGGGAAATTGTCATGATCTCGGCCGAGAGGATGAAATCGGTCTTGATCGCGCCCTTGACCTTTTGTTCCTCCAGATGGGTGGGATCCCCCACGGCGTGGCTGCCATCTGGTCCACCGGACTGATCGTCATGGGGCATCAGCACATGCACGATCTTTTCCGCGCCCTCAAAGCACAGGTAACAACCGCCGAGGATCAGCAAGGGCGGGATCAGCCAGGGCGCGAACTGCGACATCAACAATGCGACGGGCAGCAGGAACACCAGCTTGTTGATGAAGGAGCCGCGCGCGATGCGCCAGATCATCGGCAGCTCACGTGCGGGCTGAAAGCCGGTCACGTATTTCGGCGTCACGGCGGCATCGTCGATCACGATCCCCGCCGCCTTGGACCCCGCCTTCATCGACTGGGTCGCCACATCATCCACCGAGGCGGCGGCGACCTTGGCAATCCCCGCGACATCATCCAACAAGGCCAGAAGACCGCTCATAACTCACCTCTTTGCGCAGTGGCATTCATTGCGTCATGTGTAGCCCGCGGCCGGGTCGGCATTCAAGCGTGCCGCGTTGCGGCATGAGCAGAAAGCCCGGCGCGGACAGTTACCGCAAACGGTGTTGCAGCTGTTAACGCAACCACCAAGGTTTTGCGCTAACAGTCTGTGTTTACTCTAATTTCTTCTTTTTCCCGAGGTTAATGCCCGCTATAGGCTGCCCCTAAGACAGCCTTCTCGTGGAGACGACAGAGATGACCATCAAAGTTGGAATCAACGGCTTCGGACGCATTGGCCGCTGCACCCTCGCCCATATCGCGGGCAGCTTTCGCAATGACATCGAGGTGATCAAGGTCAACGCGACCGGCCCGATCGAGACCGCCGCGCATCTCATCAAATACGACAGCATCCATGGCCGCTTTCCCGGCCAGGTCGATTTCAGCGAAGGCCGCCTGAACCTCGGTCGTGGCGACATGCAGGTCTATTCCACCTACGACATGGACACGCTGGACTGGGAAGGCTGCGACGTGGTGCTGGAATGCACCGGCAAGTTCAACGACGGCCTGAAGGCGAAAAAGCACCTGGAGCGCGGCGCTGGCAAGGTGCTGCTGTCCGCACCGGGCAAGAACGTCGACCGCACCGTGGTTTACGGCGTCAATGACGAGGATCTGCTGGTCACCGACAAGATGGTCTCCAACGGCTCCTGCACCACCAACTGCCTCGCACCACTGGCAAAAGTGCTGGACGAGGCCTTTGGCATCGAACATGGCATCATGACCACGATCCACGCCTATACCGGCGATCAGCCGACGCTGGATCGCCGTCACGACGATCTCTACCGGGCCCGCGCCGCCGCGATGTCGATGATCCCGACCTCCACCGGTGCCGCCAAGGCCCTGGGCGAAGTGCTGCCCAACCTCAAGGGCCGTCTGGATGGCTCCGCAATCCGCGTGCCGACACCAAATGTCTCTGCCGTGGATCTGACCTTCCGCGCTGGTCGCGAGGTGAGCGCCGAAGAGGTGAACGCGGCGGTGGAAGAGGCCTCCAAGGGGCACATGTCCCGCGTGCTGGGCTATGAGCCGGCCCCGCTGGTGTCGACCGATTTCAACCACACCGAAGAAAGCTCCATCTTTGCGCCCGATCAGACCCGTGTGGTCGACGGTCGCATGGTGCGCGTGCTGGCGTGGTATGACAACGAGTGGGGCTTCTCGGTGCGGATGGCCGATGTCGCCACCGCCATGGGCCGTCTGAACTGACGCCCTCCTCTCGCATGAGGGTTGAGATTTCACGCCCGGTCAGGCATAGCTGGCCGGGCGTTTTCTGAACGAGCAGCCCCTATGTCCAATACCGTCGCCATCACCCTTGGCCTGTTTCTGCTCACCGCGTTGGCGGTGGATACAGTCTTTTTTGGCACCGAACATCTGCTGTTTCTCGGCAAGAAGCTGTTCGATCTGATCGAATGGCTGGCGTTCTGGCGCTGATCCGTCCCGACAAATGCAAAAACCCGGCACTGCCTGCTGCGTGCCGGGTCTTCTGGGTCACCGTGGGAGGGCGGCCCGTCGGGCTCAGCCCAGGCGCTGCATCAGCTTTTCGCGCACCAGGGGGGTGACAAATTTGCTGACGTCGCCCTCCAACCGCGCAATCTCTTTCACAAGTTTGCTGGCGATCGCCTGATGCCGTGCCTCGGCCATCAGGAACACCGTCTCGATACTGTCATCCAGCGCACGGTTCATGCCAACCATCTGGAACTCATATTCGAAATCCGCCACCGCGCGCAGCCCGCGCACGATCACCTGCGCGCCCACATCGCGGGCACAGTCGATCAGCAGGTTCTCGAACGGATGGGCGATGATCTCGGTGCCGGTCTGTTCGGTCAGCTTGGCACATTCCGCCTCGATCATGGCGACGCGTTCTTCGAGATCGAACAACGGCCCCTTGTCGCGGTTGATCGCCACGCCGATCACCAGCCGATCCACCAGCATGGCCGCCCGGCGAATGATGTCGATATGCCCGAGCGTTATCGGGTCAAAGGTTCCGGGATACAAGCCAATGCGCATGGGCCCCTCCTGCCTGCGTCACATTCTGCGGGCACGCAATCATGTTGCGCCCCGCAATGCAAGTCCGTGAGAATACTGAATCTTCCTGCCCCGGATCTGCCGCTGCGCCAGGAACCGGCCTAATGGCCCATGATCATGCCTTCGAGTGCGGATTTTTCCATCGCCACTTCGGTCAGCTGGGCCTTCACCACATCGCCAAGCGAGATAATGCCGATCAACACGCCCTCCTCGACCACCGGCATGTGGCGAAACCGGCCTTCGGTCATCTTGGTCAGCGCCTCTTCGACATTGGTGTCCTGCACACAGGTCACCAGTTCCCGGGTCATGTAATCCTCGACCTTGTGCCCCAGGCACACCGATCCGGTCTTTGCCAGCTGGCGCACGATGTCACGCTCTGACAGGATGCCCAGCGGCGTGGCCTGATCGGCCGAGACCACAACGGTGCCGATCCCGCGATCCGACAGCAGCTGTGCCGCCGCCTCGATCGTCGCCTCGGGACCGATCGTCACCACATCGGTAATGTCCTTGGACTTCAGAATCGACTTTACGAGCATTTTGCGCACCCTTGAAATTTTCTTTCACTCTCTCAAGAGTTTGCCGCAAGATTGGATCAAGTCAAGCCTTCCAGCCGCTCCACCTCTTCGCGAATTCCCTTTGACAGCGCCTCGGCAAAGCGGTTGAGCCGGTCGCTGCGCTGATCGCCCTGATGGCGCACCAGGTAGAAACTGCGGGTCAGGCTGAATTCATCCTTCAACACCTTGCGTAAGGAGCGGTGGCTGGGCAGCGAGAAATCATGCACGACACCAACCGCGCTCCCCTCCGCCAGCATCTTGATCTGCACGGACACCGAATTGGATGCGAGCGACACCCGCTCCACGCCGAGGTCATTGAGGTAATCCAGCTCGCGGTCAAAGATCATGTCGGGGATGTAGCCGATCATCCGGTGATCCCGCAGGTGTTCCAGTTTCTCGATCGGGTGATGGTCGCGCAGGTAATAGCGCGACGCGGCCAGATGCAGGTGATAAACGGTGATCTTCTGCACCAGCAGCTTGCCGGCGGTGGGCGCGCTCACGGTCACCGCCATATCGGCCTCGCGCCGTGACAGATTGATGACCCGTGGCAGGGCGACCACCTGAATGTCCAGATCCGGGTTGTCCTTGGAGATCGCCGCGCAGACCTGCGGCAGGATGTAGTTGGCACAGCCGTCCGGCGCGCCAATGCGGATCTGCCCCGACAGCGTATCACTGGGACCGGTCAGCGCCTCTTCGCCGGCGCGCATGGCCAGCTCTGCCGCCTCGGCATGGCCGAGGAGCCGGTCTCCGGCCGCACTCAGCGCGTAGCCCTGTGGCGATTTTACAAACAGCGATGTTTTCAATGCCGCCTCGAAACGCGCCACCCGGCGGCCTACCGTGGCCGGGTCCATCTTCAGGACCCGCCCCGCACCAGAGAGGCTGCTCTCTCGCGCAACCGCCAAAAACACCTTCATATCGTCCCATTGGGGTTCCATCTGACGGGATCCTCCAGTCTTTTGCGCATTCTGCTCTGGGTAAACCTACATTAACCATTTGCGTTAATGCAAAACCTATTTGAAGCCTTTCCTCTTTTACGTTCGTTTTTGCAATCCTAGGATACGCGGGACTCGAGATCAGAGGAGGACTGCACATGCAGGAACTGACCCACTACGTGAATGGCGAGAAAGTTGCCGGAACCTCCGGCCGTTTTGCTGATGTTCTGAACCCCGCCACCGGTGAAGTGCAGGCCAAAGTGCCGCTCGCAACCAAAGCCGAAATGGACGCGGTGATCGCCAAAGCTGCCGAGGCACAGGTCGGCTGGGCCGCCACCAACCCGCAAAAACGCGCCCGCGTGATGATGAAGTTCGGCCAGCTCATCAACGAGCACATGGACACGCTCGCAGAACTGGTTGCCCGTGAACACGGCAAGACCCTGCCCGACGCACGCGGCGACGTTCAGCGTGGGCTTGAGGTGGTCGAGGTCTGCATGGGTGCGCCGCACATGCTGAAGGGCGAGTTCACCGACAGCGGCGGACCGGGCATCGACCTTTACTCCATGCGTCAGCCTCTGGGTGTGGTTGCGGGCATCACGCCCTTCAACTTCCCGGCAATGATCCCGCTGTGGAAAATGGCCCCTGCCCTGTCCTGCGGCAACGCCATGATCCTGAAACCCTCCGAGCGCGTGCCTTCCACCTCGCTCTACCTGGCGGAGCTTCTGAAAGAAGCGGGCCTGCCCGATGGTGTGCTGCAGGTGGTCAACGGCGACAAGGAAGCCGTGGACGCGATCCTCGACAATGAGACCATTCAGGCCGTGGGCTTTGTCGGCTCCACCCCGATCGCACAGTATATCTATGGCCGCGCCGCAACCAACGGCAAGCGCGCGCAGTGCTTTGGCGGTGCCAAGAACCACATGCTGATCATGCCCGATGCGGATCTCGACAAGGCGGCGGACGCGCTGGTCGGTGCCGGGTTTGGCGCTGCTGGCGAACGCTGCATGGCGATCTCCGTCGCGGTGCCGGTCGGCAAAGAAACTGCCGATGGCCTGATCGAACGTCTGGTGCCCCGCATCGAGAAACTCAAGGTCGGCCCCTACACCGCCGGTGAGGACATCGACTACGGTCCCGTCATCACCCCGCAGGCAAAAGCCCGCATCGAAGGTCTGATCGACAGCGGTGTCGAGCAAGGCGCAAAGCTGGTGACCGATGGCCGTGGCCTGACGCTGCAAGGCTATGAGAACGGCTATTTCGTCGGCCCGACCCTGTTCGACAATGTCACCGCCGAGATGGACATCTACAAGGAAGAAGTCTTTGGCCCGGTCCTGTCCACCGTCCGCATGGACAATTACGAGGACGCGCTGAACCTGGTGCGTGACAACGCCTATGGCAACGGCACCGCGATCTACACCGCCGATGGTGACACCGCGCGTGACTTTGCCAACCGCGTCAACGTGGGCATGGTCGGCATCAACTTCCCGATCCCGGTGCCACTCAGCTACCACACCTTCGGCGGCTGGAAGAAATCGGCCTTTGGCGACCTGAACCAATACGGTCCCGACGCCTTCCGGTTCTACACCCGCACCAAGACCGTCACCGCGCGCTGGTTCTCCGGCATCAAGGAAGGCGGCGAGTTCAACTTCAAGGCCATGGATTGATCCCCGACGTGTCTTGAGCCCGGGCCGTCCACATCGTGGGCGGCCTTTTTGCATGGGCCCCCGCTGCGCGGGGTTTTGCCCGGCCCGCGGGTTCACGCAAATGTCACCCCGCCCCCCTCTGGCCTTGTTTGCAGGGCGCCCGTAATGTGCGCTCAAACAATCGAGCATTTCAACGCATGAGGAAGGGCCCATGTCCGACGTCACAAAAACCAACCGTTTTCTGTCCCGCCGCGCGCTGCTGTCCGGCGCCGCTGCGACCCTCGCCGCGCCGAGCCTGCTGCGCGCGCAATCCACCGATGCCTTCCCGCAGGATGAACCCGCGATCCGCGAGGAAATCCCGGTCCAGCGCAACCTGTCGTCCTTCCAGCAGCAGCATTGGCAGGACCATTTTGACACCCTCGGCGTGGGCTGCCTGCTGGCCGATATCGAAAGCCGCGCCCTGCACTACTGGGGCGGCGACGGCGAAACCTATCTGCTGTTTCCCTCCTCCGTGCCGATGAGCGAGGAACTGACCCGGCGCGGTTATTCAAAAATCGTGCGCAAGCGCGAAAACCCCAGCTGGACCCCGACCGCCAATATGCGCGAGCGCGACCCGTCGCTGCCGCAGCGGATCGAGGGCGGCGTCCCGGGCAACCCGCTGGGCACCCGCGCCATGTATCTCGACTGGCCGGCCTATCTCGTGCATGGGACCCATGACACCCGCAAGATCGGACGTCAAAGCTCCTCCGGCTGCATCGGGCTCTATAACCAGCACGTGGAAAAACTCTATCCGTTGGTCAAGGTCGGCACCCAGGTGCGCCTGCTCTGACCCATCGGCGCGGGGTGCTTGGTGCGCCCGCCGGCGCCCTGCTTCGACAGGAGGCTCTGCGCCAACCTAGAGCCGTTTGAAACACTACAGCCGCGCCCCCAAAAGGGACGCGGCTGTTTTACGTTTGAGGAAGAACCGCGGCCCCGGCCCGGATCAGGCCGACAGGCCCATATGGCGCGGGCCGTTGCCGTCGAGGTAGTTCTGGAACGCCTTTTCCAGCAGCTGCTCGAAATCCCTTGTGTACCCGCTGGTATCAAACAGCGGCGCGCCGGAGTGGCTCTCCTCGATCCGCGCCTTGATGTCGGCGTGATAGTCCGGATCCTGCGCCACGCGCAGCGCCACATCGTGGTATTTCTTCTCGGTGCTGGTCACCAGATCCGACAGCCCGGCGGCGGTCAGGACACTGCCGGCCACCCGTGCGGCGAACTGTTCGCCGGTCTTGGTCACAACCGGCAACCCGGCCCAGAGCGCGTCACTGGCGGTGGTATGGGCGTTGACGTTGAACGTATCCAGGAACAGATCCGCAAACCGCAGGCGCGCCAGGTGCTCTTCCGGCTGCAACCGGCCGGCGGTGATGATACGGGCGCCATCGACCCCGCGGCTCTCTGCCTCCTTGCGGATCACGTCGCTGGCCTCGTTCTTGGACGTATAGAACCACAGCACGCTGTCGGGCACCTCTTTCAGCAGGTTCATCCAGATGTCGAATTCGCGCGGCGTGACCTTGTAGGGGTTGTTGAAGGAGGAGAACACAAACCCATCGGCCGGCAACCCATGGGTGGCGCGGCTGGCATAGCTGGTGGCGATATAGCGGTTCTCGTCATTGGGCTGGTAACAATGCGGCATATACAGGATATGCTCGCTGTAGTGCTTGCGCAGATGCGACGGGATGGTGATGCGGTCGGCCACCATATAGTCCATGGATTTCAGGCCGGTGGTGCCCGGATAGCCCAGATAGGCGATCTGGACCGGGGCCACGCGGTGGTTGAAAATATCGAGCCGGCCGCCCTCGGTATAGCCCTTCAGGTCGACGCCGATGTCGATCCCATCCGCACGCGCCAGATCCACCAGCTCCGTGGTGTTCATGGTCCGCACGTCATAGAACTGATCGGCGTTCCTGCGCGCCCGCTGGTGTTCGTGGTCCTGCCGCTTGGAGCCATAGTCGTAGATGAAGATCTCGAAACGCTCGCGGTCATGCCGCTCCAGCAAACCCGCCATCAGGTGCATGGTCGCGTGGTTGTAGAAGTCGTTGGAGAAATACCCGATCCGGATCTTCTGCTCTCTGGGCCGTGCGGCCACCGGCTTCCACGCCTTCACCGGGTTGCGGTGCTTGGCGCGCACATGCGCCTCGGAACGCAGCCGCTGGAACGACCCGTCATCGCAGAGCGACAGGAAGGCAAAGGGATCGGACACCACCCGTTTGTCGTTGAACGCCTTCAGGTAGTTCGGCAGCTTCTCGAACTCGTCCCAACGCAGCCGGTGCGCCTTCATGTGCATCATCCGGGACAGCGCGATATAGTTCTTGGGGTCGAATTTGACCGCGATCTGGAAATAGTCGATCGCCTCGTCATAGCGCTGCATCCGCATCAGGAGCGTGCCGATCAGACCATAGTGGCCGCCATTGGTCGGCTCCAGCTTCACTGCCCTCATGAAGCACGCCAGCGCATCGACCAGGCGCTGCATGTCCTTCATCAGCACTTCGCCCAGTTGCGCGTGCAGGGTGGCATTGGTCTCATCCAGCGAGATCGCCTGACGCAGCAGCGTTTCCGCGCGCTGGTTGTGGTGTTTCAGGATTTCGGCCCGCGCCCGTTTCAGCAGTTTCTTCGCGGCGTCCTGGGGTTTGTCCCCCGGCGCGAGACCCTTGCGCAGCCCGTTCTTCATCTCATAGGCGAATTTCGCCCGTTTCTGCGACTTGATGGAGGTGGCGAACTTCTCGAATTCCGGGAACTCCGGCTTCCCGTTCAGGGTCACGGCGAGCTTGCTGGTTTGACTGGGCTGCGACACGGTGATCACACTCCTTCTGAAACTGCGTTTGGTGCCCTCTCCTTCTGGAACATAGGCACGCTTTGCCGAAAGTTGTGCCAATGAGATGTTAAAAAATCCCTCAAATCCGCTGAGAATTCTTGGAAATCATCCCGCCGCGCCCGCCTTAGCGACGCGTCTGCCGCAGCAATGCAAGACCGGCTTGCAGATCCGCAGGTTGCAGTCGCGCCCGGTCACGCGTATTAAATAAACAGTTGTTCAATTCCTGCCAGCCCCAGCGCGGGCGCCGGCAGCAAGGGGGAGGAGAGCCCATGGACTTCGCAATGACAGAAGAGCAGACAGCCATCTTTGATATGGCCCATGGATTTGCACAGGAGCATATCGCGCCCTTTGCCCGTCAATGGGAATCTGAGGGCACCATCCCCAAGGATCTGTGGCCCAAGGTGGGCGAGCTGGGATTCGGGGCGCTTTATGTCAGCGAAGACTCCGGCGGCTCCGGCCTGTCGCGGCTTGATGCCACATTGGTGTTTGAGGCGCTGTCGATGGCCTGCCCGTCGGTGGCGGCATTCCTGTCGATCCACAACATGTGCGCCAAGATGCTTGACATGTTCGCCAGCGAGGAGTTGAAGGCGCGCGTCATGCCCGACGTCATGAGCCTCAACACGGTGCTGAGCTATTGCCTCACCGAGCCGGGCTCCGGCTCCGATGCGGCGGCGCTGAAAACCCGCGCCACCCGCGACGCCGACGGCTATGTGCTCAATGGCACCAAGGCGTTCATCTCCGGCGGCGGCTATTCCGATGCCTATGTCTGCATGGTGCGCACCGGCGAGGACGGCCCCAAGGGGATCTCCACCCTCTATGTCGAGGATGGCACCCCGGGTCTGTCCTTTGGCGGGCTTGAGGACAAGATGGGCTGGAAGAGCCAGCCGACCGCACAGGTGCAATTCGACGACTGCCGCGTGCCCGCCGCCAACCTGGTGGGCGAAGAGGGCCACGGGTTCAAATACGCCATGAAAGGTCTCGATGGCGGCCGCCTGAACATCGCCGCCTGCTCGCTCGGCGCGGCACAGACCGGCCTCAGCGCAACGCTGCAATATATGTCCGAGCGCAAGGCGTTTGGCCAATCCATCGACCAGTTCCAGGGGCTGCAATTCCGCCTCGCCGACATGGAGATCGAATTGCAGGCTGCGCGCACCTTCCTGCGTCAGGCGGCGTGGAAGCTCGATCAGGGCGAACCCGATGCCTCCAAGTTCTGCGCCATGGCCAAGAAATTTGTCACCGAGACCGGATCGAAGGTTGTGGACCAATGCCTGCAATTGCACGGTGGCTATGGCTATCTCGCCGACTACGGTATCGAGAAACTGGTCCGCGACCTGCGCGTGCACCAGATCCTCGAAGGTACCAATGAGATCATGCGCGTGATCGTCGCCCGCCACCTGCTGGCGGAAAACCACTAAGCTCCGGGAGGGGAAACAGCCGCCATGAGCGACATCCATATCCGCATCGAAGGCCGCGCGGGCCGGATCACCCTGACCCGCGAAAAGGCGCTGAATGCGCTGTCCTATGACATGTGCCTCGCCATCGATGCGGCACTCAGGGACTGGGCCATCGACGACAGCGTCGCGCTGGTGATCCTTGATGCTGCGGGCGACAAGGCCTTCTGTGCGGGCGGCGACATTGCCGAACTCTACGAGACCGGCACCAGGGGCGATTTTGCCTATGGCCGCAGGTTCTGGCGCGACGAATACCGCATGAACGCGCGCATTTTTGAATATCCCAAACCGGTGGTCAGCTTCCTGCAGGGCTTTACCATGGGGGGCGGTGTCGGCATCGGCTGTCACGGCACCCATCGCATCGTCTGCGAAAGCTCCAGGATCTCGATGCCGGAATGCGGCATCGGGCTGGTGCCGGACGTGGGCGGCTCCCTGCTGCTGGCGCTGGCGCCGGGGCGGCTCGGCGAATACCTCGGCACCACCGGGCACCGGATGGGCGCTGCGGATGCGATCCTTGCGGGCTTTGCCGATCATTTCATTCCACAGGCGCAATGGCCGGGCCTGATCGCCGACCTGCAACGCACTGGCGATCTGAACCTGCTGGCACAAATGGCGGAAACACCCCCGGAGGGGCAGCTTCAGGCCATGCGCGCAGAGATCGACGCCTGTTTTGCGGGCGAAACCCTCGCCGACATCCTCACCGTTCTGACGGCGCGGGACGACGCGTTTGCCCGCAGCACGCTACAGACCCTGTCGCGCCATGCGCCACTGTCGCTGGCCTGCACGGTGGAGATGGTTCACCGCCTGCGCGCCACCAATACCACCATGCGCCGCGCCCTGGACCTGGAATACCGGTTCACCCATCGCGCGATGGAACAGGGCGACTTGCTGGAAGGGGTGCGCGCCCTCATCATCGACAAGGACAAGTCGCCAAAGTGGCAATATGCAGAGGCCCCGGTGCCCGCGGTGGCCGTCAGCCAGATGCTGATGCCGCTGGGCCCGGATGCGCTGACCTTTGAGGAGGAGGAGTGAACAGATGAAGATCGGATTTATCGGACTGGGCAACATGGGCGGCCCGATGGCGGCAAACCTGGCCAAGGCTGGGCATGAGGTCACCGGCTTCGACATGGCGGAGGTCAGCGTCGACGGTGTCACCCTGGCCGACAGCGCCGCCGCCGCCGCGACGGGCGCGGATGTGGTCATCACCATGCTGCCCAACGGCGACATCCTGCGCCATGTGGCGGCAGAGATCATCCCTGCGATGGCGGCAGGCGCAGCCTTTGTCGACTGCTCCACCGTAGATGTGGACAGCGCCCGCGCCGTGGCAGACCAGGCCCATGACGCCGGGCTTCTGGCAGTGGATGCGCCGGTCTCCGGTGGCATCGGCGGCGCCGCGGGGGGCACGCTGACCTTCATGGCGGGCGGATCTGCCGAGGCCTTTGCCAAGGCGGAACCGCTGTTTGACATCATGGGCCAGAAGGCGGTGCATTGTGGCGAGGCCGGCGCCGGTCAGGCCGCCAAGATCTGCAACAACATGATCCTCGGCGTCACCATGATCGCCACCTGCGAGGCCTTTGCCCTGGCCGACAAGCTTGGCCTCGACCGGCAGAAGATGTTCGATGTGGTCTCCACCTCCTCGGGCTACAGCTGGTCGATGAATGCCTATTGCCCGGCGCCGGGCGTCGGCCCGCAATCGCCTGCGGACAATGGCTACCAGCCCGGTTTTGCCGCCGATCTGATGCTGAAGGACCTGCGCCTCAGCCAGCAGGCCGCCTACAGCGCCGACGCCGATACCCCGATGGGCAAACTGGCCGAGGCGCTCTACACCGCGTTTGTCGAGCAGGAGGATGGCACCGGCAAGGATTTCTCCGCCATGCTGCCGCGCTTTGAAGGCCGCAACCGCAGCTAACCGAGGCCACCGGAGGCGGCTCAGCCCCCGACAGATCCGACAGATCCGCAACCTGCGGGCCTGTCGCCCGCTGCACCAGCATGTCCCTGAACGACGGCGTGCAGCGCCCCGCATGGAGATCAGGACATGGCCGGGCGGGATCGCCACCCGCTTTTCATGCGGCAACAGATTTGCGCTAAAGTCAAGGTTGCGCAGCCGTCAGTGCAATCAGCGCCGCGCGCGTGGGCTCATCCGCCGGGAACAGGCATTCGATTTTCAACTCCGACAGGGCGATGTCCTCCACCGTGCCAAATTGCGAAATGGCCGAGAAGAACGACAACTCCTGACCGCCCAGCCGATAGCGGGCGGGGATGACCGGCGGCAGCACTTCTGTCGGTCCCGTATCCGGGGCCGCCACCACATGTGACTCCAACCTGCGGATCGCGTCTTCGAGCACCGGTTCGCGGCCAAAATGAGCAAGCTCGCTGCGCAGACGATGCAGGGTCAGGCGCTCGATTTCCGCCAGGTTGATCAGGCTGTCCCGCAGCCGCTGGTTCTGCATCAACTCCGACAACATATCGGCCCCCTCGCCCAGGCCCACCGGTGCCAGCAGGCTCCGGGCCGGGGTGTTGAGCGCGCAGATCCGCCAATGGCGATCCAGAGCCATCGCCGGATAGGGCGCATGCCGCGTCAGCATCCAGTCCACCGCATCCCGCAGTGGCGCCATCTCCGCATCCGTCAGGCGGCGTGCGCCATAGGCCGGCGCCAGCCCCGCCGCCTGCAACAGCGTGTTGACGCCTGCCTGAGGCACTGCCAGCTCTGCCGCCAATCGCAGCACCATGGCGCGGCTGGGCTGGGCGCGGCCGGTTTCCAGAAACGACAGGTGCCGGGCGGACACGCCAGCCGCCATTGCCAGATCCAGCTGGCTGCGGCGCCGGATCTGCCGCCAGTCTTTCAACGCTGCGCCGAAAGTGCCCATCCGATATGCCCCTTTTGCGGTCGACTGCCGTTGTGGCAGATTTTGATCCCGCACACACTTACCCCATAGGTAATTGAAATGCAGCGCCGCGCCTGCGCATGTGGTGCCGAACTGTCCTGCCACCGGAGATCCGCCATGTCCCCCGATCATGCTGCCCGTGTCCTGAAAACCGCCGCGGTGCTGACGCTGCTGTTTGGCCTTGCCCTCATCCTGGCGCCGCATGTCGCGCTGCTGCGTCCGATCGGACGCCTGTTTGTCGATCTGGCGTTCCTGACCTCGGATCAGGCGCCCGACCTGGGGCCGCCGGTTGCGCATCTGATGTTTGCGATCTCGGGCGGGCTGATGGTCGGTCTTGCGGTGCTGATCTGGCAGGTCACAACGCTGATCCATCCCCGCGATCCGGCCCTGGCGCGGCGGCTTCTGATCCCGGCCCTGCTGGGCTGGTATGTGACCGACTGCTTTGGCTCCGCCCTGTCGGGGGCGGGGTTCAACCTGGTGATGAACAGCGCCTTTCTCGCGCTGTTCCTTGTGCCGCTGCTGCTGGCCCGCCCCGCCGCGCGCCCGCGGGTCAGCCCTTGATCCGCACCGAGCCGCCGACCGAATGGCTGATGTCCTGGGTCGCCGGGTTGCCCTCGACCGAAATATCGCCGCCGCTCGACGCCTTGGCGCGCAATTGGCTGGTCGCGGTCAGATCCACATCCGCCCCGCTGGTGGCAGAGGCGCGGACTGTCTTGCAGTGCAAGTCCTCCGCGTCGATATCGCCGCCGCTGGAGGCGGTGACATCCAGCTTCAAGCAGCGCCCCGACACCTCCAGATCGCCGCCGGAGCTGGCCTCCAGATAGACCTGCGCCGCATCCAGATCCGAGATCTGCAACCGGCTGCCGCTAGTGACATCGAATTCGACCTCTGGCGCCAAGGCTCCGGTCACCTCGGCGCTGGCGCCTTCGTGCACCGACAGGCTGCGCAGTTCCGGCAGATGCACCGTCACCCGCAGCGGCCCGTCCAGCAGCCCGCCCATCGGCGACCAGCGATCGGTGCGATCAATCGCCAGCACCTGCCCGTCCTGCGTGATCTGCAAGCGATCCGTGCCGGTCAGGCCCGAGGCCTCTGCCGTGACCAGATAGCGCTCCGCCCCGGACACCACGGACAGCTCGATCCCCTCGGACAGCTGGATGGTGTGGAACTCTTCGAACCCGAACGCGCTTTGCTCCGCCTGGACCACGGCGCTGGCCCCGATATAGGCGCCCCCCGCAATGGCGATGGAACCGAACGCGGCAATGACCCTCGATGACATGGTGGCACCCTCACATGTGTATCCCGTTCACTGACACGTGATGTTAAGAGGGATAACATTCAAGAGGCGCGGGTGGGTTTTTCTGCCCACCCGACCAAGACCGTGCGCCCCGTGCGCGCTGCACCGGGGCCGATGGGCGCCGCTTACTCCGCGGCGACCTTTTTCTTCGGCTTCGCCGCCAGCATCGGTTTCAGATAATGGCCGGTATAGCTGCGCGGCTCTTCGGCGACCTTTTCCGGCGTCCCGGCGGCCACGATCTCCCCACCGCCATCGCCGCCCTCGGGGCCGATGTCGATGATCCAGTCGGCGGTCTTGATGACGTCGAGGTTGTGTTCGATCACCACCACCGAGTTGCCCTGCTCCACCAATTCATGCAGCACTTCCAACAGTTTGCGCACATCCTCGAAATGCAGACCCGTGGTCGGCTCATCAAGAATATAGAGCGTCCGACCGGTAGAGCGCTTCGCCAGCTCCTTGGACAGCTTCACCCGCTGCGCCTCACCGCCCGAGAGCGTCGTGGCCTGCTGGCCCACCTTGATATAGCCAAGACCCACCCGCATCAGCGCGTCCATCTTGTCGCGGATCGAGGGCACGGCAGCAAAGAACTCCTGCGCGTCTTCCACCGTCATATCCAGCACATCGGCAATGCTCTTGCCCTTGAACTTGATCTCCAGCGTTTCACGGTTGTAGCGCGCGCCCTGACAGGTCTCACAGGTGACATAGACGTCGGGCAGGAAATGCATCTCGACCTTCAGCACCCCGTCACCCTGACAGGCCTCGCAGCGCCCGCCCTTGACGTTGAAGGAGAACCGCCCCGGTTTATACCCGCGCGCCTTGGCTTCGGGCAGACCGGCAAACCAGTCACGGATCGGCGTGAAGGCCCCGGTATAGGTCGCCGGGTTCGAGCGTGGCGTACGCCCGATGGGGCGCTGGTCGATGTCGATCACCTTGTCCAGATGCTCCAGCCCCTTGATCGTCTCGCAAGGCGCAGGCGTCTGGCGCGCCCCGTTGAGGCGCATGGAGGCGGTTTTAAACAGCGTCTCGATGGTCAGGGTGGACTTGCCGCCACCCGACACGCCGGTGACGCAGACAAATTTCCCCAGCGGGAATTCGGCGGTGACGTTTTTCAGGTTGTTGCCGGTGGCCTTGACCACCTTGATCTTCTTTTTGTTGCCTTTACGGCGTGTGGCAGGCACCGCAATCTCACGGGTTCCGGCCAGATACTGCCCGGTCACCGAGCCCGCATCGCCCTCGACCGCGGCGGGCGTGCCGTGGCTCACCACCTGCCCGCCATGCACACCGGCACCGGGGCCGATGTCAAAGACGTAATCGGCCTGACGGATCATATCCTCGTCATGCTCCACCACGATCACCGTATTACCCTGATCGCGCAGGTTCTTGAGCGTGGTGATCAGCCGGTCATTGTCACGCTGGTGCAGACCGATGGAGGGTTCGTCCAACACATAAAGAACGCCGGTGAGGCCAGAGCCAATCTGGCTCGCCAGACGAATGCGCTGGCTTTCCCCGCCCGAGAGCGTGCCCGCGTTGCGCGAGAGGGTCAGATACTCCAGCCCCACATTGTTGAGGAAGCCAAGACGCTCGCGGATTTCCTTGACGATGGCCCGGGCGATCTCTTGTTTTTGCGCGGTGAGGTGGCTCGGCACCTCCTCAATCCACGCCAGCGCCTCACGGATGGATTTCTCCACCACCTGACCGATGTGCAGACGCTCTTCGGCTGCGCCTCCAGCCGGGCCGATTTTGACCGCCAGCGCCTCTTCGCGCAGACGATAACCGCCGCAATGGCCGCAATCACGGTTGTTCTGGTAGCGCTCGAACTCCTCGCGCACCCAGTTGGAATCCGTTTCGCGGTAGCGGCGTTCCATATTGGGGATCACGCCCTCAAAGACGCGGGTCACATTGTAGACACGGCCCCCCTCGTCATAGCGAAAGGCGATTTCCTCATCGCCGGAGCCATGCAGGAATACCTGTTTCACATGCGCGGGCAGATCCTTCCACGGCGTGTTCTTGTCGAATTCATAGTGGTTGGCGATGGCCTCGATGGTCTGCAGGAAGTAAGGCGATTTGCCCTTGCGCCAGGGCGCCAGCGCCCCGTCATAGACCTTGAGGCTCTGATCCGGCACCACGAGGCGTTCGTCAAAGAACAGCTCCACGCCCAGACCGTCACAATGGGGACAGGCCCCAAACGGCGCGTTAAAGGAAAACAGCCGTGGCTCGATCTCGGGGATGGTGAAACCACTGACGGGACAGGCGAAATTCTCACTGAATGTAATCCGCTCCGGATCGCCCTCACGCGGGGCTGTCTCCAGAATGGCAATGCCGTCGGCCAGATCCAGCGCGGTGCGCAAGCTGTCCGCCAGCCGCGTCTCGATACCTTCCTTCACCACCAGCCGGTCGACCACCACGTCGATGTCATGGCGGAACTTCTTGTCGAGCGTGGGCGGCGTATCAAGGTCGTGGAACTCCCCATCCACCTTGACGCGCTGGAACCCCTGCTTCCTCAGCTCCAGCATCTCTTTTTTGTACTCGCCCTTGCGATCCCGCACGATGGGCGCCAGCAGATAGCCGCGGGTGCCGTCCTCCAGCGTCATGATCCGGTCGACCATATCCTGCACCTGCTGCGCCTCGATGGGCTGGCCGGTGGCGGGGCTGTAGGGCGTGCCGGCGCGGGCAAACAGCAGTCGCAGATAGTCGTAAATCTCGGTGACGGTGCCGACGGTGGAGCGCGGGTTTTTCGACGTGGTCTTCTGCTCGATGGAGATCGCGGGGCTCAGGCCCGAGATATGATCCACATCCGGCTTTTCCATCATATCGAGGAACTGGCGCGCATAGGCGCTGAGGGACTCGACATAGCGGCGCTGCCCCTCCGCATAGATGGTGTCAAACGCAAGGCTCGATTTGCCCGAGCCAGACAGGCCGGTAATCACCACCAGTTCATCGCGCGGAATGTCCACGTCGATGTTCTTGAGATTGTGCTCGCGCGCGCCGCGCACCTCGATATTCTTCAACTCAGCCATATCGCCCCCAAACTTTGCAATACACATAGGTGAGCTGCCCCGAGTCTCCAAGAGAAAATGCGGAACAGACAGGGAACGACGCGCGCTGTGCTGTCAGAAACTGTCAGCGGCCCAGCGGCGGCGCTGAGAAGCGAGACTTTGATGCACCACCGCGCCACAGAAAAGCAGCAGCGCCACCGTCAGCATCAATGCGCCATAGCCGCCAAACGCGATCACCGCGACAAACAGCGGCGTGCCGATGGCATTGCCCAGATTGCCCGCCTGCGCCATGGCGCCATTGGCCTCGGATTGCGCGGCGGCGATGTCATTGAGCTGCGGCACGGCGGCAAAGCTTGCGCCCTGCACCAGCCCGAACCCCACCGCCAGCGCCATACAGGCCAGCCAATGCCCCGGCATGGCCCAAAGCCACAGCATCGCCGCCGCGCCGATCAGAAATCCCATCTGCACCACGGCCACGCCGGGTATCTGCCGCAGCAGCAGTGCGCCGATTGTCATCGACACCGCAATGGAGACCAGCGGCATCGCGCCCATCACATGCAGGCGGATGCTCTCGTCGACAAAGGGCGGCAGCACCGTCAGCACCGCCACAAAACAGCAGGTGTAAAACAGCCACCCCGCCGCGGGTGCGGTTTTATAAGGCGAGCGATAGATGTTGAGGTGCAGCGCCGGCAAGGCGGCGAGGTCCGGATAGCGTGTGCGCGCAGGCACCGGCACATCGCGCAGCGCCAGATGCAGGATCACCGCAAGCACCGCCATGATCGCCGCATGCACGCCAAACAGCGCCAGCACGCCATAGGCATCAACCAGCGGCAGCCCGGCCCAGCTCAGGATCGCAAAGGCCACGCCAAAAAAGGTGCTCCAGATCGTCAGCGCCAATCCGCGCGCCGGGCCATGTGCCAGGATCGCCATCAAGGTCGGCGCGGCGACGACCACACCCAGATGCGAGATCCCCTCGACCACGCGCGTCAGCAAGAACGGACCAAACGGCAGATGCAGCGCCTGCAAGGCCGACATCGCCGCGCCAAGCAGGAGCGAACAGACCAGCGTGCGCCGATAGCCAAAGGCCGAGACAAACAGACCCGCCACCACGCCAAAGACGATCCCCAGCACACCGACCAGCGATACCGTCCAGCCCATCGCCGCACCCACATCGGGATAGAGCGCGGGCAAACGGTCAAAGGTCACCGCGATCTTGCCGTATTGCGCCGCAGCGCCCAGGCCCGCAGCCCAGATCAGCAGCACCATGACCCAATTTGTCCCACGTCCCTGCTGCATCCCGTCGCCCTCGCCCGCTGAAAATGAGCCGCCACCCTATGCCTGCGCCCGCCGGGACGCCAGACAGCAGGACAGCTATTTTGTACCCACACAAAGCGCATGAAAAAGGCCGGGCTTACCACCCGGCCTCTCATCACTCATCTGCAAGGTGCAGATCAGATGTGGATCACCCGGTCAAAGGCATCCAGCACGCTTTCATGCATCATCTCCGACAGGGTCGGATGCGGGAAGACGGTGTTCATCAGGTCTTCTTCGGTGGTTTCCAGCTGACGCCCGACCACATAGCCCTGGATCAGCTCGGTGACTTCAGCACCCACCATATGCGCGCCCAAGAGCTCGCCGGTTTTCTCGTCGAACACGGTCTTTACCATGCCCTCGGCCTCGCCCAGGGCAATCGCCTTGCCGTTGCCGATAAAGGGGAAACGGCCCACTTTGACCTTGTAGCCCAGCTCCTTGGCCTTGGCTTCGGTATAGCCGACCGAGGCCACCTGCGGGTGACAATAGGTACAGCCCGCGATGCTCTCGGGTTTCACCGGATGGGCGTGCTTACCGGCGATCAGCTCGGCCACCATCACGCCCTCATGGCTCGCCTTATGCGCCAGCCACGGCGCGCCGGCGATATCGCCAATGGCATAGACGCCGTCGATACCGGTGCGGCAGTATTCATCGGTGATCACATGAGTGCGGTCGATCTTGACGCCCAGTTCCTCCAGCCCGAGACCCTCGGTATTGCCGACGATGCCGACCGCAGAAATCACCGTGTCAAACTCGTGTTTCTCGACCTTGCCGCCCACCTCGATATGGGCGGTGACCTTGCCGGAGGCACGATCAAGCTGTTTGACCATCGCCTTTTGCATGATCTTCATGCCTTGTTTCTCGAACGCCTTCTTGGCGAATTTCGAGATTTCCTCGTCCTCCACCGGCAAGACGCGATCCATCACCTCGACCACGGTCGTATCCGACCCCAAGGTGTTGTAGAAGCTGGCAAATTCGATACCGATCGCGCCGGAGCCGATCACCAGCAGCTTTTTCGGCATCCGCTTGGGGTCGAGCGCGTGCTTATAGGTCCAGACCAGATCGCCATCGGCCTCCAGCCCGGGCAGTTCACGCGCCCGCGCGCCGGTGGCGACGATGATGTTCTTGCCGGTCAGCTCCTCGGTGCCCTTGTCGGTTTTGACCGAAACCTTGCCCTTGGCAGGGATCGAGGCCGCGCCCATCACGACGTCGATCTTGTGCTTTTTCAGCAGACCTTTGACGCCCGCCGAGAGTTGCTTGGCCACGCCGCGCGAGCGTTTCACCACCGCGTTCAGGTCGTAGCCGATGTTCTCGGCCTTGAGGCCAAAATCCTTCGCGCGCTCCATCAGGTGGAACACCTCTGACGACCGCAACAGAGCCTTGGTCGGGATGCAGCCCCAGTTCAGGCAGATGCCGCCCAGGTGTTCGCGCTCGACCACGCAGGTCTTGAGACCGAGCTGCGCGGCCCGGATTGCGGCGACATAGCCACCGGGGCCTGCGCCGATTACGATCACGTCATAGGATGCTGCGGCCATTGTGTTCCCTCATGAACAAAGATCCAAAACTAGTTTACCGTTAAACTAATTTTCCGCGCGCTGCAACAACCGAAGCCGCCCTGTCCGGACGCGGCGCGGAGGATCGCGCAAAACCGCCCCGACCCTAACAAGCGCTGACAGGTGGGCAACAGAAAAATCCCCGACCGGCAGCTCTGCTCTGACGCTTGGCCAGGCGGGGCTCTTCCCTGGTGCCGGGGCGTCGCAAGACGGCCCCAGCCGGTCGCCGGCGGCGCTTGGTGCGCGCGATCCTGGCGCCTAGGCTGACGGGATCACGACACGTTCAAACACAGGAGACCGCCATGACCCGAGATTTCAAGGAAGCAGAACACGCCGTCCTGTGCTGGCTGGCCACGGTGGGGGCCGACAATCGCCCCAATGTCTCGCCCAAGGAAATCTACGCCGATCTGGACCCGGATCGGCTGGTCATCGCCGACATCGCCTCGGGTGGCAGCGTGCGCAACATCCGCGCCAATCCGGCGGTCTGCGTCAGCCTGATCGACGTGTTCCTGCAACGCGGGCACAAGATCGAGGGCACGGCAGAGGTCCTTGCCCCCAAGGCGCCCGGCTTTGCCGAACTGGCGGCGCCCTTGCTGGCGATGACCGGCGATGCGTTTCCGATCCGTCATGTGATCTCGGTCAATGTCACCCGCCGCGCGCCGATCCTGGCGCCGAGTTACCTGTTCCATCCCGACCGCAGCGAAGCCGAGCTGCGCGCGGATGCCCATCGCACCTATGGGGTGCGCCCCCTGTCGGAGTGACCCGCCGCCAAGAGGCACTGTGGCCCGGCCCCGGCCATGACGGCAGGCGCTGCACAAAAAAGGCCCCGCCAATCTGGCAGGGCCTTGGGACTTCGCGCGGCACTGTGCGGTCGCGGGAAGTGTCAGGCCATGGCCTGCATGTCGCGCACGGTGGAGCCATAGCCCCCGGCGCTGACGTAATCCAGTTCCGGCGCGGTGCTGTGGCGATGCAGCGCCTCGTTGCGATAGGGAAAGCGGCCAAACAGGCGTATCACCTCGCGATGCGCGCGCGCATGCAGCAGGTTTTCGGCGCCGGTCTTCTCCAGTCGCTCGTGGATCAGCCGCACGCAGCGCTCCTGATCGCACAGGCTCTCAGAATGCATCATCGGCAGGTAGAAGAACTGGCGCGCCGGTTCGTCGATCTTGAGATCCCACTTGCGGTCCACAGCCGCCTTGGCCGCAGCCAGCGCCGCCTGATCGGAGGAGAACGCCTTGCCCTCGCCCCGGAACATGTTGCGCGGGAACTGGTCCATCAGGATGATATAGGCCAGCGCGCCGCTGGGATAGGTCAGCCAGAACGAGTAACTGCCCTCGCAGGCCTTGGTCCAGCTGTCCTCGAACCGCTCGCGGATCTGTGCATCCAGCGCGTCGTCTTGGCGATACCAGCCCTGCTCGCCGACATCGTCGAGCCAGAATTCCAGTATCTCTTCAGGGCGTGCCATTGGTCTTTCTCCACCGGCTGTAAAAATAACGTAACATCCCATGATGAGCCTGATTCACCGGTCGAGCACAAGTGACGTTAGGTTACAAATACGACCTTCAGAGTCACTTTTGTGATCTGAAGGTCGCATTTTGGGCATGGTGGCGCTATCAGCCTGTGGAAGCGGCGTTTTCTTGCTCTTCCAGCTCGGTTTCGATGGCGTACTCCTGGGCGAACTCGACCGCGACCGAGGTCGCCGTCGGGCTCATCACCGGCATCACGCCGGTCTCTTCGACCGGGACGGTTGCCCGCTGCGTCGAGCGATAGGCGGCATAGAACACCAGCGCGCCCAGCAGCACCGCCATGAACAGGAAGAAGCCGTTGGGGCCGATCACCGAGTCCGACATCAGCCAACCGATGATGAGCGGGCCGGAGGACGCGCCCAGACCGTTGATGAACACCAGCCCGCCGGAGGCCGCCGCCATGTCGTCATGCTCCAGGTAGTCGTTGGTATGCGCCAGCAGCAGCGAGTAGAGCGGATTGACCAGCCCGCCGATGACAAAGGCCGAGGTCAGCAGCAGCGCAAAAGAGCCGCCGAGGATCATCGCCATGATCGAGGCCGCGCTGGCGGTGCCGGCGACAAAGATGATCAGCACCCGGCGTTCCATCCGGTCCGAGATCCAGCCCAGCGGGAATTGCAGGAACAGCGCGCCGACAAAGAAGCTCGCCGTGAACATGGAGATCTGATAGGTCTCCAGCCCCACCGAGGTGGCGTAAACCGCCGCCATGCCGAACTGGGCCGAGAACACGCCGCCCAGCAGGAACATGCCGACACAGCCCAGCGGCGAGGCCTCCATCAGCTCGCGCAGGGTCATCCGCTTGGCGGTGTCAAAGGCTGGGGTCGGCGAGATCGACAGCAGAATGGGGGCAAAGGAAATCGAAACCGCGATCGAGGCGATGACAAAGGGCAGATAACCCGCCGGATCCCCGATCAGGATGAAACCCTGTGCTGCCACCAGCCCCAGCGTCATCACCACCATATAGAGCGAGAGCGCCTTGCCCCGGTTCTGGTTGTCGGCGGCATTGTTGAGCCAGCTTTCGGCGGTCACATACACGCCCGAGAAGCAGAACCCCACCACGATCCGGCCAATGATCCAGACGATCGGGTTGGGGATCGCCGGATAGATCACCATCACCGCCGAAATCAGCGAGGCCAGCGCGGCAAACACCCGCACATGGCCGACGCGGCGGATCATGCCCGGCGCCATCCAGGACCCGATCAGCAGGCCCACGAAGTAGCCCGCGACGATCAGGGACATCATGAACTCGCTATAGCCCTCGATGTCCCCCCGCACCCCCAGGAGCGTCCCCTGAAGGCCGTTGCCCAGCATGAGCAATCCGATACCCAGCAGCAGCGCCCAGGCGCTCGACAGAACTTGAAACATGTCGTTTCGTCTCCTTCGGTCTTTGTCAGGAGCCCGCCGGCACAGCGCCGGACGAGAGAGATTGTTAGGAAACCCCGGCACGCGGCCATCAGGCGGGGCAATCGAAAAATGCGGCGCGATCGGCGCCGCAAAGGGTCAGTTATGATCCGTTTTGACGCGCCATGGCCCGGCAAATCCGACTCGCACTGGTCTTGTGGCGACCTTCCCACAGTGACCGGGCCGGTCAACCCCCCGCCTGCTCTGTCTGTGGCCGGCTGTGGTGGGGCGGATCACCGGAACGGGCCCGCGGGCCCTCGCGCGCGGCCTAGGGGATCAGCAGCGAGGCATCGCCGTAGGAAAAGAACCGATAGCGCTCGGTCACCGCATGGTCATAGACCCGCCGCATCCGCTCCTGCCCCATCAGCGCCGAGACCAGCATCAGCAGCGTCGACTTCGGCAGGTGGAAATTGGTCATCAGCGCATCGGTCACATGGAAGGTGAAGCCGGGATAGATAAAGATATCGGTCTCCCCCTCCCAAGGCGCGATCGCGCCGCTGTCGCGCGCCGCGCTCTCGATCAGCCGCAGCGCCGTGGTGCCGACCGGGATCACCCGCTTGCCCGCGGCCTTGGTGGCGGCGATTTCGGCGGCGGCCTGTTTGGTCACCTGCCCCCATTCGGCGTGCATCTTGTGGGTGGTGACGTCCTCGACCTTGACCGGCAGGAAGGTGCCCGCGCCCACATGCAGGGTGACATAGGTGAAATCCACGCCCCTGGCCGCCAGCGCCGTCAGCAGTGGCTCGTCGAAATGCAGGCTCGCCGTCGGAGCGGCAACGGCACCGGAGCTGCGCGCCCAGACGGTCTGGTAATCGGTCTTGTCCTGCTCGTCGGCTGCGCGCTTGGCGGCGATATAGGGCGGCAGCGGCATCGCCCCGGCCTCTGCCAGCGCGGCGTCGAAATCCTCGCCCACCAGATTGAACCGCAACCGGCCCTGGCCGTCGACCACCTCGACCAGCTCGGCCGACAGCCGATCGCCAAAGCGCACAACCTCGCCCGGCTTGATCTTCTTCAGCGGCTTCAGCAGCGCCGCCCAGCAGCCATCCGCCTGCGGCTCCAGCAAGGTGACCTCGATCCGCGCCGACACCGGGCCTTGTGCCGAGTCGCGATGGCGCTGACCGCTCAGCCGCGCCGGGATCACCTTGGTGTCATTCAGCACCAGCCGGTCGCCGGGCGCGATCCATTGCAGCAGGTCGGTCACCCGTGCATCGGTGATCCGGTCCTGTTGCGCCACCAGCAGCCGTGCCGAAGAGCGCGGCGACGCAGGGCGCGTGGCGATCAGCTCTTCCGGCAGGTCAAAGTCAAAATCACTCAGTTTCATGACCGGCGCGATACTGCGCGCCCGCGGGAAAGTCCATGCTCCACAGCCGCCCCGGGCGCGGTTTTTGCGCCGGTGCGACGGGCGCCTAGCGGTTCTCGTTGCGGCGCTTGCGTTCCTGGCGCAACTCCTCGGCCGAGACCTCGGGTTCCAGCGGCGCTTCGCCCGGGGCGGTGGGCTGGGCGCCGCGAAACACTTCGCGCAGGAAGCCCGGCGCGATCCCCGACAGCGGGTTGACAGATACCCGGGGATCATCGGCCTCGCCCTTCAGCGTGAAGGAAAAGCCAAACAGCCCTTCGCCCTTGCGGGTGAGCACGCTGCCGATGGCGTTGACCATGTAGATCGGCGACAGCACGCCGCGCATATTCATGCGGCTGGTGGCGAGATCATAGACCCCATCGAGCGACAGGCCGATCGAGGGGCCCACCGCAGAAGAGCTGTTGAGCGTCAGATAGCGCGAGCCGAGGCGGAAATCGGCCTCCACCGAGGTGAACAGAATGCCCTGCCCAGACAATTCGTCAAACAGCCCCACCAGGCTGAGCGAGTTGATCAGCGCGGCGATCGCCGGGGCGCGTTTGATGCGGATGTTGCTGACCCGCACCTGGCCGTTGTAGGCGCCGGATTGCTGCGCCGGGATCAGCGTCATCTCGAAACTGCCGCCATAGCCATGGCGCATCACCCCCGCGGCCCGGAACACGCCTCCGGCATCCTCCGAGCGCACGCGCATCGCCATGCCGCCCGCCTGCGGCACCACCACGCCCTCGACCGGGGTCAGCGTGTTGAGGTTGCCGGTAAAGGCGCCGTTGAAGCCACCCCGGGTGTCGAACCGGCCCTGGAACCGGGACAGCGCGATCTCATCCGTCACCTGCAACCGGTCCAGCGCCAGCGTCATCGGCGTATCGCCCCCCGATCCGCCACCGCTGCCGCCGGACCCGCTGTTGAACGGCGCTCGGCGCAGGTCGATCCGCCCGCCGGTCATCGCCAGCGCCGGCGGCGCGCCCGCGCGGCCGGTCAGCGTCACCGGCCCCTGCAACCAGTCCCCCAACGTGACCGAGGAGAACTCCGCCCGGTCGAGCCCGCCCGCCGCATTCACCGTCATCCGGCCCTCGGCCCGCAGTCCCGCCGCCTGCAGCCGCAGGTCCTCCACCGACGGGGTGTCGTCCAGCACGGTGGAGAAGGCCAACAGCCCCGCCGCGCCTTCCGGTTTGGACCAGGCCAGCTCCGGCAGGCGCAAGCCGATGCCCTGGAGGTTGCTCTCCACCGCCACTTGCACCGGCGCACCGGGGGGCAGTGTCACGGTGAAACCGGCACTGCCACGGCCGCGCAGCATCCCCTCCGGCAGGCCGATCTCCAGCGCCTCCAGCGTCTCGGAGGACAGTTCCATCTCGCCGGTTATGGTGCCGTCGGGCGGGTTTCCGGGCCGCAGCCCCTGATGCCAGCGCGCGGTGATCGGCACCCCGGAAAATTGCCCGGGTCCAGAAACCTCCACATGCGTGTTGTCACCCGAAATCGCCAGCTCTGCCGCCGCCACCGCATGACCGGGCACCAGAACGGTGCTGCGCACGTCACGCAACCGCCCGACATAGTGATACTCCACCTGCGCCACATCGACGTTTTTCTTCAGGGGCATCGCGGCGGTGGCATTGACCTCGACACGGCCCTCGCCCAGCTCCACCGGCAGCCCGACATTGTCGAGCACGGTCAGCGGTTCGCGATTGAGCAGCGACAGCACCGCCTGCGCATTGCCCCTAGCCTGCGCGCGCAGGATCCCGAGGCTGTCATCGCCCTTCTGCGCGGTGTCGGGAATGATGAACGACGATCCGGCCAGATCCATCCGCCCGCCCTGGCGCGCGGTAACCCAGCCCTCGGTCGCGGTGGCCACCAGCCGGTTGCCATAGATGCTGAGCTGACCCGACGCCTGTTCCAGCTCCGGATAGAACTTGTTGAACCGCACGCGCCCCTGCTCAAACCCGAGATCCACCGCGATAAAGGGTTTTTCCGCATCCCGCCCGCGCAACGCAAACTGTGCGTCATGGATGTGGCCGGACAGCACGTTTTCGACAAACCATTGCCGGGGTTTGGGCGGGGCCGATGGCGGCCACATCTGCTTGACCATCTCCACACCAAAGCGATCCGCCGTGCCCTGAAGGTCATAGTTCCAGCCCTTGTCGCCCGCCCTCACATCTCCGTTCAGCAGCAAGTCGGTCTCGCCCTGCTGCACCAGCATTTCCCCCAGCCGCAGGCGAAACGGCGCCAGCTCCATCAGGAAATCGGCCCGCACACCGGAAAAGGACAGCGGCTCCGGATACAGCCGCAGCGGATTGATCTTCATGTCGCTGAATTGCAGCTGGCCCACCAGTTCCGTCAGCTGGCCATCGCGGACCCCGACCAGCTCGGCCCGGCCCTCCATCTGCCCGCTGACCCAGCCGCTCTCGACCGACAGGCGGGAGAATTGCAGCTCCTGCGTCTGCGGGGTGAAGGTGAAGAAGCTCTGCGCCGACTGGATCGGAACCGGTTTCAGTGTCTCGCTGGGCTGGATCACCCCGGTGCCGATTTCAAGGCTGGCCTGCAACGGCAGCAGGCTGCCCTCGCTGTCGACCGCCCCGCGCAGCGCCCCGGAAATCGGCGCGCGCAGCACGTCGAGCCAGCCGAACGCCGGGCTTTGGCTGGCCACATCGGCGCTGGGCACCTGATCGACCACAACCGCGAATTCCGCCGCCGTATCCCCAATGTCGGACCGATAGTTCGCCTCTACCGTGCTGGCATATTCCCGCCCGCTCAGGATGGAGAACCCGGCCTCGATGTCGACACTGTCACCGGCACGCGACAACAGGATGGTGCCGCCATCCAGCGTCCAGGCCCGGTCGATCCGCCGATCCACATAGCTGAGGGTCACCGCCTGGGTCTCGACCCGGGTGAGTGCGGACAGGATCGGCAGTTCCAGCTGCCGGTCCCAGGCGTCGATCAGCTGCGGCAGGTTGCGGGCCTGGCGAAACGGGGTCGCGGCATCGGAAAAACTGACCGCAACGGCGCCGCCGCTGTCGCGTTGCAGGGTGGCAAACAGGCCCGAGAGCGAAATCACCTTGGGCCGCACCTGCCCGCGCAGCAAAGGCCGCATCGCCAGCGCCGCCTGCGCGTCCTCGAGCTGCAGCGCCGGGCTGCCATCCGGGTAGTACAGCGTGACATCGCTGAGCGACAACCGCGGCCGCCAGCCCCGACGCACCACCAGCTCGATGGTGCCAAATTCGATCTGCAATCCGCCCAGCTGCGCCTCAATCCGCGCCTCGGCCTCCGCCCGCAGCCACTCCGGCGCGCCGATGCGGCGATCCAGCAGCCAGGTCGTCGCCACCGCCACCAGCGCCAACGCCAGCACCAGCCAGGCCAGGCCGCCCCGCAGACGCCGCAACAGACGCCGGCGCCGTGCCTGCTTTCGATCCGACGGCGTCACGAATTGCGGCAGGTCCTCCTGCGGCGGTGCGACGATCTCTGGTTTCTCTTCGCCTGACATGATCTATGTTTGGCTCGTACCCGCTTTGCAGCTTGAACGACACCCTATGGAGACCCAAAACATGCTCGAACCCTCTGACCTTGCCCCGGCCTTCACCCTGCCCCGTGATGGCGGCGGCGAAGTCTCCCTTGCGGACCTGAAGGGCCAGGCCGTTGTCCTGTTTTTCTATCCCCGCGATGATACGCCGGGATGCACCAAGGAATCCATCGGATTCTCCGAGCATCTGCCGGCCTTTGCCGATGCCGGCGCCGCGGTGTTCGGCATTTCCCGGGATACGGTGACCAAACACGACAAATTCGTCGCCAAACACGGTCTGACCGTGCCGCTCCTGTCCGACGCCGACAGCACCATGTGCGAGGACTATGGCGTCTGGGTGGAAAAGAACATGTACGGCCGCAAGAGCATGGGCATCGAACGCTCGACCTTCCTCATCGACGGCGACGGAAAAATCGCCCGCATCTGGCGCAAGGTCAAAGTGCCCGGCCACGTCGAAGAGGTGCTGGAGGCGGTCAAAACCCTGTAATCCCCCACACCGGGCGCAGGGGAGGCTCCCGCCCCTTTTGCGGCGCGGCAAAGCCACCCCCAAAAGCGTTGGGCCGGGCGGGGCCGCGCCGCAGGCGCGGCCCCCCCTCCCGCGATTTGCACAGCAAAGCGCAAAACCTCCAGCCCCGAGCCCGATGTTTCGCTCCGGAGCCGCCCATCACCTGCCTCTGTCACGCCACGGCCAGGGCTGAGACGCAAGAAAAATCGCCGAGGGCCCCCGCCCGACGGGTGGGGAGACGGCTATTTTCCTTGCGGGGCGGACCTGGCGGTGGCAGGGGGCAGATCAGGTGAGGGGCAGATCCGGAGCGCTTTCGCTCTGGTGAGCCCTGATCCCACTCGCCACTCGCACCGCCACACGCGCCGCGCCCCGTGCCATATCCACGACGCCAAACCGACGGACCCATGACCCACACCCCCCTCACCCTCGCCCAGATGGCCACCGACGTGCTCACTTGCGCCGACGGGCGCGCCAAGACTGCCCTGTCGCACAAATACGCCGCCGCATGGCGCGCCTCCCGCGCCGGCGACGCACCCGAGATCGCCGTCGGTAGCGCCACCCCGCCAATGCATCCGGCCCGCCCCACGGAACCCGAGCTGCTGCACCCTCGCGACGTGCCAAAGCGCAAACCCGGCACCCCGCAGGGCCGGATCGCGCTCTTGCATGCGGTGGCCCATATCGAACTCAACGCCGTCGACCTGCACTGGGACATCATCGCCCGCTTCACCCATGTCCCGATGCCGCTTGGGTTCTACGATGACTGGGTGAAATCCGCAGATGAGGAATCCAAGCATTTCAACCTGATGTGCGATTGCCTGGAAAGCCTTGGCAGCCACTATGGCGCCCTGCCCGCCCATGCCGGCATGTGGCGCGCCGCCGAGGATACCGTGGACGATCTGATGGGCCGCCTGGCCGTGGTGCCGATGGTGCTGGAAGCCCGCGGGCTGGATGTGACCCCGGGCATGATCGAGATCTTCCGCAAGGCGGGTGTGCAAGAGGCGCTCGACGCGCTGGAGATCATCTATGCCGAAGAGGTCGGCCATGTGGCCTATGGCGCCAAATGGTTCAATTTCCTCTGCGGGCGCGACAACCTCGACCCAAAGGCCGAATTCCACGCATTGGTGCAGAAATATTTCCACGGTGCGCTCAAGCCGCCCTTCAACGAGGAAAAACGCGCCGACGCGGGCCTGCCGCCGGATTTCTACTGGCCGCTCGCGGATGGGGAAGCACCGGCCTACGCGCGCTGACCCGACGGCACCGCGCCATCCCCGGCCCTGCGACCGCCCCGGACGACCCGCACAAGAGGAATAGCCGCCTCCGCAATATCGCAATGCGCGAAAATCCGGGTCAAACCGGCCCATATCGGCAGTTTTCTGCCCAAGGCCAAGGAAATGCGCGACAGAAGCGCCATACGGACGGAACAGGGTTGCTGAATGGCCACAGTCTGGCTATTCCATCTTGCCAAGGCAGGTTGCAATACATCTCCGGGAGGCAGGAGAGAGCAACCGCAAAGGGATGGCACAAGGATATCGGGCTTGCGCGGCGGACTACACCTACGGATTCACGCATTTCTGGAGCGCCGGTTCCCCGAGCGCCGGGTTTTCCTCAAATCCGACACCGACACCCGGTTCATACGACTGAGCTCGGAAACCCAGATCCTGACCGTGGCGGGGCTGACGCTGTTTGTGTCCTGGGCCATTGTCGCCACCGCCATCGTGCTGATGGACAGCATCGGCTCCGGCAACTTCCGCGATCAGGCGCGCCGCGACCAGCAGGTCTATCAGGAGCGCCTGAACGCGCTGTCGACCGAACGCGACCGCCGCGCCGAAGAGGCGCTGGCCGCACAGGACCGCTTCAACGCCGCGCTCGAACAGATCTCCACCATGCAGTCGGAGCTGCTGGCCTCCGAAACCCGCCGCCGCGAGCTGGAAACCGGCATCGACATCATCCAGTCCAACCTGCGCCAGACCATTCGCGAGCGCGAGATCCTGAAACGCACGGTGCTGGACCTGCGCGAACAGACCGCGCCCGACAGCCCCGAACAGGTGCTGGCCGCCACCGCGCCCGAGCAACTGGATTTCCTCACCACCGCCCTGGCCGAGACCGCCGCCGAACGGGACCAGATCGAATCCGACGCCCGCTCTGCCCTGGCTCAACGCGACGATCTGGAACTGGAACTGCGCCTGGCCGCGCAGCGCAACGACCAGATCTTCCGCCAGCTGGAGGAGGCGATGGCGATCTCGGTCGAGCCGCTGAACAAGATGTTCTCCTCCGCCGGCCTGCCGCCGGATCGCATTCTCGAACAGGTGCGCCGGGGCTATAACGGCGAAGGCGGCCCGCTGGAGCCCCTGTCCCTGTCCACCCGCGGCGAGGAGCCCAGCCCCGATGAGCTGCGCGCCAATGCGCTGCTCAATCAGATGAGCCAGCTGAACCTCTACCGGATTGCCGCCGCCCAGGCGCCCTTCTCGGTGCCGGTGAATCTCGGTCAGGTGCGTCAGAGCTCCGGGTTTGGTTATCGCCGCGACCCCAAGACCGGCGGGCGCAGGCTGCATAAAGGCTCCGATTTCGCTGGCGGCACCGGCACCGACATCTTTGCCACCGCCGACGGTGTGGTCACCCATGCGGGCTGGCAATCCGGCTATGGCCGGCTTGTGAAAATCCAGCATGCCTTTGGCATCGAAACCAGATATGCCCATAACTCCAACATCCGTGTGAAGGTCGGTCAAAGGGTCTCGCGCGGGGATCACATTGCTGATATGGGTAACACCGGACGGTCCACCGGGACCCACCTCCATTACGAGGTCAGGGTCAATGGCAAACCCGTAAACCCCATGATCTATATCAAGGCTGCGAGAAATGTTTTCTAAGAGCAAAATCAACGAGCCCGGCCCGAAACAAGCCGAGACTCCAACGGCGACCCCGGCCTCCAGCCCGGCGCCCTCCTCGTCGAGCAGCGCATCCACCGGCGCCAGCGACTACAGCAAGCCCGCCGCGCCCAAGGCAAAGCCCGCGGCCTCGCTGCTGAGCTCGGATCTGCACATCACCGGCAATGTCAAAACCACCGGTGACATCCAGGTCGAAGGCACCGTCGAAGGCGACATCCGCGCCCATCTTCTGACCATTGGCGAGACCGCCACCATCAAGGGTGAGATCACCGCGGACGACGTGGTCATCAACGGCCGCATCGTCGGTCGCGTGCGCGGTCTGAAGGTACGCCTGACCTCCACCGCGCGGGTCGAGGGTGACATCATCCACAAGACCATCGCGATCGAGTCCGGCGCTCATTTCGAAGGCTCCGTGCAGCGTCAGGATGACCCCCTCAGCCCCGGCAAAGCCGCCTCCAAGGCACCGGCCCAGCCCGCCGCCGCGCCGGCCAAGGCCGAAGGCTGACCTCCGCCTGCGCAGCGGCGCAGGCCCAATAGCAGAACGACAAAGCGCCGGTCCACGCCGGCGCTTTTCTGTTTCTCATCGAGATCACCGCAAAACGAGTTCCTTGACCTCTCCGCAATTGCAACCGAAGCTAATATCGTTAGCAAGGGAGATGCAGGTATGGTTGAATTTTCTCAGCTCGTAGATGAACTATCGGGCCGGTCCAAGATCGCGGAACGCCAAGCCCTCACCGAAGAAGCAACCAAGACATCTGTCATCCTGCCCCTGTTACAGGCTTGGGGGTTTGATATTTTCAATCCCAGCGAAGTAATTCCAGAATTTGTCGCAGACGTCGGCACAAAAAAGGGCGAAAAGGTCGATTTCGCCGTGAAAATAGATGGCAAGATCGCCATGCTCGTGGAAGCGAAACCGATCACCTCAAAGCTGGGCGATGCCCAATACAGTCAGCTCTTTCGGTATTTTTCCGTAACCGAAGCCCGTCTCGCTCTGCTTACGAACGGCCGCGAAGCCTGGTTTTTCTCGGATACCGATGCACCGAACAAAATGGACAAGAGGCCATTCTTCAAGTTTGATTTTCAAGCCTATGACTCGGATCAAATCGAGGAACTCGCCCGTTTTCGAAAACAGAAATTCGCCATCGAACAAATCATCGAAGCCGCATCAACTCTGAAATATACCAGAGCGGCACCGAACTATCTCAAATCCCAACTTGAAGATCCCGATGATGAATTTATCCGCTTGATCGGGCGGCAGATATACGACGGCTCGATAACCAAAAATGTGGCCGAACAACTCAAGCCCGCAGTTCAGTCCGCCCTTGACGAGCTAATCCGTGACCGAATTCAGGATCGGCTCTCCATCACGTTCAACAGCAAGGCGGCCAATGCCCCCGCAGAGGAAGCGTCGCAGCCCGCTCCAGTGGAAGACGACGATGGCATTGTCACCACTGAGGAGGAGAAAGAGGCGCATCGTATCATCCGCGCGATCGGCGCGCGGGTTGTAAACGTTCAGCGCATCGCCATGAGGGACGCAAAGAGCTACTGTGCGATTTTGATGGACGATAACAACCGCCGCCCGATCTGCCGGTTGTACTTCAACGCAGCCAAGAGCAAATCCATCGTGATCTTCGATGCAGACAAGAACGAGACCAAACATAAGATCGAGATGATCGAAGACCTTTATCAGCATGCGTCCGCGATCGAGGCGGTCATTCGGTCCTACGGCGAATAGCCGAACATAAGTTCGGTACGCGCCCCCGCCGCGCGCCAGCGCGGCGCCCCGCCCAAAGGCCGCTGCCGTGCCCGGCGACAGCCGGGGACCCGGCGGACACGGGAGCGCGCCCTTCACCCCAGAACTCCAGCCACAACCACAGCCCGGAGCAAACAAAAAGCCCCGCAGCATCATACTGCGGGGCTTTGGTATTCCTTTGCCGCCAGCACCTTACTCGGTGACGGTGACCTTGGTCATCACATCAGGCTTACCGGTGATGGCACCGGACCGCGGATGGCCGCGTTTGATCTGATCCACCACATTCATGCCCTCGGTGACACGGCCCACAACGGTATATTGACCGTTCAGGAAGTGACCTTCGTCGAACATGATGAAGAACTGCGAGTTGCCGCTGTCGGGATCTTGCGACCGCGCCATGCCGACAACGCCGCGATCAAACGGCAGCTCGGAGAATTCCGCCGCCAGATCCGGACGGTCGGACCCGCCGGTGCCCGCATAGCGCATGTCCGATCCCAGACGACCGTTTTCCACGTCGCCGGTTTGCGCCATGAAGCCGTCGATCACCCGGTGAAACACCACACCGTCATACTGCCCTTCACCGGCCAGCGCAGTGATCTGCTCCACGTGCTTCGGGGCCACATCTTCCAGAAGGTCGATCACGATGGTGCCATTGGCCTCCCCCTCGACCTGGATTTCCAGACCAGTGGCAAACGCAGGCGACGCGGCCAGAAAGGCCAGTGCGCTCAGGTGCTTAAGCATCGGCGGCCACCTTGACCGAGATCATCCGGTCCGGGTTCGCAGGCGGCTCGCCACGGGTGATCGCATCCACATGCTCCATACCCTCGATGACACGGCCATAAACGGTGTACTGACGGTTGAGGAAGTGATTGTCCTTGAAGTTGATAAAGAACTGCGAGTTGGCGGAGTTCGGGTTCGACGAGCGCGCCGCGCCCAGCGTGCCACGGTCATGCGGCACACCGGAGAATTCCGCCGGCAGGTCTTTCTTGTCGGACCCACCGGTGCCGGCCCGGCCCAGGTTGAAGCCGTCTTCCATGTCGCCATGCTGCACGTCGCCGGTCTGCGCCATGAAACCGTCGATCACCCGGTGAAAGGCCACGTTGTCGTACTGGCCTTCGCGCGCCAGTTCCTTCATCCGGTCACAATGCATCGGCGCCACGTCGGGCAGCAGCTCGATGACGACATTGCCGTCCTTCAGCTCGACGATGATGGTGTTTTCGGGATCCTTGATCTCGGCCATGAGGCCCTCCTGTCACATTCGTATTGCCGGAATACCTAAAGTCCATGCCCCCGCTTGCCAAGGGAACAATGCACCGGCACGCACCGGTCGGCGGGATCGCGGCAGGGCGACGACGTGGCAGCCCATTGACTGAGGCGCAGAAACACAGGACACAGGCGCAAGACTTTGACTTTTCTGCACCTGCACCCCGCGCAGGCGCGCCCGATACCAAAGAGGAGCCGGACATGGGCTGGAAGACACTCGACGACATGGAGCTTGAAGGCAAAACCGTTCTGACCCGCGTGGACATCAACGTCCCGATGGAGGACGGCAAGGTCACCGATGACACCCGCATCCGCCGTCTGGTGCCGACCATCTCCGACCTCCTGGCCAAGGGTGCAAAACCCGTGCTGCTGGCGCATTTCGGCCGCCCCAAGGGTCAGGTGGTGCCGGAAATGTCGCTGCAACCGCTCGTTCCCGCGCTGGAGGCCACCTTTGGTGCCCCGGTGGTCTTTGTCGCCGATTGCCGTGGCCCCGCTGCCGAGGCTGCCGTTGCCGCCCTGCAACCGGGCCAGATCCTGCTGCTGGAAAACACCCGCTTTCACGCCGGCGAAGAAAAGAACGACGCCGACCTCGCGGCGGAAATGGCAAAGCTCGGCGATATCTACTGCAATGATGCGTTCTCTGCCGCCCACCGCGCCCATGCCTCGACCGAGGCGCTGGCGCGTCTGCTGCCCGCCTGCGCGGGTCGCCTGATGGAGGCGGAACTGAAGGCGCTCGAAGGTTCGCTTGCCACGCCCGAGCGCCCCGTGACAGCGGTTGTCGGTGGCGCCAAGGTCTCCACCAAGCTGGACCTGCTGGGCAATCTGGTCGCCAAGGTCGACACGCTGGTGATCGGCGGCGGCATGGCCAATACCTTCCTCGCGGCACAGGGCATCGACGTCGGCAAATCGCTCTGCGAACACGATATGACTGGCACCGCCAAGGAGATCATGGCCCGCGCCGAGGCCGCCGGCTGCACCATTCTCTTGCCCTCCGACGTGGTGGTGGCGCGCGAGTTCAAGGCCGGTGCCGAGAATGAAACCGTTCCCGCCGATGCCTGCCCGTCTGATGCGATGATCCTCGACGCCGGTCCCGCATCGGTTGCCGCCATCGCCGCCGTATTTGCCGACAGCAAGACCCTGATCTGGAACGGCCCGCTGGGCGCTTTTGAGATCGCGCCCTTCGATATGGCCACCAACACCGCCGCGCAAAAGGCCGCCGACTGCACCAAGGCGGGCACGCTGGTCTCCGTCGCAGGGGGCGGCGACACCGTGGCGGCACTCAATCAGGCCGGCGCGGCAGAGGCGTTCAGCTATATCTCCACCGCTGGCGGCGCCTTTCTGGAGTGGATGGAAGGCAAGGTCCTGCCCGGCGTTGCGGCGCTGGAGGGCTGATCCCCGCCGCGGCCGCAGCCGCCACGGCCACCGCAACCCTGACGACCGGCACGCACCTCCTGCGTGCCGGTTTTTTACGCAGTGACGAGAGTTTACAAACCGTTTCTTTACGTCTGTGGCGGTAGCCTGCGATCAGGCCGGGCCCTTCTGCCCGCCGGAATACGACAGGTCCCCACTTCATGAGACATTTCTCCATCCGCACCCAGGTGTTCCTCTTTGCCGGTGCCTTTATCGCCATGCTGCTGGCGCTCTCGGCGATTTCCTGGATCAACAACCAGCGTCTGACCAATGCCATCCAGAATACCAATCTGGGCACCGCCCAGCTCAAGAGCCTGGATGACATCAAGGAAGACACCGAACAGGGGCTGGCGGATCTTCTGTCCTATGCGCTTGGCGCGCCGGACGGGCTGACCCGGCTGCGGGGCAACCTCGACGAAATCCGCGCCGAGCTGGACCTGGCCGAAGGTCGCTTTGACACCGTGACCGCCGAGATGCGCAATCCGACCGTCTTTGCCGCGATGATGGACCTCAACGCGGTGCTGGATCGGATCACGGCCCGCCTCCCCGATCTCGAATCCGCCCCCGCCGACACCCGCGGTACCATGGCGCAGGATGCGGTGGTGCCGCTGCTGGCGGAGCTGCGCGACAGCGTCGACCAGATGCAGGAGGCGATCCAGACCCGCAACGTGCAGATCCAGCAAGACCTCCGCACGCTGATCGCAAACAGCCAGCTCATTCAGGCCATCAGCAGCGCCACGGCGGCCCTCGTGGCAGTGGCGGTGGCCCTCGCCTTCGGGCGCCATCTGAGCCAGCCGGTGGCCCGGGCCGCAGCCAGCATTCAGGCGCTCAGCGATCAGGACTACGAGACGGAGATTTCCGGCACCGACCGGGGTGACGAACTGGGCAGGATTGCCCGCAACCTGCAGGACCTGCGCGCGCGACTGGCCGCGGCAGAGGCGGCCTCACAGGCCAGCGAGACCGAGAACGCCCGCCGGGTCGCCCTGTTCGAAACCCTTGGCGCAGCGATGAGCGGCCTGAAACAGGGCCATCTGGACCAGGAAATCCCCGCCGGTGACTGGTCCGATCTCGGCCCCAGCTACACCGCGCTGTGCGAGGATTTCAACGGCCTCGCCCTATCGCTGGCCGATCTGGTCGCGCAACTCAGCCAGAGCTCTTCTGTCGTCGAACAGAACGCCCGCGAAATGGAACGGATGTCCGACCAGATGTCCCAGCGTGCCGAAACCCAGGCCGCCACACTGGAGGAAAGCGCCGCCGCGCTGGAGGAAATGTCGGCCTCGGTGCAGTCCAGCGCCGAACAGGCCCAGGCCGCCGACCGCGAGGTCGAAGAAGGCCGCCGTCGCGCCGAACAGGGCGGCGAGGTCATGGCCCAGGCACGCGAGGCAATGACCTCGATCGCCTCCTATTCCGAACAGATCAGCCAGATCATCACCTCGATCGACGACATCGCCTTTCAGACCAGCCTGCTGGCGCTGAACGCCGGCGTCGAGGCCGCCCGCGCGGGCGAAGCCGGGCGCGGGTTTGCCGTGGTCGCCTCCGAAGTGCGCGGCCTGGCCCTGAAGGCCGCCAAATCCGCCAGCGAGATCAAGGAGCTGGTGCAGGAAAGCTCGACCCAGGTCAGCGAGGGCGAACGTCTGGTCGAAGCCACGTCAGAGACCCTGAACCGCATCGTCGAAAGCGTCACCAACGTCTCCGGCATGGTCTCCGCCATCGCCAGCTCCTCCGGGGAGCAGGCGGCAGGCATCAAGGAGATCAACATCGGTGTGGCCCAGCTCGACACGGTGACCCAGGAAAACGCCGCGATGGTGCAGCAGACCTACAGCGCCAGCCAGGAGATGCGCAGCCAGGCCAGCCGCCTCAGCGATCTGTTGCAGGGGTTCACTGGCGGCCAAGCCGACGACACGCCAACGGGAGAGGCCCGCGCGGCCTGAGCCTGCGCACGGGTCGCGCATTGCTCCTGAGCGCCACACCGGCGCAATGTCGCAAACACCTGTAGGTGCGGCGCTGGCGCGCTGATCTTGCGGCAGATTGCTGTCCTAAGTGTCCGGGGGGGGTCGCCGCCTGAGGCGGTCCCCCGTGCAACACTTGGGGTGCTGAGATGATCAACATGCTGGCCTCTGTCTGGGCGCTCCTTGCCGGCGTGGTGCTGATCATGCTCGGCAACGGGATGCACTTCACCCTCATGGGCCTGCGCGGCGGGATGGAGGGGTTCTCCTCCGCTGAACTGTCGATCATCACCTCCGGGTATTTCCTCGGTTTCCTGTCCGGCGCCCGGTTTTCACCGATCCTGATCCAGCGCGTGGGACATGTGCGGGTCTTTGCGGCACTGGGCAGCTTCATCTCCGCGGCGCTGATCGCCTTTACGCTCTGGGCAGAACCCTGGACCTGGACGATCCTGCGCGTGGTCATCGGGTTCTGCATGTCGGGCATCTATGTGGTTGCGGAAAGCTGGCTCAACAATGCCACCTCGAACGAGAACCGCGGCAAGATGCTCTCGGCCTATATGCTGGCGCAGACGCTTGGCATCATCGGCGCGCAGGGCCTGTTGACGCTGGGCGACGCCGGCAATGCGGCGCTGTTTATCGGGGCCTCGATTCTGGTGTCGATCTCCTTTGCGCCGATCCTGCTGTCGATCCAGCCCGCGCCCATGGTCGATGTCGCCAAACCCTGCGGTCTCAAGGACCTGTTCAACGCCTCGCCGCTGGGCACGGTCGGTATCTTTCTCCTGGGCAGCATCTACGCCAGCCAGTCGGGCATGGGGGCCGTGTTTGGCAGCGAGATCGGCCTCAGCGCCAATCAGATCGCATTGTTCGTGGCGATGCTGTTTGGCGGGGCGATGCTGATGCAGGTCCCGATCGGCTGGCTGTCCGACCGCATCGACCGGCGCAAGGTGATTTGCGGCACCGCGTTCCTGGGGGCCGCCGCCTGCGGGCTGGGATGGATCGCGCAGAGCCCGCCAGCCTGGCTCAGCCTCGATCCGGCCGTGCCGATCATGGCGGCGGCCTTTCTTGCCGGGGCATGACAACGCCGCTTTATGCGCTGTTTCTGGCCTACACCAACGACAATGTGCCGGTGGCGGACATGCCGGCGATTTCCGGGGGGCTGGTGTTCACCTTCGGGCTGGGGGCCATTCTGGGGCCGCTTGCCGTGGGGCTGGCCATGGATGTGCTTGGCCCGTTTGCCTTCTGGATCGTGCTGGGCGGCACGTTTCTGGCGATCACGGTCTATGCGCTCTACCGGATGTCGCAGACCGAGGCGACGCCGGCGTCGGAAACCGACGCCTATGTGAACCTGGTGCCCACGACTTCGATCGTTGCGGTGGAGGACGCCACCACCTAGGCGGCCGAAAACGCGGAGGCCGAGTAGGACCACGGCAACCCGCTGCACAGGCGGGCCTGCCACAGGTCGGAGGTCTCCGCTCTCCCGGACTGTCCCGCGTTTGCGACACCTCGAAACGTTAACCCTTTTGGGAATTCACAGGCCTCGGTGCCTGTGCCATAAGGGCGTCAGACGCCGGGCAAACCGGCGCGCCCCGAGCATTGCAGTACAGGCATCATCCACGTGACGCGAAAATCCTCGCCCTCCTTGGGCACTTTGCTGTTCTTCGCCGCGGCGTTCCTGCTGAGCGCCTATTTCACCTTTGCCGCCGTGCAGGGCGATTTTGGCCTGTTCCGGCGTGTCGAGATCCAGGCCGAGGCCGATGGGCTCAAACAGGATCTCGCCCGGCTGCAACAAGACATCGCGCGGATGGAAAACCTGACCCGCAGGTTGTCGGATGACTATCTCGACCTCGACCTGCTGGACGAACAGGCCCGCTCCGTTCTGGGTCTGGCCCGTTCGGACGAAATCATCATCGACTGATCCGCCCTACGGCGCCCTGACCGTAACCGTGACCGTTGCGGGCGCCGGGCTTGATTTCCGGTGCCGCAGTCGGCACCCTGCCCCGGATATCTCTGACTGTCCTTTTCGGGTCCGCACTGCCTGCGGCGTCCGGCGGAGCACAGCCGGATCAGACCCGGCGTCACATTATTCCTCGCAACAGCGGGAAAAATGCTCTATGAGATAGTTTAGTGTTAAACTACCTTAGCTTTAGGGGGAGCCTGCCATTATGGCCGCAAGAAAAAGCGCTCAGAAATCAAACGTTTCCGCCGAAGAACTGACAACCTACTACCGCGAGATGCTGTTGATCCGGCGATTCGAGGAAAAGGCCGGTCAGCTTTACGGCATGGGCCTCATTGGCGGCTTCTGCCACCTTTATATCGGTCAGGAAGCGGTGGTTGTCGGACTGGAGGCTGCGGCCGAGGACGGCGACAAACGCGTCACATCCTACCGTGACCACGGCCACATGCTGGCCTGCGGCATGGACCCGGACGGGGTGATGGCCGAGTTGACCGGTCGCGAGGGCGGCTATTCCAAGGGCAAGGGCGGCTCCATGCATATGTTCTCCAAGGAGAAACATTTCTATGGCGGCCATGGCATCGTCGGCGCGCAGGTGCCGCTGGGTGCGGGCCTTGCGTTTTCCGACAAATACAAAGGCAACGACCGCGTGACCTTCACCTATTTCGGCGATGGCGCGGCGAACCAGGGTCAGGTCTATGAGACCTACAACATGGCACAGCTCTGGGATCTGCCGGTGGTCTTTGTGATCGAGAACAACCAATACGCCATGGGCACCTCCGTGCAGCGCTCGACCAAATCCCCGGCGCTGTGGAAACGCGGCGAGGCCTATGGCATCGCGGGCGAAGAAGTGGATGGCATGAACGTGCTGGCGGTCAAAGAAGCCGGCGAGCGCGCCGTCGCCCACTGCCGCGCCGGCAAGGGCCCCTATATCCTCGAGGTCAAAACCTACCGCTACCGTGGCCACTCCATGTCGGACCCGGCAAAATACCGGACCCGCGAAGAAGTGCAGAAGATGCGCGAAGAGCGTGACCCCATCGAGCAGGTCCGCGAAATGCTGCTGACCGGCAAGCATGCCACCGAAGAAGACCTCAAGGCGATCGACAAGGAAATCAAGGATATCGTCAACAAATCCGCCGATTTCGCCAAAGAAAGCCCCGAGCCCGCGCTTGATGAGCTTTGGACCGATATTTACGCCGACGACATTCCGCAGAAAAGCGCCTGAGGGAGAGACCAAGACTATGGCAACTGAAATTCTGATGCCCGCCCTGTCGCCGACCATGGAGGAAGGCACGCTGGCCAAATGGCTGGTCAAGGAAGGCGATACCGTGAACTCCGGCGATATTCTTGCCGAGATCGAAACCGACAAGGCCACCATGGAATTCGAGGCTGTCGACGAAGGCATCGTCGGCAAGATCCTCATCGACGAAGGCAGCGAGGGCGTGAAGGTGAACACCCCCATCGCGATCCTCGTGGAAGAGGGCGAAAGCGTGGAGGATGCTGTCGCATCCGCACCTGCGGCGGGCGGAGAAGCGCCAGCCGCCGAGGCTCCTGCGGAGCCCGCGCCGACCGTCGCTGCTGCCGCGGCCCCGGCTGCGCCCGAGGTGGATGACAGCCCCGATTACCCCGAAGGCACCGAGGTGGTCAGCCAGACTGTCCGCGAAGCCCTACGCGACGCCATGGCCGAAGAGATGCGGGGCAATGAAGACGTCTTTGTCATGGGTGAGGAAGTCGCCGAATATGAAGGCGCTTACAAGATCACCCAGGGTCTCTTGGATGAGTTCGGCGCCAAACGCGTGATCGACACTCCGATCACCGAGCACGGCTTTGCCGGGATCGCCACCGGCGCGGCCTTTGGGGGCCTGCGCCCGATCGTGGAGTTCATGACCTTCAACTTCGCCATGCAGGCGATCGACCAGATCATCAACTCTGCGGCCAAGACGCTCTATATGTCCGGCGGTCAGATGGGCGCACCTATGGTGTTCCGTGGCCCCAACGGTGCAGCGGCACGTGTGGGCGCACAGCACAGCCAGGACTACGCTGCGTGGTACATGCAGATCCCGGGCCTCAAGGTGGCGATGCCCTACTCCGCCGCCGACGCCAAGGGCCTGCTGAAATCGGCGATCCGCGACCCGAACCCGGTGATCTTCCTCGAAAACGAGATCCTCTACGGCAAGTCGTTCGATGTGCCGAAGCTCGACGATTACACCGTGCCCTTCGGCAAGGCGAAAATCTGGCGCAAGGGTGACCATGTCACCATCGTGTCCTTCGGCATCGGCATGACCTACGCCCTGCAAGCGGCGGATAAGCTGGCCGAAGACGGCATCAACGCCGAGGTCATCGACCTGCGCACCCTGCGCCCGATGGACCTGCCCACCGTGATCAAATCGGTGATGAAGACCAACCGCCTGGTCACCGTCGAGGAAGGCTGGCCGCAGGGCTCCGTTGGCTCTTATATTGCCTCTGAGGTGATGCAACAGGCGTTCGACTATCTCGACGCGCCCGTGGTGACCTGCACCGGCAAGGACGTGCCGATGCCCTATGCTGCCAACCTTGAAAAACACGCGCTGATCACCACCGAAGAGGTGATCGAAGCCGTGAAACAAGTGACCTACCGCTAAGGAGAGCAAGGATGCCCACTGAAATTCTCATGCCCGCCCTCTCTCCCACCATGGAGGAAGGCACGCTGGCAAAATGGCTGGTCAAGGAGGGCGACACCGTCTCCTCCGGCGATCTCATTGCCGAGATCGAAACCGACAAAGCGACGATGGAATTCGAGGCCGTGGACGAAGGTGTCGTTGGCAAGATCCTGATCGCCGAGGGCTCTGAGGGGGTGAAGGTCAACACCCCCATCGCGGTCCTGCTGGAGGATGGTGAAAGCGCTGATGATATCGACACATCGGCGGCAACACCGGAAGCGGCCCCCGCCGCTGACGCGGCTCAGGAGGCGGCCTCCGAAGGAGGCTCCGACGCGGCCGCTGCCCCCGCCGCCGCAAGCGCAACCCCTGCCCCGGCAGCACCTGCTGCGGCAGATGGCTCGCGCATCTTTGCCTCGCCTCTGGCGCGTCGCATCGCCGCCGACAAGGGTCTCGACCTGAGCGCCATCAAAGGCTCCGGCCCGCGCGGACGCATCATCAAGGTCGATGTGGAAAACGCCACCGCCGCTCCGAAGGCAGAGGCCAAGGCCGCGCCTGCCGCCGCTCCGGCAGCTGCCGCCGCGCCTGCTGGCCCCTCCGCCGATGCGGTCGCCAAGATGTACGAGGGCCGCGACTACGAGGAAGTCAAACTCGACGGCATGCGCAAGACCATTGCCGCGCGCCTCACCGAGGCCAAGCAGACCATCCCGCATTTCTACCTGCGCCGCGACATCCAGCTCGACGCGCTGCTAAAATTCCGCTCCCAGCTCAACAAGCAGCTGGAGCCGCGGGGCGTCAAACTCTCGGTCAATGACTTCATCATCAAGGCCGTGGCGCTGGCGCTGCAATCGGTGCCCGACGCCAATGCGGTCTGGGCCGGGGATCGCGTCCTCAAGATGAAAGCTTCCGATGTGGCCGTTGCGGTCGCGATTGAGGGCGGTCTGTTCACGCCGGTGCTGCAAGATTCCGACATGAAGTCGCTCTCGGCGCTGTCGGCAGAGATGAAAGACCTCGCCACCCGCGCCCGCGACCGCAAGCTTGCACCGCATGAATACCAAGGCGGCTCCTTTGCAATCTCCAACCTCGGCATGTTCGGCATCGATAATTTCGACGCCATCGTGAACCCGCCGCATGCGGGCATTCTGGCCGTCGGCTCTGGCGTCAAGAAACCCGTGGTGGGCGCAGATGGCGAACTCACCGTCGCCACCGTGATGAGCGTCACCATGTCGGTCGATCACCGCGTCATCGACGGCGCGCTTGGCGCGGACCTCTTGAAGGCGATCGTCGACAATCTGGAAAACCCGATGGTGATGCTGGCCTGACAGGGCCGCGCCAACACCAGACAGGATTGCACGCCGGGCAGACACTGCCCGGCGTTTTTCGTTTGCCGGGACGGGGTCTGCCCGACACGGAAAACATCACAGTTTCATGACGTTCACCCGCAATTCAAAACACTTCGCGCTGTTGCAGTTTACCTGATCGCAATATCAGCGCCCTAGACAGCAACAGCACGCCCCACCTTCCTTTTTGCGGGATATTCTCATGTTCAAACTGCGCCCCTCGGCCGCCCGTCGCGAGACGTCGCACAGCATCTTCGCCTCGATGAACCTCCGTATCGCGGCCCTTGTTGCGATCTTTTCGCTCATTGTGGCCCTGCCCATCGGGATCCTGGCAGGGGGCCGTCTGGAAACCCAGTCTATGGATGCCCTGCGCACCCTGCAGCTGGAGCTGACCAATATGGCGGCCACCCAGGTGGCGCAGCCGGTGCAGCTTGGCTTTTCCGGCACTGTCGAAAGCCGCCTGGCCTATGTAATCGAACGCGCCGGCGAGAGCTTTGCCTATACCAAGGTCATCAAGGGGGATGGCGTCGTCATGGCCGACATCGGCACGCTTGCACCGGAACGCGCCGAACGCCTGGATGCCGCCGCAACCGCCGTGTTGCAGAGCGGCGAAGCCCAGATCAGCGACAACGGGTTTTCCATCGTCTACCCCATCGCCTCCTCCAAGGGGGCGATCCGCGGCGTTCTCATCATGGTCTGGGATCCGACACCGGTCCAGTCCGCCATCACCGCAGCGCTGATCCGCGATGCGGGCATTGCCGTCGGCCTGATGATCGCGTCGCTGCTGGTGTGTTTTGCGATCCTGAAACGCACGGTCGGGCGTCCCATGGCACAGATTGTCGCAGCTCTGGAGCGGATCGACGCCGGCAATTACGACACCCGCCTGCCGCTGAGCAACCGCCGTGATGAGCTGGGCCGGATTGCCCGTCGAATCATCGCCCTTCAAGACACGCTGGCCGCGGGCCGGGAGACCGAGACCCTGCGCCAGACCGAGCAACAGTCGCAGCTGTTTGCCATCGAGCGCCTGCGCGCCGGGCTGGAGTCGCTGGCCCGCCGCGATCTGACCGTGCAGATGGACGCGCCCCTGGGCGAGGCCTATGAACCGCTGCGCGCCGATTTCAACAGCGCCATCTCCTCGATCGCCGCCGCCCTGTCGCAGGTGCTGGCCACTGCTGGAACCATCCTGACCCGCACCACCAATATCGAGGCCGGATCGGGCAGCCTCTCGCAGCGGATCCAGGCGCAATCGGAGACGTTGGACGAGATTTCCGGCGCGCTTCAGGACCTCACCGCCTCGGTCAACGCCGCCACCGAGGGGGCGCATGCGGTCAACGGCCTCGCCCAGACCGCGGTGCAGGAGGCGCGCACCAATGGCAAGGTGGTGGAAAACGCAATCGCCGCGATGACCGAGATCGAATCCAGCGCCAGCCAGATCGAAACCATCATCAAGGTGATCGACGACATCGCCTTCCAGACCAACCTGCTGGCACTGAACGCCGGTGTCGAAGCGGCGCGCGCAGGCAGCGCCGGGGCCGGATTCGCCGTGGTCGCCAGCGAAGTCCGCGCCCTCGCCCAACGCACTTCAACTGCCGCAACCGAGGTCAAGGGGCTGATCAACACCGCCACCGATCACATCCAGAACGGCGTGACCGAGGTCAACAACACCGGCGACGCGCTGACACAGGTGATCGCCTCGCTGGAGCAGATCTCCAGCCGCATCCAGGATTCAGCCGATGGGTTCGGCAATGATTCCAAACGGCTGGAGACCATCTCGGATCAGCTCAGCGCCCTCGGCCACACCACCAGCGACAATGCGCAAATCCTGGCCGGACAGGTGACAGATGTGCAATCCCTGCGCGGCGACGCCGGTCATCTGGACAGGCTCGTCAACGCCTTCGACCTCGCCCCACTCGGTGCAGACACCGCTCCGCGCACGGCGGAGGTCCCTCGGGCTGCGGCCTGATCCAGCCAACTAACCTGCAAAAGGGCACCGCCCAGGTGCCCTTTTTCCGTTTAACAACAGTCGCATCCACAAAACGGGACCGCGAACTCACTTCCCGGCAAGCACCTGATTCATGCTGACCGAAGGTTGATCGCAGCCCGCTTCGCCAACGATCTTGGCCGGCACCCCGGCCACCGTCTTGCAGGGCGGCACCTCCTGCAGCACCACGGACCCGGCCGCAATCCGCGAGCAATGCCCAACGCGGATATTGCCCAGCACCTTGGCCCCGGCGCCGATCAGCACGCCATCTTCGATCTTGGGGTGGCGGTCCTCTTCTTCCTTGCCGGTGCCGCCCAGCGTCACCGAATGCAGCATCGACACATTGTCCCCCACCACGGCGGTTTCGCCGATGACGATGGAATGGGCGTGGTCGATCATGATCCCCTTGCCGATCTTGGCCGCCGGATGAATGTCGACGCCAAAGATCTCGGAAATCCGCATCTGGAAGAAATAGGCCAGATCCCAGTCGCCCTGCTGCCACAGCCAATGGCCGACACGATAGGCCTGCACCGCCTGATAGCCCTTGAAATAGAGGATCGGCTGCAACAGCCGGTGGCAGGCCGGGTCGCGGTCATAGATCGCCATCAGGTCGGCCCGGGCCGCCTCGACCAGCGCCGGTTCCGCCTCATAGGCGCCATCGACGATCTCGCGCAGGATCACCATCGACATCTCGTTGGAATTGAGCTTGGCCGCAATCCGGTAGCTCAGCGCCTTGTCGAGGGTCTTGTGGTGCAGGATGCAGGCATGAATGAGACCGCCCATCAGGGGCTGCTCAGCAACGGCTGTTTCGGCTTCCTCGGTGATGCGGCCCCAGACGGGGTCGATCTGCCTGACGGCCTTGTGCGTGTCCAACATCGGCGTGGTCCTTCTCGCGCGGGGCATCCGTGTCTTGATCCTCTCCGGCGGGGGTCCCGGCGGATCTGGATCCAGTGAAACTCGCGGTCCCGGCTTATTCCGGGTCCAGTCCCGTCCACACTAGAGATCTAACCTCTCAAATGCCAAGCGCAATCCCGTGATCGCCCCGATCACCGGCGGAAATATGAAAACCCCGCAAAAACCTATGATTTCTCGCCCTTTTACGCCGCGACCGCCGGCGCAATGGCCGATTATCCTACTTGCAAAAAACGAGAATCCACGGCAAAAAGGACCTGCAACCTTATACCATCGAAGTTTCGTCTACCCGACCGCTTTCGACGTTAAGCTGCCGGGTCGCCGCACGTTGCGGGCGACAAAGACCAAAAGGAACTTTGAAAATGGCAAACGGTACCGTGAAGTGGTTCAACTCCACCAAAGGTTACGGCTTTATCGCGGTTGAAGGCCGCTCCAACGACGTGTTCGTGCACATCTCCGCAGTGGAACGCTCCGGTCTGACCGGTCTGGCCGACGGCCAGGCGGTGACCTTCGAGATCCAGTCCGGCCGTGACGGTCGCGAATCCGCAACCGATCTGGCTCTGGCCTGATCGACCACCGGCCTTCGGGCCGGTCTGGTGCGGTGTGGGAGCGCTTAGGCCTCCCCAGCACGGATCATTCCAAGAAAACGCCCCGGCAGCCCTTGGCGCCGGGGCGTTTTTCATCTGCCGCCCGTCATCGCGGTCACCGCATTCAGGGCGATGTGCAGGCAGCGCGCATAGTCGGGATCGCCGGGAAAGGGTTCCGCCGCCAGCGGAAAACAACGCGCCGCCCGATCCAGTGAGCCATCACCCCAGCGCGGGTGGCAGCAGCCAGTGGCCGCGGCCTGACGTCGCGCCCGGCTGGCCCCCAGAAGGATCTGCCGACACAAGGCCACCCTGCGCGGCGCCGGATGCGCCAGCAGGGCCCGCGCCAGGCTGCGCAGGTCTTCCCACAGGATCGGCTGGCGCGGTTTTGGATAATCGCGACACATTCTGATTTGCGGGACTATGCCAGCACCCATTCCGCCACCGGCCCCGCTCCGTAGCGCGCCGAGACCTGCGCCACCTGCACCACATCGCCCGCGCCTGCGCCATCGCTGGCCTGATCCGCCGCGCTGTAGATCCAGTCCGGCGTGGTGACACGCAGATCGCGCAGCACCGTGCTGCCCGCGCGCACCTGCACACGGTAGACCTCGGCCTCTTCGCCCAGTGGTACCTCCTCCAGATCCCAGCTGTCGCCCTCGATACGGGTGCGCCTGATCCAGTGAAACGCCATATCCGCGCCCAACGCGTCAGCGGTGCGCAGATGCACCGGCGCATAGGGACGCAAACCATTGCCGTCAAAGGCCGCCGAGAGCGCCACATAGGATGGATCATCATAGGCGCGCCGCGCCGGACCAAAGCGGTAGTCACGCGACATCCGCCGATCCGTCAGCGCCAGGTCCAGCTGCTCGACCGCTGCATCTATCAGCACCACAAAGGACCCCGCAGGCCAGAGGTCCGGCATCACACCATCGCTGCCGTATTGCCCACGCAGACGGTCCCGGATCAGGTAGCGGTTCGGCGCGATCAACTCGGCGTCTGTGAACTGGATCACCTCCCAGTTCTCCGGGCTGCCGTCGCCGATGGCCAGTCGGTTCGCCCCGCCCAGCACCGACAGAGGCTCGCGGCTCTCCAGCGTGCCCGCGATCAGCTCCACCTCCAGATCCGCGCCGCGATCCCAGCGCCCCACCGGCCCGGCCAGCAGGTCCGTTGTGGTCACCCCAACCGTTGCACGGGCGGGCAGCAATTCTTCGAGCATGAAATCCCCGCCCAGATCCGCACCATAGAGCGCAACCGCGCCCGGCCAGTCCCGCGCCGTGGCACAGACATGCGGTGCATGCGGCACCTCATCCCCGCGCATCAAGGGCAGATCGAGGAACAGCGGCAGCACCGGCACCGGCGCGGCAAAGGCATCATTGCGCGGCAGATCCTCCGGCGTGGCCAGCGGCTGATAGACCACGGGTTCAATGCGCACAACCTCGAGGATCTGCGCCTCGGCCTGCTCCACCCGGTCCACCCGGTAGCGCGCCGCGCCCTCGCCATCCTGCCCCGGCAGGCGCACCACGTCACCCGCCGCAACCTCCAGCGCCCGCGAGGGCGGCAGCGCAAAGCGTGCGGTGTCGCGCGAGATCCGCGCCTCCGCCAGCCAGCGCTGCACCACCTGCCGCCCCTCGGCACGGGTCAAGGCCATGGGCAGGTCATTCTGGCTCACCGCATGGGTGGCCTCATCCGGCAGCACCGCTTCTTCGGCAACGGTGTCATGGCTGCCGCCCCATTCGACAAAGCGCAGCCGCACCCGGCCCATCAGCTCGGCCTCGGGCATGCGGCTTTGTTCCTGATCGCCGTCCATCTCTGGCAGCACCGCCAGCGAGTCCGTCTCCAGATCCAATGCGTTCAGTCCGTCACGCAGGCGGAAGATCAGCGTGCCATCGCGCTCGATCGCGTCGAACCCATGACGCAGCATCAGGGGCTGCAAGGCACTGCGCGCCTCCGCCACGTCATAGACCGCATAGCCGCGCACAATCCCCCAGAGCTGGCTGGCGTCGATCTCCGTCACACCCGCCTCGCGGCAGATCTCCGTCACCACAGAGGCCAGCGTGCGCTGCCCCGCGCGCCCGTTGAGCCAATGCCCGCGCGCGTAATTCTCGCCATCGTCCCAGACCTCCACCCGGTTGGGAAAGGCCGGAAAGGGCCGCGCGTCCCAGGCCCAGACATAGGCATGACTCAGGTCCACCATCGCACCGCCATAGGCGCTGGAGGTCGGGTTATGCGTCGCCTCCTGCCAGTAGGTCAGCTGCGCGCGCAGATATTGCTGCTGGATCAGATCGTCGCGCAAGCCATTGGAGGCACGCGGCAATTTCGATTCAGAGCTTTTCGGATCAAGGAATTTGTTCGGCTCATTGGTGCCCTTGTCGATGGCCGCACAACCCAGTTCCGTGAACCAGATCGGTTTGGATTGAGGCACCCAATCGGTCGCGGTCTCGGACCGCACGCCCCCAATCCGGTCGTGATGCGGCAACGACCACCAGCTGCGGATGTCCTTGTTGCGGTAGATCCACGGCTCATCATAGGCGCCATCGGTGATCGGCGTGCGGATCTGCGCCGCCTCGGCCTCGGGGGAATGGTAATACCAGTCATAGCCCTCGCCGCCCTCGATATTGGCCTTGAGGTAGTCGAGATCATAGATCGCAGGCCACTCCTGCGCGTCGAGGTGGTCCTCGCCCTCGCGCCAGTCGCTGAGCGGCATGTAATTGTCGATGCCGATAAAATCGATCTGCGGGTCGGACCACAGCGGATCGAGGTGAAACAGATGGTCGCCCTCCGGCGTCTGGTAGCCGAAATACTCCGACCAATCCGCCGCATAGCCCAGTTTCACCTCTGCCCCCAAGAGCGCGCGCACCTCACCCACCAGATCCTTCAAACCTTCAACAAAAGGAAAGCCGCTCGCACCCCGGATCTGCGTCAACCCGCGCAGTTCCGAGCCGATGCAGAACGACTCCACGCCGCCCGCCGCCGCGCAAAGCGCTGCGTAATGCAGGATAAAGCGGCGAAAGCTCCACTCATTGGGGCCGTGATAGCTCACCTGCCCACCCGAGATCGCGAAATCGCTGGCCTGAGCGGCGCCGAGAAAATCTGCGACCTCCGCATCCGCGAGCGCAGTGCCATCCGGGCTGCCCGCCAGCCCCGGCGCGGTCGAGAGCGTGATCCGCCCCCGCCATGGCAACACCGGTTGGCCCTCGGCGTTGCTGTAGGGATCGGGCAGATCATTGCCCGCCTGCTGCTCCATCAGGATGAAGGGGTAAAACATCACCCGCTTGCCTTGGGCGTTCAGGTGCTGGATGCCCTGCACCACCGCCTGATCCGCCGGGGTACCACCATAAACGGCTGCGCCCGCGTCCTTGATGACTTCGTCCGCGCTGGCCCGGGTGAGCCCCGCCACCTGCCACGGCATCGAGCCATCAGCGAGCTTCTGTTCCACCTTGGGCGCAAGGGTGCAGTCACCACAGCGCAGGTCATCGCCAAACCAGCACACCACCATGGACACCGCCTCGGCCTGCGGCAGCTCCTCGGACAACGCATCGACCGAGGCCACCAGATCTGTCTCACCCGAGATCTGATTGATATTGGCGGCTTTCTGCGCGCCCGGCCCGTGCTGCATATAGACTGGCTGGCTGGCCAGACTGTATTCGCCCGTGCCGGGGATCAGGGCCACGCCGGGCACGATCTGCGCCAGATCCTGTTCATAAGCCGCGCCCGAGGGCTGCTCCGCGCGCAGCACTTCAAACGAGAACTGCGGCACCCGGTTGCCAAAACGCTCCAGATCGAGGTTTTCGAACACCACATAGGCGGTGCCGCGATAGGCGGGCACCTGGCCCGTGCCCTCCACCGCCTCCATCAGCGGCTCGGGCTGCTGGTCTTTGCTGCCCCGGTAGACGGTCATATTGAGGTCACGCAGCGCCACCTCCTCGCCATCGGCCCAGACGCGCGACACCCGTGTGATCTCGCCCGCGCAGATCGCCACCGCCATCGACAGGCTGTAGGAATAGCTGGTGGTGGTGCGTTTGGGGGCAGAGCCCTTGCCGCCCGAGGATGTGGTGGTTGCGGTCTCGACAAACTCCGTCGCCCAAATCACCTGCCCGCCCAGCCGCATGCGGCCAAAGACCTGCGCCATCGGCTCGCCATCGCTGCCGGTGGTGATGCGAAAGCGGTCGACCTTGCCGGTTTCCACCGCAGCACTGCCACTGCCCAGGAGGCGCTCGTCAATGACCCGACCCAGGGTTGCGCCGACCGCCCGGCCAATGATCGCGGTCGACAGCCCCGCCACAGAGCCGCCAATTGCCCCGCCCACGGCGGACCCTGCCGCCGCCAGTACCAATGTCGCCATGATATGTCCTCCTCAGGGATCGTTGGGGTGGAGAAAGTCCGGGCCACAGCCCGCTCGCTCACTCTGCGGGAAAGGCAAAGCGCGCCACGATGCGGCGCTGCCATGCGGGTGTCAGCGCGCTCTCGACCACGCCATGACCGCTGTAGGCATGGATGAAATGGGACTCGCTGCTTTGCAGGCCGAGGTGTTTGGCCACAGCGCCTCCATGCATGCGAAACAGGATCACCTGACCGGGCGCGGCGTGTTGGACGGGCTGCATATGTCGCAGCGCCGCCCGCCACAGGCGTTCCTCTGTGCCGCGTTCGGCCCAGTCGCGGGTATAGGGCGGTATGGGTTCGGGTTCGCTGCCATATAGGCTGCGCCAGATGCCCCGGATCAGCCCGAGACAATCGCAGCCCGCACCCCGCGTGGCCCCCTGATGCCGATAGGGCGTGCCCAGCCAGTGCCGTGCCACGGCCACCGCCTCTGTGTCGATGTCGCGGCTCATCGGCGGCTGCCGCCGGTGTTCTGACCATTGCGCTTGGGCACCGCGACCATCCAGTCCTCGCCGGGGATGTCGGGAAAGCCCTGATAGTTCACCAGATTGTCGAACTTCAGCCGACAGGTGCTCATGCGCTTGTCACAGCCTGCGGTCAGACGCACCATGTCGCCCGGCTGAACATCGGCGCGGATCGGTTGCCAGAGGGTGATTTCACGGCCCTCGCTCGTGCTGTCCGACCGGATCGGTGCCCACAGACCGGCGCCTGCGCCACTCAGCACGGTGAGCCGCCCGCCGGTGAACCACTCCGGCGCAAACCCATCAAGCGCGCCCCATGTGAAATTCTGCCCCTCGTCGATGTTTTCAACCGACACATCAGTGACATACCCCGCAGTGTTGAGGTCGAATTTACACGCCACATCCCCCAGAACCGCGCTACAGGGCGTCTGAAACACCCGCCCGAGCGGCTGGTTCAATCCTTCGGTCAGGCCCCGCAGCTCCGCCTCAAACGCACCGCCTGCACGGCGGATCTCCCCCAGGGAGCCGCGAAACTGCAAGGCGCGCTGAGTGGTGTCGGCCCAGTTCACCAGCCACGCCCGCACCTCGGCCCCGTCATAGCGCCCGGATTCAATATCCGCCTCGCGCACCGCATCGGAGCTGAGTGCGCCGAGTGCTTCGCTGTTGTCGACCGCAAGCCCGGTGCTCTGCATCAGGCTGCGCGCCGTGAGGCCGGTTCCGGCGCGGAATGTCACGCCGTCAAAGCTCAGATCCCGGTCATGGTCGGTGAAGCCCAGCGTCACGCCGTCTTCGCGGGTCACGGCCCAGGCGCGGCACACCATGGTGGCCCCGGATTTGAGATGCGTGTTCAAGCCTTCGCGATCCATCACACCCGCACCTCCACCACTGGCACATTCGGGGCCTCGCCCGCCTGAAACGACGCCACCGAGGTCTGGATGCGATCCGTGTCAAAGCGGACCGGCACGTCGAACTCAAACCCGGCGCGGATTTCACGTCCAATTTCCGGCACATAGGCCAGCGTCACCAGCCCCGTGGTCAGGTCGAGGTCATAATCCACGCCCTCCACCAGCGCCTCATTGTCGATCCCAAGGCGCACAGTGCCCGCCACGGGTTTGCTGATCGGGCGCAGGTATTCATGCGGGCCGGAGCGGTAGCGTTTGGCCAGCTGAAACCTGTTGGTGTCGCCATCACCGGTGGCGATCAGCTGATCCGCAAACGTCACATCCTGCCCCGGCAGCGATGACGCATAGTCGGTCCAGTCCTTCCACCGAAACCCATGGAGCTGGCCCTGACGGGCCTCAAAGAACGCAATCAACGCGGCAATATCCTCAAGACCGCGCAGGCCAAGCCCCGCATCATAACGCCGCCGCGCATGCGCCCATGGGGTGTTGCGTTCCTCGTGACCATTGGCCAGCGTCACCACATCCGTGCGCCGCTCCGGCCCGCCAACAGAGCCAAAAGAGAGCGTCTCAGGGAAACGAACTTCGTGAAAACTCATGGGCTTACCCTCCTTACCTATTGCGGTTTCCGCGTGCGAGCATGCGGCTCATCTGGGCTGCGATCTGCCCACGGGAGCGCTGGAACCCGGCCACATCGGGGGTGGTGACATTCATCACCACGGTTGGAGATTTGCCGCCGCCTTGCGTCTTCACCCCGAGGCTGCCGTCATGGCCGCGCGCCAGCGGCAGGATCGCCTCTGGCCCCGCTTCGCCCATCAGCCCAAGCCCGCCACGCATCGGGAAATGCGTCGGCGAGGACACCACGCCACCACGCGCAAAGGGCGTGACCTTGCCCTGACTGAAGGCCGCGCCATCGGCAAAGGGCAGGATGCCACCGACCAGCGCGCCGATCCCATCGCTCACCAACCCGCCGAGGTGATCTGTCACCGGACGCATGGCGGAGTTGAAGGTGGTGTTGATCATCGTCTTGGCGAGGCTTTCCAGCGCATCGCTCAGACTGTCGCCATCCACCACCAGATCCTTCATCGCGCGCCGCAGCCCCCGGCTGAGGCCGGTTTCAAAATCCGCCGCATCGGCTTGGGTCGCGGCAAAGGCCGCGCGCACTCGGTCCATCTCGGCGGTGAATTGTGCCGCCATCCCGGCGGCATCGCCAAGGCTGTCCTCCAGCGGCCCCGCCTGGGATTCAAAGTCGGAATCTGTCGTGTTTGCCATGGGTTACTCCGGTTGGTTCACGTCGTTGATCTGATCCGGGAACTGCGTCATCAGATGGCTCAGGCGGTCGCGGTCCATAGGTGGTGTGCTGGCATCAAGGTTCAGCATCAGCCGCAGCTCTGCCGGGGTCAGCTGCCAGAACTCACGCGGGGTCAGCCGCAGCCCCAGCATCCCGGCCCGCATCAGGGCGGGCCAATCGAGCATCGCCACGCGGCTCATGCATCCCCCGCGGGCAGCGCGAAACTCAGCGCCAGCAATTGCGCCGCCACCTTGGTGGCCTGCATCACGCCGCCCTCGATCTCGGCCTGCGCCAGATCTTCGCGGCTGATCTTAGACCCGCCGCCGCGTAGCCCCGCCGCCAGAAGCGCCAGCATGTCGCAAGAGGAAAACCGCCCGGTTTCAAAGCGTTGCACCAGAGAAATCAAGTCGCCCTCGCCCAGTTCCGCCTCCAGTTCCGCCAACGCGCCGAGCGTCAGCTTCAGCATCTGCGGCTGGCCGTTGAGCACCAGTGTCACTTCGCCTGCATAGGGGTTTGCCATGGCTCACACCGCCGTAAAGGTCAGCGCACCGGCGGAGGCCAGCGACAGCTCATAGGTGGCCTCGCCATTGTGGCTGCCCGCGTATTCCAGCGCGGTGACCTGAAACGGCCCCTCGACGGTGCCGAAATCCGGGATCACCACCTGAAACGCCGGGGTCTCACCATCAAAGAACAGCTGCCGCGCGCGCTCGTCGGTGTCTGCATCGCGAAACACACCCGAGCCGGAGAGGTTTGCTGAGCGCACGCCCGCACCGCCCAACAGTTCGCGCCAGCCGCCCGCACTGTCGAGGCTGGTCACATCGACGCTCTCGGCGTTGAAGCTGATACGGGTGGCGCGCAGGCCTGCGATGGTGGTGAAACTGCCGGTGCCGGTCATATCCACCTTGATCAGGAGATCCTTGCCGTTTTGAGCACTCATGGGTGAGATCCTTCTGTTAATGCGTTGAAATTCAGTCAGGAGTCTTCGAGCCGCGCGGAAAACCGCAGCGCGATGGAACGATCCCCGTTGCTCAGCCGTTTGGCGTTGGCGCGGTCAAACCACAGCCCCACCAGATGCCCGCGCGTCAGGGTCAGCGGCGCATCCACCAGAGCGTCGGAGATCGCCGCCGCCGCGCGTTTGGCCGCGCTGAACCCGGCCGCATTGGCGACCACGGTCACGGTAAAGCGATGCAGCGCGCCGCCGCCTGTGACATCGGAGCGGTCCCGCACGCTCTCCGCGCCGAGGGTCACATAGATCCCCGGCAGCGTGCCCGCAGGCAGCATGTCGTAGACCGCCGTGCCCACCTCTGCCGCCAGCGTGGCATCGTTGATCAGATGCTGGTAGACGGCGGTTTGCAGGCTGTGAGACAGCGCATAGGTCATGTGGCCAGCTCCTCTGTTGCGAAACAAATGAGGTAACGCCCGTCCATGTCGCGCTCTGCCACGGCGTCGATCTTGTAGATGCGGCTGCCTTCGCGAAACCGCTGGTCCGGCTTGGGGCGCGCAGAAGATCCCACCGGGGCGGAACGCAGGGTGATCCGATAGCGCTGCAGCGAGACGGAGGTGCCACGTCGGCCACTCTCGCGCCCCGTCAGCGCGTCGACCTCGGCCCAGTGCTGGCCCAGCTCGACCCATGTGATGTCAAATCCCCCGGCGCCATCGCTGGTCGCTTGCGGATCTTCCAGCCGCAATGGGCGGTTCAATCGCGGCGCGCTCATGAGTGCACCTCGTTTCGGGACAGGCTCAGACGCGGCATCCGGTGCCGGTCCAACAGGCTCGCCACGCCAAAGGGCATGCAGCCCGCATGCAGCGAGGTGTCATCGCGATACTCGTAATAATGCGCCGCCAGCAGCATCACCGCCTGCGCGAGATCAGCCGGAAGCGCGTCCCATGTGGCGGCCATCCCGGCGGTAAAGCGGATCACCGCGCCGCCCCCCGAGGGCATCATTGGCCAGACTGCCACGCGCGGCGTCAGGCGCGGAGCATGGGCGTCGGGCGCCAGCGCATAGGCCGCCTCGGGCACCTCCGTCTCCGCGCCGGTCTGGTCCACCATTGCCACCTGCGAGACGTTTGAAACCGGCGCCACCGGCAGCTCCACCACGCGGGGCCAGGCATTGAGCCGCCACTCGTAGTCGCGCGTCAAGAGCGCCTTGTTGGTGCGCGCCTCGATCGCCGCGAGGCTGGCGCGCAAGAAGGCCAGAAGCACCGCGTCCTGCAAGGCCTCCTCGCCAAAGCCGGTGCCCAGACGCAGATGCGCCTTGAAGGCCGCGAGCGGCAAAATGCTGTCGGGCAGCGGGGTCAGTTCGTGCAAAATCATCGGCTCTCTCCGCTGAAAAACTGTCTCCCTCACGCGGTCTCTGCCGCGCCGTCCATTGGACGGGTGCGCACCGGGTCTGCCGCTCGGACGGAGGGAGCAGCTGGACGACAAACCCATGAGGCACGCACCCACCGACGGAGCCGGGCTGCCGGCCCCGTCATCCGGGCCTAAGCGCTCAGCTCAGCCCGAATTTCATCAGCTTGATCGCGGCAAAGTCGCTGACGTCGCCGCCCACCCGCTTGGTGGCGTAAAACAGCACATGCGGCTTGGCGGAGAACGGGTCGCGCAGGACGCGCAGGTCCGGACGTTCGGCAATGGTGTAGCCTGCGCCAAAGTCGCCAAAGGCAATCGACAGGCTGTCAGAGGCCACATCCGGCATATCCTCGGCCACCAGCACCGGATAGCCCATCAGCCGCGCAGGCTCGCCCGCCGCAAGACCATCGGACCACAGGAAGCGGCCATCGGCGTCCTTCAGCTTGCGGATCAGACCGGCGGTTTTGGAGTTCATCACAAAACTCGCCCCGGCGCGGTAGCGCGCGTCCAGCGCATAGACCAGATCGATGATCGCATCCGCCGAGCCGATATCGCCGTCGCTGCCGGTGGCCACATAGCCGATGTTGCCCCAGCTCCAGCTGTCATTGTCCACCGTGGGATGGGTCAGGATGCCGGTGGGCTTGTCCACGCCATCCCCTGAAATAAAGCTCTGCGCCTCGGCGCGGGCGAATTTGTCGGCGATCCGCCCCGCCAGCCAGCCCTCGATGTCAAAGGCGCTGTCATCCAGCAGTCGTTGCGACGCCTTGGGCAGCGCCGAAAGCTCGTGCAGCGGGATCACGATACGGTCAATCGACGGCGTGCCGGTTTCCGTGACCGAGCCGGTCTCGGTGGCCCAGCCCGCGCCCACATCGGAATGGTCGATCAGCACGTCAAACGACGTCGCCTCCACATTGACCACCGAGGCCACCGCGCGGATCGAGGCGGTGGATTGCAGCACCGATTTCACCACATCGGAGGTCTGCGGGTCGACAAGGAAACCGCCATCGGAATTCACCGCCGTCGACATGGCCTTGGTGCCCATATCGAGGCCGCGAAAGCCCTCCTCGTCGCCATGGCGCAGATAGGCTTGCATGGCCTTTTGATGCGGCGCGCCATCGACCTCCGCCGCCGCCAGATGCGGCCGGGCCGCGGTTTGGGTTTTACGATCCAACATGGTCATACGCTCTTCCGTCTGTTTGAGTTTCTCGGTCACGTCGTCTTGGAACCCCTTGAAATGCTGCACGAATTGCGAAACGGCCTGTTTCACTTCCGTGGCCACATTCTGCGGCGGGGTCGCCGCATCCTCGGGCGCGTGGCCCGTGAATGGATGATCTGTCATCTCTGATCCTCTTTCAGGGGTTAGGGTCTGGTGGCCGCGCGCAGGGCGTCCGCGAGGGCGCGCAGGCCCGCATCGGAGGCGTCGGATTTCGCCGCCTCCGCCTCGCGCCGGGCAAGCCGCGACAGCCGGGCCGAGGGCAGCATCGGGAAGGTCACCAGCGACACCTCCCAGAGCTGAAGCTCCTCCAGCCGCCGGTGGCCTTCCTTGTCGCGGGTCGCCTTAACGGTGCGATAGCCGATCGACAGCCCCTCGATGGCCCCGGCGCGCACCAGAGCGGCGGCCTCTGCGCCTTTCTGGGTTTCCGTGAGGAGACGCCCTTTGACGCGCAGGCCGGTGTCGTCCTCAAGGATCTCGTCCCAGACGCCGATGGGGTGGCTCGGGTCATGCTGCCAGAGCATCTTGACCTTGCTGCCGCGCGCCTGATGCGCCGCGAGCGAGGCCGCATAAGCGCCACGGGTGACGATATCCTTGCCCCGATCGGGGGCACCAAAGAGGCTCGCATAGCCTTCGATCACCTCTCCGGCGCTTAGGGACAACGCCTCGCCAAAGCGGGCGAATTTGGTCTCGAGCCGGGGCTCATGATCTGTCAGCATCACGCTCTACCTTTCTGAAGTGTCTTGATTATCGCTCAGGGCAACTGCACCGACAAAAAGCCCTGAAAGGCCTGCGCCAGGATCACGGCGGCAACGCCGTAGACGGTGATCCAGAGCCGTTTTTCCAGCCGCTCCATCATCCGTTCCATCCGATCCAGTCGCCGGTTCAGCGCCTCCTGACGGATTTCACTCACGCGTTCATGGGCACTCAGTCGCTGGCTTGGGGCGCAGTCAAAGGGCGGCAACGGATAGTCAGTCATCCGGCCCCTCCACGCTGCGCGGCGGCAGGCCCAGCATCTGGCGCTTCTCAGACTCGGTCAGGAAATCCGCCTGCGTCACGCGCCGCCACTGCGCCTCGCGTTCAGTGCTGAGGGCCTGCACCTGATCGAGGTCCGGTTTCAGCTCCAGAACCTCGGTGCCAAACCGCGTCAGCCAGTCCGAAAGTTTCGCCGCCACCCGCATCGCCAAGGGCAGCACGGTCAGGCGATAGAACGCCCGGTTGGCCTCCTGATAGTTGGCATAGGTGGCATCGCCCGGAATGCCGAGGAGCATCGGCGGTACCCCAAAGGCCTGCGCAATCTCGCGCGCGGCGCTGTCCTTGGTGCGGTGGAATTCCATATCCGAGGGGCTGAAGCCCATTTGCTTCCAGTCCAGACCGCCCTCCAGCACCATCGGCCGTCCGGCATTGCGCGCGCCTTGGAAATTGGCCTCGATCTCCTCGGAGAGGCGGCGGAACTGGTCGTCGCCCATCTGCCCCAGCCCGTCCGATCCGGTCCAGACCAGCGCGCCGGAGGGTTGCGCGGCATTGTCCAGCAGGGATTTTGACCAGCGCGCGGCGGCGCTATGTACCTCGACCGCGGTGGCGGCAGCTTGAAGCGGCGCCAGACCGTAGTGATCGTCGAGCGGATGAAAGCTCTTGAGGTGGCAGATCGCCGGGCGTGCGGGATCTATCGCAAAGCGATGCGTCTTGCCGCCCACCGCATAGTCATAGCCCACCGGCCAGCCATCCCCCCCCGGCACCACCCGCATGCGATCCGGGCGCAGGATGTGCAGTTCCACCGGCCAGCCCTGATCAGAGGCGACCGCCTCGATATAGGCATTGCCCGACAGGAGCAGGTTGGCATAGAGCGCCTCCAGCATCTCGGCCCGTGCCTGCGCCGCATTGGGGCGCGACAGCAGCGAGAGCAGCGGGTGGCTGTCATACCGCGCATCCGTGCTCTGCAGCACCAAAGGCAGCGCGGCGGCGGCCTCGGCGATGAGTTTCACCGCGCGGTGGCCAACCGGGTTGCCCAGAAACCCTGCGCGGGTCAGAGAGACCGTGTCACGCGGCCCCCAGGCGGCCTGCGTGCCATTGCCCATCGGCAGCACCCGCGCCGCAGCGCTGGCCTTTTGCGACGGGGCCGCAGCCGCCGTCTGATCCACTCGCCCCGTCTTGCGTCGCAGCAGGTCAAAGACCATGGTGCACTCCTTTGCCGTTCCGGTTTCGCCTTGGGCCGATGCCCGTCGTGTTGGGAAACAATCTGCCACAGGGATTTGAACATCCCGCCAGCAGGGCGTGCGCCGGGGGCGCAACACCTGACGTCAAGTCTCTGATAGAAAAGCAAAACGCCCGCGCGAGGCGGGCGTTTCATCGGAGAGTTCAAAGGACAGCCCCTGACCCTGGGTGGGGGTAAAGCCCCCTCCCGTGGGCAGGGTCGGGGGCTGGCCGACCTGACGGCCGGACGGATCGCGCGGGCGTTCGGATTACAGGCGGCGGATCTTGGGGCAGCGATGCTGCTCTGCCGGGCCGATAATCAGCGCATGCAGCGCCCAGACCAGCGCATCCACACGGTCGGGAGAGCCATCGCCGCGATATCCCTGCGCCGTCATCAGGCACATCTGCTCCTCCAGCTCTTGCAGGCCCGGTGCATGATGCACGCGCCCCTGTTCATAGAGCGCCGCGACGGGTTCGGCACGCGCAGCCTTGCCTGTGCTGGCGTGGACCGGCGTAAAGGGCACCAGGGGATCAACCTGCCGCAATACGGTGCCCACCAATGCCCCGCCCTGATTGACCTCGGCCACCAGTCGCTCGGCCCGATAGGCGTCGCGCGCGGCAATGGCGGCGCGCGCCCAGCCGGTGGGCCCCAGCCCCTGCACCGTGTGATCGGCCAGCACATAGGCGCGCCACTCGGAAATCGGCCCCTGTGTCTGCGCCCCGGCGACAATGATACCGCAGGCATCAGAGCCCTTATGCGCACTCACCGACGGGTCCACCGCCACCACGATCCGATCAAGGGGCGGCCTGTCGCGACGCTGGAGCTGCTCCAGCATGCCAGAGGTCCAGAGTGCGCCATCCACATCCGCCAGCATTACGCCGTCCAGCTCTTGCCGCGCCAGTCGCGATCCACCGTAGCGCGCCCGCACTTCTGTCAGGAAACTGGGCGCGAGGTTGGCGCGGTTGGCCTCGGTGGGCGCATGGGTGGTGACGGTCGAGGGGCTCTCCAGCAGCTGTTTCAGCAGCGGCACATTGCGCGGGGTGGTGGTCACACAGACGCGCGGGGCCGCGCCTAAACGCAGGGCGAATTGCAGCATATCCCAGGCATCCTGAGCGCGGCGCCACTTCGCCAGCTCGTCCACCCAGGCGGCGTCAAACTGCGGCCCGCGCAGCGCCTCGGGGTCAGAAGCAGAAAACGCCTGCGCGGTGGCCCCATTGGGCCAGACCAGCCTGCGCTCGCCCGCGCGCCACTCCGGGCGGCGGTCCGGCGGCGAGCAGGCGAGGATGCCGCTGTCGCCATGGATCATCACGTCGCGCACCTGATCGTAGGTCTCGCCGACCAGCGCCATGCGACGCGCGCGACCGATGCCAAAAGGCTCTGCCCCCTCGACCTCGGACCGCACCCATTCGGCACCGGCACGGGTCTTGCCCGCCCCGCGCCCGCCCAGGATCACCCAGGCGCGCCACTCGCCCGCAGGCGCGCATTGATGCGGAAGCGCCCAGAGATCGAACACATAGGGCATCGCCGCCAGGGTGTGGTCATCCATCTCCTCCAGCCAGATCTGCGTCATGAAGCGCGGCACGGAGGCCAGCCAAGCGGCGCTCGATCTCATCGCGGGCGGCACAGAGGTCGAAAGCCACCATGCGGGCGGCACCAGGGGCGTCTTTGCGGTCGACAAGGGTTTTCTCCACTTTCTGGATGTCACGGATCAGGCCATCGAGCTTGGCAATCTGCGGCTTGAGCTGCGCGGTGTCGGGGTTGATGTCCTGTTCCGCCTCGAACTGGGCGAGGTAATCCTCACTGATCCGGCGCGCACGCCGCAGGCTGTCGTGCAGAGAGCGCAAGAGATCAGAGCTGATCTCCATCAGCTCTTCGGGCGTCTGTGATGTCATGGGGGTACGGCCTCGTCTCAGAACGATCCGTTGGGAGAAACGGGAGGCCAGGATCAGAGACCCGTCCAGGTCCGCCGATCCTTGCCCCCACGTTTTCCAGCTGCCGGGGAAGGTTTTAGCGCAGACGGATGAACATCACGTCAGACCGGCGTGCGCCCGGGGCGCAACGGCCACGGCTTGTGCTTAGGCGCCCCCGCACAAGCCAGGCGCTGGCAAAGAAAAAGGGGGGCCGTGCCCCCCTTTGATGTCGTCTCAGTTGTTGTTGCGTTGCGCTTCGATCTCGCGCCACTTGGCCACGTTGCGGTTGTGCTCTTCGAGCGTTTCCGCAAAGGCATGGCCACCGGTGCCATCGGCGACAAAGAACACATAGTCGGTCTGTTCCGGGTTCACTGCCGCCACCAGGCTCTCAAGCCCCGGGTTGGCGATAGGCGTCGGTGGCAGACCTTCGATCACATAGGTGTTCCAGGGCGTGACACCGCGCAGTTCGCTCTGACGCAGCCCCCGGCCCAGCACGCCCTCGCCCTTGGTGACGCCATAGATCACCGTGGGGTCGGTTTGCAGGCGCATGCCGCGCTTCAGGCGGTTGGTGAACACCGAGGCCACCACGCCGCGTTCTTCGGCAATACCGGTTTCCTTCTCGATGATCGAGGCCAGGATCAGCATCTCCTCAGGCGTTTCGACGGCCGCATCGGGGCTGCGCGCCTCCCATGCGTCGGCGATCCGCTGGTTCTGGCGGGCTTTCATCTCCGTCAGGATCGCTTCGCGCCGGGTGCCGGGGCGGATTTCATAGCTGTCCGGCGCCAAGCTGCCTTCCTCCGGGCGGCGACCGGGGTCGCCTTCGAGGATGTCCATCGCCTTGAGCGATTCCACCACCTGCCAGCTGGTCACACCTTCGGCCAGCGCAATGCGGTAGCGGGTGTCGGCCTCGGCCTTCTTCTCGGTATAGACCGCCGGGGTCTCATCAACGCCGGGCACAAACTCCGCCCGCTCCACAAAAGCGTTGGTGGCGGGGTCAAGCTCGCGCACCTCGGCCAACACGCGAGTCACGCCGACGCGATAGACGATCTCGGTGCCACAGGTGGAAGCGCCGCCGCGGGTGATCTGATCGACGATCCCCTCCATCGAGGCGCCGGGTTCGACCAGAAAGCTGCCCGCTTTCAGGTCCTGCGCCTTGTCGGAGTATTTGACGCCGATGCGGAAAATCGCGCCGGAGGTCACCGCGCCCTGCTCTTCCAGATCGCGGCTGACGCGCGACATGTTCGATCCGGGCTGCACGCGCAGGCAGATGGCCTCCGCCAGCGGTCCATCGGAGGTGTATTCATTCTTGCCCCACAGGATCACACCCGCGAAGAGGAACAGGCCGACGATCAGGATCGTCAGCATGTTCGAGGCCAGGCTGCGCCACATGTCAGTCGCTCACTTTCCCGAAGACCACCGAAGCATTGGTGCCGCCAAAGCCGAAGGAGTTCGACAGCGCCACGTTGATCTCGCGTTCGCGTTTTGCATTGGGGGCCAGGTCGACCGGGGTCTCCACCGCGGGGGTGTCGAGATTGATGGTCGGCGGCGCCACCTGATCGCGGATCGCGAGGATGGAGAAGATCGCCTCGATCGCGCCCGCCGCACCCAGGAGGTGGCCGGTGGCGGATTTGGTCGAGGACATGGTGGCGTTCTGCGCATGATCGCCCAGCAGACGCTCGACCGCGCCCAGCTCGATGGTATCCGCCATGGTGGAGGTGCCATGCGCGTTGATATAGTCGATGTCCGACGCGCTCAAACCCGCGTTGGCCAGTGCTGCGCGCATCGAGCGTTCGCCGCCCTCGCCGTCCTCGGAGGGGGCGGTGATGTGGTAGGCATCGCCCGACAGGCCGTAGCCCAGAACCTCGCCGTAAATCTTGGCGCCGCGTGCCTTGGCGTGTTCGTATTCCTCCAGCACCACGATGCCGGCGCCCTCGCCCATGACAAAACCGTCACGGTCCGCGTCATAGGGGCGCGATGCCTTGGTGGGATCATCAGCATATTTGGTCGACAGCGCCTTGCAGGCGTTGAAGCCCGCGATGCCGATCTCGCAGATCGCCGCCTCGGCACCGCCTGCGATCATCACGTCCGCGTCGCCGGATTTGATCAAGCGGGAGGCGTCGCCAATGGCATGCGCACCGGTGGAACAGGCGGTCACGACCGAGTGGTTCGGCCCTTTAAAGCCGTGACGGATGGAGACCTGACCGGAAATCAGGTTGATCAGCGCGCCGGGGATAAAGAAGGGAGAGACGCGACGCGGGCCCTTTTCCTTGATCATCACGGCGGTGTCGGCGATGGAGCTGAGCCCACCAATGCCGGAGCCGATCATCACGCCGGTGCGCAGGAGGCTTTCCTCGTCCTCGGGGGTCCAGCCCGCATCCTTGACCGCCATTTCCGCGGCAGCAATGCCGTAGAGGATGAAGTCGTCGATCTTCTTCTGGTCTTTCTTCACCACCCAGTCATCGGGGTTGAAGGTGCCCTCGGTGCCATCACCGCGCGGCACTTCGCAGGCATAGGTGGTGGTGACACCGCTGGCCTCTGCATCAAAGAGGGTGATCGGACCGGCGCCGGACTGCCCGTCCAGGAGCCGCGACCAGGTTTCCTCGACCCCGGATGCCAGGGGGGTCACCAGGCCCAGTCCGGTAACAACTACTCGACGCATTCCTTGCTCTCCTTAGCGCTTCAGCAATTCGTCCATCCAATTACCTTGGAATGGCCAAAATGTGCAAGAGCGGGAAGCCCGCCGCGCTTTTCGGGCAGATTTGCGTAAAATCTCGGCGAGTTTTCCACAGGGTGTAAGGCTTTGGTAAGCTTGATGTCGGACAGTGGTCCTTGGACGAAGCAAAGAACCAGGGTTCCCCCACATGAGGCTCTTTCATCAAAACAGGCCGTAGGTGAAAAATCGCCTGCGGCCTGTGTTTTGTTCGGGATGGGATCTGTAGAGTCAGTGAGTTCTATTGCGGTCCTATCACCCGCATGGCCGCAGACGGGGCGCGACCAAAGGGACCACCCCGACACGTGCATCGGGCCGCGCCGGTTGAGAGGGGCCGGATGCCTGTCGCGCCTCCGCCCCCAAAAATTCGCCGTTACGCCAGACCCACCGGCGCCTTCAACCCCTGATCGACCTGATCAGCCCGGTCAGCGCGTGGATCAGAGGAACTCCGCCACCGGTTCGGCTTCGGGCTGTGCAGTGGCCAGCGCCTCTTCGAGCGTGACGGTCTTGTTGAACAAGGCCCGGCCCACCAGCGCGCCTGCGATGTTCTGCACATACTTGAGCCGCGCGATATCATCCACGGTGCGCACCACGCCGCTGGCGATGACCGGCGATTTGGCCTGCGCCGCGAGGCTGGAGATCAGACCAAGCTGGGCGTCCAGATCGCTCATGTCGCTGTCGATGTCGGTGACCAGGATCCCGGCAAAGGGCACATTCTCAAAGGCATCGACAAAGGCTTCGGGCGTCCAGGCGCCGGATTTGCGCCAACCTTCGGTCATCACCTGACCCTGCCAGACGTCCAGCGCCAGCACGACCTGATCCGGGTGGTATTTAGCCAGCTCCGCAACCGCGGCGGGATCATAGGCGGCCATGGTGCCGATGACGACACGCCCGGCGCCCTTCTCGATCCAGTATTCCGCCCGCTCGCGCGAGCGGATACCGCCGCCAAGCTGGACCGGAACACCCGCGGTGCGGATGATTTCCGCCACCAGCTCGTCATTGGAGGTGTCGCCTTGCAGCGCATTGAAATCGGTCAGATGCATCCACTCGGCCCCGGCCTCGGCAAATCCCTTTGCCGTTTCGACCGGATCAACATGCCAGATCATCGGCGCGTCGAGGTTCCCCTTGTCCAGGGTCACGCAGCGGCCATCCAGCAGTTCCATTGTGGGATAAATCATCATGCTCCGTCGTCTCCGATTGTTCTCATAATGATTATGAGCATAGCATGATGCGGCGCGTTTGTGATCGCTTGTCTGCGTGAGACGAACGTCAAATTCTGCACCAGCAAACAAAAAGCGGCGCTTTTCCGCAGGAAAGCGCCGCTTCTTTAATCACGAAATCGTGAGGTCTCTCGAAAAGGCCCGATCAGGACGCTTCGGAGATGAACTTCACGGCGTCGCCGAAGGTCTGGATGGTCTCGGCTGCGTCGTCCGGGATCTCGATGCCGAACTCTTCTTCGAACGCCATGACCAGCTCAACGGTGTCGAGGCTGTCTGCGCCGAGGTCGTCGATGAAGGAGGCGCTTTCGGTCACCTTGTCTTCTTCCACACCCAGGTGCTCTACAACGATCTTTTTCACGCGATCTGCGACGTCGCTCATGTCTATTCCTCGTTTTTTTCAGGGCCACAAGAGCCCGGTTCTGCCCTTGCCCACTCGGGAGGGTTGGTTGTTGCCCAAGCGGGCGGTGGGGTCCCGTCCGGAAACGGGTCGTGCTGGCAAGGCGAGCAGCCTGCCAAGACGAAAGATGGGGGGCCTATAGCACAGACACAAGCCGACGCAAATCATTTCGGTTGCGTTAAAGCGCGGTGCCTGCGTGGCCGTTGCCCCCTGCGGTCACACTGGCCCCTGCACGCTGGGCGAACAACCCCCGAGTGTCGCCGCGATGCAGCGCCCCCTGCCGCGACGTCAGCCAAGGGTTTGAAAACATGCAAAAAGACCGCACCGTTTCCGGCGCGGCCTTTCCCCGATCAGCCGTCGTGGCGATCAGAGCATCGCCATGCCGCCGTTGACGTGCAGCGTGGTGCCGGTCACATAGGCGGCCTCGTCAGATGCCAGATAGAGCACGGCGGCGGCGATTTCTTTCGAATCCCCCATACGGCCCGCCGGGATCTGGGTCAGGATCGCGTCTTTCTGAGTGTCGTTGAGCTTGTCGGTCATCGCGGTGGCAATGAACCCGGGTGCAACCGCGTTCACAGTGATGCCGCGATTGGCGACCTCATAGGCCAGCGATTTGGACATGCCGATCATACCGGCCTTGGAGGCGGCATAGTTGCCCTGACCGGGATTACCCGTGGCGCCAACGATGGAGGAGATATTGACGATCCGGCCCCAGCGCGCCTTCATCATGCCGCGCAGCACGCCCCGGCACAGGCGCATGGTGGAGGTGAGGTTCACGTCCAGAACGCTCTGCCATTCCTCGTCCTTCATCCGCATGAAGAGGTTGTCCTTGGTGATGCCGGCGTTGTTGATCAGGATATCAACGGAGCCCATGACTTCGGCGGCTTGCTTGGGCAGCGCCTCGACGGCCTCGGCGTCGGAGAGGTTGCAGGTCACCACATGCGCCCGTTCGCCAAGCTCCTCGGCCAACGCGTGCAGCGGGTCGGGCCGGGTGCCGGACAGCGCAACAGTCGCCCCCGCTGCGTGGAGAGCGCGCGCAATGTCGCCACCGATGCCACCGGATGCGCCTGTGATCAGCGCGTTCTTACCTGTCAGATCAAACATGTCTGTCTCTTCCTTATGGATTATGCGCCGCTCACGGCCTTGACGTCGGCGTCGGTGCCGACCTGTTTTGAGGCAAGGGCGCGGTCGATCTTGCGGATCATGCCCGAAAGCGCCTTGCCCGCGCCGATTTCCCAGAATTCGGTGACGCCCTTCGCGGCCATGGCCGCGACGCTCTCGCGCCAGCGTACCGAGCCGGTGACCTGTTCCACCAGAAGCTGGCGGATGGTGTCGGGATCTGTGACCGCATCAGCGCGTACATTGGCGATCAGCGGCACCGCAGGCGCCTTGATCTCCACGCCTGCAAGTGCCTCGGCCATCACATCGGCGGCGGGCTGCATCAGGGCGCAGTGGAAGGGAGCGGAGACCGGCAGCATCACAGCGCGTTTGGCGCCTTTTTCCTTGGCGATCTCGGCGGCACGCTCCACCGCGGCCTTGTGGCCGGAGACCACCACCTGCGTGGGATCATTGTCATTGGCGGCCTGCACCACCTCGCCCTCGGCGGCGGCCTCGGCGGCGACGGCTTTCACCGTCTCAAAGTCCAGCCCCAGGAGCGCCGCCATTGCGCCAACACCGACCGGCACGGCGCTTTGCATCGCCTGCCCCCGGGTGCGCAACAGGCGTGCCGTGTCGGCAAGGCTGAGCGCGCCGGAGGCGGCCAGGGCGGAATATTCGCCCAAGGAGTGACCGGCCACAAAAGCCGCCTTGTCGATGCTGACCCCCTCGGCCTCCAGCGCGCGCATCGCGGCCATGGAGGTGGCCATCAGCGCGGGCTGGGCGTTCTGTGTCAGGGTCAGCGTCTCGATATCGCCCTCCCAGATCAGGCTGCTCAGGCTTTCGCCCAGGGCCGCGTCCACCTCGTCAAAGACGGCCTGTGCCGCCGGGTAGGCCTCGGCCAGCGCCTTGCCCATTCCGATGGTTTGGGCGCCCTGGCCCGGGAAAACGAATGCGATCGACATGGCTGTCCTCATTCATGAAACTGTCGTTCCCGGTGGTTTAGACGGGGCTGACGTTGCGTACAAGCATTCGGTGCCGCGAAATACCACGTCCGTGTGCACGCAGGGGTAATGTGCATCCGTGAAGGGCGGTGAATATTGAACCCCGCTGCGGTGTTATTACCTTTGACGCCAACAACAGACCCCAAAACAAGGACCCAAGTCCCATGTCCCGCAGCAACACCTCCAACAGCTACGGCGCGATCACCAAGAGTTTTCACTGGTTGACCGCCCTGCTGATCCTCTCGGCCTTTCCGCTGGGCTATTTCGCCAATGAGCTGGCCCATCAGATCCAGAGCCCGGAGTTCGACGGCGCGCAGGCCATGATCGCGCGCGCCACATTGCTGTTTTCGCTGCACAAGACCGTCGGGGTTGCGGTGTTCTTTACCGCGCTGCTGCGCATTCTTTGGGCGCTGACGCAGGAAAAGCCGGGCCTGCTGCACCCGGATCGCAAGCTGGAGACCTGGGCCGCGGAGACCGCGCATTGGGTGCTCTATGGTGCCATGGTGATCGTGCCGCTGTCAGGCTGGATTCACCACGCCGCCACCGACGGGTTTGCGCCGATCTGGTGGCCGTTCGGGCAGAACCTGCCGCTGGTGCCGAAATCAGAGCTGGTCTCGGAGCTTTCGGCAACCGTGCATTATTACACCATGCTGCTGCTTGGGGCGACGCTGCTGGCGCATGTTGGGGGCGCGTTGAAGCACCATGTGATCGACAAGGACAGCACCCTGCTGCGGATGGCGCCCGGCACCCGTGCGCTGCCGGAACCGCCGGCGCAGGCGCATTCCGCGCTGCCGTTTCTGACCGCACTGCTGGTCTGGATCGGGGTGATCGGCGGCAGCACCGCGCTGTTCATGCAGTCTCACCCGGTCTCGGCCACAGGGGCCACGGGGGCCGAAACCGCGCGCCAGACGGCAGAGGGCTCGGGCTGGGCGGTTGAGGACGGCAGCCTCGGGATCGAGGTCGTGCAGATGGGCAGCACCGTCAGCGGCACGTTTGCGGACTGGAACGCCAATATCAATTTCGAAGAGCCCGCCACCCCCGGCCCGGCCGGCGATGTGGAGGTCACGATCACGATCCCCTCGCTGACCCTGGGGTCGGTGACCGATCAGGCGATGGGGGCGGATTACTTCGCCGCGGACACCTATCCCACCGCAACCTTTACCGCCGAGATCGTCCAGATTGAGGGTGATCAGTACGAGGCCCAGGGCACGCTGACCATCCGCGACCAGTCGGTGCCCACCACCCTGCCCTTCACCCTCACGCTCGATGGCGACACAGCCACCATGTCCGGGCGCACGGAGGTGAACCGGCTGGATTTCAACATCGGAACCGGCACACAGGATGAGGCAACGCTGGGCTTTGGCGTGGAGATCACGGTCGATCTGACGGCAACGCGCGCAGACTGACCCGACTTGCAATCAAGGAAACACCGCCGCCCCGGATCGGGTGCGGCGGTGAAATCAATCCTGATGCGCGGGATCAGTAGCCCAGATACTGGGTGCCGAGGGTGTCGCGATAGCGTTCGGCCCATTTCTGATTGATCGCATCCAGCGTCCCGTCGGCCTTGGCCTCGCCATAGCAGCGGTTAAAATCCTCCGTCAGCGCTTCGGTGCGGAAGTTCATGCCGTAGTCAGAGGGCGCAAAGATCGCCTGAAAAGTCACGTCCTGATTTGGATCGAACATCAGGTCGGCCTGTTCGCGCAGTTGCCGGTTGTATTCGGCAAAGATCATGCCGTCGCCGATCACCGCATCCACGCGATGACCAAAGATCATCCGGCTCTGGCCGATCTGATCGGCTATTTCCTTGTAGCTCTTGAAGCTCGGCACCGCGTCCTTCAGCCCCGGGATGATCTCTGATGCGCCCATGAAGGCAATCACCGACTGGCCCGAAAGCGCCGAAAGATCCGCATAGCCCGCGCCCGCCTCCGACAGCGAGGACACGCCGTTCTGATACTGGATGTAGGCGTCGGACTGGACCCCGTCGAGCGGCATGCCGAGCGGGACGGTGGCGACCCCGTCGCCCTTGCCGTTGGCATAGGTTTTCCAGTGCCGGGTAAAGGGCTGGATCTCGAAGGTGACGCTGTGACCGCAGCGCTCCATCACGGTGGTGATGACCTCGGCCTCGCGCCCGGTGCCATCCGCGTTGAACATCGGCGGCAGGTCCCCGGCCAGGATGGTCAGGTCCTCGGCATGGGCAAAGGCCGGGATCTGGGTCACGGCAAGCGTCAGGGCAGCAAGGATGGGGCGGGCATTGAACATGGGGCAGACTCCTGGGTCGATGGCTACGGTCAAATGACTGCCCCAGAGCCTTGTCCAACGGCGGCTAACGATCACTTAACGCACGCGCCGGAACTATGCGCGATACGCAGGGCATTTGTATCAAGTTGCTGCTGTTCCCCGGCGCTCGTCCGATACAACGGCGGGCGACCTGTGCAATCAGCCCCTGTCCGCGTGATCCGCAGCGCCCGGGCACAAAGAAAACCACCGGCCCTGAGGTCAGGACCGATGGTCAAAAGCATCACAACGATGGGCGGGATTATTCCGCTTTCATCGCCTCGACGGAGATCTTCACTTCGACCTCGTCGCCGACGAAGGGCGCGAACTGGCCCAGGTCATATTCGGAGCGCACCAGCGTGGTGGTGGCGTCGAAACCGGCCCAGGGCTTTTTCGCCATCGGGTGCTCGCCCGCCTGGTTCAGCTTGGCATCCAGCACCACCGATTTGGTCACGCCGTTCAGGGTCAGGTCGCCGGTGATCTTGGCGGTGTCTTCGCCGGTCACTTCGATGCCGGTGGAGGTGAAGGTCACCATCTCGTCATCGGTGGCGCCGAAGAAATCATCGGACATGAAGTGGTTGAAGCGGGCTTCCCAGCCGGTCAGCATGGATTTCACCGGCATCGACACGGAAACCGACGAATTCGCGGGATCTTCCTGGTCGAACATGATGTCGCCCTCGAAACCGGAAAACAGGCCGTAGGTGGTGGAATAGCCAAGGTGGTTGTAGCTAAACAGGATCTGGCTGTGGCTTGCATCAAGCGTGTATTTTTCCGGCGCGGCAAAGGCGGAGGTGGCGGCGGTGGTGCCGATCAATGCAGCGGCAAGCAGGATCTTTTTCATGGGTCTGGGCTCCAGTGTCATGGTTTGATGGTCGTAATGTCGGCCATGCGGGTGGCGTCAGCTAGTCCGCAAAACCCAACATCGGGTGTTGGAAAATGAACACCCGACCCTGCGGATTTATTCGCAGTCGCCGCAGATCTATATGACATCGCCCGCAATTTCCTGTGGGAAAGCGGGCGGCTCACGCGAATGTCAGAGAATGTGGGGCGGCAAAACGGCAGCGGCGGCGGGGACCGGGCTTATCCGATCACCCGCAGATGCGGCCGCAGCTGCGTCAACAGCAGCTTGCGCGTGCCGCGCCCTTCCAGCGGCAGCTCGATCAACAGGGTGCCGTCAGCCTCCAGCAGCTGCACGCTCTTGCTGGTGAACCGCGCCGCGCCAAGACTGTCGTAGCTGCGCCGCACCAGCACCCGCGCGCGACCATCGGCGCGAACCTCTTCGATCCGCATCTCGCCGCGCTGGGCGTCGAACTGGAACTCCGGCTGCGGCGTCTGTTCGCGCAGCAGCAAGAGACACAGACCGAAGAACAGCAGGAACACCGAAATCCCGACCCGGATCAGCGCCATCTGCGGGTCCGCACCGGCCTCGGGCACCAGCCAGAGACCGGTGGAGGCCAACACCATGCAGCCGCCGAGCAGGCGCAGCACCATGGCAGATACGGACCCGCCGGGCCGGATATTGACCTGCGTCGGCGCTGTCGCCTGCACGCCGGGGACATGGTCCAGCGGGGCGACACGGCTGAAGTCGAGCACATTCTGGTCAATCGCGGTCATGGCGGTTATCCTTTCCAGCTCCGGCAGGTGTGAGACCCGCCGTTAACACTCTGTTAACCAATTTCTCGCGCCGGATTGGGGCGGCAGTGTGGCAGGCTTTGGGAATTCTCGCGCCCGCCCCCGGCCCATCCGGCCGCGCCGTTGCAACAGGCCGCTTGCGCCGGGGAACAAAGACGTCTAAGGGGAAGCCTCCTTCCGTATCTTTGGATCCGCGCAGACTCTCGTGGTGGGGCAGCGGAAGGCGATTATGCCCTGCCTATGAAATGCGCCCAGACACAAACAGGAGTTCGCATGCCACTCTATGAGCATGTCATGATTGCGCGTCAGGACCTGTCCAACTCGCAAGCTGAAGGCCTCATCGAACACTTCGGTGCTGTTCTGTCCGACAACGGCGGCAAGCTGGTCGACAACGAGTACTGGGGCGTCAAGACGATGGCCTACAAGATCAACAAGAACCGCAAGGGCCACTATGCCTTCCTGCGCTCCGATGCTCCGGCAGCGGCTGTTCAGGAAATGGAACGCCTGATGCGCCTGCATGACGACGTGATGCGCGTCCTGACCATCAAGGTCGACGAGCACGCCGAAGGCCCCTCGGTCCAGATGCAGAAACGTGACGAACGCGACAACCGTCGCGAGCGCCGCTGATCTAACGCTTGAGAAAAGGACGCTAAACCATGGCAGCCAAACCATTTTTCCGCCGCCGGAAAGTGTGCCCGTTCTCTGGTGAGAACGCGCCCAAGATCGATTACAAGGACACTCGTCTGCTGCAACGCTACATCTCTGAGCGTGGCAAGATCGTGCCCTCCCGTATCACCGCCGTTTCGGCAAAGAAGCAGCGTGAACTGGCCCGTGCTATCAAGCGCGCCCGCTTCCTCGCCCTGCTGCCCTACGCCGTGAAGTAAGGAGACCTGATCCATGCAAGTTATCCTTCTTGAACGTGTTGCGAAGCTCGGCCAGATGGGCGACGTCGTTGACGTAAAGCCCGGCTTTGCCCGCAACTACCTGCTGCCGCAGGGCAAGGCGCAGACCGCGTCTGACGCCAACATCGCAGCTTTTGAAGCCCAGAAAGCGCAGCTTGAAGCGCGCAACCTGGAGACCAAGAAAGAAGCAGAAGCCCTCGGCGAGAAACTCGACGGCCAGCAGTTCGTCGTGATTCGTCAGGCCTCCGATGGTGGCAACCTCTATGGCTCCGTCACCACCCGTGACGCGGCTGATGTTGCAACCGAAGAAGGCTTCTCGGTGGACCGCAAGCAGGTCATCATCCGTGAGCCGATCAAGACCCTGGGCCTGCACATCGCAGAAGTGCACCTGCACCCCGAGGTCATGGTGACCGTCGAGCTGAACGTTGCGCGCTCCCCCGAGGAAGCGGAGCTGCAGGCCTCCGGCAAGTCGATCCAGGAACTGGCCGCTGAAGAAGAAGCCGCAGCAGAGTTCGAAATCTCCGAACTCTTCGACGACATCGGCAGCGCCGCTTCCGACGACGACGAAGGCGATGCACCGGCTCCGGCCGCAGAGGACGAAACCAACGCCTGATCCCCGCGATCGGATGTTGTGACCTAAATAGAGGGCCGCCCGGATCATCGGGCGGCCCTTTTCTTGTCGGGGTCCATGTGCTGCGCGGGATCAGACCGGCGCGGATCTGTCTCTACTGCCGGAACAGCTGCAACAACAGGCGCGGCGCCTGATTGGCAATGGTCAGCGCCTGGATCGCCAGTTCTTGCTGGGTCTGCAAGGCCGCCAGTCGGGCAGAGGCTTCCTCCATATCGGTATCGGTCATGGCAGAGACGCCTTGCACCATCGAATCCACCAGACGGCCGACAAATTCGGACTGATCCTCCAGCCGCGCGGCAGAGGACCCAAGCGCGGCGGCGCCGTTGATCGCAGTCTGCAGGAAGCTTTCGATTTCGCTCAGCGCCGAGGCGGCAGAGGCGGTGTCGGTGATCGTGGTCAGGCTGCTGGCGAGGTCGAGGTTGGAGGTGAAATTTACCGAGTCGATGGTGATTTCCTGAGCCGTCACCGCGCCGCCCGGCCCCACCCGGTTGAGCGAGGCCAGCACCCCCAGCTGGGTGCCACCGCTGCCATCCAGATCCGCCGCCAGCAGGTTGGCGCCATTGAACTGGGCTGCGGAAATGATCGCTTCGACCTGCTCCACCTTGGAGGCGATGTCGGTCTGAATGGTGTCGTGATCCACGTTCTCCGACTGGGCAGAGACGATCAGTTCCTTGATTTCGGTGAGTTTTTCAACGATTTGCTCGGCTCCGGCAGAGGCAACCGCCACGGTGGCCTCGCCCAGTGCGAGCCCCTCCTCGATCGAGCGGAAACCGGCAATATCGGATTCCATCGTCTTGGCAATGGCCCAGACGGCGGCATTGTCCTTCGCCGATCCGATCCGCTTGCCGGTGGAAATGGAGGTCTGCACATCGGTCAGATCGCCATTGATGGTCTTCAGGGTGCGCAGGGCAATCATCGCCCCGGAATTCGTCAGGATACTGGACATGATGGGGTTCCATCGCATGGGACAGTTTTGGTCCCGCAGGTGTAGACCCCGCTTCAGGGATCGCTCCGTGCCCATTCCGACACTGCCGCCCGTTGCCGGGTGCGGCGCCATCCGCGCAGCTGCCTGCCGCGATGCGCTTCAACTATACGCTCAAAGCCTTACTGCGGAGTTAACGCCAAAGACCGCTGTTTGCAGGATCTTTACGATGATTGCCCGAGGCATCGCGACCACACGCAAAAACCGCCGGCCCCCTGGGGGACCGGCGGCTGTTTTACCGTGTCTCAGCGAGACTTATCGGAACAGCTGCAAGAGCGAACTTGGCGCTTCATTCGCGATCGTCAGCGATTGCGTGGCCAGGTCTTGCTGCGTCTGCAGAGCCGACAATCGGGCGGACGCCTCTTCCATGTTGGTGTCGGTCATGGTCGACACACCCTGGGTCATGGAGTCGACCAGGTTGCCCACGAACTCGGACTGGTCTTCCAGACGGGCCGCATCCGCACCCAGAGCCGCAGCGCCGGTGATGGCGGTTTGCAGATAGGTTTCGATCTCACCCAGAGCGGAGGCCGCGGAAGCGGAGTCGGTGATCTGGGTCATGGACGCCAGGTCGAGGCTGGATTCAAAGTCGACGGTGTCGATGGTGATTTCCACGGCAGACACGGCGCCGCCAGCGCCAACGCGGTCAAGCGACGCAAGAACGCCCATCTGCGTGGTGGTGTTGCCGTCGATATCGGAGGCCAGCAGGTTTGCACCGTTGAACTGGGCCGCAGAGATGATCGCGTTGACCTGCTCAACCTTGGAGTCGATGTCAGTCTGGATGGTGGCATGATCCACGTTCTCGGACTGAGCGGAGACGATCAGTTCCTTCATCTCGGTCAGTTTTTCAACGATCTGTTCGGCACCGGCAGAGGCAACCGCAACGGTGGCTTCGCCCACGGCGAGGCCTTCTTCGATCGCTTCGAAACCGGCGATGTCGGATTCCATGGTCTTGGAAATCGCCCAGACTGCGGAGTTATCCTTGGCAGAGCCCACCTCTTTACCGGTGGAGATGCTGGTCTGGGTTTCGTTGAGGTCGTCGTTGACGGACTTCAGGGTTTGCAGCGCAACCATTGCGCCGTTGTTGGTCAGAATGCTGGACATAGAGCACCTTATTCAATGGCAGGACAGTGATTTGTTATCTGTCCTTTATTCAGGTTTTCCCGTTACACGGGGGCGAGTGGTCCCGTCCTAAACCTGCCTTACGCCTCGCGGCGTCAGCGCCACCTGTCACCAGATGCACCGTTACACTGGCATAAATCTTCTTACCGAGAGATTAATGCCGCCCACCCTCATTCCTACAATTTTAACACAGCTGAATGATCTCCTAATCGACGAAAAAGAGATGCAATTTCATCGCGCTATTGCTGAAAATTAAACAGAGCTCCAACCCCGGCTTCAGCCCAGTCCAGGCTCGGGGTCACTGTCCCCTGAGCCCGTGCACCGCGGGCGACAGTACGCAGGATGCTGTGCCATCGCCGGGATCGGCAAAGCTCCGCCCTGCTGCCGGCGCGGGTCTTGCTGCATCTGAAATCCCGGCTAATCTGGCGCCGCAGCAACAATCGAAAGAGCCCCCCATGCATCGTCGTCACCTGCTTTGGACTTTGGCGGCCTTTTCCCTCAGCTCCGCGGCGGGCTGCGCACGCACCGAAACGGCAACGCGCGCCTACAGCCCGCCCCTCTATCCGAATGAAACCCCGGAGCTGCGGCAAAAGATCAACTACTGGGCCGATCACTATGAGGTGCCGCGCAGCCTGGTCCACCGGCTGGCAGTGCGCGAGAGCACCCATCGCCCCTGGGCCACCAACCGGCCCTATTACGGGCTGCTGCAGATCCTGCCCGCCACTGCGCGCTCCATGGGGTTCCGGGGCCAGCCGAAGGACCTGCTGGATGCCGATACCAACCTGAAATACGCGGTGCGGTATCTGCGCGGCGCCTGGCTGATCTCTGACGGCAGCCAGGACACGGCGGTCAAACACTATTCGCGCGGCTACTACTATGAGGCGAAGCGGCGTGGCATGCTGCGCGAAACGGGCCTGCGCTGAGCCGGTTCCGTCATCGCCTGTCCGCGATACGCGCTCCCGGATGTCAAATTCTTTGACCACAAGGTCAAAATCTGGCCTGCTGCAATATAGCCGTCACATGACTTGGCTACGACATTGCGCAGGCCCCCACTCCCGGGGGTTGATTTGATTTCAAGGAGTAGAACATGCCGCTTCAACTTGATCGCCGGTCCTTTCTTGCCGGCAGCGCCGGCGCCGGGCTGATTGCCCTGCATCCGTTTTCCGTTCAGGCGGCCGCCGGGCAGGTGCACCTGCGCCTGATGGAGACCACCGACCTGCACGTGCATGTGTTTCCTTATGACTATTACGGCGACAAACCCGTGGACACGGTCGGCCTCGCCCGGACCGCGGCCCTGATCAACGACATCCGCGCCGAGGCCACCAACACGCTGCTGCTGGACAATGGCGACTTCCTGCAGGGCAACCCGATGGGCGATTACATCGCCTATGAACGCGGCATGAAGGACGGCGATCAGCATCCGGTGATCACGGCGATGAACACAGTGGGCTACGATGCCTCCACCCTCGGCAATCACGAATTCAACTACGGCATATCCTTTTTGATGAAATCGCTGGCCGGGGCCGGGTTCCCGGTGGTCTGTGCCAATGTCGCCAAAAAGATGGGCGCCTCCCCGCGCGAGGATGAGACGCTGCTGCCGCCCTATGTGATGCTGGAGCGCACGCTGACCGATGGCGCTGGCAACACCCATCCGATCAAGATCGGCCTGATCGGCTTTGTGCCGCCGCAGGTGATGAACTGGGACCGCAAGCATCTGGAGGGCAACGTGCAGGCGCGTGACATCGTCGACTGCGCCCGCGCCTATGTGCCCGAGATGAAGGAGAAAGGCGCTGACATCATTATCGCGCTGTCGCACTCCGGCATCGGCTCTGCGGAGCTGAGCGAGGGGATGGAGAACGCCTCGGTTCCGCTGGCAGCGGTTGAGGGCATTGACGCCATCATGACCGGACACAGCCATCTGGTGTTCCCCTCCTCCACCTATGCGGATTTTGCGGGTGTGGATGCCGACAAGGGCACCATCCACGGCACCCCCGCCGTCATGGGCGGTTATTGGGGCAGCCATATGGGGCTGATCGACCTGATGCTGGAACGCGACGGCAACGGCTGGCGCGTTGTGGGTCATGCCTCCGAAGCGCGGCCCATTTCCAAGCGCAACGAGGACCGCAGCGTCACCGCCCTTGTCGACAGCGACCAGAGCGTGCTTGACGCGGTGCAGGCAGACCATGACGCCACACTGGCCTATGTGCGCCGCGCGGTGGGCAAGACGGACGCGCCGCTGCACAGCTATTTTGCGCTGGTTGCGGATGATCCATCGGTGCAGATCGTGTCGATCGCGCAGACCTGGTACATCGAACAGATGCTCAAGGGCACGGAATATGAGGGCCTGCCAATCCTCTCCGCCGCCGCCCCGTTCAAGGCTGGCGGCCGAGGCGGGCCGGAGTATTACACCGATGTCCCCGTGGGCGATGTGGCGATCAAGAATGTCGCCGATCTCTACCTCTATCCCAACACCGTGCGCGCGGTGAAGGTCACCGGCCAGCAGGTCAAGGACTGGCTGGAGCGCTCGGCGGGCATGTTCAATCAGATTGAGCCCGGCAAGGCGGATCAGGTGCTGCTGAACCCGGAGTTCCCCAGCTACAACTTTGATGTGATCGACGGGGTGACCTATCAGATCGACCTGAGCCAGCCGCCGATGTTCACTTCCAAGGGCGAGGTCATCAACCCGGACACCAACCGGATCGTGAACCTCGAATTCAATGGTGCCCCCATTGATCCCGCGCAGGAGTTCATCATTGCCACCAACAACTATCGCGCTGGCGGCGGTGGCAGCTTCCCCGGGGCGATGGGCGATACCGTTGTGTTCGAAGGCCCCGACACCAACCGCGATGTGATCGTGCGCTATATCGTGGAACAGGGCACCATCAGCCCCAAGGCAGACGGCAACTGGCGGTTTGCGCCCCTGCCCGGCACCTCGGTGCTGTTCGACACCGGCCCCAAGGCGGCGGACTATGCGGATGCGGTTCCCGGCGTGCCGATCACACCGGCCGGCGATGGCCCGGACGGGTTTGCCCGCTTCAAGATCGAACTCTGATCGCGGCCAGACACCGCGGCTGACAGGTCAAATGGGGCCGCCCCGGCAAATATCGGGGCGGCCCTTGTGCGTCAGGCGACCCGATTGCGGCCGTCGCGCTTGGCCCGGAGCAACATCACATCCGCCCGGCACAGCGCTGGCATCAGATCGGCCTGCCCTGCGATGGCGGCGCAGCTGAACGTGGCGGTGATCTTGCGCATCTTCAGAATGCCGGAGCCTTCGAGCTGTGCGCGACACTGTTCGGCAAGCGCGCGTGCCGATGCCAGATCCCCGCACGGCCGCAATACCAGAAACTCCTCGCCGCCCAGCCGGAACAGGAGATCACCGGGGCTCAATTCCTGCTGCACCAGCATCGTCACCGCTTTCAGCACATAGTCGCCGGTGGGATGACCGAGGTTGTCGTTGACGCTCTTGAAATCGTCGAGGTCAAACAGGATCAGGGCCGCGTCGGACAGATCCTCGATTTCGGTCACCGCCTCCAGGTGGCGCCGGTTGAAACATCCGGTCAGGGGGTCGCGGATACAGCCGCTGACCAGCTGGTTCTGCGCTTCGTCGATGCGGATTGCGGCATACCACAGGAAGGCAAGGCACAGGCTGAGCGCAAAGAAGAGCCGCATGGCAAAGGGCCAATCGCCACCAGAGAACAGCGTCATGGAAACAACCCCGCCGCAGAAGACCAGCGAGAACACCAGCGGGAACAGCCCACGCGACACCAGGAAGGCACCGATCACAGCCGGGAAAGCATAGAAACCGGTCTCCGGCCCGATCAGCCAGATCCCCAGCACGATCGCCGCCCCGATCAGGCAGAGCACAAGGTTGATCGAGACCGGCAGCCGTTGCAGGCGCAGCGCCGCAACGAGGTCGAGCACCAGGATCAGCACCACAAGCGCCAGAATGGCCGCCATCGGGTAGGTCCCGCGCGACAGGTTGACCACAACCATACCCGCACAAATAAGGGCAACGCTGGCCCCAAGAAGGATGTTCACGCGGCGCTGAATCCTGGTCGTTGGCATGGATCTGTCCCGATACGATTTATGCGTTTGAAGGCGCTGCCTTGAAATTTTTTTATATCGTCAACTTTTGATTTTTTCGCGAGGAAAGGAAAACCCCCAATCCGACAGGCGATGAGGGGAAAAAAACGATGCCTTCCCCGCAATGGCACGACCTGCAAATTGATGCCCCCACCGTTTGGGGTGGTTTCTCTAAAAAATTGAATGAACTAGATGAAATCGCACCAAATGGTTGAAGCAACTGAATATTTTCAAACATGAAAGGTTTCAGTTGCAGATATCCGGGCCAAAATCGCAGCCGCGCCGATCTGCGTGAGCAGATGATTCGCAGCCTCCGCGCCAAAGATGGCGCGCGCTAAAATCCGCGCCGACGCCCCCGTCGCACAAAGAAAAAGAGCCGCCCGGACCGGACGGCTCTTTCCAAAAACTCAAAGAAGCAGAGATTATTCTTCTTCCAGCGCCTCGACGGCTTTTTGCAGGTCTTCCTTGGAGACTTCCTTCTCGGAGACCTTCGCCTGATCGAATACCAGGTCGATGACCTTGTCTTCGAAGATCGGCGCACGCAGCTGCTGCTGCATCTGGGCGTTCTGCTGGATGAACTCAAAGAACTGGCGTTCCTGGCCCGGGTACTGGCGTGCCTGCTGCATGATCGCCTGGGTCATTTCCTGGTCGGTCACTTCGACTTCGGCTTTCTGGCCCATTTCGGCGAGCAGCAGACCCAGGCGCACGCGGCGCTCGGCCAGCTTGTTGTGCTCTTCGGTGGGCTCGATTTCCGGGTGGTCGTGGCCCTGCACGTCCGGGTTTTCCTCGTGCCACAGCTGGTGTGCGATCTGCTTGGCTTCGGCCTCAACCAGGCTCGGCGGCAGGTCGAAGGATACCAGATCGGCCAGCGCGTCGAGGGCGGCGCGCTTCATCACCTGACGGGCAGCACCGGCATATTCCGCTTCCAGACGCTCGGAGATCTGACCTTTCAGCTGGTCCAGATCCTCGGCACCGAATTTCTTGGCCAGCTCGTCGTTGATCTCGGCCGCTTTCGGGGCTTTGACCTCTTTGATGGTGCAGGAGAAGATGGCTTCCTTGCCCGCGAGGTGCTCTGCGCCATACTCTTCTGGGAAGGTCACGGTGACGTCTTTTTCCTCACCAGACTTCACGCCGACCAGCTGCTCTTCGAAGCCGGGGATGAAGGAGTTGGAGCCCAGCGTCAGCGGGTAATCCTCGGCGGAACCGCCTTCGAACGCTTCGCCGTCAACCTTGCCGACAAAGTCGATCACGACCTGATCGCCATCCTCGGATGCGGCACCCTCTTCGCGGGCCACGAATTCCTGTGCGGAGGATGCCAGGTTTTCCAGCGCCTCGGTCACGGCTTCGTCTTCGGCTTTGACAACCAGCTTTTCCAGCTCGACGTCGGACACGTCGACCTCGGGGATCTCGGGCAGCGCCTCATAGGACATTTCGACGTTGACGTCGTCGCCCTCTTTCCAGTCTTCGTTGGTCATCTTGACGTCGGGCTGCAGCGCCGGACGATCGCCGGAGTCTTCGAAGTGCTTGTTCATCGCACCATCGACAGCTTCCTGCATGACTTCGCCCATCAGGCGCGGACCGAACTGCTTTTTCAGAAGCGGCATCGGAACCTTGCCCTTGCGGAAGCCCTTCATCTCGATCTCGGGCTGCGCTTCGGCCAGTTTCGCGTTGACCTTCTCTTCCAGCTCGGTTGCCGGAATGGTGATCGCGTAGCCGCGCTTCAGACCTTCGTTCAGAGTTTCAGTGACCTGCATCATATTCCCCATAGAGATTCGGGGCGCGCGCGCAGGCTCCGCCCCCAGACAATTTGTGGCCTTCTATTGGCCCGCGCGGCGCGGTGCAAGAGGCATCCGCCCCGATCCGCCCATGAAGCGCCCCAAACCGGCGCTTTCCCCCCGTTTTTACGCCGTGAGGGCCGCAGACCACATGCAAACGCCCCCCGGGAGGAGCCGGGGGGCGCAGCGTGATGCGAACAACCGAACCAGTCACGGGTCACGAGGTAAAAACCCTCACCCGGCCCGGCGATCCGTATTCAGAGCACCGCTCTTGACATGTTCTGCTCAGAACTTCCAGCGGGCACCGGCCAGAACGGCAGACCCGTCCTGATAGGTGGTCGCCGAGGTGTCATCGTAGGAATACTCGCGGTAGGCGACATAGGCTTCGATGTTCTGGCGGTCGAATTTCTGCACCGCCGCGATCCCGAAGGATTCCGCGCTGTCGTTGACAGAGACCAGATCGGAGCCGTCATAATAGTCCACCGAGAAGGAGGTGGCGCCGACGGAGACCAGATTCGCGGTGTAGCCCAGCTTGACATAGCCATAGTTGCCGCCGGTGTCGCGGTCGCCGGTGGCCGCACTCAGCGACAGGCCGGTCGGCTCGTGCAGAACCGCAGCAGAGGCGATGGTGTCCCGCGTGTCGGAACCGCCCTTGTCGGTCCAGCTCACGGCCAGGGCACCGGCCACGGTGAAATCACCAAGATCCTCGTTTTCGTAGTTCAGGGCGATGTCATACTGCTCGGTGTCCGCATCCTCGGTCAGGATGTCCTCACCATAGGACGCAGAGACGGTGAAGCCGGCGAATTCGGGCGAGTCATAGCGCACCCGGCCGCGGCGGGAGCCGTCGAAGGTGGCAAAGACATCGCCGATCTCGATCCCGGTCAGCGCGCCGGTGCTGCTGCGCAGGAAGTAGCCACCGGCGGCATCCGCCACGGAGGTATTCGCCGCCACACCGGTGCCGGAAAGGTCGATCCCGGTGGCACCATCCGCCGCCATCGAACCCTGACCGATGGAGAAGGTACCGTAGCGCGGGGTGTGCCATTGCAGGTCGACGTGGCGCAGGTCGCTGCGGGTCCAGTCGGTGATGTCGCCCTGACCATTCTGGTCCACCCCATCTGTCGAGCGCAGCGACAGCGAGGTTTCAAAGCGGAATTTCAGGGTGTTCTCGCCAAAGGGCTGCTCCAGCCAAAAGCCGACGCGGGACCCGGAGTTGCCGTTGTCGAGGAAGCGGTTGTAGTCTTCCTGGCCATCGTCATAGCCCTGATAGGTCAGGTTGAGCTGACCGTACCAGCGGAAGGTGCCACCATTGTCCGAGGTGTAGGTGGGGCCCGCAACGGCAGGAGCGGCGAGGAGGGCTGTCAGCGCGAGCGCGCTGGAGCCCGCCGCAAGGGTTTTGGTGCTCATGATCTGAGTCTCCTAAAGTCGATTTGCAGTCGGCCATCCTCCATCCCCGGATCCGACTGGACCCTGAGCTATCATGTAAGAATTTCGGGAACAGGACTTGAAAGTCGACCCAGCTGAACGGGTTAGTTCACATCGTGGAGAGCGCTGTAATTATGGCACTTTTCCGCCTAGCACATCGTGCCACTGGGGTTTGGCTCGATCAATTTCAACCACCCAAGTTTGCATTATTGAATAGGCAGCCATTCGCTGCGTGCAACCCTCCGGCATCGTCACGGCCTCAAAGCGACGCGCCACTCGAATCAAATCCGCACAAAAATCCCCGGCTGCCCCCCTGCCCCGGTAACCGCTGGTTAGGGATCTGGGGGGAGACTTTCGCCAAACCGATTTTTGCGACAATCCACCTCCGGAGTAGACGACATGAAGACAACCCTGAGCGCCCTCGGCCTAGCCCTCGCCACCATGACCGCGCCGCTGATGGCGGAGCCGCTGCGCATTGCCACCGGCGAATACGCCCCGATGACCGGCGAAGCACTGCCCAATGGCGGTGTGGTCAACGGTCTTGTCTCGCGTCTGGCAGCCGATGCCGGGGTCGAGATCAGCTTTGAATACATGCCGTGGAACCGCGGGCTTGAACTCACCCGTCAGGGTCAGATGCACGGTGCCAGCTACTGGAACGATCTGACCGATCAGAGCGGCCTGATCGAAGTGGGCCCGGTGTCCAACGGCCGCATCGTCTTTTTCCACCGCGCCGATGCGCCGCTGCCGGAGTGGTCCGAGCTGGGCGATCTGGCCGGAACCACCTTTGGCGCCACGCTGGGCTACCCCTACACAGAGGCGTTCTGGGCGCATGGCGAGGATGGCACCTACGAGATCCAGACCGCGTCAAACGACCTGTCCAACTTCAAGAAGCTGCAAAAGGGGCGCATCGACGCTTTCATCATCAATGAGCTGGTGGGCTGGGACCTCCTGAACCAGAACTTCAGCCCCGAGGAAGTGGCTCAGTTCGCAGCATCGGAAACACCCGTCGCCGAGGCGCTTGGCTATCTTCAGATCTCGACCGAAGCCGAAGGCGGCGCCGACATCGCGGCACGCTTGCAAGCCGCCTATGACGCGCTGGCCGAATCCGGCGAACTCGACGCGGTGAAAACCGAACTGAATGCGGCCGCTGGCATCCCGTCCAGCTGACGGGCCATCGGCCCCTCCTCCCGGCGCCGCCTCTGACCTCGTGCGGCGCTGTCCCCCATCCTGTGAACGAAAGACCTCTCTCATGAAACATATCCTTGCGACCCTGACCGGCGCGCTGGTGGCGCTGTCCACGGCGGCCCATGCCGAAACCATCACGATCTCCACCGGTGAATACGCGCCCTTCACCGGGGAATCGCTGCCCAACAACGGCGTGGTCAACGGGCTGGTGACCCGCGTGGCCGAGCACGCCGGCCTCGATGTCGAATTCGAATACATGCCCTGGAAACGCGCGCTGGAGATGGCCCGCAATGGCCAGGTGCAGGCGTCGAGCTATTGGGGAGAGCGTCCCGACCAGACCGGTCTGGCGATGGTCGGCCCCTTCACGCTGGACCGCAACGTGCTCTACTATCGCACCGACAATCCGGTGCCGGAATTCGAGGATGTCACCGAACTGGAGGACGTGGTGATCGGTGTCACCCACGGCTATTCCTACACGCCGGTGTTCTGGGCCAATGTGGAAAACGGGTCGATCGAGACCCAGACCGCCAAGGATGATGCCTCCAACTTCCGCAAGCTGCTGGGCGGGCGCATCGATGCCTTTATCGTCGATGAATATGTCGGACAGTATCTGCTGGAGCAGGAATTCTCTGCCGAAGAGCGGGCGCAACTGGGCTCCACCGAAAGCGCCATCATGGGCGTTGGCGGTTTCCTCCAGATCTCGCTCGAAGCGGAGGGCGGTGCCGCGCTCGCCAAACGGTTGCAGGCGGCCTATGACGAGATGCAGGCCTCCGGCGCTCTGGACGAGAGCCGCGCCGAGCTGAGTTCCGCAGCCGGTCTCGGCAGCTGACGCCCCGTTGCCCGTCAGCGCTGCACGCTGGCGCTGACGGGCTGTCGGACAGGCGATGGCCTCATCGCAGCGAGTTTGCCCTCCGGGCCGCGCGGGTCCGGCCGGTGGGCGTCCCTATTCGGTGACGACATGAGGATCGGAAGCACAAACGGGGCGTTCTGCGCCCCGTTTCTTTTTCGTGCCAAAGGGCCGGGTTTGATCCGCGAAGATCACACGGGCTTTGATTTCTCTGCAATATGCCCCGCGCCAATGCGGGCGCGCCGGGATCAGGTGCCCGTTTGCGACGGGGCGCTATTCTTGGCGCATCATCGCCGCATGCTGCATCCAGCGGATTGACGCCTCCACCGCCGTGCGCAGCATGTCCAGCGACAGGCCGCGTTTGGTCAGATAGCGGGTCGCGCCTGCCTTCATCGCGGCGGCGGCCAGCTCCTCGCTGCCGCGTCCCGAGAGCACAATCACGGGTACAAACGGGTCGCGCGCCTTCAGGGCCGCCAGCACCGAAAGGCCATTGTTATCCGCCAGGTGATAGTCCAGCAGCACACAATCCGCGCGCCATTTGGCAAACCGCGCCACGCCGTCGCTGCCGGTGGCTTCGGTGGTGGTCACGGTACCCGGGATCTGCTCGCAGAGCTGACACAGGATCTGGGTGTCCTCCGGGCTGTCGTCGATAACAAGGATCTTGGTCATACTGCGTCCGCCAATGTCGCCGTCGCCGCAGCACCAGCGTCCTGCTCCCGCGCGTTGGGCAAGGAGAAGTAGAAGGTGGTGCCGCTGCCGACTGTGCTGTCCAGTGTAATAAGCTGGCCATAGCTTTCCACGATTTCCTTGGCAAAGGAAAGCCCCAGACCACTTCCGGTTGCACCGGGGAGGGTCTGGTCATGGGGCGACTGGCCCCGCGCCCCGGGTTCGAACAAGCGCATCCGATCCTCGGGCGCGATGCCGATGCCATTGTCGCGGACATAGAACACATGCACCAACCCGCTGTGGTCCTGGCTGTCCGGCGTCAGATAGCCCAGCCGCACCTCGGGTGTGGCGGCGCGGTTGTAGATCAGCCCGTTCGCCATCAGGTTCTGGAACACCACCTTGGCCTTGGCGCGGCTGGCGTTCACCTGTGGCAAGGGGGTTTCCACCACGATGCGCCCGCCCGTCGCCTGCGCCAGTTCCGACAGCTCGCCGCGGATTTCTTCCACCAGCGCCTCGACGTCGATGTCGACCCGGGCGCTGCCCCGGCCGCGATGCTGCGAGGAGCTCAGGAGCGCCGAAATCGTCGCCTCCATCTGGGCGCAGAGGTCCTCGATGCGGCGGATTTCCGCGGCGGGCGGCGTCTCGCTCTGCTCTTGCAGCTGGCGGATCTGCCAGTGGATGGCCCGCAGCGGTTCCTTGAGGTCGTGGGAGGCAATATCGGCAAAGCTGTCCAGTTCGCGGTTGGAGCGTTCCAGCTCCTCCACCAGCCCTTCGAGCTGGCGCGAATGTTGCAGCAGGCGGGCCTGGCGTTCCTGGGTCCGGCTGCGCTGCACCTGCTGCCAGATCGCCACCCCCAACAGCGCCACCAGCAGCGCACCGATGCCGCCCATCAGCAGCCGCAGCCGCAGCGGCGTCCAGAACACCGGGGTGCCGAACCACTTGGCCTGCCGGTCGGCATAGGTGTCGGAGATCAGATAGCCGGGGATCACCGCATTCAGCCGTTCCCGCACCTCGCCAAGCCCGAGGCGCAGGGCGGGCCCCGACTCGCTGACATAGAAGGGCTGCGCGCTGGCGCGGAACAGGTCGCGGTTGCCGCGCTGCGTGACATGGCTCCAGAAAGCGTTGGTCGGCGACAGGGTGGCCTCTGCCCGGCCATCGAGCAGCGCGGTCATGGTGCCGTCCTTGCCATCGACATAGATCAGATCCAGTCCGCCGTGGCTCTCGGCCAGAAGCGCGGTGTTCTTGCCGGTCTCCACCGCCACCCGCAGTCCGCGCAGGTCATCCAGCGACTGCGGCCGCTGTGGCGCATCGGCAAGGGTGAAGATCGAGAACGGCACCCGGTGGGTGGGAAAGGTGAAATCCATCCGCGTCTCGCGCGCTGCGTTCCAGGCCATCATCGGCACGATATCAGCAACGCCGTCGCGGGGGCCCTGACCAAACTCCTCGTCAGTGATGGGCTGATACCGAAACCGCAGGCCGGCCAGATCCATCAGATCTTCGAGCACCTCCACCCCGAACCCGGTGGCGGTGCCATCCGCCGCCATGTCGACAAAGGGCGGCACGTGATGCACCCCCACGGTCAGCACGTCGGGCACCGGCGCCGGGTTGGAGATCAGATATTTGGCGCGCAGCTGCTCCAGAGTGCCGTCGGCTTCGAATTTTTCGAGCGCGGCATTGACGGGGTCGAGCAGCTCGGCGCGGCTTTCGTGCAGCACGATGACGCGTTGGATCGTCTTCAGGGGATCACCGACAAAGGCGATCCGCCCGTCCAGCCGGGTGGCGCGGGTCATCGCAAACAGCACGTTGACCGGATAGGAAACCGCGTCGACATCGCCGCTGAGGAGCGAGATCAGCGCCTCCTCCGGCCCTGGCTGCTCCACCAGGGTGGCGGCGGGAAACAGGGCGGGATCTGCCGCGATGGTCGGTGGCACCGCCCCGATGCGCAGCCCGGCGAGGTTGTCGGGGTCAAAGCTGTCGGCCCGTTCAACCGGGATCGCCAGCCTGACCTGCACCTCGGATATCGGGCGTGAGGCCACATTGGTGGGCTGGAACACCGGCCCCATCCCCACCGCCACCAGCATGTCGGTCTCGCCACTGGCCTGCGCGGCGGCAATCTCGGGGATCGGTCCGTAGTATTTCAGTTCCAGTTCAAACCCGACCTCATCGGCGACCAGCCGGGCCAGTTCGACCGCGAACCCGGTCGGCGTGCCATCCTCGCCGCGCATCAGCAGCGGCGGCACATTGCCCCAGGGCATCACCACCTTGTCGTAGCGCGGCGCGTCCTCCGCCGCGACGGCTGCGCCGATGCTCAGCGCGAGCGCGGTGACAAGCCCCCGGACACTGCGCCGCCAATGCAGCAGAGGCAGGGCACGCGCCGGTCCCATGTTACAACAAGGACCCCAGTTGCGCCTTGCCAACCGGTTTTTCATAAAACCCGTCGATCACCGGATGGTCCTCGCTGCGCTGCCGGTCGGCCGGGTTGATCGAGGAAGAACAGACAAACAGCCGCGCATGGCCCCGCAGTTCGGGATAGAGCGCCTGATAGTGATCGGCGAATTCAAACCCGTTCAGCCGTGGCATGTTGATGTCGACAAACACCAGATCCACCTGCCCCCGCCCGGGTGTCTTGAGATAGGTCAGCGCATCCTCAGCATAGGTGAATTCCACCACTTCGGCCTCCGGCGCGACCTTGCGCAGGCTGCGTTTGAAGAAATACCGATCCGCATCGCAGTCATCGACCAGAAGGACCTTGGGGCGCGCTGTCATGGTGTCATCCCTCTCCCAACGTGAAGCGGAAGCTGGAGCCGCCGCCCTCTGCCTCCACCACCTCGATGGTGCCGCCGTGCATCGAGATGATCTTTTCACACATGGCAAGGCCGAGGCCGCTGCCTTCGACCTCGGATTCTACATGCAAGCGGGTAAACAGTTCAAAAACGCTCTCGCGATCCTTTTCCGCGATGCCGATGCCGGTGTCATCCACACGCACGCCGACCCGTCCATCGACGGTTGCCAGCGGAGCGATGGTGATGCGGCAAGGCCGGTCGGGGTGGCGATACTTGAGCGCATTGCTCAGCAGGTTCTGCAACACCCGCGCGATCAGATCCGGCACCCCAAGCGCCTGCGGCAGCGGTTCGACGATCACCTCGGCCCCGACCTGTTCGATCGGCACCTTCAGATCCTGCACCGAGGCCCGGGCGATCCGGTTCAGATCCAGCTGTTCCAGCGTGACGTCCTTGTCCTGCAAGCGGGCAAAGTCGAGGATCGCATCGACCCGCCGTTTCAGGCGGTTGGTGCCGCGGGTCAGATAGTCCACCAGTTCCCGGGCCTCATCGTCGAGCTGGTCCGGCAGTTCCTCCAACAGCGCCTCGATACTGCTTTCGATGGTATTGAGCGGCTGTTTCAGGTCATGGGCGGAAATAAAGGCAAAGCGGCGGATTTCATTGGCGCGGCGCTGGATCTCGTCCTCCCGCTCGCGCAGGTCGGTGACGTTCTGATGCACGCCGATCATCCGCATCGGACGGTGATCCACGCTCCAGTCGGTGACCTGCCCGCGGCTCTTGACCCAGATCACCGAGCCATCCTTGCGCAGATAGCGCACCTCGACCGCAAAGGGTTTTGTGCCGCGGCTCTCGACATGGGCGTCATAGGCCTGGTGGAACCGCGGGCGGTCTTCCTCGTGGATGAGGGCAAACCAGGTTTCCGGCGTGGGGGCCAGCTCGCCGGTGGCAAAGCCCAGCAATTCGAGGAAGCGCCGGCTGATATAGAGCTGGTCGCTGGGGATGTTCCAGTCCCAATAGCCCGCCTCCTCGCTCTCCAGCACGCTGGCCAGAATTTCGCTCTGTCGCCGTGCCTCCTGCTCCAGAAGCTTGCTGTCGGTGATGTCCAGCAGGGTGATGACCACCCCATCGGGGCTGCCACGCGGACGGGTGAACTGGCGCACGCGGGTCTGCACAAAGCCACCGTCCTGGCGGCGCAGTTCGCGTTCGGTTTCCTCGCCCTGATCGCGCGCCAGCGTCGCGTCCTCCAGCAGCAGGGTGACCGCCTCCGGCAGCAGCGCCGTGGCAAAGCTCTGCAACGGGCGGCCCACATCGCTGTGCTGGAGGTCCAGATAGCGGGTCACCCCGGCGCTGAAGCGGCGGATGCACATGTCATTGTCCAACAGCAGGATGCCCAGAGCCGCGGTTTCCAGCAGGTTATCGACATCGGCGTTCACCTGCTCCAGTTCGGAAATCCGCTCGATATTCTCGGTGTTGACCGTGTGCAGCTCCTCGTTGATGCTCTGGGTCTCTTCGTTGTTGGCCTGCAATTCCTCGTTGGCGGCAATCAGCTCCTCGTTGGCGGTTTGCAGCTCCTCGTTGGAGGCACCGAGGTCCTGCGCCGTCACCCCGAGCATTTCCTGAAGCGAGCGCACCTCGCCCTCCAGATGCTGGATATAGGCCTTGGTCTGGGCCGCTGGCTCTTCTCCGTCTGACGCGCCCGGCTGGCTGCGCGGCAGCGCCTGGGTCGACTGGCGGATGAACAGGGCGATGGCCGTGGTGTGCCCTTCCCACATGATCTTGCGCCCGGACACCGATACCGTACGCACCTCGTCTTCCTCGATCAGCCGGATGTCGGAGGACTGGGCCGAGGTATTGTCCTCGGCGCCGCGCATGACCAGCGCCACGGCACTGCGCAGACGGTCGTCACAGAGTTCGAAGATATTGGTGGAAAAGCCGCTGTCCGGGATTTGCAGGATCGACTTCATGTTGCCGAAGGTCTTCAGCAGGGTGGCACTGGGGTCCACGATGCACACGCCGGTCTGGCTTGCCTCCAGCGAGAACTGGAACAGCGAATGCAGGTCGTCCTGCGCGGTGTGGGTGCTCGAAAGCATGCGCCGCGCCCGCGGCAGCATGCCCAGGGCCGGCAGCTGTGCGGTCAGCGATCCGCGCCCGGGCCTGGACTGCGCCACGCGCATGTTCTTGTAGATCCGCTCCTTGCCCATGAAGAAGCTGAACCGGACACCATCCGGCCCCGGCGTTTCCGCCGCCCCAAGGAGCAGGTACCCCTCCATGCGCAGCGACATCGAGAAATTCACCATCACCCGCGCCTGCACATCCGGGCTGAGATAGATCAGCAGGTTGCGGCAGACGATCAGGTCGGTCCGCGTGTAGGGCGGATCGAGGGTGATGTCATGCACCGCAAAGACAATCTGGGCGCGGATCTTCGGCGCAATCGCAAAGGTGCCGGGGTGGTGGGTGATATAGCCGGCCTCGCGGTATTCCACCGGGATTTCTTGCAGCGTGTGATCCGGATAGATCCCCTGTTTGGCGGTATTGACCGCGTTTTCGTTCACATCGGTGGCATAGACGCGAAAGTCGCGCTCGATCTGGTTGTCGTCGCGAAACTTCTGCAACAGCATCGCCAGCGTATAGGCTTCCTCGCCGGTGGAGCAGCCAACCGACCAGATCCGCAGGGGCGCGCTGGTGTCGCCCTCTTCGAACAGCCGGCGCAGCACCCGGGCCTCCATCGTGCGCCAGACATGCAGATCGCGAAAGAAGTTGGTCACCCCGACCAGAAACTCGCGATAGAGCAGCTCCGCCTCGCCGCTGTTCTCCTCGAGATAGCGGAGATACCCCTCTGCCCGGGTGAGGCCGAGAAAGCCCATGCGCCGCGCGATGCGGCGTTTCAGGGTGGGCTCCTTGTAGAGAGCAAAGTCGATTTCCGCCCACGTGCTGACCCGTTCCAGGATCTGCCGGAATATATCCTGCGCGCCGGAAAACACCTCATCCACATCGGCAATGCCGCTCTGGCGCAGCGCGATAAAGCGATCGATTTCCTCGACGATGTCGTCGGGTTGAAGCACCTGATCCACCAGCCCGGTGGCAATGGCCTGACGCGGCATGCCGTCAAAGCCGCAGGTCTCGGGGTCCTGCGCGATCACCAGCCCCTCGCGGTCCTTGATCGCCCGCAGCCCGCGGCTGCCGTCGGACCCGGTGCCGGACAGCACGACTCCGATCGCCCGCTCACCCGCGGCCTCGGCAAGCGAGAGGAAGAACACGTCGATCGGCAGGTTGAGCGCCGGGCGAGGCTGCGGCGCGACCAGCGAGAACCGCAATCCCGCCCCCCGTGGCGCATTGGCGTTGTCCGAGGCATCCGGATCGCCCGCCTGATGCGTTCGTCCGCTGTTGCTGTCGCCCCGGGTGCCCTGAATGACGATATGCGCGCCGGGGGGGATGACATAGATGTGGTGGGGTTCCACCGGCATGTCATCCTCGACCTCCACCACCTGGTGCTGGGTTTCGCGGCCGAGGATCTCGGTCATCAGCGATTTGTAGTCCGGCGACAGGTGCTGGATGATGACAAAACTGTGCGGGAAATCCTCGGGCACCCGGGTCAGCAATTGCTTGATCGCATCGAGCCCCCCCGCCGACGCGCCAACGCCGATGATATAGAACCGCTGGTCAACCGATCCCATCGGACGGGGCCCGCCGGTGGTCTCAATGGCCGAAGCGGGCTGCGGGGTGGGCTCTTCGGGCTGAATGTTGTCCTCCGTCATGTTCTGCTGAATCGCCTCGCTTGAAACCTGATCGATCACGTCGCCGGCCAGACCTGCAAGCACAGCGGCCCTCTGGGCGGGATGCCGGGGGTGGCGCGCGCGATCATGGCGCCCATGACACGACCCGGCCTCCCACAGCTTTGCCTGAGAGACTAACGACGGGACCGGTGCACGTCCAGCGTGTAACGCGGGCGTTTTGTTACTCTTCTCAAGGCGCAAGCGGGTCCCGGACACCTTTAACGGCAGCCGCCCTGCCCGCCCGGGCGCCCTGCCCCGCCCGGTGTGCCGGGCTGGTTTTGCGCGGGCCTGCAGGTGCCGCCAGCGCCCGGGGCGCTGGGACGGTTACTCGGCGCTGAAGCGGATATGCGGCCTGTCGCCCACCGCGGGGCCGCTGACCTGGGCGGTGACGCGGAACACATCGCGCAGCAGATCCTGGGTCAGCACCGCATCAGGGGTGCCGCAGGCGCGGACGGTTCCGGCGTCCAGAACCACGATCCGATCACAGAACATCGCCGCGAGATTGAGGTCATGCAGCGCGATGATGCTGGTCAGGTCCAGATCACGCACCATGCGCAGGATCTCGATCTGGTGGTGAATATCGAGGTGGTTGGTCGGCTCGTCGAGGAACATCACCTGCGGCGCCTGGGCGAGCGCCCGCGCGATATGCACGCGCTGGCGTTCCCCGCCGGACAGGGTCTGCCAGGCCTGACGCCGGCGAGTGGCCATGTCGACCCGCTCCAGCGCATGAGTGACTGCGGCCTCGTCGGCCTCTGACCAGCCCGCAAGCGCCGAGCGATGCGGGGTGCGCCCGAGGCGGACGACATCTGCCACCGTGACATTGGTGTCGGTCGCGGCACTTTGCTGGACAAAGGCCACCTGCCGCGACAGCGCCTTGCGCGGCACCTGCGCGATGTTTTCGCCGTTGATCTCGACCCGCCCGGAGGCCGGCTTGCGCAATCCTGCCAGCAGCCGCAGCAAGGACGACTTCCCCGACCCGTTGGGGCCGATCAGGCCCATTGTCTCGCCCGGCGCGACCCTCAGCGACACGTCGGACACAATGGTCCGGCGTTTGACGCCCCATCGCAGGCTGTCGGCAACCACACTCATGACTGCGGCCTCGCCCGGTAGAGGATGATGGCAAAGAAGGGCACCCCGACAAGCGCCGTGACAACGCCGATGGGCACCGTCTGCTGCGGCGCGATCACCCGGGAAACGATGTCGGCCACCACCATGAACACGGCGCCGACCACGGCGCAGGCGGGCAACAGCCGCAGATGCAGCGGCCCCACCACGTAGCGCGCCGCATGGGGCACCACCAGACCGACAAACCCGATCGCCCCCACCATGCTGACGATGGTGGCCGTGAGCAGGGCCGTCACCCCAAACAACAGCAGTCGGATGCGCCCAACCGGCACCCCGAGCGCAGCGGCATCCTCGTCCCCAAAGGTAAAGGCATCAAGCGAGCGCGCCATCACGATACAGATCGCGAGGCTGACGACCACCACCACCAGCAACAGCTGGAAATCCGGCCAGCGCACGCCGCCAAAGCTGCCGAGAAGCCAGAACATCACGTCCCTGGCCTGCTGCGCATTGCCGGAGGTGGTGACAATATAGGAGGTCAGCGCGTTGAACAGCTGCGAGGCCGCCACCCCGGCCAGGATCGTGTGGTTCGGCCCGCTGGTGGCCCCGTTGGACAGCAGCGCCACCAGGGCAAACGCCGCGAAGGCTCCGGAAAACGCCCCCAACGACAACGACAGGCTGCCGGCCCCCAGCCCCAGCACGATCACGCAGACCGCGCCGGTCGAGGCCCCCGCCGACACCCCCAGGACAAAGGGTTCGGCCAGGGCATTGCGCAGCAGCGCCTGAAGGATCGCGCCGCAGATGGCCAGCCCGGCCCCGGCCAGCGCGGCCACCAGCGCGCGGCTCAGGCGCAGGTTCCAGACCACGCTCTGTTCGATCCGTGCAATTTCCGCCCCGGTCAGCCCCAGTTCATTGGTGACCGACAGAAACACCGTATCCAGACCGATATTGTAGTCGCCGATCGCCGCCGCCGCCGCGACGGCAAAGACCAGCACAACCAGCGACAGACAGAGGAAGAGCGTGAGGCGCGCCGCCTCGCCTTCTGAAGCATCCGATGCCATCACGGAAGATCAATCGCCTTCAGCTGTTCGGCCACCTGCTCCGCACCGTAGAGCGTGCGAATGCTGGGGTTCATGGCGGCACCGCTCATCACCACAATGCGCCCGTTGCGCACCGCTTCCATCTGGCTGACGGTCGGATCGGAGGTCAGAAACGCGATCTTGTTGTCCGCCGTGTCCAGGTTCCAGCGCTCCCGGTCGACCTGCGCCACCACAAACACCGTCGGGTCGGCTGCCATGATGCCTTCCCAGCCGACGGCGGGCCAGTCCGCTTCGGTCTTGATCGCATTGGTGCCGCCCAGCACGTCGGCGATATAGCCCGACGGCCCGTTGCCCCCGCCCAGATAGGCGTCATCCGCCGGGGACGGGCTGGAGAACCAGAACAGGAAGCTCAGATCCTCTGTTTCGGAAAACTGCGCCCGCAGGGCAGCCTCACGGGCCTTGAAGTCCGCGATCAACGCTTGCCCGCGCTCTGCCACGTCAAAGATCCGGGACAGGTCCTCGATCTCCTTGTACAGCAGGTCCATGTTCCAGAGCTCCCCGCGCGAGCCATAGGCGTCGCCTGCGTCCAGCGTCGTCGAGCAGGCGCTGGGCGACAGATAGGTCGGGATGCCGAGGTCTTCGAAATCGGCACGTTTGGCGACCTTGCTGTCCGGCCCCAGCAGCGTGGTCAGCATGGCGGCGACAAAATCGGGCTGGGTGGCAAGCACGGATTCCAGCGTCGGAAATTCAACGGTGAGCCTTTCGACACCGCTGTTGGCCTCTGCCACTTCGGGCAGGACGGCATTGGGCCAGAACGCGGTGGCCGCCATGCGGTCCTCAAGCCCCAGAAGCAGCATGATCTCGGCGCTGTTCTGTCCCAGCGCGACGGCGTTTTCCAGCGCCTTGTCAAAGGTCACCGACTGACCGCAGTTCTCGATCGTCAGGGGATAGTGGGTGTCCGCCCGCAGGGGCATGCCGGACACCAGCAGCGCCACGGTTCCCAGGGCCAGGATCGAATTGCGAGACATCGGCAGATTTCCATTCTTGAGCAGTTTAGTCGGAAACCAGCTAAAGACATCAGCCTGCAAGTTCAAGCGTGATTCTGACCTGTATTGCCCTGGGGCGCTCCGCTTCCGGCCAGCCGCGCAGCCAGCGCAGCATCCGGGCCGCAGGCAGCGGCGGCGGTGCCATTGCCTGCGCCGCGCCGCTGCCTGCGGGACAGGTATCAGTGGCCCGGATTTTCCGGTTCGGTTTGCTCGGCGCCACGATCAAAGCGCTCTGCGTAGGACTCCGTCAACGGGCCGGACCCATGCAGCACCCGCCATTGCCGGATACCGTTGCGCCAGCCCGCGCGGCCCTCGCGGGTATCAGGCTCTTGGGTCTCCCCGGCTGGGGTCCCGTCCTTCAGGTGCTGCCAGACGGCCTGTTTGCCGTCGCAATAGGCGTCAGCGCCCCAGGCACCGAGGAGATCCTGAAAGGCGTCAAAGGCAGCGCGATTGAAGCGCTTGTCCTCGCCCAGACGGCCAATGACAGGGTTCTCGGGATGCACACCGCAACAGGGCACCCAACCTTCGGGGATCGGCGTATTGGCAGAATGGGTGCGTTCGGCACGCAGAAGTTTCGGCAGCACATGGGTGTGCGGGCCTTCGGGGGATTTACCGCCGGTGTCCGGACCGCCGATCATCTGATAGACCTCGACCCGGCCAAGACGGGTCAGCAGTACCCGATGCGGATGTGCCTTCAGGATCGCGCCCATCGCCGGGTTGTCCTGTTCAAACAGCGACCGGCCGGCGTTTTCATTCAGCACCGCCAGCAGGTCGGGATCGGCGGTGCGGATGCAGAAATCCGCCTGATACTGGCCCAGCCCCATGTCGAACAGCTGCGCACCGCGATCCTCGTCGCGCAGGGCGTCGTGGTCCGGGCCGAGCGCGGTCAGCACATCGCGCCGGTTCATCGCCGCATCTGCATGCGGCAGGCACAGCGACACCGCCTGCGTCCAGCGGTGCGGCTTGGGGCTGAGGGTCTCATAGGCGACCGGGCGCACCCCTTCGAGCGTGTCGATGCGCACACCGCCGCGCGGGGTGACCTGCATCAGCCCGGCGTGTTCCTGCGGGGCCGGGTCGCCCTCGACGTGGTGGAACTCGGCAATGGCGCCAAACGCCCCCATGTTCCAGCCGCAGTCTTTTTGCATCAGCGCGTCTTTCAGCACCTGTTGAAGCTCAGGCATCTGCTGCCCTCCTGTTGGTTGTTTTCCAGTCCAGGGCGCCGCTGTGGACGGCCTGGTAGACGGCCTTGCCGATGGCCTCGCCGGTGGCGGTGTGCAGCCCGGCATAGGGCGTGTCGCCGAAGGGCGCAGCCACCGCGACGCAGTCGGTGCCGGTGCCGGTCGCGGTTCCGCTTGGCAAGGTGATGCCCGCCTCCATCACCGCGGCGGTGCGGGCCTGGACCGCGATGCTCATCGCCTCGATCAGCCCGGCCTGGGTCAGCCCTTCGGACAGGCGCAGGGCCACATTGATGGTGCCCCAGTTGCGGCTGGCATAGTCCATCCGGCTGCCGGCCCGTTCGGCGTTGGACAGGCCGACGGTGGCCACCGCATGGGCGCTGATGCCCTCGACCGTGGCCGTGGCCTCGCAATATGCGCGCACATCGCGGGAGGTCAGGAAGGCGACGGCATCACTGCCCCCATGCTGTGCCAGTTCACCAGCAAACCACGAGGTGACATCCAGATCCGGCGGCAGGTCGCTGTTGCGGACTTCGCGCCACAGGATTCGACGCGCGGTGACAAGGCCGGGACGGTTCACAGCCCAGCTCAGCACCTGCATCTCGGTGCCGAGGTCAAACGCGATCCAGGGGCGGTCCAGAGTGACAGATCCCATCACAGCACCTGCAGCGGCTGGAACACCGGCCCTTGCGCCGTCTGCTCATGCCAGACCGAGATGCCAAAAGCGCGGGCCATGAGGTCGGGCGTCAGTACTTCGTCGGGCGGTCCGTCGGCAAGGATGCGCCCCTCGGCCAGCAGGATCAGCCGGGTGCAGTGGCGCGCGGCCAGCCCCAGGTCATGCAGCGAGAGCAGCGCCGTGCGCCCCTCGGCTGCGAGGGCGGCAAAGACCTCCATGGTGGAAATCTGATGCGCCGGATCAAGCCCGGCGGCGGGTTCATCGGCCATCAACAGCGGCGTGTCCTGCGCCAGGGCACGGGCAATCAGCGCGCGGGCCTGCTCGCCGCCCGACAGGCGCGACGCCGCCCGCTGGCGAAACATCTCCAGTCCCATGCGGGCGATGGCCTGATCCACCAGCGCCTGATCGCGGGGCGGCAGCCGCAGCCCCTGCGGTAGATGCGGCAGGCGGCCAAGCGCCACCAGCCGCTCCACTGGGATCGGCCAGGCGATTTCGCGCGATTGCGGCATCCAGGCCACCGTGCGGGCGCGCTCTGCCGCGCTCATCTCTGCCAACGAGCTGTGCCCCTGCGCCGGGATCAGCCCCAGCGCCGCGCGCATCAGGCTGCTTTTTCCCGCACCGTTCGGCCCCAGCAGGCCGACGAACTCCCCCTCCCGGATGGTGAAGGACACATCGCGCAGCACCGGGCGGTTGCGCAAGGTGACGGAGAGGCTCCGGACCGAAAGCACGCTCATGCCAGCCCCTTTCGGGTCTTGTAGATCAGATGTAGGAACAGCGGCGCGCCAACCAGGGCGGTGACCACGCCCAGTTTCAGGTCGCGCGACGGCAGGATGACCCGCACGGCAATATCGGCCAGTTGCAGCATGATGGCACCGCCAAGCGCCGAGGCCCACAACAGCCGCGAGGGCTGACCGCCCACCAGCGGGCGCAGAATATGCGGCACCACCAGGCCGATGAAGCCGATCGCCCCGGCCACAGCGGTCGCACCGCCGACGATACCGGCGGTGCCGATCACCAGCAGCAGGCGCATCCGGTTCAGGTTCATCCCCATGGTCTGCGCCGCGTCCTCGCCCAGGGTCAGCGCATCAAGGCCCCGCGCAAGAGTCAGCAGGATGGCCGCCCCCGTCAGCGCAAAGGGCAGCACCAGCCAGACATGCAGCATCGAACGGTCCGCCAGCGAGCCCATCATCCAGAACACGATATCATTGGCGGCAAAGGGGTTGGGCGACAGGTTCAGCACCAGCGATGTGAGCGCCGCCGCCATCGCCGAGATCGCGATCCCCGCCAGGATCAGCGTCAGCGATCCGCCCTGCGGCCCGGCCAGCGCCATCACCAGGAACACCCCGGCCAAAGCCCCGGCAAGCGCCGCCAGCGGCAGGCCCAGGGTCAGGCTCGCCGCCAGCCCGGTATTGATCGCCAGCACCGCCCCGAGTGCTGCCGAAGAGGACACGCCGATCAGTCCCGGCTCTGCCAGCGGGTTGCGCAGATAGCCCTGCATGGCCGCCCCCGCCAGCCCAAGCCCGCCGCCGATGATCACCGCCAGCACGGCGCGCGGCAGCCGGATTTCCCGCATCACCAGGGTCAGCGGTCCGTAGCCGTCGTCAAACAGCGCCGCCAGGCTCTCGGTCGCGCGCACATCCGCCGGTCCCACCGTAAGCGACAGCAGGAACAGCACCACCACCATGGCGCTGAGGGCGATCATCAGACGGATCATTTGCGGTCCTCCTGAGCGACAAACTGGCGGCGCTCTGCGGCCAGGGCCTCCACCGCGCGCAAGACATACGGGGTGCCGCAGACCCAATCCGCGTCGCGGATCTGACCGGCACCGCTGCGGGCGGCCAGATGGCGCACCACCGGATGCGCGAGGTTTTCCTCGCTGCGCGAGGCGCGCGGATAGGGGGATGTTGCGACCAGCAGGTCCGGCGCCGACAGGGCCAGCACCTCCAGCGGCATGTGGCCGGAGCCGCCAAAGCCCAGCTCATCCGCGATATTGCGCAGTCCCGCTGCCCGCAGGATCTGGCCTGCGAGGGTGCGGCGGCCGGAGGTGAAGCCATTGGCGGCATAAAGCGCGGCGCGCGGAGCATCCGGCCCGGCGGGTTCCAGTTCTTTCAGGCGTCTGTCGTAGTCGGCCAGCAGGGCCCGGGCGGCCTCTTCGCGGTCCAGAACCTCTCCCATCCGCAGGATGCGGTCGCGCACATCCTCAAGCGCGTTGGCAGGTTGAAACACCACTACAGGCACCCCGAGGCGCCGCAGCATATCGGTGGTGGCCCGGGTCGAATTGGCACCGGCAATCACCAGATCGGGCTGCAGGAGATAGATCTCTTCGGCCAGACCGTGATTTACGGGATACGCCATGGCCACGTCAGCCATGGCCGAGGCGCGGGCATCCCGCGCGATGTAGGAGACCGACGCCAGCTGGCCCGGCGCCGCAAGCAGCATCGCCAACTGGTCCGTGCACAGGTTCATCGACACCACGCGCGACGGCCCGGCAAAGGCTCCGGTGGCGGCCCACAGAAGGGCAAGGGCTATGCCGGGCAGCCTGCGCATGGATCAGAACGACGCCCGGACGCCGACAAAGACCTCGCGGCCGTTTGCGAAATACCCCCAGGATTCCTGATAGTCTTCATCCAGCAGATTCGTCACCCGCGCGGTCAGCTGTGCATTGGCCGTCAGGTCATAGGTGGTGGCCAGATCCACGACAGTGAAGGACGGAAGCTCTGCCGTCGGGGTACCGGTCGCGAAGAACTGGCGGCCGTGATTGCCGGTGACGTGACGCACATCCAGGTTGACCGTGCCGCGCCCGGCATAGGCCTGCGCCGCAACCGACAGGCGCAGCTCATGCTCTGGCCGGCGCACCTGCACCGCACCGGTGGCGGTTTCGGCATCCGTGTAGGAATAGGCGCCGCTCAGATCCAGCCAGTCCAGCACGGCAAAGGAGGTTTCCAGCTCAACCCCGCGCGACTTGCTGGTGCCTGGGATGTTGACAGCTGTCATGCCCGATCCCTGGATCAGATTGTCGACGTCATTGCGGTAGAGTGTCACCGCCAGCTCACCGCGATCGCCGAGACCAAAGTCCGCGCCCAGTTCGTAGCTGGTGCTTTCCTCCGGCTTCAGGTTCGGGTTGCCGGCAAAGGAACCGGGAACAAAGCCGAATTGCTCGAACATCGTCGGGTTCACAAAGGCGCGCCCGGCGGCACCGCGCAGGCGGATGTCGCGACCGGGCAGTTGATAGGACACCGACAGGTTCCAGGTGGTTGCATTCTCGAAGGTGTCGTTAAAGTCGTGGCGCAGCCCGGCCTGCACATCAAGACCATTGGCCAGTTCCCCCTGATACTCCAGTGCAACGGCCTCGCTGTTGCGCTCGAACGCGGTGCTGCCGGTGAAGGACGCCGTGTATGTCTGTTCTTCGGCCTCCAGCAGCAGGTTCAGGCGGTGTGCGGAGTGATCCAGCCCTGCCCCGTCCAGCGCAAAGTTGCCCAGGTATTTGAACGCGCGGTGCGTCGACTCGCTGGAGGACGGGCCAAAGGCGCCATCCCGGGACTGGTTCTCCTGGTCGGTTCCGCTGATGGAAAACCGGTGCCTGCTGCGCCCGGAGGCGCTGTCAGCCTCCAGCCACAACGAGCCGAACACTTCGTCGCGGTCGGTGTTTGCCGGGCTTTCCACCAGATAGCCTTCAGAGGTCGGAGACGTGGAGCCAAAGGGGAGCGTGTCCTCGCTGCCGTAGTGCTGCCAGGTGCGCCGCAGGGTGAAACCGGTGGTGATCTGATCCGTAATCTCATACCGACCGGTCAGGTTCACTGTTTCCCGGTCGTTGAACTCGGTGTCGCCGCCATCCAGCCGTGAACCGTCCTCGCCATCGGTCTGGCGCGTGTCGACGGAGAAGTTCAGCTCGCCGCGCTCGAACCGCTGCCGCACATAGGCATTGGCAGCACGGGTGCTGTTGGAGCCGACTTCGACGCCACCGCCATAAGAGGTGCCCGGCTTTTCCGCCCGCTTGGTGGTGATCGAGATCACGCCAGAGACGGCATTGGCGCCGTAAAGCGCCGATTGCGGGCCGCGCAGCACTTCGATGCGTTCGATATCGCTGACGGTCAGCCCGCTGAGGATATATTCGCCGCCCGACCCGGTATTGGCTTCGACCCCGTCGATCAGCACCAGCACGTGGTTGCCTTCGCCGCCGCGGATCCTCACTTGGGTAAAGCCGCTGCCGGTCGAGTTCACCGCCACGCTGGGAACGCCGCGCAGGGCATCTTGCAGGGTGGTAACTCCGCGTGTTTCAAGCTCTTGCGCGGTGATCACCGAGACCGAGCGACCATAGTTGTCCGCCTCGATCGGGGTCAGGCCGCCGGAGACGATGATCTCGCCGAGATCGATGACACCGCCCTCCTGAGCGGTTGCGATTGCGGGGACGACCACCAGCGCGGCGGCCAGTGACAGGCTTGCCTTGTCCATATTCCATTCCTCCCAGCCCGCGCGCAATACACACGCCAGGCACACCGCCCATGCCGGGCAGCGGGTCCAAATTTCGGGTCTTCGGAAGGCCTTGCCCCCGCAGACGGTGAGAACTGCCACCACTACGGAAGTCCGTTGTCCTTGGCGCGCCCCGCACCCGGACAGGGTGATCCTTCTGGCAGGTCTCCTGACTCGCGGGTCGAGGCTTTGCCGCGCCTTCCCACCCTTTCCGGGCAGTGGCATATCGCAGCATTGCTCTCCGCTCACAGTTGCGGGGGCAGTCACGGATTCGGCGCCTGTTGGCTACACCTCACCGTGTTCCCTTTTAACCGGGTGGTCTCCCAGCCGGACCAGAATGACCCGGGCTTAGACAAAGTGACGTGATCCTGTCAAGCGCCAAAGCCCGGTGCGACGGCGGTGTTGCCCCGGCAGCGGCGTACAAACGCCCTGCCCCAACGCCGCAGGGTCAGAGTTGGGTCGGGTTCGGCGCATCGCCATAGACCGCCACCGGGTCGAAGGTCTTGCGCGCCTCAACAAAGGTCAGCGGCGTCCCGGCCTCTGCGCCATGTGGCACGGCGCGGTAGAAACAGGACCGATAGCCCACGTGGCAGGATGCGCCGGAGCCGGTCACATCGACACGCAGCCACAGGGCGTCCTGATCGTCGTCGATGCGCGCCTCGACCACGGTCTGAACCAGGCCGGAGGTCGCCCCCTTGTGCCACAACACCTTCCGGGCGCGGCTGAAATAATGCGCCTCGCCGGTTTGGATCGTCAGGCGAAAGGCCTCGGCATTCATCCAGCCCAGCATCAGCACCTCACCCGAGGCTGCGTCCGTGGTGATGCAGGGCATCAGACCATCATCGCCGAATTTGGGCGCAAGGTCGGTGCTTTCCTCGACCTGTTCCACGGTGGTGCGGGGCTGAAAGTGCAGTTGTGTCATATCGCCTTCTCCGGCTTCTTGTAAAACGTAGTGTTATAACGTAACAGTCCTGAACGAAAGGCAACACACTGTAAAGAGGCCAGCACCGTGATGACCGAGCAGGACAAACGCATTCCCGTGACCTTGCTGACCGGGTTTCTGGGGGCCGGGAAAACCACGCTGCTAAACCATCTGATCCGCGACCCCGACGCGGGGCGGATTGCCGTCATCATGAATGAATTTGGCGATATCGGTCTGGACCACGACCTGATCGAAGAAGCCACCGAGGAGACCGTCCTGTTGCCGTCGGGCTGCCTGTGCTGTGCAATCCTGGGCGATCTGGCCAAGACGTTCGAGGACCTGATCGCAAAGCGGGACGCGGGTCAGGTGCAATTTGACCGGGTGGTGATTGAAACCAGCGGCATCGCCGATCCGGCACCGATCGTGCATACGCTGACCACCGATTACCAGATTGCGCAGGCCTTCCGGCTGGATGGGGTGGTGACCCTGGTGGATGCGGCGACGGGCATGGGCACCCTCGATCGGCAGTTCGAGGCGGTGCAGCAAGTCGCCATGGCCGATACGCTGATCCTGTCGAAGGCGGATCTGATCGACGGGTTCGACCTGTCCCGGCTCGAAAAACGCCTGGAGGGTCTGAACACCACCGCCCCGCGTGTCCGGGCCGACCATGGGCGCGTGTCGGTGGGCACATTGTTTGGCCTCTCTGCCCTGCGCGAGGGCGTGGCCGCGCCGGAGGTCGACCGCTGGCTGGGACTGTCGCAAGAGATGGCACAGCCCGATCCGCTGGCCGGGTTGTCCAGTTTTGCCGCCGCGGCAACGCCCCCGGCCCCACTGGCCTTCAGCCCATCCGCGCCCGCCACACATGACCATCGGATCATCTCCGCCTCGATCGCAGTGACAGATCCCATTGCCGCAAATGTCTTTGATTTCTGGCTGGACTCGCTGATTGCACTTAAGGGACAGAACATCCTGCGTATGAAAGGCATCCTGCACGTCGAGGGCCTGCAATACCCGTTTGTCTTTCACGGGGTGCAGCATATTTTTGATGCCCCTGTGCCGCTCAAAAGCTGGTCGGGCACGGAGACCACCAGCCGCGTCGTTGTCATCGCGCGCGACATGGAAGAGGCCGACCTCAAGGCCAGCCTCGACATGCTCCTGATGAAACCAAAGGCCGAGACCGCACCGCCGGCACTGCCCGGCGGGATGATGGTCGACACCCTGGAATTGCCGTTCTGAGCCATGCCGGTCTGTTGCCCCCACACCAGAGAAACAGCCACAGCGCCATCGGTCTGCGGCCCGGTGCCTCCCCTCCCTGACAGAAAGACCCCGAAATGATCCATATCCGCCTGCCCGATGGCGCAAGCCGCGCGCTTGAGCCTGCCAGCACCGCCGCCGATCTTGCCGCCGCCATCAGCCCGAGCCTTGCCAAGCGCACGGTCGCTGCGGTTGTTGACGGAGAGGTCACGGATCTGTCCCGCCCCCTGCCCGACGGCGCCGCGGTAGAGCTGGTGACCCGGGATGACCCGCGGGCGCTGGAACTGATCCGCCACGACCTCGCACATGTGTTGGCCGAAGCGGTTCAGGCGCTGTGGCCCGGCACCAGAACCGCCATCGGACCGGCCATCGAACACGGGTTCTACTATGATTTCGAGCGGGACACGCCGTTCACGCCCGAGGATCTGCCGGTGATCGAGAAAAAGATGCGCCAGATCATCGCCGCCAGGACCCCCTTCACCCGCGAGGAATGGACCCGCGAAGAAGCCCGACAGCATTTTGAGACCGCCGGCGAAGGGTACAAACTGGCGTTGCTTGATGCGATCCCCGAGGGCGAGACCGTCACGATCTATCGCCAGGGGGACTGGCTCGACCTCTGCCGGGGGCCGCATATGCGCAGCACCGCGGATGTCGGCAGCGCGTTCAAACTGACCCGGGTGGCGGGCGCCTATTGGCGTGGGGACAGCAACAACCCGATGCTGAGCCGCATCTATGGGGTCGCCTTTGCCGACAAAGCCGCGCTCGATGCGCATATGACGATGATGGCCGAGGCCGAGAAACGCGATCACCGCCGACTGGGACGCGAGATGAACCTGTTCCACTTTGAGGAAGTCGCGCCCGGGTCTGTCTTCTGGCATGCAAAGGGCTGGCGCCTGTTCCAGACGCTGATCGGCTACATGCGCGAGCGCCAGGAAGAGGCGGGCTATATCGAGGTCAACTCTCCCGACATCATGGACCGCGCCCTGTGGGAGACCTCGGGCCACTGGCAGAACTACCGCCAGAACATGTTTCTCGCCAAGACCGAGGACGATCGCGACTATGCGCTGAAACCGATGAACTGCCCCGGCCATATGCTGATCTACGGGCAAGGCACCAAGAGCTATCGCGATCTGCCGCTGAAGATCGCCGAATTTGGCAAGGTGCATCGCTACGAGCCATCCGGCGCCTTGCACGGGCTTTTGCGCGTGCGCAGCTTCACCCAGGATGATGCCCATATCTATTGCACGCCGGAGCAGCTGACCGCGGAATGCCTGAAGGTCAACGATCTGGTGATGTCGATCTATCGCGATTTTGGTTTTGACGATGTACGCATCAAGCTTTCGACCCGCCCGGAGAACCGCATCGGCAGCGATCAAAGCTGGGACCGCTCCGAGGATGCGCTGCGTCAGGCGCTGGATCAGGCCGGTCATCCCTATACGATCTTTGAAGGCGAAGGCGCGTTCTACGGGCCAAAGCTGGAATATGTCCTGCGCGACGCCATCGGGCGGGACTGGCAATGCGGCACGCTTCAGGTGGATTTCAACCTGCCGGAACGGTTTGGCACCACCTATGTGGCCCCGTCGGGCGACAAGCTGGCACCGGTGATGCTGCACCGCGCGCTCTTTGGCTCGCTGGAGCGGTTCACCGGCATTCTGATAGAACACCACGCCGGTCATTTGCCGCTGTGGCTGGCGCCGGTGCAAGCGGTTGTCGCCACGGTGACCGGAGCCGCCGATGACTGGGCCACCGAGGTTGCACAGGCGCTAAAGGCGGCGGGGCTGCGGGTCGAGACCGATCTGCGCAACGAGAAGATCGGCTACAAGGTGCGCGAACACGCGCTGCAAAAGATCCCCGTCCAGATCGCACTCGGCGGGCGCGAGGCCGACGCGCGCAGCGTGACCATCCGGCGCCACGGAACCGGCAAGACCGAGACCCTGACCCTCGAAGAGGCGGTCCGCCTGCTGGTGACAGAGGCGCGTCCGCCCCGCGGAGCGTAAGGCCCCATCCTCCACTCTGCCAGAAGGGGCTACCGGCCCCCTTGTGACCCCATCAAACAAAGGACTGTTCCTTGCAGATTACCGAAGACGACATCCAGAACGCCCTGACCATCTGGGGCAATGGAAAAATCGCCATCTCGAAGGCCTTTGAGGACGGCGGTATCAAAGCCGCCCGCGCGGTCGCCTCGGCCAATATCGACGCTTACTACGGCTATGACCTCGGGCCGGTGTTGTTCAAACCGACCATGGCCAGCGGCGCGCAGACCTTTCGCCCGACCAAAGCCGGGGCCTTGGCCTATTTCTGCGGCCATTCCGATGACTACCCCCTCGACAACGGGTTTGCGATCATGGGCTGGCGCGCCATGGAGAGCATCCCCTCGGCCCGCTTCGTCCAGGGCGATGTCGCCATGTGGATGGGCTGGGTCAAGCTGACCAACAAGGACGGCTCCGTCACCACGGTGGACAAGAGCTTTGGCTACAAGAAGGACGAAACAGGCATCCTGCGCATCGTCCTGCATCATTCGTCCCTGCCCTACCAGCCTTGAAATCAATGCCTGAAACAGGAGTTCGCCAGATGATCCTCGACACGCCCCCCGCGCTCGACGACTGCACGACATCGGTCACCGCACCAAGTGGCCTGACGGCCATTCACCAGCCCGCCTGCGCGGCGACGATCTGGCAGCGCGATCCGCTGCCACGGTTCCAGCGATGGATCGATGCGCTGCCGCCCGAACAATTGCCAAAGGCGCGGCTGATCCTGCGGCCGGATGCGGTCTGTGACGCGCTGATCAATATTGCCGATCAATGCGGTACGCCGACATGTGAGGAGCGCAACATGCTGATCGAAGACGCCTCGGCACTGGCGTCGATTTTTGCCGATGTCATGGACAGTGCCTACGTCCGGCTGCGCTTTGACGTCGTCGACACCAATGCGTGTCGCAAGTTTCATATCGATGCCGTAAAGGCCCGCCTGGTCTGCACTTATCGCGGCACCGGCACGCAGTATGGGCTGTCCGAAAATGGCCACGACCCCGCGCAGATCCTGACCGTCCCAACGGGCGCGCCGATCATTCTGCGTGGCACGCGGTGGCCGGAAACGCCGGTCTCGGGGGTGCTGCACCGCTCGCCGCCCATTGCGGGCACCGGTGAAACACGGCTGCTGCTGGTGCTCGACCCGATCTACAATCCAGCAGAAGAAGCTGCGGCGGCCTACAAGCACTGATCGCTACGCACCCCGGGTGTTCGCACTGCTGGGCGCTAGCCAGGCGGTGCGCCGGAGGTCGCAAACCGCGCCCGGTAGTCGCGCGGCGACAGGGAAAAGCGGCGGCGAAAGGCCTTGCGCATTTGCTCGTCCGACTGAAACCCGGCGCGATAGGCCAGGATCTTTAGTGGTAGGTCCGTATCCAGCAGCAACGCCTTGGCCCGGTCACATCGCAGGGCTTCGAGCATGGTCATCGGGGCGACCGCAAACTCGGCCGTGAAGGCGCGGGTCAGGCTGCGCACGCTCATCCCATGCGCGGCGGCGATGTCACTCAGGCTCAGCGGTTGATCCAGCCGGTCGCTTATCCAGGTGAGCACCTTGGTCATGCTGGTTGCGCCCGCCATCTGCCCCGTCAGCAAGGTGCTGAATTGTGATTGCCCACCGGGGCGTTTGAGGTACATCACCATGTCGCGCGCCACCCCGAGCGCAATGTCACGACCGTAATCCTGTTCGACAAAGGCCAGCGTCAGGTCGATCGCCGCCGTGACCCCCGCAGAGGTCCAGAAACGGCCCGCCTGTACAAAGATCGCATCGGCATCCACCTCAATCTCCGGGTAGCGCTGGCGCAGCCGTTCGGCGTAATTCCAATGCGTCGCCGCGCGCTGCCCTTCCAGCAGACCGGCCTCCGCCAGAAAGAACGACCCGGTACAAAGCGCGGCGCAGCGCCGAACCCGCGGTCCGTTCTCGCGACACCAGTCCACCAGCGCGTGTTGTCCAGAGAGCACCTCTTCGATCCGGGCGGCGCCGGCGATCAGGACCGTTTCCGGCGCGCCGAGCTCCTTCAGGGCTACCGTTGCCTCCAGCGACATCGCCGTATCCGAGGGGATGTGACCCACCTCGGGTGCTGCGATGGTGACGTCATAGCCCCCGGCGTATCCTGCCTCGGCCAGATGCCGCGTGGCATAGCCAAAAACACTGAGCGGCCCCGTTGCCTCCAATGTCTTGAAGCCCGGATAGATCACCAAGGCGACGTGCCGCCGCTGGTCCATCCCGGGGGCAAGATGTTGATTTACAGACATGTCTGATCCCTGTTGTGGCCGATACGGCCCGTTGATTGGCCAGATCCGAGGGGTGGAACGCCTCGCCCCCTCAATGTGATAATGTAACATCAGGCAACCACTCCACAACAGAGGGAAATGCCATGAAAACCCGTGCCGCCATCGCCTGGGAACCCAACCGTCCGCTTGAAATCGAAGAGATCGATCTCGAGGGGCCAAAGGAGGGTGAGGTCCTTATCCGCATCGTCACAACCAGCTTGTGCCATACCGATATGTTCACCCTCTCCGGCGCGGATCCCGAGGGCCTGTTCCCGGCCGTTCTGGGCCATGAGGCCGTTGGCATCGTCGAGGAACTGGGCAAGGGCGTGACCTCGCTCAAGCCCGGCGACCATGTCATCCCGCTCTATACGCCCGAGGATCCGAACTGTCCCTATATCAAGTCGGGCAAGACCAACCTCTGCCAGACCATCCGCAAGACCCAAGGCCAGGGCGTGATGCCCGACGGCACCTCGCGGTTCAGCTACAAGGGCAAGATGATCCATCACTACATGGGCACATCCACCTTCAGCGAATACACGGTCCTGCCGGAAATCGCGGTGGCCAAGATCTCAAAAGAGGCCCCGCTGGCCAAAGCCTCCGTTATGGGCTGCGCCATTCCCACCGGCATGGGCGCGGTGCGCAACACGGCCAAAGTCGAAGCCGGGGCAACGGTTGCGGTCTTTGGTCTCGGGGCGGTCGGGATGGCCGTGATCCAGGGGGCGAAAATGCAAGGTGCCTCTCGCATCATCGGCATCGACACCAACCCGAATAAATTCGAGCTGGCCCGCAGCCTTGGTGCGCATGACTGCATCAACCCGGCGGATTTCTCACAGCCCATTCAGGACGTGATCGTCGAGATGACGGGCGGCGGCGTCGATTACTCCTTCGAGTGCATCGGCAACGTCAATGTCATGCGCGCGGCCCTGGAGTGCTGCCACAAGGGTTGGGGCGAATGCACGGTCATCGGTGTCGCCGGTGCCGGTGAAGAGATTGCCACGCGTCCGTTCCAGCTGGTGACCGGACGGGTCTGGCGCGGATCGGCCTTTGGCGGCGTGCTGGGGCGCAGCCAGCTGCCGGGCATGGTGGATGAATGGCTGCGGGGGGACTTTGACGTCGATCCCTACATCACCCACAACATGACGCACGACCAGATCAACACGGCCTTTGACCTGTTGCACGCGGGCAAGTCGATCCGGTCCGTGATCCATTTCCAGCCGTCCGACACCATGCTGGTCAACGACCTGCCCGGGATCATCGTCCCGACTTGAGCCTGTCATCGATTGGCAACGGCCCGCCACCACCATGGCGGGCCTTCGCCGGCTCAAAACCTACGCTCTGCCCACCCCGGCGATTTTTCGAGGCAAGTCCAGCGCGCCGCGCGCTTTACTTTCCACAGCGGCTGAGCTACGCCGCCTCTCGTGTCAGTGAAAAAGCTAGCAATCATCGGGTTCGGCCCCAGGGGGCTGGCCGCCGCCGAGGCGGCGCTGGCGGTTGCACCTGACCTGCGCATCTGCATCTTTGAACCAGGCCCTTACCCCGGCGTCGGACCAAACTTTCGTCCGGACGAAGCGCCCGAGTGCCTGTTGAACCTGCCGGCTCGCGAGCTTGATCTTGGTGCGCCGCGCTTTGCCGATTGGTTTGGGGGCGCGCCCGAGGCCTACCCGCCGAGGGCTGAAGTAGGCCGCTACCTGACAGAGCGCTGGCAGAAACTGCAACCCCACGTCGAACATGTCCCCGCCACCGCCATGTCGGCGCATTATGATCGCGGCTGGATCGTCGATGGCCGGGGGCCGTTTGACAACCTGCTTCTGACGCAAGGCCAGCCCCCGGTGACGCAAGACGCGCAGGCCGCCCGCTGGAGCGCGCATGCCGCCGCGCAAAAGTTGACCTTTATCGACGCTTACCCGACGACGTCGATCCGCTCCGTGGATTGGCGCGGGCGGGTCGCGGCGCTGCGTGGGCTTGCACTCTCGGCGCTGGATGTGATCGCCCTGCTCACCATCGGGCAAGGCGGCAGAATGGATGGCGACAGCTATCGCGCCTCGGGGCGGGAACCGGAGCTGATCGTGCCGTTCTCGCTTGACGGGATGCCACCGATGCCGAAGCCGGCCAATGCCGATATCGACGCGCTCTTTGATCCGCTCCCGACCGAACGGCGCGCGGTGATCAGCGCGGTGACGCGGGCACTGACGCTTTCGCCGGATGCCGCGGTCCGGTGCCTGACCGACGCCCTTGCGCCGATCGTCGCGCGCATCACCAATACCGACCCCCAGCCGTGGCTCGCCACAGAGCGCGACGCGCCGGGCACGCAAGAAGGCGATGACCCGGTGTCCGCGCTCGACAACGGGCTCGCGATGGCGGACGGACAGCGCGCGCCCTCTGTCGGTTATGCCGTCGGGCAGGTTTGGCGAAAACTGCAACAGGATGTGCGGGGCCCCTTCGCAGCGTGCGGCGGCAGTTGCGAGACCCGCTCCGCGCTGGTCGCCTTTGAAAACGGGCTGAAGCGCTACTCCTACGGCCCGCCCGTGCGCAGCGCCCGCCTGCTTCGTGCCCTGATCAACACGGGTCTGGTCCGTCTGACCGTTGCAGAGGACCCGGCGATCTTACTGGAGCGTGGTGGGTGGCGACTGGATGACAAGATCCTTGCCGACGCGATGATCGATTGCGTTCTTCCCGGCCCCTCGCCCGACGCTCTCACCGATCCCCTGGTGCGCGGCCTGATCCGCGCGGGACACTTAACGGTAGACTGCGGATTGAAACCGGAGACGGATGGGCTCTGCGTGCTCGGCCGCACGACCGAAGGTCAGAGGTGGGCAACGGACTCGCTCCTCGACTGCTTTGGCGATGTAACGGCGGAATGGGCCAGACAATCTTTCGGTGGCTCAGACGGGGTTTGAACCTCCACTGCTCAAGATAAGCAGTACAGAACATCAAAGCATGGCAAACTGAGCCTGATGCGGACCAGCGCCCAGGTCGATCCTGAAGAGCCAATGCAGGTGTCGATCACAGGCTCAAACAAGACCGATCTGCTGAGCTGACAGCGACAAACCTTGCACCGCGCGCACTTGTGTTCTACATATGTTCTCATGAAGCGCACACTCCAAGATAAGCTCGCAATCCTGTCGGATGCTGCCAAATACGATGCCTCCTGCGCGAGTTCCGGGACCACACGGCGGGATTCCCGCGCCGGCGGGGTCGGCAGTGCCGGGGGCAGCGGAATTTGCCACGCCTATACGCCCGATGGGCGCTGCATCAGCCTGCTGAAGATCCTGATGACCAACTTCTGCATCTACGACTGCGTCTATTGCGTCAATCGCGTCTCGAGCAGGGTGGAACGGGCGCGTTTCACCCCCGAAGAGGTCGTGACGCTGACGTTGGAGTTCTACCGGCGCAATTACATCGAGGGGCTGTTTCTGTCGTCAGGCATCATTCGCAGCCCGGACGACACAATGGCGGATATGGTCCGCATCGCGCGGATGCTGCGCGAGGCGCATGGCTTTAAGGGCTACATCCACCTCAAGACGATCCCCGAGGCGTCACCCGAGTTGATTACCGAAGCCGGACGCTATGCTGATCGCCTGTCGATCAACGTGGAACTTCCCAAAGACGACAGTGTCGCCAGGCTTGCGCCGCAGAAACAGCCCAAGGGTATCCGCGCCGCCATGAGCCATGTGCGCGAAACACGCGCCGCCAGTAAAGTGGCCAGCCATCGCGGCAAGCGCCCGGCGCGCTTTGCCCCTGCTGGGCAGTCGACTCAGATGATCGTTGGGGCCGATGGCACCTCTGACTGCGATATTCTGGGCACGTCCACGCGGCTTTATCAGGGCTACAAGCTCAAGCGGGTTTACTATTCAGCCTTTTCTCCGATCCCCGACAGCTCCGCGATGCTGCCGCTGATCCGGCCGCCGCTGATCCGGGAACACCGGCTCTATCAGGCCGATTGGCTGATGCGATTTTACGGATTTGATGCGGCGGAGATCACGTCCTCTACCAAGGGCGGTAATCTGGATCTGGAGATCGATCCAAAGCTCGCCTGGGCGCTGGCGCATCGCGCACAGTTTCCCGTGGATGTGGCCCGCGCGCCGCGCGAATTGTTGCTGCGTGTTCCGGGGTTTGGGACACGCACCGTTCAACGTATCCTTGCCGCGCGGCGTTCCGGGCCGCTGCGCTACGCGGATCTGATCCGCATCGGCGCGCGGGTGAAACAGGCCGAGCCGTTCATCACGCTGCCCGACTGGTCGCCTGGCGCTTTGACCGACAGCGCCGGACTGCGCGCACGCTACGCGCCACCGCCTGAGCAACTCAGCCTGTTCGCATGATCCAGATCGATCTGCCCGTTCTGGGGCGCGCAAAGGCGTGGCGCGAGGCCGCCCGGCGTCTCGCCAGCCACGGGATTGCCCCGGAGGAGGTTGACTGGCAGGGCGACACCCTCTTTGGCGGTGACCCCATGCCCGATGCGGACGGCCCGCGCGATCTTCGTGTGCCCAAAAGCTTTGTTCAACTGTCGGGCAGCGTCATCTGCCATACCGACCCGGAGGCGCCTGCCCTGCTCTATCAGGCGCTTTGGCGGCATCAGAATGACCGGCGCGCACTTGGAAACCCCGCCGACCCTCTGACCCGTCGTCTTGACCGGCTGGCAAAACCCGTGGGACGCGACATTCACAAGATGCACGCCTTCGTCCGGTTTCGCGAATTGCCCACAGACGGCGCGCGCCGCCGCTTTGCCGCATGGTTCGAGCCAGACCACCGCATTGTGGAGGCTGCTACTCCCTTCTTCGCCCGCCGCTTCGCCGATATGGACTGGCTGATTGCGACGCCGTTCGGCACCGCGCGGTTTTCGGACGGCCAGCTCGATTTTGATCTGCCGGGGCCGCGCCCGGACCTTCCGGAGGACGCGTCAGAGGCGCTTTGGACCACCTATTTCACCCATATATTCAACCCGGCGCGGGTGAAGGTCGGGGCGATGAAATCCGAAATGCCGGTGAAGTACTGGAAAAACCTCCCCGAGACCCGCGCGATCCCGGCCATGTTGCAAGACGCCGAAGCGCGCGTGCAGCGGATGCGGGACGCGCTGCCGACAGAGCCGCCGAAACGCGCGGCGCGGATCGCGGCAATGCCTGCCACGCTCGATCAGGCGCGTGCGGCGGCCGAGACTTGTTCGCGCTGTGACCTCTGCGCTCCGCGACGGATGGTCTGGGGTGAAGGGCCCACCGACGCGCCCCTGATGATCGTCGGCGAAGCACCCGGCGATCACGAGGACCAGCAAGCCCGGCCTTTTGTCGGCCCGGCTGGCCAGCTGTTGCGTGCGGCGATGGCAGAGGCGGGATGCCCGCCCTCTTATCTGACCAACGCCGTCAAACACTTCAAGTTTAGGCAGCGTGGCAAGCAACGGCTGCACCAAAGCCCGACGCGCGGCGAGATAGACCATTGCCGCTGGTGGCTGGACCAGGAACGACGGCTGATCCGACCTCGGCTTACCGTCGCGCTTGGCGCGAGCGCCGCATTTGCGCTGACCGGGCGTCGCGCGGCGCTGACATCGCGACGTGGCACGCTGGAACCGGCGATCCGAGGCGGTGACGTCCTCATTACCTGGCATCCCGCAGCAATCCTGCGCGCACGATCACGTGGCGCGGAGATGCGCGCCGAACTGGCCGCCGATCTGAGCCGCGCTGCGGGACTTGCGAAGGAACGAATGGCCGCGCAGGGCGTTGGAGGTGCGACAGGCCTTTAACAGGTCGCTGAATTAGTCAAGCCAGAGGCAGCTGTTCTCCGCGGTGGAATGAGTTCTCTCATCGGTCTTCCGGATTGGGTGGCTGGAAGCAGGCCTGGGTCCCCCCTCGAGCCTCATTCCGCCAGCAACCGGGGCAGCCGGGCGAGATTTCCGGCTGCGAGCGTCAGGATAAAGCGCGACCGCACCTGTGCCAGGGGGTTCCTGTAGCGCCGTGCGTCCGGGTCGGTGACCGAGGCATGGGTCGCATGCGAACGCTTCTCGCCCTTGGAGTTGACCTCGGGATTTCGGGTGCCGCGGCTGTAGCGAGGCATTGGAGCGGTCTCGGGTTCGGTCTGGGCGGGGTGCGCGGCAGGGGCAATGGATATCGCGGGCGGGTCATCCGGCCTATCATCGCCGGGCGGCGTGCCCGCCGACTCTGGCTGGAAACTCTTAATCGACGCCCAAGCCTTTACGAGCGTGCCATCGACCGAGAAGTCGTCGTCCGACAGGAACGGCGCGACCTCGCGATGCGCCAGAATGGCCGCCATCACCTTGCGCAATATATCGGCTGTCAGCAGCCGGTCGCGGTTGTTGGTGACCACCGTCGGCACCCATACCGGATCGTCGATCCCAAGGCCCACGAACCAGCGGAACAGCAGATTATACTGCATCTGTTCCATCAACGGCCACTCGGAGCGAATTGAGAACAGGATTTGGATCAGGCTGGCTCGAATCAACCGATCCGGCGGGATCGAGGGGCGGCCGAAATCGGTGTAGCCCGCCTCAAAATCGGCATCCAGACTGGCCAGCGCGTCGTTGACCACCTGCCTGATCTTACGCAACGGGTGCCGTGCTGGGATGCGCTCTTCAAGATCGGCATAGCTGAATAACGACCCGCTCGCTTCGTCCCGCGCATCATCCCCCCCCCCGCCACAGTCGTGCAGAGGGAGAGTCATGTTCCCAAAGCTGCGTCGAGAACCGACTTCTTTAGCATACTGCGAGGCATTCGCTTGATTGATGAGGATTTCTATTTTGGTAAAACGGTCGTGCTTCCGATGTTAGGTCAGCCGCAGACCCGCGTTGTAGCCGAAACGTTCGGCGACCCCGAGTTATTCCCGAGTTGGGCAGGAAAAAAGATAGTCAGGATGTCGCAGTCAACGGCAGGAAGGTTCCGCAACCTGTGAACTCAGTTTTCAAAATTGTATGACCGCAACACGGAGGCGGGGCTGATCGCCCCGCCGCTTCTGTTTTGTGGGCCAGCGGGATTTGGACAAGCCCAACGCCCCTGGCCGTCAGGGAGAGGGCGCTGCCCTCCCCCTCGGGCAATCCGATCAGTCCGAGCCGTGTCCTCGGCTACGCCTGCGGGCCGCACCAACCCGGTCGAATAGCATTGCCTCGCCCCCTCCCGCGTTCGCCCGCCGCTTGAAACTTGGGGCAGATCAGCAGGAACAGGCGGGCTCAAAGACTGAACCTGCAAATCAGCCCTGATTTTCCGAATGGAAGGTCAGATCAACGCAACAAGCCACACGGCAAAAACAACTCTCTGATTGCGACATTGTCAAACGGCGAGCGATCTGTCCGTCCAGAGTCATGGTTCTCTTCGAGGTAGCGGCTCACGCGCCTCACGATGGTGTTCGGTGGTGGATCGTCTCCAATGTGGATTGCAGGGTGAGCAGGTGAGCCTGCATCCCAACCGTTTTTACGAGATCGATCTACCTCCGTCCCGTTGGGACTTCGCTCCCCGCCGCGGGGGCGGCAACTCAGATCAGGTGGTGGCCTCCTTCGTCGATAGATACTCGGTTTCGTTTTTCCAAAGCGTCAGCATCAGAACGGCGAGCTTGCGGGCGGTCGAGACCGCCGCCTTGCGGAACCCGCGCCGTCCGGCCAGTCGCACGGCCCAGCTCTTGAGTGGCGAGAACCGTTTGACCTGGCGGATCAGGCAGGATGCCGCCTCAAACAGCGAGCCGCGCATAGCGCCGTCACCGCATTTCGACACGCGCCCTGACCAATCCACCTCGCCGGATTGATGCCGCTTCGGCGTGAGCCCGAGAAACGCACCGACGTCGGAGGCCCGGTTGAACCGGCCCGGATCATCGACCAGCGCGATGAAGCTGAGCGCATTAACCGGCCCGCCCCCTGGGATCGACATCAGACGACGTGCCACAGGATGGGATTTGGCTTTCTCCTCACCGCTTTGTCGAGATCCTCCACCGCCTGGCACAACGTGGTATGGGCGGCGATGAAGCCATCCGCAATAACTCGGAGAACCGGATCGGTCTCGCCGGCCGCGGCCAGCTGGTCCCGGAACGCTTGCCTTTGCTGTCCCTGGCCAATGCCCGTCATGCGGATGCCGAAGGGCTTCAGCACGCCCCTGATGTGACCTTCAAGATCTTTGCGCAGGCGGATCAAACGCTCGCGGGCTCCAACCAGATTGCGCAGCTGATACTCCTCTTCGCTTCGGATGTGCACCGCAGTGAACCAACCGGTTCGCGCGAGCTACGCCAGCCCCTCAGCATCGGCGGCGTCTGACTTGTTCGGCCGCGCCGAGAGGCTCTTGTGCGCCTTGCGGGCATCAATGCAGGTTGCGGGCAATCCCAGCCGGGCCATCCCGCGTTGCAGCCAGATCCATAGCATCCCGCTCTCGTGCACGATCCGGCGGGGCTTGAGATCGCGGTTGCTAAAACAGCCCGCAACGCCTTCAGGGTCAGCAGGGCATGTTCCCCGCGCGACCGTCCCGCCATCCTCATCCACGACGCAGATCGAAATCTCGTTCAGCGACACGCCCAAACCGGCATAATGTTTCATAGGTCGTTCACCTCACGGCAATTTTCCATGAGGTCGACACAGCGGACCTCGTTCGCCTCCGGAGAGCGACCGCTGCAATCACATCATGTGGATTGGGTCAGTTTATGACGCCTAGGTGGTCAATTTCGTCTGACTTTCAACAACTTGTGTGGAACGTCGAACACCTTTGACCCAATCCACGGCCAAAACCCGAGGGAACGGAACGGCCGCCTCATGCAATTCTGACCCAAACGTCAAGCATTTCTGACTCAATACGACAGCTGCCATTCATGCGGATCGAAAAGACGGGGATGCAGAGTCCCACTGTACCAAATGCTGCGTCCTGGTCGAATGAAAGGAAAGCGCAGAGAGCGCTATTTGCAAAGTAGTGGGATTTAGAGGCACGGTGAGCGATCCATGCCGCAGGCGCACTAGGAAGAGCTGACCTTCGCCGCAAGTGCAATCGCCTATTTTCATCGAACTCACAGGTCGCAGGATAAAGCGCCAATTCATCGTACACATACCAGTGACTGCTTTGGCTGGGCCGGAACCGTGCCGCAGCCGCAGAGGGGCGATCAGTGTTCAAGTTATCCGGCGGAAATAGTCCCGTTGAATGATCATCCGCCAAAACACATCGTCAGAGCCGCTTTCGACAGCCCCGCCGCAATCGATAGAATCCCCAACGCGGCCAGCGGGCTTTCCGTTGATAAAAACGCTACTCGATCCAGCCCACAGAGCTCGCGCGTGCGGCGGGTGTTTAGGCTTTGCGTGCGGCGCAAAAGCATCCCCCTCACGCAACGCCGGCTTCCCATTGATACCGACATCACCGCTTCCTGAACTCGCTGGTGTGGGTGGGAAGCCATCGTTGCCCGACCCGATATCCTCTTTTCGTCCCGCAGCAGGCGTGACACTCACTCCCAAGATTAAGTTGATTGCAAAAACGGCCTACTCATCACAACGGTGCGGCCTCGAAGCTACGACCGCGCCCAATCGGCCCATTCACCGGGGTAATGGGGATGGTCGCGTAATTCCCTATCATCAATCCCAAACGCGACGGAGGCCGCGGCTGCCTCCAGGCACCAGTAGCCAACGTAGGTACTGTTTTCTCCCAGGTTCTCACCGCGGGTCGTCTGGGCTGCCAACTCAGAGGCCATTTCATCATACCAGCCATCCACAAATTTTTTCAAATGATGGGGGCGGGCAAATTCCGGCTCTGCGGGATCGATGGCCAACCACAGGTTCTGATAGGCCTCGGGCCAATGCACATCACTCGTGACGGGAACCTCCGGCAGACCGAAATGCTGTCGGTAGGCCGCCCAGATCCGATCGTAGCCGCCATAGCCATCCATTTGCAGATCGAATTGATCAAGTGTTCTGAAGAAGGCTTCTGCCTCAGTAGATTCTGCCCGGGCCAAAACCAGGAATGACATGTCCCGCAGGTAGTTATCATATCCGACTCGCGCAATGCCATTGGGCATCTTGGTTCCGAAACGTGACACGATCTCCGGAAAGTGCTGCGCCACCGCCCTGAAGCCTGGGGCCACAACTTCTTCCATAGGCGCACCGGCTGAATAGAGGAGAAGCGACATCTCGAAAAGACTGTCTCTGAGTGCTTCACCTGAATTTCCTCGACCGCCAGCTTTAGCAGGATCTTGTTTGCGATAGATTTCTTCAAAAAAGACGATATCTTCTTCCTGGAATGCAAGTGCCTGTTTCCAAAAAGACGCGTTTGCAATGCGGTCTCTCATTCTTGAATTCTCCATGCCGGCCCAGCAACAGGTTTGCCGAATTTATCGAGCCATTCCTCAGTTACGGTTCCACTTTTGTCTACGCGTAATAGCACCCGATCATATACTTCGCCCATTTCGCGGGCGTGCATACGCGAAAGGCCTGCCTTGGCAAGTCTTCCTCGGATCCATTCGTCAGACATCTGCAGAACCCCTCGTTTTGTGGTTCCCTGCTGTGACCCCAGCGCCTTGGCGTCAGAAACAATGTAGCGCGGTGGCGGGCCCGGATCGCGATATATTGCGTCGATCTTACCTGGGCCGGTAAAGGGACTGTCCATCGTGGTGTTGGGGCCATTGATCTTTTCCCACCCCTGGCTGGCGGCATATCGGTCAGCTTCGACTTCGCCCCAGCGTCCGACCTGCGGATTATGGCGATGGGCATTGCGATCAGGCTGGCGGCAGAAAACCTGGCCGAAGCGTCGGGAGAACGGCTTTGAAGTTCTCCTCAGTGATCATCCATCGATAGGGATCTTCGTATTCATAACTCAGATGAAGTTCATGCGGTTTGCGCCCGAATTGCAACAGCGCCGTCTTCCAGTGCCGCGTTTCATAGTCCGGGTGAACAGCGCGGAGCGTGTTCAGCACTGGTAACAAAGGTTTAATCGGGAAACTGAAGCCGGTGGAATGACCGATCGGATCGTAGGCTCGCGCGCCACCGCCAGCGCCCTGGCCGTCCGGTGACAGCCACAACCAGGCCGAAATCGCCACCGCGTCCTCAGCGTAGTCACCGGGGATGGAAGGCAGGATCAGCTTGGCCAGCTTTCTGGCCTGGACCTCTTCGGCAGGTGTTATTGGTCAACCTTGGGGCGAAGTTCTTCGATATATCCGTGAATGTCTGCCGGGCGTACCTGCCAGCGGCTTTCGTCCTCGTCCTCGAACTGGACGTTGAACCGGCCCGAGACACGGTCGAACTGAAGCAGCATTTTGATCGGCGGCTGGGCGTCGCCGTAGACTCCCTGAAGGTAGTCAGAAACTGACGAGCAAAGAAGCCGGGATTTTACCGAAATAGCTTCGAAATCGCCATCCCGCTTAAAGAGTTAACCGTTTGTACCATTCGGCCGCCGATCTTCCGAGATTCTGACCACCAAGGAAAAGGAAATCCAGTCAGCAGTAAACTGCGCATCATACTCGATTGTTGTTTTAATGATTTCTTCAATCGCGCTCATCACTTCCTCGCGTATTTCTATTGCACGTCTCGCCAACTAACCCGATCAAATTTCTGACCGGGCCTGTTTGAAAATTCCGGTTCGTCTTTATAGACAACTTTCCCCGTTTCTGGATCACGCACCTCGTACCGAACATCAAATTCGTCTGGCCTCACCGCCCCTGGCGGATACGGATCGACTTTGAAATCAACCTCATAACCCATTTTAGTCCAGTCGGCCCACTCGTTCTCCATAGTTTTCCAGGCGCCCATATTGAGGTTCCCCGCCTGTGGAGCAATACCTTCGTCTGGCGTGTCGCCGAAGAAGCGGTGGGCCGCCAGATGGCCGCCTTGATCGCCTTCATTATCCAACTTGCCAATGGCTGTTGCGTTATCCCGCCGTTAGACGTGTTCAGCGGCCGGACATCAGCCGATTTCGCGGATAGTTTCCGTTCTGCCCATGTTAGAGCGCACCAGGTGGAAGGGCTGCAGCTGGGCGATCAGGCAAAAATGCTCCAGCGCCTTGACCCGCTGCACGTTGTCCAGCGTGCGGGAGCGGCTGTTGTAGCCGGTCAGCCCCAAGGAAGGCACAAAGCCGTAGACTTCACCGAATTCCAACTGCCCGAGTTTTCTGACTGCTGCTTCATACATGCGGTTTTCCTGCCAGTCCCAGCATTCGCCGGTGTCTTCGTCGGTTGGCAAGATCGTCCGTGTCCGCGTTTCCCGGTTGAGAGGTACCGTTTTTTTGGGGGTCGGCATCGGGTAATTGAGTACTGGCGCTGCCAAATCAAAACATTCAATTTGATATTTCAATAAATTTACGGTTATCGAATTGTGCCTCTCAGACCAAGCGATCAATTCCATTCCGAAAGCATCAAATCCTAAAATACGGGCGTCCGTGTGGCTGAAGTCCGTATCCGCCTTGAAGATCAAGGCAGCAAGGGAGCGATATTGATCTGCCGGGCAAAATTGATACCGCCCACCTCGCACCAGACCGTATCCGCGGGTTTTAATGAATTCGGCGTAGGTATTGGATACCCCTTCACGCCCTTCTGCAACTTGGCCTTGTGAGGGGAATTGTACCGGAGTGTAATCTCCAATACGATTAAGTCTTTTTTCGAAGTTTCTTTCTAGCATGTTAATCCTTAGTCACAACTCGATAGTCCGACATTCATAAGATGATCACTTCTACCTGCTGCTCTTAACTGGTCAGCATAGTCTTTCAATTGACCTGCTCTGGATGCTCCGCTCGGTGTGTTCTTGTAGGTCCAGGCAGGTCCGATCCGCTGATTTTCTTGCGCTCCACCCATTCCTACGTGTTCAGGATCGCCACCTGCAATAATGTCTAAGAAATGGGTTGCGTCCAGATCTGCCATAAGCTCGTCAATTTCATCTTCATCTAGCCCTAAGGCTTTGTCTAAGTATTCTCTGTGCTTGGTCCGAGCCTGCCTCTGCGCCTCACCATTCCCTCTCAGTAGCTTTGTAAAACTACCCTTCTGCCCCGTGTCCCGCCACACTTCCCGGGCGTGATCCAGAACGGCATGGGCATACCCCATCTCATCCGCAGTCATTTTGTTGATCGTATCCTGCTGTTCCCGCAGTTGCCTGTCGAACTCGACACGGTCAACATTGCGCGGAACGTCAAAACAATCCACTTCGCGGTGCGGGCCGCGCGGATGGTTTGGCCTTTCCGGTTCGTCATTGTCGTTGTTTCCGCTTTCCCGGTCCCTCGGCTGCTGTTCCAGCACCTTTTCAGCCGGCTTATCGGGGATGTCGCGGTTGGTGTCCGGTGCAAATCCGCCGACACCGTTCTCCTGCGGTTCGCCGTACTTGGCTGCTAGGGCGGCCTGACTATGGGTTCTGGTGCCGATCTTCCGACCATTCCCGTCCAGTATATCCACCACAATCTGTCCGGCCTTGGGCAAGGCACGGAGTCCGAATTTCAAGAAGCGGAGAAACGCAAGGCCTGAGTAAATTTCAGCGGCAAGGAAGATGCCGTCAACACCAACTGTGGATACGGCATAGAGAATGCCGCAATCATAATACTTCTGTTTCAGATCCTGCCAGACCGCTTTGAAAAATTCAGCAATCTTGCCTTCGACAACGGACATGTGAAAGGCTGTCTGCCGACCGATCACTTCCAGTTGCCGATCAATCTCCTGCTCGCGCTGACGCAAAACTTCGTCGCCAGCGTCGTCTGACAGCCAATAATCCAAAAGATCAGGCTTTCCTAGCATCAGAATGTCAGCCTGATTTTGCAGGTTATTGGCTGCCATGTAATGGTCGAAACCACTGCCAGTCAGTAAAGCCTCTATTTGCGCAACGACTTGGGCGCGAAACGCCGCGTCGGTTGCCAATAAGTAAACCGTTTCGAAAAGCGCATAGTACTCATAGACTTTCTGCGCGGTATAGCTGGAAATCGAACACTGGTTGTTGGCGTGCGAGGGGAAAGGATCGTCAAGAGCTAGAAACTCCTGTTCTTCGGCCTGTACACGTTCAGCGGCAGCTTTCAATTCCGGAAAGCGGTCGGATATCCATGGATCGGTGGCTGCTCGCTCGTAGCCCTGATTTTCCACGGAATAGTTAGATTGCATCGCATAGGGAATCTGCACTGTGCTTGCGGCTCGTCCCAGAACGTTGTGATAGGCCGCAAGCGCGTCCTCATATTCCTGTTGCTCGCGAAGGAACTTTTCTTGAGTGGTTTCAGCCAGGCTACCCGCCATCAGAACATCGCCATTTGAAGGCCGGTCTCCTGATCTTCAGAGAAGAAACTGCGCAGGACCTCAGGCGAATGTGCAGCGATACTATGGGGGCGGCTGTCAAAATGCTGCGGCAGCGCCGGTACTGCCAGGCCGATGGCTTCAGCTGCCTGAAGAGAAGCCTTAGCGGCTGCGGTCAGATTGGCGTCGTCGATCCGGGGGGACAGCACGTGCTGCACCAAGCTGGCCACGTTGGTGATGCGGTTAGCAGGGGACAGGAACACATCCCGCAAAGAGCCCGCAACAGGAACGCCAGCCTGAGCAAAAAACGCTCGCCGCAGCGCATCACGCTGCTGCTGGTTCTCTTTTGCGGCATCGCTCCAGGCGCCGGAAGTGACTTTCAGGGCCATCTTCTAACTCAATTCAGATCTATGCGCCCGCCGGTCACCGTGACCGCGGATTGTCCGTTGATGGTGATGTTCACACCGTCCAGCGCGATATTGCCTTCCCGGTCCAGAGTAATTTTGGACTTGCCGACAACGATTTCGTATTTCTCACCGACATGGGTCACCTTGTTGTTTCCGACTTCCTCCCAGGACCCGACGGCGCCACTCTCGTTCTTCACTCCACCAACAGTAACCTGCATGCCGCCCCCAACGGTGACGGCTTTTGCGGCACCTGCGATTTCAGTCGAACTGACCATCACTGTTTCCGCCTTGTTCTTGGCAACGCCGATGATCAGTTTGCCTTCACCCATGTTGAGCGCATCCGGCAGGCCAAGCTTGCTGGTCATGTCGCCGATCACACTGGTAAATTTCTTGAAGGCAGAGGTTACCGCCGACTGCAGCTTGTTCGGCCCCACCATCAGAGTCATGTTGCCGCCGATTACCTCGTGATGGTTGTTCCCGACCTAGATGGATTTGTTGTTCCCGACAGACTCGGACTGGTTGCGGTCCACCCGTTTGGCGCGGTTGTTCTCGATATGCAGTTCGTGATCTTTTTCTGCATGCAGATAGATCTTTTCGTTGTCCGTGGCGTCTTCGAATGTCAGCTCGTTGAAGCCAGAGCTCTTGTGACTGTCGCTGCGGAAAACGGATTTCGTCTTGTGCTTGGGCAACTCGTAAGGTGGTCGGTTCTTGCCGTTAAAGACGCAGCCGGTGACAATGGGCTTGTCCGGATCACCGCGAAGATGTTCGACGATGACCTCCATGCCAATACGAGGGATCACCATTCCGCCCCAGCCCTGACTGGCCCAGTTCTGGCTCACCCGAACGCGCATGGTGTGCGCGCCATCGAGATCCCAGTGAAAGCGGCATAAAATGCGACCGTGTTCGTCACAATCGATCTCGCCTTCACCGACGACAACCGCGGTTTCTGGTCCCTCTACGCGCGGCCCTGCTGTGCGGCGCTCCGGGCGAAATGGCGCATCATCAGGGATCAGCACATAGGCCCCGTCATACGGCGCGTCATCCGCTCCCGCGCTCCCAGACCCATAGGCTTGCGCCCGGAACCGATGGGTGGCCTTGAGGCAAACGAATGTGCGCCCCGTCGCTTTGGGAGCATCATCCCCAGCCAGTGAGACGCGCCAGCCCGCGCCGAGGGAGACCACATCGCCCTCAGCCCGGTGGCGCGGGGCCTGACCGCGCGCGGCCTCAAGGCGGCGCGACACCACGCCCCGGCCTTCGCCTTGGTGGAGGTAATCCCCCGGCCAGTCATGACTTTCGATATCGCCGTTTGGATGAGACGCATCAGAGAGTTGGTCAACTTCCTGCGCCGATGTGGGAATCTTGAAGTTATACTCCGTCAGCCGCACCGCGCCGGTGGTGATCCGCTCGCGCGCAGACCAATGGCGTAAATGCTCCTCCTCGCTCTGGTGGTATCCGGCGACACCCACATACGGGCGTGAGGATCCCGGCACCTCGGGCAGGCTGATCGCGGCATCGGTGAGCAAGAGCGTGTGTGATCCCGCTTCATGTCGCCACGACCACGTGATGCCAAAGCGCTCCAGCTGACGGCGAATGAAATCCGCATCCGACTCGCCATATTGGACGGTGTATTCCAGCACCGGGTAGTCATCCATCACCCGCACCTCAAGATGAGGGTTGCCCAGTGCGGCGTAAGAACTAAACACATCCTGCACAATCTCGATGACGGTTTTGTTGTGGAAGATCCGCATGTTGCGCCGCAGGCTGGCCACATGCAGCCACGGACGCAATGTCAGGTCATAGCGAAACCCGTTCTCGAAGGCCCCGCGTTGCTCGGCTTCGCACACGATCCCGTCAAAGGCCCGCACGCCCTGAGCGTGATTGATTTCAACGGTGGCATGGGTTCCAAGAAGAGCGCTGAGGTCGAGGGTGTTCTGGGTTGAGAGCGCTTCAACCCGCCACTCGAAATCCCCTGAAAGCTCCTCCGTGCCATCCATCCGCGAGAGCACAAGCGCGTCGGATCCCAGCACAGTCGTCAGACGCCCAAGCCGGGCATCCTGAGTAAATACATTCATAAAACACAACCTTTAAATTGAGCGAGAGCATATCTGCCTCGCCTTTAGGATCAAGGGTGGAAAATCTCTATCTGTGGGGAAAATAACGACGGTGCAATCACGCTCGAGTGATTGTCCTACGTCGCTGAGGCCGAGTTGAATGTCAGCTCGCGGTTAGACTTTCGCGCTTGCATAAGCGCCCTCGCTGCGCATTGCGTTGATGTCTCCTTCGGGCTGGCTACGGCCATCGATGCAAGTATCAGCACTAGCGGTTCAGTCCCGCAACCTGTGAACTCAGTTTTCAAAATTGATTGACCGCATCACTGAGCCGGGGCTGATGGCCCCGGCGCTTCTGTGTTGTGGGCCAGTGGGATTTGGACGAGCCAAACGCCCCTGGCCATCAAGAAGAGGGTGCTGCCCTCCCCCTCGGGCAATTCTATTAGACCGGGCCGTGTCCTTGGCTGCGCCTGCGGGCCGCACCAACCCGGTCGAATAGCATTGCCTCGCCCCCTCCCGCGTTCGCCCGCCTTTTGAAACTTGGGGCAGATCAGCAGGAACAGGCGGCTACGCCGACTGAACCTGCAAATCAGCCCTGATTTTCCAGAAGGAAGGTCAGATCAACGCAACAAGCCACACGGCAAAAACAGCGGATTGGGTCAGTTTATGACGTAAAAGCCAATTTCGTCTGACGTTCAACATTTTGGAAGTGGCGGACCGAGGAGGATTCGAACCCCCGACCCCTTGATTCGTAGTCAAGTACTCTATCCAGCTGAGCTATCGGTCCACTGAGGGCGGGGTTTATTGGCCACCGCGTCGAGGTGCAAGGCCAAAACGCAGCATCTCGTAAGTTTTTTGCCCAACCCGAATAAGAGCCGCCATTCGTGCGCCATGTGCTCTTGTACGACCTAGCCAGTTCCGCCTCCGGAGAAACGCGCGCATTGCTTAAGATCTCTACGAGGTCAGCCCCCCGCCGCGCTTACACCTGCCACGTCTGCTCTGATACGAAATTTCTCCGCGCGCCTGGCCTTCACCCAAAGAGCCGCACTGCGAAATCCGCCATTTTCTGTCTTGCGAGGCGAGAATTCCTCTCGCATCCGCAAAGAAGCTCTGATAATCACCAGCTCCGCGACGGGTGTCTCCTGTCGCAGTGCGGGTGTGGCGGAATTGGTAGACGCACCAGATTTAGGTTCTGGCGCCGCAAGGCGTGGGGGTTCAAGTCCCTTCACCCGCACCATTCCCTCATTCATACTCCGCATAATCAGACCGCGCTTTGTGTCCTTCTGCGGGCTGGCATCGGGACCTGGGCCGTCAGGGAGCGAGCCTCTCCATTGCAGCCCCACGCGCATCGGGGAGAGACACAGGCGTCAACCCGGCAGGGCCTGAAGGCCCCGCAGCACCTGGGGCAATTGGTCCGGCAAATCCTCGGCGATGAGCCCGGGGCCAAAGCTGCGCGCGCAGTCCACATGCAGCCGCGCGGCTGTCGCGGCTGCATCATGCGGGTCGAATCTGCGCGCCAAAAGCCCCGCGATGAACCCCGCCAGCACATCCCCCGCTCCGGCCGTCGCAAGCCAGGGTGCTGCGCGATCACCACTGGCAACATTGACCGAACACATGCCGGTTTCATCGGCAATCACGGTGTCGGCCCCTTTGAACAGAACCGTGCAGCCGGCGCGACGGGCGGCCTCGCGGGTGGCGTCCACCTTTGAATAGGCCGGACCGACTGTGGCGGGCTGGGCAAGCTTATCGGCGATATCGGGAAAGAGCCTCGAAAACTCTCCCCCATGCGGGGTCAAAACGCACGCCGGATGAAGCGCCTCGAACAGCGCTTCAGGCGCTTCGGCAAAGGCCGTTAGCGCATCGGCATCCAGTACTGTCGCACGGCCTGCCGCAAGTGCCGCCGGCACAAGGCGACGCGCCCGGTCCAGCCCAAGCCCCGGCCCCAGGCACAGCGCGGAGATGCGGCTGTCTTCCAGAACCGCCGTCAGCGCCCCTGCCCCGTCAACCCGGGTGAGCATCAGGGATGTGATCTGACACGCGACCTCCATCTGTGCCGCAGGCGGAGCACCCAGCGTGACCAGCCCCGCGCCGATCCTCAGCGCGCCCCGCGCCGCCAACCGCGCCGCGCCGGTTTGTCCCGCGCCACCGGACAGGATCAGCGCATGACCATGGTGATACTTATGCTCATCGGCCTGCTTTTGCAGATCGGGTGCGGACGCCTCCGCCGCGCGACACAGATATCGGCCAATCCGCTTGTCCCCGTGCAACGCGACCAGGGCCTGACGCGATTGGCCTCCAACCTCCGAAATGGGCGCCAGCCCGATGTCCTTGACTACCACGCTCCCACAGTGCTGCGGCCCCTCCGCCAACACATGCCCCAGCTTCCGGGAATGAAATGTAACCGTGAGACCGGCCTGCACCGCAGCCTCTCCGATCACGCGCCCGCTGTCACCGCAAAGCCCCGAGGGCAGGTCGATTGCCACCACCTGAGGCGTCTGCCCCCCCTCAGGCGCCGCTTTCAACGCGACCAGCGGCAGATCCACCGCGCGCGTCAACCCGGTGCCAAAGAGCGCATCCACCACCAGATCCTTCGACGGCCAGATCTGATCCCCCTCAAACGTTTCCGCGGATAACGCCTGAACCTCCCCCATCTCCAGCCAGCGCGCATAATTCGCCTGTGCATCCGGTGGCAGCGCCGCAGCATCGCCATAGAGAAACACCGTGACGTCCCAACCGCGTGCCTTCAGCAGCCGCGCCACCACAAAACCATCGCCACCATTGTTGCCCGGACCACAGAGCACCACAGCCCGCTTCAGCTTTTCCGAAATATCTCGGGGGACGGCCGCAGGCCGGGGGGCAGCGCCCCCATCCGGGGCAGCCTCATCGCCCAGCTCCGGCCAGGTCTCGAAAATCGCCTCTACCACGCCCGCACCGGCGCGCTCCATCAGCGCCTGCCCGGTCACCGCGCCGCTGTCGATGGCGCTTTTTTCGATCTCACGCATCTGCGCTGCGGTCAGCAATTCACTCATTCCGCACCCCTTCGATTCACGAATGCCCAATATTTAATCGCATGGCCCAAATTTTCATCACACCATCGGAAAACTGCACATTTCGGCAGCAGGCGCTTCAGCTTACACATTGTGGCGATCAGTTGAAAATGATCTGACCACAGTCGACAAGGTTGCGAGGAGCCCGGACATGAAAAAGATCGAAGCCATCATCAAGCCGTTCAAGCTGGACGAGGTGAAGGAAGCGCTACAGGACGTTGGCGTTCAGGGTCTCTCTGTCATCGAGGTCAAGGGTTTTGGCCGCCAGAAAGGTCATACGGAACTCTATCGCGGTGCGGAATACGTGGTCGACTTTCTGCCCAAGGTGAAAATCGAAGTGGTGCTGGACGACGATCAGGTCGACGCCGCCATCGAGGCCATCGTCGCCGCGGCCAAGACCGACAAGATCGGCGACGGCAAGATCTTTGTCAGCCCGATCGAACAGGCGGTTCGCATCCGGACCGGCGAATCCGGCTCCGACGCCCTCTAACCGAACACCAATGCGGCGCAGCATCCCGCACCGCAGATCACCCAACACCCGAAATACCCAAGTTTTCTGACGGAGGAAGAACTTCAAATGAGCAAGGACGCAGTTCTCAAGCTGATCAAGGATGAAGAGGCAGATTATGTCGACATCCGCTTCACCGACCCGCGTGGCAAGCTTCAGCACGTGACCCTGATGTCGGATCAGGTCGACGAAGACTTCCTCGAAGAAGGCTTCATGTTCGACGGTTCCTCCATCGCAGGCTGGAAATCCATCGAAGCCTCCGACATGAAGCTGATCCCGGACACCAACTCCGCCTATGTGGATCCCTTCTACGCGGAAAAGACCATCTGCATTCACTGCTCCGTGGTCGAACCCGACACCGGCGAAGCCTATGAGCGCGACCCGCGCGGCACCGCCGAAAAAGCCGAAGCCTATCTGAAGGCCTCCGGCATCGGTGATGTGGCCTACATGGGCCCGGAAGCTGAATTTTTCCTCTTTGATGATGTGCGGTTCTCCAACACCATCAACAAAGTCTCCTATGAGGTCGACGCAACCGACGCCTCCTGGAACTCCGATGCGGAATTCGAGACCGGCAACATGGGCCACCGTCCGGGCGTCAAGGGCGGCTATTTCCCGGTGAACCCGATCGACGAAGCGCAGGACCTGCGCTCCGAGATGCTCTCCACCATGAAGCGTCTGGGCATGAAGGTCGACAAGCACCACCACGAGGTGGCCTCCTGTCAGCACGAGCTGGGTCTGATCTTCGACAGCCTGACCAAACAGGCCGACGAGCTGCAGAAGTACAAATACGTGATCCACAATGTGGCCCACGCCTACGGCAAATCCGCCACCTTTATGCCCAAGCCGATCGCCGGCGACAACGGCACCGGCATGCATGTGAACATGTCGATCTGGAAAGACGGCAAGCCGCTCTTTGCAGGTGACAAATACGCGGATCTCTCCGACGAGGCGCTGTACTTCATCGGCGGCATCCTGAAGCATGCCAAGACGCTGAATGCCTTCACCAACCCGGCCACCAACTCCTACAAGCGCCTGATCCCCGGCTTCGAAGCTCCGGTTCTGCGCGCCTATTCCGCCCGCAACCGTTCCGGCTGTGTGCGTATTCCGTGGACCGAATCCCCGAAGGCAAAGCGCGTCGAGGCCCGCTTCCCCGATCCGGCCGCAAACCCCTACCTGGCGTTTGCAGCCCTGCTGATGGCCGGTCTGGACGGCATCAAGAACAAGATCGATCCGGGCGAAGCCATGGACAAGAACCTCTACGATCTGCCCGCAGAGGAACTGGCCGACATCCCGACCGTCTGCGGCTCCCTGCGCGAAGCGCTGGAAGCACTGGCCTCCGATCACGACTTCCTGCTGCAGGGCGACGTGTTCACCAAGGACCAGATCGAAGGCTACATCGACCTCAAGATGGAAGAAGTCGAAGCCTACGAGCACACCCCGCACCCGGTGGAATACCAGCTGTACTACAGCTGCTGATCCGCGGATCGAAGCAGAGTGTTATCAGGGCGTCCCTTCGGGGGCGCCTTTTTTTCGTCGATGCCACCACTGCGCGCCGTATCCGTTGGTGAGTCGCAGGTTTGTTTATTGACTGGTCAGTTAATATACGCCAGTCTAAGGACGGGCCGCACCTATTGGGGGTGGCTCGACGACTCATACGTCACGGATGTGTCCCGCATATGGGCCAGTTGTTGTGGCAGGGGCGCCTTACCCTCCCAGGGGGCGCCCTTTCTTTTCCGCGCATATCTTCCTGTTGGTCCCCCGGTATTTCCTGTTGAGCCCTTGCTCCCGGTCCTGTAGGTCTGCCCGCCTTGAGCCGCATGAGAGCCGACCCATGACACAGATCTCCGCCGCCCCGACAACGCTTGGCATCGACTTTGGCACCTCGAATTCCGCCGCAGGGGTAACGGTGGCGGGCCGCCCCTGGCTGGTGGAGCTGGAGCCGGGAGAGACCACGCTGCCGACGGCCGTGTTCTTTGACAGCGACACCAAGGCGCGCCGCATCGGGCGCAGCGCCACCCGGGCGTTGATCGCCGGTGACGAGGGACGTTTCATGCGCGCGCTCAAGAGCCTGCTGGGCACGCCGCTCCTTTATGAGAAGCGCCGCCTGGGCGGTGAGATGATGGATTTCACCGATGTCATCGCGCATTTCCTGCGCGAGGTGAAAACCCGCGCCGAAACCGCAACGCGGATGGAGTTCACTCATGCGCTTTCGGGGCGGCCGGTGAAATTTCACTCCAGGGACGAGGCCCGCAATGCCCGCGCCGAGGACGACCTGCGCCATTGTTATCAAAAGGCCGGGTTTCAGGATGTGCAGTTCATGTATGAACCCGAAGCCGCCCTGCGCGCCGCGCGTCCGCATCCGGGCATCGGCCTTGTGGTGGATATCGGCGGTGGTACATCGGATTTCACCTGTTTTGAGCAGGACGACAACGGCGGCACGCGTATTCTGGCCAGTCACGGCCTGCGTCTGGGCGGCACCGATTTTGACCGCCAGATCAGCATTGACCATGTGATGCCGCATCTGGGGCGTGGTGCGATGATCCGCAACAGCTTTGGCGGGGGCAGCCTGCCGGCGCCCAACCGGATCTTCAACGATCTTGCCACATGGCAGATGATCCCCTTCCTCTATGGGCCCGACACCCGCCGCGCGGCCCGCGATCTGGCGCAGAACGCCGAAGATCCCAGCGGGCTGAACCGGCTGCTGCGCGTACTGGAGGATGAGCTGGGCCATGATCTGGCCTTTGCGACCGAGGCCGGGAAGATTCGCGCCAATGGCGCCACCGAGGAGACCGCGCAGATCGATTTGCGCATTGTCGAGCCAGGGCTTTCCGCCGCCCTGCCCCGCGCCGCGCTTGAACAGTCTCTGGCGCAGATGGTGCAAGCCATTCAGGATGAGGCCGCCGAGACCCTGCGACTGGCCGGCGTGTCCCCCGGCGACGTCAACCGCTGCGTCATGGTGGGTGGGTCTGCGTTGCTGATGGCGGTGCGTGCAGCGCTTCAGGATCTCTGCCCCACCGCAGAGATCGAGACAGAGCGCGCAATGACCGCCGTGGCCGACGGGTTGGCGCTGGCTGCGCAGGATGCCGCCTTCTGAGCAAAGCTCCCCGTAAAAAGGGGGTGAAAGCCCCGCCTCTGCCGCGTAAGTTCCCCTTGGACATCCGCCAGTTTCAGAGGGTTCTTTCATGCTGTTTTCCCGTTTTGCGGCCCTGGGCCTTGCCGCCAGCCTTGCCATCGCAACACCTGTCGCCGGCCTTGCGGCCAGTTGCGGTAATACCTCTGCGGGGTTTGAGGCGTGGAAAGCGGAGTTTGCCCGCACCGCCAAACGCGCGGGCGTCCGTCAGGCCGGGCTCAATGCGCTGGCGCAGACGCGCTATGCCACCGGCACCATCGCAGCGGATCGCAACCAGAAGAGCTTTAAATACAGTCTGGAAAAATTCATGCAGGTGCGCGGGGCCACGACCATCGTCGCACAGGGGCGCAAGCACAAGGCCCGCAATGCCGCGTTTTTTGCATCTCTGGAGCGCAAATATGGCGTGCCTGCCGGGTTGCTCATTGCCATTCACGGCATGGAAACCGCCTTTGGCAATTATATGGGCGACAGTCAGGTGGTCTCGTCCATCGTGACCCTGACCTATGATTGCCGCCGGTCGGAGTTCTTTGAGCCCCACGCCATTGGCGCGCTAAAGCTGGTGGATCAGGGTGCGATCACCATGGCAACCAAGGGCGCCAAACACGGCGAGCTGGGGCATACGCAGTTCCTGCCCGGCAACGCGCTGAACTACGGTCAGGACTGGAACCGCGACGGGCGGGTGGATTTCTATGACATGGGGGACGCCCTGGCCTCCACCGCCTATTTCCTGCGCAAGAAAGGCTGGCGTCCGGGTCGCGGCTATCAACCGGGCGAGCCGAACTACAAAGTCCTGAAGCAATGGAACGCCGCCACGGTCTATCAGCAATCCCTGGCGATCATGGGGCGGCAGATCGACGGCTGATCGAGTCTCCGCAAAGGGTTAAAAACAATCAACGCGCCGGTCGCGGGATTGTAAAAGCTGCGGCATCAATATGGCCGTGCGCCGCCAGTATTTCGACGCATTTTCAGCTCGCATCGCGCCGCGATCTCCATATCCGTCTGTTTTTATTAAAACTTTTTGATTGACGAAATGTCACGGCTGAGGTCCCGGGAAATATTCAAAAACCGGCGGATACGCCCAATTTTCTGCGTGTTCGGCCTCTACATTGGTTGGGAACACAACCGATGGAGGATTTCACGGTGCTGGATCAGATTACACAGAATGTGTCCGCCACGGCCTTTCGCGGCAAGCTGGGCTTTTCCGAACGGGATGAGACGGCCCTTTCCACCGCCTGCACTCTGGTCGTGCAAACGCTTGAGGAATTTGGTCACGAGGTCGATCAGTTCCACGCCAAACGCGCTCATCGTGTCACGCTGGAATGCGATCACTATATCGTCGACCTGCGACACCGCCGCAGCCCTGCGCCCATGCGTCAGACCGATGGTGTGGCCTGTCGCTGCCAGCTTGATGTGACCTTCACGCCCCGGTTCCCGGAGCGCACCGATGCCGAACTGACCGAAATGCTGTTGGCCCGCAGCCTGCAAGCGCTGTTGTCGCAGCTGGACGCCAGCTCTGTCGAATGGCTGGATACGGCGGTCATTCTGGACCGCGACGCGTTTCTCTCGGCCTTTGCCGCTGAGGCTACTGAGCCCGCAGAGGATGTGTCTGTGCGGGACATTCAACTGCCGATCACCGATCCAAACGCCACAGCCGTGCCACTGCCGACGCCCGATGAGTCCGATCTGGCGCAGCCGATCCGCGCCTATGACACCTACGCCGCGCGCCAGGGCACGCCGGAAAATGCCGCAACACCAGCCGCGCCCGGCGCAACCGCACAGGCCCACAGCCCGCAGCGGTTCGCCCCGGTGGAGGAAACCTTTGGCAGCCTGACCGAAGCCTGCGACCGGATCATCGAGCGTCGCGATGGTCCCCGCCCGGCCCGGGATCTGGGCAACGCCTGTCGCAAGCTGGGCACCTCGCTGTCAAAGCGCGGATGGACCGCCAATACCACATCGGCCTGGGTGCTGACGCTGGTGATGACCCTGCTCGCCCTGCCGCTTGGCATCACTGCGGCTGCGGTCAATCTGGTGCGCGGCGGCGACATGCGCTTTAGCGTGCAGATGCTGGCGGTCATGGCCCTGTTGATGTTCCTGCAATCCTCCGGCCTGGTGCACGCCGCGCTCTACTGATCGGTTGCACGCACCTGAGCTACGCCCCGTAACACATTCGTGTTGCGGGGTTTTATATTATGTGGCGCCCGCCACCGCCTGCCACTGTTGCAGCACATCGGCGCGACGCATCACGGTGGTGTGGATCGAAAACACCACTGCACGGCTCTGCGGCAGGCGGTAGATCGACTGCAATTCGCTGCGCATGTAATGCTCGGTCCCCGGCGTCGAGGTGGCGCGTGGATCGCGCTCCAGCCTGGGTTGATGAAGGCTTGGGTCCGCATACCACAGCGCGTTGAAACGCCAGAGCGGCCGCCCCACCTGCACCCCGTCAAACAACCGCTGCACGCGGCGTGCGATCCCCGCATTGTAGTCTTTGACCGGCTCATGGATCGCCAGCAGCGGTTTCATGAATTTCTCCGCCAGCGTCCAACTGGCGGGAAAACACAATACAGCCGCCGTCAGCACATGTTCATCGCCGTCTTCGGGCCTCTCCAGGATACAGAAATCCTGCTGCGCAATCCGGCCAAGGGTCTCCATCGGCTGGGCGCGATTGATCGCAACCTTCACACCATCTGGCCGGATGACGTGGTCGACATCAGCGCCGGTGCCATAGCGCACCGCCAGCACCTGATCGAGCAGCTCTTGCGCGGCTGGCACGGCCGCCGCATCCATCGCCAATACCGCATCGGGGTGATCGCGCAACAGCCGCTCCCGCTCTGCCAGCTGCGCGGCAAACCCGGCGTCAAAGCGCAGCCAATCCTCCGGCTTGAGCGGCTGAATGCCGGGCAATGGGCGCGGGGCAAGCGGATTATAGGGAATGGAGGTCTGGAGAATCTCTGTCATGTGTCAGCCATAGCACCGCTGTCAAAACTGTGCACGACTGTACAGTTTCTGGGCGCAGACATCGTTCCAGACACGCCAATCCCGCCAATTCGGCCAAAACGGACATGCTCCGGGTCGCATTTGGAAACGCCACGCAGCGCAAGCCCCGGCAGGCTGAGGCCAAAGAGCCAGGGAGGCGAAGATGAACGAACACTTTCGGGATCGTCGAAAGATCGACCCCAGCCGCGGGTCCGTGTTGGGCGACGGCAGCCCCAATGACAATGACCGGATCGAGATTGGCCCGACGCAGCTGGCGTTTTCGGAATGGGCGGCGGCGGGGCTGGAGTTGCCCAATCTGGAGGCGATGCGCCACTACCGCTGGCAGCGGCTGACGCAGGCAATCGTGGAGCGCGGCTATGGGGGACTGCTGATGTTTGATCCGCTCAACATCCGCTACGCCACCGACAGCACCAATATGCAGCTGTGGAACACCCATAACCCGTTTCGCGCGCTGCTGCTGTGCGCGGATGGCTACATGGTGATCTGGGACTACAAGAACTCGCCGTTTCTGTCGACGTTCAACCCCTTGGTGCGCGAACAGCGTTCCGGCGCGGATCTGTTCTACTTTGACCGGGGCGACAAGGTTGATGTGGCCGCCGATGCGCTCTCGAATGAGATCCGCGTGCTGATCGGCGAACATGGCGGCGGCAATATGCGCCTCGCGGTGGACAAGGTCATGCTGCACGGGCTGCGCGCACTTGAGGCGCAAGGGTTCGAGGTCATGGAAGGCGAGGAAGTCACCGAAAAGGCTCGCGCAATCAAGGGCAAGGACGAAATCCTTGCCATGCGCTGTGCGTCCCATGCCTGCGAGACCGCCGTGAAGGCGATGGAGGATTTTGCCCGCGCCAATGTCGGCGATGGCAAAACCTCGGAGGATGACATCTGGGCGGTGCTGCATGCGGAAAACATCCGCCGGGGGGGCGAATGGATCGAGACACGGCTGCTCGCCTCGGGTCCGCGCTCCAACCCGTGGTTTCAGGAATGCGGCCCGCGCATCACCCAGCGCAACGAGATCATCTCCTTTGATACCGATCTGGTGGGCAGCTACGGGATTTGCGTCGACATTTCGCGCAGTTGGTGGATCGGCGATCAAAAGCCACGCCCGGACATGATCTATGCGATGCAGCACGCGCATGAACACATCATGACCAATATGGAAATGCTGAAACCGGGCGTGATGATCCCGGAGCTGACGGCAGGCACCCATGTGCTGGACGCAAAATATCAGGCGCAGAAATACGGCTGCCTGATGCATGGTGTGGGGCTGTGTGACGAATGGCCCTTGGTGGCTTACCCGGATCAGGCGGTGGCAGGTGCGTTCGACTATCCGCTGGAGCCGGGGATGGTGCTCTGTGTGGAGGCCTTGGTGGGCGAGGTTGGCGGCGATTTCTCGATCAAGCTCGAAGATCAGGTTCTGATCACCGAGGAGGGATATGAAAATCTGACCACCTACCCCTTTGATCCCGCGCTCATGGGGCAGATATAATGTCTGCACCTCACTGCGGTGCGTCTGGCCATGGCAGATGGGCCAGAACACCATGATGGTCAGAGGCGAGTTTCGGCTGTATCTCGATCTCGCCTTTGCCGCCCGGGGCCAGCACATGGTCAATGCCGATAGGGTAATCGAGCGGCGGCAGCTCAAATGTCGCCGCATAGGGGCCGACCCGCGCCATGCGGCCTGCTGCGCCGATCTGCGCCACCGCATGGGACCAGCCCACGGCGTTGAAATCCCCGGCGAGGATCACCGGCCCGTCGAGGGTCTCCAGCCGCTTCACCACCCTGTCCACATGCTCTGCCTGCTCATGCGGCCAGGGCCACGGCAAATGCAGCGCCGCCACCCAGAACCGCCCCGTTGGCCCCTCGATCTCCATCGCGGCTAGCCCGAGGTCCTCTGCACAGGCAAGCCTGTTTGTCGCCGTGACGCCGCGCGCCAGCACCGCGACACCTCCGACCCGACGAAACGGGCAGAACTGCTGTACCGGATAGTCGGTCCGCAAATCACCAAGGATCGGCATATTTTCGCGAGAGATTTCCTCTAGCGTGACGATATCCGCGCCTGAGGTGCGAATGGCCTCCATCAGGCTCTCGTTGCCGTCATTCCGCCACAGCATGTTTTTCTGATAGAGCGTGATCTGTGGTGTGCGCACCTCTGTCTCCGTGGGTGAATGGCCCAGCCAACTGACCAGCATCACACCGGACGCCACCGCGCCGAGCATGGCCGCGCGCGCATCGTGGCGCAGGATGAAGGCACAGATCATCGCAAGCCCGGCAAAGGGTACGCGAAACACCGCAAGGCTATCGCCAAGCGGATGCAGCGCGCCCATGAAACCGCCCGCCAGAGACAGGATGCTGAGGATCAAGAGCGCCCAGATCCCGGCGCGGCACAGTTTCAACAAGGCTTTCACAGGTCCAGCCGCTCCCGCCAGAGCGGCCATTTGCGCGCCACAACCGCAACGCTTTCGGCCTCCTCGGCCAGCTGATGCAATGGCACCCAAGCCAGCGCATGGGACTCCTCGCTTGCCATGGGCTCCCCTACCTCCGCGACAAAAAGATAGCGCACATCATAATGCAGATGCGCCGGTTCCTTGGCCGAGGCTGGGATCTCGTGCACATCGACGTCAAAGACCTCGGGCGCCAGCAGCCGGATACGGGACAGCCCGCTTTCCTCGTAGGCCTCTTTGGTGGCGTTGAAACAGGCGTCCTGAATACCATCGCAATGCCCGCCCAATTGCAGCCAGCGGTCGAGTTTTGCGTGATGGGTCAACAACACCGAAGTGAAGTCCGGCGACAGCACAAATGCAGATGCCGTGACATGGCTTGTCAGTGGATCGCGCTCAAACGCGCGGGGTTCATTGGCGCAGAACCTCACAAGGCGCGCCCACATCTCCTGATCACGTGCATCCAGGGGCGTAAAACACCCGATCCCCGGGATCATCTGCTCCGCGTTTTTATGCACGCCCATGTGACGCTCCTTCACCTTCCCGTGACGGTTGTGACAGCCGCCTTGCCGTAACCCTGACGTCGGCGCACCTTAGGAAAGCCGACCCATAAAAGCCAAGCCCCGAAAGCCACGCCCATGCCCACCGAACGCATCAGTTTCACCGGCCACGCCGGACATGACCTTGCCGCGCGCCTCGACCTGCCCGAAGGGCCGGTGTTGGCCACCGCCCTTTTTGCCCATTGCTTCACCTGTTCCAAGGACATCCCCGCCGCCCGGCGGATTGCCGCGCGACTGTCGGCCATGGGGATCGCGGTGTTGCGGTTCGATTTCACGGGCCTTGGTCATTCAGGGGGCGAGTTTGCCAATACCAGCTTTACCTCCAATGTCGCGGATCTGATCGCGGCGGCGCGCTATCTGGCCAGCCGCAACATGGCGCCCGACATGCTGATCGGTCACTCGCTGGGAGGGGCCGCAGTCTTGCGGGCACGTGCAGGTATCCCCTCGGTCAAGAGCGTGGTGACGCTGGGCGCACCCTTTGATCCGGGTCATGTGGCGCATCACTTCGAAGACGCGCTTGAGGCGATCAATCGCGACGGGCAGGCAGAGGTGAACCTCGGCGGGCGTCCTTTTGTGATCGGCAAGGAATTTGTCGATGACATCCGCCAGACCGAGCTTGGCGAAGCGGTGGCTGACCTGAAGGCCGCACTGCTGATCATGCATGCGCCGCGCGATACGACGGTTGGCATCGACAATGCCGCCGAGATTTTTCAGGCCGCACGTCACCCCAAGAGCTTTGTCACCCTGGATGATGCTGACCATCTGATCACCGATCCTTGCGATGCGGAGTACGCCGCAGACATGATCGCCACATGGGCCACGCGCTATGTGGATATGAAGCCCCCAGCGCCCCCGCCCGGCGCGCCCGAAGGCGTCATCCGCGTCACCGAGGCCGACCCGGAGGGGTTTTTGCAGGATGTGCAAAACGGCCCCTACCATCATGTGTTGGCAGATGAGCCCGAAGCCTATGGTGGCACCAATCGCGGGCTGTCACCTTATGGGTTTGTGGCGGCGGGGCTTGGTGCCTGTACCTCGATGACGTTGCGGATGTATGCACGGCGAAAGGGCTGGCGGCTGGACGGGATCAGCGTCGAGGTCTGCCACGACAAGGTCCACGCGCAGGATGCCATCCCGTCTGGCCCCGCCAAGATCGACCGGTTTATGCGGGTGATCCATTTGCAGGGTGATCTGGATCAGGAGCAACGCGCCAAATTGTTGGAGATTGCCGACAAATGCCCGGTGCATCGCACCCTAGAACAAAGCTCTCGGGTCGAGACACGGCTGGAAGATGCGCCAAAGCTCCCCGATATGTCTCAGGAAGGTCAGGATATGGACGCCGCAGCCACTTGATCGACATCAAGGCGCGGTGCGCGTTCCTCATTAGGGTTGCCACAGCCAGCAACAGGAGGACGCCCACCATGGGACTGATGCGCAAGCTGAGTGACAGCGCCGATCTCGTCAATGGAATGAGCCAGCGGCTCGGCATAGATCAGGCCGCGCGTCTGGCGCGTGACCCCGAAGGCGAGGCGCGCCGCCTGATGCAGATGGTGTCGCGCTGCGCAGGGTGTCTCGCACAGGGGGCCTGCGGTGAACTTCAGGCCCGCCATGACCAACTGGCAACCTGTCCCGCGTATTGCGAGAACAAAGCCTGCTTTGAGGACCTCACACCACGCCTCTGACGGGGATTTTGGACAGCGGCACGGCGCTGCTGCGGCGCGGCGCTTGCCGCCGGGGCATGGCTCGTCTATGAGAGCGCCATCTCTTCCACCGTCTTTGAAAGGTGCTGCTGCCTATGATCCCCCGCTACGCCCGCCCCGATATGGTTGCCGTCTGGTCGCCCGAGACCAAGTTCCGCATCTGGTACGAGATTGAGGCGCACGCCTGCGACGCCATGGCGAACCTCGGCGTGATCCCGCGCGAAAACGCGGAAGCGGTCTGGAAAGCCAAGGACGTCGAGTTCGACGTTGCCCGCATCGACGAAATCGAAGCGGTGACCAAACATGACGTCATCGCCTTCCTGACCCATCTGGCAGAGCATGTCGGATCGGAAGAAGCGCGCTTTGTGCATCAGGGCATGACCTCCTCGGATGTGCTTGATACCTGTTTCAACGTGCAGCTGACCCGCGCTGCGGACCTGTTGATGGTCGGCATGGACAAGCTCTTGGACGCGCTCAAGAAACGCGCGCTTGAACACAAGGACACCGTGCGCGTTGGCCGCAGCCACGGTATCCATGCGGAACCCACCACCATGGGTCTGACCTTTGCGCGGTTCTATGCGGAGATGGACCGCAACAAGAAACGCCTGATCGCCGCGCGCGAGGAAATCGCCACCGGTGCGATCTCCGGCGCCGTGGGCACCTTTGCCAATATCGATCCGCGCGTCGAAGAGCACGTCTGCGAGCAGCTGGGCCTGAACCCGGAGCCGATCTCCACTCAGGTGATCCCACGCGACCGCCACGCCATGTTCTTTGCCACCCTCGGCGTGATTGCCTCCTCGATCGAGAATATCGCGATCGAGATCCGCCACATGCAGCGCACTGAGGTGCTCGAAGGGGCCGAGTTCTTCTCCATGGGCCAAAAGGGCTCCTCCGCGATGCCGCACAAGAAGAACCCGGTTCTGACCGAAAACCTCACCGGTCTCGCCCGTCTGGTGCGTATGTCGGTGATCCCGGCGATGGAAAACGTGGCGCTCTGGCACGAGCGTGACATCTCGCATTCCTCGGTGGAGCGCGGCATCGGCCCCGACGCCACCGTGACCCTCGATTTCGCGCTGCACCGTCTGGCCGGCGTCATCGACAAGATGCTGGTGTTCCCGGAGAACATGCTGGAGAACATGAACAAATTCCCGGGTCTGGTGATGTCCCAGCGGGTGCTGCTGGCCCTCACGCAGGCCGGTGTCAGCCGCGAGGATGCCTATTCCATGGTGCAGCGCAATGCGCTCAAGGTCTGGGAAGAACGCCTCGATTTCCGTGAATTGCTGCTGGCCGATCCCGAGGTGGTTGCCGCCCTCGGCGAGGATGGCGTCAACGAGAAGTTCGACATGGGCTATCACACCAAGCACGTCGACACGATCTTCAAACGGGTGTTTGGCGACTAAGCCCGCCCTCACGCGCTCCGATCAAGCCCCGCCCTCACCGGCGGGGTTTTTTATGTGGGTTCTGAAGGTCCTGCCCCGTGCCCCTCACATCGCGCGGCAAATTGATCGACAAAATCGATCACGGCGCGGCGGTTCTGCGGCGCCTGCAACAGAGTGTCGATTTCGGCCGGGGAGGTCTGCATCAGCTCGAACCGCAGGAACACGTCGTCGAAAAAGCGCGAACTGACCGTAGAGAGCACGGTCCGCAACTGCGCGAGCATATCGTCGCCGCGATGCGACGCATGCATCAGGGCAATGGGCTTTGCGATGATCTCCTCGCGCGAGACCAGCCAGTCGATGGCGTTCTTGAGCCCGCCCGGAAGCGCCCGGACATATTCCGGGCTTGAAATGATCAGGCCATCGCTGCGCCCGACCCGGGCCGCGAAGTCCTCGACCGCCGGCGGCAGGGCGTTCTGCTCCAGATCCGGCGAGAACACCGGCAGCCTGGCCAGCCCCGCAAACACACTCACGGTGTGAGCGGGAGATACGATTCCGGACACCGCCCGCAGAAGGGCAGTATTGGTCGACGCGCGGCGCGCACTGCCAGAAATCGCCATAAACTCCATCTCGCCTCTATAGGGGTGGAATTCTGGGGCCACAATGACAGCTTTTGCACGGTACAATCCTGCGCAATCCTGTACACTCCTGCGCGCCTCTATGCCCCGGCGGTGTCACCGACCTGCACCCGGGGCACGTCCGCGCGTCCGGCACTGTATTTTGCCACTCACGGTTTCGTGAACGAATGTTTTGCGCAGCAGGCGTGTTTTCAGCGTAACCCCTTTAGACAGACGCACAGGAGGTATTCATGCGTTTCACAGCTCTCACCCTCGCCCTGGCCCTGCCCTTGTCGGCTTTTGCAGCCGGCAGCGATTCAACAACACCGCCCACACCCTCTGACACCACCAAGAAATGCTGGGGCAAACGGGTCTGGGACGAGGACGCCCAGAAATGCGTCAAACCGGAAGAATCATCCATGAACGGCCAGCAACTGCTCGAGACCGCGCGCGAGCTGGCGTATCTGGAGCGCTACGAGGATGCACAGGCGGTGCTGGCCGCGCATCCGGATCAGACGGATAGCCGTGTCCTGACCTATTGGGGGTTCACCAACCGCAAGATGGGTCAGGCCGAGGCCGCAAACGCATATTACACCCAAGCCATCGCGCAGGACCCCGATAACATCCTGGCCCGCAGCTACATGGCGCAAGGCTTTGTCGCCAATGGAGAATATGCGCAAGCGCTGTCGCAGTGGAAGGAAATCAAGGCCCGTGGCGGCGAAGGCACCTGGGCCGAAGCATCGCTGCGCCGTGCAATTCAGACGGGCGTGACCGTTAACTACTAAGCTTCAGGCTTTCTTTACTGCTGACGGCCTATCTTGTGATCTGACAGAAAGAGAATCTTTTCGGGTCAAGGTTCAAGAATGGAACAATCATCAGCCTTAGCGCTCCCCATGGCATCACCGGATATGGGGCTTGGCGATTTCGCGCCAGCCGCACCGGCTCCAGCCCTCACGGGGGGCGCGCCCCAACTGAGTGGCAAAGCAAAAGCGGCAATCGTCGTGCGACTTCTCCTCAACGAGGGGGCAGATGTGCCCCTGGAAGAGTTGCCGGACGATCTGCAGCTGGAACTCACGCAGCAGATGGGCAAAATGCGTTTGGTGGATCGCCAGACGTTGCATGCGGTGGCAGCCGAATTTGCAGAGCAACTCGAAAACATCGGGTTGTCCTTTCCTAATGGTCTGGCCGGTGCGCTGACCGCGATGGAAGGCAAGATCAGCCGCCACACCCACAGTCGTCTGCGCAAAGAAGCCGGCGTGCGCCAATTCGGCGACCCTTGGGAGCGCCTGCGCAACCTGCCGCCAGAGGACCTGGCGGATCTGGCCAAGGCAGAAAGCACCGAGGTCGCGGCGGTCCTGCTGTCGAAGATCGACACCGCCAAGGCGGCGGAAATGTTGCAGCATCTGCCGGGACCGCTGGCACGGCGCATCACCTATGCGGTCAGCCAGACCAGCAATGTCACACCGGACACCGTCGACCGCATTGGCCTGTCGCTGGCGTCGCAGATCGAGGCCCGTCCACAGGTCGCCTTTGAACAGACGCCGGGCCAGCGCGTCGGTGCGATCCTCACCCAATCCGCCGCTGCCAAGCGCGAGGAGGTGCTGACCGCTCTCGACGAGGAAGATCAGGAGTTTGCCACCGACGTGCGCAAGTCGATCTTCACCTTCGCGCTGATTGCCCAGAAGGTGGAACCGATGGATGTGCCCAAACTGGTGCGTGCTCTGGGTCCGCAGGAACTGACCACCGCGATCGCCTTTGCCACCGAAGAGGACGATGTGGCCTCTGTCACCTTCCTGCTGGAAAACATGTCCACACGGATGGCCAACAACCTGCGCGAAGAGGCCAACCAGCTGGGTCGCGTCAAACGGACCGAGGGCGAGGCCGCGTTTGGCCTCATCGTCAACATGCTGCGCGAGATGGTCGTCAATGGCGACATCGAGCTGAAGTCGGACGAGGAAGAAACATAACCCGGGGCCACCTGCGCCCCGGACTGCGCGCCTGTCCCCCTGCCCGCAGGGGACGCGTGTTTGTTGTCAGGGGTTTCTTGTATATGGCCGCAACCGGCTCTATGATCCTGCGTTGCGTGACAGCGACCAGGAGCCAGACACCGCATGCCCGTTGACTCGTCGGAGCTGACATTTTCCCAACGCGCCAAGTACTTTGCGATCAATCTGGCCATGCGCGGGCTGATTGGCGGACTAAAGCTGATCCCCTATCGCAAGCGCGTCCCAGCGACGGGTTGGGTACTGCGCAAACTGGCGCCGCTGATCGGGTTTCACAAGCGTGTGCGGCGCAACCTCGCCTATACCCGCCCGGATCTGCCTGCCTCTGAGGTGGAGAGCCTGTGTCATCAGGTTGCAGACAATGTGGGCCGCACCCTCGCCGAACTCTATGCCGGCGCGCCTTTCTGGGCCCGCGCCAAATCCGCCCTGCTGACCGGACCAGGCGTCGCCACGCTGGAGGCCGCCCGTGCCGCCGGCCGCCCGGTCGTGCTGGTCACCGGGCATTTTGGAAATTACGATGCGGCGCGCTCGAAGCTGGTCCAGATGGGGTTCAACATGGGCTCGCTCTACCGGCGCATGGCCAACCCCTATTTCAACGACCACTATGTCAAGGCGATCTCCGCCACCGGCAAGCCGATGTTCGAACAGGGCAAGCGTGGCATGGTCGAGATGGTGCGCCACCTGAAGGCGGGTGGCAATATTGCCATCGTCGCCGATATGCACGCCATGGGCGGTCAGTATCTGCCGTTCTTTGGGCGCCCGGCGCTGACCTCGACGGTTCCGGCGGAACTGGCGCTCAAATACAACGCGGTCTTCTTGCCGATCTATGGCGTGCGGCAAGCCAACGGTCTGGATTTCGAAGTGCATGTCGCGGCAGAAATCCCGCACTCCGACCCGGTCACCATGTCCCAGGCGGTCTGTGACGATCTGGAGCGCATGGTCCGCGCGCATATGGGGCAATGGTTCTGGCTGCACCGGCGTTGGAAGCCGATCTACGACACGCCGCACCCGGATTACGCGTCACCCCAGCAGGGCGAAGGCTAGGTCACTCGACCCGCGCCGCCGCCAGGATCGGGCCATAGGGCCATTCCTGCACCAACACCGCCGCCGGCAGATCCTCGGCAAGCGTTACCGAGAGTTCCAGCGGCGCCGCGCCATCCCAATCTGCCAGCACCTGGTGGCGTTCCACCACATTGGCGTAATCAATGCTGTGACCGGCAAGCTCACCCCGTTTGATGTCCACCCGGCGCATCGGCATATATTGCACCAGCTGCACCCGCAGATCCTCGGCAACCCCGTCCGGCAGTTGCGGCAGCGACACCGTCAGCGTCCGCCCGTCCAGCGCGACCGACAGCTTTGCGCGTGGTTTGTGGCCGAGGTAGTTCTCCATCGCCTCCGCCAATTGCATGGCATCGGCGCCGACCACATCCTCGCGCCCCATGATGATCATCTGCGGCGTGTAGATCATGTTCCGCTCGCCCACATGCGCATAGCCGCGCTGCCGGTCCGTATGAGCGGGATCTGCAAAAATATCGCGCCAGCCGATATAGTCCCAGTAATCAACGTGATAGGCCAATGCCAGCACGTCCTCGCGCTGCGCCAGACGCTGCAACAGCTCATCCGCCGGAGGACAGGAGGAACAACCCTGCGAGGTATAGAGTTCCACAACAACAGGCGATGGATCTGCCGCAACCGGTGGCGTGGCAGCGCAAACTGCCGCAAAAATCAGAGAGGAAAGCGAAATAAGCCGCATGAGTCGCCCGTAAGATTGTTAGGATTAAGGGTGTAAGCGCCCCGCTCATCAATGGCCAATCAATCATTCTTGAGAGCCGACGCCAAAACACACCAAAACAGTGTACTATGGTATACAATTTTTCGCCATGCAGCCTATATCCTATTGAATGAAGCACCTGCATGATGCAGATACATCGCAGCGAAGTCCCTATTTGTCATTTTTGAGGGAGGCCAATATGCCCATCACCGTCGGACAGGACACAGCCAAGACCCGCAGGACGCTCAGCGTCAACGGCGCGTCTATCTCCTATTATTCCATCCCGGCAGCCACCGAAGCGGGGCTTGGTGATTTCACCAAACTGCCTGCCGCGCTCAAGGTCGTGCTGGAAAACCTGCTGCGGTTCGAGGATGGCGGGTTCTCCGTCTCCACGGATGACATCAAGGCCTTTGGCGACTGGGCCAAGAATGGCGGCAAGAACCCGCGCGAGATCGCCTATCGCCCGGCCCGCGTGCTGATGCAGGATTTCACCGGCGTGCCCGCGGTGGTTGATCTCGCCGCAATGCGCGACGGAATCAAGAACCTTGGCGGTGATGCCAACAAGATTAACCCGCTGGTGCCCGTCGATCTGGTCATCGACCACTCGGTGATGATCGATGAATTCGGCAACCCACGCGCCTTCCAGATGAACGTCGACCGCGAATACGAGCGCAACATGGAGCGCTACCAGTTCCTGAAATGGGGTCAGACCGCGTTTGAAAACTTCCGCGTTGTGCCCCCGGGCACCGGCATCTGTCACCAGGTGAACCTGGAGTATTTGGCCCAGACGGTGTGGTCGGACAAGGATCAGAACGGCGAGGACGTCGCCTATCCCGACACGCTTGTGGGCACCGACAGCCACACCACCATGGTCAATGGTGCTGCCGTTCTGGGCTGGGGCGTCGGCGGGATCGAGGCCGAGGCCGCGATGCTGGGTCAGCCGATCTCCATGCTGATCCCAGAGGTTGTGGGCTTTGAACTGACCGGCGAGATGGTCGAAGGCACCACCGGCACCGACCTTGTGCTGAAGGTGGTGGAGATGCTGCGCGAGCTGGGCGTGGTGGGTAAATTCGTCGAATTCTACGGCTCGGGTCTGGACAATCTGCCGCTGGCGGATCGCGCGACCATTGCCAATATGGCGCCTGAATATGGCGCCACCTGCGGCTTCTTCCCGATCGACAATGAGACCATTCGCTACCTGCGCAACACCGGCCGCGACGAGGACCGCATCGCGCTGGTGGAGGCCTATGCCAAGGAAAACGGGTTCTGGCGCGATGAAAACTACGCGCCGATCTATACCGACACGCTGAGCCTCGACATGGGCACCATCGTGCCTGCGATCTCCGGCCCGAAACGGCCGCAGGATTATGTGGCGCTGGACGCCGCCGCGCCTGCGTTCAAGAAGGTGGTGTCGGATTATCGCGGGGTTGATGCCTCTGCCGATGCCACCGACATGGCGTCCGAAGGCCCCGCCCCGACCGCGCCCGCAGATCCCTGCAAATCGCACCCCGTCGAAGGCGAGGAGTTCGAACTGCGTGACGGCTCGGTCGTGATCGCCTCGATCACCTCCTGCACCAACACCTCGAACCCCTATGTGATGATCGGGGCCGGTCTGGTGGCGAAAAAGGCGCATGAGCTGGGCCTGAACCGCAAGCCCTGGGTCAAGACCTCGCTGGCACCGGGCTCGCAGGTGGTCTCTCACTATCTGGAGGCCGCAGGGCTGCAAGAGCATCTGGACGCGATCGGGTTCAACCTTGTAGGCTATGGCTGCACCACCTGTATCGGCAACTCCGGCCCGATCCAGAAAGAGTTCTCCGAGGCGATTGCCGAGGGCGATCTGGTCGCCACCTCCGTGCTGTCCGGCAACCGCAACTTTGAGGGCCGCATCAGCCCGGATGTGCGCGCCAACTACCTCGCCTCGCCGCCGCTGGTGGTGGCCTACGCACTGGCGGGCGACATGAATGTCGATCTCGTCAACGATCCGCTGGGACAGGATAAGGACGGCAATGACGTCTACCTGAAGGACATCTGGCCCAGCCAGAAGGAGATCGCCGATCTGGTCGAGGCCACCGTGACCCGCGAGGCGTTCCAGTCCAAATACGCCGACGTCTTCAAGGGCGACGAGAAATGGCAGGGCGTGGAAACCACCGAGGCCGAAACCTACGACTGGCCCGCCGCCTCGACCTATATCCAGAACCCGCCCTATTTCCAGGGCATGGGCGCGGAGCCGGGCACCATTGAGGACGTCGTCGGTGCCAAGCCTTTGTTGATCCTTGGCGATATGGTCACCACCGACCACATCTCTCCGGCGGGCTCCTTTGCGACCACCACTCCGGCGGGCAAATACCTGCTGGACCGTCAGGTGCAGCCGCGCGAGTTCAACTCCTATGGCTCGCGTCGCGGCAACCACGAGATCATGATGCGCGGCACCTTCGCCAATATCCGCATCAAGAACGAGATGCTCGACGGTGTCGAAGGCGGCTATACCAAAGGTCCCGATGGCGCGCAGACCTCGGTCTATGAGGCATCGATGGCGCATCAGGACGCCGGCACCCCGCTGGTGGTCTTTGGTGGCGAGCAATACGGCGCGGGCTCCTCGCGTGACTGGGCAGCCAAGGGCACCGCACTCCTGGGCGTCAAGGCGGTGATCGCCGAGAGCTTTGAGCGCATTCACCGGTCCAACCTCGTCGGGATGGGCGTCATTCCGTTCGAGTTCACCGGCGGTGACACACGCAAATCGCTCAAGCTGACTGGCGATGAAACGGTCGACATTCGCGGGCTGGAATCGGTCAAACCGCTGCAAGAGGTCGACTGCGATATCACCTATGGCGATGGCACCAAGACCACCATCACCCTCAAGTGCCGCATCGATACCGCGCCGGAAATCGAATACATCGAAAACGGTGGCGTGCTGCATTACGTGCTGCGCAGGCTTGCAAAAAGCTGATCGCACCGTTTTTGAACATTGTGGAAAGGGCGGCACAGTTGGCCGCCCTTTTTTGCTTTATTGCAATTGGTAATACTCAGATAACCAAAAGCCACCTATGCTCTCCCTATAAATGGCGAGGCGAACGCGAGGCGTCACAATGATCGCAGTCATAACGAAATACTACCCGCTCCGGGACAAGTTCGACGAGGTGCTCGACTGTGCCGCGGCTCTCGCCCGTGACGAGTCCGGGCGGCGCGTTGGCTGCTATGAAACGCGGCTCTTTGCGGCGCGCGAAAGCGGCGAAATCAAGTCGATCAGCCTCTGGCACAGCCAGCAGGTGTTTGAGGACTATCTTGATGCTGTGGTGTCCGGCGATGACCTGATGGAGTTCCAGTCCACCTACCTGCGCCGCGAAATCGACACGCAAGTCTATGAAACGGTCCACACCGAACTCTCCGCGTCTCTGGCCTCCGACATGGCGCCTCAGAGTCGGACCGGCACCTGATCAGCGCTTCTGCGCCGGGTCCCGGATCGGGGTCTTGCACAAGCCGGGCGCGTGGCGTTGACTGACCGCATCCAGTTCCGGAGGTTTCATGCGACGCACCGTCCTCGTCACCGGCGGCACCTATGGTCTCGGCCGGGCCATTTCCGCCGAACTTGCCCGCGATCACAATATCCTGCGGTCCTATCGCAAGACCGCGCCGGGTGATGATCTGGAGGCCCAGGACAATGTTGTCTCCTGCCCCTGCGACCTGTTGCAAGACGGCAGTGCCGAGAATCTGGTGGCACGCGCCCTGGATCATTTTGGCCGCATCGATGTCATCGTGAACAATGCGGGGCTGGTTCAGAGCACCCCGAAAGAGAGCTTTGATGCCGATGCGCACCAAAACGTGTTCGCGCTGAATGCGATCGCGCCGCTGGCCCTGCTGACGGCAGCGCTGCCACACCTGCGCGCAGGTGCCGCGATCGTCAGTATTTCCTCGATGAACGCGGTGCTGCCGCCGCAGGGCGCGGCCAGCTATGGTGCCAGCAAGGCCGCGCTCAATCTCTGGACCAGGGCGATGGCCAAGGAACTCGGCCCGCAAGGCATCCGCGTCAATGCGGTGGCGCCGGGGGCGATCAACGTTCCCGAAGCGCCCCGGTCCGACGAGTTGACGCACCTGTTTGTCAAGGACACCGCCCTTGGACGCCCCGGCACGCCGGAAGACATCGCAAAGGCGGTGCGTTTTCTGGCCTCGGACGAGGCCAGCTTCATCACCGGTGAGATCCTGACCGTCGCGGGCGGCTACCGGCTCTGAGCATCGTCAGTACGCCGCGTGAAAGATCTGGCGGCTGTGCTGCGGGGTTTCGACCTCATCCAGCAGGGCCACGGCATAATCCTCTGCCGAAATGCGGCTGTTGCCCTCTTCGTCCGTCATGAACTGACGGCCACCAAGACGGAACGTGCCGGTGCGTTCACCGGGTTCGATCAGCCCTGCCGGTGCCATCACCGTATAATTCAGATCGCTGGCGGCGATCTTTTCATAGGCCTGGCGCATGCCCTGCGCTTCGCTGCGGTAGGCCTCCGGCACCACATCCGCCACCGGGCTGCCGTCGGGCAGGTTGAGCGATCCGGCTCCGCCCACGACCACGACGCGGTTCTGCCCCAGCGCCGCAATCAGAGCATCCGCATAGGCGTTGGATTCCGCGATCGCATCGCCGGTGCTGCGCGGGCTGACGGCGGTGATGGTCACATCCGCAGCCTCTGCCTGCGCCGCAAGCGCCGCGGTATCATCGAGCGCCACCTGCACGGCGGTGACACCGTCCCGGAGGGCTGACCGCTCTTGGCTGCGGCTGCCAATGGTGACATCGTGTCCGCGCGACAGGGCTTCGGTTACGATCCGGCTGCCGATCATGCCGGTGCCGCCTAGAACAAAGAGCTTCATCTGGTCTCTCCAAATTGATAGTTACTGATGAGAACTACCTAAGTGCAGAGAACCGCGCCCGGAATACGCATGTTTTGGGCACATAGTTACCTGAAAGGAACCGCCATGGGACGTCGTCGCGCTGTGGACTACGATTGCGCCGTCCGGGATGTGCTGGACCGCATCGGAGATGCATGGTCCGTTCTGGTCATCCTTGAACTGTCCAAAGGCCCGTGTCGTTTCAATGCCTTGCGCAGGGTCATTGATGCGATCTCGCAACGTATGCTGTCGGTGACGCTGCGCAATCTGGAACGCGACGGGCTGGTCGCGCGTCAGGTTCTGGACCTGTCCCCGCCGCAGGTGGAATACAGCCTGACCGCGCGCGGCCACTCCCTGCACGCCGCCATTGGCCAGTTGGCGCAATGGGCCGAACACAATCAGCCGGGCATCCGCAATTCGCGCGCCTCTTATGACGCACGTGAGTCTGTGACCTCTTGATTTCGAACTGTGAAGGAGAGGCCGCGCCTATTGCGCCGCCTTTTCCATCGCCGGGCGAATGGTCTCTTCCAGTACCCGGCTGGTGATCGGCCCGGCAAAGCGCAGCACGATGGTGCCCTCGCCGTCGATCACATAGGTTTCCGGCACGCCGTACAACCCCCAGTCCAGCGCCATACGGCCCTGCTCGTCCCGGCCGACTGCAGTGTACGGATCGCCCAGTTCCTCAAGGAAGCTTTGCGCGTTGCCCAGTTGATCCTTGTAGTTCACGCCATAGATCGGCACGCCCTCTTCCGAGAGCGCCGTGAGGCTGGGGTGTTCGGCACGGCAAGGACCACACCAGCTGGCCCAATAATTCACCAGCTTGACCTCACCATCGCGCAGTGTGGCATCGTCAAAATTCTCTTTGCCGGGGAACGCGCTCAGCGCCACTGGCGGGGCCGCTTTGCCTTCGCGCGCCGAGGGCAGGCTTTCGGGGTCTTCACGGCCCATCCCCACGAGGGCGAGGCCCACAAAGGCTGCAAACACCACGACAGGAATAGCCATCATCGGCGAGATTTTAGTCATTGCGGCGCATCCTTTCCTCAACCTGTTTCAAGTCTGCCCGCACCTTTGCGCCGCGCATCAAGGTCATCACCAAGAGCGCCAGCAACAGCAGCAGCGACACCCCATAAGCGGACAGCACGGTGTCGGCATATTTCCCCAGATCAGGCATCCATCATCCTTTCCCGCGCGATCAGTGCAGACATCCGGCGCGCACGGATTTCGGTGCCGGTGCGATAGAGCACCAGCGCAACAAACAACAAGCCGAACCCGGCCATGCAGGCATATAGCGGGAAGGCAAAAACATCCGCGACATTCTCTTCCTTATCAAGCGACAGCGATGCCCCCTGATGCAGGCCCTGGTTCCAGAAATTCACCGCATAACGCGACAGGACTGCAAAAACCGACCCCACCAGGCAGAGGATCGAGGTCAGATCCGCGGCGGTATCGGGATTATCAATCGCCTCCCAAAGCGCGATATAGCCAAGGTAGAACAGGAACAGCACGAGGAACGAGGTAAGTCGCGGATCCCACGCCCACCAGGTGCCCCACATCGGCTGGCCCCAGATCGCGCCGGTGATCAGCGCAATCAGCGTCATCACCACGCCCACGGGCGCAGCGGCCTTGGCGGCCAGCGCGCTCACATGATGGCGGCGGATCACCCAGATCAGCGAGGCCACCAGCATCATGAACCATGCATTGATCGCCATCAGCGCGGCGGGCACATGCAGGTAGATGATCTTGACGGTAGAGCCCTGCCGGTAATCATCCGGCGTGAAGAAGAACCCCCAGATCAACCCACCTACAATACAGGCGCCCGCTGCCACCCAGAGGGCAGGCAACACGCGCGCGCTGGTGCGCAGGAACTTCTTCGGATTGGCATATTCCCAGATCGACATGGTGGCTATCTAGCTCTTGTTTCCGGTCATCACAATCACCGCCATCAGCGCAAATTGACGCGCAGCACCGCAGCGGAGGCAAAGGGCAAAAGGGCGATGGTGCCAAGGGTAATCCCGGCCAACATCAACAGGGGTGTTTCCACGCTCATACCTGAGGCTCCCCGGCGGGCCACTTCGGCACCAAAAATCAAGGTCGGCACATAAAGCGGCATCACCAGAAGCGACAGAAGCAAGCCGCCACGTTTCAGCCCCACGGTCAGCGCCGCGCCAAAGGTGCCAACCACCGACAGGGCCGGGGTGCCAATCAAAAGCGACAGCGTGATCCAGAGATATCCGCCAGCAGGCAGGTTCAACAACACCCCCAGCACAGGCGCGGCCAGAACCAGCGGCAGCCCGGTGGTCAGCCAATGCGCCAAGGCCTTGATGCTCAGCACGCCTTCGAGCGGCAGGGGGGCCGTGGCCAGCAAATCGAGTGAGCCATCCTCCCAATCCAGTGCCAGGAGGCGATCCAGTGACAACAGGCACGCCAACAAGGCTCCGAGCCACAGGATCCCCGGCGCAATCAGCGACAGCGTGTCGGAGTTCGGCCCGACCGAGAACGGCACCATCACCGTCACGATCAAAAAGAACGCAAGACCCAAGCCAAAGCCGCCCCCGGCGCGAAAGGCCAGCCGCAAATCCCGAACCAGCAGCGCGATCACAAGAAGCCCCCCGCGTCATCCGCATCAAAGGCCGGAAGCTTTGCCTTGAACGGCGCAAGGTCTAGAACACGGCCCTCGATCCCGAGGTCGATATGGGTCGCCATGATCGCCGCTCCGCCCGCCCCCAGATGGGTGCGAATACTCGAGGCAAACAGCTGAACGGAGGCTGCATCCAAACTGACGGTGGGTTCATCCAAAATCCAGAGCCGCCGCCCCGTGACCATCAGCCGCGCCAGGGACAGGCGGCGCTTTTGCCCCGCCGACAGCCCCCCGGCCGGACGGTCCCGCAACGCGGCCAGATCAAAAGCCCTAATCGCAGCGTCAGGGTCGCCGCCCCCAAACACCCGCGCCCAGAAGGCGAGGTTTTCATCCACCGTCAATGTGAGTTTCAATCCATCCGCATGGGCTGCATAGGCGATGTCCTCGCTGTCTCCAAGGATCTCGCCTGCCAAGGGGGGTTGCAGACCCGCAAGCGTGCGCAACAGCGTGGTCTTGCCAATCCCATTAGGACCGCGCAACACCAGCGCCTCGCCCGGTGAGAGCGCAAATTGCACCCCTGCCAGCACCGGCATCCCGCCGCGGCTTACGCCCAGATCCCTGACCTCAATCATGTTTGTTCCGATGTATTGTTCTTCTGGCCCAACGCCTTATCACGGCTCAGCAAAAGCAGCGATCGCCCCGCACCGCCTTGCGCCAGATCAAACCGGCAGCGCTGCCAGCGCAATGCGGCGGCCTTCGGACAACAGCACATTATAGGTACGGCAGGCAGCAGGAGAGTTCATCACCTCAACCCCCAATCCAGACTCTTCCAGAACCTGACGCAGATCGCCGGGAATATGCGCAATTTCCGCGCCGGTGCCGATGAACAGCACATCCACCTCGCCAACCAACGCCAGCAAGGGCGTCTGATCCGTGAGCCCGCCCCAGCTGGAGGTCCCCTTCGCACCGGTCAGGATGGCGCCGTCCCTGACCTCACCACCGACACGAAAGAAGCCGGGACCATACCCGTCGATCGGAACGGCGTCGGAATAGACCACTTCATTGAGGCGCATGGGAGACTCCTTGCTGAGGTTTACCGAGGTGAATATCACGCCGGCCACGGCGCTGAAACCGGCAAGTGCGGATGCGAGGCTCTGCCTCGCGCTCCGAGGTATTTGGGAAAAGATGAAACCCTCGCATCCCACAGAACGCAAACAGCCGCAGCACGAGGCCGCGGCTGTCTCTGTCGCATGAGGCCCAATCAGGCGTCGATATTGGCGAATTGATTGCCGGTGGTGTCGTTGTTCTTGGTCCAGTCGCGCTTCACACCCAGCCAGAGCAGGATGGTGGAGGCCACGAAGATCGACGAATAGGTCCCGACCACAACGCCCCAGATCATCGCAAAGACAAACCCGCGGATCACGTCGCCGCCCAGAACATAGAGCGAGATCAGCGCCAGCAGCGTTGTCACAGAGGTCATCATGGTCCGGCTCAGGGTCTCGTTGATCGAGATGTTCAGGACCTCGGCCAGCGGCTTTTGCTTGTAGCGACGCAGGTTCTCCCGCACCCGGTCAAACACCACCACGGTATCGTTCAGCGAGTAGCCAACGATGGTCAGAAGGGCCGCGATGATCGCAAGGTCGAACTTGATCTGCAATTCGGAGAAGACACCGATGGTCAGGATCACGTCGTGTACCAGTGCGGCCACAGCACCAAGGGCGAACTGCCATTCGAACCGCAGCCAGATGTAGATCAGCACCGCGCCGATCGCCAGCGCCACCGCAATGACCGCGGTCTGAACCAGCTCTCCCGAGACCTTGGGGCCGACGCTTTCGACCGAGATGAACTTGATCCCGGGCGCAACCGCATCGAGCGCCGCCTGCACATCCGCAATCACGGCGCTGGACAGGGCTTCGCCGTCCTCCTGCGCCTCGATACGGATCATCGCCACGTGCTGGTCTTCGTCAAAGGTCGGGTCGAACACCTCGGTGATGCTGATGTCGCCCAGCTCCAGCGGGGCAATCGCATCGCGGTAGACCCCGATATCGAGATCCTGCGTCGCCTCAGTGCGGATCGTGGTGCCGCCCCGGAAGTCGATGCCGAAGTTCAGCCCTTGCAATGCAAAGGAGGCAAAGCCGATCACCACCATCAATGCAGAGATGCCGAGCCAGACTTTCCACAGCCTGAAGAAATCAAAGGAGGTCCCTTCGGGTACCAGTTTCAAGCGCATCGGTTACACCTCGATGGTTTTGGGACGGCGACGTTCGAACCACATCACGATGATCAGCCGGGTGACGAAAATCGCGGTGAAGACCGAGGTCAGAATGCCGAGGCCAAGGGTAATGGCAAAGCCACGCACCGGGCCGGAGCCCATGGCAAAGAGGATCACGGCGGTGATGAAGGTGGTGATATTGGCATCCACGATCGCCGAGAGCGCCTTGGAATAGCCCTCGTCGATGGCCTTGGCGGGTCCCCGCCCTGCCTTCAGCTCTTCGCGGATCCGTTCAAAGATCAGCACGTTGGCATCCACCGCCATCCCCACCGTCAGAACGATACCGGCAATCCCCGGCAGGGTCAGCGTGCCGCCGATCAGGCTCAGCGCGCCAAAGATCAGGGCGATGTTCAGGATCAGCGCCACATTGGCAAAGACACCAAACATCCCGTAGCTCAGCACCATGAACACCAGCACGCCCGCAAAGGCGACAACCGTGGCCACCTTGCCGGCATCAATGCTGTCCTGGCCAAGCTCCGGGCCGATGGTGCGTTCTTCGAGGAACTGCAACTCCGCCGGCAGCGCACCGGCGCGCAGCAGAACCGCCAGCTGGGTGCTGTCCTCAACGGTGAAGTTGCCGGTGATGATGCCGGAGCCACCGGGGATGTGCGAGCGGATCACCGGGGCGGAGATCACCTCGTCATCGAGCACAATCGCAAAGGGCGCGCCGATGTTCTGGGCGGTATAGTCGCCGAATTTACGCGCGCCGGCGGTGTTGAAGCGGAAGTTGACCGCAGGCTGGCCGTTCTGGTCAAAGGCGGGCTGTGCGTCGACCAGTTCCTCGCCGGTGACCACAGGCGCGGATTCCACCGTGTAGTAGGTGCCCGGCTCGTCGATCGACGGGATCACCTTGTTGCCAATACCGGCAGCCTCGTCGGGGTCAGAACCACGGCTGACCACCGGATTGAAGGTCAGCTGCGCGGTGGTGCCTATAATCTCTTTCAGCTCGGCCGCCGACCCGATGCCCGGCACCTGAATGAGGATCCGGTCGCTGCCCTGACGCTGAATGGTCGGCTCACGGGTGCCGACCTCGTCGATCCGGCGGCGGATGATTTCCAGCGACTGGCGCACGGTACGATCATCGGAGGCGAGTTTTTCCTCGTCGGAGAGCGCGATGGAGATCACATCCCCCTGCCCGCTGACGGTGATGTCGGTGGCCCCCGCCCCGGTGAGCGAGGTCACCGGATTGGCCAGACCGCGCACCAGTTCCAGCGCCCGGTTCATGCCCGCTGCATCCGACAGGCGCAGGCGAATCTGATCCGCTGGGGCCTCGGGGATGCGGCGGAAGGTCCCAATGGTGCCCCGTTCATCCCGCAGGGTGTTGCGGACCTCGGGCCAGAGCGCATCCATCCGTGCGGCATAGACATCGCTGACCTGTACTTCGGCCAGCAGATGTGCGCCGCCGCGCAGGTCGAGACCGAGGTTCACAAGCCCCGAGGGCATCCACTCGGGCCATTGCCCGGCCACGGCCAGACGTTCAGGCGTTTCGCCCTCGACCTCTATCGCGGCCCAGGCGTCATTGGATTGTTCCACACGGGTGTAGAACGCATTGGGCAGGGCAGCCAAAAGGCCGGCCACGCAGACCAGCCAGATGAGCACCCTCTTCCAGGTATCGATTTGCAGCATTACCCTGCCTTTTCAGTAGCGTGCGAGGCGAGGCTCAGGATGCGGGCTCGGTCTTGTTCAGCACCTGCGCGATGGTGGATTTGACCACGCGAACCTTGACACCCTCGGCGATCTCGACCTCGATTTCGCCATCTTCCTTGACCTTGGCCACCTTGCCGATCACGCCGCCCTGGGTGACGACCTGATCGCCACGGCGCAGGGCTTCGACCATATTCTGATGCTGCTTCATCTTCTTCTGCTGCGGACGGATGAGCAGGAAGTACATGATCGCAAAGATCAGGATCAGCGGGATAAACTGGGCGATTGCGCCACCTTCCATGGGGTATTTCCTTCTGTCTTTGGGGGTCGCGTCAGCGCCCGGATTTTGCGTGGAACCTATGCGGTGCATTGGGGCATTGCAAGGCGCGGAGGACGCGATCCGGCGGGCTTTCATCACGCAAAGCACGCTTTTCGCGCCTCAATGCCACAGCTGCGGCTACAAGACCCCCTTGCCGGGCGCTGCCCCCTTCCCCTTCTCCCCCTGCTCGGGCATAGCTAACGGCACTGATTCAAACTGCATCATAGGAGCAGACCCATGCATGACATCCGTGCAATCCGCGAGAACCCGGCCGCATTTGACGCCGCCCTGGCCCGCCGTGGAGAGTCTGCCCTGTCCTCTCAGGTGCTGGAGCTGGACGAGGCCCGTCGCGCCAAGATCCTCGCGGCGGAAACCGCGCAGGCCGATCAGAACAAGGCCGCCAAAGCCATCGGTGCTGCCAAGGCCAAAGGCGATGAGGCGGAGTTCGAACGCCTGCGCGCCGAGGTTGCCGACAAAAAGGCCGAAGTTGCCACCATGCAGGCCGAGGCCAAGGAACTGGACGCCAAGCTCACCGATATGCTGGCGCGCATCCCCAACAGCCCGGCAGAAGACGTGCCCGAGGGCGCGGGTGAGGACGACAATGTCGAGGTGAAGCGCTGGGGCGATTTGCCCGCGTTCGACTTTGAACCCAAGGAGCATTTCGAGATCGCAGGCGTCGCCAAGGCGATGGATTTCGAGACTGCCGCCAAGATCTCCGGCGCGCGTTTTGTGGTGCTCAAAGGGGCCGTGGCCCGCATCCACCGCGCACTGGCGCAGTTCATGGTCGACACCCATGTGGACGACAACGGCCTCACCGAGGTGAACTCGCCCGTATTGGTGCGGGACGAGGCAATGTACGGCACAGACAAGCTGCCGAAATTCGGTGACGACAGCTATCAGACCACCAACGGCTGGTGGCTGGTGCCCACCTCCGAGGTGCCGCTGACCTACTCCGCTGCTGGTGACGTCATCGACGAAAGCGCGCTGCCGATCCGCTATACCGCGCATACGCTGTGTTTCCGGTCGGAAGCCGGATCGGCCGGCAAGGACACCTCCGGCATGCTGCGCCAGCACCAGTTCGAAAAGGTCGAGATGGTGTCGATCGTGCATCCGGACACCTCTGACGATGAGCAAAAGCGCATGTTGGGCTGTGCCGAAGGCATCCTCGAGAAGCTCGGCATCCCCTATCGCACCGTGGTGCTCTGCACCGGCGATATGGGCTTTGGCGCGCGTCGGACATTCGACATCGAGGCCTGGGTGCCTGGCCAGAACACCTATCGCGAGATTTCGTCGGTCTCGACCACCGGTGATTTCCAGGCCCGCCGCATGAATGCCCGGTACAAGCCCGCAGATGGCGGCAAGCCGGCCTATCTGCACACGCTCAACGGGTCCGGCCTTGCGGTCGGGCGTTGCCTCATTGCGGTACTGGAAAACGGCCAGCAGGCCGATGGCTCTGTCACGCTGCCCGCAGCGCTGGCGCCCTATCTCGGCGGCAAGTCGACCCTGACGGCAGAGGGTACACTGGCCTAAGGGCCAGAGGCCCGGCACCCACGCAAACCACACAGAAAAACCGGCGCCCGAGGGTGCCGGTTTTTTTACGAGATGCATAAAGAAAACGACGCCAGACCCTGACGTTACTTGTCTTTCTTGCTCTTCTTGTCTTTCTTCTTTTTCTTCGGATCGGCCTTGTCGGAGAGGATTTTCTTCGCCTTGACCTTTTCCTTGGCGATCTCTTTCTTGGCCTTGTTCTTTTCCTTTTTGGCCTTTGATTTCGCCTTGGCCTTGGCGGCGGCGAATTCGGCCATCAGGGCCTTTGCCTTCTTGGCGGCTTTTGCGGCCTTGGCTTCGGCCTTTGCCGCCTTGGCCTCCGCGGCAAGGCGTGCGGCCTCGGCAGCGGCGACGGCACTGTCGACCCCCTCGCGCCCCTGCTCGGCAGCGGTATCAACCCCGGACTTCACCGTCTCGGCAGCCTCGGTTGCAGCGGTTTTTGCAGCCGCCACGGTTTCCGGTTTCACCGCAGGTGGCCGGACGGTCCGTGGTTTGCGCGGGCTGGCGGGTTTGGCCGCACCGCGCGAGGCGGCGGTGCCGGATTTTGCCGCTGGCGCTGCCTGTGTGTCAGCGGCTGGCGCCCCCCCTCCAAGGAGTTCCCCCGATGCGGCCTTCATCTTGGCAATCCGACTGGACCCGAGCCCGGGTATCTTGCTGAGTTCCGCATCCGAACGGCGCGACAGATCCTCGACAGATTTGATGCCATGATCCTGGAGCAGCTTTGCCAGCGCGGGCCCCACACCGGGGAGTTTCAATATCGGGGTCATAGGTGGGTTCGGCCTCCAAGAAAAAACGTTTCCTTCGGATCAAGAGGTTAGCGGCGTCTTCCCATCATGTCCAACCCATCGTTTGCCCCCGTGTGGAGAACGACGACACGTCAGGTTGGAAACGGCACGAGGCGTTTCTGATCCTCGTCCCACAGTTTCAACCCCAGCGCCCGCAGGGCCTCGATAAACCTGATCCGACGCGGGGCCATGTCCTCGGGCAGATTGTAGTGGCACTGGCGCAGCCGATAACTGGGGATACGAGCGTTGAAATGGTGGATGTCATGCAGGGTGATATTGGCCACGGCAAAATCAAAGAACCAGCCAAAATCCAGACAGGACGACCCCTGCAAGGCGGCCACGCGGGGGTCAAGCTCCGGTCGGCGATCCCAATAGGTGTCCTCGAAATTATGCTGCAGATAGACCAGGAACACGCCGATCATGCCGCCCAGGAAGGAAAACCCAAGCCAGATCAGCAACCCCTCGCTGCCCGCCACCAGATACAGCAGATAGAGCCACGCCACGATGGCCAGATTGTGCAACAGCACCGGCATCACCCCGAATTCGAGCGTATTCTTCGGCCAGCGATAGCGGATGAAATAGGTGAAGGCCGCCCCCAGCGGCACCAGCACAAACGGGTTGCGATAGAGCCGATATTGCAGCCGCTCCCAGAACCCTGCCCGTGCCCATTCCGCCACCGTCATGGTGTGAATTTCACCGGTTTCGCGGTGCTCCAGATTGCCGACATTGGCGTGATGCAGGTTGTGGTTCTGCTTCATCACCTCAAACGGGGCAAAGGTGAAGGGCGACAGCCCGTGTCCGGCCCATTCGTTCTGGGAACGGGTCTCGAACAGCGAATGATGGCCGGTGTCATGTTGCAGCACGTAAAGCCGCACCGCGCAAAAGGCAAAAACGATGCCTGCGGGCCACATGACAAACCACAGATGGGAATAGGAAATCGCCAGATACAGCGTCGTGAAATAGACCGCAAATGTGCCAAAATAGCTCAACGCGGCAAGCCGGTTGTCTTTTTGCGTGTACTGGCGTGTGTAGGCTCTCAGATCCATGTCTGACCCCATAAATACGCTCTGTGACGCCTGCGTGACGGCAGGCTGTGGGTAAAAATTCACCCTGCTCAGTTAATATGTATACGCTCTAAGACAAGAGGTCGCAGCGGAAAAATGCCCGCCGCGCAGGTGTTTGCCACACAGGCACACGCCAAAGTTGCATCGCCTGTGGTCAGACGGGTGCAGCGGACAATGCCAGAACGCCCATCTGTTCGAGCCCCTGCAACACCGCATCCACCGCGACCGTCGCCAGGATCAGCCCCATGACCCGGCTGATGACGCTCACCCCGGTCTGACCGATCCAGCGCTGGATCTTGCTGGCCAGCAGAAGCAGCACGAAGGTGACGACCAGGACCAGCGCCAGAACACCGGCGGTCATGGCCTGTTCCACGACACCTGTCGAATGGTTGTCGGTCAGGATCACCACCGCGAGGATCGCCCCGGGAGAGGCGATCGACGGGATCGCGAGCGGGAACACCGCCCCCGACAGGTCTTCGCTCTCGGCTTCCTTGATTTCGCTGGCGGCCTTGGTCTCGCCAAAGATCATGCTGAGCGCAAAGAGGAACAGCACGATGCCGCCGGCAATCTGAAACGCGCCGAGACGCAGCCCGATGCCCTCGAGGATGATCTGACCGAGCACCAGAAACGACCCGAGCACCAGCGCGGACACCAAGACCGCCCGCAGCGCAAAGGACCGGTGCAGCCGCTGCGGCACCGCGGCAGTGGCAAACAGAAAGACGGGAATGCTGCCAACCGGGTCGATCACCACAAAAAGCGTGATGAATTCCCGGATCAGGTCCTGAATGCCAAAGGGCCAGGTCATGTGGCGCGGTCTCCTGTCAGTGGTGCCGCGCCAGCCGGGATCAGCTCTTGCGACCGTCGAGATGTTTACGCAGGCGCGACGGGGTCGCTTTCTTCTTGCCCTTGTAGGGATTCTTGTCGCCCTGCCCCCGCAGGGTCAAGCGGATCGGCGTGCCCGGCATGTCAAAATCATCGCGCAACCCGTTGATCAGATAGCGATTGTAGCTCTCGGGCATCTTGTCGGGGTGCGAACACATCACCACGAATCCGGGCGGTCGGGTCTTGGCCTGCGTCATGTAGCGCAGCTTGATCCGCTTGCCTTGAGGAGCGGGCGGCGGGTGCTGTTCCAGCATGCCCGCAAGCCAACGGTTCAGGGCCGCTGTCGGCACCCGGCGGTTCCAGACATCATGGGCGCGCATGATTGCGTCATGCAGGCGCTCCAGCCCCCGCCCGGTCTTGGCCGACACCGTGATCAGCGGCGCGCCCCGCAATTGCGGCAGCAGCCGCTCGAAGGCTTCCTTGAGCGCCTTGAGCTTGTCCTGCTTCTCGTCCTCGATGTCCCATTTGTTGACCGCGATCACCACCGCACGCCCCTCGCGCGCGGCCAGGTCGGCAATGCGCAGGTCCTGCTGTTCAAACGGGATCGCAGCATCCAGCAGGACCACCACGACCTCGGCAAACTTCACTGCCCGCAGACCGTCCGAGACCGAGAGCTTTTCGATCTTTTCCTGGACCTTGGCCTTCTTGCGCATGCCGGCGGTGTCAAAGATCCGCATGGGCGTTCCGGACCAGTCGATCTTGAGACTGATGGCGTCACGGGTGATCCCGGCCTCTGGTCCGGTCAGCAGTCGGTCTTCGCCGAGGATCTTGTTGATGAGGGTGGACTTGCCCGCGTTGGGGCGCCCCACGACCGCCACCTGAAGCGGTTTTTCCATTGTCGGAACGGGTGTTGCGGCGATCTCTTCACCTGCGTTGAAGTCCGCGTCCGCATCTTCGTCCAACAGGACATCCGTGAGGGGGGCGGTCTCTTCGGCGAGTTTCTCGAACCTCTCCGACACCGGCAAGAGTTCCGAATAGAGGTCGTTCATGCCTTCGCCATGTTCACCGGACAGACGGATCGGCTCGCCAAGCCCCAGCCCATAGGCCTCCAGCACGCCCGCATCGGCGGCGGAGCCCTCGGATTTGTTCGCGGCCAGGATCACATGCGCCGATTTCTTGCGCAGGATCTCGGCAAAGACCTCATCCGTCGGGGTCACGCCGACGCGCGCATCGATCATGAACAGGCAGACATCCGCCATTTCCACCGCCCGTTCGGTCAAGCGCCGCATGCGGCCCTCGAGACTGTTGTCGGTGGCGTCCTCCAAACCGGCGCTGTCGATCACCGTGAACCGCAGGTCGCCCAGCCGCGCCTCGCCCTCGCGCAGGTCGCGCGTGACACCGGGCTGGTCGTCGACCAGCGCCAGCTTCTTGCCGACAAGACGGTTGAACAAGGTGGACTTGCCCACATTCGGGCGCCCCACAATGGCGAGCGTAAAGGACATGGCTCCGGACTTTCCGTGATTGGTGAACCGCGCGGATACCCTATCTTTGGCCCGCACGCCAGTAAATAAATTCGCGGTCTCCGGAGCCCTGCCTCCCGGATGTCTTCAGGTCTGACAGTCAGAGCGGAGCGCTCCCGCCCCTTTGCAACGCAGCCTGCGGCAACGTCACAAGAAGCGTTGGGCCGGGCGGGCCGCGCCGAAGGCGCGGCCCGCCCCCTCGCGATGCGCAAAGCGCAGCGCAACACCTCACTGTTGCAGCGTCAACAGGTTAGCGAAACGCCGCAAGTTCACCATCAGACGTCACCACGTAGAGCGTGCCGTTGGCGACGACGGGCTCTGTCGAAGCGCCCCCTTTGACCTCGATACTGCGGTTGAGGCTGCCGTCCACCGGATCAAAGAACCGCAAGCGGCCGTCATTGGAGGCCACCACCAGCTGCCCACCCGCCAGGATCGGACCGTGATGCGCCACGATCTCTGCACGCTTGCGCGGCTTGTCCTTGACATAGCCCGGCAGGTCCACTGACCAGATGGCAGTGCCGTCATTGGCCGCAAGACGCATCAACCTGTTGCGATCACTCACGAAAAACACGCTGCCGCCGGCCACCCAGAGGGGGCCGAAGGTGCCTTCGAACGCAGTCCAGAGCCGTTCGCCGGAGTTCACGTCAAAGGCCGCGGTGCGCCCCGAATGGTTGCCCACATAGACACGATTGCCGTCCAGGAAGGGCGCTCCGGTGACATCGCTGATCTGCGAAATCGCGCTGCCGGTGCGCGCGCCGGAGACCGATGCGATCCAGCGGCGGAACCCGCCGCGCCGGAAGGTCCCGATCAGATCGCCGGAGCCAAATGCAAAGACCGAAATCTCCGGCCCGACCACGGGCGCCGGGGCGCCGAGGATGTTCGACGCACTGGGGCTGGCTTCCAACTGCCAGGCAATGCGGCCATCCTTGGTATCAATGACCCAGGCGGTGTCATCACCCGCCACGAGATACAGCAGCCCGTCGCGAATCGTCGGGTTGCCGGATCCGGTGGCGCCCAACTCCTGACGCCAGATCTGCTGGCCGGTCTCCGCATCCAGCGCGGTCAGGATGCCAAACCCGGAGGACACATAAACGACCCCGCCCGCATAGGCGATGCCGCCCCCGGTGGCGTCACCCTCGCCATCGCTGGAGGGCAGGATCGCGCGTTGCCACAGAACCGCACCCGCAGGCGACACTGCGGACACCTGAGAGGAGGCATCCAGCGTGTAGATGCGGCCACCGCCGACGACTGGCGCTGCGGTGATGCGCTGCTTGCGGCTGTCGCCGCTGCCGATGTTGGTGCTCCAGACCAAGGCGGGCGCCGTAGACAGCGCCGCATGGGTGGTCCGGGTTGCCGCCTGCCCCGGGCTCTGGGTCCAGGAGGAATTGTTGACCGCACGCGGCAGGGAAATCGCCCGCGCCTGGTTTTCAACCTCGCCGCTCTGTCCGCCGCGGATATCTTCGCGCGGGCCGCGCAGGATTTCCTCCGGTTCGGCGCACCCCAACAGGAGCGCCGCAATCGCCGTTGCCATTACACTTGCACGGAGGCCAAAGCCACCTGGAGTTGCCGTCATCACCCTGCCCCTGTCATCATTCCTGGGTCATTTCTTCCGGATCTCGTCACCACTCGAACCAGAGCGGCGCTTACCCGTCCCCGTCCTGCGCATCCGCCTCGGGCGATCCGCCGAGAGCCACAATCACTTGAGACACCCGCTCTTGCAAGTCCCGGGACACGCCAACCGAAGCAGAGATCTCCTGCAGACGGGCAAGCGCTGCCGCGGTGTCACCGGCCTCGATGTCCAGCAAGGCCAGCTGTTCGGCTGCCAGATACTGCAAGGTCCCGCCCGGGGCCGCGAGGGCCTCCAGGCGCAGGCGCCGATCCTGTGCCGACATGGTGTCCGCCTGCAGCAGAACCGATTTGAAGGCCGCAATATCGCGATAGACCTGGGGCAGATCCCCGTTGGTGGCGATCCCATCCAGCAGCGCTACGGCCTCTTGCGGGTTTCCGGCGTCGACGCGTGCGGCTGCTTCGGCCATATCGACAACGGCCTGCGCGCCCGCGCTGCCCGCCTCGATCTGCGCCAGACCATCGGCCCGGGCCGCTGCCGCATCCGCCGAGAGGGCCGCCGTCATCGCGTCTCCCACGTCCTGCGCCTGGCTGCGCGCCTGCGCCTGGCTGTATTCGCGCCAAGCGGCGCCGCCCACGATCAGGATCACCACCACCGCGCCGATCCAGCCGTAGCGCTTGAACAGCAGGAACAAACGGTCGCGGCGGACCTCTTCCGTCACCTCATCGATGAAACTGTCGGTATCGCTCATGAAACGGCCTCTGTCCCTGATGCCCCCAAGGGGCGAAATTTCTTCCTGACGATGTGTCATAGCCTGTGCACTCAGACAAGCCAAGTCCTGTGCACAAGAGCACAAAACCTGCCATTTGCCGGTGCGAAACGGCTCAATCAGGGAGAATTTTCACTCATTCGCGTCATTTTGCGTGACAAGAGCAATCTGAACCATTTTGTTTGCCGCCGGGACCGCTTAGACCTGAGCCCGGATCAAGGGCCCCGGCGCACGTGTTTCGGAAAACCATCACACTGTGACCTGCTTCACAGTGTGACGTGGCGAAACGGGGTTATACTCACAAAAACGTGTTCAATCTGGAGACGACGTTTAACATGCGCATTATTCCCCCTCTGACCGCCCTGGTCGTGACCGCAAGCCTTTATGCCGTGGTCATGGAGCGCGACAGCCTGTTGGCCTTCGCCCGCGGCGAGGACACGACGGACATGGAAGCGGCCGACTCCGCGGCCGAGGCGGCGCAGACCGCGCTCGCGGATGCAGGGTCCGGTGATACGGCAGACGGCCCGCCGCAAGTGGCGGTGGTCGCCGTGCACAGCACGGCCCGCGCCATCGACAACGCGGTGGTGCTGCGTGGCCAGACCCGTGCCCTGCGCGAGGTCAACGTCATGGCCGAAACCACCTCGACCGTGATCTCCGATCCGCTGCGCAAGGGGGCGACGGTGGACCGCGGCGATGTGCTGTGTGAACTGGACCCCGGCACCCGCCCGGCCTCGTTGCAGGAGGCGCGCGCGCGCCTCGCCGAAGCCCGCGCCAAGATGCCGGAAGCCGAAGCCCGCCTGGAAGAAGCGCATGCGGTGCTGGAAGAGGCGCGCATCAACCTGACCGCGGCACAGAAGCTTTCGGAAGGGGGCTATGCCTCTGAAACCCGTCTGGCCTCTGCCAAGGCGGCCGAGCGCACCGCACAGGCGGCGATCGCCTCAGCCGAAGGTGGGCTCGAATCCACCCGCGCCGGGATCGAATCCGCCGTGGCCGCCGTCGCCGCCGCGGAAAAGGAAATGGATCGCCTGGTGCTGCACGCGCCGTTCAATGGTATACTCGAATCCGATACCGCCGAGGTCGGCAGCCTGCTGCAGCCCGGCACCCTCTGCGCCACCGTGATCCAGCTCGATACCATCAAGCTGGTGGGATATGTGCCGGAAACCGCGATCAACCGGGTCTCGCTGGGCGCGCGGGCCGGTGCGCGGCTGGCAACCGGCCAGCAGGTCACCGGCGAGGTGTCCTTCATCAGCCGCTCCGCGGATGAAACCACCCGCACCTTCGAGGTGGAGGTCACCGTGCCCAACCCCGACCTGAGCATTCGCGATGGCCAGACCGCAGAAATCGCCATCGCCGCCGAAGGCGCCAAGGCACATCAATTGCCGCAATCGGCGCTGACACTGAACAACGAGGGGCAACTGGGCGTGCGCGTGGTGCGCGCAGATCGCACGGCCGGTTTTGTTCCGGTGACGCTGTTACGGGATGAGGCCGCCGGCGTCTGGCTCGACGGGCTGCCGGAACAGGCGGACGTGATTGTTGTCGGACAGGATTTTGTCACCGAAGGGGTGGCCCTGAACCCAACGTACCGGGAGGCAAGTGAATGATCGGCGTCGTCAACTGGGCTGCAGATCGTGCCAGGATGGTCCTGGCCTTTATCGCGATTTCCCTCCTGGTCGGGGGCTTTGCCTATGTCAGCCTGCCCAAGGAAGGCGAGCCCGACATTGAAATCCCCGCCCTGTTCATTTCGGTGCCCTTCCCCGGCATTTCCGCCGAGGATTCGGAGACGCTGCTGGTCAAGGTGATGGAAACCGAACTGGCGGATCTGGACGGGCTGGACAAGATGTCGGCCACCGCGGCCGAAGGCTATGCCGGCGTCGCACTGGAATTCGAATTCGGCTGGGACAAGACCGCTGTCATGGCCGACGTCCGCGACGCGATGGATGCCGCCGAGGCGGAGTTTCCCGAGGGCGCCGAGAAATACGCCATCCACGAGATCAACTTTTCCGAATTTCCGATCGTCATCGTGAACATGTCGGGTCCGGTGCCCGAACGCACCATGGCCCGGCTGGCCAAGGATTTGCAGGACGACATCGAAGCGCTGGATGCGGTGCTTGAGGCCGGAATCGCGGGCAATCGCGACGAAATGGTCGAGGTGCTGATCGACCCGCTCAAGCTTGAATCCTACAATGTCACCGCGGTCGAGCTGATCTCGGTGGTGCAGAACAACAACCAGCTGATCGCCGCCGGTGAAGTGGAGAGCGATCAGGGCACTTTCTCGGTGAAGATCCCGTCTTCCTTTGACAGCGTCGAGGACATTTATGGCCTGCCGGTCAAGACCAACGGCGACCGGGTGGTGACCCTTGGGGAACTGGCGCAGATCAATTTCACCTTCGAGGATCGCCAGGGCACCGCGCGGTTCAACGGCAATGAGACCGTCGCCCTGCAGATCGTCAAGCGCAAGGGCTTCAACCTGATCGATACCGTCGATCTGGTAAAGGAAACCCTGGCCGAAGCGCAGGCCAAATGGCCGCCGGAGTTGCAGGCGGCGATCGAGATCGGCACCTCCAACGACCAGAGCCGGGTTGTCGGCTCCATGGTAAGCCAGCTTGAAGGGTCGGTTCTGACCGCGGTGGCGCTGGTGATGATCGTCGTGCTTGCGGCGCTTGGCAGCCGGGCTGCGTTGCTGGTGGGCTTTGCCATTCCGACCTCGTTCCTGCTGTGCTTTGCCTTCCTGGCGCTGATGGGCATTTCGATTTCCAACATCGTCATGTTCGGCCTGATCCTCGCAGTGGGGATGCTGGTCGACGGCGCCATCGTGGTGGTGGAATATGCCGACAAGCGCATTTCCGAAGGCACCGGCCCGATGCACGCCTATGTGGAGGCGGCGCAGCGCATGTTCTGGCCGGTGGTTTCTTCCACCGCGACGACGCTTTGTGCTTTCTTGCCGATGCTGTTCTGGCCCGGGGTGCCGGGCGAGTTCATGGGCATGCTGCCGGTGACGCTGATCTTCGTTCTGTCGGCATCTCTGGTGGTTGCGCTGATCTACCTGCCGGTAATGGGCGGTGTGACGGGCCGCATGAGCCGCGCCTTTGGCAACGCCTCTGACGCGCTGCGCCACCATCTGCCCTGGGTGGTCCGGGCCGCACTGGTGCCGCTGGCGATCTGGGGCATGTTCGTGGGGGCGATGCAGCTTCTGAACCCGGCCTATCTGTTTGCAAATGGCGCGGGCCTGTTTGCCACGCTTGTGGGGGTCGCGATCTTTTTGCTGTCCGCCGTCGCCGCCTCTGTCACCCTCGGGGCGGCGGAGTTGCAACATCGCGAGCGCCGGGTCGAGGCCGGCCATCGCCTTGGCGGATTTGGCTGGTTCATCAAGCTGATCGTCGGCAACCCGGTCATGCCGGTGGTGACGCTTGTGGTCGTGGGCTTTGGCATCATGACGGTGTTTGGCTTGTTCCAGACCAACAACCACGGCGTCGAGTTCTTTGTCGAAAGCGAACCGGAGCAGGCCACCGCCTATGTCCGGGCGCGCGGCAACCTGTCGCTGCATGAAAAGGACGAAATGGTCCGCGCCACCGAAGACATGATCATGCGCCATCCGGCGGTCATCAATGTCTTCTCCTTTGCCGGTGAGGGCGGTCTGAACACCGATGCCTCCGGCGCGAGCACGCCGCCCGACACCATCGGCCAGGTCCAGTTCGAGATCATCCCCTGGGAGGATCGCCCGACAAAAACCGAGCCGGTCTTTGGGGGCTTGTTCGAGCGGGAAGTCACCGCGGATGAATTCGATGGCGACACGGTGCTCGAAGAGCTGACCGGCCTGACCGACACGCTGCCGGGCTTTGAGGTGGAGATCAAGGCGCTCGAGGGCGGGCCGGCCTCCGGCAAACCGGTTCACCTGCGCATCAAGGGTGACGACTGGGAACCGCTGCGCGCCGCCACCGATACCGCCCGCACCAAGTTCGAGGACACGCCGGGGCTGACCCTCATCGAGGACAGCCTGCCCCTGCCCGGGATCGACTGGGAAATCGACGTGGATGTGGCCAAGGCCGGCCGCTACGGTGCCGATGTGGCAACGGTGGGAGCCATGGTGCAGCTGGTCACCCGCGGCATCCTGCTAGACACCATGCGCGTCGACAGTTCCGACGAGGAAATCGAAATCCGCCTGCGCCTACCGGAGCAGCAGCGGGTGCTGTCGACCCTCGATACGCTGAAGCTGCGCACCGAGGAAGGGCTGGTGCCGCTGTCCAACTTCGTGACCCGAAAACCGGTTCCGAAACTGGCCGAGATTTCGCGCGTCGAACAGCAACGGTATTTCGATGTGAAGGCGGATGTGGAACCGGGCCTGAACCGGATCATGGGCACGGATGCCGATGGGGCGCCCTATTCTCTGGCGGTGGTCAAACAGGTGACAGAGGGGCAAACCGCCTCTGACCAGGCCATCACCCTGCCAAGCGGTGCCAAGGCGAAGATCCAGTCCCTGACCGGCGCTGCATCCTCTGACGCGCTGCGCGAAGCGATTGCGGACGACGAGACCAGCGTCGTTCCGATCAACTCCAACGAACGGATTGCGGAGCTGACCAAATGGCTGGAAACCGAGCCCTTTGACGCCTCCATCGACTGGGAGTGGACCGGCGATCAGGAGGAACAGGAGGAATCCGGTGCCTTCCTGATGCGGGCCTTTGCCGGGGCGCTTGGACTGATGTTCGTGATCCTGCTGGCGCAGTTCAACAGTTTCTACAACTCGGTTCTGGTGCTGCTGGCGGTGGTGCTGTCCACCACCGGGGTGCTGATCGGGATGATGGTGATGCAGCAGCCTTTCTCCATCATCATGACCGGCACCGGCATCGTGGCGCTGGCGGGGATTGTGGTGAACAACAATATCGTTCTGATTGATACCTATCAGGAATTCAGCCAGCACATGCCCCGGATCGAGGCCATCATCCGCACTGCGGAGGCCCGCATCCGGCCGGTTCTGCTGACCACGATCACCACCATGGCCGGTCTTGCACCGATGATGTTCGGGGTCAGCCTGGACTTCTTTGGCGGCGGCTACTCGATCGACAGCCCCACCGCCCTGTGGTGGAAACAGCTGGCCACTGCCGTGGTGTTTGGTCTGGGTGTGGCGACGGTTCTGACACTGGTCGTGACCCCCTCCCTGCTGGCGCTGCGGATCTGGTTCAGCACCTATATGGCCGCCCTCGGCCGTCTTGTCGCCCGCGTGACGGGTGGACAGGGCAGCCGTGTGGCCCGGGATACGGTGCTGAGCCGCAAGGCACGCCACCTGCCGATGACCGAGGTGCAATGGACTGACGATGAACCGCAGGAGGCAACAGAAGCGCCGTCCGCGGCGGGGTCAGCCTCCTTGAAGGCTGCCGAATAGCGGCGCGTCAGCGTAGAGCGAAAAGGAAGGGCCTCTCCCGCGATGGGAGAGGCCCTCTTCATTTGGCAGCAGCGACACCTCTGTCGAGGGGCTGCTGACGCAAACGATGTTACCCGTTGTTGTAGGACTGGCCTTCGGCGGTATTGCCGATACCCGGTTCCAGAACGTCGGACAGCTCGGCCTGGTCGATTTCTTCCATGTCCGCAACGCCGTCCTTGTTCACGTCCACTTCCTCAAAAACCTTCTTGGTCAGGGACGGATAGTCTTCCTTCAGCTCGGAGAAGGTCAGCGAGCCGGCTTCGTCCACACCATTCGGCGTCGGATCATAGTTGCCGTCGGAGGAGGAGTGCGTGACTGCCATCTCCTCGTCCAGCACACCGGATTGCTCGGCCTCATCGATCTCGGCCATGTCGGCCACACCGTCCTTGTTCACGTCGACCTGCTCAAACACCTTACGGTCGAGCGTGGGATAGACGTCCTTCAGCTCGTCGAAGGTTTGCGAACCGGCGCCGGAAACATCAGCCATTGCCGGGGCGGCAATCAGGGCGGAAAGGGCGGCGGTGGTCAGCGCAAAGCGTTTCATAATGTTGTCCTCCTTTTCAGGATCGCAGTGTATTTTGGAGGTCTTGTGCCTCCGTGACATCCGACCAACACGCCACAGCCAAAGATGTTCCTGCCAGTCTCGTTTCTGTGAAAAAAATGTAAGAAACCACCGGCTATCCCCCTGCGGAACAAGTAAAAAGACCCCGCCGATGGGCGGGGCCTTTCATGTGCCGCAACCTGGAACACAGGCGCAGTCTCTTGGGGGAAGAGAGGGTCAGACGGTCCGGCGGGGGCGCGGAACCGTGGCGCGTGCCAGGAAGAACAGCACATGCCTGTGGCAGGATCCCGAACCCGGAACAGGCGCAAAACAGACGCGCACGGGGGCTGCCACAGGGAGGCGTGCCCAGGGGCCCATCCGGGCGACCCTGGGCGACAGCCATTCGGGTTAGCCGTTGGTGACGAGGATGCCAGCTTCCTGCGCGGCTGCGACCTCTTCCATGTCCGCCTCGCCATCGGCGTTCACGTCGATCTGAGCAAAGGTCTCTTCGGTGAGCGCCGGATAGGCGATCTGAAGCTCTTCCAGCGACAGGGTGCCATTGCCATCCGCATCCACTTCGGGCGCGAAGTTGCTGGCCAGAACGGGGGCTGCGGCGATTGCGGCAACGGCGGCGGTCAGGGCAAAAGTCTTCATCGTTATACTCCACTCTTTGGTTTGTTTCGGTCACCGGCAGTTCAGCGCCTCGTGACATGATGGAAGGTAGAGAGCCCCCTCCACCGCCGCCAGAGCGATCCGGCCCGCCCCCGTTTTCGGGCGGTGTTCGGCCTGATTTTTCGTTTCACATCGGCGACTTAACGCATAGGCACCGGCACTGCACATATCGCCGCCGACCCCCGGGGCCGAAACGGGCGGCGCGCCGCGCAAATTCGCTCAAAAGAGGAAAAGCCACCCCGGCCGGGAACAAAATCAAAACCGGGGCAAAGCAAAAAAAGAGGCGACACCACCCGGTGCCGCCGTCGAATTTCTATCTTCATCACGATCTGCCACGCCAGCTGATCTGGCAACGGCAGTGTCAGTCGTAAAAGGTGTAGCCCCCCAGCGCGCAGAGATCGAGGCCGAAGTCCTCCAGCACCGCGCCATCGGAGAAGATACCGCGAATGTCGTAAACACAGGTGGACTGGCCATCCGCAATCACGACGTCGATTTCGTATCCCGGTTGCAGATAGCCCCCGGCCAGCAGGTTCTCTTCCCAGGACGCGGATTCCGCGACGGACACGTTGAATTCGACCAGATCGGCGCTGCTTTCGTTGCTCAGCAGAAAATCGAGATCCTCCGCGTGCGACACGGTGGCCGCAGCGCTCAGGACAAGGGCCATCAGGGCCTGTTTCAGTCGTTGGGTCATCTGTTCTCCCTGGAGAGACCGCCATCCGCGCCGCACCGTCTCCCCAAGCGGAGCGGCCCGCCCCAGAATATGACAGAGAGATGACAATCCAAAGCGCTAAAGCGCGCATGGGGTCAGGGAGACGCCGGAGCTCAGTCGCGGTCCAGATCCGACTGCTGGCGGTGCCAGAGTTGCGCATAGCGCCCACCCTGCCCGATCAGCGCGTCATGGGTTCCGGTCTCGGCGATCTCGCCCTGCTCCAGCACCACGATGCGATCCGCTTCGGCGATGGTTGACAGCCGGTGGGCAATGGTGATCACCGTGCGCCCCTGTCCGGCACGGGCCAGCGCCGTCTTGATCTCCTGTTCGGTGTAGGTATCGAGCGCCGAGGTGGCCTCGTCCAGCAGCAGGATCGGAGGGTCCTTCAGCAAGGTGCGGGCAATCCCGACGCGCTGCTTTTCACCGCCCGAGAGCTTCAGCCCCCGTTCGCCGACCTGCGTGTCGTAGCCCGCGGGCAGGCTTTCGATGAAATCATGGATCTGGGCATCGCGCGCGGCCTGTATGATCTCGGCCTCGCTGGCCCCAAACCGCCCGTAGGCGATGTTGTAGCGAATGGTATCGTTGAACAGCACCGTGTCCTGCGGCACCACGCCGATGGCGGCATGCAGGCTCTTCTGGGTCACGTCGCGCACATCCTGTCCGTCGATCATCAACTGACCGCCGGTGACATCGTAGAACCGGAACAGCAGCCGCCCGATGGTCGATTTTCCCGATCCCGTCGATCCGACGATCGCCACCGATTGGCCGCCCTGCACCGTCAGGGAGACGCCTTTCAGGATCTGGCGCTCCGGCTCATAGCCGAATTCGACCTGCTGCAATCGGATTTCGCCCTTGTCCACGCGCAGCTCCTGCGCATCAGGCCGGTCTTCGACGTCCGGCGCCTGCTCCAGGAGGTCGAACATCTCGCCCATGTCCACCAGGCTTTGACGGATCTCGCGATAGACCGTGCCCAGAAACCCCAGCGGGCCGGTGATCTGGATCATGTAGGCGTTGACCATGACAAAATCGCCCACCGTCAGATCGCCGCGCTCCACCCCCGCAGCCGCCATCACCATGACCGTGACCAGCCCGGTGGTGATGATGACCGCCTGACCGAAGTTCAGCGCCGCCAGCGAATAGGCCGTTTTCAACGCCGCGGCCGCGTAGTTCTTCATCGCCCCGTCGTAGCGTTCGGCCTCGCGATCCTCGGCACCGAAGTATTTGACCGTCTCGTAGTTCAGCAGGCTGTCGATCGCCTTCTGGTTGGCATCGGTGTCCTGGGTGTTCATGTCCCGTCGCAAGCGTACCCGCCATTCCGTCACCGCAAAGGAGAACCAGGCATAGAGACCAACGGTCACCGCGACGGCCACCAGATACCAGAAGTCGAACATCCAGGCGAGCACCACCGCGACCAGAGACAGCTCCAGGATCAGCGGCCCGATCGACAGCACCAGGAACCGCAGAAGGAACTCCACGCCCTTGACGCCACGCTCGATGATCCGGCTGAGGCCGCCGGTCTTGCGGGTCATGTGATAGCGCATCGACATCGCATGGATGTGGCGGAAGGTGGAGAGCGCCAGACGCCGCAGCGCCCGTTGGGTCACCGGGGCAAACACCGCATCACGCAATTGCTGAAACCCGGTGTTCATCACCCGCGCCATACCATAGGCGATGGTCAGGCCGATCGCGCCAAGCGCCAGCACCGGAACGCCCTCGCCGGCCAGCGCATCCACCGCGCCCTTGTAGAGCATCGGAGTCGCCACCGCGATCCCCTTGGCGGCGACCAGGACCGCAATCGCCAGGACCACCCGGACCCGCACCGACGGCGCCTCCTGCGGCCAGATGTAGGGCCAGACCTTGCGCAGCGTGCGCAACCCGGAACGGCGTTCCTGCGCGGCGGTGGGCGTCTCACTTTGGCTCATCTGGGGTCCTTGTCTCAGTCTGTGCGGCCGCATCTGCGCCGGTTCAGGGGCTGACGTCGTAGTGCCCGGCCTCGGACGCGAAAACGCGCCCCCGGCGACAGGAGCGCGCAAAGCAGTGGCTATTGTCTACGCCCTCACTGCGGCAGTGTGAAGATCTGTCCGGGGTAGATCAGATCGGGATCGCGAATATCGTCCTTGTTGGCCTCGAACACGCGCACATAGAGGAACCCGCTGCCGTAGCGCTCTTGCGAGATCGCCCAGAGGGTATCGCCCTTCTGCACGGTGACCGCCGCAATCGCCGGTGCCGGCCCGCCGGCCTCGCCCTGCGCCGCCAGCGCCGGTTGCAACACCTCGGGCGCTTCGCGTTTGAAGGGGGTTTCCAGCCGGCTCAGCACGTTGCCCTCCACCGGGTCGATCTCATCGAGGCGCAGCGTGTAAATCCCCGGCGCGATCGCTGTGAGACTGCCCGACCAGCGGCCATCGGCACGCGCGGGAATATCCGCCACCGGACTGTTGTCCAGATAGACCCGCACCAGCGCATCCGGTCTGGCACGTCCGGCAAGCTGCACCTCGCCGGCATCGGTATATCCGATGGTGTCCAGTGCAACCTTGTCCAACAGCGCCGGCGCAACCGGGCTGGCGGGTTGCACCAGCGTGACCCCATCCCTGCCCGCGCGCAACACGGCGACAGAGACGTCGGGCTGCGGCGCTGGCTCCGGATCCGCCTCCACCGGGTCCTCGGTCGCGGTGGCGGGCGCATCGGCGACGGAGGTCTGTCGTTCCGGCGGAGTCGCATCACCATCTGCGGCAATGTTCGGTGTTGCCGTACGGGTGGACGCCTGCGGTGTGTCGGGCTCAACCAGGGTGGACTCTGCGGAAACCGGCGGCGCTGTCTGCGTGTCCTGCACCCCAGCGTCGGCATCCGCGACGGTAACAGCGGTTGCGGCGGGCGGCGTTTCAGCGGTCACCGGCGTGCTCTGCACGGAGGGGGCCTCCGCTGTGGTCAGAGTGTCCTGTTGTGCCACCGCATCGTCGTCCGGCGCTTGTGGCGCGGACACGGTGTCTGTTGCGTCCACGGTGGTCTCCTGCTGCGCCGGGACCGGAGCAGCCTCGGCCACATCCGGGGCAAGCGTCTCTTGCGCCGGGGATGTGGGAGCGGCCTCTGCAACGTTCTGGCGATCCTCACCTCCGGTGGCGGGCGGTGTCACCTCTGTGACGCGGGCTGCCGCTGACGTGTCTTCGTCGGTGGCGGAAGCTTGCGCCGGCTCTGTTGTCGTCGCGGTCGATGGCGTGGACGCGGTTTCGTCCTCTGGCTGCGGCGCCACAACCTCGGATGTGTCGGCCACCACGAGATCAGCCGCATCGCTGTCGCCCTCCGTCGTTGCCGTTGCGCCCGGTGCCGGGTCCGCCTCCGGGGTATCATCGGTTGCGGCAATCTGCGGCTGGATCGGGGCCAGGATGAAACGGTCCTCTGACATGCGCTGCTGCCCGTCGAACCGGGCCAGCAGGGTCAGGATACGCGGCTGGTCGCTGACCTCGATGGACACAAAGGAGACAAACTCCCCCGCCTCCGGGACGGTCTGGGTGTCCAGAACCGCGCCATCAAGAAGCACCTGAACCTCGACCCCGACCTGAGCCGAGCCCGCAACGATCCCGGAGCCATCGGTTTCGAACCGGGCCACCTCCAGCACCGGCGCGCGCAGCTCAAACGTCGGTTCCGGCGCCGCGGCGACGTCTGGGACATCCTCTGGTGCGGTCGCCTCTGCGGGCGCTGCCTCTGTTGGCTCCGGCTCCGGTTCGGGTTTGGCTGCGGGGGGCTGCGCCTGGTCAGCGGGCGGCGCCAGCCCCAAAGCGGCCAGCTGCCGCTGAACCCCGGTTTGCGCCGCCTCGCCGAGCCTGCCGCTCTGGGCGAGGAAGATCCCGCCGCCCACGATGACCACCGCCGCAACCGTACCGATGGCCAACCCGGTCCCCAGGCCTATCCCGCTTGTTTTTGTCATCTTGCGACTGGTTCCTCTGTGTCCCTTTGCACCGGCTGACTGTTTCCGCCCGCTCGGTTGAGCAAACCTAGCAATACCGCTATGAGGGGTCAAAGCACGATGTTTTCCGGGCGTGATGAGAAATCCCGTTAAAAATGAGAAAGGTGCGCCATGACTGTCACATCTGTCTGCGTCTATTGCGGCTCGCGCATGGGGACGAACCCGGCCTACGAGGATGCGGCCCGCGACCTCGGCGCGGGGTTGGCAGCGGCAGGTCTGCGACTGGTCTACGGCGCCGGGGACGTGGGTCTGATGGGCACGGTCGCCCGCGCAGCGCAAGCCGCCGGCGGCGAGACCTTTGGCGTGATCCCGGAGCATCTGGTCAGGCGCGAAGTCGGCAAGCGCGACCTGACCACCTATGTGGTCACCGAAACCATGCATGAACGCAAGAAGGTGATGCTTTACAATGCAGACGCGGTGATCCTGCTGCCCGGCGGCATGGGGTCACTCGACGAGCTGTTCGAAGCGATCACCTGGCGCCAGCTCGGGCTGCACTCCAAGCCCATCGTGGTCCTCAACACCGCCGGCTATTGGGAGCCCTTGCGCTCACTGGCCAATCACGTGATTGCCGAGGGCTTTGCCGATGCGGCAGTTCTGGACACGCTGATCTGGGCGCAGACCGTGCCGGACGCGCTGACAGCACTCACAAAGGCCCCCTGACCGACGCACACCACCTGAACGGGTCACAAGCCTTCCGACATGACAACCCCCGCCCTAAGGCGGGGATTAACTGCTGTTGCGAAAATCCGTTCGGAAAAGCGTGATCAGGCCGCGAGCTCATCCATCACGATCTTCTCGATCTCATCAAGCGGATGGTTGGTCAGCGTCTTGGGGATCTCGTCCTGGATCAGCGCCTGCACCTCCTTGTGCAGCTTGCCGCGCAAGCCCCCCAGCACCTGCGGTGACGCCACCAGCACCAGCGGACCCAGCTTGCCGCGATGGGCGCGGGCATAGAGCAGGTCGGCAATATCATCGGCAAAGCGTTCCTTTGCCAGCTCGTGCCAGTCGGTGTCATCCAGTGCCGACCGCTGCCCGACGCCGGTGTCCGCTTTGCGACCCGGGCGGTTGGCAGATTGTTCAAGGTCGGACGGGTTGTCCTGCTCCTCTTTCTTTCTCACCTCGAAATGCGGGTTTTGCCCGTCGGTGATATTCTCAAGCAGCAGCGCCTTTTCGCTGTCCGTAACCAGAATGTAGGTGCCTTGTTCAAGCTTGCTCATGACGGATCCTCCTGTTCGTTAGCCTTGGTGACGCGGGTCGCCCCCGCTGGCCGCTCCACAGCGCGCTTTTCCTCATCCGCGCTGGCGATTTCGCGGGCCAGCCGGCCGCCATTGCGCCCACCGTGAGAGATCGCGCCCTCAGCCCCCAGAACATCCCGGGTTTCCTGATGGCCGTCCTTGGATCGCATACGCTCTGCCATGTTGAGCCTCCATTTCATTGCCGTTCAAAGGAACAACGCCCGGAGACCGCCGATGTTCCACAGAGCCCGCAATGGTCGAGGAACCTGAACATCGGCAACAAAAAAGGCTCCACCCAGACCGGGCAGAGCCTTTGAATTTCACACCTTGGCCGCACTTACATGCGGGAGGCGACGTTTTCCCAGTTCACCAGGTTGTCGAGGAAGTTCGACAGATAGGCCGGGCGCTTGTTGCGGAAATCGATGTAGTAGGAGTGCTCCCACACGTCACAGCCCAGCAGCGCGGTCTGACCAAAGCACAGCGGGTTCACGCCGTTTTCGGTCTTGGTCACCTTGAGGCCACCATCGGTGTCCTTGACCAGCCACGCCCAGCCGGAGCCGAACTGACCGGCGCCTGCGGCGGAGAACTCTTCCTTGAACTTGCCGACGGAGCCGAAGGACTCGACCAGTGCCTTTTCCAGCTCGGAGGGCATGGCGCTGTCGCCCGGGCCCATCATTTCCCAGAACTGGTTGTGGTTCCACAGCTGGGAGATGTTGTTGAAGATCCCGTTCTGCGCCACGGCGTCCTTGTTGTAGGTGCCGGTGATGATGTCTTCGAGCGACTTGCCTTCCCACTCGGTGCCCGCGATCAGCTTGTTGCCGTTGTCGACATAGGCCTTGTGGTGCAGGTCGTGGTGGTATTCCAGCGTTTCGGCAGACATGCCTTTGGACGCCAGCGCATCATGTGCATAGGGAAGGTCGGGAAGTTCAAAAGCCATGTTGGCCCCCTGTCATTTAATGTTGCGTTCCTGACGGATACATGCGGTTCTGCCTCGGATTGGTCAAGCCCGCTCGGGCGGAAAATCGCAAGGATGCCAGAGATCCCATGTACAGTTACTTGCGCACCGCGCAGCGTCCGTTGCCGGACTCGGTATTGCTATATCCCGGAATATCCATGTTGAGAAAGGCTTTGCCGTTGCCCTTCTGATGCGTGAGCGAGAAATTCAGCGTCGCCTTTTGGCCAGAGCTGCTGATGACATCCTTCAGCGACCAGCGCACGCGCAGCCGCTTAGTGGTGTTCTTGACAAATTTCGCTGCCACCGGCGCTATTTTGTGATGATGACTGATGCTGTCGATCACCTGCGCCGACTGCCCGTCGGCTGCCAGCTGCACAATGACCTGCGACGGGATAACATTGCGCCGATGCCCATCATTGAATGTGCACTCATAGGTTTGCGCAACAGCCGCAGTGGACAGCGCTCCAAGAGCGACGACCGTGGACAGTGTGAATGACTTGAAAAACATGGAGCCTCCTCAATACCTTATCGCCTTCTATTCACAAACGGAATACGGCCCCGCAAGGGGGCCGCATCGTGGTTTCCAAATCTGTTTCCAATTGGCGTCAGATCAGGCGTAGACACCAACCTTGGACTGCGGATGCGCCGCCGCCTTCAGGAGGTTGAACATATACTCGCCAACCGAGCGGAAGCAGACGATATGGAACACGCCCGCCTCATCCAGCCAGAACGCACCTGCCACCTGGGCAAAGCGGGTGCGGCGGAAGTCACCCGCGAGGAACTGGCCGTCGTCCAGATCCACCGGTGCCACCTTGGCGATCACCTCGCAGGCGGCGTCACCGCTGACCGAGAAACAGGCCCGCGCATCGGAGACATTGACCGCCATGTGGTGCTCACCCGCCAGATCCTCGCCCAGCTTGGCGACGACGGCATCAACGCCGTCGTAGTCCACCAGCAACAACAGTTCGTCCGGCGACATCCAGGCCGCCGCGCCAGTGTCGCCAAAGACGATCTTGCGCGTTGCCGGTACCTCGGTTCCGGTGGTGGCCTTTACCGCCGCCTGGAACTTGGCCGAGGCGAAATCGCCGCGCAGGGTGATCATGCCGCCAAGACCAGTGTCGGTGACCTTGGCCAGACCGGCGAAGCTTGCGCCGCCCAGGGCGCTTACAGCGTTAGACATTCTGCTTTTCCCCGTCCTTGTCGTAAAAGATCGGCTCCACGATCTTGGCTTTGTAGATTTTCCCGTCAGTGCCGGGGAAGTCGAGGACTTCGCCCATGCGCTTGGGACCGTGTTTCACCAGACCCATCGCGATCCCGCGACCAACCGTGGCGGAGTAGTAGGTGGAGGTCACCCGGCCGATGGTGTTCTTCTGACCATTGGCGTTGGTGCCATTGCCCACCGCATAGGCGCCATCCGGCAGCACCGAGCCGTCGACGGTTTCCAGACCCACCAGTTGCCAGCGATCGGGATCGGCCATGTGGCTGCGCTGCTGCGCGCGTTTGCCGAGGTAGTCCTCTTTCTTCTTCGACAGCGCCCAATGCAGGCCGAGATCCTGCGGGATCACGGTGCCATCGGTCTCGTCGCCGATCATGATGAAGCCCTTCTCGGCGCGCAGGATGTGCAGGCATTCGGTGCCATAGGGCATGACGCCAAATTCCTTGCCCGCCTCGACCAGCGCGTTCCAGAACGCCTGCCCCTCGGAGGCCGCAACCGCGATCTCGTAGGACAGTTCGCCCGAGAAGGAGATGCGATAGGCGCGCGCCTTGAAGCCGCCGATCTCGCCATCCTTCCACTCCATGAAGGCCAGCGCCTCTTTCGACAGATCCATGCCGCCGCCCGCGTTTGCGTTCAGCTTTTCCAGCACCTTGCGGGCGTTGGGGCCGACCACGGCAACCTGGGCCAGCTGTTCGGTGGCATTGGTGACATAGACTTTCCAGTCCCACCATTCGGTTTGCAGCCATTCCTCCATATGCGCGTGGATGCGATCCGCACCGCCGGTGGTGGTGTGGCAGAGCCAGGTGTCCTCGTCGATGCGCGCGACCACGCCGTCGTCATCGAGGAAGCCGTTCTCGGAACACATCAGACCATAGCGGCATTTGCCGATCTTCAGCGTGCTCATCATGTTGGTGTAGAGCATGTCGAGGAACTTGCCCGCATCCGGCCCTTTGACAATGAGCTTGCCCAGGGTGGAGGCATCCAGCAGGCCAAGGTTCTCGCGGGTGTTCTTGACCTCGCGATTGACCGCATCATGGACGCTTTCGCCCGCGCGCACATAGGCATAGGGACGGCGCCAGTGGCCGACCGGCTCCCAATGGGCGCCGTTGCTGTCGTGCCAGTCGTACATCGGCGTCTTGCGCAGCGGCTGGAAGATCTCACCCCGCGCCTCGCCGGCGATCGAAGCCATCGAGATCGGGTGATACGGCGGGCGGAAGGTGGTGGTGCCAACCTGCGGGATCTCTGCACCCAGGCTATCCGCAAGGATCGCCAAGCCGTTGATATTGGAGAGTTTCCCCTGATCGGTCGCCATGCCCAGCGTGGTGTAGCGCTTGGTGTGCTCGACGCTTTCATAGCCCTCGCGCGCAGCCAGCTGCACGTCGGAAACCTTGACGTCGTTCTGGTAGTCGAGCCAGGTTTTCATGCGCAGCTTGATGTCTGCCTTGGCGGGCATCATCCACACCGCTTCCATCGGCGCCTCAGTGAGATCAGAGGTCGCAACCTCAGCCACCGATTGCGCCGGACGTCCAGCCGCCTCTGCCGCTTTGGCTCCGGCTGCTGCCGCATCCGCCATCACAGCAGAGAGCGTGAGCGGACCGGAAGCACAGCCTGCAGTCACCACAAAGGGTTTGCCGTCATGACCGGTGGGCGCGCGCTCCGGATCGGGGCGGAAATGCGCCTGGGCGTCATCCCAGGTCAGCTTGCCTCCGCAGTGGGACCACAGGTGCACCACCGGCGACCAGCCGCCGGACATCGCAACTGCGTCGGCCTCGATCTCCTCGCGGGCACCGCCCTCGCCGTTCTGGGCGCAGATGGCAACCTTGGTGACGCGTTTGCCGTCCTTGACCTTGGCGATCGCCCGGCCACACTCAACGCGGATGCCAAGCGCGCGAACCTTGTCGGCCAGATCGCCGCCGCCGCTTTCGCGGGTGTCCAGCACGCGCACGACCTCGACGCCTGCTTGATGCAGGGAGATGGCGGTGCGGTAGGCGTCATCGTTGTTGGTGGCGACGACGACCTTCTGGCCCGGGGTCACGCCCCAGTTCACCACGTAGTCGCGCATTGAGGCCGCCAGCATCACGCCCGGCACGTCGTTGCCCGCAAAGGACAGCGGACGCTCGATGGCACCGGTTGCGGTCACGGTTTGCGTCGCGCGGATGCGCCACAGGCGGTGACGCGGGCCACCCTGACCCGGCGCGTGGTCGGTCAGACGCTCGTAGCCGAGGATATAGCCGTGGTCATAGACACCCGCACCCATGGTGCGCGTGCGCAGGGTGACATTCTCCATCGCCTCAAGCTCGGCAACGGTCTTGGCGATCCAGGCCTCGGCGTCGACCCCTTCGATGGTGCCACCGTCCACAGGCGTGCGACCACCCCAATAGGATTTTTCTTCCAGAACCAGCACCTTGGCACCCGTTGCTGCGGCAGATTTCGCGGCCTGCAAACCGGCCACACCGCCCCCGATCACCAGCACATCGCAGAAATAGTAGAAGTGCTCGTAGGTGTCGGCGTCCTTCAGTTCCTTGTCGGGCGCCTTGCCCAGACCTGCGGACTGGCGAATGAAGGGCTCATACACATGCTTCCAGAAGGGACGCGGGTGGATGAACATCTTGTAATAGAAGCCGGCGGTCAGGAAGCGGGAGAAGAACTTCGAGTTCAGCTCGCCGACGTCATATTCGAGGCTCGGCCAGTGGTTCTGCGACTGGGCCGAAAGGCCCGAGAACAGCTCGGTGGTGGTGGCGCGCTGGTTCGGTTCAAAGCGGTCGCCGGACCCGAGGCCCACCAGCGCGTTCGGCTCTTCGGAGCCAGAGGCGACGAGGCCGCGCGGACGGTGATATTTGAACGAGCGCCCGACCAGCATCTGGTCATTGGCGAGAAGCGCAGAGGCGAGCGTGTCCCCGGCGAAACCCTTGAGTTTCTTACCGTTGAACGAAAACTCGATCTGTTTGGAGCGGTCGATGAGACGACCCTGTTTGGCGAGACGCGTGCTCATGATGCGACCCTTTCGCGGCAGGAGGTCTGGGAGCCTCCGGCGGAGGTATTTGGGAAAAGATGAAACATGGCGATCAACCTTCGAATTCGCGCCAGGTCCAGCCCGGACGTTTGGCGGAGATCTTGTCCTTTACCTCCTGCGGCGGCTCGGTGGTCTGGGCGCTGTAGGTGGCGAAGACCTCGAGCGTCTGGGTGCAGCGGGCGGCGTGGAACCACTTGCCGCAGCCGTTGACGTGACGCCACCGTTCAAGGTGCACCCCGCGCGGGTTTTCCTTCATGAACAGGTAGTCGTGGAATTCATCGTCCGAGGAGCCGGGACCAAAGCGTTTCAGATGCGCTTCGCCACCGCCATGCAGTTCGGTTTCTTCGGCTTTGACACCGCAATAGGGACATTCAAGGATCAGCATTTTGCGTGCTCCGTCGAAAGAGTTACAGCAGCGCCCTGCGCAGCCCAGATGGCAGGCAGTGTCGCGGGATAGAATGTTCGGGGAGCGGCCCCGGAGGCAGCAGCGGTCACACCGGTTGCTGCCGCGAAGGTCACACGTCGGGGCAAACGCGTGTCGCGGGTGCGGGACACGCCACCAGCAGAGGCAGCGTGCCCCTGATGGTCAGTTGCCTTCGATGTCACCTTCGATGGCGCCGCCACCGGGCAGTTCGATGCTGACATCGGGTTCGTCAACGGGGTTTTCACCGCCAAGAACGAACCAGCCAAGGACGGCAAGCGCGACAACGACACCGCCGAGGATGAAGGCGAGCGCCCCGTTGCCGGAACCGGACGAGTGTTGCGTTTGATCTGACATGGTTGCCTCCTGCGTTTCAGTGCGTTCCGGGCTATAACGCCCGAACGCACGCAGAAGTTCCCCGCCGCAGGCGCGGCAGACGGACCCATGGGAGACCAGAGGCGAGCGGCGCGCATCAGTGGGCCACCCCGGCTGCGACGCTCTCGTCGATGAATTTGCCTTCCTTGAAGCGCATCATGGAGAACTCCTCGGCCAGGCTCGAATGCCCGGACGCCATCAGTTCCGCCATCGCCCAGCCGGAGCCCGGGATCGCCTTGAAGCCGCCCGTGCCCCAGCCTGCGTTGACAAAGCAGTTCTGCACCGGGGTCTTGGAAATCAGCGGCGAGCGATCACCGGTCACATCCACGATACCGCCCCATTGGCGCAGCATCTTCAGGCGGCTGACCATCGGGAAGGTCTCGACCAGCGCGCGCACTGTTTCCTCGATATGATGGAAGGAGCCGCGCTGGGTGTAGTTGTTGTAGCCGTCGGTGCCGCCGCCAATGACCATCTCACCCTTGTCGGATTGCGACATGTAGCCGTGCACCGTGTTGGCCATAACGACCACATCCATGCAGGGTTTGATCGGCTCGGACACCAGCGCCTGCAGGGCCACGGATTCCACCGGCAGGCGGAAGCCCGCCATCTCGGACAGCACAGAGCAGTTGCCCGCAACCACCATGCCGAGCTTGTCGCAATCGATCGCACCCTTGGTGGTATCGACGCCGACAACACGACCGTTTTCGGTGCGCACATTGGTGACTTCGCATTTCTGGATGATGTCCATGCCCATGTCGGAGCACGCCCGCGCATAGCCCCAAGCGACCGCGTCGTGACGGGCCGTGCCGCCACGTTCCTGCCAGAGGCCGCCCAGCACCGGATAGCGCGGACCTTCGAGGTTGATGATCGGCACCAATTCCTTGACGCGGGCAGGCTCGATCCACTCGGTCGAGACGCCCTGCAGCGCGTTGGCATGGGCGGTTCGCTTGTAGCCGCGCACCTCATGTTCGGTCTGGGCCAGCATGATCACGCCACGGGGGCTGAACATGATGTTGTAGTTGAAGTCCTGAGACAGGTCCTCGTAGAGGCTGCGCGCTTTTTCATAGATCGCGGCAGAGGGGTCCTGCAGGTAGTTCGACCGGATGATGGTGGTGTTCCGGCCGGTGTTGCCGCCGCCGAGCCAGCCCTTTTCGATCACCGCAACATTGGTGATACCGAAGTTCTTACCCAGGTAGTAAGCGGTGGCAAGCCCATGGCCACCGGCCCCCACGATGATCACATCGTAGTGGCGTTTGGGTTCGGGTGAGCGCCAGGCGCGTTCCCACCCGCTGTGGTAGCGCAGACCTTCCCGCGCCACTGCAAAGGCTGAATAGCGTTTCATGAGCGAATCCAATGCTTCGTGTCTGCACATAGGTATGCCTGCGTTTGCGCCTCGCCCCGCGCCGTTAATCGTCGCGTTTCGTCAGGTTTGCGACATCGCCTCTGCCGCAGCCCGGGAATTGGCCGCGCCCGTCGGATCTGACGCACTGGCTACCCGCGCCGCAGACGGGACAGCGGGTCGCAGCAATAGGGCTTTTTTCTGCGCGCCTGCATCTATACATGGGAACAAACGGCGGAGAGAGCATGGCTTTTTGGATTTTGACCGGTGCGTTGACCCTTGTGATGGCGGGGTTTCTGGCGCTGGTGTTGCTGCGCAACAAAAACGGATCAGGCGAACCGGCGGCGGCCTATGACCTGCGGGTCTATCGCCAGCAATTGAAGGATCTGGACCGGGATGTCGCCCGTGGCATCGTCACCGCCGCCGATGCGGAACGGCTGCGCACCGAGATCTCGCGCCGCATTCTGGCCGCGGATGCACAGGTTCAGGCGGCCGAAACCGGCGCGGCTCAACCCAATGGCCCCAGCCGTGTCACTGCGGTGGCGATGGCGCTTGTGGTGGTGGGCGGCACCGCTGCGCTCTACTGGCAGATCGGGGCACCGGGCTATGGTGATTTCGGGCTGGATCATCGGATCGCCCTGGCCGAAGAGCGCGCCCGCACGCGCCCCGGTCAGCAGGAGGCTGAGGCCCGCCTGCCCACATCACCGACGCCTGAGATCGATCCGAACTATCAGCGCCTGGTCGAGGAACTCCGCACCGCCACCGCGGATCGCCCCGACGATGCGCGCGGCCAGCAACTTCTGGCCCAACACGAGGCGCGACTGGGCAATTTCAAAGCCGCGTATGAGGCCAACGCCCGCTATATTGCCCTGCAAGAAGGCGATGTTGATCCACAGTTGCTGATCGACCAGGCCGAACTGCACGTCATGGCGGCGGGCGGTTATGTCTCTCCCGAGGCGGAGGCGCTGCTGTTGCGCGCCCTGTCTCATCAGCCCGAGGACGGTCGCGCACGGTATTATATGGGGCTCCTGATGGGACAGGTCGGGCGACCGGATCGCGGTTTCCAGATCTGGGCCGAGACCCTGCGCCAAGGCCCGCCCGGCGCACCGTGGATCCGCGCGATCCAGGCCCAGATCCCCGAAATGGCGACACTGGCCGGTGTCGACTATCGCCCGATTGCCCCCGGCGGCACAGCCGACGGCGCCCCCGCCCTGCCCGGCCCCAGCGCCGAACAGATGGCGGCGATGCAGGACCTGTCCGCGGAGGATCGCCAGCAGATGATCGGGGGCATGGTCTCCGGCCTCGCAACACGCCTTGCCGAAGAAGGCGGCAGCCCGGCGGAATGGGCCCGGCTGATCACCGCGCTTGGCGTTTTGGGCCGCATCGAGCAGGCCCGCGAGATCTATGCCGAGGCGCAAACCCAGTTTGCCGACAATGACGCGGCGCTGGAGATGCTGGCCGCAGCACGTGACCGCATGGAGGCGAGCCAATGATCCACGATCTGTTTGATGAGTTCGCCGACGCCCTGCCCCCGATGACCGCGCTGGTCGGGCTCGATTTTGGCGAAAAGACCATCGGTGTTGCCGTCTCCGACCGGATCGGCGCCGTGGCCACCCCGCTGGAAACGATCCGGCGTAAGAAATTCACCCTCGACAGCAATCGCCTGCTTGAGATCATCGCCGGGCGCGAGATTGGTGGCATTGTCCTGGGGTTGCCGCGCAACATGGATGGGTCCGAAGGGCCGCGCTGCCAATCCACCCGCGCCTTTGCCCGCAACCTGTCGCGTGTGACCGATGTGCCCATCGGTTTCTGGGACGAGCGCCTGTCCACCGTCGCGGCCGAACGCGCGCTTCTGGAGGCCGATACGTCCCGAAAACGTCGCTCCGAGGTGATCGACCATGTTGCCGCTTCGTATATCCTGCAAGGGGCGCTGGACCGGTTGCGCCACATGAGGAGTGGTTGAAACATGTCCGATGACGTCTGGAAACGGCAGGAAATCGAGAGCCCGTGCATCAAGCTCTGTGTCATCCACCCGGAGACACGGCTCTGTACCGGCTGCGCCCGTTCCATTGACGAAATCACCCGCTGGTCCAAGATGAGCGCCCCGGAACGCGCCGAGGTGATGGCAGAGCTGCCCTCCCGCTCTGCCGCGCCCAAAGGGAGACGTGGCGGGCGCGCCGCACGCAGCGGGCGCCGCTAGGGTCAGGACGCATTCCGCCCGGGGATCGGCATTTGAATCATCGTCCCGCAGGCAAGCCGCAGGTGGATGGCACCCGATAGGACAGGCGCTGCACTGCTGCCGCCGGCCTCAGGGATCGGCGAGCCAATGGGCCTGCCAATCCTGTATCTCGGGGCGGAAGTAGGCGATCATCCGCCCCTCCCCCTCCGGCGCGGAGGCCCCCTCGGCCCAAGGAGCGACCCCATGCAGGCAGAGCCGATGCATGAGATAGGCCTCGCCCGGTTGCGCGTGAACCGTGATCCGCGGGCAGGTCTCGAACACCTCGCGCCGGGCCGCGCCATAGGCCTCGGTCACATCAACCTCATGCCATTGCGCCGGATCGACGCCATCAAAGGCGGCAGAGAAGGCCGCCCGCATGATCTCGTGACTGCCTTCCCAGACCACCAGCGGCGCGGCATCTGCGCTGGCACGGTTGAGCGGCACCCCAAGCACCCAGGCGTGCGGCTCCTCCACCCGGCGACGGCGGGCATCGCCAAACATCTTTACCCCGTCCACATGGGCGGCGTCGCGATTGCGGCGATAGCCAAACGCGGCCGCGCTTTCGCCCCGCCGCGGCCGCGGATAGCCCGGGTAGATCACCGAAAGCTGCGCCGGGTGCAGCGTCCCGATGCCGCCGAGGTGGGTGGCAATGAACTGAAGCGCCGGCCCCGCGAGTTCGGGCCCGCCCAGCAACCGCCCCTTCGGATCATTGGGCAAGGCATCCACGCCGATGAACCAGGTGCCCTCGCAATCGATCCAGGGCGCATGCGCGGGGTCCTCAACGGCCTTTATGCCATGCCCGCGCGCGTGATCGGCCCAGGCCAGGGTATCATCGTTCGCCGGAAACCGGACCCAGCCCTTTTCGAAGAAATGATCGCGCGCCCCCTGCATCAGGCCGCCCGCGCCAGCACGAGATCCAGCGCCTCTTCAACCAGCTGCGGTCCAGCGCCCTTGCGGCTGCTGCCCTCAGACAGGTGACGGCGCCATTGCCGTGCGCCGGGACGCCCGGCAAACAGACCCAACATATGGCGGGTGACCTGGTGCAACCGGGCCCCTTTCTGCATCTCGCGCTCGATATAGGGCAGCATCTGCCGCACCACGTCGACAGGATCGCTGGCCGATCCGCCGCCATAGATCCTTGGATCCGCCGCGCAAAGCAGATCCGCCGGTTGATGATAGGCGGCACGCCCCACCATCACCCCGTCCAGACCGCGTGCCAGATGCGCCTCAGCTTCCTCGAGCGCGGCAATACCGCCGTTGATGGATATGTGCATATCGGGAAAGGCGGCCTTCATCCGGTGCACCAGATCGTAGTCGAGCGGCGGCACATCGCGGTTTTCCTTGGGCGACAGGCCCTGCAACCAGGCCTTGCGCGCGTGGATGATGACACGGGACACCCCGGCGCCGCGGATCTTCTCCAGAAACGTCGGAAGGATCTCCTCGGGGATCTGGTCATCGACACCGATGCGGCACTTCACTGTCACCTCGACATCCACGGCCTCGGCCATCGCGGCCATGCACTCCGCAACCAGATCAGGGCTTTGCATTAGGATCGCGCCAAAGGCACCCGATTGCACACGGTCACTCGGGCATCCGCAGTTGAGATTGATCTCATCATAGCCGGCATCGGCGCCAAGCCGCGCGGCCTCGGCCAGCTCCTGCGGGTCGGAGCCCCCCAATTGCAGCGCCATCGGGTGTTCGCTGTCGTCATGGTCCAGCAAGTGCATCGCCCGCCCCCGCACCAGAGCCGGCGCCGTAACCATTTCGGTATAAAGCAGCGTTTCTTTTGACAGCAGCCGGTGGAGATATCTGCACTCGCGCGTCGTCCAATCCATCATCGGCGCAACCGAAAAGCGAGCAGAGCGCCAAAGATCTGTTTTCAAGGTGTTTTCACGCGTCATCGTCTCGTTTCCCTGGCTCGAAAACCGGCTGTCTACTGCGTATTTTTGCACGTTCTGACACCTTCCCCCACAACTGTTGGGGGTATTTCGGGGGATGTTGGGACATGCCAGTCATGGAACAAGAATACGCTGATGGTCGATGGCCTACTTGGCACAGATCGACATTATACGGAAGGGCGAGCGGTATCGCGAGAACCGGCCATTCGACAAGAAGCGGCTCATTGGGGCGTGGACCTCCAACAGGTCGCAGGAGATCCGCGCGCTGATCGCCCACTGCAACGGCCAGCCACCCTGGATGATAGGCCGTCGGCTACCGCATCCGCGTTGGCAAAAGTAGTGATCACGTGCTGGTTTACGGGACGGGTGACAAGTCTTCACGCGCGTAAGATTTCTCTCACGATAATTTACTGATTTTCAACATACCAAATATAGAAGATCCGCAATGTAACGATTCACACCAACGAAGGTGCTTCCAGGATGTTCACTCGTTTACGCTCCAAGTCCAAACCTGATGCGAGCCTCAACGCTCAGGCGTTTGTTCTGAACATGATCGACAAGACACAGGCGACCATTCGTTTTCAAAGCGATGGCACCATCATCGAGGCAAACAAGAACTTCCTGTCCACCGTCGGATATTCGCTCGACGAAATTGTGGGTCGGCATCACTCCATGTTTGTTGATGAAGAATACGCAAAATCTGAAGAGTATTCGAATTTCTGGACGCAGCTTGCCGCCGGAGAGAGTTTCACTGACCAGTTTCCGCGCGTAACCAAACACGGCGACATAGTGTGGATCCAAGCCACCTACGCGCCATTGCACGACCACGATGGCAACGTCATTGGCGTCATGAAAATCGCAAGCGACATCACCGAGCGCCAGACCGGCGTCGCAGAAATCGCCAAAGCGCTCGAAGACCTCAGCAACGGCAATCTCGAACTCACCTTTCAAAAATCAAATCTTCCTGACCTGCGGTTGATTGGTGACAATCTGGAGAAAGCATCGCAAAGGCTCTGCGCGTCGATTTCGATGGTTCAAGAGATCTCCAGCGCGATCGAGCGCACGTCACGTGAAATTTGCGAGGCGTCCTCCGATCTGTCCAAACGCACCGAAACCCAGGCGGCGACGCTGGAGCAAACAGCGGCTGCAATGGAAGAACTGACTGCGACGGTGCGCCAGTCCGCGGAAGGTGCATCTGAAGTCGAGGCCTCCACGGTAGAGGCGAAGAAGACCGCCGAGAATGGCGGCGCCGTGGTCGCCAAAGGGGTCGAGGCGATGTCGCGGATCGAGAGCTCCTCTCAACAGATCACCAACATTATTTCTGTCATCGACGACATTGCCTTTCAGACCAACCTTCTGGCCCTCAACGCAGGTGTCGAAGCCGCCCGCGCCGGCGAGGCTGGTCGCGGCTTTGCTGTCGTGGCGTCGGAAGTGCGCGGCCTGGCACAGCGGTCCTCAGAAGCCGCCGGCGAGATCAAGGCGCTGATCACCGAAAGCTCTTCCCACGTCAAAGCCGGTGTGGAGCTGGTCGGCAATGCTGGCGAGGAGCTGGAAAAGATCATCAACGTGGTTTCGACCATCGCGGACAATATCGCAGACATCGCGCGCGGCGCGTCCGAACAATCGATCACACTGGGCGAGATCAACACAGGTGTTGCCCAGATGGACAGCGTGACCCAGCACAACGCAGCGATGGTGGAAGAGACAACCGCAGCGGGGCAAACACTTGCAAGCGATGCGGACAAACTGGCCAGCAGCATCTCGAGTTTTCGAGTGGGCAAGGTGAGCACCGCGTCCGCATCGAATGACAACCCCGGCACCGCGACCCGTTTCGCAAGCTGACCCCACCGTCAGCCTCTTGAATCCCACCAAACGGGCATTGGCGGGCTGGCGACGGGTGTCGCCGGCCCTTTTTCGTCAGAAAATGTCAGAAAATAAGACCGCCCACCACACAGGCGCGCGTGCTGCGGGTGAGGTTCTGCAACAGGTGATCGTTCGGCCCTCCCCAAAGCAGATGTTTGGCTAAGGGAGCGCGCGTTCCTTCGGACAGCGGTGTGGCGCGGTCTCACACACTCCACAAGACTAGCCGCCTGACACATTCAACATTCACGATGACTGGTTCCGCGCAGGCTGTTGCTGTATCGTCCCGTTCCATGCCGAGCGTAACAATTACATTCGCGCGTGTGATGGCTCAATCAGCCGGAATGACGCTGACAAGCGAGGGGGAACTGCTCGCTGGCGGACGCGTTGTCCGGCGCTTTCGTCCGGCTCACAACGACATGATTGAGGATGTCGATTACTTCGATATCCTTGATATTTCCCGTGACTTCGCGGGAGACGATGTCGCGCTTCTGACCGCATATGCCGATCAGGTTCAAACCGATCATCTCGGCGTCCTTGGGCTTGCAATCAAGACGGCGCCGAACCTGCGCGAGTCACTACAACGCGTGGAGCGGTACTATCGTCTCGTGACTGACACGGCGGTCTACCGGCTCTGCGAGACAGGTGTTTCGGCATCTTTGATATTCGAACCACACAGCGCGCATAACGCCACGCTTGAGTTTCGCAACGAAGGCGCGCTTGCAGGGTTCGCGCAAAATATGCGCCGCTTTGTCGGATCCGACCTTGCGTTCGAGTACGTGTCGTTCCGTCATGCCTGCCGAAGCGACCCTGCACGCTACGCAGAGCTGTTTGGCTGCCCGGTCCGGTTTGAGGCGGACCGCGACACGATCACGATGCACGCGACCATGCTAGATCTGCCGAACCGCCTTGGTGATGCGGCTGTCTCGGATTTTGTGACAGAGCATCTCGAGGCGGAATTCGGCTCCTTTCAAGACGGCGCGTCGCTTGTCGAGACATTGATGCATCACCTCACCCCGACGCTGAGTAACGGACGCCCCCAGGCCGCCACCATCGCGCGTGACATGGGACTGAGTGAGCGCACGCTCTATCGTCGCCTCGCGGAGGAAGGGCTGACCTTCCGCGATGTTGTCGGCCGGGCTCAGTTGGCGCTGGCGCAGGAGATGCTGCGCACAAGCGATGTTTCCATCGCGGAAGTTGCCTTTCTGACGGGGTTCTCCGAACAAAGCACCTTTAGCCGCGCGTTCAAGCGCTGGGTTGGACAAGCCCCGGCACAATTCAGGCAGCAGCAGGCCTCCAACGTCTGATCCGCCCATGACAAGACCGTGGCAGGTTCGGCCATGACCTTGGCAGGAACGGCCAATACCTGACGCGGTCTGGCGCCTAACATCTTTCCCAGGATCAATGGAAAACGCCACCGCGATCACCCGGAGTATCGGCTGCTTCCAAAACAGGAAAGGCGTTTGGCATGGCCCAAGACACAAGCATCCGTCAACACCGTCACCATAGTGGTCTGCACTCCGACCCCAAAAAGACCGGGACCGCAGGGCTGAACGACATGACCTTGCTGATCCTGGTCGCTGTCGCTGCTGCCTGTCTGGCGGGCCTGGTGTTGTTGCCGGTCACCATGCCGAAAGCGGCACGCCTGAGTGCCGAGGCCGTCTTTCCCGCGCCCAATGCTCCGATGGGCCCGGGCAAGAGCCTGCCCCCGGATCGGGCCTGACACCGAGGCCTCCAAACGAGTCTCCCGGCGACACGCCGCTGCAAGCGCCCACCTGCCGCACGGTCTATCGGGCACAAGGTTCGGCGGACCTGATGGGACCGCAGAAATTCAGACACCGGCCGAGGGCGCGTTGGGTCGCTCATCACACCTGGACCGGGCGAACCAAAAGACTGCGGCCTCCGAGGGGGCAAATCATTGCATAAAGCCATCAGCGCAACGCCTTTGATGTTCTTTCTCAGCCGCGCCGCATCTGGCGCCGCAGCCGCACCTGTGCGCCCTCTGCGCGATGCGTTGTGACGCCTGATCATTCTTCTGTTTCGCAGGTGCGCATCTCAAAGAGAGGTGTTTCGCGCAGATTTCACTGGTCAGAAGATGCGCGCGAACTTCTGAAACTTCTCTCTATTAACAGCACCTTGCTCCGACAACCTCTATTAATCTCGCCGCCTCCAAACGGGACAGCGGCCGATTTTATGCTGGTTTTTCTTCGGAGCAAGGAAAGTTTAGGAACTTCTCCATACCAAGGAGTGCGAAAATTCCGAGGCGACGCCTCCCAATTCAGCGAGTGTCAGAACCGTCATGCTTTTTGGAAAGTCTAAGAAAACGCCCGTCTCCGCCTTGGATAGCAACCGACTGTTGTCCGAGATGATTGACCGGACCCAGGCGCTGATCGAATTCGAGCCGGATGGCACGATCATCCGCGCCAACGAGAATTTCCTCACAACGATGGGATACGAGCTGGACGAAATCCAGGGCAAGCATCACAGCATGTTTGTCTACCCTTCCTTTGCCAAGACGGAACGCTACACCCGAATGTGGACCGACCTCGCCGCGGGCAAACCCTATGCGGATCAGTTTCCGCGCCTGCGCAAGAACGGTGATGTGGTCTGGATCCAGGCCACCTACGGGCCGATTCTGGATGCAGATGGCAAGGTCATCCAGGTGGTGAAGATTGCCACCGATGTCACCGGCCGTCGTCAGGAACTGCTCGGGATCGGCACCGCGCTGGAGGAACTGCGCAAGGGCGATCTCACCTATCGGCTGCCCCCCTCGGACCGCGAGGATATCCAGCGATTGGTCAGCTCCTACAACGGCGCGGTCGAAGCGTTGCAGGACGCCATTTCCGCGGTCAACGAAGTGGCTCAGGGGGTCAACAGAACCGCGGACGAGATGAACACATCCTCTGCCGAACTGTCGCATCGCACGGAAAACCAGGCCGCCACGCTGGAACAGACCGCCGCCGCGATCGAGGAACTGACCGCAACCGTGCGCTCTGCTGCCGATGGCGCCAAGGAGGTGGAGAGCAACGTTCAGACTGCGCGCGACACCGCCAAGAAGAGCGGTCACGTGGTTGAAGAAGCCGTCAACGCCATGTCCAAGATCGAAGCTTCCTCGGAGGAAATTGCCAAGATCATCTCTGTCATCGACGATATTGCCTTCCAGACCAATCTTCTGGCGCTCAATGCCGGGGTCGAGGCAGCCCGGGCCGGCGAGGCCGGGCGCGGATTTGCGGTGGTCGCATCCGAGGTGCGCGGGCTGGCGCTGCGCTCTGCCGATGCCGCCGGTGAGATCAAGGGGCTGATCGAACAGAGCACCAAACATGTCGCCGACGGCGTATCCCTGGTCGGGCGCACCGGCACGGAGCTTGAAAACATCATCGCAAGCGTCAACTCGATCTCCGAGAATGTGACCGAGATCGCGCGCGGGACAGAGGAACAATCCGTTACGCTCGGGGAAATCAACACCGGCATCAGCCAGCTTGACGAGGTGACCCAGCACAACGCGGCCATGGTCGAAGAAACCACCGCCGCCAGCCAGACCCTTGCCAATGACGCCAAGGAAATGACCCGCCAGATGGCACGCTTTGAAACCGGTAACGGGGCGACGCAGGTGGTGGATATGCACGCATCCGCGGGCGGCACCGCTGATCGCGCCGAACCCGCACCTCAGGCCCGTACAGGCACCGACTGAGGCCCAGGCGGCTATCAAATGAAACAGCGGCGATAAAAAGGGCGGCACTTGGCCAGGGCGAACGGCACCCTTGCCCTCAGAAAGGCGGCAGCGCAGCGTATGGCAGCGCACCGCTACCGCGCGTTGGAGTGAACAAACCCGGACGCGCTGCGGGCGCATGGGTTTCAGGGACCGCGCGGCTCTGACGCCTCCCTGCCGCGCTTTCCCCCGGGTGGTTCTACGGTTCTGACTTTGCGGCCATACGTCGCGGAGAGGCCCAACTTACCGGCCTTCGTCCCTCCCTTCAAAACCACCTGTCGCCAAGGCGCATGGCCCTTCGTGACCGCTGGCGCGCCGCCCCTTGCGATCACAGTAACCGTTGCTCGCACGACGAACGGAGTGACGCCTGGCCCGGGCCTTGCGCATGTCTCCGAGGTCGCGAACCTTTGCTGGGTGGCTGCCACCGCGACGCAGCACGATGCGACCACCAAATTGCCCGCAGGCAAATCCCCCCATTGGTACAGAAGCAACGCCTCCAGCACCGATGTCATAAACGCGCCGGATCTGTCACCAGTTCGCGCACGCGGTGAGGCTCAGTCTGTCGAACGGGTGCCACGGGCTGGACGGCTTCGCCCCAGGTGGCGCAGTCGCCGTACAAACAGCCGATCACTCCGCCCGCCACATAATCGCGCCCCCCCCTCCCGGGCGATACGGCTCGGGTAATGTGTCCAACACGCGAAGGGATCTCAAACCTGCGTTAATATCATGATGTTAAACTTGAGCCGTCGGCAACTCCTTGCTGGCGTGTTGATGAGTTGGACCCCTGCACTCTGCAGGGTGGGTATGTGATTATGGCGACGATGAACTCCGGCCTGGGCGGCGGCTCAGGCTATGGCGAGAACAGCTTCAAGACCACGGGCCCGGACATCGGGGACCTCGATGACGGCAGCGTCTATGTCGACGTGACGTCCGTGTTTGGTGGCAGTGGAATAAACTTCTTCGGCACCAACTACACCGGGCTTTATGTCAACAGCAACGGCCTGCTGACCTTCGGAACTGAAGAGATCGCCTATGACCCCCAGGGGTTGGCGGGATATGACACGCCGGCGATCGTTCCCTTCTGGACCGACATCGATATCCGCAACGGCGGTGATATCTACTGGGACCTCGATCCTGCGGCCGGCACCTTCACCGTGACCTGGCTCGATGTTGCGCCCTATAACGGCAGCGGCAACAACTCCTTTCAGGTGGTGTTGACCGATACCGGAGATGGCAACTTCGACATCGACTTCATCTACGAAGACATCCAGTTCAGCGATGGCTACGTCGGCGATGCCACCACCGGGGTCACCGACGGGGATGGACATGTCTACGAACTGGAAGGCTCCGGTGACGGGGCCGTGCTCACCACCTACGAAACCAACGATTTCGATGGCGGCGACCCCGACGGCACCTATTCGATGACGGTTGTCAACGGCCTGCCCGATGCGATCGTCGTCGACGGGACAGCCGGTGCGGACAGCATGGCTCTGGGCTATACCGATGCCGAAGGCCAGGAGATCACCACGACCGACGACTACATCGACGGCGGTGACGGAGACGACACGATCGATGGCGACACCGGCGACGACACCATCGCCGGCGGCGCGGGCGACGATGTCATCCTGAGCGGCTCGCACGGGAATGCCGGCGCACCTGTCTATACGGATGTCGACAACGGCGATGATCTGCACGGCACCACCGGGCAGGATTTCTATCGCTGGACCGCGGCGCCGGGCAGCAGCGCCACCATCCGCATGAACTATACGCCCTCGGTTGCGGACGCGGGTGATGGCGTGGCCGATTATGTGGTGGTCGCGACCACCAATGACACCGGCACGCTCACGATCGGGGACTTCGATGTCGGCGTCGACAGGATCGTTCTGCCGGAGGACTACGCCGGGATATCGATCAGCGATTCCAACGGCTATGCCAGCATCACCATCACCTATGCCAATGGGAACCAACAACATTTCGGCATATACCATGACTCGAGTCCGCCGATCTCGGCCAGTGCGATTTTCACAACCGAAGCGCCGGTCACCACCCAGAGCGACGACGACACCCTCCTGGGCGGCGCCGGGGATGACACCTTTGTGCTGGAGGATCAGTTCGGCAGCGACAGTATCGATGGTGGCGATGGCAGCGGCGACCAGATCGACGCATCAGGCCTGACCAGCGGCATCACCGCGACGTTCAGCGGCAGCGGCTCCGGCAGCCTGAGCGATGGGCAGGACACGCTGACCTTTGAAAACATCGAAGAGATGACCCTGACCAGCCAGTCGGACTCGGTCGATGCAAGCGCCTCTGGCAGCAGTGTTCTCCTGTCCGCAGGGGATGGCGACGATACCCTGCAGGGCTCCACGACCAACGATACACTGATCGGCGGGTTGGGCGACGATAGCCTGACCGGCAACGACGGCGACGATCTGTTTGTCCTGACAACCAGCGGCGGGCGCGACACCATTAGCGACTTTGACACCAGTGACGATGATGTCGACGGGGTCTTCAACGATCAGATCGACGTATCGGATCTGACCGGCGGCAGCGGTCCCGGTGGTGCGGTGACAACCCGTGATGTGGTGGTCAGCGACGATGGCGCGGGCAATGCGCTGCTGACCTTCCCGGGGGGAGAGGAACTGGTGCTGGGCGGCGGCATCACACCGGCAATGATGACCGGGCACGCCAATCTCTATGCCGCTGGCATCCCCTGTTTCACTGCCGGCACATTGATCGACACCACGCTGGGGTCACGCCCTGTCGAGGCGCTGAAACCGGGCGACATGCTGCCCACCGCGGATGCGGGGCCGCAACCGGTGCTGTGGGTGGGGCAGACCGTCCTCTCCCCGGCCCGGCTTCGCGACGATCCGCGCCTGTGGCCGGTGACCCTCCGGGCGGGCGGTGTCCTCGGGTTGCCGGCTCCGATCACTGTGTCGCGCCAGCACCGGCTGCTGTTGTCAACTGGCCCGGGGCGCGTCCCGCTCGGCGGCGGGCCGGAAGCCTGCTTCCTGCGCGCCAATCAACTGCTGCGCCATGCGCCCGAACAGGCATTCGTCAACTGCCCACCCCGCGGCATCACCTATGTCCACGTTCTGCTGGCGCGCCATCAGGTGATCTTTGCCAACGGCATCGCGACAGAGAGCTTTTATCCCGGCCCCTGGTCGCTGCCGGGCCTGTGCGCACAGGCAAGATCGGACCTGCTGCGGGTCATGCCGCAATTGCAGGCGCTGGCACAGGTGCATCCGGACATCGCCCGACAGGCCAGCCGCGCACTCTATGGCCCCCTCGCCCGCCCCGAACTGCGCTCCGGACAGCTGCGGCGGCTGTTGCGGTCCGGCTCGCAACTCGGCGCATGCGCGTGACCGCGCACAGCGTGACCTGCGACGCCGCATGGCGTTGCCCGAAGGTCTGCAACATGGGATAGACTGCGCTCATGCCTGCAACAAGGAGAGAGAGCATGACCACCCCCTCCGTCGCGCTGGACACGCACCCCGACGTCGAAGGCTTCTTCGATCCGGCCACACATACCATCAGCTACATTGTCAGTGATCCCGCCACCGGTATCGCGGCGGTGATCGACAGCGTCATGGACATCGATTATGCGGCCGGGCGGATCACCCACGGTCACGCGGATGAGATCATTGCCCGTATCAAGGACCGCAATCTGCGCCTTGAATGGATCATCGAGACACATGTGCATGCCGATCACCTGAGCGCCGCGCCCTATATCCAGGAACAACTGGGCGGCAAGATCGGGATTGGCGCCCGGATCATGGAAGTGCAGGAAACCTTTGGCAAGATCTTCAACGAGGGGACGCGGTTCCAGCGCGACGGCAGTCAGTTTGACCGGCTGTTTGAAGATGGCGACAGCTATATGCTGGGCGACATTCGCTGTTTTACCCTCTCCACGCCGGGCCACACCCCCGCCTGCATGGTGCATGTCATCGGCAACGCAGCCTTTGTCGGGGACACGCTGTTCATGCCCGACGGCGGGTCTGCGCGCGCGGATTTCCCGGGCGGCGATGCGGGGCAGCTCTATGATTCGATCCAACAGGTCCTCAGCCTGCCCGACGACATGCGGCTGTTCATGTGCCACGACTACGGCCCCAACGGCCGCGACATCCGGTGGGAAACAACCGTCGGAGAGGAAAAGGCGCATAATATCCATGTGGGCGGCGGCAAAACCCGCGCCGAGTTCATCCGCTTTCGCACCGAGCGCGACGCGCAGCTGGCGATGCCCAAACTGATCCTCCCCTCGCTTCAGGTCAACATGCGCGCGGGCGAGGTCCCCACCGATGAGGACGGACGTCCGATGCTGAAAGTGCCCGTAAACGGTCTGTAACCCCCGCGCGCGGAATCGTCGCACCCGACTGAGGCGGACACGGGCGCCACCGACCGCCAACAACGCGTCCGAAGACTCGGCATGTGAAATTGACAGTAAAACCGCTGTCTTCTTGCGTAAAATTCGTCAATTTCACCCATAAATTTACAATCCCGCGCTTCATGTCGGAAATTGATTTACAAGCAAGCCGTTCTTTTCCCGATGTTTATTCACATCTTTTCAACTTTGCTTATTATCACCGCTGAGGTTGGAGAACGTTTGACTCTGCGCGCGCTTCCATGTGGAGATCACGCGCAAGAGATTATTGGAGGGAGGACAGTCCATGACCACGCCCGAGAGCGCGGTGTACCCGCCGTCTGAGGACATTGTAGAAAACGCCCATGTGAATGCGGCGAAATATGACGCGCTCTATGCGCAGTCCATTCAGAACCCAGAGAAATTCTGGGCGGAGCAAGCCGAACGCATCACCTGGATCAAGCCTTTCACCAAGGTCAAGAACGTCTCGTATGACTTTGGCAATGTTGACATCAATTGGTTCGAAGACGGCCAGTTGAATGTGGCGGCCAACTGTATTGACCGTCATCTGGCAACCCGCGGAGAGCAGACCGCGATCATCTGGGAACCGGATGATCCATCCGAGGATGCCAAGCATATCTCCTACAAGGAGCTGCATCTGAAAACCTGCCGCATGGCCAATATCCTGGAAAGCATGGGCGTCAGAAAGGGCGACCGGGTGGTGATCTACCTGCCGATGATCCCGGAAGCCGCCTATGCGATGCTGGCCTGCGCCCGGATTGGCGCGATCCACTCGATCGTGTTTGCAGGCTTTTCCCCCGACGCCCTGGCTGCGCGTGTCAACGGCTGCGACGCCAAGGTTCTCATCACCGCCGATGAAGCCCCGCGCGGCGGTCGCAAGACACCGCTGAAATCCAATGCCGATGCGGCGCTGCTGCACTGCAAAGACAGCGTGAAATGCCTGGTGGTGAAGCGCACCGGGGGCCAGACCACCTGGGTCGAGGGCCGTGACCACGACTACAATGAAATGGCGCTGGAGGCGAACGACTACTGCAAGCCCGCCGTGATGGACGCTGAGGATCCGCTGTTCATCCTCTACACCTCCGGCTCCACCGGGCAGCCCAAGGGGGTGGTGCATACCACGGGCGGCTATCTGACCTATGCGGCGCTGACCCATGAGGTGACGTTCGACTATCACGACGGCGACGTCTACTGGTGCACCGCCGATGTGGGCTGGGTCACCGGCCACAGCTACATCGTCTATGGTCCGCTGGCCAATGGGGCGACCACGCTGATGTTCGAAGGGGTGCCGACCTATCCCGACGCTGGCCGGTTCTGGGCCGTCTGCGAAAAGCACAAGGTCAACCAGTTCTACACCGCGCCCACCGCCATTCGCGCCCTGATGGGGCAAGGGCCGGAGTTTGTTGAAAAATATGACCTTTCGGATCTCAAGGTGCTGGGCACTGTGGGCGAACCGATCAACCCCGAAGCCTGGAACTGGTACAATGACGTGGTCGGCAAGGGCAAATGTCCGATCGTCGACACCTGGTGGCAGACTGAAACCGGCGGCCACCTGATGACGCCCCTCCCCGGTGCCCATGCGACCAAGCCCGGCGCGGCGATGAAGCCTTTCTTCGGCATCGAGCCGGTGGTTCTGGATCCGCAGTCCGGCGCCGAGATCGAAGGCAACGATGTCGAGGGCGTGCTGTGCATCAAGGACAGCTGGCCCGGTCAGATGCGCACGGTCTGGGGCGATCACGAGCGGTTCGAGAAAACCTATTTCTCCGACTACAAGGGCTATTACTTCACCGGCGATGGCTGCCGCCGTGATGCCGATGGCGACTACTGGATCACCGGTCGCGTCGACGATGTCATCAATGTCTCCGGTCACCGGATGGGCACCGCCGAGGTCGAAAGCGCGCTTGTGGCCCATGCGGCCGTGGCGGAGGCCGCGGTGGTCGGCTACCCGCATGAGATCAAGGGCCAGGGCATCTATTGCTATGTGACCCTGATGAATGACCGCACCCCCTCGGACGAGCTGGTCAAGGAGTTGCGCCAGTGGGTGCGCACCGAGATCGGCCCCATCGCCAGCCCGGATGTCATCCAGTGGGCGCCCGGCCTGCCCAAGACCCGCTCGGGCAAGATCATGCGCCGCATTCTGCGCAAGATCGCCGAGAACGACTTCGGCAGCCTAGGCGACACCTCGACGCTCGCCGATCCCTCCGTGGTCGATGACCTGATCGCCAACCGCGCCAGCAAGGGATGACCAGCATGAGTGTAGATGTGATGACACGCCCGGCCGTATTGATCCTGCTGGGGCCGCCCGGCGCTGGCAAGGGCACCCAGGCGCGGATGCTGCAGGACAAGTTCGGCCTTGTGCAGCTCTCCACCGGAGATCTGCTGCGCGCTGCGGTTGCGGCGGGAACCCCGGCCGGAAAACAGGCCAAGGCGGTGATGGACGCAGGCGGCCTGGTGTCGGACGACATCGTGATCGCGATCCTGAATGACCGTCTCGCAGAGGAAGATTGCCAGAACGGCGTGATCCTCGACGGGTTTCCGCGCACCACGGTGCAGGCCAAGGCGCTTGACGATCTGCTCGCCTCCACCGGCCAGCGCATCAACGCTGCGATCAGCCTGAAGGTCGATGACGGCGCCATGGTCGAGCGGATTTCCGGTCGCTCCACCTGTGCGAACTGCGGCGAAGGCTATCACGACACGTTCAAGCCACCGCTGGCCGATGGCAGCTGCGCCAAATGCGGCGGGACCGAATTGACCCGCCGCGCCGATGATCGTGCCGAAACCGTCGCCAGCCGGCTGGAGGCCTATCACGCGCAAACCGCGCCGCTGATCGCCTATTACGCCGATGCCGGGGTTCTGACCTCGGTGGATGCCATGGCGGCCATCGAACAGGTCGCCAGCGATATGTCCAAAGTGGTGCAATCGGTGATCAACTGATCCCGACACAGGCTATGCGCTAAAACAGCCCCTGGTGCGCCGGGGGCTGTTTTGATTTCTTTTGCATCTTGTGCCAGTCGTTGAAATAAGGGCGTGGCCGACGTCGGGGCCGCAGGGCCTCAACCACCACAGACGGATTTCACCACGCATGACCCAGACGAGCTTTGTTCCCGGCCCTGAAACCCAAGCCGAGATGCGCGCCGCATTGGGCTGTTTCGCCACCGGCGTCGTCGTGGTCACAACCCAAAGCCCGCGCGGTCCGCTTGCCATTACGGCAAACAGCTTCACCTCGGTGTCGCTGGAGCCGCCGCTGGTGCTGTGGTGCCCCGCGGTGCAGTCCAAGCGGCACGATCCCTTTGTCGGGGCATCCCATTTCTCGATCCACGTCATGGCCGAACAGGATATGGAAACCGCGCTGCATTTTGCCCGCAATGGCGAGGTGTTTGACACCCATGCCTGGTCCGCCAATGCCGAGGGCACGCCCGCATTGGAACAGGCTCTGGTCCGGCTGGATTGCGGCCACCATGCAGCGCATCCCGGCGGCGATCACACGATTTTGGTCGGCGAGGTCCTGCGCGTCACGCAGCGAGGCGACCTCGGTGCCGGTCTGGTCTTCCATCAGGGGCAATACGGCCGGTTCTCGCGCTAGCCGACCCCACCGCCACGACAGAGGACCCGCTGCCACACGGTGGTGCCCCGCCCCTGGCTTTCCTTGGCGTTGGTCAGGCCCGTCGCCGCACCGGGGCCAGCGGCTGAATTGCCAGCACCTGCTCCGGGCATGCAGAGGCGCACAGACCGCATCCCGAACATTGTGAATCGCGAATTTCCAGCGACACCCCATCACTGCCCAGATGGATGGCGCCGGTTGGACAGGCCCATGCGCATTGACCGCAGAGCGTGCACCCGTCCGAAATGGTCACGCAGCCCTGCGCCGCCCCCAAGGCTCGCCGTGACGCCTGCCCCAGCTGCAGCAGCGCCCCGCCACCAAGCTCCGAGGGCCTTGCGTCGCCCTCCTCCAGCAGCGCCCGCAGCGCGCTGTCCGAATGGAACAGCACCACGGAGCCATTGAGCCCCGGACACGCCGCGACCTCCTCCACCAGGCGGATCTGGTGATGGATCACGCGGATGTCGGGCGACAGCTCGACAAACACGCGCTGAAACCCATGCGCCAGCATCCCAAGCAGGTCTTCGGTGTTCAGGCAACACCGGTTGCAGGTCGACAGATGGCTGACCGTATACCGGCCCCGTCGGTACAATGGCGGCTGTTCCGACATCGGCAGGTTGAAATACAACACCAGCGCCTGGGGACCGTCCCCCATTTGCTGGCGCAATCGCGCCTCCAGACAGGCTCGTTCCAAAGGCGCGGAGCGGCGGCCCGCATCGGGGTCAGCCGCTCCACAATAACACAGGCAACTCGTTAAATGGGACATTCTATTCCCCCAGTTCACCGGGGTAGCAGATCCCCCGAACACATCAACGAAAGCGCCTACATCCTTAACAGTCGGTTACTTTTTCTTAAAATTGACGAAGCCCACCCGCGTCGCGGATGGGCTTATTGCTAGATTTACTGCCCCACGCCTGAAAGCGGAGGCAAGACCCGATTACTTCAGCGCCGCATCGGTGATGGCATGGGTCCAGGCGCCCTCCGGCTGTTTGGTGATGACCGGATCGGATCCCCCCGACAGCAAGGTCTCAACCGTGCGTTGATAATCCGCTTCATCCAGCGCACCATTGCTGCCCGCCGTGAGTTTGGCGATTTCGCCCATCATGCGTTTCTGGTGGGTTTCGGTCTGCGCACCAGAGGCATCATTGTCGAGCACGATTTCCGCGGCCTCATCCGGGTTGGCTTCAGCGTATTTCCAGCCCTTCATCGAAGCGCGCACAAAACGCTCCATCTTGTCGACAAAGGCCTCGTCAGACAGGTTCTCTTCGAGCACGTAGAGCCCGTCCTCAAGCGTCGCAACGCCCTGATCCTCGTATTTGAAGGTCACCAGCTCATCAGCCGACACGCCCGCATCAATCACCTGCCAATATTCATTGTAGGTCATGGTGGAAATGCAATCGGCCTGCCGCTGCAACAGCGGATCGACGTTGAACCCCTGTTTCAGCACCTCGACCCCCTCGGGGCCTTTGCCTTCGGTGGAAATCCCAAGCTTGCCCATCCAGCTCATGAAGGGGAACTCATTGCCGAAGAACCAAACCCCCAGCGTGCGATCTGCCAGATCCGCAGGCTCGGAAATTCCGGTGTCTTTCCAGCAGGTCAGCATCATGCCCGAGGATTTGAACGGTTGCGCGATATTGACCAGGGGCAGACCCTTTTCGCGCGCCGCAAGGGCCGCGGGCATCCACTCCACGGTGACATCCGCGCCGCCGCCCGCAATCACCTGTGTCGGCGCAATGTCGGGGCCACCGGGCAGGATGGTCACATCGAGATCTTCTTCCTCATAAAACCCTTTGTCTAGTGCCACGTAATAGCCGGCAAACTGCGCCTGCGTGACCCATTTCAATTGCAGTTTGACCTCATCCGCAGCCTGTGCGGCGGAGGTTGCCATCAGTGCCATGGCGGCGGCTGTCAGCACGTTTTTCATCAGTTCGAACTCCCTGTTGATTATGATGAAATCATGCGCAAGCTCATCTCGACACGCAAAAGTTTTGCTTCTTATTGACGGTCGAAACGGTGTCCTCGCGCATATATTGAGCACTGGCCAAGGCGGGGATTTATCCCTCTGTTCAAGGCGTTGCACCCAAAGGATGAAGCGCACCCGCAAAATGCGGAGGCGCCGGTAGTTTCAGCCCCGTTGAGACGGGTGCCAGAAGGTCAGCGTTTTCTCCAAAAGCGCCATCGATCCGTAAAAGAGCGATCCGGCAAGTGCTGCGACCACGATTTCGGCCCAGACCATATCGAGGGCCAGCTGACCCACCGAGGTGGAGATGCGAAATCCCATCCCGACGGTCGGAGAGCCAAAGAACTCGGCCACAATCGCGCCAATCAGCGCAAGCGTGGTGGAGATCTTGAGCCCGTTGAACACGAAAGGCAGCGCGGCTGGCAGACGCAGCTTGAACAGGCTTTGCCAATAGGAGGCCGCATAGGTGCGCATCAGGTCGCGCTGCATCTGATCGGTTTCACGCAAACCCGCCACCGTGTTCACCAACATTGGAAAGAACACCATCACCACGACCACCGCAGCCTTGGATTGCCAATCAAAACCGAACCACATCACGAGGATCGGCGCGGTGCCAACGATGGGCAGTGCGGCGACAAAATTCCCAACCGGCAACAGCCCCCGCCGCAGGAAATCGCTGCGATCCACAAGGATGGCGGTCAGGAACGCCGCACCGCAGCCGATGACATAGCCGCCAAGCGCGCCCTTCAGGATGGTCTGGCTGAAGTCCGCCCAAAGGATCGGCAGGCTGGAGGCAAACCGCTCCGCGATCAGAGAGGGCGCGGGCAGGATCACCAGAGGCACCTCAAGGCCACGCACCAACAGTTCCCAGACGATGAGGATCGTCACGCCAAAGATCGCAGGCACCAAGAGCCCCACCGCACGGGTATTGGCCTTTGGTCCATTGGCCAGCCGCGCGTTGATCCACCAGCCCGCGATCCACACGAGCAGTGCAAGAAAAACCAAGGCCATCAGCGCACCTCCTCAGTGGTCTGGCTGCATCGGGCGTTCGATGTCAGCATATCGCTCATGGTTTCACCCCCATGCGCCCCAGCAGCACCCGCTCCAGCAGCCCCAGCAACGCAACCAGAGCCGCCGCCAGGATTGCCGCCGCAAAGAGCGCCGACCAGATCTGCACCGTTTGTCCGTAGTAGCTGCCCGCCAGAAGCCGCGCACCAAGTCCGGCAACCGCGCCGGTGGGCAGCTCGCCCACGATGGCACCGACCAATGAGGCCGCAATCCCGATCTTCAGCGAGGCAAAGAGATAGGGCATCGAGGATGGCAACCGCAGCTTCCAGAACACCTGCCCCTGAGACGCAAAATACGTCTTCATCAGGTCAAGCTGCATATGATCAGGACTGCGCAGCCCCTTCACCATGCCCACGACCACAGGGAAGAAACTGAGATAGGCGGCAATGATCGCCTTGGGCAAAAGCCCTTGTACGCCAATGGAATAGAGCACCACGATAATCATCGGCGCCAGCGCGATGATGGGGATGGTCTGGCTGACGATGGCCCAGGGCATCACCGACATATCCATCACCCGCGAGTGCACAATCCCCACGGCAAGCAGGATGCCAAGCCCGGTGCCGATGGCAAATCCCATAAGCGTCGCCGAAAGCGTCACCTGTGCATGGTAGATAAGGCTGCGCTTGGAGGTGATCTTTTTCATCACCGTCGTGTCCCACAGTTCCGCGACGACCTGATGGGGGGCGGGCAGACGTGGGCGCTCCACCGACCACGCGCGCGGAATGGCAAAGCTGTTCTGCGCCACGAGACCAAGCGCCGAAGCATCGCGCCGCTCCCTGGCAGTTGCAGGCGTCACCTGCTCCCCTGCCCGTTCAGCCGTATCCAAGACGCCCTTGATGTTCATCGGCACGCAGGCAAGATACCAGATCCCGATCAGCGTCGCGACAACGGTGAGGACAGCCAAAAGCGTCTTCATGCGCGCCCCTCCGAATTCCTACCCTCAGTCATGCGCATGCCCCGCGCGCAGCCCCTCGCGGACGCGATGGGCGATCTCGATGAACTCTGGCGAGTCGCGAATATCGAGGGGGCGTTCTTTGGGCAGCGTGCTGTCGATCACCTCGTGGATGCGGCCCGGGCGGGGGGACATCACCACGATCTTGGTCGACAGATACACCGCCTCGGGGATCGAGTGGGTGACAAAGCCGATGGTTTTATCCGTCCGCGCCCAGAGTTTCAGCAGCTGCTCATTAAGGTGATCGCGCACGATTTCATCAAGCGCCCCAAAGGGTTCGTCCATCAACAGCAGATCCGCATCAAAGGCCAGCGCGCGGGCAATGCTGGCCCGCTGCTGCATGCCACCAGAGAGCTGCCACGGGAACTTGCCGCCAAAGCCAGAAAGCTCCACCAGTTCCAGCACCTCGGCCACGCGTTTGTCCTGCTCGGTCTTGGAATATCCCATGATTTCAAGCGGAAGCTTGATGTTCTTGGCGATGGTGCGCCACGGGTACAATCCCGCCGCCTGAAACACATAGCCATAGGCACGCTGCTTGCGGGCGTCTTCGGGTGTCATCCCGTTCACGGTCAAGCTGCCGCCCGTCGGCGTTTCCAGCGACGCGACACATCGCAGGAATGTCGTCTTGCCACAGCCCGAAGGGCCAATGAAGGAGACAAAATCTCCCTTGTTGATTGTCAGGTTGATGTCCTTGAGCGCGTGAACGGATGTCTCGCCCGTCCCAAACACAAGGTTCAGGTCCCGGGCTTCGATCACTGCGGCATCCGGGGCTCGGTCCATGGCGCTGTCCACCCGTGAGGTCATTTGCATATTCATTTCATAGCCTTGGTCAAACAAACGGGGGCACGCGGCCCCCGTTCCTGATGCAGTTAGACGCCGGTGGCGGGAATGCCGCTGCGCTCCACCGGGCGCGGCGCGGTCAGATCCTTCCAGGTGCTGAGCGCCGTGTTGACCACGGTGTTGGGCGCGCGCTCCACAAACTTACCGTGACCTTCCTGCGTCTTGATCTCGCCGTCCATCACCGCCACCTGACCGCGGGTCAGCGTGTAACGCGGCAGGCCCTTGACCTCTTTGCCCTCGAAAACGTTGTAATCAATGGCAGATTGCTGCGAGGTAGCCGAGATCGTTTTGGTCTTCGCAGGGTCCCAGACCACCAGATCCGCATCCGCGCCGACCAGCACCGCGCCCTTTTTGGGGTAGCAGTTCAGGATCTTGGCGATGTTGGTCGATGTCACGGCGACAAATTCATTGGGCGTCAGACGGCCGGTCTCAACCCCATGGGTCCAGAGCATCGGCATCCGATCCTCAAGCCCGCCGGTGCCATTCGGGATCTTGGTGAAATCCCCCACGCCATAGCGTTTCTGCTCGGTCGAGAAGGCGCAATGATCGGTTGCCACCACCGACAGGGAGCCAGACTGAAGCCCCGCCCAGAGGCTGTCCTGATGCTGCTTGTTGCGGAACGGCGGCGACATCACCCGGCGTGCGGCATGGTCCCAATCGGCGTTGAAATACTCGCTTTCATCCAGCGTCAGATGCTGGATCAGCGGCTCGCCCCAGACCCGCTTGCCCTGCATGCGCGCGCGGCGGATGGCCTCGTGGCTGTCCTCGCAGGAGGTGTGCACCACATAGAGCGGCACGCCCGCCATATCGGCGATCATGATGGCACGGTTGGTGGCCTCGCCTTCGACCTGCGGCGGGCGGGAATAGGCATGCGCCTCGGGGCCGGTATTGCCCTGCGCGAGCAGCTTGGCGCTGAGTTCGGCGACCACATCGCCGTTTTCGGCGTGCACCATGGCAATGCCGCCCAGCTCCGACAGGCGCTGGAAGGACGCATAGAGTTCATCGTCGTTCACCATCAAGGCGCCCTTGTAGGCCATGAAGTGCTTGAACGTGTTGATGCCGCGGGTCTCGATCACGGTCTTCATCTCGTCAAAGACCTGCTCCCCCCACCATGTCACCGCCATATGGAAAGAATAGTCGCAGTTCGCCCGGGTAGATTTGTTGTCCCAGCGCTTCAGCGCATCGAGCAGGCTCTCGCCCGGCTGCGGCAGCGCAAAATCCACCACCATGGTGGTGCCGCCCGCTAGTCCCGCGCGGGTGCCGCTTTCAAAATCATCGGTGGAATAGGTGCCCATGAAGGGCATCTCCAGATGGGTATGCGGGTCGATCCCGCCCGGCATCACGTAGCAGCCGGTGGCGTCCAGCACCTCATCGCCTTTCAGATCCGGGCCAATTTCGGTGATGACGCCGTTTTCCACCAGCACATCCGCCTGATAGGTCAGATCCGCGGTCACGATGGTGCCGTTCTTGATGACTTTGGTCATATCAAACTCCCTGTGGTCCGACGCCTTGCGCGCCGTTGTCTTCAAATCCCGGGTGAGTTTCTTGTGACCCTGAATATCCCGGGTGTCGCGCAGGCGCGACGGGGGCAGCGCCCCCTTGGTTGTGTGATGTCAGGCGACGATCTCTGCCGTCTCCAGCACCGCATGCAGCATCACATCGGTGCCCGCTGCGGCCCAGTCCTTGGAAATCTCTTCCGCTTCATTGTGGCTCAGCCCATCAACGCAGGGGCACATGATCATCGCGGTCGGGGCCACATCGTTGATCCAGCAGGCGTCATGCCCCGCGCCGGACACGATATCGAGATGGCTGTAGCCCAGACGCTCCGCCGCATTGCGCACCGCGCTGACGCAGGTCTCGTCAAAGGTCACGGGGTCAAAATGCCCGACGGGTTCGATCTCCAGCCCGAGCCCCAGCTCCTCGGCGATCTCCTTCGCCTTGGCCTCGAACTGCGCCCGCATCGACGTGAGTTTCTCCAGATCCGGCGTGCGGAAATCCACGGTGAACACCACCTTGCCGGGGATCACATTGCGCGAGTTCGGGAAAACATCACAATGCCCCACCGCGCCAACCGCATGCGGCTGATGCGCCATGGCGATCTGATGTGCCGCTTCTGTCATCCGCGCCATGCCAAGCCCGGCATTCACCCGCATATTCATCGGCGTGGAGCCGGTATGCGCGTCCTTGCCACTCACCGTGCATTGCAACCACCACAGCCCCTGCCCATGGGTCACAACGCCGATATCCTTGCCTTCGGCCTCAAGGATGGGGCCCTGTTCGATGTGCAGTTCGAACATCGCATGCATCTTGCGCGCGCCGACGGTCTCATCGCCGACCCAGCCGATCCGCTTCAACTCGTCGCCGAACGTCTTGCCCTCGGCATCCTCGCGCCCATAGGCCCAGTCCTGCGTGTGCTTGCCCGCAAACACGCCTGAGGCCAGCATCGCGGGCGCAAACCGCGTGCCTTCCTCGTTGGTCCAGTTCGTGACCACGATCGGGTGTTTGGTCTTTATCCCAAGGTCGTTCATCGTGCGCACGGCTTCCAAGCCGCCAAGGACGCCCAGAACTCCATCGTATTTGCCGCCCGTCGGCTGGGTGTCCAGATGCGAGCCCATGTAGACCGGCAGCGCGTCGGGATCTTCGCCCGGGCGGGTTGCGAACATATTGCCCATGGTATCACAGCCCATGGTCATGCCTGCCGCCTCGCACCAGGACTGAAACAGCGCCCGCCCTTCGGCATCCGCATCGGTGAGCGTCTGGCGGTTGTTGCCCCCCGCGACGCCGGGGCCGATCTTGGCCATCTCCATCAGACTGTCCCACAGCCGATCGCCGTTGATTTTCAGATTTTGTCCAAGCGCGGTCATCTCTGTTTGCTTCCTTCCCTGTGGTCTGCCTCGCCCTCATGCATCGGGACGGGGTCATGCGTGGCTTGTCCAGCCCGGGTCAGTGGCTCTCACTGTGCCGTTGGTTCTGGCCGGGTCGCCAAGACGGGCAAGGCCGGACATTTGACCAACTGGTCAAACTCACGCTATCACCAGATGAGACTCAGTCAAGAATTTGCGCGCCTGTCCGTTCGGAATTGATTTCAGCTGCCGGGCATCTGTGCAAAAATCATGCGACCCTGCCAGGACCCGACACCAACAGAAAGCACCGGCACGACATGCCCAAAGACCGCAGCCCGACGAGGATCCAAAAACGCAATCGTGCCAATATCCTGGAGGCCGCTCTGGATGTGTTTTCCCAAAACGGTTTTCGCGGATCGACGGTTGATCAGATCGCCAGCGCGGCCGGGCTGTCAAAGCCCAATCTGCTCTATTATTATCCGTCCAAGGAAGCGATCTTTACCGAGCTTCTGTCGAAACTTCTCGCAACCTGGCTGGCCCCGCTGCGCGATATCGACCCGGACGGAGACCCGATGGAGGAGATCCTCACCTACGTACAGCGCAAATTGCAGATGAGTCAGGACATGCCGCGCGAAAGCCGGCTCTTCGCCAATGAAATCGTGCAAGGTGCGCCGCGCATGATCGACACGCTCTCGACGGAACTGCGGGAATTGGTGGATGCGACAGAAGTCATCTTTCAGGACTGGATGGCGGCAGGCAAGATCGCCAGCGTTCATCCCAGGCATCTGTTGTTTTCAATCTGGTCCCTCACTCAGCATTACGCAGATTTCGAGGTTCAGGTGCAGACCCTGATGACCCCCGAGGACCCCTTTGCTGCCGCGCCGGAATTTCTCGACACGCTCTACCGCCGCATGCTCACGCCCACGACCTGACACTCAGGACCCAACGCCCAATTTTGGGTGGCCAAGAGGGGGATGGCGGGTCAAGGGCCGCAAAGCGGCGGCGCGCAAGCGACGTTTACCCTTGAGGCGCCAGCGCCCGCCTCAAACTTGATCTGGTCCATCAGGACACATGTGCCCCTGATGGACCTCCCCAGCAAAATTCCGATCTCTCCCAAATAGCGATCCGGTCTCGGTGCTACGCGAAAGCACCGCGCAAAACGAATGCGCCGCGCGAAGCGCGGCGCCGGGCCCAACGGGAGAGGATGCAGGTTACCTGCATCCTCGACGGGCGGGAGCCTCCCCGCCGTGGCTTATTCCGCCGCTGTCGCAGCCGGATTGTTCGGATGCTGTGTCCAATTGCCATATTCGCCGCTCACCACCTTGCCGGTGCGCTCATCAACAGCGCCGACGGCAACCTCTTCCATGGTGATGCAGCCCTCGACCGGGCAGACGTTGACGCACAGGTTGCAGGCCACGCATTCATCGTCCTTCACGGTAAAGGTCCGATCCGCCGACATCGCGATCGCCTGATGCGAGGTATCCTCGCAGGCCGCGAAACAACGCCCGCATTTGATGCAATCATCCTGAGAGATCTTCGCCTTGGTCACATAGTTCAGATCCAGATACTGCCAGTCGGTGACATTGGGAACCGCCATGCCGCGGAAGTCCTCAATGGAGGAATATCCCTTCTGATCCATCCAGTCCGACAGACCCGAGATCATCTCCTCGACAACCTTGAACCCATAGGTCATTGCCGCCGTGCAGACCTGCACGTTGCCCGCCCCCAGCGCAATGAACTCTGCCGCATCGCGCCAGGTGGTGACGCCGCCGATGGCGGAAATCGGCAGGCCAGCGGTCTGCGGATCACGGGCGATCTCGGCGACCATATTCATCGCGATCGGCTTCACCGCCGGGCCGCAATAGCCGCCATGGGTGCCCTTGCCGCCAATCATCGGCTCAGGCGACATCGCATCAAGGTTCACCGAGGTGATCGAATTGATCGTATTGATCAGCGACACCGCATCCGCATTGCCGGCTTTGGCTGCGCGCGCCGGGTGGCGGATATCGGTGATATTGGGCGTCAGCTTCACGATCACCGGCTTGTCGTAATATTGCTTGCACCACTCCGTGACCATCTGGATGTATTCCGGCACCTGCCCCACCGCAGAGCCCATGCCGCGCTCGGCCATGCCATGCGGACAGCCAAAATTCAGCTCGATCCCGTCACAGCCGGTCTCCGCCACACGCGGCAGGATCGCTTTCCAAGCGGCTTCTTCACAGGGCACCATGATCGAGGCAATGAGCGCGCGGTCCGGATAATCCTTCTTCACGCGGGTCATTTCCTCAAGGTTCACATCCAGCGGACGGTCGGTGATCAGCTCGATGTTGTTGAGCCCCAAGAGCCGCCGGTCCGCGCCCCAGATCGCGCCATAGCGCGGCCCGTTCACATTCACCACCGGCGGACCTTCGGCGCCCAGCGTCTTCCAGACCACGCCGCCCCATCCGGCCTCAAAGGCGCGGCGGACGTTGTATTCCTTGTCGGTGGGCGGCGCAGAGGCCAGCCAAAACGGGTTCGGTGATTTGATACCGAGGAATTCTGTTGTAAGATCAGCCATTTGATCTCTCCCTGTTTGCTAACTATGCGGCCTGCCCTGCAAGGCGGCGCATAGCGGCTTCAGCCCATCAGGCTCGCGTGGATATCTTCGGCCGCATCGCGGCCCTCGGCGACGGCGGTCACGGTGAGGTCATCGCCGCCGGATGCACAATCGCCCCCGGCCCAGACCCCGGACACCGAGGTGCGCCCGGTTTCAGAGACCTTGATCTTACGCCCCTCCAGCGCCAGCACCTCCGGCTGGCCTTCAAGCGTCTGACCGATGGCCTTCATCACCTGATCGGCGGCCAAACGCACCGTCTCTCCGGTGCCGGTGACGCGCCCGTCCACAACATCGGTGTATTCCAGTTCGATCTCGACCGCAGACCCGTTGCCGTGGATCGCCTTTGGCATCACGTTGAACATCAGCTTCACGCCCTTGGAGGCCGCAAGATCCTGTTCAAACCGGCTTGCGCCCATGGCGTCACGCCCCCGGCGATAGGCGATGGTGACGTTTTCAGCGCCCAGAAGTTTGGACTGCACGGCGGCATCCACGGCGGTCATACCACCGCCGATGACCACCACATTGCGCCCCACGGGCAGCGCGGTCAGATCCTCGGCCTGACGCAGCTCCGCGATGAAATCCACCGCATCGCTCACGCCGTCCTTGTCTTCGCCGTCCGCACGCAGCGCATTGACGCCCTGTAGCCCGACGGACAGGAACACCGCATCAAAGTCAGACTGAAGCCCCTCAAGCGTCAGCCCCATGCCAAGCCCACGCCCGTACTCGATGGTGATGCCGCCGATTTGCAGCAACCACTCCACCTCGCGCGCGGCAAAGTCATTGGTGGATTTATAGGCCGCGATCCCGAATTCATTGAGGCCGCCCGCCTTGGCCTTGGCCTCATAGACCGTGACCTCGTGACCGTGCATCGCCAGACGGTGCGCCGCCGCAAGACCCGCAGGCCCTGCCCCGACAACCGCAACCCGCTTGCCCGTGGCCGCTGCGCGGGTGAAGGGGTGCACGTCCCGTTCCATCAGCATATCGGTGGCGTAGCGTTGCAAGCGGCCGATTTCGACTGGCTTGCCCTCGGCCACCTCCCGCACGCAGACCTCTTCGCAGAGCGTCTCTGTCGGACAAACCCGGGCGCACATGCCGCCGAGGATGTTCTGCTCCAGAATGGTCTTGGCAGCACTTTCCGCATGTCCGCCCTGGATCTCGCGAATGAATTGCGGAATGTCGATGCTGGTGGGACACGCCGTCATACAGGGCGCATCAAAACAGAAATAACAGCGATCCGCCGCAACCGCGGCTTCATGCGCATCAAAGGGCGCGTGAAGATCCGCGAAGTTTTCGGCGATTTCCTGAGCGCTGAGCCGCTCTGATCGCACTCCGGATACCTGGTGGCCTGCTGCCATTGGGTGTCTCCTTGCTGATACTGGACAGTCAATGATGTCTTCTTGTTGAAACCAGAGTGCCACAGGCGGATTTTTTATCAACTGGTAAAATTTAGAGAATACGTTTTCTCACTGCCTGACGCCGCAACAACGCCTCGCAATCACATGATTTAAATGAAAAAATGATGCGTGATTAATTCTGATGCACATCTCTGGCAGGCACAAAGACACAGCTGAACAGCGCATTTTCAATGCAAAACGGGGACCTGAGTCCCCTCAGATCCCCGTTCAAACAGGTTGGCGCATGGGTCCGGTTCAGGACATTCCAAGCGCTTCTTTGTACATTTCCAACACGGCCTCCTCTTCGGCGATGTCGTTTTCATCGCGCTTGCGCAGAGCGATAATCTTGCGCAGAACCTTGACGTCGTAACCGCGCCCTTTGGCTTCGGCCATGACCTCTTTCTGCTGCTCGGCAATTGCCTTCTTCTCTTCGTCCAGACGCTCGAACCGCTCCACAAACTGGCGCAGCTCGCCTGCGGTGACGCGGTAGTTTTCGCTCTTTTCGTCTTCGGTCATGTCCATGGGATGGCCCTCGTGCAAATTGCCTCAACTGCTCCGGTTTGGCACCGGTTGAGGCAGAGGGATACAGCGCTGTCACGCGCCTCGCAAGGCTGGAGTTCCACGGTCATGCTTGCAGTGGCGGGATCACTCTTGTAGGCGCTTAGCCATCCGCGTGACACGCGCCGTGGGCGGTGTCGGGCATGAGACCTGACAGAGGGAAAGCAGGCAGATGGAATATTTGGTTTGGGCGGGTGGCACGCTCTCGATCCTCGGTATGATCGGGCTGGTCTGGTGCGTGGTCAGCGTCATGCGCGCCAAGCGCAAGGGGCTGAGCGATGAGGAGCTGCGCGCCGTGTTGCAATCCGTCCTGCCCAAAAATCTCGGCGCATTGCTGCTGTCGGTTCTTGGTCTGATGCTGGTGATGGTCGGGCTGTTCCTGAGCTGAGTCTTAAGCAGGCGCACGCACCGTGCAGAGGCTGCGCCGACGCGGTACCGGGGGCAACATGCGACCATGCCACCACCGGTGCGCACGCCACGCCCTCCCCACCACCAAAGCTATCGGTGCCAGCGCTCCTCGTGCTCTGCTGGATCGACGGTTTTCTACACCGGCATATTGTCGAACTGACTTTCGATCATTTCATCGTTCAGCACCTGCTCGGTGCGTTTCAGATGGGCAGGAACCGGCACGCCAGTCGCCTTGATCCGGTTCATCACGCGGGCAAATTCGGGCTGCAGATCCAGCCGGCCGAGCTCCGGTGTGGCGCGGATCTTCTGTTCCAGCAGGCAAGCCCTTTCGATCAACTGTTCCGTGGTCATTCGTTACTCTCCTCCCCTACACAGCAGCGAGGTCATCTTTGAGCCCCCGCTACATTGGGTTAGTCTACAACAGTCTCAGGTTGCATCAACGCCTGCATGTCGCAAGACCGCAAATTGACGCATTCTCCACTCATACGCCTCAAAAAAAGGCATGCTGCAACACAGCACGTCTTGAGGGGGCAGAATGCGCGCGCAGCACAAAACCCGGAACTGATAACGTTAACTCTACCTTTGGTTGTTTAGCGGCGCATCGATTGACACCCCAGATGACGCTTACATTCCACATTTGGAATGACACACCGACGATCAAGCGCCCCTGTGGCGTGTCGAGCCACGGAGCGCGGGGCGGTCAGTTTGTCCGGCACGAGGCGAATCATAACCACCGATGACATTATGGCCGGGCCTTTGGTCAGCCTCGGAACGCGCATTGATAGCCACCCCATCCTGGTCCGAAATCGGCTGGACACCAACAGATCAGAGCTCCCCCCCGCCATCGCCGTACGAGGCTGCGGCGGCTGCCATCACGTTTTCGCGCCGCGATGCCCCGGCTTAGGCTTATGGCGCCAAGGCAGTGCTTGGTTCTGGACCGCAGCGGAGCAAAGGCTTAAAGGAGTGGCATGGACGCACGCACGCTTACACCCCGCTATTCGGTTTCTCCGCAGATCTCCGTGGAGGATGTTCCCGCCATCGCAGCCGCCGGTTTCACCACCGTGATCTGCAACCGCCCTGACGCGGAAGTGCCGCCCAGCCATCAGGCTGCGGCCCTGCGCGCAGCGGTCGAGGCGGCTGGGCTCACATTCCATGAACTGCCGCTGACACATCAGACCATGACTGCCGAGAATGTCGCCCGCCAGCGCGAACTCTATGAGAATGCGACAGGACCGGTGCTGGCCTATTGCGCCTCCGGCACGCGGTGTTCGGTGGTCTGGTCTCTGGGTCAGGCTGGCGATCTTGGTGTCGATACCATCATGCATGTGACCCAGGAAGCCGGCTACGACCTGTCCGGGCTACGCCCGACGCTCGATGCGCTGGCGCAGAACAAAGTCTAGGCGCGTCGTCCCGTTTCGCCCTTATGTGAATGGCTCCAACCGTGCCGCGATCAGATCGCGCATCCGCACTGAGCGGTGCCCTCTGTGCCGGGTGCCGCCCCCGTCACACTGTGGGTTTCGGATTTTGCGGCAAGGGGCGGTCGGTGAACACCGCCCCGCACCGCTGCCCCGCCAGCCCTATCACGGATGGACCGCCGCTAAGGTCGAGAGGACCTGTGCCCGCTCCTAGGTCCCGGTTTCCGGGAGGTCTTCTCCCAATCCGGCCAGTTCCGAGATTTCTGCCGCGGCGTCATCGGCGTTGAAATCGCCAAGATCATTCATCGGCAGATCAGGCAATTCTCCCATCCCGGCAAAATCACCCATGGGAAGATCGCCGCCCTCCAGGCCGCCGCCCAGATCCCCGGCCATATCCGATCCCAGACCGCCGCCGAGATCCGCACCGAGGTCGCCGCCCATTGGCGCCCCCAGGTCGGCCGCGGGATCACCGCCGAATCCTGCATCAAGCCCGCTTCCGAGGCTGTCGCCGGGTTCCTGCAAGCCCTGAGCCGCAATGGACAGATCCAGCGTGTTGTCCTCCAGCGCCTGCATGTTGCCGCCCTGCGCAATGCCATCAGAGAAACTGCCCTCGCCTCCGGAGACCAGCCGGGTGCGCTGTTCCGTCAACCGTACTGCACGCGATCCGTTCATCTGCCCAAGACGCCCCTTGGCGATGGGCTGGCCGTTGATCGCCTGCAGGTCGGTCTCGTAGAGATAAGCCTGATCCAGCGGCAACAGCTCGCCTTTTTTCAGGGCTGCAAACTGGCGCAGCGGTACCCGCATCTTGCACAGCACCGCCGTCAGCTCCGCCCGCATCGAGCCAACGCTGGAGCCAAGCCGCGGTCCGCGCACCGAATCCGTCTCATCGAGCTGCTCCACCGAGGGTTCCGGCAGCACCAGACAGATTTCGCCCTGCATCTTGCCGGTGGCGAGATCGACGTTCATGTTGATGACGCGATAATCCTCGGCCTCCATGCCCAGCACCAAGGTCCGCACGTCCTCGACCTGGGCGCCGAACCGATAGCCTTCGAAGATCCGCAGATCGGTCTGATCGTGCAGCAGCGAGGAGACCTTGGCGAACAGCTTTTCCAGAAACTCCGCCACCATCGCCGCGTCGGTGGGGGTATAGTGCCGCTCCGTCCCGGACATGCCCATGACGGTGCCCATGGTCTGTTGTTGAATGAGGGCGGTCACCGCCGCCGCATCCAGCGTCGCGGCCCCAATGCGCCCCTGCGGGCAATCCAGCACGATCAGCAGATGGCTGTCCGACAGCAGCCCGCCAAGGTCATCCGGCGTCCGGTTGGTCTGACGCGCCGCAATCACCGCCATCGGCAATTCGCACAGGTCTTCTGCCGCACGGGCCACCGAACGGCGCAGCGCCTTCAGCGTCAAGGACCCTCCTGTCCCCGCCGTGCCTTCCTTCGAGGCAGCAAGTTTGCGCGCCAGTCCCCCGACCGCGCGCTTGCCATCCTCCGTTTGATCCTTGTCAGTCATAAAATGAACCTGAGCCTTCCGCACCCTTATGGCACTGGTTCTAGCCCAGTGCTGGTTACCAAGACCTTTACAAATTTCAGCGGATTTCTTCTATTTTCGCTTGTTTTGGCAAAGTTACGCGAAATGCGGCCCCCGTGTCGCCCGGAAGATAGGCGACATCGCCGCCAAGGCGTCGCATGATTTCCTTGCAGATCGCCAGACCAAGCCCGGCGCCACCGGCGCGTTCCGGCGTAACTCTCGAGAATTTCTCAAAGATCATCGCCTGGAAGTCTTCGGGGATGCCAGCGCCGTTGTCGCGCAGATCCACATGCACCTGATCGGCCGTCTCACTGACGGCAATCTCCAGGGTCGGGCTGTCCGCGGTGCAATATTTCTGTGCATTTGCAATCAGGTTGATGAACACCTGGCTCAGCCGGTCCACATCGGTTTCCACCAGAACCGCCTCGGCCTCGCCCGCGCGATCGACCCGCAGGGGACCGTCAGCGCCCGCCAGCGCCGAGGCCACCGCGTGATCCAGGATGTCCGACAGGCTGCGGCGCGACAGATTGAGCGTGACAGCGCCGCTCTCCAACACGCTGAGATCCAGAAGATCGTTCAGCAATCGCGTAAGCCGCAGCGCCTCGTCATGGATGATGGACGCGTATTTGCGCTGTTCTTGCGGCGTGAGGCCCGGCTCGTCGCGCAGGATTTCGGAAAACGCCCGCACCGAGGTCATCGGGGTGCGCAACTCGTGACTGACCTGGCTCAGAAAGGCATCCTTCTGCTCGGACAATTGCGTCAGTTTCTGGTTGGTCTCGCGCAGCTGGCGGGCGGTGCGGGACAGTTCCTGCGACTGCGCCTCCAGGCGGCTGGAATACTCCAGCAACTGCGCGGATTCGTCGGCCACCGCCAGCAGATCCTCGACCGACACCGCGGCTCCGCTGACGATCTGGCCGATCATCGCATGCGCCGCCGCCGCGCCGATCGAGGCGCTCAGCTCGCGCTCCAGCTGCTCCAGAAAGGTCGGCGTGGGTTCTGGCAGCGGGCCCGGCCCACCCTGACGTTTCAACGCAGCCTGAAAGAAGGATTGGGCCTCATCCGGTCCCAGAATGCGCTGCGACATGATCATCAGGTCCTCGCTCTGCGCGACGGAGCCGGTCCAGCCGCCGGGACCGGCGGAATGGTCAAAGACATGCACGAATTGCGCGCCCTGCAAACGTTCCATCGGGCTTGGAAAACTCAGAACGGAAACAATGGCATAGGCCGCGACATTGAGGCTCATCGACCAGAGGACGCAATGCACGATCGGATCCAGCCCCTCGATCCCGAACAACGCCTGCGGTCGCAGCCAACCGAGGCCAAAGGGGCCATTGCTCAGCGTTGCCGCAGAAAACACGCCCCCGGCGACCTCGGGCAGCAGCAAGGTATAGCCCCAGACCGTAAAGCCGAGGAACAACCCCGCCAGCGCCCCGGCGCGGGTGGCACCCCGCCAGAACAGACCGCCCACCAGGGCCGGCAGGATCTGGGCGATCCCGGAAAAGGAAATCAATCCGATCGCCGCCAGTGCCGCGCCGCCGCCGGACATCTGGTAGTAGGCATAGCCCAGCCCCATGATCGCCGCGATCGAGAAGCGCCGCGCAAACAGCACCACAGAGCGCACATCGCCCGAGACCGACGCGCCGCCAAAGGCATCTGTGGTACGCAGCCAGATCGGCATCACGATATGGTTCGATACCATGGTCGACAGGCTCATCGCCGCCACGATCACCATCGAGGTCGCCGAGGAAAACCCGCCCAGGAACGACAGCATCGCCAGCCCGTTCTGACCCTGCGACAGCGGCAGCGTCAGCACAAAGAGATCCGGGTTCGCGCCCTGCGGCAGCAGCTCGAGACCCACAGCCGCAATCGGCACCACAAAGATCGAGATCAGCAGCAGATAGGTGGGAAAGGCCCAGGCGGCGATGCGCAGGTGGCGCTCATCCTCGTTCTCGACCACCATGACCTGAAACATGCGCGGCAGGCAGACAAAGGCGGCGGCCGCCAGAAAGGTGATCGCCGTCCAGCGTCCCCCATCGACCTGCCATTGCCCGATCGGTGAGCGGTCGACACGGGCGAGCACCTGCTCCACGCCGCCGGCCAGCCCCCAGACCACAAAGATGCCCACGGCGACCAGCGCGATCAGCTTGACCACCGCCTCCAACGCCACCGCGATGACCACCCCGTGGTGGCGTTCATTGGCGTTGAGGTTGCGGGTGCCGAACAGAATCGCAAAACAGGCCAGCCCCGTGGCGATCCAGAACACCGTGCCGCTCTCGTTGTAGCTGCGGGTCGGGTCCGCTTCGGCAAAGATCGCCACCGACAGGGTGATCGACTGCAATTGCAGGGCGATATAGGGGGTGACCCCGATCACCGCGAGCACGGTCACCCCGATCGCCAGCACATTGGATTTGCCATAGCGGGCTGACAGCAGATCGGCGATCGAACTGATGCGCTGGCTGCGCCCCACCCGCACCAGCTTGCGCAGGCCCCACCACCAGCCGATCATCACCAGCGTCGGGCCGAGGTAGATGGTGACGTATTCCATCCCCGACCGCGCCGCATAGCCCACGGCCCCGTAAAAGGTCCAGGCGGTGCAATAGATCGACAGCGACAGCGTGTAGATCAGGGGCGAGCCCATGAAGCGCGCGCCACGCCCGCGCAACGCCTGCCGATCCGCCCAGAACGCCACCGCAAACAGGATCGACACATAGCCGATACTGACCATCGCCAGCAGATTGAGCGAGGTCATGCCTCGGTCTCCGGGTCTGTGTCGGGCGCGGATGTGGCGGCGTCGGGCCGGGCGTCAGACCCCGCCTGGCCCGGAGTGAGCGGGTCCACCGGTCCGCCGCTGCCAGTCCAGTGGACCGCCCAGAGGCGCACCACCACCGAAAACCCCACCGAAAACAGGATCAACCCGCCCCACACTGCAAAGATGTAGATCATCGCAGATGACATGCTGCTGGCCGCCGGTGCCTCCGGGCCCGCGCCGGGGTCCTGCTGTGGCCACAGGAGCGGCACCAGGAACAGCAAGGCTCCGATCAGGGGCGCCAGTCGCGCGATGTCCATCAGCCGACGTCGCCGGTAGGTGCGCCGCTCGACAAAGGGCGTGCGCAACTCATCCTTGCTGCCAGCACCGTCGGACCGGATCATCGCAATCCGCTCAGCCCACGTCGCGCACGGAGGTCACCGGAGCGGAGCCGGCCTCCGGGTCGCGGGCCTGTCGGGCCTGCGCATTCAGGTCCCGCACGGCGGCCAGAACCTCGGTATTGGAAAACGGCTTGGTCATAAAACGAGTCACCCCGGCCTTCTCCGCCATTTCCCGATCCTTGAGCTGGCCGCGGGCCGTGAGCATCAGCACCGGCAGATGCGCCAAGGCCTCTATCTCCCTGATGTCGCGAATGATTTCCATGCCGCTCTTGCCGGGCAGCATCAGGTCGAGGATCACCAGATCGGGCGCGGCGGCCTCGATCACTGACAGCGCAGTGCTGCCATCCTCATGCACGTCCACCTGCCACCCTTCCCGCGACAGCAGAAAGCGGATGGCCTCGGCAATATTGGCTTCGTCTTCGATCAGAACGACTCGTCCAGCCATGGTCCCTCTTGTCCTCCCCCATGCACCACGCCGGTATCCGGTTCCTCCGGGTGCGGAGCGATCTTTGCATGAAACCAAAGCCGCTGTCACCCGGCAGTTACACAGGCCCGCCCCTGGATGCGCTGCTGCCGCTAGTCCAGCACCACCTGTTCGCCGCCCTGAGCCGGGCGCAGGATGGACGGTTCGCGCCGCGCCGCGCAGCTGCGGCGCACGCAGATCCGGCAACTGGCGCCCACCGGGCGCGACTCCGCTGCCGGTTCGGAAGGCTGGGCCTCCACCGAGGGCAGGATCAACATCACGGCGCGCAACACCGGGTCGCTGTCAAAGGCCACCGGCTGCGCCGTCCAGGAAATCGCAAAACAATCGCTGTCCCGCGCGGCGCGGCCCTGTTGGTGGACGCGGCGCCGGATTGGCACGCCCGGTTGCGACAGGGCCGTGAACAATGGCCACAGAGGACAGGAGGCCCCAAAACGCGGCAGCGAGAACCCCGGCACCGGCTTGCGGAACAGGATCGAACCGGAGGCATCGCAGACCACCAGCCCGGTGGGCTGGCCCAGCACCTCCTCCGGCAGGGCGGCCAGCCGACGCAACACCCGATGCACCGGGACGCCGAATTCGCGCGCCAACACGCCGGGCAGCAGACCGCAGCGCGCCAGCGCTTCTCGCAGGATCTCAAGCGGCATGTCGCGCGCGTCTGCCTCGTAATCCGCCAGCGCCGCAGCCGCCAGTTTCCGCGCCGCGCGACTGTCCAGCTCTGCCGCCCGATCAGCCAGTTCGCCCGCCGTCGCCGTGCGCGCCTCCAGTTCGGGAAAGTGGAACCCGCGGGCGGTAAAGAAAGCCTCGACCTCCTCCTGCGGTATCCCGCGGCGTTCGGTGCCCTGATCGCTGTCATCGAGGAACCGCACCAGCGCGCGGCTGCTGTCCGCCAGTCGCTGGGCGTCCTCGTCGAGGTTCTTGTGGAACCGGTCGCGCCATTCCGCCTCCAGCTCGCCCGGCTCCGCCAGGATCGCAGCCGTCGAGCGGATCGCGGCGGCGGTGGAGAGCACCTCGTGCAGCGACGCCGCCAGATGCGGGTCATGGGTCAGCCGATCCGATAGTGATCGCACCGTGCGCTCCAGAGCGCCGATCCGGCCGTGGGTCTCCGTCAGCACCTCCGCCCAGCCGGGAAAGCGGCCGGCGAACTCGTCGACACGGTCCAGTTCCACCGCCGGAGTGCGCGCATCCGCTGCCGCCTCGCGCAGCGCGGCGACCAGCGCGGCCTCCACCCCTTCGGTCAGAAGCGACGGCTCCACCCCCAGCGCCTGCGCCAGCGCCACAAGCAGCTTGCCGCCGATTCTGCGGCGGTTGTGTTCGATCAGATTGAGGTAGGAAGCCGAGATCCCCACGTCGCGCGCCAGATCCGCCTGGCGCATCCCCAGCATCAGCCGCCGCTCTCGGATACGGCTCCCGGTCATACTGTCTGCCACCATCGGTCGACCTCCTCTTGCAAAAGCGGGACTTTTCAAGGGCTTTCTGCACGGCAGAATAAGAAAATTTACCGCAACACATGATTTACTGTACACTTCTTTACAGAAAAACCACGCAAAACAAGGGTTTTATTGCGCAGATTTACAATGCACGCCCATACTCGTTTTGCACAATGCTGCAAGGGGACGCGCGAAAGTGAGGAGTCGCGCCTCGCCTTTTTCATCCTAGGGAGGAAACTAAATGTCCAAGACAGACCTAAGCCGTCGTGGCCTGCTCAGAACCGGTGCCGTGACAAGCGCCGGGCTGGCGCTGCCGACGATCTTCACCGCGCAGAGCGCCTCGGCCTTCACCAATGATCCGACCGGCGGCACCGTCACCCTCGGCTTCAACGTGCCGCAGACCGGCCCCTACGCGGACGAGGGCGCCGACGAGCTGCGCGCCTACCAGCTGGCGGTCGAGCACCTGAACGGCGAAGGCGACGGCGGCATGCTGAACACCTTCAGCTCCAAGGCGCTCGAAGGCAGCGGCATCCTGGGCAAGAAGGTCGAATATGTCACCGGCGACACCCAGACCAAATCCGATGCGGCGCGCGCCTCTGCGAAGTCGATGATCGAAAAAGACGGCGCCATCATGATCACCGGCGGGTCGTCCTCCGGCGTGGCGATCGCGGTGCAGGGCCTCTGCCAGGAGGCGGGCGTCATCTTCATGGCGGGCCTGACGCACTCGAACGACACCACCGGTAAAGACAAGAAAGCCAATGGCTTCCGTCACTTCTTTAACGCCTATATGTCCGGCGCAGCGCTGGCGCCGGTGCTGAAGAACCTCTATGGCGATGACCGCAAGGCCTATCACCTGACCGCCGACTACACCTGGGGCTGGACCCAGGAAGAATCCATCAAGGCCGCCACCGAGGCACTGGGTTGGGAAACCGTGAACACGGTAAAAACCCCGCTGGCGGCGACCGACTTCTCCTCCTACATCGCACCGGTTCTGAACTCCGGTGCCGATGTGCTGGTTCTGAACCACTACGGCGGCAACATGGTCAACTCGCTGACCAACGCCGTGCAGTTCGGCCTGCGCGAAAAGGAAGTGAACGGCAAGAACTTTGAGATCGTGGTGCCGCTCTACTCCCGCCTGATGGCAAAAGGTGCCGGGGCCAACGTGAAAGGCATTCACGGGTCCACCAACTGGCACTGGTCGCTGCAGGACGAAGGCTCCAAGGCCTTCGTGCGGTCCTTCGGCACCAAATACGGCTTCCCGCCCTCGCAGGCTGCGCATACCTGCTACGTGCAGACGCTGCTCTATGCGGATGCGGTGCAGCGTGCCGGGTCGTTCAACCCCTGCGCCGTGGCCGAAGCGCTCGAAGATTTCGAGTTCGACGGCATGGGCAACGGCAAGACGCTCTATCGCGGCGCGGATCACCAGTGCTTCAAGGACGTTCTTGTGGTGCGCGGGAAAGAAAACCCGACCTCCGAGTTCGACCTGCTTGAGGTCGTCGAGGTCACCCCGCGCGAGCAGGTGGAATACGCAGCCGACCACCCGATGTTTGCGGGCGGCAACCTGGGCTCCTGTAACCCGGGCGCATAACGCGAGAGCTACATCAGCGGTCGGGCGCGCCAGACGCGCCTGACCATCCCTCTCCCGCACAGCTTTGGTCCACCTGACACGCGCCCCGACGGCCATCGGGCGTGACCAGCTGTTGCAACCCGAAACCAGCCACCCAGACGAACCGGAAGGTGGGGATCATGGACGCATTCCTTCTGCAAATCCTAAACGGGCTCGACAAGGGCTCTGCCTATGCGCTGATCGCGCTCGGGCTTACACTCATTTTTGGCACGCTCGGCGTCGTGAACTTCGCCCATGGGGCGCTGTTCATGATCGGTGCCTTCTGCGCGGTGACGCTGCAGAAGATCTTCAGCCTCAGCTTTGAGACGGTCGACCCCGACAAGACCGACTTTCTCGGCAATCCGCTGAAGGTCAAAACCCCCTATGTCGAGAGCTGGTTCGGACCGGATCTGGGCGGCGCCATCATCGACTGGTCGGTGCCGCTGGCGATCCTGTTTGCGATCCCGATCATGATCGCCGTCGGCTTCATCATGGAGCGCGGGCTGATCAAGCATTTCTACAAGCGCCCCCATGCGGACCAGATCCTGGTGACCTTCGGCCTTGCCATCGTGCTGCAAGAGGTCATCAAGTATTTCTACGGCGCCAACCCGATCCCGACACCCGCACCGGATGCGCTCAATGGCGTGGCCAACCTCGGCGCGGTGATCGGCATGGACATCATCTATCCGGTCTGGCGCATCGTCTACTTCTGCTTTGCCTGCCTCATCATCGGCGCGGTCTTTGCCTTCCTGCAGTTCACCACCTTCGGGATGGTGGTCCGGGCTGGCATGGCGGATCGCGAGACCGTCGGTCTCCTCGGCATCAACATCGACCGCCGCTTTACCATCATGTTTGGCATCGCGGCCGCCGTCGCAGGACTTGCGGGCGTCATGTACACGCCGATCAATTCACCCAACTATCACATGGGCATGGACTTTCTGGTGCTGTCCTTCGTGGTGGTGGTTGTTGGCGGCATGGGCTCCCTGCCCGGCGCGGTTCTTGCGGGCTTTGTGCTCGGCGTGCTTGAGAGCTTTGCTTCGATGGAATGGGCGATCAGCCTCATTCCCGGCATCAACCAGATCATCATCTACCTCGTCGCAATCGTCATCCTTCTGGTCCGCCCACGCGGCCTGATGGGACGCAAAGGCGTGATGGAGGACTAAGACCATGTTCGGACTAGACAAAAGAGACACTACACTGCTTCTGATCGTGGCTGGACTTACGATCTTTGCTCCCTTCATCCTGAACCCCTTCCCGACCGACAGCGGCCTGGCGCAGTTCAACGCCGGCTATCCGGACCTGATGCAGCGCTTCGTGATCTTCGGGATCTTTGCCATCGGGTTCAACATCCTCTTTGGCCTGACCGGATACCTCTCCTTTGGCCATGCGGCCTTTCTCGGGGTGGGCTCCTACTCGGCGGTCTGGATGTTCAAACTGCTCAGCATGAATGTGCTGCCAGCCATTATCCTCAGCGTCATCATCGCGGGCCTGTTTGCCCTGGTGATCGGCTACGTCAGCCTGCGACGCTCGGGCATCTACTTCTCGATCCTGACGCTGGCCTTCGCGCAGATGTCCTTCAGCCTCGCCTATTCGGTGCTGACACCGATCACCAATGGCGAGACCGGCCTGCAACTGACGCTGGATGACCCGCGGGTTCTGGGGCAGACGGCAACGGCGGATGGGTCGATCCCGGTGACCAACCTCTTTGGCCTCGAGATGCGCGGCACCTACGAGATGGCGATGGGCCCCTGGGCGTTCCAGTTCAACATGGGCTACTACCTCTGCGCGCTGGTGCTGATCGCGGCCTTCTACCTGTCGATCCGCATCTTCCGCTCGCCCTTTGGCATGATGCTGCGGGCGGTGAAATCGAACCAGCAGCGGATGAACTACACTGGCCTCAACTCCAAACCCTACACGCTGGCGGCCTTTGTGATCTCCGGCATGTATGCCGGGCTTGCCGGTGGCCTGATGGCGTCGATGGACCCGCTGGCCGGTGCGGAGCGGATGCAGTGGACGGCCTCTGGCGAAGTGGTGCTGATGACCATCCTCGGCGGCGCAGGCACCCTGATCGGACCCGTGCTGGGCGCGGGCTTCATCAAGTACTTCGAGAACATCTTCTCCAAGATCAACAGCAACGTGCTGCACAGCTGGTTCAGCTTCCTGCCAGACGGACTTGAGGATTTCATCGTCTTCATCATCTACCCGTTCATCGGCAAGGGCTGGCACCTGACCCTCGGCATCCTGTTCATGCTGGTGGTGATCTACCTGCCCGGTGGTCTGGTCGAAGGCGGACAGCGCTTCGGTGGCTGGTTCAAGGGGCGCAAGAAATCTGACGCCCGCCAAAGCGAAACCAACCCCGCGGAATAAGGAGAGAGACATGGGAATTCTCGAAGTCAAAAACGTGGGCAAACGCTTTGGCGGCCTGCAAGCGCTGTCGGATGTGAATCTCTCGGTCAAGGAGAACTCGGTTCACGCCATCATCGGTCCCAACGGCGCGGGCAAGTCGACCCTGCTGAACTGCCTTGTGGGCAAGCTGATCCCCGACACCGGATCGGTGATGTTCGATGGTCAGTCGGTGCTGGGCCGGGCGCCCTACGAAATCAACCAGATGGGCATTTCCCGCGTGTTCCAGACGCCTGAAATCTTTGGCGATCTGACGGTGTTGGAAAACATGATGATCCCCTGCCTGGCCAAGCGTGACGGGGCATTCGAGCTGAACGCCATCGCCTCGGTGCTGTCGCAGAAGGACATCATGGACAAGGCCGAGCACATGCTGGAAGAGATGAACATGGCCGACAAGCGGCACATGCATGCGGCCTCGCTGTCGCGCGGGGACAAGCGACGGCTGGAAATCGGCATGTGCCTCAGCCAGGAGCCGCGCCTGCTGCTGCTGGACGAACCCACCGCAGGCATGGCACGCGCCGATACCAACAATACCATCGACCTGCTGAAACAGATCTCGGAAGAGCGCAACATCACCATCGCCATCATCGAGCACGACATGCATGTGGTGTTCTCGCTCGCAAACCGGATCACCGTGCTCGCGCAGGGGACACCTCTGGTGGAAGACGACCCCGAGAACATTCGCGGCAATCCAAAGGTCCGCGAAGCCTACCTCGGCGAAACCGCGTAACAAGGGGACAGAGATATGAACGTCAAACCTGATTTCTCCAAAGGTGTGAACCAGGCGGCCACGGCTCCGGCCTTTCTGTCGGTCTGGGACGTCCATGCCTATTATGGCGAGAGCTATATCGTGCAGGGCATCAATTTCAACGTCCATGAAGGCGAGATCCTCGCGCTTCTGGGCCGCAACGGCGCCGGCAAGACCTCGACCCTGCGGTCGATCGCCCGCACCGGCTCGCCCATGGTCACGCGCGGCGAGATCTGGCTCGACCACCAGCCGCTGCATCTGATGGAGAGCCACGAAGCCGCCGCCGCCGGCCTGGGGCTGGTGCCCGAGGACCGCCGCATCATCCCCGGCCTCACCGTCGAGGAAAACCTCGAGCTGGCACAGATCGCACCGCCCATCGGCTGGTCGATCGAACGCCTTTATGAGTTGTTCCCACGTCTGGGCGAACGCCGCAAGCAGGAGGGCGTGACCCTCTCCGGCGGCGAACAGCAGATGCTGGCGATCGCCCGGGCGCTGGCCCGTGACATCAAGGTGCTCCTGCTCGACGAACCCTACGAGGGCCTCGCGCCGGTGATCGTGGACGAGATCGAAAAGACCCTCATCCACATCAAGGAACAGGGCATGACGACGATTCTGGTGGAACAGAATGCGGTGCGGGCGCTGCAACTGGCGGATCGCGCCGTGATCCTGGATACCGGCGGCATCGTCTTTGACGGCACCGCCGCCGAAGTGCTGGAAAACGAGGAACTGCGCTCGGAATACCTCGCGATCTGATCTCTAAAGGACCCTCCCCGTCGCACGGCCATGGACAGCCGCGCGCACCTCACCGGCCGGGCCGCATCAGGCGCCCGGCCGTTTTTTGCTGTTTGGCGGCTGCGCCCTGCCCGCCCCCGTGGTGCGGCGATGCAGAGGGGCGTTCCCTTTGCGCCGCGTCCGGCGTAAAACCGGCACATGTCTGATCCCGCCTTCGAATTCGCTCCCGTTGGTCTCGCCGTGCTGGAGCATCGCGTCATCAAGCGCTGCAACCTGCAATTCGCCGAAACCTTTGGCGGTGATCCCGCCGAGCTGTGCGACCTCCCGATCGCCGCGCTCTACCCCAGCCCGGAGGATTATCATCGCATCGGTGAACTCCTGCAGATGCCCGAAGCCCAGAGCGGGGTCTACAATGATGAGCGCATCATGCGGCGTTGCTGTGGTGCGCTGTTCTGGTGCCGGGTGCGGGGCCGCTCCACCAGCCGCAGCGATCAGCCCTTTCAAACCGGCGTCTGGTCGTTTGCCGATCTTTCGGAGGAACGCCCTGTTGTCAGCCTGACCCCGCGCGAGCGCGACGTGGCGATCCTGACCTGCCGGGGATTGTCCGCCAAGGAGATCGGGCTGAAGCTGGGCCTGTCCTACCGCACGGTAGAGACTCACCGGGCGCGACTGCTGGACAAATTCGGCGCGCGCAAGCTGCCCGAACTGGTGGCCAAACTCAGCGGCATGCCGCTCTGAGCGCCCCCGGAACCGGAATATTCCCCTGCAAAAACCATTGAAACCGGATACGTTCGCCCTCATCTTGGGCCGCGATCAAGTACGCTTTCCTTATGGTCAGCTATGGCATATAAGGCCGAAAATTTCCGCCCCGGAAGCCTTCGGGGCCAGACAGGACCCTGCCGAGGAACAAAATGACAAATAAATCTCACGAAGCAGATGTGGCGTTCATCAAGGCTCTGGCTGAGCTTTTGCGCGAGAACGACCTGACCGAACTTCAGGTCAAGCGTGACTATGCCGAGGATGACAGCCTGAACGTGCGCGTCTCCCGTCATATCCCCGCCGCCCCCGCACCGGTACAGGTCGCCGCAGCGGCCCCCACACCGGCAGCCGCCGCTGCCCCCGCAGCCGCGGCCCCTGCCGCCGCCGCAGAGGTTGCGGAAGATCCCGCCAGCCACCCTGGTGCCGTGACCTCGCCGATGGTGGGCACCGCCTATCTGGCGCCGGAACCGGGTGCTGCAGCCTTCACCTCCGTGGGTCAGCAGGTCAGCGAAGGCGACACCCTGTTGATCGTCGAGGCGATGAAGACCATGAATCACATCCCGGCGCCCAAATCCGGCACCGTGAAACGCATCCTGGTCGAGGACGGCGCCGCGGTCGAGTTCGGCTCTCCGCTTGTCATCGTCGAGTAAGGCGGTCCCATGTTTGACAAAATCCTGATTGCCAACCGGGGTGAGATCGCGCTGCGCGTGATCCGTGCCTGCCGCGAGATGGGCATCCAGTCCGTCGCGGTGCACTCCACCGCCGATGCCGACGCGATGCATGTGCGCATGGCGGATGAATCCATCTGTATCGGCCCGCCCTCCGGCACCCAAAGCTACCTGTCGATCCCCGCCATCATCTCCGCCTGCGAGATTTCCGGCGCCCAGGCGATCCACCCGGGCTATGGCTTCCTGTCGGAGAACGCCAACTTCGTTCAGATCGTCGAAGATCACGGCATCACCTTTATCGGCCCCTCTGCCGAGCATATCCGCCAGATGGGTGACAAGATCACCGCAAAGGATACCGCAAAGGCGCTTGGCATCCCCTGTGTGCCCGGCTCCGACGGGGGCGTGCCCGACGTGGAGACCGCCAAAACGGTGGCCGCCGACATGGGTTATCCGGTCATCATCAAGGCCACCGCCGGTGGTGGTGGTCGCGGCATGAAAGTGGCGCAGACCGAGTCCGAACTGGTCCATGCGTTCCAGACCGCCCGCTCCGAGGCCAAGGCCGCCTTTGGCAATGACGAAGTCTATATGGAGAAATACCTCCAGCGTCCGCGCCACATCGAGATCCAGGTCTTTGGCGACGGCCAGGGCGGCGGCGTCCATCTGGGCGAGCGCGACTGCTCCTTGCAGCGCCGCCACCAGAAAGTGTTCGAAGAGGCCCCCGGCCCCTGCATCTCTGAGGAAGAGCGCGCCAAGATCGGCAAGATCTGCGCCGACGCCATCGGCAAGATGGGCTACTCCGGCGCGGGCACTGTCGAGTTCCTCTATGAAGACGGCGAGTTCTACTTCATCGAGATGAACACCCGCCTGCAGGTGGAACACCCGGTGACCGAGGCCATCTTTGGTGTCGATCTGGTGCGTGAACAGATCCGCGTGGCCTCCGGCCTGCCGCTGTCCTTCAGCCAGGACGATCTGACCATCAACGGTCACGCCATCGAGGTGCGCATCAACGCCGAGAAACTGCCGAACTTCTCCCCCTGCCCGGGCAAGATCACCGCATACCACGCCCCCGGCGGCCTTGGTGTGCGGATGGATTCGGCGCTTTATGACGGCTATTCGATCCCGCCCTACTATGACAGCCTGATCGGCAAGCTGATCGTGCATGGTCGCGACCGGGACGAGGCGCTGGCGCGTCTCAGCCGTTCGCTGGGCGAGTTGATCGTGGACGGGATCGACACCACGGTGCCGCTGTTCCACGCGCTCCTGCAGGAAAAGGACGTCCAGACCGGTGACTACAATATTCACTGGCTGGAAAAATGGCTCGACGCCAATCTGTGATACTGACCTGACGACAGGGGCGGCAGGTTCTTCTGCTGCCCCTGTCCTATTGTGCTAGGCTCTTTCTCATGACGCTCAGCGCTGATCTTCTACTGCATGCCTATGCCAGCGGCGTCTTTCCCATGGCGGAGAGCCGCGACGACCCGGAGGTGTTCTGGGTCGATCCCAAGCGCCGTGGCATCCTGCCGCTTGACGGGTTCCGGATCTCGCGCTCGTTGGGCAAACGCCTGCGCCGCGATGATTACCAGATCTCCGTCAACCGGGATTTTGCAGGTGTGGTGCGCGGCTGCTCGGATCGCGAGGAGACCTGGATCAACGAGGAGATCTTTGACCGCTATCTGGAATTGCATGTGATGGGTTTTGCCCATTCCGTCGAAGTCTGGATCGAAGGCGATCTTGCGGGCGGGGTCTACGGTGTTTCGCTGGGCGCGGCATTCTTTGGCGAAAGCATGTTCTCGCGCCGGCGCGATGCCTCGAAAATCGCGCTGGCCTATCTGGTGGATCGTCTCAACGCCGGTGGCTACCGCCTGTGCGACACCCAGTTCATCACGCCGCATCTGGCGTCGCTTGGAGGCCAGGAAATCGCACGTGGACGCTATCGCCGGATGCTGGCTGAGGCGCTGCAGCTCTCTGCGGATTTTCTAACGCCCGAAATTCCGTCGCCTCAGACACTTTTGCAGCGCAGGACCCAAACGTCGTAGCGGCGGTGATCCAGCGCATTGAGCGCCGGGCTGGAGGCGATCATCCAGCCATCAAAGAACACCCGTCCATCCTGCGGATCGCGAATGCTGAGAAACGCATAGGCATCGCCCGTGGGGTTTTCCGCCGGGTAGCGGCATTCACGCAGTGTGACCAGCAGGCCAAAGATCTCGACCGATCCACCACTGCGTACCTCGACGTCAATGCTCTTGCCATTGACCTTGTCGAGACCGCGCAGGCTGACGAGATTGCCTGTTTCTGCCTCGACCCGCTCGACACGCTCGCGGTTTTCGGGCACCAGCGGCGCGACCGGCGCCGGGGCCAGTTCCTCAACAGAAATCGACTGCGCCGCAACACCAGTTGCCGCGCACAGGCTCAGGGCACATAGAACAGCTCTCAGCATCAGGATCCTTCGTCGCCCCCGCTGCCGGAGACGAACTTGACCAGAAGCGAAATCAGGCTCACGGCGCCCTGGGTGTCGACGATCTCGTCACCGGGCTCCAGGTTGAACGGCGATCCGCCTGGCATCACCTCGACAAAATTGCCGCCCAGCAAGCCTTCGGAGGCAATCACGATCGCGCTGTCGTCGGGGATCATGATGTTCTGATCGACCGAAAACGTGGTGTCGGCGCGAAAGGTCTCTGCGTTCAGCGCCACATTCGTGACGGTGCCGATCTTCACGCCCGCCAGGCGCACATCGGTGCCGACGCTCACCCCTTCCAGAGAGCGAAAGGAGGCGGTCAGCGGATAGCTGTCACCGCCACGGGACAGTCCCGCCGCCTGTGCCGCGTAGAAGGCAAAACCGGCCGCGACAACAAGCACGAGCCCGCCGGTCATAACTTCGGTGGTGGAATGGGTCATGAAAAATCCTGCCTTTTGGCCAGATCGGAAAAGATCCCTCGCCGTCAAACGGACGAACGATCAGAGAAGTGCTGCATCGGGCGAACCCTGCGGTTATTCGGGGCTCCAGGCCTCGTAGTCGCTGCGTTCCTTCGGAGCGCCCCCGGCCCGTAAAGACCCCGCCGGGGCATAGGCCATGACGGTCCCGGTCAGGTTTTCCTGATGCGGCTTTTCCCAGGGCTTGTGCTTCAGCGGCTTTTCGCTCGGCACCTCGTCATAGGTGCGGTGCAGCCAGCCGTGCCAATCGGCGCTGACGCGCGAGGCTTCCGCCTCACCATTGAAAATCACCCAGCGGCGGCTGTCATCGGCGTTGCGGTAAAACACATTGCCCTGATCGTCCTCCCCGACCTTTTCCCCCTTGCGGCGGGTATAGATCAGAGTGTTCAGGGTGGCGCCGTTCCACCAGGTCACGGCCTGCAATAGCGAATTCAGGATTCCCATGGGTTCCTCCGAAGATCTCGCCTCCGATATGGCGCATTCTGGACCCGAGGTCCAGTGGTTCAGCCCGCGGTGGTGAATACACGGCAGGAAATGGCGATTTCAGCACCAGGATCCGGCCCGATCAGCCGGATTTCTGGGTCTCGCTGTGCTGCTCACAGAACCGCAACCGGTTGCCAAACGGATCGAGGACGGTGATTTGCAGCCCCCAGGGCATCGCGTCCAACGCCGGTTTCACGCCCCGAAACCGCTTGTCGCCCAGTTCCTGATGCAAACTCATCGCGCCGCTCATCGGCACAAAGCAGGTAGACCCAGGCGTGGCATCCCCGTGATGTTCCGTCAGATGCAGCAGGCAATCGGCACGGGAAATCTGCATGTAGACCGGGTGATCTTCCTCGGCACGATATTCCCAATCCGCGACAAACCCCAGATAATCGAGATAAAAGGCCCGCGCCTGTTCGAGATCAAAAATGCGCAAGACCGGAATGGCCGGGCGAATGTGCGCCGAAACATCTGTCAGTGTCATGTGCCCCTCCTAAGCCGAAGGCGCCAGCGCGGTGACCTCGATCTCGATCCGGAACTTCGGGTCGATCAGGTTGCATTCAATCATGGTGGCCGCGGGCGGGTTCGCGCCGAACGCCTCGGACAAGAGCGGCCAGCAGGGTTCGAACTCACGCGCCTCCGGCAGGTAGTAGTTCACCCGCACGACATCGGCAAAGCTGGCGCCGGCCTTGGTCAGGGCGGTCTCGATGGTGACAAGCGCCGAACGGCATTGCTCCACCACGTCATCGCCCTGCCCCACGGTGCCCGCGACATGAACAAAACCGCCCGCCACAACGGCACGGCAATAGCCGATTTTTGCTTCGTACTCTCCGCCGGAAGAGATGCGTTTGATGCTCATTTCTGTTCGCTCCCACTTCGTGTCCCGAAATGCTAAGCCAAGTGCAGGACAGCCGGAATTGCGTTCTGCTCAACCCCGGTATGCATGTGCCTCTGCGATTGCGATCACAGCATCTCGGCGAAGAACTGCGTCAGAGCACGCCAGGCCCGCGCGCTGGCGCGTTCGCTATACTGCATGCCGCCCTTGGGGTTCCGGGCGTTGGGATTGGTAAACGCATGCCCGGTGTGGCCAAAGCCCAGCACCTGCCAATCGCGGCAATGGGCGTTCAACTCCTCCGCCAACTGGCTCAGGGCCTCGGGCGGTGCCAGCGGGTCGTCCCAGCCATGCAGCACCAGCACCGCAGGGCGGATCTCCTCGGTGCGGAAATTCGGCCGATCATAGACGCCATGCAGCGGCACGCAGGCCCGGATATCCGCCCCGCAGCGCGCCAGGTCCAGCACCGCCTTGCCGCCGAGACAATAGCCCATCGCCCCGATGCGTCCGGCGTCCACCTGCGGCAGCTCCTTTGCGGCCTCAAGGGCGGCCACCATGCGACGCGCCAACACCTTGCGGTCCGAGGTCACGGTCGCCATCAGCGCCTGCGCCTCTTCCGGCGTTTCCACCCGGATCCCATTTCCGTAGTAATCAACGGCGAGCGCAACATAGCCAAGTGCCGCCAGCTCCTCCGCCCGTGAACGCTCAAAATCGCTGAGCCCGCCAAAGGCTGGCGCGATCAGGACACAGGGCGCAGGTGTCGCGATGCCGTCATCCCAGACCAGATGGCCGATGAACCTGTCGACGCCATCGCTGTACCGGAATGCTTCGCTTTTCATCAGAACCTCTCGATCTCGACATGTCACGCGTCAAGGGAATGAGGTTCGCATTTGACGGTGGCGTCAATCCCCAAATCGGATGCGCGCGGCCAACCTCTGGCGTGGCGCATAGATGTAGAGTGTTTCTCCGACTGGATCCCGATCAAACCAGCTGCCAGCGCTGTCGCGCGCGTGTTTCAACTCAGTATAGAGTTCAGTCGGCCAGTATTTTCCACAAAACTCAAGGGCATCTCGTGTCGTCGCTTTGAGAGGAGGCGCTGGCGTCGGTGACCAATCGCCGCCAAACTGATACTGCCAGCCGAGGTCATTTCGCCACTCTCGCGTGGGTGGCTGATCGGGCACCGGGGCTTGCAATCGCACGATGGCATAAGTGCAGTCCCAGGGCTCTGCGCCGCGCCTGTGCCACTTGCGCGATTGCAGAACCTGCTCCACCGGCAACAGTTCCGAAAACAACTCCTCCGCGTAAACGGGATCTTCGCGCGCACGCAGACGTTCGGGCTGCCCAACCAGAATCCACCATCCGCACCCATAGAAAAAGGCCAACGCCAGCACGACATTGGCCATTCCCTTGAACATAAATTTGTTCACCGGCATCGTACGGGATTACCCGGCGGTGGCCGATTCCTTCTCATCGGCGTGGATCATTAGCGGCTGCGCTTCGGCGCTCACAGCTTCTTCATTGACCACCACCTTGGTGACGCTTTCCATACCCGGCAGGTCAAACATCGTGTCGAGCAGGATGTCCTCCAGGATGGAGCGCAGACCCCGGGCGCCGGTCTTGCGCTCGATCGCCTTCTTGGCAATCGCAGAGAGCGCCTCGTCGGTGAAGTCCAGCTCGGTTTCCTCAAGCTCGAAGAGCCGCTGATACTGTTTGACCAGCGCGTTCTTGGGCTTGGTCAGGATGGTGATCAGCGCATCTTCGTCCAGATCTTCGAGCGTCGCCAGAACCGGCAGACGGCCGACGAATTCCGGGATCAGGCCGAATTTCAGCAGATCCTCGGGTTCCAGATCGCGGAAGGTCTCGCCCACACCGGCATCGCTCTCCTCGCGGACATCCGCGCCAAAGCCCATGGCAGAGCCCTTGCCGCGCTGCTTGATGATCTTGTCGAGACCGGCAAAGGCCCCGCCGCAGATGAACAGGATGTTGGTGGTATCCACTTGCAGGAATTCCTGCTGCGGATGCTTGCGCCCACCCTGCGGCGGCACCGAGGCCACGGTGCCCTCCATCAGCTTCAGCAAGGCCTGCTGCACGCCCTCGCCCGACACGTCGCGGGTGATCGAGGGGTTTTCGGACTTGCGGGTGATCTTGTCGACCTCGTCGATATAGACGATGCCGCGCTGCGCGCGCTCGACGTTGTATTCCGACGCCTGCAACAGCTTCAGGATGATGTTTTCGACGTCTTCGCCCACGTAGCCGGCTTCGGTCAGCGTGGTGGCATCGGCCATGGTGAAGGGCACATCCAGGATGCGCGCCAGCGTCTGTGCCAGCAGCGTCTTGCCGCAGCCGGTGGGGCCGATCAGCAGGATGTTGGATTTCGCCAGCTCGATATCATTGCCCGCCTTCTGGGCATGGTTCAGGCGCTTGTAGTGGTTGTGCACCGCCACCGACAGCACCCGTTTGGCTGTGGCCTGACCAATCACATAGTCGTCCAGCACCTGGCAGATGTCCTTGGGCGTAGGCACGCCGTCGGTCGCCTTCAAGCCGGAGGCCTTGGTCTCCTCGCGGATGATGTCCATGCACAGCTCGACGCATTCATCACAGATGAAAACGGTCGGGCCGGCAATCAGCTTGCGCACCTCATGCTGGCTCTTGCCGCAGAAGCTGCAGTAAAGCGTGTTCTTGCTGTCGCCGCTCGAGTTCGTCGCCATGGTCTACCTTTCCATCCGCCTCGGGGCCAGCGCGTGTCAATTCGCCCCGATGTCCGGCCAGCTTAGGACAGCTCCCAAGCGGCCACAATGTCAAATTGTGCTCCCTTGCACACACATTGGTGTAGGGAGCACAAAGCCCGTGCAAAAAGCGCGGTCAGCTCTCTTCGTCGTCAGCCTTGGCGCGGTTTTCCACGATCTCGTCGATGAGACCGAATTCCTTGGCCTGCTCCGGCGACATGAAGTTGTCACGCTCCAGCGCCTTTTCAATGGTGTCGTAATCCTGACCGGTGTGTTTCACATAGATCTCGTTCAGGCGACGCTTCAGTTTCAGCGTCTCCTCGGCGTGGATCATGATATCGGTCGCCTGCCCCTGATAGCCACCGGAGGGTTGGTGCACCATCACCCGCGAATTCGGCAAGCTGAAGCGCATGCCCGGCTCACCGGCGGTCAGCAGCAGGGAGCCCATGGAGGCGGCCTGCCCGATCACCAGGGTCGAGACCTTCGGCTTGATGTACTGCATGGTGTCATAGATCGACAGACCGGAGGTCACGACGCCACCGGGGCTGTTGATATACATCGAAATCTCTTTCGACGGGTTTTCCGCCTCAAGGTGCAGCAGCTGCGCCACGATCAGCGAAGACATGCCGTCATGCACAGGACCATTGAGGAAGATGATACGCTCCTTCAACAGGCGCGAGAAAATGTCATATGCCCGCTCGCCCCGGCTGGTCTGCTCAACGACCATCGGCACAAGTGTGTTCATGTAGGTTTCTGTTGGATCAATCATTGGACCTGCCTGTCTTTCGGATCATGACGGGCACCATACCCGACAGAGGATTACCCGAGTCTTAGTGCTGCGAAAAATGGGCTGCAAGAGGTCCACCCGCATTTTAGGTGCAGCGCGTCCATACAAAGGCATAGGAGCCTGCGGTGTGGTGTCCCGGTTACATGCGGCTGAATTCGCGGTCACCACATCGTGTGCATCGTCCATGCCGTGTCGCCGGCGCATGTGTCGCCCCGCCGGGGTGCCGCGGCCCCGGCGTTTGTTTCAAGGCACAGATGCCGGGCGGCTTTGTGCCGGTCAGACGCGTGTCGCAATTCGCCGGATCGAGGTCGTTATATCCCGGCACATTTGTGCGCAGCGGGAGTAGCAGATAGGGCAAGAGGCAGATCACACTGCCCGCCCCAGCCCCCTGACCCGCATGGAAACGCTCGTGTCCGAAGACAGTTTTGTTCAGAAAGGCGCTGCCGCCACGCTCTCGATCCCGCACATCGGAGAGCCGCAGGATTTCTATTTCCTGCTGCTGCCCAAGGCCACGATGCTGCCGGTGGCCGCCGCGATCGAACCGTTGCGGATCGCCAATCAGGTCACCAACACAAAACTCTACCGCTGGTACATCATGACCGAGGACGGGGCGCCGCTGCGCTGTTCCAACGGCATGGTGGTGACGCCCGATCTGCCGCTTGGCGCGCTGCCCTCCGATGGCATGGGCTTTGTCTGCGCCGGTGTGGAACCGCAAGAAGCCGCCGGAGAGGTCACGCTCAACTGGTTGCGGCGCGAACATCGCTTCGGCCGCAAGCTGGGCGGGATCTGCACCGGCGCCTTTGCGCTTGCCCAGGCCGGGCTGATCAAGGATCAGCCCTTTACCCTGCACTGGGAGAACCAGCCCGGATTTGTCGAGCGGTTCGAGCACCTGAAGCCCTCGCCCAATATCTACGAGGTCACCAGCACCCTGATGACTTGCGGCGGCGGCAGCGCGGCCACCGACATGATGCTGACGCTGATCGAGGAACGTCACGGCAAACAGCTTGCCATCATTGTCGCCGACATGTGCCTGCACGTGCGCTCCACCTCCGGCGCGGCGCCGCAAAAGTCGAACTACGCGGTCGCCATCGGCAGCCGCAATCAGCGCCTGCTGAGCGCCCTGCAACTGATGCAGGAGTCGATCGAGGAGCCCCTGTCCATCGGTGAACTCTGCACCCAGCTGGACATTTCCCGGCGTCAGCTTGAACGGCTGTTTTCGCGTTATCTCGATCAAAGCCCGATGCATGTCTACTCCGACATGCGCCTCAGCCACGCCTTTGCGTTGATGAATGAAACCTCCATGTCGGTGACCCAGATCGCGCTGGCCTCCGGGTTCAATTCCGCGACGCATTTCTCCCGGCAGTTCAAACGCAAGTTCGGTGCCAGCCCGCATTTCTTTCGCAAGGGCTGGGCCTGACCCGGTTTTGGGCCTGCCCCGGTTTCTCGTGGGATCTGACGCCGACCGCACCGAAATGTGACGAGTATTTCAGCGCATCTGCGCGTACACCCGGGGACAACCCTCATTGAAGGAGCCCCACATGGTCCGCCCCCTCGCCCACCTTAGACGCCTCGGCGCAGGTCTCCTGTTGGCTGCGGCACTCTCCGCGCCGGTTTCGGCGGACATCGCCGCACGCGACGGCTGGGCGATCCATGCCAGCACCAAGGATTACAAGACCCTGCTCGCTGATCTGAAAGCAGCGGTCAAAGCGCAGAACATGGGCGTGGTGACCGAGGCCGGGCCAACGGGCGCCGCCGCTGCCCGCGGCATCACCATTCCCGGCAACCGCGTCGTCGGGGTCTTTGCCAATGACTATGCGGTGCAGATCCTGGAACTCTCCACCGCCGCCATGATCGAGGCGCCCATCCGCTTTTACGTCACCGAAGAGGAGGACGGCACCGCGACGCTCTCCTATAAAACGCCAAGCCATGTCTTTGCCCCCTATGTGCCCGAAGCAGGCGAGAAACTCTCCGCCGTGGCCACGCAGCTCGACGCGGTGTTCGGCGCGATCACCACGGCCGCCCTGCGCGAATGATCCTTTTGACTGCAATTTGACGACAAACTGATACGGACTTCTGATGACCCAATCTCTCCGCGCCGCCGATGTTCTGGCCCGCCGTCTTTATGATGCAGGCTGCCGCCACGCCTTTGGCATGCCCGGCGGCGAAGTACTGACCCTTGTGGACGCGCTCACCCGCGCCGGGATCCGTTTTCACCTCGCCAAACACGAAAACTGCGCCGGGTTCATGGGCGAAGGCGTGCATCATAGCGATGGCGCTCCCGCTATTCTGGTGGCAACACTTGGCCCCGGTGCGCTGAACGGGGTCAATGTGGTGGCCAATGCCCATCAGGACCGGGTGCCGATGCTGGTGCTGACCGGCTGCGTCGATGCGGATGAGGCGCAGACCTACACCCATCAGGTGCTCGACCAGCAGGCGGTTTTTGCACCGATCACCAAGGCCAGCTTCCGCCTTGATGCAGCCGCTGCCGATGTGATCGCCGACAAGGCCGTCGCCATCGCCACCGAGGCCCGACAGGGGCCGGTTCATATCGATGTGCCGATCACGGTGGCCAACGCCCCCGCCACAGAACGCAACATCCGCCGCGCGCCTGCCGGAGCAACCGCGCCTGCGGGTGCAACACTAGCGCAGGCGCATGATTGGCTGAGGGAGGCCGCGCGCCCGCTTGCGGTCATTGGCCTGGATGCGCTGCTGCCCGGTGGCCCGGAGGCGGTCGCGGCCTTTGTCGAGGCCCGCCAGATCCCCTTTGTCACCACCTACAAGGCCAAGGGCATCCAGTCTGAGGATCATCCCCTGTGCCTTGGTGGGGCTGGCCTCTCGCCGCTTGCGGACCGACATCTGCTGCCGATCATCGAGGCCTCGGACCTCATTCTCTGCATCGGCTATGACCCGATCGAGATGCGCACCGGCTGGCGCGACGCCTGGGACGTGGCCCGAACCCGCGTGATCGACATCACACCTGAAACCAACACCCATTACATGCATCAATCCAGCCTGCCGCTGGTGGCCGACATCCCCGCCACGCTGGCAGCCCTCGCGGTTGCACCCCAGCCTGCAACCCTCTGGTCCGGTGGCGAAATCTCTGGCACGCAAAAAGCCCTCGCCGAGGCCTTCCCGCGCTCTGACGACTGGGGCCCGGCGGGCGTGATCGCGCAATGCATCGAAAGCCTGCCCGCCGATACGCTGCTCACCGCCGACAGCGGCGCGCACCGTATTTTGCTCAGCCAGATGTGGCCCTGCACGGAACCGCGCCAACTGGTGCAATCCTCTGGCCTGTGCACCATGGGCTGCGCCCTGCCGCTCGCCATTGGGCGCAAGCTTGCAGATCCTGATCGCACCGTTGTCAGCTTCTCCGGGGATGCGGGGTTCCTGATGGTGGCGGGTGAGTTGGCAACCGCTGCAGAAATGGGGCTTGCGCCGATTTTCGTTGTCTTTGTCGATGCCTCGCTTGCCCTGATTGATCTCAAGCAACGCCAGCGCCAGCTCCCCAATGCGGGGGTGGATTTTGGCCGCCACGACTTCGCCGCCATCGGCCGCGCCTTTGGTGGTGAGGGTCACACAGTCCGCAACCGCAAGGAGCTGAAGGCCGCCCTTGACCTTGCCGTCAAAGCAGAGACATTCACGGTGATCGCCGCTGAAATTGACAAGGAAGCTTACGATGGCCGCATCTGAATTCTCGCCCGCCGCCGCTCTGCCACATGGCGCGCTCAAGGGCGTGAAGGTGCTCGATCTGTCGCGCATCCTCGCAGGCCCCACCGCGACACAGCTCCTGGGCGATCTTGGTGCAGATGTGATCAAGGTGGAAAACCCCTCCACTGGCGGCGACGACACCCGCCAATGGGGCAAGAGCGTCGCAGAAGACGCTGATCTTACGCCCTATTTCATGGCCGCCAACCGCAACAAACGCTCACTCGCGCTTGATATTTCAAAACCCGAAGGACAGGACATCATCCGCCGCCTTGCGGCGCAGGCCGATGTGCTGGTGGAAAACTTCAAACCAGGCGGGCTGGCCAAATACGGGCTGGATTACGCCTCCCTTCGCGAGAGCTGCCCGCGTCTGGTCTATGCGTCCATATCGGGCTACGGCCAGACCGGCCCCAACCGCGAAAAGCCCGGCTATGACCTGATGGCGCAGGGCTATGGTGGCATCATGTCCCTGACCGGCGACCCCGAAGGCACGCCGGTCAAGGTCGGCGTCGGCATCGCGGATGTGATGTGCGGCATGTACGCGACCATCGGCATCCTCTCGGCGCTGCGCCACCGCGACCTCACCGGCGAAGGCCAACAGGTGGAGCTGGCGCTGGTGGACGCGCAGATCGCCTGGCTCATCAATGAGGGGGTAAGCTACCTCAACACCGGCCAAAAACCGCTGCGCCGGGGCAATGAGCATCCCTCGATCATGCCCTATAGCACCTATGAAACCCGCGATGGCCATGTGATCCTCGCGGTGGGCAATGACAGCCAGTTCCGCCGTTTCATGGCGTTCCTTGCGCTTGAAGGGCTGGCGAATGATCCCCGCTTTGCCACCAATCCCGCCCGCCTTGAAAATCGCGGCGCGCTGAATGATATCCTGATCCCCGCAGTCCGGCGCTACAGCACCGGTGAGGTGATCACGGCGATGGAGACGGCAAAGGTCCCGGTCGGCCCGGTAAAAACCCTCGATCAGGTGTTTGAAACCGATCAGGTTGCGGCGCGTGACATGGTGGTGACCATGCAATCAGGTGACACCCCGCTGCGCCTTCTGGGCAATCCGCTCAAATTCTCACGCACCCCGGTGACATACCGCAAATCGCCCCCTATATGCGGCGCAGACAGCGACGAGATTCTCGCCACTGATACGCCTTTTAAGGACGACTGAAATAGACAGGGTTGCTGCGGGCCCGCGGGGCCGTTTCGCAATGTTACAAAACCCGGTGCCACGGCACCCGCGTGCTGCCTCAAACAGCGCAAGCCCGGGTATTTGTGCCGATTTTTGCTCATCTCACCCCGTTTTCATGTCAGTTTCCTGCCGAAACCCACACGCGGCTTCACCAAAGCGCGAGCGGGGGGCGCGCGGTGTAAACCGCTTCGCTAGCATCACTTTTGACATCTTCAGTATTCAGCTTGTGAAAGTGACCCGCCCATGACCCAGGATATCTTCGGACAGGAGTGCAGCCTCACCGATCCCCGCGCGCTCGCGGAATGGAACGGGGCGCAACTGGGCGTGCTCGCCCACGCAGCGCGCACCGCAAACCACCTTGGGGCCGTGCTGGAGGCCGCCCCCGATTTTGCGCTGGGTCAAGCCATCAAGGGGCTGTCGCTCCTAATGCTGGGACGCGCGGAACTGGTGCCCACCGCGCACGAGGCCCTCGCAACCGCAAAAAACGCCTATGAAGGCGCATTGCCGCGTGAACGCAAATATGTGGACGCGCTGGAGGCTTGGGTTGCCGGACATCCCTCACGCGCGATCACCTGCATGGAAGAGGTGCTGACCCACCACCCCTGCGACACGCTGGCGATGAAACTGAGCCACGGCATCCGGTTTATCCTCGGGGATGCGCGCGGCATGCGGGCCTCGGTCGAACGTGTGCTGCCCGCCTATTCCACTGAACACGCAGGTCATGGCTACCTTTTGGGCTGTCACGCCTTTGCGCTGGAGGAAACCGGTGAATATGATCGCGCCGAGATCACCGGGCGTCAGGCGCTCTGGACCGCGCCGGATGACGCCTGGGGCCTACATGCGGTGGCGCATGTGCATGACATGACCGGCAATGCCAAAACCGGCCTCGGCTGGCTCAGCGGGCGCGAGGACGCCTGGGCGCATTGCAACAACTTCCGCTACCACGTCTGGTGGCACAAGGCCCTGATGCATCTGGACCTTGGCCAGATCGACGAGGTGATGCGGCTGTATGACGACGAAGTGCGCAAGGACAAGACCGACGACTACCGCGATATTTCCAACGCCACGTCGCTGCTGATGCGGCTGGAACTGGACGGTGTCAACGTCGGGGATCGCTGGGACGAACTGGCGGACCTCTGCGCCAACCGAACCGAGGATGGCAGCCTGATCTTTGCGGATCTGCACTACCTGCTGGCCCTGGTCGGCGGTGATCGCGCATCGGCGACGAACCGCCTGATCCGGCGGATACACGCCGATGGTGCGCAAGGCTCCACTGAAGCCGCGCAAAGAATGGCCGACCCGGGCTGCAGTGTTGCAAAGGGGCTTGAGGCTTTTGGGGAAGGCGACTACGGCACAGCTTTCGGTTACCTCGCTAAGTCACGGGATTCGTTGCAACTTGCGGGTGGCAGCCACGCCCAGCGGGACGTCTTTGAACGGATGACCATCGACGCGGGCCTGCGGGCAGGCAACTGGACGCAAGCGGAGGCCATCCTTGACGATCGCAAAGCCAAACGCGGGGGCGGCGAAGACAATTACGCGACCACCCGTCGCGCCCTGATTGCATCCGCGCGGAACAACGGCGGGGCCCAGAGCGTTCCGGCGGAGTGATCCTTTAGGAGATTGAAAACAGATGGCAGAAATCGCGCCCTTTCCGGCGCCTGACAAGGGGAGTGCTCCCCGCGCGGCCGCCAATGCGATGAGTGCCCCGCCCGATGCGGCGGCGGGCGCACCGCGCCCCCGGGACCCGCGCCTGGATTTCTACCGTGGCATTGCGATGTTCATCATCCTGTGCGCGCATATTCCCGGCAACCGCTGGACCGGATGGATTCCGGCCCGGTTTGGATTTTCCGACGCGACAGAGATCTTCGTGTTCTGCTCGGGCATGGCCTCGGCCATCGCCTTTGGCGGGTCATTCGCCCGTCATGGCTGGTGGCTGGGTACTGCACGCGTGGCCTATCGCTGCTGGCAGGTGTTCTGGGCCCATATCGGCCTGTTTTTCTTCCTCGCCATGTCGATGGCCGCGCTTGATCTCTATGGCGGCTTCGACAAGAGCTATATCGGCTCGCTGAACCTGCACCGGTTCTTTACCAACACCACACAGCAGATCGTGGGGATTTTCACCCTCACCTATGTGCCGAACTACTTTGACATCCTGCCGATGTATTTGGTGGTCCTGGCCCTGATGCCGGCGGTGATGGGGGCCCGGAAGGCCGGGCTTTGGGCGGTTGCCGGTTTGTGCATCGCGCTCTGGCTGCTGGCGAACCCCTATGTGCTTGGTCTTGGCCCCGACGGTCTGTCCCTCCCGGCAGAACCCTGGTCGGACCGCGAATGGTTCTTCAACCCCTTCGGCTGGCAACTTCTGTTCTTCACCGGCTTTGCCTTCATGGCCGGCTGGCTGCCAAAGCCGCCGGTCAGCCGCACCCTCGCCGTGATTGCTGCCGCCTTCCTGATCTTGTCGATGCCCTTTGGGTCGTGGAAAGTGTTCAGCTGGCTCAACGCCTCCGCCCCGGATCTGGGCGAGGCCATCCGCCCCGCATGGCGCATCACCGACGAATGGCGGGAAAAGACCGACTTTGGCCTGCTGCGGTATATGCACTTCCTGTCGCTGGCGTATCTGGCCTGGCTTGTGGCCGGTGAAAACGGTCAGAACCTGTTGGCGCGCGGCACCTCCGCGCTGTCGCGCCTCTGGGGACAGATCATCGCGCTGATCACCAAGGTCGGCCAACAAAGCCTTGCGGTTTTTGTATTTTCCATGGCGCTGGCCCGGTTCATCGGCGCCGCACTGGATCAGACAGATCGCGGCATCCTCGTGACCGCCGCTGCAAACCTTGCAGGCTTCGCCCTCATCATCGGCTGCGCATTTGGCGCGGCCTGGTTCAAATCCCAACCCTGGAGACGCAAACGATGAGCACATTCAGCCGTCGTGCCTTCCTGCAAACCGCATCCGCCCTGTCCCTGATCGCGGTCGCCCCTGCCGCGCGTGCCACTGCGGGAGGCGAAACCTTCTCCCGCGCTGATGTGATCGCGCGTGCCAAGGCGCTCGCCGAACGCCCGTTCAAGGAACGCAGCTCGGTGCCGGATGACTGGCTCGCTATGAGCTACGATCAGTACCGGTCGATCCAGTTCGATGTGACAAAGGCGCTCTGGGCCGATACCGACCGCAGCTACAACGTGGATTTCTTCCTGCCCGGTCTCTATTTCGAGCGCCCGGTCCAGATCCATGCGGTTACCGAGGGCGTCTCCTCAGGCGTGGCCTTCGACATGGCGCGGTTCAAGACCCACCCCGAGATTTCGCCGACCCTGTCGCGCGACGGAGCGCTGGGATACTCCGGTTTCCGCCTGCGGACCGATCTCGACGACCCCGACCATCCGGGCAAGAAGACCGAGTTCTGCGTGTTTCAGGGCGCAAGCTATTTCCGCGCCATTGCAAACGGCAACAACTACGGCCTGTCGGCGCGTGGACTGGCGCTGAAGACCGCCGATCCCGAGGGCGAGGAATTCCCCGAATTCGTCAGCTTCTGGCTGGAGGCCCCGGGGCCATTGCAGGAAAACATGGTGGTGCATGCGCTGATGGACAGCCCGTCCGTGACGGGCGCCTATCGGTTCGACATCACGCCGGGCAATCCTTGCGTGATGGACGTCACCGCCACCCTGTTCCCGCGCAAGGACCTCAGCCATGCGGGCCTTGCGCCGCTCACCTCGATGTTCCTGTTTGACGGCACCAATCATCAGCGCTTTGACGATTTCCGCCCTGCCGTACATGACAGCGACGGCCTGCTGGTCAAGAACGGTCAGGGCGAGGTGCTGTGGCGGCCGCTGGCCAATCCGACACGCCTGCAAGTGTCCAGCTTCGTGGACGAGAACCCGATGGGTTTCGGCCTGATGCAGCGCGCGCGCAAGCTCTCGGATTTCGCCGATCTGGAGGCGCATTATCACCGCCGCCCCTCGCTCTGGGTCGAGCCCAAGGGCAACTGGGGGACCGGCGCCGTGACGCTGGTCGAGATCCCGGCGGACAAGGAAATCTACGACAATATCGTCGCCTACTGGCGTCCCCAGGTGCCTTATGCCGCTGGCACGCGTGTCGATCTTGAGTATCGCCTGACCTGGGGCGATGAACCTGTGCTGGACCTGCCGCGCGTCATCAATACCGCCTCGGGGGCCAAGATCTTTGGCGATCCGGGCCGGCTGATGGTGATCGACTTCGAGGCGCATCCGATCTTCGAAGCCGCGCCGGAGGACTTCTCGATCCATGTCTCCTCCCCGCATCTGGAGACCAGCGACGGCATACTCGAACGCAACCCGGAAACCGGCGGCATGCGGCTGGCGTTTTCCTTTGACCCGGGTGAGCAGACTCACGTCGAGCTGCGGGCGCAACTGCGCAAGGACGGCGCTGCCGCCTCCGAGGTCTGGCTTTATCGGTGGACTGTTTAAATGCGTGACGATTTATCCCCGCCCCTGGTGCCTCCCGAGACTCCGCTGGCGATGCCGGCGCAGGACTTCGGGCGCCGGTTTCACGACGCCAGCGCGCCGGCCTCCGGTGCGGCAGGCGGATCGGATCGCCCCCCCGGTGTTGCGCTGTGGCGCATCCTGGCCTTCTCGCCGGCCATGGCCGCCACGGTGGCGCTGGCCTGGGTCATGCAGGGCTGGTTTGCCGCCGATGGCGTGACACCGCTGGAATGGGTGCTGCTGACGCTGATCGCCTTCAATTTCTTCTGGATCACCTTCACCGTCTCCACGGTGCTCCTGGGTCTCTACAGCCTGGCGCGCACCCGCCCGACGCCCGCACGGGGTCCGCGGCGTGCCATGCGCGTTGCCCTTCTGGTGCCGATCTATAACGAGGTCCCCTGGTATGTGCTGGGCAATGCCCGCTCCATGCTGGAAGAGCTGCGCGCCATCGGCGGGTCGCATCAATACGAGATGTTCATCCTCTCCGACACCCGCGACCCCGAGATCGCCGCCCAGGAGGAACAGAGCGTGCAGGCGCTCCGGGCAGAACTGCCCGATGGCATCACGCTCTATTATCGCCGCCGCGAGAAGAACACAGCCCGCAAGGTCGGCAACATCCACGATTGGGTGACCCGCTGGGGCGGCGACTACGAGGCGATGCTGGTGCTGGATGCCGACAGCCTGATGACAGGCCGCGCCATTGTGCGCCTCACCGACGCGCTGTCGCGGGACCCGGCCGCAGGCCTCATTCAGAGCTTCCCGCAACTCATTGGCGCGCAATCCGTTTTTGGCCGCATGCAGCAGTTTGCCAATGGCGTCTACGGTCTCGCCTTGGCCGAAGGGCTGGCACGCTGGACCGGGCATGAGGGCAACTACTGGGGGCACAATGCGATCATCCGCACCCGCGCCTTTGCCACCTGTGCGGGCCTGCCGGAACTGCCCACGCTTGCGGGCGGCACCTCGATCATCATGAGCCATGATTTTGTCGAAGCGGGCCTGTTGCGCCGAGCCGGCTGGCGGGTGCGCTTCCTGCCGCGCATTCGCGGCTCTTACGAAGAAACACCTGCGACGCTGGTGGACCACATCCAGCGCGACCGGCGCTGGTGCCAGGGCAACCTCCAGCACCTGCGCATCCTGTCGGCCACGGGCTTTCACGCCATGTCCCGCTTTCACCTCGCCCATGGCGCGATCGGCTATCTGATGGCGCCGGTGTGGTTTGCGCTTCTGGTGATCTGGGCGCTGATCGGCCATGACGAGGGCGGCTCGGTCATCACCTATTTCTCGGAAAAGAACCCACTGCGTCCCAACTGGCCCGACATGAGCGAACCCCGGCATGTGGCGGTGATCATTCTGATCTATGCCATGCTGTTGTTGCCAAAAGTACTGTCCGTGGCGGCGCTGCCCCTCACCGGGCGACGGATCGGCGACTATGGCGGTGCGGGCCGGTTCCTGCTGTCGATGTCGACTGAAATCCTGCTGGCGATCCTCTATGCACCGATCCTGATGGTGCAGCAGATGATCGCGGTGTTGCGCACGCTGTTCGGGCTGCAAAAAGGCTGGTCGCCGCAGGCGCGCGCAGGCGGGCACTACAGCCTTGCCACCCTGTTCAAATGCCACGCGCTGGAAACGGTCAGCGGTGTGGCGCTTTGGGCAGGGATCGCGGCGGGACTGGTGTCGCTTTGGCTTGCGCCGATCGCGCTGTCGCTGGTGCTGGCCGTGCCGCTGTCGGCCCTGTCCAGCCTGCGTCTGCCGCGAGGGTGGATGGGCACCGCCGAGGTCCTGAAGGAACCGCGCATCAACAAGGCCGCCCGCCACTACCGCAGTCTGCTGCGCCAGAACCTGCAGGGGCCGGACACCCCGGTGCCCGCAGCCGAATAGGTCAAGACCGCACCATCGCGGCCTCCCGCGATGGTGCGCATCAGATCCGGCCCGCCGTTTGACCCTTTGGCCGTTTGGCCGTTTGACAGGGGGATCAGTCGGTCTCTGCCTGCGGGCCAGCACCTGCCTCGATCCAGTCGATGACCCGGTCCGCCCATCCCGGCGGCACCATGTGCCCTCCCGGAAACAGCTCGAACACCAGCTCTGCATCAGCACCGCACTGCCAGCGACGCAGGCTCAACTCGCCGTCCTGCCAGATCCTGTCGGGCGCATGGGTGTCGCAGCCCATCGTGTCGCGCCACAATTCCAGCCCCGCCCAGATGTCCCCCTGCATGAACCGCCCGCCGCCGAGAATCCGCCCTTCCAGAGGCACCACCCCGTCGCGCCAGCCGTGGCTGTGGTAGATCCGCGCCGGTCCGGTGCAGCTCTCGGGCTGCGGACGCCAGAACCCGCCGGACACGGGCAGATAGGCCGCAAAGGTCTCGGGCTGGTCGCAGGCGAGGTAGTTCACCATAAAGGCTCCCGAAGAAAATCCCGCAAGAACAGTGTTCTGCGGATCGACATCAAAGCGCGCCGCCGCATCCGACACCACTGCGGGCAGGAACGCGAAATCATCGCGGCCCTGAAATTCCGGCAGGAAAGACCAGCTGCGCGGCCCGTTGGGACGGCGCGCCCCATTTGGTGCAATCACCGCATAGCCGCGCGCGGTGACCGCCTCCACCATGCTGCGCATGCGCAGCACCCCTTTGGCCGATCCGCCGTGACCGTGCAGGAACAGGACCGCCGGGATCGGTGACGGATCGCCCGCGGTTTCTGTTGCCGCCGGTGGCAAGGCGATCTCATAGCTGCCGCCCGGCATCTCACACTGCGACTCGACCGGTCCGCACCCTGCCCGAGCGGTGCCGGCTGCGGTCAGCGCCACAGCGACACAGAGCGGGATCAGCCGTTCCATGGGCGCACCGGAAGGTCGGACGCCAGCCAGCCGGGCCCGGCCGAGGACCCGTGAAGCCCCTCCGGCACGTCGATCACCTGCTGATAACCTGCCGCGAGGAGTTGGCGGCTGAGGCGGGCCGAGCGCACGCCCCCTGCGCAGATCAGCGCCACCGGCCGGGTCGGGTCCTGAGCCACGAAGGCGTCGAGCTTGGCGATGAAATCGTCGCGGCGCATGTCCAGTGGCACCGCCCCCTCCGGCACGCCGGTCCGGCGCCATTCGACCGGGGTGCGAATATCCACCAGCAGGATCTCTCCCGCTTGGGCCTGCGCATGCGCCGCCTGAACGCCGAGCATGCCGCCTTCATGCGACGGGCGATAGCGCGCGAGCCGCCACCAACCGGCAGCGGTCGCGACGCCGATCGCGCCCCCCGCGCATAGGAGACGACGGCGCGACATCGTCATCCCGGGTTCTGGCATTTCCATCTGCACCTCCTGCGTGACGGCCCCATGGTCCCTGCCCCGAGGTCCTAGCACAGGCCGCCCGTCCCCGCGCGGCTGTCCTCCTCACCGCGCCATCAAGTTCCCGTCATCACCATGCCGCATCGCGGCAATCGCAGGTTGCGGCCCAAAACATGCGGCCCAGTGTCACATTTTGGCGTTTCCGATGCGAAACAGGCCAGATTCCGTGCGGATTTTCTGGATCAGCACTGGAAAATTCCTTACTCAGCCTACAGCTTGGAGCCTGTTGCCCGACATAAAAACAATATGCCCGACCTGGAGAGTATGACGTGTCCCTTTTCTTGATAGCGGCCTTGCCATTTCTTGGCGCGCTGTTTCCCGCACTGTTGATCCGCGCCGGTCGCAATGCCTCGGCCGCCTCTGCCGGACTGGCCACGGGGCTTGCCTTCATTGGACTGATGCTGCACGCCCCCGCCATTCTGCGCGGCGAGGTTGTGCAGGTCGGTATCGACTGGCTTCCCGCGCTGGGATTGTCGGCCAATTTCTTTCTGGACGGGCTGGGGTTCCTGTTCGCCACGCTGATCCTCGGGATCGGGCTGCTGATCATCCTCTATGCGCGGTTCTACCTGTCGCGGCAGGATCCGATGGGGCAGTTCTATACCTATCTGCTACTGTTTCAGGGCGCGATGGTCGGTATCGTGCTGTCCGACAACATCCTGCTGCTGCTGGTGTTCTGGGAGCTGACATCGCTGTCGTCCTTCCTGCTGATCGGGTATTGGAAGCACCTGCCCGAAGGCCGCCAGGGCGCGCGCATGGCGCTGACGGTGACCGGCATGGGCGGGCTTGCCATGATCGGTGGCATGCTGATCCTCGGCCAGATCGCAGGCTCCTATGACATCAGCACCATCCTGCAAAACAAGGAGGCGATCCAGTCCTCCGACCTTTATCTGCCGGCGCTGATCCTGATCCTGATCGGGGCCTTTACCAAATCGGCACAGTTCCCGTTCCACTTCTGGCTGCCGCATGCGATGGCGGCGCCGACGCCGGTTTCGGCCTATCTGCACTCCGCCACCATGGTAAAGGCGGGCCTGTTCCTGTTGGCGCGACTGTGGCCGGTGCTCGCCGGCACGCCGGAATGGTTCTATATCGTCGCGACCACGGGCCTCGTGACCATGGTGATCGGCGCGGTGATCGCGCTGTTCAAGGACGACCTCAAAGCGCTGCTGGCGTTTTCCACCGTGTCCCATCTGGGGCTGATCACCATGCTCCTGGGGTTTGGCACCAAATATGCAGCGGTCGCGGCGGTGTTTCACATCATCAACCACGCCACGTTTAAGGCGGCGCTGTTCATGTCGGCAGGGATTGTCGACCACGAGGCCCATACCCGCGACATCAAGCGTCTGGGTGGGCTGCGTCACCTGATGCCGGTGACCTTCGTGATCGCCGCTGTCGCCTCGCTGTCGATGGCCGGCATCCCGCCGTTGAATGGTTTCCTGTCCAAGGAAATGATGCTGGATGCGGCGGAGAAGACCACATGGCTCAACTCCGCCTACATGGTGGCCGGGCTTGCGACCTTTGCGGCGATGTTCTCGGCGGCCTATTCCTTTCGCTATATTGCGCATGTCTTCCTCGGCCCCAAGCGCGAGGATTATCCGGCCAAGCCACATGACCCCGGCTTTGGCATGTGGGCCTCGCCTGCGCTGCTGGTGGGGCTGGTGGTGCTGATCGGTCTGTTCTCGGCCAAGCTGGTGGGCCCGCTTGTTGCGGCCTCCGCCAGTGCGGTGATTGGTGGCGAGAAACTGCCCTATTATTCGCTGAAGCTCTGGCACGGGTTTACGCCCGCGCTCTACATGTCGATCACCGCAGTTGTGGGTGGTCTGGTCCTGCTGGCCCTGCATCGTCCGCTGGAGCGGGCGTGGACTGCCCTGCCCCGCCCCGAGGCCAAGGTGATCTTTGACGCCATCGTGCTCCGCCTGACCGCTCTGACGCAGGGGGTGACGGCAAGGCTGCATGATGGATCGCTCACCCGCTATGCGGCGATCATGGTGAGCTTCACCGTCGCCATCTGCATCTTTGCCTATGGCACCGGAACGCTTGGCCTGCCCACGCGCGCGGCGCAAGAGTTCGGCGTGCTGCCGGTGGTCGGCTGGCTGTGTCTGATCGTGGCCACCTGCTGCATCGTGATCTTCCACCGCCAGCGCTTTGTCGCGCTGATCCTGATCGGCATCGTCGGCCTGGTTGTATCGCTGTCGTTCAACTACCTTTCCGCACCGGATCTGGCGCTGACCCAGATCTCGGTCGAGGTGGTGACGATCATCCTGATGCTGCTGGCGCTCAACTTCCTGCCCAAGGAAACCCCGGTGGAAACGCCCGCCCTGTCCCGCCTGCGCGACGGCGTGATCGCCATCGTCGGCGGTGTTGGCGTGGGGGGGCTGATCTATGCGCTGTTGATGCGCGACTTTGCCTTCCCGTCGATCTCGGGCTTTCACATCGAGAACTCCTACAAGGGCGGCGGCGGCACCAATATGGTGAACGTGATCCTGGTGGATTTCCGGGGCTTTGACACCTTTGGCGAGATCATCGTTCTGGGGATCGCGGCGCTGGTGATCTTTGCCCTGACCGAAGCGGTGCTGTCGACGCGCGTGCGCGCCTATCTGCTCAACCGCAAGCCCGACATCGAACAGGCGGGCGACAGCCACCCCGGCATGATGGTGGTGGTGACGCGGATGATGATGCCGGTGGCGCTGATGGTTGCGGCCTATATCTTCTTCCGCGGTCACAACCTGCCCGGCGGCGGCTTTATCGCCGGTCTGATCGCGGCGATCGCGGTGATCATGCAGTATATGGCCTCCGGGTTCGGCTGGGCGACAGAGCGCCAGCGCATGCCCTATCACGGCATCATCGGCTCCGGCGTGCTGATCGCCGCGGCCACCGGGCTTGGTGCCTGGTTCAATGGACAGCCGTTCCTGACCTCTGCCTTCGGCTATGTGCACCTGCCGCCGCTGGAGGAGTTCGAACTGGCCACCGCCGCGCTGTTCGATCTCGGCGTGTTCCTCGCGGTTGTCGGCGCGGTGATGCTGGCGCTGGAGAGCCTCAGCCGCTTTGCCTGGCAACCGGGCACCTCGACCGAGCACGCCATGGATATCAACCCCGCCCGCGATGACGCGGCGCATGACACCAAAGAGGTCTGAGCATGGAACTCCTTCTGGCTTCTGCCGTTGGCCTATTGACCGCTGCGGGGATCTACCTGGTCCTGCGCCGCCGGACGTTTCCGGTGATCCTGGGCACGTCGTTGCTGTCCTATGCCGTGAACGTCTTCCTGTTCGCCTCCGGGCGACTGGTGACAAACGCGCCGCCGATCCTCAACAAATACGAGGACATCGCCTATTCCGACCCGCTGCCGCAGGCGCTGGTGCTGACGGCGATCGTGATCTCCTTCGGCATGACCGCGGTTGTGGTGATGGTGGCGCTCGGGGCGTTCCTCAGCGCCCGCAATGACAATATCAACATGGACGACACTGCGCCCGCGCAGGGAGAGGACGCATGAACCACCTTCTGATTGCGCCCATCGTGCTGCCCGCGCTGGTGGCGCCCTTCATCATCATGACGCTGCGCTATCACATCGATTTGCAGCGCATATTCTCGCTGGCGTCGAACGTGCTTCTGGTTGCCATCGCGCTGACCCTGGCGGTTCAGGCCGCCGACGGCACGGTGCAGGTCTACGAACTGGGGGACTGGCAAGCGCCCTTCGGCATCGTGCTGGTGCTGGACCGGCTTTCGGCGATGATGGTGCTGTTGACCACGCTGCTGGCGCTGGCCGTCAACCTCTATGCCATCGGCAGCAAATGGGACGAACGCGGGGCCAACTTCCACGCGCTCTACCAGTTCCAGCTGATGGGCATCATCGGCGCCTTCCTGACCGGTGACGCCTTCAACCTGTTTGTGTTCTTCGAGGTGCTGCTGATCGCCTCCTACGGTCTGATGATCCACGGCGGCGGCGCGCGGCGCTTTCAGGCGGGCGTGCAGTATGTGGTCTTCAACCTCCTGGGCTCCACCCTGTTCCTGTTTGCGCTTGGCACCATCTATGCGGTGACCGGCACGCTGAACATGGCCGATCTTGCCGTCCGCGTGGCAGAGCTGCCGGCCGAAGACAGCGCCCTGATCCGCGTGGGTGCGGCGATGCTGCTCCTGGTCTTTGCGATCAAGGCCTCGCTGCTGCCGCTGCACTTCTGGCTGCCGGCCTCTTATGCCAATGCGCCTGCGCCGGTGGCGGCGCTGTTTGCGATCATGACCAAGGTCGGCGCCTATGCGATCCTGCGTGTCTACACGCTGATCTTCGGCCCCGATGTGGCGGTGGTCGAGGGGCTGGTGGGCGACTGGCTGCTGCCAGCAGCGCTCCTGACCGTGGCCATTGGCGCGATCGGGGTTCTGGGGGCCAAGGAGATCGGTCGGCTGATGTCCTTTGGCGCGATCACCTCCGTTGGCACGCTGTTGACCGCGATCGCCCTGTTCACGCCGGAGGCCGCAGCCGCGGCGCTCTATTACGCCGTGCATTCGACCCTTGCCGCCGCCGCGCTGTTCCTGGTCGCCGACATGGTACGGCAACGCCAGGGCGGCGAGATCATGCCGCAACCGGTGATGGCGCAAAGCGGTCTCATATCGGTGCTGTTCTTTGTTGCTGCGATCGCCACCGCAGGCATGCCGCCCCTGTCCGGTTTTCTGGGAAAACTGCTGATCCTCGACGCCGCGCGCGGGGATACGCTTGTGATCTGGGTCTGGGCCGTGATCCTGGTCAGCTCACTGATCACCATCATGGGGTTTGCACGCGCCGGCACGCTGATCTTCTGGAAGAGCCACGGGTTGCAGCATGACGACACCGTCGCAGAACCGGAAATCGAACTGGAACAGGTCGATCAGGACGACGCACCCGCCGCACCGCGCGCGCCCGCGCTGCCCTTTGTCGCCACATTCGGTCTGCTTGCGGGATTGGTGGCGCTCACCGTCTTTGCCGGTCCGATGACCCGCTACACCACCGCCACCGCGCAGGATCTCTTTGCGCCCGAGGCTTATATCGAGACGGTTCTGGCCAACCGTGACCGTCCCGTTGTCGACCCGGCCAAGGCCAATGGGTATGGCAGCGACGACAGCCACGACGATGCGGCGCAGATCCAAGAGGAGGGCCATTGATGAAGCTCCTGAACCGCCTTCTGCCGCACCCGTTGCTGACGCTGATGCTGACGGTGATCTGGCTGCTGCTGGTCAATCGTTTCTCGCTCAACTCGCTGGTGTTCGGCTTTTTCCTCGGCCTGTTGATCCCTGTGGTGACCCAGCCCTATTGGCCCAATCGCCCCAAGCTCAAAAGCCCGCTGCGGCTGGCGACCTATGTGCTGTTGGTGTTCTGGGATATCGTGATCGCCAATATCACCGTGGCGCGGATCATCCTGTTCATGCCCAACAGCAAACGTCAGCCCACATGGGTCGAAATCCCGCTGGACATCCGCACGCCCGAGGCCATCGCGATGCTTGGCGGAACCATCACCATGACGCCGGGGACCCTGACTGCGGATATCTCGACAGACGGGCGTCACCTGCTGGTTCACTGCCTGCACGCACCTGACACCGCCTCTGTCCGTGATGAGATCAAGACCCGCTATGAACGCCGCCTGAAGGAGATTTTCGAATGATCGAATACGCCTATATCTTCGCCTTCGGCTGTTTCGCCCTGGCGATGCTGATGAACCTGTGGAAAGTGGTGACCGGCACGGAGGTCACCGACCGCATCCTTGCGCTTGATACCCTGTTCATCAACTCCATCGCCCTGGTGGTGTTGTTCGGGGTGTTCCTGAGCTCGGAAATCTTCTTTGAGGCCTCGCTGATCATGGCCATGCTCGGCTTCATCTCCACCGTAGCCTATGCGCGCTTCCTGCTGCGCGGCAACATCATCGAGTGAGGAGACAGACATGATTCTCGACCTTCTCATCACCGGGTTCATCGTATTGGGGGGCTTTTTTGGCTTTGTGGGCTCTTTTGGCCTGCTCAAGCTCAACGACCCGATGTCGCGTATGCATGCGCCCACCAAGGCGACGACGCTTGGCGTCGGCGGTGTGCTGCTGGGCTCCATGCTGCATGCGGTGGTCTACGAGGGCCGCCTCTCTGCTCATGAGCTGCTGATCACCCTGTTCCTTCTGGTCTCCGCTCCGGTCACGGCAAATTTCCTTGCCAAGGTGTTCATCAACCAGCAGACAAAGCCCAAAGACCTGCCCGTCCCCGGCGACTGCGAACTCTGGGCGACGCACAACAAACCTGAACATCGTTCGGCCGACACGCCCGAAGCCTAGCGTTTTGGGACCGGCCATCCCCCGGAGGCCCCGATGCACGCACCCCGTCTTCCCCTGACCCGCGATCTGGTTCTTGTGGGAGGCGGCCATACCCACGCGCTGCTGCTGCGGATGTGGGGCATGAACCCGCTGCCGGGCGTGCGTCTCACCCTGATCAACCCCGGTCCCACCGCGCCTTATTCCGGTATGCTGCCGGGATTTGTGGCTGGTCATTACGACCGCGATGCGCTCGACATTGATCTTGTGAAACTCGCACGTTTTGCCGGGGCGCGGCTCATTCTGGGGGCCGCCGAAGAGATCGACCCTGAGGCGAAACGTATCACCGTGCCGGGCCGCCCGACCATCTCCTATGATGTGGCCTCTATCGACATCGGCATCACATCGGCCATGCCGGACTTGCCGGGCTTTGCCGATTTTGCAATTCCCGCCAAACCCTTGGGAGAGTTTGCCGCAAGCTGGGATGCCTTTCGTGCCGGCACTGAACCCGCCCGGATCGCCTGCATCGGCGGTGGCGTTGCCGGGGTGGAGCTGATCCTTGCGATGTCGCATGCCCTGCGCAAAAAGAACCGTCTGGCGCAGGCGACCTTGATCGACAGTGACGCCGCGCTCTCGGTGCTGAGTTCCCAGAGCCAATCGCGCCTGCGCAAGGCGTTGGATGCGCATGGTGTTACGGTTCTGGAACATGCACCGATAGAGCGCCTGAGCGAAGGTCGCATTCACCTCACGGACGGGCGCGACATCTCCAGCGATTTCATTGTTGGCGCTGCGGGCGCGCGTGCCTATGGCTGGCTTGCGACCTCCGGGCTTGCGCTCGATGACGGCGCGCTTGTGGTCTCCGAGCACCTTCAGACCTCTGACCCTCACGTCTTTGCCACCGGCGATTGCGCCTACATGGCGCATGCTCCGCGCCCCAAGGCAGGCGTCTTTGCGGTGCGGCAAGCGCCGGTGCTCTTTCACAACCTCAAGGCCATGCTGGCAGGCGGGGCTTTCAAGAGCTACCAGCCGCAGCAGGATTACCTCAAACTCATTTCTATGGGCGGAAAATCCGCGCTCGCGGATCGCAACGGGCGCAGCTTTTCCGGTGGGCTGTTGTGGCGCTGGAAAGATCACATCGACCGTAAATTCATGGGAAAATTCACCTCCCTGCCGGTCATGTCCCCGCCTGCCCTGCCCCGCGTCCACGCCAAGGACATGCAGGAGGCACTTGGCTCAAAACCCATGTGCGGCGGTTGCGGCTCCAAGGTCGGGCGCACGGCGCTACGCCACGGGCTAAGCACCTACCACGGCGCGCTGCGCCCAGATGTGACCCCGCTGCCGGGAGACGATGCCGCGCAGCTGACGGTCGGCGGGGCTACGCAGGTCATAAGCATCGACCACTTGCGCGCCTTTACCGAAGACCCGGTGGCGATGACCGCGATCACCGCGCAACATGCGCTCAACGACATCTGGGCGATGGGCGCGCGCCCACAGGCCGCCACCGTCACCCTGATCCTGCCCCGCCAGTCGCCCGAACTACAGGAACGGCTGCTGTCCGAGATCATGGAAACAGCCCATCAAGAGATGAAAGCCGCAGGTGCCGCCATCGTGGGCGGTCATACCTCTTTGGGCGAGGAACTGACGGTCGGTTTCACCATCACCGGGCTTTGTGACGCGCCCCCCATCACCCTTGCTGGCGCAGGCGCGGGCGATCACCTGATCCTGACCAAACCCTTGGGATCAGGCACGATTTTAGCCGCCGAAATGACAGGACAGGCCCGTGGGGCTTGGGTTGCGGGCGCGCTTGATCTGATGTGTCGGAGCCAGCGCAACGCCGCCAACGTCCTGCGCCCCGTGGCGCGCGCCATGACCGATGTCACGGGCTTTGGTCTGCTGGGTCACTTGCAGGGGCTGTGCGAGGCCTCACATCTGGGCGCAGAGATCACATTTGACGCGATCCCGTTGATGGAGGGCGCAAGTGACCTGGCCGAGGCAGGCGTGCGGTCCACGATCTTTGACGACAATGCGGCTCTATTGCCCGGCATTGGAACCGCAGGCGCGCGGGCGCTGCTGTTTGATCCGCAGACCTCGGGCGGTCTCTTGACCTGCGTCGCACCAGAGCATGCCGCGCAGGTGTTGGAGCAGCTTAGAAACCACGGCTACCACGCTGCAAAGATTGGCGAAATGCGCGGTCCTGACGAGGGTATCGTGCTACGGTAGCCGACTCAAAGAGCTGCCATCACCTCCAATACGCGCGCTGCGGCCTGCGTGCGATCCGACGCGCTTAATCCCGGCAGCGTAATCTGGCGTTGGATGCTTACTGCGTAGCGGCTGCGGGCCTTGCGGTAGGCGGGGTCGTAATGATCCGCCATCAACCGCGCCACCAGCGCTGGTTTATCCCCCGCCGCGATCAGCTCGAACCAGTCCTCCACCACCGCACCAGAGCGATGTTCCCGAAGAGGTCCGAGCTTTACGCGCAGGTGGTCCGCGTCTGACAAAATGTCATCGTAAGCCTCAACCAGATAGGCGCAGCGGGCCTCAAACGGCACCTCCAGATCAATCCTCGGCGCGGCTTTCATCGCCTCCCACAGGCTGGGCGGCAGGATGCGCGCCCCAATCTTGCTGGCTTCGGCCTCGACCAGCACCGGGCGCGTCGGGTCCATCTGCGCCAGCGCGCAGGCGATATAGCTCTCGAACCGTTTCTGACTTGGCTGCCCACCCGGCATCTCGCCCAGGAGCGAACCGCGATGCCCGGCAAGCCCCTCCAGATCCAGCACCTGACCGCCCATCGCGGCGACCTGCTGCAAAATCTCGGTCTTGGCGGTGCCGGTCAACCCGTCCAGCAAGATCAGCCGATGCGACAGCGGCGCCTCATAGAGCGCGGCATGCACCAGACGGCGATAGCTCTGGTAGCCACCCTGAACCACCTCGGCCCGCCAGCCGATCTGGCTCAACATCCAGGTAAAACTGCCCGAGCGCTGCCCGCCGCGCCAGCAATAGACCAGAGGTTTCCAGCTGCCGTCGTGATGGCTCAGCCGCTGTTCGATGTGGGTGGCGGCGTTGCGAAACACCATCGCCGCGCCGATCTTACGGGCACGAAAGGGGCTTTCCTGCACATAGATCGTGCCCACCTCGGCCCGTTCCTCATTGTCGAGCACCGGCAGGTTGATCGCGCCGGGCACATGGTCCTCGGCGTACTCTGCCGGGCTGCGCACGTCGATCACGGTATCGTGCCCATGCGCAAGAAAATCGGAAAGTGTTTGAAACGTCAGAGCCATGCCCCATCTCTATCTTCACCGGTGCGACAACAAAATACCTATCCACCCGCGCCGGGGCATGTCTGCGCCGAATGCAACCGGCCCACGAGAGATCCGCCCGCGCATGAGGTGCCGTCTGGCCACGTCCTAGCCGCATTTGGGGACATACTCCCCGCATCATTGACCCAAAGGCCCGCCATGCCCGAGTGCGAATTGGAACTCGATCACCTGCCCGCCACGCTGATCCGCCGGTTGAACCAGATCTCCGTCGCACGGTTTGCGGCCGCCATGTCCAACGCCAGCATTGACCTGACCCCGGTGCAATATGCCGCGCTGGCCGCACTCTCCGCCCGGCCCGGGGTTGATCAGGCAACGCTGGCAGCACTCATCGGCTATGATCGCGCGACACTGGGCAAAGTGGTGGAACGCCTCGATCTGAAGCAGCTGGTCCGGCGCGAGGTGCGCCCCGAGGATCGCCGGGCGCGCAGCCTGCATCTGACCTCTGCCGGTGCGGCCCTGCACGCCGCCGCCCGTCCGCTGGTCGAAGCGCTGCAAACCGATATCCTCGCTGGCCTGTCCCGCAGTGAACGCCAAGACATGCTGCAGCTGCTGCGCAAGGCCACCGAGGCCGCCGAAGCGGGCGATCACGACGCCCCACCCATGGTCCGGAGCGCATAACACGCTCTGCCGTACAGGCGCGCAGCATCTGTTGTCAGAGGCCGGAGTATGCCAGATCGGAAACCCCGCGTGCGCCTGCGTGCCTCAGCCCCGTTTGCGCGCGAGTTCGATCCGCGCCTCGGTCATGGACAAATCGGAGATGATCTGGCGACGCTTGCTGCGATCACTGGTCTCGTTCAGCTCCGCACGCAGGCGGGCCAGCTCACGGCTGAGCGCGACCACTTCGGGCACCGCGCCATTGTCCCGCAGGAGTCTGTTCATCACCGCATTGTCGGGATCATCGCATGGGGGCAAAGGACGGCCTGCCCCTTCGAGATTGTCAAAGGCTCCGTCTTTTTCGGCGGCAGCAATTCGCGCGTTGATGAGATCTATCAGCGGGTGGTCCATCGCCCGTCAGAGCCAGTCACTGCGCGCGGTACCGACAGCCTGCGCCACGGTGTCATAGCCGTCGCGCGACAGAAGCGTATCAACCCCCGTGGCGATCTCTGCGGCCAGGGACAGGCCGCCATAGACCAGCGCGGTATAGAACTGCACCGCCGACGCCCCGGCCCGGATCTTGGCATAGGCCTGTTCTGCCGAGGAAATTCCCCCGACGCCAATGATCGGCACCGCGCCGTCAAGACGCGCGGACAGCTGCGCCAGCACGCGGGTGGATTTGTCAAACAACGGTGCGCCGGACAGGCCGCCGGCTTCCGCCCGATGCGGGCTTTTCAGACCGTCTCGCGCAAGCGTGGTATTGGTGGCGATCACCGCGTCGATGCCGCTGTCGCGCGCCACTGCCGCGATGTCATCCAGCCCCGCCTGATCCAGATCGGGCGCGATTTTCAGGAACACCGGGATCGGGCGGTCGAGGCTGCTCTGGGCGTCCATGACCCCCGCCAACAGCGCCGATAGCGCGGCCTTGCCCTGAAGGTCGCGCAGTTTCTCGGTATTGGGTGAGGACACGTTTACGGTGGCAAAATCCAGATGCGCGCCGCAGTGGCGCAGCACCCGGGCAAAATCCTGCGCGCGGTCATCGCTGTCCTTGTTGGCCCCGAGGTTGAGGCCGATCACGCCATCCTTCGGACGGTTGGCGAGTCGGGCGCCGATCACGTCCATGCCTTCGTTGTTGAAGCCGAAACGGTTGATCGCCGCGCGATCTTCGCTCAGCCGGAACAGGCGGGGCTGCGGGTTGCCGGGCTGCGGGCGCGGTGTCGCAGCGCCGACCTCGATAAAACCAAAGCCCGCCTGCGTCAGCGCGCCGAGCGCCTCGGCGTTCTTGTCAAACCCGGCGGCCAGCCCCACCGGATTGGGCAGGCGCAGCCCTGCGATTTCGGTCTCCAGCCGCGGCGATGTGACGGGCCCCGGACGCGGTGTGAGACCGGACTTCAGCGCCTTGATGGACAGTCCATGGGCGGTTTCGGGGTCCAGGCGATGCATAACCGCCAGCGCCAGTGTTTCGGACAGCTTCATTCGCCATGTCTCCTTTGGTGCGCACAGCGCGGGGATGTCAGACCATCTCGGCGGGGAATTGATGCTGGCCGTCAACCAGCGGCAAGGGTTTCACCCAGAGCATCTCGGTCAACTGCAAGCGGCGATAGAGATGCGGGAACAGCGCCCCGCCGCGCGATGGCTCCCACTTCAGCGCCGCGCCCATCGCTTCGGCGTCAAACGCCAGGAGCCACAGGCCCTCGGCCCCGGCAAAATGCTTGGCCGCGGTTTCCGCCGCCTGCTGGGCTGTCGAGAAGTGGATATAGCCGTCCGCCAGATCCACGGGCGCGCCATCGGTTTCACCGGCGGCCTCAAAAGCGCGCCATTCGTCGTCACGGAAAATCTTGTACATCAGCATGGGAACCTCATGCCCTCAGACACCCCTGCTGCGCAAGGGCGCTTGTGCAATGGGCAGCGCAAAGTTTCCCCTGCGTCGATATATCCCTGTCATGATAATTTGGTTTTGACGGATTGGACAAAGATCCCGAATATTGGTCGAATAACAACCACCGGTAGAGGTGGCATAACAAAGGTGAGGGTTTATCCTATGATCGCACGTTTCCTGACATCCGTGGCCGCGCTTGGCCTGACCGCCGGCCTTGCGGCGGCGGACTACAAGCTGACCATCCTGCACACAAACGACATTCACAGCCGCATCGAGTCGATCAACAAATACGATTCCACCTGCGGTGCCGAGGACGAGGCCGAAGGCAAGTGTTTCGGCGGTGTGGCCCGCATCAAGACCAAGGTCGACGAAATGCGCGCGGCGCTTGAGGGACAGAACGTCCTGCTTCTGGATGCGGGCGACCCGTTCCAGGGTTCGCTGTTCTACACCACCTACAAGGGCGCAGCCGAGGCCGAGTTCATGGAGGCCATCGGCTATGACGTCATGGCCGTCGGCAACCACGAATTCGACGACGGCCCGGCCGGGCTGGAGAAATTCGTCGATACCGTGTCGTTCCCGGTGATCTCCGGCAATCTCGACCTCAGCTCCGAACCGCTGCTGAAAGGCAAGGTCGGCAACCACGTGGTGCTTGAGGTCGGCGGCGAAAAGATCGGCATCATCTCCGCGCTTGCGACCGACACGGTCGAGACCTCCTCGCCGGGGCCGAACGTTGTGTTCCAGGATGAGATCGACAGCCTGGCCGCGGATGTGGAGGCGCTGCAAGCCGAAGGCGTCAACAAGATCATCGCCCTGACCCATGTGGGCCTGGCCAAGGATCTGGAGATCGCGGAACAGGTTCCGGGTCTCGACGTGGTTGTGGGTGGCCATTCGCACACGCTCCTGTCCAACACATCCGACCGCGCGGCTGGCCCCTACCCGACCATGGTCGGCGATGTGCCGGTGGTGCAGGCCTATGCCTACTCCAAATACCTTGGCGAGCTGACGGTGACCTTTGACGACGCAGGCAATGTAACTGCGGCCGAGGGCGACCCGATCCTGCTCGACGCCTCGGTGACCCCGAATGCGGAGATCGCCGCCCGCGTGGCCGAGATGGGTGCCCCGATCGAAGAGATGAAAACCCGCGTGGTGGCCGAAACCACCGATACTGTCGATGGCTCTCGCGATGTGTGCCGTGCGGGCGAATGCTCGATGGGCAATCTGGTCGCCGATGCGATGCTGGCGCGAGTGAAGGACCAGGGCGTTTCCATCGCGATCCAGAACGGCGGCGGGCTGCGCGCCTCCATTGACGCGGGCGAGGTGACCATGGGCGAGGTGCTGACCGTGCTGCCGTTCCAGAACACGCTCTCGACCTTCGAGGTCAGCGGCCAGACCATGATCGACGCGCTGGAAAACGGCGTGGGTCAGATCGAGGAGGGCGCAGGCCGTTTCCCGCAGGTCGCCGGCATGAAGTTCGCCTTCGACCCGGCCAAGGAACCGGGCGCGCGGGTCTCTGACGTGATGGTCATGGAGGGCGATGCCTGGGTGGCGATCGATCCGGCCAAGACCTACGGCGTGGTGTCCAACAACTACGTCCGCAACGGCGGCGACGGCTACAAGATGTTCGCCGGCGACGACAAGAACGCCTATGACTTCGGCCCCGATCTTGCCGATGTGGTGGCCGAATACCTTGCCGAGGCTGGCCCCTACAGCGCCTATACTGACGGTCGCATCAGCCAGAAGTAAGCCCACGCCGGAGCAACACTCGCCCCCTGTGATCGGCTGCTCCAACCTGCATGTCCCCTGTCGGAACGATCCGGCAGGGGAAACCGGAAACAGAAAACCGGCCAGGGAAACCTGACCCACCCCCGGCATCGCCCTGGCCTGAGCCAGTGCGATCCGGTGACCTCAGGGCGCCGGCAGGCCGCGCCGAAGGCGCGGCCTGCCCCCCGGCGATTTGCTTGGCAAAGCGCAACTCCTCTTGCAAGATCAAGTGGCGCAACCACCGCGGTCAGCGCACCGGCCCGTATAGCCCAACCAGAGCAGTATCAGGCAGCTGAGACGCCGGCCTCCAGCCTCCGATAGCGGAGCGCAAGCGTCACGGCCCGGGTGAGGTTCAGCACCATCAGCGCCAGCCACAAACCGTGGTTGCCCAGAGTCGGAACCAGAACCAGCAAGGCCCCGACATAGACGGCGACCGATTGCAGCGCCGCGATCCGCATGTCGCGGGTCCATGTCGCGCCGATATAAATCCCGTCGAACATGTAGCTGGCGACGCTGACGAGCGGGGCAAGCGCCACCCACACGAGATACGTGCGGCCGGTCTCGCGCACCTCCGGCGCGGTGGTCATCAGGTCGATCAGCATCGGCCCCAGCCCCCAGAACCCCAGCGCCAGCAGCGCGGCAAAGCCGATCCCCCAATGGCTGGAAACCAGCGCCGCCCGGCGCAGGCGCTGCGGATCGCGCGCCCCCACCGCGCCGCCCACCAGCGCCTCGGCACTGAACGCAAACCCGTCCAGCGCAAAGGCAGTGATCTCCAGAAACTGGATCAGCACCTGATTGGCCGCCAGCGTCACATCCCCCATATCCGCGCCGATGAACAGGAAGGTCGTAAACGACAGCGTCAGCAGCACCGACCGCACCATGATGTCGCCATTGACCTGCATCATCCGTTTGATGCGCGCCCGATCAAAAATCCGCGCCCAATCATGCCATTGATCGCCCGCAAAGGCCGACCGGCAGAACCACAGTCCCAGCACCAGCCCCGACCACTCGGCGATCAGCGTCGCTGTCGCCACGCCTTCGACACCCCAGCCAAGCCCGAGCACAAACCACAGGTCCAACAGGATATTCAGCCCGTTCATCCAGATCTGAAGCAGGAACACCGCGCGTGTACGCTCCACCGCAATCAGCCAGCCGGTCACCGCATAAAGCCCGATGGTCGCGGGGGCACCCCAGATGCGGATCTCCAGATAGGCCCGGGCCAGATCTTCCACCTCAGCGCTGGCGGGCGCGAGGGCAAACGCGCCCCAGAACACCAAAGCCTGTGCAAGGATGAAAAACACACCCGCCCCGAAGGCCAGTATCAGCCCCCGCATCAGGAGCGCACCGGTCTCGGCCTCATCCCCGGCCCCACGCGCCTGCGCCGCAAGCCCGGTGGTGCCCATGCGCAGAAACCCAAAGGCCCAGTAAAGCGTCGACAGGATCACGGCGCCTACGCCCACCGCGCCAATGGGGGCCGCCTCGCCCAGTTGCCCCACGACACCCGTGTCCACCGCGCCGAGGATCGGCACGGTCGCATTGGACAAGACGATCGGCAGCGCGATTTTGAGCACCCGACCATGGGTGATGGGGCCAGATGCCTCGGACATGGATGTCGACCTTTGTGATTAATTGCCGGAACGCCGGTCCTGCGGCATCAGGAAATGCCCCGTTGCCTGCGCAAAGAGCTTGTCCTTGTGATCCTGCCAGGCGGCCACATGCACCGAGGCATAGCGCCGACCAGAGCGATTAACCGTGGCCCGCGCATAAGAATCGCGCGGCAGGCCGGACCGCAGATAATCCACGGTGAAATCGATGGTTTTGGGCAAGCGCGGCATCTGTCCCGCGGCCATGGTGTCCACGTCCAACTCGCCGCTTTCGAACTGCGGCCAGAGGTGGAACCACTGCAGGGTGATCACCGAGGTGACCTCCAGAAAGGCCGCCGTCGCCCCACCGTGGATCGCCGGCAGCATCGGGTTGCCGATCAGAGTGTCGTGAAAATGCATGGTCGAGGTCAGCTCGTCGCCACGCCGCTCAAAAGTGATGCCGAGAAACCCGATGTAGGGCACCGATTCCACCAAGGCCGCAAGGGCCGCATCGCGGCGTTGCTTGATCACTTGCACAGGCTCAGGACGGGGGCGGCTCATTGCTTGGGCTCCAGCGTGAAGGCGCCAGAGGCCGTTGCGACAGGCACTTCGGTTTCCTCATCCGTCGCCACCGCGCGCACAAAGGCGACATTGCGGGTCACGTGGTGACAGGTTGCGGTGGTGGTGATGGTCTGCCCCGGCGTCGCCCCGCGCATATAGTCGATCCGCAGGTCGATGGTGGCGGTGCTCGACGGCTCGCTCGGGTGGCTCATCACAGCCGCACCGCAACAGGTGTCCATCAGGGCCGACACCGCGCCGCCATGGATGACGCCGGTATCCGGATCCCCGATCAGTTTCTTGTCATAGGGCATCACGATCACCGCCCGGCCGTCACCGATCTCGGTCAGCTCCATTCCCAGCGCCTTTGAGTGCGGGATCGCCTCAATGAACTGGCGCGCCAGTTTGGTTTTGTCAGCCATGACTTGCTCCTTGCCGGATTTGCCTCATTTATTCCGTGCATGGGGGCAAAGCGCAAGGCTTGCAAAACTCCCAGTTGCACCGCTCGGTTCAGATGCTTAGGTTGCCCGAGCAAGGGAGGACATGGATGACCGAAACAAAACTGTCATTCAAGGAGATGTGCGCCGAGTTCGATGTGACGCCGCGCACCCTTCGGTACTATGAATATATAGAGCTGTTGCAGCCCGAACGTCAGGGGCGTTCACGGTTCTACGGCGCGCGCGACGTGGCGCGGATGAAGCTGATCCTGCGCGGGCGCAAGTTCGGCTTTCAGCTCGAAGAGATCCGCCAGTGGTTGCTGATCTACGACAAGGAAGGCGACGAAGCGCAAAACCGCGCCTTTATCGAGATGGCCGACCGGCAACTGAAGGAACTGGAACTCCAGCGCCAGCAGATCAACGAGGCGATGGAAGAGCTGACCGACCTGCGCAAGGTGACGCTGAACCTGCTGGATGGCTGATCTGCTCTTCAGAGGCGCAAGACCCGGCCTGGCTTTTGGATCGGAGCCAATATCTCAACTGCGGTTGCACCCTAGTCGTGATGCACGCTTGGACCTTTCAGCCATGAAACATCTATGAAGAACTTTCGCTGGCAAGTCGCCGGAAACGTCCAAGGCAATTGTTTGTCAGTGGAGCTGATCGACGAATACGGCGATGTACTTGCGGACATATCTCGCTGCGATGGCCCCAATACACTCACACTCAACACCTTTGGCAACGACATTGATCTCGGCATCGTGGAGGCATTCATCCGCGTCGCCCGGGAAAGATTAAAGTGTTTCGAAGACGGTTCGTTGCTGACAGAGGCCCGAACCAACCAGAGATTTCCAACAGAGTGAGAGGCCGTGTGGTCCCGCTCTGTCGACTTCGCTGACAGTCACACCAGAATTTCCAGTGCAGATAGACCCGTCACGCCAACGGGCACGACAAAGCCCCCACCTGCACAGGAAAAGCCCTATTTTACGCTTGTTTTCCGGTCGTTGCGCCGGAGAGCTTCGGCGATTTCCTGCCCTTCCGGCTCACGACGTCACGTCAAATCGCCCTGCCACCACGTCACCCCTCAAAATGACGCGGCGTCGGAGTTACGTAAACGTCAAGTTCATGTTGTAACTCTCGACAAGAGCCGCCAAGGTTTACGCAGACGACGCCAACGTAAAGCAACATCTGAGTGACGCCTCATGAGTGAAGACACCAAATCCATTCGCGAGATGTGCGACGAGTTCGGAGTAACGCCGCGCACGTTGCGCTTTTACGAAGCCAAGGAATTGCTGTTCCCGATCCGGGACGGACAAAAGCGGCTCTTTACCAAACGCGACCGGGCGCGGCTGAAATTGATCCTGCGCGGCAAGCGCTTTGGCTTCAGCCTCGAGGAAATCCGCCAGCTGCTCGACTTGTATCATATGGGCGACCAGCAGCTCACGCAGCTCAGCCGCACCTATGAGATCGCGCAGGACCGTCTGGCCGATATGGAGCGCCAGCGCGACGAGCTGACCGAGGCCATTGATGACCTGAAGGATCAGTTGAAATGGGGCGAGAAAGTCATCGCCTCGATGAAAACAAACGCCAAGGCGGCCGAGTAACCCTCACCGCCCTGCCCGCCAGATTGACCACGCAAACCGCACCACTCCAACCTTTGAGGACCGCGATGCCGAGCTATACCGCCCCCACCAAGGACACCCAATTTGTTCTGCACGATGTTCTGAACATCAAGGACGCAGGAATCCCCGGCTATAACGAGCTGGAGCCCGATTTCACCGGCGCCGTTCTGGAAGAAGCCGGCAAGATCGCCCGCGACGTGCTGCACCCCCTCAATGTGGTGGGCGACACCGAGGGCTGCCGTCTGGAAAACGGTGTGGTCTACACCCCGACCGGTTTCAAGGCCGCGTTCGAGCAAGTGAAGGAAGGCGGCTGGCCCGGTCTCGACATGCCGGAACAATACGGCGGCCAGAACATGCCCTATGTGATCGGTACTGCGGTGGGCGAGTTCTTCTCCGGCGCGAACCAAGCGTTTACCATGTATCAGGGCCTGACCCATGGCGCGGCCTCGGCCATTCTGGCGCATGGCACCGACGCACAGAAAGACACCTATCTGCCCAAGATGGTCTCTTGCGAGTGGACCGGCACCATGAACCTGACGGAGCCCCATTGCGGCACCGATCTGAGCCTGATGCGCACCAAAGCAGAACCGCAGGACGACGGATCTTATAAGATCACCGGTCAGAAGATCTTTATCTCCGCTGGCGATCACGACATGTCCGAAAACGTGATCCATCTGGTGCTGGCCAAGATCCCCGGCGGCCCCGAGGGCATCAAGGGCGTGTCGCTCTTTATCGTCCCGAAGTTCATCGTGAACGAAGACGGCACCCCGGGCGAGCGCAACGGCGTTTCGGTCGGCAAGATCGAAGAAAAGATGGGCATCCACGGCAACTCCACCTGCGTGATGAACTATGATGGCGCGACCGGCTGGCTCCTCGGGGACATGCACAAGGGCATGCGCGCCATGTTCACCATGATGAACGAGGCCCGTCTGGGTGTCGGCATGCAGGGTCTGGCGCAGGCCGAAGCCGCCTATCAGAACGCGGTGGAATACGCCAAGGACCGCCTTCAGGGCCGTGATGTGACAGGTGCAAAGAACCCCGATGGCCCGGCCGACCCGCTGATCGTCCACCCGGACATTCGCCGTAACCTGATGGATCAAAAGAGCTTTGCCGAGGGCGCGCGGGCGTTCATCCTCTGGGGAGCGACCATGATCGACAAGGCACACCGGGCCGAAGACAAGGACGCCGATGGGCTTATTTCCCTGCTGACGCCGGTCATCAAAGGCTTCCTGACCGACAAGGGCTATGACATGACCGTGCAGGCCCAGCAGGTTTACGGCGGCCATGGCTACATCGAGGAATGGGGCATGTCGCAATACACCCGCGACGCCCGTATCGCGATGATCTACGAGGGCGCAAACGGTGTGCAGGCGCTGGATCTGGTGGGCCGCAAACTGGCGCAGGACGGCGGCAAACATGTGATGGCCTTCTTTGATCTGGTCAAAGGGTTCTGCAAGGAAAACGGCGAGATTTCCGAAGACTATGCCAAAGACTTCATCGAGCCTCTGAAGGCAGCCTCCAAGGATCTGCAAGCGGCGGGGATGTATTTCATGCAAAACGGCATGAAGAACCCCAACAACGCGCTCGCTGGCTCCACCGATTTCATGCATATGTTCGGCCATGTCTGCCTTGGCCTGATGTGGGCGATGATGGGCAAAGCCGCGCAAAAGGCGCTTGACGACGGGGCCTCTGACGCGGCGTTCTACGAGACAAAACTCGCCACCGGCCGCTACTACATGGCACGTCAGCTGCCCGCGACCAAACTGCACCTTGCCCGTATCGAGACCGGTGCCGACACGGTGATGGCCCTCGACGCCGCACAGTTCTGATCGCGCCCTGTGACATGACATCGGATGTGCCCCTGCGGGGCATGTCCACCCTTGGCCGCCGGGGCGCATTTGGAATTGAGAGGATCCGAATATGCCCAAACGCTTTCGCCTGACCCGCCGCTTTCCCGTCGCCATGACGGAGGATGGCTTTCGCAGGCTCAAACGCTTTGCCCAGGAGGCCGGACTGGACGAGGGAGAAGCGCTGTCGTTTCTGTTCGAGAATTTTGACAGCGTGACCAACCATGAAAACCTGACCCATCGGTTGCGGCTGTTCAACGCCGAGCTGGAGGATCGCAAACGCTAGCGCACGGCAAGGACTGCCAAGCGCTTAAGGGGGAGAGATGAGCGCAGAGCTGGATTTTCGCACATCATCTGCATGGATGACCGACGAGCACAAAATGCTCGCCGACATGACGCAGAGCTTTATCACCAAGGAGTGGGCCCCGAAATTCGAACGCTGGCGCAAGCAGGGCGAGATGGACCGCTCCACCTGGGCGGAGGCCGGTGAACTGGGCCTGCTCTGCCCCTCCATCCCCGAGGAATTCGGCGGCGCAGGCGGCGATTTTGGCCATGAGGCGGCGATCCTGATCGAGGCCAGCCGCGCCAATCTCGCCAGCTGGGGCCACGGCATCCATTCGGGCATTGTGGCGCATTACATCCTGTCCTACGGCACCGAAGAGCAAAAACAGCGCTGGCTGCCCAAGCTGGTGTCCGGCGAGCTGGTCGGCGCGCTGGCGATGACAGAACCCTCAACCGGGTCTGACGTGCAGGCCATCAAGACCAAGGCCATTCGCGATGGCAATGTTTATCGGCTGTCCGGGCAGAAAACCTTTATCACCAATGGCCAGCACGCCAACCTGATCCTTGTGGCCTCAAAAACGGACCCGTCCCTTGGGTCAAAAGGCATCTCGCTGGTGGGTCTCGAAACGGATGGCGCCGACGGTTTCACCCGTGGCCGCAATCTCGAAAAGGTCGGCCTGCACGCAGCGGACACATCGGAGCTGTTTTTCGACAACATCGCGGTGCCCCCGGAAAACATCCTTGGCGGTGCCGAGGGTCAGGGCTTTTACCAGATGATGCAACAGCTGCCGCAGGAACGGCTGATCATCGCCTGCGGCGCGGTTGGCGCGATGCAAGGCGCTGTCGAGCGCACCATCGCTTATTGCAAGGAGCGCGAAGCCTTTGGCGGGCCTCTGACCCAATTCCAGAACACCCGCTTCAAACTCGCTGAATGCCTGACCAAGAGTAAAGTCGCCCGCGCCTTCCTTGATGACTGCATGGTGGAACACCTACGTGGGAACCTGAGCGTCGAAAAAGCGGCGATGGCCAAATACTGGATCACCGACACGCAAGGCGCTGTGCTCGACGAGTGTTTGCAATTGCACGGAGGATACGGGTTCATGCAGGAATACGCCGTGGCGGAAATGTGGACCGATGCCCGTGTGCAGCGCATTTACGGCGGCACCAATGAGATCATGAAAGAGCTGATTGCGAGGTCGCTGTGACAGTTCCAGCGCTTTCCCTCACCGCGTCTGACGGATGCCTCCGGCGGGGATATTTGAGAGAAGTTGAAGGTATGGGGCGCGCCTGCCCCCGAGCTCTCCGCCTAATGGGCAAGCGCGCCTTCAGCTTCTGCGGTCATCGGCTTCCCAGCCTGTACCGCACTGCCATGTTATCGCCATCTTGGTTAACAAACGCTGACTATCCTTCATCTTCTTCAAAATATCCCACGGGGGTGCGGGGGTGTGAAACCCCCGCCGCGACATCGCCACTGGGAGGGGCGATTTGATATGAAACTCTATTGTTTTGGCGAATCCGGCCATTCCTACAAGGCGGCGCTGGCGCTTGAGCTTGCGGGGCTAGCGTGGGAGCCGGTCTTTGTTGACTTTTTCAACGGCACCACACGCGGCGACGCGTTCCGAAGTAACGTCAATGAGATGGGCGAATGTCCGGTTTTAGTTGATGGTGACGTAACGCTCAGCCAGTCTGGCGTGATCCAGCAGTATCTGTCCGAGACCTATGGCAAGTTTGGTGGAACCACACCGGAAGAGAAACGGGAAGTCCTGCGCTGGCAGCTTTGGGACAATCACAAATTGTCTTCAAACGTGGGCCTGTGCCGGTTTTTGATGAATTTCCTGCCCGAAGACAAATGCCCGGCTGACGTAATCGCATTCCTGCAAGGGCGCCTCAAAGCGGCCTACGCAGTTCTGGACAGACACTTGGAGGGCCGCGACTGGATCGTGGACGAAGGCCTCACCAACGCCGACCTTACCTGCTGTAGCTATCTCTACTACCCTGAGCCTTTCGGATTTGACCGCAAGGACTACCCCAATATCGACGCCTGGCTGTCGCGCATCAGCGCCCTGCCCGGCTGGAAACACCCCTATGACCTGATGCCCGGCAACCCGTCGGATCGAGCTTGAGGAGACAACTATGACCGAAGCTTACATCTATGATGCCGTCCGCACCCCGCGCGGCAAAGGCCGCAAGGACGGCGCACTCCATGAGGTGACCTCGGTGCGCCTCTCTGCCCTGACCCTGAACGCGCTGAAAGAGCGCAACAACCTTGAAGGCCATGCAGTCGAGGATGTGATCTGGGGCAATGTCACGCAGGTGATGGAACAGGGTGGCTGTCTGGCGCGCTCTGCGGTGCTCGCCTCTGATCTGGATCAATCCATTCCGGGCCTTGCGATCAACCGCTTCTGCGCCTCTGGCATGGAAGCTGTGAACCTCGCTGCAAACCAGGTCAAAGGTGGCGCAGGAGATGGCTATATCGCGGGCGGCGTCGAGATGATGGGCCGTGTCGCCATGGGTTCGGACGGAGCGGCGATTGCCGTCGATCCGACACTGGCCATGGACAGCTATTTCGTGCCGCAGGGGATCTCGGCCGACATCATCGCCACCGAGTATGGGTTTACCCGCGAGCAGGCCGATGCGCTGGCGGTGGAATCCCAGCGCCGTGCCAAGGCCGCCTGGGATGACAACCGCTTTGCCAAATCCGTCATCACCGTGCGCGACCAGAATGGGCTTTCGATCCTGGATCACGATGAGTACATGCGCCCCGGCACCGACATGCAGGCACTTGGCGCGCTCAATGCCTCCTTCCAGATGATGGGCGAGGTGATGCCGGGCTTTGATGCGGTGGCAAAGCTGAAATATCCGCATCTGGAGAAGATCAACCACATCCACCACGCGGGCAACTCATCCGGCATCGTGGATGGATCCGCGGCGGTTCTGATCGGCAACAAGGAATTTGGCGAGCGTCATGGGCTGAAGCCGCGCGCCCGTATCAAGGCAACCGCCAAGATCGGCACCGACCCAACCATCATGCTGACCGGTCCTGTGCCTGTGACCGAGAAGATCCTCAAAGAGACCGGCATGAAGATTTCCGATCTGGATCTTTTTGAGGTCAACGAAGCCTTTGCCTCGGTGGTGCTGCGCTTCATGCAGGCGTTTGACGTGGACCCGGGGCTAGTGAACCCGAACGGCGGTTCGATCGCCATGGGGCACCCGCTGGGCGCGACCGGCGCGATCATCATCGGCACGCTGCTGGACGAGCTGGAGCGGCAGGACAAGGAATGCGGACTTGCCACGCTCTGCATCGCCTCGGGCATGGGGGCCGCCACCATCATCGAGCGCGTCTGATGCCAAAACTGGACCTTTCCCAAATTCCTGCAAAGGGCGGCTCGACCTATCCCGGCAAGCTGGCCCAGAGCGTTGCGGGACGGACGGCACAGCGCCTGGGCGATGCCGCTGGGATCAGCCAATATGGTGTGAACCTCGTGCATCTGGAGCCCGGGGCGCTGTCCTCCCTGCGCCATTACCACATGGAACAGGACGAGTTCGTCATGGTCACCGCCGGCACGCTGGTGCTGGTGGATGACGCAGGCGAACATGACATGAACCCGGGCGATTGCGCCGCCTTCCCCAAGGGCGATGCAAACGGCCACCACCTTATCAACAAGAGCGACGCGCTGGCCTCCTTCCTCGTGATCGGCACACGGACCGAGACCGAGACGGCCTTCTACAGCGACCTCGACATGATGGTGAAGGTTGCCGATGGCGCTTTCACCTTCACCCGTAAAGACGGCAGCCCGCTGACGGCTGAGCAGATCGGAGACGACACATGAGTGATTTCACATATGACGTGGACGCAGACGGCATTGCCATCATCACCTGGGATGCAGTCGACAAAAGCATGAACGTGCTGACCCGCGAGGCCTTTGGCCTGGTGGAGGAGTATATCGACCGTGCGCTTGGCGATGACGCGGTCAAGGGCGTGGTGATCACCTCCGGCAAGAAAGACTTTGCCGGCGGCATGGATCTGAACGTGCTGGCCACCATCCGCGAGGAGTCGGGCGAAAACCCGGCTCAGGGCCTGTTTGATTTCACCATGAATGGCCACCGCATCCTGCGCAAGCTGGAGCGCGCCGGGATGGACGCCAAGACCAACAAGGGCGGCAAACCGATTGCCTGCGCCATCAATGGCACCTGTGCGGGCATCGGCACCGAGATCGCGCTGGCCTGTCATTACCGCAGCATGACCGACAACCCAAAGGCCAAGATCGGCCTGCCGGAGATCCTGCTGGGCATCTTCCCCGGTGGCGGCGGCACCATCCGTTATTCGCGCATGGTGGGCGCGGTGAATGCTGCCCCCGTGCTGCTCGAAGGCAAGATGCTGGACCCGAAAAAGGCCAAATCCGCAAGCCTTGTGGATGAGGTTGCCGCCGATCCGCTGGAAGCGGCGCGTCAGTGGGTGCTCAATGCCAAGGACGTCGATATCGTCAAGCCGTGGGACCAGAAGGGCTATAAAATGCCCGGCGGCGCGCCCTATCATCCGGCTGGTTTCATGAACTATGTCGGGGCCTCCGCCATGGTGCATGGCAAGACCCAAGGCGCGTTCCCGGCGGCCAAGGCGCTGCTCTCGGCGGTTTATGAGGGCGCGCTGGTGGATTTTGACACCGCGCTGCGCATTGAGGCGCGCTGGTTCACCCATGTGCTGATGAACCCGTCCTCCTCAGCGATGATCCGATCCCTGTTCATCAACAAACAAGCGTTGGAAAAGGGCGCGGTGCGTCCCAAGGGCATTGAGGACCAGACCGTGAAGAAGATCGGTGTGCTCGGCGCAGGCATGATGGGCGCAGGCATCGCGTTGGTGTCGGCGCAGGCGGGCATGGAGGTCGTGCTGATCGACCGCGATCAGGACGCCGCCGACAAGGGCAAGGCCTACTCCGCCACCTATATGGACAAGGGCATCAAGCGCGGCAAAGCCACGCCCGAGAAGAAAGAGGCGCTGCTGGCGCAGATCACTGCAACACCGGATCTCGACGCCCTCAAGGGCTGCGATCTGATCATCGAGGCGGTGTTTGAAGACCCGAGCGTAAAGGCCGAGATGACCAAGAAGGTCGAGGCGATCATCCCCGAAGACTGCATCTTTGCCTCCAACACCTCGACCCTGCCGATCACCAGCCTCGCCGAGGCCTCGGTCCGGCCGGAGCAGTTCATCGGCATTCACTTCTTCTCGCCGGTTGAGAAGATGTTCCTGGTGGAGATCATCAAGGGCGAGAAGACCGGGGATCGCGCGGTGGCCAAGGCGCTGGACTATGTGCGCCAGATCCGCAAGACGCCGATCGTAGTGAATGATGCGCGGTTCTTCTACTGCAACCGCTGCATCATCCCCTACATCAATGAGGGCGCGCGGATGATCACCGAAGGTGTCTCGCCGGTGCTGATCGACAACGCCGCGCGTCAACTGGGCTTCCCGGTGGGGCCGATCCAGCTCACCGATGAGACCTCGATCGATCTGGGCGCAAAGATCGCACGGGCCACCAAGGCGGCGATGGGCGATGCCTATCCCGAAAGCCCCGCGGATGATCTGATCTTCTGGATGGAAGATCAGGGCCGTCTGGGGCGCAAGGCCAATGCGGGCTTCTTTGACTATGACGACAAAGGTAAGCGCGTTGAGTACTGGAAGGGCCTGTCGGAGAAATACCCGCAAGCTGCCGAGCAACCCGACCTGATCGAAGTGCAGGAGCGGCTGATGTTCGCGCAGGTCCTGGAGGCCGTGCGGGCGCTGGAAGAAGGCGTGTTGATGGACATCCGTGAGGGGGACGTGGGCGCGGTTCTGGCCTGGGGCTTTGCGCCGTGGTCCGGTGGACCGCTCAGCTGGCTCGATATTATCGGCACGCCCTATGCGGCGGAGCGCTGCGACCAGCTGGCAGAGGCTTATGGCGACCGGTTTACCTGCCCGCCGCTGCTGCGTGAGATGGCGGAGAAAGGCCAGACCTTCTATGGCCGTTTTGCGCCGGAAGACGATCAGGCGGCCTGAGCCCTGCGCACATTTGATCTAAAACGGTCGCCCCTCACGGGGCGGCTTTTTTGTTGTGCGAGGCTCTGCCTCGCGCTCCGAGATATTTGTGAAAAGATGAAGATCCGGGGGGCTTTGAGGCCCTGACAGTTCGCGCATGTGCCAAGATGACGAAGACCCGCCACCGAAAGGATCGGCTGGCGGGTCGTCTGCTCTGGAGGGGTGTGAGAGAGAGCGAAAGTATCAGGCGAAGGTTGCGTATTGCGGCTCGCCGGTGCCGCCGGTGCCCGCCATCGCGCCGGGGGTCCAGAAACTGTCCTCGGTGATCATGTCGATCACCAGTTCGCGGGCTTCGCCGGCGGAGAGAATGGTGTAGAGTTCCTCGGACTGGGCGGTCACGCAGTAGTGCATCAGGTCGTGATCCGCGGGGCAGAAGGCGAGAACGCCGGCCTCGATGTAAACCACCTCGTCCTCGTCAAAGGTCAGGAGGATGGTTTCCATGGTCACCTGCTGCGGCGCACGGGTGATGCCGCGGTAGCCTTCGAGCGCGCAGGCGGGAACGACGGCAAAGGGATCGCCCAGGTTATCTTCGAGCAGGTCATGCTCCAGCAGAACGCCCTGCTCTGGCTTGACCCACATCGGGTTGCGGTTGCCGAGCGCATCGCGGGGGATATAGACGGGTGCCATTTCCTGAGCGGAGGCGGTGTCGCCCAGAACCAGAGTGCGGCGGGTGATCGATTTGATGGGGCGCATGCCGTGGTCGAAGGTCAGCACCTCGTCACCGATGGACAGCGCCTGAACGGGGCGCCAACCGGTCGCGGTGGCAACCATGGTCCCGGCGAGAAAGCCGGCCTGGCCGGTGGCCACCATCGGGAATTCGGTGGTGAACGCTTCTGCCATCGGGGAGGCATTCCGTTTTGCAAACCAATCCAGCATGTTCCTGTCCTTTCGACCTTTGAGTTGCTCCGGACCTCGGGGGCTCGAAGCTCCAATCGCCGTTCCGTGAATACGTTGTAGCAAACCGGGCGGGCCTGGGCGCGGTCTCTAACGGAGCCGCTCTGTCTCAAAGGGATAGGGGGGAATCGTTAAAAGAGTATTCAAATCGCTCCAATTCAGTAGCGCAGCAATCCTGAACGGCAGTAATCGCCTGTGAATCATAGTAAACGCGCCAGTCGGGATCACGCTGTGACCCGTTCACACGAGGCAGATCCAGTGCGAACCCCAAGTGATCGAACAAGGGTGCGGCATCTGTGGCGAAGGATTCGAGCCGTATATAAAGGCTGCAATGCTCATACCCATCCGACTGCTGCATATATGAGGGCGCAGGCTGGGCCCTGAGCGCGCGCATCACCAAAGGGTCGGTGACAAAGCCGGAAAACGACCGCGATCTGGCCAGTGGCACCATCGGATGGTCAAAGGTCTGTCCTTGCAGCCAGTGATAGAGGCTGACCACGCGATCAAAGGGATTGCGCACCAAAGTGAAGGCAAACATCTGCCGCAGCTCCTCGCGGCTGGCGAGGCCTTCGATGTCGGCCAGGGTTGAGTGTTTCCACAATCGCCCCCGCGTCTGGGTGCCGTGCAGGCGGCGGCGGCGTTTCACGGCCTTCGGCGTGTCGCCCAGCATCTCGTCCCCGGCCATGGCGCGGGCCTCCAGCGCCAGCGCAAGCGCGGTGCCGCCGGTCTTGGGGATATGGATAAAGACGTAGTTGCGCCCGCGCGAAAGGATCATGCGCAGAGGCTAACCCATTACAGAGCATTGGGAAACATCCGAGCACATGGGGCGAATCCAGTAGAAATACCGCCCAGGCACGCAATCTCTTTCAATTTTCAAATCTCCAGCGCAATATTCGGTCTCAGGCGCAAATCGGCAAGACCGGGAGGAGGAATCATGGGGTGGCTGGCAGATGAAACCGGGCTGGAACGGACGGCGGCGAACTATGTGCCGCTGACGCCGCTCTCACACTTGCAGCGCGCGGCGCATGTCTTTGCCGAGGACACGGCCCTGGTCTACGGCCAAACCCGGCGCACCTATGCGCAGTATTATGATCGTTGTACCCGACTGGCGGCGGCGCTTGCCGGCATGGGGGTGACACCCGGCGATGTGGTTGCGACCTTGCTGCCGAATATCCCGGCGCAGGCCGAGGCGCATTTTGGCGTGCCCGCCTGTGGTGCGGTGCTCAACACAATCAACATCCGGCTGGATGTGGACACGGTCGCCTATATCTTTGACCACGGAGAGGCCAAGGTGGCGCTGGTTGACAGTGAGTTTCTGGAGCTGGCCGAGGCCGCCAAGGCGCGGATGCAGGGCGAGGGCCCGATCCTCATCGAGGTGCCCGATCCCGAGGCGGGTGTGCCCGCGAGCGGACGCCATGCCACCTATGATGAACTCCTCGCCGCGGCGCCTCATGATTTCGACTGGATCACGCCCCAGGACGAATGGGAAAGCCTCGCGCTCAACTACACCTCCGGCACCACCGGGCGGCCCAAGGGCGTGGTCTATCACCATCGCGGCGCCTATCTGATGACCATGGGCACCGTGATCTCGTGGCGGCTGCAGATGCGCCCGGTCTATCTGACCATCGTGCCGCTATTTCACTGCAACGGCTGGAACCACACGTGGATGATGCCGGTGCTGGGTGGCACCGTGGTCTGCTGCCGCAACACAACCGCCGAGGCGATCTATGATGCCATCGCCGATGAGGGCGTGACCCATTTTGGTGGCGCGCCGATCGTGCTCAATATGATCGTCAACGCCAAGGATGCGGAGCGGCGCGCTTTTGACCACACGGTTGAAGTCTTTACCGCAGGCGCGCCCCCTGCCCCGGCGACGCTGGAAAAGATCGAACGACTGGGGTTTCACGTCACACAGGTCTACGGGCTGACGGAAACCTATGGCCATGTCACCGAATGCCTCTGGAAAGGCGACAGCTGGAACACGCTCGACACCGCCGGGCGTGCCGCGATCAAGGCCCGTCAGGGCGTGGCCTTTCCGATGATGGAAGATGTCACGGTTCTGGACGAGACCCTGACGCAAGTCGCCAAGGACGGTCAGACGCAAGGACAGATCGTGATGCGCGGCAATTCGGTCATGAAAGGCTATCTGAAGAACCCGGAGGCCACCGCTGAGGCCTTTGCCGGCGGCTATTTCCACTCCGGCGACATCGCGGTGCAGCATCCCGATGGCTATATCCAGATCGCCGACCGGGCCAAGGACATCATCATTTCAGGCGGAGAGAATATCTCCTCCGTAGAGGTCGAAGGTGTGCTGATGGGCCACCCGGATGTGAACCTTGCTGCGGTGGTGGCAAAGCCCGACGAAAAATGGGGCGAAGTGCCCTGTGCCTTTGTGGAGCTGAAAGAGGGCGCAGTGGTCGACGAAGCCGCCCTGATCGCCTTCGCCCGCCAGACGCTTGCCGGTTTCAAGACTCCGAAAGCGGTGGTTTTTGGGGAATTGCCCAAGACCTCGACCGGAAAGATCCAGAAGTTCGAACTGAGGAAGCGGTTCGCTGGGGGGAGTTGAGGGCGACCTCCAGCCGCGGATTGGGAACGCTTTTGTGAAATGAGACTGGATGGCGAAGATCTGTCAGATCGAGCGTGAAGCTGCGATTGCTGACAATCACCCTGCCATTCATAGATGGATACCACGCGGGAGGAAGCACCAGTTCGCAGCGACTACGCGAATGTCGGCCTTCCTTTGTTAAGCGACCTGGTCTTTCCTTGAGCACGCGTGATTTGCGAGCTTGGCAATTTTTATTGCCTTTCGCCAGCTGATCCCTTCGCGTTGATCAATGGAAAGCGGATGGGAACTGTCCCAAAGATAGGCCTTTGGTCTTTGCCCTTTCGCACTCCATTGAATATCACATTCAAGGTGCTCAAGAGGAGCGCCAGCATCAGATAGATTGTAAAACGGCATGTCGACGGGCAACCACCCAAAGCTCCCGAGCGACGACTGATCTTGACCAAAGGTTTCAACGTATTTTTCGAAGCTGTCTTTAGACTGAGTAACCCAAACTCCCCAGGTAAATGGGGCATCGGCACCTTGGATCGGGATCTCAAGGACAACACGAATACAGAAAATCTCGTCGCCTTGGTCGTCATCTTTTGCAGGTTTAATGTGACAAAGATCATCCGAGGCGACAGTCCGATCTTTTCGGTTCCCCTCGGGGACATCGAAATAGTATGTCGGAAACTGAAACGAAAACGACGGCGCCCCTTGGTGAAACTCACCACACGCGTTGCACTTGTACTGAAATTGCCGTTTGCCGAACAATCGTTTGAACAATGTATACCCTTTCCGCGCTGTAAACCAATTTGAAGCAGACATTGTATCTGTGTGCAATGGAGGTCGGTTCGGCCTCAGACTGTTCATTCGTGACGCGCAACACAAATGAATGGTATCAAGTTTGACACATCATCCCGCCCGTCTGCCTTCGCAGGCGCCCTCGGGTATGATCATCAACAGTCCAACGGCACGTCTTGCACGTCCACATCCGGCTCCTTTCCACCTCAACGCCCTCTCAACGCTTAGAAAAACACTCAAGTGCCGCCATTTGAGCCGCAAAGCGGTTTGCCGCCGATGCGGCTTGCATGTTAAATACCATCTAGAACAACAGGAGCAGGCAATCCCGGTCGATGACGGTACTCCGTGAATTTCAGCGGCTTGAGGCGGTGGGCATCTGGCGGCCTTCGCCGTCAGAGCAGCGGCGCGACGTGATTGTCTCGCTCGGGGATGCGACGCTCACCATCACCGATATGCAGGATCGCCCCCTCGCCCATTGGTCGCTGGCTGCGGTCGAGCGGGCCAATCCGGGCGCGTTTCCTGCCCTCTATCATCCCGACGGCGACCCCGGCGAAACGCTGGAACTGGCCGAGGATGAGGTCACCATGCGCGAGGCGATCGAGACGGTGCAGACCGCCATCGACCGCGCGCGCCCGCATCCCGGAAGGCTGCGGCTCTATGGCGGTCTTGGCATTCTGGCCTGTGTTGCCACGCTACTGGCCTTTGGCCTGCCACAGACCATGCGCACGCAGACCCTCGCGGCGGTGTCGGATGTGCATCGCAAGGCCATTGGCCAGGCCCTTCTCGGGCGCATCGAGCGGGTCTCCGGGCAGGCCTGCTCCACGGCCGAAGCGGAACCGATCCTGAGAAAGCTCGCGGATCGCACCGATGTGCGCCGCGTGGTGGTGCTGCGCTCCGGGATTGCCGAGAGCCTGACCTTGCCCGGCGGCATCGTGTTGATCCACCGCTCCTTTGTCGAAGACTACGAAGACCCGGCGGTGGCTGCCGGTGCAGTGCTGGTGGAGCATGTGCGAGCTGATACGCGCGATCCGATGGCCGAGATCCTCGACATTGGCGGCATCGGCGCCACCTTCCGCCTGCTGACCACCGGCGAAATCCGGCGCGAGACCCTGGACCGCTATTCGGAGACCATGCTGGCCTCGCCGCGCCCCGGGGTCGATGTGGAGACCCTGCTGGCAGAATTTGCCCGCGCGGCCATTCCCTCCACCCCCTATGCCTACGCCCGCGATGTAACCGGTGAAACCACGCTGGGACTGATCGAAGCCGATCCGATGGCCGGGCGGGAATTGGCGCCGGTGCTGAACGACCGGGATTGGGTGCAGTTGCAGAACATCTGCGGCTAGGGTAAGCCCCCGGCGCTGAAGCGCCCAACCTTATGTCCCCAAAACACGATATCCGCTTCGGCACCGAGGTTCCGCCCTGCGTGGGTCAGCTTGGCAGCTGGTCGCCCTTGCGCCTGCGCACGCCTATTTGCTGAGGCGCGCGCCGCTGAAGCCAGCCGCACGAATGCGCTGAAGCGCCTGCTGAGCTCCGACCGTGAAGGGACCGGCAAGCACGACCTTGTAGGTCTGACCGTTCCGCTTCAACGTACCCAGCCGCATCTGCAATCCGGTGGCAGAGGCAAGATCCCGCGCCACGCGCCGGGCTTCGGCCGGATCCGACAGGGTTGCGGCACGCACGTAACGGCGCGCCACGGGAGCGACCTCGGGCAAGGTCGCATCGGGAGCAGAGCGGCTCGAGATGGCGGACCCGGGCCCACCCCGGCGCGGCGGCACGATGCCATATTTCGCTTTCGCGTCCCACAGGACAAAGGGGGTCTTGTCCAGCGGTCGCTCGACCTGCCGACGGGGCAGCTCTTCGCTCCAGACCTGCGCCATCTGCGCATCGCCCTGTGGGGTCCGCACACCCCGCTGGGCATTCATGCGGTTGTCGGCGCGATCGGCAGGGGCGTACCCGTCCGGGACAACCATGCGATCACTGAGAACCGTGGGACGAATGGTCTGCTCGGCGCGGTGGATGTTCAGGCGGTCATCTTCCCACACCACGCGATACCCCTCGGGCACCTGCAGGCCCTCGCTCTTGCGACGTTCGAGATAGATATGAACCGGCAGGATGCGGGTGTTTGGCGTGATGCGCGACAAGGGATCGGCGGATGCCGCGGCGGTCTGCGGGCGCGCGACGGGAACCGCCGCAGGCCGGGTGCCGGATGTGGGCGCCCGGGGCGCGGAGACCGGGCGGGCGGGGCGCACCGGCGACAGGTTCACCGCCGTCTGCGCCGCAGAGGTGCTCTCGGCCGCGCGTTGCGGTTTCACCACCGGCGTCACCGGCGCGACAGAGGTAGCTGCGGAGGCGGCAGGCGCGGTGGCCGCGTCGGATCCTGCTGCGGTTCCGGGCGCCAATGAGATCACTTCGGGGGCCGGTGACGGGGGAACCTCCGCGGCGGGACGGGCCCCGGCGATCTCTGTCGGCGTGGCACCGCAGAGTTGTTGTCGCGCCCGGTTCACCCGCGGAATCCACGCGACATTGCCGTCGACACCGGCACGGATAAACACACAGCCTTTGCTGTCCACGAACTGACGCCCCTCAAATGACGCCGGAGGGACCTCCGCCGGGCGCGCGATGGGCTGAATGGTCTGCGCGTAAAGACCCGCCCCACCTGAAACCGCCCAGATAAGGGATACTGCCGTAATTCTAGTTATTTTCATGGAACTGCCCCACAATATATGGCGGCAGGATGCCTGAAAAGCCCCGCTGAGTAAAGGAAATGCTGGCAACAATATGGCAGGTTCCGGCAGATCGTCGCCACAACCCGGCGCTCAGATCCGACAGGCCCGCTCGGGCCCCGGGGCAGACGCGCGCGGGCGGTGCCGGAATGGCCCTGCGCGCGCCCTGTAGGTCGGGCGTTACTTGGTCCCGAACATACGATCCCCGGCGTCCCCCAGACCGGGCAGGATATAGCCCTTCTCGTTCAGCTGGCGATCCAGCGAGGCCGTGATGATCTTCACATCCGGATGCGCCTCCTTCATGCGGGCCACCCCTTCGGGCGAGGCCAGCAGGCACAGGAAGCGGATATTGTTCGCCCCCGCCTTCTTCAACAGATCGATCGCCGCGACCGAGGAATTGCCGGTGGCCAGCATCGGATCCACCGCGATCACCATCCTGTCCGAGATCTGTTGCGGCACCTTGAAATAGTATTGCACCGGCTCCAGCGTCTCTTCATCCCGGTACATGCCGACAAACCCGACCCGCGCCGAGGGCACCAGTTCCAGCACCCCGTCGAGCATGCCGTTGCCTGCGCGCAGGATCGACACCAGCGCCAGTTTCTTGCCCGCCAGGATCGGCGCTTCCATCTCCTCCATCGGGGTTTCGATGGTGGTGGTGGTCAGGGGCAGTTCGCGTGTGACCTCATAGGCCAGCAGCTGGGTCAGTTCGCGCAGCAACTGGCGGAATTCCGAAGTGGATGTGGCCTTGTCGCGCATGATGGTCAGCTTGTGCTGCACCAGCGGGTGGTCAACGACGGTCAGGTGGTCACTCATCGGGCGCTCTCCATTTTGCTTTTGGTTCTCTTAAGCGCCGCACCCGGGGACAGGCAAGGCGTTTTCCGGCGCACGCCGGTGGTTCACGCGGGCAGAAAGCTCCGCCCGGGCCCCTGCGCAGGGACCCCCAGATGGGCGGCAACAGAGGCTGCGACATCGGCAAAGCGGATGCTGCCGATGCTGCCTGTGCCCGCCCCTGCGATCAGCACCGGCACCTGCTCGCGGGTATGGTCGGAGCCGGGCCAGCTTGGATCGTTGCCGTGATCGGCGGTCAGGATCAGCAGGTCCCCGTCGCGCAGCTCCTCCAGGACGCGGGCGATTTCACCATCAAACCACTCCAGCGCGCGGGCATAGCCCGAAATGTCACGCCGGTGCCCGAAATGGCTGTCGAATTCGACAAAATTGGCAAAGGTCAGGCTGCCCTCCTCGGCGCTGCTCACCGCCGCACGGAGATGGTTCATCAGCTCCGCATCGGTACCCTTGGCCAGAGTATTTATGCCCTGCATGGAGAAGATGTCGCCGATCTTGCCGATCCCGTGCACACGGCCACCGCCGGCCTGCACCCAATCCGTCAGGATCGGTGCCGGTGGCGTGATCGCAAAATCGCGTCGGTTGGCGGTGCGGGTGAACCCGGTCTCTGCCGTACCGACAAAGGGCCGCGCAATCACGCGACCGACCTGCATCCGGTGCAGGAAGGGCGCCACCTCGGCACAGAGTGCCAGCAGCCGGTCGAGGCCAAAGCTCTCCTCATGCGCCGCGATCTGAAAGACGCTGTCGGCAGAGGTATAGCAGATCGGCAGGCCGCTGCGCATATGGGCCTCGCCCAGCTTTGCAATGATCTCGGTGCCGGAGGCATGACAATTGCCCAACACGCCCGTGGTGCCCGCCGCCTGCGCCACATGCGCGACCAGATCGGCGTCAAAGGCATCGCCGTCCTCGGGGAAGTAGTGCCAGGCCCAGGGCACCGGCAGCCCCGCCAGCTCCCAATGCCCCGAGGGGGTGTCCTTGCCGGTGCTGATCTCGCGGGCTGCGCCCCAGAGCCCGACCGGCTCCGCCTCCAGCCCGGGCGCGGGCTGGGCCGTGGCAAGACGCAGCGCCGCGCCCAGCCCCAGCCGATCCAGCGTCGGCACCCGGAGCGGGCCGCTGCGCCCTTCCTCGGCGCGCCCTTCCGCACAGGCCTGGGCGATATGCGCCACGGTGTTGGCGCCCAGATCGGGCAGATCCTTGTTGAAATAGGCGCCGGCGTCCGGCGCACCGCCGATCCCGACCGAATCCATCACCACCAGGAATGCACGTGCCATCAGAAGATCCTTTCATGCAGCAGCGGCGGCAGATCGGGGGCCGCAGGCGCGACGGTCACCGCCGCCCGCAGGGCCGACGCCGCCTGCTGCGCATCCTCGGCGCGGGCGGCATGGATGCGGGCGATCACATCCCCCGGGGCAACAGCGCTGCCCAGGGGCAGCAGATCCGCGATGCCCACCGCCGGGTCGACCCGGTCGCTCTCCACCATGCGCCCACCACCAAGCCGCACCACCGCCAGCCCCAGCGCCTCACCGTCGATCGCCGCGATCTGCCCGGAGGTCTGCGCCGTCACTTCGTGAATAACAGGGGCCTCCGGCAACAGCTGTGCCCAGTCGTCGGCAAACCCGACCGGCCCACCCTGGGCCGCCACCATCCGGGCAAAACGTTCCGCCGCGCGCCCGTCGGCAAGCACCGCCGCGATCTGCGCCTCTCCGGCCGTGGCACTGTCGGCAAGCCCCGCTTGATGCAACAGCGCGCCTCCCAGCGCGACAGTAATGTCGATAATTGCTCCACGGCTTTGCCCGGTCAGCGCCCGCATCACCTCCGCCACTTCCAGCGCATTGCCAAGCGCGGGCACCAGCGGCTGGTTCATATCGGTGATCAGCGCCTGCGTCGGACAGCCCGCAGCCTTGGCCGTCTCCACCAGAGACACCGCCAGAGCACGGGCCTCTTCGACCGTTTTCATAAACGCGCCGGAGCCGATCTTCACGTCCAGCACCAGCGCCTGCGGGCTGGCTGCCAGTTTCTTCGACAGGATCGACGCCGTGATCAGGTCGAGGCTCTCGACCGTGGCCGTCACATCTCGCACCGCATAGAGCCGCTTGTCCGCTGGGGCGATCCGTGCGGTCGCCCCGATGATCGCGCAGCCGACGTCCCCCACGATCTTGGCAAGACGCTCCTGCGGCACCTGGGTGGACAGGCCGGGAATGGCCTCCAGCTTGTCCAGCGTACCGCCGGTATGCCCCAGCCCCCGACCCGAGATCATCGGCACAAAGGCCCCGCATTCCGCCAGGGCCGGCGCCAGCAGCAGCGAGACACAATCGCCAACCCCGCCGGTGGAATGCTTGTCCACTACCGGCCCCGGCAAATCCCAATGCAGCACATCACCGCTGTCGCGCATGGCCAATGTCAGGGCCGAACGCGCCTCGGCCGGCAGGCCGGTCAGACAGATGGCCATGGCAAAGGCGCCCGCCTGCGCATCACTCACCGCGCCTCCGGCCAGCCCCTCGGCAAACCACGACAGCTCCGGCGCGGTGGGCACCTGACGCTGGCGCAGCTTGGCGATGACAGATCGTGCATCCATCGCTCTCAGCTCCGTTCCATATGGCCCGCGTCAAAGGCACCGGGCAGCAGGGCCCCGATGGTGGTCTCCATCTCCGTGCCGTCGGTTGTGGCCAGCGTGACCGGAACATCGGCGGCACCAAATTCCTTCAGCTTCTGGCGACAACCGCCACAGGGCGGCACCGGGCTGGGACAATCGGCGATGACATAGGCCTCCAGCAGTTCGGTCTCGCCCGCCGCAACCATCGCGGCAATGGCGCCCGCTTCGGCACAGGTGCCTTCGGGGTAGGCAACATTCTCGACGTTGCAGCCCACATAGACGGTACCGGATGCGGCCCGGATCGCCGCGCCGACCTTGAAATTCGAATAGGGTGCATGGGCATTCTCACGCACCGCAGCCGCAGAGGACCGCAACGAGCTGGTGGATTTTTCGACGTGAGACATGGCTGCACTCCCAGTTGCGACACCGGCGCCAAGGTGCTCTTGCGGCGGTGTTCCGAATTGATGACGGAGCCGGCATGGCGGCCCCGCTGGTATCTGCTCTTATTTTGACCAAATGGTCAAATAAGATCTGCCGGCGAAGGTCAAGCCCGCTGCGGCTCCGCCTCCTGCTCCAGCGCGGTGTCGAATTGCCCGGGCAAGGTGACCTCCAGGATCTCCAGATCCGTCGAGGCGGCACTGAGCCGGGTCTTCATATGCGGCGGGATCACAAAGGCATCGCCCTGTTCCAGATCATAGGGCGCCCGGCCCTCTCCTTCCAGCGTCACCGTGCCCGCCATCACAAAGGCAAAGTGAATATCGGTATCATGCGCCGCCCAGGGGCTGGTGCCCCCATCGGGGGCCGGACGTACCACCTGCACTCCGGCAACGCCCTTGGTGTTCTCGGCAATGGTGGTGTCACGGCACAGAAACCCGGGCAATCGGAACGCCTGCCACGCCGCGCCCTCGGCCCTGTTGTGGACAAAGCGCTGCCCGTCCCATTCCCGCTCCGGCCGGTAATGCGGCGTCGGCAGGCGCATATCGTGGTCGATCTCGGTGACATGCTCCGCAGGCACGCCGATCTCGATCACCTGCACGTTATCGCTGGCTTCCAGAACCCGGTGACGAATCTCCGGCGGCTGGATAAAGCAGTCCCCGGCGGTGAGCCGCATCTTGTCGCCCTGATCCTCGTAGACCACATCAACCCAGCCGTGGATGCAGAAAATCAGCTGAAACCCGACCTTGTGAAAATGCACCATATCCGGCACCGGGCCGCCGTCCGGAATGCGGATATGGCTGGCAATGATCGAGCCCCCCAGCCGGTCCGGCACCAGGTCACGATAGTGCATGCCCGCGCGTCCGATGATCCACGGAGCCTGGTCCTTCAGCCGTCGCACGACAAAACTGTGCACGGTTGCGGGCATCACCAGCGGGGGATTGCGCGCGTCGATCAGAACCCGTGTCCCATTGGGCGCAGCCAGATCGCGCTGCCCCGCGGCAAAGCCATCGGGATCATCGGTCAAGATCCGGATGACCCCGGGCGCGGTCTGTGCATCCCGGTCGATCCGCACCCGCAACCCATGGCCGGAAAACACCCCCACGCGCGGGTCGTCCGCCGGGTAGATCATGTCGAGCTTCATTCCCAGAACCTTGGTATAAAAGGGAATATCATCCCTCAACTCTGATGTGGGCAGAAGGATCTCGGCGACCGTGTCGGCCATGGTGCACTCCCTTGAGGCTGGTGATATCGTGACGTGTCGCCACCCTGCGCGCTCCCCGCACGGTATTCAAGGACGAAGGCCGGCGGGTCCTCGCCTCACTGGCCTTCGCGCATCGTTGCGGGTGGGCTCTGTGGCCCGAAGCGTCTCCTGCCTCCCCGTCTCCCCTGCCCGGCGGTCTTTACGCGTGATCCGGTCGCGTCGCGCGCCACCGCCCGCAGCGCGCCTTGCGGGCTGCGGGCGCGGCCCAACGCCGCCAGCGGGTCACGCCGCAGGCGCTGGCCCGCGCGGGGGCGGGAGCGCCCCCTTCTCCCGACATGGCGTCGCCTCAGACGGGTCGGCGAGGGCCGCTTCAGCGCTTCTCTGCCGCTGCCCACAAAGGCGCGGAAAGCCTGTTCCCCTGAGCCCCAAGATAGTTTAACACTAAACTATCACCATCAGGAGCGCCTATTCATGACCGACAAGACTTCGGAATCCCTGCGCGACGCGGCCCTGCGGTATCACGAGTTCCCGCGTCCCGGTAAACTGGAAATCCGCGCCACCAAGCCGCTGGCCACCGGCAATGACCTTGCCCGCGCCTACTCCCCCGGCGTGGCCGAGGCCTGCGTCGAGATCAAGGAGGATGAGGTCAACGCCGCGCGCTACACCGCCCGCGGCAATCTGGTTGCAGTGGTGTCGAACGGTTCAGCGGTTCTGGGCCTTGGCAACATCGGCGCGCTGGCCTCCAAACCGGTGATGGAGGGCAAGGCGGTCCTCTTCAAGAATTTCGCCAATATCGACTGCTTCGATATCGAGGTGAACGAAAGCGATCCGGAAAAACTGGCTGATATCGTCTGCGCGCTGGAGCCGACCTTTGGCGCGGTGAACCTTGAAGACATCAAGGCACCGGATTGTTTTATCGTCGAAAAACTCTGCCGCGAGCGGATGAACATCCCTGTGTTTCACGACGATCAGCACGGCACAGCAATTGTTGTGGGTGCTGCTGCAAAAAACGCGCTGCATGTGGCCGGCAAGAAGTTTGAAGACATCAAGATCGTCTCCACTGGTGGTGGCGCGGCGGGGATTGCCTGCCTCAATATGCTGCTCAAACTCGGCGTGAAGCGCGAAAACGTCTGGCTTTGCGATATTCACGGGCTGGTCCATGAGGGCCGCGAAGAGGATATGAACCCGCACAAGGCGGCCTTTGCCCAGGCCTCAGACAAGCGCACGCTGGATGAGGTGATAGACGGCGCGGACCTGTTCCTCGGCCTTTCCGGCCCCAACGTGCTAAAGCCCGAAATGGTCGCAAAAATGGCCAAACGTCCGATCATTTTTGCGCTGGCAAATCCGACGCCCGAGATCATGCCGGATGTGGCGCGCAAGGTGGCACCTGACGCAATCATCGCCACCGGGCGCAGCGATTTTCCCAACCAGGTCAACAACGTGCTGTGCTTTCCGTTCATCTTCCGCGGCGCGCTGGATGTCGGTGCGACCGAGATCAACGACGAGATGCAGATCGCTTGTGTCGACGGCATCGCAGAGCTGGCGCGCACCACCACCTCTGCCGAAGCCGCCGCCGCCTACAAGGGCGAACAGCTGACATTCGGGGCCGATTACCTGATCCCCAAGCCCTTTGATCCGCGTCTTGTGGCCGTCGTGTCCTCCGCCGTGGCCAGTGCCGCCATGTCCAGCGGCGTGGCCAAGCGCCCGATGGAGGACCTCGGCGCCTATCGGGCAAAACTGAACCAGAGCGTGTTCAAATCCGCCCTTCTGATGAAACCGGTGTTCGAGGCCGCCCGCGCCGCGGCCCGCCGGATCGTTTTTGCCGAGGGCGAGGACGAGCGCGTATTGCGGGCTGCGCAGGAGATCCTGCGCGAAACCACCGAAACCCCGATCCTGATCGGACGCCCCGAGGTGATCGAGAGCCGCGCCGAACGGCTTGGCCTGTCGATCCGGCCCGGACAGGACGTGCAGATCGTGAACCCGGAAAACGATCCGCGCTACCGCGACTACTGGACCAGCTACCACCGCATCATGCAGCGCCAGGGGGTAACCCCGGATCTCGCCAAGGCGATCCTACGCACCAACACCACCGCCATCGGCGCCATCATGGTGCATCGCGGTGAGGCGGACAGCCTGATCTGCGGCACCTTTGGCGAATACCGCTGGCACCTGAATTATGTGCAACAGATCCTGGGCGGCGGTTCCTATGCGCCGCATGGCGCGCTGTCGATGATGATCCTCGAAGACGGGCCCCTGTTCATTGCCGACACCCAGGTGCGGATCGAACCGACCCCCGCAGAGATCGCCGAGACGGTGATCGGTGCCGCACGCCATGTGCGCCGGTTTGGCCTGACACCGCAGATCGCGCTCTGCTCACAAAGCCAGTTCGGCAATATCCAATGCGACACTGGTGCCCGCCTGCGCGCGGCGCTGGAAATCCTTGATGATAAGCGTCGCGACTTTATCTATGAGGGTGAGATGAACATCGACACCGCGCTCGACCCGGAGCTGCGCGCGCGGATCTTCCCCAATTCGCGTCTGGAAGGGGCCGCCAATGTGCTGGTCTTTGCCCATGCGGATGCGGCCTCTGGCGTGCGCAACATTCTGAAGATGCGCTCTGGCGGGCTGGAGGTCGGGCCGATCTTGATGGGCATGGGCAACCGCGCGCATATCGTGTCACCCTCGATCACGGCGCGCGGCCTTTTGAACATGGCGGCCATCGCTGGCACCCCTGTGGCGCATTACGGCTAGGGCCGGACAGACAAGACCAAGACAGGCGGGCCAACTCGGCCCCGCCTGTCTTGAGCGTTGCGTACAGGGGACCGTTGCCTCAGCGGCTCGCCCGGTCCACTTGGGCCAGAATGCGCAGATCGATCTGCGAGCCGACCAGTTCCGGATAGCCCGCCGCGCCAAATGCGGTACGATCAAGGCTGCCGGTCAGCAGGATCGCCAGGTGGTCCCGCTCCCCCGCATCGGTCCCGCGTTGCCGATACAGCTGCGCCGACAGGGTCACCGGTTGTGTCACGCCCTTCACCGTCAGATCCCCGAACACCTGCGCCCCGGCCAGCGACCCGGTGATCTTGCGCGCCACAAACCGGATACTCGGATGACGCCGCACATCCAACACGCCGGCGCTCTTCAAGGCTTCGGTCGCGATCAGGAACCCGGCCCGCGCGCCGCCCGGGCTGAGCGTCACGTCGATCTGGCTGGCCGCGATGTTGTCGAGATCCAGCGAGAGCTCCGCAGCACTCACCGGCATCTGGCCTTCGGTCGGGGTGCCATCCAGATAATAGGTGAAGGCCACCACGCTTTTATCCGTGTTCAAATCGAACACGGCCGGCGCGCCCAGCGCCGATTGCGCCGCCAGCATCGCGGCCGCAAACAGGGGGATCAGAAATGATTTGGTCATGAACGTTTCTCCTTTGTGCCGGGATAACGATCAAGGGCGGCGCATTATTCGAGACCGGGGCAGAATTCCTTTGAAACAGCCCCGACACAGGTGAGTCGCACCAGTCTACACCACCTGCCGTTTTCAACTGCGAGCGCAAACACCAGTTTTGCAAATTTGCAGAAACCGGCAAGTTACTTAGCGAAACTCTTGTATCCCAGAGGCTTTGCAAATCTTTGCAATCCATCGGGGCAAAATATTCCGCAAATCCGCTCCAATGTGACGCAGGGTCGCGCAGCACGCTTGCGGGACTTCGAACCCTCCGCCTAGGCTCTGACGCGGAGGAGACAGTGAGGAGGACCCCCATGACCTATTCTGAGGTGTACGCGCAGTGGAAATCAGATCCGGAGGGGTTCTGGATGGAGGCTGCAAACGCCATCAGCTGGGACAAGGCCCCGACCAAGGCGCTGAGCGATCTGGGTGGCGGGCTGTATGAGTGGTTTGCCGATACCAAGGTCAACACCTGCTACAATGCCGTCGACCGCCATGTTGAGGCCGGGCGCGGCGAGCAGACCGCGATCATCTACGACAGCCCCGTCACCCACACCAAGCGCGAGATTTCATTCGTCGAGCTGCGCAACCGGGTTGCGACACTGGCCGGTGCGCTGCGGGCCAAGGGGGTGGAGAAAGGCGACCGCGTCATCATCTACATGCCGATGATCCCCGAGGCGCTGGAGGCGATGCTTGCCTGTTCCCGCATCGGCGCGGTGCATTCGGTGGTCTTTGGCGGCTTTGCCTCCTCGGAGCTTGCGGTGCGGATTGATGATGCCACCCCCAAGGCGATCATCGCCGCCTCCTGCGGGATCGAGCCGGGACGGACCGTGCATTACAAGCCGCTCCTGGATGGGGCGATTGACCTGGCAACCCACAAGCCCGACTTCTGCGTGATCTTCCAGCGCGAGCAGGAAGTGGCAGAGCTGATCGAGGGCCGCGATGTAAACTGGCACGGATTCCAGTATGGCGTGGAGCCCGCGGACTGTGTGCCGGTCGAGGGCAATCATCCCTCCTATATCCTCTATACCTCGGGCACCACCGGGCAGCCCAAGGGCGTGATCCGCCACACCGCCGGGCAGTTGGTGGCGCTCAACTGGTCGATGAAGAACATCTATAACGTCGACCCCGGCGATGTGTTCTGGGCCGCGTCCGACGTGGGCTGGGTCGTGGGTCACAGCTACATCTGTTACGGCCCCCTCATCCACGGCAACACGACTGTGGTCTTTGAGGGCAAGCCCGTGGGCACGCCCGACGCTGGCACCTTCTGGCGGGTGATCTCGGAACATAAGGTCAAGAGCTTTTTCACCGCGCCCACCGCTTTCCGCGCCGTAAAACGCGAAGATCCCAATGGCAAGTTTGTCGGCAAATACGACCTCTCTTGCCTGGAGCAGGTCTATCTGGCCGGTGAACGCGCAGACCCCGACACCATCACCTGGGCGCAAGACCAGCTGGGTGTGCCGGTGATTGATCACTGGTGGCAGACAGAAACCGGCTGGTCCATTGCCGCCAACCCGCTCGGGATCGAGGAACTGCCGGTGAAACTGGGCTCTCCGGCAGTGCCGATGCCCGGCTATGACGTGCAGATCCTGGATGAGGGTGGCCATCCCATGCCACCGGGAGAGCTTGGCGCGATTGCGGTCAAACTGCCCCTGCCCCCCGGAACGCTGCCAAACTTGTGGAATGCCGAGGATCGGTTCAAGAAAAGCTACCTCACCACCTTCCCCGGCTACTATGAGACCGGCGATGCGGGGATGATGGATGCGGATGGCTATCTCTACATCATGGCGCGCACCGATGATGTGATCAACGTCGCGGGCCATCGCCTGTCGACCGGTGCGATGGAAGAGGTTCTGGCAGGCCACCCGGATGTGGCGGAATGTGCGGTGATTGGCGTGGCGGATCAGCTCAAGGGCCAGATGCCGCTGGGGTTCCTATGTCTCAATGCGGGCTGCAACCGCCCCCATGCCGAGATCACCGCAGAGGTGGTGAAACTGGTGCGCGAGAAGATCGGCCCGGTGGCAGCGTTCAAACTCGCCTGCGTGGTGGATCGCCTGCCCAAGACCCGCTCGGGCAAGATCCTGCGCGCGACCATGGTGTCGATCGCCGATGGCTCCGATTGGAAGATGCCGGCCACCATTGATGATCCGGCCATTCTCGATGAGATCACCACCGCCCTGCAAAGCCTCGGCTACGCAAGCCGGTAACACGCAAGCAGAAAGCGGCCCCGCTGAGGGCCGCTTTTGCCAATGTCGCCAGTGCAACGCCCAAGATCAGACACGATCTTTGAGGCGCTCCGCAAATTCGTCGATCTGACGCTCGGCCTCATCCTTGGCCACGCCATAGCGCTCCTGAATGAGACCCGCCAACTTCGAACGGTCCCCTGCGGCCTGATCGATCTCGTCTTCGGTCAGCTTGCCCCACTGGGTCTGCGTCTCACCCTTGAGTTGCTTCCACTTGCCTTCGATAATATCCCAGTTCATGATCTCTGCTCCTTTAAGCTCAGGTCGGATCACAGTGCGTTTTCAAACGCTTGCTGCTTGACCTGATAACGCCGCCGGCCCGCAGTTGTTCCCGCGGGATGCAGATTATTTTTCATCCCCCCGCAATGGGCCGTGCTCCAAAAGGCGGGCGCGCTGTGCCCGGAATTTGCCCTTCCCTGCCCGGGGAACCGGCACTAGGCTCGCCCTCAAGGAGATTATTAACATGTCAAATCAGGAACTTTGGCGCCTGAGCGCAACTGAACTGTCCCCCCTGACCCGCAGTGGCGCGGTCCGCCCCAGCGAGGCGGTTGCCTCCGCATTGGCGCGGATGGATGCGGTGAACCCGGCCCTCAACGCGGTGGTTGAGGATCTGCGCGATGAGGCGCTTGCCCGGGCCGAGGTTCTGGACAGCACGCCAGAGGCCGCACGCGGGCCGTTGCATGGCGTGCCGGTGACGATCAAGATCAACGTGGACCAGACCGGCCACGCCACCTCCAACGGCATTCCCGCACTCAAGGATCTGATCGCACCCGATGATGCTCCGGTGGTGCAAAATCTGGAACGTGCGGGCGCGGTTGTGATCGGGCGCACCAACACGCCGGAGTTTTCCTTCCGCGCGGATACCGACAATCCGCTTTATGGGCGCACCCATAACCCTTGGGGGCGGCATATCTCTCCTGGCGGTTCCTCGGGTGGCGGCGGTGCCGCAGTCATGGCCGGGATCGGCCCGCTGGCGCATGGCAATGACATCGGCGGCTCCCTGCGCTTTCCCGCGGCTGCCAATGGCGCGGTGACGGTTAAACCGGGCTTTGGCCGCGTGCCGGCCTGGAACCCGAGCCAAAAAGCCGAACGCGGATTGCTGGCACAGCTGATGAGCGTGCAGGGGCTGATGACCCGTTCGGCGTGTGACCTGCATCTGTCGATGCCCGCAATGATCGCGCCAGACATTCGCGATCCCTTCCATGCGCCGGTCCTGTGGCAAGGCCCCACCCCGGAGACCCCCATCAAGGTGGCCTTCACCCGCAACACCCATGGCTACGATCTGCACCCGGAGGTGGAGGCCGCGCTGCTGGCGGCCTGCGATGCCTTGTCGGATGCGGGCTATATCGTCGAGGAGGTCGAGCCCCCCAATGTGTTTGAGGCCGGACGTACCGGCTATCGCGCACTCATGGGCGAAATCCACGCGCTGATGAAACCGGATCTCGACGCGATGGGGTCCGAGGTCATCCGCACCATGTTCGACACCTATTTTCAGGAGTTCCCCCCCTTCCTCGGCGATGACCTCCTGAAGATGTACGCCAAACGCAGCCACTACGCCCGTCAGTGGGCGATGTTCATGGCGGACTACCCGCTGGTGCTGACGCCTTTCCTGCCGCATCCCTTCTTTGCCCCGGACCGCGACCGCGAGGGCGTCGAAGGCGCGCATGATGTCCTCGGCTGTGCGGTCTATTCCTACGCCATGAACTACATGGGTCTGCCCGCCGCCTGCGTCCCGTCCCGGCTGGCGCAGCTGCCCAAAGGCCCGCAGCCCATCAATGTGCAGATCGTGGCCCAACGCTGGCGCGAGGATATGGCGGTAGACGCCGCCATCGCCATCGAGGATCGCATCGGTCAGATGGCACCGCTGTTGTGGGAGCGGATGTAACGCAGGGCTCCGCCCTTTGCCCTTCATCTTTTTGTTAAATACCTCCGCCGGAGGCAACGGCCCCGGACCAACCGGTCCGGGGCTTACCCAGTCGCGCGCCAGCGCGCCCGCTTTGCATCGATCTCAGTTGAACTGTTCGGAAATCAGCCGTTCTTCCAGCCCATGTCCGGGATCAAACAGGATCTTGTGGCTGATCCGGCGTTCACTCTGGATCTCGACCCAGTCTATTTCCTTGAACGACACCGAATCCGCCTCCGCCATCACCGGCCGCTTGGCCGCATCGATCACGTCGAACCGCACCGTCGCACCACTTGGCAGCAACGCCCCGCGCCAGCGCCGCGGGCGAAACGCCGCGATCGCGGTCAGGGCCAGCACATCCGCCCCGATCGGCAGGATCGGACCATGGGCGGAGAAATTATAGGCGGTGGAGCCCGCAGGCGTCGACACCAGCGCCCCGTCGCAGACCAGTTCCGCCATGCGCTGACGTCCATCGACCGAGATCTTCAGCTTGGCCGCCTGCGGCCCCTGCCGCAACAGCGACACCTCGTTGATCGCCATCGCCGCATGCATCTTGCCGGCGCGATCCTTGGCACACATGCGCAGGGGATGAATGATCTCCTCGCTGGCAGCCTCCAGCCGCTCCAGAAGCTCACCCTCGCCGTAGGAGTTCATCAGGAACCCCACCGTGCCACGGTTCATCCCATAGATCGGAATGTTCAGGTTTACCGTATCCCGCAGCGTGTGCAGCATGAAGCCATCGCCGCCCAGGGCGACGATCACATCCGCCGCCTCTACCGCGACAGAGCCATAGCGCTTGCTCAGAACAGACAGGGCCGTTTGCGCCAAAGGGGCCTCGCTGGCCAGAAATGCGATTCTCATAAGGCGCGGTCCTGTTTCCGGAAGGGTCCAAACGGTTCCGAAACAAGCACAGGTTTTCCCCGAAGACCAGAGTTGCCGTTCACCTGTCCCGTTTCGTCGCTTTACAGCCTTTCAGATCTGTGAAGTTTCCGATAGGAAATCTCGCAAAGATCACCCCCAACCAGACGGAGCCAGCATGACTGAGACCCCCCGTGACACCGGTTTCTTCACCCAAAGCCTCTCGGAGCGCGACCCGGAGCTGTTCGGCGCAATCACCGACGAACTTGGCCGTCAGCGCGACGAGATCGAACTGATCGCCTCTGAGAACATCGTCTCCGCTGCCGTTATGGAAGCACAGGGCTCCGTGCTGACCAACAAATACGCCGAAGGCTACCCGGGCCGTCGCTACTACGGTGGCTGCCAGCATGTGGACGTGGCGGAAAACCTCGCCATCGACCGCGCCAAGCAGCTGTTCAACTGCGAATTCGCCAATGTACAGCCGAACTCCGGCTCTCAGGCCAACCAGGGCGTGTTCCAGGCGCTGCTGCAACCCGGCGACACCATCCTGGGCATGGATCTCGCGTCCGGCGGTCACCTGACCCATGGTGCGGCGCCGAACCAGTCCGGCAAATGGTTCAACGCGGTCCACTACGGTGTGCGCGAAGACGACAACCTGATCGACTATGACCAGCTGCAGGCGCTCGCCACCGAGCACCAGCCCAAGCTGATCATCGCCGGTGGTTCCGCCATTCCGCGTCAGATCGACTTTGCCAAGTTCCGCGCCGTGGCCGACAGCGTCGGCGCCTGGCTGATGGTCGACATGGCGCATTTCGCCGGTCTCGTGGCCGCAGGCGAGCACCCCTCGCCCTTCCCGCATGCGGATGTGGCCACCACCACCACCCACAAGACCCTGCGCGGTCCGCGCGGTGGTATGATCGTCACCAACAACCCGGATCTGGCGAAGAAGTTCAACTCCGCCATCTTCCCGGGCATCCAGGGTGGTCCCCTGATGCATGTGATCGCCGGCAAGGCGGCTGCGTTCGGCGAGGCGCTGAAGCCCGAGTTCAAGGCCTACCAGAAACAGGTGCGTGCAAACGCGGTTGCGCTGGCGGATGAGCTGATCAAGGGCGGTCTGGACATCGTGACCGGCGGCACCGACACCCATGTGATGCTGGTCGACCTGCGTCCCAAGGGCGTGACCGGCAATATCGTCGACAAGGCCCTGGGGCGCGCGCATATCACCACCAACAAGAACGGCATCCCGTTCGACCCGGAAAAGCCCACCGTGACCTCCGGCATTCGTCTGGGCACCCCGGCAGGCACCACCCGTGGCTTTGGCGAGGCTGAGTTCCGCGAAATCGCGCAGTTGATTGTCGAAGTGGTCGACGGTCTGGCCGCCAACGGCGAAGACGGCAACGGCGCGGTTGAAGAAGCGGTGCGCGGCAAGGTCGCGGCGCTCTGCGCCCGCTTCCCGCTCTACCCGAACCTCTGACCCATCCCCACTCCGGGTAAAAATCAAACCGCCGCGCCAGATTGCGCGGCGGTTTTTCATTGTGGGGGCCACCTTTGCCCGGTGTCGCAGAGACCGCTATCATACTGGCATGTGTGGTAGAATCGGCCTTCCCCAGTTGACGTGGAAACAATTCGTGGCGTGGCAGCGCGGCGAGTTTGACTGGCTCGACATCCTCCGCGAGGAGGGCTCTGACGATCTGGTCATGAGTTGGAACGTCAAACCCACCCAAACCGTAGATGCGCTTTTTGTCCGCAAGGGCGCCCTCGTCGCCGCCAATGCGCGCTGGTGGCTGGTGCCACAGTGGTTCAAGGGCGCGCCGAAGGATTGGAAGGCCACGACCTTCAACGCCAAGATCGAGACCGCCGACACCCTGCCGAGCTTTCGCGGTGCCAGCCGCTGCGCCATCCCGGCCAGCGGGTATTTCGAATGGACGGGCGACAAAGGGAAAAAGCAACCGTGGTGGATCACCACGCAAAGCAATGCGCCGATGCTGTTCTTTGCAGGGCTGCAAACACGGCTGGAGAGCGGGCTTCGGACCTGTTCGATTCTGACCCGCCCGGCGCTGACGCAAACGGCCCACCTGCACCCGCGCTCTCCGGTCATTCTGGCAGATGGGCAGCTCCAGGCATGGCTGAGTGGCGAGGTGGACCGGGACACGGCAAAATCAGACCTCGGCACCGATTGGGACGGACGCATGCGGTTTCATCAGGTGGCGCGGTTCGGGATTGAGGACGATGGACCGGAGCTGATCGAAGACATAGGGTCGGAGCCGCTCATCTGAGCTGGCTCCGACCCGAAATATCCACTCGAAAGTAAGGGGTTACCCCTCGGACGTCGGCTCTTTCAGCGCGTCTTCCAGCATGCGCTCGTTGCGAATGTCCTCGATGCGGCGAATACGGTCTTCGCTCTGGCGGATGTCAAAGCGGTACTTCACCACGTTGATGAGGCTCAGGGTCAGCAGCAGGATGCCCATGGCCCAATACCCTTTGGTCGACAGCGGCACCTCGGTCGAGAGCCAGAGCGAAATGCCGAGCATCCCATAAGCGATGACGACGCCAGCAATGTTGAGGTTGGTGATCAGGGCGTTTTCGTTGCGCATGTTAGACATGAGTCAGGTCCTTTGATTTGGAATTAGTCGCGTAAAACCGGGCGTTTGCCCATGTGAAGTGGGGCGTCTTTGCCCCGCAGAGTTTTCAGGTCAGCTGTCGGATTTCAGACGGCTCAGCACATCATTGGCAGTGCTGCGGGTGGCGGCACCAAAGCCTGCGTCTGCCAGTTGATCTGCAACGGAATGGGGCGTGAGGCTGGTTTCAATCTCGTTGAGGATTTCCGAGGCCTCAAAGGGATCTTCCTGCCCCAGCACCTCCTGAATAAGCTCCGCCGCCTCATCCATTGGCCGCCCCTGGAGCGCGTGTCCCAGAGAGGCCTGCGCGCGATGCTCGCCCCGCACGGCCTTGGCAGCGATGGCCCCCTGACGCAGGTCGATCAGACGGCGGCTGGCGGTTTCCACGGATTGGCGCAGACGCAAAATGCGGGCTTCCAGGCGCGCTTGTGTCTCCTGACGCAAGCGACGTTCGTTTTCCATCTCGGCGATGGCGGCTGCGGCGGTTGTCGCCAGATCGTCGCGCCCATCTGCCAGTGCGGCTTTGGCGCGGAGGGTCAGATCATTGATCCGCGTTGTCAGCGTTGCAATCTGACGCCCTTCGGCGCGTTCCTTCTGGATAAGGCTGACCAATGTGGATTTGGCCGACTTCAGATCATCATTGGCCTGGGCGATCTTTTCCTCGATCAACTCGATGGAAAACTGCTGGCGCACCCGGGTCTCGGCGCGGCGGTTTGCACCGACCATCAGGGTTTTGAGCGTTGAGAACACGATCATTCCTCCATTCGTGAACATCGTTCATATGGAGGATGTACGGAATTCCTGAACGTCGTTCAAGAACAAAAATGAACAATGTTCACAAAGGTAAGGTTTACCTTACCGTCAGCTGTGACAGCACCAGTGCAATCATGCGCCGGATCTCTTGCGGGGGCACGCCAGAGATGCGGTTTTCCAATCCCAGCAGCACAATGCCATGCACAGAAGAAAACAGCGCCCGCACGGTCAACGCCTGCTCCGCACGGGGCTGATCGGGAAACAGCTCGGCAACCGGGCCGGCAATATGCTGAAACAAGCGATCAAGTGCGGTGCGATACCAATCGGGCACTTCCCCGTCGGCTGGCAGCTCCAGATCGAACAACGCGCGCCACAGGCGATTGTTGGCGCTGGCAAAGTCCAGATAGGCTTCGCTCATCCGGATCAACCGTTCACTGGCGACCGCATCCTGTGATGCGGCCACGGCGGCCTCGACCTCTGCCCCGAGGCGCTGAAACGTGCGCCCGTTTACCGCCATGACCAGGGCTGTCATATCGTCAAAGGCGTTGTAGATCGCCCCCACCGCGCAGCCTGCATCCTTGGCCAGATCCCGTGCCCTGAGCGATGTCACGCCTGCGTCGCGAATACGCGCCTCTGCTGCATTCACCAGCTTCTCACGAAGGTCCGCCCTGCGCTGCTCTGCCTTTGTTGTCATCTTGCCCATCCGATTTTCTGAACCGCGTTCACGCTATGCCCGTCTATAGGCCGCATGTCCCCCAAAATGCAAATCCCGGCTTCAAAGGTCCTCCGCGCGTCAAAAGCACATAGACTTCATGTCCGTTTTACAGTCATTTCCCTCATATGACCCAGCAGACACCCCACACGCCCGCCAGCGCCAACCGCACACGCCGCCTTGAGCGCGCCCTTGGGGACTGGATGCGCGCGCGGCTTCCGCATTATCTGTCAGAATTTGTGATGTTCACCCTGAAACAGGGCTGGGCTGCGATCTTTGGTATCCTGCTTCTGGGTGGGCTGTTGATCTCCAGTCGTATCTGGCAGGAGGACTGGGCATTAGCACGCTATGATGCGCTTTTGATCTATGCGTTGGGGCTTCAGGTGGTGTTTCTGGCCACTGGCATGGAAAGTTGGCGCGAGGTGCGGGTGATCCTGTTGTTTCATCTCACCGGCACGATCATGGAAATCTTCAAGGTCGATGCCGGCAGCTGGGCCTATCCCGGTGATGGTCTGGCGAAACTTTGGGGCGTGCCGCTGTTCTCGGGCTTCATGTATGCCTCGGTGGGGTCCTACATGGCGCGGGTGATCCGCCTGTTTGACATGCGCTTTGCCCCCTACCCGCCGCTCTGGATGGCAACGGGCCTTGCGGTGGCGATCTATGTGAATTTCTTCAGCCACCATTTCCTGCCGGATATCAGGCTGGCCTTGTTTGTTGCCACGGTGGTGATTTTTGTCCGCACCCGGATCTGGTTCTATATCGGCGGCCACGCCTATTGGATGCCACTGCCACTGGCGGCCTTCCTGTCCAGTTTCTTCCTATGGGTGGCGGAAAACGTCGGCACCCGCACGCGCACATGGCTCTATGCCGGGCAGGACAGTGATCAATGGGTCAGTATCGCCAAAATGGGCAGCTGGTACCTGCTGTTGTATGTGAGTTTTGTCACCGTCACCCTGGTGGTGCGCGACGCGCTCTCGCACGCGCCTTACCGCCCGATCGGGTCACACGGGATCAGACGAACCCCCGCCAGCGCAGCACCACCACCAGAAGCGCTATGACGCACAATACGGCAAAGGCAGAGGTGGCGGCCATATCCAGAAGGCGCCCCTTGCGCCTGTCCTTGAGGTCCAGCTTCGCAAGATAGGCCCGCAGGCGGCGCGCTTTCTTGACCAGACGGTCCTCGTCCAGCGCCACGGCCAGGCGTGGATGGGCAAAGCTCTCCTCAGCAGACACAAGATCATCCGCCGCTTTGCGTAACCGATGCGGCAAATGACGCCGGGCACGGCGCAAACTCTCTGACAGGTCGCCAGAGAGCTTCAGCCGCTTTTCCAGCAACGCGCGGATCTGGTCCAACTCACTCTGTAACGTCTCGCGCATGGCGCTTTGCCCTCGTTCAGCAGATGCAACGCGCCCGACCATAGCCATCGCCTGCCGGGATCTCAATGCCGCAGGGGGGGCGGTTGGGGGCTGACAGCCTGTCCTCTGCCCGCTATCACCGCAGACATGCTGAACACGATCATACATGGCACCCCGACGGACCAACCACCCCTGCTGATTGCCCATGGCCTCTATGGCTCCGGGCGCAACTGGGGGGTGATTGCCAAGCGGCTTTCGGACGAGCGGCAGGTGATTGCCGTGGATATGCGCAACCACGGCCTCAGCCCGCAGACCGAGAGCCACACCTATGGCGATCTGGCCGAGGATCTGGCGGAGGTGATCGCGACCCACGGTGGCCGCATGGATGTGGTGGGGCATTCCATGGGCGGCAAGGCGGCGATGGTGCTGGCACTCAACCACCCGGACGCGGTGAACCGGCTGGTGGTCGCTGATATTGCGCCGGTAAGGTATGAGCACACACAGGCGCATTTCATCACCGCCATGCGCAGTGTGGATCTGTCGCGCGTGACGCGCCGCTCGGACGCGCAGGAACAGCTGGCAGAGGCTGGCGTGAACGCGATGTTGCAGAGCTTTTTCACCCAGTCCCTTGATGTGGAAAACAAATGCTGGCGATTGAACCTCGACACGCTGGAGCGCGAGATGCCGCATATCCTGTCGTTTCCGGAGATCGATACCCATTGGGACGGCGCGGCCTTGTTCCTGACCGGGGCCAATTCGGATTACGTGCTGGCGGAGCATCGCGGCCGCATCAAATCGCTGTTTCCCGGCGCCCGCTTTGCCAAGATCCCCGGCGCAGGCCATTGGCTGCACGCCGAAAAGCCGCGCGAATTCGAGGCGACGGTGCGCACGTTCCTGAACAGCTAACGCGCAGAATACCCGCGCAGATGGCGCGCGCTGCGCCCTCTCCTTGGGAGGGTCAGGTGCCCCGGGTCAATACGTGAGGAGCAGCCGGTCGCGCACGGCCTCTGTCTCCATGCGCTGGCCACCCATCTGGAACCGTTTCAGCATCGACTGGCCCATATTGACGAGGATCTCGCGGTCGAACAGCCCCTGCGGGATTTCGATATCGCAATAAACGTCGCCGGACTTCTTGGTGCCGTCGATCGACATCGCCACCCGCACTCCGCGCGCCTTGCAGGCGGCGATGCTGGCAAAGAGCTCCTCCAGCCGGAAGGTCTGCGCGCCATAGAGGATGGTTTGCGAATGCGCATAGGGCGGGTCGCAGTAGATCACGTCGCCCGCGCGCGCCTGTGCCATGGCGGCGCGATAATCCAGACAGGCAAACCGCGCGCCCGCCATCCGGTCGCGCCACATCTCCACCCGTTCCGCGAATTTATGCGGCTTCATCACCGGGTGGCTGCCGCAGGGTGTGGACATATAGCCGTCCTTGCGGCGAAACCGCACCACGCCACCGTAGCAGGCCCGGCACAGGAACAGGAAATCCGCCCCATTGGGCGTCGCGTTGTAACGGGCCTTGATCGCCTCGTAGACCGCCACACGGTCGCCCGCCATGAAGGCCTCATAGCGCGCCTGGTACCATTGGTTCAGCTGGTCGGGGTCTTCCTGCAAGGCCTGCCAGATCTCCACCAGCGGCGGGTAGATGTCGGAGCCGAGCGCACGCTGCGGCCGCAGGTTGGCCATCACCCCGCCCGCACCCAGAAAGGGTTCAAAATAGGTGCCGTAGTCCTTGGGCAGATGGGCGACGATCTCATGGGCAAAGCGCTGCTTGTTGCCGACCCATTTCAGCAGCTGGGTCTTGAACGGGGCGACCTGTTCCACGCCCGCCACGGGCGCCGACGCGTCCATCGCCTCAGACCTCGTCCCGATAGGCGATCCGCCGCGTGTAGCTCAGCGCATTGGCCGCGACCAGACGATAGTGGCGTTCCTGCAGCACCTGGATCTCGTCCCCCTGCACCGCCAGTTCGAACAGCGCCACGACGCTGTCCTCCATGAACTGCGCGGCGATGGCGCGGCAGCGCATGCCGGGGAACTTGGCCTCCGCATAGCGGATGTCCTGGCTGACCTGCACGATGCCGATCTGATCCTTGCCGCCCTTGGCCTGCACTGGAATGATGGTGTGGCAGCCGTACCGGTCGAGCCCGATATACAATTCATCAATCTCGATCTGGCCCATGCCCTTTACCGTGGTGCGCAGGTGGTTCTGCAGACTGTAGGTGGTGAGGCCGAGAAACGTGTCGATCAACCGGTTGTAGCGCACCACCGCCAGCAGCGCCTGCTCGTCATCCAGCGCATAGGCACGGATGATGGCGGGGGTGGCATCGGGGATGTCGATGACCTCCAGATCCTGCTGCGGCAGGATGCGGTTGATCTTCACCAGGCTGAATTTATAGACCGCCCGCCCGGCCAGCTCAATCACCCATTCGCGCCCCTCGGGCTGGGTGGCGACGATGGCCTCGGGCAGCGCATTGCGAAAGCGAAAGGAATAGAGCACATCGCCCAGGTTCTTGGGCAGCTTGATCGCCAGTTCCGCCGCCGCCTGCTCCAGCTCTTCGCGGCTGAAGCCGAACTCGGTCGCGCCCTCGCTGTAGCGCTCGACAAAGATCTTCTCGATCAGGGCGCTGTAGCGGTTCTGTCGCTTAGCCATTGGCGCTCTTGGGGGCGGCTGCGGCGCGCTCCAGCTCGATATCCGCCTGGCGCCGCTTGGTTGCGCCGCTCTTGCGGTCGCGGCGCGATGGCATGGCATCCACCTCGAAATGGGCGGCGGCGCGGGTCAGGTCGAATTGCAGCAGATCGGGGTCGCCCAGCTGCATGACCCCCTCGGGACGCTCCGGCGCATGACCAAGCGCCGCCATCATCTGCGCGGCCACGGCACGGGCCAGCGGCGGCGGCACCGAATTGCCGATCTGGCGCGCGCCGTGCCATTTGGTGGCGTTGAAGCGGAACCAGTCGGGAAAGCCGTGCAGCCGCGCCATCTCGCGCACGGTGACGCAGCGGTTGTACTTGTAGTGGATCGGGCGCGGGCTGGTGAACGCACCGCGCGCGCCATCCGTCCCCGCCCGCAGCGTATTGGAGACGCCTCCCCGGGCCAGCTTGAAGAAACGGCTGATCGGCTCCACCGCGCCTTCGGCGGTTTCGGCAAAGCGACGGCGGGTGATCTCGGTGTGGCCGGTGCGGGCGCTGGACGTCAGCACCTTGGGCTGCCAGTCGCGCACATAGCCGTGATGCCAAGCGTCATTGGTCAGCCCGCGCAGCTCTGCCGCGTAGTCCGACGGCTTGCCGAACCGCACACCGCGCGTGGCATCGCTGTCCAGCAGCGCGTCGAAACGTTCCGCATCCGGCAGATCCCCCAGCGCCTCGTGGCAGCTGGGCCCGTCGGGCAGCCCCTCGAAGGTCTGGGGCTTGCCGCTGATGTTGGTCTGCGGCGCCGGGTATTGAGGCAACGGCAGGCCCTTCTTGACCCCCATCAGGATCAGCCGCTCACGCGATTGCGGCGTGCCGAAATGGGCGGCGTTCAGCACTTTCCACGGGGTCTGGCAGGCATAACCGGCGGCATCGAAGGCCGCCACCAGCTCCTCGAGGAACCGCTTGTGCTTGCCCACCGTCAGCCCCTTGACGTTTTCGAACACAAAGGACCTGGCATCCAATTCCTTGACAATGCGCAGGAAATCCATCGCCAGCCGGTTGCGCGGATCATCCAGCACCCGCTTGCCGATCATGGAAAACCCCTGACAGGGCGCCCCCCCGGAGACACAGTCGATCTGCGCATCGCCCAGGCCCGCCGCCGCGCGGATCTGATCGCCGCTCAGTCCCTCGACAGAGCGCGCCAGCACCGCCGTATGGGGGAAGTTGAACTTGTGAACGGCGCAATGGACCGGGTCGATTTCCACCGCGGCCCGGACGTCAAACCCCGCCTGCTCAAACCCGAGGCTGAGGCCACCTGCGCCCGCAAACAACTCGACTGCGATCGGTCTCAACTTTCAGCGCCCTTCGTTCACGTTTGATTCTCACACATTAGCATGGGGGATACGCGATGTCGATCGCGCCCGCCAGTGTTACACAAGCTGATGTGGCGGCGCCACTGTGCCCGCCTTGATCCGCCTGCCGCAAAACGCACGGTTTATCAGCGCCCTAGCGCCAGACCGGCGCACACCTGCATGTTCAGCCCCGCGCGCAGGCCGGGAATTTTTTAATCTGACCGGCATCGGCAACCAGGCGCCGTTGCGCTGGCGGCGGATTGCGAAACAACCTTTGGTCGAGTACAGACAAAAGCACTTGTGGTCGCGGCCTCGGGTGCGCCGACAGTCTATTTTTTGAAGCATTTGTGAGTCAGCATGTCCGATCTTTTCTCTGTGCTTGGCCCGGTCCCGGATGATGCAATGTCCGTGGCCCCCGACACACTGGCGCGGTGGCAGCCGCGGTTGCCCCCGTGGCTGATCGAGGTCTGGGCCACCTACGGCCTTGTCTCCGTGGCGACGGGCCGCGTTCACCTGCTGGAGCCCGCGCGGCTGGCCGGTCTGATGGATTTCATTTTTGGCAATGACCCCGAGCTTGCCGGAGATACCCATGCCATCGCCTATGGCAACCTCGGCGAGCTGATGGTCTGGTCGCAACGTCATGGCTTCGGCTTTCTGTCCCCGATCCTGTCGACGCTGGAAATGCCGAACCTGACCAGCGACACGGCCATCCCGGCGGACCGGCAGATCCGCGAACGCCTGCTGCAAATTCCGCCGCAGATGATCGAAGTGCACGACGGCGCGCAGCAGCCACTTTATGACCGGCTTGCAGCCGCGCTTGGCCCCTTGCCCGATGGTATGGTCTACGCGCCCAAGATCCTGCCCCCGCGCCCCGGCGGCCGCCCGGTCGAGGACTACGGCATAGTACCGTTGGAAGCCTGCCTGGAGGACCTCTATACCGCCTATCAGGTCAGCATCGTCGATTGGACGCGCGCCAATCCGATGCTGCGTTTTGTGAAACGGTAGGCCCGGGCATGGCTGGCTCCTCCCTTTCGCGGCGCACCTACGGGCTTGCGCTCCTCGCCGTCATGGGTCTGGCCGGGGCCGGCAGTCTCGCCCTGTGGCTCTCGACGCCGCCGCATCGCGCCGTGTCGTTGGGATTTCAGGCCTATCGGAGCGCCCCCGCCGTGGTGACCCAATTTGCCATCGAACAGCCGCTCACGCCCATTCAGCCGCTGATCGCCTCCGGAAGCGCGGATATAAACATACCGCGCGATTCCGCCGGCGGATCGGTCCTGTCGCTTCCCAACGATGTCGAGGGGGACGGGAGATGGACGATCTCGGTGCAATGGGTGGAGCTGCCGACCGACAAGGCCTGGACCGCCTCTGCGACCATCGCGATCAAGGATCTGGTGCGCGACACATCCACCTACCACCTGCTGGTGATCCTGGGGCCGAATGGCGAACTTCTGATCGGCTCTGACGAGGCCCGGCCCGACCGCTCCGCACAGAACGACCTGGCACAGGTCTGCGGCACACGGGTGCCCGCGGCCGACAAGGCCTGGCGCCTAGAGACAGGGCAATTCCCCGAACTGCCCCGTCTCCTTGAAGGCATCGACAGCAACAGCGCAGCCGAGGACGGATCGTCCCACTGCCCGGAACCGCGAGGATAACATGGGTCTGACCGATATTGATACCGCGGCGCAGGGCGCGTCGGCCGAGGCCGGCATGTTCGGAGAGACCGGCAACATTGCCCAGACCTGCCCCAAGACGACGCTTGAAATCGGCGTGTTCTTCGATGGGACGCTGAACAATCGCTTCAACGTGCTGTCGGGCGGGCGCGACGACGGCAGCTACCAGAATGCCTTGTCGAACCCGGCGCTGCTCTATGATCGCTACAAGAACGATCCCGATTTCGATGAACCCAATGCCTGCGGCGGCACCGCGCGCGCGTTCCGGTCGGTCTATGTCCAAGGCCCCGGTTCGACCGCTGGCGAAGCCGACGACACCATGGGCTATGCCTTTGGCCAGGGCCGTCAAAGCGGTGTCGAAGCGCGCATCCTCGAAGGCTTCAGAGAGGTTCTGCGCCGCGTCAACCTCCTCGGCGGTGCGCCCTACCTCAAGGAGGTGGTGCTCGACGTGTTCGGGTTTTCGCGCGGGGCCGCAGGGGCGCGTCATTTCGTGAACTCGATCCGGGCCGGACGGGCAACCTATGACCCCTGGGGCATTGGCGATTACGAGGAAACCTGGCCCGAAGACCTCCCCGTCTCCATTCGCTTCGTTGGTATCTTCGACACAGTCGCCGCGATCGGCAAGGCCACCGATGACGACAACGACCCGGTGAACGTGCATCTGCGCAGCGATCAGGCCAGCAACCGGATCTACCACCTGACCGCAGGGGACGAATACCGCAAGAACTTCCGCCTCAACCGCAACATTCCCGGCGGCGGTGACACATTCGAACTGCCCGGGGCGCATTCCGATGTCGGCGGCGGCTACGCCGACCCCGGTGACACCGCCCCACTCGAGAGCGCGAGGGGGCAATTCTACTATCAGCGGGCCGAGGCCGAGGCCGCTCGCACTGCCGTCGAGCAGGCCGATCTGCAACCGGGAGCACATCGCGATCTGGAAGCGGTGTTCGTGCGCGAGGGCTGGCTTGGTCCGAACGAAACCGAAGGCGGGGTACTCCGCGTGATGACCCCGATCGTCGAGCGGACGGTCACGGTCCAGCACGGGTTTGAAACCATCACCCGCCAGACCTTCACCTATGACGAGCAACTGGCCCTGCATCGCCCCTGGGTGCAGCTTGGCCTATCGCGGGTCGCGCTGCACATGATGCACGAGGCCGCCGTGGCGGAGGTCGATGGCGCGTTCCTGGAATTGCCGAGCACTGACGAGAATTACGTTATTCCCGAGGGGCTGAAACCCTATGAGGCCGCCATGCGCAGTGGGTCGCTCTCATCGGCGGACCGGGCCGCCATTTTGCGCAACTTCGGCCATGTTTCGATGAAGGACGGCGATTTCCTGAGCGCCGATCACCAGGGCCACGGCCCGGAAACCAACCACGTCAGGGTCGAATATGACAACGACCCTGGCCAAGCGGTCTAGGATCACAGCGAGGGGCGATCCAGTTCTGCCACCCGCGCCGCGAGACGGCGCATCTTGTCCGCCTCACCGACGGGCAGTTCAAGGATCGCCCGAATTTTGGCTTCGGGATCAAGGTCTTCGAACGCCCCGTCTGCATGCAGATCCCACGCCGCAATGCGAAAGGCGTTCGCACGCTGGCGGATCCCGAACTCCCAGGCTCGACCGACGGACCGCTGCACCTGACGTTCCAGCCCGGCGGGCTCTTTCCCCGCGACCTGCTCGGGAAAGGTCTGCGTCAGAAGCGCCACCATTTCCGCTAGATTGTCACGCGTGCGGGCGCTGCGCAGCGCCAGAAGCTCCGGTTCCGACAGGTTGAAGGGCCGCAGCGGGGCGGCGGCGGTCTCATCCGCCGCGCCGGAGGGCCCCGGCCCCGCGACCCATAGCCCGTCTTTCTCCGGGTCCGGGAGCAGGAAGGCGTCCACACGCCCCCCGTCACGCGGCAGAAACCAGCGAGAGCGCCGCTCCTGCGTTTGGAGCGCCTGGAAATAGACCCTTGCGGGCGCGGCTTCCCAGAACCGGAACAGATAGGGACGCGCCTCGACCGTGACCCGAAGAAAGCGGCGCAAGTGCTTGCGGAGTTGGGCAATTTCCATATCGGTCGCGATCAGAATGCCGGGGCGTTTGTGCCACATGGCCTGCGGGGTGTCCTGGGTGTCGACAAAATCCCGCAGCAGCTCCCCACCCTGCGCGACCTCCACCAGATAGGGGGCAACGTCCCGCAGATCCTCTGCTGCGTCTCCTTGAAACAGGCACTCAAATGCCGCGTTCGACGCCTCCAACCGCTCTGGCAATCCGGGCAGGCAGGCGCCGTCGAGGACCGCGTAGAGCCCCTGGGTCGAATACCCCTGATCCAGCAGCGTTGCTCTTGCAATAAAATCTTCGGTCAAATCGTGTAACCCACGCCAACGTCATCGTTTTTAGCCCGGCACCACTCTGTCACACCGCCCCAAAAGGCGCCGCAACGGGTGCCGGACAGCACTATCCTATGGGCACCACAGCGGCGCTGCCAAGCCCGATGTCGACGCCGGCCCCTGCCCCTGCCCCAAGCCGCGTATTTCCGCCGACCCGGCGCAGCAGCTTCGAACCGCATGGCGTCGAGCACATCCCTTGCGGCGGTTTTCCAAGGGCGATCCGCGTGCTGTCCGGTGAGCGCACGCTGATTTGGTGTCCAAGCCGGCACCGGTCGCCGCACGGACAGAGCAACAAGACGGTTCCACCCATCTTGCAATAACATATAGTACAAATATAAGTTTCGGGCGAGGAGAGGCGATGAAACTGACGTCCTATACCAATTTCGCGCTGCGCTCTTTGCAGTTGGCGGCGCTGAAGTCCCCGGACCTGATCAGGGTCGATGATGTCGTGCGCGTACACGGGCTGGCCCGGCCGCATATCGTCAAAATCGTCCATGAACTGGGCGTTGCGGGGTATGTCGTGACACAACGCGGGCGCAATGGTGGGTTTCGTCTGGGACAACCCGCCGAAGACATTGTGATCGGGGATGTCGTGCGCTTGACAGAAGGCCCGCTCGAACTGGTGGAGTGTTTCAATTCCGAACACAACACCTGCCCGCTGATCGGGGTCTGCAAACTGTCGCGGGCGCTGCAGAGGGCCGCGCGCGCCTTCATGGAGGTTCTGGACGATCTGACACTCGCCGACATTGCCTCCAACCGCGATGATCTGCTGGCGCGTATCGCCCCACTTGAGGAGGGCATCGTCGCACCGATGCGCAAAGCACGATGATCGCCGATTGGACAGAGCGCTTTCAGGGCACTGCGGCCTTGCCGCGCCCTGTGCGGGACCGGTTGCAGAAGGTTGCGCGCGCAATCGAAATCCCCGCGGGCGAGCAGGTCTTTGGACCGGCAAACATCCCCGACAGCCTGTTTTTCCTCTACGAGGGCCGCATCCGCGTGTCGCAAAGCTCTGACACCGGCCGGGAGATCGTGCTCTACCGCGTGGATGCCGGTGAAAGCTGTGTTCTGACCACTGCCTGCATGCTGGCCGAAGAGGCCTACAACGCCGAAGGCATCGCCGAGACCGACATCACCGCCATCGTTCTGCCCAAGCCGGATTTTGACCGGCTGGTGGCGGAAGAAGACGCATTTCGAAAGTTTGTCTTTGCCGCCTACTCCCGGCGGTTGATCGACTTGTTGCGCGTCGTGGATGACGTCGCCTTTGGGCATATGGATGTGCGTCTGGCGGAACGGCTCATTGCCCTGGCAGGTGATTTCAAAGAGGTCGCCGCCACGCATCAGGACCTCGCGAGCGAGCTGGGCACCGCGCGCGAAGTCATCAGTCGCATCCTGCAGGATTTCCAGAAACGCGAGATGATCGCACAGTCGCGTGGCCGCATCGAATTGCTGGACAAACCAGCTTTGCGCGCCCTTGCCACTTCGGCGTAGCCTTTCACTTTGTGCCTGCTAAGTGACATTGTCACTGAAGCGCGCACCGCAAACTTATATCTGTTCTCCAAGTTATCGGATTGGAGACCCCCATGACCACCAATGTCGGCACCCTTGACCGCCTCCTTCGCGCAGCCCTTGGCGTTGGCTTGCTCTATCTCGCCTTTCTGAGCGGGGTGCCCGCATTTGACGGGGGGCTTCTGAAATATGGCGCAGCGCTTGTTGGCTGTGTGATGCTGATCGTCGCCGCCATCCGCGTGTGCCCGATCTATTCCATCTTCGGCTTCAAGACCTGCCGGGCCTGACGTGATGGAAACCGTGTTCACACCTTTCTCGTCCCTCGGGGGCGGTCTGCTCATCGGTCTCGGCGCGGTCTTGCTGATGCTGGGCCTGGGACGGATCTTTGGCGCAACCGGCATCTTGTCCGGCGCGGTCCTTGTCGAAAACCGGCAGGAGATGTCATGGCGCATCGCTGTGATTCTGGGCATGATCCTCGCCCCGGTGCTGATCTTTGCGGTGACAGGCGCGATGCCTGCGCTGACGGTACCGGTGAGCCCGATGATGATCGTCATCGGCGGTGTCATCGTCGGCTTTGGTGCCAGCCTCGGCTCCGGCTGCACGTCGGGTCACGGGGTCTGCGGTCTGTCGCGCCTGTCGATCCGGTCGCTGGTGGCCGTGCCGACCTTCATGGCGACCGCCGCCATCACCGTCTTTGTGATCCGCCACGTCCTTGGAGGTTGAGATGAAACATCTGTTTGCGCTTCTGACCGGCCTTGTCTTTGGCACCGGGATTGCGATCTCCGGCATGATGGACCCGGCCAAGGTTCTGAACTTCTTTGACATTGCCGGGACATGGGACCCGAGCCTGATGTTCGTCATGGGCGGTGCGCTGATCGTGACATCCATCGGCTACCGGTGGGTCTGGCGCCGGTGCAAACCTCTCTTTGGGCAGAGCTTTCAAGTGCCGACATCAACGCGTATCGACAGCAGGCTGATCGGCGGCGCGGCCCTGTTTGGTGTGGGCTGGGGCATCGCAGGGTTCTGCCCGGGCGCCGCCATCCCTGCACTTGGCACCGGTCGCTGGGAGGTCGCCCTGTTTCTGGTGTCAGTCACAGCCGGCTTCTTTCTGCGCCGCCTGGCTGGCCGCAAACCGCGCCACGTAACCCCCTAGCCCCTGACCCCGCAACCGGAGGACACAGCATGACCTACCCCGTCAACATGAACATCAAGCCGGAGGTTCAGGCCTTCTTTGATGAGGCCACGAACACGATCAGCTACATCGTGAAAGACCCGTCATCGACCGCCTGTGCCATCGTCGATAGCGTCATGGACATCGACTATGCTGCCGGGCGGATCACCTACGACCACGCGGATGAGCTGATCCGCCAGATCGAGGCCCGAAACCTCAATCTGGAGTGGATCATCGAAACCCACGTCCACGCCGACCACCTGAGCGCAGCCCCCTACATCCAGTCCCGGCTGGGCGGCAAGATCGGCATCGGGTCAAAGATCATGGTGGTCCAGGATACCTTTGGCAAAGTCTTCAACGAAGGCACCGAGTTTCAGCGTGACGGGTCCCAGTTCGACGCGCTGTTCGAAGATGGCGACACCTACCAGATCGGCGAGATGCAGGCCTTTGCGATGTACACGCCCGGCCACACGCCCGCCTGCATGGTGCATGTGATGGGCGATGCCGCCTTTGTGGGAGATACGCTGTTCATGCCGGATGGCGGCTCCGCCCGTGCCGACTTCCCCGGGGGCGACGCGAGTGAGCTCTATGACAGCATCCAGAAGGTCCTGGCCCTGCCGGACGCGACGCGGCTGTTCATGTGCCACGACTACGGCCCCAACGGGCGCGACATCCAGTGGGAAACCACGGTGGGCGAAGAGAAAGCCCACAACATCCACGTCGGCGGTGGCAAGACGAAGGAGGAATTCGTCAAGTTCCGCACCGAACGGGATGCGCAACTGGCCATGCCAAGGCTGATCATCCCCTCGTTGCAAGTGAACATGCGCGCGGGCGAAGTGCCGACCGACAAGGACGGCAACCCCATGCTCAAAGTGCCCGTGAACGGGCTTTGAGGGGCGGGACCATGGACATCCGGAAAATCAGCGACAAAACCTCCGTCACCCCCCAGATCACGGTCGAAGATATCGCCGCCATCAAGGAGGCAGGCTTTCGCGCCATTATCTGCAACCGCCCCGACGGGGAAGGCGCAGACCAGCCCAGTTTCGCGGAAATCGCTGCGGCTGCGGATCTCGCCGGGATCAAGGCGGCCTATGTTCCTGTGCAATCCGGTCTGGTGCAGGATGCGGATGTGGAGGCGTTCAGCGCCGCGCTCGCCGATCTGCCACGTCCGGTTCTGGCCTATTGCCGGACCGGCACGCGGTCGGCGACGCTTTGGTCGTTTCATGAGAGCAAGAAACGCCCGATGCCGGAGATCCTCGCGGCGACCAAGGCTGCGGGCTATGACATGAACGGGGTAGCCAGGCGGATTGCCAACGGAGGCAAGACCCCGACGGACACCGGTGACGCCAAATATGATGTGGTCATCGTCGGTGGCGGCGCCGGTGGCGTCTCGGTGGCCGCGAGCCTTCAGTCCCGGCAGTCGAACCTGTCGATCGCCATCATCGATCCTGCGGACATTCACTATTACCAGCCCGGCTGGACCATGGTCGGCGGCGGGATCTTCGAGGCCCGCGAAACAGCCAAGACCATGGGGTCGCTCATCCCGCGCGGCGTGGCCTGGATCAAGTCCGCCGTCGCCGCATTCGAGCCGGACAACAACGCGGTCATCCTCGATGGGTGCCGGGTGGTAAAATATGACCGGCTGGTCGTCTGCCCCGGCCTGAAGCTGGACTGGGACGCGGTCGAAGGCCTCGAAGACACGCTTGGTCGCAATGGCGTGACCTCGAATTACCGCTACGACCTTGCGCCCTATACCTGGCAGTTGGTGCAGGGATTGAAGGAAGGGCGCGCGCTTTTCACCCAGCCGCCGATGCCGATCAAATGTGCCGGTGCGCCGCAAAAGGCGATGTATCTGTCCGGCGATGCCTGGTTCCGCACCGGGGCGCTCAAGGATATCGACATCCAGTTCATGACTGCGGGCGGTGTTCTGTTTGGTGTCAAAGACTACGTTCCGGCGCTGGAGAAATACGTCGAAAAATACGATGCGACGCTGAACTTCTTCCACAATCTGGTGGCCGTGGATGGGCCTGCAAAGACCGCGACGTTCAAGGTCTCCAAACCGGACACCACCCCCGACACCGTCACGGTCGAGTTTGACATGATGCACGTCTGCCCGCCGCAGACCGCACCGGATTTCATCCGTGTGTCGCCGCTTGCCGATGCTGCGGGCTGGGTGGATGTGGATCAGACCACGCTGCGCCACAAGAGTTTCGACAACATCTGGTCGCTTGGCGATGTTATGAACGCCCCAAATGCCAAGACCGCCGCGGCCGCGCGCAAACAAGCGCCAACAGTCGCGGAAAACATCGTCGCCGATATTGCCGGGCGGTCCCCCACCGCCGCCTATGACGGCTACGGATCCTGCCCGCTGACCGTCGAGCGCGGCAAGATCGTGCTGGCGGAGTTCGGCTATGGCGGCGTGCTCAAACCCAGCTTCCCCTCGGTGCTGCTGGACGGCACACAGCCGACGCGATTGGCCTGGTTCCTGAAGGAAAAGATGCTGCCGCCGATCTATTGGAAGGCCATGCTGAAGGGCAAGGAATGGATGGCCAAGCCTGAAAAGCTCAACCCCGCAACGGACTGAGACACAAAGACCTGACCCGCGCGCATCGCCACCCGGATGCGCGCGCCCGGCGCGGGGCGCCTGCGCGCACAGAGCAGCCCCCTGCCCTGTTTTCTGGACAAGAACATGACCCGACTTCTACGCCGCTACCTGCCGGTCCTCGACTGGGGGCGCACTTACGACCGCAAGGCGTTTTCCAACGATATGATCGCCGCATTGATCGTCACGATCATGCTGATCCCGCAAAGCCTTGCCTATGCCCTTCTGGCAGGTCTGCCGCCAGAGGCCGGGATCTATGCCTCGATCGCGCCGATCGTGCTCTACGCGCTCTTCGGGACCAGCCGTGCGCTGGCCGTCGGCCCGGTCGCGGTGGTTTCGCTGTTGACCGCCTCGGCCATCGGTCAGGTTGCAGAGCAAGGCACCGCGGGTTACGCGATCGCGGCGCTGACGCTTGCGTTCCTGTCGGGCGGTTTTCTAGTCCTTATGGGGGTGTTCCGGCTGGGGTTTCTTGCCAATTTTCTCAGCCACCCTGTGATCGCTGGTTTCATCACCGCCTCGGGCATTCTTATCGCAACCAGTCAGCTGAAGCATATCCTGGGCGTCCCGGCCCATGGGCATACGCTGCCGGACATACTGGTGGCGCTCTCGACGCAGCTGCATGAGATCAACTGGATCACGCTGGCCATCGGCGTCACGGCGACCGCATTCCTGTTCTGGGTCCGCACGGGCCTGAAACCGACGCTTAAACGGCTTGGGGCTGCGACGCTGGTCACCGAGATTGCAGCCAAGGCCGGGCCAGTCGCCGCCGTTGTCGGCACCACGGCTCTGGTCTGGGCGCTCGATCTCGCCGACCACGGTGTCAAGATCGTGGGCGCCGTCCCGCAAAGCCTGCCGCCGCTGACACACCCGGGGTTTTCCGCCGAGCTTTTGCAGGCGCTCCTGGTGCCCGCGATCCTGATCTCGATCATCGGGTTTGTTGAATCCGTATCGGTCGCCCAGACACTTGCCGCCAAGAAACGTCAGCGGATCGACCCGGATCAGGAGCTGATCGGCCTGGGCGCCGCCAACCTCGGGGCGGCCTTCACCGGCGGCTATCCCGTCACCGGTGGCTTTGCGCGCTCCGTCGTGAACTTTGACGCCGGCGCGGAAACCCCGGCCGCCGGGGCCTTCACCGCCCTTGGCCTGGCGATTGCAGCCGTCGCGCTGACGCCCCTGGTCTACTATTTGCCAAACGCTGCCCTCGCTGCGACCATTATCGTGGCGGTGCTGTCGCTGATCGATCTGTCGATCCTGCAAAAAACCTGGACCTACAGCCGCGCGGATTTTACCGCCGTTGCCGCAACCATCGTGCTGACCCTCACGCTCGGCGTCGAGGTTGGCGTCGCAGCCGGGGTCATCCTGTCCGTCCTGCTGCATCTCTACAAAACCTCGCGGCCCCATGTGGCCGAGGTCGGCCGCGTCCCCGGCAGCGAGCATTTTCGCAACGTGCTGCGCCATGACGTGGAAACCGACCCCCGCGTGCTCAGCCTGCGGATCGACGAAAGCCTCTATTTCGTCAACGCGCGGTTTCTGGAGGATCTTGTCCAGTCCCGCGTCACCGAAGGATGCAGCATCGCGCATGTCGTCTTGATGTTCTCAGCGGTGAATGAGGTCGACTATTCCGCCCTCGAAAGCCTTGAAGCGGTGAACGCCCGGCTCAGGGATATGGGTGTTGGCCTCCATCTGTCCGAGGTCAAAGGCCCGGTGATGGATCGGCTGAAACGGTCTCATCTGATCGATGATCTGAACGGCCGGATCTTCCTGTCACAAAACGATGCATGGATGGCCCTTACAGATGACACGCGCGCCGCAGCCGAATAGACCAAGCTGCATGTCCACAACCGCCGTTCCCCCTGTCAAACCCATGCAGAGGTTCCATGATACGCCCCTTCATTCCACGCAAGCTTGAGCATATTGCTTTTGGCTTTCTTCTGTCCTGCTTCATGTCGCTGCTGATATCTGCCGTGGCGACATTCCTGGCCATCGGCTTTGCAGCCGATTTTGTACCGCGTTGGCTCGCCGCCTGGCTGCCCTCCTGGGCGATCGCCTTTCCCACCGTGCTGGTCGTCGCGCCCATCGTGCGCCGCATCCTCCACCGGTTCGTTGTCACGGACGGTGGGTGACACCGGGGCACAGGGTGGCCCGTCGCCCACGGCCATACAGATCTCCGCACAACACTCCGCCAGCCTATCATACGCAAACCTGTTGCACCGCGATGACCGGCAGGGCCTTGTAAGGCCCAAACAACCGGACTGTTTTGAGAGATCACGATGATCACAACCGACGACATTCAAGAGATGGCGGCCTACTCTGGCTGGCAGAACGACAACCTCTTCGAATGCCACGACGATATCGGGGCCGAAGAGCGAACCCGCGACCGCGGCATGTTCTTTGGCTCCATCCACAACACGTTGGATCATATCTGCGTCGTCAACCGCTCCATCCTGACATTTCTCAACGGGACACTCCCGGACCGCACCCCGCCCGGCCATGCTGTCTGGCCCGACTGGGAGGAGTTGAAATCCATCCGCCTAGAGCAAGAAGATATTCTTTCGGCAGGTGCGCGTGAATGGACGGAAGATTGGCTTGCTGCAAAAACAGTCAAGAGCGATCCTTTGGGTGAAGACTTACCTTCTGTCCCACGTTGGGTGATGGTCGTGCAGCTCTTCAACCATCAAACCCACCATCGCAGCCAGGTCACCAGTGCGCTGCACGCACTGAAGGTGGACTATGGCGCTACGGATATCCCCTGGCGCCCCGGAGCGGGCTTCTTTGCCGGTTAGCGAGACCGAGCAGCCAGCTTCGCGGCTGCGCTGACGACGCGGGAACGCGGTTGCAACGTGGGTTTCCGTGTCATGTCAGAGGCTTCATTCCATAGCAGACGGTCTGACCGGCAGTTTGCTGGACGCTTTCATCTCTTTCAGTGAAAGGTTCGAGCGAATGCTGGTGACCCCCGGCAGGGGACGCAGGGTGCTGTCGGCAAAGGCGCTGTAATCGTCCAGATCCCGCGCCACGACGATCAGCAGAAAATCGTCCGCTCCGGTGGTGTCGTGACAAGCCAGTATGTTCGGGGTTGTCTCGACAATCCGCTGGAACTCCGCCGTGGCGCCCTGATCGTGTTCTGAACAGCGCAGCTGTACAAACGCCATGACGCCCAGCCCCAGCTTGCGGCGGTTCAGATTGGCTTGACAACCTTCGATAACCCCGCTTTCCTCCAGTTTTTTCAAGCGGCGCCAGCAGGGTGTTTCGCTCATCCCGAGGGTTTCGGACAGTTTCGCATTGGTCATACGGCCATCCTCTTGCAGCAAGGACAGGAGGTGAACGTTTACGGCATCAAGGTCAGGCAAGGGCAAAAACTTTCGGAAAATGAGGAACAGAGAGGAGATCCCGCTCAGGATCACCTGAATTTCTGCAAGATTGACAGGGGTCTTTCCACAGGAAACGATATGATCGCCTTGATTAAACCCCAGAACCGAAAGACACCCCGATGAAAGCTGTCCTGTTCGAAAAGTTCCAACACGCCCCGAAGGTGGTCACGGTCGCAGACCCAAACCCCGCGCCACATGGTGTCGTCCTGAAGGTTGCCGCAACGGGGGTCTGCCGCAGCGACTGGCATGGCTGGATGGGTCATGACAGCGATATCGATCTGCCGCATGTCCCCGGCCACGAGCTGGCCGGCGTGGTCGAGGCAGTTGGAAAGGACGTCACCCGCTGGAAGGTTGGCGACAAGGTCACCGTCCCCTTTATCTGCGGTTGCGGCAGCTGCAGCGAATGCCACGCAGGCCAACAGCAGGTGTGCCTGCACCAGGAGCAGCCCGGCTTCACTCACTGGGGCTCGTTTGCAGAATGTGTCGCCATCCACCAAGCCGACCTGAACCTTGTGGCGCTGCCGGAGAGTATGGGGTTTGCGACCGCCGCCAGCCTTGGATGCCGGTTCGCGACATCCTTCCGCGCGGTCATCGATCAGGGCAAGGTGCGCGCAGGCCAGTGGGTGGCCGTACACGGTTGTGGCGGTGTCGGGCTGTCGGCCGTCATGATCGCGGCAGCGGCTGGGGCCAATGTGATCGGCGTGGATCTCGATGAGGCCAAGCTGAACCTGGCCAAAGAACTCGGTGCCGCTGCGGTCATTAACGGTGGCGAGGCCGATGTGCCCGAAGCAATCAAGGAACTGACACGCGGCGGTGCCCATGTTTCGCTCGATGCGCTTGGACATCCGGTCACCATGACCAATTCTATCCTTTGCCTGCGACCACGGGGCAAACACGTTCAGGTCGGGCTGATGCTGGGAGACCACGCCGCCCCAGCCGTGCCCATGCCCAAGATCGTGGGCCAGGAGATCGAGCTGCTCGGCTCGCACGGGATGCAGGCGCACCGCTATGGCGCGATGCTGGACATGGTCGCCAGCGGGACGCTTGATCCGGCGCGGCTGGTGGGCGATCAGATCAGCCTCTCCGAGGCCCCCGAGGCCCTTATGAGCATGGACAAGTTCCAATCCGCCGGAGCCACGGTCATCACCCGGTTCTGATCAGCAGGATCACTTTGGCTGGCAGCAAAGATCCTGCTGCCGGTCCTCTCACGGGACGACGAAAGGGTTTCTCCCTTTCACGCCCCCGTTTTCGGCAAGGCCTGCACGCGGTCGATCACTTTCCAATCTGCCTCAGTGGGTGCCAGCCTTGGCAACTGCGCCCCAAAAGCGTCGCCCCCTAGCGTTTTTTCCTGTTTGCCGGTCCGCCGCCCCAAGGTTGGCCGGATCGTTTTCACCATACACAGGAGCGCCAGAACACACCTTTCTCGGCACGCAAGTGACCTCACAGATAGATCCCACACCCCTGAAGACCGCAGACCAGCACACTGAGGGCACCACCTTCCCCCCGGGACCGCTCTGATGGGGCGTCGAAGGTCGTAGAAATCAGGAAACGACGAGTCTGAGAACGCAACTTGTACCAACTCGTGTACCGAACGCTTTTGAATCCAAGCTCATTTTTGGAAAAAATCTTTTATCTGCAGATTGGTACGGGCGGCGGGACTCGAACCCGCACGGCTAAAGCCTGGGGATTTTAAGTAGGTAGGTTTGACTTTGTTTTCAGAGCGTTGGTGCCACAAAAAAAAAACGGGCCTCGGACCTCAAGCCGACGTCCGGGGTTATCATGCAGATAAATCCCGCAGAGCTTTCGCCATATCCAGGTATCCTAGATAGCTATATTCGGCATGCATCCGCTCATACCATGCCGCCCATTGCTCTCTCCGGTCTTCAGGGAAGACATCGGACCAAGTTCCCTTTCGAACGCTGACCTGCCCATTCTCCAGCCGCTCAACTTTGATTTTCTCTGCGCTCATCAACACTCCCTTCAGCTCGATCTGTTGCAAGACTTGTAACTCTGGCAGCGCTTTGCTTTGCCGCCAGCATCATTAACAAGGCCAGCGCGAATGCTGAAGCGTCGGAGTGCGAGAACAAGTCGAAATCAAATCGAGCAGCCGAACATTCAGCGGGTGTCAGGCGTCCGTCCGATCAACACCTTAACCTCCCCCTCTAAGTTGCATTCGTGCCCCCGACCCAACACGGCGTTGACAGGAATTCCCCGCCTCCTTCTGGAGCGACACAAGCTACATCTCGCTTTTTGAAAATTGCATGATGGTTGTCGCGGAGGCTTACCTCGATCTTGCCAACGTGACCGCACTCACACCAGACGTGAAGAACAAGAGGCATTCGCTGCTCCGCTTCGCTTGATGGAACATAAGTGGAAGAACAGGAAGCAAGGATCAACGAGGCCAGAGCAGAACTGTGAGTAAGGCGCTCAAAAACTTGGCGCTTCATTTTTAGGTCGCGACCGTAGACGGAATCTAATCCGCCCATCTCTGCTTCATGCTTGTTTGCTTGGTCTGGCGACTAACCCTTCCAAATCCTTCGTGCATATAGAAGCACGAGCTGGCGTGCTAACAAACGGGCGAGAGCCGGCCTCCTCAGCGTTCTGGTGCAACGACCGCAAAGCATGGGATGGCAACCTTTGCAAAGTCGAGGTATCCGGCAAGATCTTGGTTGTCCCTTGACGTACGCGCCGTGTAAAGATCCGACTTTCGCTAAGCCTGAGGCCTCATATCAGATCTGGCGTTGGCCCTAGCGGACGTAGTTGCCAATGAACAGGCTTGCGTTTGGGGGCTGAAATGTTAAATCCAGCGACAGTCCGACAGAGCAGGAAACGCAATGAAGTCAGCGGACCGAACCATCTGAATAACGCCCTGCGTTAAAGCGCGGGGTGGCCGTGCGCCGCAAGTTGTGGTCGCGCTAAGTTCGCATGTTCGCGAACAAAAAAATCATTCAGAGGCTTCAAATGGAAAACTACTTCGAGAGCCCGTTCCGGGGGATTACTCTGGACAAACAGGTCAACAATCCAAACATCTCAGTCGGCCGCTACAGCTACTACTCCGGCTATTACCACGGTCATAGCTTCGAGAAATGCGCCCGCTACCTCCTCCCTGAGGAAGGAGTTGACCGTCTGCTGATCGGCAGCTTCTGTTCCATCGGATCAGGTGCGGCATTCATTATGGCTGGCAATCAGGGTCATAGAAATGACTGGGTCAGTACTTTTCCATTCTACTGGATGTCAGATGTTCCTGCGTTCGAAGGCGCTGCCAACGGTTATAGCCCAGCCGGTGACACGGTCGTCGGAAACGACGTGTGGATCGGGTCGGAAGCTATCGTAATGCCGGGTGTCCAAATCGGCGATGGAGCAGTGATTGGCACGCGCGCAGTGGTTACGCGAGATGTCGAGCCTTACACCATCGTCGGTGGGAACCCGGCAAAGGAAATCCGAAAGCGTTTCAGCGAGCACCACATCGAGATTTTGCTTGAATTGAAGTGGTGGGAGTGGCCAGAAGACCGCCTAAAAACCGCGATGCCTATCTTGACGAGCGGCGATATCGAAGCGCTACATAGATATTGGAAAACTCACATCTGCACCGCGTAGACCTAAGCACTCGCTATATGTCCCATAGCGAGTGCGCACGACAAGCCGTTACGGTCTCCAAGCAAACGCGGCAGCGCAAAGGGATGATACCCCGTATGGATCGCTACCATCGCTGACGCAGGGCACCACAAGCAGTCCAAAGCGGACATGATCTGTGCAGCGGCAGCACCAGAGGCTTTCCGAAGTGAGGGGCGGGAACCAGTCATTCTCTGCTTTTGCGAGCCTGCAAGGCCGCAAAGGCGGAAGCCGAATTTCAGATTCTCTGCACAAGGGCACATCTCTGCACCGCCGCAAGGCGGCATGCCGGTAGACAGTGTGCTCCAAGATATCGGGTGTTTTACTTACTTTGGTAGGTGTCGTGCAGGCGCAGGTGGCTCACATTATCCATGATAGTTCGATACTGCACGTACTGCTCGTCCTTTCCATGCACACACTTGTACCATTCAATGATCCCCCTGAGATGATCCTTGTTGCGATGTGCCCAGTGAATATCTCGCGATGCTTTGAAGAACAGGCTACGATATCTGCGTCTTTGCGGACCCGGAATTCTGGGCTCTTCTCCGTGAGTGAGCAGCCCTAGTGTTACTCTTGGAAGACCTTTGGGGTGGTACTTGGTTTTGCTTTGATTTGCTGAAAACCCACTATCAGTGATGATTTTTGACGCGATATCCGATAGTCTTGGATGATTGAAGTTTTTCTCCTTATGAAGAAACAGATCATCACTGTACCGAACGTATTTCATTTCCCATCTCTTAACGAGCGCCTCCAAGCGTTGATCCATACCTCGAACAATCAAGTTCGAGAGTGCTGGACTTGTTGGCGCACCTTGAGCTAGGCGGTCATCAAGTGTGGTAAGTCTTGAAAAAATATAAGACGAATTATCATTGAAACCAAGCGTTCGAAATAATCCAAATATTCTCTTGAAGCTAATTGATGGAAAAAAGTCTGAAATATCCATCTTCAGAACAGCCCGACCGGGACAAAGCTCGCTGGCAGCCGTCAGTATAGACTGACCTTTGACATATGAGTGTACAGAAGGACTCACTGCGATTTCCGAGAGTATCTTCTTATGAATTGCTCTCTGAACACCTTTGAGTTCACTGTTAGGAATATCGATTTCGCGCATAGCTTCAGGGTCCGAATTCTTTGGAATTTGAATTCGCACATAGAAGCGCCCCGGGTTTTCTACGAGGTAAAAGATATGCTGCGGGGCAAAACCCAGAAATTTCGCCAGCGAAACTAGGTCTGTGCATTCCCCCGCAGCACTCATTCCTACTTCTTCTCTCTCATCGATGCCTTCAATCAATCGCATAAGAGTGAAGAACTCTTATCTATTGATTGAAGGCAGGCTTCTGCGTACTTCGCGTGCCCGCAACGATCACATTGCGTCGCCCCTAGGGGCATTGCTAGGAATGTCGTCAGCCTAAACTTGTGTCGCCCGCTGTCAAGCAGCTGCTAGCACCGTCGCACGAAGTTTGCTTAGTGTAGTCGAACTAAATGGCTCCAGTAGATCATCGGCGTAGCCTTCAGTGGCTTGGTACCGACCAGAGCCTACTTTTTCGATCTTCTTTTCTGAAAAGAGCTTGCTCAGCGCTCGGGTAAGTTGCTTTGGCGCTAGACCAGAATACAGCAAGAGATCCGCGTAACTGGCGCGATCTCCAACCAAAATAGAAATCAGCGTAATTGCCATCTCATACTGTTCACGCAATGGCTTGATATAACCGGCGTAATCGCTCACTTCGCGCGAGATATGAAGCCGGGTGTTCTTCAAATATTCGTATCGCCTAAGGTAATGCGCATACTTGTAGAAGGTGAGAGGGTATCGGACCCTATCAAGCATGTCATCGAGGTTTTCAGCTTTGAAATAGATAACACTATTTGGGTTCTCGCGGGTGAGAAAGCTCAGAGGTCCTCGGGCGATGTAACTCTCCGCACGGTAAAACCTCTCCGACAGGAGAACGACAAGTCGGCTTCTAATCGCAGGAAGAAGAGAAAATGCTCCAAGTTCTGCGATTGAACCTGGTGACTCCAAGATCAAAAGCGTGAAATCTACATCATGTGCAAACCGCGCTTCCAAAGTCTGCAAGTCAGTACCCAGTTTTCGGTAGGAGTACTTGTCTTCGATTTCTTCACCGTAGATTGCTTCGACAGAAGGTACCCGTTGCAGAGCCGCCTTTGCCTTATCCCTTATGACGATGTTTCCAGACGCGTATCCTGGACCACACACGAAGACTCGCGAGTGAACTGCCTGAGCTTCAGATTTGAGCAACTTAGGCTGGATTATCATGCTGCGCCTCCGAATAGCGCTTAGTTTAGGAGGGGGGATCACAAATGCCAATATTTACGATGTTGATCTGGCATGAAATCAACTAGGCGTCACTGGCTGACAGGCCGTCAATCGAAAAGAGTCATAATTTTAAGTCGGTTAGCGTCCAATACACTGTTATCCGAGATAGGCCCAGTGCCCTCGCGATCTCACTAACGCGCCTAGATGCACACAAATTCCCAAAGTGGCGGCTTAGTCCCGCTCTGTTGACCGCTGAAGTCTCCGAGTTTTGCGCTTGCAGCGAATGGCCGGCTTGACGGGCCGCATCGCGGCAAAAGGTGTTACTGGCGAGAGACCGCATTGGGCCGTCAGCTTCAGGTAGTAGGAGGCAGGAGGGAGCCGCGCGGTTGCTCCGCTTCAGTAGGTTCTTCTTCCATCTGGAGAATTCGGTCAGATCGCTAATTGCGCACAGACAAAGTCGGCGCGTGCTGCGATTTCGGTGCGCGGCAGCTCCGTGATTTCATATCCGAGCGCAATGTAGGTCTCGTGCATGACTGTATAGGTTGCTTCGGCCTCGGTGCGGGTTTGCTTGCGTTCGGCGTCCTGCGCGAAGATCTGGTCCCAGTAGGGCGCCAGAAAGACGCGGGCGTTGTAACGGGCTGCCTTGGTCGCTGCGGCGACGTGCGGCGGCACCGGGAGGCCGCAGAGGGTCAGGTAGCCCAAGATATACGGCCCGCGGTAGAAGAGGGTGTTGTACATGATGATTGGAGCGCACCTCACCTAGGCGGCGGCAAAGTCGGTCGCAAGCTCATCCCTCTGACACCGCCGTCAGCGGCCTTCATCCGGGCAAGTCACGTTGTCGTGCAGATGAGCGCGGCTCTTGGCAGTCCAGGTATTGCGTCAGTCCTGCCCCGTATTTCGGGTCAATACTAACACGTTCTAGGGCGCCTCCGGGGCGTCATTCAACTGTCATATTGCAATGCTTGCCCGTTTTCCTAATTCCCGACTAACAAACGGCGCAGCCGGGTTCGCCGGCCTTGATCACGTCCACCAGCTCAAAGGAACGGACCATGAAAAAGACACTGACTGCCCTTGCGCTCATCCTCGCCGGCACCGCCGTGCAGGCGGAGTTCATGCTCGATGACCGCTACACCGATGCCGATGGCGACCTGATCGCCGACATCCCCTCCGACGAAGCCTCGCTCGTTGACCCCGACACGCTGGTCTTTGCCTACACGCCCGTGGAAGACCCCGCCGTTTACGCCGGTGTCTGGAGCGAGTTCCTCGATCACCTCGCCGCCGAGACCGGCAAAGAGGTGCAGTTCTTCCCCGTCCAGTCCAACGCCGCCCAGATCGAGGCGATGCGTGCAGGCCGCCTGCATGTGGCCGCATTCAACACCGGCTCCAACCCCATCGGGGTGGCCTGCGCGGGCTATCGCCCCTTCGCCATGATGGCCGATGAAAACGGCGGCTTCGGCTACGAGATGGAAATCATCACCTATCCCGGTTCCGGCATCGACGCGGTGGAAGACATCAAGGGCGGCCAGCTGACCTTCACCTCCGAAACCTCCAACTCGGGCTTCAAGGCGCCTTCGGCGATCCTGAAGGCCGATTACGCCATGGTCGCGGGCGAGGATTTCGAGCCGGTCTTCTCGGGCAAGCACGACAACTCGATCCTCGGCGTCGCCAACAAGGACTACAAGGCCGCCGCCACCGCCAACTCGGTTATGGCCCGCATGTTCGCCCGCGACGTGGTGAGCCCTGACCAACTGGTCACGCTCTACAAGTCGCAAACCTTCCCTACCTCCTCCTACGGCACCGCGCATAACCTGACGCCGGAACTGCAGGAGGCGATCCGGAACGCGTTCTACTCGTTCGACTGGGAAGGCACCGCGCTGATCGAGGAGTTCGGCAAGAACGGCGAAAGCCAGTTCATCCCGATCACCTTCAAGGAGCATTGGGCGGTGATCCGCAAGATCGATGAGGCCAACGGTATCGAGTATACCTGCCAGTAAGAGTGGCCTCTTGCGTGGCGGTCCGATCTCCTCCCCGGGCCGCCACACCTGTTTTCACATGAACCCGGAGAGGCGCCAGATGCTCGCGATCAACAACCTGACCAAAACCTATGCCACGGGCGACAAGGCGCTCAGCGCGGTGAGCTTCGCGCTCGAAAAGCGCCAGATGCTGGGGCTGATCGGGCCTTCGGGCGCAGGAAAATCGACACTCATCCGCTGTGTGAACCGGCTTGTGGAACCCTCGTCGGGGGCGATCCGGCTGGGCGAACAGGATATCGCCCGGCTCGGGCCCCGCGAGCTGCGGCGCGCGCGGCGCCGGATCGGGATGATCTTCCAGGAATATGCCCTGGTCGAACGGCTGACAGTGATGGAAAACGTCCTCTCCGGCCGCCTGGGCTACGTGCCCTTCTGGCGTTCCTTCCTGCGCCGCTACCCGGCCCGCGATGTCGAGCGTGCCTACCAGCTTCTCGACCGCGTGGGGCTGATGCAGCATGCCGACAAGCGCGCCGATGCGCTCTCGGGCGGGCAGCGGCAACGGGTCGGCATCGCCCGCGCGCTGGCGCAGGAGCCCGAGCTGTTGCTGGTGGACGAGCCCACCGCCTCGCTCGACCCCAAGACATCGCGCCAGATCATGCGGCTGCTCACCGAAGTCTGCGCCGAGCGCGGCCTGCCCGCCATCGTCAACATCCACGACGTGCCGCTCGCCCGGCAGTTCATGCAGCGCATCATCGGTCTGCGCGCGGGCGAGGTTGTGTTCGACGGCCACCCCGACGAGCTGGACGACATGGTGCTCACCACGATCTACGGCGAGGAAGACTGGACGGCGATGCAAAAGGCCACTGCCGAGGATGCTGCCGCCGAGACGGAACAGGCGGTGCAGGTGGCGGGGCTGGCCTCATGAGCGGCGCGCCCACCTCCTACCCCACCACATGGCGCCGCCCGCCGCAGATGTTCCGCTCGCGCGGGGTGCGTCTGTCGGTGCAACTGGCGATCCTGGCTTATCTCGTGATCGCCATCGGCGGGCTCGAGGTCAACTGGGACCGGATCGTCGAGGGCATGGAGCGCGGCGCGCGCTTCGTACAAGGCTTCCTCTCGCCCGATTTCGCCAGCCGCTGGGGCGATATCGTTCAGGGCCTGAAAGAGAGCCTGACGATGACCCTCACCGCCACCGTCACCGGCATCCTCCTCTCCGTACCTGTGGGCGTAGGCGCGGCCTCCAACCTCGTGCCGGCCTGGGTGTTCCTCAGTTGCCGGGCAGTCATCGCGATCAGCCGCTCGTTGCAGGAGGTGATCATCGCGATCTTCTTCGTGGCGCTCTTCGGCTTTGGCCCCTTCGCGGGCTATCTAACGCTCAGCTTCGCCACCATCGGCTTTCTGGCCAAGCTTATTGCGGAAGAGATCGAGGCGATGGATGCGCGGCAGGCCGAGGCAGTGCGCGCCACCGGGGCAAGCTGGCTGCAAGTGGTCGATTACGCGGTGAAACCGCAGGTGATGCCGCGGCTCATCGGCCTCTCGCTCTACAGGCTCGACATCAATTTCCGCGAAAGCTCGGTGATCGGCATCGTGGGCGCGGGCGGTATGGGCGCCACGCTCAACACCGCTATAGACCGCTACGAATATGACAGCGCGGCGGCCATCCTGCTGATCATCATCGCTATCGTGATGGTGGCCGAGTACGGCTCGTCCTACCTGAGGAGTTTCATCCAGTGACCGCCAGCTACCCCGACACATGGCAACGCCATTCGCGCCCCGCGCGGCTGGGCATCTTTTTTGGCTGGCTCGCGCTGGTGGCGCTCTTCGTTTGGTGCTGGCAGGTGATGAACGCCGACACGATCTGGTTCTTCGTGCAGGACGCGCCCAAGCAGGCCGCCGATATCGGCGCGCGGATGTTTCCGCCGCGCTGGTCTTACCTGAACGAGTTGTGGCTGCCGCTCTGGGACACGCTCAACATCGCCACGCTGGGAACGCTTCTGGGGGTGATCTTCGCGGTGCCGGTGGCCTTTCTCGCGGCCCGGCCCACCACGCCTTCGGCATGGCTCGTGCGGCCAGTGGCGCTTTTGGTGATCGTCTCTTCGCGCTCGATCAACTCGCTCATCTGGGCGCTCCTGCTGGTGGCGATCATCGGGCCGGGCATCCTCGCAGGCATCATCGCCATCGCGCTGCGCTCCATCGGGTTTGTCGGCAAGCTCCTCTACGAGGCGATCGAAGAAACCGACCGCCGCCAAATCGAGGCGGTGACTGCCACCGGGGCGGGGCCTGCGCAGATCATCACCTATGGCTACGTACCGCAGATCCTGCCGGCCTTCTGGGGCATCTCCGTCTTCCGCTGGGATATCAACATCCGCGAGAGTACCATCCTCGGGCTGGTCGGCGCAGGCGGGATCGGGCTGAAGCTTCAGGGCTCGCTCAACACCCTCGCCTGGCCGCAGGTGACGATGATTCTGCTGGCGATCCTTGCAACGGTAGTGGTGAGCGAATGGGTGTCTGCCCGGCTGCGCCGCGCCGTGACCTGACCCGCGATGCACCCTTGCACCGCCGCGCAGGTTCTGAAGGTTGCCCGGGCACGGCAAACGCGGGATTATGAGACCGGACGACAGGAGGCGAAGGGCATGACGGGCAGACCGGCTGTCAGGAAAAGGCGTTTGGCGCGGCACCTTGCGGCGGCGGTGCTGCTTCTCGCAGCGGTCGTGACGGGCACGCGGGCCGAGGCGCGCGAGCTGCGCATTCTCACCTCCTTCCCCGAAAGCTTTTACGCGCCCTTCGTTGCCGCGTTTTCCGAGCGCCACCCCGGCCACGCAGTGCGCGTTCATAACAAGGATACCAATGCCGGGCTCGACGAGATCCTGCGCGGCAATCCCCGCAGCTTCGATATCTACTGGGCCTCCTCGCCCGAAGCCTTCGCGGTGCTCGAGACGGCTCGTGGCGGGGCCGCGCTGGCCGCGCCGCCGGAGGTGTTCGCATTGGCGGGGATGGGCTGGGCCTACGGGCTGGATCAGCCCGACCCGCCGCTAACCAGCGAGGCGCTGCTTGGCGGGCGCTTCACCGGGCGCATCGCAATGGCCCGCCCAGCGCGCTCGGGCACCAACCACATGTTCATGGAACAGATCCTGCAGCAGCGCGGCTGGCAGGGGGGCTGGGCGCATCTTCTGGAGCTTGCGGGCCAGCTTCAGGCGGTGACACCGCGCAGCTACACCGCGGTCGAAGGCGTACAAACCGGGCGCTTCGATGTCGGCGTGTCGATCGACTTTCTGGCCACCTCGGACGTGCTGCCGGGGCTCGGCTTTACCTATGGCGAGGCGCCCGTGGTGATCGGCGCGCGTATCGCCGCGCTGACCGAGGGCAAGGCGCCCGACGCGGCACGCGCCTTCATCGCCTTCGTGCTCTCGCGCCCGGGGCAGGAATTGCTCCTTCGCCCCGAAGCCCGGCGCATCCCCATCGATCCGGAACTGCGCGCGAGGCTCGAACCGGGGATGGAACCCGCCTTTCGCGATGCCCTGCGCAATCGCGGGCGGGCGGAATATGACTACACCGTATCGGCGCAACGCTACTGGTCGACCAACGCGCTCTTCGATGCCTTCATCACCGTGCGGCTGGAGCGGCGCAAGGCGCTCTGGCGGCGGCTCGAGGCGCTGGCGGAGGTCGGGCGCGACATGGCCTTGATCCGCGCGCGGCTCACCGCCATGCCGGTGCCCGAAACCGACGCGCGGCTCGACCCGTCGCTGCCCCTGAGTGGCACCCGCTACACTGCGCTGTCGGAGCGCCAGCGCGCACTGGCGGATCAATGGGACGCGCTGGCCGAGGCGCAGCTCGATGCCGTCGAGAACATGATCCTTCAGCTTGAAGACGGGCGGGAATGACCAGCGGTCCCAACCGCCAGAAACTGCCCCTTTTCGCCTCACTCTGGTGGCGGCTCAGCCTGTCGTCGCTCATCATCGCCTTCCTCGCCCTGAGCGCTTTGGTGCTGGCGGCGGCGGTGGTCAGCGATGTCCGGCGCGGCGTGGTGAGCCTGCGCGAGGCGGACCTTCCCCGGCTCGGACTTGCCTTCGATCTGGCGGAAAGCGCCATGCATATCGCCGCCCTGCGCGGCGCGCTCGATGGCGATGGCGCCGCGCCCGAGGAGGATATCCGCCTCTTCCGCCAGCGGCTCGAAGGGCTGAGCGCGCGGGTGGGCCAGCTTCGCCCGAGCCTTGCGGAGGATGGCATCGCGCTGGACAAGGCAGTGACGCGGTTGCAGGCGCTGGCCGACGAGGCGGAAGAGGCCGACCGCGCGCTCCGCGTGGCGCTGCAGGATCTGCGCTGGCTCAACATCGACCTCGAAGGCGAGCTTGACCCGCTCAGCGAGGACCTGCGCTTCGATATCGAAACCCGTGTCGATCAGCAGGACGCGCCCGCCGTGGGCCAGCAGCTGGCCCGCTACGACACCCTGCAGGATCTCGACACTTTCGCCGGTGCCGCCGTCACGCTGATGCTGCAGGCCGCGACCACCACCGACCGCGCGGCCTTCGACACGCTGCGCGTGCTGATCGACGACACGATGGCCGAGGCCCGGCTGCGCGAGGCAAGACTGCCCGACCGGATCGATTACCAGACCCTCCGCCAGACGCTGGAGCTGTTGCAGGAACACGCGGTCAGCGAGCGCGGCGTGCTGTCGCGGCGCATCGCCTATCTTGATCTGCGCGGCGCGCTCTCGGCGCAGGTGCGCGAGGTGCAGGACCGCACCGAGGCGCTGCACGACGCCCTGCTGGTGGCGGCGAGCGCCGAGCGCGACGGCGTGCTGGCCGCCACCGAGACCCGCACCACGCGCGCCACCGGGCGGCTCAACCTGATGGGGCTGGCCGGTGCGGCGGTGGTGCTGCTCGTGCTGGTGGTTCTGTTCGGCTTTTTCCGCCGCGGCGTCGTCGGGCCGCTGGTGCAGCTCTCCACCGCGCTGCGCTCCATCGCCGCCGGCAAGGCCGATGTGCCGGTGCCGCATTACGGGCCAAGCGAGGTCGGCGAGATGGCCGCTGCCGTGCGCGAATTTCGCGGCGCGGTCACCGCGCGCGAAGAGGCCAACCAGCTGCTCGCCGAAGAGGTGGCGCGCCACAAGGCCACGTTGCAGGAGTTGCGCGAGACGCAGGCTGATCTGGTGCAGGCCGCCAAGCTTGCCACGCTGGGCGAACTGTCCGCTGGGCTGAACCACGAACTCAACCAGCCGCTGATGTCGCTCCAGCACCGGATCCGCACATTGCAGGAGATGCTGGGCGAAACCCCCGAGCCCGCGCGCGGCGACATCCGCGCCCGCGTTGGGCAACTGGGCGAGTTGGTGCAGCGCAGCATCGCCACGGTGCAGCATCTCAAACGCTTCACCCGCAAGGCCAGCCCGCAGGCACGCACGCCGGTCAATCTACACGAGGCCGCGCGCGGGGCCGAAAGCCTGATCCGCTACCGATTGCGCAATGCGGGTGTGTCGCTGGAGATCGCGGAGGATCTGGGCCGGTTCACTGCGCTTGGCGATACGGGGCTGATCGAGCAGGTGCTGCTCAACCTCTTCGCCAACGCGCTGGAGGCGGTCGAGGCCCGCGACGGCCTTGACGGAGCGGAAGTTCTCGTGCGCGCGCGCCGCGCGCTTGGCGGCGGCGTGGAGCTTGTGGTGGCCGATAGCGGCGTGGGCCTGCAAGGTATGTCGCCCGAGGATGCCATGGCGCCTTTCGTCACCAGCAAGCCCGCGGGAGAGGGTCTGGGCCTGGGCCTGTCGCTCTCGCGCAAGATCATGGAAGAGCTGGGCGGCAGCCTCGCGCTGCGCCCGCGCGCGGGCGGCGGCACGGAGGCGGTGATGACATTGCAGGAGGCCGAGCCGTGACCAAGGTCAACACCGTCTGCCTCGTGGACGACGATATCGACGTGCTCGACGCGGTGGGCGAGACCCTGCGGCGCGCGGGCTACCGTTTGCGCAAGTTCCACGGCGCCGAGGGCGTGGTGGAGGCGCTCGGCGAGAACTGGCCCGGCATAGTGCTGACCGACATGCGCATGCCGCGCATTTCGGGCATCAACCTGCTGGAACGTCTCCGCGCGGCCTATCCGGCGATCCCCGTGGTGCTGTTTTCCGCCCATGGCGATATTCAGGCGGCGATCCGCATCATGCGGCTCGGGGGCGAAGATTTCGTCGAGAAACCGATCGAGCCGGAGCTTTTGCTGGAGATCGTCGCGCGGGCGATGGAGAAGCGCAGGCTGTCGCTGGAAAACGCCCAGCTCAACGCGCGGCTGGCGGATAAATCGGGGCTGACACGGATGCTCTGGGGCAAGTCCCCCGCGATCCGTGCAGCGCGCGACGAGGTGCAGCGCATCGCTGCCAGCCCGCTCAACGCGCTCGTGGCGGGCGAAACCGGCACCGGCAAGGCGCTGGCCGCCCGCGCCATCCACGCGATGACCGTGCCGCAGCCCGAGCGTTTCGTGCAGGTCGGCTGCAAGGGCGGCGACGGGCAGGCCGCGCTGGCGGCGCTGCAGGAGATCGCGGACACACCCGGCGAGGAGACAGGCACCGAACCCGCCACCACCTTCAGCGCAACGCTCTACCTGCGCGATGTCGAGGCGCTGCCGCACGAGGCGCAGGACAGGGTGATGCAGGCTGCAGGCCCGGCCCATGTGCGGGTGATCGGCGGCCATACCGGATCGATTGCCGATCTGCGGAGTTCGGGGCGGCTCTTCGGCGATTTCCTCTTCTGGATCACCGGGGCCTGCCTCGAAATGCCCCCGCTGCGTGCCCGGCCCGAAGATGTGGTGCCGCTGCTCAACCGTATGCTCGACGAGATCACCCAGCGCCGCGAGACAGACAGCGTGCGGCTCGACAAGCTCACCGGGGCGCGGCTTGCGGCCTATGCCTGGCCCGGCAACACTCACGAGCTGCGCAATGTCGCCGAACGATGCGCATTGGGGCTCAAGCTGCACCTGGCGGAAGGCGTCGAGATGCCGGACGAGGCGCCGCTGGATTACGAGACCGCGATGCAGGACTACGAGCGCGGGCTGATCCTTCAGGCGCTGGCCGATTGCAACGGCAAGAAGGCCCGCGCGGCCGAGCGCCTCGGCATCCCCCGCAAGCGGTTGTACCTGCGCATGAAAGCTTTGGGCATGGGGTGACACTGCCGGTACTGTCAAAGGAACCTTGGCTAGAGGCGGGATACTGTCCGCCCTACCCTGCTAGCATGACAAAACGCGATCCATTTAAGTACTTTAAGACCAGTCGGGAGATCACCCGCCTGGCGGTCATGCTCTATGTTCGCTTCCCGCTCTCGCTCCGCAATGCCGAAGACCTTCTTCATGAGCGCGGCATCGATGTCAGCCACGAGGCGGTGCGATACTGGTGGCATCGGTTTCGCAAAAGTTCTGTGGCACAATTTTTCAGTTGCTCCGGCTGCGGTCGCGCCAGTGACAAGAACGGCCGATTTTGGCCGATTGGTCTTGGCAGGGTGTATTTGGCAGTCTGCGTGGTTACCCACAACCGTTGTGACGGCGCCACATCTCTGGATCGTGTCCATCCGGCACGTTTTCACACGGATCATCCGCATACCCGCGCAGGATGCTGTACCTCTGGATTTGCGCATCGCTTAGAAGTTCGGGCGTAGACAGATGCCGGGAAAGATGGATGAACCGCAACTCGGCACGCGCCTCGGCAGCCTCTGCGAGCAGGTCGCGAAGCCTCTGTTCCGAAAGGTCCGAACCTGCGAAGGCGTCGCTCAATGCCGCCTCAGCAGCAATGAAACGCTCCCCGGCAGCGACGGCATCCGTGCGCATCTGCCCATAGATTGCCGAGATCGCTTCTATTTGGCTCGCTGAAAGGTTCAATTCTTCCCCAAGCTCAAGAAGATGGGCAGGCCCGGGTCGGCCATTCAATTCGGCCGGCAAGGCCAAGCCCCAGCCTCCGCCGCGCCGCAACTCCTCGATGTCTTGTTCCGAGAGGCTCTTGATATCGCGCGTTTCAAACCCTGCATAGGGCGCGCTGTTTTCCCCATGCCCGTGGTCTTGTGCGAACGCAGCCAACGGCAATATGGCGATCATCAAGACCAAAGATTTCACAGGTTGCAGAGCCATTTCGATGTCCTTCTAGGTCCACGTGTCGAACAACTGGTAGCATCCGAATAATTCCGTCCATATGATCACTATCATGTCTAGTGTCGTATCTCGGCTTTTTGAAACAGAGCAGATCGTGCCGCTTGAGGCCGGGAAGACCGTCTTCCGGACAGGTGATCGCGTGCTGTCGATGTATCTGGTCGTCGAAGGTGGGGTCGATCTCGTGCGCTATACAGCGAGCGGCACTTCGTTGATCTTGAACCGTGTCAGCCCGGGCAACGTTCTGGCCGAGGCTTCGGCCTATTCAATGCAGTACCATTGCGACGGTCTGGCCAGCACGAAAACCCAACTAAAATCGCTTCCGGTGTCGCAGTTCCTTGAACGCCTTCACAGCTCCGCAGACATTGCGCGCTCATGGGCTGCCCATTTGGCTCGCGAATTGCAAAGCGCTCGAATGCAGTCCGAAATTCGGTCGCTCAAAACCGTGGCTGAACGATTGGACGCATGCCACGGATTGCGAAATAAATTGCCTCCGAGGGGTGAGATACAAGACTTGGCGCGCGTTCTTGGCGTATCGCGCGAGGCGCTCTATCGTGAACTCGCCTGTCGGCGCAAATTGGCTTCGAGTGAATAACTCCATACGTTTCTGGCGCAGGCAATAACCACCGTTTCTGAAAGCTCACAGTTTGTAGGAGCAGCCATTGGAGCAAGCGCAGCGAAATGGTGCTCCGTCCGCACTGCCGTCACTCGCCTCTCGAAAATGCTGCGCGGCGCATGGATGACCGCTCTGGTGAAGCTGCGGCGCGGCATCGGGCACCTCACCCAGCGGCGGCATTGGGCCGATCGCTTAGGACACTCCTCGGGGCAAAGCGCCGACCTTCGCTGAGTGTAGAAGCAGGATGCAAGATCGCCCAAATTCAAGAAAAACGGCCCCTCGCATGCCCGGATTCACTGTGAGCTTGGCGCATTGGCATGCCCACGGTAGAGTGAAGAATATGGGGTATGTGACATCTCTATTCGCGCGCAAGGTCGTCGCCGCGGCGGGCGGTGGGGTCGATGATGCGGCGGCGCTGGCCAGCGTCGGTATCGGCGCCGATGATCCCTCCGACCCCAAGCAAATGATACCGGCGGAGCGCTACTATGACTTGCTCGAAAGGATCGCCGAGCAGATCGACGTGACCGACCTGCCGGTGCGCACGGGCGCCTCAATGCGGCTTGACGAGTACGGCGCGCTCGGGCTGGCTTTCAAGGCGGCGACGACTCTGGGGGCGTCCTATGCGCGGGTGGAACGCTATGCGCGCCTATGGACCAGCGTCGCGGAATATGAGCTGCGGCCGATGACCGGGGGCAAGCTCTTTATCCTGCACCGGGCGGGTGAACGACGCCTTGGAATGCGGCTGTCGAACGAGGCTACGCTGGCCAGCGCCGTGGCCATCGCACGGCAGGTCTGCCCCGAGCCTCTTGTGCCCTTGGAAGTGATGGTCCGGCATCCCGCACCGCGCTCGATCACGGCTCATGAGGCGTGGTTTGGCTGTCCGGTGCGTTTCGACACAGATCTGGACGCGATCCTCTATTCTGACGAGACGTTGGCACGGCCCAACATCCTCGGCGATGAAGGAATATCGAAGTATCTCACACCACATCTGGATGCAGAATTGTCTGAGATCACTCGAGAGCCCGCGCTTGTCACGCAGGCAAAAGCCTCCATCGCCCAGGCCTTGAGCGAGGGGGTGCCGAAGATGGCCGAGATCGCCCGTGGCCTCGGCCTCAGTGCCAGGTCCTTCCACAGGCGGCTCTCCGAGCACGGAATGAACTTTCAGGCGCTCACCGAGCAAACCCGCCGCGACCTCGCCGAGGGACTTTTGCGGGACGAGAGCCGCTCACTGGCCGAAATCGCGTTTCTGACCGGTTTTTCCGAGCAGAGCGCCTTTACCCGGGCGTTCAAGCGCTGGGTCGGCACAACGCCCGCGTCTTTCCGTAAGGATATGGCCCACCGCTGACAGGCGCATTGGCGAGGTCGGTCAAAAGGCTGGCATCGCGGGTCAATACCGAACAGCATCAAAGCGCCTATCCCTTGGCTATCGAAGCCGAAGCCAAGGAGATACCCCGATGCAAGACCAACCAATCCTCGTCATCGGTGCGACCGGCAAGACCGGCCACCGCGTCGCCACCCGCCTCGAGGCGCGGGGCCTTCCCGTGCGCCGCGGCTCGCGCAACTCTGCCACGCCCTTTGACTGGGAGGCGCCGGAGACCTGGGCGCCGGCCCTGCGGGGCGCTCGCGCGGCCTATGTCACCTACTTCCCCGATCTCGCCTTTCCCGGGGCCGTGGAAAAGCTCGAGTCGCTGTGCGAAACAGCCCGCGACGTGGATGTCGAGCATCTCGTGCTGCTGTCCGGTCGCGGCGAACACCACGCCTGGCTGGGCGAAGAGGTGGTGCGCAATTCCGGTGTCGATTTCACCATCGTCCGGGCCGCCTGGTTCGCGCAGAACTTCTCTGAAGGTTACCTGCTTGATCCGGTCCTGGCGGGCGTCCTGCCGATGCCTGGCGGTGATGTCGCCGAGCCTATCATCGATATCGACGACATTGCCGATGTCGTGGTCGCGGCGCTGACAGAAGACGGCCACAAGGGCGAACTCTACGAGGTGACAGGCCCGCGTTTGATGACCTTCGCGGACATGGCGGCTGACCTCTCGCGGGCAACCGGGCACGAGATCCGGCATATCCCTATCAGCTTCGAGGATTTCCACGGCAACATCGCCGATGCTGGCGGCACCTTCGTCGCCGACGTCTTCACGGCCATCGCACGTGAAACCCTCGATGGGCGCAACGCACACACCACGGACGGCGTGATGCGCGCACTCGGTCGCGCCCCTCGCGACTTTGTAGACTTCGCCCGGGCCGCTGCCCGAACCGGGGCCTGGACAAGCGCCGCCTAACGCCATTCCATGAAAGGAGGATGACATGAGACCCACCCTGTTCGAGAAGATCGCGCTCGGCCTTTCCGGCCTCACCGCGTTCACCATCGGCGCTTCTATCCTGTTCGCACCACACGCCTTCTACTCCGCGTACGGCATCCACCTCGGCCAAAATGCCAACCTGCTGAGCGAATTGCGCGCCCCCGGCGCGGGTCTTGCGGCGTTCGGCCTTTTGATGCTGCTCGGAATCTGGCGGTACACGATTCTGCCCATCGCCATGGCGGCGGCGCTGACGGTCTACATCGCCTTTCCGACTGGACGGCTGGTTGGGCTTGCGGTGGATGGGATGCCGTCCGGCAGCGTCATCGGCGCTTTCGTATTCGAACTTATCATCGCCGCACTGTGCCTTGCCGCCTTCCGCCGGCGCCTCTGGCAGACGGCAGAAGGCCCATACAGAGCGCAGCCCGCTCAATAAATCTGCCGGGGCGGCATGGTCCTTGAAGCCCTGCCGCCTCCCCAAACAAGGAACACTCGACATGTCCCTCACGCTCTTCTACCTCGCTCACCTCGCTGTCCTCGCCTATGCATTGGTAGGCGGCGTCTTTCTCGCCTTCTCGGATTTCATCATGCGCGCCCTCTCTGTGACCAGCGGCCATGGTGGCGCGGAGGCGATGCAAGCCATCAACCGAGAGGTGTTCCGCTGGGTCTTCATGACCCTTTTCCTGGGCCTTGCCGCCCTTTCCCTGGCGCTGATCGTCTATGCAGTTCTGATGTTGACCGGACCAGCGGCGACGCTGATCGCAGCGGCGGGGCTGGTTTACATTCTCGGCTGCTTCGGAGTCACGATCGCTTTCAACGTGCCCTTAAACGAAGCGCTGGCCCGCATGGATCTTTCTCAAAAGGCGACCCACGCTTATTGGACAGGAACCTATCTACCGAGCTGGACATTCTGGAACACGGTTCGAACAATCGCCTGTGGCGTGGCGGCGGCGTTGTTGCTGCTCGGGCTGACGACTGTTTGAAAGACGCGGTTCCCATTGTTTACATATTGCGATCCTGAGCGCGACAGGCGATTCGAGGCGCTGCGAAGGTCCGGTCTGGAGAAGCTGCGCCGCAGCACTTGGTGATGTTCCGGAAGTCCGGAATGGGCCGTTAGTTCCTTCTAACAAAAGCGCGGCGCGGATGGCTGGGCGGTGGATCTACATCACCCCGCCAACCGCTGACGCAGCGGCCCGGCAACCCCGGGGGGAGGGGCCGAAGGAATTCCGGAAGCACTGGCAACCGGAGGGGGAGCCTTTGTCTGCGCAAAGTGGAAATTGAATAGAAAAAGCCACATGAACAAGGAGTTGATCGGGAGATGCGAGGGCGCAGACCGGCAGAGGAAAAAGTTGTGGCCCTCGCGGAAGAGGGCGCACCGCTTCACAATCTGGAAGAGCGGGCGCGGCTGCGCCTGGAGGAGATCCGGCCCGAGGGGCTGACCGGCGAGCTGCGCTGGACCTTTGACCGGCTGGCGCTGCCGCTGTGTCACCCGACCGTGGATCGGCTCAAGCCCAGCAATGTGATGATGTTCAAACAGCTCTGCAAAGCGGTGCTGCGGTTTGAACGTCTGGAGCTGGAACTGGAAGAGGCCGGCGAGACCTATGAGAGCGAGACGCGCAACGGGGTGCAGATCAAGGCGCGGCCCGAGGTGGCGCAGCTCAATGAGACGTTCCGTGTTGATGTCACGCGGTATAGGTCGATCCAAGGCAACTGGCCGAGTTCTGTCCCTGAAACTGCTGGGCATCGTTGTGTTAAGGTTGCGATGTGTATGGATCACTTCCTGGTCAGCAGACTTCCAATAGATACCTATTCACGATTGAACGTCTACTTCGAAGCCTGGCGATGAGCCGAAACGACCCTAGAGAGTCCACCGTCAGCGGATCGGTACAATGGGTGCATGAGCGGTACGATTTTCGCGATTGGACTGCGAAGCGGTTGACCGATATTCGGGCAGCGCAGACGCAAATTCCGAGGTCAGCTGGGCGGGCGAAACCCGCCAAATCTCCCTTGAGCGGACCTTCAGGTTAGCTCGGCCGGTCAGGACCGTTGCTGCTCTTGGCACGTATGTCGCAGAAGCGCAGTTAGCGACATTTGCAAAGTCTCAGGATCTGTCACCTGGGCAACGGTCCCACGCTGCACGAGCAATGGAAAGAGCAGACCTTCGCCGCAGGTGCAGCCTCCGACCACCATGGAACGGCTAGGAGGCGGGACTTTGCGGACCTTCGACGAACGTCCGCAAAGGAATTCAGCTTTGGGCTATGCCGCCGCCTCTATCTGGATTTGACCGTCATGTAGGAAACACTTTTTGTCGAAAAGCGATAGATCGACAGGGTTTGGCAAACGGATGTCGGCAAGGGTTGGCATGTTGCTCGACGATAGCTCAAAAGCGCGGTCGATCTGGGAGATCAGAACCACAACCGCTCCGCATTCGATAGCAAATTCCTTGAGCGCCCGGATTTGTTCTTCGAGCGGAGGATTACTGCGCTTCTGATCCAATAGCTGCAGGTAATCGACAACGACAAGTGCGTGACCCGGCGACTTACTGATGCGTTCAATGATATGCGCTGCGCAGATATCGTCCGAAGTATCAACGACGACTGATCGGTCATGTTCTTTTGGATCGAAACCAAGCTTCTCAAACCGCATCCAGACATCCGCTTCATTGTAGTCCAATGAAAACACATAGCCTGTGCGATTATTCCTCTCTGCCAATGCAGTCAGTTCCAATCCAAGAAGTGTTTTCCCATGACCAGGGCGCGCACCAATCAACACCATCTCTCCTGATTTGAGCTGGCTCATGACTTCGTGAGCTGGCGTGGTTTTGGAGTAGCTGGACGCCAAGTGGCTCCAGTCCTTGAAGCCCTCGTTGACGGCAATATGGTTGAGTGCCGCGTGGAGCTTGATGCCATTTTCGCGCGCGAGCCGTTTGGCGTGGCGCTTAAGGGTGTATATTGGCGATGATAGTCTCATCGTGAACCTCCTTTTGCGAGCGGTCTCCGCAATCCCTCCTTATGCGCGTGCTCGAACAGGATAGGTCCGAAATCGTGTCGCTCCGCATGTCAAATGCTGCCCCAGTGGAGGGGGGAGGCCCGAGCAAGGCCACACTTGAACGCTACCCAGATCGCTGGAGAAACTCAATTCGATTTCGGTCATTCGCTGCAGGTGCGCGTTCATTGGTTCGTACTGTGAAAAGCCGACATTCACCGCCCTGCCTGCTCGGTAGCTCTTGCCGCGCCATGCACCAAGGTCAGCAATGCGCAGTTAGCGACATTTGCAAAGTCTCAGGATCTGCCACCTGGGCAACGGTCCAATGTTGCACGAGCGATGGAGGGAGCAGACCTTCGCTGCAGATGCAGCCACAAACCACTGTCGAACGGAAGGGAGCGCGACCTAGCTGCCGTTGGATAGCACATTTCCTTTAGCTGAGATCACCGCTTCGTTTGTTGGCGCAGTCGATCCACGCGGAGGCGAAATCAACTAGAGATCGAAAATCGCATACCTTGCAATCGGCACCTCCGAATTTTCCGAAAGAAATAGCGCCGGTCTTTTCGAACGCCTCGCCAACTGCCGGAAACAGGCGGTTCATATCATCTGCTACGTCGGGTGTTTCGATCCATGATCCGTCTGGGCCACCGTTCTTGAAGCGTCGCGTTTTGGTCCGCTTGTGTTGTGCATAGGTCTCGGCTGTGTGAAGGGCTGAGCATCGGTTCCAGCCGACCCCGATCAACAAGATCTTCATGGCATGTCGATCACAGAGCTTCCCAAGGGGCGTTTTCTCTCCCGTTGCCCACGCGAGGCTGTGTTCTTTGAGAAAGCCGTTTGCATTCTTGCCATTAAGGCAGATCGATACAGCCGGGTGGTCGCTGCGTTGGGTTCCTGGCCAAGTTCTGAAAGTCTCCGCTATGACACCCATGCCAGACGTTGGGGATTTCGCTACATCGAAACCGGGAACCGCGTCTTCGATTTCGGCAATCTGGTCTTGGGTTAAGCGGGATGGATCAACTCCAGCAGGAAAGTAGGCATCGGAAGAGAAACCGGGCATTCCTACAAGACCTGTTCCACCCACAGCCTTCAGAAGGCTTTCCACAATTGTTCGAGCACCGCCCGCGGTAGCGCCTACGGCACTCATCGAGCCATGTACAAAAAGCCCGTCTCCGGGGTGAACGCCGAGCGAGATAAGATCATCGAGAAGGCTTGTCTGGGTGTGAATTACGGCAACCATACGCCTGATTATCACCATTTCTGCGGATGTAACATCCGTCAAAGTGAGCTCAAACCGGACTTGCGGCGGCGCAGCGGGTTGATCGCCCGCCTGGACTGCTACCGTCGCTGACGCGGGGCCGCAGGCAGCCCTTTGGCGACATTCATGCTAGGCGCAGCGAGCAAACCGCTGCAGGCCCGAAACTCCGGAGCTGATTCCCGAAAGCAGCCGTCCAGGAGGTGGTAGCGGCCCCGGCTGATGCTGCGTTCCGCACCAATGGCAGCTGAGCGCAGATGGCGCTCTTTGCAAAATCTTGGGAACTGCCAGCTGGACGGCGGTCCCATGCTGCACAAGCAACGGATGGATCAGACCTTCGCTGCAAGTGCAGCCACCAACCTTCATCGAACAGACGGGATGCCGGGCTTAGTGAATTTTCGCTGCGACTGCTCCAATTGCTGCTTCAGTCACAAGCGGCAGATTGGCTACAACGGGTCATTAGCCTACGAGAACAAACTCGTCTTCGCCTCGCAAAGTCCGCCCAAACATTCTTGTAGGTTCTGGGAAGCGAAATCCATTGTACGGCTCAAGTGGCTGGTCCCAACGACCTCCGTTTGCGCGAAACTGGTTTGGACGAGTGTTTAAACCTTGAAATCCATCATCGTCCAAGGCCGGTGTAGCGTCTCTTGGGAGCCAGTAGCCCTTCGATAGTGAGTATTGCTGGGTCGGAGCAGTCTTTAGGGCAGTCAAACTTTCTGCGGAGCGCATCAACCCAAATGCAGTGAACTGGACAGTATAACCCGAAGATTCGTTGGTCCAAATCGACGACATTCCGCCACCAGATATACCGCCAAAGCAAGCAGGATCATTTTCTTCGATGCGTAGTTCGCCCTCACCCTCGGACAGCAGTATGTCTCGGACAGCAAAGCCGCGCGCAAGTATGCGAAACTTGTTTGATCCTGATGCATTGAACACGGACAACTTGCCCTGCGAATCTGAGGAACCTGCAAAACTTGGCTTACTCTCGTCTGAATAATCCCACAAAGTAGCTCCAGAAATAGCACTGGCCGTATTTTCTGAAATCAATACAAAATTAAAGTAGTTCTTCTGAGCCTTAATACTTGTATTCTCCGCAGTGACGCCGTTCCATCGACCTACCACATAGGTGCGAGGATTTCCGGTATCATCAACCCCTTCTGTAACTTTTGCATCTCCCGCCATTCGGTCCAATTGGTCTATCACAAAAGCAGTGTTTAACGTAATCGGACCCTCAGCTTCTGCGACGACCCAGGGCTTAACACTTTCATCTTGGTTGCTGTTTTCTGTCATCAAAACTCATTCCCTCATTGCCATAATCTGAATCAGTTATTTTTAGTGTATTGAGTGCGGCACCATGTGAATATCACAAATTCGCATCTATTGCTGTCAAGCTGTCATACGAACGATCCGCAGTATCGGTTACTTTGGGCTCGAAGCCGACCCCGGATGCAGCGCGGCATCATGTGATATGATGTCTTGTCAACGTCGGGTTGTCGATGAAGGAGGGCGTGGTGGAGCGGAGCGTCCATCATGCAAACACCAAACTTACCCGCCATTCGCGCACTGCGCCCTGCCTGGAACAAAGGCCGGATCGTTGGCCAGAAGAGGCCACTCAAGCCCAAACACGTCTGGGCGATCAGGGTGCGCCTGGAGCTGGCCGAGAACCATCGTGATCTGGCCCTCTTCAATCTTGCCATCGACAGCAAGCTGCGCGGCTGCGATCTGGTGAGGATGAAAGTGGTCGATGTCATGGCGTCAGGCCAAATTAAGGAACGCGCGTCGGTTCTCCAGAGCAAGACGCAAAAACCGGTCCGCTTCGAAATCTCAGAGGGCACACGCGCATCGCTCGTAAGGTGGATGCGCGAGCCGCTCATGGTCGGCTCTGAGTATCTTTGGCCCGGGCGTTTTCACGAACGGCTTCACATATCGACCCGCCAGTACGCGCGTATTGTCCGTGAGTGGGTGACATCCATCGGTCTGGAGGCCAGCGCCTACGGCACGCACTCGATGAGACGAACAAAGGTGACGCAAATCTACAAGAAGACGGGCAACCTGCGGGCGGTCCAGCTGTTGTTGGGCCATACCAAGATGGACAGCACCGTCAGATACCTTGGCGTCGAGCTTGAAGATGCGCTGGCCATCGCCGAAGCTATAGAAATCTAAAGGCATGGGTCGTCTTCACGGACGGCCCACTCCGGACATTCGTCGACCTTTGGAGTGCCGCACTGCAGCTTTCCCTATGTGGACATTGCTTCAAGTGAGACGTTACCTTCGGGATTGAGAGAAGTAGGCAGCGAAAGGTGGCCTGCGCAGCATTGCTCTCGAGGTACGAAGGAAAGGTATCCAGTGTTCCAGTTTCACGAATTTCTTGAACGATGCGGATACGATCCTCGGAGAACGCGGCTCCTGCGCCACGATGCCCGGGGCGGCTTGGCTTGGAGGCGCGGGCAAGATGCTTTCCTCTGCTTCGCGTCTTTTCAGACACGAGCAAACTCGCCCTATAACGGGGCGCCTTCTCACGCATGTCATTTCATTGCCGGACCCACGATTGCCGGAACAGCAACGGCACTATTTGTCGGGACAACGGAAGTTGGAAACGGGCGTCCATGGGATCGAGAGGAATTGCCTCTTGTCCGCGACGAAGAGATAGTTGCCCAGGAACGTGCGAGCTTGGACCCACTGGACCTATTTGACCTTTCTTGGTGTGCGGCATGCAGCACCTACGTAGAACGGATACTAATTGATTGGGGTCCGGGAACGCGGTCATGGTCGCAGTGGGCAGATCGAAGACATAAACAGATCTTGGAGCTGCGCCTCGATGCCCGAGAAACACCTTTTCCTGGTTTCGGCGGGTTTCGTGAGCGCATTAGTTCATTGTCAGGATTGCCTGAAAGCTGGCGTGCGGCGCTTGAGAACGTCCGCGGCGTCTACCTCTTGGTGACAGAGCGTGGCCAACAATACGTTGGATCGGCATATGGCGCCGACGGGTTCCTTGGGCGCTGGCGTCAGTATGCTGCGAACGGCCATGGTGGGAACCGAGAGTTGATGAGGCTTGACCGCGATCTACGCGACTACCAAGTTTCTATCCTCGAAGTAGCCTCCCCCGAGATGTCAGCCGCCGACATCATCGCAAGAGAAGTTGCGTGGAAGGAAAAACTCGGCGCCCGCGCACACGGGTTGAACGCAAACTGAAGCTCTCGGCCCTAAGCGGACTTTGGCGCAAGTGGTCATGAATGTCTGCGTTCTACATTGCGAGGACTGGGCTAGCTAAGTCTGCTTAGAGACATCAAGCACAAATACATCAATCAAGCCGCGCAGATCGTCAGGAAGATCGTGTTCCAATTTTTCTTTGAGTGCTTTTGAGCTGGAAAGTCCATGTTTCTTCACTGCTGCCACCTTTTCATTCTCACCGAACCAAATCACCAAGTAGATGCCCTGTTGCTCGGCATCGGGGTGAATAGCGTACAGATTGTTCAACTGATCGGATGCGGCTTCATAGAGTTTAGGATGCCATTGGCCTTTTACCTCGGTCACGATCATGCGTCGCTTTCCATCCAGTACTTTGGCTGTCGTAAAGTCACAGCGTTTATCATGCTTTAGATGATGCTCAGGTGTAACGGTGATGTTTTGAGGCACAAGAATTAGGTTTAAGCGTTCGGCAATGATCCTTGTACAAGGTTCTTCGTCCAGTCGTTTGTCTCCGGCGTAGAACCGCTCCGCCGTATTGAACTCGCCCCCATCGATTGCTTTCTGAAGTTTTGACAGCTCCAGCAAAACAAGTTGACGTAGGCCTTCGACTGTTACGACTTCCCCGCGGTCAAGCATTGCGACAATTTCACCGGTGCTTGGTGGCTTAAAGTCCAAGAGGGCTTTCTTGCGCTCCAATCCAGCCAGCATGCTCTTCATGTCCTTGTGCAGGTCTACGTAGTGTGCATTGTTGAGCAGCCGCTTTAGCGCAGGGATGGCCTTGTCGGGATCATCGGCATTGATGGACCAGATAACGTCGGTCAAAAAACGGTAAGCTGTCTCGCCTTTCGGGCTTCCGGTTCCCCAGGAACTAGGCAGAGGTACTTTCGGCCAATGCTGAAAGAACGCCTCCAAAATAGCCTCCACTTTGTCCGATGTCAGACGGGGCCATGCTGGGTAGTCACTGCGGTTCATTCGCCCTGAACGTTCATTAAACAGAAACACATTTTCTTTGTCGGATTTGAGCCAATCCCAGTATGGGTTGGCAGAACCCTCCAAGAAGTAAATTGCTCGCATGAACCAGAACTTTCGCCTCTCTTCTAGACCTTCCGGCGATAGCTCTGGCGACCAGAACAATAGTACTTGGCTACTTCGGAAAGCTATTAGCTCCTTAAGTTGTTCCTGATCACCGTACTGAGTGACAATCTCAAAAAGGATATCCAGCGCTGAGACGGGCATCAGTTCGAAATCGCGCAACCACTCATATGCCAGAGATGGGGCCAAGGGTTGAAAAACTGGATCATGGCGAAGCCAGTGCACCTGAGGGTGGTTGCACTGTGGATCGCGAAGCTGCGGTTCAATGTATTGTCGGCAAAACTGTTCGACCGCCTCAATGGTAGCCAAAGCTAAACGATTGACCTCAACTTCAAGCGCTTCTCGCTCGCTATCTTGGACGGAATCGTAGTGCATATCCAAGTTGGTTCTCAGCGCCCAAAGCAAATGGATTGGGACACTGTTCAAATTGCTATCTCTTCGAAGCAGCTCCAGGCAAGCAGCGTAAAGTATGCTCTCGGAGTGTTGGTATTGGGACGCACATTGGAGTTCAGCCAGTTTTGCCAAATCCGGAACGTGTGGCGAGATGAAGTCCAAGCAATTCCTCAGGCCATTTCGCACAATAACTTCATCGCCGAACTCTTCTTCGATCATGTCTGGCTGCATGAGCACCAATTCTGCAAACCGCACGAGACAACTCCAATGACGGCCACCTTCGACAAGAGCTCGGTTCTCGTGGACATATTTGATGTTCGCAGCATGCATTTCGTTTTCACGATTGCGGCGTCGCTTCATACGCCGTGAATGGCGGAAACTTGGGATACGGTTTTCTCTCTCAAACCTCGCGGCATCCCGGTTGGATTTTACCCATTCGCGCATAAATGCAGGTTTATTCAGTGCTTGTTCTCGCATGTGACGCCGAAGCACGTCGGGGCCTCTCTTGGCTTTGTCGCGATGAAACTGGTGTCGAGCCATGAAGGCTGCCCATAATGCGGGATTTTCGTTGTCGTAGGCATGGTCAACGATGAATTCGTAGTCGTCTTGGCGAAAGCCAAGACCTGAGTGGGATTGCCAGTCGAAACGGTGAACCTTGGTCTCAAAAATCTCATCTCTGTCGGTCAACTTTCCAAACACATGTTTGATGATGCCTTGGCGCAAATCCCTTTCAGACTGAAGCACCTCGACTGCTTTGCTCTGATCTGCACTTTTGTTTTGGTGATAGTTCAGATTTTGCACCCACTTCCACACTTGCACTGGATCGTGGGGAGGCGATGACAACTCGAAGTAACGGTCAAGAAGCGCTCCGACGATCTTGCTTGTTCCGTTTCGGCAATCGCATTCATAGTTCTTTTTACCACAATTGCAGGTCAAGCCGCCTGTTAGGCCATTTATCAGGTGCTCTACGGTTGAAAGGTCGAGTTGGCTGACAAGACGCTTTACAAAATGGCGCGCACCGATGGTGCGCTCGAAACGTTCCTTGTGGCCGGGGTAAAGGTGGGCGCAAACCCGAAAGTAGCCCAAGAGGCGCTGATCGCCAAAGGTCTTGGAGCCCCGTTTCTCAATTGCTTTGGCAACAAGCTTCAAAGAAGTTTGGCTTGCTTCAAATACCAGAACAGCGATGTCTCCCAGGTGATCGTAACTTTCCCCTTGGCCCAGTAGACAGTTAAGCGCCAAAAGGCGGGTGTTCTCACTTTCTTGCGGAGCAAGAAGAAGTGCTCGCAGTTCATCACTCAAGTGCTGTATGGCGGGTGAGCCATCTAGCAATTCAAGTATCAAATCTCTCAAATGTCCTTCGGCCCCTCGCGAAAGCAAGGGCTTGATCTCGCCGACGACTTCGGGCGTGAAGAAACCAGCAACGCTGAATCTTCGCCAAAAGTCGCCTCTGCGAAAGTAAGGGTCCTTTTCTTCAATGTCTTTGAGGCGTTTGATAAGCAAGCGTTTCGATGTGGCGTCCAATTGAGACGGATCACCGTTGGCCAGAACTGCGTATGGATCGAGTTCAATCGCGGCATCTTGGATGGGTTTGTTGCCTAGCGAGGCCATCCAGCCAAGCAAGCCTCGCAGTTCATCACGCGTCGTTGAATTTGGTGCGATGACCGGCAGGCATCTGTCGAGCGTGAGCGCATCGGCCGGGTCAGCAATTCTCTTCGTGAAATAGCTCGCTGCAGCGTATTCTGCGATTATTTTGTGAACGGGTCGGTGGGTGTCAACCGTATCACCTGGCTTGAACATACGTGTCGAAAGAATTGAATTGATTGAGCTGGCATCTTCTACAAGCGACCCTAGAAGTGGATACAGGGCGTCTTCACTGGCTTCACTTGTGGCTACGCCTTCAGCGCCCGAAAGCAGCAGTTTCGCGAAGACTTCAGAGGCGGCATCTACTTTCCGCGCAGCGGACAATGACCCAACGGTGTTTTTCACGCTCGCATTTGCTTCTTTGGCAAGCCGCTCTAAAGCTAGAGAAAAGATAGACTTCTTATCCGTGAATTTGCGACCGCTCTCTAAATACGCGTCTGCAAACAAAGTCAGGAATTGCGGGTTGGGCAACAATGTTTCCAAATCAAAGCGTGCCACTTCAGCTTGGAAGGCGGAAAAGTCTTCTTTTGGGCTGTGATGCTCAAAGATTTTCTGCTGTTCGTCTTGTGCGAATTCGGACAGTCTCGCAACAAGTGGCGAAGCACCAAAGAACGCGTTGAAGGTACTGTTTGCAGCGTTGTCCCATTCGCTTGATCTACTTGAAATCACCAAATTTGTGGGGCTGGCAGCATGGGCTGCCGCAAGCATCTTGTAGATACCACTGGCGTCGATTTTGGCCAATTCATCATATGCATCAAGAAGTAGTGGAGTACCGTTAGCCTGAGCGCCTGTATGGGCAAATCGGCTTGCCGTAACAAGTGAAGCACCCAATTGCTGCGCCAAACTCTCCATCAGGCGGGTTTTGCCTGCTCCAGGTTCCGCCAAGACTACAATGAAGCGCGATGCGGCCAAAAGAGCAGCTTCGCTATAGGTTTTGTCGTCAGAGAAAAGGGTTCGGTGAAGGTAGAAATTTGAGTTCATTGCCGCACCATAACGCGAACCTCAATTTGTCGCCATACGAGACAGGGCAAAGCCCGACGACAATTGTTCCAAATGAGGCAAGGCATAGAACTCATTCATATCGGCTCGGTGTCCTCAAAGCCGACTTTGGCGCATCGCGCAGCGAACTTCTGCTTCCCGCCCTCCAGTAGGCAGGGCCACCGGATGCAGGAGCAGAACGAATGTCTTGCTTGGGCTGATTTCAGCCCTCACCAAACCATCCGCCCCAACGCCTCAGCCAAAGCCTGCCGCAACGCACCTGACGTCTGCCCCCGGACACTCCACCCATGCGCCCGCAGGACCGCGCTCATCGGCTTGTCCTCCAGGCACACCATATCCACCAGCCGCCGATCCGTGATGTTCACCCGCGAACCCCGCTTGGACGGGCGGATCTTGCGCACGGCCATGGCAGTACCCGTGCCGATGCGCCTTTGGATGCGCTCGATTTCTTCGCGATCTCGCAGCACCGCATCGATGAAGCTGCCACTGCCACCCCCACCGCCGCTGCGGATGGCCTCAACAGAGGAGCAGCGGACACCGGCGCAGGCGTGGCGCTCGACCAGATCCCGATAATACCGCCCCGCCGCAACCTGCGCGCGGGTGAAGGGCGCGGGCTTGCCGTTGCTGGCCGCCTTGGCCGCCATCACATCGAACACATCCGCGCACTGCATGGCCGACCGGCCACGGTAGCCTGAGGGGCGGGCCTTCCAGTCGTTTTCACCGTCGGGAAACAGGCTCATCGGTTGGAACACGCGGATCGCTCCCCGGGCCGGTGCCTCGGGGATCGCATCGCCGCAGACCTCTGGCACATAGCCCTGCTCTTTCACCGCCTGGATGCGTTCCTCCTCCGCCTGCAATCGCCGTTGGCGCGCCGCCATGAACTTTGCCACCGGGGTCAGATCCGCCACGCCATCGGGTGCCACGATCACAACATGCTCGCTCATGCTGCTGCACCCCGCTGCGCCTGGTCTGCGATCTCCCGACATTTCTGCAGCGCTTCAGACCGCCGCGCCCGAAAGCGCGTATCCTCGGCCGACAGGTGATCGCCACGCCCTGCCCGCATTTCGATGTCCGCCATCCGCCGCACCGCCTCATCCGCCTCATTGCGGATCTGGGTGATGGTGTAGCGACCCGGCCATTCCCGCGCCCCACGCAGATAGCGCAGCAACTCCGGCGCCCAGCCTCCGGCCAGCGCCTCCTGCCCCAGCGCATGCCCGAAGACTTTGAGCATCAGCGGCGATGGCCCGCTCTCCGGCGGCTGGATCTCGCGTGCCTTGTTCAGGATCTTCAGCCCAATCGGGAACCGATCCTTGTCCTTGCCGCCCGGGTGCGCCTCCACCCAATCCCGCAGCACCGCGAGGCTCGCCGGTGTCATATACGCCAGTTTCTGGCGCAGCTCGCCCAGCATCACCGCAAACTGCGCCTTGGTCAGCGTCGAGGGCCGCGCCAGCCCCAGCGCCTCCAGCGGCGTGATCAACAATTCCTGCACCCGCGCCTCACCGGCGGCCTGTTCCTTTGCATCCATCTCTGCACCTCTTTTCTCAGCAAATCCGAGTTATCCACAGCCGCCGACGTCAATGCGTCCGGCAACTGTCCTTCTGTTTTGTTATGTCTCTGTCTCTATCCCTGTCGTGCAGGACAGTCTGAGACTGTCCGAGACTGTCTTGAACTGTCCGCCGGACAGTCTTGGACAGTGTCAGGACAATGTTCGGTGGGTTCCGGAGCGCGCCTGCCCGAGGTCAAACATATGTGTCGACCAGGACTGCATGGCGCGCTCGATCCAGGTGGCGTTGCGGTATTCGCAGCCCTCCTGGACAAGCCACTCATCCATCCAGCGGATGGCGGCGTCATTCTTCGCGAGCTCCGCGTGATAGCCTGCCACGGTGGAGCGCAGCCGCTGCAAGCGCTTGGCCGCATTGGCCGCCTCGTGCTTGGCGCGATTGTCCTCCTTGCGCGATAGCGCCTCGGTGAGGGTGCGCAACACCATCGGGTGCATCAACCGCACCTCGCCGCCTTCGCAGATACAGGGCGTCCATTTGTGCAGCGGGCCATAGTCCAGCTTACACAACGCGCGAAAATGCCCAGGATCCACCAGCAAGAGCTTTGCCAGTATTTCCAGATCCTGCGGCACCGTGCCCACCGGCGTCTGATCGTAAGAGATATTGATCAGATCAAAAAAGAGCGCCCGGCACTCTGGCGTGCCCTTGAGCCGCATGTCAGAATTGAGCCAGCGCCGCCGTTCCCAGGCCATGAAGTAATGACTGTCGAGCCGATCCTCGATGCCCAGCGGATATTCCGGCAGATCATCGGTCGAGACCGGCTGCAAACCTGCTACATTCAACATTACGCGGCCTCCCCGAACATAGACGACAGCTCACCATCCAGCGCCTCAATCATCCGCGGGCCGCTATCTGCCGCGGGTCTTTGCACCATCTTGCGATAGGCCCCGGCCCAGCCGCGATAGCGGCAGATCTGGGTGCAGGTGCGCATCGAAGCGCCGGTAAACTCTGCCATATCTTGCAGGGTGCATTCGCCGGCACTGTCCTGGATCAGCCACCAGATCTGATAGGCGATCCGCTCGATCCGGGGTGAGGAATTCCGTACCATCATGCGGCCCTCGCCAATTGATCCTGAAAGAACGCCGCCGCGCCGGGATCGGTCAGGATCATCAGCAGGGCGGTATGGCTGGCAGGCGCGGTAACAGCGCCCCACCAGTTGAGTGCGGTCTGAAACGACACGTCGCAGAACAGCGCCACCTCGCGCGGGCTGTGAAACCGCGCGTGGAAATAGGCCGACCAAAGGTCAGGCGCACTGACCTTCAGCGCATGAGGGTCCAACTGATTTGACCAAGACGCTTGGTCAGCTGACATGCCAGGCTGGTCGCATGGCAGATCATTGTTCACGATCAGGGTTAGACGCGGGCGGCTCATGCGGCGATATCCCCCTCACTCTCGGGAGGAGGGTTCTCCAACATATGCTTTCGGATCTTGTCCACTGTGTGCAGCGTCGGGCTCGACTTACCATCGTTCCAGGACGCCCACTGCCCCCAGCTCGCGCCAATCGCTTGCCGCAACACATGTTGCGGGGTGCGACCAACAGCATCAGCGTAGGCGGAGAGTTCTGCGAGAAAGTGTTCCATGGCCCCTAATTGGGGTTTATTTACCCCAACAGTCAAGGGTGTATTTACGCCATGCTTATTTCAAACCAGTGGGGTAATTTACCCCACATGCAACAATCATTTAGAGACGCATTCCTTGCGGCAATCGAGACCTCCGGCAAGTCTATGCGCAAAGTTGCGAGTGATGCTGGCGTTTCCTATGAGCAGCTCAAAAACCTGGCACAGGGCAAGAGCAAGTCAACGAACGTAGACGATGCGGTGAAAATTGCAGCGTCATTTGGCACCACGCTAGAAGGCTTCTTGGACGGACAACTAACCTACTCAGAGGCACCTACCATCGCAATTGCTGGTAAAGTTGGAGCCGGTGCACGAGTTCCTGTCTTCGACGCTTATGAAAAAGGCGCTGGTCCACAAGTCCTTTGCCCACAAGGGCTGTCACCACATGGTGTAGTCGCTGTTGAGATCGAGGGCGACAGTATGGAACCTGTCTATTCAGCAGGGGATCTGCTGTTTTACACCCGCAACGGCCACAACGCGGTTGTTTCGGATGATATCGGCCACAGATGCGTTTGCGAAGATGAGGACGGAATGGGCTGGGTAAAGCAGATCAAACCAGGTGATGAGCCAGGCAGCTTTCACTTGATCTCTCTCAACCCAGGCGCTCAGAACATGTGGAACGTACGGTTGAAGTGGGCTGCAAGGGTGCGCCTACACTGGCCAGCAGAGCTTGCTCAGAGAATCTAACTTTGAGGCCTACATAAATATTGGGGTAATTATACCCCTTTTGAGTTGACGGGGTAATTATACCCCGCTATCAATTTTCCATCAACCGATGGAGGATTGAATGCACGACAGACTGGAAACCGTGCTGCGGAACGCGCAGCAGATCGCAGGCTCGCCCGAGGATCACCTCGACAGCCCGCACCTTTTCACAACAGCCTGGGCAACTCTGAAAGCCGCACGCGGCCAGGGCTTTGACCCGGCGCGCCTTCGGGCTGCGCATCTGATCGAACGCCCGGCCCCGACGCCTGAACCGACCGAGCAGGTCCTAGACCGCGTCGGCCAGAAGGTACGCCGCGTCATGGCGGATCGCCAGATCACCCCACACGGCCCCCATGCGGCGTAAGGCGAGGCGCACCCGCAATGACACCCCCTATCTCTCACGCTTCCGCATCCATGGCGGACGCATCCCGAGGGCCCCGCCCCTCTGAGACCAAAGAACACACGCGGCGCGTTGGAGGATTGCGCGCCGTCGACTGTCCCGAGGTTTCGCACCGCTCCCGCGGTGCGGATCTGGCGCGGGCGGATCAATCCTCCAAGTTGCCCACCGCCCGCGCATCATCCACCGCGAGCAACACCCTCGCGCTCTATGCCGCGACGGAGACGCTCAAGGCGACCCCGATGCATCAGAGGTCCGAACAATTCGCGGGCCTCGGCGGGCGCATCACTGCGCCCATGTCAGATGCATGGGTCCACGACGAGGCCCTCTGGCTGGTCGATCTAATGGGCATTCAATGCGCCGGCACATCCCGCCAAAGCGCCCTGAGTAGCTGGATCAAGACCGCCTCAGCGCGCGCACCACGCCGCGCAAGCGATGGCCGTCCGGATTGCCCCTGCAACGGCCAATCGCCCGCACCGACTTTGGCGCGAGGTGGCCTCAATGGCTAAAGCACTGGTCGCCTGCGAAACCAGCGGCATCATGCGTCGCGCTTTGCTGGCCCTCGGCCATGACGTCTGGTCCTGCGACCTTGCTCCGGCAGAGGATAAGACCAACCGGCACATTATTTGCGACGTTCGTGACGGCATCCTTAATGAAGGCTGGGATTTGCTGGCTGTGATGCACCCGCCCTGCACGCGTCTGTGCCGCTCTGGTCGCCGCTGGATGTCCGGGCCAGGCAAATGGACCCACCCCAAGAAATTGCCGAAGGGGCGGAGCTGGGCGGATCTCAAAGCCGAGTTTGAACTGGGCGTCAGCATCTTCACCGCTTGCTGGCAAGCGCCCATCCCCTGCCGGGCCATTGAAAACCCGGAAATGAATGACCTCGCCCGCGACCGTATGCCGGAGGATCTGCCCGCGCCCAGCATCGTGCAACCGTTCCAGTTTGGTGACCCGGCCTACAAGGCAACGGGCTGGTATCTGGACGGGCTGTCACCGCTGCGCGAGACAAATCGCCTGCCGGAGCCCGAACGGCTCTCCGCCGATTGGAAGCGCTGGAACCGCGTGCACCGAATGCCGCCGGGACCGGAACGCACTCGCCTGCGCAGTCGATCCTTCGAGGGCATGATGAACGCCGCCGCCCGCCAATGGGGCGACGAGGCGGACATGCGCCGCGCTGTTGCCGCATAAAGCGGCGCGAAGATCGCCGCCCAATGCAAGACACTGAAAAAAGAGAAATCTTATGCCCTTTCAGCAGCTATTCGTAAAGGAAGCGGACATAGCCGAAATGCTGGGCCATGATGTCAAGTGGCTGCGCTCGAACAGTGAAACACTCGAGCGTCAGTACGGCTTTCCCAAGATTGACCCCGCAATAGGCATGCGCCATCGCGAGGCCGTTGAGGAATGGGCGCGAGAACGCAACGCTAGATCTGCGAAAGCGCGCTCCGGGCGGTTGACGGAAACCAACCACACGGAGAACCACGATGCGTTTTAGAAACTCGCTCTGGGACGACAGCGAACCGGATTATGCCCCGTTCCTGAAGTACCTGAAAGACCGGGACAGCTACCTATGGCGTCCCAGCAAGAAGTATCTCGAAGCTGGATACAACATCAAAACATATAAACTCGGCGGATCAAAAGGCGACGGGCTTGACCTGGAGCGCGCCGCTCACTGCCGCGCCCTCACTCGCGAGATGCTTGAATGGTTTGACGGCGAAGCTAAAGGCCGCAAGGCAGGCACATGGGGGTGGCTGATTGGCCGTTACCTGTCAGACGAGTTCAGTTCCTTCCATGACGTATTGCCCCAAACACAGGACAAGTATCGGCAGATGCTGGGATATATCGAGCAGGCAATTGGCAATGTGCTGATCGAGGAGACTGACTATGAGCGGATCATGCGGTGGAAGAAAGCCATGCATGACAAGGGGCGCTCCACCCACTACGTCAAGAAATGGTTCACTCACTGGCGCTTGATCGTCTCCCACGGGATCAAGATCGGTGTAGATCACTGCGCCAAGGTGAAAGCGATCCGCGAGGAGGTGCGCATCCAGAACCCCGCCCGCCGATCACGTTACGCCACCCGCGAGCAGATCGAGGCCATTGTGGCCGAGGCCGACCGCATGGGCCGCCCTCACCTCGCGCTTGCCATATTGATGCGGTTCGAGTTCATCCTGCGCGGTGTCGACGTGCACGGGCAATGGGTCAAGGCCGACAACAGGCAGGGCGGCATTCGCGACGGCGGGCAGATTTGGGTCGACGGCGTGACGTGGGATATGTTCGATCAGGACGTCACGTCGTTCACCAAGGTGATCAGCAAGACCCGCAAGAGCTTGACCGAACCTTACACCTTCAGTCTGAAGCACACCCCCGAGATCCGGGAGCGCCTGCTTTTGATCCCGCAGGATCAGCGTACCGGCCCGGTAATCACCATGCCAAACGGAAAGCCACCCAAGAATGGCGTCCTGTCCCGCGGATTCAAGGAGGCCCTGCGCGCGGTAAACAAGGCACGTGTCGAAGCTGACCAAGATCCCTTCCCTGATGATCTGCAGATCCGTGACACCCGGTCTGGCGGCATCACCGAAGCGAAGTCTCTGGTGGACCCCACGACTCTGCAGCACGCGGCCCAGCACACTCAAGGCACCACCACCGCAATCTACACCCGTGACCGGTCTGGAGCCGCAAACAACGTGATTCAGGTACGCTCCAAAAGGGGGTGAGAACAGAACGAGCAACAACACGAGTAACAACACGAGTAACAGACGAGTAACGACCGTTTTTCAAGGCAGATCTTTAAGTGGAAAAAATCTTTTACCTTCAGGTTGGTACGGGCGGCGGGACTCGAACCCGCACGGCTAAAGCCTGGGGATTTTAAGTCCCCTGTGTCTACCATTCCACCACGCCCGCGCGGCTGGACCTTTGGCGTCAAGCTCTACCGTTGCGTGCGGGCGGGTTCAATCGGAATTTCAGGGGTTTGCGATCCAGTCGCAGTCCAGTCCCGGCGCTAGAGCTCGACCGCATCGTCCTCCAGCGGGCCACCCGGACCCAGAAGATGCCGTTCGGGAAGCCATGGGTTGAGGTCCAGCGCCTTTTGCAGCGCAACTCTGGCCTCGTCGACACGGGACAACCCTAGAAGCGACAGCGCCCGACCGCTCAGCGCCGCAACATGCTGTGGCGACAACGCCAGGGCACGGTTCAGATCCTTCAGGGCGGCGGCAAAATCGCGGCGCAGATAATGCACAAAGGCGCGTTGATTGTAGCCCTCGGCATAATCCGGACAGTATGCGATCAAGCGATCGAAATCCGACAATGCCCCGAGAAAGTCATAGGCGGAGCGCCGGGTCATGCCGCGATCCAGGATCTCTTGCGCGCGGGCGTCCGGCGCATCCGCCCAGTATTCCCACAGCTGATTGCCGATCCGTTGCGCCTCGCCTTCACTCTCGGCCGCCTGCACATCCGCCAGCAACGCCGAAATCGCAGCCCGATGATCCGGCGCCTCAGGACAGCCCTGCGCGGCCACACCAAAAGGAACGGCAAGGCCAACAGCAGCGGAGAACACGAAACGCAAAAACATGTCTATAATGGTGGCACATATTCCGCCGCGGACAAGTTCACATTTGCGCGTGCTACATCGGCCCGAGGCCCGCGTCGTCCTTCACCGCCTGCATCGACATATAGGTCGAGGTGGAGGAAACATGCGGCAAGGAGGAGATCTTTTCGCCCAGCACCGCGCGGAAATCCGACATCGAACGGCAGCGGACTTTCAGCAGATAGTCAAAATGCGAGGCCAGCATATGCACTTCTTCGATCTCTGCCACCTGCACCACCGCGGCGTTGAAGGACGCCAGCGCCGCCTCTCGCGTGTCGGTCAGTTTCACCTCGACAAAGGCGACGTGGTCGAGCCCGAGACGGATCGGATCGATCATCGCGCGATAGCCCTGGATGATGCCTTCTGCCTCCAGCCGTTTCAGCCGCGCCTGGGTGGGCGACTTGGACAGGCCGATGGCCCGGGCAAGATCGGACACGGAACTGCGGCCATTGTGGCTCAGCTCACGCAGAATCGCCTGGTCGAAGCGATCCAGACCGGGGAAGCGCGATTGCATCAAAAACCCTCCGCAAATAAGCGCATTTGTCCTGTACTATCGCGACAATCGGGACAAATGACCAGTAAGAACGCGATACAAGGGTCAAAATCTCTGACGAGGGGGATCAGACATGACACGTGACACTCTTTTGCGCGACCGGATCGATGCCGGCACCTATGCGGATCAGGCTCAGATGCGCGATGCGCTGGTGGCGCAGGCCGCGCTTTCGGAGGCGGATCGCTCGGCGATCTGCGCCTCCGCCACCCAATTGGTGACGGACATCCGGGGCCATTCCTCGCCCGGGCTGATGGAGGTCTTCCTGGCCGAATACGGCCTGTCGACCGACGAAGGCATTGCGCTGATGTGTCTGGCCGAGGCGTTGCTGCGGGTTCCGGATGCGGACACCATCGACGCCCTTATCGAAGACAAGATCGCGCCCTCCGACTGGGGCAAGCACATGGGCAAATCGACCTCTTCGCTAGTCAATGCCTCCACCTGGGCCTTGATGCTAACCGGCAAGGTACTGGATGAGGAAAAAAGCCCCGTTGGTGCCCTGCGCGGTGCCATCAAACGTCTGGGTGAACCGGTGATCCGCACCGCCGTCGGCCGCGCGATGCGGGAAATGGGCCGCCAGTTCGTGCTGGGCGAAACCATCGAGAGCGCCATGAAACGCGCCTCCAACATGGAAGCCAAGGGCTACACCTATTCCTATGACATGCTGGGAGAGGCCGCGCGCACCGAGGCGGATGCCTCGCGCTATCACCTTGCCTATTCCCGCGCCATCTCGGCCATTGCCAGCGCCTGCACCAGCAGCGACATCCGCGAAAACCCCGGCATCTCGGTGAAACTTTCGGCGCTGCACCCGCGCTACGAGATTGCCAAGGAGGCCTCGGTCAAGCAACAGCTGGTGCCACGCCTCAAGGCCCTGGCATTGCTGGCCAAGGCCGCAAAAATGGGCCTCAACATCGACGCCGAAGAGGCCGACCGCCTGTCGATCTCGCTCGAGGTGATCGAGGAGGTGATCTCCGATCCCGCGCTTCATGGTTGGGACGGCTTTGGCGTGGTGGTGCAGGCCTATGGTCCGCGCACCGGGCTGGCGATCGACGCGCTCTACGAGATGGCGGAGAAATACGACCGCCGCTTCATGGTGCGACTGGTGAAGGGCGCCTATTGGGACACCGAGATCAAGCGCGCGCAGGTCGAGGGCATGGATGGTTTCCCGGTCTTCACCTCCAAGGCGCTCACGGATGTGTCCTACATCGCCAACGCGCGCAAACTCCTGTCGCGCACGGACCGGATCTATCCGCAGTTTGCCACCCACAACGCCCACACCGTCAGCGCCATTCTGCACATGGCCGAGGACGGTCAGGCCTACGAGTTCCAGCGCCTGCACGGCATGGGCGAGACCCTGCACCAGATGGTGATGGACAAGAACAACACCCGCTGCCGCATCTATGCGCCGGTTGGGGCGCACCGCGATCTGCTGGCCTATCTGGTGCGGCGTCTGCTGGAAAACGGCGCCAACTCCTCCTTCGTGAACCAGATCGTCGACGAAGACGTGCCGCCCAGCGAGGTTGCAGCGGATCCTTTCCTGCAAATCGACGACCTGAGCACCGACATCCCCACCGGCCCGAACCTGTTCCAGCCGGAGCGTATAAATTCCAAGGGCTTCGACCTGCGCCACGCGCCAACCCTTGCGGCCATTGACGTGGCGCGCGCGCCCTTCCGCAGCGCGACATGGGACGCGGTGCCGCTGATCGCGGGCGAGGCGATGCCGGAAACCCGTGTGGCCGTCACCAATCCCAGCGATCTGAGCGAGATCGGCTCCGTTGCGCAATCCAGCGCCGAGGATGTGGAACTGGCCCTGGCCTCCGCCTCCACCTGGGACGCCCCGGCAGAGGTGCGCGCCGCCGCGCTCAACAAGGCCGCTGACCTCTATGAGGCCAACTATGGCGAGCTGTTCGCCCTGCTGGCGCGCGAGGCGGGCAAGACGCAGATGGACGCGGTGGCAGAGCTGCGCGAGGCGGTGGACTTCCTGCGCTACTACGCCGCCCGCATTCCCGATGCGGCCCCGGCCGGGATCTTCACCTGCATTTCGCCGTGGAACTTCCCGTTGGCGATCTTCACCGGGCAGGTCTCGGCTGCGCTGGCGACCGGCAACGCGGTACTGGCCAAACCCGCCGATCAGACCCCGCTGGTGGCCTTCCGCGCGGTTGAATTGATGCATGAGGCCGGGGTGCCGCGCGAGGTGCTGCAATTCCTGCCCGGTCGCGGCTCCAAGGTCGGCGCCGCCATTACCGGCGATGCGCGTGTGGGTGGCGTCGCCTTCACCGGCTCCACCGCCACCGCCCTGCGCATCCGCGCCGCCATGGCCGAACATTGCGCCCCCGGCACGCCACTGATCGCAGAGACCGGAGGCTTGAACGCGATGATCGTGGACTCGACTGCGCTGCCCGAACAGGCCGTGCAGGCGGTGATCGAAAGCGCGTTTCAGTCCGCAGGCCAGCGCTGCTCTGCCCTGCGCTGCCTCTACCTGCAAGAGGATGTGGCCGAGGACGTGCTGACCATGCTCAAAGGTGCCATGGAGGTGCTGGATCTGGGCGATCCCTGGGATCTGTCGATCGACAGCGGCCCGGTGATTGACGAAGGCTCGCGCGCCAAGATCCTGGCCCATATCGACCAGGCCCGCAGCGAAGGTCGGGTGCTGAAGGAGATGCAGGCGCCGCAGGGCGGCACCTTCGTCGGCCCGACGCTGATCCAGATCGACGGCATCAGCGACCTGCAGGAAGAGATCTTTGGCCCGGTGTTGCATGTGGCGACCTTCAAGTCGCGCCAGCTGGACGATGTGATCGACGCCATCAACGCCACCGGCTACGGGCTGACCTTCGGGTTGCAGACGCGCATCGACGACCGGGTGCAGCATGTGTGCGACCGTATCCACGCGGGCAACATCTATGTGAACCGCAACCAGATCGGCGCCATCGTTGGCAGTCAGCCCTTTGGCGGCGAGGGGCTTTCCGGCACCGGCCCCAAGGCGGGTGGTCCCCACTACCTGGCGCGCTTCTGCGCAGCGGATCGCCGCCAGAGCGATCAGAGCTGGGAGCAAACCATGGCCGAGATCCCCGGTGAGAGTGGCCAAGCCCAGCAGCCGGAGACCACCTCCCTGCCCGGCCCCACCGGTGAATCCAACCGGCTGACGGTATCGGCGCGCCCGCCACTGTTGTGCATGGGCCCGGGCCAGGACGCGGTGGCGGAACAGGCCAGACTGGTCGCGAATCTGGGCGGGACCGCGATCAAGGCAAGCGGCCTCGTGGACCTGCCCCGCCTGCAACATATCGGCGGTATCTCCGGTGTGGTGTGGTGGGGCGATGACGCCACGGGACGCGAGATCGAGCAAACCCTCGCCAAGCGTGACGGCCCCATCGTGCCGTTGATCCCCGGCGCACCGGATCGCGCCCGCGTGCTGGCAGAGCGTCATGTCTGCGTCGACACGACGGCAGCGGGGGGCAACGCTGCCCTGCTGGGCGGCAACGCCTGAACTGCACCCTTGCCCGGCGCCCCCGACGAGTGACCGAGCAGAGGTTTTGCGCTGCGCTTTGCGCATCGCGGAGGGGCGGCTGCAGCGCCTGCGGCGCGGCTCGCCGCCCGGCCCAACGCATCCGGAGGTGGCTTTGCCGCATCCGGATGGGGCGGGAGCGCCCCCGTCCTGAGTGTTTCAGTCACGCGGTAGCTCCGTTTTAGCGCGTCGCGGTCACCTATCGCTTGACCTTCCCCGGCGCAAAGCCCAGCTTCGGCTCATGTTTCCCCTGCGCGACCACAATCCCTCCGGCCGAACCCCTTATGTCGTCTATCTTCTGATGGCCGCCAACATTCTCGGCTATCTCTGGTATTCCACCAGCTTTCCCAGTGATCGTGGGCTGGCGATGTTCTACGGGGCCTTTGCCGCCGTCCCGCGCGAGATCATGTCCGGCGAGGCGCCGCTGACCCTGCTGACCTCCATGTTCATCCACGGCGGCGTGATGCATCTGGCGGGCAACATGCTGTTCCTGTGGATTTTTGGCGACAATATGGAAGACGAGATGGGCCATCTGCCATTCCTGCTCTTCTACCTCGTCTCGGGCGTGGGGGCGACGCTAGCCCATGTCGTTTCGGCCCCCATGTCCCCGGTGCCACTGGTGGGCGCATCCGGCGCGATTGCCGGTGTCATGGGCGGCTATCTGCTGCTGTTCCCCAAGGCGCGGGTGGACATCCTGATCATCCTGATCGTGTTCTTCCGCATCATCCCGGTGCCCGCCTTCGTCATGCTGGGTCTCTGGCTCGGGATGCAGTTCCTTGGCGGCCTCAACGCGGATCCAAATCTCGGCGGTGTGGCCTATTGGGCCCATGCGGGTGGCTTCCTGATCGGCCTAGCGCTCACCCTGCCCCTGTGGCTCAAGCGGGGCGGCCCCCGGTTCTGGACCCGAACCGCCGGCCATCCGCCCCACCCGGAGACCCGCTACAGCGTGACCCGCGTCCCGCGCGTGCCGCGGCACCCTCCGGCGCGCAGACCCGGCCCCTGGGGCAAATGAGCGCCGCGGTTGCCGCGCCATACGACCTCCGTCAGATCCAAGATCACGGTACAAGCACAGGTCTGGTGCCTGCCCTTCCGGAAGAGGCCCCTGCCCGGCGTTGACGGGCACGCCTTTGTAGCAGGCCGGCGCAGGACGCAAGACCATCCGCGCAATCTGTGCTATGCTGTCCAAACGACACCGACAAAGCCGAGGCAGCCACAGGCCGGGGACCCCACGCAACGGAGGGAGACCCAGCCTATGATTATGCGTATTTTCCAGGTCGTCACACATCCCGGCAAAGAAGCCGAATTTGCCGAGTTCGTTCACCACACCGCGATCCCGATGATGAAAGCCACCCGCGGGGTCGTCTCCGTCTTTCCCGGCACGGCGCGCCATGACAGCCCGCGGGACTTCAGCCTGGTGATGGTCTGGGAAAGCCTCGATGCGCTCAAGGCGTTTGTCGGCGAGGAGTACGACAGCCCTCACATCGACCCCGCAGAAGCCGACCTGGTGCAGTTTCGTACCATCAAACACTATGAATTTGTCGCCACGTGACAGGATTCCACCGGCGGGTGGCCACAATAGCAAACACCCCGGACCGCAGAGGCAGGCCGGGGCGTATCATGTCTTCGGATCGACCAGGGAGGACAGACACCCGGGGCGGATCACCCCGCCCATCGCGGATCTCAGCCGCGGATCACCTTGGTGAAATTCTCAAAGATCGGCTCGTTCGAACAAATCACCTCACCGCTGTCGAGGATCGTGTTCTCGGGGTCGAGCGCTTCGCAGAGGCCGCCGGCCTCCTTGACGATGATGATACCCGCAGCCAGATCCCAGCTGTTCAAACGGCGTTCCCAGAACCCTTCGTAGCGCCCGGCAGCCACATAGGCCATGTCGAGCGCCGCCGCGCCCCAACGCCGCACACCGGCGCAGGCGGGCATCAGGCGCGCCAGATCCTGAAGCGTCTCGGGCAGGTCGGCGCGACCGGCAAACGGCAGGCCGGTGGCAAAGATCGACTCGATCATCCGGTGACGTGCAGACACCCGGATGCGGGTCTCGTTCATCCAGGCGCCGGCGCCTTTTTCGGCAAAGAACATCTCGTCCTTGGCGGCATCATAGACCACGCCCGCGACGATCTTGCCCTTGTGTTCCAGCGCGATCGAAATCGCCCAATGCGGCAGGCCGTGTAGAAAGTTGGTGGTGCCATCCAGCGGATCGACAATCCAGCGCCGGGTCGGATCCTCACCGGGGATCTCACCGCCCTCTTCGGCCAGCCAGCCATAGGTCGGACGCGCGCCCATCAGCTCGTCCTTGAGGATCTTCTCGGCAGCGATATCGGCGCGGCTCACGAAATCCCCGGCCCCTTTGGTCGAGACTTGCAGGTTCTCAACCTCGCGGAAATCTTTCACCAGGGAGCGGCCAGCCTTGCGGGCGGCCTTGATCATGACGTTGAGATTTGCGCTACCAATCATTGTACGAGGTGTCCTTGCGGGGGAGATGTCGGTCAAAGGCTGCCCATACACGTCCCGCGCCCGAATGCCAAGGGCGAAACCGGCCTGCGCAGCGTGACACGCCGAGTGACACTGAACGGTTTCCGATCCTGACGGATCGGACCAACGCGGGCCGGGCCTTGCGGCCCGGCCCGCGAGGCCACCTCAGACACTCAAGACCGCCCCAGACGCAAACGTCGAAAAAGGCGCCCGCGCCGCGCCAGCGGCGCGCGGCCCAAGGGGGTAAGGGGTCTGGCAACGCCAGGGCCTGCGACCCGCGCGGGAGCCCCCCGCCCGCTGCAAGCGCATGTTCGGCTCGATGCCAAGCCTTACCGAACCGACAATAAGCCCCACTTGCCAGCCATCGCCCTACCAGCGCCCCCAAAAGACCGGTTACCGCTGTTGCAGCTTGCGCGCTTCGACCCGCGCCAGGCGGATCAGGTCCTGCATATACGGCTTGCCCTCATCCTCGCTGCGGATCGCCGCATAGAGCCTGCGGGTGATCCCCTGCGACGTCAGCGGCCGGGTCACATAATCGGAGGAGTATTTCACCTCCCGCACCACCCAGTCGGGCAGCACGGATACACCGCGATTCGACGCCACCAGCAGCAGGATCACGGCGGTCAGCTCCACCTTGCGGATGCTGGCCGGCTCCACCCCCGCGGGGATCAGCAGCTGGCTGAACACATCCAGACGGGTGCGTTCCACCGGATAGGTGATCAGCACCTGGCCCCGGAAATCCTCCGCCTCGATATGGGGTTTCGCCGCCAGCGGATGCTGCGCCGATGCGACAAAGACCGGATTGTAATCAAACAATTCGATAAAGGTGATCCCCGTCATCTCCTCCGGGTCGGAGGACACCACCAGATCCACCTCTTCGCGCATCAGCGCGGGCATCGCCTCGAACGCAAGCCCCGGGCGGATGTCCACATCCACATCGCCCCAGCTTTTGCGGAACCCTTCCAGCACCGGAAACAGCCACTCGAAACAGGCGTGACACTCGATCGCGATATGCAGCCGCCCCGCCTCCCCATCGCGAAGCGCGGTGAACTCCGCCTGGGCCGCCTCCACCTGCGGCAGGATCTGCTCTGCCAGACGCAGCAGACGCATGCCCGCCGCCGAGAGCTTCATCGGCTTGGATCGGCGCTGGAACAACTCCACCCCCGCCTGCTCCTCCAACCCCTTGATCTGGTGACTGAGCGCACTCTGAGTGATGTTGAGCTGATCGGCTGCCCGCGCCAGACCGCCTGCCTCATGGATCGCCTTGATGGTGCGAAGATGCCGGAACTCGATGTGCATCCTACGATGAGCCTCATGTTGTTCTTGAGAAATATGAATTTGATTCATTGATAGCCCTCATGTGACAAGGGGTCAAATACGGTGCGACCATTTCGGCAACGAATGCGACACCTGACACCACAGATGGGGCACATCGCGGCCCAAACGCCCTGCGCACAGCGCTCCGAGGAGACCAAGACAGTGACACAATCCAACACCACCCCCGAGATTTCCTTCGAGTTCTTTCCGCCCAAGAATCTGGAAGCCTCCTTTCGCCTTTGGGATACGGTTCAATCCCTGGCGCCGCTGGCGCCGCGCTTTGTCTCCGTCACCTACGGGGCCGGTGGCACCACCCGCGAACTGACCCGCGATGCGGTGACCACGCTGCACAAGAATTCCGGGCTCAAGGTCGCGGCGCATCTGACCTGCGTCTCGGCGACCCGGGCCGAGACCCTGGCCATCGCGGATCAATATGCCGAGGCCGGAATCACCGACATCGTGGCGCTGCGGGGTGACCCGCCCAAGGATCAGGGTCGCTTTGCCCCGACGCCGGAGGGTTTTGCCTCCTCCGTGGAGCTGATCGAGGCGCTGGCCGCCAAGGGCAGCTTTAACCTGCGGGTGGGCGCCTATCCCGAAAGCCACCCGGAGGCCGCCAGTCAGCAGGCCAATGTCGACTGGTTGAAACGCAAGCTGGACGCGGGTGCCGATGAGGCGCTGACCCAGTTCTTCTTCGAGGCGGAGAGCTTCTTCCGTTTTCGCGACACCTGTGCCAAGGCGGGGATCGACACGGATCGCATCACCCCCGGCATTCTGCCGATCGAGAACTGGTCCGGTGTGCGCCGGTTTGCCGAGGCCTGCGGCACCCATGTGCCGGACTGGCTGGATGCGGCCTTTGAAAAGGCCCAGCGCGACGATCGCTGCGATCTGCTCGCGACCGCCCTGTGCACCGAACTCTGCACGGAGTTGCTGGACGGCGGCGTGAAGAAGCTGCATTTCTATACGCTCAACCGGCCGGAACTGACCCGCGATGTCTGTCATGCGCTGGGGGTGACATCGAAAGTCCGCCTCCAGAACGTCGCCTAACCCCGGCTGCGAAACGCAGACTGCATCCACGAGGCCCGGACATGGCCCCACCAGAACAGGCGTCCCGCGCCATCGTGATCGAGGCGGGGCTGCGACCAGAACACCGGGCCCTCGCCGCCGAGGGCTATTGGCAGGCCTTTGCGCGCAAGCTGCGCTATCCGCTGGGGCCGAAGCACAAGGCCATCGCCTTCTTTGACCGGGTGATCCAGCCGGACCATGCGATCAGCGCGCTGTCGCCCAACGGCGACTTTCTCGGCGCGGCCGGTTTCAAATCACCCGCCGGCAGTTTCATCGGCGGCAGTTTCCGGGATCTGACGGCGGTCTATGGGATATTGGGTGCGGCCTGGCGCGGCGCCCTTGTCAGCTGCCTGGAGCGGGAGTGCGAGGCGGGCACCTTGCTGATGGACGGGATTTTTGTCTCGCCCGAGGCCCGGGGCTGCGGGGTCGGTACTGCCTTGCTGCACGCGATCCTGCGCCACGCAGAAGCGACCGGACTGACGCGGGTCCGGCTGGATGTGATCGACACCAACCCGCGCGCCCGGGCGCTCTATGAACGTGAGGGGTTTATTGCGCAGCGGGAACAGGCGCTTGGCCTTCTTGCGCCGGTCTTTGGCTTTTCCAGCGCCACCGAAATGGTCAGGGCGCTGCCCCGGTAGCATCCATCACCCGGGCACAGCCGCCTATCCCGCAGCGCTAATGCGGGCGGTGGCGCATGAACAGGCTCAGCAGGTTGGCAGAGCGGCGCCCGCGGTCCGCGCCATGCACGCTGGGATGAATCCGCTCGCTCGGATCCTGCCCCACCTTGCGGCGGCTGCGCAGGAGAAAGATCTTGCCCCAGCCCGACCAGGTGCCCACCGAGGGCGCATCCGGATCCACCGGAAAGCGCATGCGCCAGTCGCGCGGCAGCGGCAGACCGCACATCTCCGCCCGTTCCAGCATCCAGACCAGAGATATATTGGCCAGCGGACGGGCCTCTTCAACCCCTCCCAGCTGGCCACCGACATCGCCATGCGTGCCCCGGAACCAGACCTGTTCCAGCTGCCCGCTATAGCCCGGCGTACTCTCCCACAGGACCGGTGCGTAGACCTCTCGGGTCTCATCCAGGGCCAGAGCCTGGAACCCCGCCTTCACATGCGTGCCCAGACGGTGGTCATGAAACGCATGGCGCACCTCGGCCCAGCGCCACAGGATCGGCAACCGCAGGCCCAGCGCCTTGACCGTATCCCAGACGCCGACCATCTCCACATCGACCGCGTCGTGGCAATGCGCCCGCATGAAGGCGGCGCGCACCTCGCTGCCGCTGCCCAGCTGATAATGACGATAGGCGGTGCGAATGTGGCGCACGGTGGCGTGTTCGGTCTTCAGCAGGCCGACCGCCCCCAGCATGCCCGCCAGCGAGCGCACCGCATAGGCGCCGCGGGAATAGCCGATCAGAAAGATCTTGTCCCCGGGGCGATAGCGCGAGGCCAGATAGCCATAGGCGCGGCGGATCTTGCGGTTGATGCCGCGCCCCACCATGACATCGGCGGTCTTGTTCCAGCCGGTCCATTGCACCCCGGCCTCGTAGTAGACCGACACCTGCGGTCCCATTTCCTTGCACAGACGGTAGGCGGTGCCGGCGTGGGTTTCCTGGCCGGGCTCCAGCGTCGACATGGTGCCGTCGAGGATGATGACATGACATAGCGGGCCGCGGGTCGCGGTTTCCGAGGATTGTGCGGACAGCAGGCGCGGCCGCCCGAACAATCCCAGAACTGATTTACTCAGCCGCTTGAGGAACATCCCTGATCAACTCCCATAGTTTGACCGGCGTGAACGGCATGTCCACCTGCCGGATGCCCTGATCCCAGAGCGCATCCTGAACCGCATTGGCCACCGCTGCCAGCGCGCCGACGGTGCCGGCCTCGCCACAGCCCTTCATGCCCATCGGGTTCTGGGTCGAGGGCACGGGTTCGGACGTAAAGCCGACCCAGGGCATATCCTCGGCCCGGGGCATGGCGTAGTCCATGAACGTTGCCGTGAGCAATTGGCCATCGGCGTCATAGACCACATGTTCGAGCATCGCCTGCCCGAGCCCCTGCGCGACCCCGCCATGAACCTGACCTTCGGCGAGCATCGGGTTGATCAGATTACCAAAGTCATCGACCACCGTATAGCGGTCCACCCGCGATTGTCCGGTCGCTGTGTCAATCACGACCTCCGCGAGGTGGGCCCCATTGGGGAAAGACCGCCCCGGCAGAGACGCCTCCGCCTGATGGCGCAGCAGATCCGTGCGGCCCCTGTCGCGCGCAAGATCCGCCGCCTCCAGCACCGTCGGTGTCAGGTTCGATCCCGGTGCGCGGAAGGTCTCGCCGTCAAACTCGACAGCCTCCTCTTCGACGCCCATTTCCTCGGCCAGGAAGGGGGTGAAGGCCGCGACCATCTTGTCGACCGTGGCCAGGGTTGCATTGGCCTGCGTGGTGACGGAGCGAGAGCCGCCGGTGCCGCCGCCCTTGGCAATGCGGTCACTGTCGCCCTGGATGACCTTGATCGCGCTGACGGGGATGCCGGTCTGGTCCGCAAGGAACGAGGCAAAGACAGTCTCGTGCCCTTGTCCGTTGCTTTGCGTGCCCACGTAGATGTTCACCCGGCCGTCCTCCAGAAATTCGACGTCTGCGGTTTCTGAAGGATCGCCCAAAATACTTTCGATATAGTAACACAGGCCCGCGCCCCGGTAACGTCCCTCTGCCGCATCCGCCGCGCGACGCGCCTCGAACCCGGCCAGGTCGGCCTGCTGCACCAGCCGGTCCAGCACCAGGTTGAAGTCGCCCACGTCATAGGTTTCATCGGTAACGGTCTTGTAAGGGAACTTTTGCGGGGCGATGAAATTCCTGCGCCGCAACTCCAGCGGATCAACACCAAGATCCCGCGCCGCCCGGTCCATCACCCGCTCCAGCACATAGATCGCCTCGGGCCGCCCGGCGCCGCGATAGGCGTCCACCTGCGTGGTGTTGGTATAGATGCCATCGACCTCCAGCCAGGCGGTCTGAATGTCGTAAACCCCGGCCAGAACACGGGAAAACAACTGCGTCTGGATCGGCTGGCCGAAGTGGGAATTATAGGCGCCCAGGTTGCACTGCGTGTGCACACGATAGGCGGTGATCTTGAGATCTTCGTCAAAGGCCAGCTCCGCCAGCGAGGTCAGGTCCCGGCCGCCATTGTCGCTCAGCATCGCCTCGGTGCGGTCCGACATCCAGCCGACCGGGCGCTCCAACACCCGCGCCGCATGGGCGACGGCAAAATACTCCGGATAGGGCATCGCCTTCATGCCAAAGCCGCCGCCGACATCCGGCGTCACCACTTGGATGTCGGCCTCGGAGAGGTGCAGCTTCTTTGCAAGCTGCTCCTTCATGCCCCAGACCCCCTGACCGCCAAAGTGGAACTGCAACCGGCCCTCCGCCCAGGTTGCATGACAGCCGCGGGGCTCCATCGAGTTCACGATGATCCGGTTGTCTGCCACCTGCAGGCGGACGGTATGAGCGGCCGCGTCAAACGCCGCCTCCGTCGCCGCCTTGTCACCCAGCCCCCAGTTGAAGGCCCGGTTGTCCGGCGCTTCGGGATGGATCTGCGGCCCTCCCACGGCGAGATCCAGTTTCACGTCGAGATCGTCATAGTCCAACGCGATCATCTCGGCGGCATCGCGCGCTTGATCCAGGGTGTCGGCGATGACCACCGCCACGGGTTCGCCCACATAGCGCAGGCGGGTGCCAGCCAGCACCGGGCGTTCGGGTGCGGCCCCCTTGCTGCCGTCGATGTTCTTGATCACGGTTCCGTCCAGACGGGCCTCGATCCCGGCCTCCACCAGATCCGCCTGGGTCAGAACCAGATGCACCCCGTCGGCCGCGCGGGCGTCCTCGACGTCGAGCGTGGTGATCTCCCCATGGGCGACGGGGCTGCGAAACACATAGGCCCGCAACGCCCCTTGCGGCATTGTATCCTCGATATAGCGCCCCTGCCCGGTCAACAGACGCTTATCTTCGACCCGCGCAAGGGGTTGGCTCTTCCCGAATTTCTCGACGCGTTGGTTCATCAGATGGTTTCCTCTGCCTGCGCTGTGCTCTCGCGGAGCCTAATGCGCCCGGCAGGCTTGTCCAGTGATCCCGGACCATCGCGCGAAGAAAAGTCTCACCGCCCCTGTCAAGCGCCCGTGTGACACGCCCGGGCCGCACGCCGCGCCCTGCCCCTGTGATCGGCCCCTGTGATCGGCCCCTGTCAGAGGGATTGCGCTGCGCGATGCGCATCGCGGTGGCGCGGGCGCCGTGCCTACAGGGCACGGCGCCCGCTCGGCCCAACGCTTTGCGAGGTCCCGCAGGGGCATCGCCAAAGGGGCGGGAGCTCCCCCTCCCCCGCCGCGCCCGGCCTTGCGCACCGTCAGGGGCGTTGACAGAGGCCACGACAGGCTCCGAGGCCGCATTGCCTGGCCGTTCAGGCTTTGCCGCTGGGCGCGCCCCGTTGCCCTCGCTCCCGCTGCTAAATCCAGCGTTTTCCCACAAAAAATCCCGGACCTCGTGTACCCGGTCAGGTTCGCGGGGTGCGCGTCAGACCTGACCGGGCACGGAAGCCGGGACTTGAAAGAAGGGGGACGCGGTGGGGTGGTGGGTGAGGTGGGGTGCGTCCCTTGCAGACCTTTATTTCAAATAAGACTTAATAGCGGGTTATCATCCCCAACCCGATCCGCACGATCCGCGAATTTTCCACGCCGGTTCGGCACTTCCCCTTTGTGGCCGCATTCGGTATTGGGGGAGCAAATGCGGGTCTCAACCCGCCACCTGAGATCAAGAGACGCGACGGACGGGGCATCTGACATGGCACTGGAAAAGACCTTCAACGCAGCCGAGGCGGAGAGCCGCCTGTTTGACGCCTGGGAAAAGGCGGGCTGCTTCACCGCGGGCGCAAATGCCAAGCCCGGCGCCTCCACCTACTGCGTCATGATCCCGCCCCCGAACGTCACCGGCGTCCTGCACATGGGCCATGCCTTCAACAACACGTTGCAGGACATCCTGATCCGCTGGAAGCGCATGCAGGGGTTCGACACGCTCTGGCAGCCCGGCACCGACCACGCCGGCATCGCCACCCAGATGGTGGTGGAGCGCAAGCTGGCGGAAACCCAGCAGCCCTCGCGCACCGAGCTTGGCCGCGAGAAGTTCCTCGAGAAAGTCTGGGAATGGAAAGAACAGTCCGGCGGCACCATCATCAACCAGTTGAAACGCCTCGGCGCGTCCTGTGACTATGGTCGCACCGCCTTCACCATGGCCGGCGCGGCGGGCGACACCCGCACCGGGCATGAGAACTCGCCCAACTTCCACGATGCGGTCATCAAGGTCTTTGTGGAGATGTACAACAAGGGCCTGATCTACCGTGGCAAGCGGCTGGTGAACTGGGACCCGCATTTCGAGACCGCGATTTCCGACCTTGAGGTCGAGAATATCGAGGTCGCCGGCCACATGTGGCACTTCAAATATCCGCTGGCGGGCGGGGAGACCTACACCTACGTCGAGAAGGACGAAGACGGCAACGTCACCCTTGAGGAAGAGCGCGACTATATCTCCATCGCCACCACCCGGCCCGAAACCATGCTGGGCGACGGCGCGGTCGCCGTGCACCCGTCGGACGAGCGCTATGCGCCCATCGTCGGCAAGCTGGTGGAAATCCCGGTCGGCCCCAAGGAACACCGCCGCCTGATCCCGATCATCACCGATGAGTATCCGGACAAGGACTTTGGCTCCGGTGCGGTGAAGATCACCGGCGCGCATGACTTCAACGACTATCAGGTCGCCAAACGCGGCGGCATCCCGATGTATCGCCTGATGGACATGAAGGGCGCGATGCGCGCCGATGGGGCCCCCTATGCCGAGGACGCCGCCAAGGCGCAGGCCTATGCCAAGGGCGCTGCCTTCACCGAGAATGAGGTGGATGCCATCAACCTGGTGCCCGATCACCTGCGCGGGCTGGACCGGTTCGAGGCGCGCAAGCTGGTGGTGCAGGAAATCACCGACGAGGGCCTCGCCGTCATGTCCAAGATCACGAAAACGGTGAAGGATGAGGACGGCAATGAGACCGAGGTTACCGAGACGGTGCCGATGGTTGAGAACAAGCCGATCATGCAGCCCTTTGGCGACCGCTCCAAGGTGGTGATCGAGCCGATGCTGACCGACCAGTGGTTCGTCGACGCCGAAAAGGTCGTCGGCCCGGCACTGGATGCCGTGCGCGATGGCGATGTGAAGATCCTGCCGGAGTCGGGCGAGAAGACCTATTACCACTGGCTGGAAAACATCGAGCCCTGGTGCATCTCCCGCCAGCTGTGGTGGGGCCATCAGATTCCAGTTTGGTACGGGCCGACCAAAGACGCGCTGGAAGACTTCGATAACTACAAAGGCACTGCAAAAGCCTTCTGTGGGGCAACGGAAGAAGAAGCAATTGCACTAGCCCAGGCTTATTATGGTGAGAGTACAACTGTTTCCGTTGTCGCCGAAGGTACTGAATTCGAGTACATGACGATGTACGAGAATGAAGGTGACACCGAAGGTAATTCGACAGTTTCTCTCACCCGCGACCCCGACGTGCTCGACACCTGGTTCTCTTCCGGCCTCTGGCCGATCGGCACGCTGGGCTGGCCGGAATGGACAGAGGAGACGTCCAAGTATTTCCCGACCTCGACGCTGGTCACCGGTCAGGACATCCTGTTCTTCTGGGTGGCGCGGATGATGATGATGCAGCTGGCGGTGCTGGACGAAGACCTGCCGGTGCAGGAGCGCATCCCCTTCGACACCGTCTACCTGCATGGCCTCGTGCGCGATGCCAAGGGCAAGAAGATGTCGAAATCCACCGGCAATGTGGTCGACCCGCTGGAAATCATCGAGGAATACGGCGCCGACGCGCTGCGCTTCACCAATGCGGCGATGGCCTCGCTGGGGGGCGTGCTGAAACTGGATATGCAGCGCATCGCGGGCTATCGCAACTTCGGCACCAAGCTCTGGAACGCCGTGCGCTTTGCCGAGATGAACGAGGTCTTTGCCGACGCCGTGCCGCAGCTGACCGTCGATCAGCTCGCCCCCAAGGCCGCCGTCAACGCCTGGATCATCGGCGAAACTGCCCGCGTGCGCGAGGCGGTGGACGAGGCCATGGAGGGCTTCCGCTTCAACGACGCGGCACAGGCGCTTTATGGGTTTGTCTGGGGCAAGGTCTGCGACTGGTATGTGGAGCTGTCAAAGCCGCTGCTGCAAGGCGATGATGCCGAGGCACAGGCCGAAACCCGCGCCACCATGCGCTGGGTGATGGATCAATGCATGATTCTGCTGCACCCGATCATGCCCTTCATAACCGAGGAACTTTGGAGCGCCACAGGCACGCGCGCCAAGATGTTGGTGCATGCAGACTGGCCGACCTACACCGCCACCGATCTGGTGAAGCCCGCAGCGGATGCCGAAATGAACTGGGTGATCTCGGTCATTGAGAACACCCGCTCTGCCCGCGCCCAGATGCATGTGCCCGCCGGGCTTTATGTGGATATGCTGGTCACCGATATCGACGCCGCCGGTCAGGCCGCCTGGGACGCCAACGAGACGCTGATCAAACGCCTTGCGCGGATCGAAAGCCTGAGCAAGGTCGAAACCGCGCCCAAGGGCTGCGTGTCGATCTCTGCCCCCGGAGCGTCCTTCCTGCTGCCGCTGGCCGACATCATCGACATCGACGGCGAAAAGGCGCGACTGGAGAAATCCCTCGGCAAGTTGGCCAAGGAGCTGGGCGGATTGCGCGGGCGCCTGAACAACCCCAAGTTCGTCGCCTCCGCCCCCGAAGAGGTGGTCGAGGAGGCCCGCGAGAATCTCGCCGCCCGCGAGGAAGAGGAAACCAAGCTCAAGGAAGCCCTCTCCCGCCTGTCGGAAATCGGCTGACCTATCGCAAAATATGCATATCTCACGCCCGGGCCTCTGTACCGGGCGTTTTTTCTTGTGTCAGAGCGGCTTGAAGGATGTGCATGCGGGCGCTTTCCCCGTGAAATTATCGACAATCACCACTAGGTGGTGATTGCCAAAGCCCGTGTTCTGGTACAGCTTGGAACGCGAAACGACAGAGGCCGGTCACCGGCCCGAAGACAGGTGGGGGGAAGACATGGCCAAAGGATATTGGGTCGCACATGTCGATATTGACGACATGGAGCGCTACAAGGCGTATATTGAAGCCAACGCAGCCCCCTTTGCCGAATACGGCGCACGGTTTCTGGTCCGGGGTGGCCCCAAGGAAGTCCGCGAAGGTCAGATGCGCAGCCGCACCGTCGTGATCGAATTCAAGGATTTCGCCACCGCCAAGGCCTGCTATGACAGCGTGGCCTATCAGCAGGCAAAGGCGCTGCGCGATCCGGTGCCGACCGGCGACATGGAAATCATCGAAGGCTACGACGGCTGAGCCCGCGCAGAAGGAGTTTGTGATGCTGAAAAAGCTGTTTCAGGCCTTTCGCCCGACCCAGGGCCAATCCCTGCCCGACCCGGATGCGGAGCTGGCGCTGGGGGCGCTTCTGGTGCGGATCGCCCAATCCGACCGCGCCTATCTGCTGGAGGAGATCAGCCTGATCGACCGCATCCTGGCGCGGCTTTACGGCCACAACGCGCTTGAGGCCGCGAAGGTGCGCGCCACCTGTGAAAAGCTGCACGCCGCCGCGCCCGAGACCGACACCTTTGCCCGGCTCATCCGCGAGACCACCGGCCTCGAAGAGCGTCTGGCGGCGCTGGATGCGCTGTGGGAGGTGGTGCTGGCGGACAATCGCGAACATGAAGGCGAGATCGAAATCGTCAATGACGCCTGCAAGGCGATGGGCCTGTCGGTGATCGACAACAAACGCGCACGCGACCGGGCGCGCGCCAAATTGGCGACCAGCCCCACACAGCAGGGAGACGCATGATGTTCAAGGAGTTTCTGGACCGGCTGCTGGCCCCTGCCCCGGCGATCCTGCCCGACGAGGATGCCCGGCTGGCGCTGACTGCGCTGCTGGTGCGGCTGGCACGATCCGACAACGCCTATGCGGATGTGGAACGTGACCGGATTGATCGCATCCTGCGCACCCGTTTTGATCTGGACAGCGGTGCCGCCCAGATCCTGCGCGAACAGGGCGAAGGGCTGGAGGCCGCGGCCCCCGACACCGTCCGCTTCACCCGCGCGATCAAGGATGCGGTGCCCTACGAGGATCGCACCGGCGTCATCGAGGCGCTCTGGCAGGTCGCCCTTGCCGATGGCAAGCGTGACGATGACGAGGATGCGCTGATCCGGCTGGCCTCCAATCTGCTAGGGGTGAACGACGTCGACAGCGCCATGGCGCGCCAGCGGGCGGAGGCGCGCACATGATCGCCCTGCTGCCGATGTACGACCGCCCCGAGCTGCAACCCGCCAACGATGCCTTCTGGCAGGCGATCCGCGCGGAACTGGGGCGCGGCCCGGAGCATCTGAGCCGTGACCTGGATCTGTGGCAGGCCTGGCGCGCGCCGGATCTGCTGCTGGCGCAGACCTGCGGCCTGCCCTACCGCGCGCGTCTTTATGGCGACGTGGAGCTGGTGGGCACCCCCGACTACGGCCTGCCGGGCTGTCCCGAAGGCCATTACAACAGCGTTGTTGTTGCGCCTGCCGCCCGCAAGGGCGCTCGGCTCGCCGAATTCGCCGGCAGCCGCTTTGCCTATAACGATCCGGTGTCGCAATCGGGCTGGGCAGCGGCGATGATGCGTATGCGCAGCGAGGACATCCTGCCCGGAGAGCTGGTGGAAACCGGCAGCCATCAGGCCTCGGCCGTTGCGGTGGCCGAGGGGCGCGCGGATTTTGCCACCCTGGATGCGCTGACCTATCAGATGCTGTGTGACTACGAACCGGACCTGATGGCGCAGCTGTGCGAGCTGGAACGGACCGAACCAACCCCGGCCCTGCCCTTCATCACCGCGCTTGGCGAGGACGCCGCCGCGATCCTTGCCGCCATGCAGCAGGCGCTGGAGACGCTGCCCGAGGAGCACCGCGCCCGGCTGCACCTGCGCAAGATCGTCCCGCTGACCCCCAGCGACTACCTCGCGATCCCGACGCCCCCCGGGCCGACGCTGGTGATGGACCGGCTCGCGCGGGGGCGCTAACGGCATGGGACCGGCACCGGCTGAGAGTGGGACCGGGCAGCCGCGCCCGGCCATTGCGCTATCTGGCGGTTTCGGGTGCGAAATTGGCATATTGCGGTGGTTTGTCCCCCCTTTGCGCATTGCAATCGCCCGGAAAGTTGGTCCAATAGGGGCCACTTTGCACAATAGCCGGGCGACAACACCTTGACCGACGACACCCCTGTACTCGAAATCCGCGGATTGCATAAATCCTACGGCGACTTGGAAGTGATCAAAGGGGTGGATATCACCGCCAAACGGGGCGATGTGGTCTCCCTGATCGGCTCTTCCGGGTCCGGCAAATCCACACTGCTGCGGTGCTGCAATCTGCTGGAGGACAGCCAGCAGGGGGAGATCCTGTTCAAGGGCGAACCGATCACCTGGCGCGGCACCGGCCTAATGCGCCAGCCCGGCGATTCCAAACAGGTGCTGCGCATCCGCACCAACCTGTCGATGGTGTTCCAGCAGTTCAACCTGTGGTCCCATATGACCATCCTGCAAAACGTGATGGAGGCGCCGCTGACGGTGCTGAAACGCGACCGCGCCGAGGTGGAGAAATCCGCCCGCAAATACCTCGACCAGGTGGGCATCGGCGACAAATGCGACGTCTACCCGGCGCAGCTTTCGGGCGGCCAGCAGCAACGCGCCGCGATCGCCCGCGCGCTGTGCATGGAGCCCGAGGCGCTGTTGTTCGACGAACCCACCTCGGCCCTTGATCCGGAACTGGAACAAGAGGTCGTCAAGGTCATCAAGGATCTCGCCAGCGAGGGCCGCACCATGCTCATCGTTACCCACGACATGCGCATGGCCGCCGATGTCTCCGACCACATCGTGTTCCTGCACAAGGGGCTGATCGAGGAAGAAGGCTGCCCCGACGAGATTTTCGGAAACACCCGCAGCGAACGACTGCGGGCGTTCCTGTCGTCCACGCGACAGGCTCAATAACCATAAACCAGACCAACACCAATAAACGGGAGTAACACTATGAAATCTCTGCTTCTTGGCTCTGCTGCACTGGCACTGTCCGCAAGCTTTGCGATGGCTGACACCATTCGCCTCGGCACCGAGGGCGCCTACCCTCCCTACAACTTCATCAACGACGCCGGTGAAGTGGACGGGTTCGAGCGCGAGCTGGGCGACGAGCTGTGCAAACGCGCCGAGCTGACCTGCGAGTGGGTGACCAACGACTGGGATTCGATCATTCCGAACCTGCTGTCCGGCAACTACGACGCCATCATCGCCGGCATGTCGATTACCGACGAGCGCAAGGAAGTTGTCGCCTTTACCCAGGGCTACACCCTGCCGTCGCCCTCCGCCTATGCCGCCATGGCCGAAGGCGTTGACGTCGAAGGCGGCGTTGTGGCCGCGCAGGCTGCCACCATCCAGGCTGCCCATGTTGCCGAAACCGGCGCCACGCTGGTCGAATTCCCCACCCCCGACGAAACCGTCGCCGCGGTTAAATCCGGCGAAGTGGATGCGGTCCTGTCGGACAAGGACTTCCTGGCGCCGATCGTGGAAGAATCCGAGCTGATCTTCCTCGGTGATGTCTACCTCGGTGGTGGCATCGGCATGGCCTTCCGCCAGTCCGATGACGAGCTGCGCGGCAAGTTCGACGCGGCCATCGCCTCCATGAAGGAAGACGGCACCCTGAACGACATGCTCGACAAATGGGAGATCGAGGGCAAGTTCTGATCGCCCCGATCCCGCATTGAGACAGGGAAAGGGGGCCATGGCCCCCTTTCTCCCTTTCCCCGCACCGCATCCCCGCCCTGCTCTGGCACGGGATGTCGTGTCCGCCCCCGACCCAGAGAAAGAGGCCCGCCATTTTTTCCTATTGCTCTGATCCGGCCAGCCTGGAGGGCTTCCAATGGCTGAGCTGCTATCTGACCACCGGCAAGCACATGGCCTTTTACGTGTCCTTTGGCACCGTGCTGCTGCTGTTGGCGATCACCGCGCCGCTGGCGCTTGCCTTCGGCTTTTTCGGGGCCAGCGCCGCGCGGTCCCGCGTGCTGCCGCTGTCGCTCTTTGGCAAGGGGTATATCGCCATCGTGCGCGGTGTGCCGGACATCGCCTTTTTCCTGTTCTTCGTGATCGCGCTCGATCAGGGCATCGAATGGCTGCGCCACAAGGTCAAATGTCCCGGCTGGGATGAACCGATCCGGCAGGGCAATGACTTTCTGGTCTGCCAGATCGCCAAGATGCCGCTGAACGATTCCCCGCAATGGGTGCATGAGGTCTATGGCTTCAGCCTCGCGGTGCTGACCTTTGCCATCGTTTTTGGCGCCTTTGCCGCCAATGTGCTGTTTGGTGCCATGCGCGCCGTGCCGCGCGCCCAGATGGAAACCGCCGAGGCCTATGGCATGACCCCGCGCCAGTCCTTCTGGCGGGTGCTAGTGCCGCAGATGTGGGTCTACGCGCTGCCGGGGCTGTCCAACCTTTGGATGGTGCTGATCAAGGCAACGCCGCTGTTGTTCCTGCTCGGCGTCGAGGACATCGTCTACTGGGCGCGGGAACTGGGCGGATCAAAGACCGCACGTTTCACCGATTATCCGCATGGCGACTGGCGCATGTGGTATTTCCTGGCCTTGCTGCTGTTCTACCTCGCCTTCACCAAAGTGTCGGAGATCGTACTGGAACGGATCACCCGCCGCCTGTCCCACGGGCAGGCCACCGTCGCCGGTGAGGCACAACGCAAGGGTCAGGCAAAAGGAGCCGCGGCATGAGCTGTATCGAAACGCTTCAGGCCTATGCCTTCCGGTCGCTGGGATTTGGCGAGCGCCTGCTGCCGCGCAGTGACTTCACCCTGTGCGATCAATTTGTGCTGATCGGCTCCGGGCTGATCTGGAACGTCTACTTCGGCCTGCTGGCGATCCTGACCGGGTTTTTCTTTGCCAATGCGCTGGCGGTGGCCAAGAATTCTCCGCGGCGCTGGCTGCGCGCCCCGGCCAACGGGTTCATCTTCGTGTTCCGCGGCTCGCCGCTGTTCATCCAGTTCTTCTTTGCCTATTTCCTGTTTCTGTCGCTCAAGAGCGTGTCGCCGATCTTTGACCCGCTGTCGGCGGCCTGGCTGGGGGCGCTGATCGTTCTGTTCCTGAACACCTCCGCCTACTCGGCAGAGATCTTCTATGGCGCGCTGCGCTCGATCCCCAAGGGCGACATCGAGGCCGCAGATGCCTATGGGCTGGCAGGATGGAGCCGCTTTCGCCGGGTGATCTGGCCCACCATGATGCGGCTGGCCTGGCCCGCCTATACCAACGAGGCGATCTTCCTGTTCCATGCCACCACGCTGGTGTTCTTCTCGGGCTTTCCCGCGTGGCGCCAGCAGGGGGATGCGCTCTATTACGCGAACTATTTCGCCGACAAGACCTTCAACCCGTTCATCCCCTACCCGATCCTGGCCTTCTACTTCATCCTGCTGACGCTGGTCATCATCACCACCTTCGGGGCGATCAATACCCGCCTGAACCGGCACCTGCCGCAGGACAGGCGCGCAAAGATCCGGTTCAAGCCCCAGGTCATTCGCTGACACCACAGGCGGGCCGCGCGGACTCTGGCGCCGCCCACCGGGCTGAAAGTCCCTGACCGCCCTTTACAACTCTTGCACAAGGGCTCCTGACGGAGCCCTTGCTGTATTCGGGGGCCCTCCCGCCCGCCCGGGAACGCCCCTTCGGGGCCTCCCCGGGCCGTTGGGCCCGGCGGCGCGGCGCGTGCCCCCTGGGCACGCGCCGCGCCGGTCGCTTCGGGCACAGCCCGAAGCGAAACACCTCAGTACGCAAAACAGGCGTCTTGCGCTGAGGTTTTATTTTTTGATCAAATTCTCTTGCCAGGTTGCGATTGCCACGCCAAACTGCGGGCAACACAACAAGGAGCACGCGCATGGACCTCTCTGCGCTCAGAACAATCCGCATCGCCGCCTGTGACCTGAACGGACAGATGCGCGGCAAGCGCCTGCCCGCAGGCATGGCAGACAAACTCGGCGAAGGTTCCGCCCGGATGCCCTACTCTGTCCTCAACGTCGACATCTGGGGCCGCGATATCGACGACAGCCCGTTGGTGTTTGAAACCGGCGATGCCGATGGCATCCTGTTGCCCACCAAACGCGGCGCGGTGCCGATGCCCTGGCTGGCGACCCCTTCGGCGCTGGTGCCGATGAAGATGGTGCATGAGGATGGTCGCCCCTTCCTGGGCGATCCGCGTCAGGTGCTGGCGCATGTACTGGACCGTTACGCCGAAAAAGGCTGGCAGGTGGCCGCCGCGACCGAGCTCGAATTCATCCTGATCGACGACGCCGGCACCGAACCGCTGCCGCCGATTGACCCCCTCACGGGGCGGGCGCTCGATCAGCAATCGGTGCTCTCGATCGCGGAGCTGGACGCCTATGACGACTTCTTTACCGATCTTTATGACGGGGCCGAGGCGATGGGCATCCCGGCACAGGATGCGATTTCCGAGGCCGGTCTGGGCCAGTTTGAAATCAACCTGACCCATCAGGACGCCATGCGCGCCGCCGATGACACCTGGCTCTTTAAGGCGCTGGTCAAAGGCGTTGCGCGCAAACATGGCTTTGCCGCAACCTTTATGGCCAAACCCTACGCCGAGGAATCCGGCAACGGCATGCATGTGCATTTCTCGGTTGTGGATCGCGACGGCAACAACATCTTTGACAATGACGGCCCCGAGGGCACGCCGGCGCTGCATGCCGCCGTTGCGGGCTGCATCAACGCCATGCGCGACAGCACGCTGGTCTTTGCCCCGCATGGCAATTCCTACGACCGTCTGGTGCCGGGCGCCCATGCCCCGACCTCTGCCGCTTGGGCCTATGAAAACCGCACCGCCGCCATCCGTATTCCCGGCGGCAGCCCCAAGGCGCGGCGCATCGAACACCGGGTCTCGGGCGGCGACATCAATCCCTATCTGATGCTGGCAACCGTCCTTGGCGCGGCCCTCATCGGCATGGAAGATGGCGCAACACCCCCGCCCCCCTCCGAGGGCAATATCTACGACATCGAAGGTCTGCCGCAGCTCGCAGGCAGCTGGGCCGAGGCGATTGACCTCTTTGAAAACAGCCCCCTCATCGCGCGCATCCTGCCGCCGATGGCGATCCGCAATCTGGTGATGACCAAACGCCAGGAGCTCAAGGGCTTTGCCGAGCGCCCGGCAGAGAGTCATTGGCTCTCGTGGCTGGAGGCCGTATGAGGCAGGGAGAGACCTCTGTGTCCTGCCCTTGTATTTTGATCATATTCGGTGACCTATGAAGATCGGCATCCTGCAAACCGGCCACGCCCCGGAAGAGCTGAAACCCACCTCCGGGAACTACGACGCGATGTTCCGCAGGCTCCTTGATGGGCATGGGTTCAGCTTTGACACCTATCCAGTGCTGGATGGCGTGTTCCCCGAGGGCGCAGAGGCGGCGGATGGCTGGCTTATCACCGGATCAAAACACGGCGCCTACGAGGATCACGACTGGATTCCCCCGCTCGAAGATCTGATCCGCGAGATCCACGCGCGCAAGATGCCCCTCGTTGGCATCTGCTTTGGCCATCAGATCATCGCGCAGGCCCTTGGCGGCAAAGTGGTGAAATATGATGGCGGCTGGAGCGTCGGCCACACCGAATACCGCCTGCATGGCGCGCCGGTGCAGCTGAATGCCTGGCATCAGGATCAGGTGGTGGAGCTTCCCGCCGAGGCCCGCGTGATCGGCCAGAGCGATTTCTGCGCCAACGCCTTTCTGGCCTATGGCGACCACATCTGGACCTCGCAGCCGCACCCGGAGTTCGAAAACGCCTTTGTCGACGGGCTGTTGCGCACCCGTGGCAAGGGCGTGGTGCCGGATGAACAACTCAACGCGGCCGGGGCCTCCCTCGACCGCCCGACCGATTCCAACCTGATAGCCAACGAGATTGCCGACTTCTTCAAGAAAGTGAGGACCCGATGACGAGCCCGACGCGCTGGCAGGAGAAACTGCCCGAAGCTGCCAAGACCTATCTGGAGGGCCGTCGTCTCGACGAGGTTGAATGCGTTATCTCGGACCTGCCGGGCATCGCCCGGGGCAAGGCGGTGCCAGCATCCAAATTTGCAAAGCAGGACTATTTCCACCTGCCCGACAGCATCTTTTACCAGACCATCACCGGCGATTGGGCCGATGCAGCGGATGAGGATGGCTGGATCGAAAAGGACATGACGCTGAAACCGGACATGTCCACCGCCACCGCCGCCCCCTGGACCGGCGACTGGACCCTGCAGGTGATCCATGACGCCTATGACCGCGACGACAATCCGGTGCCCTTCAGCCCGCGCAACGTGCTGAAACGTGTCGTCGACCTCTATCATGCGCAGGGCTGGAAACCTGTGGTGGCGCCGGAGATGGAGTTCTTTCTGGTGGCGCGCAACGTCGACCCCGCCCGCGACATCGAGCCGATGATGGGCCGCTCCGGCCGCCCGGCCGCAGCGCGTCAGGCCTATTCCATGACCGCCGTGGACGAATTCGGCCCGGTGATCGACGACATCTATGACTTTGCCGAAGCGCAAGGGTTCGAGATCGACGGCATCACCCAGGAGGGCGGCGCCGGTCAGCTGGAAATCAACCTGCGCCATGGCTCGCCGGTGAAACTGGCCGACGAGGTGTTCTACTTCAAACGCCTGATCCGCGAAGCCGCTCTGCGCCACGATTGCTTTGCCACCTTCATGGCAAAACCGATCGAGGACGAACCGGGCTCAGCCATGCATATCCATCACTCCATCATCGATATGGAGAGTGGCGAGAACATCTTTTCCGGCCCGCAGGGCGGTGAAACGGATGCCTTCTATCACTTTATCGCCGGGTTGCAGACCTATATGCCCGCCGGCCTCGCGGTGATGGCGCCCTATGTGAACTCCTATCGCCGCTACGTGAAGGACCACGCCGCCCCGATCAACCTGGAATGGGCGCGCGACAACCGCACCACCGGCATCCGTATTCCGCTGTCGGGACCGGCCGCGCGGCGGGTGGAAAACCGCATCGCGGGCATGGATTGCAACCCCTACCTCGGTATCGCGGTGTCGCTGGCCTGCGGCTATCTCGGCCTGATGGAAGAACGCCGCCCCACGCGCCAGTTCAAGGGCGATGCCTATGAGGGCGAAGGCGACATTCCGCAGGTCATGGGCCAGGCGCTGGATCTCTTTGACGAGGCGACGGCCCTGCATGAGGTGCTCGGCCCCGATTTCGCCCGCGTCTACAGCTGCGTGAAACGGGCCGAATACGAGGAGTTCCTGCAAGTGATCTCGCCGTGGGAGCGCGAGCATCTGCTGCTGAACGTCTGATCCATTGGTGCTGCGTCCAGTCTCGGGCGCGGCGCATTGGATATTTATGAGAAGCTGAAAGACCAGCCCCCTGCGATCAAACTCCGGGGGTGGCAGACCCGTGAGGCCGACCCGATGGCGCTGAACCTTCTGCACGCAAACGACCGCCCCGGCAAATACCCCCAAAGCTGGTATGCTGCCACCGCGACGCCGGGGGTGCATTACCCCTCGCTGTCGGGCGGGGTGCGGGCGGATGTATGTATTGTGGGTGCGGGCTACACGGGGCTTTCCGCAGCGCTGCATCTGGCCGAAGCAGGACGCTCGGTGGTGCTGCTGGATGCGCAGCGGGTGGGCTTTGGCGCCTCCGGCCGCAACGGTGGCCAGCTTGGCTCCGGCCAGCGTCAGGACCAGGAAGCGCTGGAAAAGATGGTGGGGCAACAGGATGCCACCCATCTCTGGGCCTTGGGCGAAGAGGCCAAGGATCTGGTGAAATCCCTGATCGCCAAGCACCAGATCGACTGCCACTTGAAACCGGGCGTCGCCTGGACCGCAGAGAGCGCGCGGGACGTGCGTCATCTGCATGACTATGGCCACCATCTGCAAGACCGCTATGGCTATGATCAGATCGAGATTCTGGATCAAGACGCCTGCCATGCCATGTGTCCCTCACCCGCCTATAAGGGTGGCATTCTGGACCATGGTGCCGGGCATCTGCATCCGCTGAATTTTGCCCTCGGTCTCGCCCGTGCAGCAACGGCCGCAGGCGCGCAGATTTATGAACGCAGCGAAGTCTTTGCCATCGAGGACGGCCCGCAAGTCGAGGTGCGTACCGGCGAGGGCACCGTGCGCGCCGATCATCTGATCCTCGCCTGTAATGGCTATCTTGGCGGCCTGAACGAACAGGTCGCCGCGCGGGTGATGCCGATCAACAATTTTGTCGCCGCAACCGAGCCTCTGGGCGATGCCGCCGCGCAGGTCCTGGCCCGTGACGTGGCGGTGGCGGACAGCAAATTTGTGGTGAATTACTTCCGCCTCAGCCATGACAAGCGGCTGTTGTTTGGCGGCGGCGAGAGCTATGGCTACCGCTTTCCCAGCGATATTGCCGCCAAGGTGCGCGGCCCCATGAGCGAGATCTTCCCGCATCTTCGCGATGTAAAGATTGATTATGCATGGGGCGGCACTCTTGGCATCACTATGAAACGGCTGCCCTATCTGGCACGGGTCTCGCCGCGCATCCTGTCGGCCTCTGGCTATTCCGGGCATGGGGTCGGCACCGCCACCCATGCGGGCCGTCTCATGGCCGAGGCCATTGCGGGCCAAAGCGACGGCTTCAACACCATGGCCCGCATTCCCACCACGCCATTTCCTGGCGGCGCGCGTTTGCGCTCGCCGCTCTTGGTGCTGGCAATGACGTGGTTTTCGCTGCGCGACCGGCTCGGGATCTGATCCGGCCCGTCATCGGTGGCTGATCCCCGGTTTTAGATAATCGGGGGCTCCGCCCACAGGTCTAGATGTTCGGGGGCTCTGCCCACAGTTTTAGATATTCGGGGGCTCTGCCCCCGAGGACCCCCGAGGTATTTCTGAAAAGATGAAGCAGACCTGAAACCAGCGAATCCGCTTGGTTGCGCTGCGGGCCGCCTGCCGCTCTCTGAGGGCAAAAACCTCCGCCTGAAGGCAACAGTTTCGTGAAATTCCGGCCAACGAACCCCCTGATAACCCTCTGAGGACAGGGGAATCCTTGGCTTCCTTGCGTCATTGTTTTATAATTTTGAAAAGGTAAATTCAGGATTTTGAAATATGAAGCAGGCATCCTCTCCCCAAGTCCCGAACACCGAGGTTCCAAATGTGCATCAGGGCGAGCCAATCCCTGAGGCGGCGCGCGAAGCGATCGAGGCATTGATGCAATCGGGCGATCTGTTTCGCTATACCGCGCCGCAGGATGCGCCGGTGTCGCTGCTTGAGACAGAGTTTGCAGAGCTGTTGGGATCCAAATACGCGCTGGCGGTGTCGTCCTGCTCGGCGGCGCTGTTTTTGTCACTCAAGGCGCTGGACCTGCCCCGGGATGCGCGGGTCTTGATCCCCGGCTTTACCTTTGCGGCGGTGCCATCGTCGGTGGTGCATGCAGACTGCGTGCCGGTGCTCTGTGAGGTGGGTGAAAACTACCGCATCAATATGGCGGATTTCGAGGCCAAGATCGATCAGGATATCGCGGCGGTGATCATCTCGCACATGCGTGGGCATACATCGGATATGGATGCGATCATGGCGCTCTGTGAGGCGCGCGACATCCCCGTGGTCGAGGACGCGGCCCATTCGCTCGGCACCACATGGCATGGGCGCAATATCGGCACGCTTGGCAAGGTCGGGTGTTTTTCGTTCCAATCCTACAAGATGCTGAACGCCGGCGAAGGCGGTATTCTGGTCACCAATGACGCCGATGTGGTGGCGCGCGCGGTGATCATGTCCGGCGCGTATGAGCACAACTGGCAGAAACACAAACCCGCCCGCGGCGACAATGGCACCGCGCTGGCAGAGGCTTTTGGCCGCTGGCAGAACCTGTTGCCGCTTTATAACCTGCGGATGAGCAACCTCTCGGCCGCTGTCATTCGCCCCCAGATCCCCGAGCTCGCGCGCCGGGTCGCGGATGGTCTGAAGAACCACGACTATGTGGCGGCGAAACTGAATGCGCATGCCAATTTCCACGTCCCCGCGCCTTTGGTGCCGGAGCGGCGCGCCCCGGATTCGATCCAGTTCAATCTGGTCGGCATGGAGGATGCGCAGATCGAAGCCTTTGCGCAGGCCACCGCAGACAAAGGTGTGAAGGTCCAGATCTTTGGCCGCTCCACCGACAATGCGCGCGCGTTCTGGAACTGGCAGTTTCTGAAGGATCTGCCGGAGCTGCCCGAAACCCGCGCCATGCTGATGCGCGCCTGCGACGTGCGCCTGCCGGTGCGGCTGACGCAGGAGGAGCTGGATGTGATTGCACAGATCCTGCTGTCCTCGGTCGAAGAAACCATGGCCCGCGCTGCGGCCGCCTGACCAATCGGTCGGTCTCTAAAAGTCCTCAGGGCCGCGTGAAGACGCGGCCCTTTCTTTTTGGACCTGCCTGTGCCACCTGCCCCCGCCGCGCGTCAGCGCGGCGCTCGGCCCAACTGGCGGCGCCACATCTTGATGTGGCGCCGCTGGGCGGGAGCGCTCCCGCGCAGCTGCCGGGCATCAAAGATGCCCGGCAGCCCCTTGGGCCGGGCAGCGCGCCTGCGGCGCGCTGCCCTCCTCCCAGATTTCACCGAGCCACTAAAAAAGCCCCGGATGATCCGGGGCCTTATGATCGCAGGTCGCAGTCTATCGCTTAGCTGAGTTTGGAAAGCTTTTCCTGCAACTCCGCCAATTGGCGTTTGATGGCGTCTAGATCTTCTTCGCCCTGGGCGCCGCTGCCCTCTTCGCCGCCGCCGGTCCAGCCGCCGCCAAAGCCGCCGGTCATCGCCTTCAGAAACGCTTCTTGCTGGGCCTTCATCGCCTCGAACCCGGGGATCTGCGCCATCGGGTTCATGGCGTTCATGTTCTCCATCATCTTCGACTGGCTGTCGCGCAGCATGTCGAACGAGGCCTGCAGGAACTGCGGCATCACCCCGCCACCGGGCACCATATAGCTGCGCACCAGATCGTTCAGCACATTGACCGGCAGCACGTTTTCGCCCCGGCTCTCGTGTTCCGCAATGATCTGCAACAGGTATTGGCGGGTCAAGTCATCGCCGGTCTTCAGGTCGAGGATCTGCACCTCGCGCCCGTCGCGGATAAAGCCCGCGATATCTTCCAGCGTCACATAATCGCTGGTCTCGGTGTTGTAGAGCCTGCGGCTGGCATAGCGTTTGATGAGCAGAGGCTTATCCTGTTCCGCCATTCTCTTCTCCCCGGGAAATCTGCGCGTTGCAGAAAATCCTAGGCGAGCCGCTGACAAAAAGAAAGTGCTGAAAGCAAAAGGAGATGCCGCAGGGCGCGCGCGGCAGGGCCGATGCGGCTTCTGCAGATGCAAAGATGCGCCGCCGCGGCACCCGCCAGCCCCCTCCGTTCCGCTCCTGCCGAGGCCCTGGGCCCACAAGCAGACCCGACGCACAGGCGGAGCCCGTCACACAAAAGGGCAGGCGCGCGGCCTGCCCTTTTCTTCGGGGTCCCGTTGGTTGGGAGGAGAGCTGAACAGGCCCCCGGACGTCCCGTGCGGCGCTTACTTGGCAGCAGCGGCTTTCTTGGCAGCGGTGGAGACCTCTTCGGTGGCCTTCTTCACGGCTGCGCTTGCTTCTTCGGACATGTCCTTGCCAGCCGCCATCAGCAGCTCGACGGTGTCCATCTGAACCTTTTTCGCCACTTCGGCAAAGGCCGCCATGTTCTCGGCTGCAACCTCGGCAGAAGCGGACGCGAAATCGGTCGCCGCTTTTGCGTAGTCGGCAGGCTCTGCCTTCGCCTTGGAGATTTCACCCATCTTGGTCAGGGTGTCCTTGGTCCACTTGGAGGAGATCTCGGCGTTCTTTTCAGCCGCGTCCAGCGCCACGGAGGACAGCTTTTCGTTCAGCGCGGCGGTGTTCTTGAAGAAATCTTCCATCGCGGAGGTGTCAACCGGGAAGGACGCCATCATGTCTTTCATCATCGCGGAAAAATCTTGGGTCTTGGCCATGGTACTCATTCCTTAGATTACGTGTCCCCGGCCACGGGGCCGGTGGGGTTCCGAGCGGGCCACTCCCGCCGTTGCCAACAATATGCATGCCGCAGTGCAGCATTTCAAGTGAAATTTGCTGCGTTGCAGAAATTTTATCTTTCGTTCACGGAACGCCCTGCCCCGCCGCGACACGACGTCAGAGCTTCGCCTTGGCGCGCACGTATTGACCGGGGGCGGCCTCCAGCGCGGGATAGCCCGCCTCGCTGCCGGGGGTGCGCGCGGGCACCTGCTTGCCGGAGCGTTTCTTCAACCAGCCTTCCCAGCGGGGCCACCAGGAGCCCTCGGTAAAGGTCGCCCCCGCCCGCCAGGCCTCCGCGTCGCCCTTGAGGTCGCTGTTGACGTAATGCCCGTATTTGTTGCGGTTGACCGGGTTGACGATGCCGGCGATGTGGCCGGACTGGCTGACGATGAAGCTCTTGGAGCGCGACCCCATCTGCTGCACGCCGCGATAGCATTGCTTCCAGGCGGCGATGTGATCGGTCTCGCAGGTGATCGCCATCAGCGGCACATCCACGTCGCGCACATGCAGCGTGTGCCCCAGCAGCTCGAACCCCTCGCCGACAAAGCGATTGTCCTGACACAGGCCGCGCAGATACTGGATCGCCATCTTGCCCGGCAGGTTGGCGCCATCGCCGTTCCAGTAGAGCAGGTCAAACGCGGGCGGGGTCTCGCCCATCATGTAGCTGCGGATCGCCGGACCGTAGACCAGGTCATTGGCCCGCAGATAGGAAAAGGTGCGCGCCATGATGTAATGCGGCATGACCCCATCGGTGCCGACCTCTTCCTCGATCGCGTCGACAAAGTCATTTTGCAGGAAGGGCGTGAAATCCCCCTGATCGGAGAAATCCGTCAACGCGGTGAAGAAGGTCGCCGACTTGACCGATTTGTCGCCGCGCTGCTTCATCAGCGACAGCGTCAGGCTCAGCGTGGTGCCCGCAATGCAATAGCCCACCGCATTGACCTGCTTCACCCCGCAGATGTCCTTGACCACCTCGATGGCCTTCAGAAAGCCCTCTTCGACATAGTCTTCCATCCCCACATCGGCATAGTCATGGGTCGGGTTGACCCAGGACACCACAAACAGGCTGTAGCCCTGGTCGGTGATCCATTTGATCAGGCTGTTCTTTTCCTTCAGGTCGAGGATGTAGAACTTGTTGATCCAGGGCGGGAACAGGACGATCGGGGTCTCGTGCACGGTCTCGGTGGTGGGCCGGTACTGGATCAGCTCCATCATCCGGTTGCGGAACACCACGTCGCCCGGCGTGGTGGCAATGTTGCGGCCGATCTCAAAGGCGCTTTCATCCGCCAGCCGCACGATCAATTCGCCATCGTTGGCCTCCAGATCCGCCACCAGGTTCTCCAGCCCGTCGATCAGCGACTGCCCGTCGGTCTCCAGCGCCTTTTCCAGCGCATCCGGATTGGTGGCGAGGAAATTGGTCGGCGCCATCATGTTGATGATCTGATCGGCGAAATAGCTCAGCCGCCGCCGGTCCACCGCATCCAGATCCTCGACCTCCTCCACCGCAGTGCGGATGGCTTCGGCATTGGTCAGATACTGGTCGCGGACATATTTGAAATAGGGGTTGGTCTCCCACATCGGATTGCCAAATCGGCGATCCGCAGGGCGTTCCTGCGCCTCCTCCTCGGAGGGCGTCGCCTCGGCGCTCAGGGCCTGCGCCATCATCTGCTGCGCCTCGGCGAAATTCATCACCGATTTGCCCCAGTATTGCACCTGCTGCTCCAGCAATCTGGACGGGTTCTGCGCCATCGCCGCCCAATAGGACGATGCTGCACGCGCAAAGAGCTCTTGATTCGGAGCGTCCAATCCGGGGTTGTGGGTCTTCTTCTGCGCCAGCACCTCCACCAGGCGCTTGGACAGCTGCTCCACGCGCTCCAGATTTTCCTTAAGCCGGTCAATCTGTTCCGCGGAGGTTGCTTCAATAGCCTTGTCGGTTGTTGTCATCTTAAGGAAACCCTCTTAATCTTTCTGCTGTGCAGAATACTTGCCCTGCCATTCTACGGCAAAGCGACCAAAGGTCCGAATCCGCCGGGATGATCCGGCGAAATCGGGCTCAAACCGCGGCACGAAAAGCACCGCCAAGGAGACGCGCATGCGCTACATGATGTCCTACGATCTGATGGAGACGGTTCGCAACGCGAACCAGTGGTTCGGCGCGACGGCGCTGTCCATGGCCTCCTACCCCGCCTTCGCCGCCCTGCCCAATCCCATGCTGAGCTGGATGGCGGCCTGGGGCCAGGTCACCGAACGCAGCTTTGAACGCATGGTGGCCAAACCCGACTGGGGCATTCACGCCACCACCCTGGCCGATGGCAAGGACCATCTGGTCGAGGTCGACACCGTGGTCGAGAAACCCTTTGGCGACCTGATCCATTTCCGCGTCACCGACCGCGACGAACAGCCCCGCAAGGTTCTGGTTGTTGCGCCGATGTCCGGCCATTACGCCACCCTCCTGCGTTCCACCGTCAAGAGCCTGATCGAGAACTGCGAAGTCTATGTAACAGACTGGCACAATGCCCGCGACATTCCGGTCTCTGCCGGTAAATTCGATGTCGAGGATTATACCCTCTACCTCGTTGATTTCATGCGCGAGCTTGGCCCCGACACCCATGTGGTCGCGGTCTGCCAGCCGGCGCCGCTGACACTGGCGGCCACCGCCTATCTGGCCGAGATCGACCCCAAGGCGCAGCCCTCCTCGCTGACGCTGATCGGCGGTCCGGTGGATCCGGATGCGACGCCCACCGATGTCACCGACTTTGGCCACCGCGTCACCATGGGCCAGCTGGAGCAGACCATGATCCAGCGCGTCGGCTTCAAATACAAGGGCGTCGGCCGCGCGGTCTATCCGGGCCTGTTGCAGCTGGCGTCCTTCATGTCGATGAACATGGACCGCCACTCCAAGGCGTTTTCCGAGCAGATCCTGCGCGTCAGCCGGGGCGAGGCCACCGACCACGACGCCCACAACCGCTTTTACGATGAATATCTCGCGGTCATGGACATGCCCGCCGAATTCTATCTCTCCACCGTGGAGCGGGTCTTCAAGAACCGGGAAATCGCCAAGAACGCCTTTACCGTCGAGGGCCACAAGATCGACATCGGCAAGATCACCGATGTCGCGGTCAAGACCGTCGAAGGGGCCAAGGATGACATTTCCGCGCCCGGTCAATGCATTGCCGCGCTTGATCTCTGCACCGGCCTGCCCGATTCGAAAAAAGCCAGCCATGTGGAACCCGGCGCCGGGCACTACGGCATTTTTGCTGGCCGGTCCTGGCGCAACAACATCCGGCCGCTGGTGATCGACTTCATGGATGCCAACAGCCGCAAACCCGCGCGCAAGACGACCGCAAAATCCGCCCAGGCGGCCGCGGAGTAGGCATGCAACAGTCCGGCGCCGACGCGCTCCCCTTCGCCTGTTCCTGTGGCAGCCTCAGCGGGCACGTCACCGGAGCGGCGGTCAAACAGGGCTGCCGTATCCTGTGCCACTGTGCGGATTGCCGCGCGGTGGAACTCTACCACGGCTGCCCCGATCCCAAGGGCACCGGCGTCGATCTGCTGCAACTCGCGCCGGATATGGTCAGGATCGATCAGGGTGCGGAGCATCTGCGCCTGCTGCAATTGTCGCCCCGCGGGCTCTTTCGTTGGTATGCGGGCTGTTGCGGCACGCCGCTGTTCAACGGCCTGCGCAAGCCAAAGCTGCCCTTCATCGCCGTGCGCAGCGCGCTGTTCTCGGACCCGGATCGTCTGGGCAAAGTGGTGGCGCAGGCCTTTGTGCCGCAGCCCGGCAAACCACCGCGTCACGAGGGCGCGGGACGTATGACAATGAAACTCGCCAGCCGGATGATCTCCGCCTGGGTCTCCGGGCGCTGGCGGCAGACACCGTTATTCGATCACGACAGCGGCGCGCCTGTCGTCCAGCCGCAGGTGCTGTCAAAGGCGGAGCGTCAGGATCTGACCACACGCCCCTGACGCGCGGCCAGCCCCGGACGGGGCCGATCCCTAAAGCGCGCGATCAGGCGCTGGCGCGATAGTCCGGCGTCAAATGCAGGATCTCTTCGGACATCGGCTCTGCATCTGAACCCCGATCCCCTACGGTCGGCGCATTCCGGTCCGGCGCGGTCGCCAGCGCGGTCGGGCGCCGTCGCGAACGCCGACTGACCCAGACCGGCTCCGGCACGGGATCAAGGAGGTCTTCAGACACGGGGTGCTGCGCATGGTCGCCCACGATCCAGTTGTGCAGGATCGCCGACACCCGGTCCGGCTGCTCCATCAACGGCAGATGGCCCGCGTCCTCGATCATTTCGATGCGGGCGTTTCTCATCAGTTCGGCTGTAAACAACTGCCGCTTCACCGGAATGATCTGGTCATGCACACCGCAGACCACCAGTCCCGGCTGCTCCGCCCGCATCAATGTGGCCTGCTGGTCGGCGCGGCGCTGCAACATCCGGCTTTGCGACACAAAAACATCCGGGCCCAGATCCTCTGCCATATCGGCAAGCTGTCCCATCACCTGATGCCGCAACGGCCCCGGCGCCAATGCCGCGGCCGGTATCACCTCCTCCATCACACCGCGCAGCCGCCCGGCGCGGGCGCGGATGATCCAGGGTTCACGCTCCGCCGCCTTGGCCGGGGTTTCCGGCAGCGGCGTCGACCCGATCAACCCGATCCCGGCGATACGCTCGGGCGCGGTTTCCAGCATCGCCATCGCGATGGACCCGCCAAGCCCGGCCCCGATCACCGTGAATTTTTCCGGCATATGCACCAGCAGCGAGGCGGCCACATCCTCGACCCGGTCGGCATTGAGAACCGGCGCAACCGTCACCGGCACATGGCGGGACAGTAATCGGATCTGGGGTTCCCAGACCCGTCCGTCACTCATGAATCCCGGCACAACCACCAAAGGATGCGCCAACAACTGCGCTGGTTCATTCATATATATCTGCCCGTATTTCATGCGCCTATCTGTGACGCTTGGGTTCACTACACGTCCCAAAGTGCAGGGCAGCAAGGACTTTTTTACTTTGCCTAAAATTGGTTAAGGATGTGTGACTTCCTCAATACCCGCTCCAACGAAAGGCGCCATTCTCGGCCAGCGGCGCATAGGGGTTGTGCGCAATCTCCCAGATATGCCCGTCCGGCGCCCGGAAATATCCGATGGTGCCGCCCCAGAACACCGGCCCGGCCTCCCGCAGAACTTCCGCACCGGCGGCCCGGGCCCGCTCCATCAGCGGCGCCACCTCGTCCGCCGCCCGCACGTTATGGCTCAGCGTCATTGCTCCGGTCCCAAGCGCGTCGACGGGCAGGTTCATATCCTCCGCCAGTTTCTCCAGCGGATAAAGGCCGATGGTCTGGGAAATCAGATCAAACGCAATGATGCCTTCTTCGCTTTCAACACGCGTCCAGCCCAGGCTTTCGTAAAATCGCGCCGACGCCTGCACATCCGGCACACCCAGCGTAATCAGACTGACTCGTTGCTCCATCTTTCAATCCTCTCAAATACAAAAGACGCGCCTCGAACGGCGCGCCCTCTCCTTACCCTGAATTGGAACATAATGCGAACATTTATTCCATATCGCCGCAGACCTCCGCAACTGCCGCTGCGATCAGCTCCAGACAGGCGGGGTCGGAAAACCGGTGGTCGGCATCCTTGACCAGTGTCAGCCGCATATCCGCACAGCTTGCGTGATCCAGCAGCCGCAGCGCCGTCTCGGTCGACACAGCCGAGTCGTCGGTGCCTTGCAGGCAGCGCACCGGGAACGGCAGATCCAGATCGCTGCGCAGCACCAGATTCTGGCGCCCGTTTTCCACCATCCGCCGGGTCACCACATAGGGCTCCATATAGTCGCTGGGCAACTCCACCCGGCCCCGGGTGTCCAGTTCCGCCTTCTGCGCATCGGTGAAATTGGCCCAATAGCCATCCTCGGTGAAATCGGGGGCGGCGGCGATGGTCACCATCCCCCTGATCCGTGCCGCCCGCGCCTTGGCCAGCAACAGCGCCTGCCAGCCCCCCATGGAGGACCCCACCGGCACGATCTCACCCTCGGTCAAGGCATCCACCGCCGCCAGCGTGTCTTCGTGCCAATCACCGATGCAGCCCTCCTCGAACTGGCCGGAGCTTTCGCCATGTCCGGAGTAATCAAACCGCAGGAACGCCTGCCCGCGCGCCTTGGCCCAGTCCTCCAGGAACAGCGCCTTGGTGCCCTCCATGTCGGATTTCAATCCGCCCAGAAACACCATGCAGGGCCCCTGCCCCTCTGTCTTGTGATACGCAATGCGTCGTCCTTCAGCGGTATCCAGATACTGCGGCGCCATCGGCTGTCTCCCAAATTCCTTTACGCCTTCTCCCATGCCACGGGTTATCGGATTCGCCAAATCCGCCCCGTTCATCTTTTCCAAAATACCTCGGGGAGCACGAGGGGCAGCGCCCCTCGCCCACAGCCCCCGCCTTTTTGCAGTCCCGACCTTGACCTCATCGCCCCCCTCGGCCAAACAGCTCTCACACATATAACCCGCAACCGGGCGTTCAGTGGGCGCCAAACCGACGAGGAGAGCCAAGATAATGGCCCAAGTCTCCCTTACATTCCCCGATGGCAACGCACGGTCCTATGACGCAGGCATCACCCCTGCTGAAGTCGCCGCCGACATCTCCACCTCGCTGGCGAAAAAAGCCATCTCCGCCACCGTGGACGGTCAGCACTGGGACCTGCAATGGCCCGTGACCAAGGATGCCGCCATCGCCATCCACACCATGAAGGACGAGGCGCAGGCCAATGAGCTGATCCGCCACGACCTCGCCCATATCATGGCGCGCGCCGTGCAGGAGATCTGGCCCGACACCAAGGTCACCATCGGCCCGGTCATTGAGAACGGCTGGTACTACGATTTCGACCGCGCCGAACCGTTCACGCCCGAAGATCTCGGCACCATCGAAAAGAAGATGAAAGAGATCATCAACAAACGCGAGCCGGTGACCACAGAGGTATGGGACCGCGCACGTGCGGTGCAATATTACACCGACAACAACGAGCCCTATAAGGTCGAACTGATCGACGCCATTCCCGGCGACGAGCCCTTGCGCATGTATTGGCACGGCGACTGGCAGGATCTCTGCCGGGGGCCGCACCTGCAGCACACCGGCCAGGTGCCCGGCGACGCGTTCAAACTGATGTCCATTGCGGGTGCTTATTGGCGCGGCGACAGTGATCGCGCCATGCTGCAACGCATCTACGGTGTCGCCTTCACCGGCAAGGAAAAGCTCAAGGCGCATCTGACCATGCTGGAAGAGGCCGCCAAGCGCGACCACCGCAAGCTGGGCCGCGAGATGAACCTGTTCCACATGCAGGAAGAAGCCCCCGGTCAGGTGTTCTGGCACCCCAACGGTTGGCGGGTCTACACCACCTTGCAGGACTATATGCGTCGCCAGCAGGACAAGGGCGGCTATGTGGAGGTCAACACCCCGCAGGTGGTGGACCGCAAACTCTGGGAGGCCTCGGGTCACTGGGACAAATACCAGGAGAACATGTTCATCGTTGAGGTCGACGAAGAGCACGCCCGCGAAAAGGCCGTGAACGCGCTCAAACCGATGAACTGCCCCTGCCACGTGCAGGTGTTCAACCAGGGTCTCAAATCCTATCGCGACCTGCCGCTGCGCATGGCGGAATTCGGCTCCTGCGCCCGCTATGAGCCGTCGGGGGCATTGCATGGCATCATGCGCGTGCGCGGGTTCACCCAGGACGATGGTCACATCTTCTGCACCGAAGACCAGATCGAGTCGGAAACCGCTCGGTTCATCGAGTTCCTGTCCAGGATCTATGCCGATCTCGGCTTCCACGACTGGACGATCAAACTCTCCACGCGGCCGGAAAAACGCATCGGCAGCGACGAAAGCTGGGATTTTGTGGAAAAGGCCCTGGGCGATGCCTGCAAGGCCGCGGGCTATGACTACGAACTCCTCGAAGGCGAAGGCGCATTCTACGGCCCCAAGCTGGAATTCACCCTGACCGACGCGATCGGGCGGAACTGGCAATGCGGCACCCTTCAGGTGGACCCGAACCTGCCGGAACGGCTGGATGCAACCTATATCGGACAGGACGGTGCCAAGCACCGCCCCTTCATGCTGCACCGCGCCACCCTGGGCAGTTTCGAGCGGTTCATCGGCATCCTGATCGAGGAACACGCCGGCAAGCTGCCGTTCTGGCTGGCGCCGCGTCAGGTGGTGGTGGCCTCCATCACCTCCGAGGCCGATGACTATGTGAACGAGGTGGTCGAAACCCTGCGCGCCGCCGGTGTGCGGGCCGAGGCCGACATCCGCAACGAGAAGATCAACTACAAGGTCCGCGAACATTCCGTGGGCAAGGTGCCGGTCATTCTCGCCGTCGGCCACCGCGAGGTCGAGGAGCGCACGGTTTCGGTACGCCGGCTCGGCGAAAAGCAGACCAAGGTGGAAAGCCTGGCAAATGTTACAGCGGAGCTGGCGACCGCCGCGACCCCGCCGGACCTACTGTAACATTTCCCCGCAGTCCTGAAACGAACGGCCCCCGATCGGGGGCCGTTTTGTTACAAAAGGCCAAAATACCGTAAAGACAGCGACTTGCTGGCAACGCTTTGCTGACATTGACTGACGCAGGCGTGAGGCACGCCCTCGTGAGTTTATTTTCGCCATCCTCCCCGGTTAGGGTGTTCGTGTCATCAAAGACGACGCTCATCACTTCAGGAGGACACGCGTATGTCGACCACCAAGAACACCCTCGCCGTTGCTGGCGCAGTTGCCGCAGCACTGACCGCCCTCTCCACCTCCCAGGCCGCCGCACAGGCCAAGGAGAAATGCTATGGCGTCTCGCTCGCCGGGCAGAATGACTGCGCCGCAGGCCCCGGCACCACCTGTGCCGGCACCTCCACCGTGGATTATCAGGGCAATGCCTGGACCCTGGTGGACAAGGGCACCTGCACCGAAATGGACCTGCCCGCAATGGCGGATGGCTCCGAACGTCAGGGCTCGCTGGAGCCGCTGGAGCGCGACCTGCCGGCCTAAGCACCGGCCTCCGACATCATGGACGGGCGCATCGGCGATGTTGCGCCTGTCCCGGCCCGACAGGATTCCAGACCGACCAGAGAAAGCTCTGCCATGTTTGACCGCCCTGACCGCTCTCCCCGTTCGAACCGCCTGCCCGACGCAGCCGGTGTCGGCTACAAACCACAGCATTTCCAGGCCATCCTGGACGCGCCGGGGACGGTCGAATGGCTGGAAATCCACGCCGAGAACTACATGGGCGACGGCGGCCGACCGCTGGCGCAGCTGCGCCACCTGTCGCAACGCTTCCCGATTTCCGTCCATGGCGTCGGCCTCTCCATCGGCGGCGAGACCCCGCTTGATCCCGCGCATCTGGCGCGGCTCAAGCATCTTGTCGACTGGCTGAACCCGGCCAGTTTTTCCGAACATCTCGCCTGGTCCACCCACGACAGCCATTTCTACAACGACCTGCTGCCACTGCCCTATACCGACGACACGCTCGCCCGGGTCTGCGCACATATCGACCAGGTGCAGGACACCCTGGGCCGCCAGATGCTGCTGGAGAACCCCTCCAGCTACCTCGCCTTTGCCGAAAGCACCTGGGCGGAACCCGCCTTCCTGCACGAGATCGCCCGGCGCACCGGCTGCGGCTTGCTGCTGGATGTGAACAACGTCTTTGTCTCCGCCACCAACCTCGGCTACCGCCCGCAGGACTACATCGATTCCTACCCGCTTGATCTGGTGGGAGAAATCCATCTGGGCGGCCATGACGAGGACGCCGATGACCACGGCCGCCCGCTGTTAATCGACAGCCACGGCGCCGAGGTGGTCGATCCGGTCTGGGCGCTGCTGGACTATACGCTGGCCCGCTCCGGCCCGCGCCCCACCCTAGTGGAATGGGACACCGACGTCCCCGACTGGGTTGTTCTGGAGGCCGAGGCCGCCCGCGCCGCCACCGCCTTGAACGCCGTGAAGGTCGCCGCGTGATGTCACGGGCGGAGCAGTTCACCCGCGCCATCCTCGATGCGCGCCTGCCGGTGCCAGTCGGTCTTCTGGATGGGGCGCAGCAGCCCGCCGGGCGGCGCTTCAGCGTCTATCGCAACAATGTGGCCGTCTCCCTGACGGAAGCGCTGCACCAGGGATTTCCCGTCATTGCCAAGCTGCTCGGCCAGGAGAACATGGACGGTCTCGCCGCGCTCTATCTGCGCGCGCATCCGCCGACATCACCGCTGATGATGCACTATGGCGACAGCTTTCCCGACTTTCTGGAAGGTCTCGAACAGCTCTCTCACCTCGGCTATCTCGGCGATGTGGCGCGGCTGGAGCTGGCCCTGCGCCGCAGCTACCACGCCGCCGACGCAACACCGCTTGACGCGCAGCACCTCGGCACACTGCCGCCTGACATGCTGCTGTCCAGCCGTCTCGGCTTTGCCCCTGCGATGACGGTCGTGCGCTCTGCCTGGCCGATCCACGCGATCTGGGCCTACAACACCCGCGCGGACGCGCCCAAACCGCAGCCGGGTGCGCAGGATGTGCTGATCACCCGCCCCGAATTCGACCCCCTCCCGCAGCCCCTGCCCCCCGGCGGAGCCGCGTGGATTGCCCTCCTTCAGGCAGGCGAGACCCTCGGCACCGCGACCGAGGCCGTCACAAGTGATTTTCCCGATTTCGACCTCAGCGCCCCGCTGGCGCTTCTGATCGAGGGCTTGGCCCTCACCGACCTCTCGCAATAGGACTTCTCATGAACGCCCTGATTTCTCTGCATAACGCCGTCTTCGACCTGATCGAGCGCGCGGGCGACTGGCTGATGCCGCTGCTTGCCCGCTTCACCTTTGCCGCGGTCCTGCTGATCTACTACTGGAATTCCGGCCTGACCAAGCTGGGCGATGGCATTCTGGGGCTGTTTTCCCCATCCATCGGCGCCTACAGCCAGATTTTCCCCAAACAGCTGGAGGCCGCGGGCTATGACGTCTCGCAACTCGGGCTGTTTCACTGGCTGGTGGTGATGGCGGGAACCTACGCTGAATTCCTGCTGCCGCTGCTGATCGTGCTGGGCCTCGCCACCCGACTGGCCGCCCTGGGCATGATCGGCTTTGTGGTGGTGCAATCGCTGACCGATGTCTATGGCCACGGCGCCACCGATGCCAAGACGTTAGGCGCCTGGTTCGACCGCGCGTCCGACAGCGTCATCATGGATCAGCGGCTGCTGTGGGTCTTTGTCCTGTTGGTCCTGGTGGTCAAGGGCGCGGGCGCCCTGTCGCTGGATGCGCTGTTGCGCCGCCGGCAGGCAGATGTCGCCCCCTGACCGACCACCGAACCCCATACAGGAAGGCGCGCGCGGATCTCCCTGCGCGCGCCGTTTTTTGTGCCATCGGGGGCGCGTGTTCAGGCCACCCCAAGCGCCGTTTTTACATCGGCCGTCCAGCCAAGATAGAGGCTGTCGCCCTGCTCGATCAGCGGCCGTTTCATCAGACTCGGATGCTCCGCCAGCAGCGCCAACGGCGGTTTTGCCCGGTCCTCTTCGCTCAGATTTCGCCACGTGGTTGAACGTGTATTGAGCAACTTATCCGGGAATTGAGCAAATGCCCGCTCAATAATCGCTTGTGGAACGCCGCTGGCACGGACGTCGACAAACTCCGCATCCGGCAGTGATTTCATCGCCTTACGGCACGTATCGCAGGTCTTCAGACCATAGAGCTTCATTCCCGTTCTCCGCTCGATAGGAAAGTTTCACACAATTTACGGTAGAGTCTCACCGATTTCCTTTGATTTTTCAAAACCGCGTGCCACACTGAATATGGCCCCTGTTAACCAAGGGTCATGGTCTCCGCAGCCCGGGCACCGCCCATCGGGTCCGGTGCCTGTGGACGAAAGGTACTTTGAGCATGCTCAAAGTGAAGTGCAAGTGAGAAGGAGACACGGGACATGCCAAGTGGCACCGTGAAATGGTTCAACACCACCAAGGGCTATGGTTTTATTGAACCCGATGAGGGCGGCAAGGACGTGTTCGTCCATATTTCCGCCGTCGAACGCTCGGGCCTGACAGGCCTGGCTGACAATCAGAAAGTGGGATATGAGCTGACCGAGGGCCGCGACGGCCGTCAAATGGCCGGCGACATTCGCCCGCTCTAACGCCCTCCCCCCAAAACATCTCTGCGCCCGATCCGCGGCTTCGGGGCTTGGGCGCAGTTTCGGGATGTCCTTTCAAACGCGCGAACCGCCGGGCCCGCGCCCCGTTCAACTCGTGACCCGCAGGTATTCCCGCAGCACGCAGGCCGGCGCGTCCTCGCGCAGCGGCAGGCTGGCCGCCTCCCGCCAATGCGCCTGATCGAAGTCCGGGAAGAAGGCATCCGCCTCTTCGATGTCCAGATCGACCTCGGTGATCATCAGCCGGTCTGCCATGGCCAGCATGCCGCGATAGATCCCGGAGCCGCCGATACCATAGATCCGCGCATAGCCCGCACCGCGCGCCAGCGCCACCGCCTCCGCAATCGACGGCACCACCGTCTCCGCCACCGTGGGGTCGGAGGACACCACGATATTGAACCGGTTCTTCAACGGTTTGACCGGCAGGCTGTCCCAGGTGTTGCGCCCCATGATGATGGCGCCGCCCAGGGTCTCTCGCTGAAACGCCTTCAGATCCTCCGGCGCGTGCCAGGGAATATCGTTGTCCTTGCCGATGGCCCCGTTGCGGGCGCGGGCGACGATGAGTGTAATCATGACATGCCTGTGAGTTGGCCGATGCGGTCAGACCGCGACCGGCGCCTTGATGGTGGGATCGGGCGCATAGCCGATGATCTCGAAATCCTCGTATTTGAAATCGAAGATCGAGGAGACCTCCCGCGTGATGCGCAGCTGCGGCAAGGCCTTGGGGCGGCGCGACAGTTGCAGCGCCACCTGATCCATGTGGTTGGAATAGATATGGGCATCGCCCATCGTGTGCACAAAGGTGCCGACCTCATAGCCGGTCACATGTGCCAGCATCTGCAACAGCAGCGCATAGGAGGCGATGTTGAACGGCACGCCCAGGAACATATCGGCCGAGCGCTGATAGAGTTGCAGATGCAGCTTGCCCCCCAACACGCGCACCTGCCACAGGGTATGACAGGGCGGCAGCGCCATATCGGGCACATCACCCGGGTTCCAGGCGGTCACGATCAGGCGGCGGCTGTCGGGGCTGGTGCGGATCATCTCCACCAGATCGGCGATCTGGTCCACGGTGCCCGCCCGATAAAGCGGCTCATCGCCCAGCGTGCCGTCCGCCAGCTCCAGCCGGGGAAACTTGCGCCACTGATGCCCGTAGACCGGCCCCAGATCGCCGTGTTCATCCGCCCATTCATCCCAGATCGAAACACCGTTGTCTTTCAGATAGGTGATATTGGTGTCCCCGGACAGGAACCACAGCAGTTCGTGGATGATGGAGCGCAGGTGCAGCTTTTTCGTGGTGACCAGCGGAAACCCTTCGGCCAGATCATAGCGCTGCTGCATGCCGAAACAGGACAGGGTGCCGGTGCCGGTGCGATCCGTCGTCTCCACCCCGTGGTCAAGGATATGCTGCAAGGCGTCGTGATACTGCTGCATGGCGCGGGCCTCCTGTTTGCCCTCCGGTGATAGCCTGCCGCAAAAAGAGATCCAAGCAGTTTACCCGCGCGCCCTCGACATTCGCGTCGCAGCGCTTAGGTTGAGCGGCAACGCCGGAGTGCTCCGGCACAGGACAGAAGGACATCCCCATGCCGCTCAAGTATCTGCACACCATGGTCCGCGTGAAGGACCTGGAGAAATCCATGGCGTTCTATGCGCTTCTGGGGCTCAAGGAGACCCGCCGCCACGACAGCGAAGGCGGGCGGTTCTCGCTGATCTTCATGGCGCCTCCCGGTCAGGAAGAGGCCCCGATCGAACTGACCTGGAACTGGGATGGCGACGACGCATTGCCCTCCGACAGCCGTCACTTCGGCCACCTCGCCTATGAGGTCGATAACATCTACGAGATGTGCCAGCATCTGATGGACAATGGCGTCACCATCAATCGCCCGCCGCGCGACGGGCGCATGGCGTTTGTGCGCTCTCCGGACAATATCTCCATCGAGTTGCTCCAGGCGGGTGAGGCGCTGGCCCCCGCCGAGCCCTGGGCCAGCATGGAAAACACCGGCCACTGGTAAGCCATCGACGATTGCGCGCGTGCAACCGCTCCCGACGCTCGGGGGCGGTTTTTTCGTTACTGCTCCGCTGCACGCCAAAGGGACCGCATCACAGGCTGCTCATCACAGGCCACTCATCACAGGCTGCTCACCACAGGCCGCTCATCACGGGTTGCCCAACGCAGGCCGCTCATCACGGGTTGCCCAACGCAGAGTGCCAAACCCAAGGCGCCCGGCGCAGGACGGGCCTGCACCGGGGGAGCCTGAAAGGCCATACCACATCTGCGCCCACCGCCCTGCGGTGGCGCCCGCCGACGGAGCCTACGCGCATCCGGGCTCCGGGGGCTTGCCCCCATTCCCGGACACATCCGCACAGGTATCGGTCCCGACGCGATGCGGGACGATCAATCCGCGACAGCAGCCCCCTGGCGGCAACGTCTGCTCGGGTGGCCCAAAGGTCACCGTCGCAGCGATCCCGACCTCATGGGATGCAACGTGATACGTGTCTAATCTAACAGAGTGCCGAGTTCTCCGGCATCGGCAGTGCCTCGGTTGCTTCTGCAACCGCCCCCGTCTCGTCCTTCTCACCGCTGGCTGCGGCTGGCTGGACAGGGTTGACAGTCTTGCGAGGTCGTCCGGTCTAGATGGCTATCTCCGGCGGTGCCGGCTGTGGCGATAGGGGGCGACGATGCATATCCTGTCTTGTGCTTCCCGGACCTCATAGCCCGAAAAACGGCGCTTAATAGATGTAGCGAATCTGGTCAGACCAGTACCGCTCCATGCGTTTGAGGGAGCCGGTGATGTCCTCGATCCCCTCGGCGCTGATCACGCCTTTGGTCTCCAGGCCCTCCGCATGGCGAGAGAACAGCGACGCAACGATGTCGCGGATTTCCCGGCCGCGGGGTGTCAGGCGCACACGAACCGACCGGCGGTCGATCTCGCAGCGCTGATGGTGCATATAGCCCATCTCCACCAGCTTCTTCAGGTTGTAGCTGACATTGCTGCCCTGATAGTAGCCACGGGTTTTCAACTCGCCCGCGGTCACTTCATTGTCGCCAATGTTGAACAGCAACAGAGCCTGCACCGCGTTGATGTCAAGGACACCCACGCGTTCAAACTCATCCTTGATCACGTCAAGCAACAGGCGGTGAAGTCTCTCCACCAGCGCCAGTGCGTCAAGGTAACCAGTCATGAACCCTTTGCGGTCCAGCTGGTTGATCGGTCGTTCCATACTCATTCAGCATCTCCGAATCGAAATTGCTTCATGACAAATGTGACCGGTATTTCCTGAAAATGCGTTAAACCGGATTTCTCTTTTATTTTTGGTATGTTCGAGAGATCTCGTCGACCAGCGCGTGAAATTGATCCGGCGCCGGGGCCTGACCGGTTACCCATTGGTAAAGATCCTGGTCATTTTCCCGCAGGAGCAGGTCATAGAGATCCAGTTTCTCGTCGCTCATCGCGGCCAGATTCGCCGCCGCATAGCCCGACAGCAGGATGTCCATTTCCTTGATCCCTCGGCGCATGGAGCGCATGGAGAGCCGCTTGATGCGGATCTCCCTGTTTTCCGGGCCGGCGTCGGCCTCGATCATTGCGCCGGCTCCTGCGCGGCCGCCAGACGCCGCAGGGTCTTTTCCAGACGCCCGGCGCGTTCGGCCTGCATCCGCAGATCCTCGCGCAGGCTGCGCAATTCGCGCGCGATCGCCGCCATGTCCTCGCCCAGCGTGTCCTCTGTCGGCACCGACAGATCGTCGCCCTCGCCGGTCAGCAGCCAGCTCATGGAGACATTCAAAAGCCCCGAGAGCATCGACAGCTTGTTTGCGCGCGGCTCCGACAGGTCCTGCTCCCAGCCCACCAGGGTGGTTTTCTTCACGCCCATGCGGCGCGCGAGCTGGCCCTGGGACATGCCCGCGCTTTCCCGCGCCGCCGCCACGCGGTCGCCGAATGTTGCTGCATCGGGGCCGTACCAATCCGTCGTGGTGTCGGTCATGTGGTCTCTCCTTCGTGGATGACTTGATTGCCGTTTGAGCACACCCTAAGAGGTTTGCACATGACATTCAAACCGAGGTCCGACATGTCCTTTCTTTCTGCGACACTTTCCCGCGTCAAACCTTCGCCGACCATCGCGGTCACCAACAAGGCGCGCGAGTTGAAAGCCGCGGGGCGCGACGTGATCGGCTTGGGCGCGGGCGAGCCCGACTTCGACACGCCGCAGAACATCAAGGACGCCGCCGTGCGCGCCATCGCCGAGGGCAAGACCAAATACACCGCCGTCGACGGCATCCCCGAGCTGAAGCAGGCGATCTGCGATAAATTCAAGCGCGACAACGGCTTAGACTACACGCCGGCGCAGGTCACGGTGAACTCCGGTGGCAAGCAGACGCTCTACAATGCGCTGATGGCGACGCTGAACCCAGGCGACGAGGTCATCATCCCGGCACCCTATTGGGTCAGCTATCCCGACATGGTGCTGCTGGCCGGTGGCACCCCGGTGGCGGTGGAGGCGAGCCTGGAGACCAGCTTCAAGCTGACGCCGGATCAGCTGGAGGCTGCGATCACGCCAAAGACCAAATGGTTCATCTTCAACTCGCCCTCCAACCCCACCGGCGCGGGCTATTCGCGCAGCGAACTCAAGGCGCTGACCGATGTGCTGCTGCGCCACCCGCATGTCTGGGTGATGACCGACGACATGTACGAACATCTCGCCTATGATGATTTCGAATTCTGCACCCCGGCGCAGGTGGAACCCGCCCTTTATGACCGCACGCTGACCTGCAATGGCGTCTCCAAGGCCTATGCAATGACCGGCTGGCGCATCGGCTATGCCGCCGGCCCCGAGCCGCTGATCGCCGCCATGCGCAAGGTGCAGTCGCAATCGACCTCGAACCCCTGTTCGGTCAGCCAATATGCCGCGCTTGAGGCGCTGACCGGCCCGCAGGAGTTCCTCGCCGCCAACAACGAGATCTTTGTGCGCCGCCGCAACCTGGTGGTGTCGATGCTGTCCGAGATCGAGGGGCTGACCTGCCCGGTGCCGGAGGGGGCCTTCTACGTCTACCCGTCGATCGCCGGGCTGATCGGCAAGACCACCCCCGCTGGCACCAGGATCACCGATGACGAGGGTTTTGCCACCGCGCTTCTGGAAGAGGCGGATGTGGCGGTGGTCTTTGGCGCGGCCTTTGGCCTGTCACCGAACTTCCGCGTCAGCTACGCCACCTCGGACGCGGCCCTCAAGGAAGCCTGCAGCCGCATCCAGCGCTTCTGCGCCGCGCTGCGCTGACCCTCCTGGCTCCGGGGCGCCTGTCACACTTGGCGCAGCGCCCCGGTCAGGACCCGAAGACCATGGTCGAGCGCCCGCGCAGGCGGGCGATTAGAGATGGGCGGCGAGGGTCGGGCGCGCTGGCTACTGCCGCTGGGCTGGGCTGATCGACGCCAGGGGAGGACCAACCGGACCTGGACAGACCAGCTCCGCCGCCAAAAGGAGACCTGCCATGACCGTCAGAACCGGCGGCTGCCTGTGCGGGCGCGTGCGTTTCACCGTGACCGGCGTGCCAGATCGTGTCGGCCTGTGCCACTGCCTCGACTGCCGCAAACACCACGGCGCGCCCTTCTATGCGGCCGCTGTCTTTGCACCCGAACAGGTGACTGTGACCGGCGATGTGCGGTGCTACCAGGGGCGCTGCTTCTGCCCGACCTGCGGGTCTTCGGTCTATGCCACCAGCGGGGGAGAGGTTGAAATCCACCTTGGCGCGCTGGATGACGCCGACGCCTTCCAACCCACCTATGAGCTGTGGACCCGGCGTCGCGAAACATGGCTACGCCCCCTGCCCGGGGCGCGCCAATACGCTGGCAATCGCTGCGAGCCGGACGAAGATGGTCAGGACGACGCGTGACGGGAGGCTGATCGGCAGGAGCGACCTGCCCCGTCTCGAACACATCTTGCGGTCTCAAAGGGACGTCCCCCCTCTCTGAACCGTTCAGAGGTGTTGCGCTGCGCGTTGCGCATCGCGGCGCGGCCGCCGCCGGGCCCAACCAGGCCAAGGACACGTGCCGACAGGCAGGGGTCCTGCATGGGCGGGAGCGCCCCCGCCCGTCTGTGCGGCGACTCTGGCGCATCCTCCCGTTGTGGGAAGGGCTTGCTCTGGTGATCCAGACTGCTACCCTGCGCCAAACACCGGATCTCGCTCAGGAAACCAGATGACCACCACCCTGCCCGACTACTATTTCCGCATCCGAGAAAACGGCGCGCAGGTGTTTCGCGTCGACGCAGCGAGCCGCAACCGCCGCATCGAGATGGATCAGATCGCGGTGGTGAACCTGCGCAAGCGGGACATCAAACCGCACGGCGACAGGGTGCTGAGCGCCGAGGATCGCAGCGCTATCGAGGCCTGGATACAGGACCGCAGCGCGCTCCTGGCCACGCGTGAGGTGGATGACATCCTGCGCACGGTGGACCACCTGAACCTCACCGCCCAATGGGCGCAATCGCGCGCCTCGGAGGCCCAGCTCGATCAGGTCACCGATGCCCTGCTGCTGGCCATGCACGACCTGCGCAATGTGCTAGTGCGCAAAAAGGCCGACCGGCTCGGTCAGGACAGCCAGGACACATCGGCATAGCGCCGCGATGCCCCCAACGCGCTGCACAAGACCGCACAGCCAGCTCCGCCACGACACGATGCAATGCCCCGGTGGCGGGGCCAGCCGTCGGCACCGCCCGCCGTCGTGCCTGCGATACCTTCCGCGCCTCAGGCCGGACCCGCCATCGCATCCGTCGGCGGCACATCGCCGGGGGGCGGCGTGTCGATCCGTTTCAGCGCATGCAGCCAGAACCGCACCAGCAGCAGCACACCTGCCGTACTCAGGCCCAGGATCAGCCCGATCCAGACGCCGACGCCGCCCATCTCGGCCCGGAAGCCCAGGATATAGGAGGTCGGCACCCCGACCGCCCAATAGCTGAGCGCCGCCATCACCATCGGCACGCCGGTGTCCAACAGCCCCCGCAGCAGCCCCAGCGCGATCGCCTGCATGCCGTCCATCAGCTGGAACAGCCCCGCCATCGCCAGCAGCGAAATGCCGATCGCCAGGATCTCGGGTCTCTGCGGATCGTCGGGGTCGAGGAACAGCAGGATCAGCGGCTCCGGCGCCAGGAAGAACACCAGCGCCGTGGCCACCGCGATCAGCAGCGAGGCCAGCGTGACCACCACCGCGCCGCGCACCATATGCGCCTTGTCACCGCGCCCCAGTGCATTGCCCACCCGGATGGTGGCAGCGTTGGACAGGCCCAGATGCGCCATGAAGGTCAGCCCCGCCACCGACACCGCAATCCCATGCGCGGCCAGGGGCACCGTGCCCAGCCAGCCCATCATCAGGGCGGAGGCGGAGAACAGGCTGACCTCGCACAGGGTGGTCAGACCGATCGGCAGGCCATGGCGCACGATCTCGCGCATCATTTCCCAGTCCGGGCGCTGCAGGTTGCGCAGCAGGTCATGCTCCGGCAGGCGCCACAGCGCATAGGCCACCACCGCCAGCAAGGACACCGTCTGCGTCGCCAGAGAGGCCAGCGCCGCGCCCTGCAACCCCAGTTCCGGAAACCCGAAATGGCCAAAGATCAGCACGTAGTTCACCATCGCGTTGACCACCGCCGCCAGCACCGTGATCCACAGCACCGCCTGGGTGCGCTCCAACCCGGCGAGGTAGGACTTCAGCACCATCACCAGCAGCGCCGGAAAGATGCCCCAGCCCGCGATCCGCAGATACGTACCGGCATCCGCAGCGACCTGCGGTTCCTGACCGGCCGCCAGCAGGATCGCCTCGGAATACCACATCAAGGGCATCGACAGCGCGCCATAGACCACCGACAGCCACAGCCCCATGCGGGTGGCGCGGCGGATGCGGCGGTGATCGTCGGTCGCCGCCGCCGAGGCCACCATCGGCATCACCGCAAAGGCAAACCCGGCCCCGAGAATGAACCACACAAAAAAGAAGCTCTGCGCCAGTGTCACCGCCGCCAGCTCGGCAACACCGTACCAGCCCAGCATCACCGTATCCGTGAGGCCGATGGCAAATTGCGCCAGATGCCCGCCGATCAGCGGCAGGCCGAGGATCGACAGCGCGCGGACATGGCCGCCATAACTGATCTGAACCGGCGACGTCGGCGCGGTCAGAGACCCTTGGGGCGGGGGAGCGGATGTATTGCTTGCCATGTGCACGGCCTCCTTCTGACACTGGCATTAGGCCGGGTCCGCGGTGGCGGCAAGACGGCGTCGCGTACCGATACAATTGCACAACAATGAGGCACCGAAAAGACGCGAAACCCCGCCTATAGCGTCTTCTCGCGCAGTGCGGGGGCGCGGGTGAGGCAATCCAGGCCGCCCTCCAACGGTGCGATCTCGCGCCGCCGGAGGGCACGCGCGCAAGGTCGGCATCACCGGTGTGGGCAGGGTTTGTGGGCAGGGTTTCGGAACCGGGGCGCAGAATGTCTCCGCCCGCCACAACACATGAAAAGGGGATTGCGGCAGCCCTCACCAACCCGCACCGGACCGCGCAGGTCAGGCTGCAGCGTTTCCGCAAGCAGCGCGATCATGCAGAGGGGGCACGGGCGCGCGGGGGCGCAGCCCTCAGAGGCTGCGCAGCAGCAGTTGCAGGCACAGGGCCGTCACCAGCAGACCGGCGCAGACCTCAAGCGCCGCCGCCAGCCGGATGCTCCCGGACCCGCCCTGCCCCAGCACCCGCGCCAGCAGGCCACCGCGCACCCCGGCGGCCAGCAGCGCCACGCTCAGCGTCACGCTGGCAGTGCCCAACCCCATGGCAAAGGTTCCCGCGACCCCGGCCGCCAGCACGTCCAGCCGCCAGGTCAGCAGCAACAGGAACACCGCGCCGGTACAGGGCCGCGCCGCGATGCTGAGGACAATCGCCACTGCCTCGCGCCAGGAGGTCAGCCGCGCCGCTTCCTCCAGCGTCGGGCCGTGGCGATGGCCGCAGCTTGCACAGACCTCTCCCGGCCCGTGGTCATGGCTGTGGTCGTGGCCATGATCGTGACTGGGATCGTGAGTTTGGTCATGACCGTGATCGTGGCCGTGATGATGACCATGGTGATGGTGCGTATCGCCCTGCGGATCACCCCCGACAGCCGGGGCGGCTTCGGAGCGCAAACGCAGCGCCCGGCGCAACCCGCGCAGCATCAGATAGAGGCCCAGCACCGCCATCAGCCCATAGGACACCGGCGCCAGCATATCTTCGGCGGTGGCGGTCAGACGTTCGCGACCCCAGTCGAACAGCCAGACGCCGCTCAGCACCAGCAACACCGCGCTGGCGGCCTGCGCCAGCGACGAGGCCACCGCCAGCCCCGACAGCCGCCACAGGGTCACCGCACGGCCTAATCCGTAGCCACCGATCACCAGCTTGCCATGGCCCGGTCCGGCGGCGTGAAAGAACCCATAGGCAAAGCAGACCCCCATCAGGCTCCACCAGGCGCCGGGCGCGCCGGCCTTCAGCGCCCGCAGCCCCTGCGCCATGGCGTTCTGCGCCTCGCGCTGCGCCTCGGCGGCGGCCCGCAGCACCGGATCTGCACCGCCAAAGCCCCAGAGCCAGAGCGCCAGCCCCAGCACCGCAAGCAGGGTCACCGCCCCCAGCGCGGTCAGGATCGGTCGTGCCATCTCAGCCCTCGCAGGCCAGCGACACGGTGGCGGCAAAGGCCGCGCCCACCTCCGGATAGGCCTCCTCGGCCTGGTCCGTCGGCATCGCATAGAGCATTTCTTCGACCATCGTATAGGCCTGATCCAGATTGGGGGGCGTGATCGACGCGGTACAGGGGCCGGTGACCTCGACCCCGCGGCTCAGGTCATAGGCGGTGTAATAGGTCGGATCATAGGGTTTGACCGTGACCCCCGCCGCCTGCACCGGCCTTGTTTCGGCCAGCACGCGCCGGTGGCGGGTGGTGATGATCCCCTGCTCGACCTCCGTGCTCAGGTGTTCGGGCGCGCCCAGCGCCAGCGCCTCTCCGCCCGCCGACAGGTACAGGTCGCCCTTGAACCCCGGCGACCAGTTGAGGTCGAACCCCCGCAGCTGCTCCAGCTCCGCCGCGGTCAGCCGGCCGTCAAAATCACTGTCGAGCCGCAGATCCTCGAAGATCAGCAGCGAGTAGAAATCGTCATAGGCCCAGGTGACCTCCACCGCCGTCAACTCCCCGTCCGGGGTGACCTCCAGCGTCAGCCCCGTGTCCACAAAGATATGCGGATGGGCGCGCAGCGGCGCCGGGACAAGCATCAGCAGGCAGAGGGAGAGCGGTCGTATCATGTTATAACATCTATGCGTTGTCTCCGCCCGGCTCAAGCGGCGCGAGGCCGGGGCGCGACCGCATGGGCCGGTTTTTGCCCGCGCGGCGGCCATCTCAGCGATGCCCCCAGTCCTGCGGGTCCTCGCTGTTGCCCGGGCTGAGGCCCAGCACATCGCCTTCGGTCGAGCAGCCCAGCCCCAGCACCGTGCGGTTGGCATAGGCGAAATAGGCCACGACCTGGTTGATCTCCAGGATCTCGCCATCGCTCAGCCCGGCGTCCTTCAGCGCCCAGACGTCGTTGATCTCCATCGCGGCGGGGCGTTCGGTCAGCTTGCGGGCATAGACCATCGCCGCCCGTTCGGCCTCGCGCACCGGCAGCGCCTCCACGTCGCGCGCCTCGATCGCCGCCCGGATCGCCGCGGCGCGGTCGTCATCCTGCATCAGCCGCGTCAGCCCGGCAAAGTGATGCTCGACGCAATAGGCGCAACCGTTCAGCGCCGAGACCCAGACCCCCAGCATTTCCAGCACCCATTTGGGCAGCGTGTTGCCGGTGTGATGCAGCACATTCTTGTAGAGCGCCATATGCCCTTCCATCGAATGGGGCCGCAACCCATGCACCATCATGATGTTGTCGACGTTCCCCTCTGGCCCGGCCACCCGGTCATAGAGCTTGCGCAACTTGCCGGTTGCCTCTTCAAAGGGAACGGTTTCAATCCACGGCATCGGCACCTCCAAACATACACCTGCGTCAAAGCTACCCCGCCCGGCATCGAATGCAAGACCGGGCGCCCCGCTGACGTCAGTCGGCGCGTCGCAATTGCGTGATCGCCGCCAATGCCGTGGCAATATCCGCGCTTCGGGTGCGGTGGTTGGTGATCGCGGCGCGCAGGGCGGTGATGCCGCCGATTCGGGTCGTCGAAAACACCGCCACACCGGCCAGTTGCAGCGCCGTGGCGATCTGCGCGTTGATCTGCGACTGCCGCTCGGGCGGGGCCTCCGGGGCGGCGGTAAAGACACAGACGTTGGACACCACCGGGTGCATCAATGCCAGCCCTTCGGTCGTGTCGATCTGCGCACCCATCTCTGCCGCCAGCCGGCAATTGTCGGTGATCGCCGCGGCAAAGGCCGCCTCGCCGAACATCTCCAGCGCGCACCAGACCTTGATCGCGCGGTTGCCCCGGCTGAGGTCGATGCCATAGTCGCAGAACCACGGCTCGCCCCCCGCCAGCCCCTCCGGCGCGCCATCCAGATAGGCCGGCCGCGCCGCAAAGGCCACGCGATGGGCGCTTTCGTCCCGCATCAGCACCAGCCCGCAATCATAGCCCACATACATCCACTTGTGGAAATCCAGCGCAATGCTGTCGGCCCGCTCGATGCCGTCGCTGAGGGCGCGCCAGGGCGGCTCCGCCAGCCGGGTCCAGGCGCCAAAGGCCCCGTCCACATGCAGCCACAGCCCCTCTTGCGCCGCCACATCCGCCAGCGCATCGAGATCGTCAAACAGCCCCAGATCCACCGATCCCGCGGTGCCGACGATCAGGAAGGGCCGCGCCCCTGCGGCACGGTCCTGCTCCAGCATGTCCCGCAGCGCATCCGGGTCCATGCGCCCCTCGCGCAAGGGCACCTGACGCAGGTTGTCCGACCCGATGCCCAGCAGCTCCAGCGCCTTTACCGTGGCATTGTGCACGCCCGCCCCCGCATAGGCGGTAAGCCGCAGATCGCCCTGCCCCGCCTGTCGCAGATCCGGGATCACCCGCAGCCGCGCCGCCTGAAAGGCCAGCACCGTGGCCTGCGAGGTGCCGGTGGTCAGGACACCGCTGGCCGCCTCGGGAAAGCCCATGATCCGGCGCGCCCAGTCGATCACCGCGCGTTCCATCCGGTTGGCGCCATGGTCGCGGCCACCGCAATTGGCGTTCACCGCCGCCGCCGCCATGCCCGCGATCAGATCGGAGGCCAGCCCGCTGCCCTGCACCCAGCCCCAGAACCGCGGATGGATATTGCCGCCGTGATGCGGCAGCACATCCTCGACCAGCCGCGCGACCAGATCGCCCTGATCCGCCTGCCCGATGGCATAGCGCGCCTCCAGATCCTCCGGCACCGGCTGCCAGGGCCGGTTGCGCGCCACCTGCATCTGGCTGATCGCCGCATCCAGCATCCGCCGCGCCTCGGCCCGAAACGCACTCCAGTCGTCGGGCTCCAGCATGCCGTTCTTGCCCATGGACCTCTGTCCCCCGTTTGCTAAGCTGCGCCTGTTTGAACAGCACATTGAGCAGCCCGCCCCCAAAGGGTCAACTCGGGCTGCACCAAAAACCGACAAACGGAGGTTCCATCGTGGCCATTGGACGCGTTGAGCGCATCATAGCCCTGGTTGCGGCGCTCTTAGGCATTGCAACCGGCATCGGCTACTTCTGGGATCGGCTGCGCCCAACGCCGACATTGGCCTATTTCGACGGCACCGCCAGCACCGATGCCAGCCAGTTGGACGACGGCGACAATGCGGCGCTGCACGCGTTCCTGACCCAGCAGGCCAACACCCCGGTCTTTCTGGACCTCTCCGTCTACGTCAACGAGCTGTCGCCGCGCCGCACACCGGCCTGTGACGGCGATCCGCCCGCTGGCATGAGCGCCGCCCCGGACGCGAGCTCCTATGTGTTCTGGACCCTCGATCCGGACAGCACCTGCACCGCCGAGGGGGGCGCGCAACAGCCCTCCGCGACGCTGTTCGCCGTAGATTTTGCGCTTGATCACAGCATTCCGGGGGCGGGCGTCCAGATCCCCCCTTCCTCCAGCGGCGGCGTGGGGCGCTGGGTTCAGCGGATCTCGGGCTTCTTTCTGGTTGCCTCCGGCACCCCGGGTGGGCAGCAGGTCTTTACCCTGACGCCGACGCCCGTCCCCCAGGATCTGCGTCAGGCCACCCGTGCGGCCGCCGCCGAAGGCTGACCCTCCGGGCCGTCCCTCCCCACCCAGCGCCCTTATCCACAGGCCGCGCTGGCCCCTTCCCCCGCCCGATCACATGCGCCATAATGGCTGCCAACCAAACCAAACGAATGAGCAGCGATCCGCACATGGCCGACGACCTCCTGAGCCCGTCCTCGTCTGAAACCTATGACGCCTCCTCCATCGAAGTCCTCGAGGGCCTCGAACCCGTGCGTCAGCGCCCCGGCATGTATATCGGCGGCACCGACGAGCGCGCGCTGCACCACATGGTGGCCGAGATCCTCGACAACTCCATGGACGAGGCCGTCGCCGGTCACGCCAACCGCATCGAGGTGGAGCTGCACGCCGACTATTCGCTGACGGTGCGCGACAACGGTCGCGGCATCCCGATCGACCCGCATCCGAAGTTTCCCGACAAATCGGCGCTGGAGGTGATCCTCTGCACCCTGCACGCGGGCGGCAAGTTCTCCGGCAAGGCCTATCAGACCTCGGGCGGCCTGCACGGGGTCGGCTCTTCGGTGGTCAACGCGCTCTCGGATTCGCTGGTGGTGCAGGTGGCCAAGAACAAGGAGTTGTTCGAGCAGCGGTTCTCGCGCGGCAAGCCCCTGGGCGGGGTGGAAAAGATCGGCGCCGCCCCCAACCGGCGCGGCACCACGGTGACCTTCCACGCCGACGAGGAGATCTTCGGCTCGCATCGCTTCAAGCCCGCGCGCCTGTTCAAACTGGTGCGTTCCAAGGCCTATCTGTTCTCCGGCGTCGAGATCCGCTGGAAATCCGCCATCGACGACACTGAAACCCCGACCGAGGCCACCTTCCACTTCCCCGGCGGCCTCAAGGACTACCTGACCGAGGTGCTGGGCAAATCCTCCGTCTATGCGGATGCGCCCTTTGCCGGCAAGGTGGAGTTCCGCGAGAAATTCGGCGAGCCGGGCTATGTGGAATGGGCGATCAACTGGACGCCCTCGCGCGACGGGTTCACCCAGAGCTACTGTAACACCGTGCCCACGCCCGAGGGCGGCACCCATGTCGCCGGGTTCTGGGCCGCGATCCTCAAGGGCATCAAGGCTTACGGCGAGCTGGTCGGCAACAAGAAGGCCGCCCAGATCACCCGCGACGACCTGATGGCGGGCGGCTGCGCGCTGGTGTCGTGCTTCATCGCCGACCCGGCCTTTGTCGGCCAGACCAAGGATCGCCTCTCCACCGAGGGCGCGGCCAAGATGGTCGAAAACTCGGTCCGCGACCACTTCGACAACTGGCTTGCCGCCGACACCAAATCCGCCGGCGCCATCCTCGATTTCCTGATCCTGCGCGCCGAGGAACGCCTGCGCCGCAAGCAGGAGAAAGAGACCCAGCGCAAATCGGCCACCAAGAAGCTGCGCCTGCCCGGCAAGCTCACCGACTGTACCTCCAAGGACCGTTCCGGCACCGAACTGTTCATCGTCGAGGGCGACTCGGCGGGCGGCTCCGGCAAGGGCGCGCGCTCGCGCGAATACCAGGCGCTCTTGCCGCTCAAGGGCAAGATCCTCAACGTGCTGGGCGCCGCCTCCAACAAGCTCAGTTCAAATGCCGAGATCCGCGATTTGTGCGAAGCCCTCGGCGTCGGGCTTGGCACCAAGTTCAACCTCGACGATCTGCGCTATGACAAGATCATCATCATGACCGATGCGGATGTCGACGGCGCACATATCGCCTCGCTCCTGATGACCTTCTTCTTCACCCAGATGCGCCCTCTGATCGACGGCGGCCACCTCTATCTGGCCTGCCCGCCCCTGTTCCGCCTGACGCAAGGAGCAAAACGCGTATATTGCCTCGACGAGGCCGAGCGCGACATGTGGCTAGAAAAAGGCCTCGGCGGCAAAGGCAAGATCGACGTGAGCCGCTTCAAGGGTCTCGGCGAGATGGACGCCAAGGACCTGAAGGAGACCACCATGGATCCCAAGACCCGGAAATTGATCCGGGTCACCATCGACGAAGACGAACCCGGCGAGACCGGCGATCTGGTCGAACGTCTGATGGGCAAGAAACCCGAACTGCGCTTTCAGTATATTCAGGAGAACGCGAAGTTCGTGGAGGAGCTGGATGTTTGAGGATGAAAACTAAATGGGTATCACTGAGAAATTTAAAGGCGCATGAATTCAACACCACCCTTCGAAAACTCGGCCCCGATGAAAACTCTTGGGTCAATAAATACGAAAAACTTGGCAAAATTCAGAATGAGGCGATCGAAAACTTCATTAAGGCGGCAGCACGAATAGTTCTTGCATACTTCCTTGTGTCTTCCCTCAAGAAGGGAGAACTTATTTCGATAAATATTTTAGATTTATCAATTTCCGCACCCGCCTCCTTCTTTTTATCCGTCACGAGTTTCATTTTTCTAATAACAGCCCTGTCTTTTAATCATCTTTCAACCGCTATGTTCCTTAAAGTTCGTCAAGGAGCCAGACCACAAATCGTTGGTTTTTCAAGTACCACCTTCGGGATGATACGCGGCCATGATCAAAACTCACTTGGCGTACCTTCTCACAATAATCATTTTTTAAGAGAGGTCTTCCCTCTAACAAGCATCGTAGGAACACTTTTTCTTATCCTAGTTCTGTCCCCACTATTACCAATAGCGGCAATCGGCACTTACTTTGCACTATTACAATGTGACTTACTACTGGACCCAACGTTATCTATTGTGGATAGAATTGCGTCTGCACTGGGGCTAGCGAATATTGCCTTTTCACTCCTTTTCGTCTTGATTTTTCACGCTCCATTACCCCATCGAAAGCGCACACGCTTTATTAGGTATTTCGTACTTCCTAGATTGTGCCTGTTTTGGCCTCATCCTCGGGAGCAGGCTTGGCGATCTGACGCTGATACAGATAAATAGCCGGTGAAGCATGCTCCTTTAAAGGGCGCGGGAACCAGCTCTCAAGGCCCGCGCCTGACCTTGGGGAGGCGTGAAGCGCCTTCCCGGGGGGAAGGTCAGGCGCGGGCCGTGCGGCTACGCCCCACGTCCCAAGGGAAACTCCTGCAGGCTGTGCATTTTGGGGCAAGTGTTGCAGCGCAGGGCTCCGCCCGTTCTTACCCCAAACAGTGCCCCGCACTGTTTGCCGCTGCGCGGTCCGGGACGAACTCCCGGACGTAAGGTCAGGTGCGGGCCGTGCCGCTGCGCCTCACGTCCCAAGGATCTCCTGCAGACGCCACGTGTCAACGTTCACTGTGGTCCCCAGCCGGGAACCGCCGCTCCGCCCACACTTCATCTTCTCCCAAATATCCCGGGGGTGAATTGCCCGGCACGGGCAAGAGGGGGCAGCGCCCCCACCTTAAGCGCGAAAAAATCCGCCGCCGCCCCCGAATAATCCCCGGCCCCCCGGTGTTTCCTCAGCATCAACCCAAATCAATTGCTCAGAGGACACCCCCCATGGCCGAGACCATCAAGATCGCAGGCAAAGCCTTCCCCGCCGACATCCCCGGCATGCTCAAGCACAACAGCATGCGCAACACCTTCGGCAACTGGATCGCGCGCGAAAAGAAGGTGCTGCTGCCCCATATCAAATGCACCATTGCGATGATGAACAAACAGGACGGCCCCGGCCTCTTCCGCGACTATTTCGACGAGGCCCTGCCGGAGGCGCAGCGCGTCGACCTGCCGATCAACATCTATTCCCTGCTCAAGCAGGAAGCCGAAAGCGACACCCCCCGCGACGCCGCCTTCAAGGTGATCCTCAAGAAGGCGCAGAAATTCATCACCGGCCCGCTCGACCATTACCGGAGCGAATTCTTCGACTCCAAGACCTTCCGCGATTTCGTGATCAAGCAGCTCGGCCAGACCGACGCCAAGAAAGAAGCCAAGGCCCAGGGGATCAAGGACGACAAGACCCTGTTTGAGATCTTTATCCTCACCAACAGCGACCGCAAGGACGAGGCCGTGAAGCTGGTCAAAACACTGGCCAAGAAGGAAAAGCTCGGCAAGGAGAAGGAAGAGAGCCTGATCCGCCAGGTCACCAAGGGCCGCATGTAAGCGCCCCGCCGACACAGCCCGTTGCGCCCCCGGCGCGCGCGCGCCTCACGCGGTCTCAACCCGGGCCTGCCATACTCGCTTGCGTTGCAACACCCACAGGGCACGGCCTGACACCCCGTGCCCGGCAGGAGAACAGGGCCCCAGAGACCACCCTCACCCGGGTGCAGGGGATCCGGCCAGACGCGGGGAAACCCGCGCCATCTCTCCGCCTCCCGCGGGACCTCAAACCCCGTGGCGGCGCCGCCATTTGTCCTACGCCCGCCCACTTCTTTGTGAGGGCCGCCGACAACAGATTGATCGCAGGCGGCGCAACCGCCTAACCTCTGCGCACCGCCACGCGCAGGGAGGGGCAGCGGCACGTCATGAATTTCATCGCCGACAACCAGCTGCTGTTGCTGATCCTGTGCTTTGCCGCCGGAAGCCTCGGCACCGCCTTGCTGTTTCGCAAACCCGCCGGTCACCGCGCCTGGCGGCTGGCCGATCTGGTCTGGGTCATCCTCGGCGGCATCGGCGCCCTGGTGGCGGTGGTCGCCGGGATCTACTCCGCCGATACCTCGCGCCTCGACCGGCAGGTGGATGTGGCCTATGCCGCCACCCAGGCCTTTGACCGCGACGCCGCCCGCTTTCGCCTGCGTTTTTGCGAGCCCGCCTATGACAGCGACATCGCCGCGCTCTGCGACAAGGTTGAATTCCTCTCAGCCTCCACCGCCGACACCCGTGGTCTGCCGTTCTTCACCGCCGTCACCGACAGCGTCGCCCCGTTGCGCGCGCTCTCGGTCTTTGGCGACGACATGGAGGCCATGGCCCGTTCGGTCGACAGCTTTGATCCGGCCAGTTTTGTGGTCTTTGCCGCCCTTGATCCCGACACCGAGGCCGCCGTGGCCAGCCTGCGCCGCAAGGTGCCCGCCATCGCCGGGGATTTCCTGATCCTCGCCCGCGCCTACGAGGATCTGGTCGCGCTGCTTGCCCGCCTCAAGGACGAATGGCAAACCCTTGAAGAGAATGCCTATATCCTCGCGCTCCAGGTTCTGGCGCTGTGCCTGGTCAGTTTTGCGGCCCCGTTTCGGCTCGGCAAATCCATCGTGGAGCTGCGCCCGCGCCCGCGCTAAGGTCGCGGCAAGAGGGCGGCAAGGAGGCAACAGGGAGACGGACCATGACCAAGGACGATCTGCAACAGATCCTGGCCGATGCCTTTGCCCCCTGGGTGCAGGCGTTGGAGCTGACGGTGGTCGAGACCGCCCCCGACACCACCGTGCTGCAGATGCCGGTCACGCCTGCGCTCGCCCGGGTTGGGGGCATCGTTTCCGGTCAGGCGCTGATGGCGCTGGCGGATACCGCCATGGTGCTGGGGGCGATGTCGCATGTGGGGCGGATGCTGCCCTTGGCCACCACCGATCTGCACTGCCAGTTCCTGCGCCCCGGCAGCGGGCCCGCGATCCTGTGCCGCGCGCAACTGGTGAAACCGGGCCGCGCCCTCAGCGTCTGGCGCGCCGAGATGACCGACGAGGCCAGCGGCAAGCTGGTTGCCACCGCAACCGCCACCTTTTATCTGCCCGCCTGAGGAGCCGCGCCGCATGCGCCATTTCGACGAGATCTTCGCCATCGCCGCCGACCGCCACGGCGGCCCCGCCGCGCTGGACGGTAAGCTGACAAAGCCCGACCCGCAGATCACCGCCCTGCCCGAGGACCGCTGGCTGTCGGTGATGACCCGCTGCGTCTTCAACGCCGGTTTCAACTGGAAGGTCATCGCGGCCAAATGGGACGGGTTCGAACGCGCCTTTGACGGCTTTGACGTCGGCCGTAACGCCTTCATGGATGACGCACAGCTCGACGCTCATCTGCGCAACACCGAGATCGTGCGCAACGGCGCCAAGATCCAGTCGGTGCGCGACAATGCCGCCTTCCTGATGGAGCTGCGCGATGCGGGCGGCGCGGGCAAGGTGCTCGGCGGCTGGCCGTCGCAGGACTACATCGGCCTGCTGGAGATGCTGAAGACCCGCGGCAGCCGTCTTGGTGCCGCCACGGGACAATACGCCATGCGCTTTGCCGGGCGGGATGCGTTCATCCTCTCGCCCGACGTGACCGCACGGCTGGTCGCCGAAGAGGTGATCGACAAACCCGCCACCTCGAAACGGGCGCTGCGGGCCGTGCAGGAGGCCTTCAACCACTGGGCCGCTCAGTCGGGCCGGTCCCTCAGCGAAATCAGCCAGGTGCTGGCCTACAGTGTCTAGGGTTCTGCTCCTCCTGCTGGCCCTGCTGGCCGCCTGCGGCCGCAGCCCGACCGAGCGCGAACGCCTGTTCCTCGGCACGCTGCATGGCGACAGTCTGGATTACGCCCGCCTGCGTCTGGTCGAGGGCGCGCCATTGCGGGCCGTCACCTTCCGCCGCCCGCAGCGCCCCCGCACCACCTGCCGCGAACGCATCCTGCCGCCGCGTCCCGCTGGCGAGGTGGTCACCGCCTCTCCGGCGGCGGTGGCGATCTTCAACCGCATCTTCTTCACCCGCGAATGGTATCTGCCCGATTACACCCCGGACTATCCCGACACCCTGCCGCTGGTCGAAGCGATGCTGCTGGCGCATGAGGCCACCCATGTCTGGCAATGGCAGAACCGCGACCGCACCGGCTATACGCCGCTGAAGGCGCTGCTCGAACACGGCACCTCGCCCGATCCCTATCTGTTCGACCCGGATCGAGAGGCGGATTTCCTCTCCTTCGGCTACGAGCAACAGGGCACCATCGTCGAGGAATATGTCTGCTGCCGGGCCCTGGCCCCGCGCGCCAAGCGCACCCATCGCCTGCATCGCATGCTCGCGGCGGAGATGCCGGTCTCCGACCTGCCGCAGAGCCGCGAGAGCGACGTGCTGCTGCCCTGGAAGGACGTGCGCATCGACGGGATCTGCGACTGATCCCCGCCGTATAGTTACGTCCGGGGTAACGTTGCGTAGAAATACGCGGGCGCGCGGATAGCGCTTGCCCCCTTCTGGCCTGCGCCGCATTCTGCTCCGGCACGCAATCGGCAGGGGGAGCGGTCATGGGGAGGACAAGCGAAATGACCCAATTTGCACTGATCATGCTGGCAGCCGGGATCGGAATCCCCGTTCTCGCCGCCCTCAACGCGCGGCTGGGGCAGGTCCTCGGCGCGCCGGGGGCCGCCTGCGTGGTGCTGTTTGCAGTGGCCTTTGTCGCCGCGCTCGGGTTCTATGCGCTGGTCGGGCCCAAGACCCTGTCGCAGGTGATGGTCGCGCCCCGGCATCTCTTGCTCGGCGGGGTGCTGGTGGCCTTCTATGTCCTGTCGATCACCCATGTGGCGCCCCATTTCGGGGTCGGAAACGCGGTGTTCTTCGTGCTCCTGGGCCAGCTCCTCTCGGCTGCGGCGATCGACCATTTCGGCCTCTTTGGCGCCCAGATCAGCCCGCTGACCTGGACCCGTGCACTGGGGATCTCGGTCATGGCCGCCGGGGTCTGGATCACCCAGATCGCCGCCTGAATCCAACCTGAGTCCAGCCTGAGTGCCACCCCGACCGCTGCGGCTTGCGCGCCGGGCTCAGCCTGCGCGCAGCACCCCGTCCTCCAGATGCAGCACCCGGTCCATCCGGGAGGCAAGCTCCAGATTGTGGGTTGCGATCAGCGCCGACAGGCCGGTTTCCGACACCAGCCGCATCAACACCTCAAACACCTGATCCGAGGTCGCCGGATCAAGGTTCCCTGTCGGCTCATCCGCCAGCAGGATACGCGGGCTGTTGGCCAGCGCCCGGCAAAACGCCACCCGTTGCTGCTCGCCGCCGGAAAGCGCTGCGGGTCGATGCGCGGCGCGGTCTTTCAGCCCCACAAGCGCCAAGAGTTCGGCGCCGCGCGCCTCTGCAGCGCGTTGGGACACCCCATTGGCGAGTTGCGGCAGAACGATGTTTTCCAGCGCCGTGAACTCCGGCAGCAGGTGATGGAACTGGTAGACAAAGCCCACATCCTGCCGCCGCACCCGCGTGCGCTTGCGCTCACCCGCTCCGGTCATGTCTTGCCCGCCGATCTGCACCAGACCGCTGTCCGCCACATCCAGCAGCCCCGCGATCTGCAACAGCGTCGATTTGCCCGCACCGGAAGGGGCAACCAGCGCAACAACTTCGCCCGCGCGCAGGGTCAGGTCTGCTCCGCGCAAGACCGAGACCTCCCCCGGCGTGCCCGCCAGATAGGTCTTGCTCAGCCCTTCGATCTGCAAGGTGATCTCACTCATAGCGCAGCGCCTCCACAGGGTTCAGCCGCGCCGCGCGGCGGGCCGGGAAAATGGTGACAACAAACGACAGGCCCAGCGACAGGCCCACGGCCTTGATCACATCGCCCGCCCGCAGTTCAGCCGGTAGCGCGTAGATGCCCCGGATCGACGGATCCCAGACCCCGCCGCCCATGACGTAATTCACAAACGAGAAGATCGGCTCGATATAGATCGCAAACAGGCAACCAAGGATCACCCCAAGCAGGGTGCCGATCACCCCGGTGATCGACCCGCAAATGAAAAACACCCGCATCACCGAGCCTTCGCTCAGACCAATGGTGCGCAGGATGCCGATGTCGCGGCCCTTGTTCTTTACCAGCATGATAAGGCCGGAGACGATATTCATCGTCGCGATCAGCACCAGGATCGACAGGATCACGAACATCACATTATCCTCAACCTCCAGCGCCCGCAGGAATCCCCCCGAACTGTCACGCCAGCTCCAGACGCCATAGCTTTGCCCCGCCGCCTGCACCAGTGGCAGGATGTATTGATCCACCCGCTCGGGATCATCAACCATCACCTCGATCTCATCTGCCGCACCTTCACGGTTAAAATAGCTCTGCGCCTCGGCAAAGGGCAGATAGGCGCGGGTGTTGTCGATGTCATAGCGCCCGGCGGTAAAGACATAGACCACCTCATAGGCGTTCACGCGTGGGCTGGTGCCAAAGGCGGTCTTGACGCCGTTGGGAGAGATCAGCTTGACCTTGTCTCCGATGCTGAGGCCCAGGGCGCGCGCGACACCCGATCCAATCGCAATTCCTTCGTCAAAACGGCCAAGATCGCCATAGGCCACGTCGCTTTGGGCAACACCCGGGATCTCGGCCAGGTCCGCCGCGTGGATACCATAGACCTGCACACCGGCGTTGCGGTCGCCCCGGCTGGCCATCACCTGACCTTTGATCAGCGGGGCCGCCTGCAACACGCCGGGCACTTGCCCCACCGCATCCGCCAATGCGGCGTAATCGGTGATACGTCGATCAAGCGTGCCGGCTTCGGTGACCTCACCATGGGCGTAGACCGTGGCATGGGCATTGGCGCCCAAAATGGTGCCCACAAATTCCGACCGAAAGCCTGAGCGCACCGCCAGTGTCGCGATCAGCGCAAAGACCGCCAGCGTGATGCCGATGAGGGAAATCCAGGTCATTACCGACACGCCGCCTTCGCTGCGGCGGGCGCGCAAATAGCGCCAGGCAATCATCCATTCGAAACGGGAAAAAGGCGCAGGTGCGGCCATTTAGGCGGTCTTCCTCTTGCGATGAAAATGCGGCTCTGCCAAGGCAGAGCGCGTGTCGCGCAGACCCTAGGGGCGCGAGGGTGTGCGGTCAAGCAAGCCTGTCGCGGCGGCGCGCACTGCGGGCAAAGAGACGCCGCACCCCCGCCATCAGCCCCCAGGTAAGACCACTGCCCAAAAGCACCCCAACCGCCGCCAGCATCATCGCATCAAGCGAGACCGGCACCGCAGGCTCAAACGCCTGAAGCGTCGCAGAGGCGATCTCACTTTCGGCAAAGCGCCCCAGATGCAGCGCGCGCTCCACCGGGGCCATGGCGCTCAACTCACGCAAGTCAGACGATAGGCGACCGTAGCGGTCGATGGTGGCCGCCATGGTTTCCGCGCGCGCGGCTCCCATGTCGCCCCCCTGGGCCAGTTGTACCAAAGCGGCATTGCGCTCCAGCCCGAGCGCCGCCGCATCGGCATCGAACTCTGCCACCGTGCGGCGCAGCGCATCCACATGCCCACCCAGCCGTTGCAGATAGGCCTGCGCGTAGGCAGGAAACTGTGACAGGCCAATACCCGCGCCCGCCCCACCCAGCAGTGACACCATCCGCGTGATCATGATCGTTGTCCTTCTCTCGGCCCATTGCCATAAAGGTGCCCCCATGCGCCTGTCAGGCGCAACCCTCAGCATGAGCGCCCAATCAGACCCGCACACACCTCCCCTGTGAAGGGGAAAACGGGGGCGCTCCCGCCCCCTTTTGGTGTTTTGCATGCGCAAAACGCCGAAAAGGCGTTGGGGGTGGCGCCGGGCCAAAGGCCCGGCGCCACCCCCAACCCGCAGGGCCCAACCGGATCAGGGCATGTTTCATGCCCGCAAGACGGGCGGGAGCCCTGCCCGCACGCACCGATACGGCGCGATCTGCAAAAAGCAGCGCAAAAACGAGAGGTGCTTCGCATACACGGCAAAAACGCAACCCTTTGGAAATCTATTGAAGGCTATTCCCTCATAGGTAGTTTCAAACCTTTGCCACATGGATCAACACCATGAGGAGATTGATATCATGACAGCCATTTTACCGGGCCAAGACCCCCGGATCGCACAGATTTTTCAGGACATGGCCAGCAACCAACGCGCCCTCAAGGATGCTGATGAGGTCGAACAAGCCGGCAAACGCGGCCAGGCGGCCATGCACACCGAATATCAGATGCGGGCAGAGGACGGTCTCACCGTCAAGGAAGGCATGGGCGTCGGTGACATCAACCTCACCGCCCAACGCTACCGCCAGCAGGCTGCGGATATGCGCGTTGCCATTGCCAAACTGCGCGATGAGGATCCCGACCACGCGGATTACGCCACCACAATCGCCATGCAGATCCTCGGACAGGTCAGCACCGGCGACACGATGGCGGACACGATCCTGATGTCGATCCTTGGCGGTGACGCGACGGATGACACGTTCCTCAGCGCCAAATTCGCCATGCCGGATGCGGTGGGCACCGCAGGTGCGGATGAGGTCTCGGTGGAAACCGAGGGGATGATCTTTGGCGTCAAGACCGGCGACGGGGCCGATGTGGTCTCCCTCAGCGGCGCGCAGGTCTTTGACGTCAGCACCGATGCCACCCCCACCATTGCCGTCACGGTTGCAGACAAGGACGGCTCCAAAACCTGGATGAGCACGCAAACCTTTGCCAATAATGACAGGCTGACCATTCAGGCCGGAACCGCAGGGTCCATCAGCACCGGTGGCGGTGACGACAGGCTCACTATTGATGCGGACAACCTCTATAGTGTCTCCGCCGGCGATGGGAACGACAGGCTGCGGATCTCAGCCGATTATGCGCAGGGCATCAACGCCGGTGCAGGCAATGATATCATCAGCTTACAGGCCACAATTGCCGAACGCATCAGCGGCGGCGATGGGGCCGATGCGATTGACGTGACGGCGGCGCGGGGCTCTGTGGATGGTGGTGAGGGCGACGATCTGATCCGCATTTCCGCAACCGAAGCGGTGACCGTCAGCGGGGGGCGCGGCAATGACCTGATCGAGGTGCGCAACGGCGGCGGCACCGTCACCCTGTCGCGCAAGACCGGGGATGGCGATGATATTGCCATGCTGGCACCGGGGGCGAAGCTGACCATTGCCTCTGCCGCGCCCACCAGCATCACCCGCGAGGGCGACAAACTGCTCCTGCGCTATGCCGATGGCGGCAGCCTCACCCTGAGCGGGATTGATCAGGCGGGAGAGATCTCCCTCGCCAATGCCCGCGGCGGTGATCCGGTACCGCTGCAAATTCCGCCGGCAGACGCCAATGGTATCGATACGAGGGTCTGACATTCGGATCGGTCAGAGGCTAGGGGGGCCGCGCCTTTAGATGCCCCCGGAAGACATGAGTATTGGTCTGCACGCAGTGGGCGCACTCGCGCCCCGGCGTGCGCGCCGTTCACCGGCGTTGCGCGTATCACTCGAACAAAGACATCTGATCTGGATGCGGTTGCGTGGGTGTCGCGGGGCTGTCCGCACGGACTGCATCAACCAACGCGCGGAGCCGCAGCGAAGCGGGACGAAGTTGCAATTGCAGTTTGTCTGGCAAATGCCCGCTCTCGGTTATTGGCGCGAGATTGACTTCAACCCGAGTAGCAACGCTGCGCCAATCATAAAGCCACCGCCGATCCGTTCGATCCAGACCCGTGCGCTGCCTTTGAACCGTTTGACAATCCAACTTGACCCGAGGCCATAGGCAGACAGAAAGAGCCCGTCCATGACGATGTAAGTTGCGGACAGTATCAGGAACTGCGGCCAGAAAGCGACTTCGCTCGTGATGAATTGCGGGAAAAGCGCCGCGAAGAAAACAACAGCCTTTGGGTTCGCGGCGGACGTCAGGAAGCCTTGGAGCCAAAGGGTCTTCAGCGAAGCTCTCTTCTGTTCTGAAAGCTCGGCTGTTTCATCCGGTTTGGCTCGTCGGATCATGCGGATACCCAACCAGATCAAATACGCAACCCCCGCCCATTTGATGACGGTAAGGGCTGTCGCGGAGGCTGCAATGATAGCGGCCAGACCCAAACCCGCCGCCAGCATCTGCAAAGCGTTCGCGGAAAGGTCACCTGCTGCGGTCGATAGCGAGCGCTTGAAACCGTGAACGCCACTATTGGTGAGCATCAACAACTGGCTTGGTCCGGGCGTGCTCATCAAAGCCAGAACGGTCAAAACATACAAAGTCCAAGTTTCAATTGGCATACGCTGGTCTCCTCCACTTCACTGCAGGCTTGAGTTTGAACGAAAATTCGCACAGTTGGGAAGTACTTTCGCACCGCGCGTTCGGAGATATCGGCCATTGGTACGCAGCGCAGCATCGGTCAAAGTGGGCTCAAAGCCGACCTTTTCGCAGATGCTTTGCATTCACAGCATTGCTGGCCAATCACAACATGCGGCATATAAAAACCCCGCCCGACGGGTCTGTCGGACGGGGCTCTCAAATCTGTATGTGCCGGTGACTTTAGAAGCCGCGCGGCGTGGGGTGGTTGGCGTAGATTGCGGCGATTTTCTTCACTGCGTCTTCCGGGCTCATCTCTTCGCTTTCGCCGGTACGGCGCGAGGTCACCTCGACGACGCCGTTCTTCAGCCCGCGCGGGCCGACGGTGATGCGCCAGGGCAGACCGATGAGGTCCATGCTGGCGAATTTGCCGCCCGCACGTTCCTTGCGATCATCATAAAGCGGCTCCAGACCAAGGGCGGTGAGCGCCGCATAGAGCTGCTCGCAGGCGGCATCCGCTTCATCGTCGCCTTGCTTGAGGTTCACGATCCCGCAGTGGAAGGGGGTGACACCTTCGGGCCAGATGATGCCCTTGTCGTCGTGGCTGGCCTCGATGATGGCGCCGAGAAGACGCGAGACACCAATCCCGTGCGAGCCCATGTGGACCGGCACGCTGTCGCCCTCGGCGGTCTGCACGGTGGCGCCCAGCGCCTCGGAGTATTTGGTGCCGAAGTAGAAGATCTGGCCGACCTCGATGCCGCGCGCCACGCGACGGCGCTCTTCTGGCACCGCGTTGAACAGCGCCTCGTCATGGGTCTCGTCGGTGCGGGCATAGCGCGAGGTGAACTCTTCGAGCACCGCCTGGCACTGCTCGACGCTGTCATAGTCGATCTCGCGCGCGCCAAAGGTCAGATCGGTGATCTCGCTGTCATAAAAGACCTCCGACTCGCCGGTTTCGGCCAGCACGAGGAATTCGTGGGTGTAGTCGCCACCGATCGGGCCACCATCGGCGCGCATCGGGATCGCCTGCAGCCCCATGCGTTCATAGGTGCGCAGGTAGCTGACCAGATGGCGGTTGTAGGCGTGCAACGCGTCCTCTTTGGTGAGGTCGAAGTTGTAGCCGTCCTTCATGTAGAATTCGCGCCCCCGCATCACGCCAAAGCGCGGGCGGATCTCGTCGCGGAACTTCCACTGGATCTGATACATCGTCAGCGGCAGGTCTTTGTAGCTGGAGACATTGGCGCGGAAGATGTCGGTGATCAGCTCTTCGGCAGTGGGGGTGAACAGCATGTCGCGGTCATGGCGGTCGCGGATGCGCAGCATCTCCTCGCCGTACGCGTCATAGCGCCCGGACTCGCGCCACAGGTCGGCCGACTGGATGGTGGGCATCAGCATCGGGATGTGGCCCGCGCGCATCTGCTCTTCGTGCACGATGCCTTCGATCTTTTTCAGCACCCGGTAGCCCAGCGGCAGCCAGGAGTAGATCCCGGCGGCGGACTGTTTGATCATGCCGGCGCGCAGCATGTAACGGTGGCTGACGACCTGCGCCTCGGAGGGGGTCTCCTTGAGGACAGGCAGGAAATAGCGAGACAGGCGCATAATGGCTCCATGCGGTGAACGAGTGTTCTGCCCGGTTTAGTAGCTGGCAGGGAGACGGACAAGGGTGCAGTTGCACCGCACGGGCATCGCGCCCCGTGATCAGGGCAGCCAAGGGGTGGGCCATGGCGAAATCCGCAGCTTCGTCCGAAAATACTCCTCTCTGGATTGCAATGCTTCGCCCGCGCAATTGGCGTTTCCGGAGACGCCGCGCCGTGATGGTAATTTTGCGATAGTGACAGAGCGCACATTTCCACATCGGAGATTTGCACCAATGCCCGCGGTGCGATATGTCCTCAGGGGAACCGCTGCGTGGGAGGACCCGAACCCCGGACCCAAAAATCACCCGGATCAGCCGCAAAACCGACGGTCATGGCCCCTGTCGCCCCGTGTCACGACCTTTCGGTCCTCTGACCTCTCGCGGGCCGTGTGGGCGCGCGGAATCGACTCGCCATTCGCGCGAAGGGCAGCGCCCGCCCGACCAAACCCAAGTTTCACGAAATACGGATAACCCCCTGTCACCACAGCCGTTTTTAAAGTCATAAAAATAATTCCAATTAAATATAGTTTTTTGATACATTCTCGCAGAATGTGAGTATTCAAGTATCGGAATTTTGGCACAATAGTCGTGCCCAAGCTGTAATGCGGCCCTTGCCCGCGTGATGTTAAAAGATGTTTTGTTCATGACCCATGCCTTGCCACTGACGCCCGATGCCTATGACGTGCAGCTGCGCGAACTGGGCCTGGTCGAACACCACAGCGAAGACGCGCTGGACAATCTCACATCGCTGGCCGCCCGCGTGCTGAACACGCCCACCGCGATGATTTCGGTGGTGCAGCCCAGCCAGGACCGGCAGTTCTTCAAGAGCTGCATCGGCCTGCCCGACATGGTGAGCGAGTTGCGCCAGACGCCGCTATCGCATTCCTTCTGCCAGTATGTGCAGGCCACCGGGCAGCCGCTGATGGTCGAAGACAGCCGCGACAACGGCCAGCTGCGCGACAATGAGGCGGTGCGCGATCTGCATATGATCGCCTATCTCGGGGTGCCCATCCACCTGCCCGACGGCACCGCCATCGGCGCGCTCTGCGTGGTGGATCGCAAGCCCCGACCGTGGCAGCATGGCGATCTGGAGACCTTGCAGCAGCTGGCCCTGACCGTCGATCACCTGATCGCGCTGAAACAGGCCCGCGACAGCGCCGAGGCGTCAGAGGCCACCGCCCGGCGCGAGGCAGAGGCCCGCAAGACCTTCCTGGCCCATATGAGCCACGAGATCCGCACGCCGCTGAATGGCATCATCGGCTCGACCGATCTGCTGATGCGCAATGTGACCGGGATCGCCAGTTCTCCCCGGCAGCAGGGCGAATTGCTGCGCACCGTCAACCGATCCGCACAGAGCCTGGAGCGGCTGCTGAATGATGCGCTCGACATTGCAAAGATCGACGCCGGCAAGATGGAACTGGCCCCGACCCCCTTTGACCTGCGCGAAACCATACAGGACGTCGTGCAACTGTTTTCCGCCAATGCCGCGCGCAAGGGCATCGAGATCACCCACAATTTCACCGACATCGCCATGGGCGAGCTGCGCCAGGGCGACGGGTTCCGGCTTGGTCAGGTGCTGGGCAACCTGCTGAGCAACGCGGTGAAATTCACCGATCACGGCCGGGTCTGCCTCTGTCTGCGCGGCACCCCGCAGGCGGTGCATATCACCCTGCGGGACAGCGGCTGCGGCATCGCGCCCGAGCAAATCGACGCCCTGTTCAAACCCTTTGTCCAGGCCGAGCCCACCACCGCGCACAGCAAGGGCGGCACCGGGCTGGGCATGGCGATCGTGCAGCAGATGGTGCAGCTGATGGGCGGCCGCATCCGCGCCGAGAGCCTCCCGGGCGAGGGCACCACCTTTTTCCTGTCGCTGCCGATGCCGGTGGTCGCCCCCGCGCTTGCGGATCCCGGTCGCGGGGATGACCAACCCCCGGTGGAGACCGACGCGCAGATCCTGCGCGGCAAGCGGGTGCTGGTGGCGGATGACAGCCCGGCCAACCGGCTGGTGCTGCAAAAACTGCTGGAGAGCCTCGGCGCCGAGGTCGACAAGGCCTATGACGGTGGTGACGCCTTCGGGCGCGCGGTGACCACCCGCTATGACATTCTGTTCCTCGACATCCAGATGCCGGGCTACAGCGGGCTCGAGGTGCTGGAGAAGCTGCGCGCCTCGCCGCGCCATGTTGCCCATGACGCGCTCTGCATCGCGGTCACCGGCAATACGCTGCCCAGCCAGGTGCAGCAATACAGCGACAGCGGCTTTGACGCCTGGCTCAGCAAACCGCTGCGCCACAGCGACCTGATCCGCGCCCTCTCGCCGCTGCTCACGCCCGCCGGCCCGGCAAAGGCCTGATTGCCCAGTGATCGCCCGGTCGCCGCCGGCGGCGGTCATGCGCCCCTATGCACCAGCAGCAGCCAACCGTCGCGCCAGCGCCAGGCTCAGCGCCATCGCCGCCAGCAGGAACACGGCGCCAACGCTCCAGGCCACCGGGGTCGCATAGACGTCGGCAAGGGCCCCCGCCAGAACCAGCCCGATCGCCGCGCCACACTGCTGGATCAGGGAGCGCAGCGACAGCATGGTGGACCTCTGGTGATCCTCCACGCAGCGATGCAGCAGGCTGCTCGCAGGGGTCTCGCTGGCGCCAAGAAGGATGGAGTACAGCGCAAAGATAGCGACAAAGCCGACGATGCCGCCCTGCATCGCCAGCGCGACCTGTACAGCCGCGAGACAGGCAAAGATCGCCGCAAGCGTGCGCGCATGGCGCCGCCTGAAGATCCGGCTGATCTGCGGCGACAGGGAGGCGCCAATGGCGATCGCAAGGAAGTAGCCCGCCGTCAACGCCCCGATGACGGTATTGGCATAGGCGGCCTCCAGCATCGGCTTGGCATGGGTTGGCCAGATCACCTCGACCGGGTTTGTCGCCATCAGGAACAGCGCCAGAGCCGCCAGAAGCTTGGCAAGCGTCCGGTGTCGCAGCGCCAGGCGAAAGGACTCGGCCACCACCGACGGGACCCGCGCAAAACCCTGTGCAAGCGCATGGGGCGTCAGCGGCCGGGGGTCTTCGGCGATGGCGCAGAGGGTGTAGATCAACACGCCGACCATCACCACAAAGCTTGCGACATAGGACACATCATAGATGCTGATCCCATGGCGCAGACCAAGCGCCCCAAACGCGTCGGGCAGCAGCCCGCCCAGGACAGCCCCCACCGCAAGCCCCAGGGCGTTGGCCCCTTGCGCCCGGGCCAGCGCGGGCTGGACATCCACATTCGGCGCCGCCGCCCTGAAGGTCTCGACAAACCATGCATCCAGCGTGCCAGAGCGCAGGGCGCGTCCGAACCCGATAAAGGCGAAGGAGAGCGCGAGCACGCCAAAGTCGCGCGACATGAGAAAAAGCGCCAGCGACACCAGACTGGCCAGGGTCGCGGCCAGAAAGACCGGCTTGCGTCCGATCGTATCCGCCAGCCCGCCGAAGGGCAGTTCCATCGCCATGGTGGTCAGGGAGTAGATCCCAAACAGCAGCGAGATCTGAAACAGATCCATGCCGCGATCGGTCAACGCCAGCGCAACCACGGCAACCGTGAGCCCCATGGCAAAACGGTCAAGGAACTGATGTATCTGAAACACCCGGATGTGCCGCCGCGCGCCGTCGGGCAATGCCTTGAAAGAAAAATCGAGTTCCGTCGTCATGGCGGCAGCATCCGCCTTTCCGTCGCCCTGCGCAATGGCGGATCAGCCCCCGGGATGCCAGGCTCAGACCCCGCTGCACCAACCCGTGGCAAACGGCAGATCCGAGTCCATTGAGCCGGATGCTGCAGCATGCTTGAAGGTCTGCTTCATACTCTATTACGGCTACGGCACGACCTAGCGGTTTGTGTGGAGGTTGAAGCGCCTGCCTTCCCTTCGTGTTCAAGAACTGGAAAGGTTGTAACAATTCATTTGAGAGCGAGGCGCGAAAGGTTATGGGCGGAAATCAAGTGGCGCTAGCAATGTGCGAACCCGAAAAACTGCTCGAGACGCTGAACTGGCCCAAGGCCCCTTCCGAGATATGGCAGGAGCCATTTGACCGCATTCGAGGTCACTGTGAACGGATAGCAAACACTACGGAGCCGACTGACCTCTTTGACTTCTGCGATTTCTTTCTCGACTACCAGTACATGGAGGTTCAGGAAGACCTTCTAGCGTTTGGTTTTCCTAAAGCGCTTGAAGCTTGGGCACGACAGGAGCTCAGTCACCCCGACCCCAGGCGCTTCAAAGGCACTTGGAATTTTGAGGGTATGTGGGATGCACTAGCATATCGCCCGATCTATCCCGAATTTTTTAACAAGCAGCAATATCGAGCAATGACAGATTTCTTCGTTCATGTGCTGCTGGTACGTATGGGACGCGAGGAATTTTTGTCGTTTCGAGGAAGCGAAGCCAGCCCCTACGAGTGGATTAGATTGCATGACGAATTAATCTGGCTGTTTCCTGTAGCAGAGCAAATCTGGGACGAATGGTGGAGCTTCAAAACACCTGGAATGGCTGTGTGCGCGGTTCAATGGTTGTCAGCACTGCTTTACGAGGAAGATGAAAATCCGTTCTTCGAACCCTGGAACTCGCTAGAAGGAGGGGGGGCGCCGAACCTAACCGGGATTGATCACTTGTCTAACGGGATTGATCACTTGTCTAAGGAGACAGCCCCATCAGCCAATACTGAGTTCATTCGTTCAACCTTGACTCCAAAATGGGCCGAAGGTGTTTTGGCTCGAGCGGTCGAAGTCTTGTCAGAACATGAGAGTTTCGATCTTGTGTACACAATGTGGTTGGACAGTTCGCGTCGATCCACCCTTTTCGAAGAGCGAGCCCGAAAACTGCTCGAAGAGATGTAACGGAATACCTAAGGACCGTGATTTCTTGGGACGACAAATAGCTGTGCGTCATTGACTTATACCTTTGGAAAACGACACTTTTCTCTCGACGGTGAGAGCAATCCGCTTTGACACGACAGCAAACGCGGTCATAGCGGATGGACGCAGCGAGAGGCCGTTTTGTCCGCAATGCAGACACTCGCGTGAGTGGACGCGCGAGACCGCTGCGCCGTTGGCACACGCCGCGGAGGCAACGCGTCCCACAAACAGCCACTCACTCCGGTGCGGTGTCATGTGTCAGAACGCATTGATGCCACGGGTGGCGCAAGTCTGACTTGAAACGCTGCGCCCCATCGGCGATCACAGGGGCATCCGCGATCCACCCGTCCGCGACCCACCAAAGCGAGGATGCCTGACCATGGCCCTGCCCGCCCGCAAACAACTGAAATACTGGGGAATTGCCGCCGTCCTCTTTGCTATCGTCATGTGGGCGCTTGGCAATGTGCTGATGCCCTTCATCCTGGGCGGTGCCATCGCCTATATGATCGACCCGCTGGCGGACCGGCTGGAACGCGCAGGCCTCAGCCGCGAGGGGGCGACGGCGGTCATCACGGTGGGGGCGGTGCTGATCTTTCTGGTGCTGCTGCTGCTGATCGTCCCCGCGCTGATCAACCAGATGATCGATCTGGTGCAGACGCTGCCGCAGGCGCTGTCGAACCTGCGCGACTTTGCCCAGGAGCGGTTCCCGGCGCTGTTCGAGGACAACAGCCAGGTGCGCGAGGCCCTGGCCGGCCTGTGGAAGATGGTGCAGGACAAGAGCATCAGCCTGCTACAGACCTTTGTCGGCTCGGCGATGTCGCTGCTGAACATCGTGGTGCTGCTGGTGATCGTGCCGGTGGTTGCGGTCTACCTGCTGGTGGACTGGGACCGGATGGTGGCCCGCATCGACGAGCTGCTGCCGCGCGATCACGCGCCGGTGGTGCGCAAGCTGGCCGGCGAGATCGATGCCGTGCTGTCGTCCTTCATTCGCGGCATGGGCACGGTCTGCGTGATCCTGGGCACCTATTACGCGGTGGCGCTGATGCTGGTGGGGCTGAACTTTGGCCTGGCGGTCGGGTTTGTCGCCGGTCTGGTGACCTTCATCCCCTATCTCGGGGCGATCTTTGGCGGCGTGCTGGCGATCGGCCTGGCACTGTTTCAGTTCTGGGGCGCGGCAGAGGGCGCCGACGGCGAAATGATCCGCCAGAGCACCGACTGGCTGCGCATCGCGCTGGTGGCGGGGATCTTTGTGATCGGCCAGATGGTCGAGGGCAATTTCCTGACCCCCAAGCTCGTCGGCAACTCTGTCGGGCTGCACCCGGTGTGGCTGCTGCTGGCGCTGTCGGTCTTTGGCGCGCTGTTTGGATTTGTCGGCATGCTGATCGCGGTGCCGGTGGCTGCGGCGATCGGGGTGGTTGCACGATTTGCCGTGGACCAGTATCTGCACAGTCGCCTCTATCAGGGGCTGAGCCACCGGGACGTCGCGTCCCTTTCCGCCGAGGCGCCGCAGGACGGTGCAGAGTAAGAAGACCCGATGTCCGAACAGCTGAGCTTTGATCTCCCGGCGAAACCTGCGCTGGGGCGGGATGATTTCTTTGTTGCGCCGTCGAATGCCATGGCCGTGGCGCTGATCGACCCGAGTTTTGCATGGCCTTCGGGCAAGCTGGTGCTGACCGGGCCCAAGGGATCGGGCAAGACCCACCTCGCCCACGTCTGGGCCAAGGAAAGCGGCGCCCGCGTGGTGCCCGCACAGCAGCTGACCGAGGCCGACGTGCCGGAACTGGCCAGCGGCCCGGTGGCGATCGAGGACGTGCCGGAAATCGCCGAGGACGCGCTGGCGCAAAAGGCGCTGTTTCATCTGCACAACATGGTGCTGACCCATGGCCACCGGCTGATGCTGACGGGTCGTCCGGCGCCCAACCTCTGGGGGCTGGGGCTGGCGGATCTGCAAAGCCGGGTGCAGGCGGCCACCCATGCCGCGCTCGAGGCCCCCGATGATGCGCTGCTGGCGGTGGTGCTGGCGAAACTGTTCAACGACCGCCAGATCACCCCGAAACCCGATGTGATCCCCTATCTGGTGGGGCGCATGGACCGTAGCTTTGCCGCGGCGGCGGCGGTGGTCGATCAGCTCGACCGGCTGGCGCTGGCCGAGCAGCGCACCCTGAGCCGCGCGCTGGCGATTCGCATGATGGCCGCCGACCGCGAAAGCGAAGACAGATGACCCCGCGTCGCTACCGCCCGAGGATCCCCCCGGCACCGCTGGCGGAATTGACCTCCGCGACCCGATACACCATTCTTTCCAAAGCCCAAACATCCGGTCCCCAGGGCCGGACCATCCCGGAGCCCGCATGACGATCCTGCCAGACGCCCCGCACCTCGCCTCCGAGACCACGCCCTCCGACGGCACAGAGTCCGATCTGGAACCGCCCGCGGGCAGCAGCGAGGACTGGGGCCCGTTTGGCCGCCCGCTGTTCGATGATCCGGATGCCCGCGCGTTGAAACGGGTCGGCGTGGTTGATGTGGGGTCGAACTCGGTGCGACTGGTGGTGTTTGACGGCGCCGCGCGCAGCCCGGCCTATTTCTACAACGAAAAGATCATGTGCGGCCTTGGCGCCGGCCTGTCGGAAACCGGCAAGCTCAATCCGAAGGGGCGCGTGCGCGCGCTGGAGGCGCTGAAGCGCTTTCAGATCCTGGCGCAGGGGCTGCTGCCCTATTCGCTGATCGTGGTGGCCACCGCCGCCGTGCGCGATGCCAGCGACGGGCCGGAATTCTGCGCCGAGGTGGAGGCCGCCACCGGCCTGCGCATCCGTGTCATCACCGGCGAGGAAGAGGCGCGGCTGTCGGCGCAGGGGGTGCTTCTGGGCTGGCCCGGCGCCTATGGTCTGATCTGCGACATCGGCGGCTCCTCGATGGAGCTGGCGGAAATCCACGACGGCGAGGTCGGCAAATGCGTGACCTCGAACCTCGGCCCGCTGAAGCTGAAGGACATCAAAGGCGGGCGCCGGGGCCGCAAGAAACACATCGACGAGGTCATGGCCGCGCTGCGCGACCAGCTTGGCGATCAGCGCGACCGGCTGTTTCTGGTCGGCGGCAGCTGGCGCGCCATTGCCCGCGTCGACATGCTGCGGCGCAACTACCCGCTGACGGTGCAGCACGAATACCGCATGACCGCCAAGGACGTGCGCGAAACCGCCAAATACCTGGAAAAGAACGATCTCGACAAGATCCGCAGCGAGTGCGGCATATCCTCGGCCCGGATGGCGCTGGTGCCCTATGCGGCGGATGTGCTGTCGCGCCTGATCAAGACCTTTCGCCCCAAGGACATCGCCATTTCCAGCTATGGGATCCGCGAGGGGATCTTGTATGAACAGATGCCCGAGCGGCTGCGCGAACGCGACCCGCTGATCGAAGCGGCCCGCTTTGCCGAGGCCAAGGACGCGCGGGTGCCGGGCTTTGGCAAGACGCTCTATACCTTTGTAAAACCGCTGTTTTCCGGCGAACCCTATGCCAAGATGCGGCTGGTCAAAGCCGCTTGCGTGCTGCATGACGTGAGCTGGCGCGCGCATCCCGATTACCGCGCCGAGGTCTGTTTCGACAATGCCACCCGCGCCAATCTCGGAGGGCTGAAACATTCCGAACGGGTCTTCCTCGGGCTGGCGCTGCTGCATCGCTATCGCAACAAGCGGCAGGGCACCCATTTCGAACATCTCTATGATCTGCTGGCCCCGGCACAGCAGGTGGAGGCCGAAATTCTCGGCAAGGCCATGCGTTTTGGCGCCATGCTGATGGTGGGCGAGGATCAGGACATCGGCCGCCTGCGCTGGCAGCCGCGCAAACGCATCCTGCATGTGGAACTGCCCGCCGCCAGCGCGGCGCTGTTTGGCGAGGTGGCGCAATCGCGGCTGATGTCGCTGGTCAATGCGCTGGAGGCCGAGGTGCGGGTGACCATCGCCGGCAAGCGCGGCGCGTTGTTGGAAAAGGACGCGCGGGGGTAGCGCCCCAAGATCACGATGGCGCCTGGCTCAGAGCTCGATGCTGCCGTCCTCTTGCGCCTCTGGCGTGGCCTCGGGCTGTGGCGCCTTGCGGCGGATGATGATGTCGCCGTTGGGCAGGATTTCCGGCATCTCGTAAACGCTCCAGTCCTCCACCTGATTGGCGATATCCGCCAGCGCAGGCCCCATCTCCATGAGGAAGCTGCGCATGGAAGGGCCGATTTCGGCAAAGAGACGCGCGGCCTCGTCCAGCGTCGGCTCCATCTCGCGGCGCAGCCCCTCAAAGAACAGCTCCGCTCCGCGCTCCATCAGCGTCGGCCCTTCCTCGTCCGTCGGGGCGTCTTCAGCGGCGAGCGGCAGGGCCAACAGGGCCGCACCCCCGGCCCCAAGGGCAAGGCGGCGAAACATGCGGGGGCGAATATCCTGTGTCATGCCTCAGATTATAGAGCGCTTCTGTAACAGGCATAGGGGGACAAATCCGCGCCGCTTACCCCCGCCACATCGGCTTGGCGATCTCTTGCCGAAGGGCGGCGCGGGTCCAGCCTGCGTCCCGCAATGCGCTGTCGGGCGCGCCGAGCAACTCGCGTGCCAGCATCAGGCGCTGGCGACGCCGGGCAAGCCACAGCGCCAGCCCCCGCTGATCCGGGGCGCAACAGGTCGGGCGCAAGGGGCGCGCGTGCGGCAGGGTCAGAATAACGGCGGACATAAGAGGCTCCTTTGTTCCAATACCGCCAGATTAGCCCTATAGTGACCTCAGAAAAATTGAGTTCTTTTCCCGCCTTCTGGTCCATTCAGGAACATATGAGACATCTGCCGCCCCTCTCCGCCCTGCCCGCCTTCGAGGCCACTGCCCGGCTCGGGTCCGTGACCGCTGCTGGCGCCGAACTGGGCCGGACCCATAGCGCCATCAGCAAGCAGCTGCGCCATCTGGGCGAAGATCTGGGTGGCGCGTTGTTTGAAAAAGACGGCACCGGATTGCGGCTGACCCAGCGTGGTGCACAGTTGCAGGCGGAGCTGCGGCCCATGCTGGACCGGCTCGATCATGTGGCGCAGCAGTTGCGACAGCAGCAGGACCAGCGCCGGGTGCGACTGGCGGTGAGCGCCACCTTTGCCACCCGCTGGCTGACCCCGCGCCTGCCCCGGTTTTATGCGCAGCACCCGGATGTGGAGGTGGATCTGCTGATGTCCGGACCCCACCGCGACATGCGCGACACCTATGATCTGATCCTGAGCTATGACCGCCTGCGTGGCCCTCTGCGGGACACGCGCAGGCCCGAAATCCTTGGCGATACCTCTTATGGTCCGGTCTGCGCGCCGGGCTATCCGCTGGTGCAATCACCCGAGGGTTGGCGTGCGGAGCTGCGGCTGGTGCACGCGGGCGCGCCGCAATCCTGGGACGCGTGGCGCCGTCTGAGCGGCGTGGCCGTGCTTGCCACGCGTGAGAGCGCCTATCCGCATCACATCCTCGCGCTGGAGGCGGCGGCAGCGGGGCTTGGCGTGGCAGTGGCAGAGCGGCGGCTGGTGGCGGATGATCTGGCCTCGGGGCGGCTGATTGCGCCGCTGGGGTTTGTGCGTGTGTCCAACGGCTTGCAGGCGATCGTCACCCCGGCGGGTGAGACCAGCGGCCAGCACAAACACGCGGTGCGCGCGGTGCTGGACTGGCTGCGTGCCAGCATCACAGAGGAAAACGCGCAGGATTAGGCGGAGGCAAACGCCAGATCCAGCGTGACCGGGAAATGGTCTGACGCCATCAGGAGCGCCTGGTAGAGCGTGGGCGTGCCATAGCAGGCGGCATCCTCAAACGGGTGCCAGATGCGCCATTTCGGCTGATGCGCCTGCAAGGGCGGCGAGATCATGATGTAATCCAGCAGCGCCTGAAAATACCGCCCTTCCAGATGGTTATAGAACCGCGCCGAGGTCGGCAGCCCCTGCTGATTGGGCCGGAGCAAATGGCGCGCGTGGGGGTCAAACAGCTCTGCCCCCATGATGATTTCCACCGAAGAGCGGCCAAAGAGCGCCTCGTAGACGTCAAGGCCGGGGCCGTCGTTCAGATCACCCATCACCACCATCGGATCGCCCGCCTCCAGATGGTCCTCCACCCGCCCCCTGAGCCAGACCGCCTGCGCCAGTTGCTTGCGGCGGTTGGCAATGGAGATCGCGCGGGCTTCTTCCGGGGTGCGTGCGCCATGGGGGGCCTTGGATTTCAGATGCGCGCCGATCAGGCGAAAGGGCATACCCTCCACAGGGGTCACCATCAGCTCCATCGGGGGTTTGGAAAACCGCACCATATCGGCCTTGGCATCCACGTCTAGATCGATTTCAAACGTCGCATCAAACCGGGGCGCGCGGGGCGATGAGATGGGTGCATGTTCCGCCTGCATCACATTGGAATCAAACAGGAATGCGATTTCCTGACGGGTGTCATTGGCAAAGCCCATCACCACGTCCCTTGTGCGCAGATCACCCCATTCGGCAAACCGCGTGAGCGCGCGCACGGTGCTTTGACGTTTGCCGGTGTTGGGGCCCTCAATGATGGTGATGCCATCGGCGTCAATGGCGCGCAGCACATCGGCAATGGCCTCGGCCTGCGCGCGGCGGCTGACCTCGTGACGGGCGGAGGGGGCCTCATCCAGACGCAAGTGATCGCTCTCGTCAAAGAGCGCCTCGAACCATTCGATATTATACGTGCTCAGGCGCATGATCGCGGGCTTGAGCCTTGCCGCTGAGGTCTTCCCACGCGCGGTTGATGTCGATCATGCGCTTTTCGGCCAGCCGGATCGCCTCTTGCGGGACACCGCGCGCGATCATCGCGTCAGGGTGGTTGTCGCGCACCAGCCGACGCCAGATGCGGCGAATGTCTTCCATCGGGGTACCGGGGGCCACACCCAGCACCTCATGCGGGTCCTTTGGGGCATCCTCGACAAAGCGCGCCCGAAGCGAGCGGAACTGCGCCTCGGACTGGCCAAAGATGCGGCTCACCTCCTCGAGGAACACGTCCTCATTGGGGTGATAGAACCCGTCGGCAATGGCGATGTGAAACAGCCCCTCCATCAGGTCACAGAGCGTTTCGGGATCATCCGAGAACATCGCCCGGATGCGGCGGGCATAATCGTCGTAGCCTGCGATATCCTGCCGGGCGAGGTTGAAGACCCGCGCCGCCTGCGCCTCATCCTCGGCGGCGATCTGGAACACCTCGCGAAAGGCGGCGACCTCATCGCGGGTCACCTGCCCGTCGGCCTTGGCCATTTTGGCCCCCAGCGCAATCACCGCGATGGTGAAGCCCACGGAGCGTTCCGGCGGCGTGCGCAGGCGGTCGAACACCTCGGCCAGGCTTTCGCCCTGCGTCAGCGCCGCAAGCGCCTCGGTTATGCGGGTCCAGAGTGACATACGGCCAGTTTAGCCGGGATTGGCCGCGCTGTCAGGCGGGGCAGTGCCGTCCTCACGCAGAATTTTCTGCATCAGCACAAGATCCAGCCACTGTTCCCATTTGCGCCCCACCTGCGGCAGGCGTCCGACCTCTGTGTAGCCACAGGCGGCGTGGAACTGTTGGGCTGCAGGATTGGCGCTGCTGATGGCGGCGACCATGACGTGGATGCCGCCGTCAATGGCTCGGTTTTCTAGTTCTGTCAGGAGCTTACGCCCTGCCCCTCGTCCACGGGCGGCCTCTGAGAGGTAGATCGACAGCTCTGCCGCGTGGCGATAGCCCTCGCTGCTGCGAAAGCCCGTGTAGGTGGCGTAGCCAAGGAAGTCCCCATCCGTATCTTCGGCCACCAGAATGGGCGGATCACCGTAGAGGATATCATCCTGCCAGTCGCTGAGCGAACGCGCCTCTGTGGCGAAGGTCATAAGCGTGGTGTCAACGATGTGGCGCTGCAGATGCGTGATCGCCTCGGTATCGCTGTCGCGGGCGGGTCTGATCCGCGTCGTCTGTGCGGCGGTCATGACAGATGGCGCAGTCCGTGCGGCGTGTCGATTTCCGCCCGTAGCGCGGCGGGGCCGGGTTCAAACACCACCCGCGCATCATCAAGCGGCAGCAGCTCTGCCAGAGCCTGCGCCTCCGGGTGGGAGACCACCAGACGACGCAGGCTACAGCCCTGTTGCGTCAGGCGCGGTGCAGGGTGCGGTCCTTGCCACTGGATCAGCGCGGGAAAGATGTTGTCATAGGGCAGGATGCCGCTTTTGGGCACCGCCATTTGCCAGCTGAGATCCCCACGGGTGAGCGAGACCGGCGCACCCGCATCCACCGGCAGCGCGGCCAGCGTGCTGGCCAGATCACCGCTGCGACAGATCCAGTTGGTGATCCGGGCCGCACCTGCAAACCGGTCCAGATCAAACCAGCGCGGCTGACGCTCCGGCGTGGCCTCCGGGTCGATGGCGATGGCCTCCAGATAAAGCCCGTCTGCCAGCCCCAGAAGACGGTTGTGGGTGCCAAAGACCACATGTTCCCCGCCCTGCTGCAGGGGCACGCCAAGCGCCTCCTCGACATGGGCGGTGGCCTCGGCCAACGTGTTGGCGGCAATGGCGAAATGGTCGAGTTCCATGGTGAGGCCCCTTGGCTGGGTCGGTGTGGTCCTGAGCGGCAGCCTAGCAAATCCGAGGGGGAAGGACACCCGCATTGCGCGGGTCGCAAAGGCCTGGCGGTCTTGTTGTTTTGTGCTTGATCTAAAGTGAGCTTGAGGAATTACCGTCTGAGTCGCCGCCCCGGTTGTGCTGCTCTGCAGCCCTTGGGGCGCACCGACGATGACTGGAGTTCAATATGCACGACCCTATGACGCCCGAAGACTGGGCCGCAAGCCACATCCTTGGCATCTATGAGACGCATCTGCCGGTGCGGGATCTGGACCGTTCGCTGGCGTTTTATACCGGCCAGCTGGGATTAAAGCTGGCGCATCGTTTGCCCGCGCGCAATGTCGCCTTTGTCTGGGCCGGCCCCAAGGAGGTGGGCATGCTGGGGCTGTGGGGGGCAGGCAGCGCGCCGCTGAGCATGACGATGCATTTTGCGTTTCGCGCGACAAAATCCGCCGTGTTGAGCGCCTGCGAGGTATTGCCGAACCGGGGCATCACGCCGCTTGGCTTTGGCGGAACACCGGTCACCGAGCCGGTGGTGTTTGGCTGGATGCTTGCGATGTCGATCTATTTCAAGGACCCTGACGGCCATTCCATCGAGATGCTGCATATGCTGGAAGATGAGCCAGATGCGGATTTTGGCGTGCGCAGCTACTCCGACTGGCTCAACCGTGCGTAACCGAGGAGATAACCGGGGCAGCTCCCGCCCGTCCCGGTGGCATGTGCCATGCCACCACGCCCGTTGGGCGTGGCGCGTCGCACCCATTGGGTGCGACGCGCGCAGCCGACCCTCTCGTTGAGGGTCGGCTGCCACCGCCAGGATGAGACCCAGCGCCTAGGATCAGGACCCTAGTCTTCGGTGATGTCATACGCGCGACGTATGCCCTGCGTTTTTTGACCCCAGAGGGAGGCCCTTGCCCGCAGTTGATGCGCGTCAAACGCCGCGCGATCAGCAAAACATTCCTCCACCCGCCAGACGGATGGATCATCGGTTTGCGTCACTTCAAAGGAGACACACCCCGGCTCCGCCCGCGTGAGGCGGATGTGCTCCGGCAGATATTGCTCCACCAGGGCCTGCTCCTGCGCCGAAGCGCAGAAGAGATGACCCGAGAGGTGCAAGCGGCCCTTGGGGGATGCATCGCTCATATCGCACCCCTCGCGTCAGCTGCGGGCATCGCGGATCAGCTCCAGAATGTCCTGCGCAGCGGTGGGGATATTGGTGCCGGGGCCAAAAATGGCCTTCACCCCTGCCTTATACAGGAACTCATAATCCTGCTGCGGGATCACCCCGCCACAGATCACGATGATATCCTCGGCCCCTTGTGCCTTCAGCTCTGCGATCAATTGCGGTGCCAGCGTCTTATGCCCCGCCGCCTGAGAGGAGATGCCGATCACATGCACGTCATTGTCGATGGCGTCTTGCGCGGCCTCGGCCGGGGTCTGGAACAGCGGCCCCACGTCCACGTCAAAGCCGATGTCGGCAAAGGCGGTGGCGATCACCTTGGCGCCCCGGTCATGGCCGTCCTGCCCCATCTTGACCACCAGAAGACGCGGGCGGCGGCCTTCTTCTTCGGCAAAGGACTCGATGGATTTCTGGATCGCGGCAAAGCCTTCGTCGCCCTCATAGGCCGCGCCATAGACACCGGCGAGGGTTTTCACCTCGGCGCGGTGGCGACCGAACTCTTTTTCCATTGCCATGCTGATTTCTCCGACTGAGGCCCGGGCGCGGGCAGCCTCGACCGCCGCTTCGAGCAGGTTGCCGCCCTCGGACGCGCGGCGGGTCAGCTCGGCCAGAGCCGCCTCGCAGGCCGCCGTATCACGGCTGGCGCGGATCTGCTCGAGCCGGGCGATCTGACTGTCGCGCACCTTGACGTTGTCCACATCAAGAATGTCGATCGGGTCTTCCTTGTCCTTGCGGTATTTGTTGACGCCGACGATCACCTCTTCGCCGCGGTCGATCATCGCCTGACGGCGCGCGGCGGTTTCCTCGATGCGCAGTTTCGGCATGCCGGAGGCCACGGCCTTGGTCATGCCGCCCATCTCCTCCACTTCCTGCATCATCGCCCAGGCCTTGTCGACGAGTTCGGCGGTGAGGCTTTCGACGTAATAGCTGCCGGCGAGCGGGTCGACGACATTGGTGACACCGGTTTCTTCCTGCAAGATCAACTGGGTATTACGCGCAATTCGGGCAGAGAAATCGGTGGGCAGCGCGATCGCCTCATCGAGCGCATTGGTGTGCAGACTTTGCGTGCCGCCCAGAACCGCGCTCATCGCCTCATAGGCGGTGCGGATCACGTTGTTGTAGGGATCCTGTTCCTGCAGGCTCACACCCGAGGTCTGGCAATGGGTGCGCAGCATCTTGGAGCGGTCAGACTTGGCGTCAAACTCCGTCATCACCCGATGCCAGAGCGTACGCGCGGCGCGCAGCTTGGCGGCCTCCATGAAGAAGTTCATGCCAATCGCAAAGAAGAACGACAGGCGGCCTGCGAATTTGTCCACGTCCATGCCCGCCTCGATGGCGGCTTTGACGTATTCGCGCCCATCCGCCAGCGTATAGGCGAGCTCCTGCACCAGGTTCGCGCCCGCCTCCTGCATGTGGTAGCCGGAGATCGAGATGGAGTTGAACTTCGGCATCTCGTTTGAGGTGTATTCAATGATATCCGCAATGACCCGCATCGAGGGCTCGGGCGGATAGATATAGGTGTTGCGGACCATGAACTCCTTGAGGATGTCGTTCTGGATGGTCCCCGACAACAGCGCCTTGTCGTGGCCCTGCTCCTCGCCTGCAACGATGAAGCTGGCCAGGATCGGGATCACCGCGCCATTCATGGTCATGGAGACCGAAACCTGATCAAGCGGGATGCCGTCAAAGAGGATCTTCATATCCTCGACGCTGTCGATGGCCACGCCCGCCTTGCCGACATCGCCCATCACCCGTTCATGGTCGCTGTCATAGCCGCGGTGGGTGGCGAGATCGAAGGCGACGGAGACGCCCTGCTGACCGGCGGCAAGGTTGCGGCGGTAAAAGGCGTTGGATTCCTCGGCCGTGGAAAAGCCCGCGTATTGGCGGATGGTCCAGGGGCGGCCGGCGTACATGGTGGCCTTCACCCCGCGGGTGAAAGGGCCAAAGCCCGGCAGCGTGCCCATATGGCCAAGGTCTGCGGTATCCTCAGCCGTGTAGATCGGCTTTACGTCGATGCCTTCGAGGGTCTGCCAGGTGAGATCCTCGAGCGGGCGGCCACGGAGCTCCTTTTCAGCCAGTGCCCGCCAGTCTTCCGGTGTCTGGGTCATGCATTTGTCCTCTTGTCAGGTCATCCTGCGGCACGCGGTCCGCTGCAGCAGGGGGAGTGGCTGTGATGTCCGATTTGTTCGGATCTTCAACCAGTTCGGCGAGGCCGTCGGCACCGCCGACCAGCCACATCATATCGTCATAGTAGCTTTCCCGCAGGCTTGCGGCCTCGGCCTCGGAAAACGGCATCCAGCGGCCGTCGCCCTCCGGCAGGGCCCGGGCGAAACGCTCCGGCAGGTCGCTGCGCAGTTCCGGCAGGCGGGCGCAGGCGTTGAGGCGGAAGCTGCCGCGCGCGGGCGGACAATCGACGCCGGTCATGGCCGAGAGCTGTGCTTCGGGCTGGGAGGCAAAGACCTCATGCGCAAAGACCCGGATGCGGGCGCCGGGCATGGCGCAGTAGATGTCCTGGATCACGTCGCGCCAGCTGCGCGGGGACGCTGCGATGCGCGCCAGCGTGCGGGCATTGGGCAGACGCAGGGACTGTTCCAGCCGCAGCGACAGCGCCGAGGCCCAGAAGCTCTCGGGGCTGCGAATGTTGAGCATGACGTCGGTCACCGCCCCGTCAAACGCATGGTCCAGTCGCGACAGCTGCTCTCCGGCGCCGGGATACAGTGTCCCGAGCGACAGGCTCTGCTCCAGCGCGCCCAGCATCCTGGCATCCGAGATCACCAGCGCCGCCGTTCCGGCCTCCTGCATTGCCGCCAGCTGCAAGGCGATGCGCCCCTTGGCCCGTTCGACCGGATCCCGGCCCGTCACCGACACCGCGCCCGGCTGGACCCCGTGCAGCAGCCCCTTGCGGGTGCGCTCCGGCCCCCAGGACACGATCCCGTATTGCGACAGGTGATCGCCCTTGCGGGTGAGGTAGTTCTGGAAGCTGCGCGTCGCGCAGCGGTGGGCACCGATATGCAGAATGACTTTCATTGCAGGTTCTCCTTGCGCTGGCCCGGGCCCCGGCGTGGGCTCCGGCGGCAAGCTTGGCGCAAAAGGGGTTCTGTCCTGCTTAACGAAAGGTGATTTTTTTGTGTCCACAGCGGTTTCTGCGGTCGCTTTTACGGTCGGAGCACATATATTTCTGGTCAGAGGAGAGCGTATGAACAGAATGCACAGCCTGGCCCTGACCGCCGCCCTAGCCGCCCTGCCCCTGTCTTCGGTGGCCGTTGCCGCGCAAGAGACACAGGCCGCCGAAACCCTGTCGGAGGCCGCGATCAGCGAAGATGCGGCACCCGAAGACCTGTCGGCGGAGGCGGCCGAGCCCGCGTTCGAGATCCGCGACGGGTATGACGTGGAGATCGGCGAATACCGCTGGACCCACCGCCCGGTGGTGGTCTTTGCCGACAGCCCCGCCGATCCGCGATACCAGGAACAGATCGACGAGTTCCTGCAGGACATCCCTGCCCTGATGACACGCGATGTGCTGGTCTTTGTGGACACCGATCCGGCAGCCAAATCGGCACTGCGCAAGAAACTGCGCCCGCGCGGGTTCATGCTGGTGCTGATCGGCAAGGATGGCGGCGTCAAGCTGCGCAAACCGCTGCCGTGGAGCGTGCGGGAGCTGAGTCGCACCATCGACAAGATGCCCATGCGCCAACGCGAGATCGAGGACCGGCGCGGCGGCTGACCCGCCCGGATAGTCCGGATAGAGCGGGTGGCGTCGCGCGCTGCCCGATGCTGCCCCTGCGGCGCCCCTAAGAACTGCGCCCGCGCGAGAAGAATAGCCGCCTGTTGCGACGGTCGAAGACGGCCATGAACTTCTCCTCCGGTTCGAAGATCAGCACCGAGGTCGGGTCCAGCAAGGCGTTGAAATAGGCCTCTTCCATTTCGATCGCCATGCAATCCTTGCCGCCGGTGCCCGACGACAGCACCCCAAGCCCCTGCGGCAGATCGCGGGTCATGATCTTTTCGGTCACGACGGTGGGCGACATCCCCGGGATTTCGAAGGCCACCGCCTCGCCCTCGGTGATCGCACGCATGCCCGCATCGACGTTGCGCACCTTTTTCACCATGGAGGTGATACGGCTCGCCTTCACCTCGAACAGGGCGGCGGTGCAATTGACCCGGGAAAAGAAATAATAGGTCTCGCCCAGCTTGACCCAGTCCTGCACCTGCGCGCGCACTTCCTCCTCCTGATCGAGGCTGCACCCCAGGAGCACAGCAACCAGCGCGGGTGCCGCTGCGGCCCGGAGCATCAGGCGCCGCAAGGAGGATGGGGAAAAGGGAACGACCACGGACAAGATCTCCAGCATCATCAGCGCGCGAGGCAACAGCGCCAGACAGACGCCTCGGCGAGGTGTTTTGTCCGACCCTAGGAACAGCGCCTTCAGAAAGCCTTAACAAACCCGGTGCAAGCGCCGGATTTTGCGGAGATTTTGACCCGCACAGCTGATCCGCCCCGGCGCCAGACGGCTCCGGGATGGGATCAGGGAATATGCGGGTCGCGGCAGTCACCGGATCACTCGAACTCGATGATCACATCATCCACCGCGAGGCTGTCCCCCGCGCCGGCGTTGACCTGCGAGACCACGGATTTCTTCTCGGCGCGCAGGATGTTTTCCATCTTCATCGCCTCGATGGTGCAGAGCGGCTGGCCCTCCTGAACCTCTTGTCCCACCTCGACGTGGATCTTCACCACCAGACCGGGCATCGGGCACAGGAGCATCTTGGAGGTATCCGGCGGCAGTTTCTCCGGCATCAAAGCGGCCAGTTCGGCCTGACGCGGACGGCGCACATGCACCTTGAGGTCCGCCCCCCGGCTGCGCACGCGGAAGCCCTGGGTGATCTTGTCGACCTTCAGAACCAGGGGCGCACCATCGGTCAGCACATGGGCAAGGCTGTCCCCCGGCGTCCAGTCGGAGCTGACGCGGATTTCGCTCTTGTCCTCAAACCGCACGGTGGCGCCTTCGGGATCTGCCGAGATGCGCAGCGCATAAGAGTGATCGCCAATGGCCACCACCCAGTTGTTGCCGACACGGCGTTCGTGGTTGTCCATGCGGCCCGAGACCTGCGTGCGGCGGATTTCGGCAACACGGTGCATCGCCGCACAGGACGCCGCGATCCGGCGCAGGTCGCTTTCGGGCAGGTTCACGCCTTCGAACCCCTCGGGGTATTCCTCGGCAATAAAGGCGGTGGTCATATCGCCCGAGACGAATTTCGGATGATCCATCACCGCCGAGAGGAACGGCAGGTTGTGACCGATGCCTTCGACCTCGAAGCTGTCCAGCGCCACGCGCATCGCCTCGATCGCCGCTTCACGGGTCGGCGCCCAGGTGCAAAGCTTGGCGATCATCGGGTCGTAATACATTGAAATCTCGCCGCCTTCATAGACGCCGGTGTCATTGCGCACGACCACATCGCCCGCATCCCCCGGTGCCACGCCGGGCGTATAGGCCGCCGTTTCCGCCGGCGGACGATAGCGGGTGAGACGCCCGATGGAGGGCAGGAAGTTGCGGTAGGGATCTTCGGCATAAAGGCGGTTTTCAATCGCCCAGCCGGTGAGTTTGACGTCATTTTGAGTGATCGACAGCTCCTTGCCGGCCGCCACGCGGATCATCTGCTCCACAAGGTCAACACCGGTGATGAGTTCGGTCACCGGATGTTCCACCTGCAAACGGGTGTTCATCTCAAGGAAGTAGAAGTTCTTGTTGCCATCAACGATGAATTCCACAGTGCCCGCAGAGGCATAGCCCACCGCCTTGGCCAGCGCGACGGATTGCTCGCCCATGGCGCGGCGGGTTTCTTCATCAAGGAAGGGGCTGGGCGCCTCTTCGACGACCTTCTGGTTGCGGCGCTGGATGGAGCATTCACGCTCGCCCAGATAGACGCCGTTGCCATGGGCATCACAAAGCACCTGAATTTCGATGTGGCGCGGTTGGGTGACGAATTTCTCAATGAAAATCCGGTCATCGCCAAAGGAGTTCGCGGCCTCGTTCTTGGACGACTGGAAGCCTTCGCGCGCCTCTTCGTCGTTCCATGCAATCCGCATGCCCTTGCCGCCGCCGCCCGCAGAGGCTTTGATCATCACCGGATAGCCGATGTCGTTTGAGATCTTCACCGCCTCGTCGGCATCCGCGATCAGGCCCATGTAGCCCGGCACGGTGGATACGCCTGCTTCCTGGGCGATTTTTTTCGAGGTGATCTTGTCCCCCATCGCCTCGATCGCGCCTTTGGGCGGGCCGACGAAGGCGACGCCTGCGGCCTCCAGCGCCTCGGCGAATTTGGCGTTTTCCGACAGGAAGCCATAGCCCGGATGCACCGCCTGCGCGCCCGAGGATTTGATCGCTGCCATGACGTTGTCGATGACGATATAGGATTGGTTCGCGGGGGCTGGCCCCACATGCACCGCCTCATCCGCCATCTGCACATGCAGCGCCTGACGGTCGGCATCAGAGTAGATGGCGACGGTCTCAATGCCCATCTTGCGCGCGGTCTTGATGACGCGACAGGCGATTTCCCCCCGGTTGGCGATCAGGATCTTATCAAACATGGGCTGTCCCTTGTGGTCCGTGTTGATGGGTCTGGCGCGCACACGAAAAACCGCCGCGCACGGGGATGTCCCGTGGCGGCGGTGCGTCCGCGCCAAAGCGAAATGTCAGCGCCGCGCGACCCGGTCGCGCGCCCGAGGCCGGCTTAGCAGCGGCCCGGGTTTTCCTGACAGTAGATGAGGTTACCGGCCGCGCCCACGGCTGCGCCGGTGACAAGGCTGCCGTTGAGCAGCGCCGCACCTGCGGCACCGGCGCCAGCGCCATAAAGCGCCTGCTCGCCCGTGGTATCGCCACAGGCAGCAAGCACCGCGGTGCCTGCAAGGAAAGCGGCCAGAATGGATTTGCGCATCGGAAGACTCCTTTTCGCCGAGCTGCGAGATTTGGTCTCACTTTGCTCAGACAACGCAGAGCGTCCAGATATGTTCCACGCATGGTGTTGCGATGGGCGACGGATCGCCCGTTAATCCAGCGCAAGTGGCGACGTTTCGCCCATGGCGACACGGCCGCATGCCGCGCCCCTCCGGCGGTCTCGCCACGCAGGCGGCGCTTGGGCTGTTCGGCCTGGTGGCAACAAGATACGGAAGATGCAGTGAGTCCAAAAGCGGGCAGCTGGCACGGGGCTGTGCGCAGCTGCCCAGTCAGGTTTTGGGGCCAGAACATCAGCCAGAAGGGACGAAACGGCTGTGTAGGCTCTGTCAGCCTGTCAGCCTCTGCGCGCCCTGCAAACCCGCCTGTGAACGCGGCGCTGATTTGGGCGCACGCCCGCGCAAATTGCGACTGCGCCAGCGGGAAGACGCCGAGACGCCCTGCTCGGGCACGGCCCTGCGCGGCTTTCCGCTGCACAGGACGGCCCGTTCGGGTGATATGACGCCGATCCCGCATGCGATCAGCCCTCAAACGCCTCGGGGAACGAGCGGCGCGCGACCTCGACGTCGATCACCAGGAGCGACTCGTAGCTTTCAGGATCAAAGGGATCGTCCACCGCCAGCACCTCGCGCCCGAACAGCCAGCTGAGCCGCCCTGCGTCGAGATTGCCGCGTTCGAACGGCTGGTCGCCAAAGTTTTCCCACAGCGCGCGCATGAAGCCCGCATCGGCCCGCTTGTCCGCAGGCTTGCGGTCGCGAAACCGTTCGCGCCGGGTGATCGGCGTCACCCCCTTGGGATTGGGGCGGCGGATGACAAATTGATAATCGGTGCCCGGAAGACGGCCGGGGAAGCCGCGATGTTTCAACATGGAAGTGCCTCCGGTCCGGCACCCCGCAGGTCGGAAAGGTCCGGCCACAGGGCCGGACCCCTGAAGTGTTTACTTGTATTTGCCGGTGTAGACCGGCTCTTGCGAGATCGGCTCGGGCTCGACCACGACGAATTCTTCTTCCTGCTGGCCGGCACAGGCGGTGACGGCGGCCAGGAGGCCTGCGAGGGTGAAAAGCTTGATGCTCTTGGACATGTCAGTCTCCTAAGATCATAGATGAAACCTGCACGGGCATGCGCCCGCACCTCTGTCAGCCCGGCGGATCGAAATCCCCCCGGCCGAGGCGCATATTTGCGTCCTGCGCGCAGCATAGCGGCATTGGTTTGAAGGTTATATGCAAATTCCGCCGCCCGCGCCTGTTGTGGCGCGAAAACCGCAGAAAAATGCCGATCCGCAGGGCATGGGCGCATCAGAACCCCTCCCAGATGCAGGCATCGCCTTCAATGCGATAGGTTTCAAAGAACTGCGTCGCCTCCGGGGCCGACTGGCCAAAGGGCAGCGCGCGGTCCGACAGCGAGATCACCACCCGCTCCGGATGCAGGTCGTGATGGGCCAGATAGGGCAGCGCCAGCGTGGCGCAGAGATGGTCGATGTCGGTGGCGCTGGCGCCCTGGCTGGTCTGGCTGGCGATCTCCGGCGCCACAAACCGGAACCGCGCCCAAAGCGCGCCCGGGGCCCGGTCCAGAAGCACTTCGGACAGCGACACAGGCTGGCCGGAGGGCACCCGGATCCGCGCGCGCTCCTGTCCGTCGCCCGCTGCGCCCGCCAGTTCTGACTGGTCGGAGGCCGCGTCGGCGGCAGACGGCAGGCCCAGACCGGCCAGCCCCAGCGCCACGGCCAGCCCCAGGCCCATGGCCAATACCAAAGCCCGGCACAGATTGCGCCCCTGCTCTACCAGAGCGTGCATATCCAGTGATGCGGTGTAACACCCGAAATTGCCGCAGCCCCGACCCCAATCAGATTGGGCTCCTCCTGCCGAGGCTGCGGGCGCTGCGCCGATGGCGCGCGCTGATCCAGAAGATCTGATTTCGGCTGGGTCGGAGCATGCAACCGATTCGGCCTTCGTGTCAAACCCTGTTACAAATTTGTGCAACACCGGCCCGCCGTGCTGAAGCGCCTGGCACCCTGTGGACTCCCGAGCACAGCCCGCCCCCGCAAGCGGCGATTTGTGATCTGATCGCCCGAAAATTACGCCGTTTTTACGTTGACTTAAGGTCATCTTAACACGCGCCCCGACCGCCCCGCCTGAGCCACCCAACGGGCGCGATGCGCCGGGCACGCCAGCAGATCGGCAATCTGTGCGCTCAGACCCGGCGCCACCGGTCCGGCAACGCGTCCGCCGGCGGTGATTCGAATCACATCGCCCTCACCAGTGAGCTGCACCACCGGAGAGAACCCCCGCACCCGTTGCAGCGTCCGCCACATGTCCTGCCGGATCTGATGCGCCAGCCGCACCGGATCCCCCATAGGGAGAGTGGTGCTGGCCGCCACATCAAAGCGCGCCGGCAGCTGACGGCAGAGCGTCAGAGCGCCGTCAGTGCGCAGGATATGCCAACGGGGTGCCATGGAGTGCGATCAAAGCGGGATGTTGTCGTGTTTCTTCCACGGGTTTTGCAGCTTCTTGTTGCGCAGGCTGGCAAACGCGCGCGCCACCCGGCGGCGGGTGGATCGGGGCTGGATCACCTCGTCGATAAAACCACGCTCCGCCGCCACAAAGGGATTGGCAAAGCGGTCCTCGTATTCGGCGGTCTTGGCGGCGATCTTTTCCGCATCGCTTAGGTCGGCGCGGTGGATGATCTCGGTGGCGCCCTTGGCGCCCATCACCGCGATCTCTGCCGTTGGCCAGGCGTAGTTGAAATCGCCGCGCAGGTGCTTGGACGCCATCACGTCATAGGCGCCGCCATAGGCCTTGCGGGTGATCACGGTGACCTTGGGCACCGTCGCCTCCCCATAGGCAAACAGCAGCTTGGCGCCATGCTTGATGACACCGCCGTATTCCTGACTGGTCCCCGGCAGGAACCCCGGCACGTCGACAAAGGTCAGGATCGGGATTTCAAAGGCATCGCAGAACCGCACAAAGCGCGCCGCCTTGCGCGAACTGTCGATATCGAGACAGCCTGCCAGCACCATCGGCTGGTTCGCCACCACACCCACGGTCTGTCCTTCCAGACGGACAAAGCCGGTGAGGATGTTCTTGGCAAAATCCTCTTGAATCTCGTAGAAATCGCCCTCATCCGCCACTTTGGTGATGAGTTCCTTCATATCATACGGCGTGTTGGCGTTTTCCGGGATCAGCGTGTCGAGGCTGTCCTCGATCCGTGCCGGATCGTCAAAGAACGGGCGCACCGGGGGTTTTTCCCGGTTGTTCAGCGGCAGGAAATCCACCAGGCGGCGCACTTCGGCCAGCGCCTCGACGTCATTTTCAAAGGCTGCATCGGCGACGGAGGATTTCTTGGTGTGGGTGGAGGCGCCGCCCAGTTCCTCGGCGGTGACCTGTTCGTTGGTCACGGTTTTTACAACATCCGGGCCGGTCACGAACATGTAGGATGTGTCCTTCACCATAAAGATGAAGTCGGTCATCGCGGGGCTGTAGACCGCACCACCGGCGCACGGCCCCATGATGACGGAGATCTGCGGGATCACGCCAGAGGCCATGATGTTGCGCTGGAAGATTTCCGCATAGCCCGCAAGTGCGTCGACGCCTTCCTGAATGCGCGCGCCACCGGAATCGTTGAGACCAATAATGGGCGCGCCGTTCTGGATCGCCATATCCTGGATCTTGCAGATCTTTTGCGCGTGAGTTGCGGACACCGAGCCGCCCAGCACGGTGAAATCCTGCGAGAACACATAGACCTGCCGGCCATTGATGGTGCCCCAACCGGTGATGACACCGTCGCCCGCGGGCTTGTTGTTCTCCATGCCAAAATCGGTGCAGCGATGGCTGATGAACATGTCGAACTCTTCAAAGCTGCCTTCATCCAGCAGGAGTTCGATGCGTTCGCGGGCGGTCAGCTTGCCGCGCGCGTGCTGTGCATCAATGCGTTTCTGCCCACCGCCGAGCCGCGCGTTTTCGCGGCGCTCTTCGAGTTCGGCAAGGATATCCTTCATGGCAAATGCCCCCTGATCAGTTTGGGCCCAATGTTTCGAACGTGTTTGAACCGGGTTCGTTGCGGCCGACCCTAACGTGACGCCGGATCGACCCCAAGGCAAATATGGCAAATTTGCAAATACAATGCATAGCCGGCTCGCTAATCAGCAAATCAGCAAATTTCACCCATCGCCCCCGCCCCGGCCATCGGATCGGACTGCCGCGTGCCGCCTGGTGACCTGCTTCACAGACAAGCGCCGCGATGTCGGGCAAAATTGTACCCTAGGGACGGGTTCATTGGACAAGCACCGCGCCGCGCCCTAGACCCTGAACAGGTAAACTAAACCGAGACGTACAGTGACCCGCACCACCCCACCGACCATTTGGACCCTGATCCTGCTCTCCGGCCTTTCCGCCCTGGGGATGAACATCTTTCAGCCCTCGCTGCCCGGCATGGCCACCTATTTCGGGGTTGAATATCGGCTGATCGCGCTGTCGGTGCCGCTTTATCTGGCCGCAAGCACGGTGATCCAGATCGTTGTCGGGCCGATTTCGGACAAGATGGGGCGGCGTCCGGTGATGATGGCGTCACTGGTATTGTTCCTGCTGGCCACATTGGGCTGTATCTTTGCAACCACGGCCGAGGGATTTTTGGCCTTTCGCATGGCGCAGGCGGTGGTCGCCACCTGCATGGTGCTGAGCCGCGCCGCCGTGCGCGACATGTACGAAGGACCCAAGGCCGCGAGCATGATCGGCTATGTCACCATGGGGATGACGGTGGTGCCGATGGTGGGGCCAGCGCTTGGCGGGATCCTGGATCAGGCCTTTGGTTGGCATGCGAATTTCTGGCTGCTGTTTGCCGCCGCTGCGGTGACGCTGGCGATCTTCTACGCCGATTTTGGCGAGACCGCGACCGCGAGCGGCAAGCCGTTGATCGCGCAGTTTCGCGAATACCCGGCGCTGCTGCGCTCGCCGCGTTTCTGGGGCTACTCCCTGGCGGCGGGCCTGTCGTCGGGCAGCTTCTTTGCCTATCTCGGCGGCAGCCCCTTTGTGGGCACCAATGTCTACGGGCTGAACAGCGCCCAGCTGGGGATCTATTTCTCGGCCCCGGCGCTGGGGTATTTCCTCGGCAACTTCCTGTCCGGGCGCTACTCGGAGCGGTTCGGGATCAATGCGATGGTGTTCTGGGGCGCGATCATCAACATCTTTGGCGTCGGGCTGTCGCTGACCATCACGCTGGTCGGGATGGACTCGGTCTGGACCTTCTTTGGGCTGATGTGTTTTGTCGGGCTCGGCAACGGTATGGCGATCCCGAACGGCACCACCGGCGCAATCAGCGTACGCCCGCATCTGGCAGGGACCGCTGCGGGGCTGTCATCGGCGATCATGATCGGCGCCGGTGCGGCGCTCTCGGCCACGGCAAGCTGGCTGCTGGTGCCCGGCTCTGATGCTTCGCCGCTTCTGGAGATCATGTTTGCAAGCGGTGTCTGCGGGTTGATCGCCATCCTCTATGTGATGCGCCGCGAGCGGCAGTTGGGCCTTGCGGCCTGATCCTTCTGATATTTTCACCTGACATTTCTGCCTGACCAGAGGTGTTTCGCTTCGGGCTTTGCCCGAAGCGACCCGCGCGGCGCGCGCCCCTGCCGGGGCGCGCGCCGCGCTCGGCCCAACTGCGGACCTTGCTTTTTCAAAGCAGGGGCCGTGGGCGGGAGGTCTCCCCTCGCCCTTTCGGGTTGTTCTCTAAGGCCACAGCTCGGGTCACCACGGCTTGCCAGCGTGAATTTGCAGTTATACAAATAGACCAGCTCAATTTGCAAAGGCACGCCACATGGCCACCCAAAAGCTCTATGCCGGGGCGAAGCTGCGCGAGATGCGCAACCGGATCGGCCTCACCCAGAAGGAATTTGCCGCCAAGCTCGGCGTCTCGCTGCCCTATCTGAACCAGATGGAGAACAACAACCGGCCCGTGTCCACCACCGTGGTTCTGGCGCTGGCACAGGAGTTCGGGCTGGATGTAACGGAGCTGTCGTCTGGGGATAGCGAGCGGTTGATTTCCGACATGCGCGAGGCGATGGCCGATCCGGTCTTTGCCGATGATGTGCCGCCGCTTGCCGATCTGCGTCTGACCGCCTCTAACGCGCCAGCGCTCGCCCGCGCTTTCCTCAGCCTGCACCGCGCTTACCGGCAAACCCATGAACGGCTTGCCTCGCTCGATGAGGCGCTGGGGCGGGCAGATGCGCGCATTCAGGCCAGCCCCTGGGAAGAGGTCCGCGACTTCTTTCACTACTGCGACAACTATATCGACGCCGTGGACCGCGCGGCCGAGCGGTTTTCAGGCAGCGGCGACACACGTATGAACGCCGAGGCCGCGCTGCAACAGATCGGCGTCACCCTCACCCTGCGCGACATGGAGGGGCTGCGCGCCTATGATCCGGAGACCAAAGTGCTGGCGCTTTCGCATCGCTCCGCGCCGCAAACGCGGCTGTTCCAGATGCTCTTGCAACTGGCGCTGCTGCGCTACGGGGATTTGCTGGAAGCAACGCTGGACTTTGCAAAGTTCCAGACCGAAGAAGCGCGCTCCATCGCAAAGATCGGCCTTGCCAACTATTTCGCGGGCGCGGCCCTGATGCCCTACACAAGGTTTCTGGAGGCCGCGCAATCCTGCCGCCACGATCTGGAGCTGCTGGCGATCCGTTTTGGTGCCTCGATCGAGCAGGTGGCGCATCGCCTCTCCACCCTGCAACGCCCCGGCGCCAAGGGCATTCCGTTCTTCTTCGTGCGCGTCGATCAGGCTGGCACAATCACCAAGCGCCACTCTGCCACACGGCTGCAATTTGCCCGTTTTGGCGGTGCCTGCCCCTTGTGGAACGTCCACCGGGCGTTTGAGACGCCGGGGCGTTTTTTGCGCCAGCTAGCCGAGACACCTGACGGGGTGCGCTATATCTCACTGGCGCGGGATGTGTCGAAACCGGGCGGATCGTTCGGGGCACCGGTGCGGCGCTATGCGATCTCGCTGGGCTGCGAGGTCAGCCACGCGGATGCGCTGGTCTTTGCGGATGGGCTGGATGTGACGCAGGCCTCGGCCTTTGAACCCATCGGCATTTCATGCCGAATTTGCGAGCGCCAGCATTGCCACCAGCGCTCGGTGCCGCCGCTGGAGCGACGCCTGTCGGTCGATACCAATGAGCGCAGCGTGCTGCCCTACCGGGTCAACTAGTCATGCAAAAGGGCCGCCCAAATCCGGGCGACCCTTGGTGTTCATCAGGAAGGCTCAGGCCTTGGACAGGATGCCCCAGATCTCATCCTTGAGGGCGGCGCGCGTCTTGCGCAGCTCGCTTTCGGCTTGCTCCGAGACCGGCTCCACATTGGTTTCGGCGCGGTGCACGGCGCGGTTTACCTCGTGGTACTCCTCCGAAAGCTTTGCAAAATGCGCGTCTGACTGTTTGAGATCGCTCATCAGAGCGGCTTTTTCGGGGAATTCCTCGGCCAGTTCATGCGGGGTATGGGACATGTGTGCGCTCCTTCAATGCGTTGTTTGACAAGAGCTTAGAAGATGACTCGCAGGCACACTTTGACCGGGATCAAGTTTTGGCGGAATTCCAAACCCCAAATGACGTCGCTGCGATATCCGGGCCTCAAGTCAAGGTGCCGCACCAGCGCCCGATTTGAAGCGCCGTAACATTTTATCCCCTGTGGTGGCAGAGGTTTCGAACCGTGTGAAAGGCCGTGCACCTGCTCCACCCCACTCCGATACGGAGCAGCTGTCTGATCGGGCACAGGGATAGGAATAGAAGGACAGACTTCAATTCAGGTTGGCCTGCTTTGAACCTATTTTGCGAAACGATTCGACTCGGTGCCTCGCCAAACGTCGTCAGCTTTCCATCGAAATTTCTTGGACTTCGTCGTCAACAAACCGAACCGACAAGAGGTAGTTGGTCACATTCTCTGGAAGGCTGAAATCGAACGTATCTAGGCTGCCACCGTCCTCCGAACTCCAAGAATCGACCAATACTAGAGAATCGACAATCTTGGTCGGCTCGGGCGTTGGGGTTCCGTAGGTGTCTGAAAAGTAATCGGCTTCGAGTGCTGACAAGTGATGTTCGACAAACAAGTTCACGCTGTCATCGCCTTCTGGTCGCCCAATCAACAACTTGATGGCTTCCCGTGCGGAACTTTCCTGTTCGCGATGGCTCATTAGTTAAGGCCTCTCCTCATATAAACTGCGAATTCCGTGCGATTTTGTTTAAGTAATTCAAACCACATCAACCCATGTCGACTGTCAAGGTCCGCTCACCGACCAACAGGACTCTCGGGCATGTGAATAAAAAACCGCCCCACTGCGGATGCAGGGGGCGGCCAGTCGTGACCGACAGTGCAGGGTTCAGCGCTGTGCGGTCTGCCAGTTCGGATTGAACCAAGGTTCGGCATTCGACGACGGCAGGCGTCGGCCAAGGATATGGTCAGAGGCTTTCTCGCCGGTCATGATCGAGGGCCCGTTGAGGTTGCCGTTGGTGATGCGCGGGAAGATGGAGCTATCGGCGACCCGCAGCCCCTCGACGCCGATCACCCGGCATTCGGGGTCAACCACCGCCATCGGGTCATCCACCGCGCCCATCTTGCAGGTGCCGCAGGGGTGATAGGCGCTTTCGACGTGTTCGCGCAGGAACCCGTCGATCTCCTCATCGGTCTGCAGGTCGGTGCCGGGCTGGATCTCATGCTTCAGGTACGGTTTCATCGCGTCCTGAGCAAAGATCTCGCGGGTCAGGCGCACGCATTTGCGGAAATCGATCCAGTCCTGCTCGGTCGACATGTAGTTGAACAGGATCTTCGGCGCGGCATTGGGATCGGCGCTGGCCAGTGTGACCTCACCGCGCGAGGCAGAACGCATCGGGCCGACATGGGCCTGGAACCCGTGCCCCTCGGCAGCGACCTTGCCGTCATAGCGCACCGCCAGCGGCAGGAAGTGATACTGGATGTCCGGGTAGTCGATCCCCTTGTCCGACCGGATGAAGGCCGCGCTCTCGAACTGGTTCGACGCACCCAGCCCGGTCTTGGTAAAGAGCCACTGCGCCCCGACCAGCGCCTTGCCGAAGAGGTTCCAGTATTTATAGAGCGTGATCGGCTTTTTGGAGGCGAACTGGAAATAGAACTCCAGGTGGTCCTGCAGGTTCTGGCCGACGCCGGGGCGGTCTGCGATGACGTCGATGCCGTGTTCGGCCAGATGTTTGGCGGGACCAATGCCCGAGAGCATCAGCAGCTTTGGCGAGTTGAGCGAAGAGGCTGCGAGGATCACTTCCACATCCGCACGGATCACCTCGATCTGGCCACCGCGCTCAACTTCGACACCAACGGCGCGGCCGTCTTCGATCACCACCTTGCGGGCCAGCGCGCGGATCTTGGTGCAATTGTCGCGCTTCAGGGCGGGCTTCAGATAGGCGTTGGCGGCGGACCAGCGGCGGCCCTTGTGGACCGTCATCTCCATCGGGCCAAAGCCCTCTTGCTGCTCGCCATTGTAGTCCTTGGTGACCGGATAGCCCGCCTGCTGCCCGGCCTTCACAAAGGCATCATGCAGCGGGTTGTCGCGCGGGCCACGGGTGACATGCAGCGGGCCATCTTTGCCGCGCCAGTCGGGATCGCCGCCATGGCCGCGGTCGTCCCAGGTCTCCATGCGTTTGAAATACGGGAGAACATCGGCATAGGACCAGCCTGTGGCGCCGCTCTCGGCCCAGTGGTTATAATCGCCCGCATGGCCGCGCACATAGACCATGCCGTTGATCGAGGACGAGCCACCGACCACCTTGCCGCGCGGGGTGACCAGCTCGCGCCCGCCCAGATGCGGCTCGGGCTGGGATTTGTAGCCCCAGTCATACATCGCCATATTCATCGGGTAGCTCAATGCGCCCGGCATCTGGATGAACGGGCCTGCATCGGTGCCGCCATGTTCGATCACCAGCACCGATTTCCCCGCCTCGCTCAGACGGTAAGCCATGGCACAGCCTGCGCTGCCGGCCCCAACAATCACGTAATCCGCGTTCATCGCGTCCATTCTCCTGTCACAGGGCCGCACCCGCCGGGGCTGACCACAAGGCATAACGTCTCAGTTCGCCCGCGTCCTTTTGGGCGACGGGGCGGGTGGGTGGGCGTCGTCCAAAAGGACGCGCCCTATCGTTCAGGTGCAGACCTCAGAAGGCTGCTTCGCAATCGCCCATGCGCACATAGACCGACTTCACCTGGCTGAAGTGCTTGATCGCCTCCTTGGAGTTTTCACGCCCCACACCAGAGGCTTTGACGCCGCCAAAGGGCGCCTCGACCGGTGCGTCATTGTAGGAATTGATAAAGCAGCTGCCGGCCTCAAGCTGACCGATCACCCGGTGGGCGCGGGTGAAATCCATGGTGAAGACCCCTGCCGAGAGACCAAATTCGGTGTCATTGGCGCGCGCCACCACCTCGTCTTCGCTGTCGAAATCCAGCACACACATGACCGGGCCAAAGATTTCTTCGCGGGCGATGGTCATATCGTCGGTGACATCGGCAAAGACGGTGGGCTGCACGTAGTAGCCATCCATATCGGCGCGTCCGCCGCCGCAGATCAGCCGGGCGCCCTCTGCCTTGCCCTTCTCGATATAGCCCAGCACGATCTCCATCTGACGCTCGCTGACCATCGGGCCGAAGCTGACGCTCTCATCCATCGGGTCGCCCAGTTTGGCCGTCGCTGTGCGCTCGGCCAGACGGGTGAGGAATTTCTCCTTGATGTCCTTGTGCACAAACACCCGGGTGCCGTTCGAACACACCTGACCGGAGGAATAGAAGTTGCCGTTGATCGCACCGGAGATGGCGTTCTCGATGTCGGCGTCTTCAAAGACGATCATCGGTGACTTGCCGCCCAGCTCCATGGTCACGTGTTTCATGCCCTCGGCGGCGGCGGCGTAGACCTTCTTGCCGGTGGGCACGGAGCCGGTCAGCGAGACCTTGTCGACGCGCGGGTCGGTGACCAGCGAGCCGCCGACCTCACCCATGCCCTGCACCACGTTGAACAGGCCCGCAGGCGCGCCCGCCTCGATCAGGATCTCGGCCACTTTCAGCGCGCAGAGCGGCGTGGTCTCGGAGGGTTTGAACACCATCGAGTTGCCACAGGCCAATGCGGGCGCGCCCTTCCAGCAGGCGATCTGGGTCGGGTAGTTCCAGGCGCCGATGCCGACGCAGAGGCCCAGCGGTTCGCGGATGGTATAGACCCAATCCTCGCCCAGCGGGATATGCTCGCCCGTCAGGCTTGCCGCCAGACCACCGAAATATTCCAGCGCATCGGCGCCGGAGGTGGCATCGGCGACCAGCGTTTCCTGCAAGGGCTTGCCGGTGTCATAGGTTTCCAGCACCGACAGGTCATGGTTGCGTTCGCGCATGATGTCGGCCGCCCGGCGCAGCACCCGGCCGCGTTCTGTCGGGGCGGTCTTGGCCCAGATCTTCTGCGCCGCCTGCGCCGAGGTCAGCGCCTGTTCGACGATCGCCGGGGTGGCGGCATAGACGGTGGCGATCTCTTCGCCGGTGGCGGCATAGATCACCGGGATCGGGGTGCCGGAGGTATCTTCGACATAGGCGCCATTGATGAAATGGCTGGCTTTGGGCTGGGCCGGATGTGTCATGTCTCTCGCCTCTTTCCTTCTCAGGTCAGCGTGGGTCCCGCGCGTCTGCGGAACGGTGTGATAATCCTCCGTGCCCGCAGATGCGGCACACGAAGCTGTGCGGTTTTTCGGGGACCGGCACATGCAGGAAGGGCGCGAGCAGCGTCACTCTTGCATGGGTCGGTAGCGGCCCCTGGATGGTGTCGCCCCGCCTGCGGGCACAGGCCGGGCGACACCGGAGGTGCGTCTTAGTGCACCGCTTCGATCTTGGAGAAGTCCAGATCGTTTTCTTCCGGGCTGGCCTCGATCGCCATGACCTCGTCGCGTTTGGTGGCGAAGATGTAGATCAGGCAGGCCACGTAGAGACCGATCACCACGGCACCGATCCACTGGATCTGCAGCCACTGGCTCTGGAAGGCGACGGTCAGCGCAAAGAGCACAACCGCGTTGCCCAGGATATAGGGCAGCTTGCCAAAGCGTTTGCTGGTGAGGTTCAGGTTGTCGGTATAGAGGCGGATCAGCGAGTCAAACGAGTTGATCACGAAGACCACGCCCACAACCATCATCGAGACATTGATGAACAGCGTCGTCGGGATCTCATTCAGGTGGTAGTAGTAGAGCACCGAGAACCACACGCCGAGCGGGATCGACGGGAAGATCAGCAGCGCCGCCAGCACCTGCCAGGTCTTCAGACCACCGACAAAGCGCGAGGTGAACTGACCGATCATGATCGACCAGGCAAACCACCAGAACAGGTAGAACTCATGGTAGTCGGTGAGCGGCAGCACGAACTTGTGGATGTTGGCGAAATAGCCGCCGATGTTGCCGGCGGTGCCTGCAAACTCGCCCAGCCCCATTCCGGAATAGGCCCACATGCCCAGGATCAGCGCCGCAAACAGGCCGGTGGAGCCCAGCGACAGGATACGCACGTATTTGATGTCGGTCGAGGAGAAGGCCGCAAACAGGATCACCAGGAAGGTGATGACGTAGAAGGCCGGGATCACCGTCTCGCCGTCGCCCATGAAGGTGGCGTAATATGGCAGATAGATCAGGAACAGCGCACCGGTGAAGGCACAGGTGCCAATGATGACGATGTTGTTGATCCACTTGACCACCGGGATCTCGAAGAACTTCACCCGCGGTTCGATGACGCAGAAATAGAAGGTGGTCAGGAAGTAGAAGCCCCAGATCAGGAAGCCCCAGAAACCGAACTCCAGCGCCAGCGGGTTGGTGAACCCATAGGCGGGATTGTTCTCCACATCCGCATATAGCGGGAAGTCCCAGGCCAGCGGGAACATGATGAGGCCGACGTCGAGGCCGGATGTGAACAGGATCGCGATGAATGTGAACAGCGGCACGGGTGTGACGCCGACCACCTCCAGGTTCCACCACTTGATGACGCAGAATGCCACCAGCGCAAAGGCCAGCAGAATGCCTGCGGAAATCAGGTATGTCATATATTTCACCTCCCAGTGAATAAGTCGCAGAGGCGCGGGCTGGCGCCTCCTCGGGTCGATGTTATTGTTGTTGGTGACCGGGATCACGCGATCCCGGCCTGACTAAGCTAACCAAATTTTGAATGGCCATTCAAGTTTTGGTTTTTTGAAGTGAAATATTGAATCTTAAACCAAGCTGACGCACTCTCATTTTATGGCACGCAAACGCATCCGCGACATCCGCAACGAAGAACTGATCGAAGCCACCATCGTCACCGTACACAAGCGGGGCTATGGGACTGTAACCATGGCGGAAATCGCGCGTGAAGCCGGCGCCTCCGCGGCCTCGATCAGCTATTATTTCGGCTCCAAGGAAGGGCTGATGGAGGCCACGATGCGCCACCTTCTGCGCAAGCTGCGCGCCGCCATGGTGGCGGGTTATGCACAGGCCGAAACACCGCTCGAACGGCTCTATGCGGTGATGGATGCGAACTTTGCAGATTCGCTTTACACCGTGCCGCAGTGCAGCATCTGGATGCAATTCTGGGCCAATGCGCCCTATTCCACCAGTCTGGCGCGGCTGCACCGAATCAATCGGGCCCGGGTCCGAAGCCATTTTGTCGCCGAGTTGAGCCAACTGGTGCCGCCCGAACAGGTCGAGACCGCGCGTCAGGCGCTGCAAAGCTACATGGACGGGGTCTGGCTTCAGGCGGCACAGTCCGAGGGGCCGCTGGACACCGCCGCCGCCCGTCGCGCCGCCCATCGGGTGGTGGATCTGGTGACCTCGCGCGAATTGGTCGCCTGAACAGGTGCGGGATCTCTGCCGCGCGATGCGTGTGTCGGGCGGGACCTGCGGGCGATGCCGGGCGGCTCAGCCGTCGCGGTGATACCGGAGCGTGGTGCCCTGCGGCAGATAGACCAGCGACAGGTCCTGCCCGGAGACATGCTCCAGCCGGTAACAGAGATGCGTCCCGGCGGTATTGGCCCAGGTAAAGAGATACGGCCCCTGCCCGCTATGCGCGCCGCAGTGGTCCTGTATGGAGAGATACTCCACCGACGTTTCCGCCCCGGCATAGGTGTTCACCCGTTCGGCACCACTGACGCGGAAGCTGTCGTCCGGGTCGGTCATGCGCCGCCAGGTCCCCTGCAACCGCGCCAACAGCCGGTCGGCGGCGTTGACGGGTTGCAACTCCGCCTGACGCAGCACCAGTTCGGAAGTGGTGTCGAACAGATCGGCGCGCTGACCGGAAATCGCCACCCGCCGCCCCTGCGGCAACTCCGCAAGCTGCTGCCAGAGCGCCGGATCGATGCGACTGTCGTCATAGACCAGAAACCGCCGCCCGGCCCCGATGAAGGTGCAAAAGCTAACATAGGGGGCCGTGTCCAGTTGGCAGTCCTGAAACACCGCAACGCCGCTGAATTCGGGCGCGGTGATCGCCCGGGGCGCGCCGACGCCACGTCCGGGGATCAGATTGGCACTGAGCCGGTGGCTGTGCTGAACCGCCGCGATGCCGGTATCGATGCGGGCAAAGTTTTCCTGCCGATGGCCCCGGAGGGCACAGTTGGTGTCGCCGGTGATGCGAAAATCGCTGTCGTCGACGCAGAATCCCAGCTTGTCGTCCTGAAACTCCCAGCCCTCGGTTTCCACCCGCAGATAGTAGAACCGATGCTGCAACGCGCCGGCGACCACATCGCTGCACTCTTGCGGCGCGAGGTCCCACCAGCCCGTCGAGCTCCAGTCCGCGGTCGCCTTGTAGCCGATGGCCACCCGTTGCCGGGCGCTGGTGTCGTTGCAGATCTCCAGCCCGGCCTGCGCAGAGGTCGACAGGCCCAGCGCCAGCGCCAGCCACAACAGCCCTCTGATCTGATGCAAGGCCATGGCATCCTTACGTAAGATGGTCGTTCCGCATTCGCATCTATGACAGAAATGTAACCGCTTGACGACAGACCGGACGGTAAGCCGTTCAAGTTTTTGTTAATTTCTGCCACACGGCGGAGCGCGCAGGCCACTGCGTTCAGGATTTCATCGCATGCGGGGCCGGCGTGATGGCGCGCCGTTTCAGCATCGCTTCTCGCCAGGTGATAAAGGTCACGGCGCCCAGGATCATGGTGCCGCCGAGGACGACCCAAACATCGACGCTCTCGCCAAAGGCCAGCGCCCCGAGGAGCGTCGCCCAGATCAGCTGCAGGAAGGTGACGGGCTGCGTCACCGTCAACGGCGCGGAGGCAAAGGCCAGCGTCATGGTATAGTGGCCCGCAGTGGCGAAACAGGCCACGCCGAACAGCACCGCCAGTTCATAAAGTGTCGGCGTCACCCAGTTCGCCAGCGCGAAGGGCGCCAGACCGATCGTCACCCAGAGCGACAGCATCGCCACCACCACCGTGGGATTGGTGCGCCCCACCATGGTCTTGGCCAGAAGATAAGAGATCCCAAAGGCAAACCCCGTGACCAGCATCGCCAGATGTCCGGGAGAGACCGCGCGGAACCCGGGCCGCAGGATCACCACCACCCCCAACAGCGCCACCGCAACCGCGGCGATGCGGCGAAAGGCCAGTTTTTCACCCATAAAAATCGCAGCACCCAGCGTCACATAGACCGGCGAGAGGTAGTTCATCGCCGTGACCTCGGCCAGCGGAATGCGGGTCATGGCAAAGAACCACATGATGACCCCCAGCGCATGTACCCCACCGCGCAACGCGAACAGACCGTGCAGGTTCGGGGTCCAGGTCGCCGCCCGGAGCGAGCCGATCATCGGGATCAGGAACACCAGCCCCAGCAAATAGCGCAAGAACGCGCTCTCGGCGGGAGGGATGCGCGGCCCCATGTATTTCACCAGCGCCGTCACCGCCACGAAGTTAAGCCCCGTCACCAGCATCCAGAAGACACCGCGCATGGGGTTGGACGCTGGCTGGCTTGCCATCTCTTTGGTCAGGGTTGCATCGCTCATGGGCGCAAGCAGACACCCATTGCGGGGGCAAAACAACCCTTCACTTGTGAAATATTGTACCCCTTTTGCGCAGCGATGATGGATACACGGACCGCGCCCTGCGCGCAGAAGATCAGATGATGCGCTGCTCCAGTTCGCGCGGGTCGCTGACCTCTACGTGCCAGAATGCCTCCGCCCCCTCCGGCAGGCGCGCCAGCACCCGGTCCAGATCCTGCTGTCGGATCGAGCGGCGCAGGGCGCGGGCGGTGGCTTCGATGGCGTTGTCCGGCGTCAGATTGTGATGCGGGCGCAGGGCCTGTGCTTCGCGGGTCAGGCTGGCGCGGTCGCCAAAAGGCACCGGCGGTTGGCTGACATCCCAGTCCTTGACAAAGATCGCGCGCAGTACCGATGGCAGCACCGACGCAAAGGCCAGTCCATCCTGCGCTGTCAGTCGGCGGCGAAACACCAGCAACACGCCTTCCACCGCCGTATAGGCAGAATTGTCGGACTGAAGGCTCATCTCTTCTTTGACATCCTCAAGGAAGGCGCTGAATTCTTTTGAAGAATGTCGATATGTCCAGGGCATGGGCATCTGCGGTCTCTGCTGTCTCCGGTGGTTTCTGTCTCCAAGGCACTGCGCGCAACGCATAAGCGCAGTCTTGCCTGACGTGTCGGTCCTGTCGAGACCTCTTGCCTTTCGCGTTCTGGCGCATATGTTTCTTGGCAGGAGCAACAGAGGAAGACCCTATCCATGATCCAGACCCTTGCCGCACTCGCCCTGTTTGTGTCGCTGCACGTGGTTCTTTATCATGCCCTCTCCCAACGCCTCCGTCCGTCTCGACAGCCTGCATTGGTCCGCCGCTGACGCACGACCTGTTCTCTCGGACATCACTCTCAGTTTTCACCCCGGTCGCACCGGGATTGTTGGCCGCAATGGCACCGGCAAGACGACGCTGCTGCGTCTGATTGCGGGGGATCTGCCACCTGCATCGGGTCGTATCGTGACCACCGGCACGGTCGGTTGGATGCGACAGGAGGTGGCCGCGCAAGATCACCTGACGGTCGCGGAGCTGTTTGGCGCGGCCCCCGGTCTGGCGCGGCTGACGCGTGCTGAGGCGGGCTGCGCGAGTGCCGCCGATCTGGCCGAGGCCGATTGGACCCTACCCGCCCGGATGGAGGCCGCCATGCAACGTTGCGGTCTGTCGCTGCGCCCGGAGGCCACGCTGGCGCAGCTGTCGGGCGGACAACGCACCCGGCTTGCTCTGGCGGCGCTGCTGTTTCAGAAGCCGGATATCCTGCTGCTGGACGAGCCGACCAATACCCTCGACACCGAAGGGCGCGCCACGGTGCGGCAGGTTCTGCGCGACTGGCGGGGCACCGCGCTGGTGGTGAGCCATGATCGCGAACTGCTCGACGACATGGATGCCATCGTGGAGCTGAGCCCGCTTGGCGCCAGCCGCTTTAATGGGCCCTACGGCCACTATCGGGCGGAAAAACACGCAGCCTTGGCGGCGGCGCATCATGATCTGAACGAGGCCGAAAAAGCCCGCAAGGACACCGCCCGCCGCGCGCAGGAGGCCGCCGAGCGCAAGGCGCGGCGCGACAGCGCGGGCAAGGCGGCGCGTGCCTCAGGAAGCCAGCCCAAAGTCCTGATGGACAAGGCAAGAGAGCGCGCCGAGGCCTCTAAAGGCGCAGGCGTGCGATTGCGCGAGGCGCGGCAGGCGGCGGCGGATGAGGCGCTGGCGGAGGCGCGCGCGCGTATCGAAATACTTGAGCCGATCCGCATGGACATTCCGGCAACCGGGGTGCAGCCCAGCACGCGCATCCTGACCCTGCACGGGATCACCGCTGGCTACGGCACCGGCGACGTGTTGCGGGATATGTCGCTGGAGATCACCGGGCCGGAACAGATTGCGCTGCACGGCCCCAATGGCAGCGGCAAGACCACGCTTGTGTCGGTAATCCTCGGGCAGCTGGCCCCCCGCGCCGGATCTGTGGAACGCCACGCAGATACTGCGCTATTGGATCAGCATGTGAGCCTGCTGGAGGCCTCCGAGACGCTGGTGGAGAACTTCCAGCGCCTCAGCCCCGCAGCCACCCTGAATGAGGCCCGTGCGGCGCTGGCGCGGTTTCGGTTTCGCGCCGAGGATGGTTTGCAGTTGGCGGGCGCACTCAGCAGCGGGCAGCGGTTGCGGGCGGGGCTGGCCTGCACCCTTGGCCGCCCGGTGCCGCCGCAGCTATTGGTGCTGGACGAGCCGACAAACCACCTCGACCTAGACGCGGTTGAGGCCCTGGAGGCCGCGCTGCGGGACTATGACGGCGCGCTCATCGTGGTGAGCCACGACAGCGCATTTCTCGACCGGATAAACCTGACCCGGCACATCAGCTTGGGGCCTTAACAGTTTGGTAACGGGATGAATTCCGCGTCATCGCCGGGCGGCAGGTGAAAGCGCGGGTTATTGGCAAAATCGCCGCGCGCCCAGGCCAGTTTGGCCTCTTCGATCTTTTCCTTGGAGGAGGCGACGAAGTTCCACCAGATGTGGCGCGGCCCGCCCATGGTCTCGCCGCCCAGCGCCATCAGCCGTGCGCCCTCCGGCCCGGCGGTCACGGTGATCGCATCGCCGGGGCGAAACACCATCATCTGCCCCGCCTCAAAGGTCTGGCCTGCAATCTCGACCGCGCCGCGGGTGATATAAAGCCCACGATCCTCATGATCATCCGGCATCGGCAGCTTGGCCCCGGCGTCCAGAATGACATCGGCATAAAAGGTCTCTGACAGCATGGTCACAGGCGCGCGCTCGCCCCAGGCGGAGCCGAGGATCAGCCGCACGTCCTTGCCCTCGCCCAGAAGATGCGGCAGCGCCTCTTTGCCGTGGTGTTCAAACACCGGCGTCATGTCTTCCTTGTCTTCGGGCAGCGCGATCCATGTCTGGATGCCAAAGAGGTTGCTGTGCCCCTTGCGGGTCGCCTCAGAGGTGCGCTCGGAATGGGTGACGCCATTGCCGGCGACCATCCAGTTGACCTCGCCCGGGTAGATCATCTGATGGGTGCCGAGGCTGTCGCGGTGTTCAAACTCGCCCTGATAAAGATAGGTGACGGTGCCAAGGCCGATGTGCGGATGCGGGCGCACGTCGATGCCGCCGCCGGTGATGAACTCTGCCGGGCCCATCTGATCGAAAAAGATGAACGGCCCCACCATCTGACGCCGGGGTGCGGGCAAGGCGCGGCGCACCTCAAACCCGCCGATGTCGCGGGCGCGGGGAATGATCAGCGTCTCGATACTGTCGAGGCTGCCTGCATCGGGGCACTTGGGTTCCAGTGTCGGGTTCCAGCTCATGGGCCTGTCCTTTCCTCGCCGCGTTCCCCCTAAGCTAGGCCACGGGCGCTGCTCTGACAGCCTGTTGGTTTTGCACAGACCCTGCGCGCCCGCTCACATCAGGGCGAGTTTCAACGCCAGCGCCAGCATCACCACGCCGATCAGCGCGTCCAGCACCTGCCATGCGCGGGGCCGCGCAAACACGGGCGCCAGGAGCCGGGCGCCAAAGCCAAGCAGGAAGAAGAAGGCAAAGGAGGCCGTGACCGCACCAAGGCCAAAGATCCACGCCGGTGTGTATTGCGCCGAGATCGCCCCAAGCAGCACCACCGTATCGAGATAGACATGCGGGTTTAGCCAGGTAAACGCCAGACAGGTCAGCACCGCAGGCCAGAGCGCGGTCTGCACGCCCTGCCCTTCGGTCCTGAGCGCCGCGCCCCCTGTCCACGCCGCCCGGAGCGCGCGCAGCCCGTACCACGTCAGGAACAGCACGCCGCCAAGGCGCATCGCGGTTTCAAACCACGGCACCGCCGCGGTGAGCGTGCCAAACCCCGCCACCCCGGCGGTGATCAGCAGCGCGTCCGAGACCGCGCAGGTCAACACGATGGGCAGCACATGCTGGCCCCGGATGCCTTGGCGCAGAACAAAGGCGTTCTGCGCCCCGATCGCAAGGATCAGGCTAAAGCCAAGGCCAAAGCCTGCCATCAGGGTCGGCAGCATGTCCGGGGTCATCGAGATGGGCTGCATGGGGCTTTGTCCTTTTGTGTCAATGCGCAACGCCCGGGGGCGGTTGCCTTTGACTAACCGCTGGTGTTGGCGTAATCCAATTAAAGATACTCACCTTAATTAAGCACAGCTAATGAACTTCGATCCCCCTCACCTCGCCGCTCTCTCGGCGGTGCTGCAACTCGGCAGCTTTGATGCGGCGGCGGCGGCGCTTGGCGTGACGCCCTCGGCGGTCTCGCAGCGGATCAAGGCGCTGGAGGATCGGGTCGGCACGCCGCTGGTGAACCGCACCAGCCCCTGCACCGGCACCGAAACCGGGCTGCGCATCGCCAAACATGCCGAGGATGTCGCCCTGCTGGAGCGCCGCCTGGGCCGGGATCTGTCGCTGGAGACCACCGACAAACCGGCACGGCTGAAGGTTGCGGTCAATGCCGACAGCCTAGCCACCTGGTTTGTGCAGGCGATGGTCGCCGCCGAGGGGGTGCTGTTTGATCTGGTGATCGACGATCAGGACCACAGCACCGACTGGCTGCGGCGCGGCGCGGTGTCGGCGGCGGTCACGGCAGAGGCGCAGCCGGTGAGCGGCTGCGATGTGCATGCCTTGGGGCGGCTGTCGTATGTGGCCACGGCCAGCCCCGCCTATGTGGCACGCTGGTTCCCGGAGGGGCTGACGGCAGAGGCGGCCCGCCATGCGCCCTGCATGATCTTCAACGCCAAGGACCGCTTGCAGCATCGCTGGCTGGAGACGCATGTGGCGGCGGCGATCATACCGCCCGCGCATTACCTGTCCTCCACGCAGGCGTTTCTGGATGCGGCCGCCGCCGGGCTGGGCTGGGGGATGAACCCCGAAGTGCTGGCGCGCCCCTATCTGGCGCGTGGTGATCTGGTGGAGCTGGTGCCGGGCAGCCGGCTCGATACGCCGCTGTATTGGCAGGTGAGCCGGATCATGGCCCCCGCCCTGCGCGAGATCACCCTTGCGGTGCGCCGGGCGGCGGGGGCTGCATTGGGACAAGACGGCTGAGGTGGAGCGCGGCTGCGGTCCCGCGCCCCGGTCTGCGCCGCAGGACCCACAGCTTTGCCCCTTGCCGCCGCCCGCCACTGCGCCTATTCCGGGGGCATGCGAATTCTGTTTCTTGGCGATGTCATGGGCCGCGCGGGACGTGCGGCGATTACCGAAACCCTGCCGCGCCTGCGCGCGGACTGGCGGCTCGATTTTGTCGTGGTGAACGGCGAAAACGCCTCCAACGGCATGGGGCTCTCGGGCGATCATGCCAAGATCCTGTTTGATGCCGGGGCCGATTGCGTGACTCTGGGCGATCATGCTTTCGATCAGAAAGACATGCTGCAATACATCGAACAGGACAGCCGCATCGTGCGGCCATTGAACTTTGCCAAAGGCGCCCCCGGACGCGGGCATCGGCTGTTCACCGCCCGTGGCGGCCAGAAGGTGCTGGTGACGCAGGTGCTGGGACAGGTGTTCATGAAACGCGCCTTTGACGACCCGTTTGGCGCCGTCGAAAGCGTGCTGAAATCGCACCCGCGCGGTGGTCTGGCGCAGGCGATCATTGTCGACATGCATTGCGAAGCCACGTCGGAGAAGATGGCGATGGGGCATTTCTGCAATGGCAGGGCCTCGCTGGTGGTGGGCACCCATACCCATGTGCCGACGGGCGATGCCCAGATCCTCGAGGGCGGCACCGCCTATCTGAGCGATGCCGGCATGTGCGGCGACTACAATTCGGTGATCGGCATGGACAAGGCCGAGCCGATGCGCCGGTTCCTGACCGGCATGCCCAAGGGGCGGTTTACCCCAGCCTCCGGGGCGGCGACGCTGTCCGGCGTCTATGTCGAAACAGATGATCGCACCGGGGCCGCCAAACGCATCGAGATGGTACGCCAGGGCGGCCTCCTGCAGCAGGCCGCCCCCTGACCCCTGCACCCGCGCCGTTTGCTCTAAGGCGCGAACGCCGCCCAGCCGGGAGCAAACCCGGCCTGCGCCGCATTGAACGACGGGCGTAGCGTCGTTTTGCTTCTGGTTCGCGCCCCGCGCGTCCACGCTTCCGGCAAGCGGGATCTCCTGCCTCACACAGGCCTGCGGCGCGTTGACGTCGGCACTGGCAGCGCCCGAGCCTCCGGACCAAACGCCTCACGCGGCTCTCGCCCCTGCCAACTCCCCACGATCTCATTCCCATTTCCCCACCGACGCTAAAACCTCTCCGCCCTCTTCATGCCCGACACGTGCGCAGGCTGACCGCCGGATGATCGGTAGGCATGGCGAGCCGGTCACGAAGCTCGGGCTTTTGCCCGGTGGCGACGGTCCCGGTGCGAAGCCACAGAGAGACGACCTGACAGTCGGGCGCACCGCAAGACGGGGGCGCTCCCGCCCACGGCACGCTGCTCTGGCCTGCGCCAGAGAAACGGCCGCGGTTGGGCCGGGCACCGCACGCAAGCGTGCGGTGCCCGGCCCAACGGGAGGAGGGCTTTTATCAAAAAGCATGACGACGGGCGGGAGCGCCCCCGGCCTGTGTTCCGCTCTGTCATCACGCGACATCGGACGGCAGACGACCGCTGCATGGGGCGGCGGGCGCTCGCCGCGGTGCCGGCGGCGTCCGGATGTCGTCCCCGCAGCGGTGGCAGCGGCGCAGATCCTGCCGCAGTCCCAGATTTTTTGCTGCGACAATCGCTTGCTGCGCGCCACAGGATCGGTGAAACTGCCCGTCGGCTGAAGCCCCGCCCCGGAGTGCGGCGGGCGCAACCCTGGCATACTGGATCTCTATGTTTCTCTTTCAATCGGGTGACACCTCAAGCGCAATTCTGGCGCTGCTGATCGTCCTTGGCATGTTCGTGGCCTTTCTGCGCGAAACCTACCCGACCGAAGTGGTGGCCCTCTGCGGTGTCTCCCTGATGCTGGTGACCGGCGTGCTGCCCTATGACCAGGCGCTGCCGGTGCTGGCAAACCCCGCGCCCTGGACCATCGCGGCGATGTTCCTGATCATGGGCGCGCTGGTGCGCACTGGCGCGCTGGATGCCTTCACCTCGGTCGCACGCAAGAAGGCCGAGGTCAGTCCGAAGATGGCGATCGCGCTCCTGATGGGCTTTGTGGTGATCGCCTCGGCCTTTGTATCGAACACGCCGGTGGTGGTGGTGATGATCCCGGTCTTTATCCAGATCGCCCGCACGCTCAATGTCTCGCCCTCCAAGATGCTGATTCCGCTGTCTTATGCGGCGGTTCTGGGCGGCACGCTCACCCTGATCGGCACCTCGACCAACCTGCTCGTCGATGGTGTGGCCCGCGCGCAGGGCCTGAAGCCCTTCTCGATCTTTGAGGTCACGCCCCTGGGCATCGTGGTGGTCGCATGGGGCCTGATCTACCTGCGTTTCATCGCCCCGCGCCTGCTGCCGGAACGCGACAGCATGGCCTCGATGCTCTCCGACCGCTCCAGGATGAAATTCTTCACCGAAGCCGTAATCCCCCCCGACAGCAACCTGATCGGGCGCGAAGTCACCGGCGTGCAGCTGTTCAAACGCCCCGGCGTACGGCTGATCGATGTGATCCGGGGCGATGACTCCCTGCGCCGCAACCTCGAAGGGGTGGAGCTTCAAGTGGGCGACCGCGTGGTCCTGCGCACCAAGATGACGGAACTTCTGAGCCTGCAACGCAACAAGGAACTGAAGCGCGTCGATCAGGTCTCCGCCGTGGAGACCAAAACGGTCGAGGTGCTGATCACGCCGGGCTGCCGCATGGTGGGCCGCAGCCTTGGCGCCATGCGCCTGCGCCGCCGCTACGGCGTCTATGTGCTGGCGGTGCACCGGCGCAATCAGAACATCGGCGTGCAGCTCGACGATCTGGTGGTGCGCGTGGGCGACACATTGCTTCTGGAGGGTGCACCGGGGGATATCCAGCGCCTTGCCGCCGAAATGGACATGGCCGATGTCTCCCAGCCCACGCAGCGCGCCTATCGGCGCAGCCATGCGCCGGTGGCGGTGGCCGCGATGGTGGGGATCGTCATCGGCGCGGCCTTTGGCTTGGCACCGATCCTGATGCTGTCGATCCTTGCGGTGGCGCTGGTGCTGGCAACCCGCTGTATCGACGCGGACGAGGCGTTTTCCTTTATCGACGGGCGTTTGCTGGCGCTGATCTTCTCCATGCTGGCCATCGGGGCCGCACTTGAAAGCTCCGGCGCGGTCAAACTCATCGTCAGTGGCATTTCGCCGGTTCTGGCCGATCTGCCGCCGTTCTTCCTTGTCTGGGCGGTCTATCTGCTGACCTCGGTGCTGACCGAACTCGTCTCGAACAACGCGGTGGCCGTGGTGGTCACGCCGATTGCGGTGGGGCTGGCTCAGGCGATGGGGCTTGATCCGCGCCCGCTGGTGATTGCGGTGATGGTGGCGGCCTCGGCCTCCTTTGCCACGCCCATTGGCTATCAGACCAATATGCTGGTCTATGGCCCCGGCGGCTACAAATTCTCGGACTTCTTGCGGGTGGGCATTCCGCTCAATCTCTCGATGGGATTGCTGGCTTCGGCGGTCATTCCGCTTTTGTGGCCGCTCTAGGCACCTGACCGCCGGGATGCGCGTCTTTTCGCGCATCCCGCCTGCATGTTTTGCAGGTCCCCTTGCGACGGCCCCTGCCGCTTCCCACGTTTGTCTTTCGAGACAGACACAATTGGGAATGGGACCCATGCAAACAACCCGAAGAGCCTTTATCGCCGCCGTATTGGTGGCCGCCTCCGCCATCGTGATGGGCGCGCAGACCCGTGCCACGGAACCTGCAAAACCACCGTTAGCCGAGACAGAGTGGACCCTGAGCCAGATCGAGGGCGAGCCCCCGCTGGAGGGGCGTGGCCTTGACCTGAGCTTTGACGAAAACGGCCGCTTTGGCACCAGCGCCGGATGTAACCGGTTTATGGGGGACGTCGAGATCGAGGGTGAAGAGATCACCTTCCCCGACAAGATCGCCGGCACCATGATGGCCTGCCCCGAGGGACTGGCGGAGCAGGAAGAAAAGGTGCTGTCGCTCCTTGCACAGGTGACCAGCTACCAAATGGAGCCCGACGTCCTGATCCTGCTGGACAGCGAGGGCAGCGAGCTGTTGCGCTATAGCCGCGAGGTCGAAGACGACAGCCTTGTGGAAACCAGCGGCTAAGACATGTGGTCAGGACGGGCGCACCCTGCCCCCCTGCGCTTTGGTCAGGCACTGCCGACATCTGCGTTGCCTGACAGCTCGCGTCGAACTGTCATCAGGATCTGGCCCAGCTTGTTGAGGCCGCGCCCATCCGGGCCACAGCCCCAATAGGCATCCATCGGCGCATTTTCAATCAGAGGTGCATCCCCGGTGCTCAGAAGGAGCTGCCGGGGTGCCGCGTGGGTCTGGAATTTGCACCTGACAGCGGTAAGCATGATGTCGTCCTTGACCTCTTCCCAATCCGCGCGCAGCGGTATGGCGCGTGTCATGCCAAGGGCTTTGGCCGCTTTTGGCTTATGGCTGCGGCGAATGCGTTCGCGGTGGTCGGCGTCATGAAACTTCATCGCCTGAAAGTAATGCTCCACCGTGCGCCACCATGTGCCGTCAAACGCCACACCATAGGGAGCAAAGTTTGAAAACTCCGCGTAAGGGTCTGTTTGGGCGTAAAAATAGATGGGTTCCGGGTGTAGGGACATCGGTATTGAGTATCTCATCACAGGGGCATGGCGCCAGCCAAAGATGCGCTCAATGGGCGGGCAATCATTTCTAGTACCGGTCAGGCGATCTGATCCGAGCGTCCGGCTTGCCGGCCGGAAAACAGGCAGCCGCCCAGAAATGTGCCCTCCAGCGCGTTGTAGCCGTGATAGCCGCCGCCCCCGAACCCCGCCGCTTCGCCCACCGCAAACAGGCCGGGCAGTGGCGCGCCGTCTGCGCCGATCATCTGGCTGTCCAGCGTGGTGTGCAAACCGCCCAGTGTTTTGCGGGTGAGGATACTCAGCCGCACCGCAATCAGCGGTCCGTTGGCGCGGTCCAGCAGACGGTGCGGCTTGGCCGTGCGAATGAGCCGGTCGCCGCGATAGTTGCGCGCCGCATGGATCGCCTGAATTTGACGGTCCTTGGCAAAGCCATTGTCGACCTGCGCATCCCGCACCTCGATCTGTGCTCGGATATGCGCCTCATCCAGCGCCACATCGCCAATCTCATTCATGCCCCGCACCAGATCCGAGAGGGTCTCCGCCACCACAAAATCGGCGCCGTGTTTCTTGAAGGCTTCCACCGGGGCCGGGGCCTTGCCGCCGGACAACAGCCGCGCGCGCAGCACCTCGGCCCATTTGCCGGAGGTGAGGTCCGGGTTCTGCTCGGAACCGGAGAGGGCGAATTCTTTCTGGATGATCTTCTGGCTCAGGATGAACCAGCTGTAATCCTGGCCCGTGGCCAGGATCGTCTTCAACGTGCCCAGCGTGTCAAACCCCGGCAGCGCCGGGTCGGGGAGCCGGGTGCCATGGGCATCAAACCACAGGGATGAGGGGCCGGGCAGGATGCGAATGCCATGGTTGGGCCAAATCGGGTCCCAGTTCCTCAGCCCCTCGCAGTAGTGCCACATGCGATCACCATTGATGATATGGCCCCCTGCGGATTGCGCCACCTTCAGCATGCGCCCGTCCACATGTGCAGGCACGCCGGAGACCATGCGGCTGGGCGCGGGGCCAAGACGCTCGGTGGGCCAGTTGGCGCGCACCATCTCCAGATTGCCGCCGATGCCACCCGAGGCCACAATGAGCGAGGGGGCATAGACCTCAAACTCGCCCACCTCCTGCCGGTTCGTTTGCGCACCGATGGGGCTGGTGTCCTCGGCCAGCACCTCGCCCGAAACGCCTTTGATCTGGCCGCCCTGCTGGATGATGTGGCTGACCTGATGGCGAAAGCGCACATCTATGCGACCAGCGGTCATATGCGCCTCGACGCGTCGGGCAAAGGGGGCCACGACGCCCGGCCCGGTGCCCCATGTGATGTGAAAACGCGGTACCGAGTTGCCATGCCCCTCGGCGCGACCATCGCCGCGCTCGGCCCAGCCCACCACGGGAAACCAGCGCAGGCCGAGACCATGCAGCCACGGGCGCATGTCGCTGGCGGCGAACTCCAGATAGGCCTTGGCCCATTGCCGGGGGTTATCGTCCTCGGGGCGGTCGAACTGCGCGCTGCCCGCCCAATCCCGCCGCGCCAGATCGAGGCTGTCGCGAATGCCCATGCGGCGCTGCTCGGGCGTGTCAATCATGAAGAGCCCGCCAAGGCTCCAATGCGCCTGACCACCGAGGAAATGGGCAGGCTCCTGCTCCAGAAGGATCACCCGCTTGCCCCGGTCTGCCAGCTCATTTGCGGCCACCAGCCCCGCCAGCCCGGCTCCGATCACGATGACATCGGCGCTGTTGTCTCGATGCGCGGCGGCCATGGCGCTCCTCCTCGATTGGCAATGCCCTTGGGTCTGAGCCTAGGCGCAAGGGGCCGCGCCGTGCAATCCCTGCGTGTAGAGCTGCCGTGAGGGCACGCCAGTCCGGGCGCAGTGAGAGAATGCGGACAAGCGGGGTTTTGCGCGGCGGTGGCTTGAGGTGTTGCGCCGCACCTTCGTGCGTCGCGGGGGGGCGGGGGCCGCGCCAAAGGCGCGGCCCCCGCCGGGCCCAACGCTTTTGGAGGTGGCTTTGCCGCATCCATAAAGGGGCGGGAGCTCCCCCTCCCTCGTTTGGTTTTGATCAGAGCGGCCAGAAGAACAGGATTGCTGGGATCGACACGGCGATCACGAGGATCTCCAGCGGCAGCCCCATGCGCCAATAATCGCCAAACCGGTACCCCCCCGGACCCAGCACCAGCGTGTTGTTCTTATGCCCGATGGGGGTCAGAAACGCCGCCGAGGCCGCCACGGCCACGGCCATCAGAAACGGATCGGGCGAGACATCCAGCGCATTGGCCATGGAAATCCCCACCGGGGCCGCGACAATTGCCGTGGCCGTATTGTTGAGCACATCCGACAGCGTCATCGTCACCACCATCAGCACCGTCAGGATCGCCCACGCGGGCATTCCCGCCGTCAGATCCACCAGCCCATTGGCCAAGAGTTCGGTGCCGCCGGATTTCTCCAGCGCCTGTCCCAGCGGGATCATCGACCCCAAGAGCACCACCACCGGCCATTCTACGTGGTCATAAATCTCTGCCACCGGCAGGATTTTCAACAACACATAGCCGATCGCCACCAGCCCCAGTGCAATCGGCAAATAGAGGAAGCCCACCGAGGCCGCCAGAACCGCCGCCGCAAAGAGACCAATGGCCCACCATGTCTTGTCATTTGCCGTCACCGAAAGGCCACGCGCCGCGAGCGGCAGACAGCCCAGCCAGTCTGCCACCTCTGCGCCGCGATCACGTGGGCACAGGATCAGCAGAATGTCACCCGCCGCCACTTCGGTCTGACGCAGGTGCTTTTTCAGCCGCTCACCCTGCCGGGCGATCCCCAACAGAACCGCGCTTTGCCGCCACGCCAGCCCCACGGCCTGGGCACTGCGGCCAGCAATGCGGGAATGTTCCGGCACCACCACCTCAATCAACTCCAGCCCATCGCCTGCGGCCTTGAGCTTTTCCTCGCGCGCCGCATCGGAGAAATCGAGTTTCAGGGTGGTGCGGAACTCATCCAGCGCCTCGGGCGTGGCCTCCAGCACAATGGTATCGCCCGCCTGCAACAGCGCGCCCGAGGCGCGACCATAGCGGCGCTGGCCGCTTCGGATCAGTCCAAGAATGGCCACATCGGCCTTCTCGGCCTCGGTGTCCAGACTGCCGAGCCGCTGGCCGATCAGCTCGGACTCTTCGGGCACGGTGAGTTCGGCCACATAGGGGGCGAGCTGGCTCTCGGTTGCGCCTGCCGCCCCAGAGCGGTCCGGAATCAGCCGCCAGCCCACCAGCGCCACAAAGGCCAGACCCGCCGCCGCCGCTGCAAGGCCAACGGGAGCAAAGTCAAACATCTTGAACGGCTCACCCAATGTATCATGGCGGATCGTGGCGATGATGATGTTGGGCGGCGTGCCGATCAGCGTGGCCATACCGCCAAGGATGGTGGCAAAGGACAAGGGCATCAGGCTTTGCCCCGGCGCGCGTCCCGCTTTGCGCGCGGTCTGAATATCCACCGGCATCAGCAGCGCCAGCGCCGCCACATTATTCATAAACGCCGACAGCACCGCGCCCACGCTGCCCATCAGGGCAATATGCGCCCCAAGCGCCCGGCTCTGGTCCACCAGCGTGCGGGTGATCAGATGCACCGCACCGGATTTCACCAGCCCCGCCGAGACCACAAGCACCAGTGCCACCACCAATGTGGCCGGATGACCAAAGCCGGCAAAGGCGTCCTTGCTCTCCACCAGCCCCAGCACCACCGCCACCATCAACGCGGCAAATGCAACCAGATCATAGCGAAACCTGCCCCAGAGCAGGAGGCCAAAAACGGCGGCGAAAAGGCTGAAAAGCAGGGTCTGGTCCAATGTCATGCAGCCACTCTAGCTGCTGGCGTGGCGCTGACAAGGCGTTGAAAAGAAATCCGCATCAATCGGCCCATGCCTGTCAATGCCACCGCGCGCAAGTCGCAGATTGAGCCTCTGGGTTTCTATCTGTTGCCGGATAAAACCCCTCGGCTCTGCGTGATCGCCGGATGAGTATTGCATCGCAATGGCTCCTCTGCCTGCCTGACCAGATCAGCAGAAAATCCGCTAAAGACCAAGGCTTGGCGCAACAGACCCTGCCTTCTGAGCAATGCATCGCCCGTCAGCCCCATGCGCTCTCAGGGCCTCCCCTAAAAGCCCTGCCTTGAAAGCCTGTGCGCTCCGGGGCTATATGAGCGCCAGTTTCTGAAATCAAAACACAGGATGCACCATGGCAGGCCATTCCAAATGGGCAAACATCCAGCACCGTAAAGGTCGCCAGGATGCTGCGCGGTCCAAGCTCTTCTCCAAACTTTCCAAAGAAATCACCGTCGCCGCCAAGATGGGCGACCCGGACCCCGAGAAAAACCCGCGCCTGCGTCTTGCTGTCAAGGAAGCCAAGTCGAACTCGGTGCCCAAGGACGTGATCGACCGCGCCATCAAGAAGGCCACCGGGGGCGATGCGGAGAACTATGACGAGATCCGCTATGAGGGCTACGGCCCCAACGGTGTTGCGGTGATCGTCGAAACCATGACCGACAACAAGAACCGCACCGCCTCCACCGTGCGTTCGACGTTCTCCAAAAACGGCGGCAACCTTGGCGAGACAGGCTCCGTGGGGTTCATGTTCGAGCGCAAGGGCGAGGTCACCTACCCGGCTGAGGTGGGCGATGCCGACACCGTCATGATGGCCGCGATTGAGGCCGGTGCCGAAGATGTCGAAAGCTCCGAGGACGGTCATGTGATCTACTGCGCCGACACGGACCTGAACGAGGTCTCCACCGCGCTGGAGGGGGAGCTGGGCGAATCCGAGAGCACCAAGCTGATCTGGAAGCCGACCACCACCACCGAGCTGGACCTGGAAGGCATGCAGAAGCTGATGAAACTGGTCGACGCGCTTGAAGATGACGATGACGTGCAACGCGTCACCACCAACTTTGAGGCCTCCGACGAGGTGATGGCGCAGCTCTGAGCCAGAGCGGTCTTAGGCTTGTAACGACGGCTCCGACCGATGAGGTCGGAGCCGTTTTGCATTCGGACATCGGCCTGCGGGAGCGGGGAGCCTGATTTGCAAGCGCGGCATGAGGTGTTGCGCTGCGCCCTGCGCATCGCGCGGGGGCGGCGGCCGCGCCTTTGGCGCGGCCGCCGCCGGGCCCAACGCTTTCGGGGGTGGCTCCGCCACACCTGCAAAGGGGCGGGAGCCCCCCGCTCCGCGGTCGACCGTCTCTATGGGCGCAACACCCCCGCCGCCCGCAAGTCCGCCGGGTCAGGATACCACATCCGGTCCGGCGGCATGTCAAAGATCCGCGCTGCAAACTCCGGCCGCATGCCCTGTGCGATGAAATAGGCGCGATCCTTGTCCTGGGCGCCAAGGATGTCGTACCAGGGCAGATGCACGGCTTCGCCCAGACCATAGCCGTGAAACCCCAATCGCGCGCCCGCCGACAGGTCTCGTCTGACCCCCGCCATAAAAAGTAGGGTGCAGGCCGAGCTGCACTCCCCCACCGCCCGGGTCGTCAGCCCTGCCTCGGCAATCACCTGTGCGGCCCCGCGCGCCTCGTAGACGTGTCCCCCCGGACTGCTCAGGCGGATCTCACGCACATTCGGGGCCTGGGCCAGCGTCTGCGTCAGGCGCGCCTTGAGGCCAAAGGTAATTTCGCCCTCGAAGATGACGGTGCGACCATCCCGGTCCAGCGTGAGCAGGTACAGCGCCTCGCGGGCGCGGCGCATCTTCTCGTCGTAGCGCTCTTCTGCAGGCGGACGGTGGGCGATCAATATCATGTCCCACCACAGCGTCGCGCTCGCCAGCAGCGCCAGCAGGCAGATCAGATAGCCGGCCCAGCTTGCGGCCATGGCACCGGTATCGCGGATATGCGCCTCCGCCGCGCCATGGTAACGCGCGATCTGCAACAGCAACAGGGCGGCATCGCCGGTGACCAGCAGGTAGGCAAGCCAGCCGGGCAGAAGCAGCGTCTGGTTCATCCACCAGATCGCCACCAGCACCGCCCCCCGCGGCAGCACCAGCCGCCAGATGCTCTCAGCGAAGGAACCGCGTGGGGGAAGCGCAAACACCGACATGCAGCCGCCCTCAGACAAGCGCAGGGGCGCATCGCGGCTGCGCCGACCCAGACCGCAGGAACAGCGCCCCATGCGGCACGGGCCCGACACGCCCGGTCGGGTCCGGCTCTGCGGTCGGCAGGTGATCCGCCCGGCGTCGGGGGAATGGACCAGCACCTGCCCTCACGATCTGCATGTCTCTCCCTCCTGCGGGATCTGCGGTGGCGCTGCGTGAAGCGATCACACGCCCCGGCCGGAGGCACCACCAGCGCCTCGCGCGCCCTGCCCCGTGATCGCAACATCGGGCACGGGTTCCGGTCAGGCTAGCACAGCCGCAAGCCCCGCGCATAGGCCGCACAAGTGCCACCCAGAGTCGCCCAGTGCCACTCGGGGCCACCCGGATCAGCGGCGACGACCGGACCATTTGCGTGGAGCGCAAGAAAGAGTGACACGGGCCGGATTGTCGCCGCTCCGGAAACACCAAACCTGTCTATTTCGGCTATTTCGCCCAACAACGCCGATGCCCCCTGCACAAATCACCTAAGTTTAATAAAATGTCATTCAGCTCGTCCTGCGGCGCATGTTGCCTGTCAACAGCCTGCCCCATGCCCCACGCAGGTCTCGCCCAGTCCTGTCGCCGTTATTTTCGAGAGAGTTACCATGACCACACCCGTTCTGAACCTCGACCCCGACACATTGCTGATGTCCAGCAAGGACGCCCGTGCGGCGGCCACGGCGCTGGCGCCGCAATATCAGTCGCGCGCGCCCTTCCACTACGGCGGCTATGACAATTTCCTGAACCCGGAGATCCTGGAGCGCGTGCGCGAGGAGCTGAAGCAGCTGCCCGAGGCGGAGAACAGCTATGACCGCCCGCAGGAGAGGCTGAAGACCTCCTATGTGCCGGAACGCCTGCCGATGTACACCCGGCAGCTGTTCTATGCGCTGAACTCGCGCCCGGTGCTGGCCTTCGTCGAGGAACTGACCGGCATCAAGGGTCTGATCCCCGACCCCTATTTCGCCGGCGGCGGCGTGCATGTGGTGGCCAATGGCGGCCATCTCGACATCCATGCGGATTTCAACCACCACGCCGGTCTGAACCTGGAGCGCCGGGTCAATATGCTGATCTACCTCAACAAGGACTGGCGCGAGGAATACGGTGGCTCCTTTGAGGTCTGGGACGAGAATATGTCCGGCAAACTTGCCAGTTACGTGCCGGAGTTCAACCGGATGTGCATGTTCTCCACCTCCTCCGAGAGCTGGCATGGCAACCCCGAGCCGGTGAATCACCCAGATGGCGAGCCGCGCATGTCGATCGCGCTTTATTACTACACCGCCACCTGGGACAGCACCCGCAAGAGCCACACCACGCTGTTCAAACCGCGCCCCGGCTCAAAAGACCAGCGTGACCGTCAGGTGGCCCGCCGCGAGCTGCTGCAAGACCTGCTGCCGCCCGCGCTCCACCGCAAATTGGCCTGGCGGCTGGAAAAGCTGGGGTTCTGAGCGGCGGCGGGGGTTTCAGCCGCGCAGGCGCTCTTTAGAGAAACCCGCGCGTGCAAAAACCTCCCAGATCTGCGCATCCAGCGTGCCACTGTTGAGCGATAGGCAGTTCTTGAGGAAATACCACGCGAGATACTGTGCGTAGCCCTCCACGCGCTCGGCCTCGCGGGCGCGGGCCTCTGCGAAACTGAGGTGGGGCGACACGGTGCTGACAAAGTGGTGAAAGTCGCTCTGTCCAAACAGGATCGCGGGTTTGCAGTGCAAAAACCCCTCCAGCGCCACTGTCGAATTGATTGAGATGCTATGGGTACTTACGCGCAGCAAATCATGCACATTGGCGCGGGTGACAACTAGACGGTGATCCCGAGCCGCCAAGCGCTCTAACCGCGCGACATCCTGCGCAGAATTGGCCAGAGGATGTGGTTTCACCAGAACGGGACAGTCGCCAACTTCATCGAGTACCTGTTGCAGCATCTGCCAGTCACTGAGTTGGCTTGCACCGGATTTCATGGGAAAGTTCCCTTGAAAAAAGACTGCAACCCCGCCTTTTGGCAGGTCTTCAATTTCGTCGGGTTGATCGTATTTGGAGCGCCTTTTGCCCCTGTAGCGGGCCTGCATATTGGCAAAAAACACCTCGGCACGACGCTTTGGCATTTCCTCTGGCGTATAGTCTTTCGCACCGACGCTGCTGAAGGCCTTCACCCCATTGGGATCGAGGTGCCAGAAGTTCCAGAAATACGCGACACCAGCGTTAAGCACGTTCGGCGCACGTAGCGAACGGTCGTCGATAATATGCAAGCGGTCATCGTCGAACCGAGCATCTGAAACGGCGCGGGTGCCCACGCGGATGTCTGCGTCGCGCTGGCGCACTGTCAGGGCGATCCCCTCGCTCTGAAGAAGGGGCGCAAGATGCCGGTAAAGCGCGAGATGCCAGCCACGCAAGTCAGCCCCGAGGTCGTTTTGCTTGAGGTGCAATACCACACCGGACATGGCCTGATCCTTATTCCCGCGCGATGGTGCGCCGGTTCAGCGTTTGAAATCCAGCACCCGGCTTTCGGTCACGATCATGTCGAGCGGCTGGTCGGTGGGCTCCAGCGGCAGGCCTTCGGCTTCTTGCGCATCAAAGGCAAAGCCGATCGCCAGCGTGGCGCGGCGGCTGCGCAAACGTTCCAGCGTGCGGTCGTAAAAACCGCCGCCATAGCCCAGACGGTTGCCCGCCGCATCAAAGGCCACCAGCGGCACGATCAGGATTTCGGGATCGAAATAATCGTCCACTTCCGGGACTTTGGCGCCAAAAGGTCCATCGCGCAGCGCGCCCTCTGGTTGCCAGCGGCTGAACTCCAGCGGCAGGCCCGCGCCCTGAATGACCGGCACGCCCACGGGGCCATGGGCTGCGGCCTCGGCCATGACGGCCACCGGGTCGATCTCGGTGCGGATCGCCATATATCCCGCCAGCGGCACGCCGCGATAGCCCGCAAGCACCTCGGCCAGATGGCCCGCCGCGCCGGGGCGCTGCGCCTCAAACGCGCCCTTGCGACGCACAAAAGCCGCCTTGCGCGCCGCGGCCTTGAACGCCGCCAACTCCTCCGCGTCGTGATCCGTCTCGCTCATGTCCTGCTCCTGCCGACCTGTTACAGCAGTATCGCACCCGCAAGGCCCAGGAAGGCGAAAAAGCCCACAACATCCGTCACCGTGGTCACAAATGCGCCCGAGGCCAGCGCCGGGTCGACACCGATGCGGTCGAGAATAACCGGGATCACCGTGCCCGCGAGCCCCGCGACGACAAGGTTGATCACCATTGCGGCAGCGATCACCACGCCAAGCATCGGCGTGCCGAACCAGACCACCCCGATGATGCCCATCACCAGTGCAAAGATGGCGCCATTGATCAGCCCCACCAGCACCTCGCGCCGGATCACCCGCCAGACGTTTGATCCGGTCAGGTCGCGGGTCGCCAGCGCGCGCACGGCCACCGTCAGCGATTGCGTCCCCGCATTGCCACCCATGGAGGCCACGATGGGCATGAGCACCGCCAGCGCCACAAACTGCGCGATCGTTGCCTCGAATTGCGCGATCACCAGTGAGGCAAAGATCGCGGTGACCAGATTGACCGCAAGCCAGGGAAAGCGCTGTTTGGTGGTCTCGGACACATTGTCCGAGAGGCTGCCCTCGCCGACACCGGCCAGACGCAGGATGTCTTCTTCGTGTTCCTCGTCCAGCACCGCCATCGCATCATCGATGGTGATGGCGCCGACAAGCCGCCCGTCCTCGTCCACCACCGGCGCGGAGATCAGGTGATACTGGTTGAAGGCATAGGCCACGTCTTCTTCGTCCTGCGCCGCCGGGATGACCTGAAAGGTCTCCTCCAGGATCTCGATCAGGGGTTTGGTGCGGCGCGAACTCATCAGCCGGCCCAGGGTCACCTGCCCGACAGGATGCATGCGCGGGTCCACGATGACCACGTGATAGAACTGCTCGGGCAGCTCTTCTGCCTCGCGCATATGGTCGATGGCCTGCCCCACGGTCCAGTGTTCGGGCGCGGTCACCACCTCGCGCTGCATCAGGCGGCCTGCGGAGTTTTCCGGATAGGCCAGCGATTGTTCGATCGCCACCCGGTCGCTGTCTTCGAGCGCGCCGAGGATGGCCACCTGCTGCGGCTCTTCCAGGTCTTCGAGCAGGTCGACCACATCGTCACTGTCGAGGTCGCGCACCGCGTCGGCGAGAACCTGCGGGTTCAGGGCGGAAATGACCTCCTCGCGGATGGATTCATCCAGTTCCGACAGGATGTCGCCGTCGAACTCCTTGTCGTAGAGCCGGATCAGCCGGCCCCGGTCAAAGGCGTTGATCTGTTCCAGAAGGTCGGCGATGTCGGCCGGGTGCAGCGGCTCCATCAGCTCGACCAGCGCCTCCCGGTCATCCCGATCCAGGGCAAAGAGGATCTGCGCGACCCGCTTGCGATCCAGCTCGTAGGCGTCTTCGCCCGTGACCTCTGCTTCGGGGGTGTTCTCGCCAGTCGTCATCCGCAGCCCTCCGGTTTTTCCGACTTCCTGTCTAAAGGATGCCCGCGGGGGAAAACAACGGTGCGTCAGCAATTTACCCCTGCGCCACTGCGGCCTATCCTGTGTCTGCGTGATTTGACAACAGGTGTGATGCGGCGATGGAACAAGATCTGATAGTGCTGGGCCGGGTGCTCTCTTTTTCGGCGTCGCCCTTTGATGCGGCCGGGCCGGAGGCGGCGATCGACCAATACGAGGCGATCGGCCTGCGCGGCGGCAAGATCGTGGCGCTCGGCACCAAGGCGGCATTGGTCAAGGCACTGCCGGAGGCGCAGATCATCGACCATGGCGACAAGCTGATCGTGCCGGGGTTTGTCGACGCCCATGTGCATTATCCGCAGACCGCGATCATCGCCAGCTGGGGCAAGCGGCTGATCGACTGGCTCAATACCTACACCTTCCCCGAGGAAATGCGGTTTGGCGATGCGGGGTATGCGGCAGAGATCGCGGCGCGCTATCTGGATCTGACCACCGCCTGCGGCACCACGACGGTGGCGAGCTACTGCACCATCCATCCCGAAAGCGTCGAAGCGCTGTTTCAGGCCGCGCAGGCGCGCGGGCAACGCGTGGTTGCAGGCAAGACCTGCATGGACCGCAACGCCCCCGAGGGTCTGCGCGATACGCCGCAGAGCGCCTATGACGACAGCGCCGCGCTGATCCAGCGCTGGCACGGTGTCGACCGGATCACCTACGCCATCACGCCGCGGTTTTCGCCCACCTCAACGCCGGAACAGCTCGACGCACTCGGCGCGCTTTGGGCCGCGCACCCCACCTGCCTGATGCAAACGCATCTGAGCGAGCAACTTGACGAGATTGAATGGGTGCGCAGCCTGTACCCCGAGGCGCGCGACTATCTCGACACTTACGAACAATTTGGCCTTCTGGGCGAAGGCGCTCTCTTTGGCCACGCCATCCATCTGGAACCGCGCGAACGCGACCGGCTGCGCGAGACCCGCGCAAGCCTCATTCATTGCCCCACCTCCAATACTTTCATCGGCTCCGGCCTTTTTGACATGCAGGGGCTGATACAGGACGGGCAACGCATTGGCCTCGCGACCGACACCGGTGGTGGGTCGAGCTTTTCAATGCTGCGCACCATGGCCGCCGCCTATGAGGTCGCTCAACTGCGCGGCACGCCTTTGCATGCGGCGCAACTGCTGTGGCTGGCGACCCAGGGCTCTGCCACAGCGCTCGGACTTCAGGACAAGGTGGGCAATCTCGCGGTGGGTATGGAGGCCGATCTGGTGGTGCTCGATCTTGCCTCAACCCCAGCCATTGCCCAGCGCGCCAACCGTGCGAATGACCTCTGGGAAGCGCTGTTCCCCACGCTGATGATGGGCGATGATCGCGCCATATCCGAGGTCCGCATCAATGGCCGCAAGGCCCACTGAAGGCCCCGCTGAAACCCCAATGAAATAACAAAGGGCGGCGCCACGGCGCCACCCCAAGCTCTTCTAACTCAAAATATCCCGGAGCGCGAGGCAGCGCCTCGCATCCTCCAACCTTCAAACCAAACGCTCAGGCCCCGTTGGCCAGAGCTTGCGTCATCTCGCCATGCCGACGGATCACCGCCGAGAGGTCCAGCGTGGTCATACGGCCCCAAGCCACCACCTGACGCCCCTCTACAAAGAGATCGCGCACCTGTCGCGGCCCCGCCAGAACCAATGCCGCCGGATCCCAGCTGCCACTGGATGCAAGGCCAGAGACATCCCAGACCGCCAGATCCGCGCGTTTGCCGACTGCAATACGCCCGCAATCGGGCCGACCCAACACATCCGCACCGCCCCGGGTGGCAATCTCCAGTGCCTCATAGGCGGACATGGCATCCGCGCCATTGGCGACCCGTTGCAGCAACATCGCCTGTCGCGCCTCGTCCCAAAGGTTGGCAATATCGTTGCTGGCAGAGCCATCGACCCCCAGCCCCACCTTGACGCCCGCATCCCGCATCTGGCGCACCGGCGCGATGCCGCTGCCAAGGCGGCAGTTGGAACAGGGACAATGAGCCACGCCGGTGCGGGTTTTGGCAAAGAGATCAATCTCCTGCCCGTCCAGTTTCACGCAATGCGCGTGCCAGACATCATCGCCGGTCCAGCCCAGTTCCTCGGCGTATTGACCGGGGCGGCAGCCAAATTTGGCCTCGCTATAGGCGATGTCCTCGTCATTTTCCGCCAGATGGGTGTGCAGCATCACGCCCTTGTCGCGCGCCAGCACCGCCGCGTCGCGCATCAGTTCCCGGCTGACCGAGAATGGCGAACAGGGCGCCAGCCCCACCCGGCACATGGAGCCTTCGCCGGGATCGTGGAACGCATCCACCACCCGGATCATGTCCTCAAGGATGTCGGCTTCGCGCTCCACAAGGGCATCGGGCGGCAGGCCGCCGTCGCTTTCGCCAATGCTCATTGCGCCCCGGGTGGGATGAAACCGCAGCCCCACCTCGGCGGCGGCATGGATGGTGTCGTCCAGCCGTCCACCGTTGGGAAAGAGATAGAGATGATCCGAGGTCAGGCTGCATCCCGACAGCGCCAGCTCTGCCAGACCAAGCTGGGTGGAGATCTGCAAATGCTCCGGCCCCATGCGCGACCAGATCGGATAGAGGGTCTGCAACCACCCAAACAGCAGCGCATCCTGCCCGCCCGGCACGGCGCGGGTGAGGTTCTGATAGAGGTGGTGATGAGTGTTGACGAGCCCCGGCGTCACCACGGTGCCACTGGCGTCCACGGTTGCCTCTGCGCCTTGCAGGTCGTGCCCGATCTCGGCGATCACGCCGTCCCGCACCCGGATGTCGGCGGATTTCAACACCCGCCGGTCATCATCCATGGTCAGCAGGGTTTCGGCGTTCTTGAGTAGAAAATCAGTCATGGCTTCACGCTCCAAAATCTGCCCGTTTCATAAGGTGGAGGTGAAGAGACGCCGACGGAATACGGGCAAAGGACTCGGCGCGGGTCCATTGCTAGCCCAGCGCCCGCATCCGGGGCAAGCCGGACAATCGGAAAAACTGTTTCTCCGCTTGCCATCAAGTGCCCGGGGCGGGCTCGGCTGTGATCAAGCCTCCCGCAGCTGTGCCAGTGCGGCCGCGTGAATCTCCGGGTTTGCGGCGGCAAGCGCGCGGCCGCCGTCATGGGCCGGGCCGCCCTCCCAATTGGTGACGATGCCGCCTGCGGCCTCGATCACGGCAATGGGGGCCTGGATGTCATAGGCGTTCAATCCGGCCTCGATCACCAGATCCACCGTCCCCGCCGCCAGCAGCGCATAGGCGTAGCAATCCATCCCGTAGCGAGTCAGTTTGGCGTGGCGCGCGACACGCTCAAACCCGGCGCGATCCGCAGCGGTGCCGACCTCCGGAAAGGTGGTGAACAGGATTGCCTCATCCAGGGTCTCTGTCCTGCGGGTCGCCAGCGGCCGCGTGCCATGGGGGCCGATCACCTGCGCATGCCCCCGGCAGCCCTCGAACCGCTCACCAATATAGGGCTGATCAATGACGCCCAGCAATGGACCGTTTGCATCCGACAGCGCAATCAGCACCCCCCAAGTGGGCGTGCCGCTGATGAAACCGCGCGTGCCGTCGATCGGGTCGAGCACCCAAGTCCGCCCGCTGCTTCCTGCGGTAGGCGCAAATTCCTCGCCCAGAATACTGTCTTCGGGGCGCAGCTCCGCCAGCACGGCGCGCATCGCCTCTTCGGCGGCGCGATCCGCCACCGTCACCGGATCAAAGCCCGCCGCGAGCTTGTTATCCGCCGTGGTCGCCGTATTGCGGAAATGCGGCAGGATCACCGCGCGTGCCGCATCGGCGAGGCGGCGCGCAACGTCCAGATCGGACAAGGTCTCGGAAGTGGTCATGAAAACGGGCTCCGGTCATTGCAGGGCTGGTCCCCGTCGCGTGCCATGGCACGTCAGGGCAATCAAGCCCAAAGCCGACGTCAACGCATCGCCCTGCACATCCCACATGACAAAAGGCCGCCCGGAGAGCGGCCTTTCTGATTACATCGACGTCAGCTTGGCTCTCAGGCGACGTCACTCAGCACGCGGGCCAGTTCGAACAGGCGACGGCGCTGGTTCTCCGGGATGGCGTAGTAGGACCGCACCAGATCGAGTGCCTCCTTGTCGCCCATCAGATCCGCGGGCACACGCGCCTTTTCGGCCACGGCCTTGTCCTCGTCCTGCAACCCTTCGAAGAAAAAGCTGACATTCACGTCGAGCGCATCGGAAATATCCCACAGCCGCGAAGCACTGACGCGGTTTGCACCGGTTTCGTACTTCTGGATCTGCTGAAACTTGATGCCAACCTTTTCCGCCAATTGCTGTTGCGTCATTCCGATCAACCAGCGGCGATGACGAATGCGTTTCCCCACATGTGTATCGACGGGATGTGCCATTTTGTTATTCTCCCAGTTACGGCATTCCAGAAGCCTGCCACGTTACATTACGACCATTTCCGGAACCACGTACCGATGGCGCATCAATTCGTCATCGGAGTTCATTTGTTTCGGGTCAGAAGTTCAGTATTGTGGAAAGTGTACGCCCTTCTTGGTTGAATTCAAGTAAAGCAGCACGCGCGCAACGGGCTCGCCCCTCAAACATATGATTTAATGCATCAAAAATTAGCGCGAAATACGGTAAGACGACGGCGAATGGCGTCTCCCCATAAATGGTGAGCCGTTTTTTGCCGGTTTACGAAGCAGCGTTTTGACCGAATCAATCAAGAGCGAATCAGTAAGGAAAAGAGGCATGCTATCCTTTCGTATAGGAAAACACGAGACCCCCGGCCAGCTGCAACAGGTCGAAATACCGGATCCTGAACAGGGGGAAATTCAGATTGAAATTCACGCCTGCGCCCTGAACTTTGCTGATCTCCTGATGACCGAGGGACGCTATCAGGACACGCCGCCGCTGCCCTTTACGCCGGGGCTGGAATGCGCCGGAATCATTACAAAACTCGGATCTGATATTTCGAATTTCGAAATCGGGGATCGCGTGGCCGTGTTTTGTGGCCAGGACGGGCTGGCCGAATACGGGGTCTTTGACGCGGCCCGGGCGGTTCACCTTCCGGATGCGGTCAGCTTTGACGATGCGGCCGCATCGCTGATCGCCTACGGCACCAGCCTGCTGGCGCTTCAGCACCAGGCGCGTCTGAAGGCCGGGGAAACCCTGCTGGTTACCGGGGCGGCTGGCGGCGTGGGGCTGACCGCGGTCGAGATCGGCAAGCGCCTTGGCGCGACCGTGATTGCTCAGGCCCGGGGCGCGGACAAACTGGCGGTGGCCAAGGCTGCCGGCGCAGATCACCTGATCGATGCCGCAGACGACCTGCGGCAACGGGTCAAGGACCTGGGCGGGGCCGATGTGGTCTATGACGCGGTGGGCGGCGACACCTGGACGGCGGCGTTTCGGGCCACCAATCCGGGCGGGCGTCTGATTCCGATCGGGTTTGCCGGCGGCGAGGTGCCACAGATCCCGGCCAATCATCTGCTGGTCAAGAACCTGACCGTGATCGGCTTCTACCTCGGCGGACTGGTGAAGCTACGCCCCGAGATGGGACAGGACACGTTCAGCACGCTGATGACCTGGCTGGCGGAGGGGCAGATCACCCCGCACATCAGCCATCGGCTGCCGTTGAGCGAAACCGCGCGGGGGCTGGAGTTGATCCGAACCCGCGCGGCCACCGGCAAGGTGGTCATACAACCCCGAGCTGCGCACCCGGGCTGACCATATCGGTGCCAACGGCGCGCAGGCCCGGCTGCGACAGGCCGGAGAACCCCTGACGGATCAGACCGGCGAGGTGCTCGACATATTGGGCGCGCGCCCGGTCTGATCCATAGAGATTGATGTGCTGGACCGGCAATGTGGGCAGGCTGCCGCCGTGATCGATCACCTGCTGGTGCGCGGGCTGGGTGCCCTCCAGCAGCACGCCCACCGCCAGATCGGCGCTGACGGTCGCCTCGACCGTGCGGTCGGACTCGCTGTCCACCGCCATTTCCCACGGGATGCCCGCATCATCGAGCGCCGCCGTCGCGAGGCTGCGGAAGATACAATTGCGGCAGAAACCGATGCGCAGCGGTCGTTGACGCCAGGTCTGGCCGCTCAATGCCCCGATCCAGCGCAACGGCATCTGGTGGATGGTCTCCCCCCCCGCGCCCGCAGAACTCTCGGTGGTGACAATCAGGTCAAACCGCCCCTGATCGAAGTCCATCTTCAGATCGCGCGTGTTGGAGGTGCAGAGATTCACCTTCACCCGCGGGAACTGCACATTGAAGCGCTGCATCACCATCGGGATCACCGGATGCACCACATCGTGCGGCACCCCCAGCGTCACCTCCCCCTCAAAGGCCTGATCGGTCAGGCGGGTGATGATCTCGTCATTGAGGCTCAGCATCTTGCGCGCAAACCCCAAGAGCTGTTCGCCGGCCGCGGTCAGGCCGATATTGCGCCCCGTGCGATCCAGCAGCTCCACGCCCAGCATCTCTTCGAGACGTTTGAGCTGCATCGACACTGCCGATTGCGTCAGATGCAGGAAAGATGCCGCGCGCGTGACACCGCCGGTGTCGGCGACCGCTACGAACGAGCGCAGCGTGGTGACGTCCAGATTTCTCATTATCACACTCCTTGATGGACACCTTCAAAATCATTCGTTTTAAGAATGGCACATTCTTCCCATATAGATCAATACCAGTGATGCAACAACGACAACTCATCACAAAACAATCTATGGAGATCCGTCATGGCAAATAGTCTGTCCCAATACACCTGCCTGCCCCAGCGCCGGGCGTCCGTATTCTCAAGGCTGGGCGCGGCCCTGGCCCTGCGCCGGCAACGTCACAACCTGGCGCAACTCAGCGATGCGCAGCTCAAGGACATCGGCATTGATCGCGCGCAGGCCGATGCCGAAGCCCGGCGCAGCATGTGGGATGCCCCGGAACACTGGATGCGCTGAGCCCACCCACATGACCCGATACACACGTACAACAGCCGCCGGAACCGGCCCAACCGACACCCCCTGACCGGTTCCGGCAAAAAATCTATAATTGTGGCTTCGCTTTTGCCCTGATCCTGCCCGGAAACCCTTGAACCGGCGGGCACAAATGCCAATATTCAGGGCAACAGGCAGATCCGCGTCGCGGGTGTGCTCTGAGGGAGAATCTAGACGGAGACCATGATACATGGCACAGTTTGACAGCATTCGATCTGCTGCCGGTGCGCGCAGCGCCGAGATCGACGCCGGGCTTCGCGCCCACATGAACAAGGTCTACGGCACCATGTCCGTGGGCACACTCATCACATTCCTCGCCGCCTGGGCGATCGCGGGCCTCTCGGTCACCTCCGATCCGTCCGCGGCCGTCGCGCAGCTGAGCAGCGACACCTACCTGACCAACTTCGGCTACGCGATCTATGGTTCGCCGCTGAGGTGGGTGATCATGTTCGCCCCGCTGGCCTTTGTCTTCTTCGGCTTTGGCGCTGCGGTAAAGCGCCTCTCCGCCGCGGGCGTGCAGCTGGTGTTCTACGCATTTGCCGCTCTGATGGGCCTGTCGATCTCTTCGATCTTCGTGGTGTTCACCGGCGAGAGCATCGCGCAGGTGTTCCTGATCACCTCCATCGCCTTTGCGGGTCTGTCGCTGGTGGGCTACACCACCAAGAAAGACCTGTCCGGCATGGGATCGTTCCTGATCATGGGCGTGATCGGCCTGATCGTGGCCTCGGTGGTGAACATCTTCCTGGCCTCCTCTGCGATGGCCTTTGCGATTTCGGTACTGGGCGTGCTGATCTTTGCCGGTCTGACCGCCTATGACACCCAGCGCATCAAGAACGACTACCTGGAGATGGTCCACGCCGGTGACCAGGACTGGCTGGCGAAGTCGGCGATCATGGGCGCGTTGAGCCTCTATCTGGACTTCATCAACATGTTCATGTTCTTGCTCCAGCTGCTTGGGAACCGCGAATAACCGCACACTCCCAACTGACAGACAGCCGGGGCGGATCAGATCGATCCGCCCCTTTTCTTTTTCAGATCCGTGATTTGATTTCGACACGACCCAAGGATTGACCGATGAAGATTGAACCCATTGGCCCCGACCGGGCCGCATCTCTGGTGCCCCTGTTGCAGGATCTGCACGCGCTGCATGTCGCGCATCAGCCTGAACGATACACCGCCCAGCCCGACACCGACAATCTGTGCAGCTGGCTTGAGGACTGGCTGGCACAGCCCAACGTCCACGCCCTTACGGCCGTCAGCCCGCAGGACGCCATCATGGGCTATCTGATCTATGAAGTGGAGGATCGTCCCGCCCTGCCCGTGCGCCCGGCAGAGCGGCGCGCAATGGTGCACCACATCACGGTCGCACCGGCCTTGCGCCGGATCGGTGTTGGCAAGGCGTTGATGACGCGCATGAAGCAGGACGCTCTTGAGAAAGGGGCCGATGTGATCGGTGTCACCTATGCGCCCTTCAACGCGGCCTCAGCGGCATTGATGCGCCATTTTGGGCTAGCGCCGGTGATCACCATGGCCGAGTGGCGGGCGGAGCCCCACACCCGCGGCTGAGCCGGGTGGGCCTGCAGCTCCGAAGGTCGCCCCTAGTCACCCTGGCAACGCCGGGGGCGCCTCCCCCCTTGGACGAGCAGGATCTCAGAGCGGCGCGACCGTGATCCGGGCCGGAGCCTCCAGATACATCACCGTATCCCGCTCTCCCGTGACCGCCGCCGCAGCAGGCAACAACACCACCAGTAGCGATAATCCAAACAGCTTGCGCATGACACTTACCCCTAAACGTCTCTCACACCACAGCCCCGGTTTGATGTTGAAATATGGCAAGACTGTGCACTGCAGGGGACCGCGTGACGCCATTCCCGGCGGATTTTAGAAAACTCAACGGGATCGCCAGCATCAGTCAGACAGCGTCTGATGCATCACCACCACCGGAAAACCGAGCCCCGGCGCCAACTCCAGCTCGGTGCGGCCCTGTTCCACGAACCCAAGAGCCCGGTAGAATGGCACCGCCGGCAGGGTCGCATGACAGACCATATCCCGGACCGCAGCCGTGCGGGCAGAGGCAAGCGCGTGCTCCAGTACCGCCCGCCCCACGCCGCGACGCACGCTGTCATGGGCTGTCGCCACGTGACGGATATGGCCCTGACTTGCCCGGGACGGATCCGCAGTCCACCCACCGGCGCCCAGGACACGGTCATCACGTTTGCAAATCGCCAGAAAATACGTCCCGCTTTGTAACAGTTCCGGCTTGGCCCGGATCAGCTTGGGCAGCGCAGCCGCCAGCACCGGCGACGGATAAGCCCCCTGCAGGAGCCTGGGGTAACTGTCCGCCAACAGGCGCTCCACCGCGGCGTGATCATCCGGTGTGGCCGCTCTGATCCGAAACATGGCATGCCCCTTTTCTGCGGAGGCGCGAAACCATTGGCCGATGGTCCGCGTGGCGGCCAGATAGCTGACCCCTTCAAAGCAAAAGGGCCGCTGCAGATGCGCGACCCTTTTCAAATCAAGAGATCCTGATGGGACCCCGAAAGGCTTACTTGATTTTGCCTTCTTTGTACTCGACGTGCTTGCGCGCGACCGGGTCGTATTTACGAATGGTCATTTTCTCGGTCATGGTGCGCGCGTTTTTCTTGGTCACGTAGAAGTGGCCCGTGCCCGCGGTCGAGTTCAGGCGGATTTTGATGGTCGTCGGCTTCGCCATTGTGCTTCTCCTGCGTCCGAAAAGGCAGGGGGCCTCTCGGGTCTAATTCCTATATGAGCGTGCGCTTTTACCTTCGTGGCGGCGAGTGTCAATAGGATTCGCCCGGCTAAATTGCAGCTCTCGCTAAAATCGCGCCTCCGGGGGGACTTGCGATGATCCCGCCTGTGCGACGAGGGTGTTTTGCGCAGAGAGCCTGTAAGCCGGATCTTGTTCCCCCTGCCCCGAAAGGCAGGGTTTGATGACCATTCTTCTGGGACGCCCGTTGCCGGACGCCTCTAGCTGCCAACCCGGCCTCTCTCGGGTGAAACATCCCTAGCGGCGGTCTCGGTTGCCCGACCCGGCCCGCGCGGAGGCCCTATTTGGCATTGCTCCCGGTGGGGCTTGCCGTGCCACCCCTGTTGCCAGCGGCGCGGTGGGCTCTTACCCCACCGTTTCATCCTTACCCCGTCGCATCCTTTGGCGAACCTCCAGAGCGGCGAGGCGGTCTCATTTCTGTGGCGCTTTCCGTCAGGTTGCCCTGCCCGGGCGTTACCCGGCACCGTTGTTTCAGGGAGTCCGGACTTTCCTCGCGGGGGCGTGTGCCCCAACGCGGCCATCCGGCTCTCTGCGCGCGGCCTGCCTACGCCTGCGGGGGCGTTGCGTCAAGGTGGCACGGGTCTGAGGGGCGTTGCCCCTCTGCGCGGATGCGCATTCACCCCAGGATATTTGTGAGAAGGTGAAAATCAGTCCAGAAGCGGGATGAGGTCGTCGCGGCACAGCGCCCCCTCCCCCCAGGGCCGATAGCGCAGACGCACGGCCTCCAGAAGCGTGGCATCGTCAACCTCGGCGGTGAACCCGCAGGCCTGAGCTGCCTCGCGCAAGGTTTGCGGTGTGGCGGCGGTGGCGGCATGTGACCGGCTGGCCGGCCGCGCAAATCCGAGGGTCGCAAGCCGCTGCCAGTCGAAGCGCGGCCCCGGATCCCATTTGCGCCCAGGCGCAAGGTCTGAATGGCCAATCACCCCTTCGGGCGCAATCTCCCAGCGCGTCATGATCTGCGGCAGCAGCGCCTCCAGCGTCCGCATTTGCGGTTCGGAAAACGGATGATCGCCGCGATTGTCCAGTTCAACCCCGATCGAGCGCGAATTGATGTCCTGCTGGCCATCCCATTCGCCTGCGCCCGCGTGCCAGGCGCGCTGGTCTTCCGCGACCAGTTGCCAAAGTCTGCCATCGCCGCCGATCAGGTAATGAGCCGAGACCTCATATGCGGGATCACATAGCCGCGTGAGTGCTGCATCGGCGCTCTGCATGGCAGTGTAATGCAGCACGATCAGATGCGGCCGCAGACCATCGCGCCGGGGCCCGAAATTCGGGCTCGGATGCCAGATTGGGGCCAGCGTAGTCATGTCGGGGGATCAGTTGCCCTGTGCACGCACAGCCGCGCGGAAGGGCGCCGGATCCCAACCGCAGGCGTAGCCATCCCCATCCGGGTCCAGCGCCTTGCGGTCGCGTTTTGGCCCGCCCATCTCCAGGAAAGCTGCCTGTGCGAGGTCGGCAGACGCATATTGCGCGCAATTGCGCTGCGAACGCGCCTGCATGTTGATGCCGGTGCGACTGTAGATCCGCTGACCGCGCGGGTTCGAGGTGGACAATGCGTAGCGCACGATATTTGGCGACAGATCGCGCGGACGCTCTGGCACCGCGGTGGGGGCCACCACCTCGTATTGGGCGCGCTGGCGGGCGATGCGCTCCGCATCGCTTTCGATGGTTTGCCGGGCCGCCACCGCCTCGAAACTGTTCTCGTCCGAAATCCCGGGATTGCCGACAAGCGACGGCGCCGGATTGGAGGGGCTCGCGTCCAGCGGAGCCTGGCCGGAGTTCTGCCCCGCAGCGGAAATTGCGGCCGCCGCCTCGCGGGCGATATCATCATTGGACGCCGCCGCGCCCGATGGGCGCGGCTGTTGCCAATTGGCGTTATTGGCTGATGTTTCGTCAGACAGGCGTGCCGGTGGCACCAGCGGATCACCATTCAGCGTGCGCCCCGCCTCCACTTCGGGCGGCGCGTTAAAGGGGCTGGTCTCATCCCCGACCCCGGCGGCGCTGTCGGGTACCTGCGGGCTACAGGCCGCGAGTGCAATCGCACTCACCGCCGCTAGGGTTGCCAGTACTCGCATGGGTGTCACCTGTCTGCTCTGTCTGTCGTTGCCGCCTGTCTTACCACCACTGCGCGGGCTTGGCCACAAAGCCGGCGGATTGCTCCAGCGCATAGGCGGTATTCAGAAGATCCCCTTCTTCCCACGGCCGTCCGATCAGTTGCAGCCCCAGCGGCAGGCCCTGGGTGTCGACACCGGTTGGCACCGAAATCCCCGGCAGCCCGGCAAGGTTCACGGTGACGGTGAAGACGTCGTTCAGGTACATCTTGACCGGATCTTCGTCATTCATCTCGCCAAGGCCAAAGGCTGCAGAGGGCGTCGCCGGGGTCAGGATCGCATCCACACCTGCGGCAAAGGCATCCTCGAAGTCCTTCTTGATCAGGGTGCGGACCTTGCGGGCACGGTTGTAATAGGCGTCATAGAACCCCGCCGACAGCACATAGGTGCCGACCATCACGCGGCGCTGCACCTCGTGGCCAAAGCCTTCGGCGCGGGTTTTCTCGTACATCTCGGTGATGCCGTCCCCCTGCGCCAGCGAGGCCCGGTGGCCGTAGCGCACACCGTCGTAACGCGCGAGGTTCGAAGAGGCCTCAGCCGGGGCAATCACGTAATAGGCGGGCAGCGCGTATTTTGTGTGCGGCAGCGAGATGTCTACGATCTCGGCGCCCGCAGCCTTGAGCATCGCCGCGCCCTCATCCCAGAGCTTGGCAATCTCGGCGGGCATGCCGTCCATGCGGTATTCGCGCGGGATGCCGATTTTCTTGCCTTTGATGTCGCCGGTCAGCATCGCCTCAAAATTGGGGACCGCGAGGTCCGCAGAGGTCGAATCCTTGGCGTCATGGCCGCACATGGCCTCCAGCATGATGGCCGCGTCGCGCACGTTCTTGGTCATCGGCCCGGCCTGATCCAGCGAGGAGGCAAAGGCCACGATGCCCCAGCGCGAGCAGCGCCCGTAGGTGGGTTTGATGCCGACAGTGCCGGTGAAGGCCGCAGGCTGGCGGATAGAGCCGCCCGTATCGGTGCCGGTTGCCGCAAGGCACAGGTCTGCCGCCACAGCCGCCGCCGAGCCACCCGAAGACCCACCGGGCGTCAGCGGGGTCTCTTCCGCGCCGCGCCGCCATGGGCTGATGGCATTGCCATAGGCGGAGGTCTCGTTCGAGGAGCCCATGGCAAATTCGTCCATGTTGAGCTTGCCGAGCATCACCGCGCCTGCGTCCTGCAGCTTCTGCGAGACGGTGGATTCATATTCGGGCTTGAAGCCTTTGAGGATGTTCGACGCCGCCTGACTGTCGACACCTTTGGTGCAGAACAGATCCTTCATGCCGATGGGCAGGCCACACATGGCGGGGGCATCGCCCTCGGCAAGACGCGCGTCCGCCGCCTTGGCACGTTCCAGCGCGATCTCGGGGGTTTTATGCACAAACGCGTTGAGCGCATCAGCCCCGTCGATGGCGTTGAGGCAGGCCTCGGTCAGCTCGACAGAGGTGGTGTCACCCTTGCGCAGCAGATCGCGGGCCTCTGCAAGGCCCAGTTTGTTCAGGTCAGACATGTCTTACTCCACAACCTTGGGCACAGCAAAGAAGCCTTCGCGGGCATCGGGGGCATTGGCCAGCACCTTGTCCTGCTGGTTGCCGTCGGTGACCACATCCTCGCGGCGCTTGAGGCGCTGCGGGGTGACGGAGGTCATCGGCTCGACGCCCTCGACATCCACTTCGTTCAGTTGCTCGATGAACCCGAGGATCGTGTTGAACTCCTCTGCCAGCGCAGGCAGAGCGTCCTCTTCGACCTTGATCCGGGCCAGTTTGGCCACTTTCGCGGCTGTGCTTTGGTCAATCGACATCAATAACCCTCATCTCGTCTTGTCCACGCGTTTACCGCTCGCGCCTGCGCGCCGCAAGCCTGCCTCGGGAATTCTCCGCCCGCGCGGTTCAAATCCCAGCGCCGACTGAGGTGTTTCGCATCGGGCTGTGCCCGATGCGACCCGCGCGCGGACAGCACAGCTGTCCGCGCGCGCTCGGCCCAACGGATCGCAAGGCCCCAAAGGGGCATGAGAGCGGGCGGGAGCGCTGCCCCTGCGTCTGCGTTCAGCCCTGTGCGCGCTGGTGGCGGAGATAGACCTCGATCATCCAGCCGAGCATCGCCGCATTCAGCAGATGCCAGAGAAAATGCGTGCCGGACGGGAACGCGCCGCAGACCGGCAGATCCGTCGTTCGAAACACCAGGGACAGGATCAACAGTCCGGCTCCGACAAGGAACCCGCGTGATACCGCAGGCAAGCGCTGGCGCAGCGCAATGCCGTAAATCAGGATCAGCAGCGGTACCGGCGCGTAGCCTGCGGATCCTCCGATCCAGCTTACCTGCGCAAAGACGCTGCCCGCCAAGGCCGCATAGGGAAGAAACATCGCCGTTGCGCCGAACGCCCAGACAGACGGCAAGCGCAGCACATCCCGGTGCACGGCAAACAGATAGGTCAGTATGAACAGGGCGATCGGCAGCACATCCGCAAGCGCGGCCCAGGCCTGCGCAACGGTGTGAAACAGTCCGCTGCCAATCCCGATCGCCGCCATCAGCAGGCAGAGCACCCGCGCCATGACCCGCCCTTGTCCTGCACCTCCGGTGCGCTGCCACATGATCCCCGCAACGATCACAAAGGCCAGGTTGGTCACCGCATTCAGCGGCTCCGCCCAGAGGCCGGGGCCAAGGCGCTCACAATAGGCGTCAATCTCTTGCGTCAGATCCATGGATTTTTCCTGATCCCCTGATAGGGTCGCGATAAAGACACTCCAAACACCTCATATATAGACTGCGGGGAAACGCTCATGAAACTGATCTGGCTTGGTCATGGCGGCTTTCGTCTGGAAACCGGCGAGACCACCCTCCTCATCGACCCCTGGTTGACCGGCAATCCGATGCTGGAAGAAAGCCAGCACGCCGCCGCCACCAAAGGGGCCACCCATATCCTGCTGACCCACGCGCATTTCGACCATGTGGCGGATGTACTCGGCCTTGCCAGACATCTTTCGATCCCGATCATCGGCCAATATGACCTGATGGGCTTTTGGGGCGAAACCGAGGGCGTGGAAACCGTGGGCTTCAACAAGGGCGGCACGGTCGATGTGGGCGAGACCCGCGTGTCGATGGTGCCCGCGTCGCATTCCAACACGTTTTCCACCCGCGACGGGCTGCGCACCGCCGGCAGCGAAGTGGGCTATATGATCCGCGCCGAGGGACAGACGATCTATGTCTCGGGGGACACCGACATCATGGCCGATATGGACTGGATGGGAGACTACTACAGGCCCGACATCGGCATCCTGTCGGCTGGTGGCCATTTCACCATGGACATGAAGGCCGCCGCCTATGCCGCCAAGCGCTATTTTGCCTTCAAAACGGTCATTCCCTGCCACTATCGCACATTTCCATTGCTGGAACAGAGCGCACAGGACTTGATTGACGGGCTTCCCGGCGTCAACGTCATCGAGCCACAGGTAATGAAAGACATCGAGTTCTAATGCCCGCCAACGATTTTACCACCACCGAATACGCCCGCAGACTGGAAAAGACCCGCCGCGCCATGGCAGCACAGGGCCTTAAAACACTGGTGATCTGCGATCCTTCCAACATGGCATGGCTCACCGGCTACGACGGCTGGAGCTTTTACGTCCCGCAGGCGGTGATTCTTCATGAGAACGGCATGCCGATGTGGTGGGGCCGCACCCAGGACAAGCCCGGCGCCGCACTGACCACCTGGCTGGAGGCCGATCATCTCTTTGACTGGCCCGAAGAACACGTCCAGCATCCCGATCATCACCCGTTTGACTCGCTGGTGGATCTGCTGCGCGAATATGGCTGGACCGAGGCCATCGGCGTGGAGATGGACAACTACTATTACTCCGCCCGCAGCCATGAGATTCTGGAGACCGCCTTTGGCCGCGATGCCTTTGCGGATGCCACGGGCCTTGTGAACTGGCAACGCGCTGTCAAAAGCGAACAGGAACTGCAACTGATGCAGGCGGCAGGCAAGCTCTCGGCGCATATGCACGGGGTGCTGCGGGCCGAGTTCAACGAAGGCATTGCCAAGAACGCGCTGGTGGCTCGGGTGCAGGCCGCGGGCATCGAGGGTCTGCCGCTTCTGGCCGGGGATTATCCGGCAATCTCCCCCATCGCGCCCTCGGGCATAGAGGCCTCCGCCTCGCATATCACCTGGAATGACCGCCCGCTCGCCCCCGGCGAGGCGACCTATTTCGAGATCTCGGGCTGCGTGCGCCGCTATCATTGCCCGATCAGCCGCACCCTGTTCCTCGGCAGCCCGCCAGAGGACATCCGCCGCGGGGAAAAGGCAATCCTGCAAGCGATCGAAGATACATTCGCGGTCGCCAAACCCGGTGTCACCTGCGAAGAGGTCGCCGCCTGCGTCTATGAGAGCTTTGGCCGCGCGGGCTACATCAAGGGCAACCGCACCGGCTATCCGGTCGGCCTCAGCTACCCGCCGGATTGGGGCGAGCGCACCATGTCGCTGCGTCCAGGCGATACCACCAAGCTCGAAGAAAACATGACGTTCCACCTGATGCCGGGTCTGTGGACCCCGGACTGGGGGATGGCGATCACAGAGACATTTGTGGTGACCCCAAATGGCGGCGAAGCTCTGGTCGATGTGCCGCGCGAAATCGTGGTGAAATAACCCTGCCCCTCACAGGTCGGCTTCACAGGCAGGCGGGTGACCTCCCGCCCGTCAGCGCGGTTTATAAAAAACCACGCTTCCCGTTGGGCCAAGCGCCGCGCGCCCGAAGGGCGCGCGGCGCGGGTCGCTTTGGGCGAAGCCCAAAGCGAAATCCCTCAAACCCGGCAGTCGCATGGTAAACCCCCGTTTTTGCGGGGGCTGTCGTAAATTTACGCGGCCATCTGCAGTTTCAGGCCAATGGTCACAGGCCAATCGTCAGAGAGGAACTGAAAACGCCCGGCGCGCCTCAGTCGCCAGCGGGCGACAATAGCAGCCCTCGGCGTGATCGTTGACCAGCCCCATCGCCTGCATGAAGGCAAAACAGGTGGTTGGTCCGACGAATTTCCAGCCCCGTTTTTTCAAGTCCTTCGACAGCGCCACGGACTCTGGGCAGGTGGAAACGGTCTGCGGCTCTGGGGGTGTCTTGACCTCGTAACGCCAGAAGAATGCGGCCAGAGATCCCTCGCTGGCTTCCAGATCGACTGCGCGCGCGGCATTATTGATGACCGCCTCGATCTTGCCGCGATGACGGATGATGCCCGCGTCCTGCAACAATGCGGCGACGTTCTCCGGGCCATACCCCGCCATCCTGTGATAGTCGAAGCCGTCGAAGGCGGCGCGGAAGTTCTCGCGTTTTGACAGGATGGTGCGCCAACTGAGGCCGGACTGGAAACTCTCCAGACAGATCTTCTCAAACAGCCGCCGGTCGTCCCCCACCGGAAAGCCCCACTCCGCATCGTGGTAGGCATCAAACTCCGGTGCCGTGGCCGACCAAGCACAGCGCTGCCGGCCATCCGTGCTCGTGACAACGCGGCTCATGCGGCTACCTTCAGGAACCCCAGCCGCGCATCGGTGCGCGCGGGCGTAAATCCGGTGATCTCAGCCGTGACAATTCCCTCCTGCACAAAAGGGTCTGCCGCCACCCGCGCCTCCAGGGCGTCGCGATCTTCGCCGTAAGCAAGGATCGCGCCCCCTGCGCCATCGTCCAAAGAGCCCGCCGCAAGGAAAATCCCATCGGAAAACCCCTGCGCCAGCCATGCTTTATGCGCCTCCATAGCGTCTCCGGCGCGGGTCTTCTCTTCGGCGAATTTTAAAAAGATCACAAACAAAGCGACCCTCCCTCCCTTTATGAATAATCTGTGGGTTGCGCCGCGATTTGCTGCGCCACCCAATCCGTCATCTGCGCGACCTCCGCCTCGATCAGCGTCTCGTCGCCAAAGGCCTGTGCCAGCGCTGCGACGCCCTGACTGCGGCCCATCAGATGCGTGGCGAGCGCCTTGGCGTCGCGTTCCACACCGGCGCTGCGAAATTGCACCGCGAGCCAGTCTATGAAGAGTGTGAACAGCTCCGCCGCACGCGCGTGGGCGATGTGTTCAAGCTTTGAAAGCTCGCTCATCAATGTGCCCACCGGGCAGCCCCATGACATGATCTTGGCGCGGTTGCGGATCAGGATGCGGATGAAACAGGTGATGCGTGCCAGCGGCGTGTCGCCCTCGGCGTCCCACGCGGTCAGCATCGCGGCTGTGCGCGACAGGCGCAGGTCGATCACCGCATCCAGAATCTCGTCCTTGGTCTTGAAATGATAGTAGAAATTGCCGCGCGACAGCCCCAGGGGCGCGGCAATATCGGCCAGCGAGGTGGCCTCATACCCACGCTCATAAAACAGCACATCGGCCTGTTCGACGATCCGCTCTCTCGTACTGGGCATCGCCACTTCATCCTCGGCTGAGACATAACACAGGCGCGAATATGACCATTAGGTCACTTGTCCTAATGCCTAGTTAGGACAAGTGACCTAATCCGGCAAGCCCTTTTCAGCCACCCTCAGCATTTGACGTAACAAGGCACGCTCTCTTGGGGCCTCCTGCCCGGACCAGAGCATTGAGAGCAACAGCTTGGCGATGGCCCATCTGAGCTGCTCCTGTGCGCCACCCGCCACACGCCCCCAAGTGATCGCGCGGTGCCGGATCACCTGCGCATCCGCTGCAAAAGCGTGACACCCGCGCGGATGGCGGAACGCATTGGCCAGTTCATACGCCCGCGGCCCCGCCAATCCCTTGGCATCAAAAGCCCGCAGCCCCTGCGCCGTGTGAATGATGTTATCGTGATGGAGATCACCGTGCAGGGCGACGACCTCAACCGCGCCGCGCTGCATCTGATCCAGGCAGGTCCACGCTATCTCCTGCGCCTCACGCGCATCAGACGCGGTAAAACAGGCATCCTGCAACGGCGCCATGATTTCGGCCACCGACAGCAGCCCATCTGCGGAAACCTCTGCTGCAAACAACCGTGCAGCCACCTCGGTCAACCCGCGATCCGCAGCCTCCGGGTCCTGTCTGCGCGCCATTTCCCCAAGCGATGGCCCCTGAAGCCACTCCATCACCACTGCATCTGTTGACCGCGCAAATACTCGAACGACCCCGGCACCCTCGACACGCTCCATATAGGCTAAGCCACTGGTTTCATTTCCCATATGCCCGGCGGGATAGTATTTCAGCGCTGCCTGCGTGCCAGTTTGCTGCTGCACCCGCCAGACCTTGGCGCGCGTGGTTTCAGTGACCAGTTCCGGCGCACTCAGTCCGAAGCGGCGCAACAGGTCTGTGGGGGGCAGGCTCATCCGCGCCGTTTCGCAAAAAAGGCCCTCAACAACGCTTCTGACTGTGGTGCGGAAAACCCGTCATAAACCTCAGGCACATGGTGCGCTTGCGGGTGATCGAACACGCAGGCCCCGTGGGCCACGCCACCGGATTTCGGATCAGACGCGCCGTAGTACACCCGCGCGATACGGGCGGCGGCAATGGCAGCGGCACACATGGCGCAGGGCTCCAGCGTCACATAGAGATCATGTCCCGTCAGCCGCTCGCTGCCCAGTGCCGCGCAGCCCGCGCGGATCACTAGCACCTCGGCATGGGCGGTGGGATCGTTGAGTTCACGCGTTCGGTTGCCTGCCCGCGCCACCACCTCGCCCGAGGGGCTGACAAGCACCGCACCCACCGGCACCTCACCGCGCGCAGCGGCGGCCTGCGCCTCTTCCAGCGCCTCTGCCATGAAGGATCGAAACTCCATGTGTGCCATGCCCCTTTCCGTCGTCGTACCGTCCGCACTATCGGCCGCGCACCCCTGCAATGGATGCTTTCGCCGCCCTCGCGAATAGGCTATGGCAGCGCCATGAGCAAGAAAACCCCATCCTCCCCCTCCGCGCATCGCGCAGCCAAAGGCGCCCGGCCACAGGCGAAACCCTCAGCGAAGCCGCGCGGTCCCAAAGCCCCGCAGGCAAGCGCAACAGGGGACGCGCGGCCCTCTGCTGAAGGCGACCGCATTGCCAAGGTGCTCTCGCGCGCCGGCGTGGCTTCGCGCCGTGAGGCGGAGCGGATGATTGCCGAGGGCCGCGTTGCGGTCAACGGCGCGGTGATCGACAGCCCGGCGCTCAATGTGACCGGCAGTGATCGCATCGTGGTGGATGGCAATCCCCTGCCCGAGGCAGAGGCCCCGCGTCTGTGGCTCTATTACAAACCCACCGGTCTGGTGACGACCAATTCGGACGAAAAAGGCCGCAGGACGATCTTTGACGAATTGCCCGAGGATCTGCCGCGGGTGATGACGGTCGGGCGTCTCGACCTCAATTCCGAAGGTCTGCTGCTGTTGACCAACGATGGCGGCGTCAAACGCCAGTTGGAGCTGCCCTCCACCGGCTGGCTGCGCCGCTACCGGGTGCGCATCAATGGCCGACCGCAGGACCATGAATTCGACGTGCTGCGCAAAGGCGTGGTGATCGACGGCGAACGCTTCCAGCCAATGACCGTCAGCCTTGATCGTCAGCAGGGCGCCAACGCCTGGCTCACCATCGGGCTGCGCGAAGGCAAGAACCGCGAAATTCGCCGCGCCATGGAAGAGGTCGGCTACCCGGTGAACCGGCTGCTGCGGATCTCTTACGGGCCTTTCCAACTCGGCACGCTGAAGGAAGGCGAGGTCGAAGAACTGCGCCCGCGCGTGGTGCGTGACCAGCTGGGTCTGGCCGCCCCCGAGGGCGACGGTGAAGCCAAGAAAAAACCCACCCGCCCCGGACGTGGCCCGCGCAATCCCGGCGGAACCCCCGGCGCAAAACCGGCAGGCAAAAGTGGCAGCGCCCCAAAGGGCCGCCCCACGGGCAAAGCGGCTGGCAAGGGCGCGGGCAAGGCTTTTGCTGGCAAGACCTTCTCTGGCAAAACCTTCTCAGGCAAACCGTCCGGAGGCAAACCCGCAGGCGGCGCAGGCGCGGGCAAACCCGGTGGCGCATCCGGCGGCAAATCAGCCCCCGGCCCGCGGCGATTTGGCAAAAAACCGCAGGGCTGAGCCCCCCGAAGCGGACTTCCCCCTAGCAGGCGCGCCTGCAATCCCCTAGGTTTCAATATGTTGGGGAAATCTTGGGGGCCAAAACGGTGCAAACCATCGCCTATGTCGCGTTGCTGATCCTGATGCTGGGCATCGGGACCGGTTGGATCGTCGGGGTCTGACGCATGGCAAAGCGGTTTGGCGGCAAATTCAGCCCTTCAGCTCAGCACTCCACCCGCCCCGATGGGCGCCCCACAGGCAAGTCCCGCATGATGGCCAGCGCACGGGTTAATCCCGTCGGCCTACGTGCGAACCTGATGTTCGTGCCTGCGGCGATACTCATGCTGTTTTCGCTTGGGGCTGGCGCATCCGGTCTGGTGATCGGCCTGATCGGGGCCGGCCTCTGGGCCGCAGCCGCTGTGATGCTGCGCGAAGGGCTCAAGGCGCAAGCCGCCTATGACGCGCGCAAGGTGGCGCGCCGCCCCGCCCTGCCCCGCAAGATCCTTGCCGGTCTGTTGTGCGGCCTCGGCGGCGCGGTGGGCGCGTGGTCCAGCGAACCGGGCGTGATCACCGCCGCGCTTTATGGTGTCGCTTGCCTCGGGCTGCATCTGGCCGCATTCGGCATTGATCCCCTTAGCGACAAGGGCGTCGAGGGCGTCGACGAATTTCAAAGCTCCCGCGTGGCGCGTGTCGTGGATGAGGCCGAAACCCATCTGGCGGCGATGAAAGACGCGGTGCTGCGCGCCAAGGATCGTCAGGTCGAGTTGCGCGTGGACCAGTTTCAGGCGGTGGCGCGCGATCTTTGCCGCACCGTCGAAGAAGACCCGCGCGATCTGACCGCCGCGCGCAAATATCTGACCGTCTATCTGCTTGGTGCGCGGGACGCGACGATCAAGTTTGCCGATATCTTTGCCCGCAGTGGCAATGTCGAGGCGCGCGCGGACTACCTCGCGCTGCTCGACGATCTGGAACAAAATTTCGCCGCCCGGAATGAAAAACTCCTGCTGGAGGACCGGGGCGATCTGAATATTGAAATTGATGTGTTGCGCGCCCGATTGGAGCGCGAAGGCGTCCAACTGGACCGCCCCTCTTAACCTGACAGGAAAGGCCTGGCCCATGTCCGAGACCATTCAGAAGAAAGCTGTGGAAGCCGAAACGCTGGTGAAGGAGGTGACGGATGTTGCCCTGCCCGAGCCCAAAGGCGAGCTTGCCACGCTGGAAGCTGCAGACCCGGAGACCTCCACCGCGATCCGCAAGCGCATTGATGAGATCGACATGGGCGACACCAACTCGATCATCTCCTTCGGCTCTGCCGCGCAGGGCGAATTGCAGCAGATCAGCCAGGCAATGCTCACGGATGTGCGCAACAAGGATGTGGGCCCTGCCGGTGATTCCTTGCGCGATATCGTCACCACCATCCGCGGCTTTTCGGTGTCGGAACTGGACGTGCGCCGCAAACCGACCTTCTGGGAGCGCCTCCTGGGCCGCGCCGCGCCCTTTGCCAAGTTCACCGCCAAATATGAGAGTGTGCAGGGCCAGATCGACAAGATCACCGACAGCCTCCTGGCGCATGAGCACACGCTGCTGAAAGACATCAAGTCGCTTGATGTTCTCTATGAAAAGACGCTGGATTTCTACGACGAACTGGCGCTTTACATCGCGGCCGGTGAAGCCAAGCTGGCCGAGTTGGACGCCACCGAGATCCCCGCGCTGGAGGCCGCAGTTCAGGCTGCGCCAGAGGATGATCAGGTCATCAAAGCACAAGAGCTGCGCGATCTGCGCGCCGCCCGTGACGATCTGGAACGCCGCGTGCATGACCTGAAACTCACCCGTCAGGTGACCATGCAGTCCCTGCCCTCCATTCGCCTGGTGCAGGAAAACGACAAATCGCTGGTCACCAAGATCAACTCCACACTCGTCAACACCGTGCCGCTCTGGGAAACCCAGCTGGCGCAGGCGGTGACCATCCAACGCTCTGCCGAAGCCGCAAATGCGGTACGCGATGCCAACAACCTCACCAATGAGTTGCTGACCGCCAATGCCGCCAACCTGCGCGAGAGCAACAAGGTCATCCGCGAGGAAATGGAGCGCGGCGTCTTTGATATCGAGGCGGTCAAAAAGGCCAATGCCGATCTGATCGGCACCATTGAGGAAAGCCTTCAAATCGCCGACGAGGGCAAACGCAAGCGCGCCGAAGCAGAAACCGAGCTGAAAAAGATGGAAACCGAGCTGCGCGACACATTGGCGGCAGCCAAGGCCCGCAAGGACGGGGTCGGCGACAATGCTGGCACCGCCGTGCCCAAGTGAGCCTGACCGCGTGAACCCTCGCGACAATACCAGCACCGGAGCGCGGCCACTGGGCGCGCTCCTTGCCTTGAGCGCGGCTCTGGCGCTTGGCGGCTGCCTTGCGCTTGCGCCCGGCCCCAAGGATACGCCACGCCCGACCCCGCGCCCAATCAAGCCGGTCTATACCCCATCGGTGGAGGCGCAGACGCTCACCAAATACTATGCCGATCTGGAACAGGACCTGCTCACACGCGGGCTCTTGCGTACGGATGGCGGCGGGCCTGAAACGCCCTATGACGCCGAAGATCTGGCGGAACGTTTTGAAACCCTTGCGTTTTATGATGAATACGCCAGCGTATCTGACGGCGGTGCCGGGGGCATGGGACGCTGGGAACAGCCTGTGCAGCTGGTGCCGGTCTTTGGCCCCTCGGTGACCAAAGCGCAGGCCGAGAAGGACCGCGCCACCCTCACCGCCTATGCCGCGCGACTGGCCCGGATCACCGGGCATCCGGTCACGGTCGGCACCAGCGGCAACTTCACCGTGATCTTTGCCGGCATCGACGATGCCGACTTTGTCGAGGATAAGGTGCGCCGCCTGCTGCCCAACCTGTCCCCGGGTGACCTCGCGCTGTTTGCAACCCCACCACGGAAATTCTATTGCCTCGTCTCCGCCGGGGGGCCACAGCGTGATCCGCTGAATTATGCCCGCGGCGTGGCGCTGATCCGGGCCGAACAGCCGGACCTGATGCGCGAGAGCTGTATCCACGAGGAAATCGCCCAGGGCCTTGGCCTGCGCAACGACAGCCCAAAGGCACGGCCCTCGATCTTTAACGACGACGATGAGTTTGCCCGCCTGACCAGCCATGACGAGAAACTGTTGCAGATGCTCTATGACCGCCGGTTGCGTGTCGGCATGAGCGCGGCGGAGGCCCGTCCCATCGTTCAGCGCATCGCACGAGAGGTCATGGGAGGCCCAGGGACCTGACATGGATCACGCGTATTGCCACTTACCCCCCGTGGCGACAACCGGCGTGCGCGCCTATATACTGAGGACGCAGCCGGGCCGGGGTATGAACACGCAGCCGGGCGTTCGGGACTGTTATCGTGGCATGGGGTCTGCCCCATCGCGTTTTGGAACACGGAGAAGGAGGCACACCATGGCGGCACAATCGCGCATGCTGCGAAATGACGGGCACCCGCTGCAAGCCCTTTACGCCGGTTGGGTCTCCGCTGAGACACATCCCTCCGCCCTTTCTGTCATCCGCACACCAACCTCCGCAAACCAAAGAAGGTCAGCTCATGGGTATTTTTGACTTCCTCAAAGGCGAATTCATCGACGTCATCCATTGGACCGATGACACCCGCGACACCATGGTCATGCGGTTCGAGCGCGAAGGCCATGCGATCAAATACGGTGCCAAGCTGACGGTCCGCGAAGGTCAGGCGGCGGTGTTTGTGCATGAAGGCCAGCTGGCGGATGTGTTTACGCCCGGGCTTTATATGCTCGAAACCAACAACATGCCGGTGATGACGACGCTGCAACACTGGGACCACGGTTTCCAGTCGCCTTTTAAGTCTGAGATCTACTTTGTCGCGACGACGCGGTTCAATGACCTCAAATGGGGCACCAAGAACCCGATCATGTGCCGCGACCCGGAATTCGGCCCGGTGCGCCTGCGCGCCTTTGGCACCTATTCGGTGCGGGTGGTGGATCCGGCGCGGTTCCTCACCGAGATTGTCGGCACCGATGGTGAGTTCACCATGGACGAGATCTCTTACCAGATCCGCAATATCATCGTGCAGGAGTTCTCTCGCGCGATTGCAAGCTCCGGCATTCCGGTGCTTGATATGGCCGCCAACACCGCCGATCTGGGCAAGCTGGTCGCCGCCGAAATCGGCCCCGTCGTGGCAGAATACGGCCTCTCGATCCCTGAGCTTTACGTGGAGAACATCTCCCTGCCGCCAGCGGTGGAGCAGGCGATGGACAAGCGCACCCAGATGGGCATCATCGGCGATCTGGGCCGCTATACGCAGTTCAAGGCCGCCGAAGCGATGGAAGCCGCCGCCACGACCCCCAACAGCGGCATGGGCGCCGGCCTCGGCATGGGGATGGGCATGGCGATGGCACAGCAGATGGGGCAGACCTTGCAACACGCGCAGTCCCCGGCGGCAGCGGGTCAGACCTCCGGTCCCTGGGGCGCACGGCCCGCACCCGCTGCCTCGCAAGCGCCCGCGCAGGCCGCACCGATGGCCCCGCCGCCACCGCCGGTGGAACATGTCTGGCACATTGCGGAAAACGGTCAGACCTCCGGCCCCTACTCCAAGGCCCGCATGGGACGCATGGCCCAGGAAGGCCAGCTTACCCGCGACACCCATGTCTGGACACCGGGTCAGGACGGCTGGATGCGCGCTGGCGACGTGACCGAACTGGCACAGCTGTTCACCATCCTGCCCCCGCCTCCGCCGCCGCCACCGCCTGCGGGCAGCTGAACCTCGCGCCGCAAGGCTCAAAGGTCGGGCGCGCTGACGCCCGGCCTCTCTGATCTGCGCCCGATCCCCTTCCCGTGACCAAACCTGTGTTCAAAGAGCCCGCTTGACGTGACCCAGACACCGCCGCCCCCGCCCGCAATGGACGCAGCCCCGCAACAGGCCGAGGAAACCCATCGTTTTCCCTGCGAGCAATGTGGTGCGGACTACCGTTTTGCCCCCGCCGAGGGCGCGCTGATCTGCGATCACTGCGGTCACCAGAAAGACCTGGTTGAAAGCCCATGGGGCGGAAGCGCGCTGAAGGAGCTCGATTTCCTCAAGGCCCTGCGCGAACAGCTTCCCGCTGCCGAGATGGAAGTGACGCGCGTCTCCTCCTGCCCCAATTGCGCGGCACAAGTGGAGTTCGACCCCTCGGTGCATGCGCTGGAGTGCCCCTTCTGCGCGACCCCGGTGGTGGCGGACACCGGCGAGAATCGCCATATCAAACCCAAGGGCGTGCTGCCCTTTCAATTTGACGAACGCGCCGCGCATCAGGCGATGGAGGACTGGCTCGGCGGGCTGTGGTTCGCGCCCAACGGCCTCAAGGACTACGCCCGCAAAGGGCGCAAGATGGATGGGATCTATGTCCCCTACTGGACCTATGACGCCCAGACCCGCAGCCAATACACCGGCCAGCGCGGCACGGAATACACGGTCAACCGCACCGTGATGGTCGATGGCAAACCGCAGGTGCGCACCGAAATCCGCGTGCGCTGGTCGAATGTGCGCGGGCGCGTGCAGCGGTTCTTTGACGACGTATTGGTGCTCGCCTCCAAAAGCCTGCCGCGCAAATATACCGAAGGGCTGGAGCCCTGGGATCTGTCGCAGCTTGCGCCCTATCAGCCAAAGTATCTGGCCGGGTTCCGAGCCGAAGCCTACACAGTCGACCTTGAGACAGGCTTTGCCGATGCGCGCCAGAAAATGGACCGGGTCATCGAACGCGACATCAAATTCGACATTGGCGGCGACCGCCAGCGGATCAGTTCGGTCGATACCGACGTCAGCGCGGTGACCTTCAAACATGTGCTGCTGCCGGTCTGGATGGCGGCCTACAAATACCGCGGCCAAAGCTATCGCTTTGTGGTCAATGGCCAATCCGGCCGCGTGCAGGGCGAACGCCCCTATTCCGCGTGGAAGATCGCCGGTGCCGTGGTGCTCGGCCTGATCGTCGCGGCGGGCGTGGCCTATCTCGCATCGCAAAGCTGACCCCCAGCCGCCCCGGCCGGCGCAGGGCCCACAACCGGACACATCCGCTCCGCCCCCGTCTTGGGCGCGCGCGCCTTGTCATGTCCGCTGCGAATCCGACAGCATCCCCGAGGTTGGGTGCCGAGCTTCGGATCATGATCGGGATGCAGCCGTAAGGATCTGAATTACATATATATTTTCAAGATCACCCCTCTCGATCGACGCCGACATGGCTTATTTCCGACACCTGCTTGCGTTTTCACGACCTCGACGGCATGTTGCGCCAAACCCCGGGAGAGATCGGACATTGCCCAACAGCACCTTGAGCGCGCCAGATCGGACCGCCCCTTTACCCTGGCAGACGGTTCACAACCGCCGCCGTGAGGGCCATGGTAAAGACGGGGGGCGTGGGCGATGACCGCAGGCAATGCACGATCCGCGCGCCGACAGCCGCAGAAGGCGGTCCTATCAGCGCCACAACGGACGAGAATCGCGACGGCCACGCCAGCAGCTGCCTGTATCGGGCGCGGTCACTGGCAATCACGCCACGATGCGGGGACAGGCCCGCAGGAAGGAGCCCCATGCGCGCCCTCTTGCAACGTGTGAGCGCGGCCAGCGTCACCGTCGACTCGACCATCACCGGCGAGATCGAATCCGGTCTTTTGGTGCTGGTCTGCGCGATGCAGGGCGACAGCGAGGCCGAGGCCACACAGCTTGCGCATAAAATTTCACGCCTGCGGATCTTTCGTGATGAGGCAGGCAAGATGAACCGCTCGGTGGTCGATGTCGGCGGTGCGGTACTGGTGGTCAGCCAGTTCACCCTTGCCGCCGACACCCGCAGCGGCACACGACCCGGTTTTTCCAAAGCCGCGTCACCAACAGAAGGAGAACGGCTCTATCATTGTTTTTGCGAGAACATCCGGGCGACAGGAGTGCCCGTGGAGACCGGCAAATTCGGAGCAGACATGAAAGTTTCACTTGTGAATGACGGTCCTGTTACAGTTTGGCTGGACACCGAGGATCGTCCCAGCAAGACGAAGTGACCGGGCCCCGGCCCGTCCACGCCGGATTTAGACGCGTTACCAGGTTCAAAGCTGGCCTGCGGCCTGTGTGATCACAAAGCCTGCGCGAAATTTCTGGCAATATTTCTTGCCCCACTGCGCCAAATCGGCAAATCTTGATTCACCATTCAAGAAATCGGGGCTCACCCGAAACCTCGACAGGGAGACGACGAATGAACAATCATCTGAAACACCTCGCACGGGAAGCCGCGCTTGGCCGCATGGGCCGCCGTGAATTCCTCGGCCGCGCTGCGGCGCTGGGTGTCACCGCACTGGGGGCAAACACGCTGCTGGCCTCTGCCGTGAAGGCTGCCGGCCCGCAACAGGGCGGCACCCTCAAGGTCGGCCTGCAAGGCGGCTCCACCACCGACAGCATGGATCCGGCGCTGGCGACCAACCAGGTTGCACTGTCCGTGATCCGTCTGTGGGGGGAACCGCTGGTGGAACTGGGCGAAGACGGCGGTCTCGAAGGTATGGTCGCCGAGAGCTTCGAAGCCTCTGCCGACGCCAAGACCTGGACCTTCAAGATCCGCTCCGGCATCACCTTCTCCAACGGCCAGCCGGTCACCGCCGAAGACGTGGTGGCAACCATGGAGCGCCACTCCGGCGAGGACACCAAGTCCGGCGCGCTTGGCATCATGCGCTCCATCACCAATGTGAAGGCGGATGGCGACACGGTGGTGTTCGAACTGGACAACCCCAACGCCGACCTGCCCTATCTGCTGACCGACTACCACCTGGTGATCCAGCCCAAAGGTGGCATGGATGATCCCACGGCAGCAATCGGCACCGGCCCCTACGTGATGAAGTCCGTGGACATGGGCGTGCGCTTTGTGGCCGAAAAGAACCCGAACTACTGGGGTGATCTCGGCAACGCGGGCACCATCGAATATGTGGTCATCAACGACAACACCGCCCGCGTCGCAGCCTTGCAGGCCGGTCAGGTGGACATGATCGACCGGGTGCCGCCGCGCACCGCGAAACTGGTCGGCCGTGCCCCCAATATCACCGTGCATTCCACCGCAGGTCCGGGTCACTACGTGTTCATCGCCCATTGCAACACCGACCCCTTTGCCAACAACGACGTCCGTCTGGCGCTGAAGTACGGCATCAACCGTCAGGAAATGGTCGACAAGATCCTGAACGGCTTTGGCTCGGTGGGCAACGACACCCCGATCAACGCCTCCTACCCGCTGTTCACCCAGCTGGAGCAGCGCGAGTACGATCCCGACAAGGCCAAGTTCCACATGGAAAAATCGGGCTATGACGGCTCGATCCTGCTGCGCACCTCGGACAACTCCTTCCCCGGGGCACCGGATGCGGCGGCGCTGTTCCAGCAATCGCTGGCAGCCGCGGGCATCACCCTCGACATCAAGCGCGAGCCCAACGACGGCTACTGGTCCGAGGTCTGGAACAAGCAGCCGTTCTGCACCTCCTACTGGGGCGGGCGTCCGACCCAGGACCAGATGTTCACCACCGCCTATCTCTCGACGGCGGACTGGAACGACACCCGGTTCAACAACGAGCAGTTCGACCAGATGCTGATCGCCGCCCGCGGCGAGCTGGACGAGGCCAAGCGCACCCAGATGTATGCGGACATGTCCACCATGGTGCGCAACGAAGGCGGTCTGATCTGCCCGATGTTCAACGACTTTGTCGACGCGACATCCGACCGGATCGACGGCTGGAAGGACGGCGTCAAAGGCCATGCGCTGATGAACGCCTATGCCCCGCTGAAGATGTGGGTCAAAGCTTGATATGAATCCGGTTGTAAAACTTCTGGCTCAGCGCATTGCGCTGAGCCTCCTCCTGCTGTTGATGATCTCGGTGCTGATCTTTGCCGGTACCATGATCCTGCCGGGAGATGTGGCCCAATCCATCCTTGGACAATCCGCAACCCCCGAGGCGCTGGCCAATCTGCGCGCCGAGCTGGGACTGAATGATCCGCCTGTCACCCGCTACTTCCAATGGCTGTTCGGCGCCATTCAGGGTGATCTGGGCACGGCGCTGACCTCCGGGCAGGACATTACCTCTGCCATCAGCTCGCGCCTGTCGAACACGCTGTTTCTTGCCTTCTGGGCGGCGGTCATCGCCGTGCCGCTGGCGATTTTCCTCGGCCTTCTGGCGGTGCGCTACAAGGACCGCTGGCCCGACAAGCTGATCTCAGCCGTGACCCTGGCGTCGATCTCGATCCCCGAATTCCTGATCGGCTACGTCCTGATGTATCTGATCGCCGTAAAACTGCGCTGGTTCCCCTCCGTTGCGATGATCAACGACGGCATGAACCTGTGGCAGAAGCTCAATTCCATCGCCCTGCCTGTTGCGGTGCTGACGCTTGTGGTGCTTGCCCACATGATGCGGATGACCCGTGCAGCGATCCTCAACGTGATGCAGTCCGCCTATATCGAGACCGCTGAACTGAAGGGGCTTTCGACCTTCAAGGTGATCTGGCGCCATGCCTTTCCGAACTCGGTTGCCCCGATCGTGAACGTGGTGATGCTGAACCTTGCCTATCTGGTCGTCGGTGTCGTGGTGATCGAAGTGGTCTTCGTCTATCCCGGCATGGGGCAATATCTGGTGGATCACGTGTCCAAACGCGACGTTCCGGTGGTGCAGGCCTGCGGCCTGATCTTTGCCGCCGTCTATATCGGCCTCAACATGATTGCCGATATCGTCTCGATCCTGTCGAACCCGCGTCTGAGGCACCCGAAATGAAGAATATCCCCGTATCCGCTCTGATCGGGCTGTTTTTCACGGCCCTCTATTTCCTTGGCGCGATCTTCGCGCCGCTCCTGGCCCCCTATGGCATGGCCGAAGTGGTCGGCGACGTCTGGGAGCCCTCCAGCGCCGACTACCTGCTGGGCACCGACAATATCGGGCGTGATCTGATGTCGCGCATGATCTACGGCGGTCGCACCACCATCTTTATCGCCACCGTGGCGACCATCATCTCCTTCACCACCGGCTCCGTCCTCGGCATCTTTGCCGCGGTGGCGGGCGGCTGGGTGGACCAGATGCTGTCGCGCTTTGTCGATCTCATCATGTCGATCCCGACGCTGATCTTTGCCCTTGTGGTGCTGTCGGTGACGCCGGTGACCGTGCCGATGCTGATCCTGGTGATGGGGCTTCTGGATTCCACCCGTGTGTTCCGTCTGGCCCGCGCCGTTGCCGTCGACATCGAGGTGATGGACTATGTGGAGGCCGCCCGTCTGCGCGGCGAGAAAACCGCCTGGATCATCTTCCGCGAGATTCTGCCCAACGCGCTGTCGCCGCTGGTGGCCGAGATGGGTCTGCGCTTCATCTTCATGGTGCTCTTTGTCTCCACCCTGTCTTTCCTGGGTCTGGGCGTGCAGCCTCCTGAGGCAGACTGGGGCGGCATCGTGAAAGAAAACAAGGACGGTATCGTCTACGGCGTCCCCGCCGCCCTGATCCCCGCCTTCGCCATCGCAACGCTTGCGATCTCGGTGAACCTGGTGGCGGACTGGATCCTGAACCGTACCACATCGCTGAAAGGAGGCCGGGGATGAGCGAACCACTCCTGAAGGTCCGCGACCTGAAAATCGGCGCCACGGTTTATCCGCCGGGCGAGAAACCCCATGACATCGAGATCGTGCATGGCGTCAGCTTTGACCTGATGCCGGGCAAGGTGCTGGGTCTGATCGGTGAATCCGGCGCGGGCAAATCCACCATTGGTCTGTCGTCCATGGCCTATGGCCGCGGCGGCGTGAAGATCACCGGCGGCGAGGTCTGGGTCAACGGACGCGATATCCTCAAGTCCAAACTGGGCGATATCCGCAAGCTGCGCGGCGGCGAGGTGACCTATGTGTCGCAATCGGCGGCCGCCTCCTTCAACCCGGCCAAGACCATCATGGAACAGGTGGTCGAGGCCTCGGTCGAGCAGGGAAAATTCTCCCGCAAGAATGCCGAGGCCCGTGCGCGGGCGCTGTTTGACAAGCTGGGCCTGCCCGATCCGGACAATATCGGCAGCCGCTATCCGCACCAGGTCTCCGGCGGCCAGTTGCAGCGCTGCATGACGGCGCTGGCGCTGTGCCCGGAACCCGATCTGGTGGTCTTTGACGAGCCCACCACGGCGCTGGATGTGACCACGCAGATCGACGTTCTGATGGCGATCAAGGAAGCGATCCGCGACACCGGTGTGGCGGCGCTTTATATCACCCACGATCTCGCGGTGGTGGCGCAGGTGTCGGATGACATCATGGTGCTGCGCCATGGCGAAACCGTGGAATATGGCGACGTCAACCAGATCATCAACGAACCGCAGGAAGAGTACACCCAGGCGCTGGTCTCGGTGCGCTCCATCGACCACGAGGAAAAGGCCCCGACGGAAGAACCGGTGCTGTCGGTGCGCAATATCACCGCGCGCTACAAGGGCACCAAGTTCGATGTGCTGCACAACGTCAATGTCGACCTCTACCCCGGTCAGACACTTGCCGTGGTCGGCGAGTCCGGCTCGGGCAAATCGACGCTGGCGCGGGTCATCACCGGTCTGCTGCCACCGCGCGAAGGCGAGATCTACTTTGCTGGGCGCACACTCACGCCGGACTTCAACCACCGCAGCCGCGAGGATCTGCGTGAGTTGCAGATGATCTACCAGATGGCGGATGTGGCGATGAACCCGCGTCAGACCGTGGGCACCATCATCGGCCGGCCGCTGGAGTTCTACTTCGGCCTGAAGGGGGCGGAGAAGAAAAAGCGGATCGTGGAGCTTCTGGACGAGATCGAACTCGGCGAGAAATTCATCGACCGCTATCCGGCAGAGCTGTCGGGCGGGCAGAAACAGCGTGTCTGCATCGCACGCGCATTGGCAGCTAAGCCCAAGATGATCATCTGCGACGAGGTCACCTCGGCGCTGGATCCTCTGGTGGCGGACGGCATCCTGAAGCTGTTGTTGAACCTGCAAAAGATCGAGGATGTGGCCTATCTCTTCATCACCCACGATCTGGCGACGGTGAAGGCGATCTCCGACAACATCGCAGTGATGTACAAGGGCAAGGTGCAACGCTATGGCGGCAAGACGCAGGTGCTGACCCCGCCCTTTGATGATTACACCGACCTTCTGCTCAGCTCCGTGCCAGAGATGAAACTGGGCTGGCTCGAAGAGGTGATCGCCAATCGCAAGATGGAGAGCGCGGGCAACTGATGCCCGCCTCCTGCCAACCGGCAGCGCCCGCGCGATGCGGGCGCAAGACGATACAAGCCCTGTTCGGCCGAAAGGCCGGACAGCGCCCGACCCTCCCCACAGGGAGGGCGCTTCACGCCCCCCCTAGGCTCGGGCGCTGTCCTGAGCACAAATAGCCCACCCCCAGCCCAGGACCTCTCCCATGGACCGCAAACTCCTGCTCATCATCCTTGATGGCGTGCCCTACCGCAATTTCCGTCGCCTGTTTGGCAACCTCGAAGGCTGGGTCGCCTCTGGCGAGGCCCGCGTCTGGAAACACAGCGCGGTGCTGCCCTCGATCTCGGCCAGTTGCTATGCCTCGATCCACACCGGGGTCAGCCCGCAGGAACACGGCTGCACCGGCAACGGCAATGTCTTTCGCCTCAACCACGACGATGTGTTCTCGCAGGTCCGCAAGGGCGGCGGCACGACAGGCGCCGTGGCGCATAGCTTCTGGTCGGAGTTCTTCAACCGCTCCCCCTTCGATTATGTGCGCGACATCGAATATGACGAGCCAGAAAGCGCCACCATCAACCATGGCCGGTTTCACTCGATGACCGGCTATGGCCACGACAACCAGATGACACCCTCGGATGTGGATCTCTTTGCCACGCTCACCAACCTCTGCGGGCGCTTCGATCTGAACTACGGCATGCTGCACACCTGCACGCTGGACAGCATGGGGCACCGGTTCTTTCACGAAAGCGCCGAGATGGACAAAGCCTGCTTTGTCATGGACGAAATGCTCGCGCCCTTCATCCCGCGCTGGCGTGCGATGGGCTATGAGGTGATCGTGACCGCCGACCACGGCCAGGACGACCGCGGCCACCACGGCGGACGCCATCCGCTGCAACAGGAAACCGCGCTCTATTACTTTGGCGACGGCGAAGGCCCCGGCGAAGGCGATGTGATCGACCAGCTGCAACTGGCCCCCAGCATCCTGTCCCGCCTCGGCGCGCCGGTCGCCGACACGATGAAGGCCACGCCCTTTCTGCGCTGACGGCGCTAGCGGCGCCTGACCCCTATCGTGGCCGCCACACGGATGGCCACGATCCCGGCGTAATTCAGCGCCGCAGCCAAAGACCACCATGCCCGAAAGAGGCCGCTTAAGAAGCCGAAGGAGAGGTCGCAGTCCTCGTCGCTGCGCTCAACCTACCGGCACCCGGTGGCCCTATTCGTCGTAGGGCCAGATTTCCTGCCCCAGCCCCTCGATCGCCAGCACGATCCGCTCGAAACTGTCCCGGGCTCGGCCCACGCTGTGGCGGGCGCGCAGGTAGCCATGCACCAGCCCGGCCTCGTTGATCCACTCCGCCTGACCGCCCGCCTTGCGAATGGCATCGCGGTAGGCGCCACAATCATCGCGCAGGGGATCGCAGTCCGCAGAGAACATCACCGTGGGCGGCAGGCCGGAAAAGTTGCGATCCTGGAGCGGCGCATAGGTCGGATCGCCCGCCGGTTCGGTGCCACTAGACCGCACACCCGCATAGAATTTGACATCTTCGAGCGTCAACATCGGCGCCTGTGCATGTTCGCGATAGGACGGCAGGCTGTGATCGCCGCCGAGGCCCGGATAGATCAGCACCTGTCCCAGCACCACATCGAGCCGACCGCGCGCATGATGCGCCACGCAGGCGCTCAGCATGCCGCCGGCGCTGTCGCCCGCCAGCACCACGCCACCTTCGTCATAGGTTTCCGCAATCCATTCCAGCACCGTCCAGGCATCGTCGAACTGCGCCGGGTGCTGGTTTTCGGGGGCAAGCCGGTAGTCCACGGACACCACGCGATAGCCGGTCTGCTCGCAGATTTCGGCACAGACATCATCGTGGCTGTTGAGATCGCCGACAACAAAGCCGCCGCCATGACAGTACATGACCGTGCGGGTGGGATCACCGGCCTGATAGATACGCACCGAGACCGTGCGGACCGTCCGCTCGGTGACCTCCACAACCTCCGCCCGGGGTTTGCGGAACGCCGCCGCCATCTTGTTGTAGACCTCGCGCTGTTCGTCGATGCCGAGGGCCACGGAATCCTCCGGATAGTGGCGGCCCGTCTCCCGGATGAAGGTCCAGGTTTCCTCGTCAATCAGCTTTTCGTAGTCCATGTCCTCACCGTGGCTGGTGTCGCGTTCCAGAAAGCCTAGGACCGCAGCCCCACGATGAAAATGGCAAAATGAAAAAAGCACGCCGGACGCGGCGTGCTTTTCTCTGTCACAGCGCCATGCGGCGCGCAGGCGGCACCCTATGCCTCGGCCTGCTCCCAGGGGCGGGTGAAGGCGCCCAGCACATTGCCGACATCCTCGGACGCGCATCCGTTCAGGCTGATCTGCGCGACCAGACCGCGTTTCTTGTCGTCGATGACCGAACTGACCCGGGCAGGCAGGCCAGCGGCCTCCAACGCGCCATCGTAGATGCGAATGATCGCATGCCGCCGCAAGTCCGGCTTGAACACTTTGCCCACCGCGGTTTTGGGCAATTCCGGCAGGATTGTCAGGTGCTTGGGGATCGCGGCCCGTTCATGGATGTGACGCTTGCAATAGGCCAGCAACTCCTCCTCGGTCACCGTGGCACCGTCCACCAGCTCGACAAAGGCGCAGGGCAATTCCCCCGAATGCGCATCCGGCTGGCCAATGGCGCCGGCAAAGGCCACCGCGTCATGGCCCAGCAGCGCCTCTTCGATCTCTGCCGGGTCGATATTGTGACCGCCGCGAATGATCAGATCCTTGGCGCGGCCGGTGATCCAGAGATAGCCGTCGCTGTCCACCCGACCCAGATCGCCGGTGCGCAGGTATTTCTCCTGATAGTAGAGGTCCACGTTCTTGTCGGCCTCGGTGTAGGTGTGGCCGGGAAACACGCCGGGCGTATAGACGCAGATCTCGCCGATCTCGTCGCAGCCACATTCCGTCAGCCCGTCCGGCGTGCCCTTCACGATCTTCACATCGGAATAGGGGAAGGGAATGCCGATCGATCCGACCTTTTTCTCCCCCTCCACCGGGTTGCAGGACACAAGACAGGTCGCCTCGGTCAGGCCATAGCCCTCCACCAGTGTGACACCGGTGGCCTTTTCAAAACGGCGGAACAGCTCCAGCGGCAAGGGAGCAGAGCCGGAAAAGGCGGTCTTGATGGTGGAGACATCCGCATCCACCGGGCGCTGCATCTTGGCCGAGATCGCTGTTGGCACGGTGATGATAAAGGTGATCTTCCAGCGCTCACAGAGCTTCCAGAAATTGTCGAACACCCCCTCGCCGCGATAGCCCTGCGGGGTCGGGAACACCACATGCGCACCAGACGCAACAGCGGCCATGACGATCACATGGCAGGCAAAGACATGGAACAGCGGCAGCGGACACATGATGTTGTCCTCTTCGGTGAAGAGGAGCGTGTGACCGAGCCAGCCGTTGTAGATCATCCCCTGGTAGGTGTGCTGCGCCACCTTGGGCATGCCGGTGGTGCCGCCGGTGTGGAAATAGCAGGCCACCCGGTCGCCGTCGCTGTCGGGAAAGGTCAGCTCGGTCGGCTGTTTGGCCATTTCCTTGCGAAAACACTTGTAGTCCGCATGGGCATGCGCCTTGTTCACCTTGGGCCGGATCAGCGGCACGATCCAGGATTTCGGCGGCGTCAGATAGCGGTTGAGATCGACCTCCAGCACGGTCTTGACGCTGGGAGCATGGGCCACCGCCTCGGCCACCTTCTGCGGCACGTCGGTCTTGGGAAACCCCTTGAGCGTCACCACCACCTTGGCGCCGGTTTCACGCAGGATGGACGCGATCTGCTCGGGTTCCAGCAGCGGGTTGATCGGGTTGACGATCCCCGCCACGGCGCCGCCGAGCATGGTAATCAGCGTCTCGTTGGCATTGGGCAGCACGTAGGCGACCACGTCCTTTTCCCCGATGCCAAGGGACCGGAACAGGTTTGCAGCCTGGGTGGTCTTGTCCTTCAGCTCGCGCCAGGTCAGCGTTTCCGCCTTGTCGGTCGGGCCGGACAGGATCTGATAGCTCACCGCCTTGTTGTCCGGGAAATTCCCCGCCGTGCGTGACAGGAGCCCATAGAGCGTTTTGGGCACATCCCGGTCCGCCCATGCGCATTCCTGTTCGATCGCCGCGACATCCGCGGTCGTTGCAAAAGCCATGTTTCTCCTCCCCTAGCCCGTTCCTCGGATCTTGATTGTTCCTCACCGGATACGATGATTGCAATTGCATCAGCGTGCAAGCGACACTGGCGGTTCACGTAAAGGAAGCTCATTTGTGACGCTGCGCCATTTGCCGCCCAAACAGGTCAGGACACCGTCCTGCCCTGCCCGCACATGGACCTGCGCAGGACGGTCAGGCGACCGCGGCCCCATCGGTGAATTGCAGGCGCGCCAGACGCGCATAGAGCCCACCTTCGGCCACAAGACTGTCGTGGCTGCCGACGGCGACGATCCGGCCCTGATCCATCACCACGATCCGGTCGGCCTGTTTGACGGTCGCCAGTCGGTGGGCCACCACGATGGTGGTGCGATCCCGGCTCAGATCCTCAAACGCGGCCTGCACCAGACGTTCACTCTCCGCATCGAGCGCCGAGGTCGCCTCGTCCAGCAACAGCACCGGCGCGTCGCGCAGGATGGCGCGGGCAATGGCAATGCGCTGCTTCTGCCCGCCCGACAGCATCACGCCGCGTTCGCCCACATAGGCATCATACCCTTCGGGCAGCTTCATGATGAAGTCATGCGCGGCGGCGGACCGTGCGGCGGCCTCGACCTCGGCATCGGTGGCATCCGGACGCCCAAAGCGGATGTTGTCACGCGCCGTGGCGGCAAAGATCACCGGATCCTGCGGCACCATCGCCACATGGCGGCGGAAGTCCTGCCGCGACAGGGCGTTCAGCGGCACCCCGTCCAGCCGGACCTCGCCGGATTGCGGGTCATAAAACCGCTGGATCATCTGGATGATCGTGGTCTTGCCCGCCCCGGACGGGCCGACAAAGGCCACCGTTTCGCCGGGATGAATGGTCAGATCGACCTGATCCAGCGCCGAGACATCCGGCCGCGACGGATAGGTGAAGGACACGTTGTCGAACCGCAATTCGCCGCGCACCGGCTCCGGCAGGGTCTGTGCCGACATCGGGTCGGTGACGCTGTCCTCGGCCTGCAACAGCTCGACCAGCCGCTCAGTGGCCCCCGCCGCCCGTTGCAACTCGCTCCAGATCTCGGACAGGGCCGCAACCGAACCAGCCACCATCACCGCATAGATCACGAACTGCACCAATGCGCCTTCGGACATGTCGCCAAAGCGCACGTCGTTGGCCCCGATCCACAGCACCCCGACAACACCGGCAAAGACCAGAAAGATCACGATCACCGTGAGCCAGGCGCGCGTCTGGATGCGGCGGCGCGAGACGTCATATGCGGTTTCGGTCATTTCTGCAAAATGCTGACGGCTGAGATCCTCGTGGGTGAAGGCCTGAACGGTCTGCACCGCCCCCAGCGCCTCGCCCGCATTGCCCGATGAGGCGGCGATCCAGTCCTGGTTCTCCTTGGAAATCGCCCGCAGGCGGCGGCCCAGAAACAGGATCGGGACAATCACCGCCGGTACGATCAGCAACACCAGCGCCGTCAGCTTGGCCGATGTCAGCAGCATCAGCACCAGCCCGCCCGCAAAAATCAGGAGATTGCGCAGCGCGACAGAGGCCGAAGAGCCCAGCACCGACTGGATCAGTGTGGTGTCGGTGGTGATCCGGCTCAGCACCTCGCCGGTCATGATTCGCTCGAAGAAGGCCGGGCTCATGCCAATGATGCGGTCGAACACCGCCTTGCGGATGTCCGCCACCACCCGTTCGCCCAGTTTGGTCACCAGCGCGTAGCGCAGCCCGGTGCCAAAGGCCAGCAGCGCCGCCATCACCATCGCCGCGGTGAAATACTGGTTCAACAGCGCCGCATCCGTGATCCGGAAATTGTCGACCACCCGGCGCACCGCCAGCGGCAGGGACAGAGACACGCCCGCGGTCAGCGTCAGCGCCGCCAGCGCCGCAAGGATCATCCCCCGATAGGGCCGCATGAACGGCCAGAGCGCCTTCAGAACGCCAATCCGGCGAGAGCTCTCGCGATCTTCGTTGCCGCCTGAGGTTTGCACCGCACGTCGTGCCATGAAGGCTCCTTTGCTCGCCAATCTTCATCTGGCGCGCACAGCGCCCGTCCCGCCCCGTGTCATGGCCTCGCGCCACTGGCAGGTCAAGGCTGCATTGGCCGCCAAACTGGGTAGTATCGCCGCAGTTGCGCAATACAAGCAGTTGAAGCAACAGGTCTTTTTATCGGCTGGGAAAGTTTTGGAGCGGGTAGCGGGAATCGAACCCGCACCTTAAGCTTGGAAGGCTCTTATGATACCATTTCACCATACCCGCTTCGTATCGTGTGATGTATGTGAAGGTTTTTTTGCCGTCAACCACATATCCGGTATTTTTCCCGCCGGACCCGCGTCGCCCCCGGATTTTCGCGGTCTCTCTTCGGCGGATCAGACCCGCCCCCTTTTCCACATTGCACAGAGTCCCTAGTGTCAGGAGGTCTCTGCCCTCTTCACAGCCCCGAACCCCTCATGCCGCATCTCCCCCGCGTTGCCATCCTGACCTCTCATGGCCAGCCGTCTGCGCCCCCTCCCCCCGAGATCCATCTCGCCGCGGTGGCAGCAGCCGTGAACGACCAGCTGCCCGATTGGGAGGTCCGGTCTGCAACCCTGTCGTCCAAAGGGTTTCTGGAGGCCGCCATGTGTGAGGATGCGGTGATCTATCCCTTTTTCATGGCGCGGGGATGGTTCACCGGCAAGGTCTTGCCGCGGCGCCTGACCGGGTGGCGATACCGGATCGCCGCGCCGTTTGGCCTTGATCCGGCGCTGCCGGCGCTCACAGTCACCGCCATCCGGGACGCGGTTGCATCGCGTGGCTGGGCGCTCGACGATACCGAGATCCTGCTGGCTGCACATGGCTCGGCACGCGGTCCCAAGGCAGCCGAGGCGGCCGAGTCCTTTGCTGCGACACTGCGCGCCGACCTGCCCGGGCTGAACCTGCGCACCGGCTTTGTCGAGGAGACACCGTTCATCGCGGACGCGGCCCGATCCCTTGGCCCCCGCGCCCTATGCCTGCCCTTCTTTGCCCAATCCGGCGCCCATGTGCGCGAAGACATCCCCGAGGCGCTGGCCCACGCCGGCTTTCAGGGCGACACCCTGCCCGTTCTTGGCGCACTGCCCGGCGTCCCCGAGCTGATCGCCAAGGCCATCCTCCAAACGCATCACCAAAGCACGACGGCGCAAGGTTAGCTCTCTCTCAGCGCCCCAGATGGTCCCGCCTGGCGTATCGCTTGCCAGCGCCTCGGTGGACGGAACGGTCGGAACGGGCAGAGCATTCACTGGGCTCCGTGTCCCCGTCCCGCAGTGCCTCAAACCAGGCTTCCAGAAGTCCCAAGAATTTCGTGAGAGATCGTCGTTTTGCCCCTTGCGAACCCATCAGAACACAAATAGACAGTGTGGCACGCTCAGTGGCAGGACACCACCCGCCACTGTTAAGCGATTGATAAGGCGAGTTGGCGGAGTGGTGACGCAGCGGATTGCAAATCCGTGTACACCGGTTCGATTCCGGTACTCGCCTCCAACTCTTAGCAGTTTCCAGCTCTCAACGCTCTGCGCAACATGCGCGTTTTGGCTTCGTTACGTTCGTCTTGCATCGCGTTGTCCGCAGCCCCTTCCGCATGTTTCTGCGCCAACCGGCGGGCGGTGATAAGCCTCTCAGTGGTGGCGACATCGGACACACGGCGGCGCACGACATGTTTCACAAACTGAAGCGCGATCCGGTCCGCGGCGGACCAGATCACATGATGTTTCCGGATTTGTTGCCCGCCCCCGTGCCGGCAGTGCGAACGTCAGGGGCGCGCTCGACAATCAGGCCTTCTGCGTCGCTTCGCCCTCTGCCCGCACTGCGGAGAGCGACTGGTTGGGCGTCAGCGCCTCCGGGTCGACGACAATCTCGATCATGTAGCCTCCCCTGGCAGTCCGGGCGCGTTCCAGCGCGGCCGGGAAATCGCCGGTGGACAAGACCCGTTCGCCTGCGATGCCGAAGGAGGCCGCATAGGCCACAAAATCCGGGTTCACCAGCTTGGTCGCCATCACCTTGCCGGGGTGGTGGCGCTCCTGGTGCATCCGGATGGTGCCATACATGCCGTTGTTCACCACCACAAAGATCACATCCGCGCCGTGCTGAACGGCGGTGGCAAGCTCCTGCGAGGTCATCATGAAACAACCATCACCGGCCATGGCAACCACCGTGCGATCAGGATGCTGAAGCTTGGCCGCCACGGCCGCAGGCACCCCATACCCCATGGAGCCGCTGGTGGGGGCAAGCTGGGTCCGATAGGCGCGATGCTGGTGAAACCGGTGCAGCCAGACCGTGTAGTTCCCCGCCCCGTTGGTATAGATCGTGTCCTGCGGCAGCGTCTCGCTCATATGGCGCACCACATGGCCCATGTTCACATCCCCGGGCACCTCGGTCGGGGTCTGGAAGGCAAGGTAGTCCGCCCGCTGGTCCTGAAGCCAGTCCGCCCAGACATACGGCCCATCGGGGACGGTAATGGCCTCGGCGGCGTCAAAAAACAGCTCCGGATCGGAGTGGATCGCGAGATCCGGCTGATAGACCTGCCCCAACTCCTCGGCGCCCGGATGCACATGCACAAATGTCATCTGTGGATGCGGGATGTCGATCAGCTCGTAGCCCTGGGTCGTCATCTCGCCAAGACGCGGCCCGACCGCGATCAGAAGATCAACATCTTCACGCAAGCGTTTGCGAAGATTGGGAATCGGTGCGATGCCGACAGGACCGACATAATTGTCGTGACCGTTGTCCACATAATCCTGACTGCGGAAGGATGTGGTCACGGGCAGCCCGAGCCGTTCGGCAAATGCCAGCGCCTTTTGCGCGCAGCGGTCGCTCCAGCCGGGACCACCCACCATCAGCATCGGCCGTTCGGCGCGCGCGATCATCGCCTGCAGGGTCTCCACATCGCCAGCGGTCGGCGCAGGGCGTGCCGGCGGGGTCGCCCGCAGGTCCGCGACCGCAACCTCATCGGTGAGCATGTCCTCGGGCAACGCCAGCACCACTGGCCCGGGGCGCCCCGACAGCGCCGTTTTCCATGCCCGCGCCATATACTCCGGGATACGGGCGGCATCATCGATCTGCGCCACCCATTTCGCCATCTGGCCGAACATGCGGCGATAGTCGATCTCCTGAAAGGCCTCCCGGTCGACCATCTCGCGCCCCACCTGCCCGATCAGCAGGATCATCGGGGTGGAATCCTGAAATGCGGTGTGCACGCCGTTCGACGCGTTGGTCGCCCCCGGCCCTCGTGTCACGGCGCAGATGCCCGGCTTGCCTGTCAGCTTGCCATAGGCGTCGGCCATATTAGAGGCACCGGATTCGTGCCGGCAGGTGACGACGTTGATCGCCTCCTGATGGGCGTGAAGCCCGTCCAGCAACTCCAGGTAACTTTCCCCGGGTACACAATAAATCGTGTCTGCCCCTAGAATGCGCAACTGATCCGCAAGAATTCTGCCCCCGCTGCGACGCGGCGGTGTGGTGGATGGTGCTGATACGCTGGACATCTGTTGGTCTTCCTCTCCTGATCGCCGAGATCATATCCATTGCAAAGGCTGCGCCTAGACCCGGTGAGGGGGAATTCGGCAGATTTACGAGCAAGCTGTCAAATTGACGCCAGCCGGGTGGCCGCGCCGACAAAGCCACCGTCAAAGGCTGTGGAAAACGCCAGCCAAAACTGTGGATAAATTCGGGATTTCCACGTGGGTTCAAGCGGTTTCTCCCAGGTCATCATGTGGGTATCGCCCCCTCTCGGCATGCGCTGCGATCCCCATGACCCGCCTCAATCACCGATCTTCAATGGACCCCGTCGTTTTGCGCAGGCGAGCACGCAGCTCCGCCAAATCTCATCTTTAGTCGCCGGATAGGCGTTTGAACCAGAAACAGCAGAAATGTACGCTAAAGACAATTTTAGGGAAATTTTCCGGAGTATGTGGCAGAGAATATCAGATAAGGACAACGCATTTTGGGGCCACCCCACGTCGAAAACTCCGCCATTGCACTCGAACGCCGCCACGGTCAAGACAGATCGCGCGGGCTGCGCGCGATCCGCACTGTCATGCCCCCGGACAATTGAGCGGCTAAAGTCCTCGAAGATATTGCATCACTGCCGGGCGCACAGTCTGATCGCCCCGATGGCGCGCATCAGAGATGATCTTGCGCAACTCGCCCAGATCCACCCGCATCAGCAGCGATTTGACCGGACCGATGGAGGCCGGGCGCATCGACAGGGTACGGATGCCCATGGCCGCAAGACAGACCGCCTCGATCGGGCGCCCCGCATCCTCGCCACAGAAACTCAGCGGCGTGCCGGAAATGTCGCAGCGCTCCACGATGCGCTCGATAAAGCTCAGGAAGCTCACATTTAGCGTATCGTAGCGTTTGCGCACCCGTTCATTTTCACGATCCGCCGCAAAGAAGAACTGCTTCAGATCGTTGCCGCCAATCGACAGGAAATCCACTTCTTCAAAGAACTTGAGCGGCGCAAAACCAAGCGATGGCGTCTCCAGCATCGCCCCGACCTCCAGACTGGAGGGCAGGATATGACCCAGACGTTTTTCGCGTTCGATGGTCTTGTTCACCTCTTCTCGTGCCAGCCGGTACTCCTCGAACTGGGCGACGAAGGGGAACATGACCGTCAGCGGGCCGCCATTGGCCGCGCGGATCAACGCCTGCAGCTGCATCCGCATCACGCCGGGTTTATCAAGCCCCACGCGGATCGCTCGCCAGCCAAGCGCCGGATTGGGTTCATCCTGCGGCTTCATATAGGGCAGCACCTTGTCGGAGCCGATATCGAGCGTGCGAAACACCACGCGTTTGCCATGCGCGGCTTCCAGAACCCGCTGGTAGAGCGCCACCAGCTCGGACCGCTTGGGCATCTTGTTGCGGACCAGAAACTGCAATTCGGTCCGGAACAGGCCAACGCCTTCTGCACCGGAGTTGTCCAGCGACGGAAGATCCGCCATCAGACCGGCATTCATCACCAGATTTATTCTTTGACCATCGGTCGTTATGGCAGGTTTGTCACGTATCGACGCGTAGCGCTCCTGCGCCTGTGCCTGCATCGCGATCTTGTCGCGAAAGGCGCTGACGACGGGATCGTCGGGGCGCAGATGCACCACGCCCTGATCGCCATCGACCAGCACATGATCACCGTTCAGCCCCTCCGTCGTGATGCGCGCCGCGCGCACCACCAGCGGAATCGCCAACGCCCGCGCCACAATCGCCGCATGAGAGCCAACGGAGCCTTCCTCAAGGACGATCCCCTTCAGCTTGCGGCCATACTCCAGCAATTCCGCCGGGCCGATATTGCGGGCCACCAGAATGGGGTTGTCCGGCAACTCGGCGCCAGTGTCCTTGCCCTGCCCAGTCAGAATGCGCAGCAAGCGGTTCGAGAGATCATCCAGATCGCTCAGACGTTCGCGCAAATAGGCATCCTGCACCTGCGCCATACGGCCACGGGCGAGGGATTGCTCTTTTTCCACCGCGGCTTCGGCGCTGAGGCCACGCGCGATGTCTTCTTCCATGCGCCGCATCCAGCCCTTGGAATTGGCAAACATCCGATAGGTTTCCAGAACCTGCGCCTGTTCCTTGTCCGCGCCGGAGACCTGAAGCATCTTGTCGACGCCCACGCGCAGCTCGTCCACCGCCTCTTGCAGGCGCTCCAGTTCGCGGTGGGGATCATCGGCGATGGGGTTGGTGACCACCACGCGGGGTTCGTGCAGCCAGATGTTGCCCTCGGCGGCCCCCTCCTGGGCGGTGATCCCCTTCAGGATCACGGACTGCTGGTGCAGCGGCGACATCGCCGAGCCCTCACCCACAAAGGCACCCAGCTCGGTCATCTCGGCAATGACCATGGCCACCACCTCAAGCGCATAAACCGCGTCGGAGGAATATTCACGGGTCTCCTTGGACTGCACCACCAGGACGCCCATCATCTCGCCCAGACGTTGGATCGGAATCCCGAGGAAAGAGGAAAACCGCTCTTCTCCCGTCTCGGGCATGTAGCGGAAGCCGCGCGCGCTGGGGGCATCGGGGGTGTTGATGACCTTGCCGGTGCGGGCCACGCGCCCCACCAGCCCCTCGCCCACGCGCATGCGGGTTTGGTGCACGGATTCGCGGTTCAGACCTTCGGTGGCGCAGAGCTCCAGCGTTTCTTCGTCGCGAAACAGATAGATGGAGCACACTTCGGTGCCCATGCTGTCGGCAATCAGCTGAGTGATCTTATCAAGGCGGGCCTGCCCGGCATCATCTCCTGCCATGGCCTCGCGCAGACGACCCAGAAGCTTTCTGCTCTCGGATTCCGTGTTCTCAACCATGTTCGCCCTTTCCCGGGTTTTTCATTTGACGCCACGGATGCCCTGTCACCCACCCGTTCACGATCCGGCGTTCCGAATATCAGATGACGCTCATGCGCATCAACTCTCTTCGCACCGGACGCGAGGTCACAGGCAATGTGTCGACTGGCCGGGGCGCTGGCAAGAGGTTTTGCAGCAAATACCCGTCTGCGCCGCCCCTCTGCTGGCAGCATGTGTGCTGCCCCGACCGGCTTGCCTGCCGCACGCTCGAAAAAAGCGAATGCGCAAAAACAAACGCGCCGGAGGAAACCTCCGGCGCGCATTCAATCAACGGCAACGCGTATCAGCTTGCCTTGTCGAGCTCGAACGCATCATGCAAGGCCTGCACCGCGAGCTCCATGTATTTGCGATCCACCAGCACGGAGATCTTGATCTCGGAGGTGGTGATGACCTTGATGTTGATGCCCTCATCCGACAGCACCTTGAACATCTTGGCGGCAACGCCGGACTGCGACCGCATGCCGATCCCGACGACGGAAATCTTTGCCACACCGGTATCCGCCACCAGTTCGGCATAGTTCAGCTCGCCCTTGTCCTTGTAGGCGTTGAGCGCAACCTCGGCGCGCTGCACCTGATCGGTGGGGCAGGAAAAGGTCATATCGGTGCGCCCATCTTCAGAGATGTTCTGCACGATCATATCGACGTTCACACCCGCATCAGAGAGGCAGCCAAAGATGGTCGCCGCAATGCCGGGACGGTCCGCGACCGAAAGACAGGTCAGCTTGGCCTCGTCGCGAGAGTAGGCAACGCCGTTAACAACATTGGATTCCATGATTTCCTCCTCGTCGCAGACCAGCGTGCCGGCCTCGTCGGATTGTTCTTCAAAGCTGGAGAGCACGCGCAGTTTGACCTTGTAGCGCATGGCCAGTTCCACAGAGCGGGTTTGCAGCACTTTTGCGCCCAAGGATGCCAGTTCCAGCATTTCCTCAAAGGCGATCTTGTCGAGCTTGCGCGCCTTTTCACAGATGCGCGGATCGGTGGTGTAGACGCCGTCCACATCGGTATAGATGTCACAACGCTCGGCCCCAAAGGCCGCCGCAAAGGCCACCGCCGTGGTATCGGATCCACCGCGCCCCAGCGTGGTGATACGGCCCTCGGGCGAAATCCCCTGAAAACCCGCAACCACGGCCACTTTCATGCCCTCGCCGAACTTGGCGTTGATATTGTCGGTGCCGATGTCCTCGATCCGGGCCTGACTATGGGCGGAGTTGGTCTTGAGTGGCACTTGCCAGCCCTGCCAGCTGCGCGCGGGCACGTCCATTTCCTGAAGCGTCAGCGCCATCAGCCCGGCGGTCACGTTCTCGCCAGAGGACACGACCGCATCATATTCCCGCGCATCATACAGCGGCGAGGTCTCGCCCACCCAGCCGACCAGCTCGTTGGTCTTGCCGGACATGGCGGAGACGATGACGATCACGTCATAGCCCTTGGCGACTTCAACGCCAACACGTTTGGCAGCGCGGCGAATGCGATCCAGATTGGCGACAGATGTGCCGCCGAATTTCATCACAAGTAGGGGCATGAGGTGTGGTTTCCCTCCGCTTGCGGGGTTAAGGGTTCGCGCGTTCTTAGGCGAGCGACCGGCCAAGGGCAAGACGGACCTGCCCTTTATTTCAAGGCCAAGGGCGTTTTGCGCAAGCATCAGCCCCAAGCGGAACTAGCTGCGCCAGAAACGAACCGTCAGGATCGCATAGACCGCCATCAACTCCAGCCGCCCGATCAGCATGGCAATGGCCAGGATCCACTTGGCGGTGTCGTTGAGGGGCGCAAAGTTGCCTGCAGGCCCAATGATATCGCCCAGACCCGGGCCGATATTGGCCACTGCGGTTGCGGCACCCGAAATCGCGGTGATGAAATCCAGCCCCGTCAGCGCCAGCGCCCAGGCCACAATACCCAGCGTGATGACAAAGAACATGAAGAAGGAGATCACCGAGCTCAGCACATCCGGCGTCACCGGCCGCCCCTCGTAGCGGGGCACAAACACCCCGTTGGGCGAGCGGATCCGCTGCACCTGCACCCGGATCGAGGCAAAGAGCAGCTGGTAGCGGAAGATCTTCACCGAACAGGCCGTCGAGCCCGCACAGCCCCCGATCAGGCCGATGAAGAAGAAGATCATGATCAGAAACGCACCCCATTGCATGTAGTCCACGCTGGCATAGCCGGTGCCCGACATGATGGAGATGATGTTGAACAAGGCCTCGCGCACGGCTTGTTCGGGATGATGCGGGAAGATGGACACAAGGACCGCTGCCGAAACAAGAACCAATACGGCAATGGTGGCCAGGAAGGTCTGGATCTGACTGTCCCGGAACAAGGGCGTCATCTGGCCATTCACCATCTGCACATAGCGCACGAAGGGCAGCGCCGCCGCCACCATGAAGAACGAGGCCGCATATTCCGCCGGGCCGGAGAAGGTCCCGAAGGATGCATCGTAGTTGGAAAACCCGCCGGTGGACATGGTGGTCATCGCATGCACCAACGCATCAAACGGCCCCATGCCCAAGACGGTGTAAACCAGTGCACAGACCATGGTCAGCACCAGATAGATGACCGAGATCTGCTTGGCGATCTCCTGCGCGCGCGGCAGGATTTTCCCCATGGTGTCAAAGGCTTCGGACTTGAAGATCTGCATGCCGCCGACCCGCAGCTCGGGCAGGAACACCATGGCCACCACAATGATGCCGATGCCTCCCAGCCATTGCAGGATTCCGCGCCACAGCAACAGCCCGCGCGGCAGATCGTCCAGACCGGAGATCACGGTGGAGCCGGTGGTGGTCAGCCCCGACATCGCCTCAAAGAACGCATCGGTGAAACTCAGCTCCGTCGCGCCCAGCATCAACGGGATCGCTCCAAAGAACGGCAACGCCACCCACACCAGCGTGGTCAGCAGGAAGGTCTGGCGGATCGACAGTCCCCGCCCGATGCCATTGGCGCAGGTCAGGGCCAGGCACCCCCCTGCCAGCAGGCAGATCACGGCGCTTTCCAAAAACACCGGCCACTCCCCCTTGCCATCATAGAGGTCAAGGAGAAGTGGAAAGACCATCATCCCGCCCAGAATAGTGACGAGCAGGCCGATGACATATCCGACGGGGCGCAGATCCAACATGAGGCGCAGCGTTGGCAACCCCTGCTCAGACTGTCAAGACAAAGCGATCACGACTCGCGCTTTGTCCCATCTTTGCCGGTTTTCGGCCCGGGCATCTCCGGCGGTGTCGAGGGTGTGCGCGGACGCCGGCGCGGCGCAGCTTTGCTTTGCTCCGGGGTCGCGGGGCGTGCCTCCTGAACCGGCTGAGCGGTCTTTGTTTTTGCCGGCGCAGTGGCCTGCGGGCCTGTCGATTTGGTCGCGGGCTTTGCCGCCTCCGGTGCGCCAGCGCTGACACGTGCCGCTTGCGCGGGACGTGCAGGTTGCGAGGTTTTGGCGGGTGACGCGGCCTTGCGCGCCGGTGTTGCTTGTGTCGCCGGTGTCGCCTGTGCCGTCGGGGTCTTGGCGGGTGCTTTCTGAACCACTGCCTTGGCGGGGGAGGGTTTTGGCGCCGCCTTTCGCGTGGCGGGTTTGCGGGCCGCCGGCTTGCGCGGGGTGGTGGCCGTCTTGGCCGCGGCGGTGGCATGCGCGCCCGCGGCCCCGTCAGCCGCAGCAGCAGGGCCATGCATCCCGCTGATCCACTCCTGTTGCGCCTTCAGCATTGCCTGCGCCATATGCAACTGGTGCTGCGGCGCCTCGGCCGCCCATGTCGCCATGGCGCGCATCATCTTTACCTGCCGCCCCAAGGCATAGCCTGCCCAAGCCTGCGGCGTTGTGGGAATGTCTTTGAAACCTTCAAACCGGATCATGTGAGCTCCTCAAGGTCGGTCATTGTCGCATTCAAACAGGCCAGGCGCCCGCTTGACTGACGCAAGCGCCCCCTCACGACTCACGCTAACATGATTTTCCTTCGCAACAGCAGAAAAATGCCGCAACGCGGCAAAAACCGGCACCCGACCTCCGATAAAGGGGCCTTGTCTTCATCTTTTCATAAATATCTCGGGGAGCGCGAGGGGCAGCGCCCCTCGCATTGATCGCGTCAACCGCGATGGATCAGGGTCGAAAACAGCTGCGGGTCAAGGCTCGGTGCGGCGAACATCGTCCCCTGTGTCAGCACCGAGACCGCATCATGGCTGTGCAGGCTTTCCTGATGGCTCGCCACCACCCGGAAATCGCCCACGCGCGCGTCGCCTTGCAGCGCCTCACAGAACAGCCGTGCCGCATCTTCAACAAAGATCGGATTGGCCGCATTCAGCTCCGCAAAGGCCTGCTCGTCCTCGCGTTTGACCATCACCTGCGTCTCTGTCGGCACTGCACGACGACAATGGTCGATCAGGTCCTCGAACCACAGACAGCCGCCATCCTGTTCCATTTGCACGGAAATCCGCGCAACCGAGCGCTGCGAGTGCGGTGTCGCCAACTGTCCGCGTGCCTGGCGTGCATGCTCTGAGAGTTCGAGCGAACAGGGACAGGTGGAGGAATACACGTAATCCAGATGCACGATGCGATGGCGTTGCCCGGCGATCTGCACCAGCTCCAGCGCCACGTCATAATACTGATAGCCCGACAGACCCGAACGCAGGCTCTCCACTTTCACCGGGAAGGAAAACCGCATCTGAAGCCGCGCATCGCCGCTGTCAAGATCGCTGAGGTAATCCTCAAGTGCCGCCTCCATCACATCGAAGGAGAACACTTTCTCCGCATGTTTGTAGAAGCTGCGCATGATGCGGGACATGTTGATGCCCTTTTTCTCGGCATCAAGGCTCACGGTGCCGGTCACGCTGGTTTCCAGCGTCAGATCGCCGTTGTCGCGGGTATGAAAGCGGATCGGCAGGCGGAAATTGGAAATGCCGACATGCTGGATCTGCTCTTTGGCGCCCCGGATCAGGCTGGACGGGCCGTTCTGCAGATCCGGCAGCGTGGCGCGATAGGTCTCGGATGCGTCGAATTCTTCCGGGTATTGGCGCTTCAGATCCGGGTAGTTTTGTACTTCCCGGTTCGGCAGCAACCGCGCGATCGCCGGGTCGAGCTGCGCCACTTCGGTCTCGCTGGCACCACCGGCCCAGCGCCGCAGCACCGCCAATGCCTCCTCGGCCTCCGACCGATCCGGCGTATCGTTCACATCACGAGAATGGATATTCATAAACCCGTACTCCTGTCCCAGCAGCAAAGCGCCTGCCCGCAATTATCTAGGGTAGTACGGCAGGAAACACAAAACAGATCACCTAAAAACGCCACTAAAGGTCTCTGATCTGACCTTTTGCACCGTGCTTTCCCGCCCCGCGATGGGTCCGCAGCAGAGCGCTCAGGTTCTGCTGCGGCGGATGCAAGGCAAGTCAGCTGATCGCCGCAAGCGCCTGATTTACATCCGCGATCAGGTCGTCCGCATCCTCAAGACCCACCGAGAAGCGTACCAGCCCGTCGGTGATCCCAAGTTCGGCGCGCTGATCTTCGGACAGGCGCTGGTGGGTGGTGGTCGCCGGATGGGTGGCAATGGATTTCGCATCGCCCAGATTGTTGGAAATCACCGGGATCGTCAGCGCATTGAGAAAGGCAAAGGCCGCGTCCTTGCCGCCCTTGATATCCAGCGACAGCACCGTGCCGCCCTTGCCGCCCAATTGCCGCTGCACCAGGTCGTTCTGCGCATGGGTCTTCAGACCCGGATAGATGGTGCGCGCCAGGGCCGGATGACCGTCCAGCGCCTCGGCAATCTGCAGCGCGCTCGCGGCCTGTGCATTGACCCGCAGATCAATGGTTTCCAGTCCTTTGACGAACATCCAGGCATGAAACGGGCTGAGCGAGCCACCGGTGTGTTTCATGTAAGGCTCCAGCGTGCCGCGGATGTAATCCTTGCTGCCCAGCACCACGCCCCCCAGCGCGCGCCCCTGCCCGTCGATATGTTTGGTGGCCGAATAAACCACCACATCCGCGCCCTGTTTGATGGCGTTGGAAAACACCGGCGTGGAGAACACATTGTCGACCACAACAGTCGCGCCGACCGCATGGGCGATCTCGGCGACGCCTTTGATGTCGATCACCTCAAGCGTCGGGTTCGACATGCTCTCAAAGAACACCGCCTTGGTATCCGCGCGCACGGCCGCACGCCATGCCTCCAGATCGGTGCCATCAACAAATGTCACCTCAACCCCATAGCGGGTCAGGATGCTCTCGAGAATATAGAGACAGGACCCAAACAGCGCCTTGGCAGACACCACATGATCGCCCGCCTTCAGGATCGAGGTCAGCGCGCCATTAACTGCGGCCATGCCGGATGCGGTGGCAAAAGCGTCCTCGGCCCCTTCGAGCAGCGCGATACGTTCTTCAAACATCGCAACGGTGGGGTTGCCATAGCGGGCATAGATAAACTCATCCGGGCCGGTTTCGATAAACCGCGCCTCTGCCTGCTCTGCACTGTCGTAGACAAACCCCTGGGTCAGGAAAATCGCCTCGCTGACCTCGTTGTACTGGCTGCGCCGGGTGCCGCCGTGAACCAGTTTGGTGCGTTTGTTCCAGGTCTCAGTCATCGTATCGCCTCCGCCGGTCACCGCCGCTCTCTTGCGGGCCGCGCATAAAAAAAACTCCCGTTCGGCCAAGCGAAAGGGAGTCCCGTCGTCCTGACCTCTTTAGCGGCTTTTTAACGTGGCCCGCAATCCGGTAAACAAATCGCCACGATGCAACGGCGCGCAGATCCCGCGCAACGTTGCGGCATGTGGTACTCCCGAGCGTCCCTGACGTCAAGTCCAGCCTTTTTGCAAACGGTCACGGCAATCCTCTTTGCACCGTCGGCCTATTCCAAGACAAGACGCACTGCCTGCATGGGCTGAATGTTTCAACCAGCTGCCCCAAAGCGTCCGCCCAACGCCAAGCTCCCCGGCAGGCGCTCGCCCAGATCGACCGGGTCCGCCGCGACGTGGTATGTGACCTCTGGGCCGCAGCTCATAGCCGTCACCTCATCGTTACCCAGCCGTCACCTTCCCGTCACCGCAAGCCGCTACCGGATAGGAAAAATCATGGCTTTGGGGGCCTGTGATGGCAGTGATCCGTATTAATGCAGTGGGTGAGACGCCGGTGCTTCATGCCCGGCTCAGGTCGTTTGACGATGGTATCGCGCGATTGGCAGATGTGCCGGGGCCGGTGGTGATCATGGTGCATGGTTATAAATACCAGCCAGGCAATCCGAACCACTGCCCGCATCGCCACATCCTGTCGCTTGATCCACAGCATATGCCCTGGCGTGCGCCCTCCTGGCCACGTCAGCTCGGCTTTGGCCTTGGCCGCAGGGACGAGGGGCTCGCGGTGGCGTTCGGCTGGGACGCCCGGGGCACGCTGGCCTCGGCGCAGGCACGCGCCTTGTCGGCAGGACGGGCCTTGGCACAGGTGGTGCGCAACCTGCACGCGCAAGCCCCGGCCCGAGACATCCATATCATCGGGCATTCTCTGGGGTCCGAGGTGGCACTGGAAGCCCTTCATTGGCTGCCCGCCGGTGCCGTGGGACGGGTGATCTCCTTGACCGGCGCCAGCTATCAGAGCCGAGCGGCCACGGCGCTGGCGACACCGGCCGGTCGCCGGGCAGAGTTTTTCAACGTCACCAGCCGCGAAAACGATGCGTTTGATTTTATGTTCGAGACCCTGACCCGGTCGCCCGAACGCGGCGATCGCGCCATTGGTCAGGGGTTTGAGGCGACAAATGCGGTGACCCTGCAGCTTGATTGCCTCGACACGCTGGAGCATCTGGCACAGATGGGCCATTCCATCGGCCTGCCGGAGCGGCGAGTGTGCCACTGGTCGTCCTACATGCGTCCCGGCGCGCTGCGTCTGTACAAGCGCCTCTTGCGCCAGCCGGAGCGCACGCCCCTGCCCTTGATGCAGCAAGTGCTGCCAGAGGTGCCCGCACGGCGGTGGTCACGTCTGCTGACCCTGCGACCGCAGCCAAGCCCGATGCCGATCTGGCAGCGGATCTGATCCTTCCCGGGATGGCTCCTGTTCCTGCAAAGCGGGTGTCCTCCCGCCCCTTTTCGCGACAGCCAAAGGCTGCACCAAAAGCGTTGGGCCGGGCGTGAGCCGCGCCTGAAAGGCGCGGCTCACGCCCCCCCGGCGATGCGCAAAGCGCAGCGCAAACCCTCAAACCGGGTCGCGTTTCTGCTGAAATCAAGCCCGGCGTCCGCGCTTACTCAGCCTCACTTTCCTCTTCGATACCGTAAGTCTGAAACAGCTTCGCCTGCGTCATGAAGAACAGGAACATGGCCGCCGTGAGGCCAAAGGTCTTGAAATAAACCCAGGTCTCGGTGCTCATCATCCGCCAGATGACCTCGTTGGCCACCGCGAGCCCAAAGAAGAACGCACACAGGCGGCGGGTGAGGATCATCCATCCTTCGTCCTGAAGCGGCATCATTTCCTCCATGACCACCCGCAGGTAGCTCTGCCCCCGCAACAGCCCCACGCCCAGCATGCCGCCAAACAGCAGGTAGATCATCGTCGGCTTCATCTTGAAGAACCGCTCGTCGTTGAACCAGACCGACAGCCCGCCAAACACCACGATCAGCACCAACGTCATCACCTGCATCTTCGACAGCTTGCCGGTCAGCTTCCACAGGATCAGTGTCGACAGCACCATCAGCGGCACAAAACCGGCGGTGACGACGATGAACCCCTCATAAGAGGTGCCGCCAATCTCAAACACCTGATCCTTGAGCCGCAGATAGGCGACAAAGAACAGCACCACCGGGCCGAACTCCAGCAGGTTCTTCACCAAGGGGCTGATCTTGCGCGCCTCACCGGTGGATGCATCGCTTGTCTGTTCGCTCATAGATGGCCTCTCATGTCCCAGTTCATTCCTGTCAGATGGCACCCTCAGCCCCCCATTTCAACAATCACCGCACCGGCCGCAATCAGCGCCATCAGCGCGATGCGGCGGGGGCCGACGGTTTCCTTCAGCACCAGCCAGCCGATGATTGCGGCAAAGACCGTCGATGTCTCGCGCAGGACCGCTGCCTCGCCCACCTTGTCAAGCCGTGTGGCCAGCATCACCGACCCGAAGGAGGCAAAGGCCACCAGCCCGCCGAAGAACCCGCGCACCATCAAAGGGCCCACCGTGGGCCGCTCCGCGCCCATCCGATGCCAGCGCCAATAGGCATAGATCGGCATGGTGATCCCATCGATCATGAAGAACCACGCCAGAAAGGTGAAGGGATCGGCGGTCGCCCGAATACCATAGGCGTCGTAGGTCGTGTAAAGCGCCACAAACAGCCCTGTCGCCACCGCAAGCAGCAGCGCAATCCCAAGGGTTTCGCGCGCCGTCACAAGAAAGATGAAGTTATAAACCGCAAGGCCAAAGATCCCCGCGAGCAGCACGCCCACACCAAGCCACTGCACCAGCGTGAAGGTCTCGCCAAACAGCCAATAGGCCCCAATCACCGCAAACAGCGGCCCGGTGCCACGGACCACCGGGTAGACCACCGTGTAGGCGCCTTTGGTATAGGCCATCGCCTGCAACACTTTATAGATCACGTGGATCACCCAAACGCCGAGGAAAATCAGCCACATATGCGGCTCCGGCCAGGGCACCACAAACAATGCAAACGGTGCGGCCATCACCGCATAAGAGGCATCAATCGCCCCGCGCGACAGCCATGGATCATGCCGCCCCTTTTGCAGCGCGCCAAAGACCGCATGCAAAAAGGCCGCCGACACCGCCAGGATCAGTGCCGCCTGATGGCCTGCCTCGGTGCCTTCCAGGGAAATCAGCCAGTCGCTCAGCATATGCGGTCCTTTTCAATACAAGGTCTCAAATGAGGGAATGAAGAAAATCGGGAACCCTGCCGCACGGCGCACGTTGACTGCCCATCACAGACAATCGGGGCAGCATGTTCGACACCGCCATCCAGCAGATCACCAGTGAATTCACCAGCACCTTTTCCGTGGTGCCCGCGCCGGTGGCGCTGGCCCGGCTGCTCGCGGCCAGTGCATTGGCGGCGCTGGTGGGGTTGGAGCGAGAGATGCTCGACAAACCCGCAGGGCTCAGAACCCATATTCTGGTCGCCGTCGCGGCCTGCCTCTTTGTGGTGCTCGGGCGCGAGATTGCCGCGCTGGATTTTGGCGCGGAGGCCCAGCGCAACGATCCCCTGCGCATGATCGAGGCGGTGACTGCCGGGGTGGCCTTTCTTGCAGCGGGTCTGATCTTCACCGCCGGGGACCGGGTGCGCAATGTCACAACCGGGGCCTCGCTCTGGCTTGCAGGCGCGATTGGCTTGGGCTGCGGCGCGGGTCAGATGCCGCTGGCGGCGATGGCCACCGCAATTGTCCTGACGGTGCTGTTTGCGCTGCGCCATGTGGAGAGATGGATGACCCGGCATTGAGCTCCGATCCTCAGGTCCCGTTTTCAAGCCCCGTCTTCAAACCCGTCTTCAAACCCCGTCTTCGAGCCCGGTGAGCGCGGCGGCGAACTCCTCGGGATCAAAGGGCGAAAGATCGTCAATTTGCTCGCCCACGCCAATGGCATGGATTGGCAGACCGAATTTATCCGCAAGCGCCACCAGAACGCCGCCCTTGGCGGTGCCGTCGAGCTTGGTCATCACCAGCCCCGACACATCCGCAAGCTGGCGGAAGGTCTCCACCTGCGACAGCGCGTTTTGCCCGGTGGTGGCATCCAGCACCAAGAGGGTGTTGTGCGGGGCTTCGGGATCTTTTTTGCGAATGACACGCACGATCTTTGCCAGCTCTTCCATCAGGTCAGCGCGGTTTTGCAGACGTCCAGCGGTGTCGATCATCAAGAGATCCGCACCATCGGCCTCGGCCTTGGTCATCGCGTCAAAGGCAAGGCTCGCCGGATCTGACCCTTCGGGCGCGGTCAGCACCGGCACACCGGCGCGGTCGCCCCAGACTTGCAGCTGCTCGACGGCGGCAGCGCGGAAGGTATCGCCTGCCGCAATCACCACGGATTTCCCTGCCGCGCGGAACTGGCTGGCGAGCTTGCCGATGGTGGTGGTCTTACCAGAACCATTGACGCCGACCACCAGCACCACCTGCGGTTTGGACGGATATAGCGGCATCGGACGTGCCACAGGCTCCATCACGCGGGCGATTTCCTGCGCCAGAAGCTCTCGGATCTCACGACCCGACACCCGGCGGCCCATGCGGCCTTCGGCTATATTGGCGGTCACCCGCAGCGCTGTATCGACCCCCATATCGGAGGCAATCAGCATCTCCTCAAGGCTTTCCAGCATATCGTCATCCAGCACCCGACGCGGCTCGGACGCTTTGCCGCGCCCCATGAGCCGCCCCAATAGGCCGGGTCTGGATGCCTCCGCTTGCGGTGCAGGGGCGGGCGGAACGATGGGGGCAGGTGCAGCGGTGGACGCCCCTGCCGCCGGTGTGTCGGCGGGGGCTGCATCGGCCGGAGCTGGCGTCGTCTCTGCCGGAGGCTGCGTCTTTTCAACAGGCGCGGGGTCCGGTGTGGTCTCCGCTGCGGGGTCCGGGGTCACGGCCCCCTCTTCCACAATCGCATCCACCTCCTTGCCGAGGCGGGATGAGGATTTCAGCAACCGTTCCTTGAGCTTTGAAAAAAGCGCCATCTGGGTCTCCGCAGGGTCGTTTGACCTTCACCTAATGCGCTTTGACGCGGGATGCAAAGCGCAATGAGATGTTTCACAAGAGAAGTACCGCGAAAAACAGCGCCTGCGCTCCCCAGTAGAGCACCCAGACCGTTGGTGCGGTCAGGCGGCGTGCGCGGTGCGCGGGTGGCAGCACAAAGGTCTCCACCGCCAGAACCATATCGGACAGCATGAACATCACCGCCGCGCTCCAGATCAGCGGCTGGGGTAAGGTGAACCCCGCCAGCGCCATCGCAACGATCACTGGCACATACAGAAGCACCGCCACACGCATCTCGCCCGCATGACGCGCCAGCAGCCGCGCCATCCCGAGGGCGATCAGAAACAGCAACAACACGGCCCAGAGCATGGGCGCGGTTGTCAGCCGCTCAGGGTCTGACCCCGGCAGCGACAAAAACAGCCAGACATAGGCCAGATGTCCCGCGGCGAAACTGGCAACACCTGCCAGAAACGCGCGCTCTCCCGGGCGCGACAGGGCCAGATCGCCCAAGGCACAGAGCCCCAGCGCCACGGCCAGCAGTGGCATCTTGAGGGCAGCCATCAGCGCCAAAATCAAAACCGCACCGGTTTTTAACACAGACCGCCCCCAGCTTTCTCGGGCATGTACCAGGCGGAGATACCCCAGAGCAAAGCCCCCTGCCCCGAAAAGCCCAAACATGTCTGCGGTCATATGTTGCCTCCCCTGCAATCTGACGGCAGGTTGCGCCGGGCGTTGTGGAAGGTCAAAACTGACCTTGCGCCACCTTGCCACGCAGTGCCCTCTTGGCCGGGCGCTGAAACTGCGCCATGGTGAGGACATGTTTGTTTCACCCTCACGGATCGCAGTTGCCCTCGCATTGGGCATGTCCCTCAGCTCTGGCACTCCGCTGAGCGCGGCCGATACCGCGCGTTTTGACAGCTACACACAGGGCCGCACCATTCATTTTGACTGGCAAGGTCAACCCTATGGGGCGGAGCGCTACCTGCCGGGGCAGCGCGTGATCTGGTCCTTTCTCGATGGGCGCTGCATCGAGGGCGAATGGTATATGCAGGCGGGCGATATCTGCTTTATCTATGAGGATCGCCCCGATGCGCAGTGCTGGAGCTATCAGATCGACGACACCGGCCTGAGCGTCACCATTGAACGCGACGCTGGTCCGGCGCTGACGCTCACCGAACAGAAACGCCCCCGTGACGAGATGGTCTGCCTCGGCCCGGAGGTCGGGGTTTGAGGCCCTGAGGGATGCGAGGCTCTGCCTCGCGCTCCGGGATATTTTGAGTAAGAAGAGATGGGACGTCAGAACAGCGAGCCCTGCTCTCCCGGTGTTTTGGGCGGCTTGGGCGCGGCTGGTTTGGGTGCGGTTTTCTTTGGTGCAGCTGCGCTGGCGCCGATCTCCACCGTGCCATCCGCAAATTCGATCGAGAGCGCAGCTGCTGTGCGCGCGTCGGCCGTATTGGTGACCAGCGCATCCCCATCCCGCACCACCGCATAGCCACGGCTGAGGGTGGCCTTGTAGCTCAGGATCTCCAATTGGCGTGCGGTGGCCGACAGGCGATCCGCGTGACGCTCGATCCGGCTGGTTTGCGCGGCGTTGAGGCGCTTGCTGATCCGGTCGAGCGCGTCGCGTTTACGCGCTGTGTCCTGCTGGATCGGGCGAAGCGTGAGGCGTGACGACAGGTTCTTCAGACGGTCCTTGCGTGCCTCAACAAGGCTGCGCAGAGTGGCAGGCCGCAGAGAGGCTGCGCGCTCGCTGAGCGTAAGTTTGCGCCGCTGCACGCCCGAAATCAGCGCATTGGGCAGACGGTCAGACACCCGGTCCAGCCGCTGGCGCGGGGTTTCCAGCAGCGTATCCGGGCGCGGCAATGCGCGGGCCACGTCGCCCAGCCGTTGGCGGCGCAGCTGCACCGCGCGGCTGGTGGCATTGGCCATACGCGCGCCCTGGTTTTCGACCCACCCCAAGAGCTCAAGCCGCACCGGAACCGCATGCTCCGCCGCCGCCGTCGGCGTCGGCGCACGCAGGTCAGAGACATAGTCAATCAGCGTCGTGTCTGTCTCGTGCCCGACGGCAGAGATCAGCGGGATCTGACTGGCGGCAACCGCACGGGCGACGATTTCCTCGTTAAAGCCCCACAGATCCTCGATCGAGCCACCCCCACGGGCCACAATAATCAGATCGGGCCGGGGCAAGGCACCGCCGGGGCTAAGGCTGTTGAAGCCGTCGATAGCGCGGGCCACCTCGGGCGCGCAATTGCTGCCCTGAACCGCCACGGGCCAGACCAGAACCTTGCGCGGAAACCGGTCCCGCAGCCGATGCAGAATATCGCGGATCACCGCCCCCGAAGGCGAGGTCACCACCCCGATGATCTGCGGCAGATACGGCAGCGGTTTTTTGCGCTCCGGTGCAAACAGCCCCTCGGCTGCCAGCTGCGCCTTGCGTTTTTCCAGGAGCGCCATCAGCGCGCCCTGCCCCGCGACTGCGACCTCGTCGACGTTCATATTGTATTTGGATTGCCCGCCAAAGGCCGTCAGACGCCCGGTGACAACCACCTCCAGCCCCTCTTCGGGCACCACGGAAAGGCCCGAAATCTGACCTTTCCACGTGGTGCAGGCCAGCACCGAGCGGTCATCCTTGATGTCGTAGTAAAGATGCCCGGAGCGTGCCTTGAACACCCGCCCAACCTCGCCGCGCACCCGGATGCGGCCAAAGCTGCCTTCCAGCGTGCGTTTGATCTCGCCGGAGATCTCGGAGACAGAAAACTCTGGCGCGTTCTGGCCCGGAGAGGGATCATCAAGGAGGTCGGACATAGGAATTTCAGGCTCCGGTTTGATCTGTGATTGGATCTGGCTGCTCTGACACCTGCCACCGGAGGGAAACCCCGGCAAGGGCGTTCTTGTTTATACGTCGCACACAGCATAGAACGCGCATCAACCAAGGCCAAGCAGATCGGAGAATGGCTCATGAATATCCTCATCCTCGGCAGCGGCGGGCGGGAACATGCACTTGCCTGGGCGGTGATGCAGAACCCGAAATGCGACCGGCTTATCGTGGCGCCGGGCAATGCGGGCATCGCCAAGATCGCGGACTGCGCCAGCCTCAACGCCGAGGATGGCGGCGCGGTTGTGACCTTTGCCGAGGAAAACGCCATTGATTTCGTGATCGTAGGACCAGAGGCCCCGCTGGCTGCTGGTGTGGCGGACCGCCTGCGCGATGCAGGTATTCTGGTCTTTGGCCCCTCTGAGGCCGCCGCCCGGCTGGAGGCCTCCAAGAGCTTTACCAAGGAGATCTGCGACGCAGCCAATGCCCCCACTGCGGGGTATGGCCATTTCACCGATGCCGAGGCCGCCAAGGCGCATGTCCGTGCAAATGGCGCGCCCATTGTGGTCAAGGCCGATGGTCTGGCCGCTGGCAAGGGCGTGATCGTGGCGATGGACGAGCAGACCGCGCTCGATGCCATCGACGATATGTTCGGCGGTGCCTTTGGTGGGGCGGGCGCAGAGGTCGTCATCGAGGAATTCATGGAAGGCGAAGAGGCATCGCTCTTTGTGCTCTGTGATGGCGAGGAGATCCTGTCCATCGGCACCGCACAGGACCACAAGCGCGTGGGCGAAGGCGACACTGGCCTCAATACCGGCGGCATGGGGGCCTATTCACCCGCCCCAATCCTGAGCGCCGAGGTTGAGGCGCGCGCGATGGAAGAGATCGTCAAACCCACCATGCGGGTGATGGCCGAGCGCGGCATGCCCTATCAGGGCGTGCTTTATGCCGGTCTGATGATCAAGGACGGTCAGCCGCGTCTGGTGGAGTATAACGTCCGCTTTGGTGATCCCGAATGCCAGGTGCTGATGATGCGCCTTGGCGCGCAGGCGCTGGACCTGATGCAGGCCGCCGCCGAGGGCCGCCTTGCGGACGCTCGCGTCAACTGGGCGGATGACCACGCGATCACCGTGGTGATGGCCGCCAATGGCTACCCCGGCGACTACCAGAAGGGCAGCGAGATCAAAGGCCTCGCCGCTCTGCCCGAGGACAGCATAAACATGGTGTTTCACGCAGGCACCAAGGCCGAGGGCGACAAGATCCTCGCCAATGGTGGTCGGGTACTCAATGTGACGGCACGCGGCGACAGCCTCACGGAGGCCCGCGACCGCGCCTATGCGATGGTGGATCAGATCGACTGGCCCGAAGGCTTTGTGCGGCGCGACATCGGCTGGCGCGCGCTCTGATCCGGCCATGACTGTCACGCCGGTTCAGATCCCCCCGGACAGCCCGCACATGCAGGAGGTTCTGGACCTGATCCGGCGCAGCTTTGCCTATATGGACGGGCGGATCGATCCGCCCTCCTCCATGCACCACCTCACGTTGGAAGCGCTTGCCGCACAAGCCAAGGCAGGCGAGGTCTGGGCAATTGGCACGCCCGTGATTGCCTCGGTGGTGCTGACACCGCGCGCCGATGTGCTGTATCTCGGCAAGCTCGCGGTATCCGAGGATCTGCGCGGTCAGGGGCTTGCACGCCATCTGATCGAACATGCCGTGAGGCGCGCGCGGGCCTTGGGCCTCAGTGCGGTGGACTTGCAGACGCGGGTCGAACTGGTCGAGAACCACGCAGCCTTTGCCCGACTGGGGTTCAGGCAGGTGGCGACCACTGCGCATGCCGGGTTTGATCGCCCCACCTCCCTGACGATGCGCCGCACGGTCTGAGCCACGCCGGGTCGCAGTCCGGACCTGATCCGGCGCGCGGCGACGCGTCCATCGGTGCGGGATCTGCTTTGCTGTCGACATCCCAAGGAGACCTGCCATGATCGTTCGTCACAAACCCGGCTTTCTGGAACTGCTGGTGGCCACACACGGGTCGGTGCTGCCGCGTATCCTGCCCCGCATCGCGGCGCTGACGGCCATGGCCGCGCTGCTGGTCTGGCTTGACGGCAGCCTGCTGGCCCTGCCCCACACCAATGCCGCGGTCTTTGGCGTGGCGCTGTCGCTGTTCCTCGGCTTTCGCAACAACGCCGCATAAGATCTCTGGCGGGAGTGGCGCTGGCTTTGGGGGCAACTTACGGCCAAGATGCGGGCGCACGGACGCGAGTTGGTGAAATTCCAACCCGACGGCTAACAGCGCCAGCCCCTGCGGCTGGCGTCTGACGGCGCTATGATCTTGCGGGCCGGTGATGCAGAAATCATCCTGCGACCAAACGGTGACATTGATTTGAACGGCGCCAAAATCACTCTAAACTGGGATACGATATGGTTGAATTGATAGCATTTTCTGTTGGAGTGTTGATGCTAGTTTCGTCTGCGCATGCAGATGAAAAGCAATCTGGATTTGATGGTGAGGCCTACCTGTGTGATAGCAGACAAACACATCTAGCGAGTTATCTCGATGTGATCGCATTCAATGAATTTATGAAGGATGTGCGCTTTAGCACTGTTGCCCCTGACGTGCGCAACTGTGCAAGCGGTCGCTGGCAGGCTCTGAACTTGATTTCCGAAGCCAGCGAACCCGAAGTTGGCTCCATGAGGACTGCATTTGTGTTTTCTTGGGTTAGTAGATCTCGTGAGATGCAAAGCTTTGAGGCACGATACGCCAACGATGCCGAGATGTTGCTGCAACTGGCTTTGGCCTGCGAAACTGCAGCTTCAGGGCGTGGCGTCTGCATGAGTGAAACTCTCGAAACTATGCCAGAAGCGTTTTTTGCGGATAGTCCGGTATTTTGCTCGCTTGTCGAAGAATCCGAACGAGTACCGGAAGCATTTGGTCCCGCCCCTGCAGTCGCTATAAGGCGTGAACTACCGTTTTTGTGCAGTTCGCTTTTAGGAGCGGAGGGTCAAAACCAAGACGCTTGGTGGCAGAGCGTAGACAGTTCCTTGTTCCCAGCAACGCTACAGGAGTGAGGGGAAGGCATGGGCATTGAAGATGGTCTAGCAGGCTGCTGATGAAGCTGCTGCACGGAACGGTTTCCCTCTATACGGGTGCTAGGTGGGTCCGGATCGTGCTGAGGCAACCCTGGCGGCGGCTTCGCTGATCAGGCAGCAATCAGTTTCGGCAGCCTCGCCAGATTGCAGACGGCCATTGTCAGCGTGAAGCGGGCGCGCACCCGCTCGATCTCGCGGTAGAGGGTCTGTGCCATGCCACCGACTGTGTTGGCCCAACCGAAAGGCTATTCGATCCTTTTCCTGCGGCGCTGTGAACGTATCGCCGCGACGCCCCTGCCGTTTGTCTACACGCTGCTGGTGTTCCGCACGACCTACCTCTATTGCCTGCTGTTCCCCTTTGCCCTGCTGGAGGGCGCGGGCTGGATGACGTCACTGTTCGTGGCCATCGTCGCCTATGTCTTCTTTGGCCTGGCCGAGGTAACGGAGGAATTTTCCAACCCCTTTGGCGAGACCGTGAACGGCCTGCCGCTGGATGGCATGTGCCGCACCATCGAGATCTCGCTGCTGACACAGTTGGGTGAGGAGGCTCCGGCGCCGCTGAAACCGGTCGGCTACTACCTGAGCTAGGGCAGCTGGCAGTCCAGCGCGGGACCAAGCCGGCTCCGCGCATCAAAGGGGCCGAGATCACGGCGGCTGATGCTGCCATCCGAGCTAAGGCGCGAGGCGATAATGCGCGACCAATCGGCATCGACGGTCACGATCTCCGCCCCCTGCCCGCAGTCGCGCAGGCCGGAGGTGATGACACCCTCACCGATCAGATGGTTCGTCAGGTCGGGCGCGGCGGCGACCTCCACCAGCTTGCCATAGTGAAAGCGCCAGATGCGCAGGGTCTTGGCCAGATGGGGCCGGTCGATATAGGCCACCTCGATATGGCCGTCGCCATCCAGATCCGCTGCACCGACAGGCGCCAGCCAGCGGTTTGTCTGGCCGATATGGGGCGTGGCGGCGATCTTGTCGCCCGTGCTGTTGTAGACCGCCAACTGCGCGCCCTGCGCCACATCCGTCTCGACCACCACAACCTCGGGCAACCCGTCGCCGGTGATGTCCCAGAGGCGCGGTGCAAGATCCTCAAAGACATGATCCACCGGCAGGTCGACCTCAAAGACATTTCGCCGCAGCACAGCCGAGGTTCGCAATGAGCTGCCACCCGCATTCTGTTCCACATGAATGCGCAGCTGGCTGTATTCGACGTCATCTCCCAGAACCGCGTGGCCATAGCGGGTCGTGGGCGCATCAAACTCCGCCCCCGTGGCCCGCCAGGCTTCCTGCGCGTTCAGCAGGGTCGCCGTCCCCGCCACCCCCAGGCACAACGCCTGCGCGGCGCGGCGGATGACCGGGGGCCTGATGCGTGTCAGAAGACGCCGCGCCCGGCCCGCCGCGCGCATCAGATCTGCTTTTCGGGCATATGCACAACCAGACCATCCAGCGCGTCCGACACCTTGAGCTGGCACGTCAGGCGCGAGCGGGCCGGATCTGGCTCAAAGGCGAAATCCAGCATGTCCTCTTCCATGTCGTCCTTCGCGGGCAGTTTCTCCACCCAATCCGGTGCGATATAGACGTGACAGGTGGAACAGGCACAGGCACCACCGCAATCCGCCTCGATCCCCGGAATGTTGTTGTCCCGCGCACCTTCCATCACGGTCAGCCCGTTGGCGACGTCGACCACATGTTCGGTCCCGTTGTGCTCGATGTAGGTGATTTTTGCCATGATCCGTCTTCCCTTTTTCGGTACTCGCCCCCGTGTGTAGCGAGCGCGCCTGCACCGTTCCAGCCCCATTTGCGACATCCCTCGCGTCGCTTGCCTTTTCACGACACATGTTCCCGATTTACCCCGCACAGCGCCGGAAGAGCGGGACCGGCATCGACCGAGGCCGGCCTCACGATCCGCTTTTGGCACGCGCGGCGGGCCCGAACAGTCCCGCCCCGGGTCCGCAAACTCCGATCTTCCTTCGGCAGAACAGTGCTATAGCCGGGATACGGCCTTTTCCCGCGCCCGGGTTTTAGGCTAGCATCTGGGATGCCACCGGGGGCAACCGCGGATCCCGGCTGCTGCCCACTTCAAGGACCCCGTCAAAGCGTATGCCCGCCCCTTTGCCTCCGCCCGCTGCCCACAGCATCACGCTGCAAGCGCCCCCTTGCAGGGCAACCATACCGGACCGGTCTCGCCCGGCCTGCGGCGCGCGTGGCATGGCGGTGCTCCTCCTTCTGACATTGAACGCCTGTGTCGCCGCTGCCCCCTTCGAAGGTGTCGGTCGCTCCGCGCCCCCGGGCGCCCCCGCTGGCACCTGCTGGGACAGCGTGATCATTCCGGCGCGAATCGAAACCGTGACCGAGCAGGTCCTGGTCTCGCCCGAAGTGACATCCCCTGACGGCACCGTACTTGCCCCGGCCACCTTCTCCAGTCACAGCCGCCAGCAGATCACCCGGCCGCGCGAGGAAACCTATTTCGAGACCCCCTGCCCCGAGGTGATGACCCCGGAATATATTGCATCGCTGCAACGGGCACTGGCCGCGCGCGACCTCTACAGCGGCCTGATCACCGCCACGCTCAACGCCGACACCCGCGCCGCCATCCGCAGTTATCAGGCGGGGTTTGGCATCGACAGCGCCACCTTGTCGCTGCGGGCGGCCCGTAGCCTTGGCCTCAGCGCCGTCGATCTGCCCGGGTGATCATAGGACCAGCGCCACGGCCCAGGTGCGACCGCAAACATTCCACATCCCACGTGCAAGCTTGCACCAGAGCCTTCGGCCCCCTAGAACACAAAAACGGAGAGATCCTCCCCCTGCACTGACAGCCCGCCCGGAGAGCGCCCCATGGCCATTGCCCCCCTGCCCGCATCCAGCTTCCTGTTCGGAGCCTCGGATCGGCTGCGGGCCATGCTCGACAGCCAGGCCACCGATGTGCACCTCAAAACCGGCGACGTGCTGTTCGAACGGGGCGATGAGGGCGATGCGCTCTATGCGATCATTTCTGGCGCGTTGGAGATCTCGACCCTCTCCGCGTCCGGACGCAAACTCTCGCTCGATATGATGCGCCCCGGTGCGATCTTTGGCGAGATTGCCATGTTCGACCCCGGCGAGCGCACAGCCACTGCCACCGCTGCCGAACCCAGCCACCTGCGCCGCCTGCGGCACCGCGATGTGCTTGCACAGCTGACAAAGCACCCGGAGCTTGCAGGCGATATGCTGAAACTGGCCGGGCAACGCATGCGCTGGATGAACACGCAGCTCAACGAACAAGTGTTCCTGCCGATGCCGGTGCGGCTGGCGCGCAAGCTCCTCTATCTCACGCCCGCAGATGGCAACGGCCACCTGAGCCTGTCGCAGTCGGAACTGGCGGAATTTGTTGGCGCCACCCGCGAAGCGGTGTCCAAGACCCTGTCAAACTGGCGCAAGGCGGGACTGATCGAAATCAGCCGCGGCGGGTTGCAACTGAAAGACCGCGGCGGCCTCGCGGTTCTTGCCGATCCCGAGGGGATCTGAGGGCGCCTCACCCCGCTTACCAGATCGCCGGATCATCGAGCGCCGCGACACAGGTGCACCGCCCCTTGAGTGGCAGCAACGCAGGCTCTTGGAGCGGCTGACCGATCCATCCGATCGGTTGGCTCAGCGGCAAGGGGGCGGCGGCGGTGTCCTCGTCCAGGGGCTCAAACCCAACCTTGCCGTAAAAGGCTGGATCACCATAGGTGATGGCGACATCAACACCTTCCTTGGAAAGTGCGCTCAAGGCCTCTTTCAACAAGGCCTGCCCCACCCCTTGTTTCTGTCGCTCGGTCGCGACAGCCATAGGGGACAGAATGAACACCGATCGCGCATCTTCTGAATACGTCAGCCGAGAAAAGACCGCTGCCGCGATGAGAGCCTCCCCTTCGGCCTGCGTAAAAACAAAAAGATCCTCACGCGGAGTGGTCTTTAGCAACCGCTCCACCAGCGCAGCAATCAAGCGCCCCTCGTCGGCGCCTTCCGAAGCTGCAAATGTCTGCGCAAAGAGCGTTTTAATCTGCTCTTCTCGACCGTCGATCTGTGCTGAGAACTCCACTCCATCCTCCAAACCTTTGCTTGCGCATACCGTGAACCGTTCGTCCGTCCCCGCTCATCTGTCAAGCCTCTCGCCCCCTTTCCGAAGCGCAGCTGACCACAGAAGACTTGGCGCACCGACGGTTCAGACGCCAGGCGTCATGTGAGGCAGCCTTGCGAAAGTATGCAGAAAAAAACTGAGCGTTCAGCCACAAAGATCCCCCGAATGTGACCTGTTTCACAGTCCGCCCACGCCGCCTCTGTCATAAGGGCCTCAAGGCGGTCATTCTCCTATCCATCCCAATGATCGTCCGTCCCATCTTGAGCCATGTGTCCGCCCGACACATGGCTCTTTTGGTTTCAATAACGCCCACCTACCAAACAAAACGGCCGACCCGATGGGGCCGGCCGCTGAGGAAGTACCTGCCTGCCCCGCCAGGGGGCTGTGGCCTGTTACTCGTCGAGGTTCAGTGCCACGAAACGTGGCTCTCCGGCGCGACGCACCATTAGGAAGATGGACTTGCGCCCCGCATCCTCGGCCGCCTCGATTTGCGCTTCAAGATCCGAGATGGAGGCCACCTTGTTCTGACCTGCTTCGGTGATCACATCACCGGCGCGCAGGCCTTTTTCCCATGCGCCCGAGGTCTCATCCACCGACAGGATCACCAGACCGGTGGTGCCGGCATCCAGGTTCAGCTCCTCGCGCATGTCGTCGCGCACGACGCCGACCGTCAGACCGAGCAGCTCTTTTTCACCCTCATCCGGGACAGCTTCGCCAGAGCCGGTGGTGGCATTGTTGCCCACCGCATCTTCGCGCCGGCCAAGAGTCACGCGCAGGGTCTCGGTCTTGCCGTCGCGGAACACCACGACGCGCACGGTCTTGCCGACCTCGGTATCGCCCACACGGCGCACCAGGTCGCGGGTGTCTTCCACCTCGAAACCGTCGAAGCTGGTGATGACATCCCGCGCCAGAAGACCTGCGTCCTTGGCGGGGCCGTCGGGCACATCGGTGATCAGAACGCCGTTGTCGTTTTCAAGGCCGATCGCCTCGGCGAGGTCATCGGTCACGTCCTGAATGCGCACACCAAGCCAGCCACGACGGGTTTCGCCGAATTCCTTCAACTGGCTGACCACTTTGGTCACCACATTGGACGCCATGGAGAACCCGATCCCGATCGAGCCCCCGTTCGGCGACAGGATCGCGGTGTTCACGCCGACCACTTCGCCATCCATATTGAACAGCGGACCACCGGAGTTGCCGCGGTTGATGGCGGCGTCGGTCTGGATGTAGTCGTCATAGGACCCGGACAGCGCCCGGTTGCGCGCCGAGACGATCCCGGCCGAGAGCGAGAAGCCCTGCCCCAGCGGGTTGCCCATCGCAACCACCCAGTCGCCGACGCGGGCGGTGTCGCTGTTGCCGAATTTGACAAACTTCAGCGGCATCGGTGCATCCACTTTCAACAGCGCGATGTCGGTGTTGGGGTCGGTGCCAACAACGGTCGCCGGCAGCAGGTCTGCGGGCTGTCCGTCACCGGGGAAGAACTCGATCTCGATCTCGTCGGCACCTTCGATCACGTGGTTGTTGGTGACGATATAGCCATCCTCGGAGATCACAAAACCGGACCCCAGCGCCGAAGAGCGGCGCGGACGGTTGCCGCCACCATTGCGGTCCTGGAATTCGCGGAAGAAATCCTCAAACGGGGAGCCCTCGGGCACGATGCCCTGCGGGCCGGTGCGCCCTTCGACCACGGTCGAGGTGGTGATGTTCACGACAGCCGGGCTGACTTTCTCTGCCAGCGGTGCGAGGCTCTCGGGACGGGCAGCTGCCGAGAGCGACTGCATGACCAGAAGCGCGGTCCCGAGGACCGCGATCCAGAACAGGCGCCAGCCGCTCTGCATCCCGTCATGGGCGCGCGCGCGGCTCAGGGCCTTGGGTGAGGTGATTGGATGCACGGACATACTCCTTCGAATTGGCCTGTCAACTCTGTCTCCGCCCGCCCCCGCACATAAGGGGAAAGGGCGCACCCGTGCCTCAGGCGCAGCACCAGGCAAGGGCAAAGTGCTGCGCGTTGGGGTGGGAAATTCATGCTCCCAATGTAGCCACTCCGCGCGCAGTCGCAATGGGGCGCACAGTCACCTCAATTCGACGTGAAGGGTGGTGAAGGTTTCGCGACCGCGGCCAGAGCGCAACAGGTGGACGGAGGGTGATCCGGTCCTGCCGCCGGGCACTGATTATTCCGGGGGAGACCCGCAACAGAAGTCCCGCATCAGCAAGGTGAAGAACAAGGGAACCTTTTTGCCTTGCCTTTCTTGGGCGTCGGAGGTGCGGATTTTTCGAGACATTCGCGCACTTATCGTCGGGCTTTTGTCTGAGATGTAGCATCGGCTCGACCGTTCAGCCGGGAAGCCCGTCGACACTGTCTATGGAGGCCAGGTCGTTGTCCCAGCTCGCGCGACTGGAACAACAGATATGCGCGTTCGGTCGCATGTCGTACTGGCTGTCAAGTGATCCAGCCGGCACCACAAGCAAACCAATCTCCGGCTGGGGAACTGGCAGCGCGGAACCGCAATGGGAGCAAAAGCTCTTCACATGGCGTGACCCGGACAGCTGGAACGTCTTGACGTGTTCTTCGCCTGAAACCCAGGTGATTTTGGCAGTGGACGAAAACAGATTTGCCGAATGGGCTGAACCGCTGTCCTTACGGCAGCGGGCGCAGTGACACAGGAAAAAGCTCTCGAACTCTCCCGATATGCGAAATTTTACTGCGCCACAGAGGCATTGTCCGGTGGTCAGGTTATTGTCCATTCGCACTCCTTTCGACAAGCAAACCTCGTGCAGCCAGTCGAACGCATTTCTATTTCCGCTTGTATCCACGTGTTGGATCAAGGTCAAAATGGGCTCAAAGCCGACTATGACGGCAAAACGTCGTTTCTCTGATCGTGATCACATGGGGAAATGGGCCACGACCCTGATCGCAGCCACGGTGGCCTGCGCAAATAGCCGCGACACAATGAAAAAGGCCACCGCAAAGGGTGGCCTTTTCGGGTCTATTCGTTGCCGGAATTACTCTGCTGCGCTCGCGCCTTCGGAGGACTTCAGGTAGTTGAAGAACTCGTTGTCGGGCGACAGCACCAGCGAGGAGTTCCCGCCCTGCAGCGAGCGCGCATAGGCGGTCAGGCTGCGGTAGAACTCAAAGAACTCCGGGTCCGCACCGTAAGCTTCGGCAAAGATGTTGTTGCGCTCGGCATCCGCTTCACCGCGGATAACCTCGGCTTCGCGCTCGGCCTCGGAGACCAGCTCGACCTCGGTCCGGTCCGCCTGCGCACGCACACGCTGCGCGGCTTCTTCACCGCGGGCGATCTCGTCTGCGGCTTCGCGTTCGCGCTCTGCCCGCATCCGGGCAAAGGTCGCCTCGAGGTTGGCCTGCGGCAGGTCGGTGCGCTTCAGACGCACGTCGATCACCTCAAGACCCAGCGCCTGCGCCTGCGCGATCGCCCCGTTGCGGATCCGCAGCATCAATGCAGCCCGGTCCGACGACAGGATGTCGTTGGAGCTGACGGTACCCAGAACCTCGCGGGTCTGGTCGCGCATGATGTTGTCGAGACGGCTTTCGGCAGCGCCGATATTGCCAATACCCACCGCCTCGCGGAAGCGACGCACATCGGTGATACGGTAGCGGGCAAAGGCGTCGACCACCAGACGGCGGTCATCCAACGGCGTGACTTCGAGCGGCCCGACCTCAAGGCTGAGGATACGGTCATCGTATTTCACCACATCGTCGACAAAGGGCAGTTTGAACGCCAGGCCCGGGTCTTCCTGCACGTTGACGACACGGCCAAACCGCATCACCAGCGCCTTTTCACGTTCGTCCACGATGAAGAAGGCCGACAGTGCACTCACGCCGAGAATGCCGAGAACAACCAGAAGAATGATAGAGCGGTTCATCAGTTATTCCCTCCCGAGCGACGGATTTCATTGAGCGGCAGATAGGGCACGACACCCTGTGCATTCTGGCCACCGGCGTTGTCGTCGAGGATGATCTTGTCGACGCGGCTCAGCACGTCTTCCATGGTCTCCAGATAGAGACGCTTGCGCGTGACCTCCGGCGCCTTCTCGTATTCTGCAAGTACGGCGCTGAAGCGCGACGCCTCACCCTGCGCCTGGTTCACGACCTGCGCGCGATAGGCTTCGGCTTCTTCCAGCGTCTGGGCCGCCTGCCCCCGGGCGGAGGCCAGCTTGCGGTTGGCATAGGCGTCAGCCTGCTTTTCCAGACGGTCACGTTCCTGACCGGCGGACTGAACCTCGCGGAAGGCGTCCTTGACCGGCTCCGGCGGGTCGGCCCCGTCAAAGTTGATCCGGACGATGTTCACGCCCGCGTCGTAGCTGTCCAGGGTCGCCTGGATCAGTTCTTCGAGGCGCTGCGAAATGATACCACGGTCGCGGTTCAGGATCGGCGCCAGTTGCGACTGGGCGATGATCTCGCGCATCGCAGATTCCGACACCGCCTGGATGGTCGCCTTGGGATCACGCAGGTTGAACAGATACTTGTCGGGTTCGTTGATGTTCCAGACCACCTGGAAATCAACGTCGATGATGTTCTCATCCCCCGTCAGCATCAGCCCGGCATCAGAACCGCGGGCGCCTGCACCGATGCTCTCGGTCTGTTCGACACTGACCGGGACCACCTCATAGGTGACCACGGGCCAGGGCGCGAAGTTCAGGCCCGGATTGCCGACAGAGGAGAATTCGCCGAGAAACAGCTCGACGGATTTTTCCTCGGTCTTCACGGTGTAGAAGCTGTTGTAGCCCCACAGGAAAACCGCGGCGACCGCGCCGATCATGATGCCGGCCTTGGAAAACAGCGGGCTGCCGCCAGAGCCGCCACCGCGTGGCCCCTGACCGCCGCCTGAACCGCCGCGCCCGCCCATGAGCACGCGCAACTGTTCCTGACCCTTCTTTACCAGCTCGTCGATCTCGGGGATCTGGTTATCCTCGGGACGGCGACCACCGCCGCCTCCGCCACCACCATTGTTTCCCCGGTTGCCTCCGCCGCCGGAGGAACCGCCGCCCCCCCAGGGGCCACCACTGTTCCCAGCCATAAGTCTCCTATCCATCTCTCCCCGCCGAACTGGCGGATATTGCCCTCTAACCTGTGCGCGCGGCGCGGAAATTCAAGCTCCCGCCCGCCACTCAGGCGTACCGGTCGCCTCAGACCGTCCGTACCGGGGTTTTCAGCGTTACCAATTCTTCCGACATGGTCGGGTGAACTGCAACAGTACGATCAAAATCTTCTTTGGTTGCCCCCATTTTTACGGCAATCCCGGCCAGCTGGATCATCTCGCCCGCACCGGGTGCGACAATATGACAACCCAGTACCTTGCGGCTGGACTGGCTGACCACAAGCTTCATCAGCACCTTTTGCGCCCGCCCGGCAAAGCTCTGCTGCATCGGCTTGAAGGAGGTCGAATAGATCTCGACCGTTTCCTGTTTGGCGGCGTCTTCCTCGCTGAGGCCAACTGTGCCCATTTCCGGCTGCGTAAAGATCGCGGTCGGAATCAGGTCGTGATCGGGGCTCGTGGGATTGCCGTTGAACACGGTTTCCACAAAGGCCATGCCCTCACGGATCGCCACCGGCGTCAGGTTCACCCGGTCGGTGACATCGCCGATCGCATAGACCGAGGGCACGCCGGTCTGGCTGTAGTGATCCACCTTGATCTCGCCGCCCTTGCCGCGCGCGATACCCAGTTCTTCCAGTCCAAGGTTGTCGGCATTGGGTTTGCGACCAGTGGCAAACATCACCTGGTCAAACAGGGTCTCATCGCCATTGGTGGCGGTCACGCGGATCTTGTCGCCCTCGCGGCGCATCTCGGCCACGTTGTTGCCAAGCTGCAAGTCGATGCCCGACTGGATCATCTCCTCAGCCACCAAGCTGCGCGCCTCATTGTCAAAGCCGCGCAGGATCTGCTCGCCGCGATAGTATTGCGTGGTCTTCACGCCAATCCCGTTCATGATGCCCGCAAATTCGGAGGCAATATAACCGCCGCCCACGATCAGGATGCTCTCGGGGAGCTTGTCCAGATGGAACATCTCGTTTGAGGTGATCGCAAGTTCCGAGCCCGGAAACTCCGGCACCCACGGGCGGCCACCGGTGGCGATCAGGATGTGCTTTGCGGTTTTTGTGGTGCCATCCGAGAGCTCAACCGTGTGGGCATCCGCCAGTTTCGCCCGCGCATCAAAGCTCTCCACGCCGGAGTTCTTCAACAAGTTGCGATAGATCCCTTCCAGCCGGTCCAGCTCCGCATTGAGCTTGCCCTTGAAGTGGTCCCAGCTGAAGCCTTTGTTGTCCAGATCCCAGCCGTAAGCACGGCCATCCTCGACCATGCCGGAATACTCGGAGGCAAAGACCATCAGCTTTTTGGGCACGCAGCCCCGGATGACGCAGGTGCCGCCATAGCGGTCCTCTTCGGCGAGCGCCACCGATGCCCCGCCTGCCGCTGCAACACGCGCCGCGCGAACCCCGCCGGAGCCACCTCCGATGACAAATAGATCGTAGTCAAAGCTCATATTCGTCGCCCTTCTTATGACTTGCGCGAGGTATCCCACAGCGCGCGGTGAATTGCCAGACTCGCAAGTGGGGGTGCAAGGCGGCATTTCAAACACATACGGGCGTTCTTGTCGCGAAACCGTGAAAGAGGCGTGAACGCGCGCCGGCCCGCTATGTCCCCCTGCGCCACTCTGGCCAATAGCGATCCAGAGCCGCCTGCGCCCGTGCGACCTCAGGGTCGGCAGGGTTTGAACACTTCGGCTCAAGGGACGGAATTTTGAACGTCAGATCGTAGCGCGCCCCCAGCGGCACCTGTGCCCGGACACGCAGCCGCGCATAGCCGGTGAGCACACGCTTTGGGATATACGCGACAGACACAACATCCGCCCAGCGCAGCGCGTTGATGGTCCCTTTCTTCCTCCCGTAATGTATGCCCCAGGCGTTCACCCGCAAAAAACGATCATTCCGCGGGGTTGGAAAACTCAGTGCCAAGATCGCCGCACCGCTGCAGACTTTCCAGATATCACGCAGGTATTCAGGTCCGGAGAACCGCGCCAGGATACTCTCGGGCAGAAGGAAGCTCACAACCGGCGGAGATGTGAGCACCAAAAGCAGCGTGGCCCAATAGGGGAGCCGATCCCTCACCGGGACATCTGCGCTGGGTGATCCATCGTACCGATCAGGCTTCGCAGAAAACATCGGCGTCAAATCCACATTGCAAACAGCATCAATTCAATAAGCACCCACCTGCGAGTTTTCCCATCACCCTGTCAAGGCGCATAGTTGACATGCAACGCAACAGCGGGGCTTGAAAACTACCCGCCGCTCTCCCAGATTGCGGCTCGTTGGGGACGACCCCGCCAATGGCGCAGCCACGCAGGCCACGCCGTTGCCTTTCCCTCGGGACGACCCGACTGCAAAGTATGAGGTTACCCATGCGCTCCCCCCTTGATCGTATCCGTCACGCCCTGAGTTTCGAGATCATCGCGCTGTTGCTGGCCATCCCGCTGGGCGCTTTGGTGTTTCACTTTCCGATGCACGATATCGGTGCCGTGGGCATCGTCAGTGCCACCCTCGCCACCCTGTGGAACCTGATCTACAACTACGGCTTTGACGCGCTCTTGCAGCACTGGCGCGGCAGCACGCTAAAGACACCAAAACTCCGCGTTCTGCATGCGGTTCTCTTTGAGGGCGGACTGCTCATCGTGCTGATGCCCTTCATCGCGTGGTATCTGCAGATCTCGCTCTGGCATGCCTTTGTGATGGATGTGTCTTTTGCGCTGTTTTACATGGTCTACGCCTATGGCTTTAACTGGGCCTATGATCGGCTGTTCCCACTGCCGGAATGGCAAAAGGCGGCGCAAAGCCACTGACCCGCTGACGCCTCGCCTCATGCCTCCCTGTATCTGGGCCGGATAGGCTCAGAACATCTAAAACAATAGCCGCCCCAAACAGGGCGGCTGTCGCAACACTGCTTTCAGCGGGGGGTTACTCCCCCAAATCCGCAAACAGATTGTCCGTCTCGACAAAATCAATCCGGTCGGTCTCGACGGTTCCTTCATTGATGTCGCGCACCTCGACCTTACCGTCACCATAGCCGATCACCACCGTGTCGCAGATGTCGATGAACAGCCCGTTCTCAACAACTCCCGGTATCTGATTGAGAACCAACGCCAATTGCCGCGGATTCCCAATGCGGTTGAGGTGCAGGTCAAGGATATGGTTGCCTTCATCGGTCACATAGGGGCTGGCCCCATTCATCCGAAGCGTCGAGCTGCGCCCCATCACATCCATCGAGATCAGCGTCTCCTCGACCAGCGCTTGCGAGGTCTGCCAGCCAAACGGGATCACCTCGATCGGCAGCGGAAACGCCCCGAGCATTTCGACCTCCTTGGCCTTATCGGCAATCACCACCATCTGATCGGACGCGGTGGCAACGATCTTTTCCTGCAACAGCGCGCCGCCGCCGCCTTTGATGAGGTTCAGATCACGATCGAACTCATCCGCACCGTCGATGGTCAGATCCAGCCAACGCGCCTCGTCGAGGGTAATCACCTCGATCCCCACGTCGCGCGCCAGTTCCGCCGTGCGGGCAGAGGTGGGCACGCCGGTGATCTTCAACCCGTCCTCGCGCACCATCTCACCCAGACAGCGCACCAGCCATGCGGCGGTGGACCCGGTACCAAGGCCGACCCGCATCCCGTCCTCGACCATTTCGGCCGCTCGTTTGGCGGCGACAAACTTGGCCTTGTCTATGGGGGATAGCTCTCCGGTCATAAGGGATGGACCTCCGCATCTGTAGTGGTGTTGCGGGCCATGGATCACCCACCCCGGCCCGCCCGCTTCTTATAGGCGGTTTATGCCGCCCGCGCGAGGGGCGATCTGTGCGCGCCCTGTGCGCGCCGCGCCTGCCGACAGGCAGGCGCGGCGCTGGTCGCTTCGGAATATCCGAAGCGAAACACCTCGCGCCCCACATAGCCCTGCAAAATCGGTGACGTCCCCCATCACAACTCATCAATTGCATCCGGTCGCCAAATTCATAGCTTGCACAAGCGCGTTTCCTATCGGAAACGTCGGTTTCAATCGCTCCAACCCTCCGAAGCAGACCTAGGATCGCCTCATGACCACACCGCTTCGCCTTCACTATGCGCCCGACAATGCCTCGCTCATCGTGCGACTGGCGCTGGAAGAGCTTGGCCTGCCCTATGAGACACTCCTGGTGGACCGCAGCCAACAGGCCCAGCGCACGCCGGAGTATCTGCGCCTCAACCCCAATGGCACCATCCCGGTTCTGGAAACACCGGATGGAGCGCTGTTTGAAACCGCGGCCATCCTGCTGTGGCTCTCGGATCAGGCCGCGCGTCTCGCCCCCGCGCCCGGATCTGCCGAACGCGGGCGCTTTTTGACTTGGCTGTTTTGGTGCTCGAACACCTTGCACGTCGACTTGCGCCAGTATTTCTACCCGGAGAAATATATCGGCCCCGATCCGTCGCATCACGCGCAACTGCGTCAGATGCTCCGTCAGCGCTTGCAGGATCACCTGCGCATGGTTGACGCCGCGCTGGCAGTTACCCCGGTCCTCACCGGCAAAGACCAGCCGACGCTCCTTGACCTTTACCTGCCCTGTCTGTTGCGGTGGACCAAGCTCTACGCAGAGACCGCGCACACCCCATGGTTTGACCTCTCCGCCTACTCCGCGCTTTCTGAGATGTGTCGCCGGGCCGAGGCGCGCAACAGCACAAAGGCCGCACAAATCGCCGAAGGGCTCGGACCGACGCCCTTCACCGCCCCAACATTCGCCATCCCTCCAGAAGGATCAGCCACCTAAATGTTCCTCTCCGTTTTTGACATGTTCAAGGTCGGCATCGGCCCGTCCTCCTCGCACACCATGGGCCCGATGGTGGCCGCCGCGCGCTTTCTTGACATGATGCGCGCCTCCCCGTTTGAGTTTCACGGCCTGCGCGCCTCGCTGCATGGCTCGCTCGCCTTCACCGGGGTGGGGCATGCCACGGACCGCGCCACCATTCTCGGGCTCGCGGGCTTTCTGCCGGATACCTATGATAACGACAAAGCCGAAGACACGCTTGCGGCCATCAATGCCACCAAGACCATTGTGCTTGATGATCTTGGCACCCTGCAGTTTGATCCCAAGGCAGATATGATCTTTGATTATGATCACGCGCTGCCCGGCCACGCCAACGGCATGGTGCTGATGGCGACCGACGCACAGGGTGATGTCACGCTGCGGCAGGTGTTCTACTCTGTCGGTGGTGGCTTTGTGCTGACCGAAGAGGAGCTGGCGCAGGGCAAGGCGACCGATGAGGGCGACCCGATCCCCTACCCGTTCAAATCCGCCGTCGAGATGCTGGAGATGGCGAAAACCTCCCGCCTTACGATCGCCCAGATGAAACGCGCCAACGAGGTCTCGCGCGGCTGCGAGGAAAGCCTCGCCAAGGGCACCCAGCGCCTATGGCAGGTGATGAACGATTGCATCAACCGCGGGCTGGAACGCGACGGCATCCTGCCCGGTGGCCTGAGCGTGCGTCGCCGCGCCAAGGGCATCTATGATTCACTGATGGCCGAGCGTGGCATGAACCTGACCGCGCCGCACACCATCAACGACTGGATGAGCGTCTACGCCATGGCCGTGAACGAGGAAAACGCCGCCGGGGGTCAGGTGGTGACCGCCCCCACCAATGGCGCGGCAGGCGTTCTGCCCGCAGTGCTGCGCTACTACCTCGATCATGTCCCCGGCGCGTCGGAAAAACACATCGAGGATTTCCTGCTGACCGCCGCCGCCATCGGCGGGCTGGTCAAATACAACGCCTCGATTTCCGGGGCTGAGGCAGGCTGTCAGGCCGAGGTCGGATCGGCCTCCGCCATGGCGGCGGCGGGGCTCTGTGCGGTGATGGGCGGCACGCCGGAACAGGTGGAAAACGCGGCTGAAATTGCGCTGGAACACCACCTCGGCATGACCTGTGATCCGGTCAAAGGTCTGGTGCAGGTGCCCTGCATCGAGCGCAACGGTCTTGGCGCGATCAAGGCGGTTTCGGCGGCGTCCTTGGCGCTGCGCGGCGACGGGCAGCATTTTGTGCCGCTGGATGCGGTGATTGAGACCATGCGCCAGACCGGGGCCGACATGCATGAAAAGTACAAGGAAACCTCGCTCGGTGGCCTTGCGGTGAACGTGCCCAACTGCTGACCCCGCAAACAGGCGCGCCATCCGTCCGGCGGGTGGCGCAGCCCCTTTGGTGGCTTTCACTCAGCCAATTCCCGCGCCGATCTCATCCGCCAGTCGCAACAGTGGCTGCTGAGATTGCTGCGCATAGGCCATCACCCAGGCCCCTTGCAGGCGGATATGCAGCGCATAGGCCGCCGCATCCGGCTCTGCCCGATTGAGCCTTCGCGCCTCGCGCGCCAGACCCTCCGTCCAGCTGGCATAGACCTCCTGCACCGCTTCCTGCAGCAAAGGCGTGTCCGAGGCTGCCTGCAACACGCTCAGCACCGGGCAGGCCTCGATGTGGTCGACCTGCGCCAATGTGGCCGCCAGATCCCGGCAGGCCGCCTGCGCGCCCTCTTCGAACGTCTCTGCCCCTTCAAAGGACCGCTGCACCAGCGCCTCGATCCAGGCCCCCGCCCAGCGCGTGGCCGCTGCCGCCAATTCGGGTTTACCGCCGGGAAAGTGATAATACAGCGACCCTTTGGGCAAACCCGCCTCGGTCAGAATCTCGGTCAGCCCCACCCCGGAATAGCCCTTCCTGCGAAAGAGCCGTGAGGCGGTCTTGATCAGTGTGATGCGGGTGTCTGGCGCGGTCATAAAAAAGCAATAGCCTCATTGGACCGATTGGTCTACACATGTGACTAGACCGACTGGTCTACACAGTCAGACTACATACAGTCAGAGGTGATCTCCCATGTCCCCCACGCCCGAAACCATCCCCTTTGGCCCCAGCAGCAGCCCGCTTGTGGGCCAGTGGTATCCGGCGAAGGGGCAAATGCAGGCGGCCATGGTTCTGCATGGGGCAACCGGTGTGCCGCAGCGGTTTTACCGTCATTTTGCGGCATGGGCCGCAGAGCGGGGCATTGGCACCCTGACCTATGACTACCGGGATTTTGGCGACTCGTTGCGTGGCCCGATCCGCAACAGCCCCGCCTCCATGGCGGATTGGGCGGTTGCCGATCAGGACGCAGCACAACGCAAATTGGCCGAGCTTGCCCCCACCGGGCCGCTTTGGGTGCTTGGGCATTCGTTGGGCGGGTTGGGCGTTGCGTTTCACGCTTATCCCGCGCGGGTCTCACGCATCATCACGCTGGGGTCCGGGATGACACATCACTGGGATCACCCCTGGAGCTACCTGCCCAAGGTTCTGGCCTTCTGGTTCCTGCTTGGCCCGATTGCAACGGCGGTGACAGGCTATCTGCCGGGACGGCGGCTCGGGCTTGGCGCGGATCTGCCTGCCGGGGTCTACTGGCAATGGCGCCGCTGGTGCACACGGCGGGATTTCTTTGCCAGCGACATTGGCCGGTCTCTGCCACAGCCCGATTTCGACGCGCCCGATCCGCCACTGGAGCTGTGCGTGGCGACGGATGATGTCGTCGTGCCCCCCGTCGCGGTTCAGCGGTATGCGGCGCATTTTGCGCCCAGCCGAACCCAATTGCGCATGTTTGATCCCGGCACCTATGGGCTGAAGCACCTGGGCCATGTGAGCTTTCTCGGTTCAGGTCTCGGTGCGGGCAACGAGGCCGCCTGGGAGGACCTCCTGCTACACCAGACCGCGCAGGTCGACGCAGCCCCTCTTCGGCAGGCGTTATAGCGTCTGTGGCCCGCAACTCCTGAACATATTCACCACTTGCCAAGCTCCGCCGCCGCCCCTAGCGTCGCTGGATGAGCCAAACAACATCTGCCACGCCTGACACAATGGACCGCCCGCTACTGGGCATTGCCTTAATGCTGGGCTTTTGCGCCGTCATTCCATTGGGCGATGCGGTGGCAAAGATTCTGTCAACGCGCATTCCGGTGGGGCAGATCGTCTTTGTCCGCTTTGCGGCACAGGGGATCATCCTCGCACCGGTGGCGCTGATGCTGGGGATCTCTCTGCGCCTGCCTGCGCGCATCATGCCCATCGTGCTGCTGCGCACAGTGCTGCAGATGGCGGGCATCACGGCCATGTTCATGGCGCTGCGGTTCCTGCCACTTGCGGATGCGGTGGCGATCGCCTTTGTGATGCCCTTCATCATGTTGCTCTTGGGCAAATATGTCCTCAAGGAAGAGGTCGGCCTGCGCCGGCTCGCCGCCTGCGTCGTCGGCTTCTGCGGCACGCTTCTGGTGATCCAGCCCAGCTTTGCCGAAGTCGGCCTCAATGCCTGCTGGCCACTTGCCGTTGCGCTGATCTTCTCTCTCTTCATGATGGTCACGCGCCGCATCGCGCGGGAAACCGATCCGATCGCCATTCAGGCGGTCTCTGGCGGCATTGCCTGCGGGCTGATGGCTGTGCTGTTTCTGCTTGGTCGCGTATTCGATGTGGCGGAGCTGGACATCACCCTGCCCGCCCGGCCTGAGATCAATCTGCTGCTGCTCGCAGGCGTGCTTGGTACCATCGCGCACCTCATGATGACCTGGTCGCTGCGCTATGCGCCAACCAGCACGCTGGCCTCCATGCAATATCTCGAAATCCCGATGGCGGTCCTGGTGGGATGGCTGTTCTTTGCCGAGTTGCCAAACGCCATGGCCGCCTGCGGCATCCTCCTGACGATGGCGGCGGGGCTTTATGCGGTGATGCGGGAAAGAAAGGTCAGCCGAGCGGCGCGTCTCAGTGCCGCGCAGCAGGCGCAATCGCCGCCAGCCGCTACCGGGTTGCCGGCATCGCCGGAATAACCGCCCCGAGAGAGCCCCGCGGCAGGATCGCAAGCAAGCCCGGCCCATCCGCCTCGATCCGTACAGGTCCGGTGGCACGGTTCGACGTGCCGATCCGTGTCATCGGCGACAGCTGCAATCCGTCCAGCGACCATTCCAGCCCGACAGACCGTGCCGTGACCGGTGCCAGCGGGAACAGCGACACCACATCCCCCGCCCTCAGCGCCATATCCAGAGGCGCCGTGATATGCAGGACGATCTCATGGGCCCCGATCAGAATGCATCGTGCCGCATGCGGTTGCGTCAGAACATGCAGCGCTGCCAGTTGATGATCGACGCGCGCCCCCAGGAACCCGACCGCCAGCACCAGCGGTGCGCTGACCGCGCGCAGGGCCTTGTCGAAATCCGTGGTCTCCTGCTCCGCGATAAGATGCAGTAGACTGTCGGAGAGGGCCGCCCGCGTGGCCTCGGAGACCGAGTCGAAATCTCCGATCACCGCGCTAGGCTTATACCCAAGAGCAAGTGCGGTGTCCGCGCCCCCATCCGCGGCGACGAGCACCGGCGCCAGCGCAAGGGCCGCCTCCAGGTCAGCCGCCGTGACCTCCCCGCCGCCGATCAGGGTCACCGGGGCAGCCTGATGAACAATCACCTCTGTCATGCGGGTATCTCTCGCAGAAATGGAAACAAGCCACAATCTAAACACAAAATTATACGAACAATTGCTAGGATTCGGGCCGAATTTGACCCGAGCATGAATAGGGTGGACGATGCGACTTTGCTGAGGACGAACCGACCGATGGTACAGAATAACAAAGTATTGACCGTTTCCTACGGAACGTTTTCATGCACGCTCGAAGGGTTCGAGGACTCATTCGACACCATGAAGGCGATTGCCGAGTATTTTCGCGACCTCGCCGCAGACGACCGCTATTTCGGGGCGGAACCACCGCAGCCGGACGCAGATATGCTGGCCCGGATTGCCCAACGGGAAATTGCCCGCCAGGTCGAAGCCCGCAGCAGCGAAGGCGGCATCCACCTGCGTGCCGCAACGGCCGAAACCACCGCGTCCGCGCTGTCGCCTGCGGTGGACACGCCTGCGCCTGCTACTCCCAGTGCGCCAGAGGAAACCGCCGCTGATCCGGAAACCCCGTCGCGTCCGCTCATTGCAACGTCCGGATCGGTCGAGGAGACCGCACCCGCACAGGATCATACCTCTGCGGAAGACGATACAGCTGATCTGTCCGCCGACACCGCCGACGCGGTTGCGGAGACGACAGCAGCGGAGGATCAACCCGATGCGACCTCGGATTCTGACGCAGTTCTGTGGGGCGTGAAAACCTCGCTCACAGCCACCGACGATGACGACGAAGATCAGGACGCGGAGATGAGCGCCCCGCAGCGTCGTGACGAGGACACCGTCCCCGCCCATGACAGCATCGCCGCCAAATTGCAGCGCATTCGTGCCGTGGTGGCCAAGGCGCCGGCAGAAGAAGAAGATTTCACCGAAGACGAGCACGCAGAGAGCCTTCAGGCGGATCAGCACAACGATCTGGAGCATGTGCTCTCTCATGTGGAACCCTCTGACGAGACGTCCGAGGGGCAGGCACGGGACGTTGCAGCGGCCCCCGACCTGGACCTGGACGCCTTCACCGAGGAGGAGGAATCCGTCAGCGATGTCCTCGACCGTCTGAATCTGACCGGTTCGGATCAGGATGAGGATGCCGATGAGGAACCGGCTAAACCGGCTGCCGCGCCCTCTGTACAATCGGATGCAGCGGAGCAAGCGGCACCGCCCGAGGTGGCCGACGCCCCTGCGGCCGACACTCCGTCCGCGCAGCCCGCGCCCGGCCCGGTCACGCCACGCCGCCCGGCGCGCGGACGTGTGATCCGCGTGAAACGCGCGCAGGTGGATGCAAACCTGATCGATTCCACCGCAGAGGACCTCTCGGACGCGCCGGCGCCCGCCGCAGCTGCCGCGGCTGCCGCGGCTGAAACACCGCAGCGACCTGCCGCCCCCGCCGCAAGCAGCCTTTCGGATGACGAAGAAGCGGAGCTGATGGCGGAACTCGCCGCCGTCGAAGCGGAACTGGTCGCCTCCTCCGGCGACGAGACCGACGCAAATGCGGCGCACGAGGATGACGACGCAGAAGATCCGCAGTCTGTCGATGCGCAGGCAGCGGCGGAGGTCGCAGCCTCCCCCACACGCCCCGCGCGCGACATTCTCACCGCGAGCGACCGGTCGCCGGACGGTGATGTGTCACGGCTGATGGCAGCGGCCGATGATCGCCTGAGCCATGAGGACGCCACGACATCGCGGGAAACCTACAATCAGCTGCGTGCGGCGGTTGCGGCCGCGCAAGCCGACAGTGACGGATCGGACGACGCCCGCCGCGAGGCGCGCACGCAAGCGTTCCGCGCCGATCTGGCCAGTGTCGTGCGCCCGTCCCGCGGTGGCACCGGCTCCGACGGCCGCCCTCAGGAGAGCGCGCGCCCTGCGCCGCTGAAACTGGTGGCGGAACAACGCATCGATGCCGCCTCCGCCCCGGAGCAGCCCGCCACCGACGCCACCCGCCCCGCAGAGCGCAAACCGACGGCCGCAGCCGCCCCTGTCCGCCCGCGTCGCGTCTCCAGCGCGCTGCTGCAGGCCGATGACGAGGACACACCGCCCCGTTCCGAAGACAGCGCCTTTGCCACCTTCGCGGCAGAGAAGGGCGCGGTGGAACTGCATGAACTGCTGGAAGCCGCAGCCTCCTACATGAGCTTTGTCGAAGGCCGCGAGAGCTTCTCGCGCCCGCAGCTGATCAACAAGGTGCGCATGCTCGATGGTCAGGACGACTTCAACCGCGAGGACAGCCTGCGCTCCTTCGGTCAGCTTTTGCGCGAGGGCAAGCTGAAGAAGGCCTCGAACGGGCGGTTCTCCGTGTCGTCGCAAATCGGCTTTCGTCCCGGAGATCGCGCTGCCGGTTGAGCAAGCCTAATCCAGATGCAAGACTCCCCGAACACCGCCCACCCCGGGCGGTGTTTTTATATCTGCTGAACGGTCTTGTGTGCCGCGCTTTCTTCTCGATCAAACGGCGCGACCTGCAGGTGGAGTCATTAGCCCCGGACGGAAGACAGCTGTTTCGCTTCGGGCAAAGCCCGAAGCGACCGGCGCCGCGCTCCCCTGCGGGGAGCGCGGCGCTGGGCCCAACTGGGCGATGGGTCCCGCAAGGGGCACGGAGCACGGGCGGGAGCCTCCCCGCCCTCACATCATGTGCGCCGATACGGAGCGGTGTTACTTTGGATGTTCGTCGTGGAGCGCGTCGGGGTCTTCCTTGCCCACACCTTTGAAGACGAACTTGAACGGCAGAACCCAGGCCACGCCCAGCGCGACATAAACCAGCAGTTCCAGCCAGAGCGGCGGGCGATCCAGCAGATTGAGGATCGTCACCGCCAGTACGATATAGACCGGCATCCCCACCAGCAGGATCACCAGCGCCCAGATCCTCCGGGCGCGATAGCTGAGACCATCCTTCGCCATCAGTCAGCGAAGGGATCGGTCACCAGAATGGTGTCGTCCCGCTCCGGGCTGGTGGACAGCAACGCGACGGGGCATTGGATCAGCTCCTCAACCCGGCGCACATATTTGATCGCGTTGGCAGGCAGATCTGCCCAGCTGCGCGCGCCCTCGGTGGATTCGCTCCAGCCTTCCATCTCTTCGTAGATGGGCGTGCAGCGCGCCTGCTGATCGGCGGCGGTCGGCAGGTAATCCAGACGGGTGCCGTCCAGATCATAGCCCACACAGATCTTCAGCGTCTCAAACCCGTCCAGAACATCAAGCTTGGTGAGGGAAATCCCGTTGATGCCGGAGGTTGCGCAGGTCTGGCGCACCAGACAGGCGTCAAACCAGCCACAGCGGCGCTGGCGGCCGGTGGTGGTGCCAAACTCATGCCCCCGGGTGCCGAGACGCTCGCCATCCGCATCCGGTTTGCCGTCCGCGCCCAGCAGTTCGGTCGGGAACGGGCCTTCGCCGACGCGGGTGGTATAGGCTTTGACGATACCGAGCACGTAATCGATGGAGTTGGGGCCAATTCCAACACCGGTCGCCGCCTGACCGGCGATCACATTCGACGAGGTCACAAAGGGATAGGTGCCAAAATCAATGTCCAGAAGCGCGCCCTGGGCACCCTCAAACAGGATGCGTTTGCCGGCTTTGCGCTTCTCGTTCATCACCTTCCAGACCGGCGCGGCGAAGGGCAGAATCTCGCCCGCGATCTCTTTCAGCAAGTCGACCAGCGCGTCACGGTCGATCGGCTCCACGCCGAGGCCCTTGCGCAATGGGTCATGGTGCTGCAGCGCCCGGTCCACGCGCGCCTCAAGCGTCGCATGATCGGCCAGATCGGCCACGCGAATGGCGCGGCGGCCCACCTTGTCCTCATAGGCCGGGCCGATGCCGCGACCGGTGGTGCCGATCTTGGTGCCCTTGGAGGCCGCCTCTTCGCGGGCGCGGTCCAATTCACCGTGGAAGGGCATGATCAGCGGCGTGTTTTCCGCGATCATCAGCGTCTCCGGCGTGATGTCCACACCCTGGGCGCGCACGGTCTCGATCTCTTTGATCAGGTGCCACGGGTCGAGCACGACGCCATTGCCGATGACAGAGAGCTTGCCACCGCGCACCACGCCCGAAGGCAGCGCGTGCAGCTTGTAGACCTTCTTGTCGATGACCAGCGTGTGACCGGCATTGTGACCGCCCTGAAAACGCGCGATCACATCGGCGCGTTCGCTGAGCCAGTCAACGATCTTGCCCTTCCCTTCATCGCCCCACTGGGCGCCGACTACCACGACATTGGCCATCTCAGGTCCTTTGCATGCTGGTTGAAACCGACGCCCCGTATAGCGAGGCAGCGCGGGCGAGGAAACCGGAATCTCGTCGCAGCGCCGTTACAAAGCCCCGTCCGCATCCCCATCCGTCCCCGAAACGCCTTCAAGGACCTCAGGACGGGTCCTCAAGATGCACGGGTTCGCCATGCGGCGTCTGCACATAGGCGCGCTCCCAGGCGCGTTTCATGTCGGTGAGGTCCTCAACCCCGGCGAGACCCTGCTCAAGCATCACCTGCTCCAGCGTATCGAGCCAGACGGCAAAGTAATCGTCGCCGCCATTCAGGGCCTGTGACAATCCCGCCTGCCGCAGCGCCGAAGAAAACCGCGCCACCCAGTCCGGCCAGGTGAACAGACCGCGCTCGTTGAGGTGGACGACAAGGGCAAAGACCTGCGCGTGCCAGGGGCTGTCAAACACGGGGTCCGGACGGTGCGAGGGGTCTACCATGGTCAGGCGGGCTCCAAATAGCTTTGCCAGAGATCAAGGACCACCTCGTCGCGCGGATGTTCGGCATGCGGCCAGAGGCTCTGCGCGGCAAAAGACACGGCATAGAGCGGCTCCGGGGCCTCGCCGCGGTCGTGGGCGTTGCTGTCGGGAAAGACATGGCTGCCATGCAGGCGCAGAACCTGCCCCTCGGCGCAGCCGGCATAGGCCGGAAGACGGGTATGCCCGCCGTTGACAAGGGTATTGGCCGGGCGCCGGGTGCGCACCCTGTCGCCCGGTCTGAACTGCGCGGCAACCTGGCTGTCGCGCACAGCGGGTCCCCCCGCGGCCAGAACCTGCGCGACCGCCTCCGGGTGCAGGCAGCGCGCGGCCAGCGGATGCTGGGGCAGCGTCGGGGTTTCCTCAGCGGCGAAAGCCTGGGCGAGATCTTCTTCGCGCAGCACACCCTGTTCCACGAGGAGATTGGCCAGCGCCGCCATCCATTTCTCGTAGTAGGAAAACCGGGTGTAATCCGCCGCACTCAGCCGCTCACGCGCGTGGCGCGACCCGTCGATGTTCCATTGCCCCAGCGCACCGCAGGCCAATGTGACCGCCAGCGCCCTGGCATGCCAGTCCGTGGAAAACACCGGTGCGCCCTCGGCCTCAGGCGTGATCCGGCCCTCGCCGAAACGTCCGCCCATGTCATGCACTCGAGTCATTCAGCCCCCTCCTGCCCCGCCACGCCCCCTGTATCCGGCCGACGCGCCAGGGCTGTTCCGATCATCGAATCGCGGCTGACCAATCGCATCAGCTGATCCTCGCTCCAGTGGTCGGTGCCCGCAGGGCGCATGGGCAAGACCAGATAGCGGACCTCGGCCGTGGAATCCCACACCCGGACAGCGGTGCCCTCTGGCAGCGTCACGCCGAACTCAGACAGAACTTTGCGCGGCTCTCGCACCGCGCGGGCCCGGTAGGCATCGGATTTGTACCACCCCGGCGGGATCCCCAGCAGCGGCCACGGGTAGCAACTGCACAGGGTGCACACGACCATATTGTGCCGCTCGGGGGTGTTTTCGACCACAACCACATGTTCGCCCTGACGTCCGTTGAACCCCATCTGCGCCAGGACGGGATCGGCGTCTTCCAGCAAGGCGGTCCGGAACGCCGCATCGGCCCAGGCGCGGGCCACCACGCGCGCGCCGTTCTGCGGACCGATCCTGTTTTCATAGGTATCGATGATTTCATCCAGCGCCGCCGGGTCGATCAGCCCCTTGCGAGTCAGAATCGTTTCCAGCGCCTTGACCCGCAGGGACGGATCGGAGGGCAAATGCGAATGCGGCGGCTGTTGCGGGTCGGAGGTATCATGCGGCATGCCCCGAGAGTGCCTGCCCCACCCGCCCCTGTCCAGCCTGAGCGAGGGCTGCAGCGCCGTAATCCGGCCCAACGGCGGAACCGGCTGGAACTCGCCCCTTGCCCCGACCGGCAATCTTCCCTATGAACCGCCCGATACTCAGCCAACAGCCGCAGGGTCCTATGGAAAACGTCGTTCTCATCATCCATCTTCTTCTGGCGCTCGGCCTCATTGCCGTTGTTCTTCTGCAACGGTCGGAGGGCGGTGGCCTTGGCATGGGTGGCGGTGGTGGCGGTGGCGCCATGACCGGCCGCGCGGCAGCAACCGCGCTGAGCAAGATCACCTGGGTGCTCGCGATCGCGTTTATCGCCACGTCGATCACCCTGACCGTGCTCGCAGCACAGAAATCCGCAGGCAGCTCGATCACCGACAGCCTGAGCGCTCCGGCCGATGGTGAGGCACCTACCGCACCGGCGACGCCGCTGGGTAACGACCTGTTGCCACCCAGCCAGGGTGAAAACGCGCCGCTGGTGCCCAGCGCCGACTGACATACAAAACCTAGACAGACTTGAGGGAACCGTAACAGCATCTTGCGGTTCCCTTGCGCATGCTTTGCGAATCTGATAACTGTTAAGTCCCGTGATGCTGCGGTTTTTGAGGCGTGAACTTCGCGCTTGAATCACCGCCGGGCAGCAAGAGATGCGGGGTCTTCCCCGGATCACGACTGAACCGATTTGGACCTGACACGATCTCACGGGGGCAGCCGAAAACATGGCGCGTTTCATCTTTATTACTGGCGGTGTCGTCTCTTCTCTGGGCAAGGGACTGGCCTCTGCTGCGCTGGGTGCGCTGCTGCAAGCGCGGGGCTATTCCGTCCGCCTGCGCAAACTCGACCCCTATCTGAACGTCGATCCGGGCACCATGAGCCCGTTTGAACACGGCGAGGTCTTTGTGACCGACGACGGCGCAGAAACCGACCTCGATCTGGGCCATTACGAGCGGTTCACGGGTGTACCCGCCCGCAAGACCGACTCGATCTCCTCCGGGCGGATCTACACCAACGTGCTGGAGAAGGAGCGCCGCGGCGACTATCTCGGCAAGACCATTCAGGTGATTCCGCATGTCACCAACGAGATCAAAGACTTCATCTCCATCGGAGAGGATGAGGTCGATTTCATGCTCTGCGAGATCGGCGGCACCGTAGGTGACATCGAAGGGCTGCCCTTCTTTGAGGCCATCCGCCAGTTCAGCCAGGACAAGCCGCGCGGTCAGTGTATCTTTATGCACCTGACGCTGCTGCCCTACATCAAGGCCTCTGGCGAGTTGAAAACCAAACCGACCCAGCACTCGGTGAAGGAGTTGCGCTCCATCGGTCTGGCCCCCGATATTCTGGTCTGCCGTTCCGAGGGTCCGATCCCGGTGAAGGAACGCGAAAAGCTGGCGTTGTTCTGCAATGTGCGCGCCGACAGCGTCATCGCAGCGCAGGATCTGAAATCCATCTACGAGGCGCCGCTGGCTTATCACCGCGAAGGTCTCGATCAGGCGGTTCTGGACGCCTTTGGCATCGCCCCTGCCCCGCGCCCAACGCTGGACACATGGGAAGACGTGGCCGACCGCATCTACAACCCCGAAGGTGAGGTCAAAGTCGCCATCGTCGGCAAATACACCCAGCTTGAGGACGCCTATAAATCCATCGCCGAGGCGCTCACCCATGGGGGCATGGCGAACCGGGTGAAGGTGCGTATCGAGTGGGTCGACGCAGAGCTTTTCGACAAGGAAGACGCAACGCCCTACCTTCAGGGCTTTCATGCGATCCTCGTGCCCGGCGGCTTTGGCGAGCGCGGCACCGAAGGCAAGATCAAGGCGGCGCAATATGCCCGCGAGCACAAGGTGCCCTACCTCGGCATCTGTCTCGGCATGCAGATGGCCGTGATCGAGGCCGCCCGCAACGTGGCGGGTATCGAGGAAGCCGGCTCCGAGGAATTTGACCATGAAGCGGGTAAAAAGCGTTTTGAACCCGTGGTTTACCACCTCAAGGAATGGGTGCAGGGCAACCACAAGGTGAGCCGCAGCGCCGATGACGACAAAGGGGGCACCATGCGTCTGGGTGCCTATGACGCGTCCCTCGCCGATGGGTCCAAAGTGGCCGAGGTCTATGGCTCCACCTCCATCGAGGAACGCCACCGTCACCGCTATGAGGTCGACATCAAATACCGCGAGAAACTCGAGGCCTGCGGTATGAAGTTCACCGGCATGAGCCCCGATGGCCGCCTGCCCGAGATCGTCGAATGGAGCGACCATCCGTGGTTCATCGGCGTGCAGTTCCACCCGGAACTCAAATCGAAACCCTTCGATCCGCACCCGCTGTTCAAGGATTTTGTCCGCGCAGCCAAGGAAACCTCGCGTCTGGTCTGATACCTGCGCAGCGTCACGATAACTCAACAAAGGGCATCTCTATCCGGGGTGCCCTTTTTGCATGCGCTCCTTGTTCATGCGCTCCTTTTTCATGTGCACTTGGCAGCGCGATGAGCTGCTGCCACACTCCGAAAGTACCGGAAGGGGAAGACATGCAGACATGTTTGGGGCGCATCCTCATCTATACAAAACGCATCAATGACATGGTGGCGTTTTACACCGCCCTTTTTGGCTACACCCGCCACGACCTCCCCGGCGATCGGATCGTCGAATTGCGCCCCCCAGGAGCCGGTGCAGCCCTTCTCTTGCATCCCGCCGCCCGCAGTCAGAAGATCGGTCAATCCAGCGTAAAACTGGTCTTTGACGTCGAGGATGTGGCCGGTTTTTGCGCCGCTGCCTCAAAGGCCGGCTTTGCCTTTGGCAGCCTCCACGAGGCGGACGGCTACCAATTTGCCAATCGCAAGGACCCGGACGGCAATTCGGTCTCTGTCTCAAGCCGTATTTTTGCGCCCGACAGGTGAGCCCCGTTAGCAATTTGGAAGCCCCCATCTCGTATGGTCCTGAGTCGAAGTGACGACCCAAGCGCGGCCGAGAATGGCCGCTGGAGACAGCGATGCCAGAAACAGGCACCATAACGAGCAAGGAACCCCGAGAGGAGTTCCCGGTGATCGGAACCGACGAGGTTCCCGCGGTCTTTTTCGACGGCGACAAGCTGCTCTTATGTTACGAGGTGGCGCCCATTGCAGGCGGCGGGCTCGCCATTCTGGAGTTTGACGATGTGCTGGATTTCCGCGTTGATCCGATGAATGTGGATGAACTCTCGGACTCGCCCTACCCGGTCTCGGCGTGGAATATCACCGAAATCTGCGGCAGCGAAAAAGCCGCCCGCTGGGCCGCGATGGATGCCCGCTACTGGAGCCTGTCTTTCACCGACATGACCCTCACGGTGCTGTTTGACACCGTGCGTCTGGCCGGACGCAGCCGCGAAAAATGCCTGCCGCACACGGCGCTGAAACACTTCATCGGGTCCTCGCTTGCGGCGTGATGCTGCGAGGTCCGCGCCTGCACATCCGCCAGCTGCACCCCATGATGCGCGCGCTGCTACGCGCCAAGTGTTTTTTCGCTGAAACGGCAGGGCGTTAGCGCAACCAGCACAAAGCATTTGTTGTCTCCGTCTCGGGCCCCGGTATAGAAGTGGCAGCAACAGTATCCGTGCATTTCCCAAGGAGGCCGCGCGTCATGGCGACAGACCCCGCAACCCATCAGCAACAGTTTGACCGCATTGCAACTGGCAAGGGCTTCATCGCCGCGCTGGACCAGTCCGGCGGCTCCACCCCCAAGGCGCTGGCGCTTTATGGCGTGATGGAAGACGCCTATTCCAATGACGAGGAAATGTTTGCGGAGATCCAGAAGATGCGCGCCCGCATCATCACCGCACCGGATTTCAACAGCGACAAAATCCTGGGCGCGATCCTGTTTGAAAAGACCATGGACAATGCCATCGACGGCACGCCCGTGCCCACCTACCTCTGGCAAAAATGCGGCGTTGTGCCCTTCCTGAAGGTCGACAAGGGCCTCGCGGATGAGGCCGACGGCGTCCAGCTGATGAAGCCGATGCCCGATCTCGATGCGCTGTTGGAACGCGCGGTTGCGGCTGGCATTTTTGGCACCAAGATGCGCTCCGTCGTCAAGGAGGCCAACGAGGTCGGCATCAAATCCGTGGTGGCGCAGCAGTTCGAGGTCGGCCTGCAGATCGCCCGCGCCGGTCTGGTTCCGATCATCGAACCCGAGGTGGACATCAACTCCGCCACCAAATCCGAGGCCGAAGCCCTGCTGAAGGCCGAGATCGCGGCCCAGCTTGACGCCCTGCCCGAGGGCACCAAGGTCGCGCTCAAACTGACGATCCCCAATGAGGCAGGCCTCTATGACAGCCTCGCGGATCACTCCGCCGTGGTGCGTGTGGTGGCGCTGTCTGGTGGCTACACCACCGATGATGCCTGCGCGCGCCTGTCGCAAAACAGCAAGATGATCGCCTCGTTCTCGCGCGCCCTGACCGAGGGGTTGAACGTGGCGATGTCGGATGCGGACTACAACGCCGCCCTTGGCTCCAACATCGACAAGATCTACAAAGCCTCGCTCTGAAGCACGACGTATTCAGACCGTTGCCTTAAACAGAAACGGCCGCAGCACCTGCTGCGGCCGTTTTTTGCTTTTTACATCACAGGTTAGCCCGCGCGGCGGAAGGCTGCGTCCTGCCCGTCCTCAGCACCGACGCTCTGCGTGCCTGCGTCCAGTTGGAACACAGACACCAGCCCCGAGAGGGTCGATGCCTCGTTGCGCATCTCCATCAGGGCGGCCGTGCTTTGTTCGACCATGGCCGCATTCTGCTGGGTCACGCTATCAAGCTGCGACACGCCGATGTTGATCTCGCCAAAGGCCGTGGATTGCTGATCCGCCGAGCTTGCCACCTGCTCGGTCAGCTCCGCCGCTTCGTTGATCTGGCTCACGATGCTCTCCAGCACGTCCCCCGCGTTGCCCACGAGTTCGACGCCGCTTTCCACATGCTTGCTGCTGATGGCGATCAGCTCTTTGATTTCGCCAGCAGAATCCGCCGTGCGTTGAGCAAGATTGCGCACCTCGGAGGCCACCACGGCAAATCCGCGCCCGCTCTCGCCGGCGCGGGCGGCCTCCACGCCCGCGTTCAGCGCCAACAGGTTGGTCTGAAAGGAGATGTCGTCGATCACCGAGATGATTTTGGAAATCTGCGCCGAGGAGTCGGCAATCTCGTTCATTTTCTCAACTGCATTGCGCACCACCACGCTGCCCTCTTCGGCGCGCTGGCGGGTGGTGCCGACGGTGAGGCTTGTTTTCTGCGTGGCCTCCGCCGACGAGCGCATGCTGGCGCTGATCTCTTCTACCGCGGCCGCTGTTTCCTCCAGCGTGGCTGCCTGGGATTCGGTACGTTGTGACAGATCCTGGGAGGCTTGCGAGACCTCCAGCGCACCGCTGTCCAATTGTTGTGCCGAGCTGCGAATGCCCGCGATCACCTGCCGCAGGGACCCGAGCGCCGCATTGAAGCTCTCTCTGATCCCATTGAACTGCTCCGGAAAATCGCTGTCCTGCGGAGACGGGATGTCATGGCTCAGATCCTGAGCCGCCAACGCCTCGATCGCCTCGGTCATATAGCGGAACCCCCGGTTCTGCTCTTCCTGAACGGCCTCGGCATGGGCATCAAAAATCAACTGGATATCCAGCGCCATCGCGCGGGACAGGATACCCAGCAACTGATGCGTTTCCTTGGCGGGGCGCAGGAACCGCCGCGCCCCCTGTTTCAGGACCAACGCCTGAATATGGGCGGTCGCATGGGCATAGCCCGCATTGAAGAAGGAGAACGGCAGCCCGATCCTGGTATGAACTCGGCCGATGTTCTGTGCCGAGGCCAGATACTCCGCACTGAAATCACCGGAAAACAGGCGCGACCAGTGTTTCAGCTGTTCCGCCTTTGCGCGCTCCATCATGGCATCACTTTTGAAGAAGGCGGCCATTTCCGGTTCGCGCCCAACCCGGTCGTAAAAATGAGCCAGGACCTCAGGCAACAGCGCCATCACCATCGGCGCCGCGCGTTGCAGACGGGTCCCGTTCTCCCCGTCAAGATCGTAAGTCGCCAACAGCGCGTTTATGTCAATCGTCACAGGACTACTCCTCCGCATTCCCTAAAAAGCAGCGAGCGCCGTGAGTGTATCGTAAAAATGAGCGCCGCAAGACCCGGAGAGGATTATGGAGGATTTGCGAACGAATGCTGAATGTTTAAAAATTTATGGTTTACGCGTGTAAAACACTGAACTTTCATTGCTTCAGCTGTCGCACCGCACGGATACGGCGCCATCTCGTGGCCACAGAAACACATACATCTGACAGTCACGTTTTTGCGTGATTCGGGTGGTGATATCGCCGATGCGACCTCAGGCCCCCGATGCCAAATCCAGCGCGGGCCCCAATATTGGCATATTCCACACGCAATTCAGACAGTCACCGTTGCGAGAAGGCGGGGGCGAAACACGCCGCGCCGCTGTGTGATCAGCGCAGTGGCGATATGGGCGTGTTTACGCGCGACAAGCGCGGGCGATCTCTTCGGCACTCAGCTGGTAACGATTTGCAAACCGTTTCCGCGCCGCCACCAGCCTCGGGTCGTCCGGTGTCATGCCAAGGGTGCGGATGAACTCGACCCGCTGCTGGCTCTTCAGCGCCTCGCGGTCGATGGCCGTGCCCATCGCGCGGTCGATCACCTCACCGCCGGGCGAGACATGGAACCATTTGGAGAAATCGCGAAAATGGTGCTGGTTGTGAAGCTGGGTCACGTGCCGCTCCACCCGTGTTTTGGACACTGTCAGATGCGCGGTCATGTGAAACCATTCATACCCCAGAAAGGTCGCAACCCCGCCCACCAGCACGATCGCCGCCGCAAGCGTCAGCGCATGCAGCGGCAGGACCAGCCATAGCAGCCCGTAAATGACCGCAAAATTCACCGCCAACATCGGCAGCGCCACCCAGATCGGCGCAAAGAACAGCCGGTGATTGGTCGGAAAGTCATGGTGGCCGTAATGGGCCTGATAGAGCAGATCAAAGGCCCACTGTCGGCGCGGCGGCTTCAGGTGAAAGATATAACGGTGCAGCCCGTATTCATTGAGCATCTGCAGGCCGACCCCCAGCACCACAAAGCCCCATTGCCATGTCGCCCCCTGCATCAGCAGGATCGCCACACCCAGCGCCACCGCCGCCAGCATCACCGGCACCGACGGGTGCGACAGCAAGAGTTTCAACCGCATCATGTCCGCTCCTCCCCGAATGGACCTGCCCAGCCTGCGCGCCCCGGCGGCGCTACTTAAAGACCGGCGGGCGTTTTTGCATGTTCGCCATCACCACTTCCATCTGTTCGGGCTTGCCGATCAGTGCCGCCTGCTCTTCGCTTTCGCGCAACAGCACCTCTGCGGCATTGGCACCGCTTTCGGCGTAGGCGATCAGGCGCTTGGCGGCACGGATGGCATTGGGGCTCTTGCCTGCGATCTCTGCCGCAAGCGCCTGCGCGCGGGCCAACGGATCCTCCGCGACCTCGGTGACCAGCCCCCAGCGCTCGGCCTGCGCGGCCTCCACCGGCGTCGCCGTATAGGTCAGCATGCGCAGCACGTCCGAACGCACCAGCTGCGGCAGAAGCGCCATGCCTCCCATATCCGGGATCAGGCCCCATTTCATTTCCATCACCGCGAGCTTTGCATCCGGGGCCGCAATGCGCATATCCGCCCCCAGCGCGATCTGAAGCCCTGCGCCAAAGGTTACCCCCTGCAAGGCCGCGATCACCGGGATATCCAAGGCGCGCCACATCATGGCGACGGCCTGAAAATCATTGGCGTCCGCCTCGGTGCGATCCATGATCCAGCCGGTGTCCTGCATCTGCCCCATCGCGGCAAAGCTCATCACATCAAGGCCCGCGCAGAAACTCTTGCCCTCGCCCGACAGAACCACCGCCCGCGCGTCCGAGGCCGCAACCTCCTTGGCCGCTTGGATCACCGCCGCCAGCATGTGTTTGTCGACCGCGTTCATCTTGTCGGCGCGGGTCAGGGTGACATGGCCCACGTGGTCGCGGATCTCGACGGATACACGCGCGTTTTCCTCAGCCATCACAGGCTCCTCCTCTGGTCCTCTCGCGTGCCGTCACTGTGGCACCCTCGTTGGTTGCACCCAGCTTGCCGCGCTTCGCCCGCGCTTTCCAGCCTGACGCCGGGGCACCGGATCACGCCTGGCCCCTTGCCCGGCTGCGTCCGCCCGGCTAGGTCTTGGCGCATGACAGACAGCCGCCAAACCCCGCTCGCCCAATCCCTGCCCGCTTCGGTCCCTTTTGTGGGTCCCGAAACCCATGAACGCCAGCGCGGCGCGCCTTTTGTGGCGCGGCTCGGCGCGAATGAGAATCTCTTTGGCCCCTCGCCCAAGGCCGTCGCCGCCATGCAGGCCTCAGCGGCAGAGATCTGGAAATACGGCGACGCCGAAAGCTATGAGCTGCGTCAGGCGCTTTCTGATCTGCACGGCGTTGCCCCCGATCACATCATGGTTGGTGAGGGGATCGACGGGCTCTTGGGCAATCTGGTGCGGCTTTATGTGGGCGCTGGGGATGCGGTGGTCACGTCGCTTGGGGCTTATCCCACGTTCAACTACCATGTGGCAGGGTTTGGCGGCGTCCTGCACACCGTCCCCTACAAGGACGACCACGAGGACATCGCCGCATTGATGGCCAAGGCCCATGAGGTCAACGCCAAGATCGTCTACCTCGCCAACCCCGACAACCCGATGGGCAGCTGGCATCGCGGCGCGGATATCGTCGCCGCTTTGGATGATCTGCCCGAGGGCAGCCTCTTGCTGCTGGATGAGGCTTACGTGGAATGCGCCCCCGCAGGCACTGCCGCACCGGTGGATGTGACCGACCCGCGGGTGATCCGCATGCGCACCCTCTCAAAGGCCTATGGCATGGCAGGCGCGCGCGTCGGCTATGCGATGGGCGCGGTTGAGGTGATTTCCGCCTTTCACAAGGTGCGCAATCATTTTGGCATGAACCGCTGTGCCCAGATTGGCGCAACCGAGGCAATCAAGGATCAGGACTGGCTGGCCCATGTGCAGGCAGAGATTGCCACCGCCCGTGATGAGATTTGCCGCATTGCGCGCGAAAATGGCCTGACGCCGCTGCCCTCTGCCACCAATTTCGTCGCCATCGACTGTGGCCACGACGGGGACTTTGCCAAGGCGGTCCTGGAGGCGCTGGTGGCGCGCGACATCTTTGTGCGCATGCCCTTTGCAGCACCGCAAAACCGCTGCATCCGCGTCAGCTGCGGCCCCGAGGCCGAGCGCGCCGCCTTTGCCGCCGCGCTGCCTCTCGCGCTGGAAGAGGCGCGCGGCAAACGCGGCTGACCCAGCGGCGCGGTCGCGCATAGCGCAAGCGAACCGGTAAAACCTCCCGTCGGTGCGGGCGCTTTACCCGGGGTTTACCCCTTTAGGGCTAGGCTGATCGGACAGTGCCTGCCTGGAGGGGTAACCATGAAACGCCAAGATATGCACCATGACAGCACGGATCTTCTGTCCACCACGCTCAGTTTTCTGGCCGTGAACCTGCTGTGGATCTTCTTTGCGCTCTGGCTTCTCTATGGAATGGTGCCGGTGCTGTTGCTGGCGGTTGCGATGAACCACATGATCAACCGGCTTGAGGTGCGCATGATCCGCGCCGAGCAACGCGCAGACACCCGCAGCACGCATCCCCTCAACCGGCGCATCTGACCCCGCGAGAGGCGGACCAAAGCGGCCCGCCCCATCATCTGATCTCAGCTCGCCTGTGATCCGGCGAGCACCTGAGCCGCCGCCTCCAGTGCGCCAGAGCCATGCGGGATATCCAGCGCGCTCAGACCCGTTTCAATTCCGCCCAACAGCCCCATAATCATATGGCCGTTGACGTGCCCCATATGGCCGAGACGGAAAAACCCGTGCCACTCCGCGCTATCGGGCGGCGCCATCCCAAGCCCGATGCCCAGCGTCAGGCCAAGGTTCTCCTCCAGCCACATCCGCAGATCCGTGGCCCGTGGTGAGGGCAGCCGGAGCGCCGTCACCGCATGCGAGCGCAACGCAGGATCTGCCACATTCATCGCCAGCGCTCCGCCTTCGCTCCAGCGATCACAGGCCGCCCAGATCGCCCGCGCCAAGGTCTCATGACGATCCCAGATCTGTTCAATCCCCTCTGCGTGGATCAGATCCAATGCCGCGCGCAGACCATAAAGATGATGCGTCGGCGCGGTGCCGCCAAAGAACTGGTAGAAATATTCCGGGTTGGCGCGCGGCGTCCAATCCCAGTAGCGGCTGACCCGAGGCACACGCGCGCGCGCCTCGGCGGCCTTATCGTTAAAGAACACAAACGACAGCCCCGCAGGCACCATCAGTCCCTTCTGGCTGCCGGTGACCATCACATCGACGCCCCAGGCGTCCATCTCAAACCGGTCGCACCCGAGTGAGGCAATGCAATCCGCCATCAACAACGCCGGGTGATCCGCCGCGTCCAGTGCCCCGCGCAAGCCCTTGATATCGTTTCGGATCGACGTGGAGGTATCGGTATGAACACCCAGCACCGCCTTGACCTCATGCGCCGTATCTGCGGCCAGCCGCTCCGCCACGCGTGCCAGATCAAAGGCGGCCTGCATGCCGAAATCCATCACCTCGATCTGTAAGCCAATCGCTTCGGCCATCTCGCTCCAGCCATAGGCAAAGCGCCCGGAGGCCGGAACCAGAACCTTGTCCCCCTCCTGCAAGGTGTTTGACAGCGCCGCCTCCCACGCACCGTGGCCGTTGGCGATATAGATCGCCACATGATGCTCGGTGCGGGCCACTTTGCGCAGATCGGGGGGCAGCGTGTCGGTCATCTCGACCAATTCACCGGCGTAGATATTGGGAGAGGCGCGATGCATCGCCTGCAACACCTGATCCGGCATCACCGAAGGCCCCGGGATCGCCAGATAGGACCGACCGGAGGAAAGTTTCACAGAATCGCGCATATTCAAATGTCCTGCTGGGGGCTGGTACGGACCTGTCCTGGAGCCAGGCCGTGCCGCTTTATTGCAAACTGGCCGCAGCCTAGCGCGGCTTTCTGCGAGGTCAATCGCGGTCTTGCCACTCCGATGCCCCGTACCGGCAGGTGGCTTGCACCCTGATCCTGAGCTGCTTAAATGGCGGGACTTGTCGCAAAATTTGCGATCAGTCCAAAACCAGAGGCAGGTGGCGACAGCACCTGGCACATCGGGCATATCGAGCAGGGAAACGTCTGGAATGAGCACTCAATACATGTCCTCGCGCGAATTGCTGCGTTGGCTCTGGCGCGGATACCTGCGCCACCACGTTGGCCTGCTGGCCATCGCCATCGTTTTTATGCTGATCGAAGGGGCCTCTGTCGGGGGGCTCAGCTACATGATGCAGCCGATGTTCGACCTGGTCTTTGTGGATGGCAGCGAGAATGCCCTGGTCTGGGTCAGTATCGCCTTTTTCTGCATCTTTCTGCTGCGCGGGTTCAGCTCGGTGACGCAGAAGGTGATCCTCGCCACCATCAACCAGCGGTCCGAGGCGCATATGCGCACCGATATGCTGGACCGGCTGATCCATCAGGACGCCAGTTTCCACCAGAACCACCCGCCCGGTTTCCTGATCCAGCGGGTGCAATCGGATGTGGCAGCGATCAACCAGGTCTGGCAGGCGATCATCACCGGGTCGGGCCGGGACGTGGCGCAGTTGATTGCCGTGTTGGGGGTTGCCATCAGCGTCGATTGGCGCTGGACGCTGATCATGCTGATCGGCGTGCCGCTGCTGGTGCTACCCCTGTCGATCGTGCAGCGCTACGTGCGCAAGAAAGCCAGCATGGCCCGTGACCTTGGCGCGGTGCAGGCCACCCGTCTTGACGAGGTGTTCCACGGCATTGTCCCGATCAAGCTGAACCGGCTGGAAGACTATCAAACTGGGCGCTACCGCACCGCGACCGCCGCCTTTGTGCGCGCTCAGATCAAGGCCGCGCTCGGCGCGTCTTCCACCACCGGCATGGTTGATATGATGGCCGGACTTGGGGTGATGTGTGTGATCCTGTACGGGGGCCGTGAAATCATCGATGGCGACAAGACCGTCGGCGAGTTCATGAGCTTTTTTACGGCCATTGGCCTCGCCTTTGACCCGATGCGCCGCCTCGCCGCGATTATGGGCGTCTGGCAGGGGGCCGCCGCCGCGATGGAGCGCATCAAAGAACTGATGGATGCCCCGATCACGCTGGTGTCGCCGGAAGAGCCCAAACCTGCACCCAAGGGTCTGCCTGAAATCCGCCTCGACAATGTGAACCTCTATTATGGCGAGGCGCATATCCTGCGCGATCTATCCTTGGTGGCGGAAGCTGGCAAAACCACCGCATTGGTGGGCGCATCCGGGGCGGGTAAATCCACTATTTTCAACATCCTGACACGTCTGGTTGATCCACAGGACGGCTCTGTCACGCTTGACGGAACCGAGGTGCGCGACCTCGACCTTGGCGATCTGCGGGACCTGTTCTCCGTGGTGACGCAGGATGCGCTGCTGTTTGATGAAACGCTCAAGGAAAACATCCTGCTGGGGCGCACCGACGTCAGTGACGAACGCCTTTCGGAGGTGCTGGACGCCGCCCATGTTTCGGATTTCCTGCACAAGCTGCCGGATGGTCTGGAAACACGGGTCGGCCCACGTGGCTCTGCGCTGTCGGGCGGACAGCGCCAGCGTGTGGTGATTGCACGCGCATTGCTGCGCGACACACCGCTGCTGCTCTTGGATGAGGCGACATCGGCACTCGATGCCCAGTCCGAAAAAGTGGTGCAAAAAGCGCTGGAGAAGCTCTCTGGCGGGCGCACCACGATCGTGATCGCACACCGACTTTCGACCATTCGCTCGGCCGACAAGATCGTGGTGATGGAGCGCGGCCGCGTCATGGACGAGGGCCGTCACGAGGATCTGCTCGCACGCGGCGGCATCTATGCCGATCTCTATCGCCTGCAATTCCAGGACGGTAAAACGGTGATCGATACCGATGGGGTCACTGCGCAGCTGTCCCGCAACGCCAATCGCAACGAGGGGGAGCGTGCAGGCCTGCTGCGTCGCTTTGCCCGTCGTCTGTTTGGCTGACCCACGGCGAGCCAGACCCGCTTGAACTCCGGCGCGTTCGGGGTCACATCTTTTGCAGACCGCGCAAACAGCCCAATGGGAGACGTACATGGCCGACCGCCGCATCTTTCGCCTGCATGGACCGGACACGCACAGCTTCTTGCAAGGATTGGTCACCAGTGACGTTGACCGCCTCTCCGAAGGGCTGGTGTATACGGCGATCCTGACCCCGCAGGGCAAATACCTCGCGGATTTCTTTCTCGTCCCCGAGGGCGAGGCGGTGCTGCTGGATGTGGCCAATGATCTGGCAGATGACCTTCTGAAACGGCTCAAGATGTACAAGCTGCGCGCCAATGTCACCATCGACGAGACCGACCTAAAGGTGAGCCGCGGCACCGGGGACGCCCCCAAAGGCGCCCAGATGGACCCGCGCCACCCGGCCCTCGGCTGGCGTCTTTATGGCGATGCCACGGGCGATGACGGCAGCGACTGGGATGCAATCCGGGTGGCGCATGTGATCCCTGAAACCGGCATTGAGCTCACGCCCGACAGCTATATCCTTGAAGTGGGCTTTGAGCGCCTCAACGGCGTTGATTTCCGCAAGGGCTGCTATGTCGGCCAGGAGGTCACCGCCCGTATGAAGCACAAGACCGAGCTGCGCAAAGGTCTGACACAGGTTGAGATCGACGGCGCTGTTCCGGTGGGCGCGCAGATCACCGCGGCGGGCAAACCGGTGGGTCAGGTTCTGACCCAATCCGGCGGCAAGGCGATTGCCTATCTGCGCTTTGATCGTGCCAAGGGCGCGCTGGAGGCCGAGGGCACTGCGCTGCGCTGGCCGGAGGCCCCCGCAGACTGAGGCAATTGTTTACCCCTTGGCCGTTACCCTTGCGCGCACTGGCTGTCGACGCGCAAGACTGGCGCGCGTTCAGACCCGCGAATAGGTTCGCGCACCGGGCCAGGAACAGGGCCGGGCAGACAACATGGGACATGGGATGACACGCCGCGCTGGCAGGATGTGAAAAACGCGCTCCTGTGGATGAAAGCGGCCTCTCATATGGAGGTGCGCGCCTTGGACGCCTGTCGCGCCAGCACCCAGACCGATGTGGCCTCGATGAACGCGTTCACCGCCGCCTATGGCAAGATGATGGACCGCTGCGGCCATGCCGTCGAGATCCCGCGCTGATCCAGATCCGGGGGCGCTCCCGCCCGTCTCGGGGGCATTGAAATGCCCCCTCCCCCGTTGGGCCCGGCGCCGCTACGCGGCGCGGACCTGCCCCTCAGTGCGCAGAAAAAAGCCCCGGCCCCGCAGGATGCAGGACCGAGGCTTTAAAAATTGAGTTCCGCGCGGTTCAGGCGCGTTCGGAATATTCCATGGTCTCGGTGTTGACGACGATCATCTCGTCCTGGCCCACAAAGGGCGGCACCATGACCTTGACCCCGTTATCAAGGATCGCCGGTTTAAAGGAGTTCGCAGCCGTCTGGCCTTTGACCACCGGCTCGGTCTCGACAATCTTGCAGGTCACTTTCTGCGGCACGGTCGCGTTCAGCGCCTCGGAGTCGTAGAACTCCACCACGATGGTCATACCGTCCTGCAGGAACGGGCGGCGATCGCCCAATAGCTCTGCCGGCAGTTCGATCTGCTCGTAGGTTTCGGTGTCCATGAACACCAGCATCCCGTCTGTCTCATAGAGGAACTGCTGGTCCTTTTGCTCCAGACGCACGCGCTCGACCTTGTCGGCAGACCGGAACCGCTCGTTCAGCTTGGAGCCGTTGCGCAGGTTGCGCAGCTCGACCTGAGCAAACGCGCCGCCCTTGCCCGGTTTCACGTGATCGACTTTGACCGCAGCCCAGAGGCCGCCGTTATGCTCCAGAACGTTGCCGGGGCGGATTTCATTGCCGTTGATCTTGGGCATGGAAAACTCTTTCAGGTGGTTGATGACAGCTTGGACACCCCTATATCCGGCAGGTGGAAGGCTGACAAGATGACGATATGTCGTGTTTCAGGGCAGGCGTGACCGCGAAATAGGCATGCACATGATGCATAAAAGATATGCATCTTTGGGGTACCCGAATCGTCACAATTCCGCCATAAGGAGCGTCACGCCGAAAATGCAATAGCAAGAACAACAAAGGAAACGAGATGCGAGATTTCGTTGACGGCACCGCATACAATAACGAACAGGGCAACCGGGCACGCAAACTGTTTGCGGCGGTTGTGCTGGCTGCGCTGGATGATGCCATTGCCGACGACAAGAAATACGGCAACGGTCCCGAGCAGATCGCCCGCTGGGCACGGTCGCGCGATGGGCGCGAAGTGTTGACCTGCGCAGGTATCGACCCCAACGAACGTGTGGTCGAAGGCCTGATGGAATTCGTTGGTCGCGGTGTACGGACTTCTGTCGCGCTGTCGCGCGAAGAGAGTGAACGTCGGAACGCAGCGCAGGCCGAAGCGGCCTGAACGCTTAAATAAGCTGCCATGCTTGAACGAAAAGCGCGTCCCTGGGGGGCGCGTTTTTCTTTTTGGGGTTTGCGTTCTGCAGACGCCCCGCCCCAACGGGACCGACAGATCACGCCCGCGCCAACCTGTGCCAACCTGCGCGATTGACCTTTGGCCACGGGCGTTGCAACCCTGCGCGGACGGACAGCAGAAAAAGACGCTCAGAATGATCCCCAAGGCCCTCATGATCCAAGGCACCGGCAGCAATGTCGGGAAATCCATGCTGGTGGCGGGACTGGCACGCGCATTGCGCCTGCGCGGGCTCTCAGTTGCGCCGTTCAAGCCGCAGAATATGTCCAACAACGCCGCCGTGACCGCTGACGGGGGCGAGATTGGCCGGGCGCAGGCGCTACAGGCCCGCGCGGCGGGGCTCGCGCCGCACACAGACATGAACCCGGTGCTACTGAAGCCTGAAACCGACACGGGCGCACAGGTGATCGTGCAGGGCAAACGGCGCGGCACCCGCGCGGCGGGGTCGTTTATGCGCGACAAGGCGGGCCTGCTGGAGGCCACACTGGAGAGCTTTCACCGCCTCGCCGCCCAGCATGACATTATCCTCATCGAGGGCGCAGGCTCCCCGGCAGAAACCAATTTACGCCAGGGGGACATCGCCAATATGGGCTTTGCCGAGGCCGCAGGCGTGCCGGTGGTGCTAGTGGGTGACATCCACCGTGGCGGCGTGATCGCGCAGATCGTCGGCACCCATACGGTGCTGGACGCAAACGACCGCGCCCGCATCAAAGCCTTCGCCGTCAATCGCTTTCGCGGCGACCTGAGCCTCTTTGATGGCGGGCGCGATGACATTGCGCGCTGGACCGGTTGGCCCTCGGTGGGCGTGGTGCCGTGGTTCTGGGATGCGTGGAAACTGCCGGCCGAGGATATGATGGACATCGCCTCCCAGGCGGGCGGAGCCTGCAAGGTGGTGGTGCCGCAACTGGAACGGATGGCGAATTTCGACGACCTCGACCCGCTCGCCGCTGAGCCATCCGTCACGGTTGAGATCATCCCCCCCGGCCGCGCCCTGCCCGGCGATGCGGATCTGGTGCTGATCCCCGGCTCCAAATCCACCATCGGGGATCTGGCGTATCTGCGCGCGCAGGGCTGGGACATCGACATCCTCGCCCACCATCGGCGCGGCGGTCATGTGCTGGGACTGTGCGGCGGCTATCAGATGCTCGGCCAGACCATCGACGACCCGGACGGCGTCGATGGGCAGCCGGGCAAGGTTGCGGGGCTTGGCCTTCTGGATGTGCATACGGTGATGGCGGGCGACAAACGCGTGACCCTGAGCGACGCGCGCACGATTTCCGGCGATCTTCCCGTGTCTGGCTATGAGATCCACATGGGCCGCACCACCGGGCCGGATTGCGCCCGGGCCTGGCTGACGCTGGAGGGGCGCGCGGAGGGGGCGACCTCCGCCGATGGCCGCGTGCGCGGCTCTTATCTGCACGGGCTGTTCACCTCGGATGCGTTTCGCGCCCGCTTCCTTGCCGACCTCGGCCACCAGTCCGACATTGGCTATGACGCAGGTGTGGAGGCCACGCTGGATGCGCTTGCCGCCCATCTGGAGCGCTACATGGACATCGACCACCTGCTGGACCTGGCGGAACCGATCTCCGCCCGCCCGCGCTGAACGGCCCGCCTGCGGTTGCCACAACTCCCGCACCAAGGCGCACCCGCAGCGGGCGCCAGCCCGCTGCCCGGCCCAACCAGACGGCGGGTTTTCGCAGAAAACATGGTGTATGGGCGGGAGCGCCCCCGGCCCTGCACTCCGTCAGCGTCCTGATGCCCGGCAACAACCAGCCAAACAAGACGCCTCAGAGCAGCTCTTGAGACGCCAGGGCGCGCTGGATCTCGCGGCGCACCAGTTTGCGCACGTTGCGGGTGATCCGCTCCCCCAACGCTCCCTGCAGCTCTTCGCGCACGATATCGGACACAAGCTCCCGCAGGCTTTCTTCGTCGAGAAACTCTTCGCTTGCCGACACCGCCGCCATGGCGGTTTCCTCGGCGGCATCCTGCGTCAGCCTGCGCGCGGTCTCTTCGGTGGCCTCGCGGCTGGAGGAGAACGACGGGCGCGCAGGGGCTGCGTCCAGATGATCTTCCCACTGAATGGTTTCCACCGACGGGCCGCTTGCCGGCACGGCCTCGATCTCATCCTCGTTCAGGTCCGGCACAGGCACGCCGTTGCGGCTGGCGGGCGCCTCTCCGGCACCGTGCCCCGCGGTTTCGAGTTCGGCAATCCGGCGGACCACCGCCGCCACCCGGGCGCTCTGCTCGCGCGGAGGCTGGGAGGTGGCGCTGTCCAGTGCCGGGGCGCTGGTTTCGCTGCGCAACGCCTGCTCGCTCACAACGTCAAACAACTTGGCGTTCGGGTCGCGCCACGGCGCCTGCTCTGGTTCGGATTCAGCGTCCGGTTCCAGAGCGATCTCCTCTGCCGACGGATCTGTCACCGCCTCTATCGCGCCACCGACGTCTCGCTCTTCCGCAGGCGCGGCCTGCGTCTCGCGCAGCTCCGCGTGATGGGTCATGTGCAACGAAGCTGTTGTGCCGTTCGGAGTGCCGAGATCCGCCGCCTCATCGTCCTCGACGGCCACAAAGGGCGCTTCTTCAGCGTATTCCGCAGCCTCTGCGCCGCTCTCCTCCGCCTGACGATCCGAGGCCTCATCCGCAGTCGGTCCGGCCGACAGCTGATCGGCCAGCACCCGGGACACATTGCCCGGCGCGTCATGCGCCTCTGCCCCGTCGGGCGCGCGCCCGGTCTCGGGCGCAGCATGTTTGGGTTCGGGATCGGGAGAAACAGTGTCGGCGCGGCTGATTTCATCGTCCGGCACCCGCAGGGCGGGTGTCAGAACCAGACGTGTTGCCGGCCGGCTTGCAGGCTCCGCCGGCCCGGTTGCAACTGCCGTAGCGGCGGACTCACCGCCGGAACCGCCCTCGTTCCGCCCGGTTTCGCGAACCAGTCGGCGGATGGAGGACAGGACATCTTCGATTTCAGCGTGCGTAACGGGTTCAGACATTTTTGTTGGCCAAGCTCACCTCTTGAGACAAGTCTAGCCAGCTTGCCCGCATCACACAACAGCAACCTCGGATTCTCAGTTCTTTCTCAGAGCCTTGAGCACGCGGTCCAGATCCTGCCCCCGCTTGGTCACAAAGGCCGGCGCAGATCGCACCTGATTGTGATAGATCTCGGGATCATAACGCTCCACCGCGAGGTTGAGGTTCTCCGCCGTCAGCAGCCCCTGGGCCTGAAGCAGGTCATATGCGGCCAGAGCCTGGGTGGCCCGGGCTTGCAGACGTGCGGTCTGCGCATCCAGAAGCTCCTGCTCGGCCTGCAACACATCCAGCGTTGTCCGCGACCCCAGTGTTGCCTCCTCGCGAATCCCGTCAAAGGCGACCTGCGCCGCCCGCACCCGCTCGGTCGAGGACACCAGGCTGGCCGCTGCGGTCTCAAACGAGGTATAGGCGCTGGCGGCGTTCGACGTGATGCTGCGCTGCGTCGACAACAGCGCGCCGCGCTCCGCATCCAGCCGCGCCAGATCCGCCCGACGGGCCGATGCCAGCGCGCCGCCGGCATAGATGGTCTGCGACAACGACAGCCCCAGATCGAAATTGTCAGAGCTGTTGTCGGTGCTGTGCAACTCGCCATGCGAGGCGGTGGCGCTGAAGTTGAGGCTCGGCCCCATGTCGCGCAGGGAGCTGTCCGCCGTCAGCTGGGCCGCCTTCACCGCGTGCTGCTGCGACCGCAGGCTGGGGTGATTGCGCAGCGCCAGCGCTTGGGCCGCGTCCAGGCTGTTTGCCCGGCGCGGCAGCGGTGGATAGGTGGTGACGGTGCCCGGGGCACGTCCCACAACTTCCTCGTAGGTGGCCCGCGCGGTCAGCAAGGCGCCTCGGGCGTCGGTCAGATTGGCGCGCGCCTCGGCGACCTGGCTCTCCGCCAGCGCCACATCCGTGCGGGTCACCTCGCCGACCTCGAACCGATCATTGGCGGCGCGCAATTCTTCCTGCAGCAAACGCAGGTTGTTGCGGCGCAGCGCGACGATATCCTGTTGCGTCAACACGTTGACATAGGCCTGCACGGCCGCGAACAGCACCTGCTGCTCCACATCCACCAGGGTCTGACGCGTGGCCAGAACCGTTTCCTGCGCGGCGGCGGTGTCCAGACGGGTTGCGCCATTGTCAAACAACAGCCAGTTGAGGCTGACACTGACCGACGCGCCGGTGCTGTGGCTCGACCGCGCGCCCGCGGCGCCAAGCCCGGTACGGTTGTAATCCCGTGCGATGTTCAGAGCGGTGGAGATCACCGGACGCAAGCCCGATACCGACGCAGCAACGCCTTCGTCCGCAACGCGCAGCAATGCACGGTTCTGTTCCAGCAAGCCGCTGCTGGTATAGGCGCCGATCATTGCATCGGTGAGATTGTCCGCACGCGCCTGCGGCACCAGGGCCGCAGCCGTTGCAACGGCGCTGACAGAGACCAGAGCCCTGACCCGCCGTATATTGAAAAATCCTCGCATCCTGTCGCCTCGATCCGCTTGTTGGGGGCTACCCCCGTTACACTCGATTTGCGCCCGACTTACGCAGGCGTCAGTTTACCAGAAACATAGGCGAGGCTCACCACAAGTTGAAGAGGCGCAACATGAATTTCCGGCGATCGTGTCAAGATCGAGACAGACGGCGGAGGATCAGAGCGCGAACTCCGGCGCCTTGGCAAAGCCGGGCAGTACCGGCGCGCCCGCGTTGAATTCGAACCGCCAGGAAACGCGATCATCGCTTTTGTAGCCGATTTTGACCTCGCCCAGGGCCCCATCCATGAACAGGGCCGCAATGCGCCCGCCATCCTTGAGCTGCGCCAGGATCTCCGCGGGCAGCACCTCGATACCGCCCTGGATCAGGATCACATCATAGGGGCCATGCTCTGCGGCACCTGCGGCAAGCGTGCCCTCATGCACGATGGCATTGTCGGCATTGCTCTCGCTCAACAGGTCCTGCGCCTCGGATGCCAGCTGCTCGTCTTCTTCGACACCGATTACCATCTGCGCCAGACGGGCCACCACTGCGGTCGAGTATCCCAATCCACAGCCGACATCGAGCACCAGCTCATCCTCGCGCACATCCAGCGCGTCCAGCATCTTGGCCAGGGTGCGCGGCTCCGGCACCACGCGCTGCGCACCCAGCGGCACGTTCTGATCCGCATAGGCGACCTCGGTCTGGGCGTCCGGCACGAAAGTCTCGCGTGGGACAGCCAGCATGGCTTCGATGATCGGGTATTTGGTCACGTCCGACGGGCGGATCTGCGTGTCCACCATCATGCGGCGGAGTGCGGAAAAATCTGTCATCTGCAAAACTCATGTGGTCAGCCGGTTGCTGGTCTTCTGCCACATTGCCGGCGTCGCGGCAACGGTCCCTTTTTCCGCATTGCAAGGATCGCCCCCTGCCCGGCTCGTGTCACTCCCTCTTTGGACGCAGTCCGCAGCGGCACCGGCACGCCACCTGTGCCTTGGCTGCGCCCGTGAATTGCCGCACGCAGGCGATCAGGCCAGACGTGCGTGCCGGTCTGGCCTGACCCCGCTACTGGCAGAGTTCAGGCGGAGCAGGACTCGCAAAAGGGGGTCTCGGGATGCTGGCGCAATTGATCGTGGGTCAGATCAGCGCCGCAAATCCTGCAATAGCCATATTCGCCGGCCTTCAACCGATCCAGCGCCGTCAGGATCTCGGTGATCTGCGTGGTCTTGCCCGCGCGGCTCTGTGCGGCCCGGGCTGTATTGGCGTTCTGTGTCAGCGCCGACAACCCCTGCCCGGCCAGCATCCCTGCCGACAACGCGCTGAGCCGGGTTTCAAGACGCTCTTTCTGAGCCGAAAAATCCATGATGTAACCTCCCGAAACAGGTATGATCCGATCTGTGTCACACGCGGTGACATTCAAGTCTCTGCCTGGCTGCTGCCTTGCCCCGGGCGAATTTGCGCCCGTTCTGCACATCTTCAGGTGGGTGCTCGCTGGGATCAGCCTAGGCCAAGAATACAACCTTTGCGAGATAAAGCATCGCCAAATCGTTTCTGCACCTGCGAAAGAGACACGGCGCACGCCCCCAATCGCACTCTTGCCATTTGCGCAGGGATCGGGGAATTTTCCCTATGCTGAACAGGTTCCGAATTTGAACCAAACTCATGAGAAAGACACGCCGCCATGATCCGCCCGCTGCTTTTTGGCCTCCTGATCCTCAGCCTCGCCGCCTGCGAAACCACCAAAGGTGCCGGGCGCGACCTGCAGAAGGCCGGACAGGCCATCTCGAACACCGCACGAAACGTGCAAGACGCGCTCTGAGTCGCGCGCCGGATCGCCCGCCCCTCAGCGCCCGCTCTCGAGCCCATCAGCCGACATAGAGCTTGCGGGCGACCCAGGCGCTGACCGGGATCGCGACCACAAAGCCCACTAGCGCTGCAATCAGGATCCCCCACAGCGAGGACTGCCCCAGCACCAGCGCTGCGATGACCGCGCTGCCCGCAAGGGTGGAGCCGATGAAGATGTGCAAGATCAACGCAAGGCGAAACATGTTTACCCTCCTGGTCACAAGTCGACGTTTGCGCGAAATATAACAGAGGGTTTCGGCCCGTGAATTGACATGGATCATCTATACGAAAGTATAGGTTTCGCCGTTTCCAGAAATCGAAAATTCCCAATATTTTATATTGCGTATATCTCTGCCTAAAGGAACTCCCGCTCAGGCTGTCCCCAGCGTATCGCAGGGAAATATCACTGGGCGGCGTTTCGACGCGGGGGGATCTGCCCAGGATTTCGCCGCCCCCGCCTCTTGGTATGGCCTCTAAAAGGGGCCACTGCGTTCAAACGCGGCGCAGCGAACAGCAAAAAACCCGGCTTGCACCGGGTTTCCTATTTCGCATTTTCTCAGGTCTCTGGATCAATCGTCCATCTTGAGGGCCGAGATAAAGGCCTCCTGCGGAATTTCCACGCGGCCAAATTGACGCATCTTTTTCTTACCCGCCTTCTGCTTTTCCAGAAGCTTGCGTTTCCGGGTCGCGTCGCCGCCGTAACATTTTGCGGTCACGTCCTTGCGCAGCGCCGACAGGGTTTCACGCGCGATCACCTTGCCGCCGATAGCCGCCTGAATCGGGATCTTGAACATGTGACGCGGGATCAGATCCTTGAGCTTTTCGCACATGGCGCGTCCCCGCATTTCGGCACGATCCCGATGCACCATAGTCGACAGGGCGTCGACGGGCTCATCGTTCACCAGAATCGCCATCTTCACCAGGGTGTCTTCGCGGTAGCCGGTCATGTGATAGTCGAAGGAGGCATAGCCCTTGGTCACCGACTTCAACCGGTCGTAGAAGTCAAACACCACCTCGTTCAGCGGCAGGTCATACACAACCATGGCGCGAGACCCCGCGTAAGAGAGGTCCTCCTGAATACCACGGCGGTCCTGGCAGAGCTTCAGCACATCGCCGAGGAATTCATCCGGCACCAGAATGGTCGCCTTGATGCGCGGCTCTTCGATGTGATCGACATGGGTCAGATCGGGCATGTCGGCGGGGTTGTGCAGCTCGCGCATCTCCCCGTCCTTCATGAACACGTGATAGACCACCGACGGCGCGGTGGTAATCAGTTCGATATTATATTCGCGCTCGATCCGGTCCCGGATCACCTCGAGGTGCAGCAGGCCCAGGAACCCGCAGCGGAAGCCGAAGCCAAGCGCGGCGGAGGTCTCCATCTCATACGAGAACGACGCATCGTTCAGCGCCAGCTTCTCGATCGCGTTACGCAGATCCTCGAACTCGGAACTGTCCACGGGGAACAGACCGCAGAACACCACCGGCACGGACGGCTTAAAGCCCGGCAAAGGGGTTTCTGCGCCTTTCTTGTCGTGGGTGATGGTGTCGCCCACCTTGGTATCGCGCACCTGTTTGATCGAGGCGGTGATAAAGCCGATCTCGCCGGGGCCCAATTCGTCCACCACCTGCATGGCGGGGCGGAAAACACCAATCCGGTCAACGCCATAGCGCGCGCCGGTCTGCATCATCTTGATCTGGTCGCTTTTCTTCAGGACCCCGTCCATGATCCGCACCAGCACGATGACGCCGAGATAGGCATCATACCAGCTGTCCACCAGCATCGCCTTCAGCGGTGCATCCCGATCCCCGGTGGGCGCAGGCAGCCGCTGCACAATGGCCTCGAGCGTTTCCTTGATGCCGATGCCGGTCTTGGCGGAGACATGGATCGCATCGGTGGCGTCGATCCCGATCACATCCTCGATCTGCTCTGCCACCCGATCACAATCGGAGGCCGGCAGGTCGATCTTGTTGAGCACCGGGACAATCTCGTGATCCGCGTCGATCGCCTGGTAGACATTGGCCAGCGTCTGCGCCTCGACCCCCTGGGTCGAGTCGACCACCAGCAGCGAGCCTTCGACCGCGCGCATGGAGCGGGAGACCTCATAGGCAAAATCGACGTGGCCGGGGGTGTCGATCAGGTTCAGCACATAGCGTTCGCCATCGTCGGCCTCATAGTCGATACGGACCGTGTTGGCCTTGATGGTGATGCCACGTTCACGCTCGATGTCCATGGCGTCGAGCAGCTGCTCTTTCATGTCACGATCCTGCACCGTCCCCGTCGATTGGATGAGGCGGTCAGCAAGCGTGGACTTGCCGTGGTCGATATGAGCGACAATGGAGAAGTTGCGGATTTTCGAGAGCTCTGTCATGACAAGCGCATATGATTGGGATTTCGCCTTTGGTCAAGGTGGATCATGCGTCCGAGCCGCACCATCTGCAGGCGCAGGACCGCTTTCACCGCGACAGCGCCGCGTCTGGTGCCGATCCGGCGCATCCGCCATTGAAAACCAGCCGCGAGCTATGGAATATGCGCGGCGACATCGGTCAGCGTCCTTTCGCACAAACAGGAGATTGATACACGTGTTCCGACTTCTATCCGTCACCGCGCTCTGCGCGACCACGCTGAGTTTTGTGCCCGTCGCGCCTCAGGCCACCGCAGGCACCATCGAACGCGCCTGCCGCAGCTCCGACCGCGGCGCGGCGCAGGCGTCGCTGTGCCATTGCATTCAGCAGGTTGCCGAACGCCGATTGACCCGATCCGAACAGCGCACGGTTTCAAAATGGTTCTCGGATCCGCATCGCGCACAAGAAGTGCGCCAATCCGCAAAGAGCAGCGACTCCCGGTTGTGGAAGAAATACCAGCTGTTCGGAACCGACGCCGAACGAATCTGCGGCTGAAATGGTGGCGGCAGGCACCATTCAAAATGGTTAATTCCGCCAGCCGCCGCGCCAATTACATTTGAGATTCCACTAAAACCGCCATAAATTACCCGAAAGGATAATTTTACTCTTCCCAAACTATTCAAATGAAAATAAAAACGGCCTATATTTTTGTATGTATGCAGGAAAAGCCTGCACTGTGCAGTGGTCAGACGCTCCCCCGGCAGAAGCATCGCGTGACGGAGTTATCAGAGTTTGGATTTTTTGGAGCGAATATATGCTGATGAAAGGCGTCACACTTCGGGGGTTGGAAGTTTTTGAAGCATTGGCAAAGTCCGGATCGGTCGCGCAGGCCGCCGATATTACCGGATTGAGCCAACCGGCCGTAAGCCAACAACTTCGCAATCTTGAAAAAGCGCTTGGATCGGATCTTGTCGATCACGGTCGCCGCCCGATGGTTCTGACAGCCGCCGGGCGCAGTTTTCTTTCCCGCACCCAGGCTGTCCTGAGCGAATTGCGGCTGGCCCAGAGCGAGCTGACGGTGATGGATCTGTCGCATCTGCCGGCGCTATCGCTCGGGTTGATCGACGATTTCGACAACGACCTCACGCCGCGGCTCGCCACCATTCTTGCCGACAGCCTGACCCAGTGCCGGTTCAAGATGGTGACCGCATCCAGCCATGACATCATCCGCGCCATGGATGCAAAGGAACTGCACATCGGCATCGCCGCCTCCACCGGCGAGCTGCGCCCGGGCGTGACCGAATATCCGCTGGTCGAGGAACCCTTCATCCTGGTGGCCCCCCGTGGCGCGGTCACCGACCCCGATGACGTCGGCAACCAGCTCAACCACCTGCCCTTGCTGCGCTACGCCCGCGACCAGCTGATCTCGCAACAGATCGAGTCGCACCTCAGCCGCAGCAAGCTGGAATTCGAGGACCGGTTTGAAATCGGATCTCATCTGGCACTGATGGCCATGGTGGCGCGCCGCATCGGCTGGGCGATCACCACCCCGCTGGGCTATATGCGGGCCGCGCGTTTCCACGACGAGATCGACGCCTTTGCCCTGCCCTTGACCGAATTCACCCGGCGCATTTCGTTGTTTTCACAGTCCGACTGGCCTGACACCGTGCCGCTCGAAGTGGCCGGAACCATGCGGCGTCTGGTGCAAAGCCAGATGATTGCCCCGGCGGTGAACCGGCTGCCCTGGCTCGCTGGGCAATTGCGGGTGCTGGAGGCCTAGGTCCGCCTGCCCGACACGCGCCCTACGCGCCCCTTCCGCGAACCGGGGGCGCGCGTCAGTCCGACAGCGCCACATGACGCTGCAATCCCGCCGCTGCGGCCTCAAGAAGATCAAGACAGCCGTCAAAATCCCGCGTGTAATACGGATCGGGGACCTCCTGCACCGCGGCCGCCCCGGCCATGGGCGCAAACAGCATCACCGGCGTGGTGGAGCCCGACGGGCGCAGGGCTTCGACCTCATGCCGGTTTGCATGATCCATCACGACAATCAGGTCGAAGGCTGCAAAATCCTCAGCCGAGACCTGCCGCGCCCTCAGATCGGACATGTCAACGCCCCGTGCCAGCGCTGCCGCCTGCATCGGCCCATAGGGCGGATCGCCGATATGGTAGTCCGAGGTGCCAGCACTGTCGGTGGCGATCTGCGGGCAGCGGGCGCGAAACAACGCCTCCGCCGCCGGAGAACGACAGATATTGCCAAGGCAGACAAACAGGATTTTACGCATCGCTACTCTCTCAGGTCAGAAGAAACGGGGACGGTGGTCCGTGTTTACCCGCCCCGCTCTCTATGTCAGGTTTTGCACTGACGGGCCAAGCCCCCGGTAGCAGATGCCCCGACAGGAGATCCCGCCATGACCAAAATCGTAATCCTGACCGGCGCGGGCATTTCCGCCGAAAGCGGGCTTGGCACCTTTCGCGACGCAAAAGGCCTGTGGTCGCAACACCGGATCGAAGATGTCGCCACCCCCGAGGGCTTTGCCCGGGATCCCGCGCGCGTGCATCGGTTCTACAGCGCGCGTCGCCAGCAGGCCGCCCACGCGACGCCGCACGCCGCCCATCGCGCTCTGGCGGAGCTGGAACAGCGGTGGCCCGGCGACGTGGTCATTGTCACCCAGAATGTCGATCCGCTGCATGAGGCAGCCGGATCGCGCAACGTGCTACACATGCATGGAACGCTTGCCGGTGCCCTCTGCGCCGCTTGTGATCATCGCTGGCCCGCACCGCAGGAGATGACCACCGACACCACCTGCCCCGCCTGCCATGCGCCCCGCAGCCGCCCTGACGTGGTCTGGTTCGGCGAGGTGCCCTATCACCTGGACGAGATCGGCCACCACCTGGCGGAGGCCAGCCTGTTTGCGGCGATCGGGACCTCCGGTCAGGTGCAGCCGGCTGCCTCCTTTGTGCAGGAGGCGGCCTATGGCGGGGCACAGACGGTCGAGCTCAATCTGGCCCCCTCGGACATCAACCACGCCTTCGACGAGCGCCGATTTGGCCCGGCCACCGAGGTGGTGCCCGATTGGGTCCGGGCGCTGCTGCGTGACGGCCCAGAATGACGAAGCCCCGGCGTCAACCGGGGCTTGTCAGATCTGTCGCGAGGAATGGTGTTAGTGGGAGTGGTCACCGTGATCGTCACCGTGACCCGAATGATCGCCGTGGCCGCCATGTCCGCCCTCGGGCATGCGCGCCATGTCGACGGGGACCTCGATCGCCACTTCACCGGCCTGTTCGAAGTCCAGGATGACGTCGATTGTGTCGCCGTCCGCCAGTTCCCGGTTCAGCCCCATGAACATCACATGGTCACCGCCGCGCTGGAGCAGATGGGTCGCACCGGCCGGGATGGCAAAGCCGTCTTCGACATGGGTCATCTTCATCACGCCATTGGCGTCTTCGGCGTGGGTGTGGAGCTGCACCCGCTTGGCCACATCGGAGCGCGCAGCGATCAGGCGGTCATCTGCGTCGCCTTCGTTGATGATCTCCATAAAGGCGGCGCCGGCCATCTTGTTGGAGGCACGGGCATAGGCGTCATGCACAACCATCTGCGCCGAGGCGGAGGTGGCGACGGCAGCAGCTGCGAGCGCGGAGAAAACGGCGGAAAGGCCGAGGGATTTCAGGGTCATGGTTGGTCTCCTTGAGACGGGAACAGGGGGGTTCCGGGCGCAGGCGCTGCGACCGGTCTGACTTCGAACGTGTGGGGATGTCAGACCAGCGGCGGCGCGCGCGCTCGGGCCGTGCGTTCAGGTGCAGCGTCGCGTTGCGCGCGCGACGGCAGCCGGGGCGCCTGTCGCGCCGTTGCAACCGGTGCCAGCAGCGCCGGAGCGCCCTGAACCAGATCAAGGAGATGGGTGATGCAATCCGGGCAGATATGCGGCGCGCCCGTTGGTTCGCCGTTTTCATCGACATAGACGGTGACCGGGCCGGAGCCGGTGCACAGGATCACCTGCCCCGTGGCATCACGGTCAAAGCGGCTGGCGGCGGCACTATGGCCGGTCAGCAGCAGGGCCGCAGTCAGCAGCAGGGCGATATACCGTCTGAACACTGTCATTGGCCCCGTCATATCTCAGGAAGAGGCCTCCGCCTCAAGCCCCTTGCGCAAGGCGCGGGCAAAGAGTCGCGCCCATCCTCCACGCAAATGCAAAAAGACCGCTGGCGCTGAACCAACGGTCTTTCTGTTAAATCCGGGCAGGATCACAAGAGGGGCGGGCCGATCAGGCCTGCGCGGCTTGTGCCTTTGCGATCTCTTTCTTCACCTTCAGAGCGGCATCGGACAGCTCTTCGTCCTTGGCTTTGGCCAGGAAGGCGTCCAGACCACCGCGGTGGTCAACGGAACGCAGGGCGGCTGCGGAGATGCGCAGCTTCACACCGCGGCCGAGAGTCTCGGACTGCAGGGTGACGTCGTTCAGGTTCGGCAGAAACCGGCGACGGGTTTTGTTGTTGGCGTGGCTGACATTGTTGCCAGTCATCGGGCCTTTTCCGGTCAGTTCGCAACGGCGCGACATGGTGTTATCCTTCGTATCTGCGGCGTCCCGACCCGTGTGCGGCCTGCCCGGCCTTTGGGAATCAGTCGCCAAATTACAAGGGCGCTGCCATTGGCTGCGCCCGAAAACTGGTTGGATGCGTTTAGGAGGAATCGCAAAGATGGTCAAGCCATATGCAACGCTTTTATGGCACTCTAGCTGACATTCTCGCGTCATCCCCGACCGCGCTGGCGGGCTTTTACAATTTCGGGGCCAAGATGCAAGCGTGTGCACGCCATATTAGGCCGTGAACACCCCCAACCGTCGTATCTGAATCGCAGATCCTAGCCCATGCGCGACGGATCAAGCTCCGCGACACCCAAACCCGTCAACAGATCGCGCGCAGCCTCTTGTGGGGTTTGCGCCCCCTCGGCCACCTTTTTCGACAATTCCGTCATGCGCGACTTGGCCCAAGAGGTCTGAAGCCGCGCCAGAAGCGCCTGCCGCACCTCCTCGGAAAACCAGTACTGCGCCTGCTGCGCCCGGTTCTGATCCCAGAACCCGTTGTCGCGCCGCCACTGCGCCAGCGCCTGCACCTCTGCCCATGCGGCCTCCAGCCCCGCGGCCTCGATCGCCGAGACGATCAACGCCTTGGGAAAGCCATCGGGATCTTGCGGACGTTTGCGCAACAGCCGCAGCGCCCCGGCATAATCGGCGCAGGTGCGAGTCGCCGTCGCCTTCAGATCGCCATCGGCCTTGTTGATCAGAATCATGTCGGCGATCTCCATGATGCCGCGCTTCACGCCCTGAAGCTCATCGCCGCCCGCCGGAGCCAGCAGCAACAGGAACAGATCGGACAGTTCCGCCACAACGGTTTCCGATTGCCCCACCCCCACGGTTTCGATCAGCACCACGTCAAACCCCGCCGCCTCGCATAGCGCCACCGCATCGCGGGTGCGGCGGGCAACACCACCAAGGTGGCTCTGGCTGGGACTGGGGCGAATGAAGGCCGCGCGTTCACGACTGAGCCGCTCCATCCGGGTTTTGTCCCCCAGAATTGATCCACCAGACCGCGCCGAGCTGGGATCAACCGCCAGCACCGCAACCCGCAGCCCCTGCCCGATGAGCATCATGCCAAAGGCCTCGATAAAGGTGGATTTTCCCACCCCGGGCGTGCCCGACAATCCAATCCTCAGCGCCTGACGGTCGCTTTTGGCCAGGTGCGATAGCAACTCATCCGCCTGCGCGCGGTGATCCGGACGGGCGCTTTCCACCAATGTGATCGCGCGGGCCAATGCCCGACGGTCCGCGTTCAAGATCCTGTCACTCAGCTGTGCGATGTCCATGGCGCGCCTCTCGTCCTTGCCGCGCATTGATGGCGCAGCCGGGGCGCGCTTGTCCAGTGGCGCGGCTGCAAAACCCCGATGCCGCTTTGAAACACGCGCTTGAGATCGAAAAGGAAGTGCCTTGATGCGCCGTTACCTTGTCCTCGGAGGGCTCGTCCTGCTCGCGGCCTTCACAGCGCCCGTGGCTGTGATTGCGCATGAACCGGTCACAAGCGATCAACAGCACTATGTTGTGCGGGGCTTGGGCGTCAAACTTGGCACCTTCACCCTTGCCAGCCAGCGCAGCGGTGGCACCTACGGCGTGCGCAGTCGCTTTACCTCGACCGGTGCGGTGGCGCTATTGGCAAAGGTTCATTTCGAGATGCAGGCACTGGGGCGCTGGACCTCCGCAGGCCCTCGGCCAGCGTGGTTCCTCGAAAACGTCAACACCGGGCGGCGGCAATCGACGGCCCACCTCGATTATGCGAATGGCGTGCCCCGCGTCACGGGTGGACGTCTTGGCTCTGACACACCGCCTCTTCGCCCGGAGCACCAGCGCGACACGGTTGATCCGGCCACCGCCATTTTCCGCGCAGTGGCGCCGCAAGCAGCAGATCACCTCTGCGCTCTCGATCAGCCGATCTTTGATGGGGCACGGCGCACGCGGCTGGTGCTGGGCCCGCCACGTCCACGGGGAGCGGGGTTTGTCTGCCGGGGCACATTGCACCGCGAAGACGGCTACAGCGCACAGGACCTGGCGCGGGCAAAGTCCTTTGACCTCGAACTCAGATACGAGGCCGGGCCGGAGGGGCGTTTCCACATGTCCACCGCCAAGGTCGCCACGGTTTTTGGCTCTGTCACGCTGCAAGGTGGGCTGACGCAGGCTGGACGTTAAGCCCGCGATTGGCGATAAGCGCCGCCATGATACGGCTCCCGATTGATGACGCGCTTCCCGACCTGATTGATGCTCTGCGCGCGCGGGGCCGTGCGGTGCTGCAAGCGCCCCCCGGTGCGGGCAAGACCACCAAGGTGCCGCTTGCAATCCTTGAGGCGGGATTGACCACCGGGCGCATCTTGATGCTAGAGCCCCGCCGCCTCGCCGCCCGCACGGCGGCAGAGCGCATGGCGTCAACCTTGGGGGAAAGCCCCGGTCAGACCGTCGGCTACCGGGTGCGCGGCGAGGCCAAGATCTCAAAATCCACCCGCATCGAGGTTGTCACCGAAGGCATCCTGACCCGGATGCTGCAATCGGACCCGGATCTGCCGGGCGTCGGCGCGGTGATCTTCGACGAATTTCACGAACGCTCCCTCAATGGCGATCTGGGGCTCGCCTTCTGTCTCGAGGTTGCAGGCGCCCTGCGCGACGATCTCTTGCTGCTGGCGATGTCCGCCACGCTGGATGCAAGCCCGGTGGCGGCCCTGATGGATGCGCCCATCGTCACCTCCGAGGGCCGCAGCTACCCAGTCGAAACCCGCTGGCTCGACAGCCCCCTGCCCGCCAACGCACGCAAGCTGGACGCGCTGGTGGATCTGGTCACCCGCGCCGAAGGGGAGACCCGCGAGACCGGCGGTGGCCTTTTGGTGTTCCTGCCCGGCGAGGGCGAAATCCGCCGCGCCGCCAGCGCGCTGGAGGCCCGGCTGCCCGGCCACTGCCAGATCCGCCCGCTGTTTGGCGCCCTCCCCTTCTCCGAACAACGCGCCGCCATCGCCCCCGTCTCCGAGGGGCGCAAAGTGGTGCTGGCAACCTCCATCGCCGAAACCTCCCTGACGATCGAGGATATCCGTGTCGTGGTGGATATGGGACAGGCCCGCCGCGCCCGGTTCGATCCCGGTGCAGGCATGTCGCGGCTGGTGACAGAACGCGTGACCCGCGCCGAAGCCACCCAGCGGCAGGGCCGCGCCGGTCGCGTGGCCGAGGGCACCTGCTATCGGCTCTGGTCCAAGGGCGAAGAAGGCGCGCTGATGGCCTATCCCCCGGCCGAGATCGAGGCCGCAGACCTCACCGGTCTGGCGCTGGAACTGGCGCTTTGGGGGGCAGAGCCTGCGGATCTGCCACTGCTGACCCAGCCGCCTGCCGGCAGTCTCGCTGAAGCGCGTGCCCTGTTGCAGATGCTCGGCGCGCTTGATGGGCAGATGCGGATCACCGACCATGGCCGCGCGCTGGCCCAGCTGCCCCTGCACCCGCGTCTGGCGCATATGCTGGCGGTGGCCGGACCGGACAGCGCGACGCTGGCGGCGCTGATGGCGGACCGCGATCCCTTGCGCGGCGCGCCGGTGGATCTGGCGCTGCGCCTTGAGGCGCTGCGGGATCTGCGCCGCTTCCGCGACCGCCGCCCCTATCAGGTCAAGACCCCCGCCCTCCAGGCGATCACCAGCGAGGCAAAGCGCCTGCGCCGGCAACGCGGCGGGCAGAACGACGCTGCGCCCCGCGCCGCGGGCAGCCCCGCCGCCCCCGCCACATCAGATCCGCTCTCGCCGGCGGCCATGGCCGCGCTTGCCTATCCGGATCGGGTGGCGCAGCGCCGCAAGGGCGATGATGCCCGCTATGTGCTTTCCGGCGGCAAGGGTGCGGTGCTGGAAAATTCCGACCCGCTGGCCGCGGCCCCCTACCTTGTGGTGACCGACAGCGACGGCAATCCACGCGAGGCCAGGATCCGCCTTGCCACACAGATCACCCTGGCCGAAATCCGCACGTTGTTTGCAGATCAGATCCACTGGCAGGATCTCTGCAGCTGGTCCAAACGCGACCGCCGCGTGGTGGCGCGCAAACAGGAACGCTTTGGCGCGCTGGTGCTGGACGACCGCATCTGGAAGGACGTCCCGCCCGAGGCCACCGCCACCGCCATGCTCGACGGTGTGCGTGACCTCGGCCTGCGCCTGTCGCCCGCCGCCGCGCGGCTTGCCACCCGCGTGGAACTGCTGCGCGCCGAAGGCCACGACCTGCCGGATTTCTCCGAGGCGGGCCTGATGGCCACCCTCGAGGACTGGCTGCTGCCCATGCTCACCGGCGTGCGCACGAACGCCGACTGGAAGGGGTTCGACGCGCTCCCGGCCCTGCGCGCGGCACTGACGTGGGAACAGACCCAGCTCCTTGACCGCGAGGTTCCGGGCAGTTTCGTGACACCACTCGGGCGCAAGATCCCCATTGATTACGCGGGCGACACGCCGGGGATCGAGGTCCGCCTGCAGGAGATGTTCGGCGTCACCCGCCACCCGACCGTGGCGGGTGTGGCGCTCAAGGTCACGCTCTTGTCGCCTGCCCGGCGCCCGATCCAGATCACCCGCGATCTGCCGGGATTCTGGTCCGGCTCCTACGCCGATGTGCGCAAGGACATGCGCGCGCAGTACCCCAAACACCCCTGGCCCGAGGACCCGACCCAGGCCGAAGCGACCCTGCGTGCCCGCCCGCGCAGCTGAAACGTGCGTTTTCCCACAAATAAAGGGCTGATTTCGGGCAATTTCAAACACCCCTGTCATTTAATCGTTGCAAACAGGGTCGGTTTTGCATAGGTGCCGTCGGTCAATCGCCACATGCAACCAACAAGGCCGCCCGGACACCTCCGGACCATGACCGCTACCCATGCTGAACGCCCTCAACAAGCTCTGGTCCCAGACCCTCCTGCCGATGCTGTCGCGCCCGCGACGGCTGCAGGTGGCGGCGTTGTGCTATCGCCAGACCGATACCGGGCGTGAGGTCCTGCTGATCACCAGCCGCGACACCGGTCGCTGGGTGTTGCCCAAGGGCTGGCCGATGGCGGGCAAGACCAGCGCCGAAAGCGCCGTTCAGGAAGCCTGGGAAGAGGCCGGCGTCGCCAAAAGCCGCTTCGACGAGACACCCCTGGGCTGCTACAGTTACGACAAGCGTCTCGACAATGGCGCTGTTGAACCGCTGGAAACGCTGGTCTACGCGGTGGAGGTACAGGAGCTTCAGGAGTGCTTTCCCGAAGCCCACGAACGCATCCGCAGCTGGATGTCCCCGGCCGAGGCCGCAACCCGTGTCGACGAACCGGAGCTGCGCGATTTGTTGAACAATTTCTGATCGCCGTGATGCAGGTGTCACATTCCGATCTCAGCCTGTGCCTGCGCCAGGGTCCCCCGCGCACCCCGGGACTGCAGGCGCGCGCAAGGAAGGCAACCCCATGACGACCCGCCCCGACTGGCGATCCCTGGACAAGGATCTCGCCCGCCTGAACCAGGTGGAGCGGGTCACCGGCTATGTGGTGCGTCCGCTGCTGGGGCTGGGGCTGGCGCTGGCGTTCATGGCCTTGGCCGGGCTGGAGGCCGCCCTGGTGCTGGGCACCTCGCCCACCACGATCATGGCCATGGTGGCGGCGGTCTTTGGCGCTTATCTGGCGCTCAACATCGGCGCCAACGACGTGGCAAACAACATGGGCCCCGCGGTGGGCGCCAAGGCCCTGCCGATGACGGCCGCCCTGATCGCCGCGGCGCTGGCAGAGGTCACCGGCGCGCTTCTGGGCGGCAGCGAGGTGGTCGCCACGGTGTCCCGCCGCCTGATCGACCCCTCGGCCGTGAGCGCGCCCCAGATCATGGTGCAGGCGATGATGTCGGCCATGATCGCCTCGGCGCTCTGGGTCAATCTGGCCACCTGGCTGGGGGCGCCGGTCTCCACCACCCAGAGCATCATCGGCGCCATCCTCGGCGCCACCACCGCTGCCGCCGGGTTTGCCGCCGTGGACTGGCTGACCTTCGGTGGCATCGCGACCAGCTGGATGCTGTCGCCGCTGATCGGCGCGGCGCTGGCGATGGCGCTGCTGGCGCTGATCCAGCGCTTGATCAGCAACCGCCCGGACAAGATGGCCGCCGCGCGGCGCTGGGTGCCGGTGCTGCTGGCTGGCATGGGCGGGGCCTTTGCCGTGTTCTTCGCGCTCAAGCTGCCGGACCGCATCGCCAGCCCCACGCCCGAACAGGCCGCACTGGCCGGGCTGGTCGCCGGTGCTCTGTCCTATCTGGTCGCCCGCCCGGTGGTGCTGCGCCGCGCGGCCCAGCTGGAACACCAGAAGGGCGCGATCAAGGCGCTGTTCCGCCTGCCGCTGGTGATCGCCGCGGTGCTGATGTCCTTTGCCCATGGCGCCAATGACGTCGCCAATGCGATCGGACCGCTGGCCACGATCATGCAGGTCATGACCAACAGCGGCGGCGGCACCCACCCGGCTGAAATCAACGCCTTTGCCCCGATCCCGGTGCCGCTCTGGGTGCTGGTGATCGGAGCGCTTGGCATGGCGATGGGGGTGTTGTTGTTTGGCCCCCGGCTGGTGAACATGGTCGGTAGCCAGATCACCAAGCTCAACCCGATCCGCGCCTATTGTGTCTCCACCTCCGCCGCGCTGACCGTGATCGTGGCCAGCTGGCTCGGCATGCCGGTGTCCTCGACCCATGTTGCGGTCGGTGCCGTGTTCGGCGTCGGCTTCTACCGCGAGCACATGGCCGCCCGCGCCCGCCGCATCGGCGCCCGCGCCGCGCGTCCCGGCCTGCCGCGCGAGGACCGCAGCCGCCGGCGTCTGGTCCGCCGCAGCCATGTGCTGACCATTCTCGCCGCCTGGCTGATCACCGTGCCGCTGTCGGCCGCCCTGTCGGCGGGGATCTATACGCTGTTGCATCTGCTCGGTCGCTGAGCGCCCCGGCCCGCCTGCCCACCCCGGCCGGCCTGCCGCCCGCCTGCCCGCCTGTCAGTGCGCCCTGGACAGCGCGTCGCAAATAACTCTGCGTGGTGGGCCTGGATCAGCGCTCCGCCGCCAGTGGCGCGCCTTGCCTGCGACGGTCGATCCAGGCAGCGGTCTCCGGCATCTCGACCCCATGTCGCCGCCCCATCCGGAGAAGCTGCGCCAACATGGTCTCGATTGCAGCGGCGCGCCGGTCCCCCAGCGGCGACGGCCAGTGCGGCCTTGCCAGCCCGTCGCGCCAGGAGGCTGGCAACAGGCGTGACCGCCACAGCCCAACCCGCAGGGCAAAGGGCAAGCCGCCGGGCAAACAGGGCCGTATGCCCGCCTGTGCCAGAGTGCCTAGCGCCTCTTGCAATAAGGCCTGCGGGTGTTCCGGCAGATCCGGCGCCTCCGCCCCGCCTGCATCGATACGCAACAGCTCCGCCAGTCGCAGCCCCCACAGGAGGCCGGGAATATCCCGATGGGTGGTGGTTTCCAGGCAGGGTACATCAAGCTCCCGGGCCATTGCCCCGGCCGCCTCTGACACCAAGAGCGGTCCGCTCCCACAGCGGTGCAGCCGACGCGGTCCCGCCTGCTGCCGCACCTCCACCTGCCAGGGCAGCACCCCTTCGACCGACGGCGCAGAGGAAGGCCGCGGATCGGAGGGGCCGTCGGCCATCGATACCGCAGGCCCGGCGTGAAACAGCAGCACGGGTGCCGCAGCAGCGCCGCGGGACGCCGGCGCGGTCGCCGGTTCGGTCTCGGCCGCGCGCAGCAGGGCGCACGCCTCCGGTGTAGCGGACAGCACCACGATCATCGCAGCCTCGCTCAGGATCTCGGGACCGGTGGTGCAGGCCAGCGTGTCGGCGCCCACACGCGCATCAAGGCCGCTGTGATCGGTCAGATGCACCCCGTCGCGCAGATAGGCCGCGTGCCAGTCCGGTGGCGCAATCCAGGTGACCATATGCCCGGCCGCAGCCCAGAGCGCAGCGCAGAACCCGGCAGGTGCCGGGGCGCCCAGAACCACGATATGTCCTTCCGCCATGATACCGGTCCTTTCGGATGCGTGTTTCATTGCCACCCTGTCAGAGCCGCAACCGGCTGACCAGAGCCACTGCCGCGCCTCACACGCAACGCGCCGGGCCGCAAGGCCCGGCGCCACGCCCAACGGGCGGGCCTGCATGAACATGCAGGCGCAACGGGCGGGAGCGCCCCCGTCCCGGTCTTGTCAGTGCCGGTGGATCAGACGCCGAGACACCAGCGCATCACGGCCTTCTGCGCGTGCAAGCGGTTTTCGGCCTCGTCAAAGATCACCGACTGCGGCCCGTCCATCACCGCCGAGGTCACCTCTTCCTCGCGGTGCGCCGGCAGGCAATGCATGAACAATGCGTCCGGCTTCGCGTGCGCCATCAGCGCATCATTGACCTGATAGGGCCGCAGCATGTTGTGGCGCCGCTCCTTGGAGGACTGGCTGTCATGCATCGACACCCAGGTGTCCGCCACCACCAGATCGGCGCCCGCCACGGCCTTGGCCGCGTCGCGTTCGATGGTGATGGTGGCACCGGCCTTGCGCGCCAGACCGATGAATTCCTCTTCCGGATCCAGTTGCGAGGGGCCGGTGAACGTGAGATCAAAGCCGAACTGCCCCGCCGCGTGGATGAAGGAAGCGCAGACGTTGTTGCCGTCCCCGGTCCAGACCACCTTCTTGCCCTTGATGGGGCCGCGATGCTCCTCATAGGTGAGGATGTCGGCCATGATCTGGCAGGGGTGGGTGCGGTCGGTGAGGCCGTTGATCACCGGCACATCGGCATATTCCGCCATCTCGGTCAGCACCGTCTCGTCAAAGGTGCGGATCATGATCAGATCCACATAGCGCGACATGACGCGGGCGGTATCGGCGATGGTCTCGCCGTGCCCCAGCTGCATGTCCTTGCCCGACAGCACCATGGTCTCGCCGCCCATCTGGCGCACGCCGACGTCGAACGACACCCGGGTCCGGGTCGAGGGTTTTTCGAAGATCAGCGCCACCATGCGCCCCGCAAGCGGCTGGTCGTCGTCGGGCGTGCCCTTGGGACGGCCCGCACGCGCGGTTTTCATCTGCGCGGCATGGTCGATGATCTGCCGCAGGTCATCAGGAGAGGTCTTATGGATGTCGAGGAAATGGTTCATGAGGTGTATCGCTTTGTTGTGCCGGAGGAGACGCGGGGACCAGTCCCCGCACCCCTGGGATATTTGGGAAAAGATGAATGTCAGGCAGCTTCGACCGCCGTGGCAGCCGCATCGAGGCGCAGGACGGCCTCCTCGATATCCGCATCGGTGATGGTCAGCGCGGGCAGCAGGCGGATCACATTGTCGGCGGCGGGCACCGTGATGACCTCGGCGGCATAGCCCGCCTTGACCACATCGGCGTTCACCGCCCTGCATTTCAGCCCCAGCATCAGGCCGGAACCGCGCACCTCCTCGAACACCTCGGGGTGCGAGGCCACCAGCCCTTCGAGCTTCTGGCGCATCAGCCCCGCCTTGCGGTTCACCTCGGCCAGAAACTCGGGCGCGGCCACGTGATCCATCACCGCGCAGCCCACCGCGCAGCCCAGCGGGTTGCCGCCATAGGTGGAGCCATGGGTGCCCGCCGTCATGCCGGAGGCGGCCGTTTCGGTGGCCAGCACCGCGCCGAGCGGAAAGCCGCCGCCGATGCCCTTGGCCACCATCATGATGTCGGGGGTGATGCCCGCCCACTCATGGGCAAAAAGCTTGCCGGTGCGGCCCACCCCGCATTGCACCTCGTCGAGGATCAGCAGGATGCCATGTGCGTCACAGAGCGCGCGCAGGTCCTTCAACTCCTGATCGGGCATCGGGCGAATGCCGCCCTCGCCCTGCACCGGCTCCACCAGCACCGCCGCGGTGGTCTCGCCAATAGCGGCTTCGACGGCTTCGGCATCGCCCCAGGGCAGATGCACAAATCCCGGCAGCAGCGGGCCGAAGCCCTTTGTCATCTTTTCCGATCCCGCCGCCGCGATGCCAGCGGAGGACCGACCGTGGAAAGCCCCCTCGAAGGTGATGATCTCCACCTTGTCCGGCTGGCCCTGCTCGAAGTGATATTTGCGCGCCATCTTCACCGCCAGCTCGCAGGCCTCGGTGCCGGAGTTGGTGAAGAACACCGTATCGGCAAAGGTCTCTGCCACCAGCTTGTCGGCCAGCGCCTGCTGCTGCGGGATCTCGTAGAGGTTGGAGACATGCCACAGGTTTTGTGCCTGGCTGGTCAGTGCCGCCACCAGCGCCGGATGCGCATGGCCCAGCGCGTTCACCGCGATGCCGGAGCCCAGATCCAGAAAACGTCGGCCATCCGCCTCGATCAGCCAGGAGCCTTCGCCTTTGACGAAGGTCAGGGGCGCCCGATTATAGGTCGGAAGAACGGAGGGGATCATGGGGGTCATCCTTATCATGACAATGAGGGATCAGGACCAAATCAGTGCCCCACCACGGGGCGACGGTCAACAACTGGTCCGGTCTGGGTTCGAGAAGGTCGCGCCCCCTTGATGAACAAGCAAGGCGCGCGGGATCAAATGCGCTGCGGGCGGCAGCGTGTCAGGCACATTGGCGTCGACGTCGGGTCGACAGGGAAGATGCGTGTTTGATCATAGGCAGGGTCCATAACGGAAGTTTATCGGCATGAAAACCCCCTTTGACACCTCCATCAGCGCAAAGCGGCATCTCCGGCCCATCCGGGGGCGCGGGACGCATCGGTCTGGAGCGCAACCTTTGCGCTTGCCTTTGGCGGCGCCCTGACGCACCGATTGACGCATGAGCCATGTGACCCCGCAAAACCCACCGCTTGCCGCCGCGCTGATCCTGCTGGCGACCGTCTTCATCGCCGGCACCACGCTGCTGGCAAAGTCGCTCGGCACCGACACGCTCGGCCCGCCGTTGCATGCCTTGCAGATCAGCCAGGGGCGGTTTGTCTTTGCCTTCATCGGGATTTCGGTTGCGGTGATGGCGCGGCGCCAGCAGATTCGCGCGCCGCACTGGGGGTTGCATATCGGGCGCTCCTCCTTTGGCTGGGGCGGTGTCACGCTGATGTTTGCCTCCGTCGCCTTCATCCCGCTGGCGGATGCGACGGCGATTTCCTTTCTCAACCCGGTGATCGGCATGCTGCTGGCGATCCCGTTCCTGGGCGAGAAGGTCGGCCCCTGGCGCTGGCTGGCCGCCGCCATCGCCCTTGCGGGGGCGATGATCCTGCTGCGCCCGACACCGGAGAGTTTCCAGCCCGCAGCGGTGCTGGCGCTTGGCGCCGCGGTGGCCATGGGGGCGGAGCTGATCTTTATCAAGAAACTGGCGGGACGCGAACCGCCCTTGCAGGTGCTGTGGGTGAACAACCTGATCGGCATGGTGATCGCCAGCTGCGCCGCACTGGCGGTCTGGCAGATGCCGACCCCGGCGCAATGGGGCGCGCTGGCCGCGCTTGGCGGATTGATGGCCTGTGCGCAGGCCTGTTTCATCAATGGCATGGCGCGGGCGGATGCGTCCTTTGTGGCGCCCTTTGCCTATGGCACGCTGGTCTTTGCCGCGATCTATGATGCGGTGATCTTTGGCGTGCTGCCGGATTGGATCACCCTTCTGGGGGCCGGCATCATCCTCTCCGGCGCGGCGCTGCTGGCCTGGCGCGAGAGCGTCAACGGCAAACGTCCCAGCGTGACCGCACGCCGCCCCGCCCCCTGAGCCACCGGGCCTTCTGCGTCGCTCAGTCCTTCAGCCGGTATCCGCGGCGCAGCATCTGCCAGGCCACGACCAGAATGACGGCCGTTGCCCCAAGGCACACCAGGGCGCCAAAGGCCGGATCGCTGTCGGACACGCCGATCATCCCGTAGCGCACCCCATCAATGAGGTAGAACACCGGGTTGACGTGGCTGATCGCATAGAGCACCGGCGGCAGCGCCTCGACCGAGTAGAAGGTCCCCGACAGGAAGGCCAGCGGCGTCACGATGAAGTTGGTAATCGCTGCCATCTGGTCGAACTTCTCGGCAAACACCCCGGCCACGATGCCCAAGCCGCCCAGAAACGCGGCTCCCAGCACCACAAAGCCCAGCGCCACCAGCGGATGCGCAGGCACCAGACCCAGCACCAGCACCAACCCGAAACCGATTCCCGTCGCCACCAGCAATCCGCGTGCGATCGCCCCGGCGAGATAGCCCAGCAGGATCTCCAGCCCCGACAAGGGCGGCATCAGCGTGTCGACGATATTGCCCTGCACCTTGGAGATCACCAGCGACGACGAGGTATTGGCAAAGGCGTTCTGGATCACCGTCATCATCATGATGCCCGGCGCGATGAACGACATGAAATCCGCGCCCATGACGTCGCCCCGACGCGGCCCGATGGCGATCGAAAAGATCAGCAGGAACAGCGCCGCCGTCACCATCGGCGCCACCAGCGTCTGGGTATAGACCACCAGGAACCGCTTGATCTCGCGCTCCGCCAGGGTTTTCAGACCCAGCCAGTTGACCCGGCCGAACCGGCGTTCGCCGACCTCGATGCGAAAGCTCGATTGCATGTTGTTGTCGGTCATAGCATCCTCATCGTCTCAGTCCCCCCTGCATAATCGCTCATTCCCGGGATGCAAGCTGCGGTTCTGTGCCGTCAGGGGTCGGTTCATGACTTGTATCTCGCCCGCCAGTGACTATTGTAGGGCAACACTCTGGAATTCGATGGCGGCCACAGGTTTCTTGAGGCCGCTATTAGCTTTGAAAGGCACCTTATGTCCTGGACAGACGAGCGCGTCGAACTGCTCAAGAAAATGTGGGGCGAAGGCCAGTCGGCCAGTCAGATCGCAAAGGAACTCGGCGGGGTGACCCGCAATGCAGTGATCGGCAAGGTTCACCGCCTCGGCCTGTCCAATCGCACCACCGGCGGCAGCAGCAAGGCCGCAGCCGAGCCGAAGGAAAAGCCCGCGCCCAAGGCGGCCGCAAAGCCCAAGGCCGCGCCCAAGACGGAACCGGCCCGCCCCGCCGCACCGGCCCCCGTCGCCGAAGCTCCGGCGGCAGAGCCGAAACCCGCCGCCCCGGCGCGCAAGCAGATCATCCCCGCAGGCCAGCCGCTGCCGCCGCAGCCCTCGGCCAATGAGATCAGCCCCGAAGCCCTGGCCAAGGTCAACGAGATCGAAAAGAAGGCCAAGAAGCTGACGCTGATGGAACTGACGGAGCGCACCTGCAAATGGCCCGTGGGGGATCCGGCGACCGATGATTTCTGGTTCTGCGGCCTGCCCACCCAACAGGGCAAACCCTATTGCGAGGCGCATGTGGGCGTTGCCTTCCAGCCGATGAGCTCGCGCCGCGACCGCAAGCGCTGAGCGCGCATCCCACACGACACGACAGAAACCCCGGCGCCTTTTTGGACAGCCGGGGTTTTTCGTTGCACGCGGCCCATGCGGGGCGGGATGGATCGGGACCTCGCCCAAGGCGCGCCGTTGCCAGGACAGAGGCGTATCTCCCGCCCCAACCGCTGCCCTAGGGGTGCATCTTTGCGCCTTTGGTGATCTTGTCGACCAGCTTCCTGTCTGCGCGCAGCGCCAGCCCTGCGAAGGTCAGATCCGCTGCTCCGTACTCCGCCACCACCGCGCGGTTGGCGGCGTCATGGCCGGTGGCAAACATCTCTTCGGTATAAAGCGACAGCGGCACCTCCCGGCTCAGCGCCCTCGCATGGATCTTGCCCAGCCCCGCACCATCGCTGGCCAGAACGATGACCGGCTGAATGGCCAGCGCGTTGTAGCTGTTGCCGTCCGCGTCGCGGTAGCGCTCCCCGATCAGCTCCGGCGCCGCGCCGACGATGCCCGACATCAGAAACGCGGTGACATTGAGCTTCTGCCAGGTGGCAAGATCCGCGCGCAGGACAATGGCAATCTTGGTCTCGAACTGCATCGCTCAGCCCTCCGCCTGCAGGCGCTTTGGCGCTGCCACGGTCAGGGCACTCTCGGCATCGCCGGTGTTCACCGTACCGGCGGGTTCCACCATGATCACCACCGGCTCCGGCGTCAGCGCCCGGGGACGATGTTCGACGCCACGCGGCACACAGAGGAACTCCCCCTGTCCCAGTTCGACCACACCATCGCGGAAATCGATCGCGATACGCCCGCGCAGGACCAGAAACGCCTCGTCCTCCGCCGGGTGGCTGTGCCAGTCGAACAGGGGACCGAACTTGGCGACCTTGACCTGCGCGTCATTCACATCCGCCACGATATGCGGATCGAAGACCTGCGTTATCTGCGCATCTACCTGATCGAGAATATTGAGTTTTTCAGGCGGCAAAGGGATACTCCTTGTTGTAGTGCCAACCAGCCCGAGCCGGGCCAGCAGGATATGTCCCGTGCCGCCCAAGGATCCCCGCCCATGACCGACACGTCGTCAGAGCCGCACCCTGCCAGAGCCGAACCGCCCGGTCTTGAACGATCCTGCGCATTGCCCAGCCGCGGTGACTGGTTGCGGGTGGCGCCGCAAACCCCCGGCATCGAGCGGATCGAGGCGCATTTCGACGGCCATGCCTATGGTCCGCACCGCCACGACACATATGCGATCGGCTATACCATCACCGGCGTGCAGAGCTTTCGCTATCGCGGGGCGCGGGCGGACAGTCTTGCGGGGAACGTGATCGTTATCCACCCGGACGAGCTGCATGATGGCGAAGCCGGTCATGACGCCGGGTTTTCCTACCGGATGCTCTATATCGCCCCGGCCCGCATCCGGGACGCGCTCGGCCCAAACGCCCGCGCGCTGCCGTTTGCCCGCGATCCGGTGCTGACCGATGGCGCGTTGTTGCAGGCGCTCCAGAGCGCCTGCGCGGATATGGGCCGGACCCTGGAGCCGCTGCAACTGGATCAGGTCATCACGCTGCTGGCTCAAGGATTGCTCGCGCAGGACCAGAGCGCGGGCCAGATGCGGACGTCCCGCATTGATCTCCGCGCGGTGGAGCGGGCACGCGCCTATCTGGATGCCCACGCGGACCAGGTGGTTCCGTCCGAGGACCTGGAGAACCTGACCCAGCACGACCGCTACAGCCTGTCCCGGCAATTCCGCGCCGCGCTGGGAACCAGCCCCTATCGCTACCTGACGCTGCGTCGGGTGGACCGGGCACGGCAGGCGATTTCCGAGGGCATGTCCCTGGCGGAGGCGGCGGCCTATGCGGGCTTCAGCGACCAGCCGCATATGACACGCCAGTTTACCGCCGCCGTGGGCATGTCTCCGGGGCGGTGGCAACGGATGGCAGGCCCGTCACCCGCCCGCTGATCCCACCCCGCCCCCGCTGCAGACAGTGCAAACAAAAAGGCCCCGCATCACCTGCGGGGCCTCTGTATGACTGACCTTTAACCGTCAGTCCTGCGCCGGGGCGCTGGACGCAAAGTTCGGGATCGGATTGGTCGACGCCGGGTTGGGATCAATGCCGGGCCAGTTGCCCTCAGCCAGGGTAATATTGCCGGGAATGTCTTCCTCCCAGAAGCTCACCACATTCTTGGTGATGTTCAGATACAGCTTGTCATCCACGATCCGCCACAGGTTGGGATTTCCCGGCACCTTGCCGCCCTTGGAGACGCCATAAGCACAGTGGCCGTCATAGGCCGGGGCATAATAGGCCGGGTTCTCAAGGAAGGTGTCGCGGTTTTCCTCGGTCGCAAAGGCGAAGGTCGCGCCATTGTAGTCCGCGGTGATGTCGGCCTTGCCGGGGACCGCGGCGGGCTGCGCCTGACCAACCGGGGCCTGCGCCAGGCTGCGGTAGGCCACGACGTCATAGCCCGAAACCGCATAGCCGGTGTCGTCCACAAACTGCTCACCAGCAAACGCGGGCAGACCAAAAGACAGGGCTGCCACCGCAGCCAATGCAAAACGTTTCATCGCCAATTCCTCTCCTCGCGCCAGACGGCGCAGCAAACTCCAGTTGATCCGCGTCAGTGCAGGATCTGAGGCGAAGATACGCGAGATTGGTCACATGCGAAGTGGCTCTCACGCGGCTGTGTTGAGAGACGAGACCGCGTGAGATACGCGTGATCGGCCGTGCGTCTGGCGCTATTCTGCGTCCTGACGCGCACGCCCGATGCGGCCGAGATGCGTAAATTCAAAGCCTTGCGGTGTTTTCAACCCGTAGCCGAGCATCCGGTCCAGACCACAATGCGCCAGCCAGAGCGCACCCAGCTCCCACCCCAGCGGGGCCTGCCACAGATGCGCCAGCACCAATGTAACAATTGCCGCCGCGTAGACGTGGACCAGATTGTAACAAATCGCCCCGATACGCCGCCCGAAGAGATAGCCGAGAAAGCTCAGGTCCGGGGCAAAGAACACAAGCACCGCCCCCCAGATCGGCAGCACCGCCTCCGCTCCGGCATAGAGCCACAGACCGGCCGCACAGATCACCGCGCCCTCGGCTTTTTGCCAGCGGAGCGCGCCAGGTTGCGGTGTCGGCATCAATCGAGCCGCCGCACGAGGATCTGGTTGCCGTCCCCCCTGCGGGTTTCCAGGATTTTCATCGTGGCGATCAGATCCGAAAGCTTGCTCTTGCCGTAGCTGCGGGTGTCGAAATCCGGGCTGGCGGCGGTGATATACTGGCCGATCTGCCCAAGCGAGAACCACTCGTCCTCCTGGCTGATCGCATCCATGGCGCGCAGCACCAGTTTTTGCGGATCTTCCAGCTCTGCCGGGGCCTGATCGTCCTGCGGTGCTGCGGTCTGCTCGGTCGCCTGCGCGGCTGGTTTCTGTTTCGGCTTTTGCGGTTTGGGCTCCTCTTTCAGGAGATTCTCCACATAGATGAACCGCTTGCACGCCCGCACAAAGGCCGCCGGCGTCTTGCGCATCCCCATGCCGTAGACATCCAGCCCCTGTTCGCGGATGCGACTGGCCAGACGGGTGAAATCGCTGTCGGACGAGATCAGCACAAACCCGTCGAACCGGCCCGAATGCAGGATGTCCATCGCGTCGATCACCAGCGCGATATCGCTGGCGTTCTTGCCGGTGGTGTTGGCAAATTGCTGATGCGGAACAATCGCATAGGCGGCAAGCTTGTCCTTGCTCCAGCCCTGCGGACCGCCGCCGGAGAAATCCCCGTAGATGCGCCGGATGCTCGCCTCCCCCAGCGAGGCGATCTCCTCGAACATGGCTTCTGCAAATTTTGCGGAGATATTATCCGCGTCGATCAGGACCGCCAGAAGAGACGGTTTTTCGCTTGTGGCCATGGGATATTCTGCCTGTCTGTAAGGGGCTTTCCCCATACATACGCGGCTGAGCGGAAATGAAAACCGCCGAGGTCCCCGTCAGCGCCAAATTGCGCCGCAGATCGCGGCGGATCGGGCCTCCGGCCCCGCCGCGCAAGAACCGCGCACAATCAGGTGTCCAAAAATTTACCGCGCCAGACCTTCCAGTCATTGGAATTTTCGGTATCGTCCCCATCTGAGGTGAGGCGCCGCCTGCGGGCTGGCCCTTCACCAACGTCTGACACGGGAACAAAGAGGCCCTCCATGAGCGATTCGACCTATACCCCTCCGAAGGTCTGGACCTGGGAGCAGGAAAGCGGCGGCCAGTTCGCCTCCATCAACCGCCCCATAGCCGGCGCCACCCATGACAAGGATCTGCCGGTGGGCGCGCATCCCTTCCAGCTCTATTCGCTGGCAACGCCCAATGGCGTCAAGGTCACGGTGATGCTGGAAGAACTGCTGGCCGCGGGCATCAAGGAGGCGGAATATGATGCCTGGCTGATCAAGATCGGCGACGGCGATCAGTTCGGCTCCGGCTTTGTCGAGATCAACCCGAATTCCAAGATCCCCGCGCTGCTTGATCGCAGCGGTGATCAGCCTGTGCGGGTGTTCGAAAGTGCGTCGATCCTGATGCATCTGGCCGAGAAGTTCGGCCACTTCCTGCCCAAGGACGGCAGCGCGCGCACCGAGGTTCTGAACTGGCTGTTCTGGCAGATGGGCTCCGCCCCCTATCTGGGCGGCGGGTTTGGCCATTTCTACGCCTATGCGCCGGAGAAATTCGAATACCCCATCAACCGGTTCACCATGGAAGCCAAGCGTCAGCTGGATGTGCTGAACCGCGAACTGGCGACCAAAACCTATATCGCCGGCGAGGACTACACGATTGCCGACATGGCGATCTGGCCCTGGTATGGCCAATTGGTTCTGGGCCGGCTGTATAATGCGGCAGAGTTCCTCGATGTGGAGAGCTATGAGCACGTCATGCGGTGGGCCAAGGCGATTGATGCCCGCCCGGCCGTCCAGCGCGGCCGCATGGTGAACCGTGTCTTTGGCGAGCTGTCCTCGCAGCTGCACGAACGTCACGCGGCAGAGGATTTCGGCACCAAGACACAGGACAAGCTCGAAGCGGCTGAGTGATCTCCGGCCTTGGATCATGAAATCGGCCGCAGGTCCCGCGGGGCTTGCGGCCGTTTTATTTCAGCGGCGGTTTTTTGAACGGTACGGAGCCGAGCCAGAACAGCGGGATCAAGGCAGCAATCACCGTCCCGGCACCATGGACGGGGGCGCTCCCGCCCCTGCGGGTGCCCTGCCTGCGGCAGATCCCCCTGGCAGCGTTGGGCCCAGCCTCCAGCCCCATTCGGGGCTGGAGGCCGCGCCGGGCCGACAGGCCCGGCGCCCGGCCCAACGGGAGCGGCTCATGTACATGAGCCGGCGACGGGCGGGAGCCTCCCCGCCGCGGTCAACGCGCCATGGCTATTTCAAGCGCGGGGGCTTGGCCGGATCCGCGCCGGGCATCTGTGGGGCATGTGTTTGTGCCGATGCGGGCTCCGGCAGATCGAACCGCAACCCGACCCGCGACAGGCGTGCGGAGATCTCGTCGCGGGCGGCAAAGAACCCCACGTCCAGTGCTCCGGCCTCGATGCCGGAAAACGTCAACGCCTCCCCCACAGCCTTGGCCAGCGCACCCTCAGACCCGGGGCGGGCCCCGACAAAGGCCAGCAAATGGCCGCTGCCGCCGCCCTCGTAGGTCACCGCCGCAAGGTAGGCCATCTTGGCCAACCCGCCCGAGGTGGCCAGCTTGGCATCCAGCGCCGTCAACAGCACCTCCGGCAAGCCCTGCGGCGGGCGCACTTCGGTGATGGCGGCCTCCACTTCGCCCGGGGCATGCGACAGGGTCTCCGCCAGCCACCCCATCGCCGCATCCGGGATCAGGATCGACGAGGGCGCGACCTCAAGATTGACCCCAAGACCAATCCCCTGCCCCGCCAGCATCGCGGCGATCACCCGTCCCGACAGCGCCGCATAGGGCACGATCCGATCGGCGAACTGCGCCAGACGCTCCTCGCGGTCGAACACCAGCACAAAACGCCCCTCGCCGGTGTCAAAGATCTCCGGGCTGATGCGATCCCCTTCGGGGTCCTTGTCCAGCAGAATGAACAGCTCGCAATCGGCCAGCCGCTCAAAGAACCGCAACCGCGCCGCGTCGTCTTCGGGCGCGGCCTCCATCGCCGCATGGGCCAGGTCCAGCGGGGTCATCTCAGTCATCTTGCATCTGCTCCTTCACCCGGGCGCGCAGAACCGGCAGCAGTTCCGCCTCGAACCAGGGGTTTCGTTTCAGCCAAGCCGTATTGCGCCACGACGGATGAGGCAAGGCAAAGACCCCCTCGGGCAGGTCACGCCAGTCCTGTACAACCTCCGTCACCCCCTTGCGGGTGCCGAGGTGATAGCGGTGAGCATGCCCGCCCACGATGATGCGCAGGCGGATCTCGCCCAGCTCCGCCATCACCTGACCGTGCCAGGTCGCGCCGCAGATCCGCGGCGGCGGCAGATCAGACCCCCCGGCGTCATAGCCCGGAAAACAAAAGGCCATCGGCACGATCGCCACCCGACGCTGGTCGTAGAACTGCTCGGCATCCAGCCCAAGCCAATCCCGCAGACGATCCCCCGACGCATCCGTAAAGGGTTTACCACTTTCATGGACGCGAAGCCCCGGCGCCTGCCCGGCAATCAGGATACGCGCGCCGGGCTCGAACCAGACCACCGGCCGCGGCGCATGCGCGGTTGTCGTGGCAGCGAACCGGTCCGCACAAATGCGACATGCAGCAATGCGTTGTTTTAATGTTAAGATCTCAGTCATGATGGCTCATCCCACCCCCGCTGCTGCGGCCCCCGCCCCGCCTCTGGACCGCCCGGGCCCTGCGGCACAGTTGCACAGGTTTGCTCAAATTCGACATATTTGCGCCCAAATCAACGCGTAAACCGTTAACGATCCTGTGCTAGGGCTCGCTAAGCAGGCAGCTGGTCCAACATGCGCATGCGTCAAGGCAACGACGCCGACAGGCGGTGCGCACGGCAGACACGGAGCAAGGCAGGCGCGGAGAACGGCAGACGCCGTGCATGGCGCAATGGCACTGCGCGGCCGAAACCGGCCCGCCACACAAGGGTGACGGGATGCGGCGCATCCGGATGCAAAAATCCGGTGCCGCATGATAAGAACAAGCAAGGAGTGCACGGCCCGCAGCCGATGCCTCCGGGAACATGAGGCAAGAGGCGACAGACCGATCGGGCAATGTTGGAATTCGTGAACGTCAGCAAATCCTTCTGGACCGGGACCCAGCGCAAGGTGATCCTGGATCGGGTCTCCTTTGAGGTGAACCTGGGGACCTCGCTTGGCATCCTCGCGCCCAATGGCACCGGCAAGACCACCCTGATCAACATGATGGCCGGGCTGGAAAAACCCGACGAAGGGGAGATTTATCGCGGCTGCAAGATCTCCTTTCCGCTCGGTTTTATGGGCGGCGTCATCGGTCGCCTGTCCGGCATGGAAAACAGCCGCTATATCGCCCGTCTCTACGGGCTCGACCCGGATTACGTGGAAAGCTACTGCCGCTGGCTCTGCGGGCTGAACGAATATTTCGACCAGCCGCTGGGAACCTATTCTGCCGGCATGAAGTCGCGGTTTTCCTTTGCATTGATGCTGGCGCTGGATTTTGACATCTATCTGATTGACGAGGGCATGCCCAGTTCCACCGACGTGGAATTCAACCGCAAGGCCGGTGCGATTCTCCAGGAACGCCTGCAAACCACGACCATCGTGATCGTGTCGCACCAGCCCCGCACCCTGGAGAAATTCGCCAATTCGGCGGCGGTGCTGATGAACGGGCAGCTCCATATGTTTGAAACCTTGGAAGAAGCGAAACAGCTCTATGACTACGAAACCCAAGGCTAAGAAATTCCGCATCCGCCGCAGCGCCACGGCCGCGGCAGAGCAAGGCGACGCGCGCCCGGACGCCGCCACGGCACGCCCCGTGCCGGGACCCGACCGGGCGGAATTTGCTCAGGCTGGCTCTGCTCAGGCCGACCAGGCCGCGCCGCGGGCGGTCAACGCCGCAGCCCGAGACCAGGCCGCACCGGCGCCGCAGCCCGGTGCCACCTCTGCCACCGGCACGGACGCTGGGGCCCGCTCCGCCGCGGGGACCAACGCCGCTGATCCGGCGGCCACGCTCCGCAGCGGTCAGCTGTCCTCTGCCGCGGAAACCGCCGCAAGCACCGATATTGACGCCATCAAACAGGAAGGGCTGACCGGCCGACAGCTGCGCCTCGCACGCCGCGTGGCCCAGAAACACGACCTGCCCGCCACCTCGGACTACGACGCGGTGCGCCTCTTGCGCCTGCGCGGCATCGATCCCTTCAAACGCGCCAACATGCTGGAACTGGTGGTCCCCCAGGGGCAGAAATCCGGCGTCCCGGCCAAGACCGACCCCGGCGACACCGCCAAGCCGCAGACCCTGCCGCAAACGGTCCCCGCAGGCGACCGCCCCGTGCCGAGCACCGAAACCCTCAGCCCGGCAGAGCGGCGCAACCGCGAGATCCAGTCGATCCAGCGCGACATCGCCCGCCGTCGTCGCCGCAAGATGGCCCTGCTCGGCGTGCGTCTCAGCGCCTTTGTGCTGTTGCCGACCCTGCTGGCGGGGATCTATTTCTATACCATCGCCACGCCGATGTACTCCTCCAAGTCGGAGTTCCTGGTGCTCAAGGCCGACAGCACCGGCTCCTCCGGCTTCGGCGGGTTGCTCAGCGGCACCCAGTTTGCCACCAGCCAGGACTCGATCGCCGTGCAGGCCTACCTGCAGTCCAAGGTCGCCATGCGGCGCCTCGATGAGGAGGCCGGCTTCCGCGCCCATTTCTCGCAGGACTGGATCGATCCGATCCAGCGGCTGGAACCGGAAGCCAGCAACGATGACGCCTACAAGATCTACAAGCGCAACGTGAAGATCGGCTACGACCCGACCGAAGGGGTCGTCCGGCTCGAGGTTTCGGCCGCCGAGCCCGAGGTCGCGGCCGAGTTCTCGCGCCGCCTGATCTCCTACGCGCAGGAAAACGTGAACCACCTGTCCGAACAGAAACGCGCCGATCAGGTGGGCGATGCCGAAGACGCGCTGGAACTGGCCGAACAGCAGCGCCGCGACGCCCAGGCCGAACTGGTCCGCCTGCAACAACAGGGCGCTGTACTTGACCCCGAGGGGGTGATTGCCTCGCTGCGCTCCCAGATCAATACCTTCGAGCTTCAGCTGCAGCAGAAACGTCTGGAACTGGCGGCGCTGAAGGACAACCTGCGCCCCAATCAGGCCAAGGTCGAAGGCACCGCCGCAGACATCAAGCGGCTGGAAACACTGATCTTTGAGCTGAACGAACGGATGACCGATGCCTCCCAGGGGGAAAACTCCCTGGCCTCGCTCAGCGTCAAGATTCAGATGGCCCAGGCCGACCTCGCCACCCGCGACATGATGCTGCAATCGGCGCTGCAACAGGTGGAACAGACCCGGATGGAGGCCAACCGCCAGGTGCGCTACCTCACCACCGCGGTCGAGCCGGTTCCCGCCGACACGCCCTCCTATCCGCGAAAATTCGAGAATACGATTTTGGCTTTCCTGATCTTTTCCGGTATCTACCTGATGTGTGCCCTGACGGCATCCATTCTCCGGGAACAGGTCTCTTCGTAAGCTCATGAAAAAAATCGACATCAATGGTCTCACCATTGGCAATGACTGTCCGCTGACCGTCATTGCCGGCCCCTGCCAGTTGGAAAGCGCCGATCACGCCCAGATGATCGCCGGCAAGATGAAGGAGGCCTGCGACGCCGCGGGCGCGCAATATGTCTTCAAGGCCTCCTATGACAAGGCCAACCGCACCTCGCTGTCGGGCAAGCGCGGTCTCGGCATCGACGCCGGGCTCCAGGTTCTGGCGGATGTGCGTGACACCCTTGGCGTGCCGGTGCTGACCGATGTCCACACCGAAGCCCAATGCGGCATCGCCGGCGACGTGGTCGACATCCTGCAGATCCCGGCCTTCCTCTGCCGCCAGACCGACATGCTGCTGGCCGCGGGCAACACCGGCAAGGCGGTGAACATCAAGAAGGGCCAGTTCCTCGCGCCCTGGGACATGGACAATGTGGTGTCCAAGGTCGAAAGCACCGGCAATGACAAGATCCTCCTGACCGAGCGCGGCACCTCCTTTGGTTACAACGCGCTGGTGGCCGACATGCGCGGCCTGCCCCGCATGGCGCAGACCGGTTACCCGGTGGTGATGGACGCCACCCATTCGGTGCAGCAACCGGGCGGCCAGGGCGGCTCCACCGGCGGCCAGCGCGAATTCGCCCCGGTGATGGCACGGGCTGCCGTTTCCTTGGGCATTGCCGCCGTTTTCATCGAAACCCACGAGGATCCGGACAATGCGCCCTCCGACGGGCCGAATATGATTTACCTCCACGACATGCCACAATTGATTGATACATTGATGGGTTTTGATGGGCTTGCCAAAGCCAACCCGATCCGCATTTAAAAGACCAAGGACCCTTTGCAATGACCAAACCGCTGCCCGAAGTGACGCCAAACACCTGGGAATTCCTGCGCGATCCGATGATCACGCCCACCGGCTTTCGCGAATATGACGCGCGCTGGAAATACCCCGACGAGATCAACCTGCCCGGCATGACGGCGCTTGGCCTCGGCCTTGGCACCCAGATGATCCAGAACGGCATCGACCCGGTGATCGCGGTGGGCAACGACTACCGCGACTATTCGCTGACCATCAAGAACGCGCTGATCCTCGGCCTCATGCAGGCCGGCATCACGGTCAAGGACATCGGCCCCTGCATCACGCCGATGGCTTATTTTTCATCCTTCCACCTCGGCGGCTGCGCGGTGGCCATGGTCACCGCCTCGCACAACCCCAACGGCTGGACCGGGGTCAAGATGGGCTTCAACATGCCGCTGACCCACGGCCCGGACGAAATGGCAGAGCTGAAGGACATCGTGCTCAACGGCAAGGGCGACCCGCGCCCCGGCGGCGCCTATGAATTCGTCGATGGCGTCTGGGACGCCTATATGGACGACCTCGTCGGTGACTTCAAAATGTCCCGCAAGCTCAAGGTCGTCTGCGCCACCGGCAACGGCACCGCCGCCGCCTTTGCACCGGCCCTGTTCAAACGCATCGGCGTCGAGGTGGTCGAGAGCCACAATTCCCTCGACTACACCTTCCCGCACTACAATCCCAACCCCGAAGCGATGGAAATGCTGCACGACATGGCGGACAGCGTGCGCGCCTCGGGCGCGGATTTCGCGCTGGGGTTTGACGGCGACGGCGACCGCTGCGGCGTGGTCGATGACGAGGGCGAGGAGATCTTTGCCGACAAGGTGGGCGTCATCATGGCGCGGGACCTGTCGAAACTCCACCCCAACGCCACCTTCGTGGCGGATGTGAAATCCACCGGCCTTTTCGCCTCCGACCCGGAGCTTCAGGCCAATGGCGCCACCGCCGACTACTGGAAGACCGGCCACAGCCACATGAAACGCCGCGTGCACGAACTCGGCGCGCTGGCGGGGTTCGAGAAATCCGGCCACTACTTCATGGCAGAGCCGGTGGGCCGTGGCTATGACGACGGCATGCGCGTCGCGGTGGAAATCTGCAAGCTGATGGACCGCAACCCGGACATGCAGATGTCCGACCTGCGCAAGGCGCTGCCAAAAACCTGGTCCACCCCCACCATGTCCCCCTATGCCGCCGATACCGAGAAATACGACATCCTCGACCGGCTGGTGCAGAAACTCGTCGCCAAACACGAGGCGGGTGACACCTTTGCCGGCCGCGCCATCAAGGAGGTGGTCACCGTCAACGGCGCCCGCGTCATCCTCGACAATGGCTCCTGGGGGCTGGTGCGCGCGTCTTCGAACACGCCGAACCTGGTGGTGGTCTGCGAAAGCTCCGACAGCGAGGCCGAGATGCGCGCCATCTTTGCCGACATCGATGCCGTGATCCGCACCGAACCCGCCGTCGGCGACTACGACCAGACCATCTGACCGGCGCCCCCCGCACCGAACAGCCGCGCCCCGGACAGGAGGCGCGGCTCTTCGCCTTCATCTTCTTGACAAATATCCCGGGGTCCGGGGCAGCGCCCCGGTCCGGCACGCAGCCTCAGTTGCCGCCGAGGAATTTCAGCAACTGCTCCCGCGCCTCTTCCTCAACCCGGCGTTTCAGCGCGTCATTGAGGTCCTCTTCGGTCTCCACCGGCAGCCCCAGCTCCTCGCTCAGCTTGTCCTTCACCGCCTGTTTCGCCTTCTCCTCGGCGTCTTCCAGCTGCGGCTCCACCAGCTTGCTCAGGTCCGGCTTGATCTTCGGATCGAACCAGGACCCGGATATGCGCACCGGCACCGACACCCCGGCGGAGGTCTCACTGGCAAAGGCGGTCGGGGTAAAGGTATAGTCCAGATCCTGCGCCCCGATCCCGACACGCCCCTCCCCCTCGGCCTTCAGCGCCTCCAGCGTGGCCAGGAAATCCTGATTGGTCAGCGTGCCATCGGCGATATTGAAACTCGCCGCCAGACCGTCAAACACCGTGGTGCCGCCATTGCCGCCGTCGGGATCCATGATCGACTGCAGGTCAAACCCGGTAAAGAACCCCTTGCCGATCTCCAGCGTCCCCTTGCCATCAAGCGACCGCATGATCTGATCCATGGAGTTGCCGACACCGAGAAACTCCAGCGAACCCAGCGCCTCGCCCGTCAGCTTGTCATAGCCCGCCAGCTGCCCCAGCGCCTCCTGCATCTTCACATCGGCAAAGCTCAGCCGCCCGGCCACCGACAACCCGTTGCGATTGTTGGCGATCAGCTCGCCCTGAAGACTGCCGCCAAAGGCCTGCACCGGCAGTAGGGACAACACCGCCCGCGACCGGTCGATGACCAGGTTCAGCCGGCTTGGCCCCAGCGTCAGCGCCGTGGTCTTCAGCCCCTGCACATCAAGGCCGATCTGCCCGTCCAGCAGCCCCAGCGCCGAGGCATCAATGGGATCGCTCGACCAGCCCTGCGCATCCGCCTCCGCAGCGCCGCCCCCGGCAGCCCCAGGCTGCGGCGCATCCAGCGCGCTCAGGTCCAACACATCCGCCCGCAACGCCGCCGTCACCCGCACCGGCGCACTGCCAAGCGTCAGATCCGCTTCGCCGCCGAGGGTGTTGTGATCCAGCGTCAGGCTGAGGTCGCGCAGGGCCAGCTTGCCATCCGGCGTATAGGTGGTGTCCGCCGCCACCTGAACCGCCTGACCAAGGCCGCGCGGGATCTCCACCGGCGCCTGTCCCAGCGCCGCCATCAGGGCGCGGGTATCCTCGCTGGCGCCGGTCACGCGGCCATCAAAAGCCCCGGTCAGATCCGCCCGCCCGTCCAGCCGCAGCTTGCTGGCCGCCGCCGTCATCGTCAGCCCGACCGACGCCACCTCGCCGCCAAGGAAGCGCGCGAACTGACCCACCTCGCCCTGCACCCGCAGCGGCGATCCCGCAGGACGCAGGGTCAGATCCACCGTCGCGGTGCCGGTGGGATCCGGCCACAGCAGGTTGAGGTCCAGCTGGCTCATCTCCACCGGCTCCTGACCGTGAGGCGCATAGCGCAGCGAGGCCCCGCTGAGCGAGATCGCCTCGATGGCAAAGGAGGCCTGCGCATCGCCCGCCCCCTCGGTCGCGGCACCGCCCGCCGCGCCTTCAACGGGTTCAAAGACCCAGTTGCCGGTGCCATCCGCCCGGGTCTCCAGGTTCAGATGCGGCACGATCGCGGTCAGCTCGGTGACCCGCACATCGCCCCGGATCAGCCGCGCCGCATCCACCCCGATGGTCAGCCGACCGGCCGTCAGCATCGGCTCCGGCCCCGCCCAGTCGGCATTGGCAAAGGCCACATTGTCCGCCTGGATGCCCAGCGTCGGCCAGAAGGAAAACCGCACATCGCCGCCAAAGACCACCTGCCGCCCGGTCTGTTTCTCGATCTGCTGTCCGGCCAGCTCGGCCAGCTTCTGCCCGGGCAGAAAGGTCAGCAGCACAAGCGCCACGGCAATGGTCAGCAAAAATGCAGAGAGGATACGAAAAATCAGGCGCATAGGTCTTGGCCCCTTCTGGGAGTGCGTCGGGATTGAGCCCGCGGGACGTGGGCTTTGGCGCAGATTACACCGCTCGCGCGCGGGATCAATCCACCGCAGCCGCCCGCCGCAACCTCAGCGCAATCGAAACCGCTGCCGCAGCGCCAGACCGAGGAAAAACAACAGCGGCAGCGACAACACGGTCTGCGCCCCCGACAGCACCTGCGCCCAGCGTGGCAAGCACGTGAGCACCTCGCTCAGAAACACCCGACCAAAGCCAAACAGCGGAAACAGGTTGGAAAAGCTCAGTGCTGCCGCCGTTCCCAGATCGCTCTCTGTGAGGACCAAAGCCCCACCGGGAAAGGAGAACACCGTCCAAAACGCCGCCATCCCCACAAACCAGATCCCCGCCAGCCACCACAGGGGCCGCTGGATCGAATACCCAAAGTCGGACAGCCAGCCAAACAACAGATAAGGCAGCCGCTGCCAGAATGAGCCGATCTGGCTGGCAAAGCGCATTTCCCGGCGAAAGAAGAAATGCGCCTCCTCCGGCAGCCCTTGCTGTGTCAGCACATGCCGGATGGTGGCACAGTTTTCGCGCGCACTGACTGGATCCTGTTTGGTTTCCTGGGGCCAGTAGGTCTGCCCCTCAAGGTCTTCATCTTCGGAAATCTCATCCGAAGTCGGCAGCATCCGCGCGGTAAAACTGGTCTTGTCATGCAGCACCGCACCCGAGAAATCTGGATAGCCATCACGAAATAGCGCCTGACGAAAGGAGGTTGGTTTTTCAAACTGACAGTCTCTGAAATCAGGAATGCAGGGTTCTTCAGTAGAACTCCCAAAACGGGATTTTGTGAAATAGGCAAAGCCGCTAAACGTGGCCGCGTGGAACCAAGCGCCCTGCCTGAACGTGACCGACTCAAACTGAGCGTTCTGCGTGAACTTGGCTGAGAAAAACACAGCGCGCTGCGTGAACGTGGCCTTGTCGAACCAAGCGCCCTGCGCAAACGTGGCCGAGTAGAACACAGCGTTCTGCGTAAACGTGGCCGACTTGAACCAAGCGTCCTGCGTGAACGTGGCCGACTTGAACCGAGCGTCCTGCGTGAACGTAGCCGCGTCGAACCGAGCGCCCCGCGTGAACGTGGCCCAATCGAACCGAGCGTCCTGTGTGAACGTGGCCCAGCCGAACCAAACTCTGGGTGCAAAAACAGCCATCTCCAATACAACTGCATTTGAGAAGTCTGTTTGTTGCATATGTATTTGGTCTTTCGGATTGGGCAGACTAGGTATGATCGCGGCCTCTGGATTGCGGCGCTGATACTCCGTAGCGAACCGGGCCTTGATCTCCTCCGACAGGTCCTCCCACGCCTCCAGCTCTGTAACATCGATTTTCGATGATTCTGCCGCCGCCGCGCGTTCCTCAGCGCTCATCGCTTGACCGGACCAGGCATTCCACGCCCGGCGGTTATCCTCGTGCAATTCCCAATCAACCTCCTCCCCCTCCTGCTCCCCATAAAGGGTCATCAGAACATACCAGGGGTTCTCATTGGCGGGGCGCAGGCCCTCCGGGGTCTCGGGCGCATCAGTCATCAATCGGCTTTCGTCATCAAAATCGTGGTGCAGCCAGCCTAACCAGCGCGCGAGGTCCGGGCCAAGGGTGTTTTGCGCCAAGCCGCGTCCGAATACCGCCCCCGCCTCCGCGCGCCGGTCAGCGGAGCATGCAAATCCTGCATTCCCTTGCCCGCGCGCGCGGTTTATACGACGGCCATGACCAGCAATCCGCCAGATCTCCGCCCCGACCTTGCTCCGAAACCCAGCTTCGGCTCAGCCCCCCGCCCCGACCAGCCGACCCTCGGCATGGTCTCGCTTGGCTGCCCCAAGGCGCTGGTGGACAGCGAACGCATCCTCACCCGGCTGCGGGCCGAGGGCTATGGCATCTCGGCCGACTATTCCGGCGCCGATGCGGTGATCGTCAACACCTGCGGCTTTCTCGACAGCGCCAAGGCCGAGAGCCTGGAGGCCATTGGCGAGGCGTTGAAGGAAAACGGCAAGGTGATCGTGACCGGCTGTCTGGGCGCCGAGCCGGACTACATCCGCGAACACCACCCGCGTATCCTCGCCGTGACCGGCCCGCATCAATACGAACAGGTGCTGGACGCGGTGCATGCCGCAGTGCCGCCCGCGCCGAACCCCTTTGTGGACCTGCTGCCGGCGGCGGGCGTGAAGCTCACCCCGCGCCACTTCAGCTACCTGAAGATCTCTGAGGGCTGCAATCACAAGTGCAAGTTCTGCATCATCCCGGACATGCGCGGGCGTCTGGCGTCGCGCCCCGCCCACGCGGTGCTGCGCGAGGCGGAAAAGCTGGTCGGCGCTGGCGTGCGCGAACTTCTGGTGATCTCTCAGGACACCTCCGCCTATGGTCTGGATCGCAAATATGACGTGAACCCGTGGAAGGACGGCGAGGTCCGCAGCCATATCACCGACCTCACCCGCGCCCTGGGGGAGCTGGCCCCGGCCGAGGAGCTGTGGGTGCGGCTGCACTATGTCTACCCCTACCCCTCGGTGCGCGAGCTGATCCCGCTGATGGCCGATCCGTCCAACGCAGTGCTGCCCTATCTCGATATCCCGTTCCAGCACGCCCACCCGGATGTGCTGAAGCGCATGGCGCGTCCCGCGGCGGCGGCCAAGACCCTGGACGAAATCCGCGCCTGGCGCGCCATCTGCCCCGAGATCACCCTGCGGTCGACCTTCATCGTCGGCTACCCCGGCGAGACGGAAGCCGAATTCCAGCATCTGCTGGACTGGATGGACGAGACGCAGCTGGATCGGGTGGGTTGCTTCAAATATGAAAACGTCGACGGCGCGCGCTCCAACGCGCTGCCCGATCACGTGCCCGAAGAGGTCAAGCAGGAGCGCTGGGACCGGTTCATGGAAAAGGCGCAGGCGATTTCCGAGGCGAAGCTGGCCGCCAAGGTCGGTCAGGTGATGCAAGTGATCGTGGACGACATCGACGCAGACGGCATCGCCACCTGCCGCACCAAGGCCGACGCACCGGAGATCGACGGCAACCTGTTCATCGACGAGGGCACCGAAGGGCTGAACGTTGGCGATCTGGTGACGGTCGAGGTGGATGAGGCCGGGGAGTATGATCTGTGGGGCAAACAAATAACATAAAATGTCACTACGGGCGCAATCTTGACTTCTCACTGCGCATGAAAGCGTCATTGACTGTGTAGCCGGAAGCGGTGAGCGTGAAATGATAGTGATCTTCTGGCCGCACTCGATTTCTTGGAGTAAAGTTGCAAGCAACCATTTTCTTATCGATTAGCTCAGAAATAGCTTCGTTAAACTCTACTTTCGCTCTAGTCTGGCTTGCTTCTAGTCCGTTCCAATGACTTAACGCCTCCATAAAGAGTTTCACCCGTTCGTCCGTTAGACCCTGAAACGGATTCTCGCGATTCGTTGATCGAAGTCCTTCGGCCGAAAGATATGAGAGTGCTAGAATCGCTCTTTCACGCAGATCACTCTGCTCCAAAATCTCACTATCACTGAGGTCACTCTCGGCAGATTTTTCACTAGCACCTACTTGTCGACCTTTTTCAATTTGGTTGACTAGTCGCCGTTTCACCTCCGGATCCTTGATTTCACTTTCTATTTTTTGGTCTATGCTCGCTTCTTCAACAAGGCGATCTTCGTGCAAAGCCTTAGCACGGTTTCGCTCGACCTCCCAAGCATTACGCCTCGCTAATCGTTGGTGCGCGTATTCGTCCTCTCGACTTTTTATTCTTCCATGCGGCGCGGAAACGGCGCGATGCGCCAAATCGTTCAAGTACGGTACACTCACGGCAATGGCTATGCCGGCCAAAACAGGAAACAGGTACAAACTTTGCCAGCTTGTATTGACGTCAAATTAATTAAACCTGATTAAAAGCGGCACATCTGCGAAGAGGACAAAAAACACCTCTTTCCAGTTAAACAATATGAAGCTTAAAATCACTGAACCAAATACGTTACTCTTTACCCTAGCTCGCCAAGCATCCAAAAGTTCTTTCATTAGCTCCAAAACCACACCTCACTATTAGTAGTTTTGCGTTCAACTATGGATAAATGATCTATTATTTTCAATCGGCAAAAGGGAGCCCCGCCCTTCCGGCCCGGAAGTGCGGGGCTTTTGTTGTCTCGACGGTCTGTGCGGTCTGAAGACAGGGGCCGCCCCCTACTCCGCCGCCACCGCCTGCTCTTCCTTCAGATAGGCGAGCAGATCGGCGTTGCGGCAGTAATCCGGGGTGCGCTCGATCTCGCCCTCCAGGCTGGCCAGCGTGCGGTCACAGACCTGCGGGCAGGCGCAGCGGGTGCAGCGCAGGACCGCTTCGGCGATTTCCTCGAACCTGAGCGTGCCATTCACGGCTTCCTGTTCAAGGTCGAGGCCCATGGCCCGCCCCATGCGGTCAAAGAGGTCGGCGTGGGTCTTCAGTGTCTCCGGGTCGGTCATGGCGCGGCTCCTGATCCTGTTCACGGGGACCACCATGCCCGCTGCCGCCGCCGCGCGCCTTGATCGAGGTCAAATCCGCCCCTGCCGCCCTCAGCGCGCCTCCAGATAGGCGCGGACCGCGTCCTGCACCCGGCGGAACCGGTCGCCGCCCAGCTTCTTGCCGCCGTACCAGCGGGTGACGATGATGACGTGATCGGCGATCTCCTCGCGCTCCATCATCCGCAGGATCACCATGCCGGCGCCGCTTTCGCCATCGTCGGCCTTGAGCGCGCCGGTGGGCAGCATCGCCGCCCAGGTATTGTGGGTGGCCTTGGCATAGGTGCGGTCTTCCTTCAGCGCGGCCAGCACCGCGTCGACCTCGGCGCGGCTGGTGACCCGCGCGCCGCTCACCGCATATTTGGACCCGCGATCTGTCAGCACCACGCCAAGCCGGGTCAGGGCCGGCGTCGCGGCCTTGTCATTCTGTGTCATTGCCTGCCTCAGTTCAGCCCGTAGGTGCGGATCGTCTCCCGCACCACCAGGATACGGTCCGGATTGGCCGGATGGGTGCCGAGGAACGCATCACCGGGATCGGGGATCTGCTCGAAAAAGCGGACCCCGACACTGGGGCGATAGCCCGCCAGATGGGTGATCACCGTGCCCAGTGCATCCGCTTCCAGCTCGAACGCCTTGGAATAGCTGCGCGCGCCCACCACCGCACCGACATATTGCGCATTGGCGATTTCCTCCGGTGTGCCCCCTTCGAGCGAGACCAGCTCGCCCAGGAACACCGCCCCCTGCACCGCGTTGCGCCGCTGCTGATCCAGATGCCCGAGGATGTGATGCGCCACCTCATGGCTCATCACAAAGGCCATCTCGTCGGGGTTGCGAAAGGTCTCCAGCATGGCGGCGGTGAAGATCACCACCGGACGCCCGTTGCGATCAACGGTCTGGAACGCATTGGCCGGCGCCTGCGGGTCGAGATCCAGCTGCACGTCGAAATCGCAGTTGCGGTTGGGGTTCTGCTTGATGCATTCGGCTTCCGCCACGGGCTCCACGTCCTGCGCCACCGCGACAAAGGCGCGATAGGCCGGATCATCGGGCATCACCCCGGTACAGCCTGCCACCCACAGGAGAATGAGAATCAGATAACGGCGCATGCTATTCCAAAACTAGACCCTCTCCACGCTAGACCGGATCACCGCGCGGGTGCAAACGGTTGGCGGGAATGCGTGCCAGCGGCCCGGCGCCCCCGATCCCGGCTTGCCAGAGACGGGCACAGGGTGGCACTCTGGAGACATGTTTACCATCGAGCACGAATTCGATTCCACCGTGATCACACTCGTCGACGAGGGCAAGACGCATCTGAACGAGGATGTGATCCTGAACGCCTTTGCCGAATGCGTGACCATCGAACAATTCGACCCGCGCACCAATGTCGTGCAGCGCATCACCCTGTCGCCGGAACAGGTGCAGGATCTTGCCGCAGCGCTGGATCTGCCCGAAGGCGTCTATCGCCTGGTGCTGGAAAAGAACGGCTGAGCCCCGCCAACGGCCGCGTCAGCCCTCTCTGCCTGTGCCGGGCACCGCCGGAGACCGCAGCGCGCCCTGTGGCCCCGCCGCAGGCCGTCCTTAATCGCTATTGCGGATGACAAAGACCTTGTCCCGCGCGGCAGCGCCGCGCCGCAACTCCAGCCGCGACGGTGCCAGACCAAGGGCGCGGGCCAGCAGCGCCTGCACATCCGCCGTGGCCTTGCCGCCCTCGGGCACTGTCGTCACCAGCACCTTGATGACATCCCCCCGCCGCACCACCGCGTTATAGGCTGATCGCGGCGTCACCCGCACCGCGATCTCCGCCCCCGGTTGCGCAAGGTCGCTCAGATCCGCCAGTTCCCGCGCCTTTGGCCGTGCCATATGTCGATCCCCTTCTCGCGCAATGTGCGTCATCGCTCGCCTGCCTGTGCAGCCGCACCAGTGGACGACCGACCTGCGCCTTCGTACACCCTGTGACGATCCGGTCCCAGCCCCGCGTGCCCGCCCTCATCCAGGTCCGCAGCCCGGCCCCTTTCCCCTTGAAACCCCGCTCCCGCTGCCCGACATAGGGGGAGACCAAATGTAAAGAGGTTTTACATATGCCGCAACGCAACGAGGCCGTCCTCGACTTCCTGCACCGTCGCCGCTCCCGCCCGGCCAAGACCCTGGTCGCCCCGGCGCCCGACCGCGCGGAGCTGATGGACCTCCTGACCGCCGCCGCCCGCACGCCGGACCATGGCAAGCTGGAGCCCTGGCGCTTTATCGTGGTGGAACACGGCGCCATGGCGCGGCTGGCGCAGCTGACCGAGGAAACCGGCGCGCGCCTGGGCAAATCGGCGGACGACATCGCCAAGGCCCGCAGCCAGTTCGACCTCGGCCAGCTTGCCGTGGTGGTGGTGGAGATCCAGAAGGACAACCCCAAGATCCCGGCGTTGGAAATGACCTATTCCGCGGGCGCGGTCTGTCTGGCCCTGCTGAACGCGGCGCTGGCGGCTGGCTGGGGGGCGAACTGGCTCTCGGGCTGGATGAGCCACGACCGGGGCTTCTGCGAGGCCGCCTTTGACCTCGCCCCCAACGAGCGCATCGCGGGACTGGTGCATATCGCCACTGAAGGTGCGGTGCCGCCCGACCGCCCGCGTCCCGATGTGGCAGCGCTCACCAGCTGGGTCGAGACATGATTTTCACCGCCTTTGGCAAGGCCCTGGCCCAGACCGGCGATCCGCGCTTTCGCCGGGTGCTGTTCCTTGGCGTCGGCCTGACCTTCGCGCTGCTGGTGGTCGCCTATGCGGCGCTGCTGATGCTGATCCAATGGATGGTGGGACCGGAAACCACCCTGCCCCTGATCGGCGAGGTGACCTGGCTCAACGACCTGCTGTCGGTGGGCTCGTTCTTCTTCATGATGCTGCTGTCGGTGTTTCTGATGGTGCCGGTCGCCTCTGCGATCACCTCGATGTTCCTGGATGAGGTCGCTGCCGCGGTGGAGGCCCGCCACTACCCGCATCTTGCGCCGGTGCCCGGGCTCTCGGTCTGGGACGGGGTGAAGGACACGGTGAACTTCCTCGGCGTGCTGATCACTGCCAATGTGCTGGCGCTGGTGCTGTATCTGATGTTTGCGCCGGCGGCCCTGTTCATCTTCTGGGGGCTGAACGGGTTTCTGCTGGGGCGGGAGTATTTCACCCTCGCCGCCGCGCGCCGGGTCGGTCTGGTGGAGGCGAAACGGCTGCGCCGCCGTCATGGTGCCACGATCTGGGCTGCGGGGGTGCTGATGGCGATGCCGCTGTCACTACCTCTGGTGAACCTGGTGATCCCGATCCTCGGCGCCGCCACCTTCACCCATATCTTCCACGCCCTGTGGCGGGCGGAGTGACCGGAGGTCCCCGGCTGCCTGTCAGCGGGGGCGCTCCCGCGCCTGTGCGCCGCATCACAGATGCGACCCAATCAGCCTTGGGCCCGGCCGCGCCCCTGACGGGGCGCGGCGGATGCGCCGGTGGCGAGGATGTGCCCAAGTCCGATCCTAGCGCCCTGCGCCGGTCCGCCAGGACCGGCGCGCGGCCCAACGGGCGGCCTGGTCTGTGTCAGACCGGGCCAACGGGCGGGAGCCTTCCCGTCCTTTTATGTTTCCGTCGCCGAGGCCCGCGCGGGGGCGACAGCAATCACCGGATCGTCAGAGCGTGTGTCAGGGACGGTCTGGCAGCCGGTCGAACCAGTCGAAATCATTGACGCTGATCGCCCCGGACAGGATGACCCCGGCAATGATCGCCCAGAGCACCGCCGCCGCCGCCGTGGTGATCCAGGCCTTCTGCTTCAGGAAATGCCGCTCGGGCGCGCCGGCATGGGTGCCAGGCACCACCTCGCCCACGTCGCCCTGTGTTTCCAGACGGATGGGGATCACCACCAGGAAGGTCAGGAACCAGATCACCGCATAAAGCACGATCGCGGATGTGATACCCATGGAATATTCCTCTCATATACGGGGAAGACTGCGCCCCGTCACACGCCACAGCCGGCATCAGGGCCCGTATCCGACCGCCTTGCCAGCTTGCGGTCTATCTAGTCTCAAACCTGTTCGAGTTCCACCAGGCAGCCGTTGAAATCCTTGGGATGCAGGAACAGCACCGGCTTGCCATGAGCGCCGATCTTGGGCTCTCCGGTGCCCAGCACCCGGGCGCCCTGCGCCTGCAGCCGGTCCCGCGCCGCCAGAATATCCTCGACCTCATAGCAGATGTGGTGAATGCCGCCGGCCGGGTTCTTGTCGAGGAACCCCTGGATCGGCGAGGCCTCCCCCAGCGGATGCAGCAGCTCGATCTTGGTATTGGGCAGCTCGATGAAAACCACCGTCACACCGTGCTCCGGCTCCGCCTGCGGCGCGCCCACCTTGGCCCCCAGCGTATCGCGGTATTGTGCCGCCGCGGCCTCAAGATTCGGCACGGCAATGGCAACATGGTTCAGACGTCCGATCATGGCGAGGCCCCTCAGCATTGGAAATGATATGTCCCCGTACAGACCAAACCCGCATGTTTGTTGCAAGCCCATCCACACACGCTGAAGCTGTATCTCGCCGCGTCCTGTGGTCACAGCCCGCCCCGTTAATGAGTTGTTAGCCCAGAATCCATAGCGTCGACCCATGTAATCAGTGAGGGTCAGAACATGGATGATTCGGATCTCTTTGCCTCCGCAACCCGCCTGGGAAGTGGACGCCGCCCGCTTCTGGGGTTGACGATCTTGGTGGTCGAAGACAGCCGCTACGCCTGCGAGGCACTGCGCCTTCTGTGCTTGCGCAGCGGCGCACGCATCCGACGGGCCGACAGTCTGAAATCGGCGCGCAAGCACCTCCAGGTCTATCGCCCCTCGGTGGTGATCATCGACCTCGGCCTGCCCGATGGCTCCGGTGCGGATCTGATCCAGTCGCTTGCCGACGCCAATCCGCGCGTTGCCGTGATCCTGGGCATCTCCGGTAATGACAACGCCGAAGCCACCGCGCTGGCCGCCGGCGCCGACAGTTTCCTGCCCAAGCCGATCGTCTCCCTCTCGGCGTTTCAGAACGCGATCCTGTCCAACCTGCCGCCCGAACGCCAGCCGCTCGGCCCCCGTCCGATGACGGATGAAGCGGTGGAACCGGACCTGCTCGCCTTTCGCGACGATATGGCCCACGCCGCCGAAGTGCTGGGCGAAGCCACCGATGAAAAGACGCTGGACTATCTGGCACAATTCCTCGGCGGTGTGGCCCGCAGCGTCGGAGATGCGCCGCTTGCCAAGGCCGCAACCCGGCTGGCCGAAACCCGCAGCAGCGGCGGCCCGATCGCCGTCGAAGCCGCCCATGTCGCCGATCTGGTGCAGGAACGACTTCAGCGCAAGATCGCGATCTGATCATGCTCGAAACGCTGCTGATCGCATCGCTGACCCTGATCATCGTCCTCGGGCTTCAGTCCCGTCTGATCCCGAGCCGACCGGATGTGGGAAAACCCCGCCCCTCCCGCCGTCGGTTCCGGCTGCGCTAGATCCGGACCTTTGGCGCCTGCGCCAACAGTCCAATCAGCGGGCCCGGGTTTTCCACTGGCCATACATTACGGTCATTGCTGCGCCCGGAATTGAGCGCCCCCGGCAAGCCTCCCCACCTGCAAGCCCCCCTTTCGCGACAGGTTTGGTCACAGAACCCTGGAACGCGGAATACCGTCGCCATTCGCTGCGCAGGCTTGACGGATCTCGAGTATCTGATCGCGATCAACCCACACGACGATGCGCGTTCGAGACAGCGGCCCGACGCGGCGCCCAACAAAACGGAACAGAATGCGCAACACGCCGGGCACCAGGTCGCGTGCACCCGCATATGGATCAGCGTGCCTTCAGTCGTCGCCCTGCCCCCTCAGGATAACTGTGCCAGGCAAGACCCTCCGTATTGAAACACGCCGCCCTGGCAGCCCCGGAAACGCGCGCTGACCAAAGAAAAGGGGCGGCCAAACTGGCCGCCCCCATCACACTCTACCGATGCCTCAGCATCAGTCGTCCTGCGGGATCACACGCAGGCCAAGTTCCATCAGCTGCTCCGACATCGGCTCGGAGGGCGCGGACATCATCAGGTCTTCGGCGCGTTGGTTCATCGGGAACATGATGACCTCGCGGATATTGGCTTCATCCGCCAGAAGCATCACCATCCGGTCGATACCAGCCGCGCAGCCCCCGTGCGGCGGCGCGCCATATTGGAAGGCATTGACCATGCCGCCAAAGCGTTTTTCGACTTCTTCCTTGCCGTAACCCGCGATTTCAAAGGCCTTGAACATGATCTCCGGCTTGTGGTTCCGGATCGCGCCCGAGACCAGCTCGTAGCCGTTGCAGGCGAGGTCATACTGGAACCCGCGCACGGCCAGCGGGTCGCCCTCCAGCGCCTCCATCCCGCCCTGCGGCATGGAGAAGGGGTTGTGCTCGAAATCGATCTTGCCGGTTTCCTCATCCTTCTCGTAGATCGGGAAATCCACGATCCAGGCAAAGGCAAAGCGGTCCTTGTCCGTGAGGCCCAGCTCCTCGCCGATCACGTTGCGGGCGCGGCCTGCAACGGCCTCGAACGTCTTCGGCTTGCCGCCGAGGAAGAAGGCCGCATCGCCAACGCCCAGCCCCAGCTGCTGGCGGATCGCCTCGGTGCGCTCTGGCCCGATATTCTTGGCCAGCGGACCTGCGGCTTCCATTTCGCCGTCCTTCTCGCGCCAGAAGATATAGCCCATGCCGGGCAGACCTTCTTTCTGGGCAAAGGCGTTCATGCGGTCGCAGAACTTGCGGCTGCCGCCGGTGGGAGCCGGAATGGCGCGGATCTCGGTGCCGTCCTGCTCCAGCAGCTTGGCAAAGATCGCGAACCCGGAGCCCGCGAAATGCTCGGACACCACCTGCATCTTGATCGGGTTGCGCAGATCCGGCTTGTCGGAACCATACCACAGGGCCGCGTCCTTGTAGGAGATCTGCGGCCAGTCTTCGGCAGCATCCACCTTGCGGCCCTTGCCGAATTCCTCGAACACACCCGCCATCACCGGCGCGATGGTGTCGAACACATCCTGCTGGGTGACAAAGGACATTTCCATGTCGAGCTGGTAGAAATCGGTGGGCGAGCGGTCGGCGCGCGGGTCCTCGTCGCGGAAACAGGGCGCGATCTGGAAATACTTGTCAAAGCCCGACACCATCATCAGCTGCTTGAACTGCTGCGGCGCCTGCGGCAGCGCGTAGAACTTGCCCGGGTGCAGGCGCGACGGCACCAGGAAGTCGCGCGCACCCTCGGGGGAGGACGCGGTGATGATCGGGGTCTGGTATTCGTTGAAGCCCTTGTCCCACATGCGCTTGCGGATCGACTGGATCATCTGCGCGCGCAGCACCATGTTGTTCTGCATCTTCTCGCGCCGCAGGTCGAGGTAGCGGTAGCGCAGGCGGGTTTCTTCCGGGTATTCCTGCTCGCCAAAGACCATCAGCGGCAGCTCTTCGGATTTGCCGAGGATTTCGATGTCGCGGATGAACACCTCGATCTCGCCGGTGGGGATCTTCGGGTTCACCAGGCTGTCGTCGCGGGCCATGACATTGCCGTCAATGCGGATGCACCATTCCGAGCGCACCTTCTCGATCTCGGCAAACACCGGGCTGTCGGGGTCGGCCATCACCTGGGTGACGCCGTAATGGTCGCGCAGGTCGATGAACAAGAGGCCGCCGTGGTCGCGGACCCGGTGGACCCAGCCGGACAGGCGAACGGTTTCGCCGACGTGGGATTTGTTCAGTTCGGCGCAGGTGTGGCTGCGGTATGCGTGCATGGATCTGGTCTCTCTCGGCTGCGGCTGGCGCGATGCGGGGCATCAGCGCCGGGCAAAATTCATCCGCACCCGTACACAGGGTTCGACCGGTCTTGTCAAGCAAACCGGGCCAATTGAGCGTCCCGATCGCCCTGTTTCGCACCACCGCAGGGGGACGGGGGCCCTCCCGCCCACGCGGGCCGCCCTGCACAGGCAGGGCAACACCTTGCGGTTGGGCCGGGCGCCGCGCGATGCGCGGCGCCGCAGCCGGCCCCCAGTGGGGACCGGCTGCCCCCCTCCTCTCCGGTATCCTGACCACAACACCCGTTGGGAAGAGCCGCGCGGGTCTAGCGCCCAAACTGCGCCGGCATCTGTCCCCGCAGTGCATTCATCAGGTGGATCTCCCGCGCCTGCCGCAGATCCTCCATCGTCAGAACCGCCTCGCGCAGCGCGCCCGCCTCCAGCAGGCTCTGACGGCAGATCCCCGGCAGGCAGCCCGAGGCCAGCGGCGGTGTGAGCCTGTCGCCCTGCGCCGTGGTGATGGCGATATTGGTGATCGTCCCCTCGCAAAGCTCTCCGCGCGTGTTCAGGAACACCATTTCCTGCAGCCCGTTCGGAAGCTCGTGCCGCACCTGATCGTAGAGCCCCCGCCGGGTGGTCTTGTGGCGCAAGAACGGGTCCTCCGCCTCCAGCCGCGCCTCGGCGATGGCAAACCGCCACACCGGTGCAGCGGGCGGCATCGGCGATGTGGTCAGATCCAGCGCGCCATCTGCCGCCAGGGTCATCCGGCAACGCAGCGGTGCCGCGCCCCCAAGCCCCGCCACCAAACGCGAAGCCACAGCGGCATCAAAGGCGATGCCAAAGGCCTCTGCCGACCGTGCCATCCGCGCCAGGTGCAGCGCCAGCCGCGCGACACCGCGGCCGGGCACATAGCCAAAGGTCTCGATCAGGCGGAAATCGGCGTCGTCACCTGTGCAAATCGGGCTTTCCACAGCGCTTCCTCATATTCCGACGCGGCGGTGCTGTCCCAGACCAGCCCGCCGCCGACATTGAACGTCGCGCGGTCGCCGTCCAGTAGCACCGTGCGGATCGCCACGTTGAACTCCGACCGCCCGTCCGGCGCCGCCCAGCCGATCGAGCCGCAATAGATGTCGCGCGCCCAGGGCTCCAGGTCGCGCAGCACCTCCATGGCGCGGATCTTCGGCGCTCCGGTGATCGACCCGCAGGGATAGAGCGCGGCAAAGATCTCGGCAAGGCCACAGCCCGCGGCCAGCCGCGCCCGCACCAGCGACACCATCTGATGCACGGTCGCATAGCTTTCGATCGCGAACAGCTCCGGCACCCGCACCGATCCGGTCTCGGCCACGCGGCTGATGTCATTGCGCAACAGATCCACGATCATCAGGTTCTCGGCCCGGTTCTTCTCGTCCGCCTGCAGGAATTCGCGCCGCCGCGCATCCTCCGCCGGATCGGCGCTGCGCGGCTGGGTGCCCTTCATCGGGCGGGTCTCGATCACGCCCTCACCCGTGGTGCGAAAGAACAGCTCCGGGCTGCGCGACAGGATCGCGGGCAGGCCCTCCTGCTCGATCAGGACCCCGTGACCCACCGGCTGACGTTCCGCCAACGCCGCATAGAGCGCCTCTGGACGGCCCCAGGCCGGCACATCTATGGGAAAGGTCAGATTGGCCTGATAGATGTCGCCCGCCCCGATCAGCGCCTTCACCCGGTCAAAGGCCTCAGCATAGCGCGCCGCATCCCAGCGCGGCACCGCCTCGCCAAACCCCGCATCGCCCGCCCAGCGCGGAACATCGGCGCGCGCCGGCGCACGGTACACCCCGAACTGCATCAACGGCAGACGCCGGCGCTCCGGCATCCGCGCCAGCAGGCGCGGCTCCAGCGCATAGCCCAGCTCGTAAGAGGCATAGCCCGCAACCCAATAGCCCTCGGCGCGCGCTTCATCCAAGGCCGCCAGCGCATCCGGCACCTCCTGCGCACAGGTGGCAGCGATCATCCGCACCGGGTCGGCAAACCGAACCGCTCCGCCCTGATCCCCGCTCACCGGGCCATTGTCAAAACGCAGTCGCACCGTCAGAGTCTCCTCGCAGGCTGGTGGAGCCCCGCATATAGCGGTTTGCCTGCCGCGGGAAAGGCCCGAAAACGGCAAAATGCGTCACAGGGCCGATCCCCCTTGCACCTTTTGTCTCGCTCCCTATAACGCAGGACAATTTGGGCGCTGCCCGCGCCTGATTCAGACTGCCACGCCGCATAGTTTTCCAAGAGGACGCCACGCCATGCCCAAAAGAACCGATATCCAGTCGATCATGATCATTGGCGCGGGACCGATCATCATCGGTCAGGCCTGCGAATTCGACTACTCCGGTGCGCAAGCCTGCAAAGCGCTGAAGGAAGAAGGCTACCGCGTCATCCTGGTGAACTCCAACCCCGCCACGATCATGACCGATCCGGGGCTGGCCGACGCCACCTATATCGAACCGATCACCCCCGAGGTGGTCGCCAAGATCATCGAGAAGGAACGCCCCGACGCGCTGTTGCCGACCATGGGCGGGCAGACCGGCCTCAACACCTCGCTCGCGCTTGAGGAAATGGGCGTGCTGGAGAAATTCGGCGTCGAGATGATCGGCGCAAAGCGCGAGGCCATCGAGATGGCCGAAGACCGCAAGCTGTTCCGCGAAGCGATGGACCGGCTTGGTCTGGAAAACCCGCGCGCCACCATCGTCACCGCGCCCAAAAAGGAAAACGGCTCCGCGGATCTGGAGGCTGGCGTACAGATCGCGCTGGAGGAACTCGAAGGCATCGGCCTGCCCGCGATCATCCGCCCCGCCTTCACCCTCGGCGGCACCGGCGGCGGCGTGGCCTACAACCGCGAGGATTACATCCACTACTGCCGCTCCGGCATGGATGCCTCGCCGGTGAACCAGATCCTCGTCGACGAAAGCCTGCTGGGCTGGAAGGAATACGAGATGGAAGTGGTCCGCGACAAGGCGGACAACGCGATCATCGTCTGCTCGATCGAGAACGTCGATCCGATGGGCGTGCACACCGGCGACAGCATCACCGTGGCCCCGGCGCTGACGCTCACCGACAAGGAATACCAGATCATGCGCACCGCCTCGATCGCGGTGCTGCGGGAGATCGGCGTCGAGACCGGCGGCTCCAACGTGCAATGGGCGGTGAACCCCGACGATGGCCGCATGGTGGTGATCGAAATGAACCCGCGCGTGTCGCGCTCCTCGGCGCTGGCGTCCAAGGCCACCGGCTTCCCGATCGCCAAGATCGCCGCGAAACTCGCCGTGGGCTACACGCTGGACGAGCTGGACAACGACATCACCAAGGTGACGCCGGCCTCCTTTGAACCGACCATCGACTATGTGGTCACCAAGATCCCGAAATTCGCCTTTGAGAAATTCGCCGGTGCCGAGCCCTTCCTCACCACCGCGATGAAATCCGTGGGCGAGGCAATGGCGATCGGCCGCACCATCCACGAATCGATGCAAAAGGCGCTGGCCTCGATGGAATCGGGCCTCACCGGCTTTGACGAGGTGGAAATCCCCGGTGTGCAGGCGGGGCTCTGGGAAAGCGTCGGTTCGGATGACAAGGCCGCCGTCATCAAGGCGATCAGCCAGCAGACCCCGGACCGGCTGCGCACCATCGCCCAGGCGATGCGCCACGGGCTGTCCGATGACGAGATCCAGGCCGTCACCAAGTTCGACCCCTGGTTCCTCGCCCGCATCCGCGAGATCATCGACGCCGAGCGCGACGTGCGCAAGAACGGCCTGCCGATGCGCGAGGACGGCCTGCGCGCGCTCAAGATGCTCGGCTTCACCGACGCCCGCCTCGGCGCGCTCACCGGTCGCGACGAGGACAACGTGCGCCGCGCCCGCCACAACCTCGGCGTCAAGGCCGTGTTCAAGCGCATCGACACCTGCGCCGCCGAATTCGAGGCGCAGACGCCCTATATGTACTCCACCTACGAGGCCCCGATGATGGGCGACGTGGAATGCGAGGCGCGCCCCTCGGACAAGAAAAAAGTCGTCATCCTCGGTGGTGGCCCCAACCGCATCGGTCAGGGCATTGAGTTCGACTACTGCTGCTGCCACGCCTGTTTTGCGCTCACCGACGCGGGCTACGAGACCATCATGGTCAACTGCAACCCGGAGACGGTGTCGACCGACTATGACACCTCGGATCGCCTCTATTTCGAGCCCCTGACCATGGAGCACGTGATGGAGATCCTGCGCGTCGAGCAGGAGAACGGCACCCTGCACGGCGTCATCGTGCAGTTCGGTGGCCAGACCCCGCTCAAACTCGCCAATGCGCTGGAGGCCGAGGGCATCCCGATCCTCGGCACCACGCCCGACGCCATCGACCTGGCCGAGGACCGCGAGCGCTTCCAGGCGCTGGTCAATGAGCTGGGGCTGAAGCAGCCGAAGAACGGCATTGCCTCCACGGACACACAAGCACTTGAAATCGCAGAAGAGATCGGCTTCCCGCTGGTCATCCGTCCGTCCTATGTTCTGGGCGGTCGTGCGATGGAGATCGTGCGCGACATGGATCACCTCAAGCGCTACATCAACGAGGCCGTGGTGGTCTCCGGCGACAGCCCGGTGCTCCTGGACAGCTATCTCTCCGGCGCGGTGGAACTGGATGTGGACGCGCTCTGCGACGGCACCGACGTGCATGTGGCCGGCATCATGCAGCACATCGAGGAGGCCGGCGTGCACTCCGGCGACAGCGCCTGCTCGCTGCCGCCCTACTCGCTCGACAAGGATGTGATCGAGCGCATCAAGGAGCAGAGCTTTGCGCTGGCCAAGGCGCTCAATGTGGTTGGCCTGATGAACGTGCAGTTCGCGATCAAGGACAATGAGATCTACCTGATCGAGGTCAACCCGCGTGCGTCCCGGACCGTGCCCTTTGTGGCCAAGGCCACCGACAGCGCCATTGCCTCCATCGCCGCGCGCATCATGGCGGGCGAGCCGCTGGCGAACTTCCCCCAGCGCGCGCCCTATGAACCGGATGCGGGCTATGACGTGGACACGCCGATGGCCGACCCGATGACGCTGGCCGACCCGGACATGCCGTGGTTCTCGGTCAAGGAGGCGGTGCTGCCCTTCGCCCGCTTCCCCGGTGTCGACACCATCCTCGGCCCGGAAATGCGCTCCACCGGCGAGGTCATGGGCTGGGACCGCAGCTTTGCGCGCGCCTTCCTCAAGGCGCAGATGGGGGCCGGCATGGTGCTGCCCAGCGCGGGCCGCGCCTTCATCTCGATCCGCGATACCGACAAGACCGAGGTGATGCTGGATACCGCCCGCATCCTGCTGGATCAGGGGTTTGAACTGGTCGCCACCCGCGGCACCCAGGGCTGGCTCTCCGGTCACGGAGTTGCGTGTTCGGTGGTCAACAAGGTCTACGAGGGCCGCCCGCATGTGGTCGACATGCTCAAGGACGGTGGCATCCAGCTGGTGCTGAACACCACCGAAGGCGCTCAGGCGGTCGAGGACTCCAAGCCGATGCGCGAAGTGGCGCTCTATGACAAGATCCCCTATTTCACCACCGCCGCCGGCGCCCATGCCGCCGCCCGCGCCATCCAGGCGCAGGCAGAGGGCGACGTCGAGGTGAAGAGCCTGCAGGGCTGAGCCCTGCCCCTTTCAAAAAACGGCAAACGCCCCCGTTCCGGGGGCGTTTTCTTGTTTGAGCCCGCAGGGCGGTCGGATCGCCACAGGCGATCCGATCCGGGCGGCGGCAGCGCAGGCCCTGCGGGCCTGCGCTGCCGCCGCCACCCCCGGTTCATCCCGAGGCGCGCCTTTCACAGCTTTCATAGAGCCGAAAGGTTTCCCGGCTATCCCTTTGCCTGTTTCCCTGCAGCACCACGCCGGAGCCCAGCCCCATGCGATACCTGATCTGCCTTTGTACCTTGCTCACACTTGCCGCCTGCGACGTCCCGCTGGTGCCCCTGATCTAACGGGGAAGCACGCAAAGCCCGGCAGAATTTCACTCAATTGAGTCAGATCTTTACGTTGGGATAACGCCGCTCGCGTTGCGCCGACTCGGTCGCCGCGTCACAGTGATCCCTGCATAGAGCAGCCCAGAAGGGCAGCGGAAGATCATGTTCCCTCCAGGCCATCGTTGCTCTCTCACCCCTCACGGATGGCCGTCTCTTGATCTCCCCCAAACGGAAAAGCCCCGCGGGACAGGTCCCCGGGGCTTTTCTTATCTCGGAATGACGCCAGGACGCGAGAGGACACCAGGGCGCGAGGCCAGCCCGCGCCCTGATGCCGCTCAGGCCGCGGCTGCCGCGCGCTCGCGCCGTTCCACCCCCTTGAAGAAGATCAGGTAGAACACCGGCGCAGCCACCAGGGTCAGCACGGTGGCAAAGGCCAGCCCGCCCATGATGGTCACCGCCATGGAGACGAAGAAGGCATCGCTCATCAGCGGCGCCATGCCCAGGATGGTCGTCACCGCCGCCAGCATCACCGGCCGCAGACGCGAGACCGAGGCCTTGACGATGCTCTCGCGCAGCGGCAGGTCCTCCTCGCGCCGCACGATGTCGATCTCCTCGACCAGCACGATGCCGTTCTTGATCAGCATGCCCGACAGGCTCAGCAGACCCAGCAGCGCGGTAAAGGTGAACGGCAGGCCGGTGCCCATCAGCCCGATCACCACGCCGTTCACGCTCATCGGCACCAGGAGCCAGATGATGATCGGCTGGCGGATCGCGTTGAACAGCAGCACCGAGATCAGCACCATGATCAAGAGCGACAGCGGCAGCTGCTTGCCAAGGCTCTCGTTGGCCTCCGAGGAGTTCTCGTGCTCGCCGCCCCACTCCATCTTGAAGCCCCGGGGCACCTCGATCGCCTCGACCGCCGCCTGCACTTCGCCAAAGACCGTGGCCGCCGTCACCTCGCTGTCGATATCGGCCCCCACGGTGATGGTGTAGACCCGGTCGCGGCGATGGACCAGTGTGTTCTGCACGTCGTAGGTCACCCCGTCGAGCATCTGCTCCAGCGGGATCCAGGCGCCCGCGGCTTCGGAGAACACCACCTGGTTCATCAGGTTGTAGGGCTCCTCCATCGGTCGGCGCATCACGATCGGGATCAGGCGCTCGCGCTCCCGGAACACGCCCGTGGTCATGCCGTTGGTGGAGAATTCCAGCGCGTTGGAGATCGCATCCCGGGTCACCCCGGCGGTCTGCGCCCGATCCGTGGCATAGACCGGTTTCAGCACCAGCTCCTGCTCGCGCCAGTCGTGGCGAATGTCACGGGTCAGGTCGCTTGCCTCTTCCAGCGCCAGCTTGGCCTCTTCCGCCAGCTGCCGCAGCACCGCCGGATCGGGCCCGGAGAACCGCACCTCCACCGGCGCGCCGCCGCCGGGACCAAAGACCAGCCGTTCGGTGCGGAACTCGCCTTCGGGGAACCGCGCCTTGCCGTAGGATTCCAGCTCCGCCTGCAAGGCCGGGATCTGCTCCAGGCTCTCGGTGCGGATGATCAGGTGCCCGTAGCTCGGGTTGGCCTTCTGCGCCGAATAGGTCAGCAGGAACCGGGTTGCCCCCTGGCCGACGAAGGTCGCCACCGACACCACGTCATCGCGCGCTGCCAGCCAGTCCTCGACCTCCGCCATATGCGCCGAGGTGGTCTCGATCGCGGTGCCCTGCGGCAGCTTGTAGTGGACATAGAACAAGGGCGTGTTGGAGTTCGGGAAGAACTGCTGCTTCAACATGCCAAAGCCCATGAAACACAACACCGTGATCGCCAGCAGACCGGCGACCACCAGCCAGCGCAGCTTCAGCGCCGCACGCAACAGCGCGCCATAGGCCCGGAACAGCAGACCGCCATAGCTGTCCTGCACCTCGCCCGTGCCACGCTTGAAGAAATAATGCCCCAGCAACGGTGTGACCGTCAGCGCCAGCAGCCAGCTCAGCAACAGCGAAATGCCGATCACCGCAAACAGCGAGAACAGGAATTCCCCGGTGGCATCCGGGCTGAGACCGATCCCGGCAAAGGCCATGATGCCGATGACCGTGGCCCCCAGCAGCGGGATCTGCGTCTTGGAGGCCGCCTCATGCGCCGCCTCGCGCGAGGATTTGCCCCGCTGCATGGAGATCTGCATCCCCTCGGCGACAACAATGGCATTGTCCACCAGCATGCCCATGGCGATGATCAGCGCCCCAAGCGAAATCCGTTCCATCTCGATCGAGAAGATCGCCATGAAGAACAGCGTGCCCACCACCGTCAGCAGCAGGGTGGAGCCCACCACGATCGCCGCACGCCAGCCCATGAACAGGGCCAGCACCACGATCACGATCGCCACCGACATCGCCAGGTTCACCAGAAAGTCGTTGGAGGCCTTCTCCACCACGATATGCTGCTGATAGATCGGATGCAGCTCGACCCCGACCGGGATTTCGCCATCCAGCTCCGCCAGCTTGGCATCCACCCGGTGCCCGACATCGACGATGTTTTCATTGGCAATGCCCGACACCCCGAGGGTAAAGGCCTCGACCCCGTTGAAACGAATGATCTCACTCGGGTCGATCTCGCGCCCGCGCCAGACATTGGCAATATCGATGATATTGATGGTCTCGCCACCAACGCCCACCGTCAGCCCGGCGATCTCGGACACCGAGTCGGAGCCCTCCGGCGTCTGCATCAGCGTGTTGACCGTCCCCGCCTTGATCTCGCCCGCAGGCGTCACCGAGTTCGAGGTGGCAATGGCATTGGCGATCGCCTGCACCGACACCCCGAGGTTGGTGGCGATCGGCATGTCCGGCTCGACATAGATGGTCTCGTTGCGCAGCCCGGCAATATCCACATCGGCCACACCGTCCACCGTCAACAGCTCGCGCCGCAGATAGGTGGACAGCTCGTATTTCTCCTTGTCGGTAAAGCCTTCTGCCGTCACCGCGTAGAAGATGCCAAACACATCGCCGAAACTGTCGTTGACCAGCGGCTCGCTGACCCCCTCCGGCAGCCTCCGCGCCGCGTCACGCACCTTGGCGCGCAGCTTGGTCCAGATCGCCGGCAGTTCGTCGCCGTCATAGGTGTCCTGCATCTCCACCTCGATCACCGACACGCCGGGCCGGTTCATCGAGCTGATTTCCTTCACTTCCTCCATCTTCTGGATGGCGGATTCCAGCGGCTCCGACACCTCCAGCGCCACCTGCTCGGCGGTGGCACCGGGATAGGTGGTCTGGATCACCGCGTTCTTGATGGTAAAGGCCGGGTCTTCCAGCCGTCCCAGGTTGAGAAACCCCCAGATGCCCCCGAACAGGGCAAAGAGCATGATCAGCCACGTGTAAAGAGGCCGTTGGATCGATCCGCGTGCAATATCCATGTCGCGGGCCTCAGTTGCTGAAACCGGTAAAGCGGCGCACCGCCTGACCGTCTTCCAGCGCAGCACCGCCGGTCAGGACAACCTCGTCGCCATCGGCGATCCCCGACAGCACGTCAAACGTGCCGAACTGGTTCGGCTCAATCTCCACCTCGGTCCAGCGCACCGAGCCCTGATCGGCGCCGGTGGGGGTGAAGATCATCACCCCGGTGTCGCCCGCCGGCGTGGTCACGATCGCCGTCGCCGGCAGCGCGATCCGGTGGCGCCCGGTCATCACCCGCACCTTCACCGTGGTCGACGCCCCGGGCAGGATCTGGCGATCTTCCGGCGGGTCCATCCGCAGGGTCACCCGATAGGTCTGCCCCACTGCCGAGGCCTCGGCGGCATATTCCAGGATCTCGGCCGGGTATTCGGTGCTCGACCCCGGGAAGGTTGCCACGATGTCAAAGGTGTCGCTTTCGCTGGCGCGCTGGAACAGCAGCTCCGGCACGTCGATTTCCACATGCAGCTCCGACATGTCATGCAGCCGGGCGATCGGCGTTCCAGCCGAAACCGTGGAAAACAGCGCCACCTCGCGGCGGGCCACCAGCGCATCAAAGGGCGCGTAAAGCGTCGCATGATCCAGATTGGTCTGGGCGGTGCGCAGGGCCACTTCGGCCAGGCCCGCGGCCGTCTCCGCATCCTCGATCGCCACCTGACTCACTGTTCCGGCCAGGCGTTCGTTGCGCTCCTTGGCGCGGTCCGCCTGCTGCTTGTTCAGGACCGCCTGCTCCAGCTGCAACTGAAAGGTCTCGAGATCCAGCTGCCCGATCAGCTCCCCCTCGGGCACCACATCGCCCTCGGTCACCGGCAGCCGCAGCACCTGGCCGCCGACCTGAAACGCCAGGTCCACGGTCTCCTTCGCCGCCACCTGGCCGAAAAACTGCCGCTCCAGCGGCGATGCGCCCCCGTTTGCGGTCATCAGCTTCACCGGCTTCAGCACTGCCGCCGGTTCGGCCTCCTCCTGCGCGCCGACAGTCTGCGGCAATGCAAGAACCGCCCCCAGCAACACCGCCCGGATTGATCTCAATGTCATGTCTCGTCTCCTTCACAGGGTCCCACAGCGCCCGACTGAACGGCCTTGTTATGTATCTTTTGCGCCAACCCGGCGAGAAGCTTGGCTTCCTCCTCGCTCAGGCCCGATGTCTCATAGAAGACCGCAGAGGCCCGGGCGACAAGCTGTTGCCGGCGGTTCTGTCCGTCTTCCGTCAATTCCAGCAGCCAGGCCCGCCCGTCACGCGCATCCCGCACGCGCCGGATCAGCCCCTGCGCCTCCAGTGTCGCCGCCGCAGCGGTCACCACCGAGGGCGCCTTCAACGCCAGCCGCGCCAGTTCCCCCATGCGGCGGGGCCGCGCGAGAATCAGCAGCAGCTGGCATTCGGACCGTCCCAGCTGTTCCCCCAGACTTGCATCAATCAGCCGTTGCTCCAATTGCCAATGCAGCGCAAAGACCCCCATCATGGCCTGCACTTCGGGCGTAAAGAGATCCCAGCTGTCGGAAAAATCTGCATGCATGTCCTGTCTCCTGCCCGCGAGATAGTTCAGACCATGAAGTATTTAAAGGGGAGCTTTCCCGCTTTTTGCTGCAACCTGACCCAAGGGCATGCGCCCCCGCGCCCGCTGCCACCCTTGACCTTGCACCTTGAAACGGTCCCTATATGCGCCACCTCGAGACAGGAGCCGTCACGGATCCGCCACCTGGGACACAGACATGCATACACCCGCCATCACCGGCACCGGGGTCTTCACCCCCTCCGAGCGCATCACCAATGCGGAACTGGTCACCGCCTTCAACGCCTATGTGGACCTCTACAACGCCGAGCACGCCGCAGAGATTGCCGCCGGGGATCGCGCCCCGTTGCAGTATTCCTCGGAGGAGTTCATCGAGAAGGCCTCCGGCATCCAGAGCCGCTACGTGATGGACAAGAACGGCGTGCTCGACCCGGAGGTGATGCATCCGCGGCTACGCCAGCGCAGCGATGACGAACCGGGCATCATGGCGGAAATGGCGCTGGACGCGGCCAAACAGGCGCTTGCCCAGGCCGGGCGCACCGCCGCGGATGTGGACCTGGTGATCTGCGCCGCCTCCAACCTGGAACGCGCCTACCCCGCCGTTGCCATCGAAGTGCAACAGCTGCTGGGCTGCGGCGGCTTTGCCTTTGACATGAATGTCGCCTGCTCCTCAGCCACTTTCGCCATCCAGGCCGCCGCCGACATGGTGCGCGCGGGCTCGATCCGCACCGCGCTGGTGGTCAACCCGGAGATCTGCTCCGGCCATCTGGAATGGCGCGACCGCGATTGCCACTTCATCTTTGGCGATGTGGCCACCGCCACCCTCATCGAGCGGCAGGTGGATGCCACCGGCGCCCATTTCGAGATCCTCTCGACCCGCTGCGCCACGGAGTTTTCCAACAATATCCGCAACAACAACGGTTTCCTGCGCCGCTCGCGCCCCGACGGGGTCACCGACCGCCGCGACATGCAGTTCATGCAGAACGGCCGCAAGGTGTTCAAGGAGGTGCTGCCGATGGTCAGCCAGCACATCGCCGACCACATGGCCGCCGAAGGGGTGGAGGCCGCCGCGCTCAAGCGCCTCTGGCTGCATCAGGCCAACAAGACGATGAATGATTTCATCGGCAAGAAAGTCCTCGGTCGCACCCCCGAGCCGGGCGAACAGCCCAATATCCTGCAGGACTACGCCAATACCTCCTCCGCCGGTTCGATCATCGCCTTCTCGCAATATTCCGACGATCTCGCCCCCGGCGACACCGGCCTGATCTGCTCCTTCGGGGCGGGCTATTCCGTCGGCTCGGTGATCCTGCGCCGCCAGGCGGCCCCTGTCTCCGCCTGACGCCGACGCTGCTGCTTCGGAGCCATCCCCGCCCTGCGCCCCGACAGCCGGACGTATCAGCGCCGGGGGCACGGCAAATCGCCGAGGCTCCGCGCCCGGCCCCGCCTGCGGGCGACGGGCGACGGGCGTGGATACGGCTATTTTCCTTGCGCCCAAGCGGCGTCCGGCAGACCGGGGGCATGGCCGGGATGGATCTGAAGCTGCTGCTTTGGTGGATCCTTGCTTGTCCCTTTCATCTTCTGACAAACAAAAAAGCGCGCGCCCGGTCAGGGCGCGCACCGTTTGAAACCCGAAATTTGCAGCCCAAAAAAACCGCTCCCGGCCCCATCCACCCGGTGCCATCCAACGGTCCCTACCTCCGGCAGGGTCGCGCCGTATCAAGTCCAGAAAAATCCGCCTTCCGGCACGCCCGCGGGGCCCACCCCCTTGCGCACAACCGCCAATGGATTAGCGGGGCGGGCGCGTCAGGTGCTTTCCTCTTCCAGGTGCAGCTTCATATCCAGCAGCACCTGTTGCAGCAGCACCGTTTCCTTCAGCAGGCGCTTGGCCTCGTTCACGGTGATGATGCCATCGGCGATCGCGTCCTGATACTCGCTCATCAACTGCGCAAAGCGCCGGCTCAACGCGATCACATCGGTGTTGACCCCGCCCGGGCGCGACACGGTGCCGGGCTCGCCGGAATAGGACAGCGTGATGTTCTTCAGATCCGCCAGCGCCGAGGTCACATGCGGAAAGGACGACGCCCCTTCCAGCTTTGCAACCGCATCCACGGGAATGAAACGATCCGCATGTTCCACATTGTCGGAATAATAGCGTCCCAATGTGGCCTTCGACTTGCCGGTGATCTGGCAGGCGGCTTCGATCCCCACGTCCTTCACCAGTGCTTCTGTGTGTTTTTTCAGATACGTCCCGATATCCGCCATAATGCTCTTTCACCCAAATCGATGTCCCCGCCTCACTCTGGCGGGGGAACCTCGAGATTAATTTCCCATTAAGTTTGCTTAACTGAATTGGCATACCTTTGCCATACCTGCCGTGAATGCTTAACGTGACGAGTGGCGTGTGTGACCATTGGTGTCCTGGCAGGTGAGAGGGTCGTGCTTGTGAGTGAGGTTTCGATCCTTGTTGCGGTAATTGGTCTGCCCGTTTGGATGCCCCCTCGGTCCGGGTGCGGTTCAGAATACGGCACTGGGTGCCCTGAGCCCACGCTCTTGCTCTGGGGGCATCGCCACATCCGCCGCGACAGGCCTCCACCCTGCCCGCCAGTCTCCGCAAGACAAGCGGCGCGCCGGTGACAGTGCAAGTCCCGGTTCCGCCCATCTGGCCCGATACCTGCCCAACCTGCGACCAGGAGGCCCCCCCGCTCAAGGTGGGGGCTGTTGCCACGGCCGGCGCCCGGGAGCAGCGACGGCGCATTTTCAGCTTTTCCGAACCCGCGCGACGGGGTAAGCCCGCGCCATGGCCAAGCTCTACTTCAATTACTCCACGATGAATGCCGGCAAGTCGACCGTGCTGCTGCAGGCATCCTACAACTACCGCGAGAACAACATGCAGACCTACCTGCTGACCGCGCGCATCGATGATCGCGCCGGCACCGGTCGCATTGCCTCGCGCATCGGCATCAATGCCGAGGCGGATGTGTTCCTGCCCGATGACGACCTCTTCGCGCGTGTCACGCGGCGGCTGGAGGACGGACCGGTGGCCGCGATCTTTGTGGATGAGGCGCAGTTCCTGACCCCCGATCAGGTCTGGCAACTGGCCCGGGTGGTCGATGATCTGCGGGTGCCGGTGCTGGCCTACGGCCTGCGGGTGGATTTCCAGGGCAAGCTGTTCCCCGGCTCGGCGACGCTGCTGGCGCTTGCGGATGAGATGCGCGAAGTGCGCACCATCTGCCACTGCGGCAAAAAAGCAACCATGGTGGTGCGCCAGGACGATCAGGGCAATGTCCTGACCCAAGGCGATCAGGTGCAGATCGGCGGCAATGAAAGCTATGTGTCGCTCTGCCGCCGCCACTGGCGCGCGGCGATGGGGGATGCGCCGGAGCGCTGACCTCCCGGACCCCGCCCCTGCAGCCGCATCGAAACACATCGCATGAGCCCGCTGCACTGCGCATCGTCTGATCGCACCGCCGCCGCTCTTTGCACCCCGTGCCCCGGCAGAACGAGATATCAGGACCATCCGGGGGCCGCTCCCGCCCAAACAGGGATGTGCCGATGGCACCTCCGGTTCGGTTGGGCCTGGCACGCAAGGTGCCAAGGGCACCTTGCGTGCCGCAGCCAGCCCGTTGGGCTGGCTGCCCGGCCCAAGGCCGCCAAGGGGGTGCGGCCCCACGGGCCAAACCACCTGCGGGCGCGGGAGCCTCCCCTTTTTCCCATGCACAGCTGCCACGCCCCCTTGCCGCAGGGGGCGGTGCACCGCGCTGGGTGGAGGGGAGCTACGCCTACACCGGGTTGGGCAGCGACAGCCCGGCCAGATGCGCCGCCACATTGTCCAGTGCCATATGGCCCATGTCGCTGCGCACCTCCTCGGTGGCGGTGCCCAGATGCGGCAGCAAGGTCACAGTGTCCAGCGCGCGCAACGCCTGCGGCACCTCGGGCTCGAACTCGTAAACATCCAGCCCCGCACCGGCGATCTGCCCCGCCTGCAAGGCCGCGATCAGCGCCGCCTCGTCGACAACCTCGCCGCGGGCGATATTGACCAGATGCGCATGGCGCGGCATCGCCGCCAGCACCTCCGCATCAATCAGATGCCGGGTCTCCGCGCCGCCCGGCACCGCAACCACCAGCATGTCAACGGCGGCTGCCAACTCCGGCAGGGACGCGGCACGCCGGGCCGGGTAGTCCGTCGCCTTGTCGCTGCGCGCCACATAGGAAATCTGCATGCCAAAGCCAAAATGCGCCCGCCGCGCGATCGCATCCCCGATCCGCCCAAGCCCGACCACCCCCAGCCGCTTGCCGGTCAGATGCAGCCCCAGCATCTGGGTCGGGTGCCAGCCCGCCCACTGGCCGGAGCGCACCAGCCGCTCGCCCTCCGCCGCGCGCCGCGCACTCATCAGCATCAGCGTCAGCGCAATATCCGCCGTGGCATCGGTCACCGCACCGGGCGTATTGGTCACCGCCACCCCCGCAGACCGGGCCGCCACCACATCGATGTGATTGAACCCAACGCCGAAATTCGCCAGCAACCGGCAGCGCGGTGCCGCTGCGGCGGCAAAGATCTCCGCCCCATAGGCATCCCCCAGGGTCGGCACCACCACATCAAAATCGCGCAGGCTGGCGATCATCTCGTCGCGCCCCATCGGCGTGGTCTGGCTGCGGATCTCCACGTCGAATTCCGCCTGCGCCCGCGCCGTGACCTCCGCCGTCATCGGACGCGTCACCAGCACCCGCATCGCATCCCTGCCCGCCATCAGTGCATCCGCCCACCGGTCGGCACCTCGGCGGACACGTCGCCATCGGGGCCGATCAACACGATCTCGCCCTTTGCGTCCGGCAGCCCCAGCACCAGCACCTCGGACATGAATGTGCCGATCTGGCGCGGCGGGAAATTCACCACCGCCATCACCTGCTTGCCGATCAGCGCCTCGGGCGCGTAATGCGCCGTCACCTGGGCCGAGGTCTTGCGCTCACCGATCTCGTCGCCAAAGTCGATCCACATCTTGATCGCCGGCTTGCGCGCCTCCGGAAAGGCTTCCGCCCGGACCACCGTGCCCACGCGCACATCCACCTTCAGAAAATCGTCAAAGGAAATCTCAGCCACGGGACAGCTCCTCGGACCGCTTGGCCGCCGCCGCCACCGCGCGCTGCAACAGCAGCGGGAAGCCCGCCTCCGCATCCATCAGCACCTCAAGCGCCGCCTGAGTGGTGCCATTGGGGCTTGTCACATTGACCCGCAACTGGGCGGGATCTTCCTCGGCCGCCTCCGCCAGCGCTCCGGCCCCCGCCACGGTCGCCTTGGCCAGTTGCATCGCCAGATCCTCCGACAGGCCCTGCGCCACGCCTGCCGCCGCCAATGTCTCGATCAGGTGGAACACATAGGCCGGACCAGAGCCGCTGACGCCGGTGACCGCATCCATCTGGCCTTCGCTCTCCAGCCGCACGGTCTGACCCACCGCCTGCAACAGCGCCTCGGCCTGCGCCAGCTGCGCCTCGCCCACATGGGCATTGCCGATGATCGCGGTGATGCCGCGCCCGACCGCAGCCGGCGTGTTGGGCATGGCCCGCACGATCGGCGTGCCGGCGCCCAACATGCCCTCGAAGGTCTGGATCGACGTGCCGGCGGCCACCGAGATGAACAGCGTCGCACCGCCGCCGTAGGATTTCGCCGAGGGCAGCGCTGCGCCCATCATCTGGGGTTTCACCGCCACCAGCACGATGGCGGGCGCCTCCGGTGCGGCGGCATTGATATGCACCCCGGTGCCCTTCAGCCAGTCCGAAGGTTTGGGATCCATCACATAGACGGCCTCACGCGGCAACCCGCGCTCCAGCCAGCCCGCCAGCATGGCCGATCCCATCTTGCCGCAGCCCAAAAGCACCAGCCCCCGCGCCGCGATCTGTTCCATATCCATGATAACCCCCATCTGTCGTTCAGCTCGTCACCGATCCAAAACCGGTTGATGGGGGCAAGACTTACGCGCGCCCGTAGGCCTCTGCAATGGCGACCTGCATCGCCTCCTTGGCCGGGCGCTCGCCCCAGACCATCAGCTGGATCGCCGGGTAGTAGCGTTCGCAGTTGCCCACCGCCGCCTGCACGATCGCATCGACCTGCTCCGGCGTGGCCATCTGCCCGCCCGACAGCACCAGCCCATAGCGATAGAGCATCAGCTTGTGCTCCGGCCAGTAGCTGAACGCCCCGGCCCAGCACTGGTCATTCATATGGTTGATCAGCTCATAGAGCTGCGGCACCTTGGCCGCCGGCGGCTCCATCTCAAAGCTGCACACCAGCCGCAATGTCTCGTCATAATCGGACCAGGCCAGCGTCAGGGAATAGGTGCGCCACTGTCCCTCGACCGCCATGGCGATCTGATCGTCGGCAATCCGGTCGAAATCCCAGTCGTGATGGGAGGCCAGGTTCTCAACGATGTCGATGGGGTGAAGGTCGTCCTGCAACTCGTGCTCGGAAAGTGCCATGATGCCACCTCTCTGGTCTCTAGCTTATGGGAACCCGATGTGCCCCTATTGCTAGCTGTCTGATCTAAGGACCGGGGAGGATCTCCCCGCTCCCTACTAAATATGGTGATCCTGCGGCCAGCGTCTGGCAACCCTTTATTTGGGGACAACTGCAATAAGTTGTGGATGACTGGAAAAAACGTGCAAAATATCGGTGTTGTGCTAGGCTGACACAGGAGCGTTACCCGAGCTGCCTAGACTGGTGGTCCGGAACCGGAGAGGCCGCGCCAGCGCTGCGGACCACGGCCCGGACGCGCTGCCATATTCCCCCCGCGACAGCCATGCAACCGCGCTGATTCCCCGCCCCGCCAAGGGCGCGGCATGTCCTCTCCCGCGCCTGACCTGCCACCCGATCAGAAGATCCGCGCGGCGCTCCCGGCACGCGCCACGGCCCGGGGCGGAGCATCCGCTCCGACCCGGGCTCAAACTGAAAAAGGGATGCGTTGACGCATCCCTTTTCCCGCTTGGTACCAGCGCGCGGCGGATCGGCCCGTGCCGGGCGGATAGGCCGGCATATGGGCCGTTCGCGCCCGGATGGGTCAGTCGGACTTGGCTTCCAGCGCGTCCAGCCGGGCCTTCAGCGCCGCGTTTTCCTCGCGCGCCTTCTGCGCCATGGCGCGCACCGCGTCGAACTCTTCCCGGGTCACAAAATCGCGATCGGCCAGCCAGCGGTCGATCATGCCCTTCATCGCGGTCTCGGCTTCGTCCTTCGCCCCCTGCGCCACGCCCATGGCGTTGGTCATCAGCTGCGAAATATCGTCCATAATCTTGTTGCGGGTCTGCATGGCCATCTCCCGGTTCATGTCTTACCTCTGTGAGGCTTGCCCCCTATATGGGCGCTTGAGGCAGAAACGGCAAGCCGTTGACAGGACTTGCCCCAAAGAGGCACAGAGACCCCCATGCTGGCTGACATGATCCCCTTCCCGAACCTTTCGCCCGAGATCTTTTCGGTCTCCCTCTTCGGCATGGAGTTCGCGCTGCGCTGGTATGCGCTGGCCTATATCGTCGGCATCCTGATCGCCTGGCACCTGGCCGTGCGCGCGGTCAAACGCCCGGCGCTCTGGCCCGCAGAGACCGCGCCGATGACCCCGCGCCAGGTCGAGGATCTGATGACCTGGATCATCCTCGGCGTGATCCTCGGCGGGCGGCTGGGCTATGTGCTGTTCTACCAGCCCGCCGTCTACCTGCAGAACCCGGCCCAGATCCTGCGCATCTGGGAGGGCGGCATGGCCTTTCATGGCGGTCTGCTCGGGGTGGTGCTGGCCGCATGGCTCTATGCCCGGGCGCAGAACATCAACAGCCTGCAGATCGCCGATCTGGTCGCCCATACCGTGGCCCCGGGGCTGCTGCTGGGGCGGTTGGCGAATTTCGTCAATGCCGAGCTCTGGGGCCGCGCCACCGACCTGCCCTGGGGCGTTGCCTTTCCGGGCCGCGCCGCGCAGGACTGCGGCCAGGCCCTGGGCGAGATCTGCGCCCGCCACCCCAGCCAGCTCTACGAGGCGGCGCTGGAGGGTCTGATCCTCGGCGCGCTGATCCTGTGGCTGGTCTACCGCCACCGCGCCTTTCAGGCCCCCGGCCGCATCCTCGGCACCTTTCTGGCCGGCTATGGCGCTGCCCGCTTCTTTGTGGAGTTCTTCCGCCAGCCCGATGCCCAGTTTGTCTCGGAGGGCAACCCGCTGGGCCTCGCCTGGCAGATCGGCGGCTACGGGCTGACCCAGGGCCAGGCCCTGTCGCTGCCGATGATCGCGCTGGGGCTGTGGTTCCTCCTGCGCGCCCGCCGCGCCGCTGCACCGGAGGCCACCGCATGAGCCTGATGGAAACCCTGCTGCGCCGCATCACCCTCGACGGGCCGATCAGCGTTGCGGATTACATGTCCGAATGCCTGCTGAACCCGGCCCACGGCTATTATACCACCGCCACCGCGATCGGGGCCGAGGGCGATTTCATCACCGCGCCGGAGATCAGCCAGATGTTCGGCGAGCTCCTCGGCCTTGCACTGGTGCAGGCCTGGCTCGACCAGGGACGCCCCGCGCCCTTCACCCTGGCCGAACTCGGCCCCGGCCGCGGCACCCTGATGGTCGATATGCTGCGCGCCACCCGCGCGGTGCCCGGGTTCCACGACGCCATGGAGCTGGTGCTGATCGAGGCCGCCCCGCGCCTGCGCGAACAGCAGGCGGCGGCGCTCAAGTCCCACGCCCCGCGCTGGCTGCCCTCGGTCGAGGACCTGCCCCAGCAGCCGCTCTATCTGGTGGCCAATGAATTCTTCGACGCGCTGCCGATCCGGCAGTTTCAGCGCGACGGCGACCAGTGGCGCGAACGCCGGGTCGGACGCGCCGAGGCCGACGAGACCGGCGCAGCCACAGCCCTGACCCTGGGCCTCGGCGCGCCCGCCCCCCAGCCCGCCCTGGCGCATCGGCTCGACGACACCCGCGACGGTGATCTGGTGGAACATTGCGAAATCGCCATGGTCGTCACCGAGGCGATCGCCCAGCGCATCGCAGAGCACGGCGGCGCCGCCCTGGTGGTGGACTACGGCGACTGGCGGTCGCTCGGCGACACCCTGCAAGCGCTGCGCGCGAAGGCCCCCGCCGATCCGCTGGAGCACCCCGGCGCGGCCGATCTCACCGCGCATGTGGATTTCGAAACCCTCTGCCGCGCCGCCCGCGCCTGCGGCTGCGCCCATACGCGGCTGACCCCGCAGGGCGTGTTCCTGGAGCGGCTCGGCATTTCCGAACGCGCCCGCGCCCTGGCCGCCGGGCTGGACGGAGATCCGCTCGACCAGCTGATCGCCGCACATCGACGGTTGACGCACCCGGAGGAAATGGGAAACCTGTTCAAAGTGCTCGGCCTCTATCCCGCCCAATGCCCTCCCCCCGCAGGACTGGAAAAATGACGCTTGAATCTGTCACATCCGATCTTCTGGCCCCCGTCGCGCACGGGTTCTTCACCCGCAAGGGCGGCGCCTCCTCCGGCGTGTTTGCAGGGCTCAACTGCGGCGTCGGATCCTCGGATCAGCGCGAGGCGGTGATGCTGAACCGCGCCCGCGTCGCTGCGGCGATGGCTGCCCCGACCGACGCGCTCCTCGGCATGCATCAGGTGCATTCCGCCGATGTGGCCGTGGTCGACGGGCTGCCCGAAGATCCCGACGCGCCCCGCCCCAGGGCCGATGCCATGGTGACCGCCACCCCCGGCGTGGTGCTGTCGGTGCTCACCGCCGATTGCCAGCCGGTGCTGTTCGCCGATCCCGAAGCCGGCGTCATCGGTGCTGCACACGCGGGCTGGCGCGGCACCCTCGACGGGGTGCTGGAGGCCACGGTCGAGGCGATGCTGGCCCTCGGCGCCAACCGTGCCAATCTGCGCGCGGTGATCGGCCCGACGATTTCGCAGCGCGCCTATGAGGTCGGACCGGACTTCTTTGATGATTTCATGATGCAGGATCCGGCCAATGGCCGATTCTTCGCCCAGGGTCAGGGCGACCGCATGCAGTTCGACCTGCCGGGCCTCGGCCTTGCCCGGCTGCGCGCCGCCGGCATCGACCACTGCGCATGGACCCGCCACTGCACCTACAGCGATCCAGAGCGGTTCTATTCCTATCGCCGCAGCACCCACGCCAAGGAAGCCGACTACGGGCGCCTGATCTCCTGCATCCGGCTCTGACACAGAGGTGATCGCGCGTCAGCACTCTGGCGCGCGCGCCGCGCCAATGCTGCCATATTTCTGTGCCGCGGCCCCTGCACCACCCCTTCCCCTGCATCAACCAGAGTCATTTTATTCATGAATTTCAGACCCTTGGACGCTGCCCCGGCAAATTATTAACGACCTGCGCAGTTTCCACCAGTTGGTCATATTCAAACCGCAATGATCGTCGAAAACAGAATGCGTTAAGATTTGATCCGCCCTCGGGCGCCAGGGAGTTTGAATATGCCGTCGCAGTCACGTTTCGTGAAATCCATCATTGCCACCTCCAAAGCACAGGAGGTCCGCATGCCCTGGACCCGCGGCGCCACGCGCAAGGCGATGATCGCCCGCCGTCGCGCCAAGGCCGCCGAGACCGCTGCGACCGCTGCGACCCAGACCGCCAAGGCCGCCTGAGCGGATTTTTCCCGCCGGAGAACCCGGCAGCCCCTGCACCCGGGACAACCACTCGCCCCCGGACCATGCAGGACGCATATCCCGCCCCTGCGCGTGCCGCCCCGTTTTGGGGTCCGCTGGTCGATCTGCTGACCAGTCCGGATCCGGGGTCGGTTCTGCGCCATGTTCCGGGCGGGGCACACATCACGCACGAAGACACCGGTGGGGGCCGGACTTCGTGCCACAAGCAAGGAGGCCAGGGCCATGACCTTACCTCAGTCGTTGCAGCGCGCTGCCGCGAATATCGCCAAGACCCAACCGCTGCTGCGGGACCCGTCCGCTCCGCGCACCGAGGCCAAACCGCAGTTGCGCCGCTACGAGGTGGCCAGCCTGTTGCCGAATGGCAACCTCGCCGAGACCCGGCACATCGCGCCGGCGCTGCCGCTGTTCGAACAGGCCTTCACCGCCTTCACCCGCGGCTCGCTGGTGGAAACGGATTATGGTCCGGTGGCGATCGAGGATCTCTTTCCCGGCGATCAGGTCCTGACCCACAGCGGCACCTACGAGCCGGTGGTCTGGAAGGGCATGACCACGATGGTCCCCGGCCGCAAGACCGCCACCGGGACCCGGCTGGCGCTCACCAGTTTCATGGCCGACAGCCTCGGCATGGCCAAGCCCAGCGCCTGCGTCGTGACCGGCCCCGCCGCGCGTCTGCTGCGCACGCCGGCGCATCTGCGCCCAGCCGAGGACAAGGGCCCGCTGCTGACCCCGGTGACCGAATTCCTCGACGGGATGAACATCGTCGAAACCACGCCCCCGGCGCCGGTCGACATGTATCACCTGTGCCTGGCCCGGCATGCGGTGATCCGCGTCGGCGGGCTGGAGTTCGAGACCTATCACCCCGGCCCCGACGCGCTGCGGCTGGTCAGCTACCCGATCAAGACGCTGTATCTGAACATGTTCCCGCAGGTGGACTCGATCGCCGGGTTTGGCCCGCTCGCCTTCGACCGCACCCGGGTTGCGCAGGCCTAAGGCCGCGACGCGCCAACAGGCGGCACAACATGCAAAACGCCCGCTCTGGCATCAGGGACGGGCGTTTTCTGTCTGTGCGGGGTTATCTGTCTGGGGGCCATCGCAGCGCAGCGTATGACCACGCGGATCGCAGACGCGCCGAGGGGATCAGGCCTCGCGCGCCAGCCGTTCTTCCAGCACGTCAAAAGGCACGCCGGGCTCGTCCTTGGCGCCGCGGATCACCAGCGAGGTCTTGACGCTGGCCACATTCGGCGTGGTCAGCAGATCGCTGGTCAGGAACCGCTGAAAGGTCGACAGATCCGGCGCCACGCATTTCAGGATGAAATCCACCTCGCCGTTCAGCATGTGGCACTCGCGCACCAGCGGCCAGCCGCGGCATTTCTCCTCAAAGGCCGACAGCTCCGCCTCCGCCTGGCTCTCCAGACCCACCATGGCAAAGACCTGAACCTCAAAGCCCAGCTCGCGGTCGTTCACTTCCGCATGGTAGCCGCGGATCAGCCCGGCCTCCTCCAGCGCCCGCACCCGGCGCAGGCAGGGCGGCGCGGAAATTCCGACGCGCTTGGCCAGTTCGACATTCGTCATCCGGCCATCGGCCTGTAGCTCCGACAGAATCTTGCGGTCGATCGGGTCCAGACGTGTGGTGACCATGGGGTGCATTCTCCTGAAATTTGCACTTCTTATAGCAGGGGCGCGTACTCACGCAACAATATTTCACAATCTCGCAACATTCTTGTAACCCCGGCGCCCGCTGTGATGGCAGCTGCTTTGGAAACAGGCAGCCGGGCTTGCACAGGATGCAAGAATGAGGGTCTTTAAGCATGCGCGCGTCGCAGTTATATGCAGTCTCCGACGGCGGCAAGACCGCAAGCACATCTGACGTGGGGAAACACCATGAGCGACACGCGCCACACCAAGGTCCTGATCATCGGCTCCGGCCCGGCCGGCTACACCGCCGCCGTTTACGCCAGCCGCGCGATGCTGGAGCCGATTCTGGTGCAGGGCATCGAGCCCGGCGGCCAGCTGACCACCACCACCGAGGTGGAGAACTGGCCCGGCCATACCGAGATCCAGGGCCCCGACCTGATGGTCAACATGGAAGCCCACGCCAAGGCGATGGGCACCGAGATCATCGGCGACATCATCACCTCGCTCGACACCTCCACCCGCCCGTTTGTGGCCAAGGGCGACAGCGGCACCACCTACACCGCGGATGCGGTGATCCTGGCCACCGGCGCGCGCGCCAAATGGCTGGGTCTGCCGTCGGAAGAGAAGTTCAAGGGCTTTGGCGTCTCCGCCTGCGCCACCTGCGACGGCTTCTTCTATCGCGGTCAGGAAATCGTGGTGATCGGCGGCGGCAACACCGCCGTCGAAGAGGCGCTGTTCCTCACCAACTTTGCCTCCAAGGTCACGCTGATCCACCGCCGTGACGAGCTGCGCGCCGAAAAGATCCTGATCGACCGGCTGATGAAGAACCCCAAGATCGAACCGCTTTGGTTCCACGAGCTGGAAGAGGTCGTCGGCACCGATGCGCCGCTTGGCGTCGAGGGCGTGCGGGTGAAACACACCAAGACCGGCGAGATCACCGAGATCCCGGCCAAGGGCGTCTTTGTCGCCATTGGCCACGCGCCCGCCACCGAACTGGTCAAGGACGTGCTGGAGACCCACAATGGCGGCTATGTGAAGGTCAAGCCCGGCACCACCGAGACCTCGATCCCCGGCATCTTTGCCGCCGGTGACCTGACCGACCACAAATACCGCCAGGCGGTGACCTCCGCCGGCATGGGCTGCATGGCCGCGCTGGACGCCGAACGCTTCCTGGCCGAGCAGGAGTAACCGCCTGCCCCGGTTTTTCGTCCCGGATCCCGGTTACGAACCCTGCTCAGGATCTTGGCCCAAGACCTTGGCCCAAAATCAAAAAACGGCTCCCGGAGAGGTCTCTTCGGGAGCCGTTTTCTGTAGCCTGATCGCAACCGCTGTCAGAGCGTCAGCCAGATCGGACGGTGATCGCTGGCCCGCTGGGTCCGGGCTGCCCCGCTGCCCTCCAGTTCGCGCTCGTATTCCGCATGCGCAATCCCGGCATCGCGGATGTCCCCGTGCAGCCCCGGCGACACCGCAAAATGATCCAGCAGCAAGGGCCGGTCCGGGATGTCGTCGACAAAATCGTCAAACCGCGCCGTGAACAGCGCGGTGGAGGGCACCCGCTCCAGCACCGGATGGCGAAAGATCAGATCGGGATAGAAGGTGCTGCCCAGCACGATGTCGGCGATATTGTGGGTCAGATACTGACGCTCAAAGAAATCCGGCCCCGGACCATCGTTCCAGTCGCCGGTGACAATCACCCGTGCCCCGGCATCGGCAGCGACCAGCTGGTCCAGATAGCTGCGCAGGCGGAACCCCTCGGCAGAGATCCGGCGCCGGGCCTTCATCGCGGCGGCGATGAATTCATGCCGCCGCGCCGGGTTGCCAAACAGCGCCTGACCGTTGTGGACATATTTGGACTTGGTGTGCAGCACCACGATCCGCAGCGGCGCGCCCGCCTGGGGGTCAAGGTCGACGACCATGGGAAGCCGCGTGAAATCATAGGGTTGCAACAGGAGGTCGCCATCGACATCGGCCTGCCACACGTTTTCCAGCTCTTGCGTCGGCGCGTCGGTGGCATGGTCGATCGCCGCCACCGCGCCGCCCACTTTGGTCAGCACAAAGAGCTTCTGCGCGCCGCCCGCCTTGCCGATCAGCGCCTCGTAGCGCGGCACGCCATTGTCGGACAGATGCGCCTCGATGAAGAGCTGCATTTCCGGCATCGCACTGGGGCCTTCCTGCACGCAGAGCACATCCGGGTCCACATCGCGGATGACATTGGCCACCCGCGCCGCCACCACATGGGCGTCCCCGGCGCTGAGCGACCCGCTGCCCCACTGCGGGTCGTGATTGCCAGAGAACCAGTTGTTCATCCACTCGATGTTCCAGTTCATGATCTTCATCACAGCCCTCCGATGGCCCGCGTGCCCCATCGGCACCCGCCCATGCAGCCCTGAGTTGATGACACCCGTATAACAGATCAATAGCGGCCACCGTTAATTGTCCGTCACATACCGGCACGCCTCCGCCCAGAGGACCGCGCGCGCCGGCAGGGGTGATCCGCAAACAGTCGCCTCCGGTCGCGATCATGACGGAAACCCACAGGTCGGATCCGCCCCGCCCTGCTAGCACGGCCCCCTGCGTCGTGGCAGTCTGGGCGCAGAGTTTCACGACAGGAGGGACCCGATGCGTTTCAACGGTAAAACAGCGCTTGTGACCGGCGGCAGAACCGGAATTGGCCGCGCCATTGCCCAGCGGCTCGCCGCGGAGGGAGCCCGGGTCATGACCGCACAACGGGGCGACGACGAGGAGTTCGACAGCATCCGGGCGGATTTCACCGATCCCGACAGCCCGCAACAGGTGATCGACGCGGTGATCGCGCGCACCGGCCAGCTGGACATTCTGGTCAACAATGTCGGCATGATGCAGGAGGCCCGGATCGAGGACATGACCCTCGCCGATTGGCAGCGCAATCTCGCGCTCAATCTCTCGGCCCCGTTTCTGACCATCAAGGCGGCGCTGCCGCACCTGCGCCGCAGCCAGGGCGTGATCGTCAACACCGGCTCGATCGAGGGCATCGGCACCAATCCCAACCACGCAGCCTATTCCGCAACCAAGGCCGGGTTGCACGGGCTCACCCGCGCGGTGGCGGTAGATCATGGCGCCGAGGGCATTCGCTGCAATGCGGTGGCGCCGGGCTGGATCGACTCCGACCTCAACCAAACCATGATCGCCGCCGCCCCGGACCCCGACGCCTTTGCCCGCGACCTGCGCCACATCCACCCGGTGGACCGGATCGGGCGTCCCGAGGATGTCGCCGGAATGGTGGCGTTTCTCGCCTCGGCGGAGTCCGGTTTCATCACCGGACAGGTCTATGCGGTCGATGGCGGACGCATGGCGAAACTCAGCCTGCCGTGATCCGGCGCCGGTGCCGATCCTGCGTGCGGCGCCCCCGCCCCGCCCATCCCACAGGTGACAGCCCGACACGGATCGCCTAAACCGGGTGAAACACCTCATGGGGAACGTTCACACGTGGCGCAGGCACTCTGGCAGGGCAACTGGATTCAACGCAGTCGGCTGGTCTCGGGGCTGGTGCTGTTCACCTTTGCCTTCTTCCATTTCCTCAATGTCGCCGCCGGGCTGGTGTCGCCGGACCTGCTGGAGGCGGTGCAGGAGGCGCGCGAGGCGGTGACCAAATCCCTGCCCGGCCAGATCGTGCTCTATGCATCCTTGCTGGTGCACGCCGGGCTGGCGCTGTGGCAGGTGGCGATGCGGCGGACCCTGCGCATGAGCCTCACCCAGTGGCTGCAACTGACCCTCGGGGTCTTGATCCCGCTGCAGCTGATCCAGCATGTGGTGCACACCAACTACGCCGCCCGCATCTACGGGCTGGAGGACGAGATGTCCTCGATCATTCTCATGCTCTGGACCGGGCCGGAGGCGCTGCACCAGTATCTGCTGTTGCTGGCGGTCTGGGTGCACGGCTGCATCGGCCTGCACATGTGGCTGCGGCTGACCCGCTGGTGGCAGCATGCCGTGCCCTACATGATCGGCGTCGCGGTGCTGGTTCCGGCGCTGGCGCTGGCCGGTCTGGTGACCGAAGGGCGGCGCATGTGGGACTTTTTTGCCGAGGATGGTTTTGCCGCCCAGATCAGGGCCGATTACAACTGGCCCGACGCCGCCGAACGTGTGGCGCTGGCCGATGCCACCAACATCGGCGTCTTTGTGTTCTTCGGCCTGCTCGGGCTGGCCCTGGGCTGTTTCGCACTGCGCCGCCTGATCCAGCGCAGCCGCTCGGTGCGGATCAGATATGAGGACGGCCCCGAGATTACTGCCGACCGCGGGCTGACGCTGCTGGAGATGTCGCAGATGAAAGGCATCGCGCATCCCTCGCTCTGCGGCGGCAAGGGCCGCTGCACCACCTGCCGGGTCGCAGTGACCGACGGGCTCGACAGCCTGCCGGACCCCAGCCCCGCCGAGGCCCGCAGCCTCCGGGCGGTGAACGCCGCCGACAACATGCGGCTGGCCTGCCAGATCCGCCCCACCTCGGCGCTCACGGTGAAACGGGTCTATTCCCCCAAGGGCCGCCGCCAGGTCCATGCCGCCGGTGGCGAGGAAAAGACCATCGCGGTGCTGTTCCTCGACATCCGCGGCTTTACCGCCCGCTCGGCGGGGCTCTTGCCCTATGACGTGGTGTTCCTACTCAACCGCTTCTTTGACGCCATCGTGCCCGAGGTCACCCGCACCGGCGGCACCGTCGACAAATACATGGGCGACGGCATGCTGGCGCTGTTCGAAACCCGCGATGCGGCCTCCTCTGCCGAGGCGGCGCTGGCGGCGGCGGCCAATATCGGCGTCGCCCTGGCGCGGTTCAACCGGGTTCTGGCCTCCGAAGGCGAGGATCCGGTGCGCATCGGCATGGGGCTGCACCTGGGCACCGTGGTGCTGGGCGAGATCGGCGCCGCCGGGCTGGCACCGCGCACCCTGATCGGCGCCACCGTCAATGCCGCCAGCCGGCTGGAGGCCAAGACCAAGGACCTCGGCGTCGAGATCCTGGTCTCGCGCGAGGTCTTCGACGCGGCCGGAGTGGCGGAGGTGCCGCTGGCCTTTGAGACCTTCACCCTGCGCGGCGTCGACGGCCCGGTGACCGCCCTGCCCCTGCCGCGCGCCTCCAGTCTCGACAGCCTGATTGCCGGCCAGCCCGCCGCCTCATGACACAACCGGCCCGCGCCCGGGGACCATCCGGCCTGCGCGGCTTTGCAAAAGGCTGAAATCTGTTCCGTTCCCGGCGCCAATTGCGGACCAGCGATCCAAACTTGGCAAAAATCGCCCATGTTTTCCTTTTTCTGTTGCATCACTAGACTTTCGTCATACGCACAGGCTATTGCCCGCCCGAGTGCTGCCCTTGCGCAGGCCCGATGCCAGACGAGAGAGACTTCTTATGACGATGTTGAGTAATTTGGCTCCAATCCCGGAGCTCTACGTATCTTATGACTCCGCGCAGAAACTGAAGGTCGAAGCCGGTGAACTGACCAGCCATGACCTCACCCCGCGCCAGATTTGCGATCTAGAACTTTTGATGAACGGCGGGTTCAACCCGCTCAAGGGCTTTCTCTCCGAAGAGGATTACAACGGCGTTGTCGAGAACATGCGCCTGGCGGATGGCTCGCTCTGGCCGATGCCGATCACCCTGGACGTCTCCGAGGATTTCGCGTCCTCGATCGAGATCGGCCAGGACATCGCCCTGCGCGACCAGGAAGGCGTGATCCTCGCCACCATGACCGTCACCGACCGTTGGGAGCCGAACAAGTCCCGCGAGGCGGAAAAGGTCTTTGGCGCCGATGACGAGGCGCATCCGGCAGTGAACTACCTGCACAACCAGGCCGGCAAGATCTACCTCGGCGGCCCCGTGACCGGCATCCAGCAGCCCGTCCACTACGACTTCCGCGCCCGCCGCGACACCCCGAACGAGCTGCGCGCCTATTTCCGCAAGCTGGGCTGGCGCAAGGTCGTGGCCTTCCAGACCCGCAACCCGCTGCACCGCGCCCACCAGGAGCTGACCTTCCGCGCCGCGCGCGAAGCGCAGGCCAACCTGCTGATCCACCCCGTCGTCGGCATGACCAAACCGGGCGATGTGGACCACTTCACCCGCGTGCGTTGCTACGAGGCGGTGCTGGACAAATACCCGGCGGCCACCACCTCGATGAGCCTCCTGAACCTGGCGATGCGCATGGCCGGCCCCCGCGAGGCGGTCTGGCACGGGCTGATCCGCAAGAACCACGGCTGCACCCATTTCATCGTTGGCCGCGACCACGCCGGCCCCGGCAAGAACTCCGCCGGCGAGGATTTCTACGGCCCCTATGACGCGCAGGACCTGTTCCGCGCCCATCAGGAGGAAATCGGCATCGAAATGGTCGACTTCAAGCACATGGTCTATGTGCAGGAGCGCGCCCAGTACGAGCCCAACGACGAGATCGCCGACAAGGATGACGTGACCATCCTCAACATCTCCGGCACCGAACTGCGTCGCCGCCTGGCCGAAGGTCTGGAAATCCCCGAGTGGTTCTCCTTCCCCGAGGTTGTGGCCGAGCTGCGCAAGACCAAGCCGCCACGTTCGCAGCAGGGTTTCACCGTGTTCTTCACCGGTTTCTCCGGCTCCGGCAAATCCACCATTGCCAACGCGCTGATGGTCAAGCTGATGGAGATGGGTGGCCGTCCGGTGACGCTCTTGGATGGGGACATCGTGCGCAAGAACCTCAGCTCCGAGCTGGGCTTCTCCAAAGAGCACCGCGATCTCAACATCAAGCGCATCGGCTATGTCGCCTCCGAGATCACCAAGAACGGCGGTATCGCCATCTGTGCCCCGATCGCGCCTTATGCGGCCACCCGCCGCCACGTGCGCGAGGAAATCGAACAGTACGGCGCCTTTGTCGAGGTGCACGTCGCCACCTCGATCGAGGAATGCGAACGCCGCGACCGCAAGGGCCTCTACAAGCTGGCGCGCGAGGGTAAGATCAAGGAATTCACCGGCATTTCCGACCCTTACGACGTGCCGCAGAACCCGGAGCTGAGCGTCGAAACAGAGAATGTCGAGGTCGACAACTGCGCCCATCAGGTGCTGCTCAAGCTGGAAAGCATGGGCCTCATCAACGGCAATTGATCCTGCCGCGCCCTGACCAATCGCAGACGGCCCGCCCTTCCCGGCGGGCCGTTTTTCTATGCTGCCTCGCCAGTTCCCCGGGCCAGTTTCCGGGGCCAATTCCCCCGGGCCAGCCCCGCGGGGGCGTGAATTCCGACTGGACAGGCCACGCGGTTCCTGCAATCCTTTCCGCGATGGTGCCCGGATCGACAGGTCCGGCTGAAAAGGGAATACGGTGCAGGCGCCTTGCCTAAATCCGTGACTGCCCCCGCAACTGTAAGCGGCGAGCCTCTCCAAAGACGCCACTGGACCTCTGGTCCGGGAAGGTACGGAGACGGGCTGCGACCCGCGAGTCAGGAGACCTGCCATCTCGGGTGCGACGCGGTCGCGCCTCAGTCACTTTTTACCCGGGCGGGGTGCCCTGGGACGGAGAGACCGACATGGCCCGCATTGGACCTGAAACATCGCCGTTGCCCGTTTGTGCCCGCCCCCTTGCGCGGAGGGCGCGATGATACTGGAACTGACCATCCGACAACTGGACGTGGGCCCCCTGCCCACCGGAGAGGCCGAGCGCATGGCCCAGCTGGGCTACATGCAATGGCTCGGCGCACTGAACGGCCGGGCGAGCTACCACCGCGAGGCGCGGCACGCGCTGGACCTGGCCGTCCCCTTTGCCGAGGTGTCCCCGGCGGTTGCCGCGTTCTGTGACCTGCTGCGGGCCTCGCTGCAAATGCCACCGCAGCCGCTGACATTGACGCTGCCGCCGCGCACCCGGCGTGGGGGCGCCGCCGCCCGGCGCAGCCGCCGCATGCCGCAGTGATCTCCTGACCCACCGGCCCGCGCGCCCGCCGCCCCCCGGACCAAGTCCCCGCCTGCACGGGCAAGCCAGAGGCGCCGTTGTTGCACAGAGATGAAGAATCACGTCAGGCACCGGCGCCTGATGTGTCTTGCCGCAACACGCTACGGCTTGCGGCCCGGCTCCAACTGGCTGTCCCGCCCCGGCATCTCCCGTCTCAGCACCTACACGCGCGCGCCGCCGGCGCTCTGATCTGCGGCGCGGCGCGGTCGCCTGTTTGCCGCCATTGCCGGACTGTCACAAAACCGTTACAGACGCGGCGCGCAGATACAGAGGAGAGGACAGGTGTCCAAGACCGATCTAGAGCCGCGTCACCTTGAAACGCTGGACCGCGACCTCGATCGCCTGTCCTCGCTGGAACAGGCCACCGCATTTGTGGGCCGATCCAACGTCGGTTTGGGGATCGCCTTCGTGTTCATCCTGATCGTCGCCGCGGCGACCGGTCTGATCGTGGGGGATGCGGACAATACCGTCATCGTCGTCATCGCCGCCGCTTTCGGCGCCTATATGGCGCTGAACATCGGCGCCAACGACGTGGCCAACAATATGGGGCCCGCGGTGGGCGCCAATGCGATGTCGATGGGCTTTGCCATTGTCGTCGCCGCAATCTTCGAAAGCGCCGGGGCGCTGATCGCGGGGGGCGACGTGGTTTCGACCATCGCCAAGGGCATCATCGCACCCAGCAGCATGGCCAGCTCCACCATCTTTATCGCCGCGATGATGGCGGCGCTGCTGGCCTCGGCGCTCTGGGTCAACCTCGCCACCTGGATCGGGGCCCCGGTCTCCACCACCCATGCGGTGGTCGGGGGCGTCATGGGCGCGGGCATTGCCGCTGCCGGGTTTGCCGCCGTGAACTGGCCCAAGATGGGGGCGATCGCCGCCAGTTGGGTGATCTCGCCGATGCTGGGCGGGCTGATCGCCGCCGCCTTCCTGTGGTTCATCAAGTCCCGCATCATCTACCGCGACGACAAGATCGCCGCCGCCCGCACCTGGGTGCCGGTGCTGGTGGGCATCATGGGCGGCGCCTTTGCCGCCTATCTCTCCGTCAAGGGGCTGAAACGGATCGTCAAGATCGAGCTGACCGACGCGCTGCTGATCGGGGTCGGTGTGGCACTGGCGATCTGGCTGGTGATGATCCCGGTGATCCGCCGCCAGTCGCGGGGGCTGGAGAACCGCAACAAGTCGCTGAAGGTGCTGTTTGCGATCCCGCTGATCGTCTCCGCCGCGCTGCTCAGCTTTGCCCATGGCGCCAATGACGTCGCCAATGCGGTGGGGCCCTTGGCGGCGATCGTGCAGGCCTCGACCTCCGGTGATTTCACCCAGGCCGTCTCGATCCCCTTCTGGGTGATGATCATCGGCGCCTTCGGGATCTCCTTCGGCCTGTTCCTGTTCGGCCCCAAGCTGATCCGCATGGTTGGCAGCCAGATCACCAAGCTGAACCCGATGCGCGCCTATTGCGTGGCGCTGTCGGCGGCGATCACGGTGATCGTGGCCAGCTGGCTCGGCCTGCCGGTCAGCTCCACCCATATCGCCATCGGCGGTGTGTTCGGGGTCGGTTTCTTCCGCGAATGGGACACCGAGCGCCGGATGCGCAAGGCCAAGACCGCGACCCCGGACGCCCCCCGCATCGGCGCTGCCGAGCGCCGGCGCCGCAAGCTGGTGCGCCGGTCGCATTTCATGACCATCGTCGCGGCCTGGGTCATCACCGTGCCGGCCGCCGCCACCCTGTCCGGCGGGCTGTTCCTGCTGATCTCCCGTCTGCTGGGCTGACCCGCCCCCGGACGGATCTGCAACACGCGGCCCGCCCCTGCCGGCGGGCCGTTTTGCATGTCTGGCCGCGGGTCACCGGCGGCGGCGGCGCTGGCATCGCCAGGGCAGGCCCGCAGACCGTCCCGAACCGCAGCCTCACGACATCACCGGATGCCCCTCGAACTGCTCGGCGGAATCACAAATCGGCAACCAGGCGGGTTTCTCCGCCACGAACTCGTGAAAGCGATTGCGCAGGTCGAGGTCGCCATCCAGCGCATGGGCCGAAATCGGGAAACTCTCCTCCTGCGACAGGATCTCCCCCAGCGAGGTGCCGCACCGCCGGCAGAAGCACCGCCCGTAGGTATAAGGGGCCTCGGGCTGATAGAGCGCCACATCCTCGCGCCCCTGCACCCAGCTGAGATTGTCCCGCCGGATGAACACCATCACCGCCGCGCCGAGCTTGCGGCAGCGGCTGCAATGACAGGTGCCCATCATGGTTGGGGGCGCGCTCAAGGTGAACCTCACGGCCCCGCAGCAACAACTTCCTTCAATCATGTTTTCCTCCCGCAGCCTAGAAGCTGTCATGTTGAACATGAGGGAACATAACATGAACATAAATCGCCTTTCAAGGCATTCACGGGGCGTTCGGACGGAGGTGTTTCGCTACGGTCTGCGACCGGAGCGACCAGCGCGGCGCGCGCCCTTCGGGCGCGCGCCGCGCCGGGCCCAACCAGAGGCCGGGTCCCGCCAGGGGCATGGCATATGGGCGGGAGCGCCCCCGCCACTGAAGGCTCGTATGCCGCAGGCGGGGCGTTGCCGGGCGAGCGCGTCGGCGGCTCAGCCTGTCAGGGCCTCGGGCAGGACCACGTTCCCGCGCATCAGCACAAAGCCGGTGCCCCCGACGCGCACGCCCTCGATCGCATCAACCGGACCAACCCGAGAGACCACTGCCTGCCCGGGACGTCCCATCAGATGCCCCTGTTCGGCGACAAACCGCGCGGGCTCCATCAGACCGTGGTGCCACAGGTAGGCCGCCATGGCCCCCGTGGCCGAGCCGGTAAAAGGATCTTCCGGCGGGCTCGGCGGCAGCATCAACAGGCGCGAAAACGTGTCCCCGCCAGCGGTCGCCCCCTCCAGCGTGACCAGGAAGGGCTCCATCACATCGCTGCCATCCGCACCGAGGGCCGCTCCCAGCGCCTGCATCGCCGTCGCATCCAGCCGGGCGGCCGCGAGCGCGGCGTGATCCTTCAGCACCGTGATGCAGAACGGCAGCCCGGTCGAAACCAGCTGCGGCTGGCCGACGATCTCCGCCACCGGCCGCGAAATCGCCGCCGCCACCAGTGCCGGATCCGGGCGCGGCCCGAACGTCGGCGCCACCTGCTGCATCACGATCTGATCGCCCTCCAGCACCACCGGCACGATGCCCGCGCCGGTCTCCAGCGTCAGCCGGTCGCCCGCGATCAGGCCACGGTCGCGCATCGCCGCCACCGTCGCAATCGTGGGGTGCCCGGCAAAGGGGATCTCCCGGCTGGCGAGGAAATAGCGCACCCGGATGTCCGCCACCTCCGACGGGCCGGTAAAGGTGCATTCCACCAGCGATGTCTCGCGCACATAGGCGCAGGCCACCGCCTCGGGCAGATGCGCGCCGCCATGCACCACCGCGCAGCCATTGCCGCCAAACGGACGGTCGGTGAAGGCGTCGACCCAATCGAACTGAAACTCCGGCATCTCCTGCTCCCCTCTGAGGCCCCTGCCCCCGACACGCTGCTGCGCCCGGGGGCAATCCGGCGCAGGCAAGCAGCTTGGGGGGCAAAGCTCAAGCCCGCCGCCCTGTGCCGATACAAATCTCCCCCCGCATGCGCACACCGCCCCGTATCGCGCACCCCGCAGCCGCAATGCAAAAGACCCCGCACCTCTGGCAGAGGTCCGGGGTCCGGTCATCTCTTTTGCGGTGGCCGGTCACTGCGGCCACGCGCGCCTGTCGGGGTTAGTGCACCGCGACGGGCGCATAGTCGTGCTGGCGCGCCAGCACAAAGGCCATCTTGCGGTCCGCGACCAGCGCCAGCTGCTCGCCGGCCTCGTCATGGACCGCATAGAGCTGCTTGCGCCCGGGCACCGAGGCCTGCACATCCTTGGGCAGATCGGCGACGGCGACGGTCTTGACATAGACGGTGCGACCGCCGGTTTGCGCCATGTCCACTGGTGTCTGCATGATTTACCCCTTCTTGATGTTGATGGTTTGCACAACGGTTTCGGGCCGCGACCGGGTCAGGTCCACATGCAGCAGACCATTTTCCATCACCGCCTCGCCGACCTCGACGCCATCGGCCAGCACGAACATGCGCTGGAACTGGCGGGCGGCAATGCCGCGATGCAGGAAGATACGCCCGTCGGTATCGTCACGCTGCCGTCCCCGAATCACGAGTTGGCGATCCTCGACCGTGATCGCCAGATCCTCCTCGGCAAATCCCGCCACCGCGAGCGTAATGCGGTAGGAATCATCGGAGGTCTGTTCGATGTTGTAGGGGGGGTAGCCTTCGTTGCCGGATTTGGCAGAGCGCTCCAGCAGGCGTTCCAGCTGCTCGAACCCCAGCATATGCGGGTATGAGCCCAAGGTAAGTTTCGACACTGTATTCTCGTCCTTAATTCTAAAGCGACGGTTTCTTTCGGTCCCAATCTGGCAACCGCTGTGATATAGAATATGGGATGTATCTGCCGTTTCACAAGTCCCGGGTTTCGCTTTCGGCGCACAGAGACCTCTGGCCTTGTGCCCGGACTGAGCCTAAACTGCCTATCGTTTCCCTGTTCTTAACACGCCTGTCCTTTGTGCCCCGCGCCTGTCCCTCGATCCACCTGAGCAAGAGACCCACATGAACGAGCAGACCGATCTGTCCATGGCCACCGAAGATGTCCTGCGGGTGGAGCTTGAAGTGTTCCGCCGCGAACACCGGGATCTGGACGAGGCGATTCAGGCGCTGGAGGAAAAAGGCACCGCAGATCCGCTGACGATCCGGCGGCTGAAAAAACAGAAGCTGGTGCTGAAGGACAAGATCTCCCTGATCGAAGACCGCCTGCTGCCCGACATCATCGCCTGACCCCCGTTGCTGTCGTCCGGGGCAGTTCTCCGGGGCTGTGGTCTAGGACTGTGGTCGGGGGCGTCGCCGTTGACATGTTGCGATATGCAGGCGCGCCCCCGCCTCCATCTGCGAGGGGGGGGCAGCCCTGTGCCTGACTATTCCACACCGGCCCCAAACACCACGATCACCGCGCCCAGCACCGCCAGCGCGGCAAAGGCCAGCGCGCGCCGTCCCGTCCCCGCATGCCACGCCCGCCGGGCGGCGATCAGCGATTGCAGCGCGTAGTAAAAGGCAAAGGCCCGCGAGGCATAGCCGATGATCTCGAACACGCTCAGCCCCCAGGTCATCAGCAGCCCCGCCGCCGCCAGCAGCGCATAGACCCCATGCGCCGGGACCCGCCCGCCGGTGACCTCGGCCACCAGCCCGCCTGCGCCGCCGGTATCTGCCACCGCCGCCGAGAACTGCGCACTCAGCGCCGCCGCGATCAGCAACATCGGCAGCACCGGCGCCACCTGCGCGGTAAAGGCGATGATCGCGGTCTCGCTCAGCGCTGCCTGCCCCGGCTGGTAGAGAAAGGTCAGGAACAGGATGTAGACCATGTAGATCGCCGCCGAGAGCCCCTGCGCATAGCGCATCGACCGGATACGCGTGCCGGCGTCATACTCTGCCCCCATGTAGCGGGTGATCTCGAACCCCTGCACCGTTACCAGCAGACCAAACACCAGCGTGACCGCCTGCCAGCCAACCGTTTCCGGCAAGTGCAGCACCAGCGCCCCAGCCCCGGCCTGATCCGCGAACCGCCAGCCGAGCGCGACCAGAAGCCCCGCAATGATCGCCAGCTTGACCCCGACCGAGACCTCCTCCAGCCGCTCCAGCGCGCCAAAGCCCCGGGTCCAGCCCACCAGCAGAATCAGCAGGAACACCCCAGAGGTGACCAGCCGCCCCTGTTCCATGCCCTGCTGTGCCGTCTGATCCGTCAGGCTGACCGCAAAGGAGCCCAGCAGGTTCAGGTAATAGGCCACCGACACGAAATAGGCGAAGGCCAGCGCCAGCGCGCCGAGCTGCTCCAGCCGGTGATCCAGCCGGTCCTGCGGCGTGCCGCTGTCGAGCCAGGCGATATTGTGGCGCATCACCGCGCCGTAGCCGTAGGCCAGCGTGCAGAGCAGCGCCATCACCGCCGGGGCCCAGACCCCGAAATGGGTGTCGAGAATCGGTCCCAGCACCAGAAAGCCGCTGCCGATGATCGAGGCCAGCGGCGTCACCGTGGCGCGCCAGATCCGCGCCCCCGCCACTCGTGGCAGCATCAGGACCAGGCCGACCAGCACGCAGACCAGCACGATGGAAGCATTGAGGATCATGGCGTCATTCCGATGTCGATGTCGTGTCACGGCGCGGCGCGGGCCGCAGCCCAGCGCCGCGTGCGCCAACATGGCCCGAAACCGGCGCCAAAGACCAGAGGTCAGTGCCGGTTGCGCTGTTCCCGCGTTGGGCGCATGCCCTGGCCCGATGCCGTGCCCCGGCTTCCGTCCAGCAACCTGTGCCCACCGCCTGCGCGCAAGATCCCCGTCCCGGCTGGCCCCGAGGGGCGCCTGCGGCAAATCTGCTGCCGCAGCGCATTGCCATTTCAGGCAATTTCGCTAAGGTGCCGGCTCCTTCCACCGCAGAGGCAAGACATGGCCGATATCAAAGTAGGGATCATCATGGGGAGCCAGTCCGACTGGCCCACGATGAAGGAAGCCGCCACCATCCTGGATGAACTGGGCGTGGCCTATGAGACGCGCATCGTCTCCGCCCATCGCACCCCGGACCGGCTCTGGGACTATGGCAAGACCGCCGCCGACCGGGGCCTGCATGTGATTATCGCCGGGGCCGGCGGGGCGGCGCATCTGCCCGGCATGATGGCGTCCAAGACCCGCGTGCCGGTGGTCGGCGTGCCGGTGCAGACCCGCGCGCTCTCCGGTGTCGACAGCCTCTATTCCATCGTGCAGATGCCAAAGGGATTTCCGGTTGCCACCATGGCGATCGGCGCCGCCGGAGCCGCCAATGCCGGGCTGATGGCTGCCGGCATCCTGGCCACCGGCGATGCCGCCCTTGCCGCCCGGCTTGATGCCTGGCGCGACGCCCTTGCCGCCTCCATCCCCGAGGAGCCCCGTGATGACTGATCTCGACCTGATCCTGGAACCCGGTGCCGTGATCGGCATCCTTGGCGGCGGCCAGCTGGGCCGCATGCTCTCGGTCGCCGCCTCGCGGCTGGGGTTCACCACCCATATCTTCGAGCCCTCCGCCAACCCGCCCGCGGGCCATGTGGCCGACCGGGTCACCACCGCCGGCTACGAGGACGAGGCCGCCCTGCGCGCCTTTGCCGAGACGGTGGATGTGATCACCTACGAGTTCGAGAACATCCCCACATCGGCGCTCGACATCCTTGAGGAGCTGAAGCCGATCCGCCCGGGCCGCGAGGCGCTGCGGGTGTCGCAGGACCGGCTGACCGAGAAGACCTTCCTGAAGGATCTCGGCCTGGCCACCGCCCCCTTTGCCGAGGTCAACGATGCCGCCGACCTCGACGCGGCGCTGGAACAGGTCGGCACGCCGTCGATCCTGAAGACCCGCCGGTTCGGCTATGACGGCAAGGGCCAGGCCCGGATCATGGCCCCCGAAGAGGCCACCGAGGCGCTTGCCGCCATGCAGGGCGCGCCGGCGGTGTTGGAGGGTTTTGTGCCGTTCAGCCACGAGGTCTCGGTGATCGCGGCGCGCAGCCTCAACGGCAAGGTCGCCTGCTATGACCCCGGCGAGAACGTGCATCTGGAAGGCATCCTCAGCACCACCACGGTGCCCGCCAACCTCAACACCAGCCAGAGCATGGACGCGGTGCTGATGGCGGGCCGAATCCTGAACGCGCTGGATTATGTCGGCGTGCTGGGGGTGGAGATCTTTGTCACCGCCCACGGGCTGGTGGTGAACGAGATCGCGCCGCGGGTGCACAACTCCGGCCACTGGACGCAGGAAGGCTGCACCATCGACCAGTTCGAGCAGCACATCCGCGCCATCACCGGCTGGACCATCGGCAACGGCGCCCGGTATGCGGATGTGGTGATGGAGAACCTGATCGGCGCGGATGTGGAGCGTATCGCCGACCTCGCCCGTGACCCCGATTGCGCGATCCATCTCTATGGCAAGGCCGAGGCCAAGCCGGGGCGCAAGATGGGCCACGTCAACCGCGTGATCCACACCGAAGGCCGCGACGGCTACTGACCTCTGCGCATGTGATGTCATGCGGCCCGAACGGGCCGGATGACCGCGCCGCAAGGAGGGCCCACCGGGCCTGACGCGCGGCGCTCCCCCGCCCGCCGCAGGCGAACGCGGCGGGGTCAGGACTGGGGGCTCTGCCCCCAAACCCCCGGGATATTTCAGAGAAGATGAAAGGAAATCCCCGGCTGTCTCAGCCGAGGAAACGGGCCGCAATGTCGCCGCTCATATGGCTGACACGCCCGCCGGACAGGGTGGCCGCCACCTGATCGGCCGCATCCAGGATCACCAGGTCCGCGCGCTTGCCCTCCGAAAGCACACCGCGGTCCGACAGGCCCAGCACCCGGGCCGGCCCCGACGAGAGCAGCGCCCAGGCGGCCTCCAGCGACAACACGCCGGTTTTTGCCAGCATCAGCGCCGCCCGGCGGGGGCTGGGGTAATGGTAGTCCGAGGCCAGCGCATCACACAGCCCCATCGCAATCAGCTCCACCGCCGAGGCATTGCCCTTGTGGCTGCCGCCACGCACCACATTGGGGGCACCAAGGATCACGTGATCCTCCGCCGACCGGGCGGCCTCCGCCGCCTCTGCGGTTTCCGGAAATTCGGAGATCCGCGCCCCCCGCTGCCGCCAGGCGCTGCGGTCCTGCGCGCTGTGATCGTCGTGGCTGCCGATCCGCACCCCCTGGGCCTGTAGCGTCACGCAGAGCGCATCCAGCGCCGGGGCGACCTCTGCCCGGCGCCGGTGCAGCTCCAGCAGCATCTCGAAGTGTTTCTCCGGGTTGCGCCCCGCCTTCAGCGCCTGCCCGGTCAGCCGGGGCGGCTTCTTGCCCGCGGCAAGACGGTCATGCGGCAGGTGGTCGTTGAACACCACATAGGACACGCCCCAGTCGGCGATGCGGGCGGGCAGCGTGGCATAGGCCTCCAGCAGATGGATCTCGAACCGCAGCTGCGGGATCAGGTCGGTGACCAGCTGGTCGCGCACCTCGGCAATCCCGGCAAAGACCTGATCGGCGAACTCCGGCCCGCGCAAGCCGCCCTCCCAGGAATAGAACTGCGCCAGCACGCCGGTGGTGATGCCATTGGCAGCCAGTTCCGCCTCGGTGGCGCGAATGCCCTCGGCCATCTGCTTCATGGCGCCGCGCCGGGGCGCCACGTGGCGCTCGAAGCCATCGCCGTGCAGGTCGATGATCCCGGGCAGGATGCGATAGCCCGACAGGTCCACCTCGCGCGCGCCATCGGCCGCATCGTCCCGCAACCGCCCCCCGGCGAGGCTCAGCACGCCCCCGCGGTCCAGCCCGTCCGGCCGCAACACATCCGCGCCGACCAGCCGCAGCGCCACCGTTCCATTCCCGCTCATGCGTCAGTCCACCCCGTTCAGGCCGCCATCCCAGTTGCGTCCCAATACCCCATCGAGCCAGCCAAGCGAAGGCTCAAACCGCTCCCGCTCCAGGAACTGTACCACCTGGGCGATCACCCGCGGATTGTTCATCAGATAGGTGTGGGTCACCGGCAGGATCAGCTGGCTCTTCATGCCCTCGACCCGGGTGCTGGCGACCGAGACCTTGCCGTCATCCGGTCCCGGGATCAGCGCCGAGAACACCGGGTTCAGCGACTGGCTGCCCGCGATCACCCCGACCGGATAGGTGACCGGCGGCAGGCGCCTGGGCAGGCTGGCAGGGCCGGTGCCCAGCTCCTGCCCGGCAGGCCCGTGCAACAGGTCGAACACCGCCCAGTCGCCCATCTCGTCGACCAGTTCGCTGCCCTGGTTCGGCGGTGCCAGCATCACCACCCGCCCCAGCGTCACCGGCTGCGTATGCGACAGCCAGTAGCGCACCAGAATACCGCCCATGGAGTGGGTCACCAGATGCACCGGCGTGCGCGTGCAGGCATCAAAGGCGCGCGGCAGCACCGCATCGGCAAGCCGCTCCACCGCATGTTCCGTCGACGGGTAGCCGGGGCGCACCACCTCGTAGCCGCGGGCGGTCAGCGCCTCTTCCATCAGCAGAAAGGAGGTCTCGGTGCGCGCCAGCCCATGCAGCAGGATCACGCAGCCCTTCTGCGCCGTCTCGGCACGCAACGGCAGAGCGGTCATCAGCAGCACAAGGACAGGGACAAGGACACAGCGGATCATTGTGCTGACATAGGCGGTCCGGCGCGCGCAGGAAAGGGGTTTGACGCTACGCCACCCGGGCCCGGCGGGCGGGCGGACACAGGATCACCACCGCGATCCCGCCCAGCACCGCCAGCGTGCCGATCATCAGCCGCAGGCTCAGCGCCTCGCCCAGGATCAGCGCCCCCGCAAGGATGGCGATCACCGGCACCGAGAGCTGCACCGTCGCCGCCACCGGAGCCGGGATCTGCGGCAGCACCCGATACCAAAGCGCATAGCCCAGACCCGAGGTCACCGCGCCGGAGATTACCGCCAGCAGGCAGCCAAACGGCGTCACCACGCTGCCGCCGCCCCAGATCCAGACCGCGGGCAGGATCATCAGGCTCGCCAGCGCGAAATTCACCGCCGTCGCCGGCAGCGGCGCCCGTGCGCCGCGCCCGATCAGGCTGTAGATGCCCCAGCCCAGCCCGCCGGCTGCCATGGTCAGCACCGCCCAGAGCGGCGTCTGCACCGTGCCGCCGGGCCAGACCACATAGGCCAGCCCCAACAGCGCCAGAGCCGCACCGCACAGTTGCAGCGCCGACACCGGCTGGCGGTGCAGCAGGCTCCAGGCGAACATCGACACCTGCACCACCCCGAACAGCACCAGCGCCCCCAGGCCGGCATCCAGCGCCACGTAAGCCACGGAAAACCCGACCATATAAAGCGTCAGCGCCGCGCCTCCCGCCAGCGACCGCTGCCAGCCCTCGGCCGGGCGCTGCCCCTGCCACAGGCACAACAGCCACAGCATGCCCGCCCCGGAGGCCAGCCGCAGCAGGCCAAATCCGGTGGCATCCATATGCCCCGGCCCGATCGCCCAGCGCCCGAGGATGGAATTCGCCGCAAAGGCAACCATGACAAGACAGGTAAGGGCGATCAGCCGCATATGAGGTCTCCGCAGGCAAGAGGGGGCACGCCGGGGTGTGTCGGGGCGTGTCGGGGCGTGTCGGGGCACCCAGCCCGCTGCCGCCCGCGCTGTCAAGCGGCTGTCGCATCGTGGCGGAACACAATCCTGTCGGTTGCCCCATGGCGGTCGCCTGTCAGCCCTTGAAGACCTGCTCCCGGTGCCATTTCAGATAGTGCGGATGCGGCTGCCAGACCTGCTGCGCCGGCACCCGCAGTCGGCCTTCGGGCGCGATCAACCGCGCCACCGAGGGCTCTGCCACGCTGCCGCTGGCCACCAGGATACGGTGATCCGTGTCCACCGAGATCAGCCCGCGATCAAACATCCAATGTACGGTGCCCGACAATGCCAACCCGTTGCGCACCGTATCCGGCCCCTGCGCGGCGACAGGAACAATATGGGCGGCCTCCACCTCGGGGCGACCGCCGCCATTGCGCAGCTCCAGCCCGGAGATCGCGCACACCCCGGCATAGGCATATTTCACCTGCCGCGCAAAGCTCTGCTCGCGCAGCGGCCGCGACACCAGAATGGCTGCGCGGGGCGCGTGCTGAAACGGTGCCTCCGCCTCGGCAAAGCCCACCGCCTCCGGCGCGTCCTGCTGGCGCGGCAATCGGTCCGGATGCGCAACCTGCGCAAAACCGTGCTGGAGGATCGTGTAGAAATCATCGTCGGAAATCAGCCGCACCGCGCTGGAATTCTTGCCGCGCGACAGCGGCAGGCCGGTTTCAAAGGGCGTCCCATCTGCCTGCAAACGCGGGACATTCTGTTCAAAGGACAGCTCGCTCGCCGGATCAAGGATGGCATAGGCCCGGGTCGGATCTCCGGGATCATCCTCCACGCGCAACACCTTCTGAACGCTGTAGTACCCCCGCTGTCCCCCCGCGCGTCCCTCATAGAAGATCACCCAATCCCCCAGCGTTTTCAGGACATTGGTCAGGTAATTGCGCTTGGGAAAGTGATAGGCCACGCCGGGCTGGTCGTTGTAGTCAGAATGCGAGGACTGGATAAAAACGGCTTTGGTCACGGCGCGGGCATCCGGGGTCATGCGGGGTGGGTGGCGCTGACGTTTGCCGGTTTGTCCTGCCAGGTCAAGCACATCGCGGTATCTGTGACGGGTCCGCGCACCCGGTGCTGGAGCACGGCGGATGCCGGGCCGGAGGCACGCTCCGGCCCGGCATCCGCCTTCGGCTTACATCAGGGGCGGGGGATACCACTGCGGTGGGTCCACGCGCTCATAGCCGCTGGGCAGGCCGATGTCGTTGCGGATGTGGTCGCTCAGACCGGTCTGCAGGGTCCCGACGCGCGGCGCGCGACGGATCAGCACCAGCCGCAGCGCCAGTCCGAGGCGACGCAGCAGGCTCAGCGAGCGGAAATGCTCCTCCACCACCAGACGGCTGAGGGTCGGGCTGGTGGGCAGGGGCGACGACAGGTTTTCGGGTCCAATAGGGGTCATGATGTCTTTCCATTCCGGGGGGAATGGTCCTGTTCTCAATGGGTTGAAGTATTGACAGATCGACATCGCCCAGACTGGCGGGATCAGACGCAGCTCTCCTGTTGGCCAGGAAAGGCGGAACGACGGGGCCGAGCAGGACAGCGCGCAACAGCAGGCGCGCGGACGTGCGGTCCGGACGAGAGATCTGTCAGAGGGTGGAAATTGTGTTCAGCTCAGACAGAGCCGAAATCGAATGGCAAACGGCCTCAGCAGCGCGGAGTGTTGCCCTTGGCACCAGCAAAAGATCCGGCCGGGCGGCCGGTGATGGGGCGCAACTGCATCAGTACAATCAACATATTGTGCCTCCTTCTGCCTTTGGTTGAACACAGGCGTGTCGTAACACAGGTTCAAAAATTTTCGACAGCAAAAAATTGTCTCAACACAATAGACTGTGGCAATTCGGATACAAAATCCCCGCGCCCGCCGCTGGGCGACAGCCCAAACCCCGAACCGCAGGGCGCGGTCAGGACGGGGCCGGGCTGGGCGGAGCCGGGCTGGGCAGGTCCTGGTCTGGTGACACCAGCCCCGCGCGAGGTGGGAACCGGATTAGACCCGACGGGTCAGTCGGTCGCCAGCTTGAATTTCCTGAACAGTTTGACCATGCCCTTGAGGTCGGTCTTGCCGGCCAGACTGTCCTTGGGCTCCAGTTTCATCAGCGCCTTATGCGCCGCCAGCAGCATCTTTTGGTCCGCCAGCACCAGCGCCTCGGCCATCCGGGTGGCCGCCGCGCGCAGGGTCCTGTCCTTGGGGTTGGTAAAGCCGCAGAGTTGCAGCTTCCGGGCATCGACATTCACCTGTTTGCCGAGGTCCGCGGGGGCGTCGGCGCTGGACAGTTTCTGGCGGTTGACCAATGCCTTGACCAGGGTCTTGGCGTCGCATCTGAGGCCGTTGTCCTGGATCACAAGGCGGCAATCGGCGGCGACCTTCTTCTGGTCCTTGGCAGTGATCGCCAACATCAGCTGCTCCAGATCATAGGCGTTGACGACGCCCAGACGTGTCGCCGCCGCCTTGGTGTCGCCCATGACCATCTGCATGCGCTGGAACAGCTTCAGCTTGTGATAGTCCTCAAACAGCTTGCTCTTGAAGAATATGGGCAGCTCCTTGCCGTTCATGAACTGCACGCAATGCAGGCGCAATTGCTGCAGGATGGGCGTCCATTGGGTGGCATCCTGATTGCGGGGCGCCTGCATCGCCGCCTGCGCATCCTGCACGATCATCTTCGGCAGCCCCTTGATCTGGTGATCGCCGCCGGGACGGATGTAGAGGTTGTAGGCCTGGAGCCCCTTCCGTGGCGGGTTGAGCAGGAAATGAAACATGTTCTTGCGGTCCCCCTTCGGCAAGGCGTCGAGGACAAACCGGGAAAACTCATCGTCCTTCAGCACCTCGTCAATGGTCTTCGGGTGCACAACGCCGTCGATCTTCTGGGGCATGGAATATCCTTTCTGTCAAACCTGTCCTGCGCGTCTTGCGCGGTCTGATCTGTAAACACCCCTGCCCCGCCGCCTATTCGCCCCGCCGACGGAAAAAACACCCAGCCCGGTCGCGAGCGGGGGCCGGGTGGACCCGGTGCTGCGCCACAGAAACCAACAGAAAAAGGGCCGCCCGAGGGCGACCCTTTCGACCCCGAAGGGTCTTCATCCAGGACTGGATGGCGTGACTTACATCATGCCGCCCATGCCGCCCATGTCGGGCATGCCGCCGCCTGCGGGGGCTGCGCCTTCCTTGGCCGGTTTGTCCGCAACCATGGCTTCGGTGGTGATCAGCAGGCCTGCGATCGAGGCTGCGTCTTCCAGCGCGGTGCGGGTCACCTTGGCCGGGTCGATCACGCCGAAGGAGAACATGTCGCCATATTCTTCGGTCTGCGCGTTGAAGCCGAAGTTCTTGTCATCGGATTCACGGATCTTGCCAGCAACCACGGCGCCGTCGACGCCTGCGTTTTCAGCGATCTGGCGCAGCGGTGCCTCGAGCGCGCGGCGCACGATTGCGATACCTGCGTTCTGATCTGCGTTCACACCGGTCAGACCTTCGAGAGCCTTGCCGGCCTGAACCAGCGCAACACCGCCACCGACGATCACGCCTTCCTGCACAGCTGCGCGGGTTGCGTTCAGAGCATCGTCCACACGGTCCTTGCGCTCTTTCACTTCGGTTTCGGTCATGCCGCCGACGCGGATCACGGCAACACCGCCTGCCAGTTTGGCAACGCGCTCTTGCAGCTTTTCACGGTCGTAGTCGGAGGTGGTCTCTTCGATCTGGGCGCGGATCTGGGCAACGCGTGCTTCGATCTCTGCCTTCTCGCCTGCACCGTCGACGATGGTGGTCTCGTCCTTGGTGATCTGGACCTTCTTGGCGGTGCCGAGCATGTCCATGGTCACCGACTCGAGCTTCATGCCGAGGTCTTCGGAGATCACCTGGCCGCCGGTCAGGATCGCGATGTCCTGCAGCATGGCCTTGCGGCGGTCGCCGAAGCCCGGTGCCTTGACAGCTGCGATTTTCAGGCCGCCACGCAGTTTGTTCACAACCAGAGTTGCCAGCGCTTCGCCTTCGACGTCCTCAGCAATGATGAGGAGCGGCTTCTGGGACTGGATCACCTGCTCGAGCAGCGGAACCATCGGCTGCAGGGAGGAGAGTTTCTTCTCGTGCAGCAGGATGAGGCAGTCTTCGAGTTCTGCGGTCATCTTGTCGGCGTTGGTCACGAAGTAGGGCGACAGGTAGCCGCGGTCGAACTGCATGCCTTCGACAACATCGGTCTCGGTTTCCAGACCTTTGTTTTCTTCGACGGTGATGACGCCGTCGTTGCCGACTTTCTGCATCGCGTCTGCGATCTGACGGCCGATTTCAGCTTCGCCGTTGGCGGAGATGGTGCCAACCTGTGCAACTTCGTCGGAGTCCTTGACTTCACGCGCCATGGCTTTGATCGACTCGACAACTTTGTCGGTGGCCAGATCGATACCGCGCTTCAGGTCCATCGGGTTCAGACCGGCGGCAACCTGCTTCAGGCCTTCGCGGACGATGGATTGTGCCAGAACGGTGGCGGTGGTGGTGCCGTCGCCGGCTTCGTCATTGGTGCGGGAAGCAACTTCCTTCACCATCTGGGCGCCCATGTTCTCAAACTTGTCTTCCAGTTCGATTTCCTTCGCCACGGACACGCCGTCCTTGGTGATGCGCGGGGAACCGAAGGATTTCTCCAGAACCACGTTGCGGCCTTTGGGGCCCAGGGTCACTTTAACCGCGTCGGCGAGGATGTTGACGCCGTTGAGCATACGGTTGCGGGCATCGGTGTCGAATTTGACGTCCTTAGCAGCCATTTTTCAGTCTCCTTGAGAATACTGTCGTTATGCGATGTGGGATGTGCCGGAGCGTCAGGCTCAGACGATCACACCCATGATGTCGCTCTCTTTCATCATCAGCAGCTCTTCGCCGTCGACGGTGACTTCGGTGCCGGACCATTTGCCGAACAGGATGCGGTCACCCTCGTTCACGGCCATCGCGATCAGCTCGCCGCTGTCCTTGCGCGCGCCTTCGCCACACGCGACAACAACGCCCTCGGACGGTTTTTCCTTGGCGCTGTCGGGAATGATCAGACCACCTGCGGTTTTTTCTTCGCTTTCGGTACGGCGAACCAGCACACGGTCATGAAGCGGTTTCAATGCCATCTTTGCAGCTCCTCAAAAGGCTCAAAGTGTTTCCTTTCCCCACGCCCGTCATGGGCCGCGGAGACGTTAGCACTCACCTCAGTCGAGTGCTAACTGCGGGATAGTTAGGCAGAGGCTTTTTCCGAGTCAACTGCGACGGCAGAGAAATTTTGAGGAAATTTTCGCGGCAGTCGGCGGCGGGCGGAAACTGGCCGCCGAACGTCCGGCGGTAGGCTACGGTCGGAGCGAGGGGCCGGCCCCTCGCGCTCCCCGAGATATTTATAAAAAGCTGAAGATCAAGGCGGGGCTGCACCGTCTGTGGCCTGCGCGGGGGCGGGCAGCTGCGGGGCGGGCCAGGCATGGCGTTCGGTTGCGCCGGTCTCGGTCAGTCGATAGACCCCCTGCCCCGCCCGTTCGAACCAGCCGTAGTGGTTGGAATACATCACCTGGGTGGCGCGGGAGATCCCGGTGGCCCGGGCAATTTCGGCGCCCCGCGCGGCGCCGTGTTCCGCCAGATAGGCCGCGCAGATCAGGGCATCCTGGCGATAGCCCGTGACGATGCCGCCCCGGGTGGTGCCGCCGGTGTTCGGGTCGCCCTTGATGCGGCTGAACTCCCGCAGGAGCCGGGCGGTCTTTGCCTTCGATTTGCGCGGCGCGTAGGGGCCGGGATCGCATTGCACCTCGGTGCGGCCGTCCGCGCGCACGGTGATGAGGCCGAGCCCGAGGCGGCGGCACAGCGCCAGATTGTCCTTGAGCGCCCGGCGGGCGGTCTTGCCGGTGGGGCGCGGCACGGCGATATAGACCGTGTCCGAGACCGACAGCCGGGCGATCGCCTGATGGAAGAGGCCCAGCGAGAAGCGTAGTTTCAGCTCCACCACCAGCGGTGGTTCGTCGCCGCGGATCGCCACCACATCGGCGGCGCCCACCTCGCCCTTGACTGTATAGCCCTGCGCTTCGAGCAGCGCTTTGACTGGGGCGTAGAGATCCTGTTCACGTTCCATCACCGCCATGCTTGCCCCGGCCGTGAGGCAATGGCAATGTGCGGCAACGGTGAAATTTCGAGCGGTGTGTCATGATCGGATTATTCTCTCGCCTCCGCCCACTGCGGGCGGCCCGGATGCGGTCTGTCCCGCGGCGCGGCGCATGGACTGGCGGGGCGGGCCGGCCCCGGCCCCTGCGCGCGCTGGTCCTGGCGGGGCTGACCTGTCTGGCCGGGGCGCCGCTCTGGGCCGCCTGCACCGGCACCGATCTGCGCGAGACCGCCGCACCGGCGCTGCGCGCCGAGGTGGCGGCGGAGCTGGCCGCAACCCCCTATGCCGAGGGGCTGAGCTGGATAGCCACACGGGGCGAACGCCGCCTGCACATCATCGGCACCATGCATCTGAACGACCCCCGCCACGACCGGCTGGTGCAGCATATGACCCCGGCGATCAAGGCCGCCGACGCGGTGCTGCTGGAGGTCAACCCCGCCGACAAGTCGCGGCTGAACCGCACCCTGGGCACCACCCCGTCGATGGTCTTCATCACCGAGGGGCCCAGCCTCATCGACCGCATGCCCGCCGACGACTGGCAACAGATCGCGGATCAGGCGCAGGCCGCCGGCATCCCCGCCTTCATGGCGGCCAAGATGCGCCCCTGGTTCCTGTCGATGTCGCTGTCGGTGCCGCGCTGCGCCCGCAGCATCCGCGACGTCACCGAGGGGCTCGACGCCAAGCTGATGCAGGTGGCCGAGGCCGCCGAGGTGCCGATGCTGTCGCTGGAGGACCCGCTGCGGCTGTTCCGCCTGCTCGACGCCGCCCCGCTGGAGGAACAGGTGGCCGAGCTGCGCAGCTATATCGCCATGATGGGGGTGGGGCCGGATGACTTTTTCACCATGGTGGAGAGCTATTTTGACGGCGCGGTGCAGGAATACACCCTGTTGCAGCTGAAACGGTTCCTGCGCGCCGACAGCCCCCTGCCCCGGGCCGAACGGGAGGCGCAGGTGGCGGAGCTGCTGGAGCTGCTTCTGTATCAGCGCAACCGGGACTGGATCCCGGTGATCGAGGCCACCGAGGGCCGCCGGCTGGTGATCGCGGTGGGGGCGGCGCATCTGCCCGGTGACGACGGTGTGCTGGCGCTGCTGGAGGCCGCCGGCTACCGCATCGAGCAGGTGCCGCTGTGAGACGCGCCCTGGCCGGCGCGCTGCGTCGTGGTCTCTGCGCCCTGGCGGTCGCGGCGCTGCCCCTCTGGGCCGGGGCGGATCCGGTCAGCGCCGCCTGCGACGGCATCGACCTGCGCCCGCATCTGACGCCCGGTGCCCGCGCGCGGCTGGAAGCGGAGCTTGCCAAGGTGCCCTTTGCGCTTGGCAACCACTGGATCGCCACCCGCGACGGCCAGCGCATCGACATCATCGGCACCCAGCACAGCGGCGATGCGCGCATGTTTGCAATCATGCGCCCCTTGCGCCCGCTGATCCGCGCCGCCGATGCGGTGTTCCTCGAAGTGACCGAAGCCCAGATGCTGGCCGCCGACAGCGACCAGAGCGCCTTTGCCCGCTATTTCCTGCTGCCCCCGGGCCAGCGCCTTGACCGGATGATGTCCACTGCCGACTGGCAGCGCCTGACCGCCCGGCTGGCGATCCATGGCATCACCGCCGAGGCCGCAGCCCGCATGCAGCCGTGGTATCTCTCCGATTTCCTCACCGGCACCGATTGCCGCAAGCGCGGCTTTGGCGCCCGGCGGGGACTCGACGACCGCATCGAACGCAGCGCCCGAACCGCCGGCACCCCGACGCTGGGCCTGGAAGAGCCGGAGGCGGGATTGGCCGCACTGGCCTCGATGCCGCTGGGTGATCAGGTGCAGATGCTGCGCTACGACCTGCGCAGCGAGACCCGGCATCAGGACCTCTATGTCACCCTCTCCGAAGCCTATTTCGACAACCGGCTGACCGAGGGCCGCATCGTCATGCTCTGGATGAGCTACCGTGATCTCGACGTGCCCCGGCGCGAGGTGCACCGGCTGCTGGCCAGCTTTGACCGGGTGGTGCTGGAGCGGCGCAACCGCGCCTGGGTGCAGCGCCTGCGCGCCCGGCAGGAACCGCGCCTGATGGTGGCCGTTGGCGCCGCGCATCTGGCGGGAGACAGCGGGGTGTTGAATCTGTTGCAGCAGGCAGGCTACCAGCTGCGCCGGGCGCCGGACTGACGCCCACCAAGCCCGGCGGGACCGCCCCGCCCTCGCCGGAGGTCCTATCAAAGGCCAGAGATCCGGCACGCACAGCGCCCTCCCCCGCCCCATAGCATCCAGCGACAAGCCATGCGTTGCGCAGGACCCGGCCACGCGGCTGACGCGGGGTGACAAACCATGCCTCCCTGTTATAAGGCGCGGCAACAGACTTCGACAGACAGGATTGACCCCATGACCATTCAAGTTTTCGGCCACAAATCCCCCGACACCGATTCCACCGGCTCCGCGATCATCTGGGCCTGGTACCTGAACGAAGTGAAGGGCGAGGCCGCCACCCCCGTCCTCTTGGGCGCGCCGAACACCGAGGCCGCCTTCATGCTGAAGCGCTGGGGCTTTGACCAGCCCGAGATCATCGACGACGTCGCCGCCGACGCGCCGGTGGTGATCGTGGACACCAACAACCCCGCCGAGCTGCCCGCTTCCATCAACAGCGCCGACATCCGCGCCATCATCGACCACCACAAGCTGGTCGGCGGCCTGGAAACCAAGGGTCCGATCGACATCACCGTGCGCCCGCTGGCCTGCACCGCCACCATCATGCACGACCTGATGGGCACCGACATCGACCGCATGCCCGATGACATCAAGGGCGCGGCGCTGACCTGCATCCTGTCCGACACGCTGGAGTTCCGCTCGCCCACCACCACCCCGCATGACCGCGCCGTGGCCGAGAAATTCGCCAAGGATCTGGACCTCGACCTGTCCGAGTATGCCGCCGAGATGTTTGCCGCCAAATCCGACGTCTCCGCCTTTTCCGACGCCGAGCTGATCCGCATGGACTCCAAGGAATACGAGGTCGACGGCACCAAGTTCCGCGTCTCCGTGCTGGAAACCACCGCGCCGGAGATCCCGCTGGGCCGCAAGGACAGCCTGATGGAGACCTTCCAGACCGTGCAGGCCGAGGATGGCGTCGATCAGGTGCTGCTGTTCGTGGTCGACATCCTGAAGGAAGAAGCCACCCTGCTGGTGCCCAATGATCTGGTCAAGACCGTGGCCGAAAAGAGCTTTGACGCCACCGTCGCGGGCGACACCGTGGTGCTGCCGGGCGTGATGTCGCGCAAGAAGCAGATCATCCCCAACCTCAAGCTGTGATCAGGGCCCCGCGCTGGGGCTGACACCTGCATTCCAAACGCCCCCTTTTTGGCAAAAGGGGGCGTTTTTTGCTCTGCCCGCTGCTCTGATGGACCCGGCTCCACGCCTTTTGCGCCGGTTAAGAGGATCTAAAGCCCTGCTATTCTACCCTGAGGGCTAGGATGGAGTATGCGTGATGAGTCGTATGTTGCTAGATAATGCCAAGCTTGTCGCCTTTGTGGCGGGGCTGGTGCTGATCCTGACGGTGGAACGCGAAACCCTGGTGCTGGTCTATCTGGCCGGCGGGTTCCTGTGGTTCATCGTCTGGCTGCTGGCCGGCGAACACACCGTGGTGGAGCGCGACAATCGCCGCGCCCATGCCCGGATGATCGACCTCGGCCCGCTCAGCGGCAAATACTCGCAACCGGATTGAGCGCGGTGGCCGCGACCCCGCGATCCCTGCGCTTCCGCCCCGTCCCGGGGCGGGTGCAGGCGCGGGCGCGGGCCTTTTACTGCGCCCGGCGCAAATCCTGTTGCGCGTCGATCTCCGCCTTGGTGGCCAGCACCGTGGCCACGCGTTTCTCGTCCGGCGGATGGGTTCCCCAGAACGAATAACCGCCGCCGCTGCCCCGGGACGGTTCCGCCCGGGCAAAGAACTTGGCGCCCTCGACCGGGTCATAGCCTGCGGCATCGGCGATCCGGGTGCCCAGAGTGTCGCTTTCCAGCTCATAGGCCTGGCTGTAGGCGATGGAACCCGCAGCCGCGCCAACGCCCAGCCCCAGCTCCACCGCGCCGCCGTCATAATCCCCGGCGGCGGCCGTTGCGACCCCGGCAATGGCCCCCACCAGCAAGGCGCCCGCCAACACCTGTTGCTGCTGCTTTTCGATATGGCGCCCGATCAGGTGGCCGTATTCATGCGCCAGCACAAAGGCGACCTCGTCATCGCTGGCGGTGTCGCGGATCAACGGCAGCGAGATGCGGATCAGCGGCTGTTTGCCCTGATAGGTGAAATAGGCGTTGCGCTCCTGCATGTCGCGGTCGATGGCAATGTCGACGTCACAGTTGAACCCGGGCCGATCCGCCGTCAGCTGCTGACAGGTGCTGCGCCCGGTGCGCGCAATGCGCGGCGCCACCCGGGCAAACCGCGCCTCTGCCGCCGCCGCCGACAGGGCCGCCGGCCGGGGGGCGTTGCGCGCCGCCGCGAACATCGCCCGCGCCTGATCGGCATGGGCGCCGCTGCTGTCGGGCAATTGGTAGGTGGTGCCGCAGGCGCTGGCGAGCAAAAGCGCCCCGCCCACCGCAAGACTGCGCATCGCAACGCGGGAAAACCGCAGGATTGTCATCGCCGTATCGCTCCAAACCGGACTGCTGAGTCAGGGCCGCAGATTAGCAGCCTCCGCGGCCGCCACAAGAGGCCGCTGGCGCCGTCAGCCCGGCACCGTCAACCTTACCCCGTCAGCCCGGCACCGACAGAGCCTGGGCCAGGAACCCGCGCGTGTCCTGCGCAGCCACATCCGCGGGACTGCGGAATTTCAGATGCCGGCGCGCCTTGCCCTTGCCCTGCAGCCGCCCGGCGGGGTCGTCGAATCGCGCGCCTTCGGAAAACTCCAGCGAGACATGGCCGGTATAGACAAAGATGCCGCCGACAAAGCGGTCGCTGTCCGGCTCCGGCGCAATCACAACGCCGCCGTATTTCGGCAGGTATCGCGCGTCCGGCGCAAGATCGGCAACGATCAGGCGGAGCGCGGCGTCGATCGCCTCGGCCTCCGCGACGGTCAGCGTGGTCATTTCTGCTCTCCCTGCTGCGGGCCTCGTGGTTGCGGCAGCATGCGTCTGCGCCCCGGCAGCGTCAAGCCGCGCGGCCCCGCCCGCGCCGCAGACAGCGCGGCCCGTGCAAGGCAGCCATGCGCCGCTGCGGTGCGACTGGCGCTATACAAACCCGCATCCTTGCGTTATACGCGCGATCTTGACCCAACGGGCGCAGGACCGCGCCCTCTTTGTGATACGAACGGATCCCCCTCTTGATACCCACCTTGCAGCAGGCGCTGGAGCGCCGTGGTTACACCTCTCTCACGCCTGTGCAGGAGGCGGTTTCAGACCCGGCGCTGGCGGGGGCGGATCTTCTGGTGTCCGCGCAGACCGGTTCGGGCAAGACGGTGGGCTTTGGCCTGGCGATCGCCCCCACCATCCTCGACGATGACGGCCAGTTCCCGCGCGCCACCACCCCGCTGGCGCTGGTGATTGCGCCGACCCGCGAACTGGCGCTGCAGGTGAAGCGCGAGCTGAGCTGGCTCTATGCCGAGGCGGGCGCGGTGCTGGCCTCCTGCGTTGGGGGCATGGACATGCGCGACGAACGCCGCGCGCTGGAACGCGGTGCCCATATCGTGGTCGCCACGCCGGGCCGTCTGCGCGACCACATCACCCGCGGGTCGATCGACCTCAGCGGCGTCGCCGCCGTGGTGCTGGACGAGGCCGACGAGATGCTGGACCTGGGCTTTCGCGAGGATCTGGAGTTCATCCTCGAAGAAACCCCGGAAGAACGCCAGACGCTGCTGTTCTCCGCCACCGTGTCCAAGCCGATCGCCACGCTCGCACAGACCTATCAGACCGATGCGCAGCGGATTTCGACGATCGACAAATCCGAACAGCACAGCGATATTTCCTATCTCAGCCATGTGGTTGCGCCGCATGACATCGAGAATGCCATCATCAACGTGCTGCGCTATCACGAGGCCCCCAACGCCATCGTCTTTGCCAATACCCGCGCCGCGGTGAACCGGCTGCTGACGCGGCTGTCGAACCGCGGATTTCAGGTGGTGGCCCTGTCCGGCGAACTGTCGCAATCCGAGCGCGCCGGCGCCCTGCAAGCGATGCGCGACGGGCGCGCCCGGATCTGCGTCGCCACCGACGTGGCCGCCCGCGGCATCGACCTGCCCAACCTCGATCTGGTGGTGCATGCCGACCTGCCGTCAAGTCACGAGACCCTGCTGCACCGGTCCGGGCGCACCGGCCGCGCGGGCCGCAAGGGCGCCAGCGCCCTGATGGTCACACCGCGCTCCGTGCGCAAGGCCGAGCGCCTGCTGCGCGACGCCAAACTCTCGGCCGACTGGGTCGATGCGCCCTCCGCCGACGAGGTCCGCGGCCGCGATCTGGAGCGGATGCTGTCCGATACCGTCTGGACCGAAGAGGCCCCCGAAAGCCAGCAGGAGACACTGGCCAAACTGGTCGAGAGCTTCTCGCCCGAGCAACTGGCCGCCGGCTATCTGCGGCTCTGGTCCGCCGCCCGCTCCGCCCCGGAAGAGCTGACCGATGTGGCGGCGATGGACAACCGCAAGAAGAAAGAGGACCGCGCGCCCTTTGGCCCCTCGGTCTGGTTTGCCATCGACGGCGGCCGCGATGCCGGTGCCGATCCGCGCCGTCTGCTGCCGATGCTGTGCAAAGCTGGTGGCATCGACAAATCCGCCATCGGCGCCATCCGCATCGTTGGCGACAAGAGCTATGCCGAGATTGCCGAGGACAAGGTCGAAGGTTTCATGGCGACGCTCGGCGGCGAAATGGCGCTGGATGACGGCTCCGCACTGGAGCGGCTGAACGAGGCCCCGAACCTGCCCGAGCGCAGCAAGCCTCCGTTCCGCAAGGGCGGTGGCCGTGGCGGCTTTGGCGGCGGCAAGCCGGGCTACAAGGGCGGCGATCGTGGCGACTACAAAGGCGGCGGTGACCGCAAGGGCGCAGGCGACGACAAGGGCCCGCGCAAACCCCACCGCGGACGGGATCGCGATGACGCCACCGACCGCCCCGTGAAACCCCGCCCCGCCAAGCCGCGCCCCGCCGGGGACAAACCCGCCTTTGACAAACCGCGTGGCGACAAACCCTGGGGCGACAAATCCCGCAGCGACAAGCCGAAGTTCGACAAGCCCCGCAGCGACAAACCCCGGAGCGACAAGCCGAAATTCGACAAACCCAAGGGCCCGCCACCGCCCAAGGGCAAACCGAACAGCAAGAAGAACAAGGCCCGCCGGGGTGCGGATGCGTCCAACACCTCCAAGCGCTTTACCCCGCCGGGGCGCAAGGGCTGAGAGCCCCCGCCCGATCTGGAACGGAAAACAGCGTCCTCGCCCCGGGGGCGCTGTTTTGCCATCCGGTTGACCGTCGGTGACGACCTGTGCCTGCGATGGGCACCGCCCGCCTGCCCCTAGCCAAACGGTGCCGCCTCTGCCATAGGAAGGGCACTCCCAACCCTGCATGAGGCCCCGCCATGAGCCAGATCATCTCCGCCCTTTCCGAGGTCTCCGACCGCTACAAGGCCCTGTTCGTGGATCTCTGGGGCTGCGTCCACAACGGCATCACCGCCTATCCCGACGCAGTTGCGGCACTGCAGGCCTATCGCAAGGCCGGCGGCGTGGTGGTGCTGGTGACCAATTCGCCCAAACCCCGCGCCGGCGTGGCCGAACAGCTGAGCCAGTTCGGCGTGCCCGATGACGCCTATGACACCATTGCCACCTCCGGCGATTCCGCCCGCGCGGCGATGTTCACCGGGGCGGTGGGCACCAAGGTCTATTTCATGGGCGAATGGCAGCGCGATGCGGGCTTTTTCGAACCGATGAAGGTGATCCACGACCCCGTCGAGATCACCCGCGTGCCCCTGAAGGAGGCCGAGGGCATCGTCTGCTGCGGCCCCTTCGACACCCTGGCCGATCCGGAGGTGAACCGGGCGGATTTCCTCTATGCCAAACAGATGGGGATGAAGCTCCTCTGCGCCAATCCCGACATCATCGTCGACCGCGGCGAAGTGCGCGAATGGTGCGCCGGGGCGCTGGCGAAGCTCTACACCGACATGGGCGGCGAGAGCCTCTATTTCGGCAAGCCCCACCCGCCGATCTACGACCTGGCGCGGCGCCGCCTGAGCGAGATCGGCCATGACATCGCCGACCGCGAGATCCTGGCGATCGGCGATGGCCCGCACACGGATATTTCCGGCGGCATGGGCGAAGGCGTGGACACGCTGTTCATCACCGGCGGCCTCGCAGCCAAGGATACCCAGACCGACCGGCAGCCCGACCCGGCCGCGCTGGAGGCCTATCTGGCGCAGGAACAGGTGGCCCCCACCTACAGCATCGGCTTTCTGCGCTAACCCCGGCGCCACCGTGCCAATCGGGCCCGTCTTCTCCGTCAGGAGAGGGCGGGCCTTATGCTGTCGCCCGCCAGGGCGTCCGCCGGGTGACCTGCGCCACATGGATCCGCGGGACGGGCTTGACTTTCTGCAACTGCGAGGTAATAAAATTACCACCACAATACACGCGCGGTCCATTTGTTGCGCCGCCACACTTCCGGAGAGGCCAGGATGTTGGACAATTTCCCCCGCGGCACCATCTGCATCGAAGACATCGAGATGGGCATGACCCGCTACCTGCGCAAACAGATCACCGACCGCGACATCGAGTTGTTTGCCGAGGTCTCCACCGACCGCAACCCGGTGCATCTCGACGACGGCTATGCGCAGGATACCATCTTTGAAGGCCGCATCGCCCATGGCATGCTGACCGCCGGGCTGATCTCGGCGGTGATCGGCGAGCAGCTGCCCGGCCATGGCACCATCTACATGAGCCAGAACCTGAAATTCCTCGCCCCCGTGCGTCCCGGCGACCTGGTGCTGGCCGAGGTCGAAGTGACCGACATCCAGATCGACAAGCGCCGGGTGAAACTCGACTGCCGCTGCATCGTCGAGGGCAAAAAGGTTCTGGTGGGTGAGGCCATGGTGATGGCCCCCTCGCGCAAGTTCGACTGACACAAACCAGCACGTCAGACCGCCACGGGAGCACGCCCGGACGGGGGACCGACGATGAAGCCGGGTCGTTTTCATGTTCGGAGCCGGTGATCTGTCCAATTCAGGACGGGTCGCGGTACCGCTTTGGCACGGAAGGGGGACAGGCCGCGCACGGCCTGCTGATCCTGCATCTGCAACACCATCCCCTTTTTATCGGGGCCGGTCTTCCTTTGGCGCGGTGCTGCCCACAGCCGTCCCGCGCCCCCATCGTCTGATCGATCCCAGCCAGTCTAGCCCGATCAGATGAGATCCCGGTGAAACGGGCGCACGGCGACAGCGCAACAGGCCCTTCAGACCGGGGTCGACTGCCGCCGTGACAGGAGCCTCCGGCGGAGGTATTTGGAAAAAGATGAAACATCGGCGAACTGCGCCGTTGCCACACGCGGACCCTGAGCCGTGCATTTCCCGCGCCTGACGGGCGACACGGCCCGCCTCCGGCCACAGCGCCCTTGCGCCGCGTCGCGCCGGGAGCTAGGGAAGCGCCATGCGCATCATCCGGGACTATCAATTTGTCGAAGAGCAGGATCGCGGGGCCACCGTCGCGATCGGCAATTTCGATGGCGTTCACCGCGGCCATCGCTCGGTCATTGATCTGGCGCGGCAGGCCGCACCGGAGGCCCCCCTGGGGGTGATGACCTTTGAACCACATCCGCGCGAATTCTTTGCCCCCAATGCCCCGCCCTTTCGCCTGATGTCGGCAGAAGCGCGCGCGCATCGGCTGGAAAAGATCGGCGTTGAAAAGCTCTATCAGCTGAATTTCAACCACGCGCTCTCGTCGCTGACGCCTGAGGAGTTTGCCCGCAAGGTGATCTTTGAAGGACTGGGGCTGGCGCATGTGGTGGTGGGCGCCGATTTCTGCTTTGGCAAGGGCCGCGCTGGCACCGCTGCCGATCTCCAGCGTTTTGGACAGGAGATGGGCTTTGGCGTCACCATCGCGCCCTTGATGGAATATTCCGAACACACGGTGTCCTCCACCGCGATCCGCACCGCCCTGAGCGAAGGCCGCCCGCGCGACGCCGCCGCCATGCTGGGCCATTGGCACCGCATCGAGGGCGAGGTGATCGGCGGCGAGCAGCGCGGCCGCGAGCTTGGCTTTCCCACCGCGAACCAGTCCATCGACGGGTTGCACCCGCCCGCCTTTGGCGTCTATGCGGTTCTGGTGGATGTGCTCGACGGCCCCCATAAGGGCAGCTACCACGGTGCCGCCTCAGTCGGGGTGCGGCCGATGTTTGACGGCGACCAGCCCAACATCGAGACCTATCTCTTTGATTTCAAGGGCAACCTCTATGGTGCACATCTGTCCGTCGGGCTGGTGGATTTCTTGCGCCCGGAGATGACTTTTGACGGGCTGGAGCCCTTCATCGCCCAGATGCAGGCCGATTGCGATCAGGCCCGCGCCATCCTCAAAACGCTCTGAGAGGGCCGAGATGACCAATCAGATCGACCGGGACGGGCTTGCGCCGAAGTTCTGGGAACAGAAACCGCTCAAGAAACTCTCGCCGCGCGAATGGGAAGCGCTGTGTGACGGCTGCGGCAAATGCTGCCTCAACAAGCTCGAAGACGAAGACAGCGGCGAGGTGGCGCTGACGCGCGTGGCCTGCCGCCTGCTGGACGATCAGACCTGCCAATGCGCCCATTACGAGACGCGGCACAGTTTCATCCCCGAATGCATCGTCCTGAAGCCCGAAAACCTTGACACCCACGCCTATTGGATGCCGCAGACCTGCGCCTATCGCCGCCTGTGGGAGGGCAAACCCCTGCCCGACTGGCACCCGCTGGTGACCGGTGACCCCGACAGCGTGCACCGCGCCGGGGTCTCGGTGCGCGGCATGACCGTGTCGGAATTCGACACGCCGCTGGAGGAATGGGAAGACTACATTATCGAGGAACCCGTCTAGCGACGCGTCACTTCCCTGTCATCACCGTCGTCTAGGCAGCGCGGATGACCCACGCGTATATTGTCTGCACGACCCCACGCAGCGGGAGCACCCTATTGTGCCGAATGCTGCGGGCCACTGGCGTCGCCGGGGCACCCGCCTCGCTGTTCTTCGGCACCTCCCTTGCGGCGTGGCGTGATCGCATGGCGCTTGCGCCGTCCGACGCCCCCGCAACCGAGCAACTGCGCGAAGTTCTGGCGGCAGCTCAGACATTGGGCCGAGGCGGCACCGAGGTTTTTGCGCTGCGTCAGCAATGGCACAGCTTCGCATTTCTGCGGGCCCAATTGGCTCTTTTGTTCCCGACCGCCCAGACGGATCTCGCCCGCTTGACCGCGGCCTTTGGTCCCGTGCGCTTTGTCCATTTGGCCCGCGAAGACAAGTTGCCCCAGGCGGTGTCCTACTTGCTGGCGCGGCAAACCGGGCTGTGGCATCGACGCGCGGACGGGACGGAGCTGGAACGCACTGCCGCACCGCAATCGCCAACCTATTCCCGCGCCGCCATCACGGAGACGCTGACGCTGCTCTCGCGGTGGGATCGAAACTGGCAGCAGTGGTTCGACCGGCAAGGGATCGCGCCGATCCCGCTGACCTACGAGGCTTTGGCACAGGCGCCACAGGCACGGGTCCAAGACCTGCTGACGCAGCTTAACCTGCCCGCTCAGGCAGCGACCGGCATCGCGCCGGATGTCGCCCGCATCGCAGATCCCAGAAGCCAGCAGTGGATAGACCGTTTTTGCCGCGAGGGCGGCGGTGCCCGCTAGGGCCAGAAAGCCCCGATCACCGAGGCCACCGCCTCGGGATGGGTCACCGGCACCATATGGCCCACGCCCTCGATGACCGCAATCTGCGCCTCCGGCATTCGCGCCGACAGCGCCGCGGTCACCGCAGACATGATCGGCTGGGTCGCGCCCCCCTGCATCACCAGCACCGGCATCGGCAGTGCTTCCAGCGCGCCCGGCGCCAGCAGACCGGCGGCGTCGTCATAGACCTGACTGTCACACTCCATCACCGCCGGAAAAGACCGCACCATCGCCGCGCGGGCACGCTCCGGCAGGTCCGGCCATTTGGGATGACCCGTGCCCCAGGCGCGGTTGAAGAGCCGGGTGGCATGGTCCACGTCGCCCGCCTCGTAGGAGGTCCGCACCGCCATGTGATCGGCGCGCATCTGCGCCAGCGCCGCGGGGTTGTGCGCCTGGGCCGCGGCAAACAGGACCGGCTCGATCATCACAAGGCTGCGCACCAGATCCGGGCGGGCCTGCGCCATCGCCAGCGCCACCGTGGCGCCAAAGGAATGCCCGACCAGATCGACAGGGCCACCTGCGCGCGCGACCTCCGCCTCCAGCAGGCGCAGCCCGGCCTCGGCATTGCGCTGCTGCAACAGGCCCTGCCCGTCCCAATCCGGGCTCTTGCCATGCGAGAGCATGTCAAAGGCCTCAACCCTCACCTGATCCTCGCCCAGGGCTGCCACCAGCCCCCGCCAGGCGCCGGAATGCGCCAGAGAGCAATGCACCGCAAGAACGGGACGCGGGCCGGTGCCGAAGGAGCGGTGATAGACCTGTTGCGGCAGCCTCGCGAGATCCAGGCTCACGCCCCCTGCCCCCCAAGATGCCAGTCGAGATCCTCCAGCCGGTCCTGCCCCCAGAACTTCGCCCCGTCTGCGGTCACATAAAACGGCGCGCCAAAAACGCCGGCGTTGACAGCGTCCTCGAGGTTCTGCGCATAGATCTCCGCGCCGGTCAGAAGGCCGCTATCCGCCAGCGCGGGGTCGAAACCGGCGCTTTCGAGCAGGGATTTCACCACATCGTCCTGAGCGATGTCGCGCTCCTCGGCCCAGACCGCCCGCAGGGTGCCATGCACCAGCGCGCCCAGATCGCCGCCGCCGGCCTTTTGCGCCGCGATGATGGCATAGGAGGAGGGCGCCGCATTGGTGGGCCAATGCGCAGGCGCCAGGTTGAGCGGCAGGCCGCTGCGCCTGGACTGGCGCGCGAGCTCGATCAGCCGGTAGTCCTGCCGCGCCGGATGGCGGTCCTTGGGCGGGGTGCCGCCGGTGCGCGCAAACAGCGTCATGATGTCAAACGGCTTGTAGGTCACCGACGCCCCGTGGCGGCGGGCGATCTCCTCCAGACGCTGCCCGGCCAGGTAGCTGAACGGTGACAGAGTCGAGAAATAATAGTCGATTGCGGGGGCGGAGGCGGACATGGGATGAATTCCTCGTGCTTAGAACTAGGCCCGAGACTATGTGCGTGTTAAGCGGGGTTCAATATCACGAATCTGTCACATTGCTGCCTGGGGAAAAACAGCCAATGCCGACCTTGAACGAACCCAAGTTGATCTCTGGGAACGCAAACCTGCCTCTCGCCAAATCCATTTCGCGCCGCATGAGCATGCACCGGGGGGTCGATCAGGACCTGGTGAACGCTCGGGTGGAACGGTTCAACGATGGCGAGATCTTTGTCGAAGTCTACGAGAACGTGCGCGGCGAGGATATGTTCATCATCCAGCCGACCTCGAACCCGGCCAACGACAATCTGATGGAGCTGCTGATCATCGCCGACGCGCTGCGCCGCTCCTCGGCTCAGCGCATCACGGCGGTCATTCCATACTTTGGCTATGCCCGCCAGGACCGCCGCACCAAGGCGCGCACGCCGATCTCGGCCAAGATGGTCGCCAACATGCTGACCGGCGCCGGCATCGAGCGGGTGCTGACCATGGACCTGCACGCCGCGCAGATCCAGGGCTTTTTCGACATTCCGGTGGACAACCTCTATGCCAGCCCGATCTTCGCGCTGGACGTGAAGGCCCAGTTCAAGGACCAGATGGACGACCTGATGGTGGTTTCGCCCGACGTGGGCGGCGTTGCCCGCGCCCGCGAGCTGGCCAAGCGCATCAACGCGCCGCTCTCCATCGTCGACAAGCGCCGCGAAAAGGCCGGCGAGATTGCCGAGATGACCGTCATCGGCGACGTCAAGGACAAGATCTGCCTGATCGTCGATGACATCTGCGACACTGCCGGCACCCTGTGCAAGGCGGCGCAGATCCTACTCGACAACGGCGCCAAGGAAGTGCACGCCTACATCAGCCATGGCGTGATGTCCGGCCCGGCGGTGGAGCGCGTGACCAATTCGGTGATGAAATCGCTGGTGCTGACGGATTCGATCCAGCCCACCCAGCCGATCCTTGATGCGCCCAATATCCGCATCGTGCCCACCGCACCGCTGTTCACCCAGGCGATCCTGAACATCTGGCACGGCACCTCGGTGTCCTCGCTGTTTGAGGACAAGACCCTGATCCCGATCTACGAGTCGCTCTACAACAGCCAGAGCTAAGATCCCTCAGATCTCATCAAAATACCCCGCGAGATGTCGTGGGGTGTTTTTTTGTGGGCGGCCCTCAAATACAACCCGGCATACGTGCGGTAGTTCGTTGGGCGGGATTGAGGCCAATGTGACGACGTCAAGTGGTCAAACAGCGTTCTCTGATTTTGAAACCGCAGTAATTTCAAAGGCGGCGCACGTTCCCCGAACGGACCCAAGAGTACAAATCAGTTCGAATGTTCCACTATTGCTGATTTCGAAGACACCGACGCCGTATTCCTCCAATTCACCGTCAATGTTGACCTCTGATAGCTGACCGAATGTCAAAGTGGCTTCCGTATTTGTCGTCCTCCACCAATCGGTTTTTGGATCAATTATACAAAGGTCTTCGAGACTAACCTTTAAAACGCTTTGATTTGGGGAGAGGGTAACGGAGAGGACCGTCGCATCGTGCAATTCCATATAGTGGGCTAGAAATCTTGCTATGTCAGAACGCGTTCGATAGTTGGTTGTTGTCGGCATCGGTGCTCTGCCTTTCTTTGGCTGGAAGAGTTCATCTTCGTTAAACGAACGTTGGCGCAATTTTGTAACAAATGACAAGAGGCGAACGGCAGTTTTTCCGCATAGCTGACGGTCAGCTTAGTGCGAGCCTGTTGATAAGGCCTATTTCCGCGTTGAGGGGGTCCTTCTGCGGCACATGCCGGGCCGGTTTGGCATTCTCCCGAAAAGCCCGATTGGGCCGCATGATGGCGACCCTTGCCAAACACGGCACACAGGCACCACAACTATCGCGCAGAGCGTAGTTTGACGCGCCCGCAGCACCTGATAGGTCCTTACCATCCACCCCTGACGAAAGCTGCCCCATGAGACCAGTCGACCTCCTGCGCCTTGCCGCCCTTGTCTTCGCCGCCGTGACCTGCGTGGTGCTGGGCGATACCGCCGGCAAGCTGCTGACCGCAAGGAGATCGAACCGGTGGTGGTCGCCTGGTCGCGCTTCCTGATTGCGGCGCTGGCGCTGCTGCTGTTCAGCGGATTTACGTAAAATTGTCGATAAAATACCTGTCTCCGGCGTCGGCCCATGCCTCCGGCTCTGCCAGCAGTTGTCAGACCCGCCCTCATATGCTGTTCTCTGGATGCATGAGGCGGCGGTGTGACACGCGACCGCACAGTTTCAGATCGAGGAGACCCCTGATGTTGCTCGGACACCGGTTTCTTTGCCTCGCCGGCCTCTCTTGTGGCGCCTCTGGCGCCCTGCCTGCCCGATTTGTCCTGTCTCTCCTGGCCAGCCTCGCCGGAGTGTCGAGCGCAGCGGCCGAAGAGCAGCGCTTTGCCGCCTATATCACCGGATACGGGTTCTGGGACAACACGCCACCGGGCACGGCCGTCATCTCGCACCCGGTCAAGCACCGGCGCGCGGGCGGCACTGGCACCCATGACGATCCGATCACCCTGGCGGTGGGGCATGCGCTCCATGGGCCGCACGAGACCCTCGATTTTCCGCCCGGCACGATGCTCTACCTGCCCCGGCTCAGGAAATACGCGGTGGTCGAAGACACCTGCGGCGATGGCCCCCGGCCTCAGGACGGCCCCTGTCACACCGGCGCCCGTGGCCATATCTGGCTCGACCTCTATGTCGGGGGGCAGACTGTCACCCCCGCGCAGGCCGAGCAGTGTCAGTACAGGATCACCGCGGTGCAGATGGTGTACCTGAACCCGCCGCCGCATTACGAGGTTCACCCCGGCGAGGTGATCGGCTCCGGCTGTGCGGTGTTCTAGGGGCCGACGCCAGCCCTACCCCGCCCGCCGCAGCCGCAGCGCGTTGGTCAGCACCGACACCGACGACAGCGCCATTGCCCCGGCGGCAAAGACCGGCGACAGCAATATGCCGAACGCGGGATAGAGCGCGCCCGCCGCCAGCGGGATCAGCGCCGCGTTGTAGACAAAGGCCCAGCCGAGGTTCTGGCGGATGTTCACCAGCGTCCTGTGCGAGATGTTGATCGCCGTCACCACGCCGCCGAGATCGCCCGACATCAGCACCACATCGCCGGCCTCGATCGCCACATCGGTGCCGGTGCCAATGGCGATCCCCACATCCGCCTGCGCCAAGGCGGGCGCGTCGTTGATGCCATCGCCGACAAAGCCCAACTTGCGCCCGCGCGAGGCGAGATCCTTGAGCGCGGCCACTTTGCCCTCGGGCGCGACCCCGGCGACCACATGGGAGATACCCAGGTCACGGGCAATCGCCTCTGCCGTGGCCGGAGCATCGCCCGAGATCATCGCCACATCCTTGCCCATCGCCCGCAGCGCTTTGATGGCCGCGGCACTGGTCGGTTTGATCGGATCGGCCACCGCCAGCAGCGCCGCAAGCTGGCCGTCGATGGCGGTGTAGAGCACGCTTTCCCCCCGGTTGGCGCGCTCGAGCGCCTCTGCCGCCAGCGCATCGACGCTGATACCCGCCTCGGACATCAATCGCGCGCTGCCGATCTGGATCTCGCGCCCGGCAACCTTGGCGGTGACACCGCGGGCGGTTTGGTTCTGGAACTCGCTGACCTCCGCGAGGGTCAGGCCCTCGTCCTGCGCGGCTGTCACCAGCGCGCGGGCGATGGGATGCTCGGAGCGTGCCTCTACCGCGGCCACCGCGCCCAGCACCTCGGCGCGGTCAAACCCTGCGGTGGGATGCAGTGCCACCAATGATGGGCGACCCTCGGTCAGGGTGCCGGTCTTGTCAAAGGCGATGATATCGACCTCGTTGAGGGACTGCAGCGCATCGCCCTTGCGAAACAGCACGCCCAGCTCTGCCGCGCGCCCCGTCCCCACCATGATCGAGGTCGGCGTTGCCAGACCCATGGCGCAGGGACAAGCGATGATCAGCACCGACACCCCGGCCACCAATGCGTTGGTCACTGTGGGCTCCGGCCCCACCATCAGCCATACGGCCACCGTCAGCAGCGCCAGCCCCATCACCACCGGCACAAAGCGCAGGGTGACCTTGTCCACAAGGCTCTGGATCGGCAGTTTGGCGCCCTGGGCGTCCTCCACCATGCGGATGATCTGCGCCAGCGTGGTCTCGGCCCCGGTGCGGGTCACGCGCAGGGTCAGGCTGCCCTCGCCATTGACAGTGCCGCCGGTGACCGCAGCGCCCGCGGATTTCTCCACCGGGATCGGCTCGCCCGAAATCATGCTCTCATCCACATGGGCGCTGCCCTCCAGCACCTCGCCATCGGTGGGAATGCGTTCGCCGGGACGCACAAGGATGCGATCACCGGGGGCGAGGGCGTCCACGTCCACATCCTCGGGCTGGCCATCCTTGGTCAGTCGGCGGGCATGGCGGACCTGCAAGCCCACCAGCGCCTGAATGGCAGCCCCCGTGCGGCCCTTGGCGCGGGCCTCCAGCCAGCGGCCGATCAGGATCAGGGTGACGATCATCGCTGCGGCCTCGAAATAGACGGCGCGCACATCGGCAGGCAGCAGCGCCGGGACAATAGTCGCCACCAGAGAGTAGATCCACGCGGCCCCTGCCCCCAGCGCCACAAGGCTGTTCATATCCGGCGCGCCCTTGCGCAAGGCGGGCAGCCCCAGCGCGAAAAAGGCCCGCCCGGGAAGGAACAGCACCGCCGTGGTCAGCACGGCCTGGACCCCCCATGAGGTCTGCATGCCGATGGTCTGCGCGATCCAGTGATGCACCGCCGGGACCATGTGGCCGCCCATTTCCAACAGAAACACCGGCAGGGTCAACATAGCGGCGATCCAGACCTGACGACGCAGATCACGCGCCTCACGGTGCTTGCGGGCGCTGCGGTCCTCGCTATCGCCTGCCTCTGCCGGGCGGGCGCGATAGCCCGCTTCGGTGCTGGCTGCCGCCACCTGCGACGGCGTCACCACCCCTTGCAGGATCTCCACCTGCGCGCTCTCGGCGGCGAGGTTCACATTGGCCGAGACCACGCCGGGCAGCGCCTTGATCGCGCGCTCCACCCGGCCCACACAGCCGCCGCAGGTCATACCCGCGATGGACAATTGCACCGTCTGGTGCCGCGCCGGTTTGCCAAGATCGCGCAGGGCGCTGTCGGCCTGCTCCAGCGCCTCAGCGGTGTTGGCGGTGATCTGCGCGGTCTCATTGGCGAGGTTCACCGAGACATCGCTGAGCCCCGGCAGGGCGGCCAGGGTGCGGTCGACACGGCCCACGCATCCGGCGCAGGTCATGCCCTCGATCGAGAGGCGGGCGGTGATCGGTTGGGTCATGGAACGACTCCGTTATTGCCTGTTGTGTTCCATGTAGGGGTTCCAGTCACTGGAGGCTCAAGGGGGAATTTGAGATTTTCATCGTGTCCCGTCGCAATACCCAAGGCTCCCCTCGACCGGAAACCAGCCCGACGGTGCCGCTATTGGCCGTCACACTCCTGCATCTGCACGGTCTCCCGCACGCGGATCACATCGCTAGCGCCCACTCCGATCCGTGTCATTACAGCGTCGAGAGGAAACTCAGCCCGGATCAGCTTTTCATGTTTGCGCGTGTTTGCACCATTGGGCGAGATCTCTTTCAACATGGCGTAGCATTGGACGATTTTGCCCTGTTGTTCAAAGCGATACTCGGTAAAGCGCTTTCCGTTCACCAGCGTATAATCATAGACGTCATCCCCGAACCTGACATGCTCCGAGACCACCTTGGCAAAGCTGTAACCGGTCATGTCTCGGTTCTGATGCTGCCACACATGGGTCAGCTCATGCGCCATCAGCCATCGGTCACTGTTGATTGGGCTTTGAGAGATATCCGACGAATAGTATTCACGGTCAAAGAACACGGTATTGCCCACAACCAATGCGTCAGCGCCAAACAGTGACGGCAGGGATGCGATCTTGTGCGAGTTTCCGCTGGCGCTGTCCGCCGCGGTGCCGAGTTCGCGTTCCAACTGCCGCTTTGCAACTCTTCGTCCCTGGGCCTCATTCCCGGAAAACCGCACATCTTCAAACGCCAGATTCCGCGTAAAATACTGCGATCCGTAAGCAATCTCCCCATCAGTCATGGGACGGCTACAGGCGGCAAGCGCCAATCCGGACACCATCAAGCCAAGATACCGAAACCACATTCTAAAACCCTCCTTGAAAACAAACGATGCCAACAACTCAGGGTTTATCAAAGGAACTGCCATCACGTCTTGCAAGTTAAATATCGCCGACCGTGAATTTAATCCCGGGTTGAGGCGGCACGCGGCCCGAATGCGGCGCGTATCACGGGGGCTACTCCACGTCCCAGTCATCCTCGAACGGCATATCGCCGATGGCCATCCAGGCGGCGCGGACGCGGGCGACGCGGCTGTCGGACCAGGTGCGAAAGACCACGTCGAACCCCTCGGCAGTGATCTCTTCGGCGACCAGTTCGGCACGATAGGCGGCGGCGTGGTCCATGTCCATCAGCGAGGCGGTCAGGTGGATGGCCGGCGGGGCCGCAAAGACCTCGTCAAAGCGCAGGTGAAGGCGGCGTTCCCGCTCCCCCTCGCCTGTCCACATGGTGCCGCCCGAGTCGAACTCGGAAAACACCTCGACATCGCCCTGAACGATGCTGGTACGGGGATTTCGCAGTCGGGTGGTGCGCAAGGCGACCTCTGGTTTCAGATCCTCAACAGGTGAAGAGTATCACCCAGGCCTTACCAAAAAGAAACCGGCCCGCAACATGCAGGCCGGTTTCATGTCTGTTGAAGTCTGACAGTGGTGTCAGAGGCTCATGTGGGTCCCGAGCGCTTCCATGTCTGCAAGCAGCTTGGCCGCGTCTTCCACCAGACCGTGTTCGGAATCGTCTTCCTTGGCGGTCTTGTACATGGCGCGGGCTTCCTCGATGAGCTCGTCCATATGGGCGCGGGTCATCTCGTCCATCGGAATTGCCCGTTCCGCGAGGACCGAGAGGCCCTCTTCGGTGATCTGGGCAAAGCCGCCGGTGACGAGATACTCCGACGCGCCGTCCGGTGCGTCGACCTTCAGGATGCCCGGACGCAGAGTGGTGAGTGTCGGCGCGTGCAAGGGCATCGCCGTCATGTCACCCTCGGAGCCGGGGATCTGGACCGCGCGGGCCTGAAGCGAAGCAAGGCTCCGCTCCGGGCTCACGAGGTCGAATTGCATCGTATCAGCCATGAGGCCCCTCCTTAGGCCGCGTCAGCAGCCATTTTTTCGGCTTTTGCGATCACTTCGTCGATGCCGCCAACCATGTAGAAGGCGCCTTCGGGCAGGTGATCGTATTCGCCGGCCACAACGGCTTTGAACGACGCGATGGTGTCCTCGAGGGAAACCTGCACACCGTCGGACCCGGTGAAGACCTTTGCAACGTCGAACGGCTGCGACAGGAAACGCTGGATCTTACGCGCACGCGCAACGGTCAGCTTGTCCTCTTCGGAGAGTTCGTCCATGCCGAGGATCGCGATGATGTCCTGCAGCGACTTGTAGCGCTGGAGGATCTGCTGAACGTCGGAGGCCACTTTGTAGTGCTCTTCGCCAACGATCTGCGGGTCCATCAGGCGCGACGAGGAGTCGAGCGGGTCCACAGCGGGGTAGATGCCAAGCTCGGAGATCGCACGGTTGAGAACGGTGGTCGCGTCCAGGTGCGCAAAGGTTGTTGCCGGCGCGGGGTCGGTAAGGTCGTCCGCGGGAACATACACAGCCTGGATCGAGGTGATCGAGCCGTTCTTGGTGGAGGTAATACGCTCCTGCATCGCACCCATGTCGGTCGCCAGCGTCGGCTGGTAGCCCACAGCGGAGGGGATACGACCCAGAAGTGCGGACACCTCGGAACCGGCCTGCGTGAAGCGGAAGATGTTGTCCACGAAGAACAGAACGTCGGTACCGGACTGGTCACGGAACTGTTCCGCGAGGGTCAGACCGGTCAGAGCAACGCGGGCACGCGCACCCGGAGGCTCGTTCATCTGGCCGTAAACCAGAGCAACCTGCGACTCTTCGAGGTTGTCGGGCTTAATCACGTTGGATTCGATCATCTCGTGGTAAAGGTCGTTGCCTTCACGGGTCCGTTCGCCAACACCCGCGAACACGGAGTAGCCCGAGTGCACTTTTGCGATGTTGTTGATCAGTTCCATGATGAGAACGGTTTTGCCAACGCCGGCACCGCCGAACAGACCGATCTTACCACCCTTCGCATAAGGTGCGAGCAGGTCGATCACCTTGATGCCGGTCACGAGGACTTCGGACTCGGTGGACTGGTCGTTGAACTCCGGCGCGGGCTGGTGGATCGCGCGGGTCTCGGTGGCGTTGATCGGCTCACCTTCGTCAACCGGCTCGCCCACAACGTTCAGGATGCGGCCCAGGGTTGCGTTGCCGACCGGGATCGAGATCGGTGCACCGGTGTCGGTCACTTCCTGACCACGGACGAGACCTTCGGTCGCGTCCATCGCGATGGTGCGGACGGAGTTTTCACCGAGGTGCTGAGCAACCTCGAGAACCAGCGTCTTGCCATTGTTGTCGGTGGTGAGGGCGTTCAGAATCGCCGGCAGCTCGCCGTCGAACTGGACGTCCACAACGGCGCCGATGATCTGGGTCACCTTGCCTTTTGCATTTGCCATGTTTCGTCTCCGGTTGTCTCTTAGAGCGCCTCGGCGCCCGAAATGATTTCAATCAGCTCGTTGGTGATGACGGCCTGACGCGAGCGGTTGTACTCGATGGTCAGCTTGTCGATCATCTCGCCCGCGTTCCGCGTGGCGTTGTCCATCGCGCTCATCCGGGCCCCCTGTTCGGACGCCCCGTTTTCCAGCAGACCCGCAAAGATCTGGGTGGCGACGCCGCGCGGCAGAAGATCCGCAAGGATCGCCTCTTCGCTGGGCTCGTAATCCACCACACCGGAGGTCGCCTCGGCGCCCTCGGCATCGAATTCCGCCGGGATGATCTGCTGAGCAGTCGGGATCTGGGTCACGACGTTCTGGAACTTCGAGTAGAAGATCGTGGCAACGTCGAACTCGCCCGCGTCAAAGCGTGCAAGGATGTCCTTGGCGATGCCCTGCGCGTCGACATAGCCCACGCGCTTGACTTCGGTCAGGTCCACGTGGCCGACGAAGAGATCGCCGAACTCACGTTTCAGGACATCACGGCCCTTCTTGCCCACGGTGAGGATCTTGACGGTCTTGCCCGCCGCCTGAAGGTCGAGAACCTTCTGACGCGCTAGCTTGGCGATATTGGCGTTGAAGCCACCGCACAGGCCGCGCTCGGCGGTCATGACCACCAGGAGCTGCACCTGATCCGAACCCGTCCCCGCAAGGAGCTTGGGCGCGGTATCGCTTTGACCGACAGAAGCTGCCAGCCCCGCCATCACGGCATTGAACCGCTCGGCATAGGGGCGTGCATCCTCAGCCGCTTCCTGGGCGCGGCGAAGTTTCGCCGCCGCGACCATCTGCATGGCTTTGGTGATCTTGCGAGTGTTTTTCACACTCGAGATCCGGTTTTTTAGGTCCTTGAGAGAAGGCATCTGCTGTCTCTCTCCTTACGCGAAGTCTGCGGCGAATTCGTCCAGAACAGCCTTCATCTTCTCGACCGGTTCGCCCTTCTTGAACTTGGGATCCTCGTCGGTGATCCACTGCAGGAAGTCGGCCTTCTTGGAGCGCAGGAAGGTCAGAAGCTCGGCTTCGAAACGACCCACGTCCTTGACGTCGACGTTGTCGAGGTAGCCGTTGGTGCCCGCGAAGATGATGCAGACGATTTCAGAGTTGGTGAGCGGCGAATACTGCGGCTGTTTCATCAGCTCGGTCAGACGCGCGCCACGGGCCAGCAGCTGCTGGGTTGCGGCGTCGAGGTCGGAACCGAACTGCGCAAAGGCTGCCATCTCGCGATACTGAGCGAGGGACAGTTTCACAGGGCCCGCAACGGAGGACATCGCATCGGTCTGTGCCGAGGAGCCCACACGAGACACCGACAGACCGGTGTTCACGGCAGGACGGATGCCCTGGTAGAACAGTTCGGTCTCGAGGAAGATCTGACCGTCGGTGATCGAGATCACGTTGGTCGGAATAAACGCGGACACGTCGCCGCCCTGGGTTTCGATGATCGGCAGCGCGGTCAGCGAGCCTGCACCGAAGTCCTCGTTCAGCTTTGCCGAACGCTCCAGCAGACGGGAGTGGAGGTAGAAAACGTCACCCGGATAAGCTTCACGGCCCGGCGGGCGGCGCAGCAGCAGGGACATCTGACGGTAAGCAACGGCCTGCTTGGAGAGGTCATCATAGATGATGAGCGCGTGCTTGCCGCTGTCGCGGAAGTATTCGGCCATCGCGGTCGCCGCATAGGGGGCGAGGAACTGCATCGGCGCCGGGTCGGACGCGGTCGCGGCCACAACGATGGAGTATTCCATCGCGCCGGACTCTTCGAGCTTTTTCACCAGCTGCGCCACGGTGGAGCGCTTCTGACCCACAGCAACGTAAACGCAGTAGAGCTTCTTGCTCTCGTCGTCGCCTGCCGCTTCGTTGTAGGATTTCTGGTTCAGGATGGTGTCCAGAGCAATCGCGGTCTTACCGGTCTGACGGTCACCAATGATCAGCTCACGCTGGCCACGGCCAACGGGGATCATCGCGTCCACGGACTTGAGGCCGGTTGCCATCGGCTCGTGCACGGATTTACGTGGGATGATGCCCGGCGCTTTCACGTCTGCGACCTTGCGCTCTTTGGCTTCGATCGGGCCTTTGCCGTCCAGCGGGTTGCCGAGGCCGTCGACAACGCGACCCAGAAGCTCGGGACCGGCCGGCACGTCCACGATGGAGTTGGTGCGCTTGACGGTGTCGCCTTCTTTAATGTCGCGGTCGGAGCCGAAGATCACCACACCGACGTTGTCGGATTCGAGGTTCAGCGCCATGCCCATGATGCCGCCGGGGAACTCGACCATTTCGCCCGCCTGGACGTTGTCGAGGCCGTAGACACGGGCGATACCGTCACCGACGGAGAGAACGCGGCCGATCTCGGCCACTTCGGCTTCTTGACCAAAATTCTTGATCTGGTCTTTAAGGATCGCGGAAATTTCCGCAGCTTGGATACCCATTTATCCGACCTCTTTCATTGCATTCTGTAGGGAGTTGAGCTTGGAGCGGATCGAGCTGTCGATCATCTTCGAGCCCACTTTAACGACGAGACCGCCGATGATGCTGGCATCGACGGTGGCATTGATGGTGACCTTCTTGCCCACGCGCTCGGCGAGGGTCTTGGCCAGTTTTTCGCTCTGGGTCTTGGTCAGCGCCTTGGCGGACACCACGTCGGCAGTGACTTCGCCGCGGGCCTCGGCCAGACGGGCGCGCAGGGCGTCGATCAGGGCGGGAACCACAAACAGGCGGCGTTTGGCCGCCATCAGCGCGAGGGTGTTGCGCAACACCTCGGCAAGCCCCATCTTGTCTGCCACGGCAGAGATGGCGGCGGCCTGCTCGTCACGCGACACCAGCGGTGAGGTGATGAGAGTGCGCAGGTCTTCGCTGTCAGCCAAAGCGGCTGCCAGATCATTGATGCTTGTCTCGAGAGTATCGAGAGCATTGCTCTCGGCAGCGATGTCAAAGATCGCTGTGGCATAGCGGTCGGCAATGCCTGCGGAAATCGAAGCTGGTTCGGACACGTCCACCCTTCCGATATTATTTTGGCCCCGGTTTCTATGCGTCCTGGCAGGTAGCATCCGGGGGCGTGAGGTCGCCCGATTTTGGCCGGGCATCGAAATCAGCGTGGATGTAGCAGAGCCTTTGCGACCTAGCAACTCCCTCTGTCCGCGGGCCGAAAAACCGATTTCGCGATTTTTCAATGACTTAACAAAACCGTGACGCTTTGTGGCAGGGTCAGGTGTAAAAAAATTGCGGCATGGAACAACAGGAATGCGATTCCGCAGGGGGAATTTGCCCCGATGCAGCACACAACCGCATGCAAAGGTACACAATGTCGAATCTAGGCCCGGTCCTGTCGTGTCCGGTCTTCAGGCCGGTTCGGCGGTCGGATTGGACAACCCTTCCAGTACCCGGATCGGATTGGCGCGGCGGGTCTTGATCATGTGGCCCTTCTGCGGGTGGGTCTGTTTGGAGACCTCGACCAGGAACACCCCCGCCGCCATCATCGTCGGCAGACGGTGGCCCATGCGCTCGATCATGGCGCCGGACTTGAGCCAGAACCGGCGCTGGCTTGGCGGGCGGTAGAGCGCGGCGGCATGCTGCTCGATGGCGAATTGATGCCCCCGCAGCTGGTTTTCCACCTGGGTCAGCGTATAGGGACGGCCATAGCCAAACGGCGTTGCATCGGAGCGCGCCCAGAAGCCGCCGCGGTTGGGCACGATGAAGATCGCCCTGCCCCCCGGCCCCAGCACCCGCCAGCATTCGTCCAGCAGATCGGAGGGGCGTTCGGAGGTTTCCAGCCCGTGCAGCACCACCAGCCGGTCCACCCGACCGGTTTCCACCGGCCAGGATGTCTCCTCACACAGGACCGAGACATTGGGCAGGCCGGCGGGCCATTGCATCACCCCCTGCGGCCCCGGCATCAGCGCCATGATCCGCCGCGCTTCCGGCAGATAGGGCCGCAGCAGCGGCGCGGCAAAGCCAAACCCCGCCACCGTCTCGCCGGTGGCATCGGGCCACATCCGCAGCAATTGCCCCCGCACCGCCGCCTGGGCGGCACGGCCCAGCGTGCTGCGGTAATAGAAATTCCTCAGATCCTGCACATCCAGATGCATTGCAGACGCCCACTGCTTCGGTCACTCTGGGCGCAGTCTAGCAATGTGAAAGCGAATGACCATGCCCGATCAGACCTCCACCCGCACCACCCGCGAAAATGGCCTCGAAATCGTCACGGTTCCCTGCCTGGCCGACAATTATGCCTATCTGGTCAAGGGCCCCGACGGGGTGGCGGTGATCGACGCGCCGGAGGCCGGACCGATCCTCGCGGCGCTGGAGGCGCGGGACTGGACCCCGGGGGTCCTCATGATCACCCATCACCACCCCGACCACGTGGGCGGCATCCGGCAGATCCGCGAGAAATACGGCTGCCCGGTCATGGGCCCAAAGGCAGAGGCCGACAAGATCGCCGCACAGGGCGAGGCGCTGGATATCGAACTCGATCCCGGTTTTGAGGGCGGCAGCGGCGCGGGGCGCTGTCAGGTGATCGCGGTGCCCGGCCATACGCTGGGCCATATCGCCTTTTACTACCCGGAGGGCGGCGCGCTGTTCACCGCCGACAGCCTGATGGCACTGGGATGCGGGCGCCTGTTCGAAGGCACCCCCGCGATGATGTGGCAGAGCCTGAGCGCGCTGGCCGCCCTGCCCGATGACACGCTGGTGTTCTCCGGGCATGAATATACACAGTCCAATGCGGCGTTCGCGCTCAGCATCGACCCGAACAATGCCGCGCTTCGGCAGCGGGCCGAAGAGATCACGCAAACGCGCGCAAAAAATGACCCCACCGTGCCGGCCCGGCTGGGGCTGGAGAAAGCCACCAACCCGTTTCTGCGCGCCGGCGCTGCGGATCTGAAGAAAACCCTTGGCCTGGAGGGGGTTGAAGACGCCGAGGTCTTTGCCCATATCCGCTCGGCAAAGGACAGGTTCTGAGCCCGAAACGGGCCCGCATCCGCAATTTTGCGTAAGATATGTGAGCACAATAACATGTTTTGTGACCACAATCGCACAAAAAGCCCTTGAAGCTTACGCTCTATCAACCAAACTCTAACAGTATGAGGACATGGTCATGGGACAGGACCGGCCCGCCCGGTGGCGACCGATCCCCATGACCCAAGACAGAGGAGCACGCCTGTGCCTTCATTCTCGAGCACTTTGGAACAAGCCATTCACGCGGCGCTGGCGCTGGCGAATGAACGGCGACATGAATTTGCAACTCTTGAGCACCTGCTGCTGGCCCTGATCGAGGAGCCGGACGCCGCCCGCGTGATGCGGGCCTGCAGCGTGAACCTGGACGAGCTGCGATCGACCCTGCTGGAATTCGTCGATGAGGATCTGGCGAATCTCGTCACCGACATCGACGGCTCCGAGGCGGTGCCGACCGCCGCCTTCCAGCGCGTGATCCAGCGCGCCGCCATCCACGTGCAGTCCTCGGGCCGCACCGAAGTGACCGGCGCCAACGTGCTGGTCGCGATCTTTGCCGAACGCGAAAGCGACGCCGCCTTCTTCCTGCAGGATCAGGACATGACGCGCTATGATGCGGTCAACTTCATCGCCCACGGGGTCGCCAAGGATCCCGCCTATGGCGAAAACCGCCCCGTCACCGGCGCCACCGAGGCCGAAGAGGACATCGGCGGCGGCGCGGGCGCCGGCGCGGCAGAGGGCGAGCAGAAGGAATCGGCGCTGGCAAAATACTGCGTCGATCTGAACGCCAAATCCCGCGAGGGCGACATCGATCCGCTGATCGGGCGCGACAGCGAGGTGGAGCGCTGCATCCAGGTGCTGTGCCGCCGTCGCAAGAACAACCCGCTGCTGGTCGGCGACCCCGGGGTCGGCAAAACCGCCATCGCCGAGGGTCTGGCCCGCAAGGTGGTGCAGGGTGAGGTGCCCGAAGTCCTGTCGGAAACCACCATCTATTCGCTCGACATGGGCGCGCTCCTGGCGGGCACCCGCTATCGCGGTGATTTCGAGGAACGCCTCAAGGCCGTGGTCACCGAGCTGGAAGAACATCCCGACGCGGTGCTGTTCATCGACGAGATCCACACGGTGATCGGCGCGGGCGCCACCTCCGGCGGCGCCATGGATGCCTCCAACCTGCTGAAACCTGCCTTGCAGGGCGGCAAGCTGCGCACCATGGGCTCCACCACCTACAAGGAGTTCCGTCAGCATTTTGAAAAGGACCGCGCCCTGTCGCGCCGGTTCCAGAAGATTGACGTGAACGAGCCGTCGGTGGAAGACAGCATCGAGATCCTCAAGGGGCTGAAACCCTATTTCGAGGAGCATCACTCGATCAAGTTCACCTCGGATGCGATCAAATCCGCGGTCGAACTCTCGTCGCGCTACATCAACGACCGCAAGCTGCCGGACAAGGCCATCGACGTGATCGATGAGGCCGGCGCGGCGCAACATCTGGTCGTCGAGAGCAAGCGGCGCAAGACCATCGGCGTCAAGGAGATCGAGGCCGTGGTGGCCAAGATCGCCCGCATCCCGCCGAAAAACGTCTCCAAGGACGATGCCGAGGTGCTGAAGGATCTGGAAGCCAGCCTGAAACGGGTGGTCTTTGGTCAGGATGCTGCCATCGACGCGCTGTCCTCGGCGATCAAACTGGCCAGAGCGGGCCTGCGCGAGCCGGAAAAACCGATCGGCAACTACCTCTTTGCGGGCCCCACCGGCGTCGGCAAGACCGAGGTGGCCAAACAGCTCGCCGATACGCTGGGCGTGGAACTGCTGCGGTTCGACATGTCGGAGTACATGGAGAAACACGCGGTCTCGCGTCTGATCGGTGCGCCTCCGGGCTATGTGGGGTTTGATCAGGGCGGCCTGCTTACCGACGGTGTCGACCAGCATCCGCACTGTGTGCTGCTGCTCGACGAGATCGAAAAGGCGCATCCGGATGTGTTCAACATCCTGTTGCAGGTGATGGACAACGGCCAGCTCACCGACCACAACGGTCGCACGGTGAACTTCCGCAACGTGGTGCTGATCATGACCTCGAACGCCGGCGCATCCGAGCTGGCGAAATCCGCCATCGGCTTTGGCCGTGACCGTCGCGAGGGTGAGGACACCGCCGCCATCGAACGCACCTTCAGCCCGGAGTTCCGCAACCGTCTGGATGCCACCATCTCCTTTGGCGCGCTGCCGAAAGAGGTCATCCTGCAGGTGGTCGAGAAGTTCGTGCTGCAGCTTGAGGCGCAGCTGATGGACCGCAATGTCTCCATCGAGCTGACCCGCAAGGCCGCCGAATGGCTCGCCGACAAGGGCTATGACGACAAGATGGGCGCCCGCCCGCTGGGCCGCGTGATCCAGGAACACATCAAGAAGCCGCTGGCCGAGGAGTTGCTGTTCGGCAAGCTCGCCAAGGGCGGTGTGGTTCAGGTCGGCATCAAGGACGGCAAGCTGGACCTGCGCATCGAAGGTCCCGGCAAACCGCGCCTCAGCGGCAACAAACCGCCGCTCCTGACCGCGGAATGAACATCGGGCCGCTGGCCTCCTCCGGGAGGTTGGCGGCCTCTCCCCCTGATCCGCGCCGGGCCCGGCAAACGCCCTTGGTCCGCGCAGAAGAACAGCGGACGTTGGCTGCGGGCCAACCCTGCTTTTCCAAAGCCTCTCCGACATGTCTGACTGCATAGCCTGGCGGGCAGAACTCTCTGGGTCTGGCTGGGCTGGCTGACCGCGATCTGCGGCCATTTGCGCGTTGCCATCCCTGCGCCAAGACGCGGCTCAATTCCGACCGCAGGCTCACATCCAGAAACAGATGGATCAGACTGCCGCCGGGCCCGGAGACGACGCGCCCGGTCCGGCCGTCCCGGTGAATTCAGGGGTCAAGCCCACGCTCAGGTCCGGGGCGCGCGATGCCGCAGGGCGCGAAACACCAGCATCAGCACCAGCATCGCTGCCACCAGCCCCAGCATATCCCCCAGCGCATAGGTCACGATCACGCCCAGCTGATGGCCCGGTGACATCAGGCCGGAGAACACCACCGTCTGCCCGATCGAGTTCAGGATCGAAGCCAGCATCCCGGCCATCAGCAGCCGGCGCCAGTCCATCCGGCGCGCGCCGTCACGCTGAGTCAGAACGCCAAGCAGGCGCAAGATCGCAAAGGCGACGGGAGCAGACAGCGCCCCCACCAGGATCGAGAACCAGATCATGTGCTGCATCAGCGCCCGGATGTCGGCCTCGGTGAACAGCCATTCTGACAGGAACGCCCCCACGGCCAGCGGCACCGCGGCGCGCCCGCCCATCAGCCAGGTGCTGAGCACGCGCACCCCATGCGGCAGGTAGAGGACGCTGGCAAAGACGGTGATTTCGCTGAAGAAATAGCCCTGCACCGGCGCCACGATGCGGGCCGTGACGCCGTGGCACACGACGTAGATCACGGTCACAACCGCCATCGCCTTTATGCAGGAAAGAAACCCGTCAACCGCTCTCATGGCTCCGGTCTAACGGCGCCCCGCCTGCCAGACAATTGCCCGCGTGCCGAAACACGCGTTTCGGAGCCTGATGCGACGCAGAGCCGCAACGGATCAATCGTGCAACAGATCGCGACGCACGATGTAGTGCTTTGCCTTGGCCCCTTCGGGCCGTTCCAGAAACCCGAGTTCCAGCAGCGACTTCAACGCCCGGTGAAAGGTGGCCTGTGCCACGCCCTTGACCAGGTCATGCTGGCGGATCTGCTCGGAGCGCACCAGTTGTCCCGGGGTATCCGTCAACCGATGCGCGGCCTGAAACACATCCTTTTCTGCCGGGCTCAGATCCTCCAGCCCGAGGTCGCGCTCCATGTCACGCAACATATCGCGAAGTTCAAAAATCGCGCGCAGCCTGTCCAATGCGCCTCACCTCCCATGCAGCTTGCAAACGGCAGACAGAACCGTTGCAGTGTTCGCCCCCATTATAGCACAAGAAAATTGTCACGCATGATAATTTATTGAAACTTAGGGATGTTCATGCTACCCCAAATGCGGACGAACCCAATGAGCCGTGAGTGGTGGAGGCGTCCATATTTCAATCACGTTATAGTAGAGTTCTGGCTCTGGCGGTCCCTGATCGCCGGGGCCAATTTCTTTTGGCTTTGCCAAATCCGGTGCCGCCTCCCGTCCCCGCGACTCAGCGTTCCGTGAGCTTGAGTTCGATGCGGCGGTTCTGGGCGCGGGCGGCAGCGGTGTCGGCGGGGTTGATGGGCTGGAATTCGCCAAACCCGTTGGCGGCGAGGCGGCTGGGCGGGATGTCCAGCTCATCAATCATGTAGCGCACCACGGAGAGCGCCCGGCCCTGGCTGAGCTCCCAGTTGTCGGCGTATTTGCCGGTGCCGAAAAACGGCTGGTTGTCGGTGTGCCCATCGACGCGAATGATCCAGTTGATCTCGTCCGGGATGGCGGCGGCGACGTTCTGCAGGATGCGGGCCACCTTGGCGATTTCGCGTTTGCCCTCTGGTGACAGCTCCGCACTGCCAAGCGCAAAGAGCACCTCGGAGGCAAAGACAAAGCGGTCGCCCTCGATGCGCACCCCTTCCTGATTGCCCAGCACGTCGCGCAGCTGGCCAAAGAACTCCGACCGGTAACGCTCCAGATCCTCGGCCTGATTGGCAAGCTGTTCCCGTTCGGCCTCCAGCCGTTTGCGCTCCTGTTCTTCCAGCAGGCGCCGGCGGCGTTCTTCGGCGGCGGCGCGGGCCAGCGCGGTGTTGAGATCCTGACCGAGGCTTTGCAGTTGCACGTTCTGGGCGGCGTCGCGTTCCTTGAAATCATCCAGAAGCGCCTGCAACCCGCCAAGCTGTTCACGCAGCGCCGCCACCTGCTGATTGAGCAGCGCGGTTTCGCGGCGGGCCTCTTCGGAGACCTGTTTTTCCTCGGCCAGAGCGGCGCGGGCCTGGGCCAGCAGATCGGCGCGCTGTTCGGCGAGGGTCTTCTGTTCGGTGACTTCCTCGGCAAAATCCTCCTTGTCGGCCAGCGCGGCCAGCAGGCGGCTTTGCAGGACCTCCTGATCGGAGGCCGCCGCCTGGGCCCGTTCCAGCGCCTCCAGCGCCACCAGCAGGCGTTGTTCGACAGAGGCGCGCTCCTCGGCGGTGGAGGTGGCGGCGGAGCGTGCCGCGGCCAGATCCGCTTCGGCGCGCGCCAAGCGGGTTTCGAGCCCGCTGCGGGTCTCCTCCGCCTCGGCACGCAGGGCGGCGAGCTGGTCCTCCAGCGCCCGGCGGCTGTCCTCGGCTTCGGCCTGAAGCGCCGCCACCCGGTCTTCGAGCGCGCGGCGTTCGGCATCAAACCCGTCCTGAAGCGATTGCAGCTGGTCCTGATACTGGGTCTCGGTCTCGACCGTGGCGGCGCGCTGCCGGGTCAGCTCCGCTTCGAGCTGGCTGCGGGTGTCGGCGGCCTGCTGGCGGGCGGTGTCCAGCTCCGCGTTCAGGCGCGCGCGGGTGGCACTGCTGTCGCGGCGCACCCGGTCCAGCTCCGCCTCAAGCGCGGAGACGCGGGCGCTGGCCTTGCTCTCGGTCACTTCCATCTGCGCCAGCACCCGGGTCAGCCGTTCGGCCAGTTCATCGCGGTCCTGCGCCTGTGCCTTGGCCTGTTCGATGGCCGAGAGCGCCTCTTCCAGTTCCGCGTCGAGCCGGTCGCGGGCGGTCTCGGCAGCAGCCAGCAGGGTCAGCGTGTCTTCGGCCTTCTGGCGTTCTTCTTCCAGCGCCAGCGTCATCGCGGTGAGTTCCGCATCCGCGTTTTCCAGCCGGTCGCGCAGCGCCTCGGCCGCTGCCGCCTCGGCCAGGCGGGCGGCCTCTTCTTCCGAGAGGGTTTCCTCAAGATCGGCAACCCGGGCCGATTGCGCCTCGCCCTCGGCGCGCAGATCCGCCACCAGCGCCTCCAGCGCCTCGGTGCGGGCGGCGGCCAGACGGGCGGCCTCTGCCTCGGCGTCGACCTCGTCCCGCAGTTCTGCCAGGGCGAGGTTCAGCGCCTCCTGTTCCGACAGGAGATCCGTGCGCGCGGCGTCGAGCGCGTCCCGTTCGGCGGTGAGATCGGCAATCTGCGCCTCGGCCCGGTCGCGCCCGGCGATCAAGGCCGCCACCTGGGCCTCGAAATCGGAGATCTGCGTCTGCGCCGCCGCAAGATCGGCGGTTGCCGCGTCCCGCTCCTGCGTCAGGGCGCTGATGCGGTCCTGTTGTGCGGTGATCTGATCGCGCGCCGCGTCCAGATCGGAGCGCGCCGAATTGAGCGTCGCCCCCAGCGCGCCGAGACGGGCCTGCAACTGGCTGGCCTCGCGCTCCTTGACCCCCAGCGCCTGTGCCAGCGCCCGCACCTCGGTGGAGAGTTCGTCCAGTTCGGTTTCCTGCCCGGAGATCGTCTCGCGCAGGACAAATTGCACCACCATGAAAATGGTGAGTACGAACATCAACACCAGCAGAAGCCCGGTCATCGCATCCACAAAGCCGGGCCAGATCGAGCCCTGGAAACGTTGGCCGGTGCGGCGCGACAGGGCCATGGATCAGCTCTCTTTCCGCGTCGCCAGACGTGCTGCGCGATCCATGCCCCGGGGTCCGGCAAAGGCCTTGACCAGAAGGTCGATGTCCTTTCTGAGCTCGGCGAGGCTCTCCTGCCGCCCGGCGGAGATTTCCTCAAGGATGCGCAGCATCTGCACGTCGATCGAGCGCAGCCGCATGCGGCTTTCGGCGTCGATCCCGACATCGCCATGGGCGCGCATCAGCTCGGCCAGGGTTTCCTGCCCCACCGCCACCCGTTCCAGCGCCGAGGAGATCGCGGCGGTTTCATCCTGGCGGCGGTTCATCTCTTCGATGCTGTCCACCAGCCGGGCCAGCTTGCCGTCCACTTCGGCGCGGCCCTTGGCAGTCTCCAGGAACATCGCCTGAAGCGCGTCCATCTGCTCTGCCATGGTATCGAGCACCCCGGCCACGAGGTTGTTGTCCCCGGTGCCGCCCTCCTCGCCGGAGGAGAAGCTGACGCGGGTGAAGGAGGACAGCCATTCCTCCAGTTCGCGGTAGAACCGGTTCTGGCCGTGGCCGGCAAACAGCTCCAGCAGGCCTACGATCAGCGAGCCCGCCAGACCCAGCAGCGAGGACGCAAAGGCGACCCCCATGCCCCCGAGCTGCGCCTCAAGCCCGGTCATCAGGCGATTGAAGATGGCGATGCCCTCCTCGCCCTCCTGCGGGGCGAGGCTGCGGATGGTGTCCACAACCGCCGGAACGGTGGTGGCGAGCCCGTAGAAGGTGCCGAGAAGGCCGAGAAAGATCAGAAGGTTGACGATATAGCGGGTGATTTCGCGCTCTTCGTCGATGCGTTCCGCCACCGAATCGAGGATGGAGCGGGTCGAGGCCGATCCCAGCTGCATCCGCGCCCCGCGCGAGCGCAACAGCGCCGCCAGCGGCGCCAGCATCGAGGGCGCGCGATCCTCATCCGTGGTGACCCCGGCGGCGAAGCGTTCAATCCAGCGCACCGAATTGATCAGCTGCAACACCTGCCAGAAGGTGGCCAGCACCCCGATGACAAAGACAAAGGCGATAAACCCGTTCAGATAGGGGTTGGCCTCAAAGACCGGCATCACCCGTGGCAGCGCCATGAAGGCCCCTGCCCCGGCCAGTCCCAATGCGATCAGCATCATCACAACCTGACGCACCGGCTGTGAAAACTGCGGCCGGCGTTCGCGTTCCTGATGCGCCATATGCGTGCGGCTCCCGATAGGCTTGCTCGTGGTTCTGCGCCCGCAGCCTAGACCGAAAGTCCCAAGATCGCCAAGGATTTATGATAAAATCTGCTGCACCCGCTGCGTGAGCCAGCTGAGGTCCGGATCGCTGAGGCCGATTTCATCCAGATGCCCGGCGGTGTTGAACAGATATTCGCTGTTGGGGCCACGCCCGCCCACCGCATGGGCGATGATCTGCGCCTGTTCTTCCAGCTCGAGGTGGCAATATTGCACGTGATGCGGGTCGATCACATAGACCACCGCGTTCACGACCTCGCCGCTGGCCAGTTCCACATCGAGGAAGCGCTCCACATAGGCCGAGGAGATCAGTTCGCGCTCGCGCAGGGCGGCCAGCGTTGTCTCCTCATGGCCGGGTTCGACCCGCAGGGCCAGCCCCTTGCAATGGGCCGCGTCCTGCGCATCCAGTGCCAGCACCAGGCCGGGGATCTCTTCGCTGCCGCGGTGGTGGATCGAGCGCATGCAGAACGAACGGGCATAGCCATGCAGCGTTGCCACCTCGCTCTGGGCGATCGGGAACTCCGGGTTCCACAGGAGAGAGCCGTATCCAAATACCCACATCGTCATGTTACTGGTCCTTTGTTTCGGGCGCCTGTAAACAGCAAAACGGGCACGAACAAAAGGGGCAGTGCGGCATGAAACGCGGTCTGAAGATCCTTCTGGGGCTCTGTGTGATCTGGGGGCTCTACTGGGCCGTGGCCGCCTGGGGTCTGCGCCAGAGCGTGGCGGGCTGGTTTCAGACGCAGGCGACGCGCGGCTGGCAGGTGGAGGTGGGCGAAATTACCCCCGCTGGTACGCTGGGCGGTTTTCCCTGGCGGCATGTGACCCGCATCGATCTGCCCGCGCTGGCCGATCCCGGCACCGGGGCGGCCTGGCGCGCCGATTGGCTCGAGCTGCAAAGCCCCGCGATCTGGCCCGGACATCAGAGCCTGCGCTTTGCCGATGGCGATCAGCGGCTGTCCTATTATGACCAGACGGCGGTGATTTCGACCGAAGGGTTGCAGGCGGATCTGTTCCTGGCCCCCGGTCTGGCGCTGGAGCTGGAGGAGTTGGGGCTGACCTCGGGCGCGTGGCGCATTGGCGACGGGCAGCAGGACATGCTCTCGGCCGACGACCTGGATCTGCGCATGGTGCAGGGGGAGGCGGCCGAATTCTATCGCATCCGCGCGGCGGCGCAGGCGTTCCGCCCCGGTGCCGGGCTGCGCCGCCTGCTGCGCGCCGCGCCAGAGCTGCCGCAGACGTTCGAAACGCTGACGCTGCAGGCGGATGTGACCTTTGACAGGCCCTGGGATCGCAGCGCATTGGAAGAACGCCGCCCGCAACCGCGCCGGATCGACCTCGCATTGCTGGACGCGCGCTGGGGCGAGATGCGGCTGAAGGTGGCGGGCACGCTGGATGTGGATGTCGCCGGGACCCCCACCGGCGAGCTGGCCTTGCAGGTGGAGGCCTGGGCGGCGTTCCTCGACATGGCGCAGGACACCGGGCTGATCTCGGCCACGGCGCGGGACCAGGCCAGCCGGGTGGTGACCCTGCTGGCGCGGGCCAGCGGCAACCCGGAGGATCTGGATATCACGCTGGGCTTTCGCGGCGGTTATATCACCATCGGTCCGATCCCGCTTGGCCCCGCACCGCGCCTGATCCTGCGTTAAAGTCGCCGCCGCTGCACCGAGAAGGGGACGGGGGCGCTCCCGCCCCTTGCCGCTGGGCCCTTGCAGGGCACATCGTCCCGCGTTGGGCATGGCGCCGGGCCATCCGGCCCGGCGCCGGCCAGTCCCGACCCGGGACTGGCTGCCCGGCCCAACCCCGCCAAGGGGTGCGACTGCAACAGCTGAGCGAGGTCCTCGCCCGGCCAGTCAGTGCCAACGCCCGATCCGGCACGCCCGACTGACGGGAGTCGCGCACCTGCGGGGGCGGGAGCACTCCCCCCCCCGGCCCCCTGCGGGATCAAACGTCGCGCGCCGGATCAGCGGCAGTAGCGTCCGCGGCGATGACGCGCGACATCAAGGTGGAAGTGGTCGCGGTGATAGATGTCTGCTTCCGGCCCCAGCACGGTGCGAAACGGCCCGCAGGCGGATTTCCACATACGCCGCAGCGCCTTGCGTGTCGGCTTGTCGAGCCACCCTTTCAGCACGCTCACCGTGGAACCATCAGCCAGGACAAACCCGGAGATATCGATCGCCCGGCCCCGCCCGTGTTCAGAGATCCGTGCTCCGGGGCGGTTGTTGCGCGTCCGGCAGCTGTACCCGGCCGCCACCCGCAGCTGCACCACCCGGTTGGCGCGGCCAAAGGCTTTCTCCACGTCGCGCGACACCCATGTGTTCAGCGCCTTTGCCGTCTCGCAGGTCATCAGCGCTGACCGGCTGAGCGTCACCCCCGACACCGACCGCACCCGCACCGCATCACGCGCACCGCAGCCCTTGAGCTTGCCGGGAATATCCCCCGCCTCTTCACCCTGGATGTCGATATCGCCGCAAACAGAGCCGCGCCGCCGTTTGGCACGCCCAAAGAGCACCTGCTGCTCGAACTCCGGCGTGCGCATCATCGGACGCAGGGTTGCACCCGGTGCCACCGAAGCCAGATCCACCGGACGGGCGGCGGCGGCGATGATCTGTGCAGACACTGGCCGGATGTGTGGGCGCATCTGTGGCGCGGGCACCGTCCGTGTCGCCCCCACAGCAGAGACCTTAGTGACCTCCGTCAGCATCAGCTCCGCCCCGCGTTCCAGCGGCGGGCGCGGGGTGGTTTCAGGCGCGGCAGCACCCAGCCCGCAGCCTGCATGGATCAGCACCATGGCAACGCCAGCCAGCCGTGCCCCCGCGCACGCCCTCATTTTTTCGGCCCGCGACCAAAGTCCGGCGCTGCGGTGTCCTGACCGGCCTCGATAATGCCCCGCCGGATGGCGCGGGTGCGGGTGAAATAGTCGTGCAGATGCGCACCATCCCCGGTGCGGATCGCCCGTTGCAGGGCAAAGAGCTCCTCGGTGAACCGGCCCAGAATTTCCAACGTGGCGTCCTTGTTGGTCAGGAACACATCGCGCCACATGGTCGGATCCGAGGCCGCAATCCGGGTGAAGTCGCGAAACCCCGCCGCAGAATATTTGATCACTTCGCTATCGGTCACGCGGCGCAGATCATCTGCCACACCCACCATTGTGTAGGCGATCAAATGCGGCGTGTGGCTGGTCACCGCCAGCACCAGATCATGGTGATCGGCGTCCATCTCATCCACATGCGCGCCCATCCCTTCCCAGAGGGCGCGCAGCTGCGCCACCGCCTCCGGCGCGCTGCCCTCCACTGGCACCAACAGGCACCAGCGGTTGTCAAACAGCTCGGCAAAGCCCAACTCGGGACCGGAATGCTCGGTCCCCGCAAGCGGGTGTGAGGGCACAAAATGCACGCCATCCGGAATATGCGGTGCCACGTCCTCGATCACATGGCGCTTGACCGATCCCACATCGGAGATCGTCGCGCCGGGCATCAACGCCGGTGCAATCTCGGCCGCAACCGCGCCCATCGCCCCGACCGGCACGCAGAGCACCACGAGATCTGCGCCCTCGACCGCCGCACGTGCGGTGTCGCAGACCCGATCACACAGACCAATCCGGCGCGCAGTGTCGCGGGTCTCGGCACTGCGGGCATAGCCGGTGACTTCCCCCGCCAGCCCCGCGCGTTTGATGGCCCAGAACATCGAGGATGCAATCAGCCCAAGACCGATCAGGGCCACGCGGTTGTAGACGGGTTTGGCTGACATCTCGCTCATTGTGCCGCCCCGGCCTTGAAGTCCTGAACCGCGCTTGCAACCGCGCGGCAGGCGGTCTCGTCTCCGACCGTGATCCGCAAGGCGGTGGGCAGGTTATACCCCGCCACCCGGCGCACGATCAGGCCGCGTTGTTTCAGGAAATCGTCACAGGCTTCCGCCTCTGTTTGAGAGGCGAAGCGCGCCAGAATGAAGTTGGTACAGGATGTGTCTGACGGCACGCCCAGCCCGGCCAGTTGATCCGCCAGCCAGCCGCGCCATTTGGCGTTCTCGACGCGGCAGGTTTCGACATACGCATGGTCACGCACCGCGGCCTCGGCCCCGGCAAGCGCCGTCACCGAGACATTGAACGGCCCGCGCACCCGATTGAGCACGTCGATGATCGGCTTTGGTCCATAGCCCCAGCCCACACGCGCGCCCCCCAATCCGTAGATCTTGGAGAACGTGCGGGTCATCACCACGTTGTCACGCGCCTCGATGAGGGATGCCCCGGCGTCAAAACCCTCGACATACTCAGCATAGGCCCCATCCAGAACGAGGATCGCATCCTCTGGGATACCATCGGCAAGGCGCGCCACCTCGGCCTCGGAAATCATAGTGCCGGTGGGGTTGTTGGGGTTGGCGATGAACACCAGCTTGGTCTGCGGCGTGCAGCCTGCCAGCAGCGCATCCACATCGGTGACGCGCTCGCGCTCCTTGACCTCGACCGGGGTGGCCCCGGCGGCAAGGGCGGAAATGCGATACATGGCAAACCCGTGCTCGGTATAAAGCACCTCATCCCCCGGCCCGGCATAGCACTGGCACAGAAAAGCGATGATCTCATCGCTGCCTGCCCCGCAAATGATGCGCTCGGCATCCAGACCGTGGGTTTCGGCAATCGCGGTGCGCAGGGCGGTATGGTCGGAGCTCGGATATCGATGCATGCTGGCGGCAGCCTGCGCCATCGCCTCCACCGCCTTGGGGCTCGGGCCCAGCGGGTTCTCATTGGAGGAGAGCTTGGTCACATTGCTCACCCCGTCCACATGAGCTGCGCCACCCTGATAGAGGGCGATGTCCATGATACCGGGTTGCGGTGTGATTTGGGTCATATCGTTGAGCTCCTTCGCGAACCTGTTCGTCATAGCGCCCTCGGCGCAATGGGAAAAGCCGCAACTTGCTCAATGCTTCATCAACACACCTATGGGGCAGTCTGTCGCTGTTAGAGCACGCCCCTTCGCGCCCGTCGCGCGCGCGGGGAGGCTCCCGCCCGTCGTCCGTGCCCCGTTTGGCCACGTCCGCGCCACACATGACCCCGATTTCTCGCCCGACCCCGATCTGGCAGATCCACCGCCGCAGGGCACATCCTCCCGTTGGGCCGGGCCGCGCCGCGTGCCCGATGGGCACGCGGCGCGGGTCGCCTCGGGCAAAGCCCGAGGCGAAACACCTCAATCACAACGTCTATTCATAGATTATACCGAGGGATCAGGCCGCACGCGGCTGGAAGCGTGCGGTGCTCGGGTCGGCATCATAGGCGGCAGCGATTTCTTCCGCCTCCGCCACCAGCCTTGCAACGCTCTCGATCACATAGTCCACGGTCGCCTCCTCCATCAGATAAGAGAAGTTGAGCCGCACCCAACCGGGTTTTTGCAACTCCCGCCCGGCGAGAAGATCCCCAAGCAGGGCCTCGGACTGGGGCTGGTCGATCTCCAGCAGACGGTGCGCATAAGGCCCCGCGCAGGCACAGCCGCCGCGCGCCTGAATGCCGTAGACATCGCTCAGCATGCGCGTGAACAACTGCTGATGCACCGGCGCGCCGGATGCCCCTGCCACGGTGAAGGAAAAGATCGGCAAACGATGGGCGCTTTCATGCCCCAGAAGCGTCAGCCCCGGCACAGCCGCCCAAGCCGCGCGCGCCTTGGCCGCATAGCGGGCTTCGCGCGCCTCGATGTGGTCCTGCCCCACGGCCTCCTTGACCAGGAACGCCAGCGCCGCGCGGATGTCGCCCACCACATTCGGGGTCCCCGCCTCCTCGCGCGCGGCCAGACTGTCCGCATAGCGATGCGACCACGGCGACACAAAACTCACCGTGCCGCCCCCGGGCCACGACGGATTACACGCGCGCACCGCATCCCGGCGCAGCACCAGCACGCCCGAGGCCCCCGGCCCGCCCGGAAACTTATGCGGCGAGACCACCACGGCATCCTTTGGCTCCGCCCCATGCGCGCCCATGTCGATGGGCAGATAGGGCCCGCCACCGGCATAGTCCCAAACCGCCAGTGCGCCGTGTGCGCGCAACAGCCGCGTCACCGGATCGGGATCGGTGATAATCCCCGTCACATTCGAGGCCGCCGAGAAACTGCCGATTTTCAGATCTGCATCCGCATGCGCAACCAAGGCCGCCTCTAGCGCCACCAGATCAACCCCGCCCTCGGTACCTTCGGGAATTTCCACCACCTCGGCGCGGCTCTCGCGCCACGGCAGGATGTTGGAGTGATGCTCATAGGGGCCGATAAACACCACCGGGCGCGTGGCCTCATTGATCCCCAAAAGCTTCACCAACCGGTTCAGGCCTGCCGTGGCACCGGAGCCTGCAAAGATCACCTCGCACTCCTCCCCTGCACCCGTCAGCCGCGCAATCTCGGCCCGTGCATCGCGGCGCAGGCGGGTGACATACTGGCCGCAATAGGAGGCCTCGGTGTGGGAATTGGCATAAAACGGCAGAAGTTTTTCGGAAATGAACGTTTCGACCGGGCGCATCGCACGCCCCGAAGCCACGTAATCCGCATAGACCAGCGGCACATCGCCGTTGAGACCGGGGATCATCACCCCCTCGCCGATCAGGGTCTGAGCCAGCTCCCCTGCCTCCGCTGTGTGTTTGATCGCCGTTTTGAACTGTTCAAGGATCATTCTCGCGCCCTCATTGCCATTTGAGCAATGATAGACCACCAGTGATTGGTCATTTTCACATAATTTCACAAGTGACAGCCTTATATGCATATCATATGATCCACATATGTCGAAAAACATCGATCAGATTGACCGCGACCTTTTACGTGCCCTGCAACGGGATGGCAGCCTGTCGCAACGCGACCTCGCCGAACGAGTCGGCCTGTCGCAAAACGCCTGCTGGCGGCGGCTCAAGGCCTTGCAGGACAAGGGCATCCTGCGCGGCACCCGCGCCGAAGTGGATCGCAGCCAGCTTGATCTCGGTCTGGTGGTCTTTGTGATGCTGCGCACCCGGCACCACTCCGCCGAGTGGCTGGCGCAGTTTCGCCGCCATGTGCTGACGATCCCGGAGGTGGTGGATTTTCACCGCATCGGCGGCGATTACGACTATCAGCTCAAGGTCGTGACCCGCGACATGGCGAGTTATGACAAGGTCTATCAACGCCTGATCGCGGGCGTCGAACTGGACAGCGTGACCTCCTATTTCGCCATGGAAGCCATTGCCGAAGGACGCCCGCTGCCGGTCTGACGGGCGCGCGTCCCGTGATCATAAAGCGTGTTCACGACGCATGACCTCAGGTGGTGAGAACCAGCTTCTTGCCCACCGCCGTGGGCGTCTCGCGATAATCGACAAATCCCATAGCGCTGTAATAGCCTAAGCCCTGTGCGTTATCAGCGCCGATCTGGGCGTCGATGGCGGGCAAACGCGCATACTCTGCCGCCGCGCGCGTCACTGCAAACAAGGCGCGCCCAATCCCCTGCCCGGTGGCATCGGGATGCAGATGCGTGCCGATCACGCCCCAGCCCACCGGCGCGCCATAGGGATTGCCCTCCGGCGCGATCTGCAAGGACTGAAATCCCAACAGCCGCCCCGCAGCGTCAACCGCGACCGAACAGGCGATGCGATTGTCATTCTCGATGTAGGTCTCGCGCACAAATGCCGCGTCTCCTGCGGTCTTGCGCATGCCCGCCTGACGCAGGGCCTCCAACACGGCGGCAATGCCGTCGGCGTCCGCTGATACGGCCGGACGAATGTCTATCATATGTGCTCCAATGGCTTACGTAAAAAATGAGGGGCACAGGTCGCGGCAAACCCGCCCTGCCACCTTTTGATTTCAGTGCCCAAAGGCCGCGTTCGGCATCCATTTGGGACGTTTGCCCGCAGGCCCCGCCCGCATATGCAGACAGGCGGTATTGGTGCGCTGGAACCACAACGCCTTGAGCGGATACCACCCGGCCTTCGGCACCTCGACCTCGACCGCAAAGGTCTCCTCGCAGGGCTGGCGGCCATCAAACTCGCCGACCACCTGACCGCCGACCACCGCATGCAGGCCGTCATTGGTCAGAAAATCGATCGTGTAGACGCCCGGCGCATCAAAGCGCACATAGCCGCGAATATCGGCCACCACCCGCTCGGCGCGTTTGGCGGTCAGCACATTCTGCCCCAGCTCGGTGTCGCGGTAATCCAGCCCCGTGAGCGGCGCCCCCTGCTCCACCCGGTATTTCAACGCATTGCGGGCCGCGCCCAGGCTCTTGACGTCAGAGGGATAGGCATAGCGCACCGACAGCCCGGGCTTCAGCCCCGAAGGCTGCGGATCCGCCGGTGTCAGCTTCAGCGGCGCCGCAAACGCCATCGCAGAGAGCCCCGCCACGCAGGCTGCGGCCAGGGCAACGGATCGAAGGGCGGCAGATGTGATCGACATGATATTCTCCCAATCTGTCCGGTCCGCGCGTGACAATATCGGTCCCGGCGCCGGTGTCAGCGCCACCATAGGCCCCGTAACCGCCGTTTCCCAAGCGATTCCTGACGTCACCCCCAACCGCGCCGTCCCCATGCAAAAAGCCGCCCCGGGCAGGAGCGGCTTTTCCATGTCTCGTCTCCGGAGGGCCCGCCAGGGGCCGTCGGATCAGTTCTTGGCGTAGAATTCGACCACGAGGTTCGGTTCCATCACCACCGGGTAGGGCACATCGGCCAGCGCGGGCGCGCGCACGAAGGTGGCGGTCAGTTTGGAGTGATCGGCTTCGATGTAGTCCGGAACGTCACGCTCGGCCAGCTGCACGGCCTCCAGAACGGCAACGTTCTGCTTGGACTTTTCACGCACCTCGATCACGTCGCCTTCTTTGACGCGGTAGGAGGGGATGTTGACGCGCTTGCCGTTCACCAGCACGTGGCCGTGGTTCACGAACTGACGGGCCGCAAAGACGGTCGGCACGAATTTGGCGCGGTAGACAACAGCGTCCAGACGACGCTCCAGCAGACCGATGAGGTTTTCACCAGTGTCGCCCTTCACACGCTCGGCTTCGCCGTAGATGCGACGGAATTGCTTCTCGGTCAGGTCACCGTAGTAGCCTTTCAGCTTCTGCTTGGCGCGCAGCTGAATACCGAAGTCGGACAGTTTGCCTTTGCGGCGCTGACCGTGCTGGCCGGGGCCATATTCACGACGGTTCACCGGGGACTTCGGACGACCCCAGATGTTTTCGCCCATGCGGCGGTCAATTTTGTACTTGGCAGACGTGCGTTTGGTCACGGCTGATCTCCTTCTTTAGTGGCATTGCAAGATAGATCCGAAAACCGGTTCCCACTTTTCGGCTTGCAATCGCATCTGCCATTGCACCGTCAGCGTTCACCTGTTCCAGAAAACCTGCAACAAACGAAGGGCGTTGTCCTCTTGGGTTTGGGTCTTGCGACCGTCCACCATGACAGGCATCCCCTTGCGGGGGCCACCAACACCAATGAAGCCGCGCTTCTACAGCACCCCTTGCCCGTGTCAAGAGTGATCCGGCAGTTTTATGCCCACCCCTTTCGCAAGAGCAACCGCAACAGCCGCAGCCCAGATCAATGGGCGCAGGAGAGCCCCAACGGCTTTCCCCTTGTGGGAAAGCTCCGGCCTGTGCGCCGCAGGCGCTCCGCTAGGCGGCGTCGTGCAAGAGGATTGCGGCCTCGGACGCCGACAGGTTGCGCCGCGCAAAAGCGCCATAGCTGGCCGGATCCTGTTCGACCCCCGGCAAGCGACGCAGCAGGCGCTTGCGGTCGCTGTCATCCAACGCGGTCAGGGCGGCATTGGCGGGGTGGAAGCTCTCGGTCTCAACCCCATTGGCCCAGATCACCTGATGGTGCTCCAGTAGCAGATGCACATAGGTCACCTCGCGCACGCTGTGATCGACCGCAATGGTGCCGCCATTGATCAGGTCACGCGCCGCCACCAGAACCTCCGGCGCGTTGAACAGCGCCTGCGCGGCCCGGCCACGCACCAGCATGCGGTGTTCCGGCGACACCAGCAATTCGCATTCGGGGCGATCAATCCCCAGGGCCCCGGCCCGGATGCGCACCGGTCGCAGCTGCGGCATCACAAACAACCGCGCCCCGCTCATCCGGCGCGTGCCGATCCATTGCACCACCTGGGCGCCGTTGTCGCGGGTTTGCACCCGATCACCTTCGCGCAGGGTCTCCACCGGCTTCGGCCCGTCCGGCGTCGCGATACGGGTGCCGGGGGTAAAGCAGATCACGCCGGGGTCTCGCGGCGCCTGATCGGCCCCCATTCGGCCCAAGGCCTGATGCACCACCCAGAGGTCGGTGTTGCGGGGCGGGATTTCATCGACAAACATCAACAGCGGCGACCGCCCGGGGCCGGCCTCGATCATGGTGACGGTATAGCTCTGCACGCCATTGGTGACGACAAAGCTGCTGTCCATGGCCGGATCGTCAACATCAATGGCGTGGATATCACTGCGATTCTGCACGGCCGCGCCGACGAGGCGGCGCACCGTACGCGCCGCACGACGCCGAAGGTCCTGTTCCCCATCTGCCATATCCAGACGCAACAGTTCTGATGGCCCGTCCACGCGCACGGCCTCCCCATGCCAAGACCACGCAGCGCCCACCTCGAGTGCTGCAACAGGTGCCGCCTCGAGACCATCAATTTCCGTTTGCGTCCAGGAGATGACAAACGTGCCGCAAAAGCCCGTCTTCATCCGCTCTAGCCTGCCTCAGTTGAGTTTATCTCAATTATTAATGAAGCGTTAACAAATCAGCCCCCTAGGTGGAAGACTTAATCCCCGGGGCCGGTTTGCTTTTGACCCGGAGACCGTGGCGTAAAAACCACGTCAAAATGTCCAGCGCAGCCGCAGGGAGCCCACGATCTGCCCGGTGTCCTGACCAGAGAACTCCCTGCCCAGATAGGTAATTCCATAAAAGAAATCGCGCCCGTCGCCTTGCCAGTGCAGCCCTGCACGCAGGCGGTCGCGACGTGAATTCAGCGCGTATCCGCGCCCGTCCGGCAGGTAGACGGACTCGGCCACATGCGCCACATCGCCCCCCAGCGTGAAACTCAGGCCACGGGTGTCATACATCGTCCGGTAGCGCTGGCCCGTCACCGGATCTCGCACAAGGAGTTCGCCCTGCCCGGCCGTGCCCAGGGTCAGGTCCGCGCCGATTCGCACCAATGTCTCATCCCCGGCGCGCGCTTCGACAAAGGGACGCAGACGGCTGCGCGGGCCAAGCGTGATGGTTTTGCCCAACTCGCCGACGAACGTGGGGCGTATCCTGTTGGGGATCTGCGCATCGCGCACCGCATCCGACGGGCGTGTGGTGTTGGCCAGATCATGCAGCGCATCCTGAAACCCGTCGAGCCCGGTTTGCGGACCGATAAAGACCAGATCGCCGCCAAGCGAGATCTCCAGTGACCCGCGCTGCATATGGGTGTGCAGCCCCAGCGACAGGGCCCCCGCCCAGGGCCGATCACCGGCAGCCGGATTGCGCAGATTGTCCGGGGCGATGATCTGGCCAAGAAAGCGCAGCTCCAACAGCTCTCCGAAGTTCGCAGGGGCCTGCCCGTCCCAGCCATAGCCGTAAATCCGCGACGAGGCGACAGACCCGGTGCGCCAGCGATCCTTGCCATCGCCGATCAGATCATTGTCGATCAGGTGGCCATAGCCGATCCGGTGACGTTTCAGCGCCTCTGACGGGGCCGCCTCCGCCGCCTGCACAGTGCTGGCCAAAGGAAGCGCAATCGCGGCGCAGAGCGCCAGCGCGAAGGATCGGATCATCTAAATACCTGCTGGTGGGTTATTGGTGTCTTTAGGCCCCAACTGGTTAACCAACACTTAATGGCGCCACTAGTGCAGCCGGGCCACAGCATCCCGCAAAGACCATCACGCGCGCCCCGGAAATGCCGCGTTTTTGTCGCGATATGAACCCCTTGGCCTGCTGTCGGGAGGGGACGCTAGCCCTCGTCAACCGGAGCCACCACCGGGCCGCCTGCCTTGAGCCAGCCGGAAAACCCGTCGCTTAAGTGCGCGGCCTCAAACCCCATGTCCTGCAACATCGCCACCGACAGGGCCGACCGCCACCCCGAGGCGCAATGAAAGACAAAGCGTTTTTCCTCGGCAAAGATCTCTTTGAAATAGGGGCTGTCGGGATCGACCCAGAACTCCAGCATACCGCGCGGACAATGAAAACTGCCGGGGATAAACCCCACGCGCTGGCGTTCCCGCACATCGCGCAGGTCGACAAACACCACCTCCGGCGTGCCATGCAGGGCAATCGCCTCTGCCGCAGTGATTTCCTCGATGCGGGCGCGGGCTGCGGCGACCATCTGCGCCGATGTTGTCTTGAGCTGTGCCATCCGGACCTCCTGCGGCGTGTGTTTCCAACACTCTAGGGGCAGCTTTGCCCCCACGCCAGCCCCGGCGAGGGGGCGCGCGATCACAGCAATTGACAGCCGCCCTGCCCTGCCGCAGTGTCGCCCGCAGACTGGTAAATTATGGCCCGGTACATTGATGCACCGACCCTGCCCCCGAACATGCGAGGAGATCAGCGTGACCACAGACACGTCCCTTTCCCAATCCGCCGGTCAGCCGCGTTCCGAACCGATCTCTCTGTGGGACCGCTCATCCGAGGAACCCACCTATGCCAATCCCCTGGCACAGGACGCCCGCGTCGATGTGGCCATCGTGGGCGGCGGCTACACGGGGCTGTCGACCGCGCTGCATGGCGCGCTCAAGGGGCTGTCGTGTCACGTGCTGGAGGCCGAGGAGATCGGCCATGGCGGCTCCGGGCGCAACGTGGGGCTGGTCAATGCCGGTCTGTGGCTGCCACCGCAACAGGTGGAGCAGATGCTGGGCAAGGCGCATGGCGGCGCATTGGTGCGCGAGCTGGGCGATATGCCCGATTATGTGTTCTCGCTGATCGAGCAATATCAGATCCGCTGCGAGGCCACCCGCGCAGGCACCATCCACGCCGCACATGCCGCATCGGGGCTGCGCGATCTTGAGGCCCGCGCCGCAGGCTGGCAGGCGCTTGGTGCGCCGGTGCGCCTGCTGAGCGCGGGCGAAACCGCCGAAAAGACCGGCACCGCAAAATTTCACGGCGGACTCCTGGATGCGCGCGCCGGCACCATCAACCCGATGGGCTATGTGCGCGGATTGGCCCGCGCCGCACGGGCAGCCGGGGCAGACATCTCCACCGGGACCAAGGTGCATGCGCTGAAGAAAGACGGCGCAGACTGGAAGGTAGAAACAGACCGCGGCGTGATCACCGCCGGGCGCGTCGTCATCGCCACCAACGCCTATAGCAATGACCTGTGGCCGGGGCTGGCGCAGAGCTTCACGCCGATCCATTTCTTCCAGATGGCCACCCAGCCCCTCGGCGCCGAGGCCGGTTCAATCCTGCCCGAGGGTCAGGGCCTATGGGACACCGGCAAGATCATGTTCTCGCTGCGCCGCGATCAGGCGGGACGCCTGATTATCGGCTCCATGGGGTCGGTGGTGGGCGGCACCGAGGGACTCACTCGCCGCTGGGCCGAACGCAAGCTGCGCCGCCTGTTCCCCGACCTCGGCGCGCTGGAGTTCGCGGACGCCTGGCACGGGCAGATCGCCTTCACCCCCGATCACCTGTTCCGCATTCACCGGCTGGACGACGGGCTCTATGCCCCCGTGGGCTATAACGGACGCGGCATCACCACCGGCACGTTGTTTGGCCGGGCGCTGGCGGAGCTGTTCTGCGGCGCGTCAGAGGACAGCCTGCCGCTGCCGATCACCGACCTGAAACCCGACCGGGGGCGTGCGGTGAAAACCCAGTTCTATCGAAGCGCTTTCCTGGCCAAACAGGCGGCGGAAAGCCTGCTCTGACCACCACAGGGGCGGCGCTCAGGCCGAGGTGCTCAGGCCGGGGGGCTCAGGCCGGGGGGCTGTCCCAGACCTGATCCAGCCCTGCGTTGATGTCTGCTGCCGCCTGCTGCAAGGCATCAAGATGGAGTTCTGCAAACTCGGGCACGGATTTATAGGTGCGCAGCCACAGCACCGACAGCCCGCCCAGAACCTGTGCGCCGGCCCGGATCGGCACCGCAATGGCGCGCAGGTCGGTGTCCCACTCGCGCTCGCTGAGGTGGGCGGGCAGACGCTCGGCATAGCCACGGGCGCGGACCTCCTCGATCCGCCGCATCAGCGCGGGCAGATCCAGCCCAAAGCGCACCGGCCCCCAGTGCAGATCGGATTTCAGCGCCTCATAGGTGGCGGCAATTTCGCCGTCGCTCAGGGCGGCGAGGCAGGCCAGACCGGTGGCCGAGCCGAAATGGCTGACCCGGCGGTTGATCTGGCCCTGTTCAACGTGGAAATTGCTGACCTGCCGGGTGCTGTCGATGATCCGCATCGCGCGTGCCTCGCGGATATGGATGTCTGACGGCCAGCCGATCGCCTTGGTCAGCGCCAGCGCCCGCGGGATCGCCGCATCTGCCACCTGCAACATCCCCTTCGGCATCACCTCGGTCGAAATGTCGGGAAACACCAACAGCGTGCGATAGAGCTGGTCCGCCAGCGAGCGGCGCACGATCTTGCGCGCGATCAGGGTTTGCAACAGCCGCCGGATGGTGCTCTTGGGCAGGCCGGTGGCACGGTGCAGATCCGCCAGCGACATCGCCCCCTCGCGCGCGAGGGTTTCCAGGATCTCGATGCCACGATCAAGGGAGCGGTTTTCTTTCAACATGCCCTGTCATGCCACTGAGCGGCACGATTTGACAAAGGTTTTCTGCGCGCCCGTCCCTCTTCTAGGCTGGCCGCCAGCAGGAGGGAGCCGTGCGATGAATATCCTCTTTATCATGTTCGACCAGCTGCGGTTCGACTACCTAAGCTGCGCCGGTCATCCGCATCTGAAAACGCCCCATATCGACCGGCTGGCTGAGCGCGGCGTGCGGTTCACCAATGCCTATGTGCAATCGCCCATCTGCGGCGCGGCACGGATGAGCTGCTACACCGGGCGCTATGTCTCCAGCCACGGGGCGCAATGGAACAACTCGCCGCTGCGGGTCGGCGAATGGACCATGGGGGATCACCTGCGCAAGGCGGGCATGGGCTGCTGGCTCATTGGCAAAACGCATATGAACGCCGACAGCGAGGGCATGGCCCGCCTCGGCCTCAGCCCTGACAGCGTGATTGGCGCACGCCAGGCCGAATGTGGCTTTGACGTCTGGATCCGCGACGATGGGCTCTGGGCCGAGGGGCCGGACGGGTTTTATGACCAAAAACGCAGCCCCTACAATGAGTACCTGAAATCAAAGGGTTACGCGGGTCATAACCCTTGGCACGACTTCGCCAATGCGGGGCTTGAGGGCGAAGAGATGGCCTCCGGCTGGTTCATGGCCAATGCGCAGAAGGCCGCGAATATTGCCGAGGAAGACAGCGAAACCCCGTGGCTCACCACCAAGACCATCGAGTTTATCGAGCAAGCCGAAGGGCCGTGGTGCGCGCATGTGAGCTATATCAAGCCGCATTGGCCCTATATCGTGCCCGCGCCCTATCACGACATGTACGGGCCGGAGCATGTGCTGCCCGCCGTCAAAGACCCCGCGGAGCGCGACGATCCGCACCCGGTCTACGGCGCCTTCATGGGCAATGCCATCGGTCAGGCCTTCTCGCGCGAAGAGGTCCGGCAAGCCGCCATCCCCGCCTATATGGGCCTCATCAAGCAATGCGATGACCAGATGGGGCGGCTGTTTCAGTACCTTGAGGACACGGGCCGGATGGATGACACGATGATCGTGATCACCTCTGATCACGGCGACTATCTGGGCGATCATTGGCTGGGCGAGAAGGATCTCTTTCACGAACCCTCCGTCAAAGTGCCGATGATCATCTATGATCCCCGCCCCGAAGCCAACGCCACTCGCGGCACCACCTGCGACGCGCTGGTGGAAAACATCGACCTGCTGCCCACTTTCGTGGAGGCCGCAGGTGGCGAGGTCGCAGATCACATCTTGGAGGGCCGCGCGCTTACACCGTGGTTGCACGGTCAAACACCCGAGGTGTGGCGGGAGTACGCGATCAGCGAATACGATTATTCCGGCACCCCGATGAGTGTAAAGCTTGGCATCGCCCCCCGCGATGCGCGGCTTTTTATGGTGACGGACACGCGCTGGAAGTTCATGCACGCCGAGGGCGGCCTGCCGCCAATGCTGTTTGACCTGGAAAACGACCCGCAAGAGTTTAACGACCTTGGCCGCAGTCCAGACCACAGCGAGGTGATCGACATGATGTATGCGCGCCTCGGCCAATGGGGGCGGCGCATGTCACAACGCATCACCCGCTCAGACGCGCAGATCATCGCGGGACGCGGCGCCTCGCGCGGCAAGGGCATTCTGCTTGGGGTCTATGACCCCGATGACGTTCCCGCCGAGCTCACCGTGAAATACCGCGGCAAGCCCCCGGTCTAAACGCGGGCACCCAGCACCCCCTCTGTGCCACCCCGAAGAGCGCGGGGAGGCTCCCGCCCAGGCCGCAGGGATCACAGATCCCCTTGCCCGGTTGGGCCCGGCGCCGCGCTGGCGCGCGGCGTGCCACCGCCCCACCTTCAGCTTTTTCCAAATATCTCGGGGGTGAGGGCCGCAAGGCCCGAGGGGGCAGCGCCCCCTGGCGCCCGGACCCCGTCCGGGCGCTGGGCCCAAGGCCGCCAACGGGTCCTGCCGCAGGCCGGGCACGTGCGGGCGCGGGAGGCCTTCCGGGTCTATACGCAACACTCAGCTCACATCATACCCCAGCGCACCGATTGCTGCGTGCAGCGCTTTGAGGAACACCCCTTCCAGCGGCGTCCGCTCTGCATCCTGCCGCAGCATCAGCCCGACCGGCCCCTTGGTCAGCGACATGTCGAAGGGCAGTTCGACCAAGCGCCCGTCGGCAAGCTCGTTGCGCACCACCCCGCGCGAAATCATCCAGATTGCATCGGTATCGCGCGCATGCACCCGGGCAAAGGCGCCCGAGACCGTTTCGATCCGATGCGGCGGTTCCGACAGGCCATGGCTGATCAGCCACCGCTCCACCAACGGGCGAATGGCCGCCGTGGAGGGCGGGAAGATCACCGGCCAGCGGGTCAGATCCGACAGGCTCGGAGCCGCCAGACAGGGATGGCCGGGCCGCACCGCGCACACGACCTCTTCGGTATAGAGCTGGGTAAAGGACACCCCCTGCATCACCGCGGGATCGCCCAGCCGCCCGATCACCATGCTCACCGCGCCGCTGCGCAGCAGGTCGATCAGCATCCCGTGCGGCCCGTCGGACAATCGCAAAACCGCCTCGGGCGCCAGCCTGCGAAACTCCTCCGCGACCCGCGGCAGCAGCCCCGCCGCCACGCTGGGCAAGGCGCCCACGGTAACCTCCTGGCGCAACAGGCCGCCCTGGGTGCGATCCACACTGTCCAGCCCGTGATCGAGCGCGGCCAGGCTCATGCGGGCAAAATGGGCAAAGATCTCCCCGGCTTCGGTCAGCTCAACCCCGGCCCGGCTGCGCCGCAAGAGCGTCGCCCCGAGGATCTCTTCCAGCTCCTTCAGGGTGCGCGACATCGCCGGTTGCGTCAGCCCCAGATGCTCTGCCGCGCCCTTCAGACTGCCGTGTGCCACCGCCTCCGACAGGCATTGCATGTGGCGGATCTTGACCTGTCGTGAACGCTTTAAATTACCCATATCGGTATCTATAAAGCTGCATTTCTCATTTTAGAATACAAAAACTGCATGATACGCTGCACTCAAAGCGGGAGGCTTGGATGCGGACACAGGTGGTTATTGTCGGCGGAGGTCCGTCGGGAATGTTGTTGGGGCAATTGTTGCACCTGAATGGGATCGACACCGTCGTTCTGGAACGGCGCAGCAAGGCACATGTTCTGAGCCGCATCCGTGCGGGCATCCTCGAACAGGGCATGGTCGAGCTGATGCACAAGGCGGGCGTCGGTGCGCGGCTGGAGCGCGAGAGCTTTCACCACGAGGGCACGCAGATCGCCCACAATGACCAGATGTTCGGCATCAATTTCAAGCAGCTGATCGGCAAATCGGTGATCCTCTACGGCCAGACCGAAGTCACCCGCGATCTCTATGAGGCGCGCGAGAAGGTCGGCGCCCAGACGATCTTTGACGTGGCGGATGCCGCCATCCACGACGCGGACACCGATGCGCCCTATGTGACCTTCCACAAGGACGGGCGGGAACAGCGTATTGATTGCGATTTCATCGCCGGTTGTGACGGGTTCCATGGCGTCAGCCGCCGCACCATTCCGGCCTCCGTGCGCACCGAGTATGAAAAGGTCTATCCCTTCGGCTGGCTCGGCATCCTGTCGGAAACCCCACCGGTCAACGAAGAGCTGATCTATGCCAATTCCGAGGACGGCTTTGCGCTCTGTTCGATGCGCAATGCCAACCTCAGCCGATATTACGTGCAGTGTTCTCTGGGTGATGACGTCGGCGACTGGACCGACACGCGCTTCTGGGACACGCTGCGCCGCCGCCTGCCCGCCGAGGTCGCCGAGGCGCTGGTGACAGGTCCCTCGATCGAGAAATCCATCGCGCCGCTGCGGTCGTTTGTGAGCGAGCCGATGCGCTGGGGGCGGTTGTTCCTCTGCGGCGATGCCGCCCATATCGTGCCGCCCACCGGGGCGAAGGGTCTGAACACCGCCGCCTCTGATGTGCATTACCTCTATACTGGGCTGCTGCGGTTCTATCAGGATAAGGACAGCGAAGGACTGGATCGTTATTCCGAAAAGGCGCTTGCCCGGGTCTGGAAGGCGGAGCGGTTCAGCTGGTGGATGACCTCCCTGCTGCATCGGTTCCCGGATCAAAGCCCGTTTGATGTAAAAATGCAGGCGGCGGAACTGGCCTTCCTGCGTGACAACGAGGACGCGCAGCGGGTGCTGGCGACCAATTACGTCGGGTTGCCCTACTGATGCAGGCGGCGCGACTGACACATGCAACGCTCCATTGGCGCGCGGATGGCGACCCAAACGGGCCCGCGGTGGTCTTTGCCAACTCGCTGGGCACGGATCTGCGGCTCTGGGATGCAGTGATCGACCGCCTGCCCAAGCATCTGCGGCTGATCCGGTATGACAAGCGCGGCCATGGCCTCAGCTCCTGCCCCAAAGGGCCCTATTCCCTCGACGATCTCGCCGAGGATGCGCTGGAGCTGTTGGATCATCTGGGTGTTGAGACTTGTACCTTTGTCGGCCTGTCGATCGGCGGCATGATTGCGCAGACCGTGGCGGCCCGCGCGCCAGAGCGGATCTCGGCGCTGGTGCTGTCTAACACCGCCGCAAAAATGGGCGAGGCGCAGATGTGGCAGGACCGGATCGCAGCCATCGAGGCCGGCGGCATTGCGGCCCTGTCGGGTGCGGTGATGGAGCGCTGGTTTGCGCCCGATTTCCTGAGCACCCACACGCATCTGCCATGGCGGCACATGCTGGAGCGTACACCGCAGGCGGGCTACATCGCCTGTTGTCAGGCCATTGCGGGCGCAGACCTCAGCAAGATCACCAAGACCCTGCGCCAGCCGACCCTTGGCATCGCGGGCAGTGCGGATGGTGCCAGCCCCGCCGCGCTGGTGGAGGCCACCATCGACCTGATCCCCGACGCAGCGTTCACCGTGATCGAGGACACCGGCCATTTGCCCTGTGTCGAGGCGCCCGAGGCCTATGCCGGGGTGGTATTAGAGTTCCTGGAGGAGTTGGGCCATGTCTAAACAGTCCCAAAGCGACCGCTATATCACCGGCATGACCATCCGCCGCAAGGTCCTGGGCGACGACCACGTGGACCGGGCCGAGGCGAAGAAAACCGCCTTTGACGCGCCATTCCAGACGCTGATCACTGAAACCGCCTGGGGCAATGTCTGGGCCAGCGACGGGGTCTCGGACCGTGAACGCTCTATGCTGACGCTGGCGCTTCTGGCCGCGCTTGGCAATTTTGACGAGATCCCCATGCACATCCGCGCTACCGCCCGCACGGGCGCAAGCAAAACCGATGTGCTGGAGGCGTTCCAGCATGTGGCCATCTACGCAGGTGTGCCACGCGCCAATCACGCGCTGAAGCTGGCCAAGGAAACCTACGCTGAGATGGAACAGGAGGCGGGCGAAGAATGAGCAACGGCTATGTAAACCGCGACCGGCGCTGGCATCCGCCCAGCATCACGCCGGACTACAAGACCTCGGTGGCGCGCGGCCCGCGTCATGCGCCGCTGTCCTTTCCCACCACTTTGGTCGAGGAAACCGGGCCGGTGTTCGGCCACGACATGCTGGGCAAACTGGACAACGACCTGATCCTGAACTTTGCCAAGGGGGACGGCATGGCAATCGGCCCGCGCATCATCGTGCATGGGCAAGTGCGCGACGAATTTGGCCGTGGGGTGCCCGGTGCCCTCATTGAGGTCTGGCAGGCCAATGCGGGCGGGCGCTATCGCCACAAGAAGGAAAGCTATCTGGCGCCGCTGGACCCGAATTTCGGCGGCTGCGGGCGCTGCATCAGCGACGCACAGGGGTTCTATGAGTTCCGCACCATCATGCCCGGTCCCTACCCCTGGCCCAATACGATGAACGACTGGCGCCCGGCGCATATCCATTTTTCCATCTTTGGTGCGGGATTTGCCCAGCGCCTGATCACCCAGATGTATTTCGAGGGCGACCCGCTGATCTGGCACTGCCCCATCGTCGACACCATCCCGACCCGCGAGGGGATCGAGAGCCTCGTGGCGGCGCTCGACATGGCGCGCACGGTGCCGATGGATGCGCGGGCCTACAAGTTCGACATCACCCTGCGCGGCCGTCGCCAGACGATGTTTGAAAACCGCATGGAGGGGCTGTGATCATGGTGCAACCGTTGAGCTATCTGAAGGAATCCCCCTCGCAGACCGCCGGGCCTTACGTGCACATCGGATGCACGCCGAATTTTGCCGAGATCGAAGGTGTTTATCCGCAGGACCTCGGCCATGAGATGATCACCGGCGACGTGCAAGGTCAGCGCATCCGCATCACCGGCCGCGTCATCGACGGCACCGGCACGCCGCTGCGCGATGCGATGATCGAGATCTGGCAGCCGGATGCCGCGGGGCTGTTCAACTCCCCCGCTGAGACGCGCGGCACGGCCGATCCGAACTTCACCGGCTGGGGGCGCTGTGCCTCGGATATGACGACGGGGGAGTTTGCCTTTGACACGGTCAAGCCCGGCGCGGTGCCCTTTGTCGATGGCCGCATGCAGGCGCCGCATGTGACGCTCTGGATCGTGGCGCGGGGCATTAACCTCGGCCTGCACACGCGGATGTATTTCCCCGATGAGGCAGAGGCCAACGCCGCCGACCCGGTCCTGAGCCGCATCGAACATCAGACCCGCGTCAAAACCCTGATTGGCGAGGATAAGGGCGACGGGCACATCCATTTCGACATTCGCCTTCAGGGGCATAATGAAACCGTGTTTTTCGACATCTGAGGCCAGATCATGAGCAACCCTTGCATCCTTTGCGTGGCGATCACCGGTTCCCTGCCGACCAAGGCCAACAATCCGGCGGTGCCGATCACCGTGTCCGAACAGATCGAGAGCACCCATGAGGCGTTTGAGGCCGGGGCCAGCATCTGTCACGCCCATGTGCGCAATGACGACGAGACGCCCTCCTCCGATCCGGAAAAATTCGCAGCGCTGAAGGAAGGGCTGGAGAAACACTGCCCCGGCATGATTATCCAGTTTTCCACCGGCGGCCGGTCGGGCGCGGGCAAGACGCGCGGCGGCATGCTGCCGTTACAGCCCGACATGGCGTCCCTGTCGGTGGGGTCGAACAACTTCCCCACCCGGGTCTATGAAAACACGCCGGATCTGGTCGACTGGCTGGCAGGCGAGATGCGAACGCATCACATCACGCCGGAGGTGGAGGCCTTTGACCTCAGCCATATCCTGCAGGCGATCCGGCTGCATCAGGAGGGTGCGCTTTATGGCAAGCTCTATGTGCAATTTGTGATGGGCGTGAAAAACGCGATGCCTGCCGACAAGGAGGTCTTTGACCTCTATGTCGATCTGGTCAAACGCCGCGCGCCCGGGGCTAATTGGTGTGCGGCGGGCATTGGGGCGAACCAGCTGATCGTGAACGAATGGGCCATTGCCGCCGGTGGGCATACGCGCACGGGGCTTGAGGACAACGTGCGGCTGGATCGCCAGACGCTTGCGCCCTCCAATGCGGCACTGATCCGGCGCGCGGCGGCGCTCTGCGAGAAATACGAACGCCCCGTCGCCACCTGGCAACAGGCGCGCGAGATCCTTGACGTGCCCTTGCGCGGCTGATCTGGTTTCATCATTCCGCCTCAAAGGACCGCCTGCCCCCGTGAACCCGCTGACCTCGACCAACCCCTATTTTGCCGGCCTCTTTGCCGATGATGAGATCACGGATTTGTTCAGTGGTCCTGCAACCGCAGAAGCCTTCCTCGCCTATGAGGTCGCGCTGACCCGCGCGGCGGCAGAGGTCGGGAAGATCGAAGCGGATCTTGCGGCGCGGGCAGTGGCGGCGATGGCGGGGTTCGCGCCCGATGTGGCGGCAGTGCAGGCGGATCTGAAGACAGACGGCATGGCGGTGCCCGGTTATGTGCGGCAACTCAAGGCGCATGTGGGCGCAGAGCTTGCCGCCGCTGTGCACCCCGGTGCCACCAGTCAGGATCTGATCGACACCGCGCTGGTGCTGGCGATCCGTGCGGCAAACGCGATTTACCTGTCGCGGCTGGAGGCGTTGAACACCGCACTGGAGTCGCTGGGGCGGACACAGGGCGAAAACGCCCTGATGGCGCGCACCCGGATGCAGGCGGCATTGCCGATCACGGCCGGGCATCGGATCACCACCTGGGCCGGGCCGGTGCAGCGCCATGCAAAACGGCTGGAGACCTTGCGCCCCGAGGTGGAGCTGTTGCAATTCGGCGGCCCGGTGGGGGATCGCCAGCGCAGTCAGCCGCATGGCGATGCGATGGCCCGGTTCATGGCAGCCGAGTTGGGACTGCATTCCCCTGCCCGCAGCTGGCACACCGAGCGCGACGGGCTGGCGACATACGCCAGCTGGCTCTCCGCCCTGACCGGCAGCCTCGGCAAGATCGGGCAGGATATCTGCCTGATGGCGCAGCAGGGCGTCGATGCGCTGGCGCAGCAGGGCGGCGGCAGCAGCTCTGCCATGGCGCATAAACAGAACCCGGTGACGGCGGAACTGCTGGTGACCCTGGCGCGCTATAACGCAGGCCAATTGCCCCTGATGCATCAGGCGATGGTGCATGAACAGGAACGCTCTGGCGCGATGTGGACGCTGGAATGGATGGTGCTGCCGGCCATGATGACCTGCACCGGCGCGGCGCTGCGTCTGGCCACCGAGCAGATACAGGCGATCACCCGGATCGGGGACGCCGCCGCCCCCATCTGACCCGCCGCCCAAAACTTTTTTCAAAAAAATTGCCGCCTGCTGCATCCAAATGCGGCGCTGACGGAGTCTCCCCTCTGACAGCGCACGGATGGTCCGTGCCTCAGTCAAACAGAGAGGAGCTTTTTATGCATTCCCTTAAGACCGCTTTTGTGACCGCATCCATTTTCGCAACCGCCCAGCTGGCGCAAGCGGACGACCATGCCGCCCCGATGGCGATCGGGCTGAGTGGCGACAACATGCTGCATATGATCAACGCCGAAACCGCCGGGGTCACCGGCTCCATGCCCGTCAAGGGCGTCGACAAGCTGCTGGGCATCGATCTGCGCCCGGCCACCGGTCAGCTGATCGGCGTCACCTCCACCTTTGACATCGTCGAGATTGACCCAATGACCGGCGAGGCCACGGTGATTTCCACCATGGACAAGGAACTGCCGATCGCCGAGGGCGCGCCGGTGATCGTGGATTTCAACCCCAAGGCCAACAAGCTGCGCTTCATGAGCGGCACCACCAACCACCGGGTGGACATCGAAAGCGGTGCCGTGACCGTGGATGGCTCGCTCGCCTTTGAAGAAAAAGACATGCACGCGGGCGAGGCTCCGGCGATCGTCGCGGCGGCCTATATCAACTCCTACGGGCAGCCGGATTCGACGGCGATGTATGACATCGATTCCACCATCGTGGCGCTGATCCAGCAGACCTCGCCCAACGATGGCACGCTGGCGGCGATCGGCAAGCTGGGCATTGACGGGGCGCAGACCTATGCCTTTGACATTGCAACCGATGCAGAGGGCAACAATACCGCCTGGCTCGCGGCTGGTGGCAGCCTCAACACCGTCTCCCTGGAGAGCGGCAAGGTCATGGAAAGCTGGGAAATCAAGGGCGCGGATGCGCCGCTGCGCGACATCACCTTCATGACGGCGAAGTGACATCAGGGTTGCACATCGTGACGCATTTCGTGTTATGGTTGCGTGAGTGAGTGCGAGTAACCCCATGGTGCCGCAAACACCGGGGACATGTTACCCGAGGGGGCGCAGGCGGTATCGCCCGGCGCCCCCTGTTGCCCCCTCCCGATGCCTCTGCCGCTGGCGATCATGACGTTGACCGGGTCCGCCGGTGCCAATACGGTTGCCCGGAGCAGGCCGTCCCGCCTGCGTGCAAGACCGACGCGGATGGCCGCGGGCACCGGGACGCGCCACAGGCATGAGGACAGGCGATTGAGCGAATTGGCAGAGCGCATCGAGGCCTGCGCAAACGGGGATCGTGCAGCGCTGCGCGCCCTGATGGACACCGAAGGGTCGCGGTTGCTGGGGATTGCGATCCGGATGCTGCGCCGGCGGGATCTGGCTGAGGATGCGGTGCAGGAGTGTTTTGTCTCGCTCTGGTGCAAGGCCCATCAGTTTGATGCCGCGCGCGGCTCTGCGCGGGGGTGGCTGACCACCATCCTGCGCAACCAGTGCCTGACGATGCTGCGCAAGGAAAGCTGGGAAATCGCCGAGGACGCCGGGACGCTGGAGCGCCGGCAAGATGAGGACATCGTGATGGAGGCCTATGGCAGGCTGGACATGAACAGCGACCTGCGGCGCTGCCTCGACCGGCTGGAGCCGCGCAAGCGGGTGGCGATCCTCCAGGCCTATGTGCTGGGCTACACCCATGGCGAGATTTCCGGCCGCATCCAGGCGCCGCTCGGGTCGGTCAAGGCCTGGGTCCGACGTGGCCTCAGCGCCCTGCGGGAGTGCCTGTCATGAGTGAGACAAGACCCCTGGCCGATCAGGCAATGGAAGTGGCGCTTGGCCTGGCAGATGAGGCCGAGGCGGCCGAGCTCGAAGCCCGCGCGCTGCGCGATCCCGAGGTCGCCGCCGCGCTGGCACAGGCGCGTGCGCGGCTGTCGGAACTGGATGACACCGCCACGCCCGAGGCGCTGCCCGGTGACATGTGGGCACGGGTCGCGGCCAGGCTGGACGCAGGGTCCGCAGCGGCAGAGATTGCGCCCGCCTCCGTGCCGCAGTTCGACGCCGAGACCGATACCACCCTGCCCGCCAACGAGCCGCGCGCCCCGCGCAACTGGTTCCTCGCCGCCTGCACCGGGCTGGCGGCGTCGATCATACTCGCGCTGGCGCTGGGATGGTCGGTGATGATGCGGCCCGACCCGACGGTGATCGCGGTGTTGATCAACGACACCACTGGCGAGGCCGTCGCCGTGGTCGAAGGCACCGAAGAGAACCTGACCCGGGTCACCCTGCTGGGACAGGCCGCAGTGCCCGACGGTCAGGTGATGCAGGTCTGGACCAAACCCGAGGACGACGGCCCGCCGGTTTCGCTTGGCCTGCTGGCGGACAACCGGGGCACCGCGCTGGCGGTGGAGGGTTTGCCGCCGCCGGGGCCGGAACAGCTCTATGAGATCACGTTTGAGCAGGCGGGCGGTTCGCCCACGGGCCTGCCGACGGGGCCGATCCTCGGCAAGGGGCTGGCGAAAGAACCGCTCTGAGCGACGCCGGACCTGACACTGTCACACCAACGCAAAGGGGCGCCCTTCCGGGCGCCCCTTTGTTCCTGCATCATCCCTGTCAGACGACGGCTATATCATGCGTCAGGCTGCCGCTTTGATCGACTTGTCCTGTTTCGCAGGCTTGTCCTCGACCAGCACCCGGTGCAGCGCACCGATGACCGGCTTCAGGTCCTCACGCTCGACGATGTACTGCACGTCCACATTGCGCGGCCCTTGTGAGGCGCCGAGGCTTTCCAGCCCCACATCGGCAATCGCCTGCAACCCGCGCGTCAGCACCGACAGCCCCTTGAGGTCGCGCCCGATGGCCGAGGCCATGGACAGCAGCCGCGCGGAAATCTCGGCATTGGCATAGAGCCGCGCCAGATCCTTTTCCACCCGTTTCAGCACCGTCAGCGAGGTGTCGACATAGTGGGTGATGGTATTGGCATTCGAGGTCTTGGACACGATACGCACATCGTGGCGGGTCAGCACCTCGAGGATGGCGGCGTCATAACCTTTGACACCCACCATGTCCTGTTCGAAGACCTCCAGCGCGATGATATCCAGACCGGTGATCATCTCCACCGCCGGGCTTTCCGCCGGCTTGTCGTCGATCAGCGTGCCCGGATCTTCTGGTTCGAACGCGTTGGTCACCCGCAGCGGCACATCGGCCTGACGCAGGGTCTTGGCCGCCTTGGGGTGGATCGCCTCCATCCCCATGTTCGACATCTGGTCTGCCACGTCATAGTTGGTGTGGCCCAGTTTCTGCGCGACGCCCTCGCCCACCAGTTTCGGGTCGGCGGAGGAGAGGTGAAACTCCTTGTGGATGATCGCCTCGCTGGCGCCGGTGAGGGCGGCCAGACAGGAGAACGTCACCTCGGAATAGCCACGGTCAAACTCGCGCATCAGCCCCTCGGCACATTGCGCATAACCTGTGACGATGGGCATCTCGGTGGCGGGATCGACGTCGTTGAGCGCACCGGAGATCCGTTCCTCCAGCGTCACGTCACCTTCGTCACGCCAGCCGGACAGGTCCACAAAGCGGGCATTCACCCCCACGCGCTGCAACAGCAGTGCGGTGACAAAGGCGGAATGCGCCTCGCCCAGCCCCGACAGCAGCTCGCGGATCTGCAGCATGTGTTCCGCCAGGCGGAAGTGGCCATAGCTGCACAGGCGTTGCAGGTCGATCAGGCAGTTGCGGGCGCCTTCAATACGTTCGGCGACAAAGGCATCCGCCTGCGCCACATCACCGGCATTGTCGAGCACCGACTCATGCGCCTTGCGCATCTCGTCGCCGACGCGGCTCAGGGCCTCGTGCCAGCCATGGTCGGATTCGGCGTCGGCAAACCGGGCATAGACGCCCGGTTCACCGGTTTTCTTGTGTTCGAGCAGCAGATTGGTGATGCCACCAAAGGCGGAGACCACAAAGACGCGACCATAAAGATCATCCGCCTTGCGCCCGCCAGTAAACAGCGTGTCCACCAGCTCGTTCACGCGGGACATCGAGGTCCCGCCAATTTTTTCAACAGTATGTGTCATGCGTCACCTGTTTCTCAGGCCAGCTCCTCCGCAGGAGCATAAGAGCCGTCCTCGCGATGGACTTCGGTGCCGGTCACCGGCGGATTGAAGCAGCACGCCATGTGCAGTTCTTCCTCGGCCCGCAGGATGTGCTTGTCATGCAGGTTCAGCGCATACATGACGCCGGGCTTGATCTCGTGGGTCTCGCCAGTGGCGATATCGGTGATCGAGCCCTTGCCTTTCATGCAATAGACACTCTCGAAGTGGTGCTTGTAATGAAACTGATGCTCCGAACCCGCTTCCAGAACGGTGATGTGGAAAGAGAACCCCATCCCGTCATCGGCCAGCAGCATGCGGGTGGAGGTCCAGCGCGCATCAGAGACGGAGCGGTCGGTGTTTTTCAGTTCGTTGAAATCGCGTACGATCATGGGTCTTGGTCTCCGGTCGTCTGGTTATTGCGCGGCAATTTTGGTTTTGGCGGCCACTTCGCGGGCGGCGGTGCTGAGAATGGCAAAGCCTTCGCAGAACAGCTGCTCGGATGTGGTGAGCGGGGCGAGGATCTTGACGACCTCGTCATTCGGACCGGAGGTTTCGACCACCAGACCCAGCTCATAGGCGCGGGCGCAGATGTCGCCGGCCAGCTCGCCAGAGCCAACGTCGACACCCTGCATCAGGCCACGGCCCTTCAGGTACGCGCCGGGGATGTGGCTGGCCACTTCCTGCAGCGCGCTGGTGACCAGCTCGGTCTTGCGGGCCAGTTCGGTGGTGAAGGCATCATCGGCCCAGAACTTCTCGATCGCGACACGCGCGGTCACAAAGGCATGGGTGTTGCCGCGGAAGGTGCCGTTGTGCTCGGCGGGGCCAAAGACGTCATGCTCCGGGCGCACCAGGACCAGCGCCATCGGCAGGCCAAAGCCGGAGAGCGACTTTGCCATGGTGATGATGTCGGGTTTCACGCCCATTTCCTCGAAGGAGAAGAAGGTGCCGGTCCGACCGCACCCTGCCTGGATGTCGTCGATGATCAGCAGCGCGCCATGGGCATGGGCGATCTGTTCCAGTTTCTTCACGAACTCGGCAGAGGCCGCGTTCAGGCCGCCCTCGCCCTGAACGGTTTCCAGCATGATTGCCGCCGGGGCGTCGATGCCGCCGGAGGGGTCGGAGAGCATCTTGTCCAGCAGCGCGGCACTGTCGAGACCGTCCACATAGGCGTCAAAGGGCACACGGGTCACGCCGGATTTGTCCATGCCGGCGCCACCGCGGTGGTAGCTGTTGCCGGTCGCCGCCAGCGCCCCCATGGTCACACCGTGGAAGCCGTTGGTGAAGGAAATCACATTGGTGCGGCCGGTGACCTTGCGGGCGATCTTCATCGCCGCCTCAACGGCGTTGGCGCCGGTCGGGCCCGTGAACATCACCTTGTGATCCATGCCGCGCGGCGTGAGGATCAGGTCGTTGAAGCTGTGCAGGAAGGCTTCCTTGGCCTCGGTATGAAAGTCGAGACCATGGGTGATGCCGTCCTTCAGAATGTGCTCGACCAGCGCATCCTTCATGTCCGGGTCGTTGTGGCCGTAGTTCAGCGAGGAACAGCCCGCCAGAAAGTCGATGTAGCGGGTGCCGTCTTCGGTGAACAGCTCGGAGCCGCGTGCGGTATCGAAGGACGCGGTGAACGAACGGCAGTAGGAACGCGCATTGCTTTCGCGGCGCGTGTAGATAGACGTATTGGTTTCCATGTCTTTGGGCATGGGGGAATCCTTTTCGGATAAGATAAATTCTGGATGAGGGGGGAGGCGTTCAGGCCGCGCGCTTCAGGACCTTGGCATCACTGTCAAGCGTGATGGTCACCATATGCTCGGTGTCATGCGCGCCGTCGAAATGGGCCTCTTTCTCGAAATGCGGCTCGTCGCTCAGCTCGCCGCCGATATCGCGGGCAAAGCTGCGGAAGAGGCCCCAGGAGGCCGCATTGTCCTTGGTGATGGTTGTTTTCAGCACGGACGCGTCAGAAATGCCATCACGCGCGATCAGCGCCTTCAGCATCTTCTTGCCCAGTCCCATGCCGCGCGCGGCTTCACCCACCGCGACCTGCCAGACGAAGAACGCATCATCGCCCGGGATCATGTGGCCGGAAATCCAGCCGACGATTTCGCCATCAAGCTCCGCCACCACGCAGGTGTCGCGGAAGTGATCCGCCTGGATCAAGTTGGCATACATGGAGTTGCGGTCGAGCGGCTCGCAGGCCTTGACCAGCTCCCAGATTTCGGCCCCGTCCGTCGCGTTTGGCTTGCGCAGGCGGGGCTGGCAAGTTCGGGGGCTTTCGGTCTCAGTCTGCAGGATGTCTTTGGGCATCGCTCACCGTCTCCATTTTTCGTTCGCCTATCTAAATATAGGGAAGATGTAAAAACTTCAAGAACCTCAGTAATTTTCTTCCCCTGAGTGATTAATCCCTGTTTTTAAAGGGTAATACTGCTTAGCCAGACAAATGATGGGCGAAATAACATGCTTCGACTTCGAGAAACGTCGCGACAATACTTAGTGTATTGAAGGAAATCGCCATCCGTGACACTTTAAAGCGCTATGAATGACCGCCCGCGTGACAGAACCGATGAAAGCCTGATTGCGCTCAGACGAATCCTGCGCGCAACCGAGCTGTATTCCCGCAACCTGGCCCAGGCCTCCGGCCTAACGCCGGCACAGTTGCGGGTGTTGCAGCTGCTTGCGACCAGTGGTGGCAGCGCCACCCCAAAGGAGCTGGCGCAAACCATGGGCGTGGCCCAGGCAACCGTGACCACGCTGGTGGACAAGATCGTCTCGCGCGGGATGGCGACACGGATGCGGTCGGACGCGGATCGCCGCCAGACCAATGTGGTGCTGGAGCCGGCTGGCCGTGACGCGGTCAAGGCGGCCCCGGATGCGTTGCAGCAACGCTATGTCCGCGCCTTCGAACAGCTCAAGGATTGGGAACAGGCCCAGCTACTGGCCTCGCTGGAGCGGGTCGCGGCGATGCTGGATGCCGATGACATTGACGCCGCCCCGGTCCTGACCACCGGCGAGATCAAGAGCAGCGACCGCCCGGTCTGAGCCCTGTCCCGGGTGCCGTAGCGGTCCGGGTCAGGCTGACGTCAGCCGCCGATCCAGATCCTCGAAATAGGCGCACCAAGTCGACAGGCTGTTGCTGTGCCGGGCCTGCGCCTGCGCCAGATCGGCCCGGTGCCGCGCGTCCTGTGGCGCTTCGATCAGCGCATCGAGCGCACGGGCCATCTCCGCCACCTCTCCCGCGGTCACCATCTGTGCGGTGCGGTCGTCGACATAATCCCGCACGCCGTCGGACCGCGTCACCACCAGCGGGATGCCGAGGTGCTGCGCCCCGACGATGCTGACATGCCCGTTTGGCGTCCGGTCGGAGCGCAAGGGAATCGCCATGCCCGCTGAGTGCGCCGCGATCGCCCAGGTGACCGGCGCGGGCAGATTGGTGTGCACCGTCACATTGTCGGGAAAGGCGATCCCGACAAGACTGGCCGGACGTGCCACCACCACCATCCGGTGTTGCGGCAGGCGGCGCATTGCGGCTGCCAGCACCTGATAGTCCCGCCCCTCGCCGCCGATCGCGCTCAGATAGGGGCCGGGAAACGGGCGCGGATGGTCGGCCGCCACCACAGGGGCCTCCATCGCCCAGGGCAGATAGGTGAACCGCCCGGGCGGCAGATCAAACAGGCGCGCGTAGAGGTCGATCTCGTAGCGCGAGAACACCACGAACTCCCGCACATGCCGGAACCCGCGCCGCGCCAGTTCCAGCCGCCGCCCGGTCGGCAGGTCGGTGTAGTTGAAGGCAAAGGCCACATGCGGCACCGCGGGCGCGAGCGCGCGCGACAGCAATGCGGTTGCCAGCGTCACGTTGGGCAGATGCGAGACCAGCACCGCGTCCGTGCGCCGCCGCGCAGCCCGGACCGCCGACAGGCAGGCCCGGTACCGGCCCAGCGCCGGACGGGTGATCCGGCGTTCGACCCGATTGGCGGGCTGGCCGCTAAACGTCTCCCAGCTGAGCCGGGGCGCGTCGCAATAGGGCTCCAGAAACCGCCAGCCCGGCGCTGAAAGATCCGAAATATTGAGATACTGCATCCGGTCCTGTCCGCTTGCCCGCCGTGCCGAACCGGAGACTGCCCCAGCCCGCCCGGGCTGGCAATGGCTCAGACGCCCGGCACCGGCATCCTATACCTCTGCGCAGTTCAGCCCTGCGGCGCCGCTTCGGTTCCCCCGATCGCCTGCGTCAGGAACCGGGCCGCCTCGATCACCGGGCGGCTGAGCCGGTCGATGTCACCTGCACCGATCCGGCTGGTGGGGCCGGAGACCGAAATCCCGGCGATGGCTTCGCGATTCATGTCGAACACCGGCGCCGCGATGCAGCGCATGCCGGCGTTCTTTTCCTCGTTGTCGACCGCAAAGCCCTGCGCACGGATCGCCGCCAGATCCTGTTTCAGCGCCTCGTGGTCGGTGATGGTGTGATCGGTAAAGACCTCTAGCCGGGTCGCCGCCAGCAGCCGGTCCAGGCGACCGCTGTCCATCTGCGCCAGCAGCGCCTTGCCGATGCCCGACGCATGCATCTGCGACAGGGTGCCGGGCGGAAAGAAGGCGCGGATGCTGGCATGGGTTTCCACCTGGCTGAGAAACAGCACATGACCCTCTTTCTCGATCCCGAGGTTGGCGGTCTCGCCCGTTTCCTCCATCAGCTTGCGCAGGATCGGGCGGGCGCGATCCACCAGACTGGTGCGGCGCAGGAACCGCGCGCCGATCACGAAGGCCTGCGCGCCGATGTGCCAGAGCTGTTCCTCGGTGTCGAACTCCACCAGCCCGCGCCCTTCGAGCGTCACCAGGATGCGATAGACGGTGGCGGGCGACTGGCCCATGTCCTCGGCAATCGATGTCAGGGGTTTGCCCTGCGCCTCGCTCAGGAACTCGAAAACCTCCATCGCCCGGTCGAGCGATTTGATGGTGTTCTGCGCCGTCTTGTCGTGCCAGTCCCGGGGCCGTCCACGCGCCCGCCCCCGTGTCCGCTGGGTGGTCTTGGGGCCAGTTTCTTGCGAATCCATCAGATCCCTCCGGTTTTGCGCGAAATTCGAATTCACGATATGAAAAACTCAAACATCTGACAAGGAACGATATTTCCACCCAAAGCCATTTTCGAAAAACGATTTCAAAAAAATTTCATCGCTGGTGGGTCCGGTCTAGGGTGTCTCAACGACGGAAGGAGACATTCCATGAGCTTTCAAAATCCCGTTTTCATCCCGGGTCCGACCAATATCCCCGAGAGCCTGCGCAAGGCCTGCGACATGCCGACGATCGATCACCGCTCGCCGCTGTTCGGTCAGATCCTGCATCCGGCCCGCGAAGGTGTGCGCAAGGTTCTGAAAAGCACCTCCGCCGAAGTTTTCATCTTCCCCTCTTCCGGCACCGGCGGCTGGGAGACCGCGCTGAGCAACACGCTGTCGGCGGGCGATACCGTGCTTGCGGCGCGCAACGGCATGTTCAGCCACCGCTGGATCGACATGTGCCAGCGCCACGGGCTTGATGTGCAGATCGTCGAGACCCCCTGGGGCGCGGGCCTGCCCGCCGACCGCTATGAGGAGATCCTGAGCGCCGATAAAGCCCACAAGATCAAGGCGGTTCTGGCCACCCACAACGAGACCGCAACCGGCGTGAAATCCGACATCGCCGCCGTGCGCCGCGCCTTGGATGCCGCTGGCCACCCGGCGCTGTTGTTTGTGGATGGCGTCAGCTCCATCGCCTCGATGGATTTCCGCATGGACGAATGGGGCGTCGACGTGGCCGTCACCGGCTCGCAAAAGGGGTTCATGCTGAGCGCGGGCCTCGCCATCGTCGGCTTCAGCCCCAAGGCGATGGAGGCGACTAAGACCGCCCAGCTGCCGCGCACCTTCTTTGACGTGCATGACATGGCCAAGGGCTATGCCAACAACGCCTACCCCTATACGCCCGCCGTGGGTCTGATGAACGGGCTCAATGAATCCTGCAAGATGCTGCTGGACGAGGGGCTGGAGAACGTCTTTGCCCGCCACCACCGCATCGCCGAAGGGGTGCGCGCTGCGGTCGGCGCCTGGGGGCTGGAGCTTTGCGCCGCGTCGCCGGAGGTCTACTCCGACACCGTCAGCGCCATCCGCACGCCCGAAGGGTTCAACGCCACCGATATCGTCACCCATGCCGCCGACAAATACGGCGTTGCCTTTGGCGTGGGGCTGGGCGAGGTCGCGGGCAAGGTGTTCCGCATCGGCCACCTCGGCAGCCTGACCGATGTGATGGCGCTCTCCGGGATCGCCACCGCCGAGATGTGCATGGTCGACCTTGGCCTTGATATCCAACTCGGCTCCGGTGTTGCGGCGGCGCAGGACTATTATCGCGGCAACGCGGCCTCCGTGCAGCAGGACGCCGCGTGATGAAGGACAGCGCGATGTATATCCCCACCTATGAGGACATGCTGGCGGCGCATGAGCGGATTGCCCCGCACATCCGCCGCACGCCGGTCCGCACCTCGGCCTATCTGAACGAGCTGACCGGCGCGGAGCTGTTCTTCAAATGCGAGAACTTTCAGGAGCCGGGCGCCTTCAAGGTGCGCGGCGCCAGCAACGCGGTGTTTGGTCTGGACGAGGCGCAGGCGGCCAAGGGCGTGGCGACGCATTCCAGCGGCAACCATGCCTCCTGCCTGTCCTATGCGGCGATGCTGCGGGGCATTCCCTGCAACGTGGTGATGCCGCGCACCGCGCCGCAAGCCAAGAAGGACACCGTGCGCCGCTATGGTGGCAAGATCACCGAATGCGAGCCCTCCACCTCCTCGCGCGAGGAAACCTTTGCCCGCGTGCAGGCCGAGACCGGCGGCGATTTTGTACATCCCTACAATGATCCGCGTGTGATCGCGGGCCAGGGCACCTGCGCCAAGGAGTTCGTGGAACAGACCGATGGGCTTGATTTTGCGCTCGCTCCGATCGGCGGCGGCGGCATGATCTCCGGCACCTGCCTGACCCTGTCGACGCTGGCGCCCGAGACCAAGATCATCGCCGCCGAGCCCGAGCAGGCCGATGACGCCTACCGCAGCTTCAAGGCGGGCCACATCATCGCCGATGATGCGCCCAAGACCATCGCCGACGGGCTGCTGGTGCCGCTCAAGGATCTGACCTGGCATTTTGTGTCGAACCACGTGTCCGACATCCTGACCGCCTCCGACCCCGAGATCATCGATGCGATGAAGCTGATCTGGAAGCACCTGCGCGTGGTGATGGAGCCCTCCTCTGCCGTGCCCCTCGCCACCATCCTGAAAAACCCCGATGCGTTCAAAGGCAAGCGCGTCGGCATCATCATCACCGGCGGCAATGTCGACCTCGACAAACTGCCCTGGACCCTGTGAGACCCAGTAAGGGAGTGACCAAAATGAATGCACCCGTGAATTTCGACAATCTCGAAGTTGGCTATGACGTCCCTGCCCTGCCCGGCATGGACGAAGCCGACATCCAGACCCCCTGCCTGGTGCTGGATCTGGACGCGCTGGAGCGCAACATCAAGAAGATGGGCGACTATGCCAAGGCGCATGGCATGCGGCATCGCGTGCACGGCAAGATGCACAAATCGGTGGATGTGGCAAAGCTGCAGGAATCCCTGGGCGGCGCGGTCGGCGTCTGCTGCCAGAAGGTCTCCGAGGCCGAAGTCTTTGCCCGCGGCGGCATCAAGGACGTGCTGGTGTCGAACCAGGTGCGGGACTTGGCCAAGATCGACCGTCTGGCCCGGCTGCCGAAACTGGGCGCGCGCACCATCGTCTGCGTCGATGATCTCGCCAATGTTGCAGACCTGTCCGCCGGGGCGCAAAAGCACGGCACCGAGATCGAGTGCTTTGTCGAGATCGACTGCGGCGCCGGGCGTTGCGGTGTGACCACGACCGAGGCGGTGGTGGAGATCGCGCAGGCCATCGACGCCGCCGAGGGGCTGAAATTCACCGGCATCCAGGCCTATCAGGGCGCCATGCAGCACATCGACAGCTATGAGGGCCGCAAGGAGAAACTCGACATCGCCATCGCACAGGTGACCGAGGCCGTCGAGGCGCTGAAAGCTGCGGGTCTGGAGCCCGAACTGGTCTCCGGCGGCGGCACCGGCTCTTACTACTTCGAGAGCAACTCCGGTGTTTTCAACGAGTTGCAATGCGGCTCTTACGCCTTCATGGACGCGGATTATGGCCGTATCCTCGACAAGGACGGCAACCGCATCGACCAGGGCGAATGGGAGAACGCGTTCTTCATCCTGACCCAGGTGATGAGCCACGCAAAAGCCGACAAGGCGATCTGCGACGCGGGTCTGAAGGCGCAATCAGTGGACAGCGGTCTGCCTTTCATCTTTGGCCGCACAGATGTGGAATACGTCAAATGCTCCGACGAGCATGGCGTGATTGCCGACCCCGACGGCGTGCTCAAGGTCGGCGAGAAGCTGAAGCTGGTGCCGGGCCACTGCGACCCTACCGCCAATGTGCACGACTGGTACGTCGGCGTGCGCGGCGGCAAGGTCGAAACCCTGTGGCCGGTATCGGCGCGCGGCAAGGCCTACTGACGATCAACCCCGAACTGGCGGAGGTGCGCATCGCCGCCCTCCGCCGGCTTTTTATTTGCCCCGCGACCCCGACAAGAGGGTCGCGCCCAAGCCTGGGTGGGTGCGCAAGCGCCATCTCGGGGGGAGGGTCGGGCGCGGCCCGGGCATTCAGCCCGCGCCAGACGAATGGAGACACCTCATGTATATCGTACCCGAACGGGCGATTGCCGACCTGATGACCCGCAAGGCCGCCTTTGACGCGGTGGAGCAGGTCTTTGCCGCTATGGCCGCCGGTGACGCCTACAACTTTCCGGTGGTGCGCGAGGCCATCGGCCATGAAGACGCGCTCTATGGCTTCAAGGGCGGGTTTGACCGCGCCGGCCTGTCGCTGGGGCTGAAGGCCGGCGGCTACTGGCCCAACAACCTGGAAAAGCGCGGGCTGATCAACCACCAGTCCACCGTGTTCCTGTTTGACCCCGACACCGGCAAGGTGCGCGCCATGGTGGGCGGCAACCTCTTGACCGCATTGCGCACGGCGGCGGCGTCTTCGGTGTCGATCAAGCACCTTGCGCGCGAGGACGCCAAGGTGATCGGCATGATCGGTGCCGGACATCAGGCCAAGTTCCAGCTGCGCGCCGCGCTGGAGCAACGCGAGTTTGACAAGGTGATCGGCTGGAACCTGCATCCCGAGATGTTGGGGAACCTCGAAGAGGTCGCCGCCGAGGCAGGCCTGCCGTTCGAGGCGGTGGAGCTGGACGGGCTGAAAGAGGCGGATGTGATCATTTCCATCACCTCGTCGTTTGATGCCATCCTCAAGGCCGATCAGGTCAGCCCCGGCACTCACATTGCCTGCATGGGCACCGACACCAAAGGCAAGCAGGAGGTCGATCCCCAGCTGCTGGTCCGCGCCGATGTCTTTACCGACGAGGTGGCTCAGTCCATTTCCATCGGCGAGGCGCAGCATGCGGTGGCGCAGGGGCTGATTGCAGAGGCCGACGTGGCACAGCTCGGCGCGGTCATCAACGGCGCGCATCCGGGCCGGACCTCGGCGGAGCAGATCACCCTCTTTGACGGCACCGGCGTTGGCCTGCAGGATCTGGCCGTCGCCTCCTCTGTCGTCGAGCTGGCCGTCAAACAGGGCATCGCCATCGAGGTAGATTTCTGATCTCGACCCGGCATCACATCACCACCACTCACGAAAACGCCCCGCAGATCTGCGGGGCGTTTTTTGTGTGCGTCAGGCCGGATCGGTGCGCGGCGCCTCAAGGCCCTGCAGATAGGCCTGCCCCCGGCTGGTGATGAAATCCACCAACAGCCTGACTTTGGGATCCTGGAATTTCTTGTGCGGGTAAAGACAGCCAAATGTCGCCGGGATCGGATGCGCGTCGGGCAGGATTTCCACCAGCGCGCCGCTGCGCAGTGCCTGCGCCACCTCGAACCGAGGTTTGTTGATGATGCCCCGACCGTCCAGCGCCCAGTTCAGCAGCACATCGCTGTCATCGGCGTCATATTTGCCCTTCACCTCGAACTTGCGAAAGCCGGACCTGGTGTTCAGGGTCCAGTAGTATTCCGGCGACCGTGGATAGCGAAGCAGCAGGCAATTGTGCCCCTTCATCAGTTCTTCGGGCGCCTCTGGCGTACCGAACCGATCCAGATAGGCGGGCGCGGCGCAGAGCACCCGGTCGCAGGTGGCAATCTTGCGCATCTTCAGGCTGGAATCATGCGGATTGCCCACAAAAAAAGCCACATCGATGCCGTCGGCCAGAATATCCACCTTGCGGTCGGACATCCGCATCCGCACCTCGATATCCGGATGCGCCTCGACAAAATCCGGCACCAGGGGGGCGATGATGCGTCGCCCGGCGGCCAGCGGCGCGGTCACCCGCAGCGTGCCGCGCGGCGCCCCGGAGAATTGCGCCACCACGGTTTCGGCCTCGTCCACGGCGCTCAGGATACGCAGCGCTTCCTTGTAGAACTCGCTGCCCACCTCGGTCGGGGTCAGCGATCGGGTGGTGCGATTGAACAGCCGCACGCCCAGATGCTGCTCCAGTTCCTTGATTCGTTTGCTCGCCACCGCGGGTGTCAGACGCAGGTCGCGCCCGCCGGACGTGATGCTGCCCAGCTCCACCACCCGGCAGAACACCCGCAGGCTCTCAAGATACGCCATTATAAGCCATTCAAAATCCTCAACACTTGTACCGAAGCCCAGTATACATGCGCGTTCGGCCTGCCTCTTTCAACGATCTGTTGAAAGTATTTCGCAAAGCCCACCATATTTCGAGGCAGTCAGAAACAGTAAACTCCCGACACTCCTGACAATCAGGAGCTGGAATTGGGAGGGCAAATGGCTCAGCAGAACGATATTCGCTTTCTTCTGAATGGTGAGGAGAAGACCGTCACGGATGTGAAGGCAACGCTCACGCTTCTGGACTATCTGCGGATCGAACAGCGGCTGACCGGCACCAAGGAAGGCTGCGCCGAGGGCGACTGCGGCGCCTGCACCGTGCTGGTCGGACGTCTGCATCAGGGCCAGCTGCACTATGAGACGGTCAATGCCTGCATCCGCTTCCTCGCGTCCCTGAATGGGTGTCACATCGTCACCGTCGAACATCTCTCCGGCCCGGAGGGCCGCCTGCACCCAGTGCAGCAGGCCATGGTCGACTATCACGGCAGCCAGTGCGGATTTTGCACGCCGGGCTTTGTGATGTCGCTCTATGCGCTGTGGATGGGCAATCCGGAGCCGTCGATGCAGCAGGTCGAGACTGCGATCCAGGGCAACCTCTGCCGCTGCACCGGGTATGAGCCGATTGTTCGGGCCGCGATGGCCGTCACCCAATACGGCACCCCGGCGCATGACCACCTGACCCGCGAGCGTACGGATGTGACCGCGCGGCTGATGGCGCTGCAGCCAAAATCGCGGATCGTGACCGGCCCCGAGGACGACCGCGCGATCCTGCCGCTTGATGTGGCGGATCTGGCGAAGGTGCTGGCCGACACCCCCAAGGCGACCATTGTGGCTGGTTCCACCGACGTGGGACTGTGGGTCACCAAATTCATGCGCCCGATCTCTCCGGTGGTCTTCATCACCCATCTGGAGGGGCTGAAGTCCATCGACCTGACTGAAGACGCGCTGACCATCGGCGCTGGTGTCACCTATTCCGAGAGCGAGGCCGCGATCCGCGAGGCCTTCCCGCATCTCGGCGAATATTGGGACCGCATCGCCGGTTGGCAAGTGCGCAACATGGGCACCATCGGTGGCAATATCGCCAATGGCTCGCCGATCGGGGACACACCGCCGGTGCTGATTGCGCTTGGCGCAGAGGTCATGCTGCAAAGCACCCGTGGCACCCGCATCCTGCAGCTGGAAGACTTCTTCATCGACTATGGCAAACAGGACCGCGAGGCGGGCGATTTTGTCGCCGCCATCCGCATTCCGCGCAGCCAGCCGGGCCAGATCGACGCCGCCTACAAGATCTCCAAACGCCGCGACGAGGATATTTCCTCCGTCGCCGCCGGGATCAGCGTCACCGTCAGTGATGGTCTCATTACCGCCGCCCGTCTGGCGTTTGGTGGTATGGCCGCGACGCCCAAGCGGGCCGCCATGGCTGAGGCAGCGCTGGTTGGACAGCCCTTTACCACAGAGACATTCGATGCCGCCGCCCGGGCGCTGGCGCAGGATTTCCAGCCGCTGACAGACTGGCGCGCCACGGCCGAGTACCGCCTCACCGTCGCGGCCAACCTGCTGCGCCGGTTCCAGCTGGAACATGACACCACTCAGGACGCGCCGGTGCGTCTGGCTATCGCGTGAGGGAGGACAGGACCATGAAAGATCTGAACATCAGCACCGAGATCAAGGGCGCCGCCCATCAGGACCTCAAGCACGACAGCGCCATCAAACAGGTGCAGGGCCGGGCCGATTACACCGATGACATTCTGGAACCCGCAGGCACCCTGCACGCCTATCTCGGGGTCTCCACCGTGGCCCATGCCAACATCCGCGGCATGGATCTAAGCCGCGTGCGATCCGCGCCGGGCGTGGTCGATGTGCTGACCGCCGAGGACATCCCCGGCGTCAATGACGTCAGCCCCACCGGCAAGCATGACGAGCCGGTGTTTCCGACCGAGAAGGTAGAATTCCACGGCCAGCCGCTGTTTGCGGTGATCGCCGAGAGCCGCGATGCGGCACGGCGGGCGGCGGAGCTGGCCAATGTCGACTATGAGGTGCTGCCCCACGCGCTGGATGCGATTTCGGCCCGCGACGCCGGCATGCCGATGGTCACCGACCCGCTGAAACTGGAGCGCGGCGATGTGCAGACTGGATTGGCCGAAGCGCCGCACCGTGTGCAGGGCCGCGTCACAGTCGGCGGGCAGGATCACATGTACCTCGAGGGCCATATCGCCTTTGCCATTCCGGGCGAGGATGACGATGTGATCGTGCATTGCTCCACCCAGCACCCGAGCGAGGCGCAGCATATGGTGTCTCATGTGCTGGGCGTGCCATCGAATGCGGTGGTGGTGAACGTGCGTCGCATGGGCGGCGGGTTTGGCGGCAAGGAAAGCCAGATGAACCTGTTCTGCGCCGTCGCCGCCCTTGGCGCCAAGAAGCTGAACCGCCCCGTCAAGATCCGCCCCGACCGCGATCAGGACATGACCGCGACCGGCAAGCGGCATGATTTTGTGATCGACTATGATCTGGGCTTTGACGGTGAAGGGCGCATTCAGGCGGTGGACAGCCAGTTTGCTGCGCGCTGCGGCTATTCCTCTGACCTCTCCGGCCCGGTGACGGATCGCGCGCTGTTCCACGCCGACAACGCCTATTTCTACCCCCACGTCCGCCTGACTTCCTGCCCGCAAAAGACCAACACCGTGTCCAACACCGCGTTTCGCGGCTTTGGCGGCCCGCAGGGTGTGGTTGCAGCGGAACGGATGATCGAGGAGATCGCCTATGCACTGGGCAAGGACCCGCTGGAGGTGCGCAAGGTCAATTTCTATGGCCAACCCGGCGATGGTCGCACCCTCACCCCCTATCATCAGGAGGTCGAGGACAATGTGATCGGTCGCATTGTCGAGGAGCTGGAGGAAAGCGCCGACTATCAGGCACGCCGCGCGGCGATCATTGCCGAGAATGCCAAGGGCGGCATCATCCGTCGTGGCATCGCGCTGACCCCGGTCAAATTTGGCATCTCCTTTACCGCCACGTGGTACAATCAGGCCGGTGCGCTGATCCACATCTACAACGACGGCTCGATCCATCTGAACCACGGTGGCACCGAGATGGGGCAGGGCCTGAACACCAAGGTCGCGCAGGTGGTGGCCGAGGCGTTTCAGGTCGATTTCGACCGCATCAAGATCACCAAGACCACCACGGAGAAGGTTCCGAACACCTCTGCCACGGCGGCCTCCTCCGGGTCCGACCTCAACGGTATGGCGGCGCTGGATGCCTGCGAACAGATCAAGACGCGGCTGGTCAAATTTGCCGCCGAGAGCCGGGGCGTGGCCGAAAGCGCGGTCAGCTTTGGCCCCAACCACATTCGCATCGGCGAGGAGGTGGTGGACTTCGCCGCCTTCATCCGCGAGGCCTATATGGCGCGGGTGCATCTGTCGGCGGCAGGGTTCTACAAGACGCCCAAGATCCACTGGGACCGCGCGGCGGGCAAGGGACGGCCGTTCTACTATTACGCCTATGGCGCGTCCTGTTCCGAGGTCGCCATCGACACGCTCACCGGGGAATACCGGGTGGAGCGCACCGACATCCTGCATGACGTGGGCCGCTCGCTGAACCCGATCTTGGACAAGGGCCAGGTTGAGGGCGCGTTTATTCAGGGCATGGGCTGGCTCACCACCGAGGAGCTGTGGTGGGATGATGCAGGGCGCCTGCGCACCCATGCGCCGTCGACCTACAAGATCCCGCTGGCCTCGGATCGGCCGCGCAGCTTCAACGTGAAGCTCGCGGATTGGTCGGAAAACCGCGAGATGACCATCAAACGCTCCAAGGCCGTGGGCGAGCCGCCCTTCATGCTGGGGATCTCGGTGCTGGAGGCGCTGTCGATGGCGGTGGCCTCGGTTGCCGACTATCGCGAGTGCCCGCGTCTTGAGGCACCCGCCACGCCCGAACGCGTGCTGATGGCCGTTGAACGGCTGAAGGCCGGAGGGTGAGGCCATGCAGGCAGAGCGCCTTCGCCAGTTTCTCGACGCGCCCGGCCCGGTGGCCAGCCTGCGGCTGACGCGGGTGCGGGGGTCTTCGCCGCGCAACATGGGCACAGAGATGTATGTGCGCGCCGAGAGCCTCTTTGGCACCATCGGCGGCGGCCAGCTGGAGCATCTTGCCATCGCGGCGGCGCGGGATTTGCTGGCGGCGGGGAACCTGTCGCACCATATGGATGTACCACTTGGCCCCGAGATCGGCCAATGCTGCGGCGGGCGGGTGGAGATCGCCCTCACACGGATGAGCACCAGCGACAAGGAGGCCGCCCTGCGCGAAGCAGAGGCACAGGACGCGGAATTGCCCGCCGTCTATATCCTCGGCGCGGGCCATGTGGGCCGCGCGCTTGCGGATCTGTTCCAGCATCTGCCGGTGCGCGCGGTGCTGATCGACCAGCGCGAGGAGGAACTGGACCAGTCCCGCGCGCAGGTCGAGCGCCGCCAGAGCGCAATCCCCGAAATCGACGTGATGAACGCGGCCCCCGGCAGCGCCTTCATCGTACTGACCCATGACCACGGGCTTGATTTCCTGCTGACCTCTGCCGCCCTGCAACGGGGCGATGCAGCCTATGTCGGCATGATCGGCTCTGCCACCAAGCGGGCGAAATTCGCCAGCTGGACCCAAGACCACTGCGACGGGCTCTCTGTCGCAGATCTGATCTGCCCCATCGGGGCAGGCGGTAGCCGCGACAAGCGGCCAGCCGTGATCGCCGCACAGGTTGCGGCAGAAGTGATCACGGCGCTGACCTCTGAAACTGCCGCATGTCACCCCGAATTCGGGGACGCTGTGTCGCATCTCGCGGCGCAGTAACGCATCACCGGTTGCTGTGGCGGGAGGAGTTACCAGCCACATCTGCCGGGCTACCAAGGGAGGTCCCCATGAGGGATGGGAGCTATAGCTACAAGCTGTTTCACCGCAGCGACTTCAGCGCGTTCTGGGCGCTGTTCACCGACAATCTGATCAACCTGATGGTGCTGGCCGGCATTTGCCAGTTTGTGTTCCAGATGCCTGCCGAGATCGTTTATGGCCGCATCGTGCCCGGTGCGGCAGTGGCGATCCTGGCCGGGATCGCGGTCTATGTGGCGCTGGCAAAGCGCGCGGCGGCGCAACACGGGCGCGACGTGACCGCCCTGCCCTACGGCATTTCGACGCCGGTGATGTTTGTCTATCTGTTTGGCGTGATCGGGCCGATCTACTGGGCCACCAATGATCCGCTGCTGGCCTGGCAGGTGGGCATCGGCGCCGGCTTCATGGGCGGTATCGTCGCCGCCCTGGGCGCTGTCATCGGCCCCTGGCTCAAACGCGTGACCCCGCGGGCGGGCATGCTTGGCACGCTCTGCGGCATTGCGCTGGTGTTCATCGGTTCGGTGCCGCTGGCCACCGTGTTTGAAAACCCGTTTATCGGCTTTGCCTCGATGATCATCATCCTCTGGGGTCTCGTGGGCCGCTTCCGCCTGCCCTACAACATCCCCGCCGGCCTGCTGGCGCTGATCGTCGGCACCGTGGTGGCGCTGGCGCTTGGCACCTCGACCATCAACGTCGAGGGGATCGGTTTCTATCCGCCGCTGCCCTATGTCGGCGACCTGATTGCAGGTATCCAGTACCTGTTTGCCAACCCGGAGCTGTTCCTGGTGCTGGTGCCGGTGCAGATCTACAACTTCATCGAGACCATGAACAACGTCGAGAGCGCCGAGAGCGCCGGCGACCATTACCCGGTGGCGACCTGCCAGATCACCGACGGGGTCGGCACCATGATCGGTGCGGTCTTCGGTTCGCCCTTCCCGACCACCGCCTATATCGGCCACCCGGCCTACAAGCGCATGGGCGCACATGCGGGCTATATCATCGGTGTTGGCACGGTGATTCCGCTGGCGGCAATCTTCGGCCTGCTCGCCTTCCTCAACAACCTGATCCCGGTGGCTGCTGCCGCACCCGTGCTGGTCTTTGTGGCGCTGAGCCTGATCACCAATACCGCCCATTCGGTCAAGACCGAGCATATGGCCGCCGTCACCATCGCGATGATGCCGCATGTCTCGGCCTTCCTGATGGTGAAATGGGGCTCGCTCATCGGGGCGCTCGGCGCGGTGGGCGTTGCGGGCGTGCCGCAGCTGGGCGATGAGGCACTGACGGCGGCGCTGTTGCAGCAGGGCGCGCATTTCAGTGGCCACCTGTCGCTGTCCCAGGGCGCGATCCTCACCGGCCTGATCTGGGGCGCGATCGTCGCCAGCGTCATCGACGGCAACTTCCGCAACGCGGGTGGTTTTGCCCTGGCGGCGGCGGCGATGTCGGCGCTTGGCATCATCCATGGCGCCAGCCTGCACTGGCCGGAGCTGACCAGCGTCTCCGGTGGTTACCTGATCGCGGCCGCCTTCCTGTTCATCTACCCGCTGTTTCACAAGGATGAGCATCCGACCAACAAGAACGTGGTGGTCGAAGACCCCAAGGCGCACCCGGCGGAGTGACACGTCGCCCCCCCTTTGCCTGAAACCTGTCAGGGCCATTCCCGAAAGGGGGTGGCCCCACTTTGTTTCACACAGCTGCGACACGCCCCGCGCCATGCCGCCCGGGCGGTGTGACGCGCTTCCAAGTGCGAAATTCGAGAAAATCGCCTCGGCACGACGGACCCCCTTGACGTTTGCGGTCATTAATTGACAAAAACACTCTGAAAAACAAATCGGCCCCCGCCGAGACCAAAATACTGGAGGAGATCCCTATGATCGCGTCAACGCTCAAAGCGACAACATGCCTGGTGGTTGCCAGCTTTATCGGCACGGCTGCCATGGCCAGTGACGCCTACGGCCCGTTCCCGGTCACGGTGAAAGGCTACAGCGGCGACGCCGAAAACTCGGTGTCCTATTCCGGGCAGGTGGCCCGTCACGTGTTGCACGACAGCCTGAAAAAGCTCGCAGGCAAGGGCGATGGTGGCAACAATGCCGCGCAGCTCGAAGCAATGCTGCTGGCCTATTTCGAAGGCTCCGATGACGATCTGGAGATCGTCGCCCCCGCTTCCAAGGACGGTTTCCCAGTCAAGCAGTCCACAGTGAACGAGATTTCGTCGGGCAAGAACATCGCGGGCAAATTCTACAGCGGCGCCATGCTGGCCTGGCCGGGCAACAAATCCGGCGTCGAGGTTGCGCGCGAGATGATTCGCCACGCTGCGGCCGCGGAACAGGGCTATGACGCGGTCAACGGCTACGACTGGGCTCAGCTGATTTCCAAGTTCACGCTGGGTGCAATGGCTTACAACCAGGCCGTCGACAACTACCTGGACGAAAAACTGGACGCCGACACCAAACCCAACGATCAGCCCTATTCCGAGGGTGCCGCCTACACCGGCAAGGAACATTCCTGGGACGAAGCCTTCGGCTATTTCGGCGCCCCGGCGCATACCGCCAGCCTGAGCCCGCAGCAGGCCTATGCGATCGCCAAGCAAACCGATCTCGCGGCGGCTGATGCCAATGGTGACGGGGTTGTCGACCTGAAGACGGAAATGGTCTTTGGTCCGGCCTATTATGCCGCTGGCGCCGACAAGGGTGGCACCAAATCCACCAGCTATCTGCAAACCATCTTTGCCGCCTTCCGCGACGGGCGCGCCCTGATCGCCTCTGCCGAGGGCGAGGCGCTGACCGACGCGCAGCGCAACGAGCTCAAATCCTATGCCGAGGTGATCGAAAGCAACTGGGAAAAGGTCATCGCAGAGGCCGTCTTCAAATATGCAGGCTCTGTCTACAATGACCTCGAAGCGCTGAAATCCGACGCATCCGACGAAAAAGCGCTGCGTGCCTACGTGAAGCATTGGGGCGAGCTGAAGGGCTTCAGCATGGCGCTTCAGTCGGGCAAGAACAACCTTGGCGCGACGGCCTTTGACCTGAACTGGCTGGTCGGGTTTGGCCCGGCCATGCCCGATGGCAAGATGGTGTCGGACATCGACGCCGACGGCAATTTCCTGCGCGAACGCGAGATGTCCTTTGAGGATTACCAGGTCAACATGCTGAAGGTCCAAAAGGCCATGATCGACACCTTCGGCATTGAGTCCCGCGCCAATGACGCCACCGCCGGACTGGCGGATCTGGCTGAAAAGCTCGGCACCAACGCGTCGGCGGAATCCGACTGATCAAAGCCTCTCCCATGCGGCGCAGATGACGCCGCATGGGACACCGGCGTGCAGGACGACATCCGCACCGGAACGCGCCTGCGTGAGCGCGCCGCACCATAAGCCCAGGGAGTTGCATCGTGGAGTTTCTCGGTCATCTCGGCGACGTATTTTCGGATTTTCACGACCCAAAGAAACGCATCTTTGTCGGCTATCTTCTGGCCGCAATCCTGATCGCGATCCTGTGGCTGGTGGCCGTGCGCCGATGCTCGTTCCGGGATGCGCTGCAAAAGGTGTTTGATCGCAGCATTCTGTGGTCCGCCTCGGCACGGGCCGATTACAAGATCTTTGTGATCAACCGGGTTTTCACGCTGTTCATCTCGCCGCTGCTGCTGTCGCAGCTGGCAATTGCCACCGCCGTCTATTATCTGCTGCTCGACCTGCCCGTGCTGCATCGCGAGCTGTTTTCGGGCGCCCCCGTGGCGCTGGTCACGGTGCTGTTCACCGTCACCATCTTTCTGATGGACGATCTCACCAAATACGTCCTGCATCGCATGATGCACCGATGGCCGTTGCTGTGGGCGATCCACAAGGTCCATCATTCCGCCGAAACGATGACCCCGGTGACCGTCTATCGCGTGCACCCGCTGGAGGGCGTGCTCTACGCGTTCCGGACCGCCTTTGTGCAGGGCAGCGTCATGGCGAGCTTTCTGTTCCTGTTCGGCCCGAGCGTCGATCTGGTGACGGTGCTGGGGGTCAGCGTTTTCTCTTTTGTGTTTCATGTCGCCGGTTCGAACCTGCGGCATTCCCATATCTCGATCAGATACTGGCCCTGGCTGGAACATCTGCTGATTTCCCCGGCGCAGCACCAGATCCATCATTCCAGCGCCAAGCGCCACTACGACAAGAACTTTGGCGTTGCCTTTGCGCTGTGGGACTGGCTGTTCGGGTCGCTGCATCTGTCCGAACCCGATACAGAGCTGACGTTCGGCCTGTCGCAGACCGAGGCGCATGCCTCCGACATCCGCAATATCTACCTGCGTCCCTTTGCCGACATGTATGCCGTCATTCGGCGCCGCCTGCCGCGGCGACGCCCGCGCGCAACCGCGGCGGTGAAATCCCAACGCTGATCGCGGAATAGCCGATTTCCGGCCCCTCGGGGATCGCGCCCCAGTGTCCCCGGGTCGGCAGCACGCCGCGTATTCGCGGCGCGATGGCAAAATTTCCCCGCCGCGAAGGCCCCATCCCCCCTTGACCCTGAGGCTGAAGCCCATAGGTTCGGATACAACTTTTAGGGTTTTGCTTTATGAATGTTTTTGTCCAGGACGCCCGGCTTGGGCGGTTCAACACTGTTCTTGGTCCGGATGCGCTGGTGCTGCTGCGATTTGACGGCAGCGAGGCGCTAAACGAGCTGTTCGACTTCACCGTCGAGGCACTGGCACCGCGTGATGATCTTGATTTCGACGCGCTGCTGGGCACCCACGCCACCGTGACCCTGGCGGGGGCCGATGGGCCGGTGCCCTTTGACGGGATCATCACCGAAGTACGCTGGCGCGGTCCCGGCGAAAACGGCTGGCGCTATGACCTGCGCCTGCAACCGTGGATCTGGCTCGCCGACAAACGGCGCAACCAGCGTATCTTTCACAACAAGACGGTTGTGGAGATCCTTCAGGAGCTGTTGGCGGATTACGCCCATCTGGGCAGCCCGCATCTGGATGTGGCGCTGACGGCGGATTATCCCGAACTTGAATACACCGTGCAGTACCGCGAAAGCGATCTGGCCTTTGCCCGTCGGCTGATGGAGCGTTTCGGCATTTCCTTCAGCTTCCGCCACGGCGATGGCCAGCACACGCTGGTGCTGAGTGATGATGTCGGCAGCCATGACCGGCTGGCCCAGCGGCCCTATTTCGGCACCGCCGAAAACCGTGGCGTGCAGGGCGAGCATTTCTGGTCCTGGGGACCGGAGCGGCGCCTGACCACCGGCGCCACACGGCTGATGGACTACAACTTCAAGACCCCGATGGCGGCGATGGAATCCGACCGCATGGGGGATGCGCAATATGCCGAGGGCCAGATCGAAGCCTATGATTACCCCGGTGACTACCTGGACCTCGGACGCGGCAAGACGGTGGCACAGCTGCGCTGCGAAGAGGAACGCGGCCATGACGCCCGGCACGCGGCGGCCGGCGACATCGTCGGGCTGAAACCCGGTCTGGTGGTGCCCCTGGGCGGTGGCGATGCAGTGCCCGGCGACGGCGGAGAGCATCTCTGCCTCAGCGCGCGCTATTGTTTCGTGAGCCAGGCCTATGGCTCCGTCAGCAGCGATCACAGCCACGACCGCCCCTTCACGGCGCAATATCGCCTGATGCCGGTGGCCGCCCCGATGGTGCCCCCGCGGATCACGCCGCTGCCCATCGTGCAGGGCCCGCAGACAGCCGTGGTGGTCGGCGAGGGAGAAATCGACTGCGACGAACACGGGCGCATCCTGGTGCATTTCCACTGGGATCTGGAGAAAGCCTATTCGATGCGCTGCCGGGTGAGCCAGAACTGGGCCTCGCAAGGCTGGGGCGGCATGGTGATCCCGCGCATCGGCATGGAGGTGGTGGTCGAATTCCTCGAAGGGGATCCCGACAAACCGCTGGTCACGGGCTGTGTCTACAACGGGCGCAACAAGCCCCCCTACCCCCTGCCCGCGAACAAGACCAAATCGGTGTTCAAGACCGACACCCACAAGGGCAGCGGCTTCAACGAGCTGACCTTCGAGGACGAGCGGGATCAGGAGCTGATCTACATGCACGGCCAGAAGGATCAGGAGATCGTCATCGAGAACGACCGCTCCAAGACCATCGGTCGGGACGAAAGCAACAGCATCGGTCGCGACCGGACACAGACGGTCGGCCAGGATGAAACCATGTCGGTGGGCCGCGACCAGCGCGAGACGATCGGGCAGGATGTGACCTATCAGGTCGGGCGCGACCAGCAGGAGAAATACGGCAAGGACCATGTGCATGTGGTGGGCAACATCCACAAGCAGGACATCTATGCCGATCACCTGGTCCAGATCGGCCGCAATCACGAGGAAACCGTGTTCGGGAAATCCACCCTGAACGTGACCGAGTCGATCACCAACAACACCGCCAAGCACACGCTGATGGCGTTCGAGAAATTCGTCATCAAAGGGCCCGGCGGCAAGATCACGCTGGATGCATCCGGCATCACCCTCGAAGCGGGCAGCATCAACCTCAAGGGCGCGGTGAGCATGGGCGGCAGTGGCAGCGCCCAGGTTCCGACCTTGCAGAACGCCGCGCGGGACGCCCTGCCCCTGGTTGAAGAATGCCTCAGCCAGAAGGAGTGATCCCAATGCCTGGAGAGCTTGTCGGAGACGTTGCATGCAACCTGTAGCCCGTGTCGGAGACACCCACGCCTGCCCGCGCTGTCGCAAATGCCAGATCGTCAGCGGTGGCAGTGCGGTGATCGATGGCCGCCCGGTTGCGCGGGTCGGCGACAAGACCAGCTGCGGTGCGGTGATTACATCCGGCTCCGGCCAATCCCGCGATGACGGCATGCCGGTGGCCTATGTTGGCTGTTCGACGTCGGTCGGAGGCACCATCGTCAGCGGTTCGCCCAATCACAAGGTTGCGCCCTGACCCGCGATACGGTCGCGCCAGCCGGGACTGACAGCGGCGGCAAGGGCGGCAGCCACCGGGTCCTGCCTCGAGGGCGGAGACCTCGTGTCGGCAAACCGGAGCGCTGATGCGCGACGGCGCGCCGCGGCCATCTGTTTCGCCAGAAAGGTTTACACCACGTGGGCCGAACCGCACTTGCCACCATCAAACACTGCCTTCCGACAACGCGCGACGCAGGTCCGGTCTGAACACCCTTTGACCAATGCTGCGCCGCGCAGGAAGGTCAGTTGTGAGGCACGATCGAAGCCGCAAATAGTCCCAGCGATATAAATTGGAAGTAGATCCACGCTTCGAGGAGACGTTGGGACAACCCCTGTACTTCTGGCATCAAGAAAATTGTGAAAAACAAACAGAAGCCGATGATTGTAGCTGGCAGTGCCAAGCGCCGCAGAAGCGAACTTGGAGGGGCAGTCAAACGGAAGATCAGCAAACCGATCAGCGCAAGCGGATAAGACGTCACCGCAATTGCCATATGAGCAATATGGACCAACGTATTTGTCATGGTCTGGTCGTGGCCTCGACTATCACACCCCGCATCACAAGGCAGAACGGCAGCGAGTATCAAAAGGATGGCGTAAGCGGATAGAACTAAGATCGAGATTCGCTTTGTCCTGCTGCCTGGGAAGCAACCGTCCAGTCTTGCGAAGAACGCCAGAATCCAAATCTCTGTCGGTATGAAGACGGCATAGTTGGCCCATGTCGCCAGAGGGGCACCTGCAGCACCGAGTGCACTCATGAACTGGTCGACATGCGAATAGTTGGGGGTCAATACACCAATGACGCCCACGCCTATTGTCAACCAAAGCCCACTGATAATGGGCAAAGCCACAAGGCTGATTGATCGTGAGTTACCCTGGAGAGTTATCCGCAAAAGCTCTGCCCCTGTGTTGACGCGCGCGCTTTTGAGTGCGGTTGCCCTGTCGATTTGACACCTTCCGTCAGGCAAGCCGATCAGAACACGCCGCTCATCAATGTCAATCAGAGAGTGGGATGATAACTTCGAGAAGCTGGCACTAGTGCATCGGTTGCCTCCGTTCAGGTGCCTCTGACCGCTTTCGAAAGCAGGCCTGTGTGCCATCGCAGCACCAGGCAGCCCCTCCCACCAACCGGTGAGCCGCGCAGTCAGAGGCCGTGCTTCAGGTAAAAATGGATAGCCCCCCTGGTACTTTTTTACGCGATCCGGCAGTGCTCTGGACTGAACCGACGACCTCTGTCACCGCAACGGCGGGATGCAGTATCGGACGGTGCCCCGATGGGCTTTGCCCGCCTCCACGCGCTGGTTCGTCACCACCCGGGACACCGACGCAGGGCAGCGCGCGTTCCAAACCGCCCGGGCGTCAGAACGGGATGTGAATGTTCAGGCTGGCCCCATAGGATTCGAAATCCGACGCCCCGATCCCGTCGTAGAACCCTTCGACCGCGACTTTTATCCCGCGATCCGGCACCACAAAAGTTGCACCGGCCTCCAGCCGGCCCCGGAAATTCGATTGCGATGACGCCAGCGTGGCGTCCGTCGGATTGGCCCCCTGCAACTTGTTGAAATCATAGATGCCCGAGAACGACAGGTATGGCGACAGCTGCGTGTTCCCGTCCAAGTCCAGCTGCCAGGAAATCCTGGGCCCGAACTCGAACCGCCCCAGGTCAAAGTCCTGCGAGGGGATCACCCGGCCGAGCGTATCCGTATAGCTTTCCTGCTTTTCATAGTAGTAGGTCAGCCGCGCAAACGGGCTGATCGTGGTGTGCGCATCCAGTTTGAAATCCCCGGTCAGCCCGCCTTGCAACAGGAACCGCTCGGTGTCGAAATCATCTTCGAACAGCCCAAGCGCATTGACGGTGTTGGAGGATTGCCCATAGGTCGCCGCAACATCGAGATAGAGGTTCTGGTCCAGACGCACCACCACATAGGGCCCGGCCATCCAGCCTGTACCGCTGGCCGAGGTTCCGGCGGCGCCATTGTCCTCGTCGGTGATATCCAGCTGCCCCATCACCCCCAGTACAACCTTGTCCGACCAGCGGTAGTCCGCGCCCGCAAAGAACAGGCCGGAGCGGCTCTCGAAGTTGCCGTTCTCGGTCACCGCATAGGTGCCCTCGGCCCAGAGGTCCCATCCCGAGGCGATCACGGGCGCGGAGGCCGGGGCATCCGCTTCCGCCGTTTCCGACCCGGCAGGGTCCGTGGCGCTGAACCGCAGCGCAGGATCCCGCGCCGCCATAACATCCTCCGCCGCGGCCTCTGCGCCCGCCTCAGCGGTCCGGAGCGACTCGCGCCAGCGCGACCCGTCATTGCGGCGGCGTGCTTCCTCCAGCAGCGCGCGCAGGCTGAAACGGAACGTCGCGGATCTGCCGTTTGAGGTGGCGCGCAACCCAAACCCGTTGCGCCCCTGCTGCCGCGCCAACCCGCCTTGCGTCAGTCGCGACACCAGATCCGGTTGATTGGACACGATGGTATTGGCGCGGTTGGAGACAAAGGCCGCAATCACTTCCTGGGTTTTCTGAATATCCGCCTCTGCATCCCGGTCATTGGTGAGCGCAAAACTGACAGTGCTGAGGCCGGTTGCACTTGCGCTGACATCATAGGAGGTCAGCGCCGATCCACCGGCATAGCTGGACGCCGTTTCATTGGCCGTCATCGCAGAGCTGGTCGCCGTGCCGTCAGAGCCGGTGGTGACGGTTTCGGTCCGTGTCCCGGTGCTGGCAAAGACCACCGAAGCACCGCTCGCCGGCGCGGCAAAGGTCACATCGACCCCGGCGACGCCAGCGCCGCCGCTATCAGTCACCAGCGCAACAAGAGGCGCGGTGAATTGCACGCCGACCTCGGCCACCTGGCCGGAGCCTGACTGGACCGACAGCCCGCTGGCCACGCTCTGCGCCGTGCCCGTGACGGAAATGTCAAACGGGTCCTCATCCGCGTCGTCAGAGCCAAGGCTCAGATCAAACCCATAGGCGCCGCCTGCGGTGGCGGTATAGTCCACCTGCAATGTGGTGGTGCCGCCGCCGCTGGCAACGCTTGTTGCCGCCAGGGACAGGCTGTCAACAGTCACGTTGTTCTGATTGCTGATGCTGCTGGCCACCGACGGCGCATCAAGGGTCAGAACATCCGTGCCGCTGTTGGTGATGGTATAGGTGACCGACGTGGCGGTGCCGGGGGTTATCGCTCCTGCGATATTGTCGGTGCCGCCATCACTCAGCGCCCCGCTGGCCGAGGAGGACACCTCGATTTCCGGCGTCCCGCTCGCGGTCCCGGCCACCGTGATGTTGAACAGGCTTTCATCCGCATCGTCATTGGCCACTTGCAGATCGAAACTATAGACCCCGCTGGCTTGCGGCGTATAGGAAATCTCAAGCGTCGTGGTGCCACCACCGCTCGCCACCGTATTTGACGCCAGCGTCAAACCGTTCACCACAACGTTGGTTTCGTTGGAAATATTTCCGGCAACGGTCGGTGTCGTGATGTTGAGCGTATCGGACCCGGAATTGGTGAACGTGTAGGTGATGACATTGGCCGAACCCGCGCTTGGGGTTCCGGGGATCGTATCCGTATCACCGTCCTCCAGAGTGCCCCCACTCGAGGAGCCGACGCCGATTTCCGCGCTGCCCGTCGCCGTGCCGCTGATCGTCAGGTCATAGGTGCCCTCGTCGGCGTCGTCGCTGTCCACGTCCAGCTCGAAGGAGAACGCGCCTGCCGCCGTTGGCGTATAAGCTACCGTGAAGGTGGTGCTGGCGCTGGCCGCAAGGCTGCTGGTGCCCGGCGCGGAGATGCTGTCCACGCTGACGTTGCTCGCCGCCGCGCTGGCGGGCGTGCCGCTCAGGGTCAGGGTCGCGGTGCCGGTGTTCTCCACCGTGTAGGTCAGCACCTGCTGCACCCCGACCGCCACGCTGCCCTGCGCATCGGTGGCGCCATCCGCCAGCGAGGTCGCCGCCGGGCGTTGCAGGTCGATCTCCGGCGAGGCCACCGTCAGCGACGCGTTGGAGGTGCCGGAATTGCCCAGGCTCGACGTGAGATCGCCGCTGGTGTTGCTGTAGCTGCCGTCGGTCGCCGCGGTCACATCCGCCTGCACCGTGCAGCTGGCGCCCGCGCTCACCGTGCCGCCGGTGTAGGAGATCGTGCTGCCGCCGCCGCTCGCCGTCAGCGTGCCGCCGGTGCAGGTGGTCGACGCGTTGGGCGTCGCCGCAACCTCCACCCCCGCGGGCAGGGTGTTGGAGAAATCCAGCGCCGTCGCAGCGGTCGCATTGGCGCTGTTGTCGATGGTGAAGGTCACCGTCGCGGTCCCATCCGCCAGGATCGTCCCCGGCGCGATCACCTGGCTGAACGCAGGAGCCTCCGTCGCCGTGCCGCTGATCGTCAGGTCATAGGTGCCCTCGTCGGCGTCGTCGCTGTCCACGTCCAGCTCGAAGGAGAACGCGCCTGCCGCCGTTGGCGTATAAGCTACCGTGAAGGTGGTGCTGGCGCTGGCCGCAAGGCTGCTGGTGCCCGGCGCGGAGATGCTGTCCACGCTGACGTTGCTCGCCGCCGCGCTGGCGGGCGTGCCGCTCAGGGTCAGGGTCGCGGTGCCGGTGTTCTCCACCGTGTAGGTCAGCACCTGCTGCACCCCGACCGCCACGCTGCCCTGCGCATCGGTGGCGCCATCCGCCAGCGAGGTCGCCGCCGGGCGTTGCAGGTCGATCTCCGGCGAGGCCACCGTCAGCGACGCGTTGGAGGTGCCGGAATTGCCCAGGCTCGACGTGAGATCGCCGCTGGTGTTGCTGTAGCTGCCGTCGGTCGCCGCGGTCACATCCGCCTGCACCGTGCAGCTGGCGCCCGCGCTCACCGTGCCGCCGGTGTAGGAGATCGTGCTGCCGCCGCCGCTCGCCGTCAGCGTGCCGCCGGTGCAGGTGGTCGACGCGTTGGGCGTCGCCGCAACCTCCACCCCAGCGGGCAGGGTGTTGCTGAAGTCCAGCGCCGTCGCCGCCGTTGCATTGGCGCTGTTGTCGATGGTGAAGGTCACCGTCGCCGTCCCATCCGCCAGGATCGTCCCCGGCGCGATCGCCTGACTGAACCCGGGGGCCTGCGTCGCCGTGCCGCTGATCGTCAGGTCATAGGTGCCCTCGTCGGCGTCGTCGCTGTCCACGTCCAGCTCGAAGGAGAACGCCCCCGCCGCCGTTGGCGTATAGGCCACCGTGAAGGTGGTGCTGGCGCTGGCCGCAAGGCTGCTGGTGCCCGGGGCGGAGATACTGTCCACGCTGACGTTGCTCGCCGCCGCACTGGCGGGCGTGCCGCTCAGGGTCAGGGTCGCATTGCCGGTGTTCTCGACCGTGTAGGTAAGCACCTGCTGCACCCCCACCGCCACGCTGCCCTGCGCATCGGAGGCGCCATCCGCCAGCGATGTCGCCGCCGGGCGTTGCAGGTCGATCTCCGGCGAGGCCACCGTCAGCGACGCGCTGGAGGTGCCGGAATTGCCCAGGCTTGAGGTCAGATCGCCGCTGGTGTTGCTGTAGCTGCCGTCGGTCGCCGCGGTCACATCCGCCTGCACCGTGCAGCTGGCGCCCGCGCTCACCGTGCCGCCGGTGTAGGAGATCGTGCTGCCGCCGCCGCTCGCCGTCAGCGTGCCGCCGGTGCAGGTGGTCGACGCGTTGGGCGTCGCCGCAACCTCCACCCCCGCGGGCAGGGTGTTGGAGAAATCCAGCGCCGTCGCAGCGGTCGCATTGGCGCTGTTGTCGATGGTGAAGGTCACCGTCGCGGTCCCATCCGCCAGGATCGTCCCCGGCGCGATCACCTGGCTGAACGCAGGAGCCTCCGTCGCCGTGCCGCTGATCGTCAGGTCATAGGTGCCCTCGTCGGCGTCGTCGCTGTCCACGTCCAGCTCGAAGGAGAACGCCCCCGCCGCCGTTGGCGTATAGGCCACCGTGAAGGTGGTGCTGGCGCTGGCCGCAAGGCTGCTGGTGCCCGGGGCGGAGATACTGTCCACGCTGACGTTGCTCGCCGCCGCACTGGCGGGCGTGCCGCTCAGGGTCAGGGTCGCATTGCCGGTGTTCTCGACCGTGTAGGTAAGCACCTGCTGCACCCCCACCGCCACGCTGCCCTGCGCATCGGAGGCGCCATCCGCCAGCGATGTCGCCGCCGGGCGTTGCAGGTCGATCTCCGGCGAGGCCACCGTCAGCGACGCGCTGGAGGTGCCGGAATTGCCCAGGCTTGAGGTCAGATCGCCGCTGGTGTTGCTGTAGCTGCCGTCGGTCGCCGCGGTCACATCCGCCTGCACCGTGCAGCTGGCGCCCGCGCTCACCGTGCCGCCGGTGTAGGAGATCGTGCTGCCGCCGCCGCTCGCCGTCAGCGTGCCGCCGGTGCAGGTGGTGGAGCCATTGGGCGTCGCCGCAACCTCCACCCCCGCGGGCAGGGTGTTGCTGAAGTCCAGCGCCGTCGCCGCCGTTGCATTGGCGCTGTTGTCGATGGTGAAGGTCACCGTCGCCGTCCCATCCGCCAGGATCGTCCCCGGCGCAATCGCCTGGCTGAACCCGGGGGTCTCCGTCGCCGTGCCGCTCACGGTGAAATTAAAGGGATCTTCGTCCGCGTCGCTGTTGACGAAAGACAGACCAAAGGAGAACGCCCCCGCCGCCGTCGGCGTGTATTGCACGTTGAACTGCGTGGTGCCGCCCGCCGCGGCGACGGTTGTGCTCCCGGGCGCGCTGATCGAATTTACGGTGACGTTGCTCGCACCGGATGAGATCGCCGTGGCCACGGTCAGGTCCGCGGTTCCGGTGTTGGTGATCGTATAGGTGAGCGTCTGCGCGCTGCCCGACGCCACCGTGCCCTGCGCATCACTGCCACCATCCGAAACCGTGTTGGTTGTCGAGGAGGTCAGGTCGCTGATCTCGGCTTCGGCATTGATCGTGCCCGAGATGGTGACATTGAACGTGGTTTCATCCGTGCCGTCATCGGCGTCGTTGGTGGTGAAACTGAACGGAACCGTGAACGTCGCGCCATCGGTGGTGGAGCTGGGGGTGAAGGTGATGCTGATGGCATCGGTTTCCGTGCCGCCCGATGCCACGGAGGCGGTATCGATGGAGGTGGAGCCGAATGACGCATTGGTCGGGGTGCCCAGCGTCAGGCCCGACAGCGTCAATGTTTCCGACCCACTGTTGCTGACGTCATAGGTGATTGTGGTCGGGGTGCCGCTGTTGATGGCCGTTGCAATCGTGTCGGTGCCGCCATCCGCCACGCTATTGCCGGTGGATGAGCTGAGATCGTCGATCTCTGGCGCGCCATCGATCGCGCCAGCCCCGCCCGACGCGGTGTAGCTGAAGCTGAAAGCTGCACCGCCGTGCGAGCCGCTCACAGTACATCCTGCTGCGCAATCGACTCCGTTCAGGGTAGGGTCACCCGCATCAAGTGTCTTCTGAGAGCTTCCGTTGTTTACCGATAAGACCAGATCGCGCGCATCACTTGCCGGGTCATTTATCCTAAAGTTCGTGGCCGACCCGTCGTCTGCCTGAATCAGTATGAAATCTTGAGAAAAAATAGTGGGGAAGTCTGCGCCTCCTTCGTAGGTGCATTCGTCCTCAGTCAGATTCAAAATCAGATCGTCATTCGAAACCGTATTCGCCGGACAATCGGTGAAGGATGCCAGCGCGGCCTGTGGCATCAGGCCAAGCGACAGGGCCAGAAACAAGCCGAGCGCGCAGAGCCATTTTGCAATCCGGGGTCTGGCCGTGAGATGACCAGAATCCAAACCTGCCTTGTCGCTGCAACTGACCCCGGGCGTGCCGCCGTTCCTAAACTCAACCATGACCAATCCGTTTTCAAACTGCCAATCACGCAGGAAGGAGGCGCCCATGCGCGAAACAAATTACACCCACCACTAGATTTTGAGAAATTTCAAAACAAGTATAATTTACATACCGACGTCTGCGAGCTTCTAATCGACGTCAAATAAAAATAACAACCATAGGCACTTATATACACAAAAATATAGGCCAAACAACTACCACACGCGCGACCTGAGACTTCGGCGAAGGTGGCGTACAGCGGGTCAAGAACCGGCGCGGGGGCCTCAGTTTGATAATTATATGAATTATTTCATGATATTAACACACATCTACGTTTAAAAGACACCCTTACATCCCGGCGCGCCTTGCCGAACGCAACTGCATGCACCGGCTGAACGGGAACACGACACAAAATCAACCACAGGAATATTTTTATTGCCAAAGCGACGATACTTATGTGAGTTTCGAAGAATCACAGAGGCGCATTTTCAAACTCAACCTTTGGGGCATCTTAGGCACACCCACGGGATCTCAATCGGTTTCAACCACACTAGGAACGCGCGCCTTGGGGGAGATTATGTCAGAACCATTTCTCGCTGAGATCCGCATTGTCGGGTTTAATTTTGCGCCCCGGGGCTGGGGTTTCTGCGACGGGCAGATCCTGCCGATCAATCAGAACCAGTCACTCTATTCGCTGTTGGGCACCACCTATGGCGGCGACGGGCGCACGTCCTTTGCGCTGCCCGATTTGCGCGGCCGCACCCCGCTGCACGTCGGTGAGGGTCACAGGCTTGGTGAAAGGAGTGGCGAGGAGACCTCGACGCTGAGCGTCAGTGAAATGCCCGCTCACAAACACAACGCGCGCGCCTCATCGGCGGCGGGGAACGCGACCACTCCGGCCGGGCACCTCCTCGGCGCAGAGGCAACACCGGATGCGGCCTACCACTCTGCCGATGCGGGGACGTTGGTCGGCCTGCGCTCCATCACAAATACTGGCGGATCTCAGGCGCATGAAAACATGCAGCCCTACCTCGCGGTCAACTTCTGCATTGCCCTGCAAGGGCTGTTCCCGTCGCGCAACTGATCACGAAAGGACACAGGATGTCGGAACCCTTTGTAGGTGAAATCCGCATGTTTGCGGGCAATTTCGCCCCCCGCGGATGGGCCTTCTGCGATGGGCAGTTGCTGGCGGTATCGCAGAACGACGCGTTGTTTTCCCTCTATGGCACCATCTACGGCGGCGATGGCCGCACCACATTTGGCCTCCCCGACATGCGGGGGCGATTGCCGGTCCACGCGGGAACCGGCCCGGGGCTCAGCCCCCGCCGGCTGGGCGCGAAGGGCGGCGCTGAAAAGGTCACACTGACGGTCAATCAATTGCCCAGCCACACACATCCGCTGCAGGCCTCCACAGCGCTTGCGGAGTTGGTCAGCCCGCAGGACAACGTGCTGGCGGCAGGCGCCGGGATCAACCACTACACGACCTCCGACCCGTTTGCGCAGATGTCGTCGCAGATGGTGACCCACACGGGTGGATCGCGATCCCACACCAACCTGATGCCCTATCTGTGCGTGAATTTCATCGTGGCGCTGTTCGGCATCTACCCGAGCCGACACTAGGAGGCGAAAATGTCTGAACCCTTTATCGCTGAAATCCGGATCTTTGCCGGGAATTTTGCACCACGCAGCTGGGCGTTCTGCAATGGTCAGCTTTTGCCGATCGCCCAGAACACCGCCCTGTTTTCGCTGATCGGCACCACCTATGGCGGCGATGGCCGCAGCACAACGGCGCTGCCGAATTTGCAAGGGCGCGCGCCGATGCACCCCGGACGCGGCCCGGGCCTGACCTCCCGCCGCCTTGGGCAGCGCGGGGGCAGTGAACAGGTGACACTCACCGAAGCGCAGCTTCCCAATCACACCCATACGGCCATGGCCAGCACCGAGTTTGCAGATACAAGCACCCCGAGCTCTTCGACCACGCTTGGCAACACCGGCTTCGACACTCTTTACCAGACCGACACCGACTCCAATCAGGTCGACCTGGCATATGAGGCGATGCCCGAAGCGGGCGGCGGGCAGTCGCACAACAACATGCAGCCCTATCTGACTTTGAATTTCATCATCGCGCTTCAGGGGCTCTATCCGCCACGCAGTTGACCCCTGCCCCAGCGACATCGCCTGCGCCAGCCAAGCCTATCGGAAGGACATCTCGACATGTCAGTTGAAGACGCCACCCCCGCAGAATTCGAAGGAAATGTGGTCACGGAACCGAGCTACTTTCGGATCTTTTTTACCGCCCTCACACCGGCGGGCGCGTTGGGCTACAAGGACCAGACGGTCGAAAACGGCGGTTTTGACAGCGGCTTCACGGCTTTGACCAACACCAGCTATCAGCCGGAGCATTTGAACGCGTCGGTCACCCAGGATGGATATGTTTCCGTTCTGGCAGTGGACGCGGCCACCGGAGACCTGACCTATATACGCGAAACCCGGAACGAGGACGCCGACAGCCGTTTTGCACCGCCTCAGACCCTGGGCAAGCCGGACGGGGTGAGCGGCATTCTTGATACGGTGCTGATCAATGGTCTGACCGGACGCGCAAACGTGTTCCTGTCAAGTGCCGAGGCGGACAATACGATCTGGTGGAAGTTCCAGAACTCCAACACCGTGGTTGAGAAAACCGTCAAAGTCGTGCCCCCCGGCACCGAGACACCGATCGAGGTGACAGTGCCCGTCGAAGTGCCGCCAGCGCAGATCTGGTCGGACTGGCAACAGCTGCCCGGTGCGCTTGTCAGCTTGACCGCCACGCAGAATGCGGATGGCCGCCTTTTTCTGGCCGGTATCAACGCGGATGGGGTGCCTTACCTGAACCTCCAGTCCAGCGACAGGCCATTCTTGCCCGAGAGCTGGAGCGGCTGGCAGGACATCTCTGAAGGGTTGACCGGTTTCGAACAGATCGTCTGTGGCCTCGACCATAACGCTCTGGTCCATATTTTCGCGCGGATCGACGACAAGATCTACATGAAGGTGCAGCAACAGGTCAGTTCCAGCAGCTTTGGCGGCTGGGTGCTGTTTGCCTCCTTCGTGTCTCCTGTGCATACGATGGATGTGTCCACCTCGCCCCAAGGCGGTCTCTATCTTGTCGCGCAACTGAGCTACGGGGCAAACTGCCCGGTCTACGCAAAATACCAGACCGGGACCGGATCGGATGACTGGTCCAGCCCGGCCGTCATCGGGCATGTCTATCAGAACTGCAACCTGATGTTGCAACCCAACGCGGACACCAGCCTCAGCCTGTTTTCGCTCGACCCGGACACCGGCAAAGCGGCCTACCTGCGTCAACAGTCCCTAGGCCATTGGTCGGCGACATGGACCGAGCTAGGGGCGGGCTATGCCGCGATTGCGACCACACAAGACATCACGCCCAACCCGTCATGATCCCTGCGTCCGTCCTGCCTCCAAAGTTCGAAGTGCGACCGCAGTCGACCGCCCCCCTGCCAGTGCAGGACCGTGCAGCGGCTCTGGGGGTGGGGTATCGATGGATCAGGCCCGAGGACCACGAATTCCTCGAAGCGCTCTATCGAAGCACACGGGAAGCCGAGCTGGATCGCACCCCCTGGGACGAGACAGAGAAACAGGCATTCATCGCGATGCAGTTCGAGGCGCAGCATGCTCATTACCAGGCGCATTACCCACAGGCGCGGTGGCTGGTGGTTCTACGCGACAAGACGCCGGTCGGGCGCCTCTATCTGGAACGGTGGGACAGCGAACACCGCATTATCGACATTGCGCTCATACCCGAGGCGCGGGGCCTGGGCCTCGGACGTGCGATCCTGCTGGACCTTCAGGACGAGGCCCAGGCTGCGGCAAAACCGGTGAGCATCCATGTGGAAAAGGCCAACCCGGCGCAAACGCTCTACCGTCGCCTTGGATTTCGCACGCAAGAGGACAAGGGCGTCTACGATCTGATGCGCTGGGATCCCCCGGCCGATCAGGTAAAGATCGCCTCATACTGAATGCCCGCGTCCTTTTCGGCGACCGGCACCAGGAAAAGCTCCTGCTCGCCGAACTCCTGCTCAAACAGACGGTAGACCGATTGTTCCAGCACGGGCGATTTTGGCCCCTGCCACAGGGTGGAGAACGCCCCGCCCTCGCGCTCTCCCGCGCCCAGGGGCTTTACCTCGATCAGCGACAGCTGCACCTCATCCGCAACCGACCGCACGTCGAACACCCGATTGAGGAACGCTTCGAAATCACCGGAGGTGAGCGATTGCAGAGTGGTCATGTGATCTCCTTGAGCGTGGGGTTTGGTCCCGCACCCGTGGTGCGCAACTTATGCGACGCTAACCGAACACCCCCTCAACCGTAAAGCCCGTTTCCCATGCCCGGCTGCTGTGACCCGCAGCCACGCCAGTTGCCGACTGCGAACACCTCGGCACGTTGCTGAAGCCAAGGCAACAAAGGGTGATCCGGGCGGTTCGGCACCTGTGCGGAGTTGGTCGAGGGTGGCCACCGCAGCCCCTTTTGCAAAAGAATCCTTGCATTGATGCGGCAGAGCACCCATCTGTGCGGGGCTAACGTTTCTTCTCTTCGAATTTCTGCTTCCGCCCAAACGGTATCAGTCGATCGACTTGGATCAACTTTTGCCGACCTGTCGCAATCCCGCGGACAGACTTTTTAGGAGATTACGGATATGGCCAATGGCACCGTGAAATGGTTCAACTCTACCAAAGGCTTCGGCTTCATTCAGCCTGAAGATGGCACTCAGGACGTGTTCCTGCACATTTCCGCAGTTGAACGCGCCGGCATCAACCGCATCGATGATGGCCAAAAGGTCACCTACGACCTCGAAAGCGGTCGTGACGGGCGCACCTCTGCCGGAAACCTGGCACTCGCATGATTGCCATTGCCGGGGACAAGGACAGATGACCGAGACCCCGGCAAACAAGGACACCCCGGATATCTTTGCATATCTCTCGGTGTCCGCTGCAAAATCAAAATCTTCGGAGTCTTTGTCAGCGGCTGATCGGACAACACTTGTCGTCAAACGCCTGCGCGACGAGGAAGCCAAGGCCAACGCTGAAAAGACCGCACGTCTGAGAGCGTTTCGCAAAAAGACGGATCCGAGATAGAGGGAGCGACCCGCTCCCTCGATACCCGATTACACCTTGTGAACGCACGCAAGGTGCAATTCCTTTTTCAAGTGAATGCGTTGGATGAATTCACCTTCGAAGGGCGAGTGTCGCGCATCTCTATTGCAGGCCCCGCGGCCCGGATTGCCGCCCCCCCTCCCTTCAAGACCTCTCCGGCAGAAATTCTGATATGCGACAGTGCGCCTGAACAGTGCGCCCAGCCGTGCCTTGCGCCCCGTTGCAATGCCTCCAATCGATCAGACCCTGCGGGAACGAAAACGGGACAGAACGTTACAATGGGTGACTTTGTGGAGAACTGCCAAGTTCCGGCCATTTCCGAGGTTCGCATGTAGCTCTGTAACCCATTGATTTAATGGCGGGGAGACAGGGATTCGAACCCTGGGAACGCTCTCACGTTCAACGGTTTTCAAGGCTGGCGTGAATATAATCCTCGCATGATGTTACCAGCAAAATTTCCCAATACAAACGATGAACAGATAGTGAATGTGGGAAGCACGCTCCTTGAAGCTATTTTTCTAAAGCTCAAGCTAACCGGGTGCAAAAAAACAAGGCATTGGTTCTGCACTCGCATCAGATGGTCCGTCTACTGGCCGTGCGGCTTACGGACTTAAGTAGCGCTTGATGTGATCCCCGGAATCGCCCCCGATGCTGGGCATCGTATCCCGGCAGGGAGCTCACAGGTGGGCTTTACTTGGGTGCCGTAAGCTGACGATAGAAACCAGCCCTAACAAGACATTCGTGTCAGGCGCAGCGTGACGCATGGCATAGACAGGGAGGGCGGGAACCGGACCTTAGCTGCGTGTGCGAATGTTCCATGGCAGACTGGCAAGAGCGGCCATTCAAGCCCTAGCAACCGGAACCCACGTGCTGCGCCGCGCACCAAGGTCGGCTATGCGCAGTTAGCGACATTTGCAAAGTCTCAGGATCTGTCACCTGGGCAACGGTCCCATGCTGCACGAGCGATGGAGGGAGCAGACCTTCGCTGCAGATGCAGCCACCAACCACTGTCGAACGGAAGGGAAGCGGGACAAAGCTGCAGTTGGTCAGTTATACAGTTAGAGTTGGGAAACACGCAGTCGGGCTACCCTTCTACGAACACTGTCGCAGTCTCATCGACATAAAACGCTGCCTTGTTTCTAACGCACCATTCCTCCAGTTCACTCTTCAGCAGCGGCCAAAGGTCTCTCGCCCATTCTGGAGCCTTCGTTTCCCAGGCCTTTTGAGTTGGAAGGTATGCAGAATACACGCCCATAGGTAGCTCAAGAACGAACGAGCCACCTGGACCTTTCACAACCAATTCTTCCTTCCAGCGAGGTTGAAACTGGAAAGTTGTTTGCGGTTTTGAACCGAATAGCTTGGCGAAGAGACGGTTGAACATAGGTGTTTTATACAGTCAGCTGCTTGAAGATTGAAGGTGAGTATGGGCTCACAGCGGACTTGCCACGATGCGGCTGCAAGGTTTCAGCGAATCCGTACGAGATCCAAGCGGCCAGATGACGCCAGCCAGCCCAACTACGACATTCATGCGAGGCGCAGCGAAGGCACTGCTGCAGTCGCGAAATACTTCCCGAAAGCCGCCGTTCAGCAAGCGGTGGCGGCCCTGGCTGATGCTGCGGTCAGCACCAGGGGCAGCGAAGCGCAGATAGCGCTCTTTGCAAAGTCGGTAGATCTGGCGACACGGCGAGCGGTCCATGCCGCAGTCGCACGAAGAAGAGCAGACCTTCGCCGCAAGTGCAGCCGCCAACTACCTTCGAACGACGGTGGGGCGGGACAAACTGTGCTTTCGCTGCAAACGCTCCAAAGTCGGCTTTCGTCCGAGCGAGACCGTGCAATAGCCGCAGAGGGGTAACTAATTTGCAGGCGATCCGATAGGAGGAACCGCGTAGCAGGATCATCCACCAATAAACACATCTCCAGAGCCGCTTTCGACGGTCCCGCTGCAGTCAATGGCATGGCCGACGCGTCCAGCGGGCTTTCCGTTGATGAACACACCGCCAGATCCAACCGCCAGCGCCGCCCGTGCGGAGGATGCTTGGGCTTTGAGTGCGGCGCAAAAGCGTCTCCCACGCGCAAAGCCGGTTTCCCATTGATACCGACATCACCGCTGCCTTCTGTGGCTGGTGTCGGCGGGAACCCATTGTGTTCAGACCCGGTGTCGCCTTCTCGTCCTGCCGCTGGCATAATGTGCTCTCCAAAATTTTGTTTCTGCTCTACGCACGGGGTTTCATACGCTATCGGCACATTCCGTTGCCAAGGGCAATTCCATCGGCTCGGAAAATCAAGTACTACGAAACAAAAAGAACCCGATCACCATGAGCACAATTCCAACTGCAACCATGATATATATCTCCGCCACGAAAGAACCGAGCACAATCATCAGGCCAATCCCTGTGAGCAGTTGACCGAGTATGTCTGAAACGAGCCCCAAAACAAAGCGAATGAACTTCATTAGCTTCGCCCTCCGCTCGAGCCAAAATCGAGCAATGCCTGAATGAACTCGCGATACAGCACGAAGTCATCGCCGAGCGCATCCATAAATTCTGCGTTTTCTGTAAGTGTTTGCGCTACCCGAAAAAGTGAAACATACGTGTCACTGTCGATAGAGTGGTCTGCATCGCCTGTAATCCAAGAAATGAATATCTCTATGATGCCGAAATTAGAAGGGTGGTTAATAGAAGCGTGAATGGCTGATCCCCACATAAGCATGATCGTATTAGTCCATGCGACTCCGCGCATCTCGAGACTACCACCGCCCCGTCGTCTGATCCGTGACTTCATCCAGCGCGTAAAAAATTGTCCTGAAGCATAGCGCCCGACGATCTGTGCGCGCCGTGCCTCATCGGGAACCGCGCGATCAATTGCATCGTTGAACAAGTTCCGGTCCGCCTCCGACAGGTGATCACGTGCCAAATTTTGCGCCGTTTCATTGGTCAGCAGCCGCCAAAGCAGGCCTCGGAAAATCAGATAGTAAATAACACGAACCCCTGCACCAAGGACGCCGAGAATGCGATCGCGGTGATAAAAGCAGTTCTGCTGCACATGAGGGCCATAAAAACCGGCGTGTCCCACGACCCAATGGATACAGAGCGTGTAATCGAAGGGCCACGAATAGGCCCCCTCTGCTGTACCACCGACGATAGCCTGAAAGCGCTCCCAAGCCGTTTGCGGATTTTTATTCGCCGCAGCTACTAGAAAATCAGGGTCTCCTGCATCGATCTCGATCTGAAGCGCTTCGTCTTCAGCTTGCCCTCCGCCGAGGACAATTTCTCCATTATATGCAATTCCATCTTGGGGCATATCGTCCTCAATTTAAATCTATGCGACTAGACAAAACCTCAAAAGTCGCTTTCGCCTTTGTTGCCATGGCCTTAGTGAAAATTGTGATCCGATCTTTGAAGGACTGGTTTAGCGTGATCCCGCTCATTTGGACACGTCCGTCAGCATGCAGCGTGATGCGTGCCTTTCCACAAATTAATTCTAGCTTCCTTGCCGCTTGGATGACGCGCTTAGAGCCAGCGCTTTCGGTATGGTTCTTGGCCACAGCAACGTCGAGATGTGTACCTACATCAAGAGACATGTCTTTCGACATTTGTTGATCCCAACGCCCACCAACCGAGAACAACACGTTGCGATCAATCATTGAACTGCTGGACCCCTCAACGCGAAGCGCATAATTACCTTCCCCGCGCTCAGCACGCCCGCGTTCACCGTAATTCACGCCAGCCGCTGGGATGCCTTGCCAATGATCTTCAATCGCGTGAGGCACAATGTCGTCTAGGTAGCTCCGGCCAATACTCAGCGTCATATTGCCACCTACAACATCATCGCTGTTATTTTCGACCTCCGCAGCGCGGTTGTGGCCCACACTTTGCACCCAGTTGTTGTCGATACGTTCTGTGTGATTGTGCAGTATTTTTTCGTTCCGGTCTTTCTGGGCATGCACGAATATTTCTTCTCGCCCCTTTTCATCCTCAAACCGCAGTTCATTGAACCCGCGCCCTTTGTGTGTATCGGTTTTGAAGGTCGACCGTGTCTTATACTTTGGCAGCTCATATGGCGGTTTGTTTTTACCGTTATAGACACAGCCGGTGACAATGGGTTTGTCCGGATCTCCCCGCAGGTGTTCGACGATGACTTCCATGCCGATGCGGGGGATGACCATGCCACCCCAGCCTTGGCTCGCCCAGTTCTGGCTCACGCGCACCCGCATGGTATGCGCCTTTTCGCAATCCCAGTGGAAGCGCACCAGAATGCGGCCGTGTTCGTCGCAATCGATCTCGCCGTCGCCCACCACTACGGCTGTCTCCGGCCCCTGCACACGCGGGCCGGTGGTGCGGCGCTCGGGGCGGAAGGGAGCGGCTTCCGGCAGCAGCACGTAAGCGCCGTCATAAGGCGCCTCATCGCCGCCCCCATCACCCGAGCCATAGGCCTGTGCCCGGAAGCGGTGGCTGGCCTTGAGGCAAACGAATGTCTCACCCGTCGCGCCCGGCACATCATCGCCTGCCAAAGTCACCCGCCAGCCCGCACCCAGGGACACCGCGTCGCCCTCAGCGTGGTGGCGCTGAGCCTGGCCGCGCTCTTCCTCCAGGCGCCGGTCCGCCACGCCGCGCCCCTCGCCCTGGGTCAGGTAGTCGCCGGGCCAGTCGTAGCTCTCGATATCGCTGCTGGGGTGGGCGGCCTCGCTGAGTTGCTGGGTCTCCTGCGCGGCATTGGGAATCTTGAAGTTGTACTCGGTCAGCCGCACCGCTCCGGTTGTGATGCGCTGCGACGGGGACCAGCTGCGGAAATGCTCCTCTTCGTGGCGGTGATAGCCCGCGACACCGTAATAGGGCCGTGACAGGCCCGGCACCTGCGGCAGGCTGAAGGCCGCATCGCTCAGCAGCATCGTGTGTGAACCCGCCTCATGCCGCCAGGACCAGGTGATGCCGTGGCGCTCCAGCTGGCGGCGCACAAAATCCGCGTCAGACTCGCCGTATTGCACGGTGTATTCCAGCACCGGATAATCGTCAGAGACCTGCACCTCCAGATGCGGATGTCCGAGGCCTGCATAGGCGCGGAGCACTTCCTGAACGATTTCAATCACGGTTTTGCTGTGGAAAATCCGAATGTTGCGCCTGAGGGCCGCCACATGCAGCCAAGGACGCAGCAGCAGATCATAGCGGAACCCGTTCTCAAATGCGCCGCGCTGGCGGGCCTCGCAGACGATCCCGTCAAAGGCGCGGGTTCCCTGCCCATGATTAATCTCCACCGTTGCATGCGTACCCAGAAGAGCGGTCAAATCCAGCCCGTCCTGGGCCGCCAGCGCCTCAACGCGCCATTCAAAATCCCCTGACAGCTCCTCGCTGCCATCCATGCGCAGCAGCACCAGACTGTCCGCGCCAAGCACGGTCGACAGGCGGCCCTGCCGGTCCTGCTGAGAAAAATGCGTGTTCATAATTCCACCAAACAACCAATGCGGGAAGTGTTTACGCGGTTTGCGGCGGATCTGCAAGGCGGCAGCGAACTGGAAGGAGCGCTTCCTGACAGAGGGTTGATCTAGCCGGGGCAGTGCTCATCAGCAGCGCTATCAGCGGGAAAGATCCGGCAAGCTGACATTCATGACGCATGCGGCATTCGGCAAAATGGGCTCACAGCCGCCTTGCGGCACTGCGGCAGCGTAGTTGCAACGAAACCGCGCTTGGTCTTCGCTGCCAGAGGTCGCCAGCCAGCCCAATCACGACATTCATGCAGGGTGCCGCGAAGGCGCTGCTGCGAGCGCGAGAGCTTTCCCGAAAGCCGCCGTTCAGCAGGCGGTGGCGGCTCTGGCTGATGCTGCACTTGGCTTCAAGGTCAGCGAAGCGCAGATAGCGCTCTTTGCAAAGTCGGTAGATCTGGCGACACGGCGAGCGGTCCATGCCGCAGTCGCACGAAGAAGAGCAGACCTTCGCCGCAAGTGCAGCCGCCAACTACCTTCGAACGACGGTGGGGCGGACCTTCAGGACGTTCGCTGCAACTGCACCCTGTCCGTTCAGATCCGGGCTGGAATGGATTCAATGGGCGCAAAGAGGTCTGACGGCAGCGCAACATGGCAATCGCAGGGTCAGCGGCGAAGCAGTCACTCATGCACTGCGAGCGGTTCGTCTCCACATCCACGCCCCAAAATGCGAAATCAGGAGTCTGCGGCAACTCCCACAAATAGCTGATTAGGAGCTGGTTGCGGGGCAAAACGATCGTGTCCACTGTCTTCCCCCGCGCCTGGTGCCAGAAGAACGGCATGGCGCGGGGGAGGTATGACACCATCAACAACAAGACACCGATCAGTTCCAAGACGAACCAGATCGTGGGCGGTGACGCACCGTCTTTATATCTCGCACGTCTGCCGAAGAAGGGCGCGACATCAGACACCGCAATTGATACACACCTTGAGAGCCACCTGATCGGCCCGCAGCTACTGCGGTCGCATGACTTCTACGGCTTAGTCGGACGGCGTCAGAAGGCTATGCTGGGTATGATCGCGGCCGCAACAGGCAAGGCAATTTATCGGGGGACAGCGACGGACGATCCTGTCGAGAACATTATCGAGGACGAGGGCGAGGGACTTGAGGCGGCCGAGAAGGCCGGACGCACTCCAGTGCGGATTTCGCCCGGTCTGCGTACTGCCTGGCTTCTATCCCTCTAATCTTGCACGTAGTTTTACCAAGATTGCCACCATTCATCCACCGCGCAGCGCCGCGCTCAGCCCGAACGGCGGCTTCTAGGGACGAGGCGTCAAGACGTGACCGACGGTTAAGGGCCGCCTGTCACCTTCGCCCTTCACCTCAATATCCTCTCCAGGAGGCCTGCGGCATGCCTGAGCGCTCTGTCCTTGGTCCTCCGCTGGTGCCAGGCGAGATGCAGCGGGAAGCCGGGAACCGGGATCGGGGGCGGCAGGGCGATCAGGTCCGGCGCGGCGGGCAGTACGCGCGAGGGTAGCATGGCGATCATGTCCGAGCCGCGCAGAAGGTCGGGCACCATGCCGAAGCTCGGCACCACCAGCCCGACCCGGCGGCTGAGGCTGAAGCGCGCGAGTTCCGCGTCGAGCGGGCTGCGCGCTTCGCTTCGGCCCGATACGAGGATATGTGGCCATGCCAGCCAGGCATCGAGGTCGAAGCCTGTGATCGCCGGATGGCCGGGACGCAGGGCGATGACGTAGCTCTCTGCCAGCAATTCCTCGCGGTGGATGTCGCCGTCCTCGCCGGGGAAAACCGAGATGGCGATGTCGGTCGTGCCGTCCACCAACGCGGCCTTCGCGGCCTCAGCCCCGTGCCAGGGCTGGATCACGAGGTCGACGCCCGGCGCGCTCTCCGCAAGGGCGCGCTGCAGGGGGCCGGTTACAAACAGCGCCGGGTAATCGGCCATGGCGATGCGCAGGGTCTGGCGCAGCTCGGCCAGCGGCACCTCGGGTGGGTCGACCAGATCTCCCACCCCGGCCAGCAGCGATTTTAGCGGCGCGCGCAGGGCCTCCGCCCTTGCCGTCAGCCGCATGGTGCCGCGCCCGCGTTCCAGAAGTTCGTCGCGGAACAGATGCCGGCAGCGTTGCAATGCGGCCGAGGCGGCAGGTTGCGACAGGCCCAGCCGGTCGGCGGCACGGCTGACATGCGCCTCGTCCAGCAGTGCGTCGAGGATCACCAGGAGGTTAAGGTCAAGCGAGCGTAAATTCATACGAGTGATAATAGAACATATTATTAATCGATTGGAGTGATTTCTTGTGCTCCGGCATCTTCCTCTCATCCCAACCATGGAGATGACGATGACCAAGACCCTGATCCTAATGTTCCACCCCGATCTGAGCCGATCGAAGGCCAATGCCGCAATGGCCCGCGCCGCCGCCGCCCTGCCAGGGGTGGAGGTGGTCGACATGACCGCCGCCTGCCCGGATGGTCTCGACCTCCTCCGAGATGGCGAACGTGAGGCGGCACGGCTGCTGGGGGCTGATCGGCTCGTACTGCAGTTTCCGGTGCAGTGGTATTCGACCCCGCCGCTGCTGAAGGCCTGGCAGGACGCCGTTCTGACGCGGATGTTCTACATCGCCTACGAGGCTGAGGGTCGCCGGCTGGAAGGCACTCCGCTGCTGATCGCGGCCACCGCCGGCAACACGCCCGAGGCCTACACGGCGGGCGGGCGCAACCTGTTCCCGATGGCGGATCTCATGGCGCCGCTGCGCGCCACAGCGCATCGCTGCGGGCTGGAATGGGCCGACCCCTTCGTCCTCTACCGGGCGGACAAGCTCTCGCCCGACCAGATCGAGGCCGCCGCCGCGGACTATGCCGTGCATCTGGCCCGCTGGATCGCCACGCCTCTCGAACGGGCGGCCTGAACCATGGAGACGACGCATGACACTTTCACCGATCTTGGCGCCGGCACGCCCCTGTGGTTCAGTCTTGCGGCCCGTGCCCTCCCCGTCGGCATTCTCGCCCAGTTCCTCAGCGCCGGAGCCGCGCTTTTCCGCGACGGCGGGCTGTGGGGGCTGCACGCGGCGCTTGGCGGGGCTTTGTCCTTTCCGGCCCTTGCCCTTGTCGGAGGGTCGCTGTTCCTCCGCCGACTGAACGGCTTCGGTTGGTGGGGCGGGCTGACCTTCGCTCTCTACCTAACGCAGATCGCCCTCGCTGCCGGAGCGAACCCTCTGCCGCTTTCCCTCCACCCGTTCAACGGCGCGCTGCTGCTGACCGCCAGCCTGATCCTGCTGGCCAAGGTCGAACGCCGCCGCGCCCAGCCCATTCCTACGGAGATCCTGTGATGAACCCCACCCGCCGCGATATCCTGCGCATGGGCAGCGGCCTTGCCGCCAGCGCTGTTGCCACATCCATCACCACCTTCGAGGCGCTGGCCAAGGGCGATACCGCCGCCGGTACACCCAGCTTTCTCTCCGGCCATTTCCGTCCAGTGACGGAGGAGACCACGGCCCTGACCTTGCCGGTCCGGGGCGCGATCCCGACCGCACTTTCAGGCCGCTACTTCCGCAACGGCCACAACCCGAAGGAAGGCATGAACCCCGGCGCCTGGTTCTATGGCTCGGGCATGATCCACGGGCTGCGCCTGAAGGGCGGGCGGGCTGAGTGGTATCGCAACCGCTGGGTCAAGACACCCGCGCTGACCGAGGGTCGGGCACTGTTCACGGAACATGGCAGCATCGACCTGACCGCCAGCGCCGCTGGGACCAGCGTCATCGCCCATGCCGGGCGCATCCTCGCCCTCCAGGAGGTGAACCTTCCCTTCGAGGTTACGCCAGAGCTGGAGACCCTCGGCGCCTACGACTTCGACGGTGCGCTGAAGACGATGATGACCGCGCACCCCAAGATCTGCCCCCGCACTGGCGAGTTGCTGTTCTTCGGCAACTCGCCCCTTGCTCCGCACCTGACCTACCACGTCGCGGATGCGCAGGGGCGACTGGTCCACAGTGAGGTGCTGGACGGCCCCGGCGGTTCGATTATCCACGACTTCGCCATCACCGAGAACTATGTGGTCTGGTTCGACCCTTCGGTCGCGCTCGACCTCGGCTCGGGTCTGCCCTTCCCCTACACGTGGCAAGACGGCTACCGCGCCCGCATCGGGGTGATGCCGCGTGATCGCAGCAAGGGCGGGGTCCTCTGGATTGAGGTCGCCCCTTATTATGCCTTGCATTTCGCCAATGCCTGGGAGAATGCCGAGGGTCGGATCGTCGTGGAGGGTCCGTATTTCAACCGCAGCGCCTGGGACAGGGCGGCCGATTTCATCAATGGCACCGCTCCCCATGGCGCCCCGCCCGCCGACGGCTGCGTGCGTGGCCAGTGGCACATCGACCCGACAGCAGGCAAGGCGAAAATTGCGCTGCTCGATGATCTGACGGTCGAGTTCCCGACCATCAATCTGTCCTTTACGGGTCGGGAAAGTCGCTACGCCTATGCCTGCTTCTTCCCCGGCGCGGGGCTGCGTGGGTGCGGCGTAGCCAAATACGACTTGCGGAGCGGCGCGCGGCAGTTGCTGCCCTTGCCCGAAGGCGTGATGGCGGGCGAGCCCTGCTTTGTCCCAGACCCGAAAGGCACGGCCGAGGATCACGGCTGGTTGCTGACCTATGTCACCGACCTGCGCAGAGACGAGGCCGAGCTCTGGATCCTCGACGCAACCCGCATCGAGGCGGGCCCCGTCGCAGCCATCGAACTGCCGGTCTGGGTCCCCGCCGGCGTCCACGGCAGCTGGATCGACGATCTGGCTATCTGATGCCCAGACTAGCTCCGCGCCCCTGAAAATCCGGTGGCGTGGAGCTATCATCTCGCAGGCTTAATCCGTCAGATGCCATTGCGTTCTAGTGGAAATGCAATGGTCCTAGCTGTGAAGTCTCGGAAGGTTGTTCACCCGCTGCGGGGGTAGGGTGCAATCGCCAAACTCCAGCCCGGGACCTGCAAGGATGCACAACCCGCATCAGAATGCCCGACTCACTGTCTATGGTCGAGAACAGATCGTGGCCCGCGTCGCCCCCGGCCAAAACGCAGCCGAGGTGGCGCACCTGCATTCGCCGCGGCTGGCACGAATGACTGGAGCGGGCTCGAAGCCGACCCCGGATGCAGCGCGGCATCATGTGATATGATGTCTTGTCAACGTCGGGTTGTCGATGAAGGAGGGCGTGGTGGAGCGGAGCATCCATCATGCAAACACCAAACTTACCCGCCATTCGCGCACTGCGCCCTGCCTGGAATAAAGGCCGGATCGTTGGCCAGAAGAGGCCACTCAAGCCCAAACACGTCTGGGCGATCAGGGTGCGCCTGGAGCTGGCCGAGAACCATCGTGATCTGGCCCTCTTCAATCTTGCCATCGACAGCAAGCTGCGCGGCTGCGATATGGTGAGGATGAAAGTGGTCGATGTCATGGCGTCAGGCCAAATTAAGGAACGCGCGTCGGTTCTCCAGAGCAAGACGCAAAAACCGGTCCGCTTCGAAATCTCAGAGGGCACACGCGCATCGCTCGTAAGGTGGATGCGCGAGCCGCTCATGGTCGGCTCCGAGTACCTTTGGCCCGGGCGTTTTCACGAACGGCTTCACATATCGACCCACCAGTACGCGCGTATTGTCCGTGAGTGGGTGACATCCATCGGACTGGAGGCCAGCGCCTACGGCACGCACTCGATGAGACGAACAAAGGTGACGCAAATCTACAAGAAGACGGGCAACCTGCGGGCGGTCCAGCTGTTGTTGGGCCATACCAAGATGGACAGCACCGTCAGATACCTTGGCGTCGAGCTTGAAGATGCGCTGGCCATCGCCAAAGCTATAGAAATCTAAAGGCATGGGTCGTCTTCACGGACGGCCCGTAGCTGCCATTCGTAAACGTGAAAGTGGCTGCAGCGCAGCATCAGAATGTCCATCGCTCTTATGCGACGCCGACAGGCGGAGGCAAGCGAAAGCTTAAATTTTCCACCCTTGCAGTTTTCGTGGCATTGGAATCTAAAGCTACCGAAGCACGCGGGGGTTGTTTGCAAAACAAAGTCTAGTATGAGGGCGCTTTGACCAAGTACACATCTATTATTTTCTGTCACGGAATTGGAAGTCCGCGAGAATACCTTAGTGCGGCTAATTTTATAGACGCACTGGATCGACAAGGTAACCGCGAGAATCCATCTGAGCTTGGATACATAAGAGAAATAAGTAGCGAAATTGAGGCATCATCAAAAGACAAGGGATCATTCCGCAACTATGTAGAATTTGCAAGATTTCAACGCATCCGAGACAAGCCCCGGCCTGTCAAGAAATACCGTGTCTATGAGGCATATTGGGCTAGTGATCAGCACAAGAACCCAGGGATATTTGGCGTTTTGCTGTGGATTCTCAAAATTGCGTTCACATTTATTTTTACCTCTACTTCGCGCTGGCGTAAGTATCCTACCCTCAAACGGCGCATGTTGAACAAGCTAGAGGTAAGTGGCGACCTCAGAAGAAAGATGGAGAAGAGGTACTCTGAATTTGACAACAGTGAAAATAGGGAGAGATTTCCGGAAGGCCGGTTTCGCGATTTTAAAAAGTATTTGTCAGAAAGCTCAAGTGCCCAAGAAAGGGATAACCTTCAGAAGCTGGCTTTGGCTTGGCGGAGAGGGTTGATAAAAAGTAATTTACAAGCTTTCTTGAAGGCCCTGGTGGTCTCCACACCACTTCTGGCGCTTTTGATATTCACGTATACACTCTTTTTCTTTGTATCAAGCGAGCTTGTTGGGGTGATCGAATTTGACTTCCTGAAAACCGAAGTGACTTCCCAAACTGTAGCTTTCCTGGCAACGCTTCTAGCGGTCTCTGGCGCGTGGGCCCTTTCCCGAAGATTGATATCAGACGTCATGGCGTGGACAACCATGCATGAAGGTCATGAAGGGTTTTTGACACGCGAGAGAAGAGTGAATTTAGCCAAAGATTTGATTCAGGATGTCTTGTCGGACAATAACTGTACTCGCTGCGTCTTGGTTGGTCACAGCTTGGGGTCGGCGATAATTCTGGATGCTTTTCTTCGCCTCAATTCCCTCTGCAGAGCCACAAATATCTCTGAAGCTGACCGTAAGAAATCTGTTGCTGAGGTGAGAAAGGTTAGCCACATCTTTACAATTGGAAGTCCGATTCAAAAGATTGCAAGTCTCTTTTATGCAGATAGCGGTGAGAACCATCGCTATCATCGAGTTAGGCATAGCAATCCTTACCTTTTGGATCGGCCAGCTTGGGGGGAACATGGCGGGCCGCGAATAGTCAATTTTTGGAGCAGGTACGATCTTGTGAGTTCAGAGATCAACTGCCTACTTCAAGCAATGGAGACGAACGGCGACAAGGGAGATGCTATTGGAGTGGATAACATTGAGGTCGCGCCAATCGGAGCCCCTTTCCCCCTCGCCGCACACTCTGGGTACTTTAATGACCCATTTTCCATGGCAGTTATTTATCAATCGATAGCATCTGGAAACCTAAGCGAAGCCAGAATGCGTCGAGCAAGCTTCAAGAGTGAAATATCTGGATGGATGAAAATAATTCTAACGGCGCTTTTTTTCCTCTTCGTCGCATCGATAGGCTTCTGGATTTCAATCGATGTGAATGATGGGTGGCTCACTGCAGTTGTGGCATTTATGGCGCTTATAAATCTGAGTGCCGTTTTCGCGGTGATACGGTTGGACTACCGACGGCACCGAGGCGACGCCAAAGATTGACACTGGGGAGCTGCTGTGCTTTGCTTGTAGGTAGAGTAAGGCGCATACTCTTTAGAAGCGTCTACAAAGGGGGAGGTGGCTTGCTACCTCCCCCGCCTTTTGCTTTACAATCGTACTGTTCGCCATCAAATCCTCAAATCGAGGTTGGTTCAGCAGGTACGTCGTGCCACTTGGGTCGTTCGGTGGGAGACTTGCTATATAGCAGCAGTGCAGCGCACGAGATCAGGCTTTTGCGTTTGTAGTCCACTGCTCTGCGACTGCGGCGAACGACCGCTCACCGCCCTGCCAGTAGGCAGGGCCAACGGGTGCATGTGCAGAACGAATGTCTTGCTTGGGCTGGCTGGCGACCTCTGGCAGCGAAGACCAAGCGCGGTTTCGTTGCAACTACGCTGCCGCAGTGCCGCAAGGCGGCTGTGAGCCCTTGTTGACCGATGCTGCGTTACGCTTAAATTTCCACATTCGCGCGGCGTGCTACACCAGATTTACCCCATGCGCTTCCCACAACTGCGGCGGCTCAGTCTTTTTGGACAGATGCGTAATAACAGCTTCGGGCACGGCATCTGGTCGATCTCTGTTCTGGCGGCGCAGTTGATCTGGGCTAACTTCGAGATAAACAATCTCAATCCGGGCACCGTAGTCACGCAGTAACCGCAGAACCCTTGATCGGTTCTGTCGGGTCACATTGGTAGCGTTCCAAACAAAATCACGCCCGGCCCGTAGGTGCTCTCTCGCCTGTTCATGCGCAGCCTGGATGACCTGGCCTTGATTGTCAGTTGCCGAGACGCCTAGTTCGTCTCGGATCAAATCAAGGCTGACGACAGGATGTTCTGGGCGGTGTTTCCCGATCCAGGTATCCTTCCCCGAACCCGGCAAACCTGACATGACGGTAACCGTACAAGGGAACGCCTCGTGGGCCTCATAGTGCGGGTCTCGCTCTTCCAACTCAAAAAAAGCAACTCGGCTTTCATCATTGGCGAAGGCAAATTGGTGATCCCAACAGTTGGCCTCTTGGAAGGTCAATGCGGCGAGGCTCACATTCTCCAAGATGGATTGCTGGTTCTCACATTTGCGACCCATGGCGTCGGCCTTGGCATGAAGGCAAAGGTGATCCGGCCTGCACCGCCACGATGTCTCAATAGCCATACGTTGCGGATCAGGCCGTTCGATCAGCCAGAACGGCAGTTGGTGGTCGGCGATGATCCCGCACAGCGCTTCACGCCACGCAAACGGAGACCCCGCATACCACAGCAGTTCCCTTGCAATGGATGCACCAACACGGGAGTGACCACGGGAGGAAATGCGTCCGCCATCCTCATGCTTTGTGACTGCGGGCTTGCCGATATCATGCAAGACGGCGGCCCAGAATAAGTTCGTCCGGTCCACTTCGGGAAGGCCTTGCCAGTCTGGGTCCGCCACCAGAGCCTCGACCACCATTCGTGTGTGCGTCCCGACATCGCCCTCAGCATGATGGATTGGGTCCTGCGGGCAGGCGTCGAGGGTGGCAAGTTCCGACCACAGTGGCCAAATCTCATCCCAATCCACCTGCCAAGCTGGGCCGGTGGGAACCAAGGCCAGCAGGTGGTCATGTGTGACGGCGTGTTTGATAGGCTTACGCATCGTAGGCCCCCTCCGCACCCAGAGTGGGTGCAAAGATATCGACACCATCGGCCAAGCCGTTCGGCAGGATTGGACGGTCTTGCCAATGCCCGTCAGCGGCTTCAATCGCCTGCAAAAAGTCAGCGCGGACAAACTTAAAGCGGTCCTCCACATGGTCCGCACTTTCCTGCTTTAGATAAAGCCCTTCGGCTAGGTCGCTCTCCTCTGTCTGCTGGTCAACCATGTCAGGACGGCTGCCGGACCGCTCTGCTGCAATCAACATTGCATCACGCCAGTCCGTGGATTTGTAAGGCGAAGGCCGGGTGAGGCTGATCAGTTGATCGACGGACCTGATTTCGCCTGTATGGACGACCGGCACTGGCATGATCGGCAGTCCGGTCAGCAACGCCCGACGAGCCGCCGTGCTCAGGAACAGGCCGGTGTCTCGGTCCAGCACATCGAACTCCATGAAGTAATGCGGCAGCCGGTCATAGAACACAGTGTGTTTGGCATACATCCATTCGCCATACATAACAAAACGATGCCCCAGCACCGGGTGCAGGGCATGTGCATGGGCCGCAGCCCAGGTCTTGAGCAAAGAGAAGTGACGTTCGCGGCCACCGCCTGTCAGATAGTGCCCACGGCTTTGCAGCAGCAGGTTGCCATCCACGTCAAATGATACGGCGGAATTGGCTCCGTCGAGCTTTTCTTCAACAATCAGAGGCTGGCCTGAAAGCTCTTTGATTGGTTTGTCATCCGCCATATCGCCCAACTGAAGGCGCGAGCCTTCAATGTGCCGCGTACGCGGGTACTTCTGGATATTCATAAAAGTCTCACAATGTATCGATTGGTCGCACAAAAACACCCGGCAGGGTGTGCCAAGGTGTTGGTTTGATTTTGTGCGCTGCGATTACATCGGACTTCCATGGGGCTCGGGGTTGAGACAGGCAACCCGGTTAACGTTGACAAGAGCAAAAATCAACAGCGGACATTCCAAGCCGCTTTTGAATTGTCCGCTTCGTCCCGCATCACTTCCGTTCGATGATGGTTGGCGGCTGCACGCGCAGCGAAGGTCCGATCCTTCCATTGCTCGTGCAGCATTGGATAGCCGCTCAACTGCCAGATACGGTGACTCTGCAAATGTCGCTAACTGCGCTTCTCCGACATACGTGCCAAGAGCAGCAACGGTCCTGACCGGCCGAGCTAACCTGAAGGTCCGCTCAAGGGAGATTTGGCGGGTTTCGCCCGCCCAGCTGACCTCGGAATTTGCGTCTGCGCTGCCCGAATATCGGTCAACCGCTTCGCAGTCCAGTCGCGAAAATCGTACCGCTCATGCACCCATTGTACCGATCCGCTGAAGGTGGACTCTCTAGGGTCGTTTCGGCTCATCGCCAGGCTTCGAAGTAGACGTTCAATCGTGAATAGGTATCTATTGGAAGTCTGCTGACCAGGAAGTGATCCATACACATCGCAACCTTAACACAACGATGCCAGCAGTTTCAGGGACAGAACTCGGCCAGTTGCCTTGGATCGACCTATACCGCGTGACATCAACACGGAACGTCTCATTGAGCTGCGCCACCTCGGGCCGCGCCTTGATCTGCACCCCGTTGCGCGTCTCGCTCTCATAGGTCTCGCCGGCCTCTTCCAGTTCCCGCTCCAGACGTTCAAACCGCAGCACCGCTTTGCAGAGCTGTTTGAACATCATCACATTGCTGGGTTTGAGCCGATCCACGGTCGGGTGACACAGCGGCAGCGCCAGCCGGTCAAAGGTCCAGCGCAGTTCGCCGGTCAGCCCCTCGGGCCGGATCTCCTCCAGGCGCAGCCGCGCCCGCTCTTCCAGATTGTGAAGCGGTGCGCCCTCTTCCGCCAGGGCCACAACTTTTTCCTCTGCCGGTCTGCGCCCTCGCATATCCCGATCAACTCCTTGTTCATGTGGCTTTTTCTATTCAATTTCTGCTTTGCGCAGAAAAAGGCTCCCCCTCCGGTTGCCAGCGCATCCGGAATTCCTTCGGCCCCTCCCCCCGGGGTTGCCGGGCCGCTTCGTCAGCGGTTGGCGGGGTGATTTAGATCCACCGCCCAGCCATCCGCGCCGCGCTTTTGTTAGAAGGAACTAACGGCCCGTAGCGGACATTGGCCATGAGGCGGGACGCTGCGATGCAGTGCGTCATTTCGCACATTTGTTGGTTGGTGTCGTGGCTCATCTGGTAGCTTGGTGTTTTGCAACACCTTACGCCAATCCCCCCGAGGAGGGCACGTTTTCGCAGGTGGATCACCTATCGGATGTCTTACAACTCAGATACAAAGACACGCAACAAAGTTTCTGGAAACAAAATCAACAGGTCCAGAATCTACGCGTCACCAAAGCGCGCAACAAAGCCGCTATATTTCGCGGCGAGCCTACTCCTTACGGTTGGGTCAAGGAGATGAAGACGGCTTTTATTATGCGCTACGTCTGCGCGCTTGACTGCCGCGGCGATTGGGTTGCTCATAACACGCGGAAGATATTGTGTGTCATAATCCTCGTGCGGTTGTTTGGTCATAGCAGCCACAGCTTCTGCGATCTCCGGGCCAAACCGTTCAGTTAGAATTGCCATCGACACCGAGCTGCAATCTGTGCAGTCTTCCAAACTGTCATGCAGCAGGCCCACAATTTCGAAGTTCAACCCGAGATGCCTGACTGCGGAGGCAACCGCACGAACATGTTCTATATATGGAACTCCAAGCTTGTCGACCTGCCCCGCATGAGCTTTCCGTGCAAGCTCGAGTGCGGCATTGCGGAGATCCCTGTCTTTACCTTGCGTCATCAACTATCCCTTTGGAGCTAAGCCACGGCGTTTGAGAGCATTGTCGCGACGAGTTTCCCACTTGGGATCAACCGGCAGCATGACAGGCGCGTATCCATTTGCCTTCGTGAAGCTGTCGATGAGATGGCGTTTTGCGTCGTCAAGATCCAACCCCATAGCCTTCACGGTTTCTCGTGCCTCATCTTCTGAGATTAGACAGTGATCGCCGACGTCGCCGTACTCCTCTCGGCGTTTTCGCGCATTGAAAGCATCCCAAAACCACCCCATCCGCTGTGTGCCGCGAACCGTCGAACTTTTTATGTTGTGTTCATGATCATCACGCACCCATTCCAACACGACAAACACCGCGACCTCCAATTCGTCGTATTCATCGTTTTCATCGCGGTAGTAATTAAGCGTGTGCGTATCTTTCTTCGCGGCCTCATAGTCGATGTTCTGAAGCAATCGGTCGACATCTTCTTTCGTCCAAATTTTCAATTTTTCGGTCATTTCAAACCTCCTGCTTCACTGGGAACGGGTATCTGGTCAAAAATCGCGTTTTGGGCGTCTTCAAGCTCTCTCCACGCCTTCGAACCTCGCTCGAGGATCCGCTGTTGCTCATATAGAGCGTGCGTACCTGTCTCCTTGGCTTGGTAACTTGCTGCAGTATGGAATTGAAGCTCAAACTTGAACCCCTCTGCCGTCTGATAAACTGCGTTGATCCCCTTGTATCCGACGTTTCCCCATGTGTTCTTGAACTTCACTTCGGAGAACCCTTTTGCGAGCAGTTCAGAACGTGTGGCGCGCACACCGGCGGCATAGGTCTCGTCTGGGAATATGGTCGTATAGCGGAGAACATCCTTCATTCGCTCCGCGACTTTCGAATAGTACTCCCCCGTTTCAACAGCTTCACCGGAAATTTTCCGCGCGAGAGACTCTTCGGATTTGAAGCGGAAGTCCAGCCCGACCATATGACCGTTGAAACGCGTCGCAAGCGATTGAAGTAACGGAGTTATCTGCGGTTCAATAGTTCGAGCTGCCTTTAGTAATACGAAAATCACAGTGTCCAGTGACTCGGTGTCGAAAATATATCTGTATTGGGTTCTGAGAGTGACGACCATGCGGTTGATCCCCGATCTCATCACCCGGAGGCCTGCAACGAAGCGATCAAGAACCGCGCCAAAAACAAGCCCCTCTAAGGCATTCTTTAGGCGTCCTTCCGCCGCACTGTCATTGGGATCAGAGGCTAGATACTCGGTAATCGGGTTTTTCAGGCGAGGGTACTTTTGAACCAAATTGGCTAGACGCTGCTCGTGAGGGTCAAACACAGTCGCATCGGCAATGACGCCCGCTGCCATATAGGTTCCTGTCGACCCAACAACCCTTGCTGCACCTACGAGACGTACTGCTCGGACCGCCGGAATAAATCCAACCAAAAACTGTGTGACGCCCTCAGTAATCTGTCCAGCTGTTCCCCCTGGCCTCGCGAGGCCTAAATCCATGAATTCAGGTCGGCCGTTGGTTTCAAAGAACTCCGCTCGTTCTTGCGTGTCCATCCAGACCCATTCGCCGTCGACTTTAACCATTCCTGGGTTCCACCCAATCCAAAAGCCAAAGTCGTCCGCAGCTCGCATCATGCCGTTGATGCCGCGCTCAAGGCCTGTCAATGCGCCGCGCCCTATGTCCACAGCCCAATGTTCATCAGATGCACGATCCCCGGGTACTTCCCCCTCTGGCACACCGAGGACATCGTCAGGACGTTCGCTTCCAAAAGCGAATTGGACTTCTCTCAAATCACTGGGCAAATCGACCCTAGCGAAACCTCGCGGGTCAATTCGCCCACGCGTTTCGAAGGCCTCTTGTTCGACATCGGTAACGGCATACTGCAGTCCGGCCTCTTCTACCGGAATATCCCCAGCTTGGAGGCCCGCAATCGCCATGTATGTTGGCATATTCTCGGGAATTCGGGACTGGAATTGAATCTCAATCCAATTGGGGCATGTCGCGCAAAAGGTCGAAATTGACCCATCTCCTGCCATTTCAGGGGTTTGGTCAGCAATGCTTGATGCAGTACCGTCAGCCATTTCAGATGATCCTCCGTTGGAAGGATACTTCATCCATCCGTTTCTGAAGTTTCTTGAAGCGGCGAAGTGCCGGTGCTTTGCTCAGGCATATGTTCAGCAACGTTCCCTCCGGGTCAAACTCCTCGTATCGAATACCGAAGGAAAGCTCCCAGGCAGCTAGAACGCGTAAATGGCGAGTATTTGTGAAGCCAAACGCCATCATTCGTCTCATGCAGGCAATTGCAACCCTTGCAGCATCGTCACGATGCTCCCTTGGGATATCCAGATTGGTAATTACTTGCTGGGTATTTCTCTCAAGCTTGCGCTCTAACTCCGCCCGTCTCTCGAGCTCGAAGTCAAATGCCGCTTTCGAAGATGTTTCGTGTTCATGATTACATCTAACGATATGTACGGTGCCGTCTTTGAGTACAAGCGCAGAGGAGAGCACTCTCGAATCCAGCATGGCTTTCCAATAGGCTTCTTGAGAGAACAGCCCCAGCGCAACCGCTGGATCGTAATAACGAATATAGTACCATTTTCCTTGGGGATCTTGAATACGTGTGAACTTTCGAAGGTGCCGCCAGACATCCTCAAGCGTTTCGCATGAACGAAAGTAGATGCCAGGCTCATTGTCCCAAAGATGCCACGCCGCATCTGAGCGAGTGAACAGGTTGCGCGTGAAGGAGTTATCATCATCCAACCTTACAAGCCAAGGCGCGACCTCTTTCAACTCTTCAAAAGCCCGCCCCTTAAAGAGACATCGGTGCTCCAGCTCAGAAACCGCAAGCATGTCGGTTAAATTTGGAACTTTGCTTGCATCAAGAATCGCGTAAGTCTGCATCGAAGACTTAGGATCCACTTGGTCTGCTGCTGGCCTGATCACAGGACCTCTTGTCTCATGCGTACCAAACATCGGGCTGCACAAAACCTCGGGGACAGTTCTCTTGGGCCATACGCGAAGTTGTGCGTCTAGCGGTTCGATGCCATGAATTTGTTCGATCTTGAGCGAGTGCGTGCACTGCGCGTCGTCAGCGACGGCCCCAAGGTCGAGCCAGTAATCGTGTTCTCCCTGAACCATAGTAGCCTTCTGAAATCACTTAACTAATACCTCGAAACTTAGTGCTTTGGCTTTGATGCTTTAAGGTGGAGGCACGACTGGGCATTCTGTAGGCGACTTTAACGCTGATATAATAGCGTCTTTAGTGCATTGGGCAATCCTATAGGTGCGCACAGATCTAAGCTAAATTCGACTTTCTGCCGTTCTCCTCGTGCCCAGCGAAGGTCCGGAGTCCGCCCTGCCAGTAGGCAGGGCCACCGGATGCAGCTGCAGAGCGAATGCCTTCATTGGGCTGATTTCAGCCCTCACCAAACCATCCGCTCCAACGCCTCCGCCAATGCCTGCCGCAACGCACCGGACGTCTGCCCCTGGGCACTCCACCCATGCGCCCGCAGCACGGCGCTGATCGGCTTGCCCTCCAGGCACACCATATCCACCAGCCGTCGATCCGTGATGTTCTCACGTGAACCGCGTTTGGACGGACGGATCTTGCGCACGGCCATGGCAGTACCCGTGCCGATGCGCCTTTGGATCCGCTCGATCTCTTCGCGATCCCGCAACACCGCATCGATGAAGCTACCACTGCCACCACCACCGCCGCTGCGGATGGCCTCGACAGAGGAGCAGCGCACTCCGGCGCAGGCGTGGCGCTCGACCAGATCCCGATAATACCGCCCTGCAGCCACCTGCGCGCGGGTGAAGGGCGCGGGCTTGCCGTTGCTGGCCGCCTTGGCAGTCATGACGTCGAACACATCCGCCCGCTGCATGGCCGACCGGCCACGATAACCAGAGGGGCGGGCTTTCCAGTCGTTTTCACCATCGGGAAACAGGCTCATCGGCTGGAACACGCGGACCGCTCCGCGGGCCGGCGCCTCGGGGATCGCATCGCCGCAGACCTCTGGCACATGGCCCTGCTCTTTCACCGCCTGGATGCGTTCCTCCTCCGCCTGCAATCGCCGTTGGCGCGCCGCCATAAACTTTGCCACCGGGGTCAGATCCGCCACGCCATCGGGTGCGACAATCACGACATGCTCGCTCATGCTGCTGCACCCCGCTGCGCCTGGTCTGCGATCTCCCGGCATTTCTGCAGAGCCTCTGCCCGCCGCGCCCGAAAGCGCGCATCCTCGGTAGACAGGTGATCCCCGCGCCCTGCCCGCATTTCGATGTCCGCCATCCGGCGCACCGCCCCATCCGCCTCATTGCGGATCTGGGTGATGGTGTAGCGACCGGGCCATTCCCGCGCGCCCCTCAGATAGCGCAGCAGCTCGGGCGCCCAGCCTCCGGCCAGCGCCTCCTGCCCCAGTGCATGCCCGAACACCTTGAGCATCAGCGGCGACGGTCCGCTCTCCGGCGGCTGGATTTCCCGCGCCTTGTTCAGGATCTTGAGCCCAATCGGAAACCGATCCTTGTCCTTGCCGCCAGGGTGCGCCTCAACCCAATCCCGCAGCACCGCGAGACTCGCCGGCGACATATACGCCAGCTTCTGGCGCAACTCGCCCAGCATCACCGCAAACTGCGCCTTGGTCAGCGTCGAGGGCCGCGCCAGCCCCAGCGCCTCCAGCGGCGTGATCAACAATTCCTGCACCCGCGCCTCACCGGCGGCCTGTTCCTTTGCATCCATCTCTGCACCTCTTTTCTCAGCAAATCCGAGTTATCCACAGCCGCCGACGCCAATGTGTCCGGCGACTGTCCTTCTGTTTTGTTATGTCTCTGTCTCTGTCCCTGTCGTGCAGGACAGTCCGAGACTGTCCGAGACTGTCTTGAACTGTCCGCCGGACAGTCTTGGACAGTGTCAGGACATTGTTCGGTGGGTTCCGGAGCGTGCCTGCCCGAGGTCAAACATATGCGTTGACCAGGACTGCATCGCGCGCTCGATCCAGGTGGCGTTGCGGTATTCGCAGCCCTCCTGGACAAGCCATTCATCCATCCAACGGATGGCGGCGTCATTCTTCGCCAGCTCCGCGTGATAACCTGCCACGGTGGAGCGCAGCCGCTGCAACCGCTTGGCGGCGTTGGCCGCCTCATGCTTGGCGCGGTTGTCCTCCTTGCGTGACAGCGCCTCCGTCAGCGTGCGCAGCACCATCGGGTGCATCAGCCGAACCTCGCCGCCCTCGCAGATACAGGGCGTCCATTTGTGCAGCGGGCCATAGTCCAGCTTGCACAACGCGCGAAAGTGCCCCGGATCCACCAGCAAGAGCTTTGCCAGAATTTCCAGATCCTGCGGCACCGTGCCGACCGGCGTCTGGTCGTAAGAGATATTGATCAGATCAAAAAAGAGCGCCCGGCACTCCGGCGTGCCCTTGAGCCGCATGTCGGAGTTGAGCCAGCGCCGCCGTTCCCAGGCCATGAAGTAATGGCTGTCGAGCCGGTCCTCTGAACCCAGCGGATACTCCGGCAGATCATCGGTCGGGACCGGCTGCAAGCCTGCTGCATTCAACATCAGGCGGCCTCCCCGAACAGAGCCGACAGCTCACCATCCAGCGCCTCGATCATCCGGGGATCGCTCTCCACCGCGGATCTCTGCGCCATCTTGCGATAGGCCCCGGCCCAGCCGCGATAGCGGCAGATCTGGGTGCAGGTGCGCATCGAAGCGCCGGTAAACTCCGCCATATCCCGCAGGGTGCATTCGCCGGCACTGTCCTGGATCAGCCACCAGATCTGATAGGCGATCCGCTCGATCCGGGGTGAGGAATTCTGCGCCATCATGCGGCCCTCGCCAATTGATCCTGAAAGAACGCCGCCGCGCCGGGATCGGTGAGGATCATCAGCAAGGCGGTATGGCTGGCGGGCGCTGTCACCGCGCCCCACCAGTTGAGCGCGGTCTGAAACGAGACATCGCAAAACAGCGCCACCTCGCGCGGGCTGTGAAACCGCGCGTGGAAATAGGCCGACCAAAGGTCAGGCGCGCTGACCTTCAGCGCATGAGGGTCCAATTGATTTGACCAAGACGCTTGGTCAGCTGACATGCCAGGCTGGTCGCATGGCAGATCATTGTTCACGATCAGGGTTAGACGCGGGCGGCTCATGCGGCTGCGTCCTTCTGCGAGGAAGGTCGCACCATCGCGAACCATGCGGTTTCGCATTTCACGCCCCGAGCCTCGCACAAGACCTTGATGCTCAGATACCAGGACGCCGGAAAGGCCCCCCGCGCTATCGCATTGCTCACGGCTGTAGGCCCAACGCTGACAGTATCTGCGATCTCTTTTCTGCCGATCATGTCGGCTATCTGGGAAACGTTCATCATAAGCGCAATATCCACGTTTTGTGGATTCACCCAAGTCCACATTTTGTGGTTTGCCCAAAATTCACAAAATGTGATCCAAAGAGCCTATGAACATAGCCAACAAATCTTACCCTGAGATCGCTGATCGCCTAGTCGCCATTCGCAAAGCGTTCGCTCCCGACGCGAACCAGAAGGAATGGGCTGCCAAGCACGGCTTCAACGCGACTCAAGTGAACAACTGGGAGAAAGGTCTCCGGCGAATCCCCGTAGAAAGCGCCGAGAGACTCTGTGAAACCTACGGTGTAACGTTGGATTTCATATACCGGGGCAGAAGGGATGGCCTCTCCGAGACTGCCTCAAAAGCCCTCTGATCGCTCCGGCCGATGTGCTTCACCACGTGATCCAGAGGCACGTCCAACTCGTCTGCAATCTCGATCATCCTGTCTAACCTCTTATCCACTACCTTCATACGCTCTTTTGCCTGTTGCGTGTTCCGTTTTTGTTCCATGAATAGAACTTCGTCCTAACACAGGTCAATCGATCTTCTGAGGTGTCGGGATCCCTCGCTTTGCAGAGCATTGAATCACTTGATGAAGCTCAAAAATCCACAATTTGTGTTTTTATTGCTGCAATATCCACTTTTTGTGAATTATCGTGCGATCATCAACCGATGGAGGATTGAATGCAAGACAGACTGGAAACTGTGCTGCGGGACGCGCAGCAGATCGCAGGCTCGCCCGAGGCCCACCTCGACAGCCCGCATCTTTTCACAACAGCCTGGGCAACTCTGAAGGCCGCACGCGGCCAGGGCTTTGACCCGGCGCGCCTGCGGGCCGCGCACTTGGTCGAGCGCCCGGCGCCGACGCCGGAACCGACCGAGCAGGTTCTCGACCGCGTCGGCCAGAAGGTCCGCCGTGTCATGGCAGATCGCCAGATCACCCCGCATGGCCCCCATGCGGCGTAAGGCGAGGCGCACCCGCAATGACAAACCCTATCTCTCACGCTTCCGCATCCATGGCGGACGCATCCCGAGGGCCCCGCCCCTCTGAGACCAATGAACACGCGCGGCGCGTTGGAGGATTGCGCGCCGCCGATTGTCCCGAGGTTTCGCACCGCTGCCGCGGTGCGGATCTGGCGCGGGCGGATCAATCCTCCAAGTTGCCCACCGTCCGCGCATCATCCACCGCGATCAATACCCTCGCGCTCTATGCCGCGACTGAGACGCTCAAGGCGACCCCAATGCATCAGAGGTCTGAACAATTCTCAGACCTCGGCGGTCGCGTTACTGCGCCGATGTCAGACGCATGGGTCTATGACGAGGCGCTCTGGCTGGTCGAGCTGATGGGCATTCAATGCACTGGTACATCCCGCCAAAGCGCCCTGAGCAGCTGGATCAAGACCGCCTCCGCGCGCGTGCCCCGCTGCGCCAGCGATAGCCGCCCGGATTGCCCTTACAGCGGGCAATTGCCCGCGCCAGCACCGCGCTGATCACCACTTACACCACCTGCCGCATTTCCGGCAGCGCTCGGGGCGATGCCGCCACTCACGCGAAGCTACACGCGTCCCGAGCGAATTACCGACAGGCTTTAAGATGCAAGCTATGCCCAAAATGAGGTCAAGGCGATCAGACCATCCACCTCGTATCAATACGCTCACAAGTGAGGCGGATTAATGGCAAATCTGTTTCCCATCGCTGTTGGGGAGAAATCAGCGGCAAAGATGTTTGACATGGAGGTCAGGCAATTTCGCGATCTCGTGCAACAGGGAATACTGCCAAGGCCGAGGCAGATCGGATCGCATGATCGCTGGGATGCGGAGGAGCTCCGCGCTGTTGTGCGCGGGCAGATGATCCATAGCTACGAAGATGTACAATGGTAAAAAAGAAATACACGACCACGAAAACGGTCAGTGGCAAGAAATATCAGTACTTCCGAAAGAATGGCGTTTACGTTCGACTACCGGACGACCCGGCAAGTGAAGAGTACGACAGAGAGTACTGGCGCTTGATGCGAGGGGAGGGGCGTTTGTCCAACCGCCTCACGTTTCACAAGCTGATTGCATCGTATAAGCTATCTCCAAGATGGGAACGCCTGGCATCGAGAACCCGGGCAGATTACTCCAAGGTGCTTGAGTATATCGCCGATACAATCGGGGACCGGGATCCGACGAAAATGCGCCGTTCGGTCGTGATCGAGGCGCAGATGGCGAACCGACACAGGGCGCGCTTTGCAAATTATATTCCCCATATGCTGTCGATCCTGTTTGAGCATGCTATCGCATCTGGACTGGCAGCGCGAGAACCCGGCAAAGGGCATCGCAAAGATCAAGACCGGGGAGGGGCACAAACCATGGCCAGCCTCTGCCATTGAGGCCTATCGCACGCAAGCAGATGGCCTTGCGCTCCTGATTTTTGAGCTCGCTCTGGGCACGGGGCAGCGCGCATCGGACCTCACAATAATGAAGTGGGAGGATATCGAAGATGGGGGCATTTGGGTCACTCAAGGTAAAACTAAGGTGCGGCTTTGGATCCCATTCACCAAGCGGCTCACTGGTGTTCTGGACGGGATTGAGTCCTCAGAGTCGCGCTTCATTCTGACGTGTGAAACGGGGCACCAGTTGAATTATGATCAGTTGCAAAAGCAGGTTATTCGCGTGCGTAGAGCCGCTGGTCTGATGGATTATTCCCTCCACGGGCTCAGGTACAGTGCTGCGGGCGAGCTAGCGGAGGCTGGCTGCACAGATCACCAGATCGCGGCAATTACAGGACACAAGAGCCTCTCCATGGTGCAGAAATATTCCAAAGGAGCGAACCAAAAACGCCTCGCAAAAGAGGCCCAAAACCTACGAGAACAAAAATGGGGTAAAACGTGAAAGTGGGAAATTTCGTGGGAAACCGCCAAGTTGTGGACGTTTCCGAGGTCTGCACGAAAGCTTGTAACCCATTGATTTAATGGCGGGGAGACAGGGATTCGAACCCTGGGAACGCTCTCACGTTCAACGGTTTTCAAGACCGCCGCATTCGACCACTCTGCCACCTCCCCGGTCACAGATCGAACTGCGGAGCGGTTTAGGATGCCGATGGCGCAGTGGCAAGGAGAAATCCGCAAGACGCGCCGCATTGCCGCCAACATCACAAACACGCAATCTGTCGCCCATTGCCCCGCTCAGGCGGAAAGGCAGGGTTTCCATACCAAATCACAGCGTTTATGGTTTGCTCAAAGGCGCGGAAGACCGGAAAACCGGCACAGCCCGAACAGATGCCGCGACAGCGGTGCTTTGGGCGCAAGCGCTGAGGCGAACACGGATACAGGCGGACCATGAGCAGGCAGGACAGGCGCATGAGCGATAGAAACTTGAAACGAGCGGCCCCGCGCAAGCCCGCCAGGGCGGGGTTGGCCCTGGCCTTGGTCAGCACATTGGCGTTGACCGCCTGCGAAGAGGGCGCGAACCTTTCGTTCCTCCAGCCCAAGGGCGAGGACACCCAGGGCCAGGCCAGCAATTCCACCAAACTCGTGGAACGGGATGTTGAAGCCCCGGATGTCTTTCAGGTCACCGAAGCGGGCCTCTGGGACGGGCGCCCCTCGATCGGTGGTGTCTGGGTCGCGCATCCGGATGTCAACGAACCCGAACGCGTCATCATTCGCAACAATGCCAACGGCAAATTCGTGATCGGGGCGCTGTTCCGCCGCGAACGCGCCCTGCCCGGGCCGCGCTTGCAGGTGTCCTCCGATGCGGCCTCGGCGCTGTCGATGCTGGCTGGCGCGCCGGTGGAACTGAATGTCACGGCCCTGCGGCGCGAGGCGGTTGAGGAAACCCCGCCGGAGACCGCGGTGCCGGAGATCGAAGGCCTCGAGGACGACGCGGCCCCGGTCGCGGCGAGCGCGGAGGTCGAAACCCAGGCGCTCGATCCCATCGCGGGCGGCGCCGCAGCGGCGATCGAGGCCACCGCGCCGGCGGCCACACCGGCCCCAGCCCCTGCCCCATCGCAGCCCGCGGCGCCGCAACGCTCCGCGCTGGCAAAACCCTATATCCAGATCGGCATCTTCAGCGTCGAGACCAATGCCAAACGCACCGCCGACCAGATGCGCAATGCCGGCATCATTCCCACGGTCTATGAGCAATCCTCCAACGGCAAACCCTTCTGGCGTGTTGTCGTCGGCCCGGCACAGTCCAAGGGCGAGCGGTCGCAATTGCTCAAGGCCGTGAAGGACGCGGGCTTTGGCGATGCCTATGCGGTGACCAACTGACCCGGGCCCGCGCCCGGATCAGCGATATGAGACAAGCGACGAAGGGAGACCCTTCCCCATGACCATCCGCTTTACCCCTGTTCTCCGCCTCGGCGCCCTGGCCGGCCTGTGGCTGGCAGCAGCCGCCCCCGCCGCGCTTGCCTTTGACACCAAGGCGCGGGCCGCCTTTGTGGTGGATCAGGGCACCAACACGGTCCTGCTGGACAAGAACGCCAACGCGCCGCTGCCGCCGGCCTCGATGTCGAAGCTGATGACGCTCTATGTCGCCTTTGAGGCGGTGCGCGACGGCCGCCTCACGATGGACGAGCGGCTGCCGGTCAGCGAACACGCCATGAGCTACAAGGGCTCCACCATGTTCCTGGACACCACCGACCGGGTGCGGGTCGAGGATCTGCTGCGCGGTATCATCGTGCTGTCGGGCAATGACGCCTGCGCGGTGATTGCCGAGGCGCTCAGCCCCGATGGCACAGAGGCCGGCTTTGCCCGCTACATGACCCGGCGCGCCCGCGAGATGGGCATGACCGACAGCACCTTCACCAACTCCAACGGCTGGCCCGACCCCAGCCACCGGATGTCGGTGCGCGATCTGGCGATCCTGGCCGAACACCTGATCGAGGATTTCCCCGAATTCTACCCGATGTTTGCCGAACAGGAATTCGAGTTCGACGGCCGTGCCCCGTCCAATACCCGCAACAGGAACCCGCTCTTGCAACTCGACATCGGTGCCGATGGTCTCAAGACCGGGCACACCGAAGAAGCCGGGTACGGGCTGGTCGGATCCGCCAAGCAGGGTGACCGGCGGGTGATCTTTGTCATCTCCGGCATGGACAGCACCCTCGACCGTGCCGAAGAGAGCGAGGCGATCGTCAACTGGTCCTTTCGCCAGTTCACCAAAAAGACCATAGCCCGCGAGGGCCTGGCCGTGGAACAGGCCGAGGTCTGGATGGGCGCCAGCCCCACCGTCGGACTGGTGCCGCCGGAGGATCTGCAAATCCTGCTGCCGGCGCTTTCCGATGATGCGGTCAAGGCGGAAGTGGTCTATACCGGCCCCGTCACCGCGCCGATCCAGGCCGGTCAGCAGCTTGCCGAGCTGGTTGTGCAGCCCGAGGACCTGCCCGAAATGCGCCTGCCGCTGGTGGCGCAGAGCGACGTGGGCACCGGTGGCTTTCCGGTCAAGGTAATGACGGCGGCCCGGGTCCTGGTGAAGCGCTTTCTGAACGGTCCCGAGGACGCATTGTGAACGACAGCCAAGGCCGCGGCCTGTTTCTGACCTTCGAGGGCATCGACGGGTCGGGCAAATCCACTCAATGCCGCCTGCTGGCGGACCATCTTCGCGGCCTTGGCCGGGAGGTGGTGCTGACACGCGAACCCGGCGGCTCTCCCGGGGCGGAGGAAATCCGTCGGCTGGTACTGGAGGGCGACCCGGATCGCTGGTCGGCGGAAACCGAGATCCTGCTGTTCACCGCCGCCCGCCGCGATCACCTGGAGCGCACCATCCGCCCGGCGCTGGCGGCGGGCAAGGTGGTGATCTGCGACCGGTTCGCCGACAGCACCCGCATGTATCAGGGGCTTTCGCGCGGCGACCTGCGCGCCACCGTCGACAGCCTGCATGCGCTGATGATCGGGCGCGAACCGGATCTGACCCTGTTGATCGACATGGATCCGGCGACAGGACTGGCCCGGGCCAAAGGACGTCAGGGGGCGGAGGAACGGTTCGAGGACTTTGGCCTCGATCTTCAGAAAAAGATGCGCGCGGGCTTTCTGTCGCTTGCCGAGGAATTCGCGGATCGCTTCCGCATCGTCGATGGCGCGCAGGATATGGACAGCGTCGCCGCCGATGTGGCGCGCATCGTGACCGAGGCGCTGGACGCAGCCAAATGAGCGATACCGACGACCTCCCGCGGGCCGATCAGGCCGAGGGTGCGCCGCATCCGCGTGAAACCGCCCGGCTGTTTGGCCATGGCCAGGCAGAAGCGGATTTCCTGCGCGCCTTTTCTTCGGAGCGGCTGCATCATGCCTGGCTCATCATGGGGCCGCGCGGGGTGGGCAAGGCGACGCTGGCCTGGCGCATCGCTCGGTTCTTGCTGGCGACGCCGGGACAAGAGGACGACGGGTTGTTCGGCGCGCCGCCGCCACCCACCAGCCTCGACATCGACCCGGATCACCCGGTCAGCCACCGCATCCAGGCCCTGGCGGAGCCGGGCATGGCCGCCATCACCCGCAGCTACAACGACAAGGGCCGCCTCAGGGACCAGATCGTGGTCGATGACATCCGGGTGCTGAACAAGTTCTTCGGGTTGTCCTCTGCCGAGGGCGGGCGCCGCGTGGTCATTGTCGACAGTGCCGACGAGATGAACGTCAATGCCGCCAACGCGCTGTTGAAAATGCTCGAAGAACCGCCAGCGCGCACCACGCTGCTGCTGATCTCGCATCAGCCCTCGCGCCTGCTGCCGACGATCCGCTCGCGCTGCCGGACCCTGCGGCTTGGGCCGCTCGCCGCCGAGGACATGCAGGCCGCGCTGGAACAGGCCGGGGCCGAGCTGCCCGCCGATTCGACCCATCTTGCCGCCCTTGCCGCGGGCTCCGTCGGAGCCGCGATGCGCCTGTTGTCGCTCGACGGGCTGAAACTCTATGCCGAGATCCTGAAGATCGCAGACAGCCTGCCCCGGCTTGACCGGCAGGGCGCGATGGCGCTGGCCGAACGCGCCGCCGCCCGCAACGCAGGCGAACGGTTCGAACTGATGCTGGGGCTGATCGACCTGCTGCTGGTGCGGCTGGCGCGCACCGGCGCCACCGGCCAGCCGCCCCTGCCCGAAGCGGCCCCGAACGAGGGGGCGATCCTGTCGCGCCTGTCGCCGGATCCCCAAAGGGCGCGGGCCTGGGCCGACCTGGCCGCCCGCGTGACCGACCGCACCCGCCACGGGCAAGCGGTGAACCTTGACCCTGCGGCGCTGGTCCTAGATACGGTGTTCAAGATGCAGGAAACCGCCGCGCGCTGACCGGCCCGACAGCCCGGCGCGCACAAGGGCGCAACCGCGACAGTTTGACCGCGACAGAGGCAACCATGACGACCCCGCAGATCACCGACAGCCACTGCCACCTCGATTTCCCGGATTTCGACGGCGAATTGCCCGAGGTCCTCGCCCGCGCGGCAGAGGCCGGCGTGACCCGGATGGTGACCATCTGCACCCGGCTGAAGAACGAACCCGCCGTGCGCGCTCTGGCCGAGGCGCATGCGCCGGTGTTCTATGCCGCGGGCACCCATCCGATGAGTGCCGCCGAAGAGCCACTGGCCACGGCGGAGGAACTGGTCGCTCTGGCGCAGCATCCCAAGTTCGTCGGCATCGGCGAGACCGGTCTGGATTATCACTACACCGGCGACAGCGCCGAGGTGCAAAAACAGAGCCTGCGCATTCACATCGAGGCCGCGCAGGAGACCGGCCTGCCGCTGATCATCCACGCCCGCGCCGCCGATGACGACATGGCGCGCATCCTGCGCGAAACCCATGCGCAGAAAGAGTTTTCCTGCGTGATGCATTGCTTCTCCTCCTCTGCCGAACTGGGCCGTGCGGCGCTGGATCTGGGGTTCTACCTGTCGATGTCCGGCATTGCCGCCTTCCCCAAGAGCCAGGAACTGCGCGACATCTTCGCCGCGGCCCCAGTCGACCGCATCCTGGTGGAAACCGACAGCCCCTACCTTGCGCCGCCGCCCTATCGCGGCAAGCGCAACGAGCCCGCCTATACCGCCCATACCGCCAAGGTCGGCGCCGAGGTCTTTGGCCTCGACTACGGTGACTTCGCCGCCCGCACGCAGGAGAATTTCGACCGCCTGTTCTGGAAAGCCGCTGCCTATGAGGCCGCCGCCTGATGCCGGAACTGCGCTTCACGATCCTCGGCTGCGGGTCTTCCGGTGGCGTGCCGCGTCTGGGCGGCCACTGGGGCGACTGCGACCCCGACAACCCCAAGAACACCCGCCGCCGCTGTTCCATGCTGGTGGAGCGTGACGGGCCGGACGGCACCACCACGGTGCTGATCGACACCAGCCCGGACATGCGCGGCCAGCTCCTCGATGCGGGCGTCGGGCGTCTGGATGCGGTGGTCTATACCCATGCCCATGCGGATCATGTGCATGGGCTCGATGATCTGCGCATGATCGTTTTCAACATGCGCGAGCGCATCCCGGTCTATGCCGATGCCCCCACCCGGGCGGATCTGATGGACCGGTTCGGCTATGCCTTCATCCAGCCCGACGGGTCGAGCTACCCGCCGATCCTGGAGATGCGCGATATCGATGGCGCGTTTGAAATCTCCGGTGCCGGGGGGCCGATCCCGTTCCTGCCGTTTCTGGTCAATCACGGCGGCATCGACGCGCTTGGGTTCCGCATCGGCGATCTGGCCTATCTGCCGGATGTCGCCCGTATCCCCGAGTCCGTGGTGCCGCTGCTCGAAGGGCTCGATTGCTGGGTTCTGGATGCGCTGCGCCGCAGCCCGCATCCAACGCATTTCTCCTATCAGGACGCGCTGGCCTGGATCGACCGCATGCAGCCCGCCCGCGCGGTGCTGACCAATATGCATATCGACATGGACTACGACACCGTCGAGGCCGAAACGCCGGACCATATCACCCCCGCTTTCGACGGCATGGTCATTCATTCGGATTATTGATCTAAACGCCTTCAGACCCCGCGCCAGGACGACCTACAATGATTTTCAACCTCATCAATGTCGTCCTGCCGGTCTTTGTTGTTGTCGGGGTCGGCTACGGGCTCACCCTGCGCGACGTGTTCCAGCAATCCCAGATCGACGGGCTGATGAAATTTGCCCAAGGGGTCGCCATTCCCTTTCTGCTGTTTCGCGCCATGGCGGGCATCGATCTCGGGTCCGGCTTTGATCCGCGCCTGCTGGTGTCGTTCTACACCGGGGCGGGCACCTGTTTCTTTGCCGGTTTCCTGGGCGCGCGCGTCCTCTTCAAACGTGAATGGGAGGACTGCGTCGCCATCGGCTTCTGCTGCCTGTTCTCCAACTCGGTTCTGCTGGGGCTGCCGATCACCGAACGCGCCTTTGGTCCGGATGCGCTGGTCGGCAATTACGCCATCATCGCCTTCCACTCGCCGTTCTGCTACGCGCTGGGGATCACCGCGATGGAGATCATCCGCAATCGCGGCCAGGGCGGTGTGCGCACCGTCACCTCGGTGCTCAATGCGATCTTCCACAACAACCTGATCCTCGCGATCCTCGCCGGGTTTGCGTTCAACCTGGCCGGCATCAGCCTGTGGGAACCCGTGGACGATGCGCTGGCATTGGTGGCCTCTGCCGGCCTGCCCACGGCGCTGTTTGCGCTTGGTGGCATCATGGTGCAGTACCGCCCCGAAGGCGATCTGCGCACCATTGCCATGGTCTGCGGCATTTCACTGCTGCTGCATCCGGCGATCGTCTTTGGCCTCGGCTCGGCGCTGGATGTGCGCCAGGACCTGTTCCGCTCCGGCGTGTTGAACGCGGCCATGGCGCCGGGGGTCAACGGCTACATCTTTGCCAATATGTACGGTCGTGCCAAACGAGTCGCAGCGTCCTCGGTGCTGATCGCCACCGCCTCCTGCGTGGTGACGGTGCTGCTGTGGCTGACCCTGCTCAGCTGATCGCTGCGGCAAATCGACAGCACAGCGACCGTAAAACGGTCACAAAAGCAGCAAATGCGGCGTCGCGGCATTGGGGATTGAATCACTTCCGTGAACTTCTGCCCTGCCCCCTTGAACCCTCGCCCAGATCGGGTAAGACACGGGCCGCAATCCACACAGTTTCAAGGATCTCCCATGTTTGCTGGACAAAAACTTCCCCAGGTGACCTTCCGCACCCGTGTACGCGACGACAGCATCGAGGGCCCGAACCCGTTCCGCTGGCAGGACATGACCACTGCGGATTACTTCGCGGGCAAGCGCGTGATCCTGTTCTCGCTGCCGGGGGCCTTCACCCCCACCTGCTCCACCTACCAGCTGCCCGGTTTCGAAGACGGTTTTGCCGATTTCCAGGCCGAGGGCATCGATGACATCTACTGCATGTCCGTCAACGACAGCTTCGTGATGAACAAATGGGCCGAAGCCCAGGGCATCAAGAACGTCAAGGTGATCCCCGATGGGTCCGGCGAGTTCACCCGCAAGGTCGGCATGCTGGTGGCAAAGGACAACCTCGGCTTTGGCATGCGCTCCTGGCGCTATGCGGCGATCGTCAACGACGGCGTGGTCGAAGCCTACTTCGAAGAACCGGGCCGTGACGACAACCACGCCGAGGACCCCTATGGCGAGTCCTCCCCCGAGAACCTGCTGAAGTACCTGAAAACCAAGGTCACCGAAGCCGCCTGATCCCATCCCCCCTCGGGGGATCGTCAGCATTATCACGCCCCGCAGGATGTCTTGCGGGGCGTTCCATTTGCCGGACCCTCTCGGGAAACGCCCGGTTGCGTCGCCGGTGCGGCGTTTCAGTCCCGGAACACCCGGGCGGCCAGGGCAACCCGCGACACCGCGGTGACAAAGCACAGCACCGCAAAGACATAGGCCAGCGGGACAAACGACCCCGGCAGGCAGCACAGAAGCACAAAGAACCCGATCGTTTCAGCGCCTTCAAGCAACCCGCCGGTGAAATACAGCGTCTTTATCCCGCGCGCCTCGGTGTGCATCTCGCGTTTCTCCGCCAGCACCGCATAGCCGAGGAAACTCGCGCCGTTGACATAGAAACTGCAGATGAGCACGGCCCCCGCTAGACCGTTGACGTCAGGTGCCAGGGCGACAAAGGCAAGCGGCACCGCACCGTAGAAGGTGAAATCACAGACGATATCGAGATAGCCGCCGAAATCGCTGGGCTTCCCGGCCCTCGCGACCGCGCCATCCAGACCGTCGGCCAGCCGCGAAGCCAGCAGCGGCAGCAGCGCCCAGCCGGTTGCGCCGCAGGCGATCAGCAGCGCCGACAGCAGCCCCAGCGCCAGCCCCAGCAGGGTGATCTGGTTGGCGGTCACACCACGCGCTGCCAGGCGCGCACCCTGGGCGTTCAGCATCGGATCAATGAGCGGGCGTATCTTGGCATCAAACATGGGTTTCATGTAGCCGCATTGCCCTGAAACATCCATTCACGTTGCTGCTGACATATCGTGACCGCGCGCCGGGGCCCTGCCCCATTTATCTCGCCGTTGCCCTTGCCGTCCGCGCGTGTCAGTCTTTGCCACATGACACAGATCAGCCGCCCCCCGCTCACCACCATTTCAGGTCAGGACATTGGCCGTTTTTCCTTTGGTTGCATGCAGTTCGGAGGACGTGCCGACGCGCGGGCCTCGACTGAGATGTTCACCGCCTGCCGGGCCGCCGGGCTGCGCCATTTCGATACCGCCTGGGTCTATACCGAGGGCGCCAGCGAAGAGCTGCTCGGCACGCTGATCGCGCCCGAGCGCGAACATCTCTATATCGCAACCAAGGTCGGCTACACCGGCGGGGCCAGCGCGGCCAATATGCAGGCGCAATTCGACACCTGCCGCCAGCGGCTCGGTCTTGATAGCGTGGACCTGCTGTATCTGCACCGCTTTGACCCGGAGACGCCGCTGGAGGACACGCTGACCTGTTTTGCCGAGCTGCAACAGCGCGGGTTGATCCGGCACGTGGGCCTGTCCAACTTTGCCGCCTGGCAGGTGATGAAGGCCGTGGCGCTGGCGGCGCGCCTTGGTCTGCAAATCGACGTGCTGCAACCGATGTATTCGCTGGTCAAACGCCAGGCGGAGGTGGAACTCTTGCCGATGTGCATGGATCAGAGCATTCTGCCCGTGCCCTACTCGCCGCTGGGTGGCGGGCTGCTGACCGGGAAATACGCCCGGGGTGGCTCCGGCCGGCTGAGCGAGGACGCCCGCTATGCCGCGCGCTACGGGCAGGACTGGATGCATCAGACCGCGCGCGAGTTGCTGGACATCGCCGCAGAGCTGGGCACCGATCCCGCAACCCTGGCCGTGGCATGGGCCGCCGCGCATCCCGCGCACCCGGCGCCGATCCTGTCGGCGCGCTCTGCCGAACAGCTCGCCCCGTCGCTGGCGGCAACCCAATTCGACATGTCGCCGGAACTCTATGATCGCCTCTCGGCCCTCAGCCCGCGCCCCGCACCCGCAACAGACCGGTTGGAGGAAGCATGATCGACTTTCTTGTCATCGGCGGCGGCGTGGCCGGGATTGCTGCGGCGGCGCATCTGGCGGAACTGGGTAGCACCCTCTTGCTGGAGCGCGAGGATGTGCTGGGGTTTCATGCCTCGGGCCGCTCCGCCGCGATGTTCGAAGAGGACTACGGCCCCGCCCCGATCAAGGCGCTGTCGCAGGCCAGCCGCGCGTTTTTCGAAACCCCGGGCGACGGGCGCGACAGCTACCTCAGCCCGCGCGGATTGATGCTGGTGGCCCGCCAAGATCAGCGCGCGGGATTTGAGGCGGATCTGGCCGAGCTGGATCTGGCCGAAATACCGGCGGCGGAGGCCCTGGCCCGTGTTCCGATCCTGAACCCGGACAAGGTGGCCTTTGCGGCCGCCCATGACACCGCCACCGACATCGACACCGACCGGCTGATGGGAGACTGGACCAAGCTCTTGCGCCAACGCGGCGGCGACACCCGCCCCCGGCAGGAGGTCACCGCAATCACCCGGCACGGCGCGGGCTGGCTGGTGGAAACCCGCAGCGACAGCTTTGAGGCGCGGCAGATCGTCAATGCCGCCGGGGCCTGGGCCGATGTGATTGCCGAGATGGCCGGGGTCCGGCCCGTGGGCATCCAGCCTAGGCGCCGCTCGATGGCGCAGCTGCCCGCGCCCGGCGGGCATGATGTCAGCGGTTGGCCGATGCTGATGGGCGTGCACGAAGCCTGGTATGCCAAGCCCCAGGCCGGCAAGCTGCTGGTCTCGCCCGCCGACGCCGATCCGGTGCCGCCACAGGATGCCTGGGCGGATGACATGGTGCTGGCCGAGGGGCTGGCCCGCTACGAGGAGATGGTCACCACCCCGGTCACCCGGCTCGAGGCCAGCTGGGCCGGGCTACGCAGCTTCGCCCCCGACGGGGTGCCGGTCTTTGGCCAAGATCCCCGGCAGCCCGGCTTCTGGTGGTATGCAGGCCAGGGCGGCTACGGGTTCCAGAGCGCCCCGGCCTCGGCCCGCCTGCTGCGCGATTTGGTGGCGGGCCGTGACCCGGAAATAGACCGCGACCTGATTGCCGCGCTCGCCCCGGAAAGGTTCGCCTGATGCCATTTCGATCCGTGCCCGGGCAGGCCTCGGTGGCCGAGGCAACCGACGGCGGCAAGCTCTTTGCCCCCGCTGCCGCCCGCAACCTTGCTCCGCTGCTGGAGGTGGTGGAGGCACAGGCCCCCGCCCGGGGCCGCGCCTTGGAAATTGCCAGCGGCACCGGCCAGCATGTGGTGGGCTATGCCCGCGCCCTGCCCGGCCTCGACTGGCAGCCCAGCGATATCGACCCCGGCCGGCGCGCCAGCATCGATGCCCATGTGGCAGAGGCCAGGCTGACGAATGTTGCAACCGCCGCCGCACTGGATGCCACCTCACCCGGCTGGGGGGCCTTGATCGGCCCCTTCGATCTGATCGTGCTGGCCAACCTCCTGCACCTGATCAGCGCCGATGAGGTCCGCACGGTGCTGACCGAGGCGGCGACCGCACTGTCGCGCACCGGACGCATGGTGATCTACGGCCCCTTCGCCCGCGACGGGCAGCTGGTCAGCGAGGGAGACCGCAGTTTTCACGCCGCACTCACCGCCCATGACCCCGACATCGGCTACAAAGACGTCGCACAGGTAGCGAAATGGGCCGCAGAGGCGGGCCTGACCCTCGCCGCACCGGTGGAAATGCCCGCCAACAACCTCTGCTTGATCCTGTCCCGCACATAAGATGTGCAGAAACTTGACAGTTTTGTAACAGCCGCCCCTCAAAACCCGGCATCGGCGCGCCTATTTCTGCTGTACAAAAAGAAGCAGAGTCATTGTCCATGGTGCAGTTTTCCCGCTCCGGCGCCGCCGTTCTTCCCCGCAACAAGACTGTCCATGGCTTGGTGCCGATGCTGACAGCCCTCCTGCTGACCAGTGCCCCCGCTCTGGCGCAGTCCAGTTTCCTGCACAGTCTTGATTTTGATGGCGACGGGGTGGTCACGGTGGAGGAAGCCATCGCCTCGCGCAATCTGCAATTCCCCAACGTCGATCTGGACGGGGATGGCCAGCTCAGCGCGGTGGAGTTTGACCGTCTGCTGCTGGAGGCCCGCGACCGCTATGCCAGCCTTGGTCAGGCCTATATCGCCGAGAACGCCAGCCCGGGACGGATTGATGCCTTCACCTTTTCCGACAGCGATGCGGATGGCTACATCTCGCGAAACGAATACTATCGCAGCTCTGCCCGCTTTGCCCGCAGTCTTGACCGCGATGGCGACGGCATCATCAGTCGCGAGGACCTGACGCGCTGACAGCCGACCGAACCGGGGCCCGCACGGACAACCGGCGTGGCCACTGTCAGTGCGCCGGGGCCGGAGACGGCGGTGCACCGCGGGCGGAGGCCTCTTCGACCTGCGCGCGGGCGATCTCCAGCGCCGCCTCCAGCGCTGCGGGGTCGTAGACTTCGGACACACCGCAGCGCAGGACAACCCCCTTGGGCAACAGCGGTTGCAGGCTCTTGCAGAGTTGCTGCCCCAGTTCGTAGCTTTCAAACGACCGCCAGCCCGCCAGTGCCACCAGGAAATCGCCGCCGCCAAGCCGATACAGGCGTTCGCGCGTGTTGAGCATCGGTTCGACCTCCCGGACAACGCGGGCCAGCACCTGGTCCACTCGGTCTCCCTGCTCGCGCGCGCGCAGCGCCAGAACCCCGTCCAGGCGCAGCAGCACCAGCCCCACCGGCGCGATCGCCGGGATCAAGGCCCGGTCTCGCTCCAGTCGCGCGCGCCCATAGGCCCGGGTGAGCGGATCGCGCCCCTCGTCCAGGTCCAGTTTGGCCCGCAACGACAGGATTTCGCCCTCGGCCAACCACAGGTAGGCCGAGGCAATCAGGGCGGCTGCAAACAACCGCGCCGCATTGGGCGCATCCCCTTGCAGGAAGATGAGGACGGGCACCAGCACGATCAATGCCAGTCGCGCCGGCAGATGTTGCGACGACCGCCCCGCAAACCGCAGGCCGATCAGGGTCGGAAACATCCAGATCGCACCGGCGATGCCGACGTAATGCGTGGTCATCAGGATCGTCGCCGTCAGCACCACAACCAGGACCGACAATGGCACCGGTGGCCTGCGCCCCAGCTGCAGGGCGGTCAGATTGACGAGGATAATGCCTGCCAGGCACACCAGGATCACGGCCAGCGGCAGATGGTTCATCAGCACGCTTTTGACCGCCAGACCGAGAAACAGCGCGATGCAGAACACGCGGGTGAAAAGGTCCAGCCTCTGCGGCGGGATCGCCCCAAACACGGAAAGTAGGTTACTCACTATCACTGTCCCGGCTACCTCTGACGCCGCGATTCCGCAGCGGTGTACAGGTGCGCACAATATCCCGGACCAAACCGGTGTGGCCAAGAAAAAACGCGCCCCGGCGGTGCCGGGGCGCGCGTGTGTTGCATGCGCCTGACAGCCCTGTCCGGCAGGGCTGTCAGGCGATGTCGGATCAGCCGTCCTTGCGGATGGTTTCGTTTTTCGGGTCATAGGGGCTGTCGCAGGTGACAACCGCATCCCAGAGCTTGTCCTGCATCTTGACCTGAAGCTTGGTGCCTTCGACCGCATACTCGGGCTTCACATAGCCCATGCCGATGGATTTCTCGAAGGCCACCGAGTAGCCGCCGGAGGTCAGACGGCCAACGCGGGTGCCATCCTCGGCATAAACCGCCTCGTGTCCCCACGGATCGGCATCGCTTGGCCCGTCGATCAGCAGGGTGCAGCATTTGACGCGCACGCCGGTCTCTTCCAGCTTGTCCTTGCCGAAGAAGTCCTTGGACAGATCGACAAAGCGCGGCAGGTCGGCTTCGAGCGGGGTCGCGTCGCGGCCCAGTTCGTTACCAAAGGCACGGTAGGATTTCTCCTGACGCAGCCAGTTCTGCGCCCGTGCGCCGACCAGCTTCATGCCGTGCTTTTCGCCTGCCTTTTCCAAGAGGTCGAACAGGTAGTTCTGCATCTCCATCGGGTGATGGAGTTCCCAGCCCAGCTCACCGGTATAGGCCACACGGATCGCGTTGACCGGGCACATGCCCAGTTCGATCTGACGCGCCGACAGCCAGGGGAAGCGCTTGTTGGACAGCGCGGTCTCCGGGTCGGCATCCACGATCACCTCTTTCAGGACATCGCGGGATTTCGGACCGGCAATGGCAAAGACGCCCCACTGGGTGGTCACATCCTGCAGCTCGATGCGGCCGAACTCGGCTTCCTTGTCCTCGATCGCCTTCTTCAGATAGTCGGCGTCGTACTCGGTCCAGGCACCGGCGGAGACCAGATAGTACTCGTCATCCTTGAGCCGGACGATGGTGTACTCGGTGCGGGTGGTGCCCGCCACGGTCAGCGCATAGGTCAGGTTGATGCGGCCCACCTTGGGCAGCTTGTTACAGGTGAACCAGTCGAGGAAAGCCGTCGCGCCGGGTCCCTTGACGATATGCTTGGTAAAGGCGGTGGCGTCGATCAGGCCCACGCCCTCGCGGATCGCCTTGGCCTCGTCCACCGCATGTTGCCACCAGCCGCCGCGACGGAAGGACCGGGCGTCGTGGTCAAAGTTTTCCGGCGCATCCACGGGGCCGAAATAGTTCGGACGTTCCCAGCCGTTGACCCAGCCGAACTGGGCGCCACGGGCTTTCTGACGGTCGAACGCGGGCGCGGTGCGCAGCGGGCGCGCGGCGGGGCGCTCTTCGTCCGGGTGGTGCAGGATGTAAACGTGCTCGTAGCACTCTTCGTTCTTGCGGGCTGCGAATTCGGTGGTCAGCCAGTTGGAGGAGTAGCGTTTGGGGTCGAGCGACGCCATGTCGATCTCGGCCTCGCCGTCCACCATCATCTGCGCCAGATAGTAGCCGGTGCCACCCGCCGCGGTGATGCCGAAGGAGAAGCCCTCAGCCAGCCACATGTTGCGCAGACCCGGCGCCGGACCCACCAGCGGGTTGCCGTCGGGGGTGTAGCAGATCGGGCCGTTGAAATCATCCTTCAGGCCGGATTCGGCACAGGAGGGCACACGCTCCGCCATCGCCATATACTGATCCGCGATCCGGTCCAGATCGAGCGGGAACAGGTCCGCGCGGAAACTGTCCGGCACGCCATGTTCAAATCGCGCCGGTGCGCCGTGCTCATAGATGCCGAGGATCCAGCCGCCACGCTCTTCACGCGCGTAGGATTCATTGTCCGCGTCACGGATGACGGGGTGCTCCGGGTTGCCGGCCTCGCGCCATTTGACCAGCTCGGGGTCCTTGTCCATGACGATGAAGGTGTGCTCCACCGGGATCGCGGGCATCTTGATGCCCAGCATCTTGGCGGTGCGCTGCGCGTGGTTGCCGGAGGCGGTCACAACATGCTCGGCGGTGATGACGACCTGCTCGTCGCTCTCCACGAGGTTGCCGCCCTTTTCGACCATCTTGGTGCAGGTGACTTCCCAATGGGTGCCGGTCCAGTGGAAGGCATCGGCTTGCAGTTTGCGCACGATCTCGACGCCGCGCTGACGGGCGCCCTTGGCCATCGCCTGGGTCACGTCTGCGGGGTTAATATAGCCATCCTCGGTGTGATAGATCGCGCCTTTGAGGTCGCCGGTCTCAATCAGCGGCCAGCGCTCCTTGATCTGCTCCGGGGTCAGCCACTCATAGGCCACATCACAGGTTTCCGCGGTGGAGGCATAGAGCATGTATTCGTCCATGCGTTCCTGGGTCTGCGCCATGCGCAGGTTGCCCACCACGGCGAAACCCGCGTTGAGGCCGGTTTCTTCCTCAAGGGTCTTGTAGAAATCCACCGAGTATTTGTGGATGTGGGTGGTCGCATAGGACATGTTGAACAACGGCAGCAGGCCAGCCGCGTGCCATGTGGAGCCGGAGGTCAGCTCGTCACGCTCGATCAGCATGACGTCGTCCCAGCCAGCTTTGGCCAGATGATATGCGATCGAGGTGCCGACGGCACCACCACCGACAACAAGTGCTTTGACTTGGGTTTTCATGAGCCCGCTCTCCGAGTTCTCTGATTCACGATTGAATCGGTTATGGAGGAGAGTTTAGCGAGGGTGCGAAATCAGTCCGACGCAAAAAATGACAAAACCGACTTCGCGCAGCGGTTTCCTCAAATAGATACGGCGGAGAGGCCGGTTTCGCCGGGATATATTGTTGCGCGCCGCGCGGATGCGGGTCAGCAGTCCAGCACATTGCCGCGCCGCACGCAGGGGCGCTGGGCGTCCTCTGCCGCGCCGGATGTCGCATCCCCCGGCAGAGTTTGACCATATGCGGCATCAAATTGCCCGGTGTGCGCCGCCTGCCCCGTCCCCTGGGCAGAGGTCGGCAAGAGCGCCACATCCTCGCGCGGGGCCTCAAGGCCGAGGATCGCCAGACGGGCCTGCAACACACCGCGATAGGCCATCATCGACACATCAAGCGGCGTCGCAGGCCCGCGCAGCGTCTCGCCGCGCAACCGCCGCTGCACCGTCTCGATATAGGCCATGCGGTCATAAGAGGTGATCGTCTGCCCCGCCGCCTTGGCCTGCAAGTCGACATCCACGGCGATGATCATCACCCCGACGAGCAGAACATTCGTGTAAAGGCGCAGCAGCCAGATGGCGCGTCTGACAAGAAACATGCAAAGATCCCCGCCCCGATTTAAACCCGATTTCCCGGTGCCAGACCTAGCGGGGAGATGAGGCAGAAATTTGACGGGGATCTGTTTGCCTCAGTCAGAGAGGATCTTGCCGGGGTTGAGGATATTGTCGGGATCAAGCGCCGCCTTCACCGCCGCCATAAAGCGGGTTGTCTCGCCCATCTCGCGGCGCAGATAGGGCCGCTTGCCCTGCCCGATGCCATGCTCGCCGGTGCAGGTGCCCTCCATCGAGATCGCCAGATCGTTGAGCCACCCGACATAGTCGTCCGCCTTGGCGCGCTCCTCGGCGCTCTCCATGTCGATCAGCAGGAGCGCGTGGAAGTTGCCGTCGCCCACATGGCCAACCATCGGCGCCATCAGCCCCATTTCCTCGGCCTTGGCGCGCGCGGTGGAGACACATTCCGCCAGCCGCGAGATCGGCACGCAGACATCGGTCGAAATCCCCTTGGCGCCGGGGCGCAACCCGAGGCAGGCCCAATACATGTCGTGACGCGCCTGCCAGAGCTTGTTGCGCTCTTCGGCGGTCGATGTGGCGGCGATGTCGAAGCCGCCAAATTCCTCGGCGATCTGGGCAAAGGTATCGGCCTGCTCCACCACACCCGTGTCAGAACCGTGAAACTCCAGCAGCAGCAACGGCACTTCGGGCAGGCTCAGGCCAGAATGCTGATTGGCGGCGCGCACGCTCATCTCGTCCAGCAGTTCGATGCGGGCCACGGGGATCCCGTACTGGATGGTCATCATCACCGCACGGCAGGCCTCATCCACCGATCGGAACGAACAGCGCGCCGAGCGGATCGCTTCGGGGATGCCCTGAAGGCGCAGGGTGATTTCCGTGATCAGTCCCAGTGTGCCCTCGGAGCCGACCAGAAGGCGGGTCATGTCATAGCCCGCAGAGGATTTTTTCGCCCGCGAAGCGGTGCGGATGATGGTGCCATCCGCCATCACCGCCTCCAGGCTCAGAACATTGTCCTTCATGGTGCCATAGCGCACTGCATTGGTACCGGAGGCGCGTGTCGCCACCATGCCACCAAGCGAAGCGTTGGCGCCGGGATCGATGGGAAAGAACAGCCCCTGATCACGCAGATAGGTATTGAGCTGCTCGCGCGTCACGCCGGGCTGCACCACCACATCCAGATCCTCCGGGTGGACGGCAAGGATCTTGTCCATCCGCATCATGTCGATGCAGATGCCACCGGCAGGCGCATTGACGTGCCCCTCCAGCGACGTGCCGGTGCCAAAGGGAATGACCGGAACACCAAACTCCGCGCAGACCTTCACGATGTCGGAAACCTCCTCGCGCGAGGTGGGGAAGACAACCGCGTCCGGCGCCTGGTTCTCGATCCAGGTGGTGGTGTGCCCGTGCTGCTCGCGCAGGGTCTGCCCGGTCTGAAGCCGGTCGCCGAATTGCGCAGACAGCGCCTCGACCGCGGCTGTGATCCCGCCTTCGTTGCGGGGCAAGGTGGTGGCCTGAACCATGGTGGTGTCCTTTCACAATCTCGGGACGGTCAACACGGCAGATGCTTCATTTGCCTTGTTAACGATCATGTCGGCGCACTCTAGGCCGCCGGTCGTCACAGCTCAAGCCCATGACGCATTGCCCCGGTTCGGGAGGGGCCAAGGCCCCTGCCCGCCTACCGGCCGAGCGCGATACCTTCGCGGCGCGGATCTGCACCGCCCTTGAGGCCCTCGCCGATCTCGATCGCATGCAGACCGGAGTTGAGATCGCGGATGTTGACCTCAAACCCCATATCCGTCAGCGCGGCCTCGAATGTCTCGGCCTCTGTGCCAGCCTCCAGATCATAGGTGCCAAAGCGGTTCACCGCATGCGGCAGCGACAGCGCTTCCTGCACGTTGAGACCCCAATCGGCCCAGCCCACAATCGCGGTGGCCACATAGCCGATGATGCGGCTGCCGCCCGGAGAGCCGATCGCTAGAACCGGTTTTCCGTCCTGCATCACGATAGTCGGCGCCATCGAGGAACGAGGACGTTTGCCCGGTTCCAATCGGTTCGCAATCGGCACCCCATCGCGGTGGCTGCGGAAGGAGAAATCGGTCAGTTCGTTGTTCAACAGGAACCCGTTGGTCATCAGACGCGAGCCAAACCCGTTCTCGATCGTCGTCGTCATCGACAGCACGTTGCCGTATTGGTCGACGATGGAGATATGCGAGGTCGAGGGGAACTCGATGCTTTCGTCATCGGCCCAGATCAGCGCGTGGTCAAACGTGGGCGTACCGGGGGCAACGCTGTCCAGTGCCGTGTCGCCTTGCAGCAGCTTTGCGCGCTCTGCGAGGTACTCGGCATCCACCAGACCCTTGGTGGGCATCGGCACAAAGTCACTGTCGGCCATGTAGCGGCCCCGGTCGGCAAAAGCGAGGCGCGAGGCATCGCCGATCAAGCGCCAGCTGACCGGATTGTCCGCCCCAAGTGCCGCCAGATCATAGGATTCAAGCATGCCAAGGATCTGCCCCACGGTGAGCGCCCCAGAGGACGGCGGACCCATGCCGCAGGCTTCATAAGCGCGGTAGCTGGCGCAGACCGCCGGGCGTTCCTTCACCTGATAGAGCGCCAGATCAAGCTCCGACAGAACGCCCGGATTGCCAGCGGCGCTTTGCACCGTGCGGACGATATCCGCCGCGACCGGGCCGGTATAGAACGCATCCGTGCCCTCCATCGCGATGCGGCGCAGCACATCGGCATAAGGCTGGTTGGTGATGACCTGACCAGCCTCTAGCGGGGCACCCTCGGGCAAGAAGTAGGCCGCAGTCTCGGGGAACCGGCTTAGGCGCTCCGCATCGTTTGCAATCGACTCCGCCATCCTTGGCGACACGGCAAAGCCCAACTCTGCCAGCCGGATCGCATCGGTAAACAACCCGCCCCAGTTGGATTTACCCCATTTGCGATGTGCGGTCTCCATCAGCGCCGGTGTGCCCGGCGTGCCAACGGAACGACCACCCACAACCGCGTCGAAAAATTTCAACGGCTCGCCATTATGATCCTGAAACAAGGTCGGGGTCGCCGCAAGCGGCGCGGTTTCGCGCCCGTCCAGCGTGCTGAGCGCGCCGGTCTTGGCATCATAATAGACAAGGAACGCGCCGCCACCGAGGCCGGAGGACTGCGGCTCCACCAGCCCCAGCACCGTTTGCACCGCAACCATCGCATCTGCCGCCGTGCCGCCGTCGCGCAGCACCCGTGCGCCCGCCTCGACCGCGAGCGGGTTGGCAGCGGCGACCATCCAGTCATCCGCCAGCACCGGCTCGCCCGCGTTGCGGGCCGCCATCGCGGCAGATGCTGCATCAGAGAGCACCAGACCCGCCGCGCCGGGGCCGATGGTTGCGGTTTCAGGCGCGACAGCATCCGCAGCCTGCTGGGCGATCAAAGGCGTTGCAAGGGACGCCAACAGCGCCCCGGTCAAAAATGTCTTTTTCATATCGTCCTCCCAAAACGCGCCGCCCGCAAAAGGCCGGGCACGGCGCCTACAACATGGAGGGCACCACCTGATCCGGTGGCCGGTGCCCGTCTTCAAATGTCTTGATGTTCAATAGAACTTTTTCGCCCATCTCGATCCGCCCTTCCAGCGTCGCCGACCCCATATGCGGCAGCAGCACCACATTGGGCAGCTCGCGCAGGCGCGGGTTGATGGTGGTGCCGTGTTCATAGACATCCAGACCACAGCCGGCGATTTCACCGCCGCGCAGGCCGCGTGTCAGGGCGTTCTCATCGATCACCTCACCGCGGGAGGTGTTCACGATCACCGCATCCGGCTTCAACAGCTTCAGGCGGCGGGCGTTCATCAGATGAAAAGTCGAAGGCGTCGAGGGGCAATGGATCGAGATCACATCCATCCGCGCCACCATCTGATCGAGGCTCTCCCACCAGGTGGCGTCCAGCTCTTCTTCGACCTCGGGGCGCAGGCGGCGGCGATTGTTGTAATGGACCTGCATGCCAAAGGCGCGGGCCCGGCGGGCGACCGCCTGACCAATGCGCCCCATGCCAAGGATCCCAAGGCGCCGGCCCGCCAGACGCCCCCCCAGCATGGCCGTCGGCGACCAGCCCTCCCAGCCGCCGCGCTGCATGATGGCGAGACCTTCGGGAATGCGGCGCACCACGGCCATGATCAGCGCCATGGTCATGTCGGCGGTGTCATCCGTCAGCACGCCCGGCGTATTGGACACCAGAATGCCACGCTGACGGGCCGTGGCGACGTCGATATTGTCGACCCCGGCGCCATAGTTGGCAATCAGCCGCAGCCGCTCTCCGGCCTGCCCCAGCAGGCTTGCATCAATGGTGTCGGTGACTGTGGGCACCAGCACATCGGCCTCTTTCATGGCGGCCGCCAGCTCTTCGCGGCGCATCGGGGTGTCATCGGTGCGCAACCGCACGTCGAACAGCTCACTCAGGCGGGTTTCCACCGGCTCTGGCAACCGTCGCGTAACAACAACACTCAGGCGTTCTCTGGGCACGTGCCTTCTCCCTCGGGCTATGCAAGTCGATCCGTTCCATGGCATCGTGTCGCAAGATAATTGCGGGCACAAGCACCCTTCCGCCCAAGCCTGCGTTGCGTTATGCACGCGGTCAGGATCAGCGGGTGTCAGGATCATAAAAAACAAGGCGCCCGGGACAAGAATGGGCATCGAGGCCGTGCAGAACATCTTTGGATCACAAGGTCGCAGGCCACGCCCGCGCAGCAGAACGGCCGCGCAGAGGCTGCTTGGCGCGGTCGTGGCGGCCTGTCTGGTGGTGATGCTCTCACTGGGGACGTCCGAACAGGTCGCCGCGCAGGCCGCCGCAACCGCGCAGAAACGCGGTCCGGTGACCAATCTGCCGCTGCCGCGGTTCGTCTCCATGAAGGCGGCCGAGGGCAACGTGCGGCGCGGCCCATCCCTGACCCACCGGATCGACTGGGTGTTCAAACGCCGTGGCATGCCGCTGGAGATCATCGCCGAATATGGCCACTGGCGCCGGGTGCGCGACCGCGACGGCGCCGGCGGCTGGGTGCATTATGCGCTGCTGTCCGGCATTCGCACCGTGCTGGTGGAGGAAGACATGCTCCGGGTGCGCGCCCAGCCCGCGCCGGATGCGCCTGTCATGGCGGCCTTCGAACTGGGCGTGGTCGCCCAGCTTGGCGCCTGCGAGATCGACTGGTGTGAAATCACCGCCGGCGGGCATTCCGGCTGGGCCCCGAAGAGCAAGCTTTGGGGCGTGGCCCCTGACGAAGTGCGCGAATAGGCACGCGGGTCGTGCACCGCTGTCCGCGCGCCGCCTGCCGTGGCTGTCAGTGACCCGCCACGGGCCGTAGCTTGGCCCGCCGCGGCCCTGCGCCCGGCGTGCGCGGCGCAAGATAGGTGCGGATCAACTCGCTGCGATGGGCAAAGACCTTTTCATCGGTGAAGGGCGCCGCATCCGCATGCGCGCGTGTCATCAGATGGCCCAGCGCGCTGCGATCCGCATTCAGCGCCGCCACGCTGTGCGCCAGCGCCTGCGACTCGCCCCGGGGCACCAGGACCCCGCCCCCATGCGCCGAGATCAGATCCCGGGCATAAGCGCCGTCATAGCCCATGATGGGTGTCCCCGCCGTCAGCGCCTCAATCAGGCAGCGTGGCGATTCCGCGGTCTTGTGACAGAACAGGAACAGATCCGCATGCTGCAAGCGCGCCCGCACCTCGGCGTGATCTTCGACAAATCCGGCCAGCCGCACCCGATCCTGAAGCCCGGCGCGCTGAACCCGCGACCGCATCGCCGCAAGGCAGCTGCCATCGCCGAGCCACTCGGCCTCGAAGGGCACATTCAGCACCGCCAGCCGTTCCAGCACGGAGATCCAGTCCATCGGCCCTTTCATGCCCTCGGCGCGACCGGCATAGACGATACGTAGAGGGCGGCGCGCCACGGCGGCGCGTTTGTACCGCAAGCGGGGCGTGGTGATATGGTCCGCATCGGAGATATGAATGTCATGCACCAGTTGCGGGTTCCGACTGAACCGCGCATAGGCGTCAAAGGTCTCGCGGCCGTGAAACAGGCCGAGGTCCGCACGTGAAATCAGGGCGCGCTCCAGCCAGGCCATCGGCCGCCGGTAAAGCCGGGACTTCAGCTGCTGCTTCCAGTTTCCCCACTCGCGGGATTGGCGCAGCACATCGGATTCGACCCGGTCGGTCCAGATCGCAAACCGTTTGCCCAGTCGCAGCGCCTCCATCGCGCAGACCGCGCCCCAGTCGCCGAACAGGCCGCCGATGGCAAAACTGAGGTAATCCCCCTGCGCAATCAGGGCCCGCAAACGCCGGTGGTGATGAGGCCAGCAACGCAGAAACTCCAGCGGGCTATAGGCCGAGGGCACCGTTTCCAGCCGAACGCCCGTCAGCGGTGCCATGGCCTCGGCCAGCGGCATCCAGCCCTCGGGGTGCGGCCCGGGCTTTTCCGGCATCACCACGGTGACCTGATCAAAATGCCGCGCCCACAGCCGCAAACCGTTAACGGCCTGACGCTCGATATAGAGGTCCGGCCCCTGCCGGAACACCGGTACGGGCGCATATAGAACCAAATGCCCTCCTGAACTGGCCCGCATTGTCAGATCCCCCACATTCAGATGTAAGAATATTATCGCAAAACCGCTCTTTGCGCAATTCTGCTTCTCATTTATCGGGCGGCGCGGCTCCGGGAGCGCAGCCCGGGTCCCCCCCGCCCGGGCCACGCCCGCACCGGGGCCAAGGCGTTTACCATAACGCCGCAGGTCTGATTAACCACGTCGCCGCTGTGCTCTGCACGCACGCGACCGCATAGTCCCGCTGCGCAAAAGGCGAGGCAAACCCGCGCATGGATAGTCAAAACCGGAAAACTTGCGCCAACAAAGCGGCCTTTGCGCAACCAGCCAATTGCGTTGCGCGATGCACTGGTCTAGGAGAGGCGTGTAGACATGATGCATGTCCGGACCCAGGCGCAGACCGTCTGTTGCTCCGGACCAGCCACCAGGTGACGCGGCAGCCACGCCGCAGAGACGACAAAAACAACTTCCGTATTCGTAGAAAGGTTGTGGAACATGGCAGAAAACTCAACGCCGGACATTTTGTATACCATCGTAGACGAAGCGCCGGAGCTGGCCTCGGCCTCCTTCCTGCCGATCATCCGCAAGTTCGCGGATGCCGCTGGTGTCAGCGTTGGCACCAAGGATATTTCGCTGGCCGCGCGCATTATCGCGACCTTCCCGGAGAACCTGACCGAAGAGCAGCGCCAGAGCGATGACCTCGCCGCGCTGGGCGAGCTGGTGAAGACCCCCGACGCCAATGTCATCAAACTGCCCAACATATCCGCCTCCGTGCCGCAACTGGTGGCCGCGGTCGAGGAACTGCAGGCGCAGGGCTACAAGCTGCCCGACTACCCCTACGAGCCGTCCACCGACGCGGAAAAGGAAATCCGGGCGCGGTATGACAGCATCAAGGGCTCTGCCGTGAACCCGGTCCTGCGCGAAGGCAACTCTGACCGCCGCGCCGCCAAGGCGGTGAAGAACTACGCCCAGAACAACCCGCATTCGATGGGCGCATGGGTTTCCGACAGCAAAACCAAAGTCTCGTCGATGCCGGGCAATGATTTCTATGCAAACGAGAAATCCGCCACCATCACCGCCGACCAGGCGGGCGACGCAAAGATCGAATTTGTTGCCAAGGATGGCGCGGTTACCGTTCTGAAGGACGCATGGCCGCTGGCCGAAGGCACCGTGGCCGATGCGACCTTCATGTCCGTCAAGGCGCTGTCGCGCTTCCTCGAAGGCGCGATCGAGGACACCAAATCCGATGGCACCATGTTCTCGCTGCACATGAAGGCCACCATGATGAAGGTCTCCGACCCGATCATCTTTGGCTACGCGGTGAAGGCCTGGCTGAAGCCGGTGTTCGACAAATACGGCGATGAGCTGAAGGCGCTGGGCGTCAACGCAAACTCCGGCATGGGCGACCTGCTGGAGCGCGTGAAGGACAAGCCCGAGATCCTCGCAGCCGTCGAAGCGGTGCGCGCCGAGCGTCCTGAAATGTACATGGTCGACAGCGACAAGGGCATCACCAACCTGCATGTGCCCTCCGACGTGATCATCGACGCCTCCATGCCGGCGGTGATCCGCGCAGGCGGCAAGGGCTGGGATTCCCAGGGCAACAAGGGCGACGTGAACTGCGTCATTCCCGACAACTGCTATGCCACCGTCTATGACGAGACCATCAACTACTTCAAAGCCAATGGCGCGCTGGACGTGACCAAGGCAGGCTCCGTCGCCAACGTCGGCCTGATGGCACAAAAGGCCGAGGAATACGGCTCCCACCCGACCACGTTTGAGGCACCCGCAGACGGTGTGATCCGTGTGGTTCTGGCCAATGGCGAGACCCTGCATTCCCATGACGTCGAGGCCGGCGACATCTGGCGCGCCTGCACCGTGAAGAAAGCCCCGATCAAGAACTGGATTCAGCTGGCGCTGGACCGTCAGCGTCTGACCGGGTCGGAGGCGATCTTCTGGCTTGATGCCAACCGCGCCCATGACGCCGAGCTGATCAAATACGTGCAGCCCGCGCTGGAGGCCGCAGGTGTCGCGGATAAGTTCCAGATCCTGGCGCCGCGCGAGGCGACCCGTCAGTCGCTGGACACCATCACCGCAGGCAAGGACAGCATCGCCATCACCGGCAACGTGCTGCGCGACTACCTGACCGACCTGTTCCCGATCCTGGAGCTGGGCACCTCGGCCAAGATGCTGTCGATCGTGAAGCTGATGAACGGTGGCGGCCTGTTTGAAACCGGCGCCGGTGGCTCTGCCCCGAAACACGTGCAGCAGCTGGTTGAGGAAAACCACCTGCGCTGGGACTCGATGGGCGAGTTCTGTGCCCTGGGTGAAAGCCTCAAGTTCCTGGCGGACGTCAAGGGCAACGACAAGGCCGGCGTGCTGGGCGCCGCAGCAGAGGTCGCGACCCAAGGCATCCTCGACAACAACAAGTCGCCGGACCGCAAGGTCGGTCAGCCCGACAACCGCGACAGCCACTACTGGTTCGCCCGCTACTGGGCCGAAGCGCTCGCGGCGCAGACCGAAGACGCGGAGCTGGCCGAACACTTCAAGCCGATCGCCGATCAGCTGGTCGCCAGCGAGGCCGCGATCCTGTCCGAACTGGCCGCGGCGCAGGGCAAACCGGCCGATATCGGCGGCTACTACCACCCCTCGGTGGAGAAGAAGGCCGCAGTGATGCGCCCCTCGGCAACGCTGAACGGCATCATCGGCTAAGCCAGTCACCATCGACGTGATGACAAACGCCCGGGCCCTGTCCCGGGCGTTTTTTTCTGATCGCTGGGCATCCCATGGGACTGTTTCGCCCGCCCTGCCCCATGCGCACCGCGCGCGCCCTCTGACCGGGCGCGTATCATTTTAGCCAAATTGATCCCGCATCTGTGGCCGCATCGCTGCGCCGCCGGGCAAAGTCTGCGGGTCTGTAAAGCCCGCATTAGTCATTTTGCCGCAAACAGGGTGTAAACGACAACTTGCAAGGCTTTCCCATCATGCCCGCCGCTTTCTACGGATTGTCCACTCGGATTTATGCCCTCGTGGCTCTCGCGCTCATCACAGCAGCCAGCCTGACCTTCTTCATTCTCGATCGCGCCTCAAAGGAGGCCTACTCCCTGCGCATGGGCGAATTGCGTCATGTCACCGACATCGGTCGCAGCCACATCGAGGCCTATGACGCCCGCGTCAAGGCCGGGGAGCTCTCCCTCCAGGAGGCGCAGGCTGCCGTTGCCGAAATTCTCAATGACCTTCGGTTCGGGGAAAACGGCTATATCTACGCCTTTGACAGTGACATCATGTACAAGGTGCACCCCTTCCGCCCGCAATGGGTCGGCGGCGAGAGCCAGCGTGACCTGACGGACGTGCACGGCAACCGGATCTTTGACACCATCCTTGGTGCGCTGGATGAGAACGGACGGTCCGAATCCACCATCTTCTTTGAAAACCCCGCCACCGAACAGGTCGAACCCAAGCTGACCTACGCCCAGTATTACGAACCCTGGGACTGGTATCTCGGAACCGGCGCCTATGTGAACGACATCGAGGCCGACATTGCGCAGATGCGCATGGAGGCCTTGGGCGGTCTCGCGGCCGTACTGGCGGTGATGATCGGCGTGTCGCTGCTGATCCTGCGCCACACGCTGCCGCCGCTGAACGCGCTGAAAGATCGCATGACCACGATGTCGGACGGGGACCTCGACAGCGATGTGCCCGGTCTCAAGGACCGCAGCGAGATCGGCCAGATGGCGCAGGCGGTGGCCAATTTCCGCGACGGTTTGCAGATGCAGGCGGCGCTGGAACGCGAGGCCCAGATCAAGGATGAGGACCGCCAGCGCGTGGTGGCCATTCTCGGTCAGCGACTGGCGCGCTTTGCCGAAGGTGACCTGACAGTGCGCGTCGATGACGACATGCCGGAGGAATTCCGCCAGGTGGCCGAGGATTTCAACACCACCGTGACCCGGATTTCCGACCTGATGCGCCAGATCTTTGCCGGGGTGATGCATATCGAACAGGAAAGCGAATCGCTGGACTCCTCTTCCCGCGAACTCGGCATGCGCACGGAAACCCAGGCCGCCTCGCTGGAGGAAACCTCGGCCGCGCTGACCGAACTCTCCGCCTCGGTCAAGAACTCCGCCGAAGAGAGCCGCTCGGCCTCCGAACGGGTGCAACAGGCCAGCGAACGCACGGCCCGGGGCGCGCAGGTGGTGCGCCAGACCATCGATGCGATGCGCGGTATCGAGGAAAGCTCGCAGAAGATCTCCTCCATCACATCGCTGATCGACGATATTGCCTTCCAGACCAGCCTTCTGGCCCTGAACGCCGGGGTCGAGGCGGCGCGCGCAGGCGAAGCCGGCCGTGGCTTTGCGGTGGTTGCCGGCGAAGTGCGCGCCCTGGCGGGCAAATCCTCGGATGCGGCGCGTGAAATCGCGGAGCTGATCGCAAATGCCAGCCGCGAGGTGGAAACCGGCGTGACGCTGGCCCGGGATTCGGGCACCGCGCTCGATGAAATCAACGAGCACATCACCGCCATCAACGAAACCGTTTCGGCTCTTGCCGAGGCCGCCCGCGAACAGTCCACCGGGCTGTCGGAAATCACCTCGGCCGCCGATCAGCTGGATCAGGTGACCCAGCAGAACGCAGCGATGTTCGAAGAGACCTCGGCCGCGACCCAACGCCTGCGGGACGAGGCCGGTTCACTGGCCCAGAACGCGCGCAAGTTCCAGCTGGACGCCGACGACGCCACTGCGCTGCGCCGGGCGTCCTGACCCCGGGCCGCCCCCCCCCAGCTTGGGCAAATACGGGCCGGGCGCGCGCGACCAACCGCGGGCGCCCGGCCCTCTTGGTGTTTCGTACAGAGGCACCCGAGCCGGGCCGGGCCAGAAGCCCGGCACACAGGCCAACGCGCCGGTGCGGAGGCCGGACCGTCCGACGCAGGCCAAGGACAGCGCCCCACCCGGAGGATCGCGCAGGCGCCCCAGCCACCTCGATGAAGCGTCGGGATTTCCGCCGACACATGGCCGTCATCTGGATATGGTTACTTCGGTGCACTGCCACGTGTTCAAAGGCGCTGCCCCATGGTGGACTCCCAAAAGATCCCGCACCGCGGTCATGAGGTTCTGGAGGTCCTGGCCCGATTCGGCGGCTCCGCCCGCAACGCGCAGATCGCCCATGCGCTGGGGGTCTCCGAAGAGACCATCCGCCGACTGGTGCGCAGCCTCGCCCGGGCGGGCAAGGTCGACCGGGTGCACGGCGGCACCGTCCTGCGGCCCGCGCATGGCGCGCCGGTGTTTTCCACCCCGCTGGCCACCAATACCGCCGCAAAATCCGCCATTGCCCGCACCGCCGCCGCGCTCCTCAGCGACCGCATGACGGTCTTTGTCAATGTCGGATCCACCACCACCTATGTGGCCGAACACCTGCGCCAGCACAGGGATCTCACCGTGGTGACCAATTCGCTGCCCGCGATGGCCGCCCTTGTCGGCCACAATGGCAACCGGGTCTATCTGACCGGCGGTCAGGTCCTGTCCGGCGAACGTGGCAGCTTTGGCCGCATGGCGGAAACGCAGGCGCAGCAGTTTTCCTATGACGCGGTGATCGTGGGGGCGGACGGTATCTCGCCGCGGCACGGCTTTGTCACCAGCAATCCGCAGGAGGCAGACCTCACCCATGCCGTCGCCGCCCGGGCGGATCGGGTCATTGTGGTCGCCGATCACTCCAAACGCGATACGCGCGCGCCCTTCGTGACCTGCCCCCTCGACCGGGTGAGCGATTTTGTCACCGATCAGGACCCCGATCCGGAGCTTGCCACCGCGCTCGGCGAATGGGGCATCACCGCCCATACCGCGCCGCCCGCCGACGAGGGCGCAGCGGCGCAGGCGGGCGCGCACACACCCCGGAGCTAAGGCCAGCCCGCCGTCAGCGGCGCGCTTCTTTCTGCGCTGCCACGGTCCGGGCCACCAGATCCTTGTACAGCGCCCGGATACGTGTGGTCACCGGACGCACGCCAGTGCCGATCTCCTTGCCGTCGATCGAGGCCACCGGCGTCTGCGCGCCGAAGGTGCCGGTCAGAAAGGCCTCATCGGCGCCATAGGCCTCATAGAGCGAAAAGTTCTTCTCAAACACCGGGATGTCGTTGGCGCGGCACAGGTCGATCACATTCTGCCGGGTGACCCCGTTCATGCAGTAATCCCCGGTCGAGGTCCAAACCTCGCCGCGGCGCACGATAAAGAAATTGCAGGCATTGGTGGTGTTCACAAACCCATGCGGGTCCAGCATCAGCCCCTCATCCGCGCCCGCCTGTTCCGCTTGCAGGCAGGCGATCACGCAGTTCAGCTTGGAGTGGCTGTTGTATTTTGCATCCTGGCTCATCGGCAGGCCACGCACCTGCGGCACAGTTGCAAGGCGGATGCCATGGGTCGAGAGGCTCTCGGCCGGTTTCGAATGCTCGACGATGGCGACCACGGTTGGTCCCCATTTCGACAGGGCCGGATGCTGGAACGGTTTGGCCTTGGGGCCGCGTGTGATCATCAACCGGCAATGGGCGTCGCCGGTCATCCCATTGGCCGCTGCGGTCCGGTCAAGGATGTCGCGGATGTCCTCCGGCCCCATGCCGATCTCCAGCGACACCGATTTCAGCGAGTTGAACAGCCGGTCCATATGCGCGTCGAAAAACGCCCACTCGCCGTCATAGAGCCGCATCCCCTCCCACATGCCATCGCCCAGCATGAAGCCGGAATCATAGACCGAGACCTTGGCCTCCGCCTTGGGCACGATCTCGCCGTTCACATAGATCTTGATGTGATCGTTGCGGTCATCTGCCTCGGCGTCATGGGTGGAATGGGTGGGGCTCTGGTCCAGTGTCATGCGGGATCTCGTCTGTTGTCTCTTTGCAGGCAGACAGACCATGCGCCCGCCCGGCTTGGCAAGGGGCGGCGACCTATATGTCCAGAACAGGTGGCGCCGAGGTGGCCTCCGCCTGGATGAACCGGTGCAACGCCCGCGCCGCATCCGAGGTCAGCAGGCTGCTGTCGGACAGGGTGCAGACCCAGGGGCACGGGCCCACCTGCCCGAGCGGCGCCATCAGCCGCCCCGCCGCCAGCCCGGCGCGGGCAAACACCCCGGGCACCACCGCGACGCCCTGTCCGGCCTCCGCCAGGGCGATCACCGACCCGAAGGTATTGGCCTGACTGGCCCCCTCCGCGCCCGGATCGGCGGCAGCGACGGGCAGCCCGAAGGAGCGGAACACCTGCGGCCAGACCTCCGTCCGGCCGAGACTGTGGATCAGCCGGGCGTGCGGCAGATCCTGCGGACCGCTCAGCCCCCCCGCCTGCGCCTGATAGGAGGGCGCGCAGACCGCCACCAGCTGGTCGCGCCACAGCGGCAGGCTGGCGCGGTCCAGGGTTTCCTCATGCACGTTGGTGAGGATGATGTCGGCAATCTCCGGCGGCTCGTCCACCCAGACGCGGCCATGGATGGTCACCGCCGCGCCGGGATGCTGCACGCCGAACCGGGCCACCAGATCCGCCAGCCAGTGATCCACCAGGCTCACCGGGCAGGAAATCACCACCCGTTCCGCGCCGCGCCGCCGCAGGATCGCATGGGTCGCCTGTTGCACCTGTTGCAGGGCCTGCTGCACCCCCGGCAGATAGGCATTGCCCAGCGAGGTCAGCGTCAGGGAGCGCGGATGGCGCACGAACAGCGGCCCGCCGATATATTGCTCCAGCGCGCGGATGTGGCCGCTGACGGCGGCCTGCGTCAGGTTCAGCTCCCGCGCCGCCTCGGTAAAGCTGAGCATCCGGGCCGCGGCCTCGAAGGAGCGCAGATAGTTCAGCGGCGGCAGATCCTGCATCATCGTCTTCTCCCGCATGCAAGCCACCTCATCAGCGGCCCATGACCCCGGTTTCATGTGGTCTTAGGGGCCGGATTGTCCATGTGTCAAGCGCCACGCCGCGCGTTAGGCTTGCACAAAACAGCAGATGAAGGACCTTGGACCAGATGGCCAGATCAGGACGACGGGGCGGCCGCGGCGGCATGTCCGCCCGTGCGGAGAACAAGATCGAACAGCTCCCCTGGAGTCAGACCCACCTGCCCTACCAGCCGCTGGAGGTGGTCACCGAAGAGCAGCTGGAGCAGATCCACCGCACCTCCATGCGGGTGCTGTCGGAGGCCGGCATCCGGGTGATGAGCGAGACGGTGATGGATCTGTTCGAACGTGCGGGCGCCATCGTGGACCGGGACGAGATGACCATCCGCATCGACGAAAGCATCGTCGCACAGGCGCTGGAAACCGTGCCGCAAAGCTTTGACATGGTGGCGCGCAATCCCGAAAAGCGCATCACCATGGGTGGCCGCGCGATGAACTTCGGCCTCGTCGCGGGGCCGCCCAACACCCACGACATGATCAACGGCAGACGTCCCGGCAACCACGAGGATTACTGCAATTTCATCCGTCTGGCGCATCACTTCAACGCGGTGAACATCATCGGCAACCAGGTGGTAGCCCCGATGGAACTGCCCGCCAACACCCGCCACCTGGACACCTATCTGGCCAATCTCACCCTGTCGGACCTGACCTTCCACTGTACCGCCATCGGGCGCGGGCGGGCCTTGGACGGCATCAACATGATGGCGATCAGCCGCGGCATCTCGGTCGAGGAGATGCGCGAGGTGCCCGGCGTGGTCACGGTGATCTCGGTGAACTCGCCACGACTGCTGGACGAGGCGATGACCGACGGGCTGATGGCGATGGCCGAACATGGCCAGCCGGTCAGCATCACGCCCTTCACCCTGATGGGGGCGATGACGCCGGTGACCCTGCCCGCCGCCATGGCGCAACAGAATGCCGAGGCGCTGTTTGGCGTGGTGCTGACGCAGCTGGTGAACCCGGGCACGCCGGTGCTCTATGGGGCGTTCACGTCGAATGTGGACATGCGCTCCGGCGCGCCGGCCTTTGGCACGCCAGAGAACACCAAGGCCAATATCATCGCCGGTCAGCTGGCGCGGCGCTACCGGGTGCCCTACCGGACCTCGAACGCCAATGCCTCCAACTGCGTCGACCTGCAGGCCGCCTATGAAACGATGATGTCCACCTGGGGCGCCACCATGGGCGGGGCCAACCTGATCTACCACGCGGCGGGCTGGCTCGAAGGGGGGCTGACCGCGTCGATGGAGAAGTTCATCCTCGATGTCGAAATCATCCAGAACATGAAGGAATTCATGAAGCCGATCAGCTTCAGCGAGGATGAGCTGGGGCTGGAGGCGATCAAATCGGTGCCCACCGGCGGCCATTTCTTTGGCGCCGCGCATACGATGGAGCGTTACGAGACCGCGTTCTATCGCCCGTTGCTGTCGGATTGGACCAACTACGAAAATTGGGAGGCCGCCGGTGCCAAGGATGCGCTGACCCGCGCAACCGCGCTGTGGCAGCAGGCCCTGCGCGAATACGAGGAACCGGCGCTCGACCCGGGCGTGGCCGAGGCGCTTGATGCCTATGTGATCCGCCGCCGCGAAGAGATCGGCGCAGGGGAACCCTGAACCCGCAAGCCCCAGACCGGAACCCGCTGACCGGAGAGTGACCGATGTTGCAGGACAGACCGCAGCACATGTCTGAGGAAGAGACCGCCGCCCCCGCGGCGCCTGTCCCGGACCCCGCGATCAGCGCGCCTGTGCAGCGTTTTGTTCTGATGCTGCTGCCGGGGCATTCGCTGCTGTCGGTGAGTGGTTTTCTGGACACGCTGTCACTGGCCAACCGGCTCTGCCGCGCGCAGCCCCTGACAAGCCTCTGCGTCACGCTGGACGGGGCGCCGGTGACCTCGTCCTGCGGCCTCGCCCTGCCTGCTTCCGGCAGCCTCCGGGATTTGCGGCGCGGCGATCTGCTGTTGCTCTGCGGCACGCCTGACATCCCGCGCGCCACCCTGGATGCGGTCACGCGCGGCCTGCGCAGCGCCATGCGCCACGGGGTGCGTTGCGGCGGGCTGGAGCGCGGCGCCGAGGTGCTGGCCATGGCCGGCCTGTTGACCGGCAAGACCGCCACCACCCATTGGCGCCACCAGAGCAGCTTTTCCGAAGGTTATCCGCAGGTGATGCTGGCGCGCTCTGCCTTTGTCTTTGAGCATGACAGTTTTTCCTGCGCGGCGGGCACCGCGGCGATCGACCTTGCGCTGTGTTTCATTCGCAGCCTGCTCGGGGGCGAACTGGCCGATCAGGTGGCGGATGAGCTGAGCTATACCCAGCAGCACCGTTTGCAGGCGCTGACCTCCGACATCTCGCCCCATTTCGCCCATGTCACCCATCCGCGCCTGCGCCGGATAATCCGGGCGATGGACGACAATGTCGAATACCCGCTGCCGATGCAGAGCTTTTCCGAATTGGTGGGCATCTCGCAACGGCAGGTGGAACGGCTGTTCCTGCGCTACGTGGGCCTGCCGCCCAAGCGGTTCTACGACGATCTGCGGCTGGACCGGGCGCGCAACCTGCTGTTGCAGAGCGAGATGCCGATCACCGAGGTGGCCATGGCCACCGGCTTTGCCTCGCCGAGCCATTTCTCCAAGAAGTTCCGCCTGCGCTTTGGTCAGACGCCGTTCGAGATCCGCTCCGGGCGCGTCACCCGCGTCTAGCGGAAGCGGCCACCCTGCTCGATCACCTCGATCTGATAGCCATCCGGGTCGGCGACAAAGAAGAACCGTGCCACCCGTTCGCCGCCGGGGCGGAAATCGACGATGTCGCGCGGCGCCGCACCGGCGGCCTCGACCCGGGCGCGGGCCGCTTCCAGATCCGCAACCACAAGCGCGATATGGCCATAGCCATCGCCCAGATCGTAAGGCTCCGTGCGAGATTTGTTGACGGTCAGTTCCAGCTCGAAGGTGCCTTCGGGGGCGGTCATGTAGATCAGCGTGAAGTCGTCGAAATCAAGCCGGTCCGCGATCTCCATCGCAAAGGCGGCCTTGTAGAAGGCCACGGAGGCCTCCTCGTTCAGAACGCGGATCATGCTGTGGGCAAGTTTGGTCATCGGCTGCGCCTCGTGTTGACTGCGGGTCCGGGACTGCTCAAACCGCAGCGGCAAACCGATTGCAACCCCCGGCCTGCCCAGAACCGTCCAATGCAAAAACGCCCGACACTCGGCCGGGCGTTATTGATGATGTCAGAGGCAGGGACCGTGCTCAGCGCGCGCCGTTGCCCTTTGCCAGTGCGTGATAGAGCACACCACCCAACAACGCGCCGATCACCCAGTTGTAGCCGGAAAGGAAGCCGAACCAGGGCACCCAGACGGTGGCCACCGAGAAGATCCCCGCCAGGGCAAAGGCCTTGACCGCCGCGCCGTTCCAGCCGTTGTTGTAGTGGTAGGCGCCGCCTTGCGTGTCATAAAGATCCGCGAGGTTCAGCTGCTCCTTGCGGTGCAGGTAGTAGTCCACAATCATGATGCCGAAGATCGGCGCCAGCGTCGCCCCCAGCGTGTTGACAAAACCGCTGATGCCGAACTGGCTGATGAAGCTGGTCCAGAAACCGCCGATCACCAGCGCAAACACCGAGGTGATGAGCCCCGCCTTGCGAAAGCTGATGGTCTCGGGCGACAGGTTGGCGATGCCATTCACCGCCGGGATGAAATTGGCCACCAGGTTGATGCCCACCGTCGCCGCAAAGAAGGTGATCGCGGCAATGATGCCCAGCAGCACGCTGTCGGTGCGCTCGACGATCTCGGTCGGGTTGATGATCTCCTCGCCAAAGACCACGGCGGCCCCACCGGTGGTCAGCAGCGCCAGCGCCGAGAACAGGATCATGTTGAACGGCAGACCGGCCAGGTTCCCCTTCACCATCGTCGGCTTGTCCTTGGCATAGCGCGAGAAATCGGAGAAGTTGATCATCACCGCCGAGAAATAGGCCACCATGGTGCCGATGATGGCGATGAAGCCGTTGAATTCGGTCCAGAAGGTGCCTTCGGGATTGGCAAAGATGGTTGCGGTGGCCGACAGCAGCTCCCCGTCGGAGCGTTGCCACAGCACCACCACGAGACCGATCATCACCACATAGACAAAGGGTCCGGCGATATTGAGGAAGGTCTCCACCCAGTTCATGCCGCGCCAGAAGATCACGATGTGAAAGCCCCAGACCAGCACGAAGGACAGCCAGTCGATGCCGGTGAGGCCAAAGATCTCCGCCCCGCCGCTCAGCCCGGTGAGCGACCGGATCAGCAGCGCCAGCGCGGTGGAGGCGAAATAGACCTGCACCCCGTACCAGAACACCGCCACCGTGGCGCGCAGCACCGCCGGCAGCTTGGCGCCTTCGGTGCCGAGGCTGGCGCGGGCCAGCACCGGATAGGGGATGCCGTATTTCTCGCCCGCGGCGCCGGAGAGATTCACCATCCACATCACGAACAGGCCCGACACCACCAGCGCCGCAAAGGCAGTCCAGCCGCCGACGCCATAGGAGATGAACAGAGACGCCACCAACGAGTAGCCAAACAGCGACTGCACGTCATTGGCCCAGATGTTGAAGATGGCGAACCACCCCCAGGTTTTTTCCTCTGGCGTCACCGGGCTCAGGGTGTTGCCGGTGGGGTCCAGCGTGCCGCTGTCCGCCAGATGCGTGTGTTCCGTGGATGCCATGTCAATCTCCCTGTGACGGCCCGCGCGACGCTCTTTTGAAAAGTTTTTACATTGCCGCGTTATTAAGCTTGCACATAACATGTTAGAAAGTATTCTAGATGGGACGCTATAAGAAAATTCAGATAAGACTTTAAGGCCTGCATTGTTAATGCAGGTCGGGGGGAGAGATATGAACCAGGCACAGGGCGCTCAGCTTCAGACCGATCTGGCCCAGGCCGCGCTCTGTGATGCGCTGCGCCGGGGGATCCTGCGCGACGGGCAGTTCGTGTCCATGCCGCAGCTGGTCGACCTGATCGGCTATCCGCTTGCCGCGGTGCGCGAGGCGGTGAAATACGCCAGTGCGCAGGGACTGCTGACCACGGTGCCCAAGCGCGGCGTGCAGGTGATGGAGGCGCGCCCGGAAACCATCCGCGCCTGTCTCGATTTCCGCATGGTTCTGGATCAGGAAGGCGCCCGCCGCCGCATTGCCAAAGGTGCCTTGAGCGGACTTGATGACCTGCGTCAGCAGCATCAGGACATGCTGGCCTCCGCCCGTGCCTCCGACAGCGACGCCCAGCCGCCCCGGGCCATCGCGGTCGACCTGTCGTTGCACGACTACCTGTCAGAGGGGCTAGAGAACGAACAACTGGCCCGGGTTTATGGCGCCAACCGGATGCGCATTGCCATTATCCAGAATGCCCGGCCCTTCCTTCAGGTGCGCATCGTCTCGGCGATGGAGGAGCATCTGGCCATCATCGATGCCTTGGAACTGGGCGATGCCGAGGCCGCCGTGCAGGCCATTTCAACCCATTGCGCGCAAACGCTGCGCTGGTGGGGTGTTGCCTGACGCCAGCGGCCACACCACCGCCCCCCATCACGTCACGGTGAGACGCCCGCGATACCGGATGTCGAGGCGTCCTTGCGCTGCTATCGAATAACAGGCAGCTTTGCGGTGTTATATGTGCATCCGGATTGTCAGATCGCCCCATTCAAAGGACGCCCCGCCATGTCCCGCTTCTTTTTCGCCCTGCCCGCCCTTGCCCTGATTGCGGCCTGCGCCACGCCGCAGGAACGCTGTATCCGCCAGGGTGCGGCCGAACAGACCCGGCTCCTGAACGAGATCAAGGAGACCGAGAACAATATCTCCCGTGGCTATGCGATCCACCGCCAGACGGTGCCGGAAACCGTGTTCTACACCTGTCGGCGGGTGCGGGATGGCAAGGTGGTGGGTTACTACCCCTGCCCGGAAACCTATTACCGGACCATCGAAACACCGGTCGCCATCGATGTTGCCGAAGAACGCAAGAAGCTGCGCGGTCTCAAGGACGCGCTGCCGGGGGCCAGCACCCGCGCCGCCGAAGCCGCCGCGCAATGTCGCATCCTGCACCCCGAATAGCCGCGGCTCCGACCACGCGCGCCACCGCCCTCCGCTGCCCTTCCGCAAAGGACCGCCCATGCTCCGCCTCCTGACTGCTGTCACCCTGTTCTTCCTGATGCTGCCCGCGCTGTCGACGACTGCGCGTGGCAGCGATGGGTTCAGTGGCCGCCCCGGCTGGGGTCTGCGCCTGAACGACGACAGCACCGAGGCGATCGTGACCCAGCTCAGGACTGATTTTCGCCGCTGCCAGGGTGCGCCCAAGGTCTATCGCTACGACTGCTACCGTCGCAGTTACCGCACCGGAGTCCACGCCCTGCGCGGCAGCCGCGAATACGCCACGATTGCCCAGGCGCTCGCGTTGGTGGAACAGCGCATCGGTGCCGCGGTGGAGGCCAACCTCGATCCCAGCCAGCCCAACCTGCGCGAGAACATCTTTGTGCAGCATCGTGCCGTCAAACCCGACGCCGTGCCCGCGATCAAACAGGCCACATTGGCAGCCATGGAAGAGGCCACCACGATCCTGCTGCGCACACCGGACAACGAACAGAAAAAGCATTTCCAGCGCGTTGCCGCCGTGATCCAGTCCAACAAGGTGCTGCTGCGCTCTGCCCTGATGCGGCTGCCCGAGCCCTTGCGCAGGCTGGCAACCCTGCCCGCCTTCGCCCCGCTCGGCTAGGCGCGCACGGCTTTTGCCCGGGGGCCGGAACCTGCCGCTAGGGAAACCGGGATCACCCGTGCTACGCTGCCTGTACCGAGCAACGACGGAGCAGGTCGATCATGCGATTTCTCATTCTTCTTCTGACCCTTGCCACCCTTGTCCCGGGACCGGGCGCCCATGCCGGAAACCGGGGCGACGGCGGTGGTGGCGGCGGCCGCGATTCGAGCAATACGGTCAACAACCGCACCACCCGCGAGGTGGTCAGGCTTCTGGAGAGCGGCGTCGGCGAGTGCCTGCAACTGTTCGAGGCCTACCGTTTTGACTGCATCCGCAAGACCTATGGATTTGCCGCCCGCAAGATCAAGGGCGGGATCGACTACCAGCCCGCCTACGAGGCGCTACGCAGCGTGGAAAAACGGGTCGAAGCCGCGGTAAACGCCAATGCCGATCCCACCGCCAAGCGCATCCGCAAGGGGCTGGTGCGCTACAGCGCCGTCAAACCCGCGGCCATTGCGGCGGTCAAACGCGAAACCATCCGCGCCATGGAGGACGCCAGCACCGTTCTGCTGCGCTCCCCCGCGCCGCATCAGAAACCGCATTTCCAGAAAATCGCCGCGGTGATCGATTCCAACAAGGTGCTGCTGCGCTCCGCCCTGTTGCGCGGGCCGGTGCAACTCTACCGACTGGCGCTTGGGCTCTGGCCGGTCGCGCCCCTGTCGCATCGCGGTTAGAACAAGGAGACCCCTCATGCGCGTCCTGCTGACCTGCGCCCTTCTTGCCCTGGCTGCGCCGCTGACCTCTGCCCTGCTGCTGCCGGTCGAGGCGGCACGGGCACAGGACACGACGGGGCCAGCCGCGATGCCCCGCGCGGCCTGTCCACCCGCACCACCGACGGGCTGATCCGGCAAATCGACCGGGATCTCTACACATGCTACAAGCTGGGCGATCTCTACTACTACGATTGCTACCGCAAGACCTTTCGCCGTGCCGCATCGACCCTGCGTGGCAACCGGGATTACGAGGCGGCCTATACGGCGATGAAACTCTGCGAAACCCGCGTCGGGCGCGCGGTTGATGCCAACCTGGCGCCCGATTTGCCGCGCAAGCGGGCCGGTTTTGTCAGCTATGTCGCCATCCGTCCAGACGCCTCCGCCCGCCTGCGCCAGACCACGCTGGATGTGGTGGAAGAGGCCAAAACCGTGCTGCTGCGCGCGCCCTCTGCGGGGCAGAAACCGCATTTCCAGAAGATCGCCCAGGCGCTCGATTCCACCAAGGTGCTGCTGCGCGCCGCGGCCCGGTCGTGGATCACCTGGTGGCAGCAGCTGGCGTGATGCCCCGGGCCCTGCGCCCGAAGCCGGGCGCGGTTACTCAGGCTGACGGAACGTCGCCACCACATCATACATCACCGGCTCGAAGCTGCGGCATAGCGTGTTCAGCACCCGGTTGCGCTTGCGCATCTCTTCGCTGCGCAGCATCTCCATGAAATCCTCCCGGTGGCGCCACTGGGAATAATTCGCCACCCGTGTCTGGGCATCATTCACATGCAACCCCGCCGCGACAAAGCCGGGCTGGTGGGAAATAAAGGACGCATAGGCATCTTCCAATGCGTCAATCAGGTCCTGGCACGTGCCCGGCGTCACTTCGAAGGTGGTGATAACCGTCTGCACGTCGTTGGATTTTGCTATCGTCGGCATGAGATCCTCCCTGGCATCCTCTCTTTCAGACTATGGCACCTGACTTGAAAGTCGACAGAATTTCGCTCTACCTTGGGTGGAGTTAGCCGCTCTGGGAGGATCCGCCTGTGCGTCACGCCATCGCGATTGCCCTGTGTTTGCGGCTGTTGATCTGCGCGCCGGTCGCGCAGGCCGGGGCCTGGCTGGAACCCGACGGCGGCGGGTTCCTGTCCAGCAGCCTGCGGGCCCGCCCGACGGGGGGCGAGATCGGGACATATGCGGCCTATGGGGTGACGCCGAACCTGACCTTCGGGATCGACATCAACCGCAGCGAGGACGCCGGGTTTCCCGCCGCCCATGCGCTGGTCTTTGCCCGCCTGCCCCTGCGCCAGCGCGACGAGGGCTGGCAACTGGCGCTGGAACTGGGCGCGGGCTTGGGGCGCACGGGCGCGGAGTGGACCGGCATGCAACGGGTCACCCTGTCCGCCGGGCGCGGGCTGGACTGGTCCGCCGGTGGCGGCTGGGTCTCGGTGGATCTGTCGCGGGAATGGCGGCAGGGCGGCGCCCAACGCGCCTGGAAGCTAGACGGCACGCTCGGGGTCCATCGCGCGCAGGGGCCCGCACCGATGATCCAGCTGGAACTCTACCAGCCGGACGATGGCGAGATGATCCAGAAGCTGTTGCCGGCCCTGCGCTGGCAACTGTCGGAGAACCGCGACCTGGTCGCCGGGCTGGAATGGCGCTCCTTCGGTGATGCCCGACTTGGCCTCAAGCTGGAACTGTGGCACAGGTTCTGAGCCCCGCCAGCACCGCCCTGCCCGCCCGGCCAGTCCCCACGCACCGGAGCCAGACATGACAGACCGCCCCCCCGCCTCGCCGATCCGCCCTACCGATGCCGAAGCGCGCAGCCTCGCATCAGATCTGATGCAGAGCGCGACATTTGCCGCCTTGGCCACGCTCAGCGCGGCAGGCCACCCGGTGCAGAGCCGCGTGGCCTTTGCGCTGGATGCTGGGGGGCGGCCGATCTCTCTGGTGTCCACACTGGCGCAGCACACGCAGGCGATCGCCGCGCGCCCGCAGGTGTCGCTTCTGATCGGGGAGCCCGGCGACAAGGGCGATCCGCTGACGCATCCGCGCCTGACGCTCAATGGCCGCGCCGAGATCCTGCCCAACGCCTGCCCCGCGCATGAGGAGATGGCCGCGCAGTATCTGCGCCGCCACCCCAAGGCCAAGCTCTACATCGGCTTTGCCGATTTCCACTTCGTGCGGTTCCAGATTGATGAGGCTTTTTTGAACGGCGGTTTTGGCAAGGCTTATGTGCTCACCCCCGCCGATCTGGGCCTGAGCGCCTAGCGGTCGATCCGGATCAGCGCTCGCACGGTGCCGCGCACGGCCTGTTCCCAGACGATGTCGATCTCGTCATTGTTGCTGCCCTCCTGCGTACGCACATAGTGGCCGGGATACACCACCGCGCCGCTGCTGCCGCGCAATGATCCCTCAACGATCACCGCATCCACCGCGCGGCTGTAGCCCTGAAACGGCAGCGTGCCGCCGGTGGGTATGGTCCAGGTGCTTGCGGCTGAGTTCTGGTCGAACTCAACCCGCAGCGGATTGCGGCAATGGGTGCTGACATTGTGAAAGCTGTTGGCGTCAAAGAACACGTCCTTTGAACGGGAGAAATCGAGAGTGGCAAAGCTGGTATCGACCCGCTCGGCCCGGTCGATGGTGCCGTTGATCGACCGGAACTTGTTGCCGGTCACCGATACCCCATTCAGGAAATGCCCGGAGCCATAAGGCTTTATCACGATATAGCTGAACCAGCTCGCCACATCACCGCTGAGGAACACATTGTCGGTGATCGACATGGCCGCAAAGGAGAACCCGCCAGTAAAATCTGGGTTTGCGTCATATTCATTGGTCCACTCGATAAAGCAGTTGTCGATGTAGTTTTCCGAAATCGTGTGCGAGGCATAGGTATCCGTCACCACGATCCCTGCAGTGCGGATGCCGCCCGCAACACTGTCACCCTGAAAGAAGTGGTTGCCGGTCACCGTGTGGTTCGATCCGGCCATCACCGCCCAATGCAGGAACCGTGTGGCGCGGTTGTGGCGCAGCTTCACATCGTTGGAGTTCACGTTGAGCGCAATACTCTCGCGATCCGCCACATCCATGGCGTCCTCGTCCGACAGGAACTGGCAATTGTCCACCAGCATGCCCTGACAGCCGCTGCCGATCGAGGTGATCCCGCGCGCCTTGGGGCGGGTGAAGAAACAGTCATGCAAGGCAAAGACGGTGCCCGCCGGCGCCAGACGCAACGCGCTGGCGACGCCGTTGCACTGGAATTCCACCCCGGAGATGCCGAACTTCTTCAGCGCCGAGAAGCCGGAGAAATCCAGCATGTATTTAAACGCGGTGAAGGTGAAATTCTGCGTCCCTTCGGCGTCATACAAGGGCTGGCTCAGGGTCAGTTCAGTCGCGCCGACGTTCTTTGCGGTGATATAGACCTCGCGCCCAACCCCCGCACCCTCGACCAGCGCGCCCACCGGAATGGCCGAGATATTGGCCACATTGGTGAGTTTCTTCTTGTCTGAGCTGTCATAGGTCGCCTGTGCGGTGACCACGTCATGATCCCAACTCGCGCCCGCCTGCGCCGTGAACTGGCCGTTGCGGATATAGCGGCGGGTGGCGTAGCTGGTGCGGTTGGGCACCGCCGCCTGCATGTCGATGGGGCCGCTGACGGCGATGCTGCGCCCGCCGAGATCGAGGCTTTCGTGATCGACACTGTTCAACAGCGCCTGAAACGCCTTCTTGAAGGCCAGTTCCTCATCCCCAAACGCCGCCGCATAGGTCGGGTAGTCATAGCTCTTGGTCAGCAGGAGCATGGCGCTGTCGGGCATCGACAACGTGCCCTCAAAGATCACATCGTGATTGAGCGACAGCGTGTTGCTGATCCGGAATTCACCCTCGGGCACCAGGATGCGACGGCCATTGGCGGCGTCATCCGCCGCCTCGAACGCGGCGTGGCAATTGGTGGTGCCATCGCCCACGGCGCCAAAATCGGTCACATCCACCACGCTCAGCATATCGCGCAAAAAGACGCCGGTGATATCCTCGATCACGATGTCGTCGATGCGGATCACACCACCATTGGCCCCGGTCAGATTCAGCCCGAGGTGCCCGTAGGCGGCGTCCAGCCCCCAAGGCATATCGACACCCGACCGGCTGCCGGTGCCGACGATGGCCTGCACCTCGACCACCTCACCATAGGCGCTGAGGGTGGTGCCGGGGCCGCTCTCGATCACGCCGGAGACATGGGAGTTGTTGGCCGCCCCGGCCCAGCCCGCGATGCGCACGGTGGGAAAAGCGCCGCTCATGGCTTTGACGCGCGCGGTCACCCGCAGGTAGCAGCCCGGCAGGATCGGCGTTTCGCCCATGTAGCGCAGCCGCTGGGTGCTGTCGGTCTTTTGCAGCTCCAGACAGCCGCCAAAATCGGCGTCCCCCGCAACCACGGCGGCATTTGCCGCCCCGTCATAGGTGTCGGAGCCGGGTGTGCCATTGCCGCTCGACCAGACGTCCAGACCGTCGGTAAACGCGGGCGGCATCAGTTGCAGACCGTCGGTGATTGCCTTGTTCATGAAAAAACCTTTCCTGTTCCACCACGCCGGGATTGGGAAAGGGTTCTATCAGGTCGGGTTTAAATCCCGCTCAGGACGGCGTGCGCCGGACCGGCAACACCGGCGGCCGCGCACGCCGGTTCAGACGTTCGCACCGGGCGCCTTCAGCAGCTGCACCGCGTTGATTTTCCAACCTGTTTCGGTCTCGACCATCTGGTAATCTAGCATATGGATACTGCCATCGGCATCGGTCACCATGACCCGTTGCCACAGGTTGCCGGCGACCTCGCGCAGCTCCAGATAGCGTACCTCGGCGGGACGCCAGACCATCGGATAACCCTGCTCCACCATGGTGGCAAAGCGCTCCGGCGTGCCAAAGAGCTGGCGAATGCTAGGAGATGCAAACCCAAAGGCAGCCTGCGCGTCATCGGACAGGAAAGCCGCGATCTGCGCGTCAATCACGCTGGTGATCGGCTCTTTCTGTGCCTGCGCCACCGCGCCCCAGCTTGCCCATGTGATCCCCGCCGCCAGTGCTATCGCCACGCCCATACGCATTGTGTTCCCTCCCGAACAGATCCTGTCCTAAGGGGACCTAGCGTGGCAGCCCGCACAGTCAAAACGCGCCCCGCGCAGCACAGTGCGGTCAGGCGGCGAAATCGCAGGCAGAACAGGCGCCAAAGGGCTTTTGCCGCATCAGCTTGGTCATGACCGAGCCAAGCGCCGCGATCACCTCCAATACCGGGGTCACGGGCGGCGGCGGCATCTGGGTGCTCATCGACGCCATCAGGCCCGGACCGGAGGATTTGGTGACACGCCCGCCCTCCAGCACGTCCTGGACCTCCGGCAGCATCTCGAACTGGCTTTGCAATTCGGCGGCCGGCAGCGGCAAGGCAATGCGTTTCTTGGCCCAATGGGTGTACATCGCATTGATCCGCGACTGGCCCGCCGGGGTCAGCGCATCCTCGCCAAAGGCCTCGTGGATGACATCCAGATCGGCCATCTCTGCCGCCAGCGCCATCAGGATCGGCAGCGGTGTCTTGGTGCGCGGCACCGGAAAGCTCTGAAGCGCCTTGTACTGGCTCTTGAGCTGTTCGATGAAGGCGGGCGTCAGCGGCGGCTTGTTCAACGCCGCGGTGCTGCTGGCCAACCCCGCCAGCTGGGTCGCCAGTTTCAACTGCGCCGGGGGCAGGCCAAAAGCGGGCAGCCGCATCTTTGGCAGACGGGAGGCAAATTGCAGCGTCGCGTTCTGCTTGGCGAGGCTGGTTCCGCCATCGCCCAGCGCGGCGCTTTCGTTCAGCTCCATCTCCATCACCTCGAAGGGGCAAAGCCCCTGCGCCCGCAGCGCCAGCGTCATATGCGCGCCAAGGGCAAGGTGCTGATAGCTCGGCTGGGGCATCTGCGGCGGCAGCGAGCGGGTCTGCGCCATCACGTTTTCCTCAAGGCTGAGGATCGCCTGCGTCAGTTCCTCCTTGAGCGCCTCGAGGTCGTCCAACGGGAACAGTGCCGCGGGCACCGCCAGCCGCGCCGCCAGCGCCAGCACCGGCCCGCCACCGGACGGCAGATCGCTGGGCAGCGTGCCATTCGGCGCCTGCGCCACGATATTGGCCGCCATCCAGTTCTGGTCCTGCGGCAGCATTTCGGCCAGGTTCAGATCGGTGCGCGCGCTGAGGTTGGCGTTCAGCTTCATCAGCTTGAGCATATTGGACAGCTGCGGCGGCGGCGCATCCACCCGCAGGCTGTCCCGCGTGGTCGATGGCAGCGCCATCGGCAGTTCCAGATCCTTGCAGAAACAGATCATGCTGAAGGCTCAGCCGCCGATGATGACGGTCGGCGCCCCGACGCTGACCATGCCGCCATGGGCACAGGTGTCGATGACGATACGCACCGCGGGCTTGCCGCCGACCAGCACGGTCGAGGAGCCTTTGGCCAGCGTGTCGGGCGGGCCGACGCAGACCGCCATATCGCCCATCACCGCCTGCGGCAATCCGCAGGTCAGCACCGTCGGCACACAGGGACCGGAAACCGGCCCGCCCACATGCGGAACGGGCGGCACGCTGGGCGTCACCATGGGGCAGACATGCATATCCGAGAGTCGCGCCGCTGGCATCATAATGAAGTCCTCCGAAATAACCTTGGTTAGAAGATAAACACCTCAACGGCCAAAAAGAAGTGATCCGTCGCAGAAGTTTTTTGAAAAACCTGCCCACAGAGACAAAACAGGCGCCCGTCGGGGCGCCTGCTGCAAGGTCACATGGACAAAATCGGCTGTCAGACCAACTCGCCCGCCAGGGCGCTCTCGATCAGCGCGATGCTGTCCTCAACGCCATAAAGCGCGATGAAGCCGCCAAACCGCGGGCCCTGGCTCGCGCCCAAAAGCACCTCGTAGATCGCCGAGAACCACGCACGAAGGGGTTCAAACCCGTGGATCTTGCCAATGGCAAAGACCACCGATTGCAGGAACTCGTCGTCGGCAAAATTGGCTTCGGGCAGCGGATCATCGTTGCCGACCAGCTCGTTTTTCTTGGCGATGGCCGCCAGTGCCGCCTCTGGCGAACGCAGGGCATCGGCCAGATCCGTGAGCGCAGCACGCTCCTGATCGGTGGGCAGGCGGTATGTTTTTGCGGGTTTCACGAAGTCATTGAAATAACGCACCGCATGGCCTGCGGCCTGATCCATGCCGGGATGGGTCTCGGCAGTCGCGTCGGGCGCGTATTTGTTGATGAAGCCCCAGAGGGTTTCCTTGTCCTCGGCGTTGGAGACGCTGGCGATGTTCAACAGCATCGAGAACGGCACCACCATATCCGACTGCGGGACATTGCCGCCGTGGATGTGCCAGACCGGGTTGTTGAGCTGCGCCTTCAGGTCCTGACCGTGATAGGCCCGCAATTGCTGGTGATATTCATCCACCGCCTTGGGGATCACGTCAAAATGCATCCGCTTGGCGGTCTTGGGCTTTTGATACATGAAATAGGCAAGGCTCTCGGTCGAGGCGTAGGTCAGCCACTCGTCGATGGAGACGCCGTTGCCGGAGGTCTTGGAGATCTTCTGGCCGTTTTCATCGAGGAACAATTCATAGGTGAAATGCTCCGGCGCGCGCTGGCCCAGCACCCGGCAGATGCCGTCATAGATCGGCGTATTGGTGGAGTGGTCCTTGCCGTACATCTCGAAGTCAACGCCCAGCGCGGCCCAGCGGGCGCCGAAATCAGGCTTCCACTGCAGTTTCACATTGCCGCCGGTCACCGGCAGGGTCCATTCCTTACCGTCCTCATCATCAAAGGTGATGGTGTAGGTCTCGGCGCAGACCTTCTTCATCGGCACGTAGAGCACGCGGCCGGTGTCCGGGTGGATCGGCAGGAAGATGGAATAGGTCTGGCGGCGTTCCTCGCGCAGCGACTTCAGCATGATCGCCATGATGTCGTCGTATTTTTCAACCGCGCGCTTCAGAACCTCGTCGAACTGGCCGGAGCCGTAGAACTCGGTCGCGGAATAGAACTCATACTCAAAGCCGAAGGTATCGAGGAAGCGGCGCAGCATGGCGTTGTTGTGGTGGCCAAAGCTCTCATGCGTCCCAAACGGGTCCGGCACCGAAGTAAGCGGCTTTTGCAGATGCTCGGTCAGGCTTTCGGAATTGGGCACATTGCCCGGCACCTTGCGCATGCCGTCGAGGTCATCGGAAAAGCAGATCAGCTTGGTCGGAATGTCGGAGATCACCTCGAAGGCGGTCTTGATCATGGTGGTGCGGGCCACCTCGCCAAAGGTGCCGATATGGGGCAGACCGGAGGGGCCGTAGCCGGTCTCGAACAGGACGAAGCCCTTCTCCGGCGCGCCCTTGGCGTAACGTTTGAGAACACGGCGTGCTTCTTCAAACGGCCAGGCTTTGCTCTTCAGAGCTTCTTCGCGCAGATCAGACATTGAGGGACTCCATCGGTGTCTGTGAGGTCAGCCCGCCACCCCATGTGGCAGGACGCACCCCCTTATGAGAGAGGCAGCGCCAGAGTCAACAAGCCCTGCCCGTCACGCGGCGGTTTTGCCGCCTGCACTGGCCATATGTCATCCGCCGTTGCCATCCCCCGACAAATCTGTACACCACTCCCCTGATGAGAAACGCGTTTCCCTTCTTGCGCCCGGGCATGACGGTGGGCCTGTTGGGTGGATCCTTTGATCCGCCCCATCACGGGCATGTGCAGATCTCGCTTGCGGCGCTCAAGCGGTTCAACCTCGATCAGCTCTGGTGGCTGGTCACCCCCGGCAATCCGCTCAAGGAAAACCCGCCCGCCTCGATGGCGCGGCGGATGGGCGCGGCGCGCGAGATCATGCACCACCCGCGCGTGCGGATTTCCGACATCGAAGCCCGGCTGGGCACGCGCTACACCGCCGAAACCCTGCGCCACCTGCGCAAGACCTACCCGCATGTGCGTTTTGTCTGGTTGATGGGCGCCGACAATCTGGCCCATTTTCACCGCTGGAAGGACTGGCGCAATATCCTCGACACGGTGCCGGTGGGGGTGCTGGCGCGCCCCGGCGAACGGATCTCCGCACGTCTGTCGCCTGCCGCACGCAGCTATCGGGCAGATCGCATTCCCGCATCGCAGAGCCAGCGGCTGGCCCGGGCCGACGCCCCGGCCTGGTGTTTTGTCAATGTGCCCATGGTGGATGCCTCCTCGACCGAGATCCGCCGCCGGGGAGACTGGTCCGATTGACGCGCCCCACGGCCCCGCAAGCCATGGCACGCAGGCGTCACAAAAACTTCTTTGACATATTACCCTCAAAGCATTTGCCGAATGGCAGGGAATTTGATTCAAAATACGCAACATGATCTCACGTCGCCGTTTCATAACCACCGCCCTTGCCGCGCTTGGCTCCAGCTCCGCGCTTGCCAATGCCCCCAGCTACACCCCGCGCCCCCGGATGCGCGGCCTCAACCCGCTGAGCCCCGGGCGCGACGGGCTGGAGGCGATCCTCAAGAACGCCGGGCTTTCGGGCGAGGTGGTCTGCGCCGTCGCTGATGCCCGGAACGGTCAGGTGCTGGAGAGCGCCGACGGTGACCGCGGGCTGCCGCCGGCAAGCGTCGCCAAGGTGGTCACGGCGCTCTATGCCCTCGATACGCTGGGCGCCGGCCACAGGTTCCGCACCCGGCTGATCGCAACCGGCCCGGTGCAAAACGGCGTCTTGCAGGGCGATCTGGTGCTGGTGGGCGGCGGTGATCCGACCCTCAGCACCGACGGGCTGGCCGACCTCGCCGCCGGCATGAAGGCCGCGGGCCTGCGTCAGGTCTCAGGGCGGTTTCTGGTCTGGGACGGCATGCTGCCCTTCGTCAAATCCATCGACCCCGGTCAACCGGATCATGTGGGCTACAGCCCCGCCGTCAGCGGCATTGCCCTCAACTTCAACCGCGTTCATTTCGAATGGAAACGCGCCGGCGGCAGCTGGGCCGTCAGCATGGACGCCCGCACCCAGAAATACCGCCCGGAGGTGTTCACCTCCAAGATGGCCGTGGTGCGGCGGGATCTGCCGGTCTACACCTATCAGGACAAATCCGGCGTCGATCACTGGACGGTGGCCAGCGGCGCGCTTGGCAATGGCGGGGCGCGCTGGCTGCCGGTGCGCAATCCCGCGCTCTATGCCGGCGACGTGTTCCAGACCCTCGCCCGCGCCCATGGCATCGCCCTGCCCAACCCCAGACAGGTGGCACGGATGCCCTCCGGCAGCCTCATCGCCCAGCATCAGAGCGACCCGCTGCCGGTGCTGCTGAAGGGCATGCTGAAGTATTCCAACAACCTGATGGCCGAGATGATCGGCATGAGCGCAAGCCTGCAACGGGACGGGCGACCGGGCTCGCTTGCGGCCTCGGGGCGCAGCATGAGCAGCTGGGCCACCGCGAACCTCGGCATGCAGTCCTGTCGTCTGGTGGATCATTCCGGCCTCGGCGATCAGTCACGGCTCAGCGCCAATGACATGCTGCGCGCACTGGTCCTGGCCCATCGCGACGGGGCGCTGAAACCGCTGCTGAAACGGATCTACCTCCAGGACGCCAAAGGGCGTCCGATGAAGACCCATCCGGTGCAGATCGCCGCCAAGACCGGCACCCTGAATTTTGTCTCCGGGCTGGGTGGGTTTGTCACCGCCGAGGACGGGCGCGAGCTGGCGTTTGCGATTTTCTCCGCCGATCTGTCGGCGCGCTCCCGCATCAGCCGTGCGGAACGCGAACGTCCGGCGGGCGGGCGCAGCTGGAACCGGCGCGCCAAACGGTTGCAGCAGGCATTGCTGGCGCGCTGGGGGCAGGTTTACGGCAGTTGACCGCCCCCAGCGGCCCCAATCTCGGCGCCCGTACCCCCGGATAAGACCAGTTTGCCGGTTTCCGGGGCAGACCACCCTTCCGGATAAGCCCAGAATCCAGTTTTGGTGGGGCCAGTGCACTCGTGACAGTTGTCAGCGAGGACATGGATCGTAACCATTTGCGAAGGTCCGCATAAAAATTCGCAAAGAAAGCGACCTCCCACACACGCGACACACTCGCGAACCGGTTCAACACGGAGGAACCCCATGTCTCTTAAGACCAAACTCAGCGCCACATCCGCCGCGCTCGCCCTTATGCTGGGCTCGGCTGCTGCCGCAGAGGACATCACCGTCGCCTATTTCCTCGAATGGCCGATGCCGTTCCAATACGCCAAATCCATGGGCACCTATGAAGAGGAGCTGGGCGTCGGCATCAACTGGGTGTCCTTTGACACCGGCACCGCAATGTCGGCCGCGATGGCCTCCGGCGACGTCCAGATCGCCGTCAGCCAGGGCCTGCCCCCGTTTGTGGTTGCGGCCTCCGCCGGTCAGGATCTGGTGATCACCGACGTTGCCGTCAGCTATTCCGAGAATGACAACTGCGTGGTCGCCGACACGCTGGAGATCGATGCCTCCACCGCCAAGGAACTGGAAGGCAAACGCGTTGGCGTTCCGATCGGCACCGCGGCGCATTTCGGCTTCCTGAAACAGATGGAGCATTTCGACGTCGACCTCTCGACGATGGAAATCGTCGACATGGCGCCGCCGGAAGGGGCAGCCGCCTTTGCCCAGGGCTCGCTCGACATGGTCTGTGGCTGGGGCGGTGCCCTGCGCCGCATGAAGGAACACGGCAACGTGCTGATGACGGGCGCAGAAAAAGAGGCCGCGGGCATTCTGGTGTTTGACGTGATTTCCGCCCCGTCGGATTTCGCCGCCGAAGAGTCCGAGCTGATGTCCGCCTTCCTGAAGGTGACAGCAGAGGCCAACGCCATGTGGAACGCCGGCACCAACAAGGACAAGATGCTCGAAGTGATCGCCAAGGACGCGGGCATGGATCTGGCGGATACCGAAGCCACCATCGCCACCTTTACCTTCCCGTCGACGGACGAAGCCCTGAGCGACAAATGGCTTGGTGGCGGCGTGCAGGAGTTCATGATCGGCGTCGCTGGCGTCTTTGCCGAGGCGGGATCGATTCCGCAGGCCCTCGACACCTACGATTCTGCGGTCGACGCCAGCTTCCTTTCGGCGGTTGCCGAATAGACCGGGCGCGCATCGCCTTCGGGGCCGGCGTGCATCTGCGCATGCCACACCGGCCCACCCCATCCACACCTAACAGCAGGAGCAGCCCATGGACGGCCTCCATATCGACCGCCTGTCGATGCGATTTGACTTGCCCAACGGTTCGCACATCCAGGCGTTGAAAGATGTTTCCATCGAAATCGGCAAGGGCGAGATCATGTCCGTCCTTGGCCCCTCGGGCTGTGGCAAGACCACGCTTTTGAACATTGTCGCGGGCTTCCTTGCCCCCACCGAGGGCGCGGTGCGCATGAATGACCACGAGGTCAAGGGCCCTGCCCCGGAACGCGGCATGGTGTTCCAGCAAGGCGCCCTGTTCGAGTGGATGAGCGTGCGTGAAAATGTCGAATTCGGCCCGCGCATGAAAGGCATGCCGCCGGCGGGTCGCACCGAGATCTGCGATCAGTTGCTGGACACCGTCGGATTGCAGGATTTCGGCGAAAAGGCGGTGTATGAACTGTCGGGCGGCATGCAGCAACGGGTGGCTCTGGCGCGCTGCCTGGCCAATGACCCGGATGTAATCCTGATGGACGAACCGCTGGGGGCACTCGATGCGCTCACCCGGGAGAAGATGCAGGCGCTGGTGCTGAAGCTCTGGAAGGAAAGCGGCAAGACCGTGATCCTGATCACCCACTCGGTCGAGGAGGCGCTGCTGCTGGGCGAACGCCTGCTGGTGATGGCCCCGCGTCCGGGCCGCATTCACAAGGAATACCGCCTGCCCTTTGCCGATCAGGGGGTGAATATGGACCTGCGCGAGGTGAAGAAACAGCCGGGCTTTGCCGAAACCCGGGACGAGATCCTGTCGATGATCTGGGAGATGGAAGAGGAAATCATGGGCCGGACGGAGAGCGCGGCATGACCGGCCTTTTGATCCTGCTGGCCTATGTGGCCCTGTTCACCGTCACCTATTTCATCGTCAACGCAATTCAGGAGCGCCGCCGCAATGGGGTCAATTTCACCAGCCTGAAGACGGTGACCTTCGGCGATGAGAGCGCGATCACCCCCAACCGGGCGGCCTCGGTGATCTCGATCCTGGTGATCTTCCTGATCTGGGGGGCGTTTACCGGCTCCAGGCTGGTGCCGGTGCATGTGCCGGGGCCATTCCGGGGCGAGACCAGTTTCACCTACACGGCAACCGCCCCGGATGGCGAAACCGCCGAGGCCACCGTGCATGTGCGTGTGCATGACTTCGGCGCGGATGCCGAGCTGCCGGAGGTCACGCCGCGCAGCGGATTTGCCCAGGACGACGCCGACAAGGTCGCCGCCTGGCGCTCGGTGCTGATCAAGGCCGCCAACAACGATGGCGATGATGTCACCGTCACCGCGGTCGAGGGCCAGCCCCTGCAACCGGGGGACACGGTCTCGGTGCCCAACGGCACGGTCACCATGTCCCGCCGCGGTGCGCTGAACTTCGCCCCCGACAAGGGGTTTCAGATGGAGCCGATCTGGATGCCGAGCCCCGAAGCGGTGGTGGCGCGTTTCATCGAGATCGCCTCCGAGGGCTATCAGAACTTTACCCTCTGGGAGCACCTCGGCTGGTCGCTGCTGCGGGTTCTGGCTGGGTTTGCCCTCGGCGCGCTGGTGGGCATTCCGCTCGGCTACGCCATGGGGCTCAGCTCCTGGGTGCGCGGCTGGTTCGATCCGATCGTCGAGTTCATGCGCCCGGTGCCCCCCCTGGCGCTGATCCCGCTGGTCATCATCTGGTTCGGCATCTGGGAGTCGGGCAAGATCGTGCTGCTGTTCCTGGCCGCGCTCTGGATCATGACCATCGCCGCCCGGGCCGGCGTGTCCGGGGTCAACATCACCAAGGTGCACGCGGCCTATTCCCTCGGCGCGTCCAAGGCGCAGATCCTGCGGCATGTGATCGTGCCCAACTCGCTGCCGGAGATCTTCACCGGCGCGCGGGTGGCGATGGGGGTTTGCTGGGGCACCGTGGTGGCGGCAGAGCTTGTGGCCGCGCAAAAAGGCGCCGGCATGATGATTATCGCCGCCTCCAAGTTCCAGCTGACCGATATCGTCATCATGGGGATCATCCTGATCGGCGTCATCGGCTACGGCATCGACATCCTGATGCGCAAGGCCGAGGACATCCTGGTGCCGTGGAAGGGGCGCAGCTGAGGCCGGACACCAGACAGCTACAGCATCAAAAAAGGGCGGTCCCGATGCGGGCCGCCCTTTGCAGTGATCCGGTCAGTGTCGCGACCAGGGATCTCTCCCCCTGCGCCGGGGCATATACTAGACCATATGGCGCGCCCGCGAGCCGCGTTCGATGGCCGCCGCATGCAGGCGCTCCACGTTCAGCTCATAGCGGATCTCTTCCAGGAGGCGCAGTTCATTGTCGTTGAGCGTCCCATCCGCCGCCGCCACGTCGCAGGCCAGCGCATAGCAGGTCTCGAACAGGCGTTCGGGCAGAATATCGCGAACCAGGCCGAACAACGCATCCAGCCCGTCCTCCTGTTCAAAAAGGTCAAAGACGGTCCGCGACACCGCCGGAATGCGGTCGGCGTCATACTCGGCAAAGATCGGCAACATGTTGACCGCATTCTGGATCTTGACCAGCTCGGCGGTTCGGATGTCCTCGTCCGACGCCGACACCGCCACCATCACCGCCACGAGGCAGTCCTGCGGGGTCAGCAACTGGATGGTCTCTTCTGTCATCTGGAGCGTCCTTTGTCTGTCGTCCGTGCGGGAACCATATGGACCCGCCGCGCCGCGTTCAACGACGAAACCCGCCGCCGGAGGATTTCCGCGTGCCAAAGGCAGCGACGCCCCAACTGCAGCCATGAGAATTGCTTATAGCAGCCCCAAGCGTTTCGTCACAGTTCTGGGCCGGAAGGCGTAGCCGCCCGGCCCGCGCCTGACCTTCCCCCATGCCAGAGGCATGCTTCCAGCATGACAAAGGCGCATTCGCACCTTCCCAAGGTCAGGCACGGGCCTTGTATTTGTGGGACACGCAGCAGGAATCTGCACATTTCGTCCAGCAGCAATGGTTGGAAGGAAGCGGTTGATCACTCCCTTCCAAATTACATCACCGCACGAACTTCTTGTGCTTCAGGCGCTTGGGCTCCAGTGCGTCCGGACCCAGACGGCGTTTCTTGTCTTCCTCATAGTCCTCGAAGTTGCCCTCGAACCACTCCACATGCGCGTCGCCTTCAAAGGCGAGGATGTGGGTACAGATCCGGTCGAGGAAGAAACGATCGTGCGAGATCACCACCGCGCAGCCGGCAAAATCGACCAGCGCATCCTCAAGCGCGCGCAGGGTTTCCACGTCGAGGTCGTTGGTCGGCTCGTCAAGCAGCAGCACGTTGCCGCCTTCCTTGAGGAGGCGCGCCATGTGGACACGGTTGCGCTCCCCACCGGACAGGAGGTTCAGCTTCTTCTGCTGATCGCCGCCCTTGAAGTTGAACGAGGAACAATAGGCGCGCGAATTGACCTGCGCATCGCCCAGCTCAATGATCTCGGCGCCACCGGAAATCGCTTCCCAGACCGTGTCATTGTCGTTGAGGTCATCGCGGGACTGGTCAACATAAGAGAGCTTCACCGTGTCGCCATAGGTGACGGAGCCCTCGTCCGGCTGTTCCTGACCGGTCAGCATCCGGAACAGCGTCGATTTACCGGCGCCGTTGGGGCCGATCACGCCGACAATGCCACCGGGCGGCAGCGAGAAGGACAGCCCTTCGACCAGCTGCTTGTCGCCGTAGTGTTTGGCGAGGTTTTCCACCTCGATCACCTTGCCGCCAAGGCGCGGGCCATTGGGGATGACGATCTGGGCGCGACCGACCTTTTCCCGCTCGGAGGTGCTGGCCATCTCGTTGTAGGCGGCGATACGGGCCTTGGATTTGGCCTGACGGGCTTTTTGACCCTGACGCATCCACTCGAGTTCGCGTTCCAGCGTTTTCTGCTTGGCCTTGTCCTCGCGGGCTTCCTGCTCCAGACGTTTGGCCTTTTGCTCCAGCCAGCTCGAGTAGTTGCCCTCGTAAGGAATGCCGCGACCCCGGTCGAGTTCCAGAATCCAGCCGGTGATGTCATCGAGGAAGTAACGGTCGTGGGTGACGCAGAGGATGGTGCCCTTGTAGTCGATGAGGTGCTGTTGCAGCCAGGCGATGGTTTCTGCGTCCAGGTGGTTGGTCGGTTCGTCGAGCAGCAGCATGTCGGGCGCTTCCAAGAGCAGTTTGCACAGAGCCACACGGCGTTTTTCACCGCCCGAGAGATCCTTGATCGCCGCATCATCCGGCGGGCAGCGCAGCGCCTCCATGGAGACGTCGACCTGGCTGTCGAGATCCCAGAGGTTCTCTGAATCGATGGCGTCCTGCAGCGCGGTCATCTCTTCCATCAGCTCGTCGGAGTAATTCTCCGCCATTTCCACCGCGATCTGGTTGAAGCGGTCGACCTTGGCCTTTTTCTCGGCCACGCCCAGCATCACGTTTTCACGCACACTGAGGCTCTCGTCGAGCTGCGGCTCCTGCGGCAGGTAGCCAACCTTGGCGCCCTCGGCCGCCCAGGCCTCGCCGGTGAAGTCCTTGTCGAGACCGGCCATGATCTTCATCAGGGTCGATTTACCGGCGCCGTTGACGCCGACGACACCGATTTTCACGCCGGGCAGGAAGGACAGGTGGATGTTTTCAAAGCATTTCTTGCCACCCGGGTAGGTCTTGGAGACGCCCTGCATGTGGTAAACGTACTGGTAGGAGGCCATGGGATTGCTCCGTCATTAGGGGAATGAGGTTGGCAGAGGTGATAACCTGTGCGCCGGTCAGGAGCAATCGCTGCCATTCGATCACCACCGGTCATTCTCCGCCGGTTTTATCACCATCCACAACCTAAGGTTTACCTGCCGCAAGAACTTCCATATTCTGACCATAATCCTCTGCCAATAATTCCCTGGGGAGAGACTCGGATCATCCCCGAGGGGATGACACCAGGAGGTGAACCATGATTGTGGCAGCAGTCTTGATTGCGATCATCACAAGTGGCGTACTGGCCGTGACAGCCGGGCTGGCCTTTGGCGCACCGGTCTGGCTCTGCGTGTTGATCTACATGCTGAGCGGCTGCGTCACCACCCTGCTGGTGACCGGGATCTTTGGTCTGTGCCAGTGGGTGCGCGGCACATCCGCTGCCCCCGAGCCCGATCCGGACGAGGCCGAAGCGGCGCTGGTTCACGCCTAGGCCGGGATATCCGGGGCAAACCGCGCTCCAATCTGCAAAATATTTGCGCTTTGGCGCCGGCGGTAGATATGTTAAAAATTTATTAAGCCGAAATTGGTAAGGCTTCTGTGCAGCCAAGGAGAAACACTGCAAGACCTTAACCGGATTGCGGTTTTCTCTGTTTCTGGACGCCAGATAGGGAGGACTTCGGTCAGATGGCCTTTTCGGGTTTCTTATTCGGGATGATTGCCGGGCTGGTCACCGCCGGCATTTCCTATTTTGCGCTCTCCCTTCCGCTTTGGACTTGCCTCCTGATCTATTCCGGGGCGGGGGCCTTCGGGACCCTCAGCGTGATCTGCATTGGCTATGTGCTGCAGGATCACCGATCAGACTGCCCTCCCGCGGAAGACCAGAGAACCGTCGTCGGCTAAGCCGCACCACACCCGCCCCGGGCAGCGCAAAACGCTGCGATCTGGGCGCGGCGCGCATGCGGTCGCGCGCCAGAGTTGCACGCCCAACAGGCGCCGCAACATCAGCCGTCTACGCCGGTGTCGGACGCGTTGATCCGTCCGATCAGGTCCAGCACCTTGGGCCCGAGTGCCGCAACGTTGAGCGCCACCCCGCGCGCGTTTGGATGAATACCGTCAGCTTGCAGGAACTCAGCGATGCGGGAGGGATCCCCGTCCGTTTCTGACATGATACCGGCAAAAGCCGACGGATGCAGCACAACGTCATGCGCGGCGGCCAGCTGCGGATAGATGCGATCGAAGTCCGCTTTGTAGTCTGCGCCATAATTCCCCGGGGCCTGCATCCCGATCAGCAGAACCTCGGCTCCGGCAGACCGTGACGCCGTGATGATCTGCGCCAGGTTGGCGCGGGTCTCCTGCGGTGGCAGCCCCCGCAACAGGTCATTGCCCCCCAACAGCACGATCACCCCATCCGGGTCATCCGCCAGCGACCAGTCGATGCGCGCGGCCCCGCCGGTTGTGGTCTCTCCGGACACGCCGGCATTGCTCACGCTCACCGCATGCCCCTGATCGCGCAGCCAGGCTTCGAGCTGCGGCACAAAACCCTCCTCCTGCGCCAGCCCGTATCCCTGCACAAGACTGTCGCCAAAGGCAGTCAGCCGGATCGGCTCCGCCCAGGCGATTTGCGTCAAAGCCAGGATCGTGGCGAAACTCGCTGCAATTTGCCTGAGAAACTTGCGCATGGCCTCGGACACTCCATATCCATTTGAGATCAAAAAGACAGGTAGCCCCGAATGAGCAACGACGCCCGCCCCGTTCTTACGCTTCAAGATGTGCATTTGTCGCTCAATGGCAATACCGGCCCGGTGCGTATCCTCGAAGAGATCACCCTGGATGTCGCGGCGGGCGAGACGCTGGCGCTGGTAGGGCCATCGGGGTCCGGGAAGTCCTCGCTCCTGATGGTGATGGGCGGGCTGGAGCAGGCCACAGGCGGCAGCGTGCGCGCCATGGGCGAGGATCTGACCCGGCTGAGTGAGGACGCCCTGGCCCGGTTCCGCCGCGCTCATATGGGGGTGGTGTTTCAGAGCTTTCACCTGATCCCGACGATGACGGCGCTGGAAAATGTCGCCACACCGTTGGAACTGGCTGGCGCGCGTGATGCATTTGACCGCGCCCGCGAGGAACTGAAGGCCGTGGGGCTGGGCCATCGCTGCGATCATATGCCCGCGCAGATGTCTGGTGGCGAACAGCAGCGGGTGGCGCTGGCCCGTGCGGTGGTGACGCGGCCCGAGATCCTCTTGGCAGACGAACCCACAGGCAATCTCGATCAGGCCAATGGTGCACAGGTGATGGATCTGCTGTTTGATCTGCGCGACCGGCATGGCTCCACGCTGGTGATGGTGACACACGCGCCTGAGTTGGCAGAGCGCTGCGACCGCACGGTGCATTTGCGCGATGGTCGCATCCTGACAAGCGCCCAGCGTGAGGCGGCGGAATGAGCGCTGAGGTAGCGGCTCCGAGCCAGCTTCGCCTTGCGTGGCGCTTTGCCCTGCGCGAATTGCGCGGCGGCCTGCAAGGCTTTCGTTTGTTTCTTGCGTGCCTTGCGCTGGGGGTCGGTGTCATCGCCGCTATCGGCTCCATCCGGGCGTCGATCGAGGCGGGGCTTGCGCGCGAAGGCGCGAGTCTTTTGGGGGGCGATGCGGAGCTGACATTCACCTATCGCTTTGCGTCCGAGGATGAATCCGCCTGGATGGAGGAGATCGCCCGTGATCGCTCCGAGGTGGTGGAGTTTCGCTCCATGGCCGTGGTGGGGGAAGAACGCGCGTTGACCCAGGTAAAATCGGTAGACGCCGCCTACCCTCTGCGCGGCGAGGTCCGCCTGACCTCGGGCCAGCCCCTGCACGCGGCATTGGCTGAGGTCGATGGCCGCCCCGGCGCGGTGATGGAAAAGGTGCTGGCTGACCGGCTGGGCCTGAGCGAGGGCGACGGGTTTCGCCTTGGCACGCAGGAGTTCCGCCTGAGCGGCCTCCTCGCGTGGGAGCCGGATGCCGCCGGATCCGGGTTTTCCATCGGGCCGCGCACCTTGGTACACACCGACGCCTTGGCGCAATCGGGCCTTTTGGCGCCGGGCACGCTCTATTCCACCAAATACCGCCTGACCCTCCCCCCCGAGGCCGATCTGCAGGCGCTGGAACAGGACGCCCGCGCACGGTTTGAGGACAGCGGCATGCGCTGGCGCGATGCCCGCAACGGCGCGCCGGGAATTGCGCGTTTTGTCGAACGTCTGGGCGCGTTTCTGGTGCTGGTCGGTCTCTCTGGTCTGGCGGTCGGGGGCGTCGGGGTTTCAACGGCGGTACGCGCGTACCTCGCCACCAAAACAGAGACCATCGCCACCCTGCGCACCCTCGGGGCCGAACGGCGGGTGATCTTTCTGACCTATTTTCTGCAAATCGGTGTGCTGTCGCTCTGCGGGATTGCCCTCGGGTTACTGCTCGGCGGGCTTGGCCCGCTGGTGCTGGGGCCATTGATCGCGGCACAACTGCCCTTTCCGGCGGTATTCTCGGTCTATCCCGGCGCGCTGGCGGAATCGGCACTTTACGGTGTTTTGACCGCATTGCTGTTCACCCTCTGGCCCCTGGCACGGGCGGAACGCATCCGGGCGGCGGCGCTCTACCGGGATGCGGTGGGCGGGACAATCCATTGGCCCGCGCCACGGTACATCGTCGCAACGCTTGCGACGCTGGGCCTGCTGATCGCGGCTGCGGCGTTCTTTAGTGGCTCGCCCCGGCTGGCGCTCTGGACCGCGGGCGGGTTGATCGGCGCGCTCATCGTGCTGCTGATTGCCGGGGCCGCCATCGGCGCGCTGGCGCGGGTGGGCAACCGGGTGGCACGGGGGCGACCGGCCCTGCGCTGGGCGCTGGCCTCCATCTCTTCGACCCGCGAAGGCGCAATGCCGGCGGTGCTGGCGCTGGGGCTTGGCCTCACGGTGCTGGCTGCGATCGGCCAGATCGACGGCAACATGCGCCGCGCCATTGCGGGCAACCTGCCGGACGTGGCGCCCTCCTATTTCTTTGTCGATATTCAGCGCGACCAGATGCCCGCCTTTCTGGAACGCGTCGAGGGGGACCCACAGGTCAGCAAGGTCGACAATGCGCCGATGCTGCGTGGCATCATCACCCGCATCAATGACCGCCCGGCCAAGGAGGTTGCGGGCGATCATTGGGTGATCCGGGGCGATCGCGGCGTGACCTATGCGGCCGCCAAACCCGCAAGCACCAAGGTGACCGCAGGCGCATGGTGGCCCGAGGATTACAATGGGGAGCCACAGATCTCCTTTGCCGCCGAGGAGGCCGAGGAAATGGGCCTCAAGCTCGGCGACACCATGACCATCAATGTGTTGGGCCGCGACATCACCGGCACCATCACCAGCTTTCGCGAGGTGGATTTTTCCAACGCGGGCATGGGGTTCATCCTGACCATGAACGAAGCCGCCCTGCGCGGCGCGCCCCATAGCTATATCGCCAGCGTCTATGCCGAAGAGGAGGCCGAGGCGGCAATCCTGCGCGACGTGGCCCGCGCCATGCCCAATATCACCGCAATCCGGGTGCGGGACGCGATCAACCGCGTGTCCGAAATCCTCGGCCAACTGGCCACCGCCACCGCCTATGGCGCGGCGGCGACCTTGTTCACCGGGTTTCTGGTTTTGTTGGGCACGGCGGCCGCGGCGGAACCTGCGCGGCGCTACGAGGCGGCACTCTTGAAAACGCTTGGCGCGCCGCGCGGTCAGATCCTGCGCAGCTTTGCGCTGCGCTCGGCCCTGCTGGGCGCGGCGGCGGGAGGCGTGGCGCTATTGGCGGGCATCCTTGGCGCATGGTCGGTGAGCCATTTTGTACTGGAGACCGACTATGTGGTGATCTGGCCCAATGCGCTTGGGGTGATCGGCGGCGGCATCTTGGTAACGCTCTTTGCCGGGCTGGCCTATGCGCTGCGCCCGCTGGCCGCCCGGCCCGCCCGGGTGCTGCGCGCGCGCGACTAGGGGCGCAGCCCTCTAGGCGTGCGCGGCCACCGCTGGCCCCGGACAGGACACAGGTGCCAAAATGCGTTGCAGATCAAAGTTATCGCAGGTCAGGCTTTCCAATGTGACCCCGTCGAGTGCGCCGTAAAAGGCCTCCCCCGCGCGGCTGAGCGCATCGCGCAGGCGGCAGGCATCCACCAAGGGACAGGTATTGTCGACATCGGCAAAGCACTCCACCATCGGCAGGCCGCCCTCGACCTGCCGGAATACGTCGCCAATGCAGATCTCATCGGCAGAGCGGCTCAGGTTCAGCCCGCCATTGCGCCCGCGTTGTGTTTTCAAAAACCCAAGCTGGCTCAGCTGGTTGACCACCTGTGCCAGATGATTCTCCGAGATGTTGCAGCGCTGCGCGATTTCGGATTTTGTAACGAGGCGACCCTCATTGAGGGCGCAATACATCAGCAGACGGACCGCGATATTGGTTCTTTTTGTGATACGCATGTCTGGGGCCCTCTCCCATTGGCGGCGATGACCTACTGTTGCAAATTAGGACAAAAAGCGGTTTGACATACATCAAAGCTCGCTCAGAAAACGACAAGGCCCCATGACACCGCATTTCTTCGGCTTCGGCAGCCTCGTGAACACCGCCACCCATGTTTATGGCAACACCCGCCCCGCGCGCCTGCAAGGCTGGCGGCGTGCATGGGTCCATACGCCTGAACGTGATCTGGCATTCTTAAGCGTCACCGCCGCGCCCGGCAACGTGATCGAAGGGCTGCTGGCCGCCGTGCCGAATGGCGACTGGGCTGCTTTGGATGAACGGGAAACCGGCTATGTGCGGGTGGATGTAACCGCGCAGGTCGGACATGACATGGCCCCTGCCCCGCAAATCTCGCTCTATCAGGTGCCCGAAGAGACGCAGGACCGGGACGCCAATGGCCACAAGATCCTGATGAGCTATCTCGACGTGGTGCTACGCGGCTATACAGAGGTCTTTGGCGAAGGCGGCGCGCGGGCTTTTATGGCGACGACCGATGGCTGGGACACGCCGATCCTCGATGATCGCGCCACCCCGCGCTATCCGCGCCATCAAGAGATGACCACAGCCGAGCGCGCGTTCCACGATACGCTGATCGCGGAGGCTGGCGCACGGGTTCTAGCGGACAGCCTATGATCTCGCGCGGCCTCCTGCTGCTGCGACGCATTGTGCGCCAACTGTGGTTTCGGGTGGTTGCGATTTCGCTGTTCTCCTTGCTTGCGCTCGCGGTGGCCCCCTTGCTGGCCCCTGTGCTGCCGCAAGAATGGGAAGACCGCTTTGGCCGCGATGCGGTGCTGCCGGTGCTGACGATCCTGGCCTCCGGCATGCTGGCGGTGACGACGTTTTCGCTGAACGTCATGGTCAGCGCCTATCGCACGGCTTCCTCAATGGCGACGCCGCGGGTTTACCGGCTGCTGCTGGAAGACACAGTCACCCAGAGCGTGCTGGCGACCTTTACCGGCGGTTTTGTCTATTCCTTAAGCGCGATCATCCTGTTTCGGGCGAAGATCTATCCGCCGGGCGCTGCCTTTGTGGTGTTTGTGATGACGGTGCTGGTGGTGGTGCTGATCGTGATCGCCATTCTGCGCTGGATCGATCACCTGTCGGATCTGGGCAGCATGGATCACACGCTGCGCCTGATCGAGACCCGCACCCGCACCAGCCTTCGGGCCCGCAAGGACACGCCCTGTCTTGGCGGCTGTTGTGGCAAGACCGAACCTCCGTCAGATGCACGTCCCATTGCCGCCGCCCGAAGCGGCTTTGTGCGCTTTGTCGACATGGCCGCGCTAAACACACGGGCCGAGGAGGCGGGCGTCACGCTCTACCTGACCCGCCTGCCCGGCGAATTTGTCTTGCGCGGTCGCCCCGTCGCGGTCGCCGAGGGGGCGGATGACGCCTTTTGTGAAGCCGCAAGCGGTCTCATAGACATCGGCGATGTCCGCAGCTTCGAGCAGGACCCGACCTTTGGCCTGACGCTGCTGGCGGAAACCGCACAGCGCGCCCTGTCGCCGGGGATCAACGACCCCGGCACCGCGATCGAAGTCATGGGCCGCATCGAACGCCTGTTGTGGGAAACCCTGCCCGAAGACACCGAAACCGCCAAATCGGACGCAAGGTTTCCGCAGATCCACCTGCCGCCGGTCACCGCCGCATCCCTGCTGAAGGCAAGCTTTCCGCCCATCGCCCGCTGTGCCGAGGATGCTGCACCAGAGGTCATGGACTGGATGGAATCCGCCCTCAAGACGCTGGAGCACCACCCCAATGACGCGATGACCCGGGCTGCCGGTGAGATGCGCCGCGGCTATTTCGGCGCGGCGTAGCCCATAAAAAAACGGGCAGAGCCTGTGCCCTGCCCGGTCTTATACGTCGGTGTTTCCCGTCTCAGTCGCGCGCGCGCACGGTCTGCATCAAGGCCAGCAGCGCCGACATGTCGGGACCGCGCTCCATGCCGGTCACTGCCTTGCGCAGCGGCATGAACAGACTTTTGCCCTTGCGGCCGGTCTTTTCCTTCACGGCGGCGGTCCATTTGCCCCAGCTTTCGGAGTCGTAAGGGCCTTCGGGCAGCAGGGTCATCGCTTCGGCGATAAAGTCCTTGTCCTCGTCGGCGATCAGAGGCTCCGCCCCGTCGCGGCACAGACTCCACCAGCCCTCAAGATCCTTGAGCGTGGTGATGTTTTCCTTTGCCACCGCCCAGAAGGCCTCCTGCTTGTCCGCTGGCACCCCGATGGCATCAAGCTCTGCGTTGACGGTCTCCACCGGCAGGGTTTGCAGGTAGCGCGCGGTCAGCGGGTAGAGGTCTTCGGCGTCGAACTTGGTCGGAGCAGAGCCGAACCGGTTGATGTCAAACCCCTCGATCAGCTCTGCCATATCGGTGCGCAATTCCACCGGATCAGAAGACCCCAGACGGGCCATCAGCGACAAAAGTGCCAAAGGCTTCACACCCGCCTCACGCAGATCGCGCAGCGCCAGCGTGCCGAGACGTTTCGAGAGCGCCTCCCCTTGCGGTCCAGTCAGGAGCGAGTGGTGCGCAAATTCCGGGTGGCCATGGCCCAGCGCCGACATGATCTGGATCTGTGTCGCGGTGTTGGTCACATGGTCAGAGCCGCGCACCACATGGGTGACGCCCATGTCGGTGTCATCCACCACCGAAGCGATGGTATAAAGCACCTGCCCGTCGCCGCGGATCAGCACCGGGTCCGACACGGAGGCCGCATCAATGGAGATGTCGCCAAGAATGCCGTCGGTCCATTCAATGCGCTCGTGGTCGAGCTTGAACCGCCACACACCATTGCCACGCTCGGCGCGCAGGGCATCTTTTTCCGCATCAGACAGCGCCAGTGCGGCGCGGTCATAGACCGGTGGCTTGCCCATGTTGAGCTGCTTCTTGCGCTTGAGGTCGAGTTCGGTCGGGGTCTCGAAGGCCTCGTAGAACCGGTTGATCTCGCGCAGCTTGTCGGCGGCCTCGGCATAACGATCGAGCCGCTCGGACTGGCGTTCCACCTTGTCCCAGGTGAGGCCGAGCCATTCGAGATCCTGCTTGATCGCGTCGACGTATACCTCTTTCGAGCGTTCGGGATCGGTGTCATCGATGCGCAGGATGAAGGTGCCGCCAGCCTTGCGGGCGATCAGATAGTTCATCAAGGCGGTGCGCAGGTTGCCCACGTGGATATAGCCGGTGGGCGACGGCGCAAAACGGGTGGTGGTCATCGCATATCTCCTGTTGGGGTTGCTCTGTCACAGGCGCGCGGAATTGTCCAGTTTTCGCATCTCTCTCGCCGCCAAGAGCGCCCCTGCCGGGGCGCGGCCTCCGGCGGGGATATTTGGGAGAAGTTGAAGGCGATGTGGCGCTCCCACGCATTCGTGATCGGGCTTCAGGGGACTTTGCGGGCTGGCGCGCTAGGCTTGGATCATATCAATCAACAGGGAGACCAAGAGGATGACAGTAAAGCTATCCCGCCGTGCCGCGCTGGCCGGTGCCGCCGCCGCCCCGATTGCCGCCAGTGTTGCTGCGCCCGTGAAGGCCACTGGTGAAGGGGGCGCCATGAAACCCTTGCATGCCCGCGCCTTCAAGGTTGGCGATTATACCGTGCACAGCCTGCTTGCGGGCAGCACCGGGCGCGATGGGGTGAAAGATATCTTTGGCGGCGGGGCTTCGGATGAGGCGTTTGCAGAGGTCGCTCAGGAGAATTTCATCTCCGACACCAGCGCGCAGTTCTATTTTACTCCGACGCTGGTCGATACGGGGTCAGAGAAAATCCTGTTTGATACTGGCCTCAACGCGGGCGGCATCACCTCGGCGCTGGCGGATGCGGGTGTGACCCCCGACGAGATCGATGTGGTGGTGCTGACTCATATGCATGGCGACCACATCGGCGGCATGACCGACGACAGCGGCGCGGCCACTTTTGCCAATGTGCGCTATGTGACAGCGGCGGCGGAATACGACCACTGGACCGGGTTGCCCGAGGGCAATGGCGGCGCGGATCGGGTGCGGGCCAAGGTAACTCCGCAGGCCGAGAAGATGAGTTTTATCGAAGATGGCGGCACCGTGGCCTCGGGCGTGACCGGCATGGCGGCCTTTGGGCATACGCCGGGGCATATGGTCTACATGATCGAAAGCGGCGGGCAGCAACTGCTGCTGACGGCGGATCTGGCCAATCACTATGTGTTCCCCTTTGCCCATCCCGAATGGCAGACCAGCTTTGACACCGACAAGGATGCGGCCTCGGCAACGCGGCGGCGGGTGCTTTCGATGCTGGCGGACAGCCGCACGCCGATGATCGGCTATCATATGCCGTTCCCGGCTGCGGGCTATGTGGAGACGCGGGGCGACGGGTTCAGGTTTGTGCCGGTCAGCTATCAGATGATGGGGTAAGACCCAAAGCGGCTCAGGCGGAAGGGGCGCGGGTCCACAATGGGCGCGTCCCCCGTCACCAGATCCGCGGTGAGCCGCCCGGCACCGGGACCAAGGCCGAAGCCGTGCCCGCTGTAGCCCGTCGAGACAAACAGGCCGGGTCGGGCCTGCACTTCGGAGATCACCGGAATTTCATCCGGGGTCACATCAATCAGGCCGCCCCAGCTTTGGGTGACATCGGCCTTTTCCAGCGCCGGGAAGGCATCGCGTACCGCCGCAAGCCCACGGCGCAGGGCCTTTTGCGAGGGCTGCGGATCAAGCACGCGGGTTTCCTCAAACGGGGTGCGATCCTGCCCGGTCCAGGGGCGGGCCTCGCGGGTCTCGATGCCCCAGCGGTTGGACAGGCGGAACCGCAGGGCGGTGACATCCTGCAGAAAGGCCGGAATGAAGCGGTGACCGATGCGGAAGGTGTCGGGCACGATGTCAAAGGTGTTTTCGCCGCCCGAGGCAACGGTGTAGCCGCCATCTGCACGTTTGCGCAGACCAAAGCCCGCCGCCCAAAGTGCGGTTTCCGGCACGCCCTCGACCGGCGACAGCCGCATCACGGAATTGAGCACCTTGAGTTGTGGCAGAAAGATGCCCTCATTGCGCAGGAACAGGCGCGACCAGGCCCCGCCCGCAACCACCACGGCCGTTGCGGTGACGCGGCCCTTCTCGGTCAGCACGCCACGGATGCGCCCGGCTTCCACGTCCAGCCGGCGCACGGCACAGCCGGTGACCACCACGGCGCCCTTGTCGCGCGCAGCAGAGGCAATTGCATGCGTGGCCATCTGCGGTTCGGCGCAGCCGTCCTGCGGCGTGTGAAAGCCCGCGCGCAACCGATGGCCATAGCCCGGTGTCAGCGCCTCCAGCGCCGCGCCGCGCAGCATGTGGCCTTCGCCGCCGATCGCCTTCAGATGCTCCGCCCAGGCCAACAACTCCGCCTCGCGCTTGCGGCTGCCTGCGGTGAACATGATGCCGCATTTGGTATAGCCCGTCGCGTAGCCGGTGCGTGCGTCCAGCCCTTCCCAGATGCGCTGGGAATGGGTCATCAGCGCCATTTCGCGGGGGTCACGCTGCGACATGCGCACCCAGCCCCAGTTGCGCGAGCTTTGTTCGCCCGCGATCTGGCCCTTTTCGCACAACAGCACGGAATGGCCTCGTTCGGCCAGTTCCAGCGCCGTGGAGGCACCCACGATGCCACCGCCGATCACGACAACATCAACCGCGTTTGGCAGCGCGCGGTCCGAATTGAAATGAGGCAGCTGAGGTCCGGGCATGGGGCAGTTCTAGTCCGTGGGCAAAGAGCGGGTCCAGCCGCGCATGAGGCACGTGGGACCAGTTCCTGCGGCCTGTGTTCTTCCGGCCTCAATCAGGGCCGGAACCCTCCTGTTTCAGAACGATGCCGCCGCGTTTTTCAGCTGGGGTCACGCCAGCGATTGACAATCGGGTAGCGCCGATCAAGCCAGAAGGCGCGCTTGGTCAGGCGGGCACCCGGTGCGGACTGAAAGCGCTTGTATTCGCTGATATAAAGCAGGTGCTCGACCCGTTTTGCCACATCGCGATCAAAGCCCGCGGCGACGCAATCCGCAATCGATCCGTCCTGATCCACAAGAATATCGAGAATCGCATCCAGCTCGGGATAGTCCGGCAGGGAATCGCTGTCCTTCTGGTCTTCGCGCAGCTCGGCCGAGGGGGGCTTGTCGATAACATTGGGGTGGATCACCTCGCCCTCCGGCCCCATCATCCAGTCCCGGTGATTGGCGTTGCGCCAGCGGCAGGTTTCAAAGACCCGTGTCTTGTAGAGATCCTTGATCGGGTTATAGCCACCGTTCATATCGCCGTAGATGGTGGCATAGCCCACCGCAACCTCGGATTTATTGCCGGTGGTCAGCAGCATCTCGCCAAATTTGTTCGACATCGCCATCAACAACAGACCGCGCAGGCGGGACTGGATGTTTTCTTCGGTGAGATCCGCGTCACGCCCCGCAAAGAGCGGTGCCAGCGTGTTGGTGATCGCTTCGCGCCCCTCGGAAATTGGCACATAGTCGTAGTGCACGCCCAGCGCCTTGGCGACCGCCTCGGCATCCTCCAGCGAGTCCTTGGAGGTATATTCCGAGGGCAGCATGACACAGCGCACGTTCTCCGCGCCCAGCGCATCGACCGCGATGGCGGCCACGATGGCAGAGTCCACACCGCCCGAGAGGCCCAGCAGCGCTTTCTTGAAGCCGGTCTTGCCCATGTAGTCGCGCAAGGACAGCACCATGGTGCGATAGTCCTGCTCCCACGCATCGGGCAGATACGCCTTCTCGCCCTCCTTGATGCGCCAGCCATCGGCGGTGCGCTCCAGATCGAGCTGCGCGATGCATTCGTCAAAGACCGGCATCTGAACCGCCAATGCGCCATGCGGGTTGAGTGCAAATGTCCCACCGTCAAAGACCTGATCGTCCTGACCGCCCACCATGTTGAGGTAGATCACAGGCAGGCCGGTCTCGACCGCGCGGGCCACCATGTGGTTGTAGCGGGTTTCCATCTTGCCGCGATAATAGGGCGAACCATTGGGGATCAGCAGGAACTCGGCGCCGGTTTCTTCCAGCGTCTCGGCGACATCCTCATGCCAGCCGTCCTCGCAGATCGGGCTGCCGATACGGGTATTGCCAACGGAATATGGCCCGCCCAACGGCCCGGCATCAAAAATCCGCACCTCGTCAAACACGGTTTCATTCGGCAGATGGTGTTTCAGGCATTTGGACGCGATCTTGCCGCCCTTCAGGATCAGATAAGCGTTATATAGCTTGCCCCCTTCGACCCAGGGGCTGCCGATCGCCAGCGCCGGACCCTCTGCCGTGGCAGCGGCCAGTGTCTCGACCTCGGCAATCGCGGCCTGATGAAAGGCCGGTTTCATCACCAGATCCTGCGTATTGTAGCCGGTGATGAACATCTCCGGCAGCGCCACCAGGTCAGCCCCGGCGTCGCGTCCCGTCTGCCAGGCGTCCAGCGCCTTGGCGGCATTGCCACCCAGATCCCCCACCGTCGGGTTCAATTGCGCAAGCGTGATGCGAAACCTGTCAGCCATCGTCCGGGTCCTTGAATGCATATCCTCCCCCGCCATGTATCAGATCCCCGCCGAAGGAAAAGACCAATGGGGCAAAACCGTTGCGACATCATCCCCGCTGGCATAAGTTCCGGGCAAGCACCCCATGACAGGCAGCTCTCGCAATTCACTGAGGCAACTGAGGTTTCCATGACCCGCATCGGCTCCACTATCGTATTGACCTCCCTGCTTGCGCTGGCGACGGCGGGCGCGCCCCTCCCCGGCTTCGCGCAGGAGGATCAGGTTCTGACCACCCAGGACGAGATCGGCGGCGTCTATGAAGGCGAGTTCAAGGGCGGGCTGCAACATGGTCAGGGCACCTACACGCTGCCGAACGGGTACGAATACAGCGGCGAGTGGGTCGAAGGCGAGATCCGCGGCCAGGGGGTTGCGCGCTTTCCCAACGGGTCCGTCTACGAGGGCGAATTCGCCAAGGGCAAACCCGAAGGCATCGGCAAGATCACCTTTGCCGACGGCGGCACCTACGAGGGTGAATGGCAAGATGGGGTCATCAATGGCCATGGCGTTGCCGTCTATGCCAATGGCGTGCGCTACGAGGGCGATTTCGTCAATGCGCAGCACCATGGCCGCGGCACCATGCAGAACCCCGGTGGCTATACCTACGAGGGCGATTGGGTCGAGGGCCGCAAGGAAGGTCTGGGCAAGATCACCTACCCCAACGGCGCCACCTACCAGGGCGGTGTCAAGGACGGCAAACTCGACGGTCTCGGCACGCTGGTGATGCCCGACGGTCTCAAATACGACGGTGAATGGGCCGACGACCAGATGAACGGCAACGGCACGCTGACGCAGCCCAACGGCGACGTCTACGAAGGTCCGCTGGTGAACGGGCGCCGGGTGGGCAAGGGCAAGCTGACCTATGCCAACGGCGATGTCTACGAGGGCATGTTCGAAGACGACCTGCGCCAGGGCGAAGGCACCTTCACCGGCACCGATGGCTATGTCTACACCGGCCTGTGGCAGGCAGGCCAGATCGAGGGCACCGGCAAGGTCACCTACCCGGATGGATCGGTCTACGAAGGCGAATTCCGCGATGACCTGGCCCATGGCACCGGCAAAATCACCTATCCCGACGGCTCCACCTACGAGGGCGAATGGGTGGCCGGCGTGATCGAGGGCGACGGGCTGGCGACCTACCCCAATGGCGTCACCTACGAGGGCAGCTTCAAGAACGCCAAGAACGATGGCCAGGGCACCATGACCTACCCCGACGGCTACCGCTATGAGGGCGGTTGGAAGGACGGTCTGCGCCATGGGGAGGCCACGGTCACCTATGCGGATGGGTCGATCTACGAAGGGCAATTCGAAAACGGTCAGCGCCATGGCACCGGCAAGATCACCATGGTCGATGGCTTCAGTTATGAAGGCGACTGGGTCGAAGGCAAGATCAGCGGTGAGGGCACGGCCACCTATGCCAATGGCGATGTCTACGAAGGCAGCTTCGTGAACTCCAAACGGCAGGGACCGGGCACCATGCGCTACGCCTCCGGGCAGGAGGCTTCGGGCACATGGGACAATGGCGCGTTGACCACCCCGGCTGAGGACGCGGCCGAGGGTGACGGTAACTAACCCGCCAGATGGCCACGCTCCTTTATCTTGTCCACGGGCGCGCGCCGCGCCAGCAACAGCAGCTCTCCTACAGCATCCTTTCCGCCCTGAAACAGGGGCTGGAGGGGGTGGAGATCCTGCTGATGTGCGATGAGGGCAATCGCCGCCCGGATTTGCCCGTGCGCCACCAGATCCTGTCAGCCGATCAAATTGCACAGTGGACCGACGCCGGGCGCGCACCTGCCCGCGCGCAGCTTCACGCACTCCAACTGGCCCTTTCAGAACGCAACACCCCGGTCTGCTGGGTGGCGACCGACACTGCCTTTACGGCACCGCCCCGGCAGATGACCGAGCGCATCGCAGCCCAGGTGCCGCTGTTCTATGATCGCGACGGTTGGCTGGCGGGACGCCCCGAGTGGGCGCCCATCATTGACGCCTGCAAAGGCACCGCGCTCGAAGACCAGATCCAGACCGGTACAGAGGTGCTCGACACAGGCATTCTGGGCCTGACAGAGGCCGAAAGCGATATCATAGATCAGTCATTGAAGCCGCATGAAGTGCTGGATACCGCCCCCAAAGTATCAAATATGGAACAAATCCGCCTTGGCGCACTCCTTACGCAAACTGCGCGTGAATTGCGCTTTGGCAACGATACGGTCAGCCGGTATTCGACCTATATGCGCCATGTGTATCACGGGCGTTTTGACGCGATGTTCCCGCCCGGCGCGCCTGTGAACACCGCGCTGGCAGAACGCCTGCCTGTGATAACAGAGCCGCCCAAGCCGTTGCATTTGCGCCTGAAAGCCAAGGCCTACGCGCTGCGCCACGGGTTCGGGCGCGGCACCGAGTTCGGCTATCTCGCCTATCTCTGCGCCTTTGCCGCCCCAACGCCCGAGGGACGCAACGTCTGGGCCAATATCGCGCTTGATATGATCGAACGCTCGGCACGCGCGCCCGACAAGCTCGCCAAGGATCTGCCCAGACTGGCACCGGATGCCCTGGCGCTGGCCGAGCTGTCGCCCGAGACCGAAGACAGATGGCGCAAGTTCTGGATGAACAGAACCCGCTAAACCTTTTCGCCCGCCTCCAGTTTGGCAAGGAAGGCGTCGGCCTCCTGCAAGATCACATCCCGCTTGTCAGCGTCCATCCGATCCCATGTGCGGTACATATTGCCCATACGCGGATTGCCCTCGAACCGGTCTCGGTGACGGTTCAGGAAATGCCAGTAGAGCAGGTTGAACGGACAGGCCCCCTCGCCCGTTTTCTGCTTCACCTTATAGGCGCAACTGGCGCAATAATTGGACATTCTATCGATATAGGCGCCGCTGGACACATAGGGTTTGGAGGCAATGATGCCGCCATCGGCAAACTGGCTCATGCCGACCGTATTGGGGGCCTCCACCCATTCAAACGCATCCGCATAGACCGCCAGATACCAGTCGTGCACTTCGGCTGGATCAACCCCGGCCAGCAATGCAAAATTGCCGGTCACCATGAGCCGCTGGATATGGTGGGCATAGGCCTCTTCCTGGGTTTGCCGCACCACTTGCGACAGGCACTGCATCTCGGTTTCCGCCCCCCAATAGAGCGGCGGCAAGGCGCGCGTCTGCCCCAGCGCATTGTGGCTGGGGTAATCCTCGCCCTCGATGAAATAGATGCCGCGCACAAATTCGCGCCAGCCCAGGATCTGGCGAATGAACCCCTCCACCGCGTTGAGCGGCGCGCGCCCCGCCTGCCATTCTGCCTCTGCGGCCTCGCAGACCTCCCGCGGTGACAGCAGGCCGATGTTCAGATAGGGCGAGAGGATCGAATGATAGAGCCAGCGCTCATCCGTCATCATCGCATCCTGAAAATCACCAAACTGCGGCAGGGCATGGGTGATGAAATGCGCCAGCGCCTCCAGCGCCTGATCGCGGGTGGTGGCAAACCAGAACGGGCGCAAATCACCAAAATGCGTGTCAAACCGTGCCTCGACCAGTTCCAGCACCTCATTGACGTCATCATCTGGCTCAAACCGGGGCGGGCCAGAATGGTCGATCTCCTTTGGTGGCGCTTTGCGGTTCTCGGCGTCATAGTTCCACTTGCCGCCCGCCGGGGCGTCCCCCTCCATCAACAGGCCGGTTTTCTTGCGCATCAGCCGATAGAAATACTCCATCCGGAGCTGCTTTTTCCCCGCTGCCCAGTCGGCAAAATCCGCGCGTGTCGCCAGAAAACGGTCATCCGCGTGGAAATGAACTTTGAGCGGTGCGTATTTCAGCGCGCGGATCAGCCGCCATTCGCCGGGCGTGGTGGCCAGCACCTCGGAGGCCTCAAATTCCTCGGCCCGTCGCAACAGCTCCCCCACGATGCTGTCAGCGCCCTCCTCCTCCAGACGGCGATAGGCCACCTGCCAACCCTGCGCACGCAAACGGGCCGCAAACTTGCGCATCGCAGCCAGAACCAGAGCGATCTTCTTGGGATGATGCGGCACATAGGTGCCCTCATCCATCACTTCGGCCATGACCACCACATCGCGTGCGGGATCAGCCGCCTTCAGCGCTGATAATCCTTCGGACAGCTGGTCGCCCAATACTAAAACAAGCCGTGTCATGTTCGGGCTAACTGGCGCGCTGCGTGGATAATTCCACCCTTTGCTTTCAACTTCTTACAAATATCCACCTCCCACGGTGGCGCCGAAATCTCCACCGTGCTGCGGCGCAGAGACATTTGCCCCTTTCCATTCGCCGCATGGCCTGTATAACTCGGCGCATGACCACGTGTGCCGATATCCAGATTGCCGACGCTGCGACCCGCGGCGCGCTTTCGCGTGGCCTACTGCTCCTAATCCGCCTCTGAGCGTGCCATCCGGCGCGCCCGCTCAGAGGATGTGCATGCGCGCCATGGATTGGACCCTTCCCCCCGAACAGGACGCCACAGCGCCGCGGGGACCCGAGCAAGAAAGACATCTGACATGACCAGCATTACCGACACCGTGAACCCGCAGGATCGCGTTCTGATTTTCGACACCACTCTGCGTGATGGCGAGCAGAGCCCCGGCGCCACCATGACCCATGATGAAAAGCTCGAAATTGCCGAGCTTCTGGACGACATGGGCGTCGACATTATCGAAGCCGGCTTTCCGATCGCCTCCGAGGGCGATTTCAAAGCCGTGAGCGAGATTGCAGAACGCTCCAAGAACTCCATGATCTGTGGTCTGGCCCGTGCCAACCTCAAGGATATCGACCGCTGCGCCGAGGCCGTGCGCAAGGCCGCCAAGCCGCGCATCCATACGTTTATTGGCACCTCGCCACTGCACCGCGCGATTCCGAACCTCACCATGGATGAGATGGCCGAGCGCATCCACGACACCGTGACCCATGCGCGCAATCTGGTGGACAATGTGCAATGGTCGCCGATGGACGCGACCCGTACTGAGTGGGATTATCTCTGCCGGGTGATCGAGATCGCCATCAAGGCGGGTGCGACCACCATCAACATCCCCGACACGGTAGGCTACACCGCCCCGCGCGAGAGCGCCGACCTGATCCGCCGCCTGATTGAAACCGTGCCCGGCGCGGATGAGATCGTCTTTGCCACCCACTGCCACAACGACCTTGGCATGGCGACCGCGAACTCGCTGGCGGCCGTCGAGGCGGGCGCGCGCCAGATCGAGTGCACCATCAACGGTCTTGGCGAACGCGCGGGCAATACCGCCCTCGAAGAGGTGGTGATGGCGATGAAGGTGCGCAATGACATCATGCCCTTTGCCACCGGCATCGACACCCGCAAGATCATGCATATCTCGCGCCGCGTCGCCACGGTTTCGGGCTTCAACGTGCAGTTCAACAAGGCCATTGTCGGCAAGAATGCCTTTGCCCATGAGAGCGGCATCCACCAGGATGGCATGCTCAAGAACAAGGAAACCTTCGAGATCATGCGCCCCGAGGACGTGGGCCTTGCCGGGACCTCGCTTCCGCTTGGCAAACATTCGGGCCGCGCGGCGCTGCGCGACAAGCTCACCAACCTCGGCTACGAGGTCGGCGACAACCAGCTCAAGGACTTGTTTGTCCGCTTCAAGGAGCTGGCCGACCGCAAGAAAGAAGTCTTTGACGACGACATCATCGCGCTCATGCGCACCAGCGGCGATGAGGACGATCACCTGAAGCTGGTCTCGATGAAGGTGGTTTGCGGCACCGGTGGTCCGGCGGAATCCACCGTCGAGATGGAAGTCGACGGCACCGATGTCACCGAAACCGCTGAGGGCGACGGTCCGGTGGATGCGACCTTCAAGGCGATCCGCAAGATCCATCCGAATTCCGCGCATCTGCAACTCTATCAGGTGCATGCGGTGACCGAGGGGACCGATGCGCAGGCGACGGTGTCCGTGCGCCTCGAAGAGGACGGCGTCATCGCCACCGGTGACAGCGCCAATACCGATACGGTGGTGGCCTCCGCCATGGCCTATATCGATGCGCTCAACCGTCTGATCGTGCGCCGCGACAAGATGGGCGAAGGCGCTGACGCGCGCGAGATTTCCTACAAGGACATCGGCTGAAGCTCGTCACACCCTGGATTACGATGAAGGGGCACCAAAGGGTGCCCCTTTTTCTGTGGGAGACGCGGAGGCTATGGGAGACGCGGGGCGGGACAGAGCTTGGTTTTCCGGTGGTTTCGCGGTGGTGGAACCTGGCATTCATGGTTTCTCAAGCTCGAGCGGCCAGTCTTGGTGGCAACACCAAACGAGAGGCTCGCCCATGTCCGCGCTTCAGCCCTGCCATGCCCCCGCAGCGGGCCGGTTCGACATCGCCCGACACCACGCGCTGATCGATGCCGGCCGCTATGTGACGGCCCTGCGCGCGATCCAGCCGCTGCTGGCCGCCGATCCGGCGAACCCTGCGCTGCTGGAGGCGGCGTCGGATTGTTACTGGCATCTGGAACGCAGGGACCGCTCGGTGCATATCCTGCGCACCCTGCACGAGCACTGGCCGGACCGGCAGTCCGCCGCGCTGCGCCTTGCCGCCCGCCTCGCCACGTTGGGCGCCCAAGACGAGGCCCGCGCCGTGTTTGAGGACATCCTGGCCCGTGACCCTGCGTGCAGCGCCGCCGTTCTGGGGCTCTGCGGGCTCAGCCGTCCGGCGCCGGACAGCCCCGAGGCGCAGCTGTTGCGCGAGATGAGCAGCGATGACAGCCGCCCTGCCGCCGAGCGGGCCGCCCTGCACACCGCCCTCGCCAAAGTGTTGCGCCCCCACGACGCGGAGGCCGCCTTCGTGCATTTCACCACCAGCAACAGCCTGCTGGAAGGCGGCCATGACCCGGACAAGATCGACCGCCGGGTGGCCTCGCAGCGCCGCTGCTATACGGCCCCCGCACCGAAGCCGCCCCATGCTGCGCCAAAGCTGGCGTTTGTGGTTGGCCCGGCGCGATCCGGCACCACATTGCTGGAAACCATGCTGTTGCAACACCCGGAGATTGCGAGCATCGGCGAAAGCCCCGCCTTGCAGACCGCCTTTTATGCCTGCCGCGCGGCCTCGAATGATCCGGCGGCCATCCCGCATGTGCACGACTGGACCGCTGGCGCGTCGCAAGCCTTGATTGACCAGGGGCGCGCGACCTTTCTGGCCCAGGCGCGCTTGCAGACGCCCCCGCCAGAGCCGGTTGTGCTCGACAAGATGCCGACCGATAGCTTCTATCTCGGATTTGCGCGGATGATCCTGCCCGGGAGCCGCGCGATCTTCATGCTGCGCCACCCGCTGGATGTCGGGCTTTCGATGTTCACCACCCATTTCGCCGAACGCCACCCCTACACAAGGCGGCTGGCATGGATCGGCCACATGCTGCGCCGCACTTACGACAGCCTGGATGACTACGTCCCGAAACTGGGGCCGGATCTGCGACTGCAATCCTATCGGGCGCTGGTAACGCAGCCGGAGGCGCAATTGCGCGACATTCTCGACTTTCTGGGCCTGCCCTGGGATCCGCGTTGCCTGATGCCCGAGGCGAGCGACACGGCGATCCTGACCGCCTCCAGCCTTCAGGTGCGACAGGGCCTCAATACCGACGGACTTGGCAAATGGCGGCAATACGAGGCGGAGCTTGCGCCGCTGATTGCTGCCCTTGGCGGCTGGGACTGGATCGCGCAGTGGCAGGACCGCGACGACGCCCTCCAATCGGCCTGACGCCCGCCGCGGTGGGTCAGAGCGTCGCGAACAGCGGGTCGAGCCGCGCGGCCTCTGCCGCAAGCCCGAAGGGCGCGTTGACCACGAACAGCCCCGACCCGATCATGCGATGACCCTCGCGCGCAGGTGGGAAACGCACCTCATGCGTCAGGGTGCCGGACAGGCCCTGCCCCTCCAGTGCCCGCAGCATTGCACCATGAGATCCGTCTGTCAGGATCGGATACCACAGCGCAATGACTCCGACGTTCCATTTGCGGTGCAGCTTGCCGATGATGCCGGGAAGGCGTGTGTAGTCCGATTTGATTTCGTAGCTGGGGTCGATCAGCAGCAGCCCGCGACGCGGGTCCGGTGGCGCCAGCGACTGCGCCATCTCGAACCCGTCCTGCGCATGAACCCGGGCGCCGGTGCTGCGCATCGCCGCGCGCAGCGCCTCGGCCTCCTGCGGGTGCAGCTCTGCCAGATGCAGGCGGTCCTGCACGCGCAACAGTTCCGCCGCGATCCTGGGCGAGCCCGGATAGGCCTGCGGCCCATGCGCGGCGTCAACCCGGTCCAGGACCCGTGCGTAGGGGTGATCCGCGTCAAACCAGTCCCGCACCGCCGCGATCCCCTTGGCGGCCTCGCCCGTTTTCACCGCTTCGGCAGAGCCGAGATCATAAAGCGCCCGCCCCGCGTGGGTCTCAAGATAGCTGAGCGGTTTGTCCTTGCGGGTCATATAGTCCAGCATCCACGCCAGCAGGGCATGTTTGTGAACGTCCGCCAGGTTCCCGGCGTGATAGATATGTTGATACGACAGCATGCAGATCCCATAGCCGCAAACCCGCCGCTGCGAAAGGGCGCAGCCTAAACGAAATCTCAACCTAGATGGCGCAATCTGATCCCTGAAATCGCCCGCAGAAGCAGGTCCAGATGCCCCTCAGAACGAGTTCCCTTGTCAGTGCGCTCACTGCACTGATGCTGATTTTGCCGCTCTGGAGCGGTCCGGCCCCTGCAAACTCCGCCGGTTTCTCGCTGGTGGGGGATGGCGGTTTCTTCATGCGGACATCCGCACCAGCCTCTGGCGCGGTCCTCCTCAACGATGATGAAACCGGCCGCGGCGCGGTCTCGATGAACCCCGGCGCGGCGAGCCTGTTTCGCGGTCGCATGAGCGGCAGCCTGTTTGCCAGCCCGCCACCAAAGGCGGGTGTGGACGTCGCCGAAATCATGAATGTGATCGCCAGCGCCGAAGCGGGCCAGGCCGACTATGATGCCGTGCAGCACGGCGCCCGGGTCAAACCCCCGGCTGCGCCCACCGACATGACCCTGCTGGAGATCTACGCCTGGATCGATGCCACCCCGGGCCAGCCGCATGCGATCGGGCGCTATCAGTTCATTCCGGCGACCCTGCGCCGTCTCGCCAAACACCAGGGCGTGCCGCTGGGACGCCACTTCAGCCCCGAGTTGCAGGACCAGCTTGCCCATCAGCTGATCGAAGAGGCGGGCCTGTCGGATTTCAAGGCTGGCGAGATCACTCAGACCGCCTTCATGAACAACCTGGCCAAGATCTGGGCCGGGCTGCCGACCTCCAGCGGGAAATCCTATTATCACGGCTACGCCGGCAACCGCGCCACCAAGACCTGGGCGACCTACAAGGCGCAGATGGATGCGATCTTTGCCGGTTGAGGGCACCACTCGGGCGCCGGCGCGGTGCGCAGGCGCACCGAAATCACGAATCCCGGCCGCACAGATCGAAATCCACCCGTTTCACAAGCGAAAAGACGCTAGGTGATCGGATTCCTCCCTTTTACGGCAGGCCCGCCCTGCTTATAAGATCAAGGTCTGCGGCCCGACGAGAGAGTCGCGGTCAGATAAATGCAGTACTCACAGGATCCCTCTTACATGGCGCTCTTCGGAAATCTCGGCGGTCTGTTCACCTCGGACATGGCCATTGACCTCGGCACCGCGAACACGCTGGTTTACGTCAAGGGTCGAGGCGTCATCCTGTCGGAGCCCTCGGTGGTCGCCTATCACGTCAAGGATGGCGTCAAGAAGGTTCTCGCCGTTGGCGAGGACGCAAAACTGATGCTGGGCCGGACGCCCGGATCGATCGAGGCGATCCGCCCGATGCGCGAAGGCGTGATCGCGGATTTCGACACCGCCGAAGAAATGATCAAGCATTTCATCCGCAAGGTGCACAAGCGCTCCACCTTCTCCAAGCCGAAGGTCATCGTCTGCGTCCCGCATGGCGCGACCCCGGTGGAAAAACGGGCGATCCGTTCGTCAGTGCTGGCTGCCGGTGCACGCCGTGCTGGCCTGATTGCGGAGCCGATCGCCGCCGCCATCGGCGCGGGCATGCCGATCACCGACCCGACCGGCAACATGGTCGTCGACATCGGCGGCGGCACCACCGAGGTGGCGGTTCTGTCGCTGGGCGACATCGTCTATGCGCGCTCCGTGCGTGTCGGTGGCGACCGGATGGACGAGGCGATCATCTCCTACCTGCGCCGCCAGCAGAACCTGTTGATCGGTGAGGCCACGGCCGAGCGCATCAAGACCTCCATCGGCACCGCCCGCATGCCCGACGATGGCCGCGGCCAGTCGATGCAGATCCGTGGCCGGGACCTGCTGAACGGGGTGCCGAAGGAAATCGAGATTTCGCAGGCCCAGGTCGCCGAAGCGCTGGCCGAACCGGTGCAGCAGATCTGCGAGGCGGTGATGACCGCACTGGAAACCACGCCGCCGGATCTGGCCGCCGACATCGTTGATCGCGGCGTCATGCTGACCGGCGGCGGTGCGCTGCTGGGTGATCTCGATCTGGCGCTGCGCGAACAGACCGGCCTTGCGGTGTCGATCGCCGACGAAAGCCTGAACTGCGTGGCCCTGGGCACCGGCAAGGCGCTGGAATACGAAAAGCAGCTGCGCCACGCCATCGACTACGAAAGCTGACGCCTGCGCCCTGATCGGGCATGTCTCTGGTATTGAACCATGTCTGGAAGGAGAGCCTTGGCCAAAGATCGGTCACAGCGCGATGATTATGCTGGCCCGCTCAAGCGTCTGCTTGTCGGGCTTCTGGTGTTGGTACTGGCGGTCATCTTTCTGGTCTGGCGCATCGACAGCCCGCGCGTGGAGCGGTTCCGGGCCCAGGTGGTCGATGCGGTGGTGCCCAATATGCAATGGGCCATGGTGCCGGTCACCAGCGTGGTGAACCTGCTGCGTGATTTTCAGAGCTACCAGCGCCTGTCGGAGCAGAACCAGGAATTGCGCTCCGAGTTGCGGCAGATGCGCGCCTGGAAAGAGGCGGCCCTGCAACTGGAACAGGAGAACGCGCGGCTTCTGGACCTCAACAATGTGCGCCTCGATCCGCAGCTGACCTATGTCACCGGGGTGGTGCTGGCGGATTCGGGGTCACCGTTCCGCCAGTCGGTGCTGCTGAACGTGGGCGCCCGGGACGGCATCCAGGATGGCTGGGCCGCGATGGACGGGATCGGCCTGGTGGGGCGTATCTCCGGCACCGGGCTTGATACCGCCCGCGTGATCCTGCTGACCGATGCCGCCAGCGCCGTGCCCGCCACCTTGCAGCCCTCCGGCCAGACCGCGCTGGTCAGCGGCGACAACACCGCCGCGCCGCTGCTGAACTTTGTCGAGAACCCGGAACTGATCCGCCCCGGCGACCGTGTGGTGACCTCGGGGGACGGCCATGTCTTCCCGCCCGGTCTGCTGATCGGACAGGTTGCGCAGGACCGGGCCGGCCGCCTGCGGGTGCGCCTGTCGGCCGATTACGAACGGCTGGAGTTCCTGCGGGTCTTGCGCCATCAGGGCAGCACCCTGATTTCCGACCCGGGTGCGCTGATCGCGCCCGTGCCGGAAGACATGATCCCCCTGCCCCGCCCGGACACGCTGCTGGAGGGCAACGACGCCGAAACCGCCCCCGCCCGTGAGGCCGACAATGGCTAGGACGACGCCAACGGCGATCTGGCTCATGCGCGCGGCCTACGCGGGTCTTGCGCTCCTGATCATGTTCTTTCACCTGCTGCCGCTGGACACGCTGCCGCGGCGCTGGAGCCCGCCGGATCTGCTGCTGGCGATGTCGCTGGCCTGGTCGGTGCGTCGCCCGGATTTCGTGCCGCCGCTGCTGATCGCGGCGGTGATGTTCCTCGCCGACCTGCTGTTTCAACGCCCGCCCGGCCTCTGGGCGCTGCTGGTGCTGCTGGCCTGCGAGTTTGCACGCTCGCGTCTGTCCCCGCATCGGGAGACCCCGTTTCTGGCCGAGTGGTTTGCGATCTCCGTCATTGTGATCGGCATAGCGTTGCTCAATCGGGTGATCCTTGGCATTCTTGCCGTGGAACAAGCCCATATTGCCCTGATACTGGTGCAAGTCATCATGACCATCGCCGCCTATCCTCTTGTCGTGCTTCTCAGCCAGAGCGTGATCGGGGTCCGGCGCCTTTCGGCGGCAGATGCCGAAACCCTGGGAGCCCGCCCGTGAAACGCAACCCGAAAGAGCTCGACAACAGCCATCGCACCGTGACCCGCCGCACGCTGGTGCTGGGCGGGCTCCAGCTTGGCTTTGCCGGTGCGCTGGCGATGCGGATGCGGTTCCTGCAGGTGGATCAGGCGGATCAGTTCCGCCTGCTGGCGGAAGAGAACCGGATCAACATTCGCCTGCTCGCGCCCAGCCGTGGCGAGATCTATGACCGCAACGGGATGATCATCGCCCAGAATTCCCCCTCCTATCGGATCGTCATGGTGCCCGAAGACGCAGGCGATGTTGAGGCGGTGATTGCCAATCTCAGCCGCTTGTTGCCGCTGGACGAAGAGGACCTGGAGCGCGCCCGCACGGAAATGCGCCGCTCGCGCCCGTTTCTGCCGATCACGCTGGCCGATCAGCTGTCCTGGGATGATATTTCCAAGGTCGCGGTGAATGCGCCGGCCCTGCCCGGGATCACCCCCGAGGTCGGCCTGTCGCGGGTCTATCCGCAGGGCGAGGACTTTGCCCATGTCGTCGGCTATGTCGGCCCGGTGTCGGACTATGACCTCTCCAAGATGGAAGATCCCGACCCGGTGCTGCTGACCCCGCGCTTCCAGTTCGGCAAGGTCGGGTTTGAGTCCAAGCTGGAGGAAACCCTGCGCGGCAAGGCCGGCACCAAACGGGTGGAGGTCAACGCCGCTGGCCGCGTCATGCGAGAGCTGGACCGCCGCGAGGGGGTTGCGGGCGCCGACATGCAGCTGACCATGGATGCGGAACTGCAGAGCTATGTGCAGGCCCGCCTTGGACGCGAAAGCGCTGCCGCCGTGGTGGTTGACATCGAAAACGGGGACATCCGCGCGATCTGCTCCAGCCCGAGTTTCGACCCGAACCTGTTCGTGCGCGGCATTTCCGTTGCCGATTATCGCGCGCTGACCGAAGATCCCTATCGGCCGCTCGCCAACAAGACCGTGCAGGGCACCTATCCGCCCGGCTCCACCTTCAAGATGGTGACGGCGCTTGCGGGACTGGAAAACGGTGTCATCACGCCTGAGGAAACCACCTGGTGCCCGGGCCATCTCGAAGTGTCCGGGCGGCGGTTCCACTGCTGGAAACGTGCCGGGCACGGCCATGTCAACCTGCTGGATTCGCTCAAGAGTTCCTGCGACGTCTACTATTATGACCTGGCCATCAAGGTCGGCATCGACCGCATTTCGGAAATGGCCAACAAACTGGGGCTCGGCATCCGTCACGACCTGCCGATGTCCGCCGTCGCCGCAGGGCTGGCGCCGGACCGGGCGTGGAAATCCCGCACCTATGGTCAGGACTGGCTCGTTGGCGATACGGTGAACGCCTCGATCGGACAGGGCTACATGCTGGCCTCGCCGATGCAGCTGGCGGTGATGAGCGCGCGGATCGCCTCTGGCCGCAGCGTCACCCCCCGGCTGGTGAAATCCGTCAATGGCGTCGAGGAGCCTTCGGGCGCCGGCACGCCCCTGGACATCAGCGAAACCCATCTGAGACAGGTGCGCAAGGCCATGTATGCGGTCAGCAATGACCGGCGCGGCACCGGCTACCGATCACGCATCATCGCCGATGGCATGCGGATGGCGGGCAAGACCGGCACCAGCCAGGTGCGCAACATCACCGCCGCCGAACGCGCTGCGGGGGTGATCCGCAACGAGGACCTGCCTTGGGAGCGCCGCGACCACGCGCTGTTTGTCTGCTTTGCCCCCTTCGACAATCCCAAATACGCGGTTTCGGTTGTCGTCGAACATGGCGGCGGCGGATCGACCGCGGCCGCACCGATTGCGCGGGACGTGATGTTGCAGGCGCTCTATGGGGGCACACCGCCGCTGGACGCCTACCCGGCCGGAGATCGCCGCAAGATCGAAGCGCAGCAGGAACGCCTGGAACGCGAACGGCTGAAACGCGCTGAGAGCGGCGGGAACGATCAGGCATGAGCTATCTTGAATATCATGCCAAATCGACCCCGACCGGGCTGCGCAAGATCTTCTACCTGAACTGGCCGCTGGTGCTGCTGTTGTCAGCGGCGGCGGGGATCGGGTTCCTGATGCTGTATTCGGTGGCGGGCGGGTCGTTCACGCCCTGGGTCGAACCACAGGCCAAACGTTTCATGGTCGGCCTGGGCGCCATGCTGGTGGTGGCGATGGTTCCGATCTGGTTCTGGCGCAATATCTCCGTGCTCGCCTATCTGATCGCGCTCCTCTTGCTGGTCGCGGTTGAGCTGTTCGGCTCTGTCGGCATGGGCGCGCAGCGCTGGGTCGACATCGGACCGATCCGGCTGCAACCCTCGGAACTGATGAAGATCACGCTGGTGATGGTGCTGGCGGCCTATTACGACTGGTTGCCCGCCAACCGCACCTCGCGCCCGCTGTTTGTGATCCTGCCGGTGCTCCTGATTATCCTGCCGACCTTTCTGGTGCTGAAGCAGCCGGACCTTGGCACCTCGATCCTGCTGCTGGCGGCAGGCGGCGGCGTGATGTTTCTCGCCGGTGTGCACTGGGCCTATTTCGCGGCGGTGATCGCCGCGGCGATCGGGCTGGTCACCGCCGTGTTCCAGAGCCGGGGCAGCGACTGGCAACTGCTCAAGGACTATCAGTACCGGCGGATTGATACCTTCCTCGACCCCTCTCAGGATCCCTTGGGGGCGGGCTATCACATCACCCAATCCAAGATCGCGCTGGGATCGGGTGGCTGGTCCGGTCGCGGCTTCATGCAGGGCACCCAATCGCGGCTGAACTTCCTGCCGGAGAAACAGACCGATTTCATCTTTACCACGCTGGCCGAGGAATTCGGCTTTGTGGGTGGTGTGACCCTGTTGGTGATCTACATGCTGATCATCCTGTTCTGCATCGTCACCGCGATCTCGACCAAGGACCGGTTTTCGTCGCTGGTGACCCTGGGCATTGCGCTGAACTTCTTTTTGTTCTTTGCGGTCAATATGTCGATGGTCATGGGGCTGGCGCCGGTTGTCGGTGTCCCCCTGCCGCTGGTGTCCTATGGCGGGTCGGCCATGATGGTCTTGCTGGCTGCCTTTGGCATTGTTCAGAGCGCCAACGTCCACCGCCCGCGCTGACACCGCTCAGATGGCGCCGCTGCGCAGGGCCCGATCAAAAACCGGCTGGCCCCGCCCCCGGCCCGGGGGCTATGGATGGCACACCCGATTTCCCGATGCAGGAGACACCGCATGAGCATCTTTCACCTCGCCTACCATGTCGATGACCTTGATGCCGCCCGTCATTTCTACGCCGAAACGCTCGGCTGCCGCGCCGGGCGCAGCACCGACAGCTGGATCGACTTCGACTTTTTCGGCCACCAGATCTCGCTGCACAAGGGCACCCCGTTTGCAACAGCAAAGACCGGGCGCGTCGGCGAACATCTGGTGCCGATGCCGCATCTCGGGGTGATCCTGCCGCAGGATCAATGGGAACGCCTCGCCGAACGGCTGCACGAGGCGGGCGTGGAGTTTGAGATCCCCCCGACCACCCGCTTCAAGGGCGAACCGGGCGAACAGAGCACCATGTTCTTTTACGACCCGGCCGGCAATCCGATCGAGGTCAAGGGCTTTGCCGATATGGACGGGGTCTTTGCCACATGATCAACGCCCTGTTTGCCGCCCGTCCCGAACGCTGGGAGACCTATGAGGCCCCGCTCAAAGCCGCCTTTGCGGACGCAGGGCTGAAGGTCGATCTGCGTCAGGATTTTGCGCCGGAGGAGGTGGACTACATCATCTACGCGCCCAATTCCGACGTGCAGGACTTTCGCCCCTATACCCGCTGCATGGCGGTGTTGAACCTATGGGCCGGGGTTGAAAACATCACCGGCAATGAAACTCTGACCCAGCCCCTGTGTCGGATGGTTGATCCGGGCCTGACCCAATCCATGGTCGAATGGGTCACCGGCCACCTGCTGCGCTACCATCTGGAAATCGACCGGTCCGTCGCGTTGCAAGACCGCTGGCTGCCCTATGTGCCCCCATTGGCAGAGGAACGCCCGGTGACCATCCTCGGCCTCGGCGCGTTGGGTCAAGCCTGCGCCAAGGCGCTGACACAGCTGGGCTTTCCGGTGTCGGGGTGGTCGCGCACCGCCAAGGACCTGCCGGAGGTGACCTGTCACCACGGCTCCGGTGGTCTCAAGCCCGCGCTCGCAGACGCGCAGATCGTGGTGCTGCTGTTGCCAGACACCCCGCAGACAGAAAACATCCTGAACGCACAAAGCCTCGGGTTTCTCCCCAAAGGCGCGCGGCTCATCAATCCGGGGCGTGGGCCGCTGATCGATGACACGGCTCTGCTGGCTGCGCTGGACAGCGGTCAGATCGACCACGCAACGCTGGATGTCTTCCGGGTAGAGCCCCTGCCCCACGATCATCCCTACTGGGCGCATCCGCGCGTCACGGTCACACCGCATATTGCCGCCGAAACCCGGCCCCTCACCGCATCGCGCGTGATTGCAGACAACATCCGCCGCGGCGAGGCAGGCGAGGATTTCGTGCATGTGGTAGACCGCGAGCGCGGCTACTAACAAAGAAGGGCGCCGCATCGCGCCCCTCTTCATCTTTTTCAAAATACCTCCGCCGGAGGCCGCGCCCCCGCAGGGGGCGCTTACTTTGCTGCCAGCCCGCGCCCTTTCAAAAGCGCCTCAACACCGGGCAACCGTCCCCGGAACGCCGTATAAAGATCCGCCGCATCCTCAGACCCGCCCCTGGAGAGGATATGCGCCTCCAGCGCCTTGGCACGTTCGGGGTCAAACGCGCCACCGGCCTCCTCAAAGGAGGCAAAGGCGTCCGCATCCATCACCTCTGACCACATGTAGCTGTAATAGCCCGAGGAATAGCCATCGCCCGAAAACACATGCGCAAACTGCGGCGTTGCATGGCGCATGACAATGGCTGAGGGCATGCCGATCTCGGCCAGAACTTCGGCCTGTTTTGCCATCGGGTCAGCGGGGGCGGCACCATCGTGGAACTCCAGATCCACCAGTGCCGAAGCGACATATTCCACGGTCTGAAAGCCCATGTTGAACGTCGCCGCTCCCAACACCTTGTCGAGCATTGCCTTTGGCATCGGCTCACCAGTTTCCGCGTGGGTGGCAAACTCTTGCAGCACCTCGGGCACTTCGAGCCAATGCTCATAAAGCTGGCTCGGCAGTTCCACAAAATCACGCGCCACGGAGGTGCCCGAGACACTCTCATAGGTCACATCCGACAGCATCTGGTGCAGAGCGTGCCCGAACTCGTGAAACAACGTGCGCGCATCGTCATAGGACAACAGCGCCGGGTCCCCTTTGGCGAAATTGCAGACATTGACCACGATGGGCGTCTGCGCCTCGGGGAACCTCGCCTGCGCCCGCATCGCCGAACACCACGCGCCGGAGCGTTTGGAGCCACGGGCAAAATAATCGCCGATGAACACGGCCAGATGCTTGCCGTTCCGGGTCACCTCCCACGCGCGGCAATCCTTGTGATAAAGCGGCACATCAAGCGGTGCGAACTCCAGCCCGAACAGGCGATTGGCACAGGCAAAGGCCGCCTCGATCATCCGGTCAAGCTGCAGGTAGGGTTTCAGCTCTGCCTCATCGAGGTCATGTTCGATCTTGCGGCGTTTCTCTGCGTAATAGTGCCAGTCCCACGGCTCCAGATCGCCGTTGATGCCATCCTCATGCATCATCCGCGTCAGCACCTCGGCGTCCTTGTCGGCCTGCGCCTGGGCCGGCCCCCAGACATCCATCAAGAGGCCGCGCACGGCCTCTGGCGTTTTGGCCATTTCGGTTTCCAGCTTGTAGGCGGCGAAATTCTCATAGCCCAGCAGCTTGGCGCGCTCTTCCCGCAGGGTCAGGATTTCAGCGGCAATTGCGCGGTTGTCGTGGTCACCGCCATTGGCGCCACGCGCCGCCCAGGCGCGGAATGCTTTTTCGCGCAGATCCCGCCGGGGCGAAAATTGCAGGAAGGGCGTCACGATCGAACGCGCAAGCGTTATCACCGGACCGGACGCGCCCTTTTCCTCGCCCGCCGTGCGCGCCGCTTTGACCACAAACTCGGGCAGGCCTTCGAGGTCACCCTCCGTCAGCTCCATGAACCACGCCCGCTCATCCGCAAGAAGGTTCTGAGTGAAATTGGTCCCAAGCGTTGCCAGGCGCGATTTGATCTCCTGCATGCGCGTATCGTCCGCACCCTGAAGCGCCGCGCCACCACGCACAAACCCACGGTGGGTGAGCATCAGAACACGGGCCTGCTCATCCGTCAGGTCAAGGTCATCGCGCTGCTCCCAGACCGCCTGCACCCGGGCATAGAGCGCCTTGTTGGCGGTGATTGCTGAAAAATGCGCGGCCAGCTTAGGCGAAAACTCCCGCTGCAGTGCCTCACGCGCTGGGTTGCTGTCCGCACCGGCGACCGAGAAGAATACCGACAGCACCTGCTCGAGCGGCTGACAGGGGGTCTCCAGTGCCTCCACCACATTGGCAAATGTGGGCGGCTCGGGATTGGTGGCGATGGCCTCGATCTGCGCCTGATGCGCGGCAAGGGCCTGGTCGAGCGCGGGGGCAAAATCATCGTCGGAAATCTGATCGAAGGGCGCAATCCCAAAGGGTGTTTGCCAGTCGCGCAGCAGCGGATTTGTCATGTGAGGTCTCCTTTGGGTCGACGCTAGCGCCTTCCCTTCCGACCTGCAATCTGTCCGCGGCCCTTCGGTTTTCTACGCCCGCAAAACGATCTGACGCGCTATTGCTGATCCTGCTTGTTGCGCAGGTGGCGTTCCAGGGCGCGCAGGCCCAGCGACAGGGAAATGGTCATCGCCAAATAGATCAGCGCCACCATGTTGTAGGTCTCGAAATAGCGGAAATTGCTGGCCGCCGTGACCTTTCCAAGCTGGGTGATGTCGAGAACACCAAGCACGGACACCAGCGAGGAATCCTTGACCAGCGCCACAAAATCATTGCCAAGCGGCGGCAGGATCGTGCGGATCGCCTGCGGAAATACAATGAACCGGAACCGCTGCCAGCCAGAGAGACCCAGCGCCTTTGCTGCCTCGACCTGACCTTCGGGCACCGATTGCAGGCCTGCGCGAAACACCTCGGCGATAAAGGCGGAATAGGCGATCATCAGCGCCACAATGGCGCGCCACAACAGCGGGAAGTTTCGCGTGCGGATGTCCTCCAGCCCGATGAAACTGCCCAGCCAGTTGCGCAGATCCACCAGGGCCGGTGCCAGCACAAAGGCCACATAAAGCAACAGCACGATGATCGGCACGCCGCGCACCACCTCGACGTAGAACCGGCAGGTCTGACGCAGCACAAGCCAGCGTGAATCCGCGCCCAGCGCCAGCGCCATGCCCAGAACTGAGGCCGAAAAGAAGCTCACGACCGTCACAAAGACGGTGATCCCCACCCCACGCCAGAGCGTGTTCATGATCTGGGCGTAGACGTCGCTGCGCGCAACCTCGATGCCCAGATAGAGCGCCGTCAGCCCGACGGCCACCAGCCACCACGGGAAATCTTCTTTGTCTTCGCGCTTGTGGCGATTGGTCATGTGCTTGCCCTGTCACGACAAACCCCGGCCTGAGGACTGGCCGGGGCGGTATTGAGGTTCAAAGTATGGGGCGTTTATTGGCCCATCTTGTAGTCGAGGAACCATTTCTTGTTGAGCGCATCAAGCGTGCCATCGGCCTTCATTTCCGCCAGCGCCGCATTCACGGGCTCCACCAGATCGCTGCCCTTGGGGAAGATGAAGCCAAAATCCTCGGTGCCGAGCGGTTCGCCAATGATCTTCAGCGCGCCGTCCGACGCCGCAACCACACCTGCGGCCGCGGTGCTGTCGGACAAAGCCAGATCAACATCGCCCGTGCGCAGCGCCTGCAACGAAGCGCCGAAGGTCTCAAACAACTTGATGCGCGGGTTGGCCTCATCGCCATCCAGCACGTCATAGACGGTCACGTAAAAGGGCGTGGTGCCGGGCTGGGCCGCGGCCAGCAGATCCTGATCGGCGGCAAAGCCTGCCGCATCGGCAAACCGGTCCTCATCCCCCGCCACGATCATGCGCATCTGCGAGGTCAGGTAACTTTCGGAAAAATCGACCTTTTCCTTGCGGTCGTCGCGAATGGTAATGCCATTCATCGCCATATCGTACTGGCTGGCGGTGATCGCGGGGATCATCGCGTCCCAGCTGGTGTTTTCATACACCACCGTCATGTTCAGCCGGTCTGCGATCTCGGCCACCGCGTCATATTCCCAGCCGATCGCCTCAGCGCTGTTGGGGTCGATGAACTGCAACGGCGGATAGGTGTTCTCGCTTGCGACCACGACCTCGCGCCCGTCAAGATCCGGCAGATCGGCGGCAAATGCGCCAGTGGCAAAGACGGCCATCGCAAGGGCGGCCAAAGCAAAGGGGCGGGTCATGGTCAGTTTTCTCCTGTCGGGGCCGGGGTGCCGTTATTGGGTCCACAAATCGGACACTCGGCACGCGCCTTGAGCGCGATCCGGCGGGTTTCACCATAGAGACCATCGTAGATCAACATCTGCGAACGCAAGACCTCTCCGGCGCCGGTGATCTGTTTCACGGCCTCCACAGCCATCATTGTGCCCAAAACACCGGGCAACGGGCCGATCACGCCCGCTTCGGCGCAGCTTGGTGCAAGCCCTTCGGCGGGGGCTTCGGGGAAGATGCACTGATAGCACGGACCGCCCCGTGTCGGGTCGAAGACGGAAATCTGCCCTTCCCATTGCGACAGCGCACCGGAGATCAGCGGTTTCTGCTGCTCGACCGCGGTGCGGTTGGCGAGGTACCGGGTGGCGAAATTGTCGGTGCCGTCCAGGATCAGATCATAATCGGCAAACAGCTCTGCGGCGACGTCCTCGGTCAGGCGGCGCTGGTAGGGGCGCACGGTGACAAAGGGGTTCTGCGCTTCCATCGCGGCCTGGGCCGAAAACACCTTGGGCAGGCCGATGTCGCGATCCCGGTGGATCACCTGTCGTTGCAGGTTGGCGTTTTCAACCGTGTCATCATCCACCACACCAATGGTGCCGACGCCGGCGGCGGCCAGATATTGCAACACCGGCGCACCAAGCCCGCCGGCCCCGATCACCAGCACCCGGGCGTCCTTCAGCCGTTTCTGGCCCAGGCCGCCGACCTCACGCAGGACGATATGGCGGGCATAGCGATTGAGTTCGGCATCGGAGAAGGCAGGCGCATCGGGCCCGGCCTCGTCCGAATCCGACTGCGTCGGCGCAGCCCGCGAGCGCAACCGCCGCAACACCGCGGAATAGAGCGCAACCAGAACGCCCCCACCTGCCAGAAGCAGCCACAGGCTGGCAGAGCCTCCCGTCGCCTCTCTCAGCGGCGCGCCGTCAGGCAAGGTCAGCTGGATCGCCAGCACCGCACAGAACAGCACCCCCAGCAACGCCGCCCGCAGGCTGCGCTCCAGTCCGAACAAGCGCCCGCCCCACCAGATCAGCCCGGCCAGTCCAAAGACCAGGATCATGCGCCGCCCCCTGTGCCGGTGGAGCCAAAACCCCCCGCCCCGCGCTCGGTCGCATCAGAGAACGTGTCGACCACATCGAGGGCGGCATGCAGAACCGGCACAAACATCAGCTGGGCAATACGCTCTCCAGGCTCGATACGGATGGGATCGGCCCCGGACGGGTTTCGGTTCCAGGTGCTGATAAAGACCTGACCGGTATAATCCGCATCGATCAGCCCGACGCTGTTGCCCATCACCAGGCCTTTCTTGTGTCCCAGACCGGAGCGCGGCAGCACCAGGGCGGCACAGCTGGTGTCGCCCATGTAGAACGCCAACCCCGAGGGGACGAGCACCGCCGGCGCCTGCGGTTCAATCTCCATCGGGGCATCGATACAGGCAAACAGGTCGATCGCCGCCGCCCCTGAGGTCTGATACGCGGGCATGCCCCACTCGCGAATGCGCGGGTCAAGAATCTTCACTTCCACAGCAAAGGGCGCTGATGTCATGGGACTTTCCTCTTCGTCATCCGTCGCACCCGACGTGCAGCACGGGCGGGCGCGCTCCGGTTATGCCCCGGTTCGGGCCCGAATTGCCACATGACATATGCAATTGACACAGACCCGGGCGAGCCTGTTCACACGATGGTGACCGCAACGCCGATCAGACCCCGGCCATCTTTCTGATGAAACGGGGTAAAGGTCAGTTCATGACGCGCCCCCTGGAATTCCGCAGTCTCGACCAGCGCTGAGCGGGAGCGGAACACCCGGTTGATCCGGCTGGTGAGATCCGGCATCCCGGCGACGGCGGCGCATTGATTGATGTGAACCCCCGATTTTGGCAGGCTGTCCAGTTCGAACAAGCGCATCGCCTGGCGCGAGGCGTGGCGGACCTGCAAGGCCTGGTCCACCACGATCATCACAAAGGGGTTGGCACGCAGCACTGCCGCCAGTTCCGCGCTGAGGTGCTGGATCTCGGCAGAATTGACCTGGATTTCCTCGTTGACGGTGATCAGCTCCTCATTGGTGGACTGCAATTCCTCGTTCGAGCTCTCCAGTTCCTTGTTGGTGGATTGCAGTTCCTCGTTGGCGGCCTGCATTTCCTCGTTCACCGATTGCAATTCCTCGTTGGCGGTCTGCAACTCCTCGATGGTCTGTTGCAGCGCCTCGCGGGTGGAAACCACTTCGTCCTCGATCTGGCGGATGTATTGCTCTTGCTCGCCCGGCTCCAGGTTCTCCGGGGTGCTGGAGGGCGCCTGCCGAGGGCGCGTCTCCACCGCGATCAGGACGACGCCGCCGCCATCGCTTTCGCCGCCGGTCGTGATCGGGTAGCAGGTCAGTCGCACCTCTTCGTGCGCGCTGTCGGCCAGGCGGTGCCATTGGCCACGGCGCATCGCATTGCCGCGCAGGGACACATTGAGCAGGCTTGCGGCCTCACCGCGCAGCTGCGGCAGCAGGATTTTCAGGTCCACCTGCAACCCCGTGCTTTCGGTCAGGGCGGTCACAAAGGAAATATCGCCGATGACGCGCAGGATCGCACCCGTGCTGCTGGCCAGGAACCCGTTGGGAGCCAGGACCCGGATCAGGCTATCGAACTGTTGCGACGCAGCGTGATTGCGCGCCGTATCGGCAACACGCCGGGTCGGGTCCGGGGTGTGAAGGTCCTCGCCAACTGGCGGCGGCAGAAACGACTCAACCACGGGTTTGCGTGTCATCACCCGTTTGCGAAAGATCCGGTCTGAGGTCTGAGTGGCCTCGAACACATTGTCCATCGACCCGATGGTTTCTGCCGCGCCAAGAAACAGCAGCCCCTGGGGCGCGAGCGCATATCCCATCCGGGCCAGCACCTTGTCCTGCAACGCGCTGCTGAAATAAATCAGCAGGTTGCGCAAGCTGATGCAGTCGAGATTGGTGAACGGCGGATCCTGGATCACGTTGTGGCGCGAGAACAGCACAAAGGCGCGCAGGGATTTGCGGACCTCGACCGTCTCCGAGCGCACCAGGAAATACCGATCCACCAGGTCGTCCGGAATATCGCTGACGGCGGAAATCGGATAAGCGCCACGCCGCGCCACATCCAGCGCCTGTTGGTCGATATCGGTGGCAAAGACCTGCAACCGGCGCTGCGCAACCTTCTCGATGCCGCCCATCGCTTCGAGGATCAGAATCGCAACCGAATAGGCCTCTTCGCCGGTGGCGCATCCTGCGACCCAGACCCGAATGGTGCGCTGATCGCTGCGGTCCATCTTCTCCAGCATGTCGCGAAGACTTGCCTTCAGCGCGTCGAACTGCTGCGGGTCGCGAAAAAACCGCGTCACCGAGATCATCAGATCCTTGTAGAGCGCCTCAACCTCGGCCGGATCACCGCGGCAAAAATCGACATAGGCACCGTAGTCCGCAAACCCCAAGGCCAACATGCGCCGGGTGATACGCCGACTGATCGTGGAGGCCTTGTATTCGCGGAAATCCACCCCGGTGCGGGCCGACAGCACCTGGAGCAGGTCTGACAGCTTGTTCGGCTTTCCGTGCAGGTCGTGCAAGGCGCCCAGATCGCGTGGCCGGGACAGGATCTTGCCAAGGTGGGTTCCGATCTCGTCCGGGGACAGGGTCAGGTCAACGCAGCCGGTATGCAGGGCCGAGGATGGCATGCCGGCGTATTTCGAGCGCTCCGGGTCCTGCGCGATGGTGATCCCGCCTGCTTCACGGATGGCGCGCACCCCATAGCTGCCGTCGCTGCCGGTTCCCGACAGGATGATGGCGGCGCAGGCGTCGCCACACTGCTCTGCCATGGATTTGAACAACCGGTCCGCCAGCGGTTTCGGGCGGCCGGGCGGTCCCTCCGGCGCGCGCAGCCCGAGCAACCCCTGCTCGGTCACCACCACGTCATAGCCGGGCATGGCCACATAGATCGTGTCGGGCGCCGGGCGCAGGTCCAGATCGTCGGTCAGCTCCGCCACCGGCAGCTGCGTTTCGCGCGAGATCAGCGCGCTCAGCATGCTTGTATGTGTGGGCGACATGTGCTGCGCGATCACGAAGGTGGCGCCATGTCGATCCCCCAGCGCCTGAACAAGGTCCGACACAGCCTCCAGGCCACCGGCGGATGCTGCGATCCCCACGATAAATGGAATGCTGTGATCGCTCATACGGCCCGTTCCCATGGATGCGACTTGGACGGGCCCCCGCCCCGGTGCAAGCTTCGGTTGGCGTCAGGATAGCGGGCGGCGCACGGGTGGAACACCCATGACTGCCAGCGCATCCGGCCGCCGCCCTTTACCACGGCGGGGGGCAGGTGCAAATCACCGCCGGTCGATCCTGCGAAACGGGACAGGCCCGCGCGGACCGCTAGGCGTCTTGCATCAACTCGGCCAAGGCCCGGCGGATGTCCTCCTCATGCGCCGGTTTCTGCACCGCGATGCCGTGATCCGGCTGCACCGCGCCGCTTGCATCCTCGATCCCGTTGGTGAGCAACAGAACCGGCAGGCGCTGCGCATTTGCCAGGGCGACCGCCTCGGCACTGGGCAGACCGCGCAGATGCGCCGCAAGGATGCAGATGTCAAAGCTCTGCGCCTGCATCATCTGGCATGCATCGACTTCGCTTGTCGCCAGCTGCAGGGTTCCGACCCGGTGCAGCCGAAGCATGTCGCACAGGACCTGCCCGAGCATGACATCCTCCTCCAGCACCAGAACATTCATGTCCCGCCGCATCACGGCACCGCCGCGCGCTGAGACCCGAGACCGGGCCATTGAGGACAGCCCCCCGTTTGCGGGCAGACTGGCAGGGGCACACCTGCAACACCATGAGACATATTCACACCTGTTAACACAGCGCGTCGGGACACACGACGCGGACACACCTGGAACGACACAACAGCGCGCAACACGGCACCATTGCGCTCAATCTGTTCTGTTCTACTCACAAATTGGTAAACGCTGCCGATGACTTTCCGTAAAAAATTCCGTTTTCCGGATGTACAACGTGACCGGGGGCGTCCGGTTCAGTCCGCCCTACCCTGAAATCAAAGGCAATTTCACCGGGTCAAGTCACCGGCTTTGGCGCGGCCAGCGCGTCGGCGATTTCACGGGCGAGTTTTTCGGCCACCGCCTCCTTGGCCATGCGCGGCCAGGCCTCTGCCCCGGAATCGGAAATGACGGTCACGGAATTCTCCTGACCGCCCATGATTCCCGTGGCGGGTGAGACATCATTGGCCACAATCCAGTCGCACCCCTTGCGCAGTCGCTTGGCGGTGGCGTGTTCGATCACATCGTTGGTTTCCGCGGCAAATCCCACAACCAGCGCCGGGCGGCCTGTTTGCCGCTGGGCCACCCCTTTCAGGATGTCAGGGTTCTCGGCAAAGTCGAGCGTGGGCAGCCCGTCCTTGGATTTCTTCAGCTTGCGGTCCCCGGCAGAGGTGACGCGCCAATCGGCCACGGCCGCCGCAAACACGGCAGCATCCGCCGGCAACGCCGCATCCACGGCCGCAGCCATCTCACGTGCGGTTTCCACCGGCACCACCTCCACCCCTTCCGGCGGGGGCACCGTTGCAGGGCCGGTGACAAACACGACCTCCGCCCCCAACGCCCGCAGAGCACGGGCCACCGCCGTGCCCTGCGCGCCAGAAGAACGGTTGGCAATGTAGCGCACCGGATCGATCGGTTCATGGGTCGGGCCGGAGGTGACGACGATCCGCTTGCCCGCGAGCGGCCCCGTATCGAAATGCGCGGCAATCGCGCGCAAGATCTCATCGGGTTCTGCCAGCCGCCCCGGGCCGAATTCGCCACAGGCCATGCCGCCTTCATCCGGCCCGACGACCTGCACGCCGTCCTCCATCAGTTGCGCCAGATTGCGCCGGGTGGCCGGGTGCTGCCACATCCGCACATTCATCGCGGGCGCCAGCAGGATCGGCGTATCGGTCGCCAGAAGCAACGTCGAAGCCAGATCATTGGCGTGGCCCTGTGCCATTTTCGCCATCAGATCCGCGGTTGCCGGCGCCACCACCAGAAGATCGGCGCTGCGCGACAGCTGGATATGCCCCATCTCGGCCTCTGCGGTCAGGTCGAACAGATCCCTGTGCACCGCGGTACCGGCCAGAGCGGAGACCGACAGTGGTGTCACGAACTCCTCTCCCGCACGGGTCAACACCGGGGTCACCCGCGCGCCTTTGTCCTGCAGCCGACGGATCAGCTCCAGCGTTTTATAGGCCGCAATGCCGCCGCCGATAATCAACAGAATATGTTTACCTGACAACATGATGTGCCCTCGCGCAGCCCGATGCCCTTCACCCTACTGTGCCCGTGGAGGAGAGGAAACCGGTTTCCTGTCTCCGGGACAGGCCCGCGCCGCCGGTCCTGGAACAGAGGGTCGGCCCCGGTCCGTCACATGGGTCAGTCGAAGGCCGCGCAGGGGTCCGGGCGTTCGACCGGCGGGGCGGAGACAACCGCATCGAAGTCCCCTTGGACCCGACCGGCCTCGGCCTGACCCAGGGTAAACACCGCCACCGCGTCAGACGCCCTGTGCAGATAGACCGGTACCCCGCGATCGCGACGCGCATGGCCATTGCCTGTGATCACCACCACCGGTCCCCCGGTCTCAGTCAGTGCCGCCAGCGCGGCCCGGGCAAGGGTGGCATCCCGCAAACATTGAATATCAACCATTGCGGGCAGCAGATGTTCTGGCAGCGCATTGCAATGGGCCGCCTGCTGGTCGGCCTCGCGTTCGGCCTGTTCTGGCGCGGCAAGGGGCATATCCAGACCAAAGCGACCGGCATCGGCCCCAAAGAAGCTGGCCACGCCTTCGCGCATCGCCGTCCGCGCGTCGGCACGCGGCACCGCCGCGCCCCAGTGACGCGCCGCGCGGGCAGCTTCAAAAACCGGTCTGTACAGGGAAAACTCGGGCCACCCGGACTGTTGCCAGGCCAGCACCTGCGGCAGGTCATCCGCCGCTTGCAGCACCTCTGGCGTCAAACGCGCCGCCTGCTGCTGCGTCAGCATTTCCCATACCACCGCCGCAGGGGCGATCCCGGAAATCAGGGCAGCCTGCGCCCTGTGGTGGTCCGGGTTGTCATGCACCTCGCCCAGAATGACGATGTCGGCCTGCATTGCGCGCCGCAATAGATCCGGGGAAACCTCCGATTGCGCCATCGCAGGGCCGAAAAAAAACAGAACCCAAAACCCGATCCAGCCTGCCAGTGTCAGCTGTGTCAGGGCTTTCAGGTGCCCGGCCATTGCGAGCGCCGGGCCCGACAGGCCAGCTCTGCGTGTTCCAGTCGTCTTCCTCATAAGAGGAAGTTCTGCACCTCGCGGGACTGACCTTCAAGCGTCTTGCGCATTTTCACAAAGGCTGCCGCCTCCAGCTGCCGCACCCGTTCCTTGGACAGGCCCAGTTCGGTGCCGAGGCTTTCCAGCGTGCGGGGATCTTCGCGCAGCTTGCGTTCGCGCACGATAAAGCGCTCCCGCTCGTTGAGCCCATTGAGCGCCGTCACCAGCCAGTTGCGCAGCTTGCGCGTGTCATGATCGGCCTCGACCAGCTCTGCCGCTTGCTCGCGGTCGTCCTCCAGCGCGTCGATCCACTCCCGCCCGTCCTCATCGGCGGACTGCACGGCATTGAGCGAGAAATCCGCCCCGGCCAGGCGGCCATCCATCATTTCAACATCGCGCAGCGGCACGCCGATTTCCTCGGCGATCATCTGGTGCAGCTTGTGCCGGTCCAGCTCGACCCCTTCGCTCTCTGCGGCGCGTTCCAGCTGCGCCTGAACCCGGCGCATGTTGAAGAACAGGGATTTCTGCGCCGAGGTGGAGCCGGTGCGCACCATCGACCAGTTGCGCATCACGTAATCCTGGATCGACGCCTTGATCCACCACACCGCGTAGGTCGAAAATCGCACGCCGCGGTCCGGATCGAATTTCTCCGCTGCCTTCATCAGCCCCAGGCCCGCTTCCTGGATCAGGTCGTTCATGGGCGCACCGTAGCGACGGAACTTCGAGGCCATCGACACCGCGAGCCGCATATACGCCGTGATCAGGCGATGCAGCGCCTGCACATCCTGCTGGTCCCGCCACGCATAGGCGAGCGCCAACTCGGTTTCAGCATCCAGAAGCTCGGCTTTCATCGCCCGCTTCGGGAGGGGGTTTTCGGTGGTCTCGTCCAGTGCCATTTTAAACTCCCTGTTCTAAGAACTACGTTGACAACGCGTGAGGGCCGGCTTTGGTTCAAAAATAGTCTAGCTGACTGTCGAAAGTGATTGGGGCATTGAAGGGTTCGGCAGCAGCGCCGTATTGTCTTGCCGGTTGCGAGACCTGTCGCAACGCGAAGCACACTTACAACTTTGAGGGTACCCATCTTGTCGGGCAGAGTCACAGTTATTCTCGGCGGCGCCGCATCCGGAAAATCCGCGTTCGCCGAGCAAGCCTGTGTGAACACAGGAAAAAACCGGATCTACTGGGCAACATCACAAATACTTGACCCCGAGATGCAACAGAAGGTCGCCCGCCATCTGACCCAGAGAGGCGGGGGCTGGACCACGATCGAAGAACCTTTTGATGCCAGCCGGGTGATGCCGCGTGTGCAGGCAGAGGATGTCCTGCTGATGGATTGCGCAACAATGTGGCTGACCAATCACCTGCTGGCCGAGCATGATCTGGAGCAGGAAACCGAGGCGCTGCTGGCGGCCATCGCCGACTGCCCTGCCGAGGTCGTGATGGTCAGCAATGAAACCGGGCTAGGCATCGTACCGGAGAACGCCCTCGCCCGCCGCTTCCGCGAGGCCCAGGGGCGATTGAACATCGCCCTGGCCGAACAGGCGGAGCGCGTCGTCCTGGTTGCGGCAGGGTTGCCTCTGGTGCTGAAGGGGGCGCTGTGATCACACGATTTCACATGGTCCGCCACGGGCCGACCCACGCAAAATGCATGGTGGGCTGGTCCGACCTGCCTGCCGACCTGTCGGATACCGCAGCGCTTGCACGTTTGTCGGAGAGCCTGCCCGCGGATGCGGTTGTGGTCTCCTCCGACCTGCGCCGCGCAGTCACCACGGCGGATGCCATTCAGGGCCCCCGCCGCCGGTTGCCACATGCCCGAGACCTGCGCGAGATGCACTTCGGTGACTGGGAGCAGCAACGCTGGTCAGAGGTTGATGCGCACTCCCCGGACCACATCCGCGCCTTCTGGGAACAGCCCGGTGACATTGCGCCGCCCAATGGTGAAAGCTGGAACACCCTGTTGCAGCGCGTGTCTGACCGGATCGATGTGCTGTGTCGGACCCATCGCGGCCAGGACATCATCGTCGTGGGTCACTTTGGCCAGATCCTGTGTCAGGTGCAACGCGCCGCCGGCCTGACAGCCTCCGAAGCCTTTGCGCATAAGATCGACAATCTCTCCGTCACCCGGATCGACCACACTCCGGCGGGGTGGCAACTGAGGGCGATAAATCAAATTTTGTGATACGTTGTCGCGCAAATATTCGTTTTACTGATGCGCCGTGTGCCCCGTAGGATCACGCCATGACATACACACTCTACATCGGTGATCGCATGTATTCCAGTTGGTCTTTGCGCGGCTGGCTCATGCTCGAAAAGTTCTCTCTGCCGCACGCGGTGCGCATGGTGGGACTGTATTCCGGAACCATGGCACAGGACATGGCCGCGCTTGCGCCCGCGCGGCTGGTGCCGACCCTGACCCTGCCCGACGGCACCGTGGTCGGCGAAACCCTGGCGATGGCCGAAACCCTGGCCGAGCGGCACCCGGACGCGGGCCTGTGGCCCCGGGAGGCCGCACATCGGGCCACCGCGCGCTGGCTCTGTGCCGAGATGGTCGCGGGGTTCACCGCCCTGCGCAGCGATTGCTCGATGCAGCTCAGCCATATCTGGCAGGGGTTTCAGCCCTCGGACGCGGTGCTGGCGGATTTGCGGCGGATCGAGACGCTATTTGCCCACGCGCGTGAGATCTCCGGTCACGCCAGCGGCCCGCTGTTTGGCACCTACAGCCTGGCGGATGTGTTCTATACTCCCGTGGCGGCGCGGATCATCGGCTATGATCTGCCAGTCTCGGCCGAAACCCGCGCCTATTGTGTCGAACTGCTGCGCGATCCGGCTGTGCTGTCCTGGCAAGAGGCCGCACGCGAGGTGACCTATGATCCGGAGCCCTACCAGCTGGACCTGGACCGCAGGCCGTGGGTGCTCTGAACCGGGCCGCGCACGATTTCGCGGTGGCTTCACGGCCCCTTTAACCAATCAGTAACCACGATTTCCAATGCTGCTCCCTGAGCACCTCATTCGGGGTGTCTCTGGGGGCAGCTATGATTTCACGCGCTCAAACTGTTGCATTTCAGGGGGTTGAGGCCTGCCCGGTCGAGGTCCAATGCGCTGTCGCACCGGGACTTCCGGCCTTTTCCATCGTCGGCCTGCCGGACAAGGCGGTGAGCGAGGCGCGCGACCGGGTGCGCTCGGCGCTGGCGGTGATGTCCATCGCCCTGCCCTCCAAACGGATCACCATCAACCTGTCACCTGCGGACCTGCCCAAGGAGGGCAGCCATTTTGACCTGCCGATCGCCGTGGCCCTGCTGGCGGCGCTGGAAATCCTGCCTCCCGAAGCGGCCAATGAAACCCTGTCTTTGGGCGAGTTGTCGCTGGACGGCACCCTGGTCGCAATCACCGGCGCCCTGCCCGCCGCGCTGGCGGCTGCGGAACAGGATCGGCTCCTGCTCTGCCCCAGGGGCTCCAGCGCCGAAGCCGCCTGGGTGGAGGCCACAACCGTGATCGGGGCCGCGTCCCTGTCGGATGTGATCCGCCATTTCACCGGCCAGAGCGTCATCACACCCGCACAGCCCGGCGAGGTGATCGACGGTCCTCCGGACAAGGATCTCTCGGATGTCAAAGGCCAGCAGGTCGCGCGCCGGGCGCTGGAGATCGCCGCCGCCGGACGGCACCACCTGTTGATGAGCGGCCCGCCGGGGGCCGGGAAATCCATGCTGGCCGCCCGCCTGCCGTCGATCCTGCCGCCGCTCACCCCGCAGGAGGCGCTGGAGACGTCGATGATCCACTCCATCTGTGGCCTGATCGAGGCCGGAGGCGTCAGCCGTGCCCGCCCCTATCGCGCGCCGCATCACACTGCCTCGATGGCGGCCATCGTCGGCGGCGGGCGGCGGGCCCAACCGGGCGAAATCAGCCTTGCGCACAATGGCGTCTTGTTTCTGGACGAGCTGCCCGAATTTGCCCGCGCGGTTCTGGAAACCCTGCGCCAACCGCTGGAAACCGGCGATGTGATGGTAGCCCGCGCCAATGCGCATGTGCGCTATCCGAGCCGTTTCATGCTGGTGGCGGCCGCCAATCCCTGCCGCTGCGGCTACATGACCGATCCCGCCCGCGCCTGCCCGCGCGCCCCGGCCTGCGGCGCTGATTACATGGGGCGCATCTCCGGCCCGCTGATGGACAGGTTCGATCTGCGGATCGAGGTGGAGCCCGTGGCCTTTGCCGATCTGGAGCGCAGCCGCCCCGGAGAAAGCTCTGCCACCGTCGCAGATCGCGTCGCGCAGGCCCGTGCCATTCAGGCCGACCGCTACGCGGGATGCGACGGGGCCACGGTGAATGCCGATGCAGAAGGGCGAATACTGGAAGAGATCGCCCGTCTGGACGCTGACAGCCGCGCCCTGATGATGCAGGCCTCCGAGCGCTTTGGCCTCAGCGCACGCGGCTATCACCGGGTGTTGCGGGTGGCGCGCACCATTGCCGATCTCGATGCCACGCCCGACATCGCGCGCGATCACGTCGCCGAGGCGCTGTCCTACCGGTTGCCGCACTAACCCCGTGGATTACAGCGACATGCGTGCAAAATAGGCGATATCGCACAGCGATCTGCGGGCTTCCGGTATCCAGCCATCAAACAGGTGCCAGACATGGGGCGCTGTGGAATGCACGTCCTCCGAAACCGCCGCACCAGATGCGCGCAGCCGCGCGGCCATGCGGCGGCAATCGTCAAACAGGATCTCGGTCTCGCCATAGTGCAGCAACACTGGTGGACAGTCCGGAAAGTCCGCAAACAGCGGCGAGATACGCGGATCGGCGGCCTCCATACCCGGGGGCAGGACATAGTCCACCAGTTCCCGGATGCGCGCGGCGGGCAGGAAGGGATCGCGATCCGCATTGCGGGTCAGGCTATCGCCACTCAGGGTCAGATCACACCAGGGCGACATGGCAAACAGGGCCGCTGGCGGGGTGCCCTTGCGGCACAGATGCGACAGCAGTGCCAGCGCCGCGCCGCCCCCGGCGGAATCCCCGCCCAGCACCACATCAGCGGGCGCATAGCCCGACGCGATCAGATGCTCCCAGGCGGCAACGGCGGCGTCAAAAGCCGCCGGAGCCGGGTGCTCTGGTGCCAGCGGATAATCCGGGGCACAGATCTCGAGCCCGGAGAGCAGCGACAACCGCCCCAGCATCGCGGCGTAGCTTTTGGGGCTGCCGGCGATGTAGCCGCCACCGTGGATGAAAAGCACGATCTTGCCGGGCGCACAGCGGCCACACTGGATGCGGTCCAGCCCGGCGCGATCCCGGATATGGCACAGATGGGGCGGCGACCGGAACGCCAGCCGCGACATGCGCTCGAACTCGGCGCGCGCCACCTGTGGCTCTTTTACGGACAGCAGACGGGGCCGCGCCACATGGCGCAACCCGGTCACCAGCAGATCAAGTGCGCGGCTCACGCGAGGCGCGCCTCGATCGCCTCCCAGACCTTTTCGGCGATATTGACGCCGTTGAACCGCTCCAGTTCCTGAATGCCGGTGGGCGAGGTCACGTTGATCTCGGTCAGGTAGTCGCCGATGACGTCGATGCCGACAAACACCTGGCCGCGCTCTTTCAACAGCGGGCCGATCGCGGCGCAGATTTCAAGGTCCCGGTCGGTCAGGCCGATCTTTTCGGGCCGCCCGCCCACATGCATGTTGGAGCGTGTTTCCCCCGCCGCAGGCACGCGGTTGATCGCGCCGACCGGTTCGCCATCCACAAGGATCACCCGCTTGTCGCCATTGGACACATCCGGCAGGAATTTCTGCACAATCAGCGGCTCGCGGCTGAAACCAGTGAACAGTTCATGCAGCGACGACAGGTTGCGATCATTGGCATCCAGCCGGAACACGCCGGCCCCGCCATTGCCATAGAGCGGCTTCAGGATCACATCGCCATGTTTGGCCTTGAACGCCTTGATGGTGTCCAGATCACGGGCGATGGTGGTCGGCGGCGTCAGCTCCGGGAAGTCCAGAACCAGCAGTTTTTCCGGGTAGTTGCGCACCCAGAAGGGATCGTTCACCACCAGCGTCACGTCCTTCAGCCGGTCAAGCAGATGGGTCGCGGTGATGTAGTGCATGTCGAACGGCGGATCCTGGCGCAGCCAGACCACGTCGAAATCCGCCAGATCGACCTCGCGCATCTCTCCCAGCGTGGCCGGGGTGCCGGCGACGCGCTGCACCACCATGTCCTGACCGCGCGCGGTAATGCGCCCTTCCTGATAGGCCAGTTGATCGGGATCGTAATAAAACAGGTCGTGCCCGCGCTTCTGGGCTTCTTCGGCGAGGCGAAAGCTGCTGTCGGCGTTAATGTCGACGCCCATGATCGGGTCCATCTGAAATGCGATTTTCATACTATGTGTCCCTTGTTTCACCATCGATACATGGCGCAGGCGCGGGCCATGTTCAATGGCTCAGCCGTGGCCATAGGCATTTTCGATAATCTCCACCTCGCCCGCGCCCCAGACCAGCACCACATCAAGTCGCGCCTCGGTGAGTTGGCCCTTGGGTTCGCCATCGAGGAAGGCCGCCGCACTGGCCATCACCCGCTGCATTTGCGCAGGGCTAATACGGGCGGCGGCTGCGTCGCGGGTGGTACTCGACTTGACCTCGGCAAAGATCACGCCGTCGCCGTCCCGCAGGATCAGATCAATCTCGCCGTGCGGGCCGCGCCAGCGGGTTTCGGCCACCGCATACCCACGGGCGAGATACGCGCGAATGGCGATCTCCTCGGCGGCAGCGCCTGCGATATGAGACCGTTGTCCCGTCGTCCGTTTGCCCTGCCCCATGCTGTCCGCCCTCAGTCCTCGCGCGCGATCTGCAGCGCTTGTTGATAGATCTTGCGACGTGGCTCGCCATGCGCCTCGGCGACAATGGCAGCCGCATCCTTGACCGAGTTGTCCCGCAACGCCGCGCGCAGGTCGGCCTCCAGATCCGCGGCGCTGGCCGCGGCCGCCCGCTGACGGTCCACGAGGATCACGATTTCACCCTTTACCGGCGCGTCGGCAAGTCCCGCGGCAAGATCGGCGAGCGATCCGCGGCGGACCTCTTCAAATTTTTTGGTGAGCTCACGGCACAGGGCCGCCTCGCGCCCGCCAAGGACTGCCGCCATATCCGCAAGCGAGGCCGCGACGCGTTTGGGTGATTCGTAAAACACCAGGGTGCCGGGGATATTTGCCACCTCTTCCAGGCGCTTGCGCCGCGCGCCGCTGGCATTAGGCAGGAACCCGGCAAAGAAAAACGCATCCGTCGGCAGGCCTGCAAGCGTGAGCGCACAAAGCGCGGCAGAGGCCCCCGGTGCCGCGGTCACCAGATGGCCCGCCTGCGCCGCCTCCCGGCTCAGGTCATAGCCCGGGTCGGCAATCATCGGCATGCCCGCCTCGGACGCATAGGCCACCGATTTTCCTGCCGCAAGATCCGCCATCAGGCGCGCACGTGCCCCGGCCCCGGAGTGGTCATGATAGGCCACGACGGGGCGGTCCCCCAGTGGCACCCCGTGGATGTCGAGGAGCTTGCGCATGGAGCGCGTATCCTCGGCCGCGATCACGTCGGCCGAGGCCAGGACGTCGAGCGCGCGCAGGGTGATGTCCCGTGCGGTGCCGATGGGCGTTGCGACGAAGTACAACCCCGGCGGTAAACTGACGATTTTATGATTCACGCTGGACCCGCTTTTCTGGTCGTCTATGATCGCCCCGAACCAAAACGGGTGCGCGATGCATAACGCCGCAGCCCGGAACAGGGAGTTTATGCGCTTTATGTTTGCTGTTTTCAATCGGGCCCGCAAGATTGTCCTGACCGCCACCGCCGTAGCGGCCTCCGCCCTTGTGGCGGCCTGTGACCCCGGCGCGATTTCCGGCGGGGGACCGACCATCAACACCTCGAAACCTGTCCCTGTTGCTTTGCTGGTGCCACGCGGGTCGGCGCAGCGCGGCGATGATGTGCTGGCGAAAAGCCTGGAAAATGCGGCGCGTCTGGCAATCGCCGACCTCAACGGTGTGCAGGTCGACCTGCGCGTCTACGACACCGCCGGCAACCCGCAGACCGCCGCCAATGTGGCGACACAGGCGGTGCAGGACGGGGCGCGCATCATCCTCGGCCCGGTCTACGCCGAAGCCGCCAATGCCGCGGGCATCGCGGCGGCCAAGCGCGGCGTCAACGTGCTGGCCTTTTCCAACAACACCTCGATCGCCGGCGGCAATGTCTTTGTCATGGGCGCCACCTTCGACAACTCCGCCAACCGGCTGACGCAATATGCAGCCCGTCAGGGCAAACGCACCATGGTCGTGGTCTCCGGCAACAATGCCGCCGGCCAGGCGGGCCGCTCGGCCATCCAGCAGGCCGCCGTTCAAAGCGGCATGACGCTGGCCGGCAATGTGAGCTACGACCTGTCGCAGCAAGGCGTCATCAACGCGGTTCCGACCATTACCAACAGCGTGCGCCAGTCCAACGCGGATGTCATGTTCATGACCGCCACCACCGCAGGTGCGCTGCCGCTGCTGACGCAGCTGCTGCCCGAGGCCGGCGTGAAGACCACCGACGTGCAGTACATGGGCCTCACCCGTTGGGACATTCCCGCCCAGACGCTGGAGCTGCCCGGCGTGCAGAACGGCTGGTTCGCCCTGCCCGACCCGCAGAAGACCGAAGCCTTCCGGGCGCGCTACCAGTCCACCTATGGTGCAGCCCCGCACCCCATCGGCGGCCTCGCCTATGACGGGATCGCCGCGATCGGCGCGCTTGTCAGCGCCGGCAATTCCGGTGCCCTCACCGGCGCTGCCCTGACCCAGCCCGCGGGCTTCCAGGGCACCGGTGGTATTTTCCGCCTGCGCCCGGATGGCACCAATGAACGCGGCCTTGCCGTTGCCACGATCCAGGATCAGAAAGTCGTCATCATTGACCCAGCGCCCAGAAGTTTCCCCGGAGCCGGTTCCTGAACCGGCGGACGCCAACACCAAAATCCTTCCTGAACCTCTGGGGTCGCTGATCTGCGACCCCAGTGCGATTTTTGACACCGACGCGATCCGCGCCCGGGTGCATGAACTGTCTCAGGAGGTGCAGGGGGCCGAGTTTCGCGCCGCCGTGGTGGCGCTGTTGCGCGAGGCCAACCAGGCCGGGCGCAGCGCCATTGCCGAGGCCTTTGAACTCCAGCCCTTTGCCGCCCGGGAGCTCGCGCGGTCCTATACCTATCTGACCGATGGGCTGGTGACGACGGCACTGACTGCGGCGGTGGACGTGCTGCACCCGATCGCCACCCCCACGACAGGTGAACGGATTTCTGTCTTTGCGGTCGGGGGCTATGGCCGGGGTGAGATGGCGCCGTTTTCCGACGTCGACCTGCTGTTCCTGACCCCCTACAAAATCACCGCCTGGGCGGAGAGCGTGATTGAATCCATGCTCTACATCCTGTGGGATCTGCGGCTGAAGGTCGGCCATTCCAGCCGCACCATCAAGGACTGCATCCGCCTCGGCTCCGAGGATTTCACCATCCGGACCGCCATGCTGGAGCACCGGTTTCTGGCCGGTCACGGCCCCCTCGCGGCAGAGTTGGAAGAACGTTTGGCAAAGGATCTCTTTGCCAAGGACGCCGCCGAGTTCATCGACGCCAAGCTGGCCGAACGCGATGCGCGCCACCTGAAGCAGGGCGAGCGCTACATGGTGGAGCCCAACGTCAAGGAGGGCAAAGGCGGCTTGCGCGATCTGCAATCGCTGTTCTGGATCGCCAAATATCTCTACAAGGTGCAGGACGTGGCCGAACTGGTGCCCCTTGGCCTGTTTCGCCCCGAAGAATTTGATTTCTTTGCAAAGGCTGAAAACTTCCTCTGGGCCGTGCGGGCACATCTGCATTTGAGTGCCGGGCGCGCCACCGAGCAACTGACCTTTGACATGCAGGTGCAAGTCGCCGAGCGCATGGGCTATCAGGACACCTCCGGCCGGCGCGCGGTCGAGGTCTTCATGCAGGATTATTTCCGCCACGCCACGCAAGTGGGCGATGTGACCCGCATCCTGCTCTCCAAACTCGAAGACAGCCAGCTCAAGAGCGAACCGCTGCTGGAACGCATCTTCCGGCGCAAACCGCGCGTCAAGCCCGGCTACAAGATCAATCACAACCGTCTGGAAATTGCCGACCCCGAGAGTTTCCTGCAGGACAAGCTGAACCTGTTGCGCATGTTCGAAGAGGCCCTGCGCACCGGCCTGCTCCTGCATCCCGACAGCATGCGGCTGGTGCGCGGCAACCTGGATCTGATTGATGACGAGATGCGCAACAACCCGGATGCGCGACGGATCTTCATCGACCTTTTGCTGAAACACGGCAACCCGGAACGCGTGCTGCGGCGCATGAATGAACTTGGCGTTCTGTCGACCTTCATCCCGGAGTTCGAGCCGATCGTGGCGATGATGCAATTCAACATGTATCACTCCTACACGGTGGATGAGCACACGATCCAGGTGATCTCCAACTTCTCTGCCATTGAGCGGGGCGAGTTGGAGGACGAACTGCCGCTGTCGTCCTCGCTGATCAAACAGGGCGTCAATCGCAAGGTGCTGATCATCGCCATGCTGCTGCATGACATCGGCAAGGGACGTCCGCAGGACCACTCCATTCTTGGCGCGCAGATCGCCCGCAAGGTCGCGCCTCGGCTGGGGCTCAACAAATCCGAATCCGAGACGGTGGAATGGCTGGTGCGCTACCATCTGCTGATGTCGGATACCGCACAGAAACGCGACATTGCCGACCCACGCACGGTGCGCGATTTTGCCAAGGCGGTGCAGACGGTCAAACGGCTGGATCTCTTGCTGCTGCTGACGGTCTGCGACATTCGTGGCGTTGGCCCCGATACGTGGAACAACTGGAAAGCGGTGCTGTTGCGCGCGCTTTACAATCAGACGCGCGATGCGATGGAAAACGGGCTCGAGGCCTTTAACCGCGAGCATCGCGGCACCGAGGCCAAGAAACGCCTGCGCAAGGCCCTGCCCGACTGGGAAAAATCCGCCGTCAAACGCGAAACCGCCCGCCATTATCCGCCCTATTGGCAGGGGTTGCATGTCACCGCGCATGTGGATTTTGCCGAGATGCTGCGCGAGATCGACAGGCTGGATGACCCTTCGGCCATGCTGGTGCGCCTGCACCCGGACGAGGACCGCGACGCCACCCGTGCCTGTTTCGTGATGCCGGACCATCCGGGCATATTTGCCCGTATCGCGGGCGCGCTGGCGCTGGTGGGGGCCAATGTGGTCGATGCCCGCAGCTACACCACCAAGGACGGGTTTGTGACCGATGCCTTCTGGATTCAGGATGCCGATGGCCACCCGTTCGAAGCCTCCCGCCTGCCCCGCCTGCGCAACATGATCGAGAAAACCCTACATGGTGAGGTCATCGCCCGCGACGCGCTGAAATCGCGCGACAAGATCAAGAAGCGCGAGCGTGCCTTCCGAGTGCCGACCCATATCACCTTTGATAACGACGGTTCCGACATCTACACCATCATCGAGGTCGACACCCGCGACCGCCCCGGCCTGCTCTATGATCTGGCGCGCACTTTGGCGGCGGCGAATGTCTATATCGCCAATGCGGTCATTGCGACCTATGGCGAACAGGTGGTGGATAGTTTCTACGTCAAGGACATGTTCGGTTTGAAATACCACTCCGCAGCCAAGCAGCAGTCGCTTGAGAAAAAACTGCGCGAAGCCATCATCGACGGTGCAAAGCGGGCCGATACATGAAGCCGATCAAATTGATGTCCGGCTTTATGACAGTCGGATTCTGGACGCTGGCGAGCCGGGTTCTGGGCTTCATGCGTGAAATCCTGATCGCCGCCTATATCGGTCCCGGTGTTCTGGGGGATGCGTTTTACGCCGCCTTCCGCCTGCCCAACATGTTCCGCCGGTTCTTTGCCGAGGGCGCGTTCAACGCGGCCTTCGTGCCGATGTTTGCCAAACGCTGGGAGGCGGATGAGAACCCGCAGGGCTTTGCTCAGGATGCGTTCAACCTCCTTGCCGCCTCGGTTCTGTTGCTGACGGCATTGGGCATGGTGTTCATGCCGGCGCTGGTGCTGCTGACCGCCGGTGGTTTTGACGGAGATGCGCGGTTCGATCTGACCGTGGGCTATGGCCGCATCGTCTTTCCCTACATCCTTTGCATGTCGCTGGCCGCATTGTTTTCCGGCGTTCTGAATGCCACCGGGCGCTTTGCGGCAGCGGCGGCGGCGCCGGTGCTGTTGAACATCCTCGCCTGCGCCGCAATGATCGCGGGCGCCTTGCTGGGACAAGCGGTGATCGACTGGCTGGTCTGGGTGATCCCCTTTGCAGGCATTGCGCAACTGGCGCTGGTCTGGAGCGCCGCCGCACGTGCGGGTATCTCCCTGCGCCCCGGATTGCCCCGCCTCACCCCCGAGATGAAGCAACTGGTGCGCGTCGCCCTGCCCGCCGCCCTCGCGATGGGGGTGACGCAGGTCAATCTGGTGGTGGGTCAGGCAGTTGCCTCTAGCTACGCCGGTGCGGTTTCCTGGCTTTCGCTGGCGGATCGGCTTTATCAATTGCCGCTTGGCGTGGTGGGCATCGCGGTGGGCATCGTCTTGCTGCCCGATCTGTCGCGCCGCCTGCGGGCCGGAGACGATCAGGGCGCGCAGGATGCGCTGTCGCGCGCGGGCGAGTTCTCCCTGCTGCTGACGATCCCATCCGCAGTTGCCTTTATCGCCATTCCGGTGCCGCTGGTCTCTGTCCTGTATGAGCGTGGCGCAACGGGGCCGCAGGATACGGCAGCGATTGCCATGGCCGTGGCCATCTACGGCGCAGGGCTGCCGGCGTTTGTGCTGCAAAAAGTGCTGCAACCGCTTTATTTTGCGCGCGAAGACACCCGCAGCCCGTTTCACTACGCGCTTGTGGCGATGGTGGTGAACGCGGTTCTTGCGGTGGGATTGCAACCTGTCTTTGGCTGGCTGGCCCCGGCCATCGCCGCCCCGGCGGCGGGCTGGGCGATGGTGCTTCAACTCTGGCTTGGCGCACGACGCATGGGCGCGGCAGCGCAGTTTGACGCGCGCTTTCAACGCCGCTGCTTGCGCATCGTGCTGGCCGCTGTCGCCATGGGCGCTGTGCTGTTCGCCGCCGCCGCGCTGCTCGGCCCCGCGTTGGCGACGGCCTATTGGCGCTACCTCGCCCTGCTGGCGCTGATCGTAATCGGTGCGGTGGCCTATTTCGCCATCGGCCAGATCATCGGGGCCTTCAGGCTGTCGGAGTTCAGATCGGCCCTGCGGCGCGGCAAAGCCTGACCGCGGGGCCCCACCCCATCACCGTTCCTGACGCAGTTTCTGCAAGATCCGCGCCCACCCGCCGGGCACCAGAAAGAACGACATCATAAATCCGGTGCCAAAGCCCGCGAGGTCGGCCACCCATTCGGGGCTGCCGCCAAAGATCAGGCCAAAGAGCAGCTGAATGCCCATCAAGAAGGCGATCAGGGAGAACGCCCGATATTGCTGCGCCCCCACGGTCGCAAGCGACAGCCATAATAGATGCGTAAACCCACCAATCAGCCCGTAGACCGCCGGAAAGCCCCCGATCAGCGCCACATTGCCCCCCACCAAGAGCGCATAGGCCAGCGCCCCGCCGATGGCAGAGCCGAGAAAGATCAGCACCACGGCAATCTCTCCCATCGCTTCGCCCACCATCTTGCCCATGGCCAGCAGGAACACGCAGACAAAGATCGTCTGGGTAAAAACCCCATGCACAAAAGCGTAGGTGACAAAGCGCTTTAGCAGGTCAAAGGGCCAGGTTCCGCTCTCCCACATCCACCAGAAATACTGCGCGCCAAAGCCGTATTCCTGCAGCGCGCTCAATCGCCAGCCGACCGCCTCCGGCCCGCCAATCAGGCCGCGCGCGCCGAGCGTGAACACCACTTCGATCCCGAGGATCACGATCACCAGCGCCACCACCACCGGTGGCAGCGCGTTGAAGGGGGATTGGTTTGGATCTTGCATTGGTCCTGCTCTCCGGCGCTCTCTCGCGCTCTCTGCGGGTCTAGGCCTGTTGACGATACTCTGCGCCATGGGTAAGCGACGATGGTGCATAATTCCAGACGGGAGTTTTCGACGATGAGCGAAACCAGCTTCACCCCGCGTGTCTTTTCAGGCATCCAGCCTTCGGGCAATCTGCATCTGGGGAATTACCTCGGTGCATTGAAGCGGTTCGTCGACTGGCAAGCGCGGGATGTGGAGTCCATCTACTGCATGGTCGACCTGCATGCGATCACCGTCTGGCAGGACCCGGCTGATCTGAAAAAGGCCACCCGTGAGCTGTGCGCCGGGTTTATCGCCGCCGGGCTTGATCCGGAAAAATCCATTCTGATCAACCAGAGCCAGGTACCGGAGCACGCGCAACTGGCATGGATCTTCAACTGTGTCGCCCGCATGGGCTGGATGCAGCGGATGACCCAGTGGAAGGACAAGGCCGGCAAGAACCAGCAGAATGCCTCGCTCGGCCTGCTGGCCTATCCAGCGCTGATGGCGGCGGATATCCTTGTCTATCACGCCACCCATGTGCCGGTGGGCGAGGACCAGAAACAGCACCTTGAGCTGACCCGTGACATCGCGATCAAGTTCAACCACGACTACGGTGTGAACTTCTTCCCAGAGACCGAGCCGGTGATCGAAGGCGCGGCCACTCGGGTGATGTCCCTGCGCGATGGGTCCAAGAAGATGTCGAAATCGGACCCCTCTGATGCGAGCCGCATCAACCTCACCGATGATGCCGACACCATCGCCAAGAAGATCCGCAAGGCCAAGACCGACCCCGAGGCCCTGCCTTCGGAAGCAAAAGGGCTGGAGGACCGCCCGGAGGCCCGCAACCTGGTCAACATCTACGCGGCCATGTCCGGCCAATCGGTGGATCAGGTTCTCGCAGATGTGGGGGGCAAGCAGTTCTCGGAATTCAAGCCGATGCTGGCCGATCTCGCGGTTGAAAAAATGGCGCCGATCACCACCGAAATGGCCCGGTTGATGGAAAATCAGGACGAAATCGACAAGATCCTCGCTCGGGGTTCGGAGCGCGCACGCGAGATCACCGTACCGATCCTGCGCAAGACCTACGACATCGTCGGCATGGTTGCGCCGGTCGAAATCTGACCCCGCAACACTGCCGTCCGAACACGCCAAGGGCCGCCCAGAGGGTGGCCCTTACGTTTATGTGATGCAACTTTTGTCCGGTTCCTGCGTTCTTCAGTAACAGTCATGTGCTGACACAGGAAAGGACGCGCAATGAAACCGGGATTATTCAGATCGGCCACCGCATTGGCCGTCATTACCTCGCTGGCGGCACCGATGCCGGTCGTGGCCCAAACTGAAGGCGACGCAGCATTCGATCTCAGCCAGATGAGCGAGACCGAAATCGCTGCACTTGTGGAGCGCTGCCGAGAAGGCGCCGAGGCGGATGCAGAGGCCGAAGGGACTGACCCGATTGCCGCGTTCTGCGCAGAATATGGTGAAGGCACCTATGATGAGGCGCTGCCGGTGGAGTTGCAGTCTGGCTCAATTCTGTCGGCCTTGGCACCGGCCGCTGAGGAAGTGAGCGACCTCGAACAGCAGCTGGAAGAGGCGGCAGAGGCCGCACCGGAAGCAGAGGCCGAGGGAGATGTGCAAGAAGCGCCCCTTGATGACGCCGCTACTGCGGAGGCTGAAGACACCACCGCCCCCGCCGAGACGACTGGCAGCACTGCTGAAACCGAGCCCGCAGAGGCAGAGCAATCTGCCGAGGCCGATCAAGCCGAAAGCGCTGCGACTGACGCCGAAGCCGCAGTTGAAGCAGAACCAACCACCGATGAGACCGCTGAAGCCCTAGCGGAGGAACTGGCGACTGAAAACACCGACGCCGCCACCGAGGCTGAGGCTGAGGCTGAGGCTGAGGCTGAGGCTGAGGTGGCCGAGAGTGCTCCGGTTGACAACCCCGAAGTCACCGAACGCAACAGTCAGGAACAAGCCGACGCATTGGCGGAAACCCAGACCGAAACCACCGCAGCAGCAGCCGCAGGGGATGACGCGGAGGCCGAGGTGATGGAAGAGACCGTGACCGAAGACACCGCGCGCAGCTCTGCGGAGGAATTCGACACCAAGGTGAACGAGACCGCCGCGACCGAAGACGCCGCCCCCGCCGCGCCAAGCGCAGAAGCCGATAAAGACGATGGCCTGTCCAAACTGGAAAAGGCCGCGCTCTTGGGGCTTGGCGCCTTTGCAGTTGGCCAATTGCTGAAATCCGGTGAAACCGTGGTCTCCAACAGCGGCGACCGCGCGGTCGTTGAACAGGACGGTCAGTATCGCGTCATCAAAAATGACGACGCCCTGCTGCGCCAACCCGGCTCCAACGTGAAGACCTACCAGTTCAAGGACGGCTCCACCCGCACCGTGGTCACGCGCGAGGACGGCATTGAGGTGGAAACCATCCGCGCCGCTGATGGCCGCGTGTTGCGCCGCAGCAAGACCCTGACCGATGGCCGCACGGTGGTGTTGTTCGATGACACGCAACAGGCCGAAAAGGTCGTGGTGACCGACCTGCCCGAGGCGGCACCGCGCCGGAGCGCCTTCGCAACCGATGGCAGTATCTCCGCCGAGGATCTCGCCGCAGCGCTTGCGGCACAACAGCCCGAAGGCGTTGACCGTCGTTTCTCGCTGGCACAGGTGCGCAACATTGATGCGGTGCGCCGGTTGGTGCCGGAGATCAATGTCGACAAGGTGACGTTTGAGACCGGCTCCTCGGTGATCCGCCCGGAGCAGGCCGAAGAGCTGACGGACCTTGGCAATGCGCTGCGCCAGATGGTCGAGAAGAATCCGACCGAGGTGTTCCTGATCGAGGGCCACACCGATGCGGTGGGGGCTGCGACCTACAACCTCGCGCTGTCAGATCGCCGGGCGGAAACCGTGGCGCTGGCGCTGACCGAGTATTTTGACGTGCCGCCGGAAAACATGGTCATTCAGGGCTATGGCGAAAGCGATCTGGCGGTGCCCGTGCTCGACGCGGAACGCGCCAACCGGCGTGTCACCGTGCGCCGCATTACACCGCTGCTGGCGTCCCGGCAGTAACCCCAGACAACCAGCCCCGAAAACGATCTGCCCCGGCACTGCGCCGGGGCTTTTTCTGTTGCAATCCTGTTCCGCTGCAATCGCCTTTGCATAGTGGGCGACAAAAAACAGCCGCCCCTGTCGGAGCGGCTGCTGTCATCTGGTCTTGGTCCAGACAGGTTACGGGCAGGCGGCCTTGTAGGTCTGACCTGCGCTGTTGCGATAGGTACATTGACGCGGCGCGTTTGCCCCCACCTGCGCGCCCACGGCGCCGCCGATCAAGGTCGCGGCGGTCTTGCCGCTGCCGGAGCCGACCTGATTGCCCACTGCTGCACCGGCCAAGGCGCCGGTCACCGCATTGATGTCCTGATTGTCGGAGCAGCCCGCCACAAACACGCTGGCCGCAAAGAGCGCCGCAAGAACGCCAGAAGTCTTAGACATAATCCCATCTCCTCTCTGATTTCCCGGGGAGACAGGGCCGAAACCACGCAGGGCCATCGCCGCCACATACGCCTCAACCCCACCCCTGTGATGGTTAATCGTCCTTGACTAAACGTAGGGCGGCGCGGAATGTTCCCAAGCTTTTGGCCAGAAGGGCCATGGCGCAAGCAAGCTCTTGCCGATGTGCTGCGACGGCAGCCTAAAGCCCCGCAACCCCTTCGAGCGTCAGGCGCGCGACAAGCTCGGCATAGCCTTTGCGGTCTTCGGTGTCGGCATCGGCATTCCACATGTAATGCCAGTTCAGCATGCCAAAGACGGACATGGTGACCGCGCGCAGCTTGCCTTTGTCCGCACCAAGCGTCTCGGGTGCGGCGTCGCGGATGGCGGCGCTCATGAATTTCACCATTTCACGCTGATAGGCGCGCAGATGCTCCTGTTGTGGGTCCGGCAGGGCCGAGATCGCGTTGAGCTGCACCTTGTGCTCGTGATCCGCCCCCTCATAGGCCAAGAGCACCTCTGTCAGGATACGTCTCAGCCGCGCCACCGGGTCCAGATCGCTCAGGTCCATCTGACAGACCCGATCCCGCAGCCTGCGCAGGTAGCTGTCCAGCAGGTCGAACAGCAGCGCGTCCTTGCCCTCGTAATAGTGGTAGATATTCGCCTTGGAGATCCCGCAGGCCCGCGCGATCTGGGTCATCGAGGCCCGGTCATAGCCTTCTTCGGCAAACAGCCGCGCTGAGGCCGACAGGATCAGCGCGCGCTTCTGGTCGTGGTCTTTGGCAATGGTCCGGGCCAAGGGCGCCTATCCTTTCTCGCGATTGTCGACGACGCGGCGCGCCTTGCCCTGCGAGCGTTCGACACTGCCGGGCTCGCCTACCGAAATCTCTGCCGAGATGCCAACGATATCCTTGATCCGCTTGGCCAGCTGCTTGGTGCAGGCCTCGCGCTGTTCGGGTGCGGTGGCCGCTGGCAAGACCTCGACATGGATGCGCATCGCGTCCATGCGGCCCTTGCTGTAAAGCTCGATCTGGTAGTAGGGCGCGAGCGCCTCCACCGTCAGCATCTGCTCTTCGATCTGGCTGGGGAACACGTTGACACCGCGCAGGATGATCATGTCATCCGACCGCCCGGTGATCTTGGCCATCCGCCGCATCGAACGCGCCGTGCCCGGCAGCAGGCGGGTCAGGTCGCGGGTACGGTAGCGCACCATCGGCAGGCCTTCCTTGGTCAGAGTGGTAAAGACCAGCTCACCCAACTCGCCATCCGGCAGCACCGCGCCGGTTTCCGGGTCGATGATTTCCGGCAGGAAGTGATCCTCCCAGACGACCGGCCCGTCCTTGGTCTCCACACATTCATTGGCAACGCCCGGCCCCATGATTTCCGAGAGGCCGTAGATATCGACCGCATGCATATCAAAGGCCGCCTCGACTTCGCGGCGCATGGCATCGGTCCAGGGTTCCGCGCCAAAGACGCCAACCTTCAGTGAAGAGCTGCGCGGATCGATCCCCATACGGTGATATTGCTCGAGGATGTTCAGCATGTAGGACGGCGTCACCATAATGCCGTCGGGGCGGAAATCCTCGATCAGCGTCACTTGCTTTTCGGTCTGGCCGCCCGACATCGGCACCACCGTCGCGCCGAGGCGCTCAATGCCGTAATGCGCACCAAGCCCGCCAGTAAACAGCCCGTAGCCATAGGCGTTATGCACCATATCGCCGCACCGCAGACCGGACGCACGCAAGGACCGCGCCAGAAGGTCCGCCCAGGTGTCGATGTCCTTTTGCGTGTAGCCCACCACCGTGGGCTTGCCCGTGGTGCCGGAAGACGCATGCACACGGAGGATCTGCTCGCGCGGGACGGCAAACATGCCGAAAGGATAGGCGTCGCGCAGATCACCCTTGGTAGTGAAGGGAAACTTCGCCAGATCCGACAGCTCTTGCAGATCGTCCGGGTGTACCCCGGCCGCATCGAACCGCGCTTTGTACATCGCCACATTGTCGTAGGCATGGCGCAGCGACCATTTCAGGCGCTCCAGCTGCAGGCTGCGGATCTCGTCGATGGACGCGATCTCGATCGGGTCAAGGTCTGACCGGTTGGGTGTCAAATCTATCATTGGCGTCCTCCGTCGCGGGATAGTCCTGGTGCCGCTTAATCGCGGGGCATAGGCGCATCGGTTTCCTCAAACAGATGCCCTTTGATGGCGCGCGAGCAGCCACGCATTTCTGCAATCAGCTGTCCGTCCTGATTTTTGACGCTCACGTCATAGATACCGCTGCGCCCAGTGAGCGAGACCTCGCGGGCCTCGGCCAGAAGCCGGTCACCTTTTCGTCCCGGCGCGATAAAGCTGATCATATTGTGCTGCGCCACCGTCGCCTGATTGCGGCTGTTGCAAGCAAAGGCAAAGGCGCTGTCGGCGAGCATGAAGATCACACCGCCATGGCAGATCCCATGGCCGTTGCAGTGATGCGCCTCGACGGTCAGGGCCAGCGCGGCACTGCCCTCGTCGACACGTTCGATGCCCATACCGGCCCATTTGGACGCCTGATCGTCGGCCCACATGGCAGCGGCGGATTTCTCGGCGCGGTTTTTTGCGGTCATGGTCATGGCTTATTCCCCTCGAAACACCGGCTGGCGCTTTTCAAGAAATGCCCGCACGCCTTCGGCGTAATCCGCGCTCTCGCCACAGGTTTTCATCGCATCCGCCTCGCGTTCCAGCTGCTCGGCCAGCGTATAGGCCCCCGAGGTCTGGATCAGCGATTTGGTCAGGCTCAGCCCCAGCGTCGGCCCATCGGCGAGTTTGGCCGTCAGGGCGCGCGCCTCGGTCATTAGCACATCATCGGCGACGCATTTCCAGATCAGCCCCCAGTCGGCGGCCTGTTCGGCGCTCAGAGGCTCTCCGGTCAGCGCCAGCGCCTTGGCGCGGGCCTCGCCCAGCAGGCGCGGCAGGTGGTAGCTGCCGGCGGTGTCGGGGATCAGCCCGACCTTGGCAAAGGACTGGATGAACTTCGCGCTCTGCGCTGCCAGCACGATGTCTGCGGCCAACGACAGGTTTGCCCCCGCCCCTGCCGCCGCGCCATTCACCGCGCAGACCACCGGAAACTCCAACGCGCGGATCAGGTTCACCAGCGGCGCATAAAACGTGCGCACCGTGTAGCCCAGATCCACCGGACCAGCCGCCGCATCCGGGTTACGCGCCGACAGATCCTGCCCCGCGCAAAAACCCCGCCCCGCGCCCGTCAGCAAGAGCGCCCGCTTGCCACTATCACGCGCCTCTTCCAGTGCGGCACGCAGGGCCAGATGCATCTCATCGGTAAACGCATTGAGCCGATCCGGGCGGTTCAGCGTGATCTCGCACCACGTCCCGTGATCCTGTGTCAGAATACTCTGCTCCATGATGCCTCCCCTCTCGCCCACGGCGGGCGATCCAGCGCCCGATTGGGAAAAGACTTGCATAAACCGACCGGACGGTCAATATATCTGATCAGGAAAATGGGCCGCCCCGAAACCGGGCGCAGGCACGTTGCACAACAGACTTCAGGGAGACCCGAGACATGTGCCCGAAAGATGTGGCGAGCTTTGCCGCCGGAGAATGGATCGCACCGGACAACAGCGCACGCGAGATTGCCTCTGCCATCACCGGAGAGGTGATCGCCCGCGCAGGCAATGCCACGCTCGATGTGCAAGCGATGCTCGATTACGCCCGCGAGACAGGCGGCCCCGCCCTGCGCGCCATGACCTTCCATGACCGCGCCCGCATGCTCAAGGCGCTGGCGCAGCATTTGGACGCCCACAAACAGGACTTGTATGACCTCAGCTTTGACACTGGCGCGACCCAAAAGGACCATCTGATCGACGTGGACGGCGGCATCGGCACGGTGTTTGTCTTTGCCTCCAAGGGGCGGCGCGAGATGCCCGACAGCACGGTTTATGCAGACGGCGCGGTCGAGCAACTGTCGCGCCACGGCAGCTTTATGGGCCAGCACATCTGCACCTCGCTTCCCGGTGTTGCGGTGCATATCAACGCCTTCAACTTCCCGGTCTGGGGCATGCTGGAAAAGCTCGCCCCCACCCTGCTCGCCGGTGTTCCGGCCATTGTAAAACCGGCCACCGCCACCTGCTACGTCACCGAGGCCGCCGTGCGCCTGATGCTGGACAGCGGCCTTCTGCCCAAGGGCGCGCTACAGCTGGTGAGCGGCGGCATTGGCGACATGCTGGACCGGCTGACCTGTCAGGATGTGGTGAGTTTTACCGGATCTGCCGCAACCGCGTTGAAGCTGCGCCAAACGCCTGCAATCGTTGAAAACTCCGTACGGTTCGTCGCGGAACAAGACAGCCTCAATGCGTCGATCCTCGGCCCCGACGCGGTCCCCGGTAGCGCGGAATTCGACCTGTTCCTCAAGGAAGTGCAGCGCGAAATGACCACCAAAGCGGGGCAGAAATGTACCGCCATCCGCCGCATCATCGTGCCCGACACACAGGTTGACGCCGTTATCGAAGGGCTGAGCACCGCGCTGGCAAAAATCACCATTGGCGACCCACGCGCCGACAGCACCCGTATGGGCGCTCTGGTCTCGGCCGCGCAGAAACGTGATGTGCTGGAGCAAGCCGCCAAGATCGCAACCGAAGCCACCCGCGTCTTTGGCGACCCCGATAATTTCACCGTTGAGGGCGCCGACAAGGACAAGGGTGCCTTCGTGCCGCCGATGCTGTTCCATTGCGCGCACCCCGACGCCGCGCGCCACGTGCACGACACCGAAGCCTTTGGCCCCGTCTCCACCGTGATGGGTTATCGCGACCTTGCGCATGCCGCTGAACTGGCCAATCGCGGCCAAGGCTCCCTCGTGGCCTCGCTCATCACTGCCAACCCTGCGGTGGCGCGTGAGGTGACGCTGAATATCGCGGCCTTCCATGGGCGGGTCTATATCAACAACGCCACCTCCATGAAGGAATCCACCGGCCACGGCTCTCCCCTGCCCCATATGGTGCACGGCGGCCCCGGTCGCGCGGGCGGCGGCGAGGAACTGGGCGGTGTGCGTGCGGTGAAACACTACATGCAACGCACCGCGGTACAGGGCTCGCCCGAGATCCTCTCGGCCATTACCGGCAAATGGGTGCCCGGCAGCCCAGAGACCACCGGCCCGGCGCATCCCTTCACCCGTCGCTTTGGCGACTTGGCCATTGGCGAGACGCTTCACACCGCACCGCGCACTGTGACCAGCGACGACATCGCGCATTTTGCGCAGTTCACGGGTGATACGTTCTATGCCCACATGGATGACGCCGCCGCCGAACGGAACCCGTTCTTCCCGGGCCGCGTCGCACATGGCTATCTGCTGTTGTCCTTTGCTGCGGGCATGTTCGTGCAGCCGGACGAGGGTCCGGTTCTGGCCAACACCGGCCTCGACAACCTGCGGTTCATGAAACCGGTGGTCCCCGGCGACAGCATCAAGGTGCGCCTCACTGTCAAGGCCAAGACCCCGCGCAACGAGGAATATGGCGAGATCCGCTGGCACGTGACGCTCACCAATCAGGACGACGAACTGGTGGCGGAATATGAGCTGCTGACGATGGTTGCGTTCTGAGCGCACCCGCCTGCATGTGAGGCCACCATGTTGTGATGGGGCTGGTGCTGCACCGCGCCAGCCCCTATCGTGATCCCATGACATTGGACGCACATGACTGGTTTTCCACTGCGCTGTCGGCGCTTGCAGAGCCGCAGGGCCAGAGGGTCTGGTCCATCATCATCTCCTTTCTCGGTGACATGGCGCAGGACGAGGACGCCGGTATCAGCAGCGCCGCGCTGACCCGGGTGATCACCCCGCTCGGCATCAAGCCTGAGGCCATCCGCGTCGCCCTGCACCGCTTGCGCAAGGATGGCTGGACCGACAGCGAGCGCAAGGGCCGCGGGTCTCGCCATGCGTTGACACCGCATGGTCGCGCCCAATCCGCACACGTCACGCCGCGCATCTATGCACGCACCCCCTGCAGCGCAAAGGACTGGCACCTTCTGGTCGCTGGCACCTCCGAAGGGCTGGAGCATCTGGACCACCTTTCGGAAACCTCGCCCGACCACCTGATCCGGGTCAATCGACAGGTTGGCCTTGCGTCCGGCGCCGACACCATGTCCCGGTCGGACATGCTTGTGGTACGGGCCGACATTGCGCAGGTGCCCGCCTGGCTTCAGGATGACCTGTTCCCTGCCCCCCTGCGCCGCAGCTGCGCGGCGCTGAACGCGGCGCTTTCACCGCTCGGCCAGCCGCCGGAGCTGGACCCCCTGCGCCGCGCCTGCCTGCGCACCCTGATCGTACATCGCTGGCGCCGCATCGCGCTGCGCCACCCGTGCCTGCCTCCGCGCTTTCATCCTGCCGATTGGGCCGGAGAGGCCTGCCGCCAGAAGGTCTTTGCCCTCCTTGATCGGCTCGACCGCCCGGACCTGAGTGATCTGGAGGCTGCAGACCCCTTGCCACCAACAGAACAACTGCGCGCAGCCCCATAGCCATCCTTTTGTAAAATATGAACAAAACACAGCGGCAATAAAAAAAACCTGCAAAAATCCGGTTCTGGCTGATTTCGCCCTTGACCCTCTCGGCGGCATTCCGTAAATCGCCTCCACACAGCGAGCGGCGGAGTAGCTCAGTTGGTTAGAGCAGCGGAATCATAATCCGCGTGTCGGGGGTTCAAGTCCCTCCTCCGCTACCACCCTTCCCAGATATATGGCATGGCAAAGGCGCAGCGGCGCCAAGACTGCTATGGCTGTGCATTCCCGACCTGAGCAACAGACCCCGCTGCCACAGTATCGCTGATCGCATTGCATCGATCATAGCTGGCATGATACGCTGCCCTCTCCTTGTGGTACCGCTGTTCGTGATCGCCACGGGCTTGCATGGCCCCCGCCCAGGTCTGCCTGTCGCAAAATGGCACGTCGCGCCCATCCGACACCCCGTAAAATCTCCATAAGCAGCTGAAATATATACAAAACGCCCTGCGAACACAAAATTAGCGTTTTTCCGGCATTAATAGTTGCGTCGTGCGCTGCCTTTTACGAAGGAGACCCCAACGTGGTGCCTAAATTCTCAACCGTGTCACTGAAGTTGAAACTGCCCTTGTTGATGGTGGCGCTTACGGTCGCCTTTGTGATCACGGTCTCTTTTCTGATCTACACACTGGCAGATCGCAGCATTCGCGAGAATGTCGCAACGGCGCAGGCCTCCAAGGCGCAAGCGGGGGCCCAGGCCCTGGCCTTCAGCATTGGCGCGGCGCAACGGGATGTCGCCAACCTTGCCGCCCAGCCGACGACCTTCCGCGCGATGAACAACTTCGAACGGGTCATCGGCATGATCGAGGATGACGACCCGATCGGCTTCCTCAAGCAGCACTATGTTGCCGACAACCCCAATGCCATTGAGCAGCGGGCAGATCTGGTCGATCCCGGCGATGGCTCCTATTACACGCAATCCCATGTGACCTATCACCCGACCTTTGTCCAAACCGCAGAGCTGAATGGCTATGCCGATATCTATCTGATCACGCCGGCCGGGCTTGTGGTCTATTCCACCCGCAAGCGGGCTGATTTTGCCGAAGACATCACGGGGGACGTGCTGTCAGGAAGCGCACTGTCCCGGGTGGCAGCCGCGGCCCTGGACGCCGAACCCGGCACCGTGGTGGCCGCAGACTTTGAACCCTACAGCCCGGTGGGCAGCAACGATGCCTTCCTGGCCTCGCCGGTTCTGAACAAACGCGGGGCATCGGTTGGTGTGATCGCGGTTCGGATCGCCACCGATATGGTGCAAGCCGCACTCACCGCAAACCTCAGTGATCGCGGGCATGAGAATATTTTCCTGGTCAGCCCGGATGGCGTCGCCCGCAGCCCAAGCGTGGTGCCGGACGCCTTCGAGATGCTGGCCCCCCTGCCCGACGCACCGCATATCGCCGCCGCGCGCGCCGGAACCGCCGGACAGTTCGAAGATGTCATCACCGCCTCCGGCGAGCATGCGACCGCGGTGGTCATCCCCATGGACCTCGAGGGGTTTGACTGGTCCCTGGTCATGGAGACCGATGCGGAAACCGCCTTTGCCATGGTGAATCGCATCCGCACCCTGGTGCTGACACTGATTGGTGCCTCGATCGTGGTGTCCATTGGCGTATCCTGGGCGGCTGCCAATCGGGTCACACGGCCGATCCACAGCCTGCGGGACGTCACCAACGCGCTTGCGAGTGAGGATTATGATGTCGAGATCACCGGCCTGCGACGCGGCGATGAGTTCGGGGATCTGGCCCGCAGCCTGGATACCTTCCGGGACAAGCTCAAATCAGCGGACGAGGCCAGCGCCCGCGAAATCGAAGCCCGGCAGGAGACCGACTTTGTTGTCGAGGAAATGAGCCAGGCCCTGTCGGACCTGCAAGACGGCAATCTTGTCTGTGAAATCCAGCGCCCCTTTGCCGCGCATTATGAAACCCTGCGGGAAAACTACAATCGCAGCCTGCAAAACCTGCGCCACTCCCTGCGCGAGGTGGTCGATGCGGCGCAGCACGTCGACCGGTTCTCGCAGGAGCAGCGCGCCGCCGCCAATGAGATGGCAGAACGCACGGAAAGCCAGGGCGCGACGCTGGAAAAGACCGCAACCGCAATGCAAGATCTGACCAAGCGCCTGCGCGACACGGCGGAAAAGGCCACCGAGGTCGATACCACCATGCGCGGCACCCGGCGCGAAGCGGAACAGAGCAACGAGGTCGTCCGCTCTGCCGTTGCGGCCATGGATCAGATCCAGCAGGCCTCTGCCGAGATTTCCAAGATCATCAACATGATCGACGATATTGCCTTTCAGACCAATCTCCTGGCGCTGAATGCCGGGGTGGAGGCCGCTCGGGCCGGATCTGCCGGGGCGGGGTTCGCGGTTGTGGCATCCGAGGTCCGCAATCTGGCGCGCCGCGCGTCGGAAGCCGCAGGCGAGATCAAGGCCCTCACCACGGCAAGCGAAGAACATGTGGCCAATGGGGTCTCGATGGTGGATCGCGCCGGCCACGCCCTGACCAGCATCATACAGCAGGTCACGGATGTGAGCGACCTGGTGTCCGAGATTGCCGGCGGTGTCCAGCACCAGTCTCAGGGGCTCGAGGATATCAACAGCGCCATGCGCGAGCTTGACGCCGTGACCCAGCAGAACACCGCCATGGCCGAAGAGGCCTCGGCCGCCAGCCAGCTGCTGCAGAGCGAGGCCAACACGCTGACGCAGGTGACAGCGCGGTTCCAGATCGACGCCCCCATGAGCGCGGACGCCCCCGCCACCTGGGAGGAGGCCGCAATGCCCCCCGCAGACGAAGACGACGCAGAGGCGGGTGCCGACACCCGCAGCGGCACCGGCTGACCCTCCGGGGTCACGCGCGGCTTGCGCTTTTTGCAGGAAAGGGACATCACCTTATACTAGATGCGCAACTTAAGTTTGCGCCCGTAAATATTTGTCGGCACTTTAAACGGGCATACAGCACAAAACTGCCCGAAAGAAGTGCGGCGTCCAGCGGGAGATGATGTCATGTCGGAGTCCAAAATCCGCAATATGGAAGAATTCGCCACGGTCAGCGGCATTTCCCGCCCAACCCTGTCGAAGTACTTCAATGACCCCGACAGTGTGCGTCCCTCCACGCGCAAAAAGATCGAGGCGGCGCTGGAAACGCACGACTACCGCCCGAACATCTACGCCATGAACCAGAACCGGCGGCTGACCAAGAACATCGGCATTGTAGTGCCATTCCTGGCTGATCCGTTTTTTGCCGAAATCGCCCGCGTGATCGAGAATCTGGTTATTGCGGGGGGCTTCCGCCCGATCCTGCTCAGCTCGCACGGCGAAACCGAACAGGAAAACGACAACCTGGAGTCGCTGCGCTCGATCCGCCCGGCAGGTGTGCTGCTGGCACCGCTGGGCCGCACCTCTGACGCGGAGGCGATCGAACGCTTTTGCGCCGATGTTCCGACCGTTCTCTTTGACAACTCCATTGGGGACCTCGGCGAGGCCTTTTTTGGCTTGGACAATCCGCAGAGCGTTGGAATGATGGTGAAATACCTGTGCGACACCGGAGAGCCGCCGGTGTTCTTCGAGATGCGGACCCCCACGAACCCAAACGCCTACAAACGGCGCAACACATATGTCGAAACGATGGAACGCCTGGGCGAGACGCCACAGCTGGTGCAGGTGGCTGGCGACACCTGGAACTTTGAGGACATCGGATATCAGGGCGGGTTGCAAGCCATACAAGGGCGCGAGCTGGGCACCAACACCGTGCTCTGCTCCAATGACCGCCTGGCCATCGGTTTCCTGGCTGCCGCCTATGAATGCGGGCTTCGGGTCGGGCGTGGCAACGGCAGCGCGCTTCGTGTGGCCGGACACGACGACCACCCCTACGCACGCTTCACCTGCCCGCCGCTGACCACCGTCGCGCAGGATTACGCCGCCATCGCGACCCGCAGCGTCGAGGCGATTCTGAACCTGATCGAATCGGGCGAGCGGGCCGAAACGCGGATCACGACCCTGTTCTCCGGTACTCTGATTCAACGCAGCTCAGCGTAATCATGCCGCTAAGCTGTTGAGAAATCGACCTCACCGCTTAATTTTTACGCGCGTAAAAATTTTATTGACGAAACCCGGACCTTCCCCCTACCGTATCTGCACAACATCCAGACACTAGGGAGGAAACGGATGTACCTGAGAAACGCACTTTGTGCGGCATCTGCACTTGCAGTCATGGCGGCTGGCGCCGTTCAGGCCGAAACCACGGTGACCATTGCCACCGTCAACAACGGCGACATGATCCGCATGCAGGGTCTGGCTGACGATTTCACCGCACAACACCCCGATATCAAACTGGAATGGGTCACGCTTGAGGAAAACGTGCTCCGTCAACGTGTCACCCAGGACATCGCCTCCAAGGGCGGTCAGTTCGACGTGATGACCATCGGCACCTATGAGGTTCCGATCTGGGCCAAGAATGACTGGCTGGTCTCGCTCAACGACATGCCATCGGACTGGGACGCCGACGACATCCTGCCCGCGATCCGCGGTGGTCTGACCGTTGACGGCGAGCTGTATGCCGCACCGTTCTACGGCGAAAGCTCCATGGTGATGTACCGCACCGACCTGATGGAAAAAGCGGGCCTCGAGATGCCCGAAGCCCCGACGTGGGAGTTCATCAGGGAAGCCGCCGCCGGGATGACCGACGAGGCCGAAGGCATCTACGGCATCTGCCTGCGCGGCAAGGCCGGCTGGGGCGAGAACATGGCCTTCCTGACCGCCATGTCCAACTCCTTTGGCGCCAAGTGGTTCGACGAGAACTGGACCCCGCAGTTCGACTCCGAGCCGTGGAAGGCCACCCTCGACTTCTACATGGACCTGATGACGAACTACGGCCCTCCGGGCGCGTCCACCAACGGGTTCAACGAAAACCTGTCGCTGTTCCAGCAGGGCAAATGCGGCATGTGGATCGACGCCACCGTGGCGGCATCCTTTGTGACCAACCCCAACGACTCCACCGTGGCCGACAAGGTCGGTTTTGCACTGGCACCGGACAACGGCCTGGGCAAACGCGGCAACTGGCTCTGGGCGTGGACGCTGGCGGTCCCGGCTGGGTCCGACGCCACCGATGAGGCCAAGACCTTTATCGAATGGGCCACCTCCAAGGGCTACACCGAGCTGGTCGCCTCCAAGGAAGGCTGGGCCAACGTGCCTCCGGGCACCCGCACCTCGCTCTATGAGAACCAGAAATATCTCGACGCAGCACCCTTTGCCGAGATGACCCTGAACTCGATCAACGCCGCTGACCCGACCAACCCCTCTGTGGACCCGGTCCCCTATACCGGCGTGCAATTTGTGGCGATCCCGGAGTTTGCGGGCATCGGCACGCAGGTCGGTCAGGAATTCTCGGCAGCGCTGGCCGGTCAGCAAACCGTGGATGAGGCGCTTGAAAAAGCACAGGCCCTCACCACCGACGAAATGGAAGCCGCAGGCTACTAACGTCACTCCTCCTCGGCCAGGGCTTTCGCACCCCGCGAACCCTGGCCCTTTTTTTCTCTATCGCAGTCTTCGGACGGGTGCCGCCTGTCTGATGAGGAGTCCCCCATGGCAACCCAGCATTCCCGCTCTGCCGCGCGCATCATGATGGCCCCGGCCGTCATCCTGCTGCTCGGCTGGATGCTCGTTCCGCTGACAATGACCCTTGTTTTTTCCTTCAAGAAGTATCTCCCCCTGCGGGGCGGCGATCTGGGTTGGGTCGGCTTTGACAATTACGTTCGTTTTGTCTCGTCCTCTGCCTTCTGGCCCAGCGTTCAGGCCACGCTTGTGATCGTCGGCGGTGTTCTGGCCATCACCGTCATCTTTGGCGTGTTGCTGGCGCTGCTTCTGGACCAGCCGATGTGGGGCCAAGGGATCGTGCGGATCCTTGTAATTGCACCCTTTTTCGTGATGCCAACCGTGTCGGCACTGGTCTGGAAAAACATGTTCATGGACCCCGTGAACGGGCTCTTTGCGCATCTTTGGACATTCTTCGGCGCGGAGCCGATCTCCTGGCTCTCCGAGGCGTCGATGCAGTCGATCATCCTGATCGTCAGCTGGCAGTGGCTGCCCTTTGCGACCCTGATCCTGCTGACCGCGATCCAGTCGCTCGACAGCGAGCAGCTGGAAGCGGCAGAGATGGATGGCGCCAGCCCCCTCGCCCGCTTTGGCTATATCATCCTGCCCCACCTTGGCCGGGCGATCACCGTTGTGGTTCTGATCCAGACGATCTTCCTGTTGTCGATCTTTGCCGAGATCTTCGTGACCACCCAAGGCTCCTTTGGCACCCGCACCCTGACCTATCTGATCTTCCAGCGTGTCCTGGAAAGCCAGAACGTCGGCCTCGGCTCTGCCGGCGGTGTCTATGCCATCATCCTTGCCAATATCGTTGCCGCATTCCTGATGCGCATCGTCGGCAAGAACCTCGACGCGTAAGGGAGGACCATTGATATGGCACGTTCCGTGACCCAACAACGCAAGGCGATCAACACCGTCGCCGCATGGGCGGTTGGTCTTTTGATCTTCTTCCCGATCCTCTGGACCATCCTGACCTCCTTCAAGACCGAGGCGCAGGCGATCAACGACCCGCCGCTGTTCTTCTTCTTTGACTGGACGCTGGAAAACTACGCCGTGGTGCAGGAGCGCTCCGACTACATGCGCTTTTTGTGGAATTCGATCGCGATTGCGGGCGGTTCCACCGTTCTGGGCATCATCATCGCGATCCCGGCGGCGTGGTCGATGGCCTTTGTGCCCTCCAAACGCACCAAGGATATCCTGCTGTGGATGCTCTCGACCAAGATGCTGCCTGCGGTGGGTGTGCTCTACCCGATCTATCTGATCTTCATCCGCCTTGGGATGCTCGACAGCCGCACCGGCCTCATCATCGTGCTGATGCTGTGCAACCTGCCGATCATCGTCTGGATGCTCTACACCTATTTCAAGGAAATCCCCGGCGAAATCCTCGAAGCGGCGCGGATGGATGGCGCCGGCCTCAAAGAAGAAATCCTCTATGTGCTGACGCCGATGGCGATCCCGGGCATCGCCTCCACGCTGCTCTTGAACATCATCCTCGCGTGGAACGAGGCCTTCTGGACGCTGAACCTGACGGCCGCCAAAGCCGCGCCTCTTACGGCCTTTATCGCCAGCTACTCCAGCCCCGAGGGCCTGTTTTACGCAAAACTCAGCGCGGCCTCCACCATGGCCATCGCGCCGATCCTGATCCTTGGCTGGTTCAGCCAGAAACAACTTGTGCGCGGCCTGACCTTTGGCGCTGTGAAATAAGGACGACGAATTATGGGACGTATTACACTCGACAAAGTCACCAAGAGCTTTGGTGCAACAGAGGTCATCCCGCCGCTGGACCTGACCATCGAAGACGGCGAATTCACAGTTTTCGTCGGCCCCTCGGGCTGCGGTAAATCCACGCTCCTGCGGCTGATTGCAGGGCTTGAGGATGTGACTTCCGGCCAGATCCGCATCGACGGTCAGGATGCCACCATGACGCCGCCCGCCAAACGCGGCCTTGCCATGGTGTTTCAATCCTATGCGCTCTATCCGCATATGTCGGTGCGCAAGAACATCGCCTTTCCGATGAAAATGGCAGGCATCGACGAAGCGGAACAGAACCGCCGGATCGAGTCCGCGGCCAAGGCGCTGAACCTCACCGATTATCTGGAACGCAAACCCGGTCAGCTTTCGGGCGGTCAGCGCCAGCGCGTCGCCATTGGCCGCGCCATTGTGCGCGAACCTGCGGCCTTCCTGTTTGACGAGCCGCTTTCCAACCTCGATGCGGCACTGCGTGTCGGCATGCGGCTGGAGATCTCCGAACTGCACGAGCGCCTGAAGACCACCATGATCTACGTGACCCACGATCAGGTGGAGGCGATGACGATGGCCGACAAGATCGTGGTGCTGCGTGCCGGGCATATCGAACAGGTCGGCAGCCCGCTGGAGCTTTATCACAGCCCGCGCAACCTCTTTGTCGCAGGCTTCATCGGCTCGCCCAAGATGAACTTCATCACCGGTCCCGAGGCGGCGAAACACGATGCCGACACCATCGGCGTGCGTCCCGAACATATCTCCATCAGCGATGGGGACGGGCCCTGGTCCGGTGTGGTCTCGGTGTCCGAGCACCTGGGATCGGACACGTTCTTTCACATCCACGACACGGGCCTGGCCGAAACCATCACCGTGCGCGCCGATGGCGAAGTCGGCTTTCGCCATGGTGACCGGGTCAGCCTGACCCCGCGCAGTGACGTGATCCACCGTTTCGACGCCCAGGGTCTGAGGATCGCGCAATGAGGCTGAATGGCAAGAAAGCCCTGATCACCGGCGCGGCGCGTGGCATCGGTCGCGCCTTTGCCGAGGCCTACCTCCGCGAAGGCGCCGAGGTCGCCATTGCCGATATCGACACCGCGCGTGCCCGCGAGACAGCCGCCGAGCTTGGCGACAAGGCCGTTGCGGTGGAGCTTGACGTGACCCGGCAGGAGAGCATCGACGCCTGTATCGCGCAGACGACGGAGGCGCTGGGGCGCATCGACATTCTGGTCAACAACGCGGCGATTTTCACCGCTGCCCCCCTGATCGAGATCACCCGCGCGGATTTTGCCCGCACCTTCGACATCAATGTGTCCGGCACGCTGTTCATGATGAAGGCGGTGGCGAAGCACATGATCGCCCGCGGTGGCGGCGGCAAGATCATCAATATGGCCAGCCAGGCCGGGCGCCGGGGCGAGCCGCTGGTGGCGGTCTATTGCGCCTCCAAGGCGGCGATCATCAGCCTGACGCAATCGGCGGGGCTGAACCTGATCCAGCACGGCATCAACGTGAACGCTATCGCCCCCGGCGTGGTGGACGGCGAACACTGGGACGGCGTCGATGCCTTTTTTGCCAAATATGAAAACAAGGCCCCCGGTCAGAAGAAACAAGAGGTCGGCGCCGCCGTTCCCTTCGGCCGCATGGGCACCGCAGACGATCTGACCGGCATGGCCATCTTTCTGGCCAGCCAGGACGCCGATTACGTGGTGGCCCAGACCTATAATGTCGACGGTGGGAACTGGATGAGCTGATGAACGCCCTGTCTCTTTCGAATGCAACGCTGGCCTCCCTCCCCGAGGCCATCGCCCGCCCCACCTACGACCGCACGGCCCTGACACCCGGTATCGTCCACATCGGGCTCGGCAATTTTCACCGCGCCCATCAGAGCTGGTATCTGCATCGGCTCATGCAGCAGGGGGCGGCCCATGACTGGGCGATCCTGGGTGCCGGCGTGCGCCCCTATGATGCGAACATGCGCGACCGTCTTCTGGCGCAGGACTGCCTGACCACGCTGATCGAACTGTCGCCCGACGCCACCTCGGCAGAGGTTGTGGGCTCGATGATCGACTACCTGCCGATCGAGGAGGGCAACGGCGCGCTGATCGCCGCCATGGCCCGGCCCGAGATCCGCATTGTCGCCCTGACGGTGACCGAAGGCGGCTATTATCAGGAGCCCGACGCCGGGGGCTTTGATCATGGCCACGCGGACATCCAGCATGACATCGCCAACCCGGCCACGCCGCGCACCGCCTTTGGTGCGATCGTCGCTGCGCTTGGCCACCGTCGCGCTGCGGGCCACGGCCCCTTCACCGTGCAGAGCTGCGACAACCTGCAAGGCAACGGGGACATCACCCGTCAGACCGTGCTTGGCCTTGCCCGCGTGATCGACGCCGACCTGGCCGACTGGATCGACGCGCAGTGCAGCTTTCCCAATTCCATGGTCGATTGCATCGTGCCGGCGACCGGCCCGGCCGAAATCGCCCGCGCTGCTGCGATGGGTGTTGCCGACAGGGCGCCGGTCACGCATGAGCCCTACCGCCAGTGGGTGATCGAGGATGATTTCTGCGCGGGCCGCCCCGATTGGGATGCGGTGGGCGCGACCTTCACCGATGCGGTGCACGCCTATGAAACCATGAAGATCCGCATTCTGAACGCAGGCCATCAGGTCATCGCCAATGCGGGCGAACTGCTGTCCTGTGCAACCATTGCGGACTGTATGAGGGATCCCGACATCGCCGCGCTTTTTCACAAGGTCCAGTCCGAGGAAATCGCCCCCTATGTGCATCCGGTGCCGGAGATCACGCCGACGGATTACGTAACCCTGATTGCTGCGCGGTTTTCCAATGCCGCAATCCACGACACCACCCGCCGGGTGGCGTTTGACGGATCGTCGCGCCACACCGGATTTATCCTGCCGGTGCTGCGTGATGCGCTCGATGCCGGTGGTTCGATCAGCGGGATCGCCTTGGTCGAGGCGCTGTGGGCGCGCATGTGCGCCGGCACCCGTGAAGACGGCAGCGACATTTCGCCCAATGATCCGCGGTGGGAGACGCTCGCCCTGAACGCTCAGGCCGCGCGCCAGGATCCTCGGGCGTGGCTGGCACAGCCCGGGCTCTACGGGGACCTGTCGCGGAATGACCGGTTCGCGGCCTGCTTTGCCGATTGGCTCCGGATGATCTGGGACCAGGGCACGCGCGACGCATTGCAGCATTACACTGCCCGTTAATTCATCATCTACACCCAGTTCTTTTGTATAGGCGGCTCACCCTTTGAGCCGCCTGCAATCTTTTGCCAGAGTGTTTGGAAGATCGGGATTTGCCACTATGCTGGTGGGAAGGGCCACGGTCTTGGACCAGAGGCGCACGAGGCAATTGCAGCGGCTGCATAAGAACATTGGTGGAGTGATTGAATGCGTAGAAAAGTAACCAAAGCCATTTTTCCGGTTGCGGGTCTCGGGACCCGGTTTCTGCCGGCCACCAAATCCGTTCCCAAGGAGATCATGACCCTGGTCGACCGGCCCCTGGTGCAATACGCCATCGACGAGGCGCGCGCGGCGGGGATCAAGGAATTCATCTTTGTCACCTCGCGCGGCAAGGGCGCGCTGGAGGATTACTTTGACCATGCGCCGGTGCTGGAGCAGGAGCTGCGCAAAAAGGGCAAGGACGAGCTGCTCTCGGTGTTGAAGAACACCAATATGGAGTCCGGCGCGATCGCCTATATCCGCCAGCATCAGGCGCTTGGTCTGGGGCACGCCGTATGGTGCGCGCGCCGGTTGATCGGTAATGAACCCTTTGCGGTCATGCTGCCCGACGATGTGATCGCGGCGGACAAACCCTGCCTGCAACAGATGGTCGAAGCCTATGAGGAAACCGGCGGCAATATGGTGGCGGCGATGGAAGTCGCGCCCGAGAAGACCTCCTCTTACGGTGTGCTCGATGTGAAAGAGGACATGGGCAAAGTGGTTTCGGCCAACGGGATGGTCGAAAAACCAAAGGCAGAGGATGCGCCCTCGAATCTCGCGGTGATCGGCCGGTATATCCTGTCCCCTTCGGTGATGAGAAACCTCCAACAGAAGAAGAAAGGCGCGGGCGGCGAGATCCAGCTGACCGACGCGATCGCCCAGGACATCGGCCAGGGTGAACCCGTCTATGGCTATCGCTTTGACGGCAAACGGTTCGATTGCGGCTCCAAGGCCGGGTTCCTGCGTGCGACGGTCGCCTTTGCCCTTGCCCGAGAGGATTTGCGCGACGATCTGATGGCCTATGTCAATCAGATCGCGCTGAACGCAAATGCGGCAGAGTAATTCCCCTGCGCCGGCCTGCGCTGGACTGGATGCCGGATAGACATAGCGCGCGCCCGCTCTAGCAGGTTGGGCGATCACGGCTCTCCAGCAGCCCGAGGTCACTGAGTGATTTCTGCGCTGGTTGCGCTTTTGACAGGTGATCGAGGCCCTGCCCCAAACCGCTCAAGCGTGGATCCGCAAGCATCAGGCAGGTCTGACGCAGACGCCCGGTCTCGTCACAGACCGCCTGACACCGCCAGCTCATCGACGTGCGCCGCAGTTGTTCTTGAACAGGGATGCGGAGCGGCGTGCGGATTTGCGCAGACTGCCGCAGCAACGGGCTGTCCCCCGACAGGCTGTCGGGCAGATGTGCCTCTCCCGGGGACAACAGCAGAAGGCTGGTGCACAGTATCGCAGCCCCCTTGAGGCACCATGCCGGGCCAGTCGCCCGTTGCAGCGTGATCGCAGTCCTGTTGTGCTGTGTCATCTCATGCCGCCGGTCCACTCGATCTGCGCATGGACAAGGCATCCCCGACGCCCCATCCACGCACAGTTTTCTTTCCACTCCGCCACCCCGGCGTTGCAGACAGAAGACCCCAGGAGCGTTAATCTTCGCCTTAACGAAAGCCGGGAGCGCAAGGAAAAGTTCAGACAAATTTCACAAAGGTGAAGAGGATCCGGCGCGGCCTGCTCCTTCGGCCAGCGCCATCGGCGCGGTACTGCCGCTGTCCTCCAGATGCCAGATGGCGCTCCAGGTTCCATTTTCGCGCTTCATTTCCAGGTAGTTCCGCTCTGCCGCGTAGCGATGCTTCTGCCCCGGCAGCGGGTGGATACGGATCGGATGGCCAGGAACCGGCGCGTCCCCCAGCCCCGCCAGCGTGCCCAATCCGCGCGCATAGGCTTGCGGCGGGGCCCGGTGGGCAATGCCGGAGGCCACAAGCTGTTGCACCGGCGCCTCCCGGGCCTGCATTTCGGCCCGCGTGGCCAGATGGATCTCGCCGGATACCACCGTCACCGGGCTGGTTTCATGCCATTTCAGAACCTGCTTCAGCATTCGAACCCATTCATCGCGGTGGGCCCGGCTCTGCCATTGATCGCGCAGGTCATCTTCGTATTTCTGCATCGTGGGGATCATCAGCATGAAACGTTCCACCAATGACAGGCGAGGCCCCAACAGCGGTACGCTGGAAATCAGGAACGTGTGTTCTGTCCCCGGCTGCATGGCTTCGGTGGCGGACCAGCCATAGGCCCCCATCACCTGACGCCGCCCGCGTTCTGCACGCAGATCGGGGGCCAGGAACTGCACCCCGGGCAAGGCGCGCTGCCAGGACAGGGAGGTGCCGGTCTTGTCCAGGAACAGATCCGGGATGTCCGCCTCCACCGCCGCATGCTGGAACAGCAGATACATCTCGCGGGCAACCCGGTAGAGGCATTGACCGACCTCGGAATGGGTCTTGCGACGATAGAGCGAGCCCCAGCCATCGCAGATGTCATGATCGTCCCAGATCGCAAGCGTCGGCACCCGCGCCATGATCCAGCTGGGGGCCGCGCCGAACAGGGCCTGCACATAGCGCGCGGCAAAGCGTCCACGCAGGTGATCGGCCAGATCCTCGAGCTCCTCTGCATTCCGGGGGCGCGGCACCTGATCCGGCCAGGCATCACTCAGAGGGTGGCCCTGTGTGGCCTCGTCGGCATAGATCTGGTCGCCGCCCTGCAACAACAGCGCAAAGGGAGCGCGTCGGTGCTCCTCGCACATATGCGCCCACATCTTGTTGCGCTCCTCCTGATCGCGGTCGAGATCGCCCTCTTCCTCGCCATTGCAGGAGGCGAAGGCGATCCGCAGGTCACCGTCGACCCTGGTCTGGACCGGGTAGGTCTCGCCGTCGAACTGATAGCCGCCCGCCTCCTGAGAAAGGGTGAAATCGTAGCGCCAGATCACATTCTCGCCGACCTGCCGCAGTCGAAGAGGATCATGCGCGCGCCCGTCGGCGAGCAGAGGACCGGGCTGCTCCCCCGCCGGCAGAAGAACCATCGCGGCCAGGCGCAAACCGCCCTGCTCCAACCCGCGATAATAGAGAATGGGCCCCAGACGCGCCGCATCAAATTCTGAAGTCATTTGCCCCTCATTTCCAGTCCGTCCGCCGCATTGGCCCCGATCAGACATAGGTTGTTTGTCGCCCCAAAAGAACCCGTGAAGACCGAGGTCCTGTCAAATACGGCAAGACCTGAGGATTTTGCCCGACAGGTGACCAACCCGGCCCCGGAGGACCCTGCGCGATCTCGTGCCATGGACAGAATGCCGTTGCTCCGCCGGTGGGGTGCAAGCTTAACGCTGAGGTCGCGGTTCTGTTCCGCATGCGTCGGAAAGAACGACCCCGTGTTGCGCCGGCAGACCCTGGACAAGCCGGAGAGCCAGGGCGGACGACCCGTCGCCAGGGTGCGGTGTTTCGGATGCTGACGCATCCGACCAGCGCGGGGGCGCGGCCTGACGGCCGCGCCCCCGCTGACAGGTTTCAGACCACCTCGACACGCAGGGGGGCCAGAGGAGGGCAGGACAGGTCCATCACGTCACCGCGCTGCACCGGCCCGACCCCGGCAGGTGTGCCGGTCAGGATCACATCCCCTGCCGCAAGCCGGTAATAGCGCGAGAGATGGGCGATGATCTCCGGGATCTTCCAGATCATCTGGTTGAGATTGCCCTGCTGCCGCAGGTCTCCGTTCACCGTCAGGCGCAAGTCCCCCTCGTGCGGGTGGCCGATCTCTGTGGCCGGCGAGAGCGGCGCCACCGGCGCTGCGTGTTCAAAGGATTTGCCGATCTCCCAGGGACGACCCGCAGCCTTGGCCTGCCCCTGTAGGTCGCGCCGCGTCATATCGAGCGCGAGCCCGTAGCCCCAGACATGCTCCAGCGCTTCTGCCTCGGCGATGTCCTGACCGCCCTGGCCCAGGGCCACGAGAAGCTCCGCCTCGTGGTGCACCTCCGCACTCATCACCGGGTAGGGAAATTCACCGGACGCATCGAGACTGTCCGGCGCTTTTTGAAAGAAGAACGGCGGCGCGCGCTCCGGGTCATGCCCCATTTCGACCGCGTGGGCGGCGTAGTTGCGGCCGATGCAATAGACGCGCCGCACCGGAAACAGCGCCTGCGACCCGAGGATGGGCAAGGCCGCTTGTGGCGGGGGCGATACAACATACGCGGGATGGGCGGCGGGCATGGGCAGTCCTTTCCTGATCATCAGAGACAGGGATAGCCATTTCGCGCCGCAGCGCCAAGTGGCCCGGTCACCCACGCGCCTCGGTACGGCGGACGCGCGGGCTGTGGCCGAAATGCGCGCCAAAGCTCTTGGCGAAATGCGCCTGGCTGACAAACCCCGTTGCCAATGCCACTTCCGACACCGGCAGGCGCGTCTGGCGCAGTAGGTCGTCGGCTTTTTCCAACCGTTGCACCAGATAGTGTCGCATCACGCTCTGGCCGATGTCGGCAGAAAACTGTCGCGAAAGACTGCGGGGGCTGAGCCCCACCAGCTGGGCCAGTTGCTCCAGTGTCAGGGGGTCGGCCAGATGCGTCTCCATCAGCGCCAGGGCGGCTGCCACAGCCCGGTGCAGCCCCTCCGTCTGATCCGAACGTTGTGGTGCATCCGCGTCGCGAATGCCGGTGTGGATGTACCAATCGCTGACCCTGCGGGCCAGCGCCGCCCCATGATCCGAGCGGATCAACGCATGCATCAGGTCCAGTGGCGCTACGCCCCCCGCGCAGGTATAGCGATCCCGGTCAATGACGAAGAGCCGCCGTTCCATCAGGTAGTCCTCCGACAGCGCACGCAGGGCGTCGAAGTGCTCCCAATGCACGGTGAAGCGGCGATTTGCCATCACGCCCGCGCGGGCCAACAGCACCGCACCGCCCGAAATGCCACCCAGCGGCACCCCCGCCGCTTGTAGTCGCCGCAGCCACGCCAGCACCAAAGGGTCCAGCGTTGCAAACGGATCCCCGCCCGCGATCACAAACACAAGGTCAAGCGGCCCTCCAGCCACCATGGCCCCGCTGCTGATCGGCTCCGTGTCGAACCCAGCGCCGCAGGATGCACAGACCCGCCCCCCCTGTCGCGACAGGAACGTGAGGCGGTAGAGGTCCGTCCCGCTCAGGAGATTTGCAGCCCTGAACGGTTCAACCGCGGAGGCAGCCGACATCAGCGCAAACCCGTCGACGAGCAAAAAGCCATAGCGGCGGGATGTCTTTGGATTGTCCATATATGACAAAAATTCGACCGAATTGGAAAAGTCAACACCCTTAAAGACGCCTAGTGTCACGCAAAGCAGTTGCCAAGGACCCGAGACACCACATGCGATACTCCGCGCTCCGCATCGCCAAGGAAGCCCTGACCGGACACAAGGGCTGGACTCCCGCCTGGCGCGACCCAGACCCTCAGCCCGCCTATGATTACATCATCATCGGCGGCGGCGGGCATGGGCTCGCCACCGCTCATTACCTGTCCAAGGTCTATGGCAAGGCCCGTATTGCGGTGCTTGAAAAGGGATGGATCGGCGGCGGCAACGTGGGACGCAATACCACCATCATCCGCTCCAACTACCTGCTGCCCGGCAATGAGCCGTTTTATGAGTTCTCACTGAAACTCTGGGAGGGGCTGGAACAGGACCTGAACTATAACGCGATGGTCAGCCAGCGCGGCATCATGAACCTGATCCATACCGACAGCCAGCGCGACGCCTATCGCCGCCGCGGCAATGCGATGATCCTGCAAGGCTCGGATGCGGAACTGCTGGATGCGGAACAGGTCCGCAAAGAAGCGCCATTCTTGAACTTCGACAATGCGCGCTTCCCGATCAAGGGTGCGCTGGTGCATCGCCGTGGCGGCACCGTGCGTCACGATGCGGTGGCCTGGGGCTATGCCCGGTCGGCGGACAGCCACGGCGTCGACATTATCCAGAATTGCGAGGTCACCGGCTTTGACATCGCACAGGGCCGCATCAAAGGGGTCGAGACCTCGCGCGGCTATATCGGTGCCACAAAGGTGGGCGTGGCGGTGGCGGGCAATTCCTCCAAGGTCATGGCGATGGCCGGGATGCGTCTGCCGATCGAGAGCCACGTGTTGCAGGCCTTTGTCTCTGAAGGGCTGAAACCGGTGATCCCCGGCGTCATCACCTTTGGGGCCGGGCATTTCTACGTCAGCCAGTCCGACAAGGGCGGTCTGGTCTTTGGCGGCGATATCGACGGCTACAATTCCTACGCCCAGCGCGGCAACTTGCCGGTGGTCGAGGATGTGGCCGAAGGCGGCATGGCGCTGATGCCGATGATCGGGCGCGCGCGTCTTTTGCGCATGTGGGGCGGCATCATGGATATGTCGATGGATGGCTCGCCCTTCATCGACCGCACGCCTGTCGACGGGCTCTATTTCAACGGCGGCTGGTGTTATGGCGGCTTCAAGGCAACGCCCGCGTCGGGTCATGCCTTTGCCCATCTCCTTGCCACCGACCAGCCGCATGACACGGCGGCGGCCTATCGCCTCGACCGCACCCTGACCGGGCGCATGATCGACGAAAAAGGCGTCGGCGCCCAGCCGAACCTGCACTGACCCGAAACGCCCACAGACAAACCCGGACAGAACGATGATCATTCCCCACCCGCTCCTCGGCCCCCGCGACGCGCAAGAATTCACCTATTTGGGCGATGCAGGGCTTATCAACCGGCCCTATTGGCTGTCGGAGGACGCTGCACGCGCCTTTCACGATTATCTCTACTTGCGCGACAACCCTGCCGGGCAGCACCGCGAATTGTGGTTCCATGAACAAGGCGACCGCTCATGGCTGGTGGTGACGCGCGACACCACCACGCATGAAATCCTGAAGGTGGAGCTTGCCCGCGATGTGGCTCTGGCCCGGAGGGGCGCGGCATGAGCCAGATCAACCGTCTCTCCGGCGGCCAGGTTGATCGCAGCCGGTCCCTGACGTTCACTTTCGACGGCAAATCTTACACGGGCCATCCCGGCGACACGCTGGCCTCGGCCCTGCTGGCCAATGGCGTGCGCCTGATGGGCCGCAGCTTCAAGTACCACCGCCCGCGCGGGCTGGTCTCGGCCGGGTCCGAAGAGCCCAACGCGCTGGTCGAGCTGCGCACCGGCGCGCGGCAGGAGCCCAACACCCGCGCCACCGTGGCGGAGTTGTACGACGGTTTGAGCGCGCAGAGCCAGAACCGCTGGCCGTCGCTCGCCTTTGATGCGCTTGGTGTGAACGATCTGTTCTCGAATGTCCTCACCGCCGGGTTCTACTACAAGACCTTCATGTGGCCCCGCGCCTTCTGGGAGAAATTCTACGAGCCGATCATCCGCCGCGCGGCGGGCCTCGGGTCGCTCTCGATGGAGGCGGATCCGGATGCCTATGACAAGGGGTTCCTGCATTGCGATCTGCTTGTCATCGGTGCTGGCCCCGCAGGTTTGGCCGCGGCGCTGACCGCCGGGCGCAATGGCGCGCAGGTGATCCTTGCGGATGAGGATTTCACCCTTGGCGGTCGCCTCAATGCCGAGGTCGAGGAGATCGACGGCACGCCCGCACATCTCTGGGCCGCAAATGCCGTCGCCGAACTGCAAACCCTGCCCAATGTGCGTCTCATGCATCGCACCACGGTGCTTGGCGCTTTTGACCACGGGACCTATGCGGCGCTGGAGCGCAACGCAGACCACGTCGCCGCGCCGGCGCCAGACATGCCGCGCCAGACGCTGTGGCGGATCTATGCGCGCCAGAGCCTCCTCTGTGCCGGGGCGACCGAACGCATGATCGCCTTTCAGAACAATGACCGCCCCGGCGTGATGATGGCTGGCGCGATGCGGGCCTATGCCAACCGCTGGGCGGTCACGGCGGGGCAGCAGGTGGCGGTTTTCACCAACACCGACAACGGTCACCGCACGGCACGCGATCTCGCCGCGCTGGGAGTGGACGTCGTCGGCGTGGTCGACAGTCGACCCAGCGCCACCGCGACCTCTGCGGCTCTGGGCGACTACCCGCTCTTTGCCGGGGCGCAGGTGGTGGACGCCAAGGGCAAGCTTGGCCTCACCGGCGTTACGATCCGCCGCGCAGACGGCAGCACCCGGACCCTGCCCTGTCAGGCGCTTGGTGTCTCCGGCGGCTGGAACCCCAATGTCTCTCTCACCTGCCACCAGCGTGGCCGCCCGGTCTGGAACGACCAGATCGCAAGCTTCGTGCCCGGCGCGCAGCTGCCGCAGGGGATGCGTGTGGCGGGCGCCGCAGCGGGTCTGTTCTCCACTGCGCAGGCCTTGCACTCCGGCATCGACGCCGCGCGTGCAGCGCTCGAGGCTCTCGACCTCAAGACCACCCCGCTCCCCTGCCCGCGCGCCGAAGATGGCGCCTATGACATCGCCCCCCTCTGGTATGTGGGCGAAGGCAAGGGCCGCAAATGGCTCGATTTCCAGAACGACGTCACCGTCAAGGATGTGAAGCTCGCCCATCAGGAGGGCTTCCGCTCGGTGGAGCATCTCAAGCGCTACACCACCCTTGGCATGGCCACCGATCAGGGCAAGACCTCCAACCTCGGCGGGCTTGCGGTGATGGCAGAGGCCACCGGCCAGAGCATCGCCGAAACCGGCACCACCATGTTCCGCCCGCCCTATACCCCCGTCGCGATGGGCACGCTGGCCGGGCGGGCTGCGGGCAAGGATTTCAAACCGACCCGCCTCACCCCCTCGCACCACTGGGCCGAGGAACAGGGTGCGGTCTTTGTCGAGGCCGGCCTGTGGCTGCGCGCGCAGTATTTCCCCCGCCAGGGCGAGACCCACTGGCGCCAGACGGTCGACCGCGAGGCCCTTGCCGTGCGCAGATCCGTCGGCGTCTGCGACGTCACCACACTGGGCAAGATCGATGTGCAGGGCAAGGACGCGGCGGCCTTCCTGAACCTTGTCTACGCCAATGGATTTGCCAAGCTGCCGATCGGCAAATGCCGCTACGGGGTGATGCTGCGCGAGGACGGGATCGCCATGGACGACGGCACCGCCGCGCGCCTGGCCGAGGATCACTTCGTCGTCACCACCACCACCGCCAATGCCGGTCCGGTCTACCGCCACATGGAGTTCGTCCGCCAATGCCTGGTGCCGGAGATGGACGTGCAGCTGATCTCCACCACCGACGCCTGGGCGCAATATGCGGTGGCGGGGCCCAATGCCCGGAAGCTGTTGCAAAAACTCGTCGATCCCGGTCATGACATCAGCAACGACGCCTTCCCCTTTATGGGCTGCGGCGAGATCACCATCTGCGGTGGCCTGCGCGCACGTCTGTTCCGGATCTCCTTTTCCGGCGAGCTGGCCTATGAGATCGCCGTGCCGACCCGCTATGGCGATGCGCTGATGCGCGAGTTGATGACGGAGGGCGCTGAACTCGACGTCACCCCCTATGGCACCGAAGCCCTCGGCGTGCTCCGGATCGAGAAAGGTCACGCCACCGCCAATGAGCTGAACGGCCAGACCTCGGCCGATCACCTCGGGATGGGGCGCATGGTGTCGACGAAGAAGGACTCCATCGGTGCGGTGCTGTCGCGGCGCGAGGGGCTGAACGCCCCCGAAGGCGTCCGGCTGATGGGGTTTGAGGCACTGGACGGAGAGACCACCCTGCCCGCGGGCAGCCACCTCTTTGCAACCACCGCAACCGCACAAGGGGCCAGCGAAGGCTGGTTGTCCTCCGCCGCTTATTCGCCACATCTGGGCAAATCCATCGCGCTTGGCTTCCTCGAACGCGGACAGGACCGCCTGGGCGAGGTCGTTACCGTCGCCAACCCGCTGCAAGGCCAGAGCCTGAAGGCCCGCGTGGTCAGCCCCCATTTCATCGATCCCGAAGGAGAGCGTCTGCGTGCCTGATCAAAGCCCCTCCCCCCGCCTCATCGCACGCACCGCATTTGGAGCCGACCATCCCTGCGTGGAGACCATCGGCCCCTGGACGCTGACCGAGTGTCCGAACCGCGCCATCGCCTCCGTCGCCGCGCGTCAGGGGCAGGAGGATGCAGTTGCCGCGACCCTCGCCACGCTTGCCTCCGGTCCTGTGGACCTCGGCACGCTTCGCAACGGTCCCTCTGTTGATGTGTTCGGAACAGCCCTTCAGCAATGGTTTGTCACCGCCGATCACACCGAACAGGAGCACCTCGCCCGGACGCTGGCGGACGACCTGGGCATGACCGCATCGGTGACAGAGCAGAATGATGGCTGGGTGGTCTTTACGCTCCAAGGTGACGGGGTGATCCGGGTGCTGGAGCGCTTGGTCATGACAGACCTCCAGGCCCTGAGCAACGGCAGCGCCCAGCGCCTGCTTCTGGAGCACATGAACGTCTTCCTGCTCTGCCGAGAGCAGGATCAGGCCTATGACATTCTTGTCCCGCGCTCTTTTGCGCTGTCGCTGCACCGCGCCCTGACCACAGCCATGCGCAGCACCGCTGCGCTGTCAACGATGTCCTGACCCGCTGCGATTCCGGTATTCCGAGCCGGCTTCCCCGGGACCAAAGCAAAATCGCCCGCCGGACAGCACGTCCGGCGGGCGATTTCAGTCTGACAACACCGAAACTGGTGTGGACCGCCGGGATTACTCTCCGGCGATCTCGTCCGCGGTCACGGGCAGGCCCGCGCGGCCACGGATGCTGTCATTGATGATCGCCTTGATGAGGGCAACGCCCATCAGCGCCATGACCACCGAGAACGGCAGTGCGCCAATCACCATGGCCGTCTGGATGGCCCCGAGGCCGCCCACGATCAGCAGCGCCCCGACCACCAGGGCCAGCGCCGCACCCCAGAAGATGATATGCGGACGTGCCTTTGGCCCTTCGTCACCGGCTGCGTTGATGGTGTTGATGATCAGCACCGCCGAGTCGGCCGAGGTCACCAGATAGGTCAGCAGCAGAACCGCAACCACGACGGAGAACACCCAGGCCAGACCATCGCTCAGCAACACCGCGAGGGTCGCATACAGTTGATCCGACAGGCCGGTTCCCAGAATTGCATTCTGCGCGACGCCGGACAGTTCCAGATCGATGGCGGTGCCGCCGACCAGTGCGAACCAGACGAAACACATCACCGATGGCACCAGCATGGCGCCAAAGACATACTCGCGAATGGTACGTCCCCGCGAAATCCGCGCCAGAAACAGGCCAACAAAGGGGGCAAATGCAATCCACCAGGCCCAGTAGAAGACGGTCCAGCCACCTTGCCAGCCTTCGAGCGCAGCCCCGACCTCGGTGCCATTGTCGCTCCAGACCGTGAACATCATGCTCGGGAGGGCCACGATATAGTCATAGATCCCCGTTGCCAGCGCATTCAGACCAAAGAACGTGGACCCGAACAGCAGGAAGAAGAACAGCAGAAAGAAGCTCAGCGCCATGTTGATATTGGAGAGCCACTTGATGCCTTTGCCGACACCGGACAGCGCGGACAGGGTCGAGGCCCCCATGATGACCACCAGCGACAGGATGACCGCCGCGACCGAAGCCTTTTGCGATCCGTCGGCGGCCGTCACCAGCAACCAGTCGCCAAGGCCGATACGGTTCAGACCGGCGACGAATTGTTCGACCCCATAGCCCAGCGTCTGCGACACCCCGAGGACCGTTGCGATCACCGCAACAACATCAACCGTGTGCCCGACATAGCCGGACAGGCGCCCGCCAAACAGCGGCGTCAGGGCGGAGCGGATGGTCAGCGGCAGACCGCGGCGATAGGCAAAGAACGCAAGCGCCAGCCCGGTCAACGCATAGGCCCCCCACGGGGACAGGCCCCAGTGCAGGAAGGACCATTTGTAGGCCGAGCGGACCGTCTCGGCGCTCGCTCCCTCGACCAGCCCCCGGATCACATCGGGGTTGTTCTGGAAGTGGTAGATCGGTTCGCCGGTGGCATAGGTCAGCACGCCGATCCCCATGCCCGCACCGAACATCATCGAGAACCAGGAAAAGGCCGAGAATTCGGGCTTTTCACCCTCGTTGCCCAGCCGCAGGTTGCCGGAACTGGGCCAGATGGCGAGCCCGAGGCAGACGATCACAAAAAAGGCGACGACGTAAATGTACCAGTAATTGAAGCTGGCAAGAATGAGAGTATTGAACCGCGACAACACGTCGGCGGCCTGGGTGGGAAAGGCAACGGCCCAGAGGATCAGCGCCGCGACGAGAATCTTGGCGGTGATGGTGACGTCTTTGGTGAACCCTTTGTAAAAACCGCTTTGTGCGGTTTTGATCTCGAGCTCCGTCAAAGGAGGTTTAAGAGACATAAAACTGACATTCCTCTCTGTTATTTTCTCGGCACATGAGGCAAGGAGTCGCATGCGCCGTTTGTGTTGCCACCGACCTGGGAAGCATGTGGTGGATTTGCGTAGCCTCCTGTTTCGCCACGTGAACCGCCAACGGCGATCCGACAGGAAATGACGGCAATACGTCACTGAATGTCGGCTTGTTTTCCGGAGAGGTCGCAATTCTGAAGGCCGCCGTCGCAAAGCAGATGCCACCCGCATTCGCCCCTCACGCGCGCTGCGCAAAGATGAGAATCCTCGCGCCCCGAAGACCTCTGTTGCGGGCTGTTGTTCCGGCGCGCCAATCCCTGCGCCGACCTGCCCGCGCAATTCGTGCTTGCCGCCTCACGCCGAAAGTCCTGCATAAAAAGCAGGCGCAATTCCGAAAACTGTGCGAATTAAAATAAAACCTGCATTAGCACTGATTGCCTGATCCGCGCTGCGACCTAAGCTCAGAACATGGCCCCTCTGACAAGGAGGCATGCAATGCGACGACTTCTGGTTTTCAGTGATCTGGATGGCAGCCTGCTGGATCACGACAGCTATGACTATACTCCGGCGCTGCCCGCCATCGCCGAGATCTACGCGCGCGGCGGGATACTGGTTCTTGCCAGTTCAAAGACCGCGGCAGAGATGCTGCCGCTTCATCATGATCTGGGCCTGGGCGATACGCCGATGATTGTCGAGAACGGCGCCGCCTGTGTCTCGCCCGAGGGCATTGGCAGCAAGACCGCCGATTATCGCGCCATTCGGCAGGTGCTGAGCACCCTGAACGCCCCGTTTCGCGGCTTTGGCGACATGAGTGTTGCCGAAGTCAGTGCCCAGACCGGCCTGTCCCATCTTCAGGCCGAGCGTGCCAAGGCCCGGCAATTCAGCGAACCCGGATTATGGCAGGGTGACGCCCATCAGCACGCCGCGTTTCTGGCCGCCCTGGCGCGGCACGGGATCAATGCCAGCCGGGGCGGGCGGTTCCTGACCCTGTCCTTTGGGGCGACCAAGGCCGATCAGATGATGAAACTGCGGCAGCGCTATCGCGGCTGTTTCACCATTGCGATCGGGGATGCACCCAATGATTTTGAAATGATCGCCGCGGCCGACCGAGGCGTGGTGATCCGCAACCCGCACAGCCCGGACCTGCCCCGGTTTCAACATGAACACCGCATTTTGCGCACAGAGCACTCCGGTCCCGACGGCTGGTACGCAGCGGTGATGCAACTTCTCTCAGACTGGGATCAGGAACAGAAAGGAACCGCCACGCATGGCTGACTTCCACCAGAACGGCAATATTGCCCAATTTCACGATCTGCGCTGCCGCCCGGTGGAAGAACTGGAATACGAACTGTCAACCTTTGCCCAGACCCGCAAGATCTCGTTGATCCTGCCCTGTCTGTATTCGGAGCTGGAAGGGCCAGCCCTGCGCCACATCCTGGATGAGCTGGCGCGGGTGCCGTATCTGCACCACATCGTGATCGGCCTCGACCGGGCCACAGAGGCGGAGTATCGCCACGCCCGGCAGTATTTTTCCTCGCTGCCGCAGAACCACAGGGTGCTCTGGAACGACAGCCCGCGGATGCGCGCGCTTGGTGCGCGGCTTGCCGAACAGGGGCTGGCACCGCCCGAACCTGGCAAGGGCAAGAATGTGTGGTCCTGCATCGGATACCTGCTGGCCCAGGCGGAAAGCTCTGTCGTGGCGATCCATGACTGCGATATCACCACCTATTCCAAGGAGATGCTGGCCCGCCTGGTCTATCCGGTGGCGCATCCGGCGTTCTCCTACCAGCTGTCCAAGGGGTTCTATGCCCGCGTCGGTGGCGGCAAGCTGAACGGTCGGGTGTCCCGCCTGTTGGTCTCGCCGCTGCTGATCGCGCTTAAGCGCACCATCGGGGATCGCGACTACATCGATTATCTGCGCAGCTTCCGCTATCCGCTCTCCGGCGAGATGGCCCTGCGGGCGCCGCTGTTGCCGGACCTGCGCATTCCTTCCGATTGGGGGCTGGAGATCGGCGTCTTGTCAGAGGCCTGGCGGAACCTCGGCCGCAAGGCCGTGTGCCAGGTGGAAATCGCCGACAACTACGATCACAAACACCAGTCCCTGAGCCCCGAGGATGCCTCTGCCGGTCTCAACCGTATGTCCACCGACATCTGCAAGGCCATTTTCCGCAAGCTCGCGGCGGACGGCACCGTGTTCACGCCCAATGTCTTTCGCACGCTCAAGGCGACCTACTATCGCTCGGCGCTGGACCTGCTGGAGGCCTATTCTCACGACGCGATCATGAACGGCCTGGAGATGGACCGCCATGGCGAGGAAAAGATGGTGGAGATGTTTGCCAACAACATCATGACCGCGGGGCAGGTCTTTCTCGAAAACCCGCACGAGACGCCCTTTATTCCCAACTGGAACCGCATCCATTCCGCCAACCCCAGCTTTCTCGGCGATCTGAAGGCGGCGGCGCTGGCGGATGAGGCCGAGTTTGTCCCGGAGTAACCGGGGGGCCGTGCGGAATGGGCGCTTCAGCTGCCAAAGGCCGCGTGATAGGCGACCTCGCCCGTTGGGTTCGGACCCTGCAAGGTGAGGGCCATGAAATAGTCGGCGGGGACATTCGGCAGCACCAAATCTGCGTGGCAGGCAAAGCCAAACCGGGTGTAATAGGCGGGATCCCCCAACAGAACGACACCCTTGGCCCCCAGCGCCGAAAGCCGGCTCAGACCGTCGCGGATCAACAGAGAGCCGATCCCCTGCCGCTGCCGATCCGGGGTGACCGAAATCGGCCCTAGGCTAAACCAGCCGCAGTTCGCGCCCTTGATCGTCACCGGAGAAAAGGCGACGTGACCGATCACCTCGTCCCGATCAACCGCGACCAGGGACAGGGACAATGCACCGGCGCTGCGCAAATCGGATATGATCCCGGGCTCCGTGCCGTCACTGTAGGGATGCCCGCTGAACGCAGCCACGGTAAGTGCGTGAATGGCGGCTTCATCCCCGCGTCTTTCTTCGCGTATGTTCATGGCTCCCCCTGCCCGGATCAACGCGGTCTCTGGCCTGATATCTCAGCAGAGACGCGCAGGGCATGTCCACAGTGTGCCGCGCCCACCCACAGAGCAGACAATAAAAAAGCCGCGGCTGATGCCGCGGCCTTTTGGTATCTCGTTTCAACTGCGCTGTGGCTCAGAGAAACTTGCCCATCGCACGACCGGTATCGATCATGCGGTTGGAGAAACCCCACTCGTTGTCATACCAGCTGACAACACGCACCAGCCCTTCCGAGGTGACTGCGGTCTGCGGTGCAGCAAAGATCGACGACCGGCGATCATGGTTGAAGTCGATCGAGACGAGCGGCTCGTCTTCGTATCCCAGAATGCCTTTCAGAGGGCCATCTGTCGCGGCCGCCTGGATCGCTGCATTGATCGACTCGACCGAAGCCGCCTTCTCCGGCTGGAAGGTCAGGTCCACAACCGAAACATTCGGTGTCGGCACCCGGATTGCAGACCCTTCGAGGCGGCCTTTCAGATGCGGCAACACTTCGGAGATCGCACGGGCCGCGCCGGTGGACGTCGGGATCATCGACAGCGCCGCAGCGCGGGCCCGGTACAAGTCCTTGTGGGTGGTGTCGTGAGTCGGCTGATCGCCGGTATAGGCATGAATGGTGGTCATGTAGCCGGTCTTGATGCCAAAGGCATCATCCAGAACCTTGGCCACAGGCGCCAGGCAGTTTGTGGTGCAGGAGGCATTGGACACGATCACGTCATCCGCGGTCAGGTCACCGTCGTTGACACCGAACACCACGGTCCGGTCGACTTCCTTACCGGGCGCGGAGATCAGCACCCGCTGCGCGCCGTTCTCCAGATGGCGGGCCGCAGCCTCGCGGGTGGTGAAGAGGCCGGTGCACTCATAGGCGATGTCCACATCGGACCAGGGCAGCTCTTCGGGATTGCGGATCGCGGTCAGGCGGATCTCGTGACGGCCCACTTTCATGGTATCGCCTTCGACAACCACATCCGCCCCAAGGCGGCCATGCACGCTGTCATATTTCAGCAGATGGACCTGGGTGGCCGGCGGGGCCAGGTCGTTGATGGCCACGACTTCCACATCCGTGGTGTCATTCTCCAGCAGGGCACGCAGCACGTTGCGGCCAATCCGGCCAAATCCATTGATCGCGATCTTAAGGGTCATTTGCCAATAACTCCGGTTCGGTTTCCGGGCACGGCACCCTGATGGTACCGCTATCACTCGCGGCAATCGTTATCGCTAACGACGCTGACGATCAAGCCCCGTCGCACCAGAGGTGACCTGCATGCGCGACGGAACTCCGATATCTCAAGATAGCGCGGGCCCGCCCCATGTCGCGCATCTGCCCGTTAAATGGTCATTTCAGCCGGGGTCCAGGCCGTGGACACGGCTCGGCGGTTTACGCCCCTGCACCGACGCGGATAGGCTGATCCTCGAACCACCCGGGCGCGAAGCAATTGACGGCAAAGCGGAAATCAATCCGCACAGGTGAGGGAGTGTAGCCAGATGGCGCAAGGAAGCGCATCTTTCGGAGCCCGTCTGTCGCGGCTCCTGACCGGGATCTACCCGGACGTCGATTGCGAAATCCTCGGCTCGCAGGTCGTGGAGGCCTTCTGGCCGGATGGCACACACCGGCGCAAACGGCCGCGGGTGCCCGGAAACACGCTCTGGTCGGAGCGCGATGCGCTGATGATCACCTATGGCAACACGCTGATCGACGGCACGCACAAGCCGCTCGACCTGCTGCATGACTTCCTGCTCACCCATATGCAGGGCGTGGTGGACGGCGTGCATATCCTGCCGTTCTTTCCCTATACCTCTGACGACGGGTTTGCGGTCACCGACTATCGCAAGGTCAACCCGGAACTGGGGGACTGGGCCGACATTCGACGGATCGGCGAGGCTTTTCACCTGATGTCGGACATGGTGCTCAATCATGTTTCGTCACAGAGCCCCTGGTTCAACGCCTACCGCCAGGGCCAGGCGCCCTATGATCGTTTTTTCTATGAGGCCAGTCCCGAAGACGACCTCTCGGATGTGGTGCGCCCCAGAACCACGCCGCTGTTGCAGCTGGTCGATACGGCAAACGGACCCAAACATGTCTGGTGCACTTTCAGCCACGATCAGGTGGATCTGAATTTCGAAAACCCGGACGTGCTGCTGGAAATCCTGCGGATCATCCGCCTGCACATCGATCAGGGGGTGCGGATCATCCGGCTTGATGCGGTGGCCTTCATCTGGAAACGGGCTGGGACCGCCTCCATCCACCTGCCGGAGACGCATGCGATCGTGCAGCTCTTGCGGCTTTTGGCGGATTACGCGACCGAAACCGTGGTGGTGTTGACCGAAACCAATGTCCCGCGGACCGAGAACCTGAGTTATTTCGGCAACCGCAACGAGGCGCATGTTGTCTATAACTTCCCGCTGCCGCCGCTGATCCTGCACGCGATGCTGGCCGGGTCGGCGCGTTTTCTGCTGAAATGGGCGCGTGCAATGCCCCCTGCCCCGCTGGGCTGTGCCTATCTGAACTTTACCGCCAGCCATGACGGCATCGGCATGCGCCCCGCCGAGGGGGTTCTGCCACAACAGGAGATCGACGGAATGATCGCCTGCGTCAGGGAAAGCGGCGGGCTGGTGTCCATGCGCTCGCTTCCGGGGGGCGGCGAGGCCCCCTACGAGGTGAACTGCACCTTCTTTGATGCCATGACCCGGACGCTGCGGGGCGCGGACGACCAAAAGATCGCGCGGTTTGTCTGCTCGCAAACCATCCCGATGAGCCTGGAGGGAATTCCTGCCTTCTACATTCATGCGCTGCTGGCAACCGCCAACGATCACGCCGCCGTGGCGCGCCGGGGCATGAACCGTGCGATCAACCGCCACCGCTGGGATTACCCGGAGCTGACCCGGCGATTGGCCGATCCCGAAACGGAACAGGCGCAGGTGTTCTCGGCATTGTCGTCGCGCTTGAAAATCAGGGCGCAACAGGCGGCGTTCCACCCGAACGCCACCCAATTCACGCTGCATCTGGATGATCGGGTCTTTGCGCTCTGGCGCCAGTCTCTGGATCGCGCGCAATCGATCTTTGCCCTGCATAATGTCAGCGGCGACAGCGTGACCCTGCCCCCGGGCGCGCTGAACCTGATCGAAGGCGAGACCTGGCACGATCTGCTGTCGGGCGAGGCGTTCCAGGGCGATCTGGAAATCACACTTACGCCTTATCAGTGCCGCTGGATCACGAACCGTGATTGAAACCATCCAGCCAGAGTGATAAGCACAGGCACCCGTCCATTCAGACAATGGAATTGTTGATGTTGGAGATTGCAACCACGCAGTGACAGGTTCGGCGGTCCCGAAACCTGTCCCCCCGCGCAAGCGCGGCCGTTTGGCATGCGCGTGCCGGTTTGACATGGTTCAATCACAGGCAATATCCAATGAATATCTCGAAGAACGAACAGCGCGTGCTGCACGCGCTGGCACAGGGCGGTCGTGTCCTCTATGAACGCGCGCCCAACGGCCGGATCACCTCGGTGACCTGCTACACCCACGACGGGATGATCCTGTCCAATTGCACGCTGGAAATCTTTCAACGTCTAAGACGCAAGCGACTGATCCAGAGCCGGTTCTCAAGCCCCTATCAGATCTCGCAAAAAGGGCGGCAGACCGTGCGGGCACAGTTGGACAATCAGATCCGGAAAAGAGGCTGAAGCAACCGGGGGACAAACGACCGGAACCGCAGTGATGCATCCGTCGCCGCCAGGCAAATGCAGGCGGGACCAACCTCGGCAATCGGTTCATGCTCGAGATCGCCATCGGCGATCTCGAGATCCCCCACCCCAAAGCGCCCGGTCTCGTCACGAAAGGCGCCCTGCAAGACCAGCGTCAGCTCCAGGCCATTGTGGCCATGATCCGGAACCCCTTGGCCGCCGGGGATATACAGCAACCGCACGCTGCCGCTGCGGTCATGATCCAGGATCATCTGCCGCACCCCCAGTCCCAGCGGGGTCCATTTCGGCGGCAGACCGCCCAGCGCCTCCATGACAGGCGCCGGGAAAATCCCCGCACGATCATAGCGTTGCTCGACCGAGATCGGATCGTCCAAGGCATCGAACAGCCGCCCCTTTAGGTCCGACGACACATCCGTCGCCGGCATGTCATCCAGCAGCGCGCCGCCCAGAGCCTCATGCGCGCCGAGCCGGGCGCGGCACTCGTCGCACATGGACACATGCGCGGCCACCACCAGCGAAAAAGCCTTTGGCAGATTGCCTGCCGCATAGGCGATCAGCAACTCATCAGGGATGTGGTGCGTAATGCCCGTCATGTGCGTTCCGTTCCCTTCAACTCGTGACGCAGCTTCTCCAGCCCCAGCCGGATGCGCGATTTGATGGTGCCCAGCGGCAGGCCGGTCTCGGCCTTGATCTCCGCATGGGTCAGCTCGCCCAGATAGGCGCGTTCCACCATTTCGCGCTGCGCGGGTTTCAGCGTCTTGAGCGCCGCGCGCAAAGCCTGCGTTTCCTGTTCCAGCGCCACCACCTGTGACGCGTCTTCCTCTGTGTCCTCGACCGGCTTCAGTTCTTCCGGCACCGGCCGCTTTTCCTTGCGCAAGATGTCGATCTGCCGGTTGCGGGCGATCTGGTAGATCCACGCAGAGACCTGCGCCCGCCCGGGATCGAACATATGCGCCTTGCGCCAGACCGTAAGCATCACGTCCTGCACGATGTCCTCCGCCTGCGCAGGCGGCAGCCCCGAGCGGCAGATGACGCCCTTGAGCCGAGGTGCAAAGTGATCAAACAGGCGACCAAAGGCCACTTTGTCGCGCTGATCCCGCACTGCCAGCATCCAGACCGTCGTCTCGGAATATGCCTCACCTGTCACTCTGTCGCTCTCCCGGCAACTGCCTGCGCCCCCGCTCACCCTAGCGGGCGCGACGGGGGCTTCAAGGCTGTCATCGCAGAGAACGGCAGGAGCTTCAAACATGACCGGGGTACGCAGCGTTGGGTCCGGTGGATCACAAAAAATGCCGCTGGATCGCAAAAACCCGTCATTGTCTCGGGAATTTCCACTTTTTTGATCCGTTCTCGCCCGTCGCCTCGTAAGCTTATGAAAACCGATGGAGAATACATGTCATTTGATGCCCTGCCCTCTCAGCGCCGCCGGATCGCCATTGTCGGCGGTGGCATATCCGGTCTGGCTGCCGCATGGCTCCTTGGTCCACGTCATGATGTGACCCTGTTTGAGGCCTCGGCGCGGCTTGGCGGGCATGCACGCACGGTGACGGCAGGCATTCGCGGCGATCAGCCGGTGGATACCGGGTTCATCGTGTTCAACTATGTGAACTACCCGCATCTGACGCGCATGTTCAACGCGCTGGATGTGCCGGTGGTGCGCAGTGACATGTCCTTTGGCGCAACCATCCAGAACGGTGCGGTGGAATACGGGCTGAAGGACATCGCCGCGCTGTTTGGTCAGCGCCGCAACCTTGGCCGGCCCGCATTTTTTGGCATGGTGCGCGACATTCTGCGCTTCAACGCCCGCGCCGAGGGCGTGGCCCATGATGACAGCACCACCATTGGCGAGATGGTGCAGGAACTGTCTCTGGGCGACTGGTTCCAGCGCTATTACCTGATGCCGATATGTGGCGCGATCTGGTCCACCCCACCCGAAGAGATCCGCGAATTCCCGGCACGCTCTCTGGTGCGGTTCTTTCGCAATCACGCGCTGCTCTCGGCCTCGGGTCAGCATCAGTGGTGGACGGTCAAAGGCGGCAGCCGCGAATATGTCCGCCGTCTGACCCAGCATCTGCAAAAGATCGGCGTGGACCTGCGCGCAGCCTGCCCGGTGCAATCGGTCGAGCGCACTGAGGAGGGCGTCACCCTGCGGCTGCCGGATGCGCAGGCTGAGGGTTATGACGAGGTGATCTTTGCCTGCCATTCGGATGATGCCCTGCGCCTGCTGGCCCGTCCCACGCCCCAGGAACAGGCGACCCTTGGGGTGATGCGTTATCAGGACAATCACATGATCCTGCACCGGGATGCGGGCCAGATGCCCCGCCGCCGCGCCTGCTGGTCGTCTTGGGTTTATAAGGCAGATCAGCGTGACAACCGCCCGGCGATCGGCGTGACCTATTGGATGAACCGCTTGCAAAACCTGCCGGAAAACGATCCGCTGTTTGTCTCTCTCAACCCGGTGCAGGACGTAAACCCGCAGCTGATCTATGACGACAAGACCTTTCGCCACCCGGTGTTTGATCGCGCCGCGATCCGGGCACAGGGGGCGGTACAGGCGATGCAGGGGCAGAACCACACATGGTTTGCCGGGGCCTATCTGCGCCACGGTTTCCATGAGGACGGCTTTGCCAGCGCAGTACGGGTGGCACGTGGCATCGACGCCCGCTATCACAGCAACCGCGACGCGGCAGAGCTACTCGCATGAGCACGCCCGGCGACCATACCGCGCGCTGGCCGCAATATTTGGCGGGCACCACCACCCATGCGCGACGTGGCGGCATCCAAAATGCCTTTCGCTACGGGGTGGACTATGTGCTGCTCGACCCGAACTCGACCCGGGGGCCACTGCTGTTTTCACGCAATCGCTGGAATCTCGCCTCCGTCATGGATCGCAATCACGGCGGCGCCCCAAAACAAGGGCGCGGGCTGGCGTGGGCGAAAGAGGTCTTTGAACGCGCAGGGCTTGCCCCGGACGGGCTAACCATCCTGCTGCTGACGCAACCGAGTTTCCTTGGCTATATCTTCAACCCCGTGAGCTTTTGGCTCGCCTATGACGGCGATGATCTGCGCGCGGTGATCGCAGAGGTCTCAAACACCTTTGGGGATCGTCACAGTTATCTCTGTGCGCGACCCGATTTTGTGCCCATCACGGCCAAAACCTGCCTGACGGCGCAGAAAATCTTTCACGTCTCGCCCTTTCAGGAGGTCGCGGGCGCGTATCGGTTTACTTTTGATATAACAAGGACACGGATCGCCATCCGCATCGCCCATGAAAATGGCGCGGAAGGCGTGATCGCCACTTTGGTGGGCGATGTGCACGACCTGAACAACGCCCGCCTGATCAAAGCCAGCCTGCGCCGCCCGCTCGGCGCGCTGCGCACCGTTGCGCTGATCTACTGGCAGGCCCTGAAACTCAAACTCAAGGGCGCGCGCTACAGAAGACGCCCGCTTCCGCCCGAACAGGAGGTAAGCTGATGCTGTTCATTACCAACCGCGTGAAACGCGATTTTCTCGACAGTTGCGCCCGGATCCGACGAGGCAGCCTGCGGCTGATCACCCCCGAAGGCGAAGTGCATGATTTTGGCCAGGGCGAACCTGCGGCCGAGATGCAGATCAACGACTGGGGCGTGGTGACCGCGCTGGCCTCTCGCGGGGACATCGGGTTGGGGGAAACCTATGTGGCCGGGTTGTGGGACACACCGTCGATCGAGGCCGTGACGCAAGTGGCGCTCCTGAACCTCGACTATCTTGAGGCCTTTGCCTACCCGAGTCGCCTTGCCACGCTGAAGTTTCGCCTCGTGGACCGCATCCTGCGCGCCAATTCCCGCGCCGGGGCCAGCCGCAACATCAAGGCGCATTATGACGTCGGCAATGAGTTCTACCAACTCTGGCTCGATGAAAGCATGACCTATTCCTCGGCCCTGTTTGCCCCCGGTGATAAGACGCTCGAGGATGCGCAATACCGCAAATACGACCGCATCCTGAACCGCGCCAGCGATGCCGAACGCATCCTGGAGGTCGGGTGCGGCTGGGGCGGGTTTGCGGAGCGCGCCGCGGATCGCGGACGCCATGTGACCGGGATCACCATCTCCCCGAGCCAACACGGGTTTGCCGATGCACGCCTGGACGGGCGCGCGGAAATCCAGCTCTGTGACTATCGCGATACCAAGGGCAAATTCGACGGCATCGTCTCGATCGAGATGATCGAAGCCGTGGGCGAACGGTACTGGCCGCAGTATTTCGAGATGCTGAAGGATCGTCTGGCCGAGGGTGGTCGGGCCGTGGTGCAGGCAATCACCGTGCCGGATGCCTATTTCGACATCTACCGCAAGGGATCGGACTATATCCGGCAATATACCTTTCCCGGCGGCATGCTGTTGTCGGATGCCATGATCGCGCATCACGCCGCCAGGGCGGGGCTGAAGGTCACCGACAACTTTGGCTTTGGTCAGGACTATGCCCGCACCTGCCGGATGTGGTCAGAACGCCTTAGTGCGGCCTCGGACAAGGTGATGGGGCTCGGCTATGATCAGGGGTTCCTGCGCAACTGGCAGTTCTACCTGCAGATTTGCGCGGCATCCTTTGAGACCCGCCAGACCGATGTGGTGCAGGTGGAGCTAACCCATGCGACCTGAAACAAGCCTTGCCACTGTTCTCTCGCTGATCGCGGGGCTGTCGCTGCTGGCCGCCCTGTCGCTGGCGCCGCCCTTATTGGCAAGCTCCAGCGCCACCGGCCTCAAGGCGCCGGTGCAACTGGGTCAGGCCACACTGCGTTTTCTGGGGTTCGAGGTCTACACGGCGACGCTTCATACAGAAGGCGCGCAGCGGTTCAGCTGGGATCAGCCTCTGTCGCTGCGCCTGGATTACGCGCGCAGCTTTTCCAATCAGGAACTCCTGCAAGGCACGCAGAAGGAATTGCAGCGCATCGAGGGCACGCAGCCCGACTTGCCCGAGATGTTGCAAAAACTGGCCACCTGTTACCGCCCTGTCCAGCAGGGCGATAGTTACGTGGCCATCGCGACCGATCCAGATACGGTGGAAATGCGCCTGAATGGCCAACGCACCTGCCGGGTGTCGCATCCTGATCTGCGCAGGCGGTTCCTCGGCATCTGGCTGTCCCCCAACAGCCGTTCCGCGCGCCTGTCGGCACAGTTGCGGGGCGAGTGAACATGCACTGGCGGGTCAGCACATATGCGCTGATGCTGGCTGCGGCTGGCCTGCCGCTCTATATCCATCTGCCGCGCTACGCGACCGGCGAGCTGGGGATGAGCCTTGCGACCCTGGGCGTGATCCTTGCGGGCATTCGGGTGATGGATTTTGCGCAAGACCCCGCATTGGGCTGGCTGGTGGATCGCTACCCGGACAAAAAAACCGCCTTTGCGACCTGCGCCGCCCTGGGAATGGCGCTGGGATTTCTGATGCTCTACACGTTGCGCCCTGAAGGCGGCGGCTTATGGTGGTTCATCGCGGCCCTTGTTCTGGTGTTCACCTCCTATAGCCTTGGCACCATTCTGTTTTATGGCCAAAGCGCGGCCCTTGCGGCACAAACCGATGGGCTGATCCATCTGGCCGGCTGCCGCGAGGCGGGCACATTGGGCGGGATCATCCTCGCGGCCAGCGCCCCCGCCGTGCTGGTGATGCTGGGGGCCACGGGCAGCGGCTATGCGGCCTTTGGCGGAGTGCTGGCCGGTGTGTGCCTGATCGCGCTCTGGGTTAGCCGCCCGCTGTGGCGTGTCTCATCGCCTGCGCAGTCTCCACTGTCGCTTGAAGAGTTGCGGGCCTCTGGCGGGCTGGGCCTTTTGGCGCTGGCCTTTGTCAACGCATTGCCGGTGGCGATCACCTCGACGCTGTTTCTGTTCTTTGTCGAGGACCGGCTTGGGCTGCCGGACCTGGCCGGGCCGTTTCTGATCCTGTTCTTTGTGGCGGCAGGGGTTTCTGTGCCCTTCTGGACCCGCGCTGCGACGCGGCACGGCGCTGCGCGGACCCTGATCCTTGCGATGTGCCTGGCGATCCTTGCCTTTATCGGCGCCGCGCTGCTGCCTGCGGGGGCCGCGATCGGCTTTGCCCTGATCTGTGTCGGCTCTGGTGCCGCCCTGGGCGCGGATATGGTGATCCTGCCCGCACTCTTTGCAGGCGCTCTGGACCGCGCAGGGCTCCAGGCGGGGCGCGCCTTCGGGCTTTGGTCCTTTGCCGCGAAACTTGCCTTGGCGAGCGCCGCGATCCTGCTGCTGCCGCTGCTCGAACTAAGCGGCTATCGCCCCGGTGCCGAAAACTCCGAGGCCGCGCTCACAACCCTCACCCTCGGGTATGCGGTTCTTCCTTGTCTCATCAAATGCGCCGCCATCGCGCTGGCGCTGCAACTCCCCCGTGAAGAGGTCCATGTATGAAACTGCTCCTCGGCATCACCATCCTCGTGCTGCTCCTGGCGCTGTTGCGCCCCGGTTTCGGGTTCCGCGCACAGCGCCCGTCAGACTATGGCAACACCGATCCCGCCTTTGACATTCGCAAGCACCTGAACGGGCGCTTCATTTCCGAGGGCATGATCTATGGGCCCACCGGGCGCGTAGTGTCCCGGTTCGTGGCCGAGATGAACGGCAGCTGGGAGGGCACCACGGGCACGCTCACGGAGGATTTTGCCTACGAGGGCGGCGGCACACAGGCCCGCCAATGGATGCTGGAGGTCGGCGAGAACGGCCGGTTCACCGCCACTGCCGAGGATATTATCGGCACCGGCACGGGACAGCACACAGGCGCGACGGTACAGCTTCGCTACCGGCTGCGCCTGCCGGAGGATGCCGGCGGGCATGTGCTGGATGTCACCGACTGGATGTACCTGATGGAAAACGGCACCATCATGAACCGTTCCGAGATGCGCAAATTCGGCATCAAGGTGGCCGAGCTGATCGCCACCATCCGCCCTGCCCCGGATGGCGCATCCGAGGCGCAGCCATGAGTTTCAATGGCCAGACATGGTGGATCATCGGCGCCAGCGAAGGTCTCGGGCGGGCGCTTGCAGAGGCGCTGGACAAGGAGGGCGCATCCCTGATCCTGTCGGCACGCGGCGCAGACCGGCTGAACGCGCTCTGCGAGACATTGCGCGATGCGCAGGCGCTGCCGATGGATGTCACCGATCCGGGGTCCGTGGTGGCGGCCTCAAGGCAGGCAAATGACGCCGATGGCGTCATTTATTGTGCGGGTCTTTATGATCCGATGACGGTGCAGGACTGGGAGCCGGAGGCGGCTGAGGCGATTTGCGAGGTCAATTTCATGGGCGCGATGCGGGTGATGGGCCGGGTTGCCCCACGCATGGCGCGCCGCGGACAGGGGCATATCGTGCTGATCGGCTCTCTGGCTGGGTTTACCGGCCTGCCCGGCGCCATTGGCTATGGCGCGTCCAAGGCCGCCGTCATGCATCTGGGCGAGAACCTGCACCGCGACCTGCGCGACACCGATGTGAAGGTGCAGGTGATCAACCCGGGCTTTATCAAGACCCGGCTCACGGCCAAGAACGATTTCAAGATGCCGATGATCCAAACCCCGGAACAGGCCGCCGCCTGCTGCATGAAGGCGCTGCGCTCGAACCGCTTTCAGAGCTCCTTTCCCGCGCCGTTTTCCTGGGTGTTCCGCATCGCCGCGCATCTGCCCCGCAAATGGATTACGAGGCTGATATGACTGAACCGCGCAACGTGTTGATCTTTGGTGCGTCCGGCGGCATTGGCCGCGCTCTGGTCGAGGCTTATGCCGGGATGGCGGCTGTCGAGCGGGTTCATGCTGTTGCACGCCGTGGAAACCTTGCCTTTTCGGGCGGTGAGGCAGCGCTGGCCAAGATCCAGCAGCATCGGGCAGACATCACATCCGAAGCCGACATCGAGGCCCTGTCCACGCAGGTCGGCGCGCCGGATCTGGTGATCCTCGCCACCGGCCTGCTGACCGATCCGGAAACCGGGCTCGCCCCCGAAAAAAGCTACCGCCATCAGGATATGGCTGCGTTCGAGCAGGTGTTTCGCATCAACACCTTCGGACCCGCACTGGTCGCAAAACACATCCTCGGCCGGATGCCCCGCGAAGGGCGCAGCGTGTTTGCCGCGCTGGCGGCGCGGGTGGGATCGATCAGCGACAACCAGCTGGGCGGCTGGCATGCCTATCGCGCCTCAAAGGCGGCGCTGTGCATGCTGATGCGCAACTACGCCATCGAGGTTGCACGCAAGAACCGCGACGCGATCTGTGTCTGCCTGCATCCCGGAACCGTGGACACCGCCCTTTCTGCGCCGTTTCAGGCCAATGTGCCGGACGGTAAACTGTTCACCGCGCACTATGCAGCGGACCGCCTGGTATCGGTCCTTGCCGGATTGGGGCCGGCGGACAGCGGCAAACAGTTTGATTGGGCTGGCACAGAGGTGCCGGCCTGAGCGGCGGCGACGTGCCGCCAGCGCGCATTCCCCCGCCCGTGATTGCGCCCCCGACGGCGTGCTGCAATTGCAGGTCATCCCAATTGCCCACTGTCTGGGACCTTGCACCCGGATCGAGAACCGGCGACATTGGGCGGCAGACATGCCCCTTATCCGGCGCCAGGAGGGAGGCCGCCAGACGTGCTCAAATCTGTCCGCCTGCGCCTGCTGCTGCTTGCGCTCCTGCCGCTCATCGTTTTGATGCCGCTGCTGATGGTGCTGGCCATGGCGCGCTGGAACGCCGATTACGACAAGGTTCTGATCGCCAATGTCGAAAGCGATCTGCGTATTGCCGAGCAATATCTGGGCCAGCTGCAGGCCAATTCCGCGCGCGCCCTGCAAGAGCTTGCCAGTTCCGCGCGCCTGGCCCGGGTCCTGTCTGACGGCGCTCCGCCAGCGCGGTTTCTCGACACCCAGCGCGAGGCGCTGCAATTAGATTTTCTCTACCTGTTGCAAGGCGATGCCCTGACTCGGGAAAAGGCCAAATGGCCCGTGGTCCACGAGGCTGCCGCGGGTCGGATGGCCTCCGAGATCGACATCTTTCCAGCCGCCGAGCTGGAGGCGATTTCCCCCGCGCTGGCAGCCCGTGCCCGCATCGAGCTGATCGAAACCGAAGCCGCCGCGCCGACCGACCGCCGCGTCGAGGATCGCGGCATGGTGGTGCATTCCGCCGCGCCCATCCGGGTCGAGGGGCACCGGGGGGTGCTGGTCGGTGGCATGCTGCTGAACCGGAACCTCGATTTCATCGATACCATCAACGCGCTGGTCTATCTGCATGGGCAATCCGATGTCAGTCGCCAGGGCACCGCAACGCTGTTTCTGGACGACACCCGGGTGTCCACCAACGTGCGTCTGTTCGAAGATGTCCGCGCGCTGGGGACCCGGGTCTCTGCCGCGGTGCGTGAGGCGGTTCTGGGTCAGGGCAAAACCTGGCTGGATCGCGCCTTTGTGGTCGATGACTGGTATATTTCGGGCTATCTGCCGTTGACCAACAGCTTTGGCACACGTGTCGGCATGCTCTACGTCGGGTTTCTGGAGGCCCCCTATCAAACCGCAAAACGAGAAGCCTACTGGATTGTCGTTGGCGCATTTGCGCTGGTGATTGCCCTGTCCGCGCCATTGTTCCTGTGGCTGGCAAAGGGGATCTTTGCCCCGCTTGAACGCATGACCCGCACCATGGCGCGGGTGGAACGCGGCGACCTCACCGCGCGAAATGGCACCATCGGGCGCCACGACGAAATCGGCCAGGTTGCCGATCACCTCGATACGCTGCTCGATCAGGTTCAGGAACGGGACCGGCGGTTGCGAAACTGGGCGGATGAACTGAACACCCGTGTCGAGGAACGCACCCGCGAGCTGAAGATCGCCAATGAAAAACTCGAAGAGACCTTTCGCCAGCTGGTGATGAGCGAAAAGCTCGCCTCGATCGGCGAAATCACCGCCGGGGTCGCGCATGAAATCAACAACCCGGTAGCGGTGATCCAGGGCAATGTCGATGTGATGCGGATGACGCTGGGTGACGGGGCAGAGCCTGTGCGAACCGAGCTTGACCTGATCGACAATCAGGTGATGCGGATCGGGGCCATTGTGGGCAAACTGTTGCAATTCGCCCGCCCGTCGGAATTCGGCACCTTTGCGGAACATGTGGATGTGGCGGCCGTGGTCCGTGACTGCCTGGTGCTGGTGGACCATGTGATCTCCAAACAGGAAATCCGCGTGCTGACGCAGTTTGATGACGCGCCCTGTGTGCGTATCGACCCCGGCGAGCTGCAACAGGTCATCATCAATCTCATCATCAACGCAAGTCAGGCGATGGAAGGACAAGGCACGCTTGCGCTCTCTGTCGCGGGAGAGAGCAGGAATGGCCAGGCAGGCGTCGCCCTGCGCATCGCAGATACCGGACCGGGCATTCCCGCCGACCGGATTGGCCAGATCTTCGATCCGTTCTTCACAACCAAACAGGGCGAAGGGACCGGATTGGGACTGTCGATCAGCCAAACCCTGATACAAAGAGCAGGCGGCCACATCAGCGTCCGGAACCGGCGCGCCCGTGGCGCCGAGTTCCTGATCTGGCTGCCCGGACCGGATGAGGCATCTGACGCCCCCGGCGCCGCGTCCGCAGCAGCGCCAGTCTGATGCGCGCATGCGTCCCGGGGATCAGCCCGCGCGACCGCGGATCACACGCCCCAGCTGGCACATTTGCGGTCAATGGTCTTGCGCGACACCCCAAGCCGGCGCGCCGCCTCGGCACGGTTGCCATCGCAGGCGTCAAGCACATGCATGATATGGCGCTGCATCACCAGATCCAGATTCTCGACCGCAGCCACGCCCGTCACCGAGCCGGTACCGGAAAAGGCCTCCGGAAACGCGCCCAGGATCACTGAACGTTCGATCAGGTTGCGCAGTTCCCGCACATTGCCCGGCCAGTCGTATCGGGCAAATTTCAACAGCGTCTCTTCGTCCATTTCAAGCGCCGGCATGCCCAGACTGAGCGAGAACTGCTCCATGAATTGCGCGGCCAGTTCGACAATATCCTCGACCCGCTCCTTCAGCGGCGGCATCTCGATATTGACGACATTGATGCGGTGGTAGAGATCCGCGCGAAAGCGCCCCTCCGCCACTGCCTGCTGCAGATCCATGTTGGTGGCAAAGAAAAAGCGCAGGTTCAGCGGGATGTCGCGCTCTGCCCCCACGGGGCGCACTTTCTGATCTTCGAGCACCCGCAGCAGCGCCGCCTGCACCTGTTCCGGCATCTGCGCGACCTCGTCGAGGAACAATGTGCCGCCATCCGCATGCAGAAACAGACCGTCGCGCCGACGCTCGTGCTCCTCGATCACCCCGAACAGCTCTTCCGCCAGCCGCTCCGGCGACAGGCTGGCGCAGTTCACAGCGACAAAGGGTTTTTCCGCCCGGTCCGAGAGCGAATGCAACGTGCGGGCGGCGATTTCCTTGCCCGTACCAGACGCGCCGGTAAACAGCACCGGCGTCGGCAAGGGGGCCAACCGCTGCAACATCTGGCGCACTTTTTCGATGGCGGCGGACTTGCCCAGAAGGCGGCCACGCGCGCCGGATTGCTCGGCTGAAAGCTCGTGTTTCAGCAGGTAGTTTTCCCGCCGCAGATATTTGCGGTCGAGCGCGCGCGCCACCGCGTTGAGGATCTGATTGGCGCGAAAGGGCTTGAGCACAAAATCCGCAATCCCGATCCTGAGTGCCTGAATGGCCGTATCGAGATCCGCATAGGCGGTCACAAGAATAGTGTCGGCAAACAGCCCTACCCGGCGCTGTTCAGCCACCCAGTCCAGACCGGTTTTCCCCGGCATGATGTTATCCAGCACGATCAGGTCGAAATGGGCCTTGTCGAGAATATCAGAGGCGTCTGCCGCGGAGGCCGCCTGTTCCACGCGTTTGCAGCGGGGTTCCAGGATCTTTGTCATGAAGTGACGCATGCCGGGTTCGTCATCAATCACGAGGATCGATGCGGACGACAGCGATTCTGAGTATTCATCGCGGATGGTGGCGGAGACGTTCATCTGGCGCGTCAGTTCAGGCGCACGGCAGCACCGGAGTTCTGGTCCTGCGCGGAAAATCCTGCACGCTCCAACGCAAAGTCAGCGCCCACCGCGATTGCGGCAATGAGGGCAAAGCCTGTCAGCATGGCTTTCATTTCAGTCGTCCTCCGGAAGTTTTGTCGCGGTTTTCAGATAGTCTATCAGATCCTGACGATCCGTGGGGGCGGTGATGCGTTGCATCGGCATCTTGGACCCCGGAATATAGTGGTCAGGCCCCTGGTCGAACAGGGCATCAATGGTCTCGTCCGTCCAGATCAGGTCGGATTGCAGCAATGTCCGGGAATAGCGGTAGCCCGGCAGGCTGCCCGCCGCGCGCCCGAACAGACCTGCCAGATGCGGCCCGGCCCGGCGCTGCCCGGCATCGTTCAAATCGTGACAGATGGAGCATTTGCGCATGAACTGGCGCTCGCCGTTGCTCATGGTTTCAGGGGCTTGCAGAAAACTGCGTGTCTCGTTTCCGGCAGCCTGATGGCTGTCCATCAGCGCAATCGGCCAGCCATAGATTACATCGTGAATGCCCCCGGCCCAGATGCGGCTGCCATCGCGCGAAAACGCCAGCGCCCAGACCGGCCCCTCGCGCATCGCCCTGAAATCGCGGGCAATGGACCAATTGCGGGTGTCGATCATCATGATGTAGCCATGACCGTCGCCAACCGCGATCTGCTGGCTTTGCGCATGATAGGCCAAGGCGAGGATCGGACGGCGGTCGAGCGTGAAATCGGCAATCTGAGCGCCGGTTTCCATATCGATCACCCGTGTGCCGCCATCCACCGCGCCATAGGCAAGCCAGCCCTCTTGCGACAACACCAGACGGTTGATGCCAAAGCCCTGTTCGGCCAACAGCCGGGGTGTTGCGTCGGGCGTATCATAGACCTGCACCTGCCCGGCCATGGTCGCGGTAAACAAGCGCCCTTTGGCATCCAAGCGCACATCGTTGACACCTGCGCCCACCTTGATCTGCTGCCCGCCACCGCCGTTCAGCGACCAAAGACCGATGGTGCCGTCCCAACTGGCCGAGGCCAGAAACGCCCCATCCGACGAGACATCCAGCGCGCGGATCTTACCCGCATGACGCCCGATGTCCTGCGGCTGTCCCTGCTGCCAGCGATAGATCGCAAAATCATCGCCACCGCTGAACAGCGCCCCGCGCGGGCCAAAGGTCACCGCGGTGGTGGCCGCGTCATGGGCCTCCAGCCACGAAGGTCTGCCCTCCTGCCAAATGGCCGCGGTATTGTCGAAACTGGCGCTGGCCACGCGATCCTCATCATCCACGGCAAGCGCCATGATCGGCCCACCGTGTCCTTTGAGGGTCACAAATTCCTCCGCGCCCGCGCCCCAGACGGGCGCAGCACAGAGGACAAGGCTGAGCGCCAGTCGCCGCATCACGTCACTCCGCCGGGGTGGCGCCTGTGTTTTCAGCCTTGGCGCGTTCTTTCTCCTGAACTTCCTCGAGCCAGATCGAGTGGTGCTGATGTGCCCAGGCCTCATCCACCTCGCCAGAGCCCATGGCGTCATACGCGCCTTCCATTCCAACCGAGCCGATATAGATATGCGCGATGATGATCGCCATCAGCACAAAGGCGACGATCGCGTGCCAGAGTTGGGCAAGCTGCATCTCCTCTTGCGGGGCAAGCTCGGTCGGCAAGACGCCATAGCCAAGCCACTGCGGGATGCCGGTGTCATTGAGAATGGCAAAGGTCTTGGCAAAGAGCGGCAGTTCAAACGGGAACAGCAGCGACAGGCCGGAGACGGAGATCGAGGCCCCAAACAGGATGACCGACCAGAAAATCACCTTTTGACCGGCGTTGAACTTCTTTGCGGGGGGGTGTTTCTTGCCGATGATGCCACCGAATTGCTTGATCCAGACCAGATCGAGCTTGTTCGGGATGTTATGTGCAACCCACATGACAAACACCAAGATGAGCGCCAGCATGAAGGCCCAGGAGACGGAATTGTGAATCCATTTGGAGCCGATGAGCAGCACCGAATTCACGTCCTTGCCCAGATACGGCTGGATCGCCACCCGACCAAAGAGTGTCAGAAGCCCCGTCAGACCAAGCAGGATGAAAGATCCGGCAAGGGTCCAGTGGGTCATCCGCTCGACAAAGGCAAAACGGGTCACCGTGCGCCCGGTCTTTTCCCCGTCGACACGGATACGGCCCCGCAGCAGGAAGAACACCGCCAGCGCGGCAATCGTGCCCAGCAGGAGCCAGCCACCATATTGCCGCAACGGGCCCGCCCGAACGGACAGCCAGTTCATACCGCCGTCCTGCACCAGGACCGTGGCCACATCGCCCCCGGCAGAGACGCGAATATCGGCGGAATTGTAGCGCAACGCCCGCCAGAGTTCGGGATCGGACTGGCCACCCAGGGTGCCCAGCTGCTGTGCAATCCCGGCGGCACTGTCAGGATCGCCCGTCGCATCGCTGCGGAACCCCTCGTCCAGCGCCTCGCCACGTTGCCGCGCGAGAATGTCCTCCAGTGTCTGCGCCCCACCGGTGGCGGAGCGATCAGGTGCCACGGGGGGTGCGTCCTGCGCATGGGCAGACAGGCCACAGAGCAGGGCCAGTTTAAGGACGAATACGAAAATCAGGCGCGGCATGGATGGACCTCCCGTTGAGCCGGATTTGAGAAAGGAAACGTGCGCATAGAAGGAGGGGCCCGCCGCAATGGCGGGCCGCCTCATAGTCGGCGTCTTGGGATCAAAAGTGGGCGTCAGCCGCCCTTTTGATCGTAAGCGGTTCCCCAGCCCCAGGCGCCGGAGCCAAAGCCACGGGCCACCACACGCTCGCGGTAGACAGCGGAGACAGTGTCGCCATCGCCGGCCAAAAGCGCTTTGGTGGAGCACATCTCGGCGCAGATCGGCAATTTGCCTTCTGCGATCCGGTTGCGCCCGTACTTCTGGAACTCGGCCTGAGAGTTGTTCTCCTCAGGACCACCGGCGCAGAAGGTACATTTGTCCATCTTGCCGCGAGAGCCGAAGTTGCCCGCCTGCGGATACTGCGGTGCCCCAAAGGGACAGGCGTAGAAGCAGTAGCCACAGCCGATGCAGAGGTCCTTGGAGTGCAGAACCACCCCATCCTCGGTCTGGTAGAAACAGTCCACCGGGCAGACCGCCATGCAGGGTGCATCGGAACAATGCATGCAGGCGACCGAGATCGACCGTTCGCCGGGCTTGCCATCATTGATGGTCACAACACGGCGACGGTTGATGCCCCAGGGGACTTCGTGCTCGTTCTTACAAGCGGTGACGCAGGCGTTGCACTCGATGCAGCGTTCGGCGTCGCACAGGAATTTAGCTCGTGCCATATGTCCGTCTCCTTACGCTGGCATGATTTTGCAGAGGGTGGCTTTGGTCTCTTGCATCTGAGTGACCGAGTCATAGCCATATGTCTGCGCGGTGTTGGTGCTTTCGCCCAGCACATAGGGGTCCGCACCGTCGGGATATTTGTCCCGCAGGTCCTTGCCCTGGAAGTGCCCGCCAAAGTGGAACGGCATGAAGGCAACGCCCTCACCCACCCGTTCTGTCACCATGGCCATCACCTTGACCTTGCCGCCTTCCGGGCCTTCGACCCAGACCTGAGCCCCATCCCGCACGCCGATGTCATTGGCATCCCGCGGGTGGATCTCGACGAACATGTCCTGCTGCAATTCCGCAAGCCATGGGTTCGAACGGGTCTCGTCACCGCCGCCCTCATATTCGACCAGACGGCCGGAGGTGAGGATGATCGGATACTCCTTGGAGACGTCATTCTTCTGGATCGAGGCATACATGGTGGGCAGACGGTAGAACTTCCGATCCTCATAAGTCGGATAATCCGCCACCAGATCCCGCCGGTTGGTGTAGAGCGGTTCGCGGTGAAGCGGCACCGGATCCGGGAAGGTCCACACCACGGCACGGGCCTTGGCGTTGCCGAAGGGGGCGCAGCCATGCTTGATCGCAACCCGCTGGATCCCGCCGGAGAGGTCGGTTTTCCAGTTGGTCGACGGACCAGCAACCGCATCGATCGCCGCGCGTTCCTCGTCCGTCAGGTCGCCGTCCCAGCCCAGATCCATCAGCATCTGCATGGTGAACTCAGGATAGCCGTCCTGAATTTCCGCACCGGGGTTCGACACGCCTTCGGCCAGCAGATTGTCACCATCGCGTTCCACCCCGAAACGGGCGCGGAAACACAGGCCACCTTCGGCCACCGGTTTGGACATATCATAAAGGTTCGGCGTGCCCGGATGGTTCATCTCGGGTGTGCCCCAGCAGGGCCAGGGCAAGCCGTAGAAATCCCCATCCGCCGGGCCGCCCACCGCTTGCAGCGTGGTGCGGTCAAACGTGTGCTGGTTCGCCATATGGAGTTTGATACGCTCCGGGCTTTGACCCGTGTAGCCCACCGTCCACATGCCCGCATTGAACTCGCGGGTGATGCTCTCCACGTTGGGGGTCTCGGCGTCTTCCATCTCGATATTGCGGAAGAGACGATCTGCCCAGCCGAACTTGTTGGCGAATTTGGCCATGATCACGTGATCGGGCAGGCTTTCGAACAGCGGGTCCACCACTTTGTCACGCCATTGCAGCGACCGGTTCGACGCCGTCACCGAGCCGCGTGTCTCAAACTGAGTACAGGCGGGCAGCAGGTAGACGCCATCGGTGCGGTCATGCAGCACGGCAGAGACGGTCGGATAGGGGTCCACCACGACAAGCATGTCGAGCTTTTCCATCGCCGTCTTCATCTCCGTCATCCGGGTCTGAGAGTTCGGCGCGTGGCCCCAGAGAACCATGGCCCGCACGTTGTTGGGCTGATCCATGTTCTCTTTGTCTTCGAGGATACCGTCGATCCATCGGGACACCGGAATGCCCGTCAGGTTCATCAGGTTCTTATCCTTGCCGTCGGCGGATTTGACGGTTTCGAACTGCCCCTTGAGCCAGTCCATGTCCTCGCCCCAGACGCGGCCCCAGTGGCCCCATGCGCCAGCCGACAGACCGTAATAGCCCGGCAGCGTGTGGCTCAGAACGCCAAGGTCGGTTGCCCCCTGCACGTTGTCGTGACCGCGGAAGATGTTGGTGCCGCCGCCGGAGGTGCCCATGTTGCCCAGTGCAAGCTGCAGGATGCAGTAGGCACGGGTGTTGTTGTTGCCGTTGGTGTGCTGGGTGCCGCCCATACACCAGATCACGGTGCCGGGACGGTTGTTGACCAAGGTCCGCGCCACGCGCTTGAGCTGGCTGCCGGGGGTGCCGGTTACACGCTCGACCTCTTCGGGCGTCCATTTGGCCACTTCGGTGCGGATCTGGTCCATCCCCCAGACACGGGTGCGGATGAACTCCTTGTCCTCCCAGCCGTTTTCAAAGATGTGCCACAGGATCCCCCAGACCAGCGCCACGTCGGTGCCGGGACGGAAACGCACATATTCGTCCGCATGGGCCGCCGTGCGGGTAAAGCGCGGGTCACACACGATCAGCGGCGCGTTGTTCTGCTCCTTGGCCTTCAGCACGTGCAACAGCGAGACGGGATGCGCCTCGGCCGGGTTGCCGCCGATGATGAAGATCGCCTTGGAGTTATGGATGTCGTTGTAGCTGTTGGTCATGGCGCCGTAGCCCCATGTGTTCGCAACACCCGCAACGGTGGTGGAGTGACATATCCGCGCCTGGTGATCCACGTTGTTGGTGCCCCAGTAGGCCGCGAACTTGCGGAACAGATAGGCCTGTTCGTTGTTGTGCTTGGCCGAGCCGAGCCAATAGACGCTGTCGGGGCCGCTTTCATCGCGGATCGACATCATCTGGTCGCCGATCTCGTCGATGGCCTGTTCCCAGCTGATGCGCTTCCACTCACCACCTTCTTTCTTCATCGGGTATTTCAGGCGGCGCTCGCCGTGGGCGTGCTCGCGCACCGAAGCGCCCTTGGCGCAGTGCGACCCGAGATTGAAGGGGCTGTCCCAACCCGGCTCCTGACCGGTCCAGACACCGTCCTGCACTTCTGCCAGGACCGTGCAGCCGACAGAGCAGTGGGTGCAGACGGATTTGATGACTTCCACCTCACCCGTCGCAGAGGCCGCGGCATTGGCCTGCGTCACCGTTCCGCCGGTGGCGCTGATCGCCGCAAGCCCGCCGATGGCGAGGCCAGATCCGCGCAGGAACGCGCGGCGGTCGACGGCTGTGTCGCCAACCTTGGACAGGATACTGGTCCGCTGGGGGCGTCGCGCAACCCCGTTGGTCTTTTTCCTAAGCATTTTAAAACCTCCCTTGCTTGTCCCTGCAGTCAGGAACGCGCTGGGTTTATCGAGAAACCTTTGCTCAGTCGGGCGTCACGCAACCAGTCGGCTCAGGCATGAAAGGCATCCGGTCAGAACCGGGTGCTGTCGTAATAGGCGCGGGTATGCGCGGTATCCTGCATCTTGTTCGATGACAGATCCGGGGTTGCGGCCTCGGCCTCGCCTCCGGTGGTTGCAAGGGCCACCGCCGCTGCGGGCGTGGTGGTTGCAGCCAGTTTCAGAAAGTCGCGGCGGCTTGCGCCATCCTCTTTCCGTGACATGTGGATCCTCCTCCTCTTTTGGTCTTCAGGTCCAGTCGTTCGGGCGTCCGGGCCACCCTGCCCTGCGCCTGCCTCCTGCCGGCGCCTCGTCGTGGATCAGAGAGCTCAGCCCCCCATCCGAAATCCTTCGGCCTCAATCTCCATAAAGGCCCGCCCCACTGCGCCGACCGAGGCATACAGCACGGAGTTCTTTGCGCCCTCGAGGTCGGCAAAGAAATGCGCGGCCCAGGGGCCGATGTGTTTGTTGAAAAAGGTTTTCTGCTCCTCAAGCGACGTGGCCGCACCAAACCGGCCCACGATCATCGCCCCCATCATCTCCATCAGGGAGGCAATGTTGTCTTCGGGTTCAAACACATTGGGCGCGCGGCTCAATCCCCGGGCACTCATGTCCTTGCGCAGCGCTGCCAGCGGTTTCTCATTCAGGAAACCCGTGAGGTAATAGCTCGCATAGGGCAGCAACTCCCCCCGACCCAGACCGATGAACAGCGCGTTGAACTCGCGTTCGGCGCCGGCGGGCTTGGTGCGTTTGGCCACCCGTGCCAGCTGGGTGATTGCCTGCCCCAGCGGCGTCTCATCCCCGGAGAGCCCAGCCGTCTGTTCCAGCAGCATCTCGCTCGGGGGGGCGGCCAGCATCAGGCCAAGGTAATTGTAGAGATCCGCGCGCAGCCGATCCTCTTCGCTGACCCGCTCTGTGGTCACGGCGGCGTCTGTCATCGGGCTCTCCTGTGTCATGGTGTTGCCTCCGCATCCGCAAAGACAAAGCGCATCCGGCGCGATGTCACCTGTGGCGGGGTATCCTCGATCTGCGCATCTTTCTGCGCCAACTCATCGGCTTGCACCACTTCGGCCTCGGCAGAGGCGACGGGCGCAGCGGCTGCTTCGGCGTTTTCCTCTGGCGAAATGGTGTCCTCTTGCGCATCAGAGGCTGCAACGTCCGGTGCCACGTCATCGGCGTCTTGTGCCGCCGCTTCACGCTCTGCCTGGCGGGCCAGCTCCTCCACATGGGCGGTCATGCCTTTGCCGACCTGATAGGCGGTCTGGATGTTTTCCACCGCCATCGCCGCATCTGTGAAATCCTCGCCATAGTCGATCAGTCCGTCGACGTTCGCCAGAACCGGGTTGGTGACCCAGAGCCGACGCAACGCGCGTGTCTTGAGACGTGCGGGAACGGCTTCGGTGAGAAACGCCTTGAAATCATCCCCCGGCCCCAGCGTATCCGGGTCCGGCAGATCCAACTCGGCGAGCAGCTCTGCATCGCTGCGCTCTGCCAGTTCAGCGTCCCGCGCCTGCGCCTCGGCCTGCTTCAGCGCGCGGGCTTCCTGCGCCTCTTCCGCCTCAACCGCGGCGCGACGGCGGGACCAGAAATCGTGCGCACTCATTGCAGGCGCTCCTTACGGGCCTTGGCCGGGGCGCGATACACATCCGTCAGTTGCGGAATGCGCGCATCGCCCACGCCGTCCTCCTCCAGATCCACGCGCTGGCGGTCGCGACGGCGCTTCTTGAACTCTTCTTCCTTGAAATGCGCGAGGGTGAAGTCGCGCACCCATGCCACCAGACCCGCAGGCATCTCGACCTTCTCGACCTGATCCTCGCCGGTGTCGGCATAGTCCTGCGCCTCAAACGGCGAGGCCGTGACCAGCGTCACCGACGGGCGGGCATCCGGCCCTGGTCGCATCACCACGTAGATACTCGGCGGACTGGCCGTGAGACCCTGCATGTAAGCCTCGGCATCGGCGCGGTGCAATTCGAGCGGCAGCGTGGCCGCGTGAAACTCGCAGGCCTCGCCTTCCTCGCGCATCAGGCTCCAATCGGCATCAGCGGCTCCGGGCAGCACCGCCACCACACGCCACGCCCAACGCGCCCAGGGTGTCACCCCCGGCGTGCGCCGGATCACGACCCCAAGCGGCATCACGTCCATCTTTGCGTAGTTCTGGTCCACGACCCATCCCTGACTTTTCTTGCGTAAGCTTGCCGCAAACCACACCGTGGACAAAAGCGAGCAGTTCACCACCTGCCCGGATTTTGGCCATCACTGGACAATTTGGCGGCGCCATTGCAAGGCAACCCGCCGAAGCGGACGAATTGTCTATTTCTAGTTTTTTTATCAGGCATTCAGTTTTTCTGATCGCTCGGCGAATCACCCTGCGGAACCCGGTCGGCGCGGCCAGAAACCGCGTCTTCGCGGCGGTTTACGTTCTGGCAAAAACATGCCTAGGGTATACCTCAAGACCCAGCGCAGAGCCCTGAATGCCAGCCTGACCGCCAGCGAGGAAAATATGCCCAAGCAGTTGATATTGTGTGATTGTTCAGGATCACAGCCGCTCGATTCAGAGGCGCTTAGCGCGGCCTCGGGACTGCCGTGTTCAAAGGTGCATTCCAGCCTCTGCACAACCCAATCCGAGGCCGCTGCCACCGCACTACAGGACCCGGACGCAATTTTTTGTTGCGGGCAGGAAAGCCGCTTTTTCACCGCCCTGGCCGAGGAATTGGGTCGGGAGGCCCCCCGGTTCCTCGACCTGCGGGACCGGGCCGGATGGTCCCAAGAGGCGCAGACCGCAGGCGATGTACTACCCAAAATGTCCGCCTTGGTGGCCGAGGCGCAGCTGGATATCCGCCCCGCCAAGAGCGTCGATGTGATCAGCGAAGGTCTGTGCCTGATCGTCGGCTCTGCGGATGTGGCGCTGCCTGCCGCCGAGAAGCTACAGGATATCCTTGGTGTTACGGTCCTGCTGACCGATGAAGCCGCGCCGCCGCTCAGCCGCGGGTTCGACGCAATCCGAGGGCAGCTGCGCAGCGCGCGCGGGGCGCTTGGCAGTTTCGAGGTGACGGTGGACGCGCTGCAATCGCTTGATGTCACCGGGCGTGACTGGACGTGGAGCGCGCCCCGCGACGCAGGCCGCTCCGAGTGTGATGTCATCCTCGACCTGCGCGGTGACGCCCCCCTGTTCCCGGCCCCCGAGAAACGCGAAGGCTACCTGCGCGCAGACCCGAAATCGCCGGTCGCAGTGGCGGACGCGGTGCTGGCCGCCAGCCAGATGGTCGGCACCTTTGAAAAACCGCTCTACGTGAAGGCGGAGCCGCTGCTTTGTGCCCATTCCCGCGCACGTCAAATCGGATGCACCCGCTGTCTGGATGCCTGCCCCACCGGTGCGATCACGCCCAATGGTGACAGCGTTGCCATTGATCCCATGATTTGCGCAGGCTGCGGCGCCTGTGCTTCGCTCTGCCCGTCCAGCGCCATCACCTATGATGCGCCCCCGGCTGAGAGCCTGTTCCTGCGTGTTCAAACCCTCGCCAAGGCCTATCTGACGGCAGGTGGCGACACGCCCCGGCTGCTGGTGGTGGACGCCCATGGTGCCGAGATGATCCGCCTCGCCGCGCGGTTTGACCGAGGCCTCCCCGCAAGCGTCATTCCGCTGGAGGTCGAGGCCTTCAACACCTTTGGCCATGCAGAAATCCTCGCGGCGCGTGCCGCTGGGTTCCGCGAGGTTTGCCTGCTGCCCGGGCCGCGCGCCGATCTTGAGGTTCAAACGCGCGAGGTTGATCTGGCCAATGCGATTTCCACTGATGCCGCGCGCCTGCTGCACGCGGCAGAACCCGAGGCGCTGTGTGATGCGCTCTACGAGATCCGCGATCTGCCCGCAGCCCCCGCGACAGTCCAGCGCCCCATGGGCACCCGCCGCCAAATCACCCGACAGGCCGCATTGGCCCTGAACGCCGCTGACACAGAATTGCCGCTGCCAGAGGGGGCGCCCTACGGCGCGGTGCTGGTCGATCAGGATGCCTGTACCCTGTGCCTGTCCTGCGTGTCGCTCTGCCCGTCGGGGGCGTTGGGGGACAACCCGGACCTGCCGCAGCTGCGCTTTCAGGAAGATGCCTGCCTGCAATGCGGTCTCTGCGCCACTGTCTGCCCGGAGGACGCTATCGCCTATGAGCCGCGCCTGAACCTTGCCCCCTCGGCGCTGGATCAGGTGGTTTTGAATGAAGAAGAGCCCTTTGCCTGCATCGAATGTGGCAGCCTCTTTGGAGTCAAATCCACCGTCGAGCGGATCATGGAAAAGCTCGCAGGAAATCATGCGATGTTTGCCAATCCGGATGCCGCCAGGATGATCCAGATGTGCGATGACTGTCGCGTGAATGCACAGTTCCACCAAAAGGATTCCCCCTTTGCGGGCAAGGACCGTCCCCGCGTGCGCACCACTGAGGATTATCTCAGCACGCGGCGCGACCATTGAGGCAAACTTGCGCCACTGAGCCCTTTTAACCCGCGCGCGCAGCAGGCACCATGCAGGCACGTGACCTGACCCGGCCAACCACCAGACCAACCAAGGAGTAGACCCGCGTGTCCATCACCCGCGACGCCGTCCTCGACGCCCTGAAGACCCTGAAAGACCCCGCGAGCGGCAGCGATATCGTCGCCGCAGGCATCATCCGCGCCCTCACCATTGAAGGCAGCAATGTGCGGTTTGTGCTGGAAATTGACCCGGCCAAATCCGAGGCCTACGCGCCAGTGCGCGATCAGGCCGAGGCTCAGGTGAGCAACCTCGCGGGTGTTGAGAAAGTCTCGGCCCTGATGACGGCCCATAGCACCAAAGCCCCGCCGGATCTCAAATCCAACAAGCCCGCAGAGCCGCAAGGCCCGCAAAAGATCCCCGGCGTCGCAAAGATCATCGCGGTCGCCTCGGGCAAGGGCGGCGTCGGGAAATCCACCGTTTCGGCCAACCTTGCCTGCGCCCTCGCGCAGGCCGGCAAACGCGTGGGTCTCTTGGATGCGGATGTCTACGGCCCCTCGCAACCGCGCATGCTGGGTGTCTCTGGCCGCCCGGCCAGCCCCGACGGCAAGACAATCCTGCCGCTGCGGAATCACGGCGTCACAATGATGTCGATCGGTCTGATGACCAATGACGATCAGGCCGTGGTCTGGCGCGGCCCGATGCTGATGGGGGCGCTGCAACAGATGATGATGCAGGTGCAATGGGGCGCGCTCGATGTGCTGATCGTGGACCTGCCGCCGGGCACCGGCGACGTGCAGATGACACTGGCGCAAAAGGCGCAGGTGGACGGGGCGATCGTGGTCTCCACCCCGCAGGATGTGGCCCTGATTGATGCCCGCAAAGGTATTGATATGTTCCACAAGTTGAACGTGCCGATCCTCGGCCTCATTGAAAACATGTCGACCCACATCTGTTCCAACTGCGGCCATGAGGAGCATATCTTTGGCCATGGCGGCGTTGCGGCGGAGGCTGAGAAACTGAACGTACCGCTCCTGGCTGAGGTGCCCTTGCATCTGGATGTCCGCTTGGCGGCGGATGGCGGCGCGCCCATCGTGGTCTCCAAACCCGACAGCACACAGGCTCGTGCCTTTCAGGACATCGCCGCAGCCCTCGTGGAGCGCGGCGTCGTATGAACGAGACTGTCACCTTCCCCCCTCTGATGACGGGCGAGGCCGCAGGTCCGGGACAGGAGCCGTTTGATCTCGCCTGCCAGAAGGCCGAGCTGGGCGTCGATGCCGGGCTTGTGGTCTATGACCTCGGCACTGACATCTTGCGTGCCGCACTGGTGCTCGCCCCCGAAGTGCGGCTGGCCAAGGCCATGGCGATGCTGCCCGTTTGCGGCCTGGGCTTTCAGAACGCCCTTGGCGCGCTGGCCCCGCCTGAAGTTGCCGTGCATCTGGACTGGGACGGTGGATTGTTGATCAATGGCGCGCGATGCGGACGCCTTCGCGTCGCGGCCAGTACCGATGCGCCCGACGCCCAGCCGGACTGGCTGGTTGTGGGCTTGGACCTGCCGCTCTGGCCTGCCGGCGACGGGGGCGACACCCCGGATCAAACCGCGCTCTATGCCGAAGGCTGCGCCGATGTGGCTGCGCCGCGCCTGCTGGAAAGCTGGACCCGCCACTGCCTGCATTGGATCAACCGGTGGGACGAAGGCGAACTTAAAGCGCTTCATGCAGAATGGCGCGGGCTTGCGCATGGCATCGGCGAAGATCGCCAGCAAGCCGGGCTGAGCGGGACCTTCCTTGGCGTCGATGAGGATTTCGGAATGCTCCTGCGCGACGACACAACCACCCATCTGATCCCGCTCACCACTGTTCTGGTGCAGGACTGACAGGAGAAAGACGCGATGAAACTGGCCCGTGCCATTCATTTTGACGAAAGCGACATGAACGTCTTTGCCAGCCCCGCCCGCACCGGGGAATGGTGTATTTCCGGCGGGTTTGAGTTCTCCAACTGGAGCGAGGGTGACCTTGTTGGCAAACAACGTCAGGCCTTTGCCAATGGCTGGATGGGGCTGGAGACTGCGGGTCGGGTGACATTTGTCGCCGTAACCCAGATCGAGGCCGAAGAGGTCACCACGCTGATCGAACAGCTCGCCCGGCATTTCATGGAGACCTATGGCGCGCCGGATATGGCCAGCGCCCGCCCCGTGGCCGAAGCCGAGATCGACCATATGGCAGAGCTTTGCGAGGATCACGCCCCCAACACGCTGCTGACAGTCGCGCGCGACCTGACCGAGGCTGGCGTGCGCGAGAGTTTCCGCGTGATCGAAGCCCAATCCGCAGGGCTGGAGCAATTCGCCATCCATGTGACGGACGACTGAACCACGGTGTCCCCGGTTAGCAGCAAACGCGATAACGCATTAAGGATTCCGCATCTATTGCGCAGTAGCTTTGCGCCAACCACGTTTGTTTAGGACATCTTTCATGCTGAAATCTATCGCTGCGGCGCTCGCCTTGTCTCTTATGGGTGGCCTCGCGCAGGCCTCGACGCTGTTCCTTGAGGCCGGCAATTGGGCTACGGTCTACAAGGGCAAAACCTGCCACGTCTATACGCTCTCCTCCGCGCGCGACACCTCCGGCTATCTGGAGTTCACGTTCGAAAACAACGGTCTGAATGCCAGCTTCGACTATATCTACACGCCTTACGGCCCTGACGAGGTCGAGGCTCCCTGGGATGAGGCAGCAGATAGTGTGACGCTTTATCTGGGGGATGAGCCGGTGTGGTTTGGTGACGAGATGTTTTTCTACACCGCACCGGGCTTCACCTATGGGGCGAGCCTGACACCGGGCTTCATCTCGGAATTGATCGGCGCCATGCTCGCCACCAAGGGTGATTTTAGCTTTGCGGTGGATCGCGCAGCCGAAGGAGAAACCTGGCTTTACGGTGGTTTTTCCCTCTCCGGGCTGGATCAGGCCTTGGCCAAAGCGGGCGAGATGTGCCAATTCGACCCGCGCGCCCTGCCGCAATCCTGACGGGCGCGCTTTGATCCAACTCGGTGGCCCCTTTGGGCCCACCGTCAGAGACAGCCGCGCGGGATGACCTCGGTCCACTCGCGCGTCAACACCACCTCTTCACCTTCATAGGCTTTGATCCCGCGCCAGAGGGTGAAAGTCTCGGTGTCGCAATGCATCGAACTGTCGGTCTCGATCCGCACGCCCCAGTCCTCCTGATCGCCTTCGCCATCGCGGCCAAAGTTGAAGACCCAAGCACAGTCAAACCGCGCGCTGGCCGGATCATCGGGGTGGATCGCATAGCGCATCCGCACGTTACTGGCGACACGCTGGCCATGGGTCAGATCCTGCGCCGCGCCATAGCTGTCAAAGCTTTCCAGCACATGGGTCCCGTCCGCCTCAACACGTGTCTCGGCCTCGCCCCACGGTTTTTCCAACACCTCGGCCTGATACTTCGGGTAGTCACGCGCCGCGCACGGAGCCTGGGCCTCAATCTCAACCTCGACGCGGCGCTCCGGCAAGATCAGCGCGCACCCGTCCAGATGCAGCGTGATCTCGGCAGCCTCCGGCGCGGGCCAGACAATCGGCCAATAGGAGGTCGACAGTGCCAGCCGCAATTGATGCCCCGCCAGCACCCGATGCGCGCACTCATTCAGCTCAAACTCCACCTCATAGCGCTTGCCCGGCTCCAACCGCGTTGCCACCTCATGGCTGTCGTCATGGCACAGGTTGCGGGGGCGATAGGTGATGCGCTGCGACTGCCCAGAGGGCGCCACATCGCACAACCGCGCCACCACCTGCGCGACGGGTTTGTCGACACTGAAGGCCAGTCGCACGCGCGGACGGCCCAGGATCTCCATCGGGGCGAGCAACGCGGTGCTGTCAAAACAGGTCGAGGCCCGATCATCCACGCTCTGGTCGCCGGGGCGTTCATTATCGATCCGGATACCGGGGCAGAAATAGCCGCCCGCCTGCCCAACGGTCGCCGGGCTATGGACCCTTGCCGTACCCGCCTGCGGCTCGGGTGCAAATCCCCCCTCCGCCAGCGGCCACTCCACGTCCATAACATTGGGCGAGGGCCACTGCGCTTCGGCCACCCAACGGCCGTTCTGCGGCAGGTTCTTCGGGCTTGGCGCGGTGAACTCCTGCATAAAGACCCGGTAGTCGGGCAAGGCCGCTGCCCCGGCGTCCTCACCTTTGAGGTACTGATCAAACCAGCGCAGCACCTCGCCATGAAAATCCGCCGCCTCGATCTGAGAGATATGAGCATAGCGGTGTTCCCACGGCCCCATCAAGGCCTTGGCCGGCGCGCCGGTCATCTTTGCTGCCAGCGCCGGCGGGGCGTTCACATAGGCATCGGCCCAGCCGGTGATTGCCAGCACCGGCGCCTCAATCGCCGACCAGTCCTCGCAAACGGAGCCATGTTTCCAGAACGCATCCCGCGTCTGATGGCGCAGCCAATCCGCCGCCATAAAGGGCAGATCGTTGATCCGGCCCAACCATTCCGCGCGCCAATCCGTGCGCAGCTTCGGATCCAGTGGCCGGGTCATATAGGCGAACATCTGGCTCGCCCAGTTCTTGTTATCGCTGAGCAGGCAGCCCCCCATATAGTGGATATCGTCAGCATAGCGATCCACGGTAGAGGCCACCGAAACCACCGCTTTCAAGGCCTCCGGTCGGCGATACGCCATTTGCAAGCCATTGAACCCGCCCCAGGAAATCCCGATCATGCCGACCTTGCCCGTTGACCAGGGCTGCTGCGCGATCCACTCCAGCACCGCCTCACCATCCGAGAGTTCCTGCTCGGAGTACTCGTCATCAAAGCGCCCGTCGCTGTCACCGGAGCCGGTGATATCCACCCGCACGCAGGCATAGCCATGGGCGGCAAACACCGGATGCGTCGTGGCGTCGCGTGGGGCCGTGCCATCGCGTTTGCGGTAGGGCAGATATTCAAGGATCACCGGAAACGGGCCTGCGCCTGCGGGCTGCCACATCCGCGCCGCAAGCCTGCGCCCATCGGGCAACGGGATCCACAGGTGGTCTGTCACGGTGATGGGAGTCTGCGCGGACATGTCGGCCTCGTTTCCTTATGCGTTTGGGCAGAGTGTGCGCGAAATCCGAACAGGGTGAAACTGCGCACTTGTACGCGGGATGATGCAGATGTACGCACAGTCGCGTCACATCGCGAAAGCCCAGATCATGCGCACGGCCTTCAGTCAGAATTTACGGTTTCTCTGCGCCGAGGCCACCTCGATCGCGCAGATCTGCCGCGAGATCGGCCTCAACCGGCAACAGTTCAACCGCTACCTTTCGGGGGCCGGACTGCCCTCGGCGCATAACCTGCGCCGCATCGCGCGTCATTTCGACGTAGATGAGGCCGATCTTTTTACGGACCCCGATCACTTCGCAGCCGCGCGTCGCCCGACCACCGCGCCCAAGCTCCCCGCGCCGCTTTGGCACATCGGCACGGGTTTTGCCGATCAGGCGCGCCCCCTGCGCCGGTTTCTCGGCACCTATCATGGGTATTTTTGCACGCCCACATGGCCCGGACAGGTGCTGCGCTCGCTGATCCATCTCAAAGAGGTCGATGGCTACGTGGTAAGCCACACATTCGAGCGCGCCCACGCAAGTGACGGCAGTATCCGCCAGCGCAGCACCTATCTGGGGCTGGTTGCAGAACGCGGCGGACGGTTGTGTCTGACAGAGCGCCCCCGCAACACCGTCGGCGCACTCTCAGAGACGATATTGATGCCGGAACACCCGCATCAGATCTCTTATCTGCAAGGGCTGGTCCTGGGGGTCTCTGCCGGGGCCAATCGTCGCCCGTTTTCCACCCGCACGGTCTGGGTGCGGCTTGAGGAAAAACGCACTGCGCGCGAGGCCCTTGCTGATGTCGGTGCCCTGCCTAAGGATAGCCCACGCCTCGACCCCAAGGTAAGACGTCTGCTCGGGGATGAGGTTCCTTTAAGCCTGACGCTCGACGCCTATCCGCCCAGTTAATCTGCCTTGCGCGGCAATACCGGTGCCGAGCGATCAAGCGCCAGTTCCGCATCCGAAAACACCCAAGGTCCGCGCACGCCCGGCACGCCTTCGGGCGCGATCTGCATCTGTCGATGTTTGATCTGCGCGTCGTCGAACGCCTGCCCGATGGTGTTGATCGGCCCCGCCGGAACGGTCGCGGCCTCCAATGCGGCAAGCAAATCCGCCTGGCTCCACTGTGCCAGCGCCGCCGCCAGCATAGGCGTCAGATCACTCCGGTTTGCGACCCGCAGCTGGTTGGTGAGAAAACGGGGGTCATCCTTGAGACCTCCGAGATTCAGCACATCGCACAGCCGCGTGAACTGACCGTCATTGCCGACCGCAAGGATCACATGCCCATCGCGCACCGCCATCACCTGATAGGGCGCGATATTGGGGTGCTCATTGCCCATACGGGTGGGGCTGTCGCCCGTCACCAGATAGTTCATATTCTGGTTCGCCAGCATGGCCGTGGCACAATCCAGCAGGGACATATCGATATGCTGTCCCCGTCCGGTCCGGTGCCTCTGCTCGACTGCGGCCAGAATGCCGATGCTGCCGTATAGCCCTGTCACCACATCCGTGATCGCGACGCCCACCTTTTGCGGCTCACCCTCCGCTGCACCAGTGATCGACATCAGCCCCGACATGCCTTGCAGCAGGAAATCATAGCCCGCACGGCTGGCATAAGGCCCATCCTGCCCGAACCCCGTGACCGAGCAATAAATGAGTCGCGGGTTCACCTCAGCGAGGCTTTTGTAATCGAGGCCATATTTCGCCAGTCCTCCGACTTTGAAATTCTCGATCAGGATATCTGCGCCCGCAACCAGATCGCGGACCTTGGCCTGCCCCTCTGGCGTGCGAAAATCTGCGGTGACGCATGTTTTGCCCCGGTTGGCGGCATAATAATAGGCGGCGGTCTTGTCTCCGTCCCGCTCCACAAAGGGCGGCCCCCAGCGGCGTGTGTCATCGCCTTCGGGGCTTTCGACCTTCACCACCTCCGCCCCCAGATCCGCCAAGGCCTGCCCGATCCACGGACCGGCGAGAATACGGGCGAGTTCCACCACCTTGAGACCTTGAAGCGGAGTCATGCTGGAATGTCCTTTGCAAGTTAAACACTTTGGTTCCTTGCATAGCCGACCCAATCGCCAAAGGCCAATCCCGTTGCGCAGAGACGACAGGACACGCCTACCCAAGCGCACCCGCAGCGCACCGCAGGTGCGCTGCCGGGCCCAACGGGTTTGACGGCATTTTAATGCAGGCAAACCGGGCGGGAGCGCCCCTTTCTTGCCCCCGGCTTAAACCCCGCTTAGACGGACACACCGTCCAGCAGCGCCGCGCGTTCGACCTCACCCTTTTTGCCCGCCATCACCACATCACCCCGGCGCAACACCACAAAACGATCCGCCAGCGCATAGGCAAAGTCGAAATACTGCTCCACCAGCACGATCGCCATTTCGCCCTGATCGCGCAGCAGTTTGATGACCTCGCCGATCTGAGTGATGATATTGGGCTGAATGCCCTCGGTCGGTTCATCCAGCACCAGCAGCTTGGGCCGCGTGATCAGCGCACGCGCGATGGCCAACTGCTGCTGCTGACCGCCCGACAGATCCCCACCCCGGCGCGAGATCATCTCCTTCAGCACCGGGAACAGATCAAAAATATGGTCCGGGATGTGATGCGCGCTCTTGGGCAGGCAGGCGAAGCCGGTCTCTAGGTTTTCCTTGACCGTCAACAGCGGAAAAATATCGCGCCCCTGCGGCACATAGGCGATGCCTTTCTGCGCCAGCACATGCGCTGGCAGCACCCCCAGCACCTCACCGTCCAGCGTCACCCCTCCGCCCGTGCGCGCATGGGTGCCGGTGATCGCCTTCATCAACGAGGTCTTGCCGACCCCGTTGCAGCCCATCACGCAGGTCACCTCGCCCACCTCGGCAGTCATCGAGACCCCGTTCAGGATCTGGCTATGGCCGTAGTGCAATGTGATATCGTTCAATTCCAGCATATGTTCAGCGCCCCAGATACACATCGATGACATGCGGATCAGCCGTGACGTGGTCCAGACCGCCCTCGGCCAGAACCGCCCCTTCATGCAGGACCGTGACCTTGCAATTGAGGCGGCGCACAAACTCCATGTCATGTTCGACCACAACCACGGCGCGGGTGCGGGCGGCCTCGACCAGCAGATCGGTGGTATGCGCGCGCTCTTCCGGCGTCATGCCGGCAGCAGGTTCGTCGACCAGCAGGAGGCGCGGCTCCTGCGCCAGCAACATGCCGATCTCCAGCCATTGTTTCTGCCCATGCGACAGTTCTCCCGCGATGCGATCAAGCTGGTCCAACAGACCGACCTCCTCGGCCAGCTCCGAGACACGTGCGACATGGGTGTCCTCTGCCCGGAAGGTCAGGACCGACCACCAGCTGCGCGGAGCCTTCAGCGCCATCATCAGGTTTTCCCGGATGGTTTGATTCTCAAACACCGTGGGTTTCTGAAACTTGCGCCCCACCCCGGCCTGCGCGATCTGCGCTTCGGACAGAGTGAGCAAAGAGATGGATTTTTCGCCAAAGAGCACCCGCCCCGCGTCGGGCCGGGTCTTGCCGGTGACGATATCCATGAAGGTGGTCTTGCCCGCGCCATTTGGGCCGATCACCGCGCGCAGTTCCGCCGGGCCAATCTGAAACGACAGGTTGTTGATCGCCTTGAACCCGTCAAAGGACACGGAGACACCGGACACCTCCAGAAGCGTATTCATCTGACTCATGCCTTGTCCCCGCGGTTCAGAAGGTCAAACAGACCGCCGATGCCCTTGGGCGCAAACAGCGTGACAAGGACGAAGGACAGCCCAAGGATCACCTGCCACCAGTCCACCCATTGCAGGGTGTAGAACCCCAGATTGATGTCGGGCGCTTGCCCGCCGGTGAACCAGGTGGAGACAAGGCTGACAAACCCCGCACCCAGGACCGCGCCATAGAGCCGCCCCCGCCCGCCGATGGCGACCCAGACCGCTAGGTAGATCGAGGCGATGGGGGCAATCTCGGCCGGGTTGATGATCCCCGCCTGCGGATAATAGAGCGCGCCCGCGATGGCCGCGATCATCGCGGTCAGAGTGAACAGCATCAGCTTGAAGCTTTCGACCGGGTAGCCGAGGAAGCGCACGCGGGCCTCGTTGTCGCGAATGCCGCGGATGACGGAGCCGAACTTGCCGGAGACCACCCAGGCGCTGAGGAGATAGCCCAGCCCGAGGGCCAGCGCCGAGGCCCAGAAGAACCAGAGCGAAATCGCCGATTGCGGCGCCGTGACACCGGGCAGGTTCTGCAGGCCCGAAAGGCCATTGTTGCCACGCAGGCCGGAGTCGTTCTGGAACAGGTAAAGCGCCAGCGCCAGCGTCATCGCCTGGGTCAGGATCGACAGATACACGCCGGTGACGCGGCTGCGAAAGGCCAGCCAGCCAAAGACCAGCGCCAAGATCGCGGGCACCAGCAGAACCAGAGCAAGCTGCAGCGTCAGACTGTCGGCGAACATCCAAATCACCGGAAAGTCCGACGCGCCCACGACGCCAAAGATCTGGCTGCCGATGCCGTCGATCACCTCTTGCGGGGTTGGCGGGATCACGCCTTGGGCCAGCGAAGCCTCCACGATGATCTCGGTGCGGGCATACATCAACCACATGCCGATCATGTAACCGCCGAGACCGAAGAAGGCGAAATGGCCCAAGGACAGGATGCCGCAATAGCCCCAGATCAGGTCCATCGCGATGGCCACAAGACAGAGGCAGAGCGTTTTGCCCAATGTCTTGATGAAAGAGGTGGAAATGAGACCGATGCCAAACCCTTCGGCCAGGAGGCTGACGCCGAGGGTGAAGGCCGCGAGGCCCAGGAGGAAGACCAGCACCGAGGGGTGCTGCGCGATAAAGGATTTACGCATGGCGCGTCCCTCCTGCGGCGGGGGGCCAGCCCCCCGTCCCCCCCGAGGTATTTTCAAAAAGATGAAGGGTCATGGCGGTCAATCTCCCGCTGCGCGGCCTTTGAGGGCGATGATGCCGCGGGGCCGGAACTGGATGAAAATGATGATGAAGATGATCATGTAGGTCTGGGCGGCGAGCGTGTTAGAGGGGTTGAGCCACTCGATCCCCTTTTGCAGGGTGCCGATCATCGTGGCGCCGAGGAGCGCGCCCCAGATGTTGCCGACACCGCCGACCACCACGGTCATGAAGCTTTGCACGATATAGTCGGCGCCCAGCTCGGACGTGACCTTGGCGTAGAGGCCGATGGCAACGCCTGCGATGCCCGCAATGCCGGAGCCGAGACCGAAGGTCAGCATGTTGACGCGTCCCGGGTTGATGCCCATGGCGGCGGCCATGCGCGGGTTCTGCGTCACGGTCCGGGTTTCAAGTCCGAGACGGGTCCGTTTCATCAGGAAGAGGAAAAAGCCGAGGAAGATCAGCGCCAGAACAAAGATCGCGATGCGGATGTAGCTGATCGCCACCACGTCGTTCAGGACCAGTGCCCCATCCAGCCAGCCGGGGGCCGTCAGCGGACGCGCCTGGGTGCCGAAGATGTTCTTGGCCAGCTGCTGCAGGGCGATGGAGATGCCAAAGGTCGCAAGCAGGGTTTCCAGCGGCCGATTGTAGAGGTGGCGGATCACCAGACGTTCCATTGCGACGCCAGCGGCAAAGGTGACCGCAAAGGCGAGCGGGATTGCCAGGAGGATCGACACCGTGTGGTTCGGGATCACCTGCTGCACCAGATAGCCGGTATAGGCGCCCATCATGATAAATTCGCCATGGGCCATATTGATGACCCCCATCAGGCCAAAGGTGATGGCAAGACCGATCGCCGCCAGGAAATAGATCGAGGCCAGTGAAATCGCATCCAGCCCCAGGTCCAGCGTCTGATTGAGACCGACACGGGTGGAGATGCCCTGCAGCGCAGCAAGAGCGGCGGCGGTCACCTCCGGGTTCGGCTCTGCATAGGTTTCAAAGAACACATGCGCCGCAAGTGCCGCATCGATCACCTCATCCCGGACCAAAGGCGCGACCTTGCCTTCTTGCGCCAAGGTGTCATAGGCGATGGCACGGGCGTCCGGGGTCGAAAGCCGCACCAGCGCGACACCCCCGACGGTGCCGCCCTCGACATGGTTCGACAGCACGGTCCTGATCTGATCCGGCGTCTGGCGCGCTGGCACCAGTTCCGCCTCCGCCAGCATGTCATAGGCTTCGAGACGGCCCAGATCGGGTCCTCCGGGAGACAACACACGGGCGAGGTTGACCCCTTCGGGGAGGTCTGTGGAGATCTGCAGCCGGGTCGCGACCAGCGGATTGAGTGCGGCGCGCAGATCAACGCCGAGATCGCCCGACATGTCCTTGATCGCGGCAACGCGTTCGGCCGGATCGCGACCATGGCCGATGGTCAACAGGCGCTCGATCCGCATCTTCCGGGCCTTCAGCTCGGCATCGGGTTCGGTGTCGATAGAGGCGCGCAGGGGGGCAAGCAGCCCCGCCTCCGGCCGGCGCTCGATGGCGGTCAACGCCTCCTCCCGAAGACTGGGGTCAGGGTCGGACAGCTGGAACCGGACCAGGGCGGTGGCGATCAGCCCGCGCACGCCGCTGTTCGGTTTCAACTGCTTGAGATCATCCTTCGGGACGGTCGCGATCACCGCGCCGCTGTCGATATCCGTCAGACGATAGGTGCGATCCCCCGTGTCCGCGCCGACAAAGAACAGACCGTCCGCGCGGCGTTGCCAGATGGTCTTGTCCTGCCAGGCCGACAGGAACATGGGCACCGCCGGCAAGTCGGAGGCGACGATGCGGTCAATGACCGGTCCGATGGTCCTGCGTGAGGCTTTGGAGATCAGAGCGGCATCCTGTTGCAACAGCTGTTGCAGGGGGCCGGCCTCCTGCGCGTGCCCGGGTCTGGCGAAACTGGCCAGACCCAATGCCAGCACACCGCAGAAGAACAACAGCAGATCAGCACGAAATTTACATGTCATGGAAGGTGGTCCGGCCCTATTGGTGCCGCCGGTTGAACCCGGAGGTCGGTGTCAATCGGCTCCGGGGCCGTCAGGCACCCGGAGCCCGTCAGCAGAAATCAGTAGTTGGATTTCAACTGCACACAGGTCTCGGTCTGGGTATTGTACATGCCACAGCCAAGATCCTTCCAATCCGAGGTCAGGACCGCGGAGTCGGGCAGGAAATCGGTCCACGCGTCGCCGGGCACCGGATCGGTGGCGGAGATGATGTCGAACTGGCCGTCCTCCTGGATTTCGCCGATCAGCACCGGCTTTGCCAGATGGTGGTTCGGCAGCATCACGGCGGTGCCGCCGGTCAGGTTCGGGAACTCCTGAACATACATGGCCGTTCGCACCGCATCGACATCCGTTGTCTCCGCCGCGCTCACCGCATTGGCCCACATGTTGAAACCGATGTAATGCGCCTCCATCGGGTCATTGGTGACGCGCTCCTGCCCCATCAGGGTCTTCCACTTGTCGACAAAGGCCGTGTTGGCTTCGGTGTCGGCAGATTGGAAGTAGTTCCACGCGGCCAGGTGCCCCACGAGGTTGGAGGTATCAAGGCCGGAAAGCTCTTCTTCGCCGACGGAGAAGGCCACCACCGGGATGTCGTCGGCAGAGATACCCGCCGCCGCCAACTCCTTGTAGAAGCCGATATTGGCGTCGCCGTTGATGGTGGAGATCACGCCGACCTTCTTGCCATCCGCGCCCAGCGCCACGACATCGGCGACGATCTTGGACCAGTCGGAGTGGCCAAAGGGCGTGTAGTTGACAAAGATATCCTCAGCCGGGATGCCCTTGTCCTGAAGATAGGCCTCCAGGATGTTGTTCGTGGTCCGCGGGTAGACGTAGTCGGTGCCAAGCAGTGCGAACTTCTCCACGCCCAGTTCTTCGAGGAAGTAATCCGTCGCCGGGATCGCCTGCTGGTTCGGGGCCGCGCCGGTGTAGAAGACGTTCTTGGAGCTCTCTTCGCCTTCGTACTGGACCGGGTAGAACAGCAGGCCGTTGAGCTCTTCGATGACGGGGAGGACGGATTTGCGGCTGACCGAGGTCCAGTTGCCGAAGATTACGTCGACATCATGGACGGTCAGCAATTCGCGTGCTTTTTCGGCAAAGAGCGGCCAGTCGGACGCCGGGTCGACCACCACGGCCTCCAGCTCGCATCCCAGCAGGCCACCTTTGTCGTTCTGATCCTCCACCAGCATCAGCATGGTGTCCTTGAGCGTGGTTTCCGAAATCGCCATCGTGCCGGACAGCGAGTGCAGCACACCCACCTTGATCGGGCAGTCTGCGGCGGCGGCAGCGCCTGCGCCAATGGTCAGAGCCAGCGCGCTGGCAGCGGTTTTGGTGAAAAACGTCATCGTAGATCCCTCCACGCAGGGCACATCGGGCCGCTGTCGCTTGCCGAACCGGCAGCGGAGCATTACCTTCCCACCCTGCAACTGTTGTTGCGATTGAGTGTGGCGACCCGGTCGAGGTGCAATTCGCAGGGTCGTCACACGCCTTATCGATAGCGGCCGGACCGGGGCCCCGCATTCTTGGCGGCGGGGTCATCCTCTCCAGACGGGTTCAGATTTCTGCAACGCCGCATCGCTTGGCAATTGCCAGCCCCGGCCGCTCGCGGACAAATCTCCACATGCCCATTTATTGGGCGGCTTTTGCGCAAAACGGCGCAAAAATCGTCAAACACGCCATTCAGCCGCCTGAAATTGCGGTCTGAAATGGCACTTGCGCGCGCGGACTGGGACAAATCGAACCGTGAGGACACGCCACTGGAACCGACCCGGTGGCGGCATTTCGGGGAGAGGGCGATCAATCACATCACCGACATAACGGCACGGACGCCCGCGCTGGCCGATGCGCCTGCCTTTGCTCAACCCCGGGCGGTCGGGCGCGCGCGCCTCTCGGCCAAGCGCCGTGGCGATGGTCAGGTCGCGCTCGATCACCTGCATCAGTCCGGGGCGCTGAAACTGCTGTTTCCCGAGGGCCGCCCGCCGCTGGAGGCGGTTCTGGTGAACACTGCAGGCGGCATTACCGGAGGCGATCGCTTTGCCATTGACGCCGCAGCCGGGCCGGACAGCCAGCTGACCCTCACCACCCAGGCCGCCGAACGCGCCTACCGCGCGCAACCCGGACAGAGCGGCCAGATCACCACACACCTGAACGTCGCCGCCCGTGCCTGCCTCAATTGGCTGCCGCAGGAAACGATCCTCTTTCAGCGCAGCGATTTCACCCGGAGTTTGCAAGCCGATCTGGCAGAGGATGCACGGCTCTTGCTGGTAGAGCCGCTGGTGTTCGGACGCGCCGCAATGGGCGAGGCGCTTACATCCGCCCGGTTTCGCGATCACATCCAGATCCGGCGCGCGGGACAGCTCATTTATCGCGATGCAATCCATCTGCAAGGCGATCTGGCCGCGCAGCTCAGCCGTCCGGGCGTGGCTGGCGTCCTGTCGGCGCCATGCAGCGCGATGGCGACCCTCCTGCTGGCCGCACCAGACGCCGAGGCGACGCTGGGGGGGCTGCGCGCTCACCTGCCGGACGGCGGCGACGCCCTTGGCGGCGCCTCGCTCCTCGCCCCCGATTTACTGCATATGCGGCTCTTGGCGGTGGATAGTTTTGTCCTGCGCCAGAGCCTGCTGCCCCTTCTTGACAGGCTGACCGAGGGTGGCCTGCCCCGTTGCTGGAGACTTTGACCATGAAAGCGCCACACCCATGAACCTGACCCCGAGAGAGAAGGACAAACTGCTGGTCGCCATGGCCGCCGAGGTTGCACGCAAGCGGCTCGCCCGCGGGGTCAAACTCAACCACCCCGAGGCAATCGCGCTAATCACCGATGCTGTGGTCGAGGGCGCACGCGATGGCCGCTCCGTCGCAGAGATGATGCAGGCCGGGGCCGAGGTCATCACCCGTGCAGACTGCATGGCCGGCGTGCCCGAGATGATCCACGAGGTTCAGGTCGAGGCCACCTTTCCCGACGGCACTAAGCTGGTGACCGTGCATAACCCCATTCGCTGACTGACCGCTTTCCAAGGACTGACCGACATGACATCCCGCATTGCCCTTTCCCTCGCTGCCCTGCTGACCGCCAGCCCTGCCTTTGCGCATCTGGACCCGGCCGGGCATGGATCCTTTGCCGCTGGCGCCAGCCATCCGGTGTTCGGCCCGGATCATATCCTCGCCATGGTGGCGGTGGGCCTGTGGGCCGTTGTGCAGGCGCGCCGCACAGGTGAGACCCGCGCACTCTGGCTGCTGCCGACCGCCTTTGTGGGCATGATGACGCTCGGGTTCCTTTTCGCCATGCGCGGCGTGGACCTGCCGTTGGTCGAGCCGATGATTCTCGCCTCTGTCATGGTGCTTGGCGGTATGGCTGCGCTGGCACTTCGGATACCGCTTGCCGGGGCGGCGGCGATCACCGGGATTTTTGCGCTGTTTCATGGCCATGCTCACGGTGCGGAAATCGGTGCAGCCGAGGCCCTGCCGTATCTGGCCGGCTTTGCGCTCTCAACGGCTCTGCTGCACGCCGCCGGTGTTGCCGGTGGGCTGACCTTGGCGCAGCGCAGCGCCACCCTGCCCCGCGTCCTCGGGGCCTGCGTTGTCCTTGCCGGTTCCGCGCTTGGGCTCGCAGGCTGAGGAGCGCTTCACATGATCCCCGGAGAGATGTTCCCCGCCAGTGGTGAATTGACCCTGAATCAGGGGGCCGAGGCCCTCACCTTGATGGTCGCCAACACCGGCGACCGCCCGGTTCAGGTGGGCAGTCACTACCATTTTGCCGAAGCCAACCCCGCGTTGGAGTTTGACCGCGCCGCTGCCCGTGGTCTGCGCCTGGACATTGCCGCAGGCACCGCTGTGCGGTTTGAGCCCGGTCAGCGCCGCGAAGTGCAACTGATCCCGATTGGGGGTGCGCGCCGGGTCTATGGGTTCAATGCTCAGGTAATGGGGGAGTTGTGATGGACACGCTGAGGGCCGCGACCGAGCCTGGGTGGGCGCTGCTGCCTTCGCTGATGAACGCGCCCTCACGCCCCAGAGCATCGGTTTCGCTTGTCTCCACGATGCCAACGCGCCCTCCCCGGGGGAGGGTCGGACGCGGCCCGGCCTGTCGTCCGGGCGGGTCGTTTTGCGATCACGACTTACCGATCTGTCTCGACAAGCAGGATCAGGAAAAACTGAATGTAGACACGAAAAGGCGCTCCTTGATGAAGGGCGAGCCGCAGTGGCTCAGGAGCCTCTCAATCTTCACACATCACAACCTTCCCAAATGCACGACACGCAGAACACCCGGTTCTCTGCCGTGCATTGACCAGAAAAATTTCGCTACAACAGCAGGATAAGCCCGACATGCCCGCCAAAATCTCCCGCTCTGACTATGCCGCCATGTATGGCCCCACCACCGGGGACCGCGTGCGGTTGGCCGATACTGACCTGATCATCGAGGTGGAGCGCGACCTCACCGGTCCCTATGGCGAGGAAGTCAAATTCGGCGGCGGCAAGGTGATCCGTGACGGGATGGGGCAGGCACAGACCACACGCGCGGCGGGCGCGGTTGATACTGTGATCACCAATGCGCTGATCCTTGACTGGACCGGCATCTACAAGGCTGACATCGGCCTGAAGGATGGGCGCATCCATGCCATCGGCAAAGCCGGAAACCCGGACACCCAGCCCGACGTGACCATCATCGTCGGCCCCGGCACCGAGGTGATCGCGGGCGAAGGGCGCATCCTCACGGCGGGTGGGTTTGACAGTCATATCCATTATATCTGCCCACAACAGATCGAGGATGCGCTGCATTCTGGCCTCACCACCATGCTGGGCGGCGGCACCGGGCCAGCGCATGGGACCTTGGCCACCACCTGCACCCCCGGTGCCTGGCACCTTGGTCGCATGATGCAGGCCGCAGATGCGTTTCCGATGAACCTCGCCTTTGCTGGCAAAGGGAATGCTTCGCTGCCGGCTGCCATCGAGGAACAGGTGAACGCGGGCGCCTGCGCGTTGAAACTGCACGAGGACTGGGGCACCACCCCTGCCGCCATCGACTGCTGCCTCGGGGTTGCCGATGCGATGGATGTGCAGGTGATGATCCACACCGATACGCTGAATGAATCGGGTTTTGTCGAACATACCGTAAAGGCGATGAAAGGCCGCACCATCCATGCCTTTCATACCGAAGGCGCAGGCGGTGGCCATGCCCCCGATATCATCAAGATCTGCGGCGAGGAGCATGTGCTGCCGTCCTCGACCAACCCGACGCGGCCCTTCACTGTGAACACGCTCGAAGAGCACCTCGACATGCTGATGGTGTGTCACCACCTCGACAAATCCATCCCCGAAGATGTGGCCTTTGCCGAGAGCCGCATTCGCCGGGAAACCATCGCCGCCGAGGACATCCTGCACGATATGGGGGCGTTCTCGATCATCGCGTCGGACAGTCAGGCGATGGGGCGCGTCGGCGAGGTGATCATCCGCACATGGCAGACCGCCGACAAGATGAAGAAACAGCGCGGGCGGCTTTCGGATGAGGTCGGCGAGAACGACAATTTCCGCGTTCGCCGCTATGTGGCGAAATACACCATCAACCCGGCGATCGCGCATGGCATCTCGCATGAGGTTGGCTCGATTGAGGTTGGCAAACGGGCCGATCTGGTGCTGTGGAACCCGGCGTTCTTTGGCGTGAAGCCGGAAATGGTGCTGATGGGGGGCACAATTGTTTGTGCCCAGATGGGCGATCCCAACGCCTCGATCCCGACGCCGCAACCGGTCTATTCCCGGCCCATGTGGGGGGCCCATGGCCGCTCGGTGGAACAGTCCGCCGTGACATTCGTGTCAGAGGCGGCGCAGGCGGCGGGCATCCGTGGCCAACTTGGCCTGGCAAAGCAGACGCTCGCCGTGAAGGGCACGCGGGGGATCGATAAATCCGCGCTGAAGCTCAACGATGCGACACCACATATCGAGGTCCACCCGGAAACCTATGAGGTGCGCGCAGACGGTGAGTTGCTGACCTGTCAGCCAGCGGCGGAGCTGCCCATGGCGCAGCGGTATTTCCTGTTCTGAAGCGCACCCCAGCTGCAACCCGAGATGGTCGCGCGGCTGCCCCCTTGGCCAAAACACGGCGACAAATCGATCAAAGGCCCCATCATCATGCCGAAATATTCAGCAAAATCAGAATCTTCACCCCCTGCCTTGTCACAGACGCATGGCGGGAATGCGTCAACACTACCTACCTATTTGCTGCACTGCAGCTATATTGGTGTCACGGGAGAGACATTCTTGAACACAGGAGCATATCCCCATGGCATACGCATCGAACGCACAAACACGCGCCCCCTTCAATCCGCTGGGCCTGATCGCAGGCTTTTTCCGCGCGATTGGCAACGGTCTGGTTCACCTCGCAGAATCCAATCATCGTGTGAACCGCGCCCGCACCTTGATGGCGCTGTCCGACGAGGAATTGGCAAAGCGCGGCCTGAAGCGCGACGACGTTGTAAAACACGTTTTCTCGGACATCATGTACGTCTGAGCCTCTGCACGCAGAGACACCTGAAAACGACCACAGCGGGGGGCCTGTCATGAGCGCCCCCCGGCTGACCGCCCGCCACTACCACGGGCACCCGCATGACCAGAGCCCTCGCGACCGCGTGGTGCTTGACTATGACGCCCGTTTTCTGCGTCGCAAGGTGCTGACCTGCGAAAGCGGTGAGCGCCTGCTGGTTGACCTGCTCAATACGACTTCGCTCGATCATGGCGGCGTTCTTCTGCTGGAGGGCGGCGGCGAGGTGCTTGTGGTCGCAGCCTCTGAGCCGCTGCTGGAGGTCACTGCCGACCATCTGCCGCAGATCGCCTGGCACATCGGCAATCGCCACACCCCCTGCCAGATCGAAGACACCCGCCTGCTGATCCAGCGAGATCATGTGATCCGGGCGATGCTCGACCACCTCGGTGCAACTGTGCGCGAGGTTGTTGAGCCGTTTACCCCGGAAGGCGGCGCATATGGCCACGGGCGCACCCATGCGCATGAACATGGGCATACGCATCATCACGGCCACGCCGATCACGACCACAGCCATGAGCACTGAGGCCACGCTTTTGTTGATGCAATGGCTGTCGCCTGCCTATCCGGTGGGGGCTTTTGCCTATTCACACGGGCTGGAGTGTGCGGTGGCAGAGGGGCATGTCAGCGATGGCGACGGGTTGTCCCGATGGCTGACAGACCTTCTGACCCATGGGGGCGCACGCTCTGACGCGGTGCTGCTGGCCTGTGCCTATCGGGCAGAGACGGCTGCGGACCTGTCCGAGATCGACGCCACCGCCCGCGCCTTTTGCCCCTCGGCCGAGCGCCTGCAAGAAACCGACCTGCAAGGCGCGGCGTTTTGCCGAACCACAGCCGCCGCCTGGGGCAATGACCTCGCGCATCTCACCTATCCGGTGGCGGTGGGATGTGCCGCACGGCAACATGACATCCCGCTGGATCTCACCGTGCAGATGTATCTGCATGCATTCCTTTCAAACCTCATCGCCGCTGGTCAAAGACTTCTAGCGCTTGGCCAGACAGACGCACAGCAGCGCCTCTCTGCCCTCTCGCCGCACTTGCGCGACACGGCCCAAGCCGCCTTGTCCTCCACGCTCGACGATCTCTTTGGTGCGAGCTTTGCCGCAGACATCGCATCCATGCGCCATGAAACCCAATATTCAAGGATCTTCCGCTCATGACCTCGAAGACGACTTCGCACAACGGCCCGCTTCGCGTCGGGATCGGAGGCCCCGTGGGTGCAGGCAAAACCACCCTGACGGCGCAGCTGGCCCGCGCGCTGAAGGATCATCACTCCATCGGTGTCATCACCAATGACATCTACACGCAGGAGGATGCCGAGGCATTGATGCGTCAGCAAATCCTGCCGCAGGACCGTGTGATTGGCGTCGAGACCGGAGGCTGTCCGCATACGGCGATCCGTGAGGATGCCTCGATCAACCTCGCGGCCGTGGCCGAGATGCAAAAACGCCACCCGGAGGTCGAGATCGTGCTGATCGAGAGCGGTGGGGACAACCTCTCTGCGACGTTTTCACCGGAACTGGCGGATGTGACGCTCTATGTGATTGATGTCGCCGCGGGCGAGGAAATCCCCCGCAAGGGCGGCCCCGCCATCACCCGGTCCGACCTGTTGATCATCAACAAGACCGATCTGGCACCACATGTGGGCGCATCTCTTGAGGTGATGGAAAGCGACGCCACCCGCATGCGCAAGGGCTTGCCATTCGTCTTTGCCGCGATGCGCCACGGGACCGGAGTGGAACAGGTGATCCGGCATCTGTGCGAGATCGGTGGCCTCGACTCGCCCGCAAGCCGCGCGGGCACAGACACTGGTTGAGCTCTGAAATCAGAACCGGCAGACTGTCGGCGTCAGACCTGCGTCACAACCGCAGCCGCTGCGTGATCCGCGGTGGGGCAATATGCATCTGAGGCATAGACCTTGCTCAGGGAAACGCCCGCGATCAGGGCCGCCAAGGCAACGGTTTTGATGTGATGGACCATATCACTTTCCTCCAAATCTCGGGCGGGTGTTCCGCTTCGTATGGGAAAGACCGTAGCGGGCGGCGCTTTGGGTCACTATGAACCGCTTCACACAACTGCGGTTTTTTTTGCATGCCCTGTTGGTACGACAGCGCTGTCATGGCATACAGACCTCGAACACAGCAGTGAAGCAGCGGGCAGATCCGAACATGTCACGGACCCTGAGACAGGATCGGGCAACCGCGCTTCGCTATCGCGATGAGAGGTCTGAATTAGATCTGGCATTGTTAGCGCTAACTTGGCATATAGGCGGCGAGAGTCGACGCAGCCGTCCCTTTTCGCCCCGCCCGGCCCCGGCAAGCCTGATGGCCGGTCCCGCCGCAGACCCATGAGGAGCTGATCCGATGAGTGATATTTGGCACAAACTCCAGGCCCATCGTGCCGCGACAGAATCCACGCCGCTGGCCGCGCGGTTTGCACAGGACGCTGATCGGTTTGACCGATACACGGCATCCGCAGATGACATGCTGTTGGATTACTCCAAGACCGCACTGGATGACACGGCGCGCGATCTGCTGTTGCAGCTGGCCGAAAGCGCGGATCTCACCGCAAAGATCGACGCGCTGATGACGGGCGAGAAAATCAACACCACCGAAGGCCGCGCGGTGCTGCACACCGCCCTGCGCGCCCCCGCCGATGCGGTAATCGAGGTGGACGGCGAAAACGTGGTGCCCGGTATTCAGGAGGTGTTGACCCGCATGGGTGGGTTCGCATCTGCCCTGCGCGATGGCAGCTATGTGACCAAGTCCGGCAAGGCATTTACGGATGTGGTGAATATTGGCATCGGCGGCTCTGACCTTGGTCCCGTGATGGCGACATTGGCGCTCGCACCCTATCACGACGGGCCTGCCTGCCATTTCGTCTCCAATGTGGACGGCGCGCATATTCATGATGTGTTGGCGGGGTTGAACCCTGAGACCACATTGATCGTGATTGCCTCAAAAACCTTCACCACCATCGAGACGATGACCAACGCCCAGACCGCCATCACATGGCTGCAAGGCACGCTGGGCGACGATGTCTCTGCGCATCTGGCGGCGGTATCGACCGCGATGGACAAGACCGCCGCGATGGGCATTCCCGACGCCCGTGTCTTTGGCTTTGCCGATTGGGTCGGCGGGCGCTATTCCATGTGGGGGCCGATCGGTCTGCCAATCATGATCGCCGTGGGGCCAGAGGCATTCCGCGCGTTTCTTGATGGCGCGGCGGCGATGGATGAGCATTTCCGCAGCGCGCCACTGTCTGAAAACCTACCCGTGCTTCTGGGGCTGATCGGTGTCTGGCACAACAATATCTGCGGCTATGCTTCGCGCGCGGTGCTGCCCTACGATCAGCGGCTCTCGCGCCTGCCTGCCTATTTGCAGCAGCTCGATATGGAGAGTAACGGCAAGTCCGTCGCGCTGGATGGCACCCCCCTGCCCCGCGCCTCTGGCCCCGTAGTCTGGGGCGAGCCGGGCACCAATGGCCAGCATGCGTTTTACCAGCTGCTCCATCAGGGCACGCAGGTGGTCCCCACCGAGTTCCTGATCGCCGCCACAGGTCACGAGCCCGATCTGGCCCATCAGCACAACCTGCTGAAGGCCAATTGCCTCGCCCAATCCGAGGCGCTGATGCTGGGGCGGTCATGGGATGAGGCACGCGTGATCGCCGAAAAACGTGGCTTTAGCGGCGCTGACGCTGACCGGATGGCCGGGCATCTGAGCTTTCCCGGCAACCGTCCCTCGGTGACCATTGCCTATCCCAAACTGACGCCTTTCGTGTTTGGCCAGATCGTTGCGCTATATGAACACCGTGTGTTCACCGAAGGCGTGATCTGGGGGATCAACTCCTTTGACCAATGGGGCGTCGAGTTGGGCAAGGAACTGGCGACCCGCCTCCTGCCGATGGTCGAAGGGGCAGATGCATCCCAAAAAGATGCCTCCACCCGCGGCCTGCTGGCCAAGCTTTCAACCTGACCCGCCAACCAAGAGGAAGACACTTATGGTATCCCGCGTCATCCCCGTAGACAGTTTCGACTTCGTCTTGTTCGGCGCCACCGGCGACCTTGCACGGCGCAAAATCCTGCCGAGCCTGTTCCACCGGTTCCAGATCGGCCAGTTCGACGACACCAGCCGCATCATCGGGGCGTCGCGCTCCAAGATGGATCAGGGCGAGTTCCAGACCCTCGTGGGCGATGCGCTGAAGGAATTCGGCGATATCCCCGCCGATGCGGAGCCGGATGTGGAGCGGTTTCTGGCGCTGCTCGACTATGCCTCCGTCGATGCCAAGGGCGAAGGCGGCTGGTCCGACCTCGGCAGCAAGCTGCGCGATGGTGTGGTGCGGGCGTTTTACCTCTCGGTTGCGCCCTCGCTGTTTGGTGACATTGCCGGGCGGCTCAAATCCACCGGCATCGCGGATGACGACAGCCGCATCGTGGTGGAAAAACCCTTTGGTCACGACCTGGCCTCGGCGCAGGCTCTGAACGCAGCCCTGCGCGAGCACTTTGAAGAAAGCCAGATCTACCGGATCGACCACTACCTTGGCAAAGAAACGGTGCAAAACCTGATGGCGCTGCGCTTTGCCAATTCGCTGTTTGAGCCGCAGTGGAACTCGCACCACATCGACCATGTGCAGATCACCGTCTCCGAGAGCATCTCGGTGGCGGGGCGTGGTGAATACTACGACAAATCCGGCGCCATGCGGGACATGGTGCAGAACCACCTGATGCAGCTCTTGTGTCTCACCGCGATGGAGCCGCCCTCGACCTTTGAGCCCAACGCCGTGCGCAACGAGAAACTCAAGGTGATCGAAAGCCTTGAGGCGACGCCGATGGACAACATCGTGCGTGGGCAGTACCGCGCCAAGGCGGGTGATGACAGCTACCGCGACCATGCGGGCAATCCCGCCAGCCGCACAGAGAGCTTTGTTGCCATGAAGGTCGAGGTGGCCAACTGGCGATGGGCGGGCACGCCGTTCTACCTGCGCACCGGCAAATGCCTGCGCGAGCGGGTGTCGGAAATCGCCGTCTACTTCCGCAAGCCGCCGCATAATATCTTTGGCGAGGACAACGCCATCGACGGCAACATGCTTGTTATTCGCCTGCAACCGGACGAGGGCATCACGCTCAAGACCACCATCAAGGACCCCGGCCCAGGAGGCATGCGCCTGACCTCTGCCGATCTGGACATGACCTTTGCCGACAGTCTGCCGGAGGCCGGTCGCCCGCAGGACGCCTATGAACGGCTGATCATGGATGTGATCCGCGGCAACCAGACCCTGTTCATGCGCGGTGATGAGGTCGAGGCCGCCTGGGCCTGGGCCGATCCCATCGTCGGGGCCTGGGACAATTCCACCCGCGCGCCGCAACCCTACGATCAGGGCGGCTCCGGCCCCGAGGACGCGCTCCTGCTCCTGCATCGCGATGGCCGCCGCTGGCGCGCTATCGGCGCCTGACCCTGTTGTAAGATCTGAAAAGGAGGCACGCCAATGTCGCTCCATGCCACACTCGCCGCCGTCACCGACCGTATTATCGAACGCAGCCGTCCCACGCGCGAGGCCTATCTTGCGCGGATGCGCGCCGCCGCCTCCAAAGGCCCCGCACGCGCGCACCTCAGCTGCTCCGGTCAGGCCCATGCTTATGCTGCCACCGGCCCGGATCAGGAAACACTCGCCACCGGCACGGGCGGCCACCTCGGGATCGTCACCGCCTATAACGACATGCTCTCGGCGCATCAGCCGTTTGAGACCTATCCGATGTTGATCCGCGAAGCCGTGCGCGAGGCGGGCGGCACCGCGCAGGTGGCAGGCGGCGTTCCGGCCATGTGCGATGGCGTCACGCAGGGCGAAGCGGGCATGGAGCTGTCGCTGTTTTCTCGCGACAGCATCGCCATGTCGGTGGGTATCGCCCTCAGCCACAATGTCTTTGACGCCGCAGTCTTCCTCGGAGTCTGCGACAAAATCGTGCCCGGTTTGGTGATTGGCGCGCAGGCCTTTGGCCATCTGCCTGCAGTGTTCCTGCCTGCCGGGCCGATGACGTCTGGTCTCTCGAATGACGAAAAAGCGCAGATCCGCCAGAAGTTTGCCAAGGGTGAGATCGGTCGGGATGAGCTGTTGAAGGCCGAAATGGCCGCTTACCATGGCCCCGGCACCTGTACGTTTTATGGCACCGCCAACACCAACCAGATGCTGATGGAGTTCATGGGGCTGCACCTGCCCGGCTCCTCCTTCATCAATCCCGGCACCGAGCTGCGCGATGCGCTGACCAAAGAGGGGGCGAAACGTGCGCTGTCGCTTTCGGCGCTTGGCAATGACTACACGCCGACCTGCGATATCCTGGACGAGAAGGCGTTCGTGAACGGTATGGTCGGGCTGATGGCCACCGGCGGCTCCACCAACCTGCTGATCCACCTGATCGCCATGGCACGCGCCGGCGGGATCATCCTCGACTGGCAGGATTTCTCCGAAATCTCTGACGTGGTGCCGCTGATCGCGCGGGTCTATCCCAACGGGCTGGCGGATGTGAACCACTTCCACGCCGCAGGCGGTCTCGGCTACATGATCGGCCAGCTGCTGGATGCGGGCTACCTGCACCCCGACACCAAAACCGTGACTGGCGAGGGTCTTGGCTCTTACCTGATGGAGCCCTTCCTTGATGCAGGCGCGCTGACATGGCGCAAGGGCACCTCGGAATCGCTCAACGACAAGATCGTCCGCCCGGCCTCCGATCCCTTCCAGCCCACCGGCGGCCTTGCGCGCCTCACCGGCAACCTCGGCACCGGGGTGATGAAGATCTCCGCCGTGGCCGAGGAACACCGTGTTGTCGAAGCTCCGGTGCGGGTCTTCCACGATCAGGACGAGGCCAAGGCCGCCTTCAAGGCAGGCGAACTCGACAAGGGTGACGTGGTTATCGTGGTCCGCTTCCAGGGCCCCAAGGCCAATGGCATGCCGGAGCTGCACTCCATGACGCCTTTCCTGTCGATCATGCAGGGGCGCGGGCAGAAAGTGGCGCTTGTTACCGATGGACGCATGTCAGGTGCTTCGGGCAAGGTGCCCTCGGCGATCCATGTGGTACCCGAAGCCCTGGACGGCGGCGCCATCGCCAAACTGCAGGATGGCGATGTGGTGCGGGTGGATGCGCTGAGCGGCGATCTGCAGGTGCTGACCGAAGGCGTGCTCGACCGCCCCGCCGCCGCCGCCGATCTCACATCCTATCAGCACGGCACCGGGCGCGAACTCTTCGCCCTGTTCCGCAATTCCGTGACCTCCGCCGATACCGGCGCAACCGTATTTGGAGTCTGATCCCATGGCCCTTACCCCGCAAGACGCCAGCAAACAGGCGCGCGAGATTTGCGCGCTGGCCCCCATCGTTCCGGTTTTGGTCGTCCACGATGTCGCCCACGCCCGCCCCTTGGCCGAGGCGCTGGTGGCAGGTGGCCTGCCCGCACTGGAAGTCACCCTGCGCACCCCCGCAGCCCTCGATGTGATCCGCGAAATGGCGCAGGTCGAAGGCGGCGTTGTCGGCGCCGGTACGCTGGTCACCCCCGCCGATGTCACCGCCGCCGTTGCAGCGGGCGCCAAATTCGGTGTCTCCCCCGGCTCCACGCCGCTGTTGCTGGACGCCGCGCTGGCCGCCGATCTGCCGATGCTGCCGGGTGCTGCCACTGCATCCGAGGCCATGGCGCTGCTGGAACTGGGCTATGACATGCTGAAGTTCTTCCCCGCCGAGGCCTCTGGCGGTGCGCCCGCGCTCAAGGCCATTGGCGCGCCCTTGCCGCAAATCTCCTTCTGCCCCACCGGAGGTGTCAGCCCAACAAATGCCGACAGCTATCTGAGCCTGTCGAACGTGATCTGCGCCGGTGGCAGCTGGGTTGCACCTGCCAAACTGGTCGAGGCAGGCGACTGGAAAGCCATCGAAGAGCTTGCCCGCGAGGCCAGCCAGTTGGAACGCGCCTGACCCCCACGCAGGCGGTCCCGCGACAGGACAGAGGCCCGAACGGGGTGGCAAGATCCCTCCCTGCCTGGCCGGTACGCTCACCTACCGCACCTCGCCTTTGCCGCCCGTACCACTGGTGGCAAAGGCGCGACGCGGATCGCACCCAATTCAAAAGCACCGCGCCAAATGGCGCTGTGCCTGTCCTGTCTCCGATATGCCAAACCGCGCTCGATCTACCGGCAAAACCGCAGGAGCCGCGATCATTCTGGATGGGTAGATTCTGCAAATCGCGCCACCAGACCTGCAAATAATGCCACTCCGTGTGAATTGAGGCCCTGCCCCTTGCACTGCGACCATTTGTACCGATCTACTAGGGATCTTCCTGCCTCCACCGGCCAACCCGAAACATGAGGTCCCCATGGCGCAAGCAGAGCGTTTCCCCTTTGTCAAAACTCTGAAAGGGTGTTGCGCCTTGCTGCAGATTGATCCCGAACGGATCATGCGCCGTGCCGGATTGCCAGTCGACCTGCTCGATCACGAACAGCGCGGGGTGTCCGGTCACCAGATCTTTGACCTCTGGGAGGCGACATTTGCCGAAGCCGGGTCGCTGGACACCGTACTGCGTCTTGCAAAGACCTCGGCACGGACCCCCTTCAAGCCCGCCTTGCTTGCCTTTTCCTGCAGCCCGGATGTGGTGACCGGGCTGGAGCGGCTCAACGTGTTCAAACCGCTGGTTGCGCCCGTGCAGATCACCTGTGCCCAGATGGAGGGCCGCACGCGGGTGATTGTCACCTCCACCATGCCGGATTGTCCTGTGCCGGCGGGCATGTCTGTCTTTGAGCTGGTGTTTTTCCTGGAACTCATCCGCGCCTGCACGGCCTGTCACGTGGTGCCGCTGGCTGTGACCCTTCCGGCTTCGGTCCTGTCCCTTGAAATCGACATGGCAGCACTGGAGGCCGATGTGGGCTGCGAGATCACCACCGGCGACAGCCTGAGCTTCCTGCTCGCACCGGAAGACAGCACCCGACGCCTGATTTCCGAGGCCACAGAGATCTGGCCGGCGTTTGAAAAGGAGCTGCGCCGCCAGATGCTGGACTGGCGCGCCAGCCAACCCACCTCTGCACGGGTCAAGGCAGCGCTGTTGGAATTGCTGCCGTCCGGTCACGCCACGGCAGATGCGGTGTGTCGCCAGATGGTGATGTCCAAACGCACGCTGTATCGCCATCTGGCGCGGGAGGCGGTGACCTTCCAGTCGATCCTTGATGAAACCCGTACCGAGCTGTCGCTCCATTATCTGCGTCAGGACGATATCAGCGTCGAGGAAATCTCCTATCTCCTGGCCTACAGCGATCCGAATTCCTTCTATCGCGCCTTTCGCAACTGGACCGGTCTGACCCCCTTGCAGGCCCGGGCGCGACTTGCGGCCGGAGATCTGGTGGCATCGCTCTAGACCCGGGCGTCCAACGGCAGGAGGCCTCTGCCTGACATCGGTTTGAGTGCGCGGGGGCGCGGGCTCAACGAGCCCGCGCCCCCGCCGGTCGTGTCAGGCGCAGCCTGACGCGAAACACCATTGGCCTCATCTGCATGAACATTGGCATCAATTGTTTTTGAACCTGCCCCCCTGCCGCCTATCTTTTAGATACCACCAGACGGCTGCGCGGCACGCGCTTTGCCCCGCCCGCCGTCGCCCTGCAGGCATTGGCTCACCGGTTCAGGATGGGCCGCCACCCCAACAGGAGATCCTAAGCCATGAGCTTTACCCTTAAAATCAACGGCGAGACCAAGACGGTCGACGCCGAACCAGGCACCCCGCTGCTCTGGGTGATCCGCGATGACCTCAAGATGACCGGCACGAAATTCGGCTGTGGCGTTGCCTCCTGCGGCGCCTGCACCGTGCATCTGGATGGCGAGCCGGTGCGCTCTTGCCAGACCTATGTCGACGACATCGAGGATGCCGAGATCACCACCATTGAGGCCATGCAGGACGACAAGATCGGCGCCGCGGTCCAGCAGGCCTGGACCGAGCTGGACGTGGTGCAATGCGGCTATTGCCAGTCCGGCCAGATCATGTCCGCCGTCGGCCTGCTGCGCGAAACGCCCAAACCCACCGCCGACGACATCGACAGCTACATGTGGGGCAACGCCTGCCGCTGCGCCACCTATCAACGCATCCGCGCCGCCGTGCTGCGCGCATCCGAAATCATGGAGGCCTGAGATCATGACCTTGAACACCTCCCGTCGCGGGTTCCTGAAATCCGCCGCCGCCGCCGGTGCCGTTCTGTTTGTCGGCGCCACCGCCAAGGGCGCCATGGCCGCAGGTCAATCCGCCGACGCCATGCTCACCCCGTTTGTGAAAATCGATGCCGATGGCAAGGTCTTTGCCATCGTCAAACACTTCGAAATGGGTCAGGGCCCCTCCACCGGCCTCAGCACCATCATCGCCGAAGAGCTTGGCGTGACCATGGAGCAGATCGATTTCGAGTTTGCCCCTTCCGATCCGCAGGTCTACAACAACCTGTTTTTTGGCGCGTTTCAGGGCACTGGCGGCTCTACCGCGATCGCCAATTCCTGGGAACAATACCGCACCGCCGGGGCCACCGCCCGCGAGATGCTGATTGCCGCCGCCGCACAGGCCTGGGGCGTTGACCCGGCGACGCTCGACATCGTCGACGGTCAGGTCACCGGCGCGGACAACAGCGCGCCGCTCGGCGATTTTGTCGCCGCCGCCGCCGAGATGACGCCGCCCGAAGCGCCGCGCCTGCGCGCGCCGTCGGATTGGAAGATCATCGGCAGCCCCGAGACCCGCCGCCTCGACAGCCCGGCCAAGGTCAATGGTCAGGCGCAATTCGCCATCGATGTGCAGCTGCCCAACCAGATGGTCACCATGATCAAGCGCACACCGCAACGCGGCGGTCTGGTGGTGTCTTTCGATGACAGCGCGGCCCGGACCATCAAGGGCTTCATCATGGCCCAGACCCTGCCCACCAAACACGGCGTTGCGGTCTATGCGGAAAACACCTGGGCGGCGATCCAGGCCCGCGAGGCGCTGGAGGTCGAGTGGGACATGGCCGCGGCTGAAACCCGATCAAGCGACGAAATCCGCGAGGAGATCATGGCCGCGCTCGATCAGGAGCCCACCTATAACGTCAACAAGGCGGATCGCGCGGCTGTCAAATCCGCCGTGGACGCGGCGGATACCGTCCTGGAGCAGACCTTCTATTTCCCCTTGCTGGCGCATGCGCCGATGGAGCCCTTGAACTGCACCATCGAGCAGACCGCCGAGGGTGACATCGTGCTGCATGACGGCGCCCAGATGCCGACCGGGCCGCATATGGCCTATCAGCAGATCTTTGGCCTGCCGGCGGAGAAGATCCACATCAAGACAATGCTCGCAGGTGGCTCCTTTGGCCGCCGCGCAACACCGGATGCGGATTATCAGGTGGAAGCGGGCCTCGCCTTTGCGATGACGGATCGGTCACGCCCGGTCAAACTGGTCTGGACCCGCGAAGACGACATCCGTGGCGGCTACTATCGCCCCGCGTTTGGCCACAAGGTCCGTGTCGGATTGAACGCGGATGGCACGATTGCGGGCTGGGAACACCAGGTCGCCGGCCAGTCGATCATGAAGGGCACCGCGTTTGAAGCCATGTCCGTTCACGACGGCATCGACCATTCCTCGGTCGAGGGTATTGGCGACAGCCCCTATCAGATCCCCGGCATGGCGGTTGGTCTGACCGATACCAAGAAAGCAACCTCGGTGCTGTGGTGGCGCTCGGTCGGGCACACCCATACGGCCTACGTCATGGAAACCATGATGGATATGGCAGCCCGCGCCGCGGGACGGGATCCGGTCGAATTCCGCCTCGCCCATCTGACCGGCGACGGCGCCGATCAGACCCGCAAGGCGGGCGTGCTGAAGCTGGTCGCGGAAAAGGCCGGTTGGGGTCAGGCCGCCGAAGGACGCAGCCAGGGCATCGCCGTGCACAAGTCGTTCGGATCCTATGTCGCCGAGGTCGTCGAGGTCTCCGGCAATCCGGATGATGGCATCGTGATCGAAAAGGTCACCGCCGCGGTCGACTGCGGCATCGCCATCAACCCGGATGTGATCAGAGCTCAGCTGGAAGGCGGTATCGGATACGGGATCGGTCATGCCATGCGAGATCAGATCACCCTCGCCGGCGGTGAGGTGGAGCAATCGAACTTCCCGGACTACGAGCCTCTTCGGATCTCTGACATCAAGCAGATCGAAACCCATATCGTGCCCTCCACCATCGCCCCGACAGGCATTGGCGAACCGGGCACGCCGCCGTCGGCGCCTGCCCTTGCCAATGCGATCGCAGGTCTTTCCGCAGGTGAAACCGTTGTGGCCGAACTGCCGATGGCAGAGGCTGGCGTCTATTTCGCCTAAGGGCCGCACCGACGACCGATCAAACTCAGACGGGGCGCGCCACAGCGCCCCGTTTCCTGCCTGCTCACCGATCTGCGGCTGTCCGAACTGAGGACCGACGGGGGCTGCGGGGCCTCGGCAGTGAGGAGCCCTTGAGGAGGCAGATCTTCTCCCCCAGCGCTCTCGGCACCGCACCGCGCGTGTCCTGCCGGGTCACGTTCATGCGCCTCCCCTGCCTAACCGGCACCCGGCTTATCAATCTGGCACCCCTGCCGAGAATACGCTTGCCCTCAACCATGGTTGAGCCTGCACAGAGGTCTGGACATCCTTTTGCAGAGGTCTGATCCATGCGCGTTTTCCTGCTTGGTGCCACCGGCACCATCGGCACAGCCATCCTGAAAGAACTGCTCGGCGCAGGGCATGAGGTCACCGCCCTATGCCGGTCGCAACGCAGTGCCGCGACCGTCGCCAAACTCGGGGCAACACCCCTTGCTGGCGATCTATGTGACCCGGACGGTTGGGCAGACGCCCTCCAGGATCAGGAGGCCGTGATCCACGCCGCTGCCACCTTTGACAACAACATGGCCGCCGCCGACCTCGGCGTCGTGCGCATATTGCTCAAACAGGCTGAAAAGCGCGCGACACCGCTGCGTGTGGTCTATACCGGTGGCTGCTGGCTCTATGGTGACACTGGCGGCACGCTTGCCACCGAGACGGATCGCTTCGCGCCGATCCCCGCCTTTGCCTGGATGGTGGACCACGCCCGGCACCTCCTGGCGTCGCCTGCACTTTCAACCGCCGTCCTTCATCCCGCCATGGTCTACCACGCCGAAGGTGGCGTGCTGGAGCAGATGCTCCGGCAGGTCCGGACACAACGCCCGATCAAGATCTGGGGGAAGGCCAGCACTCGCTGGCCGCTCATTCACCGAGACGACCTGGCGCGGGCCTATCGCCTGCTGCTCGAGCTGCAGGGGCTAACCGGGCATTACAATGCTGTTGCTCAGACCGGCGTTCCGGTGGCAGAGATCGCAGGTATCCTTGCGCTCTCTCACGGGCAAACCATCCCCTACGTCTGCCGTTCCCGAGCTGAGGTGCTGGCGAGTGAAGGCGCCTGGGCGGAGGGTCCCATGCTCGATCAACGGCTCTCTGCACGGCGCCTTGCACAGGCGACGGGCTGGGCACCGCGATACACGGATCTGAGGCAGTGCTTCCCGCCGGCGTGATCCCGGCAGCGGGATCAATACGCGCCACGCATGGCGCGCGACGCGCCTTGTCATATGCAACCCCTGGTGGTAGCTCTCGCCGCCTTGGGTATCGACACATATTAACTGGCCGGGAGTCTGGAATGAAACGGGTAATGATCATTGGCCAACCGGGCTCCGGCAAATCCACACTGGCACGCAAACTCGGCGCCCGCACGGGGCTGCCGGTGGTCCATATCGATCACATTCATTGGGCACCGGGTTGGGTGGAGCGCTCACGGGATGAAAAAACCCGCCGCTGCGCCGAGGTCCATGCGCGGTCGGAATGGATCTTCGAAGGGGGCCATTCCGCCACATGGAGAGAGCGCCTGTCGCGTGCCGATACGGTGATCTGGCTTGATGTTCCGCTTGGTTTGCGGTTCTGGCGGGTAATCCGTCGCTCTGCTCGTTACTGGGGACGCACTCGCCCGGACATGCCTGAGGGCTGCCCCGAGCAATTCAGCCTCGAGTTCTTCCGCTTCATCTGGCGCACACGCCACACATCGCGGCAGCAAATCCAGCACCTGATCCAGCACGCTCCAGCGGAGAAGCAAATCCATGTGCTGCGCAGTCTCGGCGATGTGCGGGTATTCCTGAACAGCCTGCCGCCTGCCGAGGCGGCTTCCTCCGCAACCGGCGACGCCGCGCATGGCTAGACCCGTTTGCCCCGCCCCATTGAGCGAGGTCGGATACGGGGGCGATGTCGGATACGGGGGCGGAGGTCTGACCCGGGCCTCCCGGCCTTAGCCCACCATCAGGTCAGCCGGCAGCTGCGCGGCTGCAATCCGCGCCGCATTTGCAAGATCATTGGAACGCGCACGCACCAGTGCAGCTTCGGGACCCAGCCCCTGCTGCCGCCAGCGCCGGATCAGTCGTGTTTCCAGCTCCGCGAGCGGCACCTCCATTCGGATCGACACGTCCCACAGCCGGAAAAGATCACGCCAGCCGGGTTCGTCAAACAGAAGGTAGTTGCCTTCGACAATGACGACGCGACAGTCCGGCGTGACCTCCCCCGCACCTGCGATTGCCGCGTCTCGGTTGCGGTCGAACAGCGGATAGATCACGTGGTCCTCATGCCGGAGCCTGCGGCACAGATGGGAAAACCCGGCCAGGTCAAAGGTCTCCGGCGCCCCTTTACGCGCCAGGAGATCCCGCTTTTCCAGCAGCCCGTTGTCCAGGTGAAACCCATCCATAGGCACCACCTCGGCCGCGATCCCCTGCTCCGTCATCTGCCGCGCCAAAGGGCCCGACAGCGTCGACTTACCGCTGCCCGGGGCACCCGATAGCGCCACCAGACAGCGTTTGTCGGCATGGAGGTCGAGCCGGCTCAGAACCGCTGCGCAGAGCGCCTCTTCGGCTACCTGCATCATGCCGCAGAAAGCGCCGGATCTGGTTCCTTGGCACCGGTCATATAGGCCACCGCATCCGACATTTCGTGTTGTTTCGGGTCGATCACGCAAAGCCGCTTGCCCAGGCGATGCACATGGATGCGGTCTGCGACCTCAAACACATGCGGCATGTTGTGGCTGATGAGAATGATCGGAATACCGCGCGATTTCACGTCCTGGATCAACTCCAGCACCCGGCGGCTTTCCTTGACGCCAAGCGCGGCCGTCGGCTCGTCGAGGATAATCACCTTCGACCCGAACGCGGCAGCCCGCGCCACAGCCACCCCCTGGCGCTGACCGCCTGACAGGGTTTCCACCGCCTGGTTGATGTTCTGGATCGTCAACAGACCCAAGTCGTTGAGCTTTTCGCGGGCGATCTCCTCCATCCGGCTGCGGTCCAACTGGCGCAGGACCTGACCCCGCCAGCCCGGCTTGCGCAGTTCACGCCCCATGAACATATTGTCGGCAATCGAAAGCGCGGGCGACATGGCAAGCGTTTGATACACCGTCTCGATCCCGGCCTCCCGGGCGTCGATGGGGGAGTGGAAATTGACCGGTTTGCCGTCCAGCTCCACAGTGCCCTCGTCCGGGATCACCGCGCCCGACAGCGCCTTGATCAGAGTGGATTTACCGGCGCCATTGTCCCCGATCACGGCGAGGATTTCCCCCGGCATCAGGTCGAAGTCACAGTGATCGAGCGCGGTCACCTTGCCGTAGCGTTTGACCAGATTGCGGCCTTTGAGAATGGGTTGCATTACACCGATACCTTTCTGATCCACTGGTCCACAGCCACGGCGGCGATGATGAGCACGCCGATGAGGAGATATGTCCATTGCGCGTCCGCCCCCAGAAGGCGCAGACCCAGGGTGAAGACGCCCACGATGAGCGCCCCGAAGAAGGTACCAAGCACGGAGCCGCGCCCGCCAAAGAGCGAGATCCCCCCGATCACCACGGCGGTGATGGATTCGATATTGGCCAGCTGGCCCGAGGTCGGAGACACCGATCCGATACGGCCGATCAGGGCCCAGCCCGCAAAGGCGCAGATCAATCCGGACAGGACATAGACGGAAATCAGCACCTTGTCGGTGTTCACACCGGACAGCTCGGCTGCATCCTTGTCATCGCCGACCGCATAGACATGTCGCCCCCACGCCGTGTGGCGCAGGACATACGCCAGGATCAGCACCAGCGCGATGAGGAAGATCACCCCATAGGTGAAGACGGCTCCGCCCACTTTGATCTTCTCACCAAAGAACTGCAGGAACGCAGCCTGCTCGGAAATTTCCTGGCTGCGGATGGTTTCATTGGCGGAATAGAGGAAGTTCGTTGCCAGCACGATCTGCCACATGCCCAAGGTCACGATAAAGGGCGGCAGCTTCATCTTGGCCACAAGCCAACCATTGATATAGCCACAGATCATGCCGCAAACGAGGCCACAGGCCACGCCCATCACCGGCGGCAAGCCATAGCGGAAAGTGAACTGCCCCATCACCACCGAAGACAGCACCATGATGGCCCCGACCGACAGATCGATACCGGCGGTCAGGATCACCAGCGACTGCGCACAGGCGACGATCCCGACGATCCCCACCTGCTGGAGGATCAGCGTCAGCGCAAAGGGCGAAAAGAATTTCGCGCCCAGAAGCAGGCCGAAAATCACGATGGACAGCACCAACACGATCAGCGGCACCAGAGACGGTGTCACATGCAGCGCATGCTGGAGCTTTTGAATGAAACTCTGCGGGCCGTGGTCGAACTCGGCCACCTTGTCCGGGCTACCGGCGACCGCGGCTTCATAGCTCTGCGGGGTTGACATGATACTCCTCCAAATCACCCGGGCTGGCGGGGTTGGTCTGTGTCGTTTTTATTGTGGTCTGGGGCAAAGGGGCGGCGAACGCGCGCCGCCCCTTTCAAAATCGATCCGGGAAACCAGATAAGGTCAGCGGGTCAAAAGACCGCGCCGTCCCACGCGGATCAGCCCCAGCAGAGATTGGTCCCTTCGGTGGTGTCGATGCTGTCGACACCGTCCACGGGCTTGTCGGTCACCAGTGCGACACCGGTGTCGAAGAACTCTTTGCCCGGGGTCGGCTCCGGCTTAACACCTTCGTCGGCCCATTTCTTGATCGCCTCAACGCCGAGCGATGCCATCATCAGCGGATATTGCTGCGAGGTGGCACCGATCACACCGTCCTTGACGTTCTGCACACCGGGGCAGCCGCCATCGACGGACACGATCAGCACATCGTTTTCGCGCCCGATGGATTTCAGCGCCTCATAGGCCCCTGCTGCCGCGGGTTCGTTGATGGTGTAGACCACGTTGATCATCGGATCCTTGGCGAGCAGGTTCTCCATCGCCTTCCGGCCGCCTTCCTCGTTGCCGGCGGTAACATCATTGCCAACAATGCGCGGGTCGGTCTCGTCGCCCCATTTGTTCGGATCGCCCAGGTCGATGCCAAAGCCCTTGAGGAAGCCCTGATCGCGCAGGACGCCAACGGTCGGCTGGCTGACGGCGAGATCGAGCATGCCGATCTTGGCATTTTCGGCCTCATCTCCCAATGCGGCCGCAGCCCATTGGCCGATCAGCTCGCCGGCAAGAAAGTTGTCGGTGGCAAAGGTCGCATCCGCCGCGTCGATCGGGCTGAGCGGAGTATCGAGCGCGATCACCAGCAGGCCCGCATCCCGCGCCTGCTGCACGGCGGGCACAATGGACGACGTATCGGAGGCAGTCAGCAGGATCCCCTTGGCGCCATCGGCGATGCAGGTCTCGATCGCCGCAACCTGCGTTTCATGATCGCCGTCGATCTTGCCCGCAAAGGACTTGAGCTCCATACCCAGTTCCTCGGCCTTGGCGGTGGCGCCCTCTTTCATCTTTACAAAGAAAGGGTTGGTATCTGTCTTGGTGATCAGGCAGGCCGTCACCGTGTCCTGCGCCTGTGCGGCGCCTGCCATCAAGCCGACACCGGCAATGGTGGTCATCAGAAGTTTCTTCATGGTCTCCTCCCAGAAACTGATTTTAGAACACCGCGCCCGACCCTCTCTGTGCTGTGCCGGTACGCTGCTCGCCCACAGAAAGCCTCGATTCCCGGTCTCTGTCAATAAATAATTCAACTTGATTTATTAATGGGCGAGCGGCAATCTCTTGCCTCAATACGAGGAGAAGCGCATAGAGCGGCCCATGTCAGACACACGCCAATACAGCAGCGGCGCCAACCAGAGCGAAGTGCGCGCCTACAATGAACGATTGATGCTTTCAGTCCTTCATCATGACGGCGCCATGCCCGGCAGCGAGATGGCCCGGCGCACCGGGCTGTCATCGCAGACGGTGTCCGTCATCCTGCGCAAACTTGAACGGGACGGGCTGACCTTGCGTGGCGAGAGCCAGAAAGGTCGCGTGGGCAAACCTTCGGTACCCATGACCATCAATCCGGAGGGGCTGTTTTCCTACGGGATCAAAATTGGCCGCCGCAGCACCGACCTGTTGCTGATCGATTTCAGCGGCACCATCCACGCGGAACGCCGCCTGCGCTACCGCTACCCGCAACCCGCCGAAGTGTTTGGGTTTATCAAAGCCAGCCTGCGCGACATCGAGGCGGGCATGACCGCCGATCACAAAGACCGTATCTGTGGCATCGGTGTAGCCACTCCGTTTGATCTCTGGCGCTGGCACGAACAGGTCGGAGCGCCCAAAGCCAGCCTGGAAGCCTGGCGGGAACTGGATCCGGCAACCGAAATCGCGGGCTTCAGCAACCTTCAGGTTTTCATCATCAATGATGCCACCGCCGCCTGCCGTGCAGAGCATATGTTCGGGGGCAACCGGGCCTGGCGCGATGGGCTCTATTTCTTTATCGCGTCGTTCCTGGGGGGCGGTGTCATCCTGAACGGCTCCGTCTACGAAGGTAGCCACGGCAACGCGGGCGCGTTGGGGCCCCTGCCGTCGCGCCTGCCGGACGGTCGGGAGGCGCGTCTGCTTGATACGGCGTCGATCCGGGTGCTGGAACGGCGGCTTGTCGACGAGGATATTGATCCCGCCGTGCTCTGGCAGCAGCCGCAAGACTGGAGTAGGATCGCCGAGCAGGCAGATCAGTGGCTGGAGGAAACCGCCCATGCGCTGGCCCGTGCGACGCTGGCCAGCTGCGCCGTGATCGATTTTCAGGCGGTGGTGATCGACGGCGCCATGCCCCCCTCCCTGCGCAACCGGCTGGTTGCCCGCGTCCACGAGGAACTGCCCCGACTGGATGCGCGCGGTCTGTTCCTGCCAGAGGTCCAGGAAGGCCGGATCGGCGCCAATGCATCCGCGCTTGGCGCTGCGGCAAAACCCCTGATTGCACAATATCTTCTGGACAGCCACAGCGGCTTTGCCCCCACCTCCTGAGCCCAGCCACCCGGCGGGGCATGTCGTCTCCGGACAGAAGTGTTGCAACCAATTTCAAACTGGTTTAGCGCCAATGCAGACCGCAGCAGAACGGAAGGCCGGCGCGACATGTTGGAATTGGACACTCTCCTGCCGCTGGCAGGCGTAGCAGCGGCGGCGGGCGTCGCAGGTGGCATCCTTGCCGGGCTGCTGGGCGTTGGTGGCGGTATCGTCATTGTTCCAGCGCTCTATTTCGCGCTGTCCCTCACCGGCATGGATCCGGCACTGACCATGCAGGTTGCGGTCGGAACATCTCTGGCCACCATCGTCTTTACCTCGCTCTCCTCGGGCTATGGCCACTACAAGAAAGGGGCGATCGACACCGCGTTGCTCAAGCTCTGGGCGCCCTCGATCCTGACCGGCGTGCTGATCGGTGGCATTCTTGGCGGTGTGGTCTCCGGCAATGTGTTGCTGGCGGTGTTTGCCACAGTTGCGATGGCGGTGGCCTTCGACATGATCCTGCGCAAACCCGCAGAGGCCACCGCGCCCCGCAGCTTTTCCAAGCCGGTCTGGGCGGCGCTTGGCGTTTTTGCCGGTGCGGTCTCGGCAATGATGGGGATCGGTGGGGGCACCGTCTGCGTGCCGACGCTGAGTTTTCTCGGGTATGACATACGCAAGGCCGTCGGCACATCCGCTGCGATCGGCTTTGTCATCGGTCTTCCGGGCGCGCTGATCTACATGGCGACGGGCTTTGCCGCCGAAGGGCTGCCCCCCATGTCGCTTGGCTATGTGAACCTGATGCTGGCGGCAATCATCATCCCGCTTTCGACCAGCTTCGCACGGGTGGGTGTGAAACTCGCCCACAGCATTCCGCGCCGGGCGCTGAAGCTCTGTTTTGGTGTGTTCCTGATGCTCACGGCGCTGCGGATGTTCGCAGATCTGGCCGAACAAATCGGATGGCTCTGAAACCCTCGCGCAGCACGGCCCGCCACCGGACGGACGCCCTTCGTGCCGCAATCCTCAGCGGCGAGCTGGCTGACGCGGGGCGACTGCTGCCCGAACGCACCCTGGCGGAGCGATTGTCTGTGTCACGCACTCAGTTGCGGGCGGTTCTTGCAGAACTGGCACAAGAAGGGCTGATATTTCGCCGCCATGGTCAGGGCACCTTCTTGCAGCCGCCCCCCGTACAAGGCGCGGAACGCCTGGGCGTGCTGGCGCGACGTGCCTCGCCGCGTGACCTGATGGAGGTCAGACGGACGCTCGAACCTCCCCTGGCGGCCCTGGCCGCCGAGCGCGCCACCTCTGCGGACAAGGCCCGCCTGTTGCGGCTGATGGAAGAGACTTTGCAGGCACGGGACCTGGCCAGCTATGAGCGCGCCGACGACATCTTTCACTACAAGATCGCCGAAATGGCAGGGAATGCGGTGTTCCTGACGGTGTTCGAGGAGATACGCAGCCTGCGGCAGGCGGGCGAGTGGACCCGATCACGGCAACAGGCGCTTGGCACGCATGAGATCGCCAGGCTGTCGCAGCAACATACTGCCATTGCCGATGCCATTTGCGCCGGAGCACCGGAGGCGGCAAAAGCGGCAATGCAGGAGCACCTGGCGGACGTCGGACAGCTTCTGGACGGGCGACAGGACGGCTGACGCGCACTGACCCCCTGCCGCCACGGCGACCAATCTGCCCCTGCTGACAGGAGGCTAGTTGCCGAGATCCTTGAGCACCGCGAGCAAGTTTTCCACATTGCCCTGATCCAGATAGCGCTGCACCTCGATCACGATCCGCAGCTGTTTGGCCAGATAGGCAAGCTGGCGGTGGTTGTTCTCGATATGACGGGCGGAGATCTCCGTATCGATCGCCTCGGCTTCCTTCAGCAGCTTTTGCACCTCGGCCAGGGTTTTCTCGTTGGCGATATCCTGCTTTTTCAGATGCGCCTTGATCGCTGACAGGCCGTCAAGCGCGATGGCCCGGGCCTCGTCGCGCACGGTGGTTTCCTGCTCCGGGTCGGCGATCGCATCCAGCACCCGGCCCAGCGCCGCATCGAGTTTCGCCACCAACCCGTGCCGCTCACTGCCCTCGACCGGCAACAGGTCATTCACCGGCAGCGTCAGTGGCAGGTTCTGCCCCTTTGCCCGTGAGAGCAGCCCCCGCCGTGCCGCCACAAAGGTCTTCACCACAAAGCGCGAGGCTTCGGCGGCGCGTGGCGACCGGATCAGCGTCGCCGCCATCACCGCACCATGCTCCGTATAGACCATCGGGGGTTTGCGCAGACCCCCGTGGGCACTTGATATTCCAAGTTGGAGTTTCAAGTCTTCAAACTCGTCCTGAGACAGGCGAAATGCAAAATCCTCGCCAAAACGATCCGCATTGTTGTTCACCAGCTTGTTGAGGTTGCCGGTGCTATAGTCGAACAACGCGGCCAGATCGGCATCGCGGATGACCGGAGCACCCCGAAACGTGAAAATCTGTGGTGTGGTCAATGTCTTCTCCGCCATTGCGACGCGCACCTCCTGACGGGTAACGGGTTTGGTCCAATACTTGATCTTCCAAAACAGAATGCCAAGCTGTGACTGCAAGCTCAACGCGCAATCGACACACGCCCACCCGCAAAGGTGGAGCATCAGGTCAGCCGATGATCCAACAGCGTGCGGCAGCGGTCAGAGGGCACCACCGACGCGCCGAAGGTGTCAGCGCGCCCGCAAGTAGTTGCGCGCCCCGATCAGGCCGAAATTGGGCTGATGATAGAGATGCAGCGGCAATTCCTGACGCCACGCCGTGTGTCGCCCGCCCGCGTTAAAGGCGGCCACAAACGCAGCATCAAAGATCCAGGGGTTGGCCGCCGCCACCCCACCGCTGATGAACACGCCGCCCTTGGCCGCAAACACCAGCCCCAGATCGCCCGCCACCCCGGCCAGATACTGGGCAAACAGCTGCACCGAGCGGATGGCCGCCGTATCCAGCTTGGCCTTGGCCGATTCAAAGATCTCCGCCCCTGTCGTCAGCGGCGCGGTCAAATCCATGCTTTTGGCAACCGCTCGATAGAAATAGGGCAGACCGGTGCCGGATAGGATCGCTTCGGCCTCCACAACCAGCCCCAGGCCCATGCCGACCTCGGGCCATTCCTCGCGCAGCGCCTCAAAGATCGGTACCTCTTCGGCGGAGCGCGGACCAAGCGCCACATGCCCCCCCTCGCCCGGAACCACGCAGGGCTCGCCATTGGCCCAGACCAGGGCCCCGACGCCAAGCCCCGTGCCCGGGCCAATGATCAGACAGGGTTCTTTAGGAAACACGGCCTGGCCTTGCAACACGGTCACATCCGCCTCACCCACCGACGCGAGCGACCACGCCGCGGCCTCAAAATCATTCAGGACCTTGGCGCGCTCGATCTTCAGCGCGGCGGCAATGCCACGCTCTGAAAAGCTCTGATCGGCATTGGTCAACTGAACCGAGCCGCCCCGCACCACGCCAGCGGCCGCAATCACGGCCCGCCCCGGGGCGCTGCCCCGATGCGCGGCAAAATCGGCGCAGGCCTGTTCCAGGTTGAGCGTGCCCTTGGTGTCATAGCGCGCCCGTTCGAGGATCTCGCCCTCGGCATTCACGGCTGCCAGCCGCATGTTGGTTCCGCCAACGTCAGCGATGAGATTCCACATCTTTGCCCCTCCGGCCCGGTCCGCCCTGTCACACAGGGGCGGACGGTCGAGCCCGATGCTCAGGTTTTCACTTGCTCAGGGTCAAACAGGCTTGCGCGGCGCAGGTCAAGTGCTGCCGCCTCTTTCACGCCCGCTTTGCGGCTGCGCCCCGAAGTTGGCGCGACTCTGGCGCGCCTTGCAGGGAATGGCAAGCGTTAGCGCAAACATAAATGCAGTACGGACCGTGCGGCGCGGTCAGGTGACCAGCTCGAAGTGGTGCATGTTCTCAAAGTTGCAAAGCTCCAGAGGCCCGAGCTCTATGGCCGAAAAAAGCGCTGCGTGGCGCGCATAAACCTGATTGGAAAACGCCACGAGGTCTTCGGCCTCCGCACGGTCCAGCCAGCGCAGCAGGTAGCCCAGCGTGATATGGAACGTGTAGGTGTCGAAATGATCGTGCCGCAATCCGGTAAGGTCGCGCAGGGAGACGCGGGTGGCCCGCAGGCGTGCCTCCTCGATGTCGGTGGAGCCCTCCAGCGTCACCGAATGACCGCAAAACAGGCCCGTCGCCGTGACACGCCGGCGCTGCGGCAGGTCATGTCCTGCCAGCCGCGTTTTCAGAACGTTTGTGACCTCGTCACGGGATGCGCCCTTCGGAACACCTTCGGGCCAGACCGGCGAATCCGGCGAGATCCCTTGAAACACGGTCATATGCAGGCTGGCCGGCGGCAGATAGGTGAAGAGAGCACCAAAATCGCTGTGCCGGACCTCGTCTTGCACTTCACACAGCGCCGCATGCACATCGCTTTTGGGGTCGATATGGCAGATCACCGTGTTGCCGGGAAAGGGCAGCACCTCCCCATCGGGGGTGAATTTCCCGCCCTGCGCGGGCTCGGAAATGGCCCTGGGGCGCGACACTTCGGTATCTGCTCCGGTCAGGAAGCGTATGGGATCAGGGCGGAAGGTGGCCATGGGCGAAGTCCTTTGGTGTTCGTGCCCACCGGATCTACGCCTGTTAAGTATCAGGGATTTGACAGTGATGTCGCCTCAGCCGGAGGATACGGCGGAAACGGTCTGACCGGTGAGCGCCTTCAACTGGGCAACCGCCTGAACCAGTGCCGGACCAACCTGGTCGTGGATGCGCGCGTCGCTCAGATCGTCGGCATTCGCACCGCAGAAAAAGGACACCGGCTCTCCGATCTCCGACGGGCGAAAGGGTGTCGCAGCGGCGTTGATTGAGCGCGAATACCGCGCCTCGCCCTGCACAAACGCATAGCCCTCACGCCACAAGTGGGCGCGCTCGCGCTGCCAGAGTTCCTCGCAGGTCCCGGAGCTTTCCTCCGGCAACAGACCCTCCACCTTTTCGCGTTCCTCGCGCGACAGGGCCCCCAGATAGGACAGCCCCGAAGACGAAGTCAGCAGCGGCATTCTGTACCCCACATCCAGCCAAATGGTGCGGGAGCCTTCCGGACGCCAGGTCTTTACGATCAGCATATTGCCGTCATCCTGAATCGCGACCCCGACCAATGCGCCGACCTCATTGGCCAGGGCCTGCATGATCGGGGCGGCGACGGTCACAAACCCAAACGCCGCCGAGGCAATATTGCCCAGCGCCAGCGCCGCCGGGCCAAGGCGATACTTGTCGAAATGGCGACCGTGGGTCAGATATCCCAACGCACAGAGCGTGAAAGTCAGCCGCGACACGGTCGAGCGCGGGATGCCGGTGCGTTCTGAAATCTCCAGATTGCCCAGGCCGTTGTCGGAGGGGCGAAACGCGCGCAAGATACGCAGGCCACGTGCCAGCGTGTTGGCATATCGCCGGTCCTGCTCAAGTTCGCGCATCATCGCCTGCCCCGCTGTATCAATCTGGCGTTCCATCATACAGGCTTTTGCAACACCAAGAAAAGCGCCTTTGCCCCCGGCACACAGACCGGCGCCCCGTCCATGGACCGGCCGCGCCGCCTCCGGACCTGATCGGCACCAGCGCTGGCGTCACGACAGCGCCGCATCGAGCTGGACAAAACGGTCGAGGTGGTAATCGACATCGCCAAACAGGTGGTCGATCATCACGATGCGGCGGATGAAATGAGACAGTGCATAATCATTCGTCATGCCGATGCCGCCGTGCAGCTGCACAGCCTCCTCGGCCACCAATGCGCCAATCCGACCGATCAGGTTCTTGGTCGCACTCACGTGGCGCTCACGTAGCCCGCGCGCGGCCTCAAGATGCCCGGCAAGATTGATCACCGCAGAGCGCGCCTGCTCCACCTCCATCGCCACATCCGCCATCCGGTGTTGCAAGGCTTGAAACCTGCCGATCGGACGCCCGAACTGCTGGCGCTCCTTCAGGTAGGAAATGGTCATCTCCTTGGCGGTTTCCATTGCACCAAGCGCCTCCGCACTTACGGCGAGGGTGCCGCGTGCATACACCGCTTCGATCGCATCGAAGGCCCGCCCGGCCGGACCCAGCCGCGCGGTCTCGGGCAGGATCACATTCTCAAGGCGCACGGTTCCAGCGGAGACCCCGTCAACGGTCACATGTTGCGCGATGTGGACGCCGGGCGCATCGGCAGGAACAAGAAACAGCGACAGCCCCTCAGTGTCGCCCACAGCCCCAGCCTCGCGCGCGGACACCACCAGCATTTGCGCTTCCGCCGCGCCCAGAACGTGGGTCTTGATGCCGCTCAACGTGCGCCCCTCACCCACAGATATGGAGACATCGGCCAGGTCATAGCGGGTCCTCGGTTCTGAATGCGCAAAGGCCAGCCGGGTCGTGCCCGCCATCACCTCGGCCAACAGCGCCTGCTGATCCGCGGTCCCGAGCATCGCGACAAGGCCGCCGCCCAGGATGGCGGAGGACAAAACCGGCTCTATCACACCGGCACGGCCAAGCTCCTCGAACACCAGAGCAATGTCGAACCCCGCGCCGCCAAAGCCGCCGTTTGCCTCGGGGAACAGGGCCCCTAGAATGCCCAGCTCCGCCAATTGCGCCCAGATGTCCGCATCAAAGGGCGCGCCCGCGGCCAGCACGGCCTGGCGCGTGTCGTGATCATACTGTTCGGACAGGAACCGCCGCAGCATGTCCCTGAGCATGACGCGCTCTTCGGTCAGCGTGAAATCCATACCGTTCCCTCCTCACAGGTCCAGAATGGACTTGGTGATGATGCCGCGCTGGATCTCGTTGGAGCCACCAAAGATCGTCAGCTTGCGCATGTTGAAATAGCCCGGCGCGGCGGCGGGAGCATGTTCCGGTCGCGCGTGCATGTCGGTGTCAGGACCGACAAGGTCATCTGGCCAGAACGGCAAGGCATCCGGTCCCGCAGCGCGGCGCAACAGGGATGTCAGCTCCTGACGGATCTGGGTGCCCTTGATCTTCAGCATCGAGCTTTCGGGCCCCGGGGCCTGCCCCTGCGCCGCGGCCGACACCATGCGAAGATTGGTCGTCCGCATCGCCATCAGGTCGATTTCCACCTGCGCCACACGCGCCGCGAATTGCGGGTTCTGCGCCAGGGGCCTGCCGCCGGACATGGTGGTCGCCGCGACCTGTTTCAGCGTCGCTAGCGCTGCATTGGAAAACCCGACACCGGCGATATTGGTCCGCTCGTGGGTCAGCAGGTATTTGGCATAGGTCCAGCCCTTGTTTTCCTCGCCCACGAGGTTGTCGACCGGGACGCGCACATTGTCGAAGAACACCTCGTTCACTTCTGCCGCGCCATCGATCAGCGTGATCGGGCGCACCGTGACGCCCGGCGTGGCCATATCGATGAGCAGGAAGGAGATCCCCTCCTGCGGCTTGCAATCCCGGTTGGTGCGCACAAGGCAGAAGATCCAGTTGGCGTGCTGACCGAGGGTCGTCCAGGTCTTCTGACCGTTGACCACGTAATGATCGCCATCGCGCACCGCGCGGGTCTTGAGGCTGGCAAGGTCGGAGCCCGCGCCCGGCTCGGAATAGCCCTGACACCACCAGTCCTCGCCGCTGAGGATACGCGGCAAATAGTGGCGTTTCTGTCGCTCAGTGCCAAACGCCAGCAGAACCGGCGCCAGCATGGTCAGGCCAAAGGGCACCACACGCGGCGCATGGGCAAGACAGGCTTCTTCTTCAAAGATCTGCCGCTGCACCGCGTCCCATTCCGCACCGCCATAAGCGGCGGGCCAATTCGGAGCCAGCCATCCGCGCGCGTTGAGAATGGCGTGCCATTGCTCCATATCGGCCTTGGTCAGGCGCTTGCCCAGCCGGACTTTCTCGCTTAGCTGTTTGGGCAGCTTTTCGGCGAGAAAGGCGCGCACCTCGGCGCGAAAGGCTTCTTGTTCAGCGGTGTAGCTCAGGTCCATCCGCGCCGCCGATCAGAAAATCTCGAACAGGCCAGCCGCGCCCTGACCGCCGCCGATGCACATGGTGACAACGCCCAGCTTGGCACCGCGCCGCTTGCCTTCGAGCAGCAGATGCCCGGTCATCCGTGCCCCGGTCATGCCGAACGGGTGGCCGATGGAAATGGAGCCCCCGTCGACGTTGCAGATTGCCGGGTCGATCTCCAACCGCTCGCGACAATAGAGCGCCTGGGACGCAAAGGCCTCGTTCAGCTCCCACAGATCGATGTCAGAAACCTTGAGCCCGTGACGCTCCAGCAGGCGTGGCACCGCAAAGACCGGACCGATCCCCATCTCGTCGGGCTCACAACCGGCGGTGACAAACCCCTTGAGCGCGCCGAGCGGCTCCAGCCCCTGTTGCGCGGCAAGCTCCGCCTCCATCACCACCAGCGCGGCGGCCCCGTCCGAGAGCTGAGAGGCGTTGCCGGCGGTGACAAAATTGCCCTCACCGCGCACCGGCTTCAGACCGGCGAGCCCCTCAAGCGTGGTGTTCGGACGGTTGCAATCGTCCATCGAGAAGGTGACATCTTTGTAGGAGACCTCCTTGGTTTCCTTGTCGGTGATCTTCTGCGTCACCGTGATCGGCACGATTTCGTCATCCAACTTGCCGGAGGCCTGTGCCGCCGCGGTGCGCATCTGGCTTTCCAGGGCGAGCTCATCCTGGGCCTCGCGCGAGATGCCATAGCGCTGCGCCACGACGTCAGCGGTCTCGATCATGGTCATGTAGACTTCGGGCTTGTGCGCCTCGATCCAGGTGTCCCGGCGCTGTGCGGGGCGCGAGGGGGGCATCTGGCTGATGCTTTCGACGCCACCGGCGATGGCAGCAGACGCGCCCTCCACACTGATCGCATGGCTGGCCATCGCCACCGCCTGCAAACCCGAAGAACAGAACCGGTTCACTGTTGCGGCCGCAACCGACACCGGCAGGCCCGCGCGTACCACCGCCTGACGGGCGATATTGCCACCGGTCCAGCCCTCGGGATAGCCGCAGCCGATAAAGGCGTCTTCGATCAGCGCCGGGTCGATCTTTGATCGCGCCACAGCATGTTCAATGGCATGGCCTGCCATATGAGCACCATGGGTGTCGTTGAACGCCCCGCGATAGGATTTGGCGAGCCCGGTGCGGGCGGTGGAGACGATAACAGCTTGTTTCATCGAAAATTCCCCTCAGAAGGCGGTCAGACGTTGTTGAGGTCGGCGAAGGACTTGCCCTCAGCCACCAGACGTTTCAGAAGCGGCGCGGGCTGCCAGAGGAAGGCATCCTCCTGCGCAAACCGCTCAATATCAGCAAGCACCTTGTCGAGGCCGACCGTATCCGCGTAGTGCATCGGTCCACCGCGCCAGCGCGGGAAGCCATATCCATTCAGCAGCGTCACATCGACATCGAGCGGCCGGAGCGCAATGCCCTCCTCGACCGCGCGGGCGGCCTCATTGATCATGGCGGCCATATAGCGATCAACGATCTCCTGCTCGGAGATCTCACGCGCAGTGATGCCCTTGGCGGCGCGATCCGCGGCCACATGTTCCAGCACCTCGGCGTTTTCGTGTGTGCCGTCTTCTGTGTAGATGTAATAGCCCTTGCCGGTCTTGCGACCAAAATGGCCCGCTTCGCACAGACGGTCGGCAAATCCCGCATAGACTTCGCGCGGATCGCGGGTCGGCGCCAGCCGCTTGCGCGTGGCCCAGCCGATGTCCAGCCCCGCCAGATCGCTGACCGCAAAGGGCCCCATGGCAAGGCCAAAGCCAACAAGGGCACGGTCCACCTCAAACGGGCTGGCCCCCGCCAGCACCGCCCCGTCGACAGCCTTGCGATAGAGGCTGAGGATGCGATTGCCGATAAACCCGTCGCAAACACCTGCGCGCACGGCGACCTTCTTCAGACGTTTCGCAAGCGCAAAACCGGTTGCGGTCACCTCCGGCGTCGTTTCGTCAGCGACCACGATTTCCAGCAGGCGCATCACATGGGCCGGCGAGAAGAAATGCAGCCCGATCACATCCGCCGGGCGCGCTGTCATGCGCGCGATCTCGTTCACATCGAGATAGGAGGTGTTGGAGGCCAGAATCGCACCCGGTTTGCAGATGGCATCCAGCTTGGTGAAGACGTCCTTCTTCACCTCCAGGCTCTCGAACACCGCTTCGATCACCACATCTGCCTGCGCAAGGGTGGCATAGTCGTCGCTGGCCCGAAACGTGCCGCCGACAATCGTGTCGTATTGCTCCTGCGAAAGCTTGCCCCGTTTGACCGAGCCTTGGAGAATTTTGGTCACGCTGGCCGTCGCACGCGCGGCGGCGGTGTCATCACGTTCGATCAGGGTGACATCCAGTCCGGCGAGCAGCGCGGATACGGCGATCCCCGCCCCCATAGTGCCGCCGCCGATGACACCGATCCGCTCCATGGCGCGCGGCTGCACGCCCTGGATCTCCGGTACTTTTGCAACTTGACGTTCGGCAAAAAACGCATGGATCAATGCAGCCCGCTGATCACTGTCCATCAGATCCTGAAACAGCGCGCGCTCCTGGGCGAGCCCCTCGCCGAACGGCAGGTCAACAGCGCCTTCCACGGCCTTGATGCAGGACTGTGGCGCAAGCTGGCCTCGGGCTTTCTTTGCCATTCTCGCCCGTGCAGCTTCGAAAACCTCCGGCGCAACCGGATCTACCACCATGGCGCTGGTACGACGCGGCCCCGCCCCGTCCGCAATCAGATCCTTTGCATAGGCAATCCCCGTCGCGCGCAGGTCCGCATCTTCGCTGATGCGGTCAATCAACCCAACCGACAATGCTTCCCTTGCGCCGATCTGACGCCCCGACGTGATCGCATCCAGCGCAAATTCGACCCCGACCAGACGTGGCATGCGCTGCGTCCCCCCTGCCCCGGGCAGGATCCCCAATGTGACCTCGGGCAAACCAAAACGTGCCGTTGGTACAGCGATGCGGTAATGCGCGCCTAACGCCACTTCGAGACCACCGCCAAGCGCGGTGCCGTGCAAGGCCGCGATCACCGGCACCGCGCAGGCTTCAATGCGGTTGATCACATCGGGCAGAAACGGCGCCTGCGGAGGCTGTCCGAACTCCCGGATATCCGCCCCCGCGATAAAGGTGCGATCCGTACCATAGATCACCACGGCCCTTATGTCGCTCTGCTCCGCGATCTTGGCAAACGCCGCGTCCAGGCCCTGGCGCACAGCCTGGCTCAAGGCGTTCACGGGCGGGTTGGCGATTGCGATGACAGCAATGCCGTCAGTGACTTCAAAGCGAACAGGATTTGTCACGGCTTGCGACACGGTGCGAACCTCCCTCCACGGCATGGGCGTATTCGATGATGCAGGATGCATTGCCCGGAAAAATTTCAATATGCGGAATTTAGTACCTCAATGTGAAATTCATTGCAATGCGGTGCCACACGGAAAAGGGCTCCGGCGGATTTCCACCGGAGCCCTGAGCAGATGTCTGCCTGGCGTGTCTTACTGGCTTCAGCCCCTCATGATGTCCCCGTTGCAGCCGCGTCATCGTCCCAATTGAAGTCAGACCAATCCGTGTCTTCAACCGGTTCCTCGGCGGCAACGACGTCGTCTGCATCCCAGGCAACCTCCGCCTCCTCTGCGCCCCAGCTGCTCGGTGCGGTGTCCACCGCAGGGTTGATGGCGGCCGCGGCGGTGCGGAAACGGGCGACAAGTTCCGCCAGCGCCTGCGCGTCAGAGTTCAACAGCTGACCCGCTGCGGTTGCTTCTTCCACCATGGCGGCGTTTTGCTGGGTCACCTGATCCAGCTGGTTCATCCCGGTGTTGATCTCAACCAGGCCGGTGGATTGCTCCTGCGCGCCGGTGGCAATCCCTGAAATCAGCTCCGAGATATGCGTGACGCGCTGAAGGATGCTTTCCAGAGCGTTCCCGGCCTTGCCCACGAGGTCCACGCCCCGCTCCACCTGTTTGGAGCTGTCCCCGATCAGGGTCTTGATTTCAAGCGCAGCGTCCGAGGAGCGCTGCGCGAGACCGCGCACTTCGGATGCGACGACGGCAAATCCGCGCCCCGCTTCGCCAGCCCGGGCTGCCTCGACGCCGGCGTTCAAGGCCAACAGGTTGGTCTGGAACGAAATATCGTCAATGACCGAAATGATCTGGGAAATCTTGCTGGAGCTTTGCTCGATCTCGGTCATCGCAGAGACCGCGTTCTGAACAATCTCGCCGCTGGCCTCGGCCTCGGTCCGGGCTTCGTTGGTGGTGCGCTCAACATCGCGCGCCCCTTCCGCTGCGGATTTCACGCTTGCGGTCATCTGGTCCAGCGCGGCAGCGGTTTGCTCCAGCGTTGCCGCCTGGCTTTCGGTGCGATGTGACAGGTCCTGCGACGCCTGGCTGATTTCCGATGCACCGTTGCGGATCGAAGACGAGGTTTCGACCACCTGCCCAACCGTTTCGTTCAGGGTATCCAGCGTGCGGTTGAAATCGGTGCGAAGCTGCTCATAGCCCTCCGCCAGTTCGTCTTCGATACGAGCGGTCAGATCGCCTTCGGACAGGCGCGACAGACCAGTGCCAAGCGCGGACACCGCCTTGTCCTGAGCGGCCATGCGTTCGCGGCGCTCTTCCTCGGCCAGATGCTCCATCTCTTCCTTCTCGACGATGCCGTCGCGGAACACCGAAAGCGAGCGCGCAATGCGATAAATCTCCGTGCTGGCGCGTTCGAAACCGGAGATCGGGCTGCGATCTCCCTCGGCCAGACGCTCGGTGCTGGAACTGATGCGGTTAAGCGGGCGCAGGATCAGGACCTGAACCAGGATCATGGCCGTCAGGAACACACCCGCTGCCAATGCCAGCGCCACAAGGAGATTGCGCTTGGCATCCGCGACCTCGACGTAAATGTCATCCGCCATGGTGCCGATGGCCGCGCGGTTCCGGCTGGCCAGTTCGGCAGCGCGGTTGACGATATCCACCACTTTGGCTTCGGTTGTTTCCGTGGCAGCGATTGCCGCATTGCGGGCGTTGAGCGCCGTCACCTTCTGCGCAGCCAGACCGGTTTCGGGATTATTCAGCGTGCTGAGGCTTTTGAGCAATTCCCCGACGCGGGCATCCTGGAAGTTCTCGTAGACTGAAAGGTTCATGCTTGCCCCTTCCATGTCGAAAGCGGCATCGGTGACCTGATCCTCGGTCGTGGCTGTCAACACATCCAGCGCGGAGACTTGGAAACTGCTGACCCAGGTACTGATTTCCATCAGCGTATTGAGGAAACCGACCTCGTTCTTCATCAGTTCTCGCAGCGTATCGCCATTGTCCTTGCTGGCTTTTTCCGCGGCGGCGGTGAGTTTGGCGACCTGCGCATCGATCGCCATGACGATGAAACGGTCGGTGTCGGCACGCGCCTTCATCGCAGCGCGACGCAGGGTTTCCGACGGAAACAGGCTCTGTGCAATGACGGATTGCAGGGTGAACGATGCATTGCGGATCAGGGACACATCCAGCAGCGCCGGTGCATTGGTTTCGATCAAATCGGCGATTTCCAGGAGCCGCGCATCGGAACTGTCCGCCAGCTCCTGCAACTGCGCCAGGGTCTCGGCATCCTTGGTGCCCCCGAATGCCACGGCCGTGCCGGCCAGAAGGTTGAGTTCGGCCCGCGCCTCCAGCAGCAGCTGGAGATTGTGGAAGTCCACTTCCAGCAGTGATTTCAGAGAGGAATCGATCGCATTGTAGGTCTTCACCGCACCTTTGTTCAGTTCCACCGAGGCAATCTGCGACAGGTCGGTCATCAGGTTGCGCAATTCGCTGCTGATGCGGTGCAGATCGTCGATCCGGACCTGAATCTGCTCATCGCTTTCAAGAACGGTCTGGCGTGCGCGTGCCAGATCCTCCAGTGCCACAGTCGCTGCATCCGCAGTCGCGGCAAATTGCGGCTGCATCTCTTCATCCAGGGTCGAGATCAGGGTCTGCAGCTTCGCCGTGGAGGTTTGGATCCTGTCGCGGGCGGCCTCGACCGCCTCGGTATCTTCGGCCACCAGCAAGGAGATCATATTGTCCTTGGTTGCGCCCGCTGCCACGGAAATCTCGCTGGCGATCACCAGATCCGGCAGACGGTCCTGTGTCAGCGTCGTCATATCCACGCCAACCTCGTCCAACACGACATGCATCATGTAGCCGAACAGGCCAAAGGCTGCGCCCATCAGCAAAAAGATGACCACCATCTTTGAGCGAATACTACGCAACAGGCCAAAACGACGACGGGAAGGAGTTTCTGGAGCAGTGGGTTCGGACATTTTTTTCACTCTGAGCGAAGGGCAGATACGGACAGCGGCGCAAGATGAGCGTGGTGCCCCAATGCAGCATGGCGGAGGTCGGGATCGACGCGGCACCCGAACGCAACCCGACGCAGACGGCCACGCGCCCCGACGGGGACGCGGTGCCCGCGCCATGCGGGCTGCCTGCAATGGGAATGGCCGGATGCTGTCAAGAGCACACCTCCTGTTTCAATCCAGCAACAGCGTGCTCCCGGCGCTCTTAACATTCGATGAAACCCACCAGCCCCAGTGCCGCGGTTTTCAGCCGTTTGCGCTGAAATTGCGTTCCGGAGGGGCCGGAACAGCAGTATTTTCACATCGTATTTTGTTAAAATTGCACGCACCCAGCATGGCCCGCCCCGGGACGATGTCGCCCCAGACCATCTCGACGCCGCATTCCGATTTGGGCGTTTGCGCCGGATCTGCTGAACTGCGCCGGCGCTGGTCGCCCGCCGACCGGCCCATCAACACGCGCCCCCCTTGCCCGAAAGGACCCCGACATGACCGATCTGCCCCTCTATTGGCAAAACCACATTGGCGGCCATTGGGTGGATGGCGGCGCCGGGCGTATCGACGTCATTGATCCGGCCACCGGCGAGAAAATCGCAGAGCAGGCCCTGGCGGATGCAGGGGACGTGGATCGGGCGGTCATGGCGGCGCGGGCCGTCCACCTCTCCGGCGCGCTCAGCGACATGCGACCATTGGAGCGCGGGCGGATGGTTCAGGCCATGGGCCGCTATCTGCAGGAGCACAAGCGCACGATCACCCATACGCTGGTTCTGGAACAGGGCAAGCCGCTCTGGGAAGCCGAGATCGAAGTCGAAGGTGCCGCGCTCTATTTCGAATATTACGGCAACCAGGCCAGCACCGTCGAAGGTCGGTCGATCCCGCTGGGGTCCGGCTATTACGACTTTACCGATTATGAACCGCTGGGGGTCTCGGCGCAGATCATTCCCTGGAACTACCCGGTCGAGATGACCGCCCGCTCGCTTGCGGCGGCGCTGGCCACAGGCAATGCCTGTGTGATCAAGAGCCCCGAGCTGACCCCCTTGACCAACGCCTGGTTCGCCAAGGCGGCAGAGGCCGTCGGCTTCCCGGCTGGCACGGTCAACGTCCTGTGCGGCTACGGGCATGAGGCCGGGGCCGCACTCGCCGCGCATCCGATGGTCAACCAGATCGTCTTTACCGGGTCGGTCCCCACCGGAATAGCCATCGCCCAGGCCGCGGCCCAGAATGTGGTGCCCTGCGTGCTGGAACTGGGCGGGAAGTCGGCGGCGATCGTCCATGACGATGCCGACCTCGAGGCCTTTGAAACGGACATCCGCTGGGGCATCTACTTCAACGCCGGCCAGGTCTGTTCTGCGATGAGCCGGGTCATCGTGCACGAAAGCCGCGCCGAAGAACTGATTGCACGGGCGGAAACGATTGCCTCCGGCCTGTCGGTGGGCCCCGGCGTGGACCGCCCCGAATTTGGCGCCAACATGGGGGCGATGGTGTCCGATGCGCAGCGCGACCGTGCCGTTGCGATGGTCAGCCGCGCCGTGGATCAGGGTGCGCAACTGGTCACCGGGGGGCACGCGCTGAACCGCCCGGGCGCCTTCTTGCAACCCACGGTTCTGGCCGGTCTCTCCCCCGATATGGAAATCGCCCGCGAAGAGGTCTTTGGCCCCGTTCTCTCCGTCCTGACGTTCAAGGACGACGCCGAGGCGGTGGAGATTGCCAATTCGACCGACTACGGGCTGGTCGGCGGTGTTTTCACACGGGATCTGGACCGCGCCACCCGCGCTGCCCGTCAGATCCGCGCAGGCCAGGTCTTTGTCAACGAATGGTATGCGGGCGGAGTCGAAACCCCGTTCGGAGGGGTTGGGAAATCCGGATATGGTCGTGAAAAGGGGCGTGAAGCGCTCTGGAACTACGTCCAGACCAAGAACATCGCGATCCGTCTGCGGTAGGGGCCGCCTCGGTCCCGTTTGTGACCTTTAAGCCGGCAGTGAAATCAATCGGCAAAACGCATGGGGTCAAAGGGGCCGACGTCGGCGTTGGGCCAGTTCCCCGCAATCATATCCGCCACAAGGCGGCCCGTCTTTGGCCCGCCGGTCAGGCCGATGTGCTGATGCCCAAACGCCGTGTAAACGCCGCTGCCGCGCACCTCTCCGATCAGGGGCAAACTGTCCGAGGGAGAGGGGCGGAAGCCAAGCCATTCCTCCTCATGTGAATACTGGAGCGCCGGAAAGCTGCGCCGTGTGGTGCGGCGCAGGAACGACAGTGGCTTTTGGGATTTGACCGGGCTCAGCCCGCCAAACTCCACCACGCCGGCGCAACGCAACCCCTGGTCCATTGGCGTGGCGACAAATTTCCCTTCGGTCAGCATCATCGGATTGTTTGGCAGCTGGCTCGGCTCACGGAACAGAAGGTGATAGCCGCGCTCGGCCTCCAACGGCACCCGCAGGCCCAGATTGCGTATCAACTCTGCCGACCAGACCCCCGCAGATAGCACAACCCGGTCGCAGGGCAGACGCCCCAGGTCGGTATCCACGGCCGAGACCTGTCCCCCGGCCATATCCAGCGCCTTGACCTCCGCTTGCAGGTATTTCGCCCCCATGGCCTCGGCCTGGGCCACGAGATCCCGCACGTAATGCTCGGGGTTGAGGATAAACCCATGGTCCTTGTTCACGGCCAGCAGCTGCATCTCGTCCGACAGGATCGGCTCCATTTCCCGCACCGCGCCCCCTTCGACGATCTCCGGCAGGAACCCGGCCTCGCGGCGCAGCGACCACGCATAACTGTCCGCCTCAAAGGCCGCCCGGTCGCGGTATACAAAGCTGTAATCGCAGTCACGCACCCATTTTGCGGCCGGCGTGCCGTCGGTCAGTGCCTTATGCTGATCGACGCTGTCGCCGGTGATGGACAGCAGGGCCGTCGCGATCCGGCGGGTCTCGCGGTCATTGGCATGGCCCAGATACCGCGCAAGCCACGGCAGCAGCCGTGGCAGGTAGGGCCATCTCAGGAACAGCGGGAACTCCGGATCAAGCAGATAGCGCGGCCCCTTGGCCAGCAGCCCGGGCACTGTCACGGGGACCATGGCACATCGGGCCAGCAGGCAGGCGTTGCCATATGAAGCGCCGCTGCCCGGCGCGGCGCGGTCCACAAGCGTCACCTCCAGCCCCGCGCGCCGCAACCAGATGGCGCTGGCGGCTCCGACAATTCCCGCTCCGATCACCACAACATTCTGACTGGACATGCCCATCCTCCACCGCGCCTGCTGCACTGAAGACTGGCGCCTTGGCGGGCATTAATCAAACAGGAACTGCGGCCGGATCAGGATCCCTTGATGCCGATGGTGAACTGGCGCCGCGCGCCGGCTGGCGGCGGTGGGAACGGGGCCGCGCGCCGGATCTGTCGCACCGCCAACTGATCAAGTGCGGGCGAGCCCGAACTCCGGGCGATGCGCACCGAGGTCACCTGCCCCCCTGCCCCGATCACAAATGCCACATGCGCCACGCCCCTGGCGGAGCTTCGCGGCTTGGGCAGGCGGGTGATCTGTCGCATCACCGCGCCCGGATAGTTGGAGGCTGCGGCATTCCCCTCGCCTGCGTCCTGCGCCGCGCGAGGACTGGCGGCCTGCGGCGCGGTTTGACCTTCCGCGCCGCTTGATGACCCTGCCTGCGCGTTGCGGGTACTGTTGCCACGTGGCGCCGCGGGCGCGGGTTTTGCCACCGGCTGCCTTTTGGCCTGACGCACCGGGCGGGCCGCGGGCCGAAGGCTGCTGTCAGGGGCCAACTCGGACGGCGATGCAACCGGAGCGACCCTGGCATTGGTCACCGGTGCCACCGCTTGTGGAACCGGTGCAATGGAGGCTTGCGGCGTCGCGGTGGCGGCCGGTGTTACCGCCGCATCCACAACCGGTACGGCCTCCGTAATCGGCGGCAGGGCCTCGGCAGGCTCGGTCGTCTTGGTGGTCGTCTCTGCCTCAACGGCGCTGGCACGCCCCTGCGCAAGATCCGCAAAACTGTTGCCCAGGGCCGCCGGGGCGGTGCTGCCGCCACCCGCGATTTCAACGCGCCCCTCGTCGGTCTCCACCAGCAAGGCAGCATGCGCGGCAAGAGCGACGACAACCGAAAGCCCGGCAATGACAGGGGATCGCGGTATCATGACAGGTTGCGCTCCGACAGCAGGAGGATCCGCGCCGCACCAAGCTGGCGCAGCGTCTTGGCAACCGCGATCAACCGGGTGGCAGGCAGCCCGCGATCTGGCACCAGTCGCGCGGTGAACGCGGCATCTTCTTCGCGCACGATCCGCACATAGGCCTCTGGCGAGGTCAGTTCCGCGCCGCGAAAACTCAAGGTGCCATCGGCCCGGATCACCAATGCATCCGGGGGCGGGCTGGCGTCCAGATCCGCCGCCTTAACCAGGCGCACCGCCGGGTCCAGTGCCGGCGCCAGCGACCCTGCAACCATAAAAAAGACCAGCATCAGGAAGACCACATTGATCAGCGCGATCGTGGGCTCTCGTTGGCTTTTGCTTTTGCGCGCGCGCGACAGCATCCCCTACCCCAATACTGCAACGGCGAGGCCGGGTTGACGACGCAGCACCGCAAGCACATCGACCAGACGTTGAGAACTGACCTCGGCGGTCAGGCTCACAAGAACCTGTGTCCCCTGCGCATCCGCCTCCGCCAGATCCGCCGTCAACAGCTGCAAGCGGTCCGCAAGGCCCTCCAGCGCAACCGTCTCGCCATTGAGCGACAGATGGTTCGACGTCAGCCGGAGAAACACCGGACGCGAAGTCGCGCTGTCTGACGATCCTTGACCGGCTGCCATCAGCTCCACCGCGCCAAAGCGGGAAAAGGTCGACGACAGCATGAAAAACAACAGCAGCAGAAAGATCACGTCGATCAGAGACGTCATCGACAGGCGCCTGGCCTGCCGTTTGTTCAGACGCAGCCCCATCAGGCTGCTGCCTCTTGCGGCGCAACCGCTGCCACCGCAGTGCCGTCGGGGGCGAAGGCCTGGCGCAGCGCCATATTTGCAAAGACCCGGTCGCGCTCGACCGCGCCGCTCAGCCAGCCATGCACCGCAGCCACCGGCATGGCAACGGCAAGCCCCGCCGCCGTGGTCAGCAGCGCCACCCAGATGCCGCCTGCAAGCACGGTCGGATCAACCGAAGTCCCCGCCGACTGCAACCCCTGGAACGCCTCGATCATGCCGAGCACGGTGCCAAACAAACCGATCAGCGGCGCAAGCTGTGCCACCAGGTCCAAAAACCCGAGGCCGGTTTCAAGACGCAGAAACAGCGCCTCGGCCTCAGCATCGCAGCGTTCCGAAACGGCACCGGTCCCCGACGCCTTTGCGCCGTGCAGCGCGCGCCGCACCGGGGCCACCAGATAGCTCTTGGACTCCGCCAGGATTGCCTCTGCCGTGCGCGCATCGCCGCGTTCAAAGGCCGCGAGCGCCAGTTTTACCCGGCGATGCCGACCCACTCCGGCCCGGCGAAACTGCCACATCTTGTAGAGCACGGTTGCGGCGCTGACCACGGACAGAACCAGCAGCAAAACCACCACCGGGCCGCCGACCTCGACGATTTCAGCAACCGAGGTCAGCACGCCGGACCAGATTTGAGCAAGATCCGTCATCCCAGAAGCTCCACATCCGTGCGGCTGCTGAGGCTCAGCGCCTCTTCGCAAATCGTGCTCTCGCCCGCGCTCTGACAGCGGCTTGCACCATTCAACAGCACCCGCCCGACATCCGCGCAGGCGGTCTCGGGCAGATCGAACTGCCGGACCCGGGGACGTCCCGCAGGCAGGTCTCGAAAATCAAACAGGGTGAGCATCATCACCCCACCGGCCCGGTCGAAGAGAACGATCTCATAGACCGCCTCTTCGATGTCGGTGTCTCGGGCATTCGTCGCCAGGAACGACAGACGGCAGGCACCGCCCTGATCCTGAAGCGCGTTGAGTTCGATCTGAACGCCCGAGTGTGGCGGGGTGTCCTCTGCCCGTGCAACGGTTGCCCCCCCGAGGAAAGAAAGGGCAGCCGCCACGAGGGCAAGGGTATGAACCTGGCTCCGGTATCTCATCGTGTCATCTCCTTCGAAATCAGAATGCTGCTGCCAACGAGAGTTTGATGTTGCGCCCGGCCGCCGCGCGGGTTGCCAGATGCGGCGTGTACTGCTTGTCGAGAATGTTCTCGACGCCGATGCGCACCTGCGCTTCCTTCAGGAAACCGGTGTCGATGTCATAGGTGGCGCGCAGGTTGTGGACCGCATAGCCGGGGGTGCTGCGGATGTCCTTGGTCAGCACCGCCTCCCAGGACACATCGAGGGTGTCGTTGAACTTCTTGCCGACGGTGAGACCAAGGCTGTTTGCCGGCATCCGGGTGTAATCGGCAGTGGTTCCGCCCACATAGACCCATTCACCGCTGGACATGTTGGCGTTCATATCCACGTAAGCGCCCGACTCGTGGCTGTAGGATGCCTCCACCTCGACGCCTTCGGTGTTCACCCGGTCGACGGTGGCGTAGTCGGTCCCGGAGGTATAATCCCAGAGCCGCGTCTGCCAGAAGTTCACCTTTGCCTTCAGCTGATCCTCGCTGCTGAACAGACCGACCTTGTCATAGGAAGCGCCAAGCTCGTAGGTCACGGCCTTCTCGCTCTGGGTCATGTAGGTCGGGTAGGTTGCGTAATCGAAGTCATCGAGAATGGGCAGCCCTGCGGTATAGGCCACGGACCCGAAGACAGCAAAACCGTTTTCAAACGCATAGCGTGCGGAAATCCCGCCCATCAGCTCGCTGTTGTCAAAGCTCTCGCCGGCAGTGACATAGGTTCCGTCGGCGCTTGCTTCGATGTTCTGGGTTTCATATCGCATCGCCGGTGTCAGGGTCAGACCATTGCCGAAATCGATCTCGTCGATGGCAAACAATGCAAACCGCTTGTCGGTGCCCCCCGGCGCGGAAGAGGCGTCGAGACGTTCCTTGTGGATGATCTCGCCCCCCGCGCGCAGGTTGTGAGACACGCCGAATGCATTGAAATAAGAGGTGTTCTTGACCGTCAGCTTGGTGGTCTCATAGCGGTGGTCGGCGTTCAGCAAGGCCGAGCCGGTGCTGCCGACCTCATCCTGTTCGATATACTGATCGGCATAGGACAGGGTCGCGGTCAGATCGATCAGATCGTTGCCAAGCGGATTGTAGGCATATTGCAGGCTGGTTGTGGTGGTCTCGGTATAGCGGTCCACGTTGCCGAACGGGAAATAGGCGAAGGCGTCGTAGGGCACGTCCTTCTCGTCCGACGTCGTCTGCGAATGCGAAAAGGTCAGCGACTGGTCCGCATTGTTCCCGAAACTGTATTTCCCTTTCACCAGATAGGACGGCAATTCGTAGCCGGTATTGGCCACCTCGTTGCCATCGCCGTCGGTGTAATTGCCCTGCTCGCGATAGGTGTAGTTCAGCAGGAACTCCAGGTTTTCGGTCGGCTGCCAGCCGAGGATGGTGGAGCTGACCCGCGTATTGGCGTTGCCGTAGTATTCAAAGGTCTGCCGCCCGGAGAGGCCGATTTCGCCATCGGTCAGGTCGGCGGCGTCAATGGTTTCCAGGTTCACCACCCCACCGATGACGCCGGAACCATACTCATACGATCCCACCGTGCCGCGGATCACGGAGACTTCGCGGAACAGCGCCGGGTCGGTATAGAGCTGCGTCCCGATCCGATAGAGTTCCTCCGACCCCATCGTGGCACCATCAAGCTGGATCTGCACTTTCTGGTTGGACCCATAGGTCCCGTCCGCACCATAGCCGCGGATATTGATGCCTGCCCCCGTCGGCGTCCCCGCATTGACCAGCGTGACGCCGGGCACGGAATCGATCAGTTCCGACACGCTGCCGGCCTGCCGATCCTGGATTTCTTCGGCGTTGATAACGGTTTTAGGTGTGGCGGTGTCGGTCTGAACGTCGCGCTTGTTGTTGCCGATGACCAGATAGCCGAGGAACCCCTCGCCCTCGTTCAGCTCCTGAGCGGTGCTGCCAGTTGCGGTCATGGCCAATGCCATGCCCGAGACGGAGCACAGAAGTGCCCGGCGCATTGTATGGATTTTCATGTCGTCCCCATAGATCTGATGCAGAGGAATACCGCATGCTCGCCTTGGGGCTGGCTTGGTGTCTTGCGTTCTGTTTTTCCGGCGAGGTTGGCGTCACCGGGTGTTCACACTTGCCGCGCCTAAAATAATTTATTAATTCTGTCAAGAAATATCGCGCTGTGTAGATATATGCGCAGCCGAAATGTCAGCCCAGCGCCCGTACGGCGGCGCGTGCCAGCAAGCAATCCCAACACTTCAATACGAGGACCCTTGATGGCCCACGCTCCCCCGTCTTCCGCAGACGACATCCGCGCCTTGCGCGCGGCGCACAACACCCTGCGCGCACGCGATTTTTGCGACTCTCATGATATTGCCGAAGCTCAACTTCTGGCGGCTTTTGTCGGCCAGGGGGTGACAGCTGTCTCGGCCCATCCGGACGCGTTGATGCCGCAGATCGCGCATCTGGGTGAAGTGATGGCGCTCACCCGCAACGCTTCCTGCGTGCACGAGCGTATCGGCACCTATGGCAACTACAAAAGCGGGCCGCATGCGGCGATGATTCTGCAGCCTGAAATTGATCTGCGTCTGTTTCCCTCCCATTGGGTGAGCGCGTTTGCGGTGGAAACGGAGACCGAAAGCGGCGTCAAACGCTCGATCCAGATCTTTGATGCAGCCGGAGACGCCGTTCACAAGATCCATTTGCGTGACACATCCAACCACGCCGCCTGGTCAGACGTGGTGGCGCAACTCGCGACCGCAGATCAGTCGGACACGCGCGACGTGAGCCCACGCAAACCGGCCGAAGCGCCCAAGGTCAATCTCGATAAGATCGCGCTTTTGCGCAGCGAATGGGCGAAGATGACCGACACCCACCAGTTCCTACGCCTGACTTCGAAACTGAAGATGAACCGGCTCGGCGCCTACCGCCACGTCGGCGCACCTTTCGTCGAGGCTCTGGACATCGGCGCTGTTGATGCTGCGCTGCAAGCTCTGGCTGGCAGCGGAACGGAGGTGATGCTCTTTGTCGGCAACCGTGGCTGCATCCAGATCCACGGCGGCCCCATCGACAGGCTGAAGGCCATGGGACCGTGGCAGAATGTCATGGACCCGCGCTTCAACCTGCATCTGCGACTGGATCATATCGCCGAAGTCTATGCCGTAACCAAACCGACCCAGCGCGGCCCTGCGACCTCGGTCGAAGCATTTGATGCGGACGGTGGCCTCATCCTGCAGATCTTTGGCCGCAAAACCGAAGACCTGGACAGCCGCCCCGCCTGGGACACCCTCGTGGCCGCCCTCCCCCGCGCAAAAGAAAAGGAAACACTGTGATGCGTCTTCCCTTGCACACCATCGCCCTCACCTTGGCCCTGTTTACGACGCCCCTGACCCTCCACGCCGCAGATCGCGTGCTGGCGATCGGCGGCTCGGTGACCGAGATCATCTATGCGCTCGGCGCAGAAGACAGGCTGATCGCGCGTGATACGACATCCGTCTATCCCGAGGCCGCAACCACCCTGCCCGATGTCGGGTACATGCGGGCGCTGGCACCGGAGGGCGTGCTGTCGGTCAACCCCGACCTGATCATTTCCGAAGCCGGGGCCGGCCCGGTCGAAACCCTGGAGGTGCTCAAAGAGGCGGAGGTCGAGCTTATAGAGGTCCCGGACAGCTATACCCCCCAGGGGATCCTGGACAAGATCACGACAATCGGCGCAGCGACGGGAAAAACCGCGGAAGCCGAGGCCCTCGCCACCAAGCTGCGCGACGATCTTGATGCGGTTGCAGAGAAAGTGGCCTCCATCCCGGACACCGACCGCAAGCGCGTGCTCTTCGTCCTGTCGACGCGTGGCGGGCGTATCATGGCCTCCGGCACCAATACCGCTGCGGATGGCATCATCGGCATGGCAGGCGGTGTCAATGCGCTGACCGGGTTCGAGGGGTACAAGCTGATGACCGACGAGGCGGTCTCGCAAGCCGCGCCCGACGTGATCCTGATGATGGATCGCGGCGGCGATCACGGCGCCCCGAATGCGGAACTGCTTGCGCTCCCGTCCATCAAGCCCACACCGGCGGCTGCCTCCGGTTCGGTTGTACGGATGAACGGCCTGTATCTGTTGGGCTTCGGCCCGCGCACTGCGGATGCCGCACTGGAGCTGGCAACCTCTCTCTACGGGCCGCTTTGACCCATGGTGACCTATGACAATACAGACACCCACAGTCCCCCACCGCGGGCGCGGGATTTCGACCGCCGCATCCTGGCCCGGCAACTGAGTGTGGTTCTCCTGGTGCTGCTGGGGCTGGCAACCGTCGTGAACCTCGCTTTCGGCGCTTCGGGCACGTCCCTCTGGGGCGCGGTTGGCAAACTCCTCACGGGCGCGGAATTGACGACAATGGAGCGGGTCGTGCTGTGGGATATTCGAATGCCGCGCGTCGTCCTGTGCATCCTGGTCGGGGCAGCGCTGGCAGTGTCCGGCGCGGTCATGCAGGGTTTGTTCCGGAACCCGCTTGCCGATCCCGGACTGGTCGGGGTCGGCGCCGGCGCAGGGCTTGGTGCGATTGTATCGATCGTCCTGGGCAGCATGTTGCCCCTGGGGGTGCAGAGTGTTTTTGGCCATTACGTGACCCCGATCGCGGCCTTTATCGGCGGTTGGGGCAGCACCTTGATCCTCTATCGCGTCTCCACGCGCGGCGGGCGCACCTCCGTGGCAACAATGCTGCTGGCGGGCATCGCGCTTGGTGCACTCTCGGGCGCGGTCTCGGGCATCCTGGTCTACATGGCCGACGATCAGCAACTGCGGGACCTGACCTTCTGGCAGATGGGGTCGCTGGCCGGGGCCACTTGGGAAAAATCGCTGATTGCCGGGCCGGTTATCCTCTTGGCCATTATCGGCTCCACCTGGCTGGCGCATGGGTTGAACTGCCTTGCCCTCGGCGAGGCGGCAGCAGCACATATGGGAATACCGGTCCAGCGCATGAAAAACGCGGCGATCTTCTCGGTGGCGGCCGCAACGGGCGTCGCCGTCGCCGCGACCGGCGGCATCGGGTTTGTGGGCATCGTGGTGCCACATGTGCTCCGCCTGGCCACCGGACCGGATCATGGCACGCTCCTGCCGAATGCGGCGTTGCTGGGGGCAACCTTGCTTCTGGGCGCGGATCTCGTCAGCAGAACTATCATTGCACCGGCGGAATTGCCGATCGGCATCGTCACTGCGGTGCTCGGAGCGCCCGTCTTCCTGTGGATACTGCTCAAACGGCGGGGGCTTGTGGACCAATGACCCTGCGCGCAGATCACATCGACCTCACTATCGGCAAGAAACAGATCCTCAAGGATGTCTGTTTCAATGCCCGCCCTGGCACATTCTCGGCAATTGTCGGCCCGAACGGATCGGGAAAATCCACGCTGCTCAAGGCGATGGTCGGCGAATTGCCCTATTCCGGCGACATCACCCTGAACGGGCGCCGGCTAGAGGACTATCGTCCGTGGGAAATCGCCAGCATTCGCGGGGTTCTGCCCCAGGCGACCGTCCTTGCCTTTCCGTTCACCGTGCTGGAAGTGGTGCGGCTTGGCCTCTCCGCCGGCCCGGACGCAAACGCACAGGATGTGCCCTTTGACGCCCTGAGCCGGGTGGATCTCGATGGCTATGCCGGGCGTTTCTATCAGGAGCTGTCCGGCGGCGAACAACAACGGGTGCAGCTGGCGCGCGTGCTCGCGCAGGTCTGGCACCCCATGCGCGACGGGACGCCCTGCTGGCTGTTTCTGGATGAACCCGTCTCCAGCCTGGACATTGCGCATCAGCTGACGGTGATGGAGCTGGCCCGCGGCTTCGCCTCCGCGGGGGGCGGCGTGGTCGCCGTCATGCATGATCTCAACCTGACAGCCATGTATGCCGATCACGTCCATGTCATGTCGCAGGGGCGGTCCGCCGGCGCCGGGCCGGTCGCAGAGGTTCTTACCGATGCGCGTCTGTCAGAGGTCTACGGATGCCCGTTGCGCACCGGCATCGTGCCACCCGATGCGGGCGTCTTTGTTCTCCCGCAATCCGCGCGCGCCTGATCTGGCGCGCGCCCGGACGCCCTATCGGGCATCCTGCCCACGGTCGAAGCCCGCCCCTCTCGCGGGCCTCGGCTTTCTGTGCGGCACGGCGGGAGTTTCCCGCCGTGCCGCATTCGTTTCAGAAGCCCCCACGATCGCGTCCCGATGCGACGGCACGTCACCGCGCAGCCGCAGATGTCTATGGTTCAGGCAGATGCCACGTGGCTCAGGGCGCCAGGCTCGACAATCACGGCGGCCATGCTTTGCAACAGCTGCTTCTTGTTGATCGGTTTCGACAGGAAGCAATTCATACCGGCAGCCAGACAGGCTTCCTTGTCGCTGGCAAAGGCGTTGGCCGTAAGCGCGACGATCGGGGGTTGAGCCATCGCGAGGCCCCGAATGGCCCGTGTAGCGGTGATCCCGTCCATTTCCGGCATCGACATATCCATCAGAACCACGTCGGGCTGATGGAGCTGGCACAGCTCGACCGCCTGGCGTCCATTCTCCGCCTCGATCAGGTCGATCGACAGATCCGACAGATACTTGCGGATCAGCAGGCGATTGGTGCGATTGTCTTCTGCCAGCAAGACCTTGCGCCCCAGCAACAGATCCAGATCCGGCATCAGGGCCACCTCGGCCTGTTCCAGAGCGCCGGCAGGTGGGGCGCATTGAATGTGTAACGAAAAACAACTGCCCCGGCCCAGTCGCGACCGGACGGTAATATCGCCGCCCATCTGGTCGGCCAGATGTCGCGAAATCGTCAACCCCAGTCCCGTACCGCCAAAGGCGCGCGTTGTCGCTGCGTCGGCCTGGGAGAATCTCTCGAATATGTTCTTCAGCTGCAGATCAGACAGGCCGATGCCGGTGTCTTCGACATCGATCGTCAGCCGGTAGGGATCGCCCGGCGCGGCCATCACCCGCACATCCACCCGGCCCGAGGACGTGAATTTGACCGCGTTTCCGACCAGGTTCACCAGAACCTGCCGCAGCCGCCCGTCATCCGTGCGCACTGATTTCGGCAGGTCCGGCGCATAGTCGATGTTCAGGGTCAACCCCTTGTCCTGCGCGGCAGGACGCAGCACATCCACCGCATTCTCGATACAGGTTTCGAGATCAAAATCGACCTCCGCAAGCTTGAGCTTGCCCTCCTCAAGCCGGGACAGATCGAGGATATCATTGATGATTTTCAACAAGGCCCGGGACGAGGTTCGAATGATCTCGACGTATTGCTCTTCTTCTTCGGGCAGCTCCGAGTCGGACAGCAGGTCCGCCATGCCGATGATCCCATTCATCGGCGTGCGGATTTCGTGACTCATGTTGGCGAGGAATTCCGACTTGGCCCGGTCGGCCTGCTCGGCGGCCAGCTTTGCATCCGCCAGTTCTGCCGCGTGACGCTTGGACTGGGTGACATCGCGCTCGATGCCGATAACCATGCTGACGTTGCCCTGATCGTCCTGCACGGGGACCAGATGTGTCTCGACCCAGATGGTCTCGCCCGACTTGGTGTAGTTCAGGATCTCGGTCCGATATCGTTCGCCTTTTTGCAAATGCGCAGCAATGGCCCGGATTGTCTCCGGGTCGGTCTCGGGGCCGTTCAGCAATTCAGCCGGCGTGCAGCCGATGGCCTCGTCAACGGTAAAGCCAGTCATCTTGCAGAAGGCGTCGTTCACCCAGATGATCCGCGCCTGCGGATCGGTCAGGACGATGCTGTCGGAGGCATTCTGGGCAACCGCCGAGAGCTGTTCAAGTTCGGCCTGCTTCAGCTCCAGTTCACGCTCACGCTTGCGCAGGATCTTGATCGCGCCGCGCCGCACCGCCGACAGGCGACAGGCCAGGAACGTCGGCACCAGGATCAGGATGCCGGCGATCACCAGGATCAGACGCAGGGTCCAGAGATTGTCGGGTGCCGTTGGCCAGCCTCCGCGCGGCACGGCATCCAACCGCCATTCGCCGGTTGGCAGGACAATCGTCATGGAAACGGGATCCTGCGTGCGGGCTTTGTCGCCAAAAAACACGGCGCCAGCTTCTCCGGTGCCGTCCCGCCCGCGCAGGGTGATGTCCAGATTGCCGTTGGGATCAGACACGCCCGTCGCGGCATAGAGCATGTTGGCGTCGATCACCGCAGACACCAGCCCCCAAAAGCGCCGGTCTGCGCCCTCTCCGGTGAAAATCGGGAACCGCACGATAAAGCCGGTGCCGCCCTGGACGAGCTCCACCGGCCCCGCCAGCACAACATCGCCGCTGTCGCGCACCTGCAGCGCCACCGCGCGCTGCGCCGCGTTGCGGTTGTAATCCAACCCGATCACCGCCCGGTTCGGTTCCAGCGGATGCACCATCGTCACCACGAGGTCCGGTGCAACCGCGATATTGAGGATTTCTGACTTGGTCCCGATCGTCTCTGCCGCCAGCGCGCTGAAGCGTTCCTGCGTGATGTCAGGCTGCGAGGCGATCACCGCCACCAGCCCTTTGACCAGTTGGATGTCGGCGTTCAGATACCCTTCGAGCCGGGATCGGATCAGACCGGCCTCGCCTTGCACATCCGCACGAATGCGCTGATCGTGGATGATACGGTTTTGGTTTTCGGCAAACACAAAGGAGAGGACCACGACCAGAAGCGCGATCCAGGTGGGCAGATAGGTTCGGTTGCCCAACGCCTGAACGAGGGGGTGAAGCCTCCGGAGCACCGTCAGCGTCTCCATCTCATTGGGGATTCCTCTTACATTTGTACCCTATCTTGATGGCAGGAATTCCTTCTCGTGCCGTTAATCGAGCATCATTTGCTGCCTGCGACCTCAAAACAAGATCATATTTGTAACCGATTGGACGCAGTTGCATAACGGCCCACCGTCACAGGCGTCGGCGTTCCGTTCCGCGAAAGAGCATCACCGGCTGTGGCCTGCGTATCGCCAACTGGCAGCGCGCCACGAAAAAAGCGCTCTTGATCGAGCGCTTTATCACTGGGCGAGGCCCCGGGTGCAGAGATCGGAAGGGAGGATCAACTGCCCTCAAGGATCATGATATTGGCGATCCCGGCCCCCTCGCGATGGGCTTTGGCCTCTTGATACTCTGGCGAATTATAACAGGCGAGCGCCGTCTCCATGGAGTCAAACTCGATCACCACGTTGCGCGGATGGCCTTCGCCTTCCAGATGCTCGACCGCACCGCCACGCGCCAGAACGCGGGCACCGTGTTTGGCAAAGGCCTCCGTCGCCCCCTTGGCATAAAGCGCATAGGGGTCGGGATTGGTCACGGTGACATGGGCGATCCAATAGGCTTTGGGCATAGAACTCTCCTTGGTTTTGTCCTCAGACGGGATGCGCTCCGGGGACACCCCCGGAGCGACAGAGTTTACTTGTTCATCACTTTGGACAGCAGCAGATAGGCCGCGCCCGCCACAAAGAGCCCCACAAACCACGCGTAGGTGTAGATGGTCGCAAAGAACGCAGAGGTCCCATCGGTCAGGCCAACGCCCGCCAGAAAGCCCGGCAGGTTCGGCAGAATACCGATGACCAGCGCCAGAATACCGGCCCAGTTAGTGCCGTTCTGGCCCGAATAGATGCCGTTCGACTTGAATAGGTCAGCCACCTCAAGCCGGGTTTTGCGCAACAGGTAGTAATCCGCCAGCATCACACCCGCGATCGGCCCCAGAAGTGCGGAATAGGCAATCAGCCAGCCGACAATATGGTTCACCAGAATCCATGGGAACATGGCGATCCCGATGGCTGCGGTGATATAGCCGCCGCGCTTGAGGTTGATCTTGCTCGGCGCGAGGTTGGCAAACCCATGCGCAGGTGCCACCACATTGGCCGCAAGGTTTGTCGTCAGCGTCGCCACGATCAGCGCAAACAGTGCGATGATCACCGCAGAGCCGCCCATGCGCTCTGACAGTTGCACCGGATCCCAGATCGCCTCGCCAAAGATCACAACAGTGGCCGAGGTCACAGCAGACGCGATAAAGGCAAAGAGCGCCATCGGGATTGGAAGCCCCACCATCTGCCCCACCAGCTGGTCCTTTTGGCTGCGCGCGTGACGGGTGAAATCCGGAATATTGAGCGCAAGCGTCGCCCAATAGCCGATCATGCCCGTCAGGCTCGGCCAGAACACGGCCCAGAACTGCCCCTCTTTGGGCTGACCCGGATCAAAGGCGCTGGGGGTGGAGAGCATCTCGCCAAAACCGCCCGCCGCAGAATAGGCCCATGCCAGCAATGCAAGGCCCATCGCCAGCAGGAACGGGGCCGCGTAGGTTTCCAGCCAGCGGATCGACTCCGTGCCGTTCTTGATAAAGTAGAGATGCAGACCCCAGAAGGCGAGGAAACAGACAAATTCACCAAGGCTGATCCCAAGGAACGGCAGCGCCTCCCCCGCAAGCGCCCCACCGGTGAGTTTGTTGAGGATCACAAAGATCGCAGATCCGCCAACCCATGTCTGGATACCAAACCAGCCACAGGCCACGATGCCCCGTGCGACCGCCGGGATCTTGGCCCCGGCCGGGCCGAAGGAGGAGCGCAAGAGCACCGGAAACGGGATGCCGTATTTGGTGCCTGCGTGACCCACCAGAACCATCGGGATCAGGACGATCGCATTGGCGGCGAGAATGGTCATCACCGCCTGATCCCAGCTCATGCCTGCGCCGATCAGATAGGACGCCAGCAGATAGGTCGGGATACAGACCACCATCCCCACCCAAAGTGCTGAAATGGACAACCAGTTCCATGTGCGCTCTGCTGCGGTGGTCGGTAGCTGGTCTTCGTTGTAGAGTTCCGGATCCAGCCCCGCGAGGTTCAACTGGCCCGGTTCGCTGTCCCGAGACGTGGTATACCCACTTGTTATATCGGTCATTTCTTTATTTCCTCCCTTTTATTCGGATTTGTGGCCCTTTCCTCCAAAGGGCGCAAACGAAAATTCCCCGGCCAGTGACCGGGGAAAATCTCAGACGCAGGCCGGCATGTTTTCCGGATCACGCACCACCTTGCGGGGCGCGGTCACTTCCTTCCATTTCGACAGCGCTTTATTGACCTCTGGATAGGGCGCGCGCGTGACGAATTTGCCATGCCCTGCCGTGGCGCAGACGGTGCCGTTGTCCACCGCGATCTCGCCCCGGCTGAGGGTGTAGCGCGGCAGGCCTTTGACCTCGCGCCCCTCAAAGACATTGTATTCCACCACGGATTGCTGCGTTTCAGCCGAGATCACCTTGGTCTTTTCAGGGTCCCAGACCACCAGATCCGCATCCGCGCCTTCCAGCACCGCGCCTTTCTGCGGGTATATGTTGAGGATCTTGGCAATATTGGTCGATGTCGCTGCCACAAACTCAATCGGGGTCAGACGACCCGTGTTCACACCTTCGGTCCACAGCACCGGCATCCGGTCCTCTAGTCCCCCGGTGCCATTGGGGATCTTGGTGAAATCCTCGATGCCGTAGCGTTTCTGCTCAATGCTGAAGGCACAGTGATCCGTGGCCACCACCTGCAAGGACCCGGCCTGCAAGCCCGCCCAGAGGCTTTGCTGATTGGCCTTGTCGCGGAACGGTGGCGACATCACGCGCTGTGCGGCGTGGTCCCAGCTTGGGTTGCGATACTCGCTTTCATCCAGCACCAGATGCTGAATGAGCGGCTCGCCATAGACCCGCATGCCCTTTTGACGCGCCCGACGGATCGCCTCATGGGCCTGCTCACAAGAGGTATGCACCACATAGAGCGGCACCCCCGCCATATCGGCAATCATGATGGCGCGGTTGGTGGCCTCGCCTTCCACCTCGGCCGGGCGCGACATACCGTGGCCTTCGGGGCCGGTGATGCCATCTGCCAGCAGTTTCTGCTGCATGGTCGCGACAACATCACCGTTTTCTGCGTGCACCATGGGCAAGGCCCCAATGGCCGCGCAGCGGCGGAAGCTGTCGAACAACTCGTCATCCTCCACCATCAACGCGCCCTTATAGGCCATGAAGTGTTTGAAGGAGTTGATGCCGTGGTCGACCACCATCTGCATCTCGTCAAAGATCTGCTCACTCCACCATGTCACCGCCATGTGGAACGAATAATCCGCACAGGCGCGTTTGGATTTCGCGTGCCATGCCTCCAACGCCTCCAGCATCGACTGACCGGGGCTGGGCAGGCAGAAATCGACCACCATGGTGGTGCCACCTGCAAGCCCCGCGCGGGTGCCGGATTCAAAATCATCCGCCGAATGGGTGCCCATAAAGGGCATCTCCAGATGCACATGCGGATCAATTCCGCCGGGCATGACATAACACCCCTCAGCATCCAGCACTTTGCCGCCGCTCAGGTTCTGGCCAATCTCGACGATTTTGCCGCCTTCAATGGCCACATCCGCGTCATAGCTGCGGTCGGCGGTCACAATGGTGCCGCCTTTGATTACGGTTCTCGCGCTCATTGTCTTACTCCACGATTTCTGCGGTCTCGAGGACGGCATGCAGCAGCACATCGGTGCCAGCGGTGGCCCATTCGCGGCTGATGTCTTCGTCCTCGTTGTGGCTGAGGCCATCAACACAGGGGCACATCACCATCGCAGTGGGCGCGACCTTGTTGATCCAGCAGGCGTCATGCCCCGCACCAGAGATGATGTTGCGGTGGGAATAGCCGAGCTTCTCTGCCGCCTTGCGCACCGCGCTTACGCAGCCCTCGTCAAAATTGACCGGATCGAAATGGCCGACCTGTTCGATCTCCAGTTGTAACTCCAGATCTTCGGCGATCTTTGCGGCCCCTGCGCGCAGGCGCGCTTCCATATCGGCTTGGGTCTCGAAACTGGGCGAACGGAAATCGATGGTGAAGACAACTTTGCCCGGCACGATATTGCGGCTGTTAGGATAGTAGTCGCACTGCCCCACGGCCCCCACGGCGTCGGGCTGATGGCTCATGGCAATCTCATGTACCAGATCGGTGATTTTCGCTGCGCCAAGCCCGGCATTGCGCCGCATCGGCATCGGGGTGGAGCCGGTATGCGCCTCCTGCCCGGTCAGCGTCACCTGCAACCAGTTCAACCCTTGGCCATGGGTCACAACGCCGATGTCTTTGCCTTCTGCCTCAAGAATCGGTCCCTGCTCGATATGCAGCTCAAACATCGCGTGCATCTTGCGGGTGCCGACCGGCTCATCCCCGACATAGCCAATCCGCGCCAGTTCCTCGCCGAATGTCTTGCCCTCTGCATCTTCGCGCGCATAGGCCCAGTCCTGCGAATGCACCCCGGCGAACACACCCGAGGACAGCATCGCCGGTGCAAACCGCGTGCCTTCCTCATTCGTCCAGTTCACCACCACAATCGGGCGACGCGGCGTGATGCCCTGATCGCGGATCGACCGAACCACCTCCAGCCCCGCGAGAACACCCAGCACACCGTCATATTTGCCGCCGGTGGGCTGCGTATCCAGATGGCTGCCCATCATCACCGGGTCGAGATCCGGCTCCGCCCCTTCAAGGCGGGCAAACATATTGCCCATGCTGTCGACGCCAACCGTCATGCCAGCCTCTTCGCACCAGCGTTTGAACAGATCGCGCCCGTCCTTGTCGGCATCCGTCAGCGTCTGGCGATTGTTGCCGCCGCGCAGACCGGGGCCAACTTGCGCCATTTCCATCAGGCTGTCCCAGAGCCGACTGCCGTCCACTCTCGTATTGCTCTGAAGATCCTTCATAGTCTTCTCCCTTCGTTTGAGGTCCGCAGGCCTCCTCGACCCGCTCCCTCATCTTTCAATCGTATTCCCCGCACACCCGCCGCTCAGTCGATGAGGTTGAGGAGTGTGCTGAGGGATTGTTTTGCGTCGCCGTAGAACATGCGGGTGTTGTCCTTGAAGAACAGCGGGTTCTCGATGCCGGAATAGCCGGTGCCCTGACCGCGTTTGGAGACAAACACCTGTTTCGCCTTCCAGCACTCCAGAACCGGCATGCCGGCGATGGGCGAGTTGGGGTCTTCCTGCGCGGCCGGGTTCACGATGTCGTTGGAGCCGATCACGATGGCCACATCCGTCTCCGGGAAGTCATCGTTGATCTCCTCCATCTCCAGCACGATGTCATAGGGCACCTTGGCCTCGGCCAGGAGCACGTTCATATGTCCGGGCAAGCGCCCCGCCACCGGGTGGATCGCAAAGCGCACGGTCTTGCCCTTGGCGCGCAGGCGGCGCGTGAGCTCGGCCACATTGGACTGCGCCTGCGCCACCGCCATGCCGTAGCCGGGGATGATCACCACGCTGTCGGCTTCTTCGAGCGCCGCGGCCACGCCGTCGGCATCGATCGCCACCTGCTCGCCCTCGACCTCCATCGCGGGGCCGGTGCTGCCGCCAAAACCGCCCAGGATCACCGAGACAAACGAGCGGTTCATCGCCTTGCACATGATGTAGCTCAGGATCGCCCCCGAAGAGCCCACCAGCGCGCCGACCACGATCAGGAGATCATTGCCAAGGCTGAAGCCGATCGCCGCCGCCGCCCAGCCGGAGTAGCTGTTCAGCATGGAGACCACCACCGGCATGTCTGCCCCGCCGATGCCCATGATCAGGTGATAGCCGATGAACAAGGCCGCCAGCGTCAGGATCAGCAGCGGGAACAGCGCCCCGGAGGAGAGATACCAGATCAGGCAGATCAGCGAGAGCCCCGCCGCCGCCGCGTTCAGCAGATGCCCGCCCGGCAGTTTTGTCGCCGCCGAGTTCACCCGGCCCGCCAGCTTGCCATAGGCAATCACAGAGCCCGTAAAGGTCACCGCACCAATCCAGATGCCCAGCGACAGCTCCACCTTCAGGATGGCGATCTCGATCGGCTCCTTCTTGGCCACCAGCAGCGCAAAGGCGCCCTCGACGCTGTCGCCCGCGGCCTTCGCCGCCTCGACCAGATTGATGGTCATCTCGGCGTTGAAGCCGACAAAGACCGCCGCCAGGCCGACCAGCGAATGCATCGCCGCCACCAGTTCCGGCATCTGGGTCATCTGCACCCGCTGCGCCAGCTGCATGCCGATGACGCCGCCAAGCGCAATCAGGATGACCGACAGCCACCACAGGCCCGCCCCGGGGCCGACAAGCGTGGCAAAGACCGCCAGCGCCATGCCGGCAATGCCATACCAGACCGCGCGTTTGGCGCTTTCCTGTCCCGACAATCCGCCCAGGCTCAGGATGAACAGAACGCCGGCGACCACATAGGCCGCGATTGTGAATGCGTTTTCCATAACTCCTGCCCCTGCTTAAGATTTCTGGAACATGGCAAGCATGCGCCGGGTGACCATGAAGCCACCGAAGATGTTGATCCCGGCCATGAACACCGACAGCGCCGCGAGGATCGTGACCAGCACGCCGCCGGAGCCGATCTGGATCAGCGCGCCGAGGATGATGATCGAGGAGATCGCGTTGGTGACCGCCATCAACGGCGTGTGCAGGCTGTGCGCCACATTCCAGATCACCTGGAAGCCGATAAAGACCGAGAGCACAAAGACGATGAAGTGCTGCATGAAGCTTGCCGGCATGTCGGGGATCAGCCCGATGCCCAGGATCAGCGCCGCGCCAATGGCCAGCAATGTGACCTGATTCCGGGTCTGCTGCTTGAAGGCCGCGACTTCTGCGGCGCGTTTTTCCTCGGCCGTCAGCTCCTTGGGCGGTTCGGGTTTCTTTTGCGCCGCAATGGCCTGCACCTTGGGCGGCGGCGGCGGGAAGGTGATCTCGCCCGCATGGGTCACGGTGGCCCCGCGGATCACGTCATCCTCCATGTCATGCACCACCTGACCGTCCTTTTCCGGGGTCAGATCGGTCATCATGTGACGGATGTTGGTGGCATAGAGGCTGGAGGACTGGCTCGCCATCCGGCTGGGGAAATCGGTATAGCCGATGATGGTGACGCCATTGTCGGTGACGATTTTCTCGTCCCGAACGGTGCCTTCGACATTGCCGCCGCGCTCGGCCGCAAGGTCGACGATGACCGAGCCGCGCTTCATCGCCGCGACCATATCCGCCAGCCACAGCTTCGGGGCCTCGCGGTTGGGGATCAGCGCGGTGGTGATGACGATGTCCACCTCCGGCGCCAGCTCGCGGAATTTGGCCAGCTGGGCCTCGCGGAATTCCGGCGAGGAGACAGAGGCATAGCCGCCGGTGGCGGCCCCATCCTGCTGCTCTTCCTCAAAGTCGAGATAGACAAATTCCGCGCCCATCGACTCGACCTGCTCGGCCACTTCGGGGCGCACATCAAAGGCGTAGGTCACGGCGCCCAGCGAGGTGGAGGTGCCGATCGCAGCGAGGCCGGCAACACCGGCGCCCACCACCAGAACCTTGGCCGGGGGCACCTTGCCCGCCGCTGTGATCTGGCCGGTGAAGAACCGGTCAAAATTGTTGCCCGCCTCGATCACCGCGCGGTAGCCGGCGATATTGGCCATGGAACTCAGCGCGTCCATCTTCTGCGCGCGGCTGATGCGCGGCACCATTTCCATGGCGATCACGGTGGCGCCCTTGGATTTGGCGAGCTCCAGCCCTTCTTCATTGCCACCCGGATTGAAGAAGGAAATCAGCGTCTTGGATTTATTGAGCCGCTTCAGCTCGGTCTCATTGGGTGCGCGGACCTTGGCGATGATATCGGCGGCCTTCCACAGCCCGGCGGCGGTCTTGATCACCTCCACCCCGGCCTCGGCATAGGCCGCATCGGTAAACCCCGCAGCCTCACCCGCACCAGACTCAATACAGCACTCAAACCCCAGCTTCTGAAGATCCTTGGCCGAGGCTGGCGTCATCGCTACACGCGACTCGCCAGTCGCCAACTCTCGCGGCGTTCCTATTCGCACTTTGATGTCCTCCCTTAGCGTGACAGCCCTCCTCCCAAAGGATCGTCACGAGCAAGAGGAAGTATTTGATTGTTTTACTTAGTAGTCAATAAATTTCAGAAGATGATTTTTATATCGTTATTTATCAACTGTGTAACCACATCGCTCACATCCGTATGTTTCATTTTTTGAGTTACAGCTAAAAAAATATTTGACAGCTGCTACCCTGACCCACAATCCTTGAGGCAGGGAGGACACCATGAATACCCAATCGCTCAGCACAGGCACGGCCTGGGCGGAGGCGGGAGATCTGCGCGCTTTGATGAGCCGCGCGGCCCAAATCCGTGATGCCCAATGGGGCCGGACGATCACCTATTCGCGCAAGGCATTCGTGCCTCTGACCAACATGTGTCGCGACACCTGCGGCTATTGCACCTTCGTCAAACACCCGGACTCGCCGGAGGCCAATATCATGACGCCAGAGCAAGTTCTGGCGACCGCGCAAAAGGGCGAACAGGAGGGCTGCAAAGAGCTGTTGTTCAGCCTCGGGGAAAAGCCGGAACTGCGCTATGCCAAGGCCCGCGCGGGGCTGGGAAGGCTTGGGTACAGCCGCCTCACCGACTACCTGCGCGACATGTGCGAGCTGGTGCTGAAGGAGACCACGCTCCTGCCGCATGTGAATGCGGGTACGCTCACCGACGATGAAATCGACGTTTTGCGCCCGGTCGCAGCCTCCATGGGGATGATGCTGGAAACCGTCAGCCGTCGCCTGACCCGCCGGGGCCATCCGCATTTTGCCTGCCCCGACAAGGTGCCGGTCCAACGCCTGCGCACGCTGGAACGCGCAGGCGAGAAACAGGTACCCTTCACCACCGGTCTGTTGATCGGAATTGGCGAGAGCTTTGCCGAGCGCATTGAGGCGCTGCACGCAATCAACGCAGCCCATGCCCGCCACGGCCACATCCAAGAAGTGATCATCCAGAATTTTCAGCGCAAACCCGATATCGAAATGGCGCAGCACCCGGAGCCGACATTGGAGGACATGCTGCGCACCATTGCAGCGGCGCGGATCATCCTGTCACCGGACATCAGCCTGCAAGCGCCCCCCAATCTCAGTGCGCGTCACATCGCCTATCTTGAGGCTGGCATCAACGATTGGGGCGGCATTTCGCCGGTCACCATCGACTTTATCAACCCACAACATGAATGGCCGGAAATCCGGTCGCTGGATCGGTCCTGCACAGAGGCCGGGTTTGAGCTGCGCGAACGGCTGACCGTCTACCCCCGCTACCTGACCACAGAGACCGATTTCATCAACCCCGCCGTCCTGCGCCGCGCGTCGAACATGGCCGGCACCAACGGGCTGGCCCGCGAACAACGGCATATGGGAGAGACCGCATGACCATCCGGCAAACGATTGAATCCCCGACAGCAGCAGTACACGCCCTGACCGATGGCGCCTCCGCCCCGATCCGGCAGATCCTCAATAAGGCCCTGAGCGGCGGCGAAGTCAGCGAAGTCGAAGGCGTCAGCCTCTTTAAAACCAGCGGTGCAGATGCGGAAGCCGTGTATCGCACCGCAAATGAGCTGCGTCGACGCACCAACGGCGATCATGTCTCCTTTGTGGTCAATCGCAATATCAACTTCACCAATATCTGCTACATGGGCTGCCGGTTCTGCGGCTTTGCCAAGCGCAGCGAGGATGCGGGGGCCGAATGGCTCTCACCCGAACAAGTGGTGGAGCGCGCGCAAGAAGCCTGGGATCGCGGCGGCACTGAGGTCTGCATTCAGGGCGGTCTGCATCCCAAGATGGAAGGCACCTATTACCGCGACATCGTGCGCGCCATTAAGGCGGCGCTGCCGGACATGCATATTCACGCCTTCTCCCCCTTCGAGATCTGGTATGGCGCGTCCAAGACCAAGATGTCCTATCACGACTTCCTCGCGGACCTGAAGGACGCGGGCCTTGGCTCCATGCCAGGCACTGCGGCCGAAATCCTCGACACCGAAGTGCGCCTGCAACTGACCAAGAACAAGCTCAGCGCCGAGAAATGGGTGGAGATCATCCGCGCCGCGCATGAGGTCGGCATCCCCACCACGGCAACGATCATGTACGGCCATATTGACGCGCCCGAACATTGGGCCGCGCATATCCGCCTGCTGCGCGACATCCAGAAAGACACCGGCGGCTTTACCGAACTGGTGCCGCTGTCCTTTGTCCATACCGAGTCGCCTCTGTGGTCGGAAAACCCCGACAAGGTCCGCCCCGGCCCCACCGCGCTGGAGGTCGATCTGATGCATGCGGTCTCGCGCATTATGCTGCACGGCTGGATCGACAATATTCAGGTCAGCTGGACCAAACTCGGCGCGGCCCGTGCCCAGCAGATGCTGGCGCGTGGGGTCAACGACCTTGGCGGCACCTTGATGAATGAAAGCATCTCGCGCGCGGCAGGCTCCGATCACGGGCAGGAAATCACCGCAAAGGAACTGGTCCAGATGATCCGCGCCGCTGGCCGGGTGCCGGTGCGCCGCAACACCATCTACGAGCTGCGCGACATCTATGACGATCACGACCCAGAGGATCTGGCCCCATTGGTGGATCGTCGCGGGCGCAACCCGCTGGATTTCCTCCAGATGTTCCCTGAACGCAGCACGACGCTGGAGGCAGCGGAATGAGCGACACATCCCAGACAAAGGTCACGCTCCTTGCGGGGGGCGTCGGCGGTGCAAAAATGGCCGAAGGGTTGGCCGCGCTACCGGATGTGGCACTCAGCGTGATTGGCAATGTGGCGGATGACGACAGCTTTCACGGGCTGTGGGTCTCGCCCGACATTGATACGCTGACCTATAGCCTTGCCGATGTGATCGACCGCCAGCAGGGCTGGGGCGTCGCTGATGAGGGCCACCGGGCGCTAGAGACCCTGAAAACCCTCGGAGCAGACACATGGATGTCGCTTGGGGATCGGGACTTTGGCCTGCATATTTATCGCACACAGCGCCGCCTGAAAGGGGATCGCCCCAGCGACATCGCCCGCGACGTCGCCCGCGCCTTTGGCGTCAGCGCGGAGATCCTGCTGCCCACGGATGACCAAGTGCAAACCCGCGTGCGGACCGATGCAGGCTGGCTCAGCTTTCAGGAGTATTTCGTTCGCGAACGCTGTGCGCCCGATGTGCGGGAGCTGACCTTTGACGGCATCACGCAGGCAAAACCAACCCCAGAGGCACTGGCCGCGATCACCTCCGCCGATCTGATCGTCATTGCGCCCTCAAACCCGCTGGTCAGCATCGCGCCGATCCTTGGCATCCCCGGTATTGGCGAAGCGGTAAAATCCGCCCGCGCGCCCAAGGTGGCGGTCAGCCCCTTTATCGCGGACAAGGTCGTCAAAGGCCCCGCCGACAGGATGATGGCAGCCCTTGGCGAACGGGCAGATGCGGTGGGAGTTGCCCAGCGCTACCGCGATATGGTGGACGCGCTGTTCATCGACCACGTCGATGCCGCCCTTGCGCCAGAGATCCAAAGCATCGGTCCAACGCCGATCTGCTCTGCGATCCTGATGCGCGATCTCAAAGATAAAGCACGCATGGCGCGTGAAATCGTCGACTTCCATCATGACCATGCCCGCAAAGGAGCCGCCGCATGACGGCCCTCACGCAAAAGCGGCTGGTGGTCATTCCGATGAAAGACCCCTCTCGCGCCAAAACGCGGCTCGGCGCGGCGCTGGATGCCAACGGGCGCGCGGGCATCGCTCTGGCGCTGTTTCGGGCAACGCTCAATCACCTGTCCGAGGCCCTTATGTTGCTGCCCCACGGCAGCGCCGATATCGCGGTGCTCACCTCAAGTCCGGAGATTTCTCGCATCGCCAGGCGCGCAGGCGTCGCCCTGATTGACGACGAAGGCCACGACGGCCTGTCTAAGTCACTGGAAGTGGCCGCCGCATGGGGGGCACGTCAAGGCTACGATGCAATCTGCATCCTGCCCGGCGATCTCGCCGCGCCCAAGGCGTGCGATCTTGCCCGCCTGCTGAGCCACGACCTCGCGCAAGGGCGCGCCGTGTTCTGCCCATCGGCGGATCTGGGCACCAACGCACTCTTGGCCCCGCTGCCCTGCCCGTTTCGGTTTCAGTATGGCCCGAACTCCGTGGTGCATCACCGCCGCGCGGCAGAACGGGCCGGGCTTTGGCCCGTCATCCTGCCGCTCGAGAGCCTGCGGATCGATGTCGACACCGTTGAGGACCTCGGCCACCTGCTCGCTCACAATCCGCAAATCCTTGCGCAGGAGGCCACCCTATGAGCCTGAGCGTCAACCTCACCGCCCTGCCCGGCGTGCCCGACATTCAAGACGGCGACAATCTCTCGGCCATATTCGCCGACTGCCTGAGCGAAGCCGATCTTCCCTTGCGGGATGGCGACATTCTCTGCGTGGCGCAGAAGGTCTTTTCCAAGGCCGAGGGCTGCATCATTCCGCTTGCCAGCGTGACGCCCTCGCCCGAGGCCCTTCGGTATGGCGAAGAGCTGAACAAAGACCCCCGCAAGGTCGAGGTGGTCCTGCGCGAAAGCACCCGCGTCGTGCGTTCGTTCAAGCGCCCCGACCAGAATGAAGGGACGATGATCTGCGAACACCGGCTTGGGTTCATTTCGGCCAATGCGGCAGTGGATCAGTCCAATTTCGGCGAAGAAGACGCCGCCATGGTGCTGCCCAAAGACCCGGACGCAAGCTGCGCACGGCTGCAGCGTGATCTGGCAGAGCGCTTTGATGCCCGAATTGGCGTGGTGATGACCGACACCTTCGGCAGACCGTGGCGGCTGGGTCAGGTCAATGTGGCTATCGGCCTCTCCAAGGTGCCCGCCACCATCCGCGAACAGGGCAATCTGGACGCGTGGGGACGCCCGCTGGAGGTCACCGAGCCGGCATTTGCCGATGAAATCGCCGCCGCCACCGGCCTCGTGGTGCGCAAGAACGGGCGCACCCCGGCTGTGCTGTTGCGCGGGCTCGACTGGCAGCCCGCCGACAGCCGTGGCGCCGACATACTCAGGAAAAAACAGAAGGATATGTTCAGATGAAGATCGCGATCATTGGCGGCACCGGGCCGCAAGGACAGGGTCTGGCACTGCGGTTTGCCCGCGCTGGTATTGAGGTCGCACTTGGCTCTCGCGACGCCGAGCGCAGTGCCGGGATCGCCGCCGAGCTGATGCAGAAACTGCCCGAAGGCTCTGCCGAAATCTCTGGCCTTGGCAATATCGAGGCCACGCAAGCCGCCGATCAGATGGTGATCTGCGCCGTGCCTTGGTCAGCCCATAACGCAACGCTCACGACGCTCAAACCGCACCTCGCGGACAAGATCCTTGTCGATATCGTGGTGCCACTGGCCGAGGGTGACCCGAAAAAGGTCGATATGCCGCCTGAAGGCTCTGCCACCGAGGCCGCACAGGCCTTGCTTGGCGATGAGATCCCGGTGGTGGGCGCGTTGCACAATGTCTCCGCCACCACGCTCAACAACCTCGATTGGGACATCAACTGCGACATCCTGATCTGCGGCAACAGCCTGCCCGCCCGCAAACAAGTGATGGAACTGGTCGGCGCGCTGGATGTGCAGACCTACAACGCAGGTGATGCACAATCTGCCCGCTGCATCGAGGCGATCACCCCGATCCTGATCCGTCAGAACATCTCGAAGGCGGTGCCCTTCACCCACGCGGGCATCCGCATCTGCGCCCCCGATCACTAACCCCACACAGCATAAAAAAATCTATTCCAACACGGAGGAAGACATGGAATTCGGAATTTGTTTCAAAGGCTTCGTTGAACCTGATCGCGCCCGCGCCCTTGTGCGTCAGGCCGAGAATGCAGGCTTCACCTATTGCTGGTTCTACGACAGCCACATCCTGTGGCGCGAGAGCTTCGTGGCGATGGCGATGTGCATGGAGCACACGGAAAATATGCGTTTTGGCCCGCTGGTCACCAACCCCAACTCGCGCGAATGGTCGGTTGCGGCCTCGCTGTTCGGCTCACTCGCCAAACAGTCCGGCGGCCGGTTCGACATTGGCCTCGGGCGCGGCGACAGTGCCGTGCGTGTGATGGGCAAGAAACCCTCGACGATCAAGCGGATGGAAGAGTTCACCCATGTGGTGAAATCCTTGATCCGCGGCGAAGAGGTCCAATACGGCGAATGCCCGGAACCAGTAAAGTTCCCCTGGGCCAGCGGTTATGAGCTCCCCGTCTGGATTGGTGCCTATGGCCCCAAGGCGCTGGCCTCGGCTGGCAAAGTGGGCGACGGCGTGGTGCTGCAGATCGCAGAGCCCAAGATCGTCAAATGGCTCGCGGATCAGGCTAAGGCCGGCGGCGACGCCGAAGGCCGCGATATGTCGAACTACCGCGTGATGGCGGCCGCGCCTGCGCACACCGGCCCGATCGAGGAAGGCATCGAGAAGACCAAGTGGTTCCCCGCCATGGTCGGCAACCATGTCGCTGACATCGTGGAGAAATACGGCACCGACGGCGATCACGTGCCGACCAGCCTGACCGACTACATCAAGAACCGCAAAGGCTACGACTATTCCAAGCACGGCCAGAGCGATAACCCCTATCTGGACTTCATCACCGAAGACATCGTGAAGAGCTTCTGCGTGCTAGGCACCCCGGACGAACATATCGCCAAGCTGCGCGAGCTGGAGGCTGCCGGGACCACCCAGTTCAACATCTACCTCGACAGCGGCGATGAAGAGAAAATCATCGCAGACTACGGCGAAAAGATCATCCCGGTGTTCCAACAAGAAGCCGCCACCAAAAAAGCTTCACTGGCCGCATCCTGACCTCGCCATTCCCCGAGACAACTGGCCAGCAGGCGGGCACATGTTGCCCGCCTGTTTTTTGCTCACGCAAATGTCACCCCGTTGAATTTCCAATCGCACCCTTTTCCAGCCCCGCTCGCCCACGGGCGCTAGTCACGCGCTTTGACATGTGCCAATAGGTGCGCAACTTTATTTCAGCTTACAAGTGGCGGATCCGTTAGATGGCGCGCATGTCAGATGCAAAACCCAGAACCAAGATTCAGCGTCAGAAAACCGAGCAAATCCTGACTGCGGCTCTGGAGGTTTTTGCGCTTCACGGGTCATCGGGCGCGTCCATCAATATGATCGCCAAAACCGCAGGCCTGACCACGCCCAACCTGCTCTATTATTTCGAGAGCAAGGACGCGATCCGCAAGGAACTCCTGTCGCGCACGCTGCAACTGTGGATGGCGCCGCTCAGCATGCTCAGCCCGCACGGCGATCCGGTGGAAGAAATCTGTCACTACATCCGCCGCAAGCTGGAGATTTCAAAGAACTTCCCCAAGGAGAGCAAGTTCTTTGCCAATGAGATCCTCAGCGGCCTGCCGCAATCCCGCAGCGAGATTTTCGGCCCGCTCAAGGAACTGTTCAACGCCAAGATCCAGGTCCTGGAGGGCTGGATGCAGGATCAGCGCATGGCCAGGGTCGATCCGCATCACCTGCTGTTTTCCATCTGGGCCACCACCCAGCACTATGCGGATTTCGACGTTCAGATCGAGGAAATCGCCCCGGCGAAGCTGCAAGAGAGATACGAGGAAGCCGAGGCCTTCCTCATCGATATGTACAAGAAGCTCCTCACACTCTGACCCCGCGCAGTGCGTCCCTCACGACAGCCGCGCCCGACGGTCGGGGCCCCGCGCCCCGTATCGCCCAAAACCCGAAAAGTGTAGCGCCGCGATTCGAAAGTGTATTTCCGCGCGCTCCAAAGGCCAGACTGGGCCGGGATCGGGCAACAATCGGGCTGGATCTCGCGGATTATCACCACAAGTTCATTAAAATTTCTCGCAATTTCTCGCTAATATAAAGACAATTTTGACATTTGGTCTGATCGGCGGAAGTCTGCTGGGCATAGATCAATGGATCCCACGCTGCCGCTTCACGGGTGGGGACCTTCGCCGCGGGGCGGCGGGTGGCAGCTTGGGACCGATACCGGTTTTGTGGGGGACCGTGCGAGCAATTGTGCAGGGTACAATTGCGGCAGGCGTGCGCTTGTCGCGTGAGGCTGTGATGCCGGCAGTTTGCGGGGAGCAATCCCTGTGAACAGATTTGCATTCCACTACGAGAAGCTGACGGTCAGCTCCGAGACCGGCAAGGTCTTTGCCGACCCGAAACAGATACGCCGGCGGCGCCTGCTGCAGGCGGTGATCTTGCTTTTTGCCGTCGCGCTGGCCTGGCTTGCACTGTTTCTGAACGGTGCCCTGTCCTGGCAAACCGCGTTCCAGGATGTCAGTGCCTATTGGTCCCGAGAGGATCGTCAGGACCCACTGGAGACGTTTGACCGGACGCTGCCACCGGATGTGCAGCTCGCGTCTCTTGCAGCGGCACCGAAACGTGACACGCGTTGTGCCCCGACTGAGCAGCCCTATTTTGCCGCCATGGCGGATGCGGCGGCGCCGGTGGTCTTTGCCCATGTGCCCAGCACCTATGACTGGGCGCACCTGTCCCTGCCCGACAGCTGCGAGCAGATCGGGGTCCTGGTGCCGGACTGGCTACGTATCGAAGCAGACGCCACCGGCCCGGCTCTCACCCTCGAAAGCGCTGAAAGCCGTGTGATGGTGGAGGACTTCCGGGCGCAATCCGCCGCCACGCCGGACCTGATGCCAACGGTCATGATTGATCCCGGCCCGCAGAAAGAGGCCTTTTTCACGGCATTGAGCACGCCGGACACCGCCACGCGCATGGCGTCCGAGCTCGCCACGACGCTGACCCAGCTCTATGCGCAAGGGGCCTGCCTGAACATTCTTGATTTCAACGAAGCGGACGTGCCCCGGCTGCAGCCCTTCTTTGAAACGCTGGCAAACCGGTTTGACGCAGACGGTCTCACGGCCTGCCTGATCCTGAGCGGGACAGACGCCCTGTGGCGGACCCCGGAAGCCACGGATCTGTTCGACACCGTCATCCTGAAGCTCTTTCACGAACCCTGGGTCGGTGCGGCACCTGCACCGCTAGCGCCGGATGCCTGGTTCGCCGAAACGGCAAAGGCAGCCGCAGAGACACTCGGCAAGGACAAACTGGTGGTCGCGCTTGGCAGCTTTGCCGTTGAATGGACCTCCGGGGTGCCGATGCCGCGGACGATGCCATACGCAGAGGCCATGGACAAAATTGCGGCCACAGGCGCAAAGCTGCGCTACAGCGCGAAGGTCTCCGGCAGTCTCAGCTCCTTTCGGGATGCAAACGGGCGTCAGCACAAAATCTGGCTGCAGGACGCAGCATCCATACAGAACCAGCTCGCCACGCTGACCGACCTGGGGATCGCCAGCACCGGCATCTGGTCGCTCGGCCAAGAAGACCCCGGCGTCTGGACGGTGTTGCGAAACCGCGGCAGCTCCGCCGATGAATTGAGCGCAGCGCTGGCGCTGGTGCAGCTGAAAAACTTTGTCCAATACTCCGGCGAAGGGGCGTTTCTGAAACTCAAGCAGCGGCTTTCTCCGGGCATTCGGCAAGTGCGGATCGATGACGAAACCGGGCGGGTGACAGCGCAGAGCTACGACCTGATGCCCCGCCCCTACGCGCTTGAACGCTATGGCAAACCCGAAGGCAAACAGGTTGCGTTGACCTTTGACGACGGCCCGCATCCTGAGTTTTCGCCACAGGTGCTTGATATCCTCGAGGCGGAATCCGTACCGGCAGCGTTCTTTGTCACCGGATCTGCGGTCATGGAAGCACCGGATGTGCTGCGCCGCATCGTCGACGAGGGGCACGAGATCGGGGCGCACACGTTTTCGCACCCGCGAATGGACCAGATCTCGCGAACCCGTGTCGATCTGGAGTTCTCGCTGCTCGACAAGATCATTGCCGGTGCGGTCGGACGCAAGGCGATGCTCTATCGTGAACCGTTCCAGCGCAGCGGCGGCCCGATCAGCGCCGCGCGCGTCGCGTCACTGGAACCGGCCCTGGACCGGGGACTGGAGATCGTGGGCATGGATATCGTCCCGCGCGACTGGGACGGCTGGAGCGCGCGCGAGATCGCAGATTTCGTCATCTCCGAAGTACAGAATGATCGCGGCAACATGATCCTTCTGCATGACGGTGGCAAAGACCGTTCCGCAACGGTCGAGGCGCTGCCGCTCATCATTTCCGGCCTGCGCGACGAGGGATACAGCTTTACCACGCTGGCGAACCTGGCAAACACCACACGCGCCGACATCATGCCGGTGGCCGAGGGTGGATATCAGACGCTTGACCGGGTGTCGTTTTCCATGGTCGCCTGGATGCGCCATGCGGTCGTGACCGCCTTCTGGGTGGCGCTGGCCATTGGCATCACCCGTTCGCTGGCCGTGCTTGTCCTCTCGGTCCTGAACTGGCGCGGGCGTCGTCCCGTCAGCCTCGTGGAACCGCGCGTTGCCGTCATCATCCCGGCCCACAACGAGGAAAAGGTGATCCGCACCTGTATCGAAAGCGTCCGCGCCAGCGACTATCGCAATCTGGAGATCATCGTGGTGGATGACGGGTCTTCGGACAATACGCTGACAGAAGTGTTCCGTTTCAGCCACAAACAGGACGTGCGCCTGATTTCCCAGCCCAACCAGGGCAAGTGGAGCGCATTGAACCGGGCCCTGCTGAACGTCGACGCCGAGATCGTGGTCTGCATCGATGCCGACACCCAGATCGAGCGCAGCGCAATCCGCCATCTGGTCAAACAGTTCAACGACCCGAAGGTCGGCGCGGTCGCGGGCAAGATCATGGCCGGCAACAAGGTCAATCTGCTGACCCGGCTGCAAGCGTTCGAATACGCCACCTCGCAAAATGTCGACCGCCGGGCCTTCGATCTGATCAATGGCATCCTCGTCGTGCCCGGTGCATTGGGCGCCTGGCGGCGCTCCGCGCTGCGCAAGGCCGGGCTGTTCAGTGATGCCACCATGACCGAAGACACCGACCTGACCATTCAGGTCAACCGGGCCGGATACCGCGTCGTCTACGAGCCCCGCGCCCGCGGCTACACCGAAGTCCCCGAGCGCATCGGCCAATTGCTCAAGCAGCGGCTGCGCTGGTCGTTTGGCATGTTCCAAAGCGCGTGGAAGCACAAACGTGCGGTTTTCGAAGGCCGCATGGTCGGGCTGATCTCCATTCCCGACATGTTTATCTTCGGCTACCTCTTTCCGCTTCTGGCACCGATCGCTGATCTGTTTGTGCTGGTCCTGCTCTACAATATGGTGGCCGGCGGCTGGGGCGATCTTGACACCACGCTTGCCGCCCAGCCCACGCATTACCTTTGGGCCTATCTCACCCTCCCGGCCCTCGAAATCCTGATCGCCGCATTTGCACTGGCGCGAGACGAGGATGAGAGCCTCTGGTCCTTGCTGCTGTTCCCGATCCATCGTGTGTTCTATCGTCCGCTGCTGTATTACTCGGTTATCCGGGCGATCCTGCGCGCAGTGACCGGGCGCCTTGCGAGCTGGGGAACACAGAAACGATTGGGACGCGACTACAGTCTCGCGACGGGGGGCGCATGAGACGCCGGCACTTTTTGAAAACCGTGGCCGCCAGCGCTGGCCTGATGCCGATCCGGAGCCTCGCCTCCGATTTCCTCGGCGCCGTCGCCCCCCAGAGCTATCCGGTCATTTCGGGCATCGATTCCCGCACCGCTGTGCCGCAGTTGATTGCGGTTCTGGATGCCTTCTGGGAGCGCAACATCCCGGTCACATGCGTGGTGCATCCCTTTGACGAGACCGGCCGCGCCCTGGATGGCAACCATCCGCTGTCGCGTCTGCTGTCCGGCTATGTTCTGGGGGGCAGCGGTATCGAAATCGCACCGTTCGTACCGGCTCTGGCAAGCCTGTCGCCGCATTTTCAGGCGCGCGCGGCCCATGACGCGCTGGCCGCGCTGACGCAGATGCTGCGCCCTGCAGAACAGGCCCGCTCCGCCCCGGTTCCGATCCAGACCATCGCCTGCCATGAGGCACCCCGCCCCGCCTCTCCGGAAGCGGTGCGGACGGCCGGCCTGATCAATGTGCTGGTCATTCCGGACCACAGCGCCCCCACGCGGTCCCAAACCTGGGACAATGGCGTCGTGCGGTTGTTCGGCGGCTTCCGCAGCCGGATTGACGCGCGTCCTGCACCGCCCTTTGAAGAGGCCGCCACACAGACCATCCACTATCTGTCGGCGCCGTCGTTTTCGCGCCTGCCGATGGCAGAGGTTATCCCCGCTGCGGCCAACTTCGCAGAGACGCTCGCGGATCAGGAACTCGAGGGGCGCTTTTCACTGCTGCCGCTTGCCGACCTGCAACTGCGTGACAACTACCAGTTCCGCAGGCTGGTCAGCCTTCATATCCTCGAACCGCTGCCCGAAGAGACCACCGCCCAGGCGGGCTTTGCGGCTCTGACGGCGCGCCTTGACGCACTTGAAATCCCGTTCACGGTGGGGCCGGATCGCGGTGACACCAAAGACAGTGTCGAAACCGGACTTTGGATCCCGCTGGAGCGCGGTGCCACCGACGAGGAAGCGCAGGAGGGATGGCCCCCGCCCCATCCGATCGAATTTCTGGCGTCCGACCACAGCACCGGCATCCGCACCACCCGCCCCCTGACCACCGGCATCGCTGTCCGGTTCCCGACCGGACCAACCGCAGCAGCCGGTCTGGCATCCGACGGCGCGCTCACCCTGCCCATGCGGCGCCTTTCCGCGCCCGTCAGCGCAGCCCACGTGGCACAGGCCTTTGCGGGCATCCGAGATCTCTGCGTACAGATTTCTCCGGCACCCTTTGCGTCGGCCGACGCCCTACGTGCGCTGAGTGATAAACTGTCCGCCCTGAAGGCCGACACGGTCACGACGTTCCAATCCCTGCCGGAACGTGCGCGCCTGCTCGCGACCAAGGGGCCGATCCCCACCCGACACCGACGGGTCGCCGCTGCGCAGCCGGGATTGCTGACCCGACGCCCTCGTGACACGGCACCAACCCGCGACGAGCTGCTGGAGGATGCGCAGGTCGCCTGGCGCTACCTTGAACGGTTCACCCATCCCGAAACGGGTCTGTGCCCGGCGACGGTGAATTTCTCCCCCGGCGGCCGGCTGCATGAAACCGTCACCATGTGGGACGTGGGCAGTCAGATAAATGCACTTGTCGCGGCAAAGCAGATCGGCCTGATCGACGCCAACCAGCATGACACGGCCATTCGCCGCATTCTGCCCAATATCGTCGGACGGGTTTCACAGGATCGGCGCTTGCCGCAGGGCTGGATCCGGACCGACAGGCTGAAGTGGGGCAACAAGAACTTCGACGGGTGCGACGCCGGTCGGCTCCTGGCAGCCTTGGACAATCTGCGTCGGCACAGTACCTTTGGCGATGAGCTACAGGAACTGGTTGCACGTTACGACCTCGACAAAGTCATCTTCGACGGCGAGATCCACTCGGTCATCGACGGCACGCTCAAGTCGACGATCGTGTCCCATTGCGCCCACTACGCCGCCCTGGCGTTTCGGCGCTGGGGGCTGGAGGTGCGTTCACCTTACGAGGTCTTCGCTGGTCGATCCACCACCGACGGTCAGATGGCGCTACTGGAAGCCGCCGCCAGAATTGGCCCCTTTGGTGCGGAACCATTGCTGCTGGAGGCCATGGAGCTCGGCATGTCGCCGGAAAGCGCCTATCTCGCAGATGTCCTGTTTTCGACACAGATCGAGGAGTATCAGGACAGCGGCCGGTTGATCTGTGTATCAGAAGGCCCCATCGACCGCAGCCCGTGGTTTCTGTACCAGGGCCTGCAGCTGGACGCGCCGACGCGCACCTGGGCCATGGACACGGTTGGCCGCGAACCCGAGTACAGAACGCCCGAGTTCGCCAGATCCCACCTCGCCGTCAGCAGCAAAGCTGCCTATCTGTGGTCGGCGTATCAGCCACACGCCTATTCCGACCGGTTGCGCAACTTTGTACGTGCCACCGCAAAGACAGAGAACGGGTTTTCCTCCAGCATCTTTGTGGAAACAGGGCAAGCCACGAAGCAGTATTCCGACCTCAATACCAACAGCATCATACTCCAGGGGATCGCGCATCACTTGAACGCGTTGGGATGATCCCCGGGAGGTTCAGGCGGTTTTGACCCCCAGTCCAGACACAATCAGAACGTCCGACATCCGGTTGCCGAAATTTCACCAGCGAACACCGGATAGCCGGGGCGCGGGTTCAAGATCACGGGCTGAATCCCCGTGATGTGACGCATGCAGGCGTCAACAGAGGCTTCGTCATAGCCCCGGCCGCCCACATAGATGTCGATCCAGTCGTGCCCTTTGTGGCCACTGTGGCACGGACCCTCCTGGGGCCGAGGACCATCCCCACACAGATCCTCAACGATGGCGTATTTGCGCAGCCGCTCGATGTAGAAGCGGGTTCCAGCGGGGTAATCCATGATGCTGCGCCCGCCCCTCTTGACGTGACCGACGGCAAGTGTGACGGGGTCGTCATAGGTCCCCACGCCACCCGCGGAGCGATGGATCACCGGACGCGCAATCTGGGCAGAGCCACGGGGGGTGTTGTCCCAGTAGCTGTAGCCGGTCAGAAATGCGTTCATGATTTGTTCTTGATGCGGTGCCACTGTCGCGCGGGTCAGGTTGGGCAAATCATCTTGCACGCTCAGGCGGGTGCTGACGCGATTGACAGAGTTGCCGTCAAAACTGCGCGCGCTGCCACACGCGGAAACGGAGGCCACCGCCAAGATGGCCATTACAGATTTAAAAATATCACTCGTCATTTCACCATCCTGCTCAGTAGGAACACTGGTCTGAGCATTCGTCATGCCCAGACCCATGTCCCGCAGATTGGGAAATATTGCTTAACAGAGTACTAAACTTAAAATTGTATAAAGTTCAAGTTTATTAAAATTGAGACTATATGCATGCCAATTATCACCGCGCATGTTTTTGTCGCAATGCAATCCACCCTATTCAGTGGTTTCGTCGGGCAACGAAATGCCCCCGCCATAAGACAACGCTCTGAAAACCGTGAATTAGCAACGATATTTCAGGCGGGGTAGATCCGGGTCCTACGTCGGAAACCCGAAATCGAGCACGATCGCCCAAATATCCCGATTGACCGCATGCAGGCTTTCGATGGCGTGTTCGATTCCCGCAATGGCTGTATCGTCGACATCTTCCGTCTGGCCAATTTTCAGCTTGTCCTTGCGATCCGCGATCCGCATCAGGATGGTCCGGGTTGTACCGGCATCCTTGTCGAACGAGTAGATGCAGTGGTTGTAGCGATTGCGCAGGGCGGATTGCCGCATCATGTCGCGCGTCGCCGAAAGCACGCGCCGTCGCAACTCCGGATCAACATGCTCCAGTTTCACCAGGCGCTCCACCAGTTCGACCCGCGCGCGTGTCGTATTCAGTGTCAGAAACACCACCAGCGCGGTTTCCGTATCGGTTCCGATCAGCCCGGCGATCAGATGGATCAGCACGCTTTCGGTATTGGTCCACGTGTAGTTGAGGCGCCCCACCTGCATCAGCAACTGCGAGAAATGGGGATCGCCTTCTTGTGGTGTCATACCCCGCCCGAAGCACGGCTGAGAAAGACGCCGGCCGCCTCCGTCCGATTGCGCACACCAAGTTTCTTGATGATATGATGCATGTGCAGCTTGACCGTATGTTCAGAGAGATCGAGGTCAACTGCGATCAGCTTGTTCTGTTTGCCACTTGCGACCAGCTCCAGGATTTCGCGCTCTCTTGGCGTCAGCCGGTTGGCCTTGCGGCTCGGCATCGAGAGCGTGGCGGCCGGGACTGCTTCTCCCTGTCGCGTCAGGAACACCTGCGGCACGCAGCATTGACCCAGGAACAGCAGCCGCAGCATCGACGCCCAGCAATCATACTGCAGGTTCATCGGCAGAAAGCCGAAACGACCGACATCATCGCGGGCCTGGATCTGGTCCAGAAACCTCAGCGCCAGATCTTCATCGAGATAGGCCAGCGCCACACGTTCCGCCGGGCATCGCTCCAGGTTGTCCACCCCGCCGCTGTCCACGCCGGCAAACACTTCCTGCTCGATCAGAGCCAGCTTGATCGGACCGGGGTGTATCACCTCCAGTTCGTCTACGGCCTGTACGCGTATTATTTCAGTTCCGGGAAATTCCAGTTTAATAAGCTCTTCGCATTTCGCGGACACGGTGAGCCCGTTGCCGACAATGGCAATACATACGGTATTCATAATGGCAGCCTCCAAATCGCACTCAGACACATGGGTCATACTTCTGACCCCGGCTCCCAGCACATGCCCGGAGCCTCAACTCATTAAGCTATTCAGGCGATTTCCCTCACGTCACCATTAACATTTCATAAACCATTTGGGCAAGCTGAGATGTGTTAACTGACTGTTTAAACTCACCAATCACAAAGCTAAGCTTATGATCTAGCGTCAAATTTACGAAAATTGAAAACTTGGCGATTTGACATTGTTTAATCTAAAAGCGAATCCCACCCGAGTTGACTTCTCGCAAAAGTTGCGCCTGGGTTTACAGAGAATCAATCCGGCACCGCTCCGAAAGATATAGATCTTCGACCGGAAAGAATCGCGTTTTTGCAGAAGTTCAATGCCTTGGCAGTCAATGCCGGCCCTGATCCTTCGGCTAGCTAGTTCGCTTTCCTGCTCTGCGTCAGTCTGATCCTGCACCCTCTTTCTGGGTGCTCGGCGCCGGTTCCCTCTCATTATTCAGGCCGGACCGACAGGGAGGCCGGGGTTTGTTCCTCGCCTTTAATCAACCGCCCGAGAAATGGCCGCTTTACAGATGACGCGCGGCAGGATCGGGCCTTCGACATAGAAGGAATTTCAATCATGTCAGGTGGAAGACATCCCCATCACTTCTTCGCGCAACTCCAGGGTCAGGGCCAGCTTCAGGGCCAGGGTCAGGCCGAGCTGCAAGCGCAGGGTCAGGGCCAGGGTCAAGACCAGGGTCAGGGTCAGGGACAAGATCAGTCCCAGTCCAGTGAAAACCTGAACCTGAACGGCAACGGGAACATGAACGGCAACCTGAGCCTCAACGGCAATGGCAATGCCAACGGAAACGCGAACGGTAACTGGAACACCAATACCGACAGCGATACCAACACCAATGCCAACGCCAATTCGGACAGCAACTCCAATACCAACACCGACACCAACAACAACACCAACAACTCCAACAGCAACCATAACACCAACACCAACACGAATGTGACCGTGGATGTTGGCGTTGGGCTGGAGGGCTACATGCCCGATGATGGCGATTTTGCGGATGTCGATGTGTCCGGCGGTGCCAGCGTCGGTGACGTGCTGATGGCGCAAGGCGCGCTGCACTACGACATCGGTGACGACATCAACGTCGAGCGCATCCTGAACAATTCGCTCAACGGTGCCGGCAACGATGTGGCAACCGTCAATGTGATGGGCAACCATCTCAGCGACAACGACACGCTGAACGACCCGGATGTCAGCAATGACAACGGCAACTTCAACAACAGCGGCAGCGCCAACGGCGGCAACGCCAATGCGGACGACGGCATCAACGCCGACGGCGGCAGCGGGTCTTCCGGCGGGGCAGCAGCTTCTGCTGGTGGTGAAGGCCTTGGTGCGGCCTTTGGTGGCTGGGCCGACGGTGGCAACACCAATGGCGGCTCTGGCGGCAACAACAACGGCTCCGCAACCAGCGGAGACGCAGGCGATGCGGGTTCGATCGCAGCCAGCATCGGCGCGGGCATCGGTGCAGCACAAAGTGGTGCCAACGCCGGTGCAGCCGCAGCGGAAGGCGGATTTGACCTTGGTCTTCTGGACTTCCTCGAAGGCGGTGACGCAGCGGCGGCGATCGCAGCGGCGGGGTCCGCGGCCCAGGCGGGTGGCATCGGCATTTCCGGAGGCGCCTCTTCAGGTGCGATCGGTGGTGACGGCGGCCATGCAGGGGTTTCCGGCATGGGCGGCTTCGGCGGCGGCGCCTACAACGGCGGCACCTCGGTTGGTCCGACCAACTCGTCCTCGACCGGTGGCGCGGCTGGCAATGCATCCGGCGGTGACGGCGGTGCTGGCGGCAGCGGCGGCATGTGGGGCTCCCACAACGGTGATGACGGCTTCGTCAACGGCACGTCCTCCGCGTCGGCCGATGCGATCCTCGACACCACGGCGTTCAACCAGTCGATCGCGATGGGCGCCAACGTGCTGGGCAACACAGTGGACATGACCACTGTGGGTCAGAACCTGACCTCGACCTACTCGATGACCGGCGAAGACGACGCGTAATCGTCCCCGGCGCGGTCCCGGACCGCAGAAAAAACCGGCACGCGCGGGTCCCGCGCGTGCCGACTTAGTCGCCGAATTATCCGGCAGTGTATGGTATTGTTGCGATGTTACTCGACAAGGTCACAGAGACGATCGCATATTTCATCGGGCTCTTTCAGCTCGTGACGGAAACAGCGCGCGGACGGCTGGATTACGACAGCTTCAAGGCCGCCGAAACGTCCAATGACCTTGATCCCCTGATTTCACACAGCACAAACCGGGACATCAGTTTTTCGCCCGAAGGCCACGACCCCCTCGTCCACAATCCGCATGCACAGCTGCACAAGGCGGCGGTGGCCACGGCGGTCTCCGCTGAGATCGGATTGCCGCAGGTCAAAGCCCCCATGATCCCGGACGCCCCGGACCTGCCCGGAGAGGCAATCGTCGCGGCCGGCCCCGCACCGATTTCCGGCCCGTTCGTGCTCGAGGTGCCGCCGCCCGGCGGCAGCATCCACTTCACCTGGCAGGAAAACCATCTTTCGGATCGTGACACCATCAACATCGACCCTGCCACCCAGGACGCCTGGAACACCGTCCAGACACAGCTGATGCAGGAGCTGAAAGCAAGCGCCGAAGCCCTCCAGATACTGGATCTCACGGATGGCTCGGCCTTTGCAGAGATGGACGTGTTCGAAATAGAAGCCCAGGTTGAAACCCTTGTTGCCCTGGCCGAGGCGCAGATCGAAACAGCGGATGGCGCCTCGATCCACCTTGCCACCGGAAGCGACACACAGATCGTGACCGTCAACGGGGTCGAGCATGAGGAGCTGCCCGTCTGGACAGAGCTGCTTCCGGATGTGCCTCAAGAAGATGACGACGAAGAGAGCGCGACGACGACCTCGGCCGGAACCACGGCGGGCACCACGACAGCCTCTTCCTCCGCCACCCAGCCCGGTACGGCAATCGAAGGCTCGGGAGTTGTGGGGCTGCCCGAGGAGGATATCGCCACGACAACGCCGCCGGACACCGAAACGGACCCGGTCTCGCCTTCTGAGACGGCAACGGCCTCCCCCGCCGCTCATACCGTGGTGACGGGCGGCAATGTTGCCATCAATGCGGCCTCCAGCGTCACGGGGGGCGTCGACGCGCCAGTCATTGCCGTGGCCGGGAGCGTTGCCAGCTTTGACATGATCAGTCAGGTCAACGTGCTGCTGGATGATTCAGCCTCGCCCGGTGCAGAGAACCTCTTGCAGAACAGCGCCGCGTTCAGCGGCTCGCCCAGCCTGCCGGGCGCCCAGCCCGCGGCCCCAGCAACCGGCCCCGCAGGAGGCGGCCCCGCCCCCGGCATGGTTGCGGTTTCCACCATCGACGGTGACCTCATCAACTTCAGCTGGACGCGTCAGATCAACTCGGCAGTGGACGATGATGCCGTGCAGGTGACCACCTCCACCACCGAAAGCTGGATCGATCTCGGCGGCAATATGCTGCTCAATACCAACGCGCTGTTCTCTCAGGCGATGGGGTTCGATCTGATCCTGGTGGGAGGCGACATGATCTCCCAGTACATTGTACAGCAGACCAATATCGTCCTGGATTGGGACTACTTCGCCAGCGGCGCCCCCCAGGATGTGCTGCCGGGCGGGACCGGAGACGGGCTGTTTTCCACGGACGGCACCACATCCGCAGCGTCGGACACCAGCACGGGCGGCAATGCCTTGATGAACTCGGCGTCGATCACCCACACAGCGCTGGACACGTTTAGCGGGATGACGGCCACGTTCCAGTCGGTGCTGGACAGCTTTGGCGCGGGCGGGTCCGACGTGTCGCCCCTGATCGGCAACAGCGCCCTGCAATCTCAGCCCGTGCTCAATGTGCTCTATATCAACGGCGACCTTCTGGATGTGCATCTGCTCTCGCAACTGAACATCCTGTCGGATGGCGATCTGATCGCGGGGAGCGCCGAAGACGGTCTCGGAACCACCATTCACGCCGGCCTCAATGCCGCGGTGAATGATGCGCATCTGATTGATGTGGGCATGGCGTCCGAAGTCTTTGCTGGGGGCGAGGTCTATTCAGATGCCGTCCTCTATCAAGCCAACCTGATCGCAGAGGATCTGCCGCCCACGGACGTGTTTCTCGCACCCGACAGCATCGACGGGCTGGCCAGCGAAGCCGTCGCGTTTCTGTCTGACGATCTCAACACACAACCGAGCAACGCCGAGGACATAAGCGTCGGAGAGACCTCCATCGCGCAGGATGGACCGATCCATAGCGACGTGATGCAGACAATGCTCGCCTAAAGACAGTAAGGGACTTACGGGGGGAAAAGTGAAGATTTTCAGAAACAGCGGCGCGGCCGAAGCGAAGGCCTGTGACTCGATGCCCGAAATGCGGGAGTGGCAGGCAAAAGCCACCTCGTCCCTTGTCCAGAGCGGTGGCAGGCCCGTCCCCGCAAGCGACACCTCCGCCCTGGCGCTGAACAGCTCGCCGGTGCCGCCGACCCCGCTCCCGCTGAAGCTTCGGGACACATGGAAGCTGGAAAATCCGCAGGAGCGCGACGCCCCTGAGGACAAGGCAAAAACCGCCCCCTGCCCGCCACCGGCAAAAGGCCCCGGCGCACTGCAGCCGCAGGCCGAGGCCCCACCTGCCGCCGCGGGCGACCCTGTGCCAGAGCCCCTGCGCGATCTGGGCGATGTAGCGCCTGCGGATCTGTCCGACCAGGCGCGAAACTGCGACACGTCAACCGGCACACGCGATGACGATGCTCCGGATGTACCTGTCGATGCGCGCCCCGCGGCGCCCGCCCCAGACCCAAACCCAGATCAAACTGCCACAGGCCCGGACACCGCTCCGCAGCATGCGCCCGAGCCTGTCGCCGGGACTGCCCCCAGCTCCCCCGCTGAAGGTGCGCCCGCACCGGTGGAAACATCCCAGCACGAAACCGTCGCTCCCACGGACAAAACGGCGGACACAGCAGCGGGCTCGGCGCCTGGCACGGCGCCCGCCGACGCAAGCCTCAGCGCGCCACCAGAGGGCGCGCCCCAGGCCGACCCAGCACCCGCACCCGGTACAACAGCACCAGGGCCGGAGACGACGGTCGCGGCCACAGAACCGGACTCCGCGGCCACATCCGCCGTCCCGGACCCCGACACATCTGCGCCGGAAACAGCCCGGCGCGATGAAGAAGCCCGCCGCACCGAGGACGAAGCGCGCATGGATCCGATGGTCAAAGGGTTCGGCACGCCGCCGCTCGAAGCGAGGGCCAACGCGCGCCCCCCCGCAACCAAAGCCGGCGGACCGCAGCCCCCCGCTGGGGGGTCAGGCAACGGTGGCGGCGGCGGCGGTAACGGCGGCGCCCGGTTTCACCGACGGCTGGGTCCGCAGAATTTTGAAAAGAGCCTGCGGGAGGGCATGGTCGCCGTCCGCCGCAACATGGGCTTTGTGATGTTGATGACCTGTGCGACCAATATTCTGGTCCTGGCAATCCCCATCTACCTGTTCCAGATTTCGGACCGCGTTCTGACCAGCCGCTCCGTCGACACGCTGATCATGCTGACACTGGTGATCGCCGCCGCCGTGGTCCTGCAATCGGTCTTTGATGCGGTCCGCCGCTTCATGCTGATGCGCACCGCCGTCGAGGTCGCCGCCAGATTGGGCGCTCCGATCCTGAGCGCGGCGGCGCATGCCTCCTTGCACAGTTCCGGCCGGGAATATCAGGCCCTTGGCGATTTGCAGCAGGTGCGCAGTTTCCTCACATCAGGCACCCTGATGGCCTTCCTCGACGTCCCCTTTGCGCCGCTTTTCATGCTGGCCATCTTTCTCGTGCATCCCCACCTGGGATTTATCGTGATCACGACCGCGGTCGTGCTTCTGGTGATCGCAGTGATCAACCAGAGGCTCACGGCAAAGCCCTTTGCGCAGGCCAACCAGGCCCAGTCACGGGCCAACCTGCATCTCGATTCCATGACCCGCAACAGCCAGATCATCAATGCATTGGCGATGATCCCCGAAGCGGTCACCATATGGGGTCGGGACACAGCCGCTTCACTCACGGCTCAGGTCTGCGCGCAGGACCGCAATGTGATCTCCGCGACCTTCTCGCGCGGAGTGCGACTGCTGACCCAGGTGGGGATGCTCGGCTGGGGGGCCTATCTGGCCATTCAGGGCGAAATCACCGGCGGCATGGTGATCGCCGCCTCCATCATCGCCGGCCGCGCCCTGGCCCCGGTGGAGGGCGCGATCGAAGGCTGGAACGCCTTTCTGCTCTCCCGCTCGGCCTATGGGCGCATTGCCCAGCTGCTGACCCGGTCCGGCTTCCAGTTCGAGCGGCTCTGGCTGCCTCAGCCCGAAGGTCGGCTCGATGTGGAACGGCTGCTCTATGTGCCGGGCGGCACCAAGCAGGTGGTGCTGAACGCCATCAGCTTCTCGCTTGATCCCGGAGACACGCTGGCGGTGATCGGCAATTCGGGCGCCGGCAAGACGACCCTCGGCAAGATGCTTGTGGGATCGATCCTGCCGACCTCAGGCAACGTGCGCCTCGACCTGATGGATTTGCGCAATTGGGACCCGCGCCAGCTGGGCGAAAACATCGGCTACCTGCCGCAGGATGTTCAGCTGTTTCCCGGGTCGATCAAGGACAACATCGCCCGCATGCGCCAGGATGCGACGGATGAGCAAATCCATCGGGCTGCGGTTCTGGCCGATGTGCACGACATGATCGCATCGCTGCCGCAGGGCTATGAAACCATGGTGGCTGCGGATGGTTCTCCTCTGTCGGGGGGACAGAAACAGCGCATCGCGCTGGCCCGGGCCTTCTTTGGAGATCCGCGCCTGTTGGTTCTCGACGAGCCGAATTCCAATCTCGATGTGGCAGGCGACAAGGCCCTGGCCCGCGCCATCGAACACGCCAAACGCAACAAGATCACGGTGGTCGTCATCACGCAGAAACCGACACTGCTGGGCACCGTCGACAAGATCATGCTTCTATCCGGGGGCAACGTGGCCATGATCGGTGCCCGCGACACCGTCCTGAAGCAGCTGGCGGGCTTTCAACAAGGACAGGCGCCCGGTCTCGATAACGGCGCCGCTCCCAACGGGGGACATCAGTGATGACTGACAGCGTCAACATTCAGGAATGGCATCACGAGGTTCCGCGCTCGATCCGCAAGCACGCCATCTTTGGCATTGCCCTGTTCGTGACCGCATTCGGCGGCTTTGGTGCCTGGGCGTTCCGCGCCCCGCTGGCCGCCGCCGTGATCTCGCAGGGGTCGTTTGTCGCCACCGGCCGCAACAAGATCGTTCAGCACCTGGAGGGGGGGATCATCGCCGACATTCTGGTGTCGGAAGGTGATCGCGTGCAGAAGGGCGATGAACTGATCCAACTGAACCAGACGGCGGCGCAGGCGGATCTCCGTGAGCTCGAATTGCGCCGTGCACGCCTGGAAGCCGCCGAAGCCCGTGTCCGCGCCGAGTATCGCGCCGACCGCAATGTCAGTTTTCCGCCCAATCTCTTGCGGCTTGCGTCGGAAAACGCCGAGGTGACCGATCTGCTTGCCGACCAGCGCCTGACCTTCGATTCCGCGCGTCGGCTTCAGGAAAGTGAGCTTGCGATTCTGCACAACGGCATGGACTCGCTGGTGATACGCAGCGAGGGCTATGCGGCGCAGTTGAACGCCTATCGCGAACGCGCCATCAGCCTTGATGAGGAACTCGAAGACAAACAGGAGCTCCTCGACAGTGGCCTGATCCGGCGCCCCGAGTACAATTCGGTTCACCGCGCCGTGCTGGAAACCAACGGCCATATCGCGCGTCTCGAGGCGGAAATCGCCGAAATCGAGCGCGCCCGCCTGAAATTCGAGCTGGAGATCGACAAATTGCGTTCGGATCGGCGCCAGGATGCGCTGGACGAATTGCAGGCGATCCAGGCCGAGCTGGACTCGATCCGGGAGCAATCCCGCAAGGCACAGGATGTGCTGTCGCGCTCCACCGTGATCGCACCGGTGAGTGGCACGGTGGTCCGGATGTATTACCACAGTGCAGGCGGCGTGATCGAAAGCGGCAAGCCGATCGCAGAAATCCTGCCCGCTGATGCGCCCTTGCTGATCGAGGCGCTCATTCCCCGCACCGACATCGACAGTATTACCCTCGGGCAAGCCACCACCATTCGGCTCTCGGCGCTGAACCAACGCACAACCCCGGTGCTGACGGGCCGGGTGCGGTACGTGTCTGCGGACTCGATCACCGACACCTCCGATGGCACCTCCCGCGAGGTCTATGTGGCCCATATCGGCCTCCCCCCGGAAGAGTATGAACGGGCCAGCGCCTTTGTACCGGTGCCGGGGATGCCCGCGGAGGTCATGATCCAGACCGAGGAACGGACGTTCTTTGAATATCTGATCAAACCTGTGCGGGACAGCATGTCCCGTGCCTTCCGCGAGCAATAACAGCCCTGAGGGCGCCGGTGCCCTCAGGCGCATGAGCCGAATTATGCACCACAGGGCGCCCGCGCCGACATTCGCGTGACATCCCCTGCCGCCTGTATGATTGTCTGTCTTCAGGGACAGAAAACAAATAGGTGACACATGTCGATGAACCGGCGCCAATTCGGGGCACTGGCAACCGCTTTCGGCCTGGCAGGCTGCGGCGCAACCGTCGAAACGCAACCGGGTGGACCAAAACCGCTGCCCGATGACCTGCGCCCGGTCCGCAATGCGGATTATGCCAGATGGGTCGCGTCCTTTCAGGAGCGGGCGGCGCGTCAGGGCTTTTCCCAGGACCTTCTGCGCACCGCCTTCAGGGGGACCGGCTACCTGCCGGGCGTGGTCAACCGCGACCGCAACCAGACCGAATTCAAACGCACCCTCGAAGACTACCTGTCCATCGCCGTGTCGGAGGAACGGGTCAGCAAGGGCCGCGCCGCCTATGCCCGTCATCGCGGCACCCTGCGCGCCATCGAGCAGCAATATGGCGTGGAAGCGCACATCATCACCGCCGTCTGGGGGCTTGAGAGCTTTTTCGGGGAACGCCGCGGCGATGTGCCGGTCATCTCCGCAACCTCCACCCTGGCCTACGATGGGCGCCGGGGGGCGTTTTTCGAACGCCAGTTGATCGCGGCCCTGAAAATTCTGCAAGCTGGACACGTGTCGGCCCGCAACCTGACCGGCAGCTGGGCCGGCGCCATGGGGCACACACAGTTCATTCCGACGTCCTTCCTCGCCTTTGCTGTCGATTTCACCGGCGACGGACGCCGCGACATCTGGTCCGAGGACCCCAGCGACGCGCTGGCCTCAACGGCGGCCTATCTCGCGCGCAATGGCTGGCAAAAGGGCCTGCCCTGGGGCGGCGAGGCCGGTCCGGGTGCGCCCCCAGGCACCCGCATCCAGCCGCAAGAGGGCGGCCCCAGCTTCTCCGTTACCGCCAATTTCCGCGCGCTGAAACGCTACAACAACTCTGATGCCTATGCGATCGGCGTGGGGCATCTTGCGGATCGCATCGCAGGAGGCCCGCCGCTCCGGGGCAGCTTCCCGCCGGATCAATACGGGCTGACCAAGGATGACCGCATTGCCCTGCAACGCAAGCTGACAGCCGCCGGGTTCGACACCGGAGGCACAGATGGCGTGATCGGACCCAACACCCGAGACGCGCTGCGTGCCTTTCAGCAGCGCACCGGCATGCCGGTGACGGGCGACCCTTCGCCGGAACTTCTGCGCCAGCTGCCCTGATCCGCTGTTCGGCTCCGGCATCGCGTCTGCCGCCACAACGGCAGGCGCCTTCTGACCAAGCCCGCCCCTGTGACACCGCGGGGTCGGGTCACTCTCCCTCCGCCGCGATGATGCGGCAGCCGGTGGCCGCGCATCTGTCGCGGATGTCGGCGCTGAGCGGGGCGTTGGTCACCACCACCTCATACTCCCAGACATGTCCCATTCTGCACGGCAGATCGCGTCCGAACTTGGCACTGTCGACCACAAGGATCCGCTCCCTCGCGCATTCGGTGATCGATTGTCGCGCCACGATTTCTGCCGCATTGTAATCCAGCACCTCCCCCCCCTCGGAGAGCCCCCCACAGCTGAAGATCGCCTGTTCCATCCGGAAGCGGCTGAAAAACCCGGCACTCGCGGCCCCGATCAGGTCGAGATCCCGCAGGCGCACTGTGCCCCCGGCCAGTTCGACCACCGCGCCCGGGGCATTTTGCAGCGCATGAACCGCGTGAATGCTGTTGGTCGCCACAAACAGGTTCTGGCGGATCGCCAGCATGCGGGCGCATTGCTCGACCGTGGTGCCGGTGCCAAGCGCCACCCGGGCGCCGTCCTTGACCAGGTTCTTCACCACCAGCGCAATCTGCTGCTTTGCCAGCCGCGAGGCACCGACCCGCGGCAGATAGGCGATATTCTCCGATTGTTGGCGCAACCGCACCGCCCCGTTGCGACGCTGCACCAGCGCCGCGGCGTCAAGATCCCTCAAATCAGCGCGAATCGTCTGAACGGACACCCCGAGCTGCGCGGCGAGATCACGTGCCGACAGCTCTTGGTTCTCGGTGAGAAGGGCAATTATGCGATCTCGGCGGATGTTCAGATCATCCCGCTTCATTGGCTTTCCTTCGAAAGTTTATTGACATCCATCGAATCTACTCGCCCGAGGCAATTCTGCCAAGAAAAATTGAGAAGATAAGGAATATTGTCACATTAGGTTTGCATAGCTCCGAAATAAGGCACCCACCGAAACATTTCGTTCGAAAGCCAAAACTTGGGGAACTGCAATGAAATCCATCGTAACCGCCGCAGCCTTTGCCTGCTTTGCCTCCGCCAGCTTTGCCGACACCCTGACGCTCTACACATCCCAGCCCAATGCGGATGCGCAAAAGACCGTTGATGCCTTCATGGCCGCCAATCCCGGCACAGAAGTGGAATGGATCCGGGACGGGACAACCAAACTGATCGCCCGGCTGCGTGCTGAAATCGAAGCCGGCAACCCGCAACCCGACGTGCTTCTGATCGCCGATACCGTGACGCTGGAAGGCATGGCGCAGGAAGGCCTGCTGACCGCCTATAAATCGCCGGAAGCAGACGCCTATGACCCCGCCCTGCACAGCGCCGAGGGATATTATCACTCCACCAAGCTGATCACGACGGGCATCGTCTACAACACCGGTGCCGAAAAAGCGCCGGCCTCCTGGTCGGATCTCAACGACGCGGCCCTCAAGGGGCAGGTTGCCATGCCTTCGCCGCTCTACTCGGGTGCCGCGCTGATCCACCTGGCAACGCTGACCGGTGACGACAAGCTGGGCTGGGACTACTACAGCGATCTGGCCGAGAACGACGCCCGCGCCCAGGGCGGCAACGGCGGCACCTTCAAGGCAGTGGCCGCGGGTGAAAAACCCTACGGCGTGGTGGTGGATTTCCTCGCCATCCGCAACAAGGCCGAAGGCTCGCCGGTCGAATTCGTCTTTCCCGAAGAAGGCGTCTCCTATGTGACGGAGCCGGTGGCCATCATGTCCTCCGCCAAGAATGTCGAGGCCGCGCAGTCCTTTGTGGACTTCGTCCTGAGCGAAGCCGGTCAGGACCTGGTGCTGGACATGGGCTATATCCCCGCCCGGAACGACATGGGCGTGCCGGCAGGCTTCCCCGCGCGCGACACCATCAAGCTGATGGACTTCGACCCGGCAGAAGCGCTGAAAAACGCCGAAGCCAACAAAGAGAAATTCGCAGAGATCTTTGGCGTCAACTAATGCAGCCGAACAAGACCCATGGAAGCAGCCGATCCGAGGATCGGCTGCTTTACGTCGCTTTGCTGATCGCCATCACGGTCACCCTCGCCCCGGTGCTGCGACTGTTTGCCGAAGGCATCACGGTGGACGGGCGTGCCAGCCTTGCACTCGTGTCCGAGATCTGGGCACGGGACAATACCCAGACGGCACTGCTCCATTCGCTGGTGACCGCGGGCCTTGGCACGTTGGTGTCGGTGGTCATCGGCAGCCTGTTTGCCTTTCTGGTGGCGCTTACGGACCTGCGGGCAAAGGCGACGCTGGTGTTCTGCCTGATGATCCCGATGATGATCCCGCCGCAGATCACCGCCCTGTCCTGGACCCAGATCATGGGACCGTCCTCGGTTCTGCTCAAGACCTTGGGCATTGCGCCACCTCTGGGCGCACCGCAACCGCTCTACTCCCCTGCCGGGATCATCACGCTGCTGGGCATCCAGCATACGTCGATCGTGTTCCTGACCCTGCGTGCCGGGCTGCGCTCCATTCCGCAGGAAGCCGTCGAAGCCGCCCGCATCAGCGGTGCGCGGGGGCTGCGCCTGTGGCGGCAGATCATCCTGCCCTTGTGCCTGCCCAGCCTTGCCGCAGGCACCGCGATTACATTCGTGACCGCGCTTGGCAATTTCGGCATTCCCGCGATGCTGGGCATTCCAGCCGGGTATTCCACCCTGCCCACACTGATCTATCAGAAACTCGCCGGCCTCGGCACATCTGTCCTGGCCGAGGTCGCCGCCCTGGCGATGCTGATCGGCCTTGTCGCGATCTGCGGCATCCTGCTGCACCGGTTCTTTCGCTCGCGCCAGACCGTGCATCTGGTGGGGTCCGCCAGCCGGCCTCTTGCCATTCCCCTGGGCCGCGCGCGGCTGCCGATCGAGGCGGCCCTGTGGCTGTTTGTCTGCGCCATCCTGGTGCTGCCGATGTCGGGCCTGCTGGCGACCTCGCTGGTGCCTGCCTATGGCGTGCCGCTGAGCCTGGACACCCTGACGCTGTCCTCCTGGGGAGAAGTCCTGTTCCGCCAGCCGGTCACCTCCCGTGCCTTTGTCAATTCCTTTGCGCTGTCGCTCGGCGCGGCGCTTGTCCTGATGGCACTCTGCCTGCCGCTGGCCTGGATGATGGAGCGGCGCCCCTCGCGACTGGGGCGCATCTTTGACAGTCTTGTCGACCTGCCCTACGCCCTGCCCGGTGTCGTACTGGCGATCGCCATGATCCTTCTGTTGATCAAGCTCCCCTTCACCGAGGCCACGCTCTACGGCACCATCTGGATCATTTTCCTTGCCTATTTGGCGCGATTCATGACGGTGATGTTCCGCCCCATTCAGGCCAGTTTCCGCCAGCTTGATCCCGCGATGAACGAAGCGGCGCAATCGGTCGGCGCAACGCTCTGGCAGCGCCTGCGCTCCATCATCCTGCCCCTGTCCGCACCCTCTGCGGCGGCAGGTGCAATCCTGGTCTTTCTCACCGCCTTCAATGAACTGACGGTTTCCGCGCTTCTGTGGTCTTCGGGAACCGAAACGCTGGGGGTGATGATCTTCAATCTCGATGACAGTGGCGAGACCGTCATGGCCTCGGCCCTCGCCATGACAATTGTCCTGGTGGTGATGGTGTTGATGGGCGTTGTCCAGCTCGCCTCCCGCCGCCTGCCCAAAGGAGTCGTCCCATGGCAGACATAACGCTGACCTCAGTCGAAAAACGCTTTGACGGTGTCCCGGCGCTCGCCTCGATCACCGCCTCGATCACGGATGGAGAGTTCGTCGCCCTGCTGGGGCCCTCGGGCTGCGGCAAGTCCACGTTGTTGCGGCTGCTGGCGGGGTTTGAGCATCCCGACGCAGGTGCGATCTCGATTGGCACAACCGAGGTGTCAAATGCGCAGACCCATCATTCCCTGCCGCCCGAAGCCCGCAACATCGGCTTTGTGTTCCAGTCCTACGCCCTCTGGCCCCATATGACCGTGCGGCGCAACGTCTCCTACCCTCTGGAGGTGCGCGGCGCGTCCAGAGCGGATCGCAACCGGGAGACCGATGCAGCCCTTGCGGCCACCGGGTTGACGTCCTTTGGTGATCGCATGCCGGCGGAACTCTCCGGCGGCCAACGACAGCGTGTGGCGCTGGCCCGCTGCCTGGTTTCCGCCCCGGACGCGGTGCTGCTCGACGAGCCGTTGGCGAACCTCGATGTGGCGCTACGGGCGTCCATGCAGGACGTATTCTGCGACTTTCACCGCCGCACGGGCGCGACAATGGTCTACGTGACCCATGACCAGTCCGAGGCCATGGCCATGGCGGATCGGATTGCGGTGATGTCCGACGGCCGCATTGCCCAGTTCGACACGCCCGAGGCGCTCTACAAGCGCCCGCGCAGCCGCTTTGTCGCAGGCTTTGTCGGCGAAGGCACGGTTCTGCCGATCGACGACATCGCGCACTCGGGCCCCCGGACCGTGGCGCATCTGCTCGGGGCGCGGGTGGCTGTCGAAACCGATACCGACCGGCCGAACCTGATCTGCCTGCGCCCGGAGAATATCACCCTCTCCGAAACAGGTGACCTGCGGTCCCGCGTGACCCGCAGCACCTATCTGGGCGGTCGCTACCGGCTCAACCTGGAAACACCGGATGGTGCCCAGCTGCTCGCGGAAAGCCGCGAACGATATGCCGAAGGGGCGCAACTTGGGGTGTCACTGCGCAGCCCCTGGGCGTTTTTGGAGGCATAAATGAACGAAGTCAAAGTCCTGTCGGGGATCGGCGACAAAGGCCCCGCCTGCATGCGATTGACGGTCGGGGGCAAGGTCTGGCTGCTGGATTGTGGGCACGGTCCGGAGGCCAACGCACATTTTGATCCGGCCTGGCTGGAGGGCGCGGATGCGGTCTTCATCACGCATGACCATATCGATCACATCGGCGGTGCCGCCTATGCGGTCGAAGCCAACCTGCCGATCTACACCACGATGCAGACGGCCAAGGCGCTGCCGCCCGCCGCCGAAGTCCGCCCGCTGCCCGAACGGGGCGTGACCGAGATCGACGGCATCCGCCTGACCACCGGCCGCAACGGGCATGCACTCGGTGGCGTCTGGATGCATTTCGATATTGGCGATGGCCTGTTCTACTCTGGCGACTGGTCGGAGGAATCCCATTGGTTTGCCTTTGACAGCCCACCACCCGCCGCAACCGCGATACTGGATTGCTCCTATCATCTGGACCCGATCACCCAGGTGGAGCGCTTTGCGGCACTCGATGCGCTGATCGACCGCCTGCCCGGACAGATCCTGCTCCCGGTGCCGCCCTCCGGTCGCGCCGGTGAAATCGCCCTGCATCTGGTTGATCGCTTTGGTCTGGAGGCGGTGGTGCTGGACCCTGAATGCCGCACTGCCCTGCGTTCCGCGCTGGCCAGTGATGGCCTCAGCCCACGCGCGCAGGCCATCGCCCCGCTGTTGCACGCAAGCGATCACGACTACGGGCGCTTCCTGATCTGCGACACTCCGAATGCGGATGGTGGTGCAGCCTGGGGATATGCGCGGGCCTGGCGCGAAAGCGGGCGCCTGGGACAGGATGCGCATGTGGTGTTTACCGGGCATATGACCGCACATGCGCGTGGCATCTGTTCGGTGCCCGGCGGGCACTTCCAACGATGGAATGTACATCCGCCCTTTGGGGATCAGATCAAGATGCTCCAGCGCCTCAAGGCGAAACGCTTCGCCCCGGCCTTCTGCCCCCGCCCCGAAGAGTATCTGATCGAGGACGGTCTTGGAGCAGAGATTTTTATGCATGAAAGCATCGCGCTATGACCAACCGGCTGCCGCAGAAATCGCTCTGCCTGATCCGCCATGGAGAGACCAGCGCAAACCGGGACGGGATAATCGCCGGGCGTCTGGATGTCCCTCTGACAGACACCGGCCGGAGGCAGGCCCGGGATTTGCGTCTGGTGACCTGGGACACGCCGATTGCGGTGTTTTCCAGCCCGATGGCCCGGGCGCAGGAAACCTGCCGTCTGGGCTTCCCCGATCAGGCGTTCGTGGTGAACGCCGATTTGCGGGAACGCGACTGGGGCGTTTTTGAAGGACGACCGCTGTCCAAACAGCCGCCACGGGACTCTCATCCCCCACAAGGGGAACGCTGGCCAGACATGATCGACCGCGTTGCAACGGCGATCGCCACCTGCTGCGCCGAGGCCGAGGACCGACTGCCCGTCATTGTCTGCCATTCCGGCGTCATCCGGGCCCTGCGCATTCTATTGGGCCAGGGATCACACTCCCCTCGCCCCGCCAACGCCATTCCCATCCATTTCACATGGACCGGCACTGCCCATCAGGAGATCCAACATGCCAGCTGACCCCGCAACCCCTTGTGTCGTTTTTGATGTGGACGGGACCCTTGCAACCTTTGATGCAGCGACCCTCGGCCCGCTCGTACACGGTGACGTAAAGGACTGGGATCGCTTTCACGCGGCGATGGCAGATGCCGCGGTGATCGCACCTGTGGGACACCTCCTACGACGCCTGAAACAGGCTGGAGAAACCATTGTGATCTGCTCCGGGCGGCCAGAGGGATGGTCGACCGAAACCGAAGGCTGGCTGACGCGGAACGACCTGGATTTCGACGCGATCTATCTGCGACCGAAGGCGCAAGATGCGGCCAGTGACCCGGAGGTAAAACGTCACCTGCTCGCCCGGATGCGCGCCGACGGGTATGAACCCTGGATCGTTATCGATGACCGCCGGTCGGTCGTCGACACCTGGCGCGAAGCAGGGCTGATCTGCCTGCAATGTGCGCCGGGCGAATTCTAGGATCGCAGCTCTACCGGTCTGGAGGCATCGGCGGCGCGCACTGCGCCGCCTGCCATTGCTATTCGGCAGCGATCCCCGCCGTGGCAGTCGGTCGGTAGTTCAGCACAGGTGCGAGCCAGCGCTCGACCTCGGAGACCTCCATGCCCTTTCGATCCGCGTAGTCCACAACCTGATCGCGCTCGACCTTGGCGACGCCAAAGTAATAGGCGTCGGGATGCCCGATATAGAGGCCGGACACCGAAGAGCCCGGCCACATCGCCATGCTCTCGGTCAGCGTGACGCCGGTGTTGGCCTCCGCCTCCAGCAGCTCAAAGAGCCTGCGCTTTTCGGTGTGGTCAGGCTGGGCCGGGTAGCCCGGTGCCGGACGGATGCCATCATAAGGCTCGGCAATCAGCTCCTGCGGGCCGAAACTCTCGTCCGGTGCATAGCCCCAATGATCGCGCCGCACCTGCTGGTGCAGCATCTCGGCCATGGCCTCGGCAAACCGGTCGGCCAGCGCCTTGACCATGATCGCGCCATAGTCGTCTCCCGCCTTCTCGAACCGCTCCGCGATGGCGATTTCCTCGGGGCCCGCCGTCACCACGAAGCCGCCAACCCAATCCGGCACCCCTTCGGGCGCTACAAAATCACTCAGCGCCAGATTGGGGCTGTCCTTGCGCTTGGAGGTCTGCTGACGCAGCGTGTGCAAGGTCGCAAGCGGAGCGGAACGATCCTTGTCCGCAAACAGCCGAATGTCATCTCCGATGGAATTTGCGGGCCAGAACCCGATGACGGCACGCGGCGCGAACCATTTTTCATCAATGATCCGGGCCAGCATCTCCTGCGCATCGGCAAAGAGGCTGCGCGCCGCCTCGCCGTATTTCTCGTGATCCAGAATGCGTGGATAGACGCCTTTCAGCTCCCAGGTCTGGAAGAACGGCGTCCAATCAATGAACCGCGCAATCTCTGCCAGATCCCATCCGTCGATCACCTTGGCACCGGTAAAGCTGGGCTCGGTGGCGGTATAGCTGCCCCAGTCCACCTGAAACGCATTTGCGCGCGCCGCCGCCAGCGGCAACCTCTGCTTGGCCCGCTCGGCGCGTTCGTGTCGTTCGGCCACTTCGGAATACTCGGCGCGTATGCCCTCGATATAGGGCTGTTTCTGCGTCTTGCTCAGGAGCGCGGACACCACGCCCACCGCCCGGCTGGCGTCGGTGACATAGATCGCCTGGCTCTTGTTGTAGGCGGGCGCGATCTTCACCGCGGTATGCACCTTGGAGGTGGTGGCACCACCAATCAACAAGGGCACGTCGAAATCCTCGCGCTCCAGTTCGCTGGCCAGATGCACCATCTCATCCAGCGACGGGGTGATCAGACCGGACAGGCCGATGATGTCGACGTCCTGCGCGCGCGCCTCTTCGAGGATCTTCTGCGGCGGGACCATCACGCCCAAGTCGATGATTTCGTAATTGTTGCAGGCCAGAACGACGCCGACGATGTTCTTGCCGATGTCGTGCACATCGCCCTTTACCGTGGCCATCAGGACGCGCCCGGCGCTTTCGCGCTGACCCTCCTTCTCGGCCTCCATGTAGGGCAGCAGCACCGCAACCGCCTGCTTCATCACCCGCGCAGATTTCACCACCTGCGGCAGGAACATCTTACCATCGCCGAACAGGTCGCCGACCACATTCATGCCCGCCATCAGCGGCCCCTCGATCACGTCGAGCGGTTTGTCCGCAGCCAGTCGCGCCGCCTCGGTGTCCTCTTCGACAAACTCGGTGATCCCGTTCACCAGCGCGTGCTCCAACCGTTGCTCCACTGGCCACTCGCGCCACGCCAGATCGCGTTTTTTCTCTTCGCGCCCAGCGCCCCGATACCGTTCGGCAATATCCAGCAGGTTTTCGGTCGCAGTGGCCCCGTTCTCCGGAACCCGGTTCAGGACCACGTCCTCGCAAGCGTCGCGCAGCTCCGGATCGATCTGATCGTAGACCGCCAGTTGCCCGGCGTTGACGATCCCCATATCCATGCCGGCCTTGATCGCGTGATACAGAAACACCGCATGCATCGCCTCGCGCACCGGTTCATTGCCGCGGAAACTGAACGACAGGTTCGACACCCCGCCAGAAACGTGACAATGCGGCAGGTTCGCCCGGATCCAGCGTGTCGCCTCGATGAAATCGACGCCGTAGTTGTCATGCTCCTCGATCCCCGTCGCCACCGCGAACACATTGGGATCAAAGATGATGTCTTCGGGCGGAAAGCCGACCTCCTCGGTCAGGATCCGATAGGCGCGGGCACAGATCTCCGTCTTGCGCGCGAAGGTATCCGCCTGCCCGCTCTCGTCAAAGGCCATGACGACAACCGCCGCCCCATATGCCAGACACAGGCCGGCGTGGTGGCGAAACGCCTCCTCGCCCTCCTTGAGGCTGATGGAGTTCACCACCGATTTGCCCTGCACACATTGCAGACCGGCCTCGATCACCTCCCATTTGGAGCTGTCGATCATCACCGGGACCCGGGCGATGTCCGGCTCTGCCGCGACGAGATTGAGGAACTCCACCATCGCCTGTTTTGAATCGATCAGGCCCTCGTCCATGTTGACGTCGATGATCTGGGCGCCGTTCTCCACCTGGTCCCGCGCAACATCAAGCGCCGTGGCATAATCGCGGTTGGTGATCAGCTTGCGAAACTTGGCCGAGCCGGTGACATTTGTGCGTTCTCCCACATTCACGAAGGGAATATCGCGTGTGAGAACAAAGGGTTCCAGCCCCGACAGGCGCAGCAGAGGTTCGGTCATTGCGTGTCTCCCTTCACCGTGCGCGGGGGATATTTCGCCACATGGTCGGCAATGGCACGTATGTGGTCCGGCGTGGTGCCGCAGCAGCCGCCCGCCACGTTGATCAACCCCTCGCGCGCAAAGACCTCGACCAGCGCGGCGGTCTCATCCGGGGTTTCGTCATATTGCCCAAAGGCATTGGGCAGGCCCGCATTCGGATAGGCACAGATCCGAGACTCCGCGACACCGGCAAGCTCTGCCAGATGCGGGCGCATGGCATCCGCGCCGAGCGCGCAGTTCAGCCCCACCGTAAAGGGCCGCGCGTGCTGCACCGAATGCCAGAACGCGGTGGGCGTCTGCCCGGAGAGCGTGCGCCCCGAGGCATCCGTGATGGTGCCGGAAATCATGATCGGCAGCCGTTTGCCCAGCTTTGCAAAGCTTTCGAAGGCGGCAAAGATCGCCGCCTTGGCGTTGAGCGTATCAAAGATGGTCTCGATCAGGATGAGGTCCGATCCGCCTGCGATCAGCCCGTCGATCTGCTGGCCATAGGCCAAGCGCAGGTCGTCGAAACTCACCGCGCGATAGCCGGGATCGTTCACGTCCGGGCTGATCGACGCGGTGCGGTTGGTGGGCCCCACGGCCCCGGCGACATAGCGCGGTCGCCCGTCGATCACCTCTGCCCGGTCCGCCGCACGCCGCGCCACCTGCGCCCCGGCCACATTGAGGTCGTGCACAGCGCTCTCCAGCCCGTAATCCGCCTGCGCGATGGTGGTGGAGGAAAAAGTGTTGGTCTCCAGGATGTCGGCACCAGCAAGTGCGAACTCCAGCTGGATGTCCTCCACCGCCTGTGGCTGCGTCAGCACCAGCAGGTCGTTGTTGCCCTTTTGCGGATGATCCGAGGGATGGTGACGGCACCCGGGCCCATGGATATGTCCGCCGCCGGTAAAATCCTCTTCGGTCATGTTCAGGGTCTGGATCATCGTCCCCATCGCGCCGTCCAGAATGAGTATCCTGTCGCGCGCGGCGGCGGCAATGGCTTTGAAACTGTCCGAGGTCGAGAGAGAAAAGTTGATCATACCGGTCCTGTCATATTGCGCGCCCTTGGTACTGAAGACGCTCAACTCAAATCAACCTCATTATATTACACACAAACATGACCATTATTCATGTTCATGCTGTGTCTATGGGTTCCGGTGATTGGGTTGACAGTCACCAAGCCCGCCGGATGCCGACGGTACAGCGGCGCAGGTCCAGCGGTCCTTGTCGCCAGCATCTGACAGGCTACAATAGCCATCCCAAACGCGGAACGAAGGTGGGAGCATTCAGTGACCAAGCATATGAACCTCGTGAAGCTCTCTGTTGGTTCCGAGAGCGTCGAGGACCTGATCGGCTGGCAAGCGATCTATGCCAAACGCTGGCAAGACGGGCTGCCGCGCCATGTGACCCGCATGTGGCCCAAACGGGAGCCCGAAATCCTGAACGGCGGGTCAATCTATTGGGTCATCAAAGGGTTGATCCAATGCCGCCAACGCATTCTGCGCATGGACGAAGTCTATGGCGACGACGAAATCCGGCGGTGTGCGATCGTCCTTGAGCCAGAAGTCCACCGGACACATACCGCGCCCAAACGCCCCTTTCAGGGCTGGCGCTATCTGAAGCCCGAGGACACGCCGGCAGACCTGCCCGAAGGGCGCGAAAGCGAAGAGGCCCTGCCCACCGAACTGTCTCAAGCCCTGGCTGAAATCGGCGTGATCTGACGCGGGTGGGCCCGAGGCTTCCAGCCGTTCCCCAATTTACGGCCCCGCCCCCAGGCAGGCACCCTGCCCCAGCAACAAGAAAAGGGCCGCGATCCCCGCGGCCCCTCTGGCAACACAAACAGCCCGGCGCGCAGGATGCGCGCCTCGCCCCGTTAGCTGTCGATCTTGGCCAACAGAGCCTTGAGCGCTGCCTTTTCCTCAGACGTGCATTTCGCCACCCGGCTGCGCCACAGGGTTGCCTGGCTGCGCAGCACCAGGCCATCCGACAGGATTTTCAGGTGATTGGCGCGCAGGGTCTCTCCGGTGGAGGTAATATCGGCCACCATTTCGGCGGTCTCGTTTTTCACCGTGCCTTCGGTTGCGCCCTGACTGTCGATCAGCTGGTAATCCGCAACGCCCGCATCCGCGAGGAACTCACGAATGAGACGGTGATATTTTGTTGCGATCCGCAATCTGTGGCCATGGGTACGTCGGAACGCAGCGGCGACGGCGTCGAGATCTTCGAGCGTGTCCACGTCGATCCAGAACTGCGGCACCGCGAGGATCAGGTCGGCCTCGCCAAAACCCATCGGCTCCAGCTCTTCCACCTGTTGCTCCCAACGCGGCAGTTTTTCATGCACCAAATCGGTGCCGGTCACGCCTAGGTGAATGCGGCCCGCCGCCAGTTCACGCGGAATTTCTCCGGCCGACAGCAGAACCAGATCCACCCCTTCGACGCCCTCAACCGCACCTGCGTATTCGCGATCAGATCCGGTGCGCGACAGGGTGATGCCGCGTTTTGCAAACCAGTCGAAGGTCTTCTCCATCAGCCGCCCCTTGGACGGCACGCCCAGCTTGATGCTCATGACTGTGCCTCCCCTTCGAGCGTCAGGATCAGGTCAGGGCGGATCACACCGCCGACCGCGGGAATTTCATCACCCTGCCCCAGATAACGTGTCAGCGCGTCGTACCGCCCGCCCGTTGCGATGGGGGGCAGGTCCGGACGGCGTTCGGCGTAAAAGCCAAACACAAAGCCGTCGTAGTACTCCATGGAGGTGCGCCCATACGAAGCCTCAAAGTCGAGCTGATCAATCGCGATCCCGCGCGCCTTCATCGCGGATGTACGGGCCTCCAGCCGATCAAGGGCCGGCAGGATCGCCGGCAGATCGACCGCAATGTCGCGCATCTGTTCCAGCGCATAAGGCACCGTTTCGCGCACTGCCAGCAAGGCCTCCAGCGCTTCCATCTCATGTTCAGAGATCGGCGGCGCCGCCGCATCCGCCCGCAGGGTGTCAATCCGCGCGTCAATCTCGGCAGCCCGGCGTTTGCCGATCTCCGGTGCGGTGCCGGTCAGCGGGCCTGTGGTCGACAGCAGTTTCTTGCGGCTCTCGGACATGGGGGTACGCCCCGCAAAGCGATCCAAGAGCGCGCGGAACCGGCGTGGACGCCAGATATGCCGCCGCAGGGCCGCTTTGCGCACCTCCGTGGTGTTGAGCCCCTCGACCGCAGCCAGGAGGATCCCAATGTCGCCGGTTGCCACACGCAATTCCAATCCGCGCAATTGCAGTTGAAACAGCGCAAAGACCTCGGCATCCGCGTCCGCTGGGTCGGTGCGGTCAAAGACCTCATAGCCGACCTGCACAAATTCATTGGCGCGGTCCGGGTCGTGTTCCTGGCGACGAAACACCTGCCCCGCATAGGTATAGCGCGCAGGTTCCGCACCGCCCTTCATGTGCATCTGCACCATTGGCAGGGTGAAATCCGGGCGCAGCATCTGCTCGCCCCGCAGCGCGTCAGAGGTCACATAGGCGCGCGCACGGATATCCTCGCCATAGAGATCCAGCAGGATATCAGCAGGTTGCAACAGCGGCGGGTCGACGACAACGCCGCCCGCCACTTCAAAGCGCTGACGCAACAGCGCCGCGCGGGCTTCGATCTGGGAACGGTTGGGCATGGTCAGCCCTCCTGATCTTTGGCTTGGCTGGTGAGGATGTCACGCACCTTCGCGACCAGCTCCGTGCGCGGTACTTCGAACTGGCTCGGGCGTTCCTTCCACTCTTCCAGGGTGGCGCTTTCAGCGATCTTGGCACCGAGGATCAGATCCTTGATCTGGATCACACCGCGTTCCTTTTCATCGCCACCTTCGATCACAGCCACGGGCGAATGGCGTTTGTCCGCGTATTTCAACTGATTGCCAAAGTTCTTGGGGTTGCCAAGATAGACCTCAGCGCGGATGCCCGCCTGACGCAGCTCGGCGACCATGGCCTGATAGTCGGCCATGCGGTCGCGGTCCATCACCGTCACCACTACTGGGCCGGTGGGGGTCGCGGCCAGGCGGCCCTTTTCGCGCAGCGCCGCCAGCAGACGGTCAACCCCGATCGACAGACCCACCGCAGGGACCTCTTGGCCAGTGAAGCGTTTCACCAGACCGTCGTAGCGCCCACCGCCCGCAACCGAGCCGAATTGGCGTTTGCGGCCTTTTTCATCAAAGATTTCAAAGGTCAGCTCGGCCTCGAACACCGGACCAGTGTAATAGCCAAGCCCGCGCACAATCGAGGGGTCAATCAGGATGCGGTCGTCACCGTAGCCCGCAGCGGCAAAGAGCGCGCCCATCAGTTCCAGTTCGGCAATGCCCTCTTGGCCGACCTTGCTGTCGCCCACGGCGGCGCGCAGGTTGGTCATGGTCTCTGCCACGGTGTCGCCCTTGGACGTCAGGAACGCCAACACAGGGTCTGCCTGCTGATCCTCAAGCCCCACGCCGTCGATATAGGCGCCCGAGGCATCAAGCCGCCCTTTGCCCAGAAGCTCGCGCACACCGCTCTCGCCCACCTTGTCGAACTTGTCGATGGTGCGCAGGACGTCGTCGCGCTTGGGATCCTCCTCGGCCAGGCCCATCGCCTCGAGTACGCCGTTCAGAACCTTGCGGTTGTTGACGCGCACCAGATAGTCGCCACGCGGAATGCCAACCTTTTCAAGCGTATCCGACAGCATCATGCAGATCTCTGCATCCGCCGCCATGGAGGCCGTGCCAACCGTATCCGCATCGCATTGATAGAACTGGCGATAGCGACCGGGGCCGGGTTTCTCGTTGCGCCAAACAGGCCCCATCGCAAAACGGCGATAGGGGTTGGGCAGGTCGTTGCGGTGCTGTGCATAAACGCGGGCCAAGGGGGCGGTCAGGTCATAGCGGAGCGCCATCCAGTCGCCCGGCTTGCCCTCGGGGTCGTTCTCGTCGGCCTCCTGCCACGCAAAAACGCCTGCGTTCGGGCGATCCACGTCGGGCAGGAACTTGCCCAGCGCCTCGACCGTTTCCACGGCAGAGGATTCAAGCGCCTCGAAGCCGTAATGATGGTAAACCTCCGCAATGGTGGCCAGCATATGCGTGCGCTGGGTCACCTCTTCGCCGAAATAGTCACGGAATCCCTTGGGCGTAATTGCCTTGGGACGGGGCTGTTTCTTGGCTTTGGCCATCGTGGCCTCCTTGCGGGTGGTTTCTCGCGCTTGCGTCTAGCCCAAGGGGCCTCAGTGAGCAAGGTGCGACGCCCTGCGCACGCCCCATGGACGCCTGCCCGCGCCCGCGTTACATCAGTCCGCAACACAGGAGGCTTGCCCCATGCAACATCTCGAAGAACAGATCGCCTATCTGACCCGCACCGTTGACGAACTGAACGAGATCGTGACCAGCCAGCAGTCGGACATCGACCTCCTGAAGCGGCGCGTGCAGATGCTGATGGAGCGCGAGGCCCAGCGCGAGGCCGAAGGGACCGGCGGCGCGATCTTTGGCGACGAGCGCCCTCCGCACTACTAGGCGCCGCCACGCGCATGCGATTGCCGGGTTCAGACGCAGGCGCATGTGGTCTGGCGGCTGTTCCGTCGTCACCTCACCCGCGATAGCGCTTGCGTCGATGCATAAAGTTTGGACAAGATTTTCTACAAATTCACCTGACTGCTGAAACGCGACGCGCAAGGAGACATGATCCATGGTGCCACTTGTTAAAACTCTTCTGTCCCTCTCCCTCGTGGCGAGCCTGCCCGCTGCGGCATTTGCCGACCCAAAGCCGCGCAATGCACGTCCGGCGCCCGTTGATAAAGTCATCGGCGCCTACGCGGGCAAAACCGATCTCTGGGAACAGGATTGCGGTGGGGGCATCTATTTCTCGCCCAACAATCAGGTCCGCGCCTGGTGCGCCGAAAACAGCGAAAACATGGCTGCCGGAACCTGGACGGTGAGCGCAGATGGCACCCTGTGCCAGAACCTGACCTGGTATTATCCCCAAGGCAACGCTGCGGGCAGTTCTGCAGCAGAACCTCTTTGCATTCAACATGTTGTGAATGGCTGGGGCGTCATGTACCGCAGCTGGCCGGGCTCTAGCGAATGGTGGCCGGTGACCAGTGCGACCAGCACGCTGAAACGCGGATATGTGTTCCAATCCGACGTCGACACGGCCAAGAACAAACTCGGCCTCTGAGGTCGAACGAACACAAGATCACGGGGGTGCGGTTGTCCGGGTCGGAGCCGCGCCCCTTTTTTGTTTGCCCCGCAGCCTTGCCGGGTTCCAGGCCGGTTCCGGCTGATGCGGGTAGGGACGATGCTGAGGCGCCGCGCATCGTGACCTAATCATTGCCTCCCGGTGGCTACGGTGCCACGCCCCTGCAGCGCGACGCGGCGTCCTGCGCAGGGTTCAATTGATTCTTCGCCCGTTCGGACGCGCAAGACCCGCGCAACAATTCCAGCATTAAGCCCCAACCGTCGACGCATCGCGAACAATCACACGGCGGGCGCAAACGCGGCCGCAGTTATCGGCTGGCTCGCGCGCGTTCAGATTTCCTCGACATCCATCACCCCCTCAAGGCTCTTCAGCGCGCCTTTGATCTGAGGGTTGATCGGGAACATCTGCCCCAGCTCCATCTCCACATCGCCGGGCAGGTTCGGGTCTTGCAGATAGACGTAGATCTCGCCGGGGCTGGCATTCTTGGCGGCCTTCTTGGCGTCTTCGAGCACGGTTGCCACGGTTGCCACCGCCGATGCGCTCTCCAGGTAGACGCGCAGGCTCGACCGCCCGGCATCGGCAATGGCGGAATCCACCGGCCCGGCAGAGCGCATCAACAGCTTGAGCTGGTCGCTCTCCATGGTGGCCTCTGCCGTGATCACCACCTTGGAGCCGGTTTCCAGAAATTCGCGACTTTTCTCCAATACGTCCGAGAAAATCGTGACCTCATAGGCCCCGGTGGTGTCGGAGAGCTGCGCAAAGGCAAAGCGGTTGCCGCGTGCGGATTTACGCTCCTGCCGGCCTGCCACAACGCCTGCCATCTTGGCCATGAAGGGACCGCGCTCCGCCTTGGCGATGACCTCGTCCAGGGTCATCACGTCCTTGCGTTTCAGCGCTGGCATATAGTCATCCAGCGGGTGCCCCGTCAGATAAAAACCAACCGCCTTGAACTCCTCGCTCAGACGTTCGGCGGGCAGCCAATCGGGCACCCCCGCCATGCGTGGTTCGGGCAGGTCATCGCCGGCCTCGCCAAACAGCGACACCTGGTTGGAGTTCTTCTGCTCCTGAATGGCGGCGGAATATTGCACCAGCCCCTCAAGGCTCTCGAATACACGGCGGCGGTTGCTGTCCAGCACGTCAAAGGCCCCGGCCCGTGCGAGCATCTCCAGCGGGCGCTTGCCGACACGTTTCAGGTCCACGCGGCGGGCAAAGTCATAGAGGGTGACAAACGGCTGATCGCCCCGCGCTGTCACGATCAGGTTCATGGCATCGACGCCGACGTTCTTGAGCGCGCCGAGCGCGTAGATCAGTTCCCCATCAACCACGTCAAAGGTCGCAAGCGAGCGGTTGATGTCCGGCGCCACATAGGGAAGCTGAAGCCCTTTCTTCACTTCCTCGAAATAGATCGCGAGCTTTTCCGTCAGGTGGATATCGCAGTTCATGACGCCCGCCATGAACTCCACCGGATGGTTCGCTTTCAGCCACGCGGTTTGATAGGACACCACCGCATAGGCGGCCGCGTGGGATTTGTTAAAGCCGTAGTTGGCGAATTTCTCCAGAAGGTCAAAAACCTCCGAGGCCTTTTTCTTGTCGACGCCGTTTTCCGCCGCGCCTTTTTCAAATTTCGGGCGCTCGGCGTCCATCGCCTCCTTGATCTTCTTCCCCATTGCGCGGCGCAGCAGGTCCGCGCCGCCAAGGCTGTAGCCCGCCATGACCTGCGCGATCTGCATCACCTGTTCCTGATAGACGATGATGCCTTGAGTTTCCTCAAGGATGTGGTCGATCAGCGGATGGACCGAAGTGATCTTGCGCTGGCCGTTTTTCACCTCGCAGTAGACCGGGATGTTCTCCATCGGGCCGGGACGATAAAGCGCCACCAGCGCCACGATGTCCTCGATACAGGTGGGTTTCATGCGCTTGAGCGCATCCATCATGCCGGTGGATTCCACCTGGAACACCGCCACCGTCTTGGCCCGGGAATAAAGGTCGTAGGTGACCTTGTCGTCCAGCGGAATGGCGTTGATGTGGTTCTCGGCACCCTCTGCGGGTTCATAGAGCTGCGCCCCTTCGGCATTCACATGCAGGGGCCGCCCCGATTTGAAAATCAGCTGCATGGCGTTCTGGATCACCGTCAGCGTCTTCAGACCGAGAAAGTCGAATTTCACCAGACCGGCCTGTTCGACCCACTTCATGTTGAACTGGGTCGCCGGCATGTCCGAGCGCGGATCCTGATAGAGCGGCACCAGCGCATCCAGCGGCCGGTCGCCGATCACCACCCCCGCCGCGTGGGTTGAAGCATTGCGCAACAGCCCCTCCACCTGCTGGCCATAGGTCAGCAGGCGGTTCACCACCGGCTCGTTGCGCGCCTCCTCCGCCAGTCGCGGCTCGTCCTGCAGAGCCTTCTCGATCGAGACCGGCTTCACCCCCTCCACCGGGATCATCTTCGACAGCCGGTCCACCTGGCCAAAGGGCATCTGCAACACACGGCCGATGTCGCGCACCGCCGCCTTGGACAACAGCGCACCAAAGGTGATGATCTGCCCGACCTTGTCGCGGCCGTATTTCTGCTGCACGTAACGGATCACCTCCTCGCGGCGGTCCATGCAGAAGTCGATGTCGAAGTCGGGCATCGAAACCCGTTCGGGGTTGAGGAAGCGCTCGAACAGCAAACTGTAGCGCAGCGGATCAAGGTCGGTAATGGTCAGCGCATAGGCCACCAAAGAGCCCGCACCAGAGCCCCGCCCCGGCCCCACCGGAATGCCCTGCTCCTTGCCCCATTTGATAAAGTCCGCAACGATCAGGAAATAGCCGGGAAATCCCATGCCCTCGATGATGTTCAGTTCGAAATCGAGCCGCTCCTGGTATTTCTCCACCGGTACCGCATGGGGAATGACCGCCAGACGGTCCTTCAAGCCTTCATTGGCTTGCCGGCGCAGCTCGACCACCTCGTCATCTGCGAACTTCGGCAGGATGGGATCCCGCCGATAGGCCATGAAGGCACAACGCTGGGCGATTTCCACGGTGTTCTCGATCGCCTCCGGCAGATCGGCAAACAGCGCGATCATCTCTTCCTGGCTCTTGAAATAGTGCTGCGCAGTCAGGCGGCGGCGAGGTTCGGCCTGATCCACATAGGCGCCTTCGGCGATGCAGATCAGCGCGTCATGCGCCTCATACATCTCGGTCTTGGGGAAATAGACGTCATTGGTCGCGACCAGCGGCAGATCCATCGCATAGGCCATCTCCACATGGCCGCGCTCGGTCAGGGTTTCCGCCTCGGGTTGCCCGTCCTCGCCGGGGTGGCGCTGCAACTCCACATAGAGGCGATCCGGGAACATGGTCTTGAGCCGCGCCATCAGGGCCTCGGCGGCGGGGCGTTGCCCCTGCTGAAGCAGCTTGCCCACCGGACCATCCGGCCCCCCCGTCAGACAGATCAAGCCGCCGGAATTGATCTCCAGCTCCTCAATCGACACCTGCGGCAGTTGCCCCCCCTTGTCCACATAGAGACAGGAGGACAGCTTCATCAGATGTTCATAGCCGGTCTCATTCTGAGCGAGCAGCACCACCGGCGCAGGTGCTTTTGGTTTGTCGCCCGGCTCGCTCTTCTCGAAGGTCAGATCCACCTGGCAGCCGATGATCGGCTGGATGCCGGCGTCGGACAGCGTCACGGAAAATTCCAACGCCGCAAACATCGAATTGGTGTCCGTCACCGCGATGGCCGGCATCTGGTTGGCCTTGCACAGATCCGGCAGTTTTTTCAGCCGCACCGCCCCCTCCAGAAGAGAGTATTCGGTATGGGTGCGCAGGTGAATGAATCGAGGAGAAGCTGTCATGACCGGACCCTACCCCCGGGCGCCCGGCTGGAAAAGATCTGATCTGTGGCACCCGCCTCCGGTCAATGGCAAGTTGCAGGCCTGCGATCTCCCCCGCCGGGCCACGCCGCCTCGAACGCCCAAAAGACCAGCACTTATATTATGGATTTTTTTGAAACTCTTTAGCCTCAAACCGCGATTCACCGTAGCGCCCGAGACGTAAAATTGTTACAAATCAGTCAGTAACTGCGCAATCTGTGCAATGCCGTGAGCCTGTGGCGCACCATGCGCGGGGCGGTGCCTGCGACCATAAGTCTTGCTTTGGCAGGCTGCGCCTCACAAGCTGAGTGCAACAACAGGACAATCATCCCGCGCGCTTTCTACGTCGCATCGAAGGTCGCGCAGCAGGGACAACAGGGTACCGCGACGGGCTTTTCAAGATGACGATTACCTTTCATCTCAACGGTGAAGAGGTCTCGCTTCCAGAACCCCAGCCAACAACAACGCTTCTGGACTGGCTGCGCGAGGACCGTGGTCTCACCGGCACCAAGGAAGGCTGCAACGAGGGCGATTGCGGCGCGTGCACCGTGATGGTCACCGACCAGAGTGGTGCCCGGGCGCTGAACGCCTGCATCCTGTTCCTGCCGCAACTCCAGGGCAAATCCATACGCACGGTCGAAGGCGTCGCCCACCCGGATGGCACCCTGCATCCGGTGCAACAGGCAATGGTCGATCTCCACGGCAGCCAATGCGGTTTTTGCACCCCGGGCTTCATCATGTCGATGGTCACGGCGCATGCCAATGGTGCCACCGATCATGACGACCAGCTCGCCGGCAACCTCTGCCGCTGCACCGGCTATGCGCCGATCATCCGCGCCGCCGAAGCTGCCCAAGGCACCCCTGTGCCGGAGCATATCAGGCAGGAGTCATCCTTCATCTTCTCAGAAATATCTCGGGGGGAGGTCGCAGACCGGGGGGCAGAGCCCCCCTCCGACACCCCTGTGGCAGCACCTCCATCCAACTTGCGTCCCAGATCTTCGGATGAACTGGCCGCAACCTATGCCGCCCGCCCCGATGCCACGCTGATCGCCGGAGCCACCGATGTCGGGCTTTGGGTCACCAAGCAACTGCGGGATCTGGATGATGTGATCTTCCTTGATGGCTGTACGGATCTGAAGGACATCACCGTCACCGAAACCGAGGTCCGCATCGGGGCAATGGCGGATATGAACCGTGTCCGCACCGCCCTTGAGCCGTTCCACGCCTCCTACGCCGAGATGATCCGCCGCTACGCCAGCCAGCAGGTCCGCGCCGCAGCGACCATCGGCGGCAATATCGCCAATGGCTCTCCCATCGGGGACAACCCGCCTGCCCTCATCGCCTTGCGCGCCGCATTGCACCTGCGCCACGCAGACACCCGCCGTGCCATTCCGTTGCAGGACTTCTTTCTCGACTACGGCAAACAGGACCGCGCCCCGGGCGAATTTGTCGAGGCCGTGAGCTTTGCGCGTCAACCCGACAGCCTTCGGGTCTATAAACTCTCCAAACGCTTCGATCAGGATATATCTGCGGTGCTGGGCGCGTTTAATGTCACCGTGGTCAATGGCAGTGTGACCGCAGCCGCCATCGCCTTTGGTGGCATGGCAGGCATCCCGAAGCGCGCCACGCATGTGGAGGCCGCCCTGCTCGGCCAGCCGTGGACAGACGCAACGATCAAGGGCGCCAAAGCCGCCTTTGATCAGGACTTCACCCCCATGAGTGACATGCGCGCCTCCGCCACCTATCGGTTGGACTGCGCCCGCAATATGCTCACGCGCTATTTCACAGATCTGAACGGCACCTCTGAACATGTGTTGGAGGTGGACCTATGAGTGTTGCAAACCCCCTGCCCCATGATGCGGCAGCCCTGCATGTGACGGGCCAGGCCCGCTATGTCGATGACATCCCCACACCCAAGGGCACGCTGCATCTGGCCTTTGGCCTTGCGCCGATTGCAAAGGGCACAATCACCACGATGAACCTCGCGGAAGTGCGCGCATCTCAAGGTGTTGTCGCGGTGCTGGCAGCGGACGATTTGCCGTTTGACAATGACGTGTCGCCCTCGGCCCATGACGAGCCGCTGTTGGCCAAAGGAGAGGTGCATTATCTGGGGCAGCCGGTGTTTCTGGTGGTCGCGACCACCCATCGCGCCGCCCGCATTGCCGCACGGAAGGGCAAGGTAGAATACGCCGAAGAAGAGGCGCTGCTGACACTGGAGGCCGCTCTCGCTGCCGACAGCCGCTTCGAGGAAGGCCCGCGCATTTATCAAAAGGGCGACGCCTCTGCTGCCATCGCTTCGGCGGCACATGTGATCGAGGATACCTTCGAGATCGGCGGGCAGGAGCATTTCTACCTCGAAGGTCAGGCCGCGCTGGCGCTGCCACAGGAGGATGGCGGCATGATCGTCAACTCCTCCACCCAACACCCCACCGAAATCCAGCATAAGGTGGCCGAGGCCATTGGCCTGCCGATGCATGCGGTGCGCGTCGAGACCCGGCGTATGGGGGGTGGTTTTGGCGGCAAGGAAAGTCAGGGCAACGCGCTGGCCGTCGCCTGCGCCGTGGCCGCGCGCCTCACCGGCAAGGCCTGCAAGATGCGCTATGACCGCGACGATGACATGACCATCACCGGAAAGCGCCATGCGTTTCGGATTTCCTATCGCGCGGGCTTTGATGCTGAGGGGCGCATTGAGGGCATCGAGTTCACGCATTTGGTCAACTGCGGCTGGGCGCAGGATCTGTCGCTGCCGGTGGCGGACCGCGCCATGCTACATGCCGACAACGCCTATGCGATCCCCGCGATCCGCATCGAGAGCCACCGTTTGAAAACCAACCTGCAAAGCGCAACCGCCTATCGTGGCTTTGGCGGCCCACAGGGAATGGTCGGGATCGAACGGGTGATGGATCATGCAGCGCATGTTCTGGGGATTGATCCGGTGGAACTCAGGGTGCGCAATTACTATGACGCGCTTGATGCGGGAGGCTCTGCCACGGCCTCAAGCAAAGGGGGCTCTGCCCCCCGGCCTGCGGCCTCCCCCCGAGATATTTCTGAAAAGCTGAAAGACAACACCACGCCCTACGGCATGCCGGTCACCGATTTTGAGCTGCACGAGATGACGGCGCAGTTGCTGGAGAGCTCGAACTACGCGGCGCGGCGGGCAGAGATCGCGGCCTGGAATGCCAAAAATGAGCGCCTGAAGCGCGGGATGGCGTTTTCACCGGTGAAGTTCGGGATTTCCTTCACCCTCACGCATCTCAACCAGGCGGGGGCTTTGGTGCATGTCTATCAGGACGGCTCCATCCATCTCAACCATGGTGGCACCGAGATGGGTCAGGGATTGTTCCAGAAGGTGGCGCAGGTGGCAGCCGCGCGCTTTGGGGTCGATCAGGCGCGCGTGAAGATCACCGCAACCGATACCGCCAAGGTGCCCAATACATCGGCCACGGCGGCCTCTTCGGGGTCGGATCTGAACGGCATGGCGGTGAAGGCCGCCTGCGACACCATTCGCGACCGCATGGCGGCGCATTTGGCGGAGGTGCATCAGCAACCGATCTCAGCGGTCGTGTTTGAGGGAGACAAGGTCAGGATCGGCTCTGAGGAGATCAGTTTCGAGGCGGCGGCGATGCTCTGTTACACGGGCCGCGTCAGCCTGTCGGCAACAGGATTTTACAAAACCCCCTCGCTAGAGTGGGACCGGATCAAGGGCGCGGGGCGGCCGTTTTTCTATTTTGCCTATGGGGCGGCGGTCACCGAGGTCGTCGTCGACCGGCTGACCGGTGAAAACCGCATCCTGCGCACGGATATCCTGCATGATGCGGGGGCCTCGCTGAACCCGGCGCTGGATATCGGTCAGGTGGAAGGCGCCTATGTGCAGGGCGCAGGCTGGCTCACCACCGAAGAACTGGTCTGGGACGACAACGGGCGGCTCCGGACGCATGCGCCGTCGACCTACAAGATCCCGGCCTGCTCTGACCGGCCCGATGTGTTTAACGTGGCATTGTTTGACGGGCAGAACCGCGAAGACACTATTTATCGCTCCAAGGCGGTGGGGGAGCCGCCCTTTATGCTGGGGATTTCCGCCTGGCTTGCGCTCTCGGATGCAGTTGCGGCCTGTGGCGATGCCTATCCGCACCTGAATGCGCCGGCCACGGCAGAGGAGATCTGGCGTGCACTTGGGACACAGCGCGATGGGATTTGATGTCGACGCCCTCAGGGCCGCCGTCGCGGCCCATGGCCGTGTCATCCGTGTTGTGGTGGCCGAGGTCAGAGGCTCTGCCCCGCGCGAGGTTGGGGCCGCGATGCTGGTCTGGAGCGGTGGGCAGTCTGGCACCATCGGTGGCGGTGCACTGGAGTTCGAGGCGGCAGAGGCCGCCCGGCATCTGGACGTACCCCGCAGGCTGTCAACCCATTCGCTCGGACCCGATCTGGGGCAGTGCTGTGGTGGGTCCGTGACCTTGCTGAACGAGGTCTACACGCTAGAAGATCTGGAGCGGCTTCAGGGCGATGTCATCGCTCGGCCGGTGCGCCCGGAGCCGCAACCCCTCGCCGTGACACGGATCCTGAACAATGCCCGCGCCCAGGGCCAGCGCCCCAAACCGCAATTGATCGCAGGCTGGATGGTGGAACCCGTTGCCCGCGCGACACAACCGCTGTGGATCTGGGGGGCCGGGCATGTGGGGCGCGCGCTGGTCGGGATGCTGGCGCCGCTGCCGGACTTCGACATCACCTGGGTTGATGTCCTGCGCTCAAAATACCCGGAAGAGATCCCGGCAGACGTCACCGCCCTGCCGGCCCGCGAACCGGATCGGTTGGTTCCGCACGCGCCCTCTGATGCCCATCATCTGATCCTGACCTATTCCCATCAGCTGGATCTGGCGCTATGCCATCGGCTCTTGGGGCACGGATTTGGCTTTGCCGGGGTGATCGGATCCAAGACCAAATGGGCACGGTTTCGAAACCGGCTTGCCGCGCTGGGACATGGGCCCGAGCAGATTGCGCGGCTCACCTGCCCGATCGGCCTGCCCGAACTGGGCAAACACCCGCAGGCCATTGCCATCGGCGTGGCCGCAGAACTCATGGCGCTCTCGCAGCGTTCGGATTTGAAAAAGGAGCATAGCGCGTGAGCACGCCTCCCCTTCTGACCATCGAGGGCCTCACCAAGGCCTACCCCGGCGTGGTGGCCAATGACCATGTCTCCTTTACCATCGGCGAGGGCGAGGTGCATGCGCTCCTGGGTGAAAACGGCGCGGGCAAATCAACGCTCGTCAAGATGATCTATGGGCTTGTGAAGCCTGACAGCGGCCGGATGACCCTGCGCGGTGCGAGTTATGAGCCTGCCGAGCCGCGTCAGGCGCGCGCCGATGGGATCGCGATGGTGTTTCAGCATTTCTCGCTGTTTGACGCGCTGAATGTGGCGGAAAACATCGCGCTGGGGATGGAAAATCCGCCCGCCCTGCGCGATCTGGCGGCCCGCATCCGCGAGGTTTCCGAGGCGTATGGCCTGCCGCTTGATCCGTTCCGCACCGTCGGCGATCTGTCGGCGGGCGAACGTCAGCGGGTGGAGATCATCCGCTGCCTGCTGCAGGATCCGAAGCTCCTGATCATGGACGAGCCCACATCGGTTCTGACGCCACAAGAGGTGGAGATCCTGTTCGAGACCCTGAAGAAGCTGAAGAGCGAGGGCACGTCGATCCTCTATATCTCGCACAAGCTCGAAGAGATCCGCGCGCTTTGCGATCACGCGACCATCCTGCGATTGGGCAAGAACGTGGGCGAATGTGTGCCGCGCGACACCTCGGCCCGCGACATGGCGGAGCTGATGGTGGGCACCGCCCTTAAGACGCCCGAACGCGGTGCGCGGGAGTTTGGTGATGTGGCCCTGGACATCTCGGGCCTGTCGGTGCCTGCGCCTTCGGCCTTTGGCACCACATTGAAGAACGTGCATCTGGCCGTTCGGCGGGGCGAGATCCTTGGTATTGGCGGTGTTGCGGGCAACGGTCAGGATGAACTTTTAGCGGTGATGTCGGGAGAGGTCACTTGCGCCCGCGATGCGGTGAAATTTGATGGCAAGCCGATTGGTCACATGGGGCCAACGGCACGCCGCGCGCTTGGCGTGCTGACCGCCCCGGAGGAACGTCTGGGCCATGCCGCAGCGCCTGATATGAGCCTGACCGAAAATGCGCTCCTGACCGGGTCGGTGCGCGAGGGGCTGGACAACAACGGCTTTCTCAAATGGGGCGCAACCAGAACATTTGCCGAAAAGATCATTAAGGCGTTTGATGTGCGCACACCGGGGCCGGAGAATGCAGCGCGCTCGCTCTCTGGTGGGAATTTGCAGAAATTCGTCATTGGCCGCGAGGTGTTGCAGCGCCCCGAAGTGCTGGTGGTGAACCAGCCCACATGGGGCGTGGATGCAGCCGCAGCGGCGGCGATCCGGCAGGCCTTGCTCGATCTGGCGGCAAATGGCGCGGCGGTGATCTGCATCAGTCAGGATCTCGATGAGCTGATGGAAATCTCCGACAATTTTGCCGCCCTCAATGAGGGTCGTCTGTCCGCCCCGCGCCCCACGGCGGAGCTGACGGTGGATGAAATTGGCCTGATGATGGGCGGTGCACACGGCATGGAAGTGGCGCATGTGTAGGATCCTCACCACAAATGTCGGGGATGTGACGCTTGGGGCGGAAGCCTCCGGCGGGGATATTTGGAAGAAGATGAAGAGAACCGGACCACAAAGATCCGGCCAAGAGGGACAATAGGGATGATCCGGCTAGAGAAACGACCGCAGCCGTCGCGGGCGTGGTCGATGGCGACGCCGCTGGTGGCGGTGCTGGCGACCATGGTGATGGGGGGGCTGCTGTTTGCCACCCTTGGCAAGAACCCGGTGGAGGCGATCCGAACCATTTTCTGGGAGCCGCTGTTTGGCGAGTTTGCGTTTTATTACCGCCCGCAGCTTTTGGTGAAGGGCGCGCCTTTGGTGTTGATTGCCATTGGCCTTAGCCTGGGCTTTCGCGCCGGGATCTGGAACATCGGCGCTGAAGGGCAATATATCATCGGCGCGCTCACGGGTGCGGGTGTGGGGCTGGCGTTCTACCCGATGGAGTCCTGGATCATCTTTCCGCTGATGGTTCTGGCAGGCGCCTTTGGCGGCTGGGCCTGGGCGATGATCCCTGCGGTGCTGAAGACACGGTTTGGCACCAATGAGATCCTTGTGTCCCTGATGCTGGTCTATGTGGCCGAGCAGCTGCTGGCGTCCATGTCGCTAGGGTTGATGAAGAACCCGGAAGGGTTCGGCTTTCCGGGATCGCGCAACCTGCAACAATATGACAGTGCCCATAACGCCGAGCTGATCGCCGGGACCGGCATGCACTGGGGCGTGGTTGCGGCGCTGATTGCGGTGATTTTCTCTTATGTCCTGCTCAACCGCCATATGCTTGGCTATCATATCCGCCTGACCGGTGAGGCACCGCGGGCGGCAAAATTTGCAGGTGTGAAACCCGCCCGGCTGATCCTGTTCTGCCTCGGGGCTTCTGGCGCTTTGGCAGGGCTTGCAGGGATGTTTGAGGTCTCTGGTCCTTCCGGGCAGGTGTCGATCGATTTCAACGTGGGCTATGGGTTTACCGCGATTATCGTGGCCTTTCTGGGCCGCCTGCATCCGGTGGGCATTCTGCTGGCAGGCGCATTGATGGCGCTGACCTACATTGGCGGCGACATCGCGCAGGGCAATCTGGGCCTGCCGTCCGCGGCCATTCAGGTGTTTCAGGGCATGCTCCTGTTCTTCCTGCTGGCGCTTGATCTGCTCACCAACTATCGCATTGCAATTGACAAACCGGAGGTGGCGTGATGGATCTGTCTGCTATCAACCCAGTCCTTCTGATCGCGTCTCTGATGGTGGCTGCAACGCCTTTGTTGCTGGCGGCAATCGGTGAGCTGGTAGTCGAGAAATCCGGCGTTCTGAACCTCGGGGTCGAGGGGATGATGATCGTCGGGGCGATTGCGGGGTTTGCCGCCGCCGTAGAGACAGGCTCGCCCCTTTTGGGGTTTGTTGCCGCCGCCATCGCGGGGGCACTGCTGTCGCTGCTGTTTGTGATCATGACCCAGGTGGCGCTGGCCAATCAGGTGGCCTCGGGTCTGGCGCTGACGCTTTTTGGCCTCGGGCTCTCGGCCCTGATGGGGCAGAAATATGTGGGGGTGAAACCGCCGCAGATGGGGCGTATCGACATTCCGGTCCTGTCGGATCTGCCGGTCTTTGGGCGCATTCTCTTTGGTCATGATGTTGTGCTCTATTTCGGGATCGCGCTGACGGCTGCGGTCTGGGCGGTGCTCAAGTACTCCCGCGTCGGTCTGATCCTGCGCGCCGTGGGCGAAAACCACGATGCAGCCCATGCGCTGGGATACAAAGTGGTCAAGATCCGCACGCTGGCGATCCTGTTCGGTGGTGCCTGTGCGGGGCTCGGTGGCGCCTACATCAGCCTGATCCGCGTGCCGCAATGGACCGAGGGGATGACCGCAGGCATCGGCTGGATCGCCCTTGCGCTGGTGGTCTTTGCCAGCTGGAAGCCATGGCGGGCGCTTTTGGGTGCCTATCTTTTTGGCGGCGTCACCGTTGTGCAGCTTAATCTGCAGGCAGCGGGCGTTGCTATCCCGGTGGAATATCTGGCAATGTCGCCGTATCTGATCACCATTCTGGTGCTCGTCATTCTATCCGCCGACAAGAGCAGCGCGCCTGCGTCGCTTGGCCGGAGCTTTCACGCGTCCCGCTGAATTCGCAGGTCGCATCCCTGTTCGATACGCCATGCGCGTCGGACAAAAAACAAAGTCCAGCCTCGGGGCAAACCGGGGCGGATCGCAACACTGGAACCAATCAGGGGGAACCCATCACATGAAACTCACCAAACTTCTTGCCGGTGCTGCCGTCGCACTGGGACTGGCCGCCGGTGGCGCGCTGGCTCAGGACAAGACCAAAGTCGGCTTTGTCTATGTTGGCCCCGTCGGCGATGGCGGCTGGACCTATGAGCACGATCAGGGGCGCCTGGCGGTCGAAGAGGAATTCGGCGACAAGGTCGAAACCGTCTATGTGGAAAACGTCGCCGAAGGCCCCGATGCCGAGCGCGTGATCACCCAGATGGCGCTGCAGGGCGCGGATCTGATCTTCACCACCTCTTTTGGCTACATGGACCCGACAATCAACGTCGCCAAGAAGTTCCCCAATGTGAAGTTTGAGCACGCCACCGGCTACAAACGCGCCGAGAACGTCTCGACCTATTCGGCACGGTTCTACGAAGGCCGCGCTGTGCAGGGCACCATCGCGGGCCATATGACCGAGAGCAACATTGTCGGCTACATCGGCTCCTATCCGATCCCCGAAGTGATCCGCGGCATCAACTCCGCCTATATCCACGCCAAGAAGGTCAACCCCGACGTCCAGTTCAAGATCGTCTGGGCCTTCACCTGGTTCGACCCGGCCAAGGAAGCCGATGCCGCCAAGGTTCTGATCGAACAGGGCGCGGACGTGATCCTGCAGCACACCGATTCCACCGCACCGCAGGCCGCGGCGCAGGCGGCGGGCAATGTGGTCACCTTCGGTCAGGCGTCTGACATGGCGGAATATGCGCCCTTCCCGCGCGTATCCTCGATCATTGACGACTGGGCGCCCTACTACATCGCCCGCACCAAGGCCGTGATGGATGGCACCTGGACCTCTGTTGACACCTGGGACGGCATCGGCCCGGGCATGGTTGGCATTGGCGAGATCACCGATGCGGTTCCGGCCGAAGTGAAAGCCGAGGCGCTGGCCCTGAAGGACGCGATGGCGTCTGGCGAATATCACCCGTTCACCGGCCCGCTGAACAAGCAGGACGGGTCTGAGTTCCTCGCCGAAGGCGAAATCGCAGACGATGGCACCCTGGCGGGCATGAACTTCTATGTCGAAGGCATCGAAGGCTCCATCCCCGAATAAGGGACGCACGCTCCAATCGGAAAAGCCCCGCCAGTCTGGCGGGGCTTTTTTGTTGGGATCTGCCAGGGAAGCATCAGGGCCATGCCAACGATGTCCAGGTCGGGTCCCCGACCGTCATCGGCGCGTCAGCCGCCAACCCGCGCCAGAAACCGCTTCAGGCGCTCATCCTGGGGCGCATCAAAGATCTGCGCCGGGGGGCCCTGCTCCACGATCTTGCCGCCATGCATGAACAGGATGCGGTCGGCGATTTCGCGGGCAAACTGCATCTCGTGGGTCACGATGAGCATGGTCTGCTTTTGCTCTGCCACCCGGCGCATCAGGTCAAGCACCTCGCCCACCCATTCCGGGTCCAGCGCAGAGGTCGGCTCGTCAAACAGCATCAGTTCGGCGTTCAGCGCCATGGCACGTCCGATGCCGACCCGTTGCTGCTGGCCGCCGGACAAGGCCGCCGGATAGCTGTCGGCCTTGTCCGCCAACCCCGTCTCCGCGAGGATCGCCCGGGCGCGCTCTGCCGCCTCGGACCTGGGCAGGCGCTGCACGGTGACCAGCGCCTCCATGATGTTCTCGGCGGCGGTCTTGTTGGCAAACAGCGCATAGTTCTGGAACACAAAACCGGTCCGCCGCCGAAGCGCCAGAATATCGGCCTTGCGCGCCCGCGCCGCATCGACGCTCAGGTCTGCGATGGCAATCTGCCCCGCGTCCGGCTGGTCGAGGAAGTTGAGACAGCGCAGCAGCGTCGACTTGCCGGTGCCGGAGGGGCCGATGATCACCACCCGCTCTCCCGCGGCAATATCGAGGTCGATCTGGTCGAGCACCGGCGTGCCCCCGAATGTCTTGGTCAGTCCCTTGATCGAAATCATCGCACAAACGCCTTGTTCAAACGGGTTTCCAGCCATTTCTGGCCCTGGCTCAGCGTCTCCACCATGATCCAGTAGATCACCGCCACAACGAGGAAGGCCTCGAAATAGAGGAAACTGCCGGCGGCCTCTTTCTGCGCCGCACCCATCATTTCGGTCACGCCGAGGGTGAAGGCCAGCGAGGTCCCCTTCAGCATGTCGATGAAGTAATTCACCAAGGTGGGCGCCGCCACGCGGGCGGCCTGCGGCAGGATGATCCGCATCATCAGCTGCCATTGCGTCATGCCGATGGACTGCGCCGCCTCCCACTGGCTGCGATCCACGCCGATGATGGCGGCCCGAATCGACTCTGCCATATAGGCCGAGAAATGCAGCGTCAGCCCGAGGATCGCCGCCGTCACCCCGTCGATGCGGGTGAGGACCGACAGTACCTGCGGCAAGCCGTAGTAGAACAGGAACAGCTGCACCAGAAGCGGCGTGCCGCGGAAGAAGCTGATGAACAGCACCACCAGCCAGTCCAGCACCGGCACCCGCACCACACGCTCGACCGCGAGCAGCGCCGCCAGCACCAGCGCACAGACCATGCCCGCCGCCGCCATACCCAGCGTCAGCGGCACATAGCCAAGGATTACCGGCACCAGCCCCAGCATGTACTCGAAGTCGAGCGCCTGCATCGGTTACTCCGCCGCGTTGGAGGTGATGTCGGTGCCGAACCACTTGACCGAGATCTCGGTCAGGGTGCCGTTGTCGCGCAGGGTGGTCAGGGCCGCATCGACCTGGTCGCGCAATGCCCGCCCTTCGGCGTCATCGCGGAACGGCAGCGCATTGCGGATCTCGGAAAACGGCTGTCCAGCCAGTTGCAGCGGCAACGGGCTTTCCTTGATCAATTGCGCCGAGGACACCCGGTCCATCACAAAGGCATCGACGCGGCCCAGCGCGGTATCCTGTTCGATATTGCTTTCGTAGGTCTTGATGTTGACCTCATCGGCGTAGGGCAGATCGTTCAGCAACTGCTCGAAGTTGGAGCCGAGGTTCACCGCCACGGTCTTGCCGCGCAGATCCTCGACACCAGTGACATCCTGGTTGCCGTCGCGGGTCACGACCTGCGCCCCGTCAAAGACATAGGCCTGGGTGAAGGCGAATTTCGCCTCGCGCTCCGGCGTGATGGTGATCTGGTTGGCAATGGTGTCGATCCGCCCCGCATCCAGAGCTCCGATCAGCCCGGAAAAGGACATGGTCTCAAATTCGATCTCGAGACCCGCCTCTTCGCCCACGGCGTTCATCACATCGACCTCGAACCCTTGCAGCACGTCCTGACGGACAAAGGTGAAGGGGAAATAGCCGCCGGACATGCCCACGGTGAGCGTGGTGTCCTCGGCCTGTGCAACAAGCGGCGAAACAGCAACTAGCCCGGCAAGCGCGGCCGCGCGGAATGTAAGGGTTTTCATGGCAAGAGACTCCTTGGTGTCTGTGTTTGCTGCACAGGTGTCCATTTTTTGGGCGCTCCGCAAGAGCGGCTGGCATTCAGGAACCCGCATCCCGACCAGAGGACAAACGATAGGCCACTGGGCCATGACAAGCGCCGTGCCGGAACTCTTTTCCACATATTGACGGCAGAACGGGACAACTGTTCCGACAGCATCGGCCGTGCTGCCCGGTTTTCGACACGGGGCAAGGCGGCTATGCGCTGGACGCAACCCCGCCGCCGCCCATTGCATCCAAGGCCAAGGCCGCCTATACGCCGCCCACACCGGTCGCAGCCTACCCGGTCAACAAAACAAGGACTGAAAACTTGAAAACACTTGTCATCTGCTCGGGCGGATTGGACTCCGTGTCCCTCGCCCATATGGCTGCCGCAACCCGGCAGCTCACCCGTCTGGTCTCCTTCGACTATGGCCAACGCCACCGCAAGGAACTGGACTACGCCCGCGCCGCCGCGACGCGGCTTGGCGTGCCGTTTCACCTCATCGACATGCGCCCCATCGGCGCGGCGCTGACCGGCTCCGCCCTCACCGAGGACATCGACGTGCCCGACGGCCACTATGCCGAAGAGACGATGAAGATCACGGTGGTGCCCAATCGCAATGCCATCATGCTCTCGATCGCCTTTGGCATCGCGGCGGCAAACGGGGATGAGGCCGTCGCCACCGCCGTGCATGGCGGCGACCACTTCATCTATCCCGACTGCCGCCCCGCGTTCACGCAGGCCTTTGATGCGATGCAGCAGGCGGCGCTGGACGGCTATGCCGACACCCGGCTCTGGACGCCGTTTGTACATCGCTCCAAGGCCGATATCGTCACCGAGGGCGCCCTCCACCGCACGCCATTTGCCGAGACCTGGTCCTGCTACAAGGGCGGCACACATCATTGCGGGCGCTGCGGCACCTGCGTGGAACGGCGCGAGGCCTTTGATCTTGCCGGCGTCACCGATCCCACCACATATGAGGACCCTGATTTCTGGCGCGCGGCGATCGCCGCAAAGGAGGCCGGCTGATGTTTCGGATCACCAAGGAGTTTCACTTCTCGGCCTCGCATCAGCTCTCTCACCTTCCCGACGATCACCAATGTGCCAGGCTGCATGGGCACAATTACATCGTCGTGGTGGAACTGGCCGCCGAAGAGCTGAACCGCGACGGTTTTGTGCGGGATTATCACGAGTTGAAGCCGCTCAAGGATTATATCGACGGGACGTTCGACCACCGGCACCTGAACGATGTGCTGGAGGGGCCGTCCACCGCCGAGAACATGGCGCGCCATTTCTTCAGCTGGTGCCAGGCGCGCTGGCCCGAGGTGGCGGCGGTCCGGGTTTCGGAAACGCCAAAGACCTGGGCAGAATACCGCCCCCGGGTGCTGCCATGACCCTGCGCATCGCCGAGATTTTTGGCCCCACCGTGCAGGGCGAAGGCATCCTGATCGGAGAACCCACCGTGTTTGTGCGCGCCGGCGGCTGCGACTATCGCTGCGCCTGGTGTGACAGCCTGCATGCGGTGGACAGCGCCTATCGCGACACCTGGACGCCGATGACGCCAGAGGCGATCATGGCTGAGGTCCGTCGCCTGTCAGGCGGCCAGCCCCTCACCGTGTCGATCTCCGGCGGCAACCCGGCCATTCAGGATTTTGCCCCGGTGATCGCCATCGGCCAGGAGGAAGGCTATCGCTTTGCACTGGAGACGCAGGGCTCCATCGCGCAGGACTGGTTTGCCGGGCTCGATACGCTGGTGCTCAGCCCTAAACCGCCTTCCAGCGGCCACAGGACCGACTGGCTGAAGTTCGACCGCTGCCTGGCGGCGGCGGAGCGAGCGGGGCAAACGGTGATGAAGATCGTGATCTTTGACAAAACCGACCTCGCCTTTGCCCGCGCCGCCCACGCCCGGCATCCGCAGCTGCCGCTGTTCCTGCAACCCGGCAACCCCGAGGTGGACCCGCAATGCCCCGTTGACCTCGATCAGACCACCGCCCGCTTGCGCTGGCTGATCGACGAAACCGTGGGCAAGGGTTGGCTCACCCCCCGTATCCTGCCGCAACTGCATGTCCTGATCTGGGGCAATCAGCGCGGCGTCTGACCTTTGGAATTCTGACCATGACCGACAGTATCTACAGCAACCTGAAACAGCTGGGCGGCGCGACCACCCTGCCCGATTCTCCCGAAACTGCCGAGTTGGAGCGGGTGGCGAACCCGCAAGCCGACGTGGCCTATAACGTGCGCTTCACCGCGCCCGAGTTCACCTCGCTCTGCCCGATGACCGGCCAGCCGGATTTTGCCCATCTGGTGATCGACTATGTGCCGGGTGACTGGCTGGTGGAAAGCAAATCGTTGAAACTCTACCTCGGAGCGTTCCGCAACCACGGCGCCTTTCACGAGGATTGCACCGTCTCGATCGCCCGCCGCCTCGCGGATTTCCTGGCGCCGAAGTGGCTGCGCATCGGGGGCTACTGGTATCCGCGTGGCGGCATCCCGATCGATGTCTTCTACCAGACCGGCCCGTGTCCCGAAGATGTCTGGATCCCGGATCAGGGCGTGCCGCCCTACCGCGGGCGGGGTTGAAAGGCGGGCACACTTCGCCGCATTCCCAACCGGCGCCAGTGCTGCTAGATCTTGGACAGCATCTATCTGGGAGAGGGCCAATGCCACCCCCGACACAGGATCTGATCGTCTTTGATGCGGCCTGCATCATGTGTTCGGCCTTTGCGCGGTTCATGGCCCGCCATGACACCGCAGCGCGGTTTCGTTTTGTCACCGCGCAATCCGGAACCGGGCAATCGCTCTATCTGGCGCATGGGCTCGATCCGCATGACTGGTCCACGAATATCGTGATCGTCGACGGTCGCGCCTTCACCAAACTTGCCGCCTTTTGCGCGGCGATGCGGGCCATCGGCTGGCCGTGGCGGGCCCTGGCTGTCCTGAAGCTGATCCCGACGCCCATCGGCAACTGGCTCTATGACCGGATCGCGGCAAATCGCTACGTGATCGGGCGGCGCGACTGTCCGCTGCCCTCGGACGACCTCAGAGGGCGCATTCTTGAATAACCGGGTCCTGGTGCTGGGCGGATACGGGGTCTTTGGCGGCCGGCTCAGCGCCGCCCTGGCCCGCCAAGGCGGCATCGAGGTTCTGGTTGCCGGGCGCTCGCTGCACCATGCGGAGGCGCATTGCGCGGCACATGGCGGAACGCCGATCTCGCTGGACCGCGGCAGCCGATCCCTTGCGACCGATGTTGCCGCGCTCCGACCCCGGATCGTGATCGACGCAGCGGGTCCCTTCCAGGCCTACGGCGACGCGCCCTATGCGCTTGCACATGCAGCGCTGGCCTGTGGGGCCCACTACATCGACCTCTCGGACGACGCCCGCTTTTCCGCGGGTATCTCTGAGCTGGACGCCGACGCACGCCGCAAAGGGTGTGTTGTCCTGTCCGGTGCCTCCAGCGTGCCCGGCCTGTCCTCCGCCGCAGTCAAAGACCTCGCTGCAGGCCTGACGCAGATCGACCGGATCGAAAGCACCATCCTGCCCGGCAACCGGGCGCCGCGTGGCCTTTCGGTGATCCGTGCCATTCTGGCACAGGTTGGCCAGCCCATCCCGATCACGCGCGGCGGCCTGCCTGCGCGGGTCATCGGCTGGAGCGGGACCCGTCGCGAAACGCTGTCACTGCCGGGGTGCGCATCTTTGCACCGCTGGGCGGCCCATATGGGGGCGCCGGACCTGCAGCTGTTCCCGAGTTATTTCAATGCCCGCACAGTGCTGTTTCGCGCCGGGCTGGAGCTGCCGCTGCTGCATCACGGGCTGCGTATCTTGGGCCTGCCTGTCAGGATGGGCTGGATCAGATCCCTTGCCCCCCTCGCCCCAATGCTGCGGCGGTGCGCTCAAGCCTTTGAAACCTTCGGGAGTGATCGCGGCGGCATGAGTGTCGAGCTGCACGGGCGCACCACCTCTGGCCAATACGAAACGCGCCGGTGGACCTTGATCGCCGGTGCAGGCGACGGACCGGAGGTGCCCACGCTTGTGGCCCAGGCGCTCTGTCGCAGATTGCTCTGCCGTGATCGCCCCGCTGCCGATCCGCCCGCCGGTGCCCGTGCTTGCCTGTGCGAGGTCAGCCTCGCGGACATTCTGGCAGAGGCGCGGGGACTTGATATTCAGACCGCCACGCAGACAACGCCGATCCAGCCCGTCTTTCGCACCGCGCTGGGGTCTGGATTTGCGGCGCTGCCCGCTCCGGTACAGGCATTGCATGATACCGTCGACGCCAGTCGCTGGCAGGGAACAGCCACGGTGACAACCGGCGCACACCCGTTGGCGCGGATCATCCGGCGCGTCATCGGCTTTCCCGCCGCCGGTCAGGATGTGCCGGTGCAGGTGGATGTGCTCCGGGAAGGGACGCGCGAGATCTGGGTGCGGCGGTTCGGCCACAAGCGTTTCCGCTCAATCCTCGCGCCCTTTGGCACACCCGGCGATGGCACGGTCACCGAACGGTTCGGGCCGCTATGCTTTGTCATCGCCCTGCGGCAGACGGCCGGTCGGCTGGCCTATCCGGTGACACGTGGCTGGTGTCTGGGCCTGCCCCTGCCGCGCCGCCTGCTGCCACGCAGTGACGCGGTGGAATATGCTGATCCCGCGGGGGCGTTCTGCTTTGACGTGGCGGTTCGACTGCCGCTGATCGGGCGGATCGTGCGCTATCGCGGACGGCTCACGCCGACGACAGGGCCTCTGCCACCGCCAGATCCGCCATCCTGAGGATCGCGTCGCGGCTCTCGGCCACGGCGATGAACCGCCCGTTGTGACAGAATTTCGCACCACTCACGCCGCTGGCGGCTTCCAGTGCCGCATCGGTGAGCCCCGCCCAGGCCGCGGGCAAATCGGCGCGATTGTCAAAGGTATCATCACCGGTCCGAATGGTGGTCAGCGTCCAGTCCGCCCCTCGCGGATGTACCACGAACAACAGATGCGCTGCCCCTGCCGCCTCGATCGCGGCGCGAAACGGCATGCCCTGCGGCAGCTCCAGCACCCGGGACTCGCCTGCCTGCGTGATCGCCTCCAACACCTGCGCCTCTGCGCGCCGTTTCGCCGCCTTGCGCCGAATGCTCGCCTCGACGAAGGCCCGCGCCACGCCCAGCGCGGCGGCAAACGCTGTGTCATCCGCCTGCGGATCGGGATCGTCGAAGGAGGGTTTCAGGGTTTCCAGCAAAGACGGCAGCGTCAGATCCGCCAACGGGCCGGCCACCGACGGGTCCAGGGCGCCGTTGTCCATCAGATCCACCGGCAGGACAAAACCTGCATCAAATGATGCGTGTATGGCGCTGATGTCCGCATCCGGCACCTGCAGCGCGCGCAGGTAGTCGGCACCAAAATGCTTCCAGATCAATCCGAACGAACTGTAGGGTTGACCATCGTCGCGCAGCGGGGCGTCCTTCTGGTGATGGTCAAAGATACCGGCCTGCGGGTCGTAGGCCCGGCCGACATCATAAATCAGACGTCCCGGTGCCGGAGAGATCCACTCCGCGTCCCGGCTGCGGTAGATTTGGGCGTCCGGATAGAGCCGGGTCAGAACCACGGAGGACAGCAACTCATCAGCATGAAAGCCGCCGGAATGGGTAACTAGTTGTGTGATTGTCATGGGGCTCTCACTTGGGCTGGCCTCTGGCCTGCGGTCTACGTAACCAAGGAGTCGATCAGCCTCTGACCGCTCCGAAAGGGCAGCGCGAAACCGGAACTGGCAGGCAGCAACCGATCCGCATGATGGTCTTCATAAATCCATGGCCCCAAAACCGAAAGCAGAAATACGCAGGCCCTGCATGCCCCGACAAAAGGGGGAAGTTCCGGAAAATCTTGACCTGACATTCCGCCCGGGAACGGGTCATAGTTGGCCCCGCTGTGTCGTCAAAGGGCGATGCTGCACGTGATTTGACTCATTTGATTTGGAGACCAGATGCAGAAGCTCGCCAGACGCGCTTTCCTGATCGGTGCGGGCGGCGCGGCAGGATGGGCCGCAGCCAGCCGCTTTGGCGCAAGGCAACCTGTCCTCGACGGCACCCAGCGCCTTGCCCCGCTTGCAGGATCCACCCATCTCAACGATGCCAGCGGCCTGTCCGCAACGCCGGTGCACAAACATCTGCACCTGCGCGAAGATCCGGGCCCGGCGTTGGTAGAGGCGGTCCGCGCGGAGTTGCGCAGCGCGCGGACCGACGGGCGCCCGTTCAACATCGGCGCGGCGCGCCACTCGATGGGGGGACAGGCGATCCCCCGCGACGGTGTCGCAGTGACGTTTGACAACGGGTTTGTCGAACTCGACCGCGCGGCTGGCAGCTATCGGGTCCATGCGGGCGCGCGTTGGTCGCAGGTGATTGCCGCCCTCGACCCGCAGGGGTTCTCGCCCAAGGTCATGCAATCCAACAATGATTTTGGCGTTGCCGCCACCTATAGCGTCAATGCGCATGGCTGGCCGGTGCCGCATGGCCCGATGGGATCGACCGTGCGCTCCGTGCAGATGGTGTTGCCGGATGGAGAGCTGGTCACCTGCTCGCGCACGCAGAACAGCGATCTGTTCAATCAGGCGATGGGGGGCTACGGGCTGATTGGCGCCATCACCGAGCTGGAGGTGGACATGCTGCCGAACCGGCGCCTGGTGCCGCGCTACACCGCCTTGCCTGCCGAGACCTTCGCCACGGCGTTCCGCGATGCGATCGCGGACCCCGATGTCTCCATGGCCTATGGGCGGCTCAACGTCGGACGCGCCACGTTTTTTCAGGAGGCACTGCTGGTCGCCTATCGCGACAGCGAAGATCAGGACGATCTTCCGGCCGCAGCCGGATCCGGCTGGATGGCGCATGTGGCCAGCCGGATCTATCGCGCGCAGCTGGGTCGGGAACCGATGAAGCGGTTCCGCTGGTGGAACGAAACCACCCTTGGCCCCACGATTGGCGGCGGCGCAGTGACCCGCAACAGCCTGATCAATGAACCGGTGGCCACATTGGATGACCGCACGCCCGAACGCACGGACATCCTGCACGAGTATTTCATCGGCTTTGATCGTTTCCCGGAGTTCCTGGCGGCCTGCCGCGAGGTCATTCCGGCCTCCTATCAGGAGTTTCTGAACGTCACCCTGCGCTATGTGGCGCAGGACGACGAAAGCCTGCTGTCCTATGCAACCGAACCGCGGATTGCGGCGGTGATGTCGTTCAGTCAGGAACTGACGCAGCGGGCCGAGGCGGACATGGCCCGGATGACGCGGGCGCTGATCGACAGGATCACCGCGCTTGGCGGCAGCTACTACCTGCCCTATCGCCCGCATGCACGGCCCGAGCAATTGGCAGCGGCCTATCCGCGCGCCTCCGAATTCTCCGCCGCCAAGCGGCAACTCGACCCGGGGCTTGTCTTGCGCAACAACCTCTGGGACAGCTATCTGAGGACGCTATGAGCCTTCTGCAAAAAATCTGCCTCGCCTATTTTGTCGCGCTGATGATCGCGGCTTCGCTGAATTATGTCCCCGGCCTCACGGATGCCGAGGGGCTGGCCTTTGGCATCTTCGCGCTCGACATCTATGACGACGCGCTGCACGTGGCCTCGGCGCTCTGGGCCTTGATCGCGGCCCTGATGTCGCGCACTGCGGCACGGCTGTTCCTGCTGCTGTTTGGTGCGGCCTACCTTGGCGATGGCATCTTTGGCCTGTTCACCGGCTATGGCTTTCTCGATCTGGGTATCTTTACCAATGACTCGCTTGGCCCGGAGCTGTCGGTGTTGCGCATCGCGGCCAACCTGCCCCACCTGGCGCTGGGTGGGTTTGCGCTGGGGTCCGGCCTGCTGATCGGAGAGCGCAGATGACGCGCCTGTGGCGTTTCCTGCGCTGGTTGCTGCTGGCGGGCGGCGTGCTGGTCGTTCTGCTGATCGCCCCTGTCGCCTATGTGGAGACCACCTGCCGGGGCACCCAGCGCCCGGACCCTTATGAGGCGCTGCTGCCCGCCAGCCAGCACCGACCGGAATCCCGGACGTTGATGACCTATCCCGAATGGCACATCGTCCACGCCTATGACGATTACGGGCGCGTTCTGAAACAGGGCGACCCGCATGATTTTGCGTATCTTCGGTCCATTGCGGGGTTCTGGACCTCGCTGTGCGCATTGACAGAAACCGCCGCCGCCCATGGCGGTGTCGATGCCGGGACCAAGCAGATGGTCTATGTCATCGGCACCAGCTTCACGCTCGAATTAGCGTTGAAGGCCGCATATGAGGAAACTCTGGGCCGGGCCACCACATGGCTGCGGGGCAACCAGCGCGCCGCAACTGACAGGCTGTCGGCCGAACAGGCCGCGGCCTACGCGGCGTTCCTGCAACAAACCCCCTGGTACAAGTGGAACTTCACCGCAGACGCCGCCGCCCTGCGCGATGCAACAGGCGCCGATACGCTGCGCGATCAGGAGCGGCAACTGGCGCTCGGCCTCGAATACGGGGCCAAAGCCGCCTATGCGCGGGTGATCGCGGCCGCTGTCGCGCAGTCCGGAGGGGATGCGTTGCACCTGCATATGGTGGTGCGCGGTATACCCGCCGCACAACTCGCCGCCCTGCCCGGCGTTACGGTCGAGGACGAACGCCCCGAAGGGATCGTGATCCGAACACCCCGATATCGTGCGCTGACCGAGCTCCTGATCGAGATGGCCGAGGCCAGTGCAAGCTTTGTCGAGATTGCCGGCAATGACGACATCATGCTGACCGCACTCTCGCCCGAGGCAACCTACCCCGATGCGCTGCATAGTTTTGCCAGACAAGGGGCGGACGACTATCGCCACCTGATCATGGTCAAGGTGCCAGAGTTGGCGGCGCGCCTTCGCACGCTGGCTGCACAGGGGCTCCGGGTGGAGCATGTGCATGACTATTAAGCATCTTCTGCTCGCCCTGCCCTGCCTGTTGCTGACATGGCTGGGCATCCTTGTGGCGGTCAGTCTGATGAGTGATGCCGCACCGGCCTATGTGGTGATCTTCCCGGGGCCGGCTTTCACCGCGCGGCTCGACCCTGACATGTCCATCATGACGGGCAACCGCCTGAGCATGACGATCACGGTGGAGGCACCCGACGCCGCAGCCCGTCTCTATGATGCCGGGGGTATCCTGGTCTTGCCAGCTGGCCTGCCGGGCTGTTTGCCGCTGCCCGATCCGGCCCGGAACTAAGCCGCGACAACCGCGCGCTCTGGTGCATTGCCAAGGCGCGCGGCCGCTGATCAGGCAACTCAGCGACCGCGCCGCTTCACGTTGCCGCCACGCTGCCCCGGACGTCCCGCAGTGGAGCGACCGCGGGTCTTGGTCGCCTGTTCCGCCGCGGCATCAACCGCAGACTGGCGGGCCAGCGGATCGTCGGCGATGGCAAGATCCACCGCTTCCAGCCGCTTGACCTCGTCACGCAGGCGCGCGGCCTCTTCGAATTCGAAGTTCTCCGCCGCCTTGCGCATCTGCTCGCGCAGCCCGGCCAGGTGCGCCTCGAAATTCGCGCCATGCAGCGGCTTGTCCACCGTCGCCGTGACCCGAGACATATCCGTGTCACCCTCATAGAGACCGGCGAGCACGTCATCGACATTCTTGCGCACGGTCTCGGGCGTGATGCCGTGTTCCGTATTGTAGGCGATCTGCTTTTCTCGACGGCGGTTGGTTTCTCCGATCGCCCGCTCCATGGATCCGGTGACCCGGTCAGCATACATGATGACCTTGCCGTCGGCATTACGCGCCGCGCGTCCGATGGTCTGGATCAACGAAGTTTCCGAGCGCAGGAACCCTTCCTTGTCGGCATCGAGAATGGCCACCAGCCCGCATTCCGGGATATCGAGCCCCTCACGCAAGAGGTTGATCCCGACCAGCACGTCAAACGCCCCCAGCCGCAGATCGCGCAGGATCTCGATCCGTTCCAGCGTGTCGATGTCACTGTGCATGTAGCGCACCTTGATGCCCTGTTCGTGCAGGTATTCGGTCAGGTCCTCCGCCATGCGTTTGGTCAGCACCGTGGCGAGCGTGCGATAGCCGTTTGCCGAGACCTTGCGGATCTCGTCCAGCAGGTCGTCCACCTGCATGTCCACCGGGCGGATCTCCACCTCCGGGTCCAGCAGCCCGGTGGGTCGGATCACCTGCTCCGAGAACACACCGCCGGATTGCTCCAGCTCCCAGGCGGCAGGCGTTGCCGAAACAAAAACCGACTGCGGGCGCATGGCGTCCCATTCCTCGAATTTCAGCGGCCGGTTGTCCATGCAGGACGGCAGGCGGAAGCCATGCTCGGCCAGCGTGAACTTGCGCCGATGGTCGCCCTTGTACATGCCACCGATCTGCGGCACCGACACATGGCTCTCATCGGCAAAGACAATGGCGTTGTCGGGGATGAACTCGAACAGCGTTGGCGGCGGCTCCCCCGGAGCGCGCCCGGTCAGGTACCGCGAATAGTTCTCGATCCCGTTGCAATGGCCCGTCGCCTCCAGCATCTCGATATCAAAATTGGTGCGCTGCTCCAGCCTCTGCGCCTCCAGAAGCTTGCCCTCGCTCACCAGATTATCAAGCCGCTGGCGCAGCTCATTCTTGATCGAGATCACCGCCTGATTGAGCGTCGGCTTGGGCGTTACATAGTGGGAGTTCGCGTAAACACGGATTTTCTCGAAACTGCCGGTGCGTTCGCCGGTCAGCGGATCGAATTCGGTGATCGCCTCCAGTTCCTCGCCGAAAAACGACAGCTTCCACGCCCGATCCTCAAGGTGTGCCGGAAAGATCTCCAGCGTGTCGCCCCGCACTCGAAAGGAGCCGCGCTGAAACGCCTGATCGTTGCGTTTGTATTGCTGGGCCACCAGATCGGCCATGATCTGGCGCTGGTCGTAATCCTTCCCGACCACCAGATCCTGCGTCATCGCCGAATAGGTCTCGACCGAGCCGATCCCGTAGATGCAGGACACCGATGCAATGATAATGACGTCATCGCGCTCCAGCAGCGCCCGCGTCGCCGAGTGGCGCATCCGGTCGATCTGTTCGTTGATCTGGCTTTCTTTCTCGATGTACGTATCCGAGCGCGGCACATAGGCCTCGGGCTGGTAGTAGTCGTAGAACGAGACGAAATACTCGACCGCGTTCTCCGGAAAGAAGCCCTTGAACTCGCCATAGAGCTGCGCTGCCAGCGTTTTATTGGGTGCAAGAATGATCGCCGGGCGCTGCGTTTCCTCGATCACCTTGGCCATGGTAAAGGTCTTGCCGGTCCCGGTCGCCCCCAGCAGCACCTGATCGCGCTCGCCGCCCAGGACGCCCTGGCTCAGTTCGGCGATCGCTGTTGGCTGATCGCCTGCCGGCGCAAAAGCCGTCTGCATGACGAATTTCTTGCCCCCTTCCAGCTTCTCGCGTCGCTCCGGCGCGCGGTCAGCCATCATTGGCAGGGTCTTGTCGGAATGGGCGTAGGGCATCAGCGACTCCTTGTCGGGCACGCAGACAGAGTTTGGTCCGTTTTTGTTCCACTTCAAGGGGCAAGTCAAACATCCCCTGCCCGCCGGATCGCGGGGTGGCGCCGGCACAACGCCATTCCGATCCGTGACATTTGCAATCTTGCCGCGCCGCTGCATCCATCGCATATAGAGCCAAAGGAATCTTCTTGAGGAGACAGCCATGCGCGCGCGGATTTACCGGCCAGCTCGAAACGCCATGACCTCTGGTATGGCCAAGACGCGGAAATGGGTGCTGGAATACGCCCCGGCCAGCGCGCGCGAAGTCGACCCGCTGATGGGCTGGACCTCCTCCTCCGATACCCAAAGCCAGGTGCGCCTGAAGTTCGACAGCAAGGAAGAAGCCCTGGAATATGCCGAGGATCACGGCATCGACGTTGAGGTGCAAGAGCCCAAGACCCGCAAGCCCAACCTGCGCGCTGGCGGCTACGGCGAGAACTTCGCCACCAACCGCCGCGGCCCCTGGACACACTAGGTTTGTATCAAAGCCACCGAACTGACGGGCTGATCGTTCCGGCGAGACGTCAGAGAATGCAGATGCAGGCGCAAACGAAAGCATAAACCTGCGCGGGGCTGTCAAGAGCGATACCTATCGCCGGTGCCTCGGTGCTGATCTCTGACAAACGGTGATAGAGGCGCCTGAGCAGATGCTCCGGCGCCTTTCGCGTATGGAGGGGGTGCACGGTTCATAGCTTGAAGCTGCGGAACCAGCCGAGGGCCGTCGCGCCGTCGCTGTACGCACCGACCCGGCATTTGGTTGCGAAGCATTCAATGAGAGGGATCATCACAGTCTTCTGTTCGCCGTGGGCCGTAGCCAGCCCGAACATCATCCGCGCAAAGATACTTTTCTCCCTCCAACGCTTTGAGCGGCTGTAAAGTGTCGTGTGTGGATCATAGGCGCAGGAGCGTCGCGCCAACGCAAGCCATTGCGAATGATGAAGATAATCCCACTCAATACTCGCCTGTCATCGACCCGAGGCTTGCCATGAGGTTTCGGAAAGACAGGTTTCGATCACGCCACCTGCGCGTCGATCAGCCAGAAGAAATCAGACATGTCACCGCTCCATTATCGAGGCCGTGAATCACGCGCTGTGGCGGAAATCAATGCATCCTGACCCTAGCCAGTAAACTGAAGCACTAAACGGGGGCATTCCGGTCACCGGTTTTTGGCGCCAGTCTTGCTACGATGATCAGGAGTTGGTGGCTGGGATGGTAGGATTCGAACCTACGGTACACTGTACCAAAAACAGTTGCCTTACCACTTGGCTACATCCCAACACTGTCTGTGAGGGGCCTTCTAATATCTGTTGAGAGGGGCTGCAAGGGGTTTTTCGCAAAAAAAACACGCGGCACAGGAAACCCACGGCTTATTCATTGGAATCAGACCCCTAGCAGCACCAAACCTGCGATCACATTCCGGAAACCAGACACATTGCGCGATACAAAACAGGAGCCCGAAGGCTCCCGTTCCAGCAGAGATATCGCTCAGGTGGCGAAGGTGGGATCACTCCGGGACACCCGCCTCGCGCAGTGCACTGACCCAATCCTGTCCGGACGGCGTGAACGCAGCGGCATGTTCCTGCATGTAGCGTGACAGGCAGAAATCCGGCGTCACCTTCATCAGGCATTCCACCACATCCCGCGCCTCCTGGCCGCGTCCCGACATTTGCAACGCGATCGCCTTGGTGCGCAACGTGGCCGGATAGCTGTCGTTCTCCTGAAGAGACTGATCGGCAAGCTCGATCGCACGATCATAGTCCCGCGCAGCAAGATTGACCGATGCCGCGAGCGAGTCGAAATAGTAGCGCTGCGGGCCAAGCGGCGTCAGCTTGCGCGCGGCCTCGGTCAGGCGCAGCCCCTCATCGGGGTGGTTCTGCATGGCCCGAGTGGCCCCTTTCAGAAGCAACGCCAGTGCTTCGTTCGGATTATCCTGCAACGCCTTGTCATAGGAATACTGCGCAGTGTCGAAATCAAAGGTCAGATAGCTGGCGATCATGCCCTTCAGCGTATGCGCCAGCGAGAACGCCGGGTCCTGCGCCAAGGCGGCATTGGCGAGGTTCTCCGCCATCAGAGTGCTCTTGTGACGATCCTCCGACAGGCCCTTTTGCACCCGCATCACATGCCAGATCCCGGCCCAGGTCAGCACCACCGGATGGTGCATTTCGCGCTCCATCAACGTATCCAGGATCTCGTTGGATTTCTCGAACTGGTCCAGATGCTTGCTCTGCATCATCACGATCGCCGCCATCAGCAATGTGTGATTGGCCAGGTTCGACAAGGGGCGGAAACTGACCAGCCGCACCGCTTCGCCAACGACAGTCTGGCCGATCTGACTGGTGGCCTCGCGCAGCGCCGTGCTCTGCCCCATCAACAGGCCTGACAGGCTGCCGCGGAATTCCCGTGACCAGATCACCTTTTCCCGGTGCGAGTCGTGCAGATCGATCTGCGCAATGTAGTCATGGCCGTTGAGGAACACCGAACCGGAGACCAGGTAACTAACCCCCGCCACCGACGACACTTCGGCCGGGCGCACCTCCTCAAGACTGAACTGGCGGGACGCCATGTAGGAGGTCACGGAGAAGGCCTGACTTCGCGACAGGTGTCGTGACAATTCCTCGGACAGGATCGCCCCCAACGGCGCATTCGAGCCGCCCGGAGAGCGCTGCATAAATGGCAGCACCGCAATCGAAGGCAACAATTCATCCAGAATGACGCGACTGCGGTCACGCGGTCCCCAGGGCGGGTCCTGCGGCGCAGCACTGCGCCCCTGCGATTGATCCCGCATTTCGGTCAGCCATTCCGCAAATGCATGCTCATGGGGCAATTCAAAACCTTCCATAAACACACCACGGCTGGGATCATTTTCCACCTCGACCATATCGAGATTGAGCGTGACGCGCTCTCGATTTGCAGTCAGAGCGGCGGACGCCGAGGGACCGATATGTTTTCGTAAAGTGGACAGCGCAGTGCGCAGGCTCGCCTTGGCCTGTTCGGGCTGCGCAAAGCTCCACAGGGTGTGTTCCAGGAATGCGCGTGTTCGGATCCCGTCTTCGGCGGTGATCAGAAGCGCCATGAGCGCCTGATGCTTCGCACCGAGTTGAATGGGTTCCCCATCTGGCCTGAATACACCAAACGCGCCGTACTGACGGACTTTCAAAACTACAACCATTGGACACTCTCGCCATACAAGTTACTAGAGCCACTATGGCAAAACACTCACAAATTGCACATTAGCAACCTCACATGAATCATTAAAGCACCAAAACCCGAGATCACCAACAGAAAAATAATTGAAAACAAAACACAGCACTTTCAGCGGGTTAACAGTCTGTAAACAGATGATGCGAACAATTAACACGCTCAAATGTTTAACAACCCTAGATTGTTTATTGAAATTTCCAACCCGCAACCTAAAGGAATGCTGCATCGCAAAAGGCGTTGATGTATATGATTTTTCATATTTATTGAATGTTCGTTTGGTTTTTTGAATCCCGAATTGAGCGAGGCTCCGGACAGACGCCTTCGGCCCCTTACCTTCTCCTCCGTGAGCGTTGTCGCCAGCCCGCCCCCCATCAAACCCGCGGGTTTGATGGCACCCTTTGGCCTCCATCCGGAAAATTTTCGCGTATTATTAACGGTCGATCACGGCAGATACCCGGACATCTCCGGGTCTACAGGCGCCAGTGTTGCTTTACCCCACGCTTGTGCGGGGGCCGCGGCGGGAACTGTGGTTCTCCAAATCATTCAGACACCCCACGTCTGCCAGCAGACCTAGGCCACCTCTGCCAGCAGACCTAGAAATGAGCCCCGAAAGCACGCACACCCCAGTCAGTCACTTGCACCTGAGGTTTGGAATGCGTATGGCAGCGCCCGCGCGATGTGGCCCCGCCGGTCTCCTCCATTCCCGATGCGGGTGCCGCTTCCCAACGGTGCCGTGGCACCGCGCGCTTTGCCCTCTCGCAAGCCGAGCTTGCGGGACGGGGCGCATCTGTACCGGCCTGCCGGTGCATCGCAGAGTGCGTCGGCACGCTGCGGGACTGGTCGGGCGTGGCTCCTCCCGCCTCCCCCCTCTTTCATCAGTCATGCGCCCCGGGCACGCGCTCCGGGCGCACGCCACCCACCCTCGGATCAGACACCGCACAAGCCGCTACCATGTCATGAATACGTCATGCACCTGTTGCAGTCCCCCGTTAGAGGGGCGGAATTGACGATCAGACCAAATGAGAGCCGCATGCAACTGCCCCCCTTCGACACGCCCGGCCGCTTCTTCCGCGGCAATCTGCACACGCATTCTGACATGACCGATGGCGCCTTGCCGCCAGAAGAGGTCTGCAGAAGGTACAAGGCGGAAGGCTATGATTTCATCGCGCTCACCGATCACTTCGTGGGACGCTGGAACTACCCGATTACCGACACGACACCCTATCGGGACGAAAATTTCACCACGCTCCTGGGGGCTGAATTGCACTCGGGCGCACAGGAAAACGGCGCGCTGTGGCACCTCTTGGCGGTCGGGCTCCCGGCCGATTTCGAACCGTCGCATTCCCCGGATTTCCAACCGGTCCCGGGCCAGGAAACCGGACCGGAGATCGCCGAGCGCGCCCGCAAGGCAGGTGCATTTGTCGCCCTCGCCCACCCGCAATGGTCGGGGCTGACGATGGCGGATGCCCGTAGCATCACCGCAGCCCATGCGGTGGAGATCTACAACCACGAGTCGCACAGCTTTGCAGACCGGGGCACCGGCATGCCGACGCTGGATCTGCTGTTGTCCGAAGGGCGCAGATTGACCCTGATCGCGACGGATGACGCCCATTTCAAGGTGCCGGATGCCTTTGGCGGCTGGGTCATGGTAAAGGCCCGCGAAAACACGCCCGAGGCGCTCCTGGACGCCCTGAAGGCGGGGTTGTTCTACTCCTCGCAGGGGCCGGAGATCCACGGCATCTGGTATGAGGACGGCCGCGTCCGCGTCAAATGCTCTGCGGCCACCACGGTTATCGTGCAAGCGCCTGGCAATGCATCAACCATGGTCACCGGTAGCAGCCTGACAGAGGCCACCATTGCGCTTGGCCAATTGGCCCAGAGCCCGTGGTTGCGGGTGACGGTCATTGACCGCGCCGGCAAACGCGCCTGGTCGAACCCGTTCTGGCTGGCAGACCTCGCGGATCAGGCGGACCTTGCGGATCAGGCACAGGCCCCCGATCCGGACGCGCCCGCGCCGCGCCCATAGGGCGCGGCGCCCGGCCCAACGGGAGGGCGGTGCATCTCAGATGCACCCCCGACGGGCGGGAGCTCCCCCGTCGCCACCACACACTGCCATCAACCGGCCGGCTGCCTCCGCAAGAGGAAACGCAGCATTCAGCCCGTGTCCTCGCAATCGCCAGACAGGTCTTTCAGGATCGGACAATCCGGGCGATTGTCACCGGCACAACAGGTGATCAACTCTCGCAAGGTCTCGCGCATGGCCTCAAGGTCGGCGATCTTTGCCTCGATCTTGGTCAAATGCGCCTGGGCCAATTGCTTTACGTCCGCGCTGGCGCGCGTTTCATCCTCGTAAAGCCCAAGCAGGACCCGGCAATCCTCGATGGAGAACCCCAGCGCCCGTGCCCGGCCAAGAAACGCCAGCTTGTGCAGGTGGCGCTCCTCAAAGCAGCGATAGCCATTGGCGCTGCGGTTGGGACGTATCAGACCGATGTCCTCATAGTAGCGGATCGTCTTGGCCGGCAATCCCGACCTGGCCGCCACATCACCGATATTCATCTGTCTTCGCCTCCCAAACGCTTGCCCCACGCCCGGCTTTCATCCGCCGCGCGCCTGTCTGCCAAGATGGACGCGACCGCCGGTAATCTCAAGCCACTCCACGGAAACTTGAGCGCAATGGCGGGGCATGACGCAGGGAATGACGCTTCTGTCGGTTTTAAGCACCACCCGCCCCGCCTGCGCCCGCTATAGATCATCCTGACGATGCACGAGCGCCCCGGCTTTCGACAGTTGCGCACGCCCCGTGGCGTGATGTAGCTGTTAAGAAATCCGCACAGTGCCCGACAGCCCCGTGGAACACGGTCGCCCCGGCGACCAAACCGGCCGGATCTGCGCGTGCAGGCTTGCTCCAGGGGCAGGCAGCGCACGCGCGTAACGGCCTGAAAAGTCTGAGAAGAAGGACAAAGCGATGATCAAGACCCGCGCCGCAGTGGCTCTCGAAGCAGGCAAGCCGCTGGAAATCATGGAAGTGAACCTCGAAGGCCCCAAGGCGGGCGAGGTTCTGGTAGAGATCAAGGCCACCGGCCTGTGCCACACCGACGAATTCACCCGCTCCGGCGATGACCCCGAAGGCATCTTCCCGGCGATCCTCGGCCATGAGGGCGCCGGTGTGGTGATCGAGGTGGGCGAAGGCGTCAAAAGCCTGAAGCCCGGCGATCACGTGATCCCGCTCTATACGCCAGAGTGCCGCGAGTGTGATTACTGCCTCAACCCCAAGACCAACCTGTGTCAGGCGATCCGCTCCACGCAGGGCCAGGGGCTTCTGCCCGATGGTACCACCCGCTTCTCGCTCGAGGACGGCACCCCGATCCACCACTACATGGGCTGCTCCACCTTCGCCAACCACACCGTTGTGCCGGAGATCGCGCTGGCCAAGATCCGCAATGACGCGCCCTTCGACAAGGTCTGCTACATCGGCTGCGGCGTGACCACCGGCATCGGTGCGGTCATCAACACCGCCAAGGTCGAAATCGGCTCTACCGCGATCGTCTTTGGCCTCGGCGGCATCGGCCTCAATGTGATCCAGGGCCTGCGTCTGGCCGGTGCGGATCAGATCGTCGGCGTCGACCTCAACCCCGGCAAGGTCGCAATGGCCGAGAAATTCGGCATGACCGATTTTGTGAACCCCTCCGAGGTGAGCGGCGATCTGGTGGCGCATCTGGTTGAACTCACCGGCGGCGGTGCCGATTACACCTTTGATGCCACCGGCAATGTCAGCGTGATGCGCACCGCGCTGGAAGCCGCGCACAAGGGCTGGGGCGAAAGCATCATCATCGGTGTTGCCCCTGCGGGTGCCGAGATCTCCACCCGTCCGTTCCAGCTGGTCACCGGCCGGTCCTGGCGTGGCACCGCCTTTGGTGGCGCCTCCGGCCGTACCGATGTACCGAAAATCGTCGATTGGTACATGGACGGCAAGATCGAGATCGATCCGATGATCACGCACAAGCTGACCCTCGATCAGATCAACGAAGGGTTCGAGCTGATGCATGAGGGCAAGTCGATCCGGGCCGTCGTGGAGTTCTGATCCACGCGCAGGCGCGACGCCGCCTGCCCCTGCAAGGGCCCACCAATAGCGCGGACCGCTCGCCGGTCCGCGTTTCCAAGCCGCAGACCTGCGCCATCAGCGCCTGCCTGCACTTTATCCCGGCCTGCCTGCGCGTCATAGCGGATGGCGCTCCAGCGTTTCTCTCGGGTTAACTGCTTTTTTGATCTTCCGGCTCACTTGCGGCGCTCTTCCCCGTGATGCAGGCTGCATCTGCCCCGCCCGAGGGGGCACCAGGATTTCACATGTTGCACCTGTTCCACAACCGGACCTATCGGCACCTCTTTGCAGCGCAGGTGATTGCGCTTTTGGGGACTGGGCTGGCCACGGTGGCGCTTGGCCTGGCCGCCTATGACATTGCCGGTGACCGCGCCGGCAGCGTTCTGGGGACGGCGCTTGCCATCAAGATGATCAGCTATGTGACCCTTGCCCCGATCGCCGCGGCGCTGGCCGACCGCGTTCCGCGGCGGATGTGGTTGGTCATGCTCGACCTGATCCGGGCCGCCGTGGTGCTCGGGCTGCCTTTTGTCAGTTCGGTCTGGCAGATCTATGGGCTGGTCTTTCTGTTGCAGGCCGCCTCTGCAGGGTTCACGCCGGCCTTTCAGGCCACAATCCCGGACATCCTGCCGGATGAAGAGGATTACACCCGCGCCCTGTCCCTGTCGCGCCTTGCCTACGACCTGGAGTCCCTGGCCTCGCCTGCCCTTGCGGCGCTGTTGCTGACGGTTGTCAGCGCCCCGTCCCTGTTCTTCGGCACCGCATTGGGCTTTGCCCTTTCCGCATTGCTGGTGATCTCGGTGCGCTTGCCCGCAGCAAGACCACAACCGCCGCGCGGGTTCTATGACCGCACCACGCGGGGCCTGCGGATCTATCTGCGCACCCCGCGTCTGCGTGGTTTGCTGGGATTGTCGCTGGCGGCTGCGGCGGTCTCCTCGATGGTGTTCGTGAACACGGTGGTGATGGTGCGCGGGTCACTCGGTCTTGGCGAGGGGGAGGTCGCGCTGGTGCTTGGCGCCTTCGGCGCCGGTTCGATGCTGACCGCCTTGTTCCTGCCGGCCCTCCTCGGTCAGCTGCAGGATCGCAAGGTGATGCAGAGCTTTGCGGCCCTGGGCTGCGCATCGCTCTGTGCAACCGCCGTCTGGTCTGTCGCCGGCCTGACGCTGAGCGGCCTGTTGCTCTGCTGGTTTCTGGCCGGCATTGGCTATTCCGGGACATTGACGCCGGCGGGGCGCCTGTTGCGCCGCTCTGCCCACCCGGAGGACCGGGCGGCCGTCTTTGCGGCTCAATTCACGCTCTCTCACGCGTGCTGGCTGTTGTGCTATCCGCTGGCCGGGCTGGGCATGACCTATTTCGGGCAGGAGATAATCCTGGTGGTCCTCGCCCTGATCGGCTGTTGCGGCCTTCTCGCAGGGAGCCGGGCCTGGCCGCTAGGCTCCGCCGCCGCCCTGCCCCACGCGCATCCGGATCTCCCCGACGACCACCCGCATCTGTTGGCGCATCCGTCGCGGCCGCACACCCATCCGGTCGTGATCGACGACCTCCACCCGCATTATCCGCCCCTCGTGCCCTGACCAAAGCCTTCCCGGGTACGACCGCAGCAACAAGAGCGCAACGCCGCAGCGGGATCAGGTCTGGCCATTTGCCTCGACGGCGGCGAGCTTGACATCATAGCCCCACAAGCGGCGCAGATGCCTGAGAACTTCGTCGCGATCCTCTTCGGCCAGATGCACATTGTCCCGCACCCGATGGGTGAGTTTCAGGGTCCGATCCCCCTTCAGATCCGCGTCCGTCACCTGAATGTCCGGCTCGATATAGGCCAGGTCGTATTGCCTGGCGAGGTCACGCCGGATCGCCCTGTAGCCAGCGCGATTGTGGATCTGGCTGATCACCAGCTGCGGATGCGTCTCATCGTCGGTCAGCGTGAACAGCTTGAACTTGCGGATAAGATGCGGCGACAGGAATTGCTGGATAAAGCTCTCGTCCCGGTAGTTGGCCCAGGCGTTGCGCAACACGCCGCGCCAGTCCGGATCGCCCGCGATATCCGGGAACCACTCGCGATCCTCGTCGGTGGGCGCCTCGCAGATCCGCCGGATGTCCTGCATCATCGCAAAGCCCAGCGCATAGGGGTTGATACCGGAATAGCGGGGATCATCATACTCGGGCTGCATCACCACATTGGTGTGGCTGTGCATGATCTCCATCAACGCGCCTTGGGTGATCAGCCCCTGATCGTAGAGCTTGTTGACGATGTAGTAATGCACAAAGGTGGCGCAGCCCTCGTTCATCACCTTGGTCTGTTTCTGCGGGTAGAAATACTGCGCCAGCATCCGCACGATGCGCAGGATTTCACATTGCCAGGGGGCCAGCACCGGGCTGTGCTTCTCCAGGAAATAGAGAATGTTCTCCTGCGGCATGTTCATCTGCTTGCGCCGGTCGGCATGGCCGCTGTCTTCACCGTCCACCTCGGGGTCGCGCTTCAGGCCAAGCGTCGCGTCGGTCCAGATATCGAGCGCGCTTTGGCCTTTTTCATAAGCCTCCCGCATCTGCTGCATGGCCTTGCGCTCTTCGGCGGTGGGCTTGGGCGGGCGACCGTAGCGGAACACGCCCTGCGATTGCAGCGCATGGGCAGCGTCCAGTATTTCCTCCACCGCATCATAGCCGTAGCGTTCCTCGCAGGCGGCGATGTAGTTCTTGGCGAAGGCCAGATAGTCGTGGATGCCATCGGCATCGGTCCATTGCTGGAACAGATAGTTGTTCTTGAAAAAGTGGTTATGCCCAAAGGCCGCATGCGCCATCACCAGCGTCTGCATCGCCATGGTGTTTTCTTCCATGTTGTAGCTGATGCAGGGATTGGAGTTGATGACGATCTCATAGGCCAGCCCCTGACGCCCGGTGCGATAGAGCGCCTCGTCGCGGGCGAAATGCTTGCCAAAGGACCAGTGGTGATACATCAGCGGCAGGCCGACGCAGGAATAGGCATCCAGCATCTGCTCGGCCGAAATGATCTCGATCTGGTTCGGGTAAACATCCAACCCCAGATCCTCAAGCGCGATCTTTTCAATGGCGTCGCGGGCCTTTTCCAACAGCTCGAATGTCCACTCCGGCCCGGTAAACAGCGGTGTGGCGGTGGATTGTGCAGTCTGCATGGGGGTCAGCCTTTCACCTTGGGCAGGAAGAACTCCCGGAAGATCGGATAGATGTGACCGGGCTCGGAGACGCGCTGCATTTCGAAATGCGCGACCTTGTCCTTGACCTGCCGGTAATTCTGCCAGAGATCCTCGCCCGCCTCGGTGTTGTCGAGCAACATCTGGGCGCTCTCCTCGACGATCTCCACATAGGCGTAGAACTGGCAGACCGGCAGCAACTGCTCGGTCAGGATCTTGCGGCAGCGCACCGAGTCATTGCCGAAATTCTCCCCGTCCGAGGCCTGCGCTCCATAGATGTTCCACTCGTCCGGCGGATAGCGTTCGTCGATGATTTCCTTCATCTTTTCCAGCGCGGTGGAGACGATGGTGCCGCCGGTTTCGCGGGCGTAGAAAAACGTCTCCTCATCGACCTCCTGCGCGTAATGGGTATGGCGCACAAACACGATCTCGGTGTGCTCATAGCCGCGCGTCAGGAACAGATGCAGCAACAGGAAGAACCGTTTGGCCAGGTCCTTCTCGCGCTCCTGCATGGAGCCGGAGACATCCATCAGGCAGAAGACCACGGCGCGGGAGTTGCGGATCTTTTCCGGTACAAAGGTGTCAAACCGCAGATCCAGCGGGTCGATATAACCGACCACGCGGCGCTTGCGCTTGATGCCGTCGAGTTTGACCTTCAACTCCTCCAGCAGAGACTCCTGGCTGGGCGAGCGCGCCTCGACCGCTTCCAGATCGGCAATTTGCGCTTCCAGGTCGCGTTGGCTCTTGGTGGTAGGGCGCTGCAAGGCGATGCGGCGGCCCAGCGAATTGCGCATGGTGCGCACAAGGTTCAGGTTGTTGGGGGTGCCGGCCGTGGTGAGGCCAGCGCGGCGGGTGCCGATGGTTTCGGTCTCGACGGTGGCCTTTTCCACCAGATCCGGCAGCTCCAGCCCGTCAAACAGGATTTCAAGGTATTCATCCCGCGTCAGGGTGAAGGAAAACTCGTCATCCCCCTCCCCGTCTTCGGAGGCCTTGCGCCCGCCTTCGCCGGCACCGCCCTGCGGCCGGTCGATGGTGTCGCCCACAACAAACTCCTTGTTGCCGGGCAGCACATGGCGGCGATTGCCGCCGGGGCCGTGATACAGGCGCGGTTCCTTCAGCCCCTTGGCGGGAATGGTGATTTTTTCGCCATTTTCCGGAACACTCTCGCCCTTGCCGATGGATTTTTCCCGGACTGAACGGTCAACGCGTTCCTTGATGTTTTCGCGCGCGCGTCTGAGGAACCGTTGCCGGTTCCCCAAGCTTTTGCCCTTTGGATTTGCGCGCCTGTCGATGAAGTGGTGCATATAGACACCTCCCGCCTGTTAGCCCGCCTTGTTCACTCGCATGTACCATTCGACGAGGCGTCGGACCTGCCTGTCGGTGTAGCCATGCTCGCGCATGCGTTCGACGAATTCCTGGTGCTTGCTCTCGGTCTGGCTGTCCTTCTTGGACCCGAAGGAGATCACCGGCAGCAGTTCCTCGACCTGGCTGAACATATGCTTTTCGATCACATCGCGCAGTTTCTCGTAGGAGTTCCACGCCGGGTTCGAGCCGGTGTTAGCGCGGTGCCGCAGAGCAAATTTCACGACCTCGTTGCGGAAATCCTTGGGATTGGCGATGCCCACCGGTTTCTCGATTTTCGAGAGTTCCGCGTCCAGCACCTCACGGTCGTAGAGCTGGCCGGTATCGGGGTCCTTGTAGTCCTGCTCTTCGATCCAGGCGTCGGCATAAGAGATATAGCGGTCAAAAACGTTCTGACCGTATTCGGTATAGCTCTCCAGATAGGCCTTCTGGATCTCGTTGCCGATGAACTCCTCATAGCGCGGCGCAAGCTCGGTCTTGATGAACTCCAGGTATTTCTGTTCCGTCTCCTGCGGGAATTGTTCACGCTTGATCATCCCTTCCAGCACATACATCAGATGTACCGGATCGGCGGCGACCTCCTTGGTGTCGTGGTTGAAGACCGACGACAGCACCTTGAAGGCAAAGCGGGTGGAAACCCCGTTCATGCCCTCGTCGACACCGGCGCGGTCCTGATACTCCTGCACGGTCTTGGCCTTGGGGTCGGTGTCTTTCAGGCTCTCGCCATCATAGACCCGCATCTTGGAATAGAGATTTGAGTTCTCATGCGGCTTCAGACGTGTCAGCACCGAGAACCGGCTGAGGATCTTGAGGGTTTCCGGCGCGCAGGGTGCCTCGCGCAGCTCGGAGTTCTGGATCAGCTTTTCGTAGATCTTCGCCTCATCCGAGACCCGCAGGCAGTACGGCACCTTCACGATCGATACCCGGTCGATAAAGGCCTCATTGTTCTTGTTGTTCTTGAACTGCTGCCATTCGCTCTCGTTGGAATGCGCAAGGATCAGGCCGTTGAAGGGGATCGCGCCGAAACTCTCGGTCCCCATGTAGTTGCCTTCCTGCGTGGCGGTCAGCAGCGGGTGCAGCATCTTGATCGGCGCTTTGAACATCTCGACAAATTCGAGCACACCCTGGGTCGCCCGGTTCAGACCGCCGGAAAAGCTGTAGGCATCCGGGTTATCCTGACTGTAGTGTTCCAGCTGGCGAATATCGACCTTGCCGACCAGGGTGGAAATGTCCTGATTGTTCTCGTCCCCTGGCTCCACCTTGGCGACACAGATGCGACGCAGGCGCGAGGGATGCAGGCGCACGACGGTAAACTTGTTGATGTCGCCCTCGAACTCGTCCAGCCGCTGCACCGCCCAAGGCGACATCAGCCCCGGCAGGCGATGGGTCGCGATCCCGTATTCTTCTTCCAGGATCGGCCCCATCCGCACTGGGTCAAACAGGCCCAGCGGGCTCTCGAAGATCGGCGACAGGTCGTTGCCGGCTTTCAGCACGTAGATCGGCTGATCCTCGACGATCCGCTTCAGCCGTTCCGCCAGGGAGGACTTACCGCCCCCGACCGGCCCCAGCAGGTAGAGGATCTGCTTGCGCTCCTCGAGCCCCTGTGCGGCATGGCGGAAGTATCCCACGATCCGCTCGACCGTGTCCTCCATGCCGTAGAAATCCTTGAAGGCGGAATAGCGTTTGATCGTCCGGTTCTGGAAGATCGGCCCCAGTCGGGCGTCCTTTGATGTGTCAACCAGTTCCTCGTCGCCGATCGCCTTCAGCATGCGTTCCGCGACATTGGCGTACATGCTGGGATCATCGCGACAGGCCGTGAGATAGTCCTGCAAAGACATTTCCTGCTCGCGCGTCTGGCCATAGGCCTCTGCAAAAAGCTCTGCAACTTTATTCATCGGGGTCTCGCCTCCTGGTTAACGTCGTTACCCGTCCTCCTGGGTTCTGGGATTCCACGCGAACAGGGTAGCCTGACGAGGGCCGTTGAGGTGTCCGCGTTAAGTGTGGTCTTTGGGTTCTGCTCGGCGCTCGTGGCCGTCTCCCGACCCAGCACCCCTCTCTCCCTTAACGGTAGAGGGATTTTGACTGGCGCCAAGGGCCTCGGCGTCGGATATCTTTTACTGATAGCATACACTACATGTGCCACTCAGCATAACGAACTTTGGTATATTTTCTATTAATACCAGTAAACTTTTATGTTCCTCTGCTTCAAATGTGAGCGATCAGAGCGTCAGAAAGTGTGAATGCCTCGTTATTGACCCGCAGCCGCGACGCTCCGGACGGCCTGTGCAACACCGCTTCACAGCTGCTTTGCGATGCTGAACGGTGCCACACGACGGGCCGCGTCCGCCTTTTTGGCGCCGGTAACACTTCCTTAAGAACTGAGGCAAATTGGTCACTCCGCGCCGGAGAAGTCAAAAAAGTGAGGAGTTTGAGGCACGCCCCGGCCTCATTCATGGTCCCCCACGTAAATCTTGGACTGGACACATAATTAGAGATGAATGCATATTAACCTCAATAAAGCCGCAGAGACGGCACACGGCAGACACATATAGGCGAATGAAACCAGCGGCGCGTGCCTCGCATGAGGGCGTGTCCTGTATAAAGTGAGCAGTTTAGCATGAGCACCGTTGCATTTATTGCCCGCGATGCGTTGGGCACCAACCAGCATGGCACCTCGGCAGAAGGATCCCCTTCCATCATCCCGACAACCGGGGCCAAGGATATTTCCCTCAACCTCGATCCGACCGATGTCGAAAGCTACGCCCGCCGGGGGAGTGACCTGCACATCACCCTGGCAGACGGCACCGTGGTGGAGCTGGACGGGTTCTACGACACCGCCAGCACCGGTCCGAAAAACCTGTTCCTCAGCGACGAGGGCGATTTCATCGAGGTTGTCCTGGAGGACAAATCCGAAGGCATGCTGTTTGCCAGCTACGAGCCGCTGGACCTGTCGGGCAAGTGGAGCGCCTATGACGATATGGTCTTCCTCGATGTGGACCGCATCGAACCGGTGGTCGCACCCCTGGCCGCGCCCCTCCTCGGCGGGCTTGGCGGCGTAGGTGCCGCAGCGGCGGGTGCTGCGGTCATTGCCGGCGTCGGAGGCGGCGGCGGCGGTGGAGGCGGCGGCGATGGCGACGGAGGTGACGGCGGCACCGACACCATCGTGCCGACCGTCAATGATGCCGACGGCACCTATGATGTCCCCGAGGGCGACCCTGACGGCGTGACCATTTCCGGAACCGGCGAAGCGGGCTCCGATGTGGAGGTCACCATCGGCGATGTGGTGGTCACCACTACTGTCGAGGATGACGGCACCTGGTCGGTGAACGTTCCCACCGATGATCTGCCCGATGACGGGGTCTATGAAACCGTGGTTGACGTGGTCGCCCCCGATGGCACCACCTACGAGGACCTGGACGGCCCCACCATCGACATCGACTCCGAGCCGCCCACCGTCATCATCACCGAAGGCACACAGTCGGTCGGCGATATCGTCGACGGCGACGAGCAGGCCAGCGGCACCATCATCACCGGCACCGGCGAGGCGGGCGCGACGGTTTCCTTGGAAATCAACGGCGCCACTCAGACCACCACGGTCGCCGAAGACGGCACCTGGTCGGTGACCTTTACCTCTGATGAAATCGAAACCGGCGAATACGAAACCGGGATCACCATCACCACCACCGACCCGCATGGCAACAGCACCACCACGACGGATGTGCTGGAGGTGGATACCGAAACCGCCGTCACCATCGACAGCGGCCTGTCGGGCGGGGATGACATCGTCACCGCGGCAGAAGCGGCGGCGGGTGTGGCGATTACCGGCACAGCCGAGGCCGGGGCCACCGTCGAAGTCACCATCGAAGGGGTCACCCGCACAACCACCGCAGCCAGCGATGGCACCTGGACCGTCACCTACCCCTCGGGCACCGTGTTTGACACCGAGGGCGAATATGATCGCGAGATCACGGTCACATCGACCGATACGGCGGGCAATACCGCGACGGCGACATCGACCATCGCGGTCGATACCGATGCCGGTTTTGTCCAGCTTGACGATGACCCGATCGAAACCGACGACATTATCAACGCCGCGGAGCGCGCGGACGGTGTGACCATCACCGGCACCGCAACCGCGGGCGAGACCGTCACCGTGACGCTCGGCGATGCCAGTGGCACCACCGTCGCCGACGCCGACGGCAACTGGTCCTATGATTTCGACGCCAGCGAGATTGATGAAGGCACAGACACGCTCGATGTTACCGCCTCGATCAGCGATGACCTCGGCAACACCGAGACCGACAGCGACACGGTGGCGCTCGACACCGAGGTGGTGAACTATGGGTCCGAGACGCTTCAGACCTCGGACGATGTGGTCAACACGTCCGAGTTGAACTCCGGCTTCACCCTGGCTGGCACAGTCGAGGAAGGCTCCACTGTTTCTGTGGAAATCGATGGCACCACCTACCCGGCCAGCGTCGACGACGATGGCAACTGGAGCCTGACGCTCGACGGGGATGACCTGGGCACGGACTCCCGTGATGTGACCGCCACCATTTCCGCCACCGACGAGGCCGGGAATGTGGAGACCATCACCCAGGACTTCAGCATTGATACAGATATCAGCACCGCGGTGATTACCGGAACCGGCACTGATGGGGACGACAACCTCACCAATATCAACGTGGAAGACACCGCCGACAGCCTCTCCGTCAGCACCCTGGAGGCCAATGGCACCTCCGAGGTTCAGGAGACCACCTCTTTTGACGTGGGCAGCAGCACCATGTTGATGTTCGACGACGTCGTGGCCGATGGCACCAACCTGGTGGTCAGCACCGAGGATGCGGCGGGCAACAGCTCCTCCACGATGGTGTTCTTTGAAGACAACGCGACCGAAAGCGGAACCATCGACCACGCTGGCGTTTCGGCATTCAACATCGACCAGCTGAATTTGGAGTTCGCCGATCAGGTCTCTCTGGAACTTACAGAGGCCGACATCAATGCCCTTTCGGGGAACTCCGACTCGGTCACGATCTTGGGCGGATCGGATGACACCGTGACGCTGATTGGTGCCACGCTTCAAGGTACTGACGAGAGTGGTGATTTTAATGTCTACACCATCGGCGACGGTGACACCACGCTCCTGGTCGAAGACGACGTGAATGTCATCATCTAAAAACGCCCGGCGCGCGCGCCGCCTGCCCTCCGCGTGGGGGCGGTCGGGGCGCGCCGAGGCGATAACCCGTGGATCAACCACGGGATCTGAGGCACGAGGGACAGCTATGGCTCTGGCACGACGCATTTCTGCCGTTGCACTGATGTGCAGCCTGACGGCCTGTGATCTGCCCGCCCCCGGAACCGCGGCGGGAGATCCGGCAACCGGCGCTGCGCGCAGCAATTTCGCCCAGGCGGAAGATGCCCCGCAATCCGAAGTCATCTCGGCGCTGATGCAGCGCCGCTCGCTGCTGGAACCGGGCAGTATTTACGATACCGTCGCGGATGCGGCGCTGTCGGCCTCTGCCCGTGCCTCCGAATCCGACCTCATCAGTGCCAAGCTGCGCGCCGAGGCAAAGTCAAAGAACTGGCTGCCCTCTCTGCGTCCCAGCGTGAGCCTCAACGATCTCGGTGAAATGGTCGCAAGCCTGCTTCTGGAGCAGGTGCTGTTCGACAATGGCCGCCGCAAGGCCGAACGCGCCTTTGCCGCCGCCGACGTGGAGGTGGCCGCCGTCACCCTGTCCGAAGACATGAACGACCGGGTCGAAACCGCGCTCTCGCTTTATGTGGCAGGGCTGCGCGGGGACGAGAAAGCCGCCTATGCCCATCGCGCCATCCGCACCATGCGCGATTTCGAGCGCGTGGTGGTGGGCCGCGTCAACGGGGGCGTGTCGGACCGCTCCGACCTCAATGTGGTGCAGTCCAAGATCAGCGGCGTGCAATCCAGCATGGCCACGGCCAATGATGCCGCCCGCACCGCCCGCGCCGAGCTGGAAGCGATGACAGGCCAGCAGTTCCCGGCCTCGCCGCAGCGGCTGGACCTGAGCCTGCCGCCGGACGGCAGCGCCTACCTGAGCGTCCTGAAGGCCCAATCCGAGGCCACCCGCACCATCGAACAGGCCAAGATGGAGCGCGCCGGCCTTTTGCCGCAGGTCTCTGCGACCGGACAGGTCGGCAGCGAGGGTGAGGGCGCCGGCGTGCTGTTGAACCTGGCCGAGCCGCTTGGCCTTGGCACGCCCGCCGCCTTGCAGGCCGTCGAAGCCTCCAAAGAAGCCGCCCGCCGTCGCATCGGCGAGGTGGAGGAAGAGGCACGGCGCGAGTACAGCCGCGAGATCCAGCGCCTGGCCTCCTATCGCCGCCAGGAACGCGAGGCCCTGTCGCTGTCACGCGCCAGCCGCGAAACCTACAACCTGTTCAAGGCCCAGTTCGAGGCCGGTCAGCGCCCGGTCATGGACGTGATCCCGATCTACGAGGAACTGGTAAAGCGGGAACAGGCCTATATCGACGCAAAATATGAAGTTGTGCTGATCCAGCTGGCGCTTGCGGCCTCGCTGGGTCTGTTGGCGGATGGGGACAAGATTTGACGGATCACGACAATCAGACTCCGCCCGCAACGGCGCCCAAACCAGCCAAGCGCGGCTTGAAGCTCTCCTCCGTGACCGGCGGGCGTGCTCTCAAGGGGCGCGCCTCCGGTCCCGCTGGCAAAGGGGGCAAGGCTCCGGTCAAGATTTCCATGGTGGCCCCCTCGCCTGCCGAAACCTCAGCCCAGGACGGCCCGCGCCCCGAGGCAGAGATGCGCGAACGCGCCCCGCAGGCGTCGATGACACCCAGCCTTCCCCCAGCCCCCACGGACGACAGTGCAGCGCGCGAAAGCGATGCCGCCGCGCCCCCGGAACCGGGTCGCGAGGAGGAGACCATCGCGACGATCTCTCCCACGGCGATCACTGCTCCATCCGCGCAGGACACGGACCCCGCCCCCGAGGACGCTGTCCCGTATCACGACCGGATCAAGGCGCGGGCTCAGCTCATGTGCCGCCTGGCCTCGCTGCGCGGGGTGACGCTGGCACCGCAGGATCTGGTCGAACAGCTCCAGGCCAGCGGCGCGGCCTCCCTGCGCCCCGAAGCGATGATGAGCGCACTGATCTCCTCCGGGCTGAAGGCCCGGGTGCAGCAGGTCAAACGCCCCACCGCACGCACCTGGCCCGCGATCGCGATCATGCAGGGTGGCCAGCCGGTGCTGGTGCTGAGCCAGGGCAACGCCGGTGTGACCATCTACGATACGTCCTGTCCTGACAATCGGGCCGAAGTGCCGATGCAGGATTTCATGCCCTTCTTTACCGGGCAGGTTCTGACCGCGCGCGCGACGCTCGCACAGCTGACCCAGCGCCATACGCCCCAACTCGACACATCGCATTGGTTCTGGGGGGAATTTCCCAAGTACCGCCGCCAGATGAGTGAGATCATGCTCGGCTCGCTGGTGGCCAATGTGCTGGCCGTCGCGGTGGCACTGTTCTCACTGCAGGTCTATGACCGGGTGGTGCCGCATCAGTCACAGGCGACCCTCTGGGTGCTGGCGATCGGGGCGCTGATGGCGATCGGGATGGAAGGGCTGCTGAAGCTCGCCCGGGCCCGCATCACCGACGCCGCCGGACGCCAGATCGACATGGCCGTGCAGCACAAGCTGATGCGCCGGGTCATCGGCCTGCGCATGGATCAGAGCCCGCTGCCGCCCTCCGGCCTGTTCGCCGCGATGCGCGATTTTTCCTCGGTGCGGGAGTTCTTTACCTCCTCCACCCTGTCGACGCTGGCGGATGTGCCCTTTATCGCCGTGTTCCTGCTGCTGGTGGCCTCGATCGGCGGCCCGGTGGTCTATGTGATCATGATCGGCGGCGTGCTGATGCTGCTGCCCGGCTACTTCATCCAGAAAAAGATGCTGGCGATGACCCGCCAGGCGCAGGGCGCCTCGGCCAAGAGCGGCCGGCTGCTGCAAGAGGTTGTCAGCGAGATGGAGACCATCAAGACCCAGCGCGGCGAGGAACGCATCCTGCGGCTCTGGGACGAGCTGAACCTGTTGTCCTCGCAGGCCTCCAACGGGCAGCGCAAAATGGCGAGCGCCCTGACCTACTGGAGCCAGGGCGTACAGCAGGCCACCTATATCTGCGCCGTGATCCTGGGCACCTACATGGTCTTTGCCGGCGAATTCACCGTCGGCACCATCATCGCCACCGGCATCCTGACCAGCCGCACGCTGGCGCCGCTGACGCAATTCGCCGGCACGCTGGCGCGTTGGAGCAATGTGCGTGCGGCGCTGGATGCACTGGACGTCATCGCCACCGCCCCGCAAGAACGCGAGAAAGGTCGCGCCTATCTGCGCCGCGAGACCATCGAAGGCCGCTTTGAGCTGCGCGAGGTGGTGTTCCGCTACGACCCCGAAGGCGCGCCAACCGTGGATGTGCCCGCCGTGGCCATCACCCCCGGCCAGCGCGTCGCGGTCCTTGGTGTGAACGGTTCGGGCAAATCGACCCTGCTGAAGCTGCTCTCAGGCCTCTACGCCCCCGAACGTGGCCGCGTGATGATCGACGGCACCGACATGAGCCAGATCGAGCCGCGCGACCTGCGCCGTCACATCGGCTATCTCGGCCAGGAGGTGAAGCTCTTTGCCGGCACGCTGCGCGACAACCTGAACCTCTCTTATCTGACCCATGACGACGAACAGCTGATGACGGCGCTGGAATTTGCCGGCCTCGCCCCGTTTGTGCGCAGCCACCCGCGCGGCCTGGACTTGCAGATCGGTGACGGCGGCGCGGGCCTGTCGATCGGCCAGCGTCAGGCCGTGGGTTGGGCCCGGCTGCACCTGCAGAACCCCTCAGTCGTGTTGCTGGACGAACCCACTGCGGCCCTGGACCAGACCCTGGAGCGTACCCTCGTCAGCCGGTTGGATGACTGGCTCGGCGACCGCACGGCCATCATTGCAACCCACCGCATGCCGATCCTGTCTCTGACCAATCGCACCCTGATCCTGCAAGCCGGACGTATGGTCGTCGACGGCCCTCGCGACGAGGTTCTGGCGCATCTGAACGGAGGGGGCAAAGCCTCATGAGCATTGCAGCCGATATGGACATTCTCGAAGGCACCCACGGCGCCAGCCGCATGATCAAGCTGGTGGCGCTGGTGCTGGTGCTGTTCCTGACCTGGGCCGGCTTTGCCTCGGTCGATGAAATCGTGCGCGCCGATGGCCAGGTGGTGTCCTCGTCCCGCTCGCAGATCGTGCAGAACCTCGAAGGCGGCATCCTGGCCGAGCTGCACGTGCGCCAAGGCGATACGGTGCAGGCCGGACAGGTTCTGGCCAAGCTCCAGGACACCAAGTTCCGCGCCGCGTCCGACGACCTGCAAGACCAGATCGACGCGCTTGAGATCAAGCAATACCGGCTGGAAGCCGAGATCGAGGGCGCCTATGAGTTCACGGTGCCCGGGGCGCTGGCAAGCCGTTCGCCTTCCATCCTCGCGTCGGAGCGGGCGCTGCTCAAGGCCCGTCAGAGCGATTTCGACAGCCGCCGCAACAGCGCCGAGGACATCCTGCGCCAGTTGAAGAACGAATTGTCGAACCTGCGCTCCCTGCACGAGCAAAAGATCGTGGCGTTGCTGGAGGTGAACGAAGCCAAGAAGAAGGTCAGCGACGCACAGGCAAAGTTCGACGAGATCGGCACCCAGTCGGAACTGGAACTGGCCGAGGAGTACTCTGACACCCTGCGCGAACTGACCTCGCTGCGGCAGGAACAGCGGCTCGCCCGCGATCAGCTGGAGCGCACCGTGATTACCTCGCCGATGGCCGGCATCGTCAACAGTCTCGCGGTCACCACGATCGGTGGCGTGATCCGGCCCGGTGACGAGATCCTCGAGATCATCCCGCTGGGCGAAGAGCTGTTTGTCGAGGCGCGGGTGAAGCCCGAGGATATCGCCAACGTGCAGCGCGGTCAGGATGTGACCATCAAGCTCACCGCCTATGATTACACCATCTACGGCTCGCTCCGGGGCAAAGTGGACATCGTCTCTGCCGATACCTTCGAGGATGAGCGCGATCCGGACGCGCCGCCCTACTACCGGGTAACGGTGCGGGTCGATCGCTCCAGCCTCACCGCGCGCCAGCAGCAGATCGAGATCCGCCCCGGCATGCGCGCCACCGCGGAACTTCAGACCGGCTCCAAGACCATTCTGAGCTACCTGCTGAAACCGCTCTACAAATCCCGCGAAGCCTTCCGCGAACCCTAGGACCGGCTCCGACCGGGAGCGCGACACGGGTGCAGAACAGCAAGAAACCGGCCCTGCCAGCCAGGGTCCGGATCACCGCTGACACATCCAGCGGGCCGTCATTGCACTGTCGCGAGGGGGACAGCCGTTCTGGCCTGTCACACCTGGCATCGTTGTCTTGAAGCTGGCCCCACCGCCAGCCTGGCTGCGTCGTCAGATCGCGCTTTGCATCATCATTCGCAGCGTACTGTCGAGAGCGGTGCCGATCGACACCCGGCGATGGCCCATCGCGGCCTTTGACGAAATCACCGAGACGATCTTGGGCGCCTGCCCCGGAGTGACGTCCAGCACCGGTGCACCGGAGGCTCCGAAATCGACACGGCAGGACATCACCAGCGTGCGGGTACGGCGGGACAGCACATGGCACCCCTGCTGACGGCTGGCCCGCGTTGCATTGTGATAGCTGTAGGACAGCACATCCACACTCGCCCCCCGGTCGGCGCGGGCCGACATCGTAAACGGACGGATCTCGGTCCGGCTGATCGGCGTCGACAGGCGCAGCACCGCGATGTCATGTCCCAGTTGCGCGTCGCCGCCTGCGCGGAACTGATAGGACGGGTGTATCACGGCCTTGCTGACCATACGCGCCGCCTTGAACCGGCGCCCGTCGAGCCCCGCCTCAAAGCGGATCCCGCGCGGGTTCACCCGCCGCCCGGTCTGCGCATCATAGACGCAATGCGCCGCGGTCAGAACGAGGTTGGACGCAATCAGCGTTCCCGTGCACATGTATTTTCCGGCTATATTGAGCCGCCCGACAGCTTCCCACCCCGGCAAGCTGCTGGCCCTGCGATCCTTGGCCATGGCAGACTCGGACATGCCGAAAGACAGGCATGCCGCGATGATCGCTAGCATCAGTCTCATGGTTCCACTCCATTTTCCCACGTTCACACCCTCGTTCAGGCGTGCGGCTGGAATATGGCTGGCCCCTGTTGGCCTTGGACCAATTCATGGATTGATTGTGACAGTGTTAACAAACCTTAACCCCCCCAGGTCAGATCAGGGTCAGGATCGCAGAAAACCCATGCACTATGGGCACAAAAGTTAACAATAAAGACAAATTGACCCTAAAGTCATGGAATTTAAAACAAATTGTAGCGAATGCAGGGCCAATTTCCCCGGATTGTTCCCGTTTCGGTGGATAATACCACCGCAAAATCAGCGATGTGACGCACCAAATCTGTCACAATTGCCACATTCGAACAGGTTTCAGATCCCTTAACTGAGGCAGCAATCGTTAAAGTTTTAGGAGTCGGTGCAAAAACGCGCGCCCCGAACGGGACGCGCGCAGCTGTGGACGACAGAATGGCGGCTTGCAGGATCAGCGGTACAGAAGCGACCGCCCGTTGTGGAACAGATGTACCTTGTCCGGTCTGGCAAAGAGACGCACGCGCTGCCCTCGCAGCCCGCCGTGGATGCCCGGAAGCTTGGCAATCAGCGGCTCCCGGCCCGGGGCTGCGGTGAAATACAGCACCGTGACCTCTCCCAGCGCCTCGACGATATTGACGGTGGTGTCGATCACCGCACCGCCCTCGCCCTCTTCGAACAGGTCCTCGGGGCGCACACCCACATTCACCTGCAACCCCATATCGCTGTCGCGTGTCGGCACGGTGGAGGTGATCTCCTCGCCGTGTTCCAGCCGCAGCCGCGTCTGTTCGCCCGTTGCGATCACCTCGCCCGGGATCAGGTTCATCGCCGGAGAGCCGATGAACTGCGCCACAAACTCGTTTTCGGGGCGCTCATAGAGCTCCAGCGGCGTGCCCACTTGGGCGATGCCCTTGTTGGCCAGCACCACGATGCGGCTGGCCAGGGTCATTGCTTCCACCTGATCGTGGGTCACGTAGATCATGGTGCTGTCGGGCATCGACTCTTTCAGCTGCGCGATCTCGATCCGTGTTGCCACCCGCAGGGCCGCATCGAGGTTCGAGAGCGGCTCGTCAAAGAGATAAACCTTGGGGTCGCGCACGATGGAGCGGCCGATCGCCACCCGCTGCCGCTGCCCGCCCGACAGCGCCTTGGGCAAGCGGTCGAGGTAATCCTCCAGCTGCAGGATCTTGGCCGCGCGCTCGATGGCGGCGTCGATCTCCTCTTTGCTTTTGCCCGCAATCTTGAGCGCAAAGGCCATGTTGTCGCGCACCGTCATATGCGGGTAGAGCGCGTAGGACTGGAACACCATGGCGATGCCACGCTGCGCCGGAGGGATGTCGTTCATCACCGCGCCGTCGATCTCCAGCGTGCCGCCGGTGATCCGCTCCAGCCCCGCGATCATCCGCAACAGCGTGGACTTGCCGCAGCCCGACGGCCCCACAAAGACGATCAACTCGCCCTGCTGGATATCGAGGTTGATGTCGTTCAGGACATTGACCGCGCCGGCATAGGTCTTTTCCACTCCGGTCAGTTTCAGGTTCGCCATGGTGTCCTCCTCCCAGAGTGTTTTATACGCGCCGTGCGAGGCAAGGTTGCCACGGAGCCAGTGTCAGTGTGCCCACCGTCGCCGCCACGTCCGCAGTGCCCAGATCCGCACCCAGCTGCTCCCACGCGCCCGCGGGCAGAGTGATTTCCGCCGGTGTGTCACCGAGGTTGAAGGCGCAGAAGATCTCCTCGCCCTCTGCCGAGCGGGTGAACTGCACCACATTGCCCGTGGCCTGCACCCGGTCATGACTGCCCCGCGACAGGGCGGCATGGGCGCGGCGCAGGGCAATGGCGCGGCGATAGTGGTGCAGCAGCGCGTCCGGGTCCGCTTCCTGCATGCTTACTGCGCGGTTTGCATGCTCCAGGCTCACCGGCAACCAGGGGCGTGCCTCGGAGAAGCCGCCATAGGTGTTGCCCTGATCCCAGACCATGGGCGTGCGGCAGCCGTCGCGGCCCTTGAATTCGGGCCAGAACTCGATGCCATAGGGGTCTTGCAGATCCTCGAACGCGATGTCGGCCTCGGGCAGGCCCAATTCCTCGCCCTGATAGATGCAGACCGACCCGCGCAGGCACATCATCATGGTGGTATAAAGCCGCAGCGCCGCGTCCGACAGGTTCCAGCGGCTGACATGGCGGACAACGTCGTGGTTGGAAAACGCCCAGCAAGCCCAGCCATCGGCGGCCACCTCATCGACGGTGTCGAACACCTCTGCCACCCGCGCTGCGTTCAGCGGATCCTTGGCGAGAAATTCGAACGCGTAGCACATATGCACGCCGGTATTGCCGGCGGTGTACTGCCCGAGGATCTCCAGCCCGCGCTGCGCATCGCCCACCTCGCCCACCGCGGTCTTTGCCGGGTATTCATCCAGCAGTGCCCGGAACCGGGCCAGGAATTCAAGGTTCTCCGGCTGGTTCTTGGAATAGAGGTGCTCCTGGTGGTTATAGGGGTTCACCGACGGCGCGATATTGGCATTGCGCTGGTCCTTGGGCAGCGCCGGGTTGGAGCGCAGCTCCTTGTCGTGGATATAGAAGTTGATAGTGTCCAGACGGAAGCCATCGACGCCGCGGTCGAGCCAGAACCGGGTGGCGTCCAGCAAGGCATCCTGCACCGCGTCGCAGTGGAAGTTCAAATCCGGCTGTGAGACGAGGAAGTTGTGCAGGTAGTATTGTTCGCGCCGCGCGTCCCAGTGCCAGGCGGGGCCGCCAAAGATCGACAGCCAGTTGTTCGGCGGCGTGCCATCGGGCTGCGGGTCGGCCCAGACGTACCAGTCGGCCTTGGGGTTGTCGCGGCTCTGGCGGCTCTCGGCGAACCACGGGTGCTGGTCGGAGGTATGCGACAGCACCAGATCGATCATCACCCGCAGGCCAAGGTCATGCGCCTTGGCCACCAGCGCGTCAAAATCGGCCAATGTGCCGAACATCGGATCGACGTCACAATAATCGCTGACGTCGTAGCCGTAGTCCTTCATCGGCGAGGTGAAGAAGGGCGAAATCCAGATTGCATCCACCCCGAGCGAGGCGATGTGCTCCAGCCGCGAGGTGATGCCCGGCAGATCGCCGATGCCGTCGCCGTTGCTGTCCTGATAGCTGCGCGGATAGATCTGGTAGATCACCGCCCCGCGCCACCAGTCAGGATCGTTGGCCAGAACGGAGGCGGGGTTGATGGAGGTCTGAGCGTTCATGTCGTGAAGTCCGTCATCGGAGGTTGAAAGTTGAACACGGTGCATGGGTCGGTCACTTGACCGAACCGGCCAGAAGCCCACGCACCAGGTATTTCTGCATGGCAAAGAACACCGCCAGCGGCACCGCGATGGAGACAAAGGCGGAGGTCGCGAGGATCTCCCAATTGCCGCCGCGGGTGCCCAGAAGCTCGACGATCTGCTTGGTCATCACCGTGGTCTCGCCCGTGGCGTCGATCAGGAACACCATGGCCACCAGAAGATCGTTCCAGGTCCACAGGAACTGGAAAATCGCAAAGGAGGCCAGCGCCGGGAACGACAGCGGCAGGATGATGCGTGTGAAGATCTGGAAATCGGTTGCGCCATCGACGCGGGCGTTCTCGATGATGTCGCGCGGGATGCCCACCATGTAGTTCCGGAGCAGATAGATCGCCAGCGGCAGGCCAAACCCGGTATGCGCCATCCAGACGCCGAGGTAGCCCTTGCCGATGCCGATCTCGTTGTGGAACTTCAGCAGCGGGATCAGCGCCAGCTGCAACGGCACCACCAGCAGGCCCACGATGGCGGCGATTAGCAGGGCACGGCCCGGGAACTCCATCCACGCCAGCGCATAAGCGGCAAAGGCGGCCACCAGGATCGGAATGATCGTCGCCGGGATGGTCACCGTCAGCGTGTTGAAAAACGCCCGCGCCATATTGTCGGTCGACCCACCCGAGATCAGGATGGTCTCATAGTTCTGCAGCGTGAATTCCGGCGGCACCACAGCGGTGACAAAGACCCGGGGCCCCCGGCGTCCGCCCATTTCCTCTTCGGCCTGAAGGCGATAGCTGCCGTCGGCCTGCACCGTCAGTTGACCGCCTCGGCGCAGCTCGGCGGTGTCACCCGGCCCATAGGCAGAGATGTCGCGCGCGTTGGTGCCCCAGGCGGAGATTTCCGCCTCGCTGTCATCTTCGAACAGGTTGCCCTCGATCACCCAGACATCACCGTCCTGCACCTGGGTATCGGGCGCGGCCGTGCGCAGGGTGAGGTTCTGCTCGGTCGGGAACAGTGCCTTCCACCAGCCCGAGGTGGCAATCTGGTCGCCGGTCCGGAAGGACGACACCAAAAGCCCCACGGTCGGGAACAGCCACAGCCCCACCAGCACGATGACCGAGATACGAAGCGCCCAGATCAGCCCGGGCTTCTGTCCTGCAATGGCATTCATGGCAAAGCCCTCCCTCAGCGCATTTCACGGCGTGCGTTGTAGACGTTCCAGACCAGGATCGGCGTCACCAGCAGCATGATGATCATCGCCGAGGCCGAGCCGACGCCCCAGTCATTGGCGCGGAACAGCTTGTCGTACATGTAGTTGGCCAGAACCTGCGTTTCCCACTGGCCGTTGGTCAGCGCAAACACGATGTCGAAGATCTTCAGCACCACGATGGTAATGGTGGTCCAGACCACCACGATCGTGCCCATGATCTGCGGCACCTTGATCTTGAAGAAGATCTGGAACGGACCGGCGCCATCGACGATGGCCGCCTCGATGGTTTCCTCGGGGATGCCGCGCAGGGCAGCCGACAGGATCACCATGGCAAAGCCGGTCTGAATCCAAACCAGCACCATCATCAGGAAAAAGTTGTTCCAGAACGGAATGGTCAGCCATTGCTGCGGCTCGACACCGCCAAGCCAGATGTAGATCGCATTCAGGATGCCGATCTGTTCGGTGCCCGGCGGGCGGGCGTCATAGACCAGTTTCCAGATCACCGCCGCGCCGACAAAGGAGATCGCCATCGGCATGAAGATCAGCGATTTTGCGATATTGCCCCAGGCCAGCCGGTCGGTGAGCTGCGCGGCCAGCAGGCCAAACGCGGTCGAGGCCGCAGGCACCACCAGAAGCCAGAGGAAATTGTTGCGCAGCGCCTCCCAGAATTTATCCTCGCCCAGCATCTGGCTGTAGTTGGCAAGGCCGACAAACTCCGACCCGCCGCCGGGCTGGCGTTCGGTCAGCGACAGGCGCAGGGTCTCCACCACCGGATAGGCCAGATACAGCCCCAGCGCCAGCAGGGCCGGAAACAGGAACAGCCACGGTCGCACCATATTGGCGCGTCGGATATTGCGGGCAATCTCCTTGCCCCGCGCCGGAAAGATCAGCGTGTCGAGGACAAGGTTCGAGAGGTAGAAATAGCCGACACAGCCCCCGACGCCAAAGGCGATGGTCAGCAGCCCTTGAATGGCTGGATGCATGACTGGCTCCTGAAGAAGAATTGGGGCCGACAAGGCAGATCGCGAGTTGGCGCGGCCTCACCGGCAAGGGAAGCGGGGCCGCCCCAGAGCGACCCCGCGACAGGACGTGCGGTTACTTCAGCGCGTCCCAGGAGGATTGGATGTCGGTGGCCACTTCTGCCGCAGGCTTGCCACCCGCGTAGTCCACCATACCGGTCCAGAAGCTGCCGGCACCGACGCCGCCCGGCATCAGGTCCGACGCATCAAAGCGGAAGGTGTCGGCGGACAGAAGGATCTCACCCATCTTCTTCAGCGTGTCGGTGGCGTAAAGCTCGGTATTGACGCCCTTGTGCGGTGTCAGGAAGCCCTGCTGCGCCATCCAGACCTCATGCGCGATCGGGGATTTCAGGAATTCCACCAGCGCCCGTGCGCCATCGCTGTCATTGGTGATCGACCAGATGGTGCCGGCCCCCAGAACCGGGTTGCCCAGTTCCTTGCCCTCATAGGCGGGGAAGTAGAAGAAATCCGCGTCCAGACCCATTTCGGTGCCTTCGGGGAAGAAGGCCGGAATGAAGGATGCCTGACGGTGCATCATGCACTGCGGCGGGCTGGCGAACAGGCCCTTGGGGCTGTCGCGGAAGTCGGTGGAGGCCACGGCCCCTGCCCCGCCGGAGACATAGTCGTCGTTACGGGCGAAATAGCCGAACTCCTCGATCGCCTCGACGACGCGCGGATCGTCGAACGGGATCTCGTTGCTGACCCACTGGTCATAGACCGCCGGGTCCTGCGTGCGCAGCATCATGTCCTCGACCCAGTCGGTGGCCGGCCACCCGGTCGCACCGCCGGAGCCCAGCCCGATGCACCACGGGGTGTTGCCATCCTCGACCATCTGATCTGTGAGGGTCTTCAGCTCCTCCATCGAGGTCGGGATCTCATAGCCGAAATCCTCGAAATTTTCCGGGTTGAACCAGACAAGGGATTTCACATCGACCTTGTAGAACAGGCCAAACAGGCCGTCATCGCCCTGCGGCCCCGAGAATGTTCCCAGATCCACCCAGGACTGACCCGCGGCGTAATTGTCCTTGACCCAGTTTGCGGTGTCGTCGCCCAGCGGTGCGATGAACCCGCGCGCGGCCATGTCGGACACGAGGCCGGGCTGCGGGAAGACCGCCACATTGGGCGCGGAGCCGGCTTCGGCATCGACGACGATCTGCTGTTCAAAGCTGTCGGAGCCTGCATAGCGGACGTCGGCCCCCGTTGCCGCTGCGAAATAGGCCAGTACGTTCTCGACCAGTTCCTGGTCCGGACCAAGCCAGGGACCAAAAACCGTCACCTGCTCGCCGCCGAGGTCCATCTTTTCCAGTTCGGCGTAGCTGTCCCAGTTGAAGTCGCCTTCTCCGACCGGAAAAATCAGCTCCTGCGCGCCAGCGGTACCGGCCACCAGTGCCATCACGCCCGCGGCCGTCATCAAACTCCGTTTCATCGTATCTCCTCCCGATGTTTTCTTGCGCCATCATCCCGTGTTGGTTGTTCTTCTGAGGCTAGTATTTTGAGCACTCGAACCAAACAACCAAAGCGCTTTGACTGTCATTAAACTTCTAGATTCGGAGACAACTGTCAATGACTCGATGTTAGCGCCCAAACATATATGCTTGAAATCAGCTCTTCCCCTTTGTCATAATCACAGGCAGACAGGGGTGCCTGAAACCGATTGCAGCCCAACTTTAAAGCGCTTTGGAGAACCGTAAGCATGAACCTCAAACAGCTGTCAGCGCATCTGGGACTGTCCCAGACAACCGTGAGCCGCGCGCTGAACGGCTACCCAGAGGTCAGCGAGGCCACCCGCAAACGGGTCATGGCCGCCGCACAACAGCACAATTATCGCCCCAACACCCGTGCCAAGGCGCTGGCGACCGGACGCGCCATGGCGATCGGTCATGTGATCCCGATGTCGACCCAGCACGAGATGATGAACCCGATCTTTGGCGACTTCATCGCCGGCGCCGGAGAGCGCTACAGCAAGGCCGGCTATGACATGGTGCTGTCGCTGGTGGCGGATGAGGATCAGTCGCGCGCCTATCACGAGATGGTGGCCAAGCGGAATGTCGACGGCATCGTGCTGCACGCCCCGAAAATGCGGGACGCGCGGATCACCATGTTGCAGGACATCGGCCTGCCCTTTGCCGTGCATGGGCGCGCCACCGACATCACCGCCCCCTACAGCTGGCTCGATGTGAACAACACCAGCGCGTTTCGCCGCGCCACCGATTTCCTGCTCGACCTCGGCCACCGCCGCATCTGCCTGGTCAACGGCCAGGAAAGCATGGATTTCGCCTTTCGCCGGCGCCGGGGCTACGAAGCCGCGTTGCAGGCGCGAGACATCGGGATCGACCCGGACCTGCTGTTTGCCGGTGAGATGACCGAGGTCTATGGCTATGACACAGTGCGGCGGACGCAGCAGCTGGACCAGCCGCCCACCGCCTATCTGGTGTCCTCGATCATCGCCGCCTTTGGGGTGCGCCGCGCCATCGAGGAGGCAGGCATGGTGATGGGCCGCGAAATCTCCGTCATCACCCATGACGATGATCTGTCCTATTTGCGCAATGGCGCCGATGTGCCGGTCTTTACCGCCACCCGCTCCTCGGTGCGGGATGCCGGGCGACGCCTGGCCACGCTCCTCATCACCCAGATCGAGACCCCCGGGGCCCCGCCCCTCACCGAATTGCTCGAAGCAGAGCTGACCGTCGGTCGCTCCACCGGACCGGCGCCCAACAGGATGTAGACATATGACAGACTTCAGTTTCACACGTCAGGATTTCCCCGTCGGATTCCTGTTTGGCAGCGCGACCTCCTCCTACCAGATCGAAGGGCACGGCTTCGGCGGCGCCGGCCCCACCCATTGGGACAGCTTCGCTGCCACCCCCGGCAATGTGGTCCGCAATGAAAACGGCGATACCGCCTGCGATCACTATCACCGCTATGCCGAGGATCTGGACCTTGCCGCCGCGGCCGGGCTGGACTGCTATCGCTTTTCCACCAGCTGGGCACGGGTCCTGCCCGAGGGCACCGGCACCCCCAACCCCGAAGGCCTTGATTTCTATGACCGGCTGACCGACGCGATGCTGGAGCGGGGCCTCAAGCCCTGCGCGACGCTCTACCACTGGGAACTGCCGCAACCGCTGGCCGACCGTGGCGGCTGGCGCAATCGCGACATCGGCAACTGGTTTGCAGACTTCACCGAGGTCATCATGTCCCGCATCGGCGACCGGATGTATTCGGTGGCCCCGATCAACGAACCCTGGTGCGTCGGCTGGCTGTCGCATTTCCTTGGCCACCATGCGCCGGGCCTGCGCGACATTCGCGCCACCGCCCGCGCCATGCATCACGTCCTGCTGGCGCATGGCCGCGCCATCGAGGTGATGCGCGGGCTCGGCATGGGCAATCTCGGCGCGGTGTTCAACTTCGAATGGGCCGAGCCAGTCGACCAGAGCCCCGCGGCACTGGCGGCGGCAGAGACCTATGACGCGATCTACAACCGCTTCTTCCTCGGCGGCGTCTTCAAGGGGGCCTACCCCGAGGCGGCGCTGAAAGGGCTGGAACCACATCTGCCCGCAGGCTGGCAGGATGATTTCGCTACCATCTCGCAGCCGGTGGACTGGTGTGGCCTCAATTACTACACCCGCAAGGTCATCGGTCCCGAGGCCGGCGCCTGGCCCCACTACGCGGAGCTGGACGGCCCCCTGCCCAAGACCCAGATGGGCTGGGAAATCTACCCTGACGGCCTCTACCAGTTCCTGACCCGCACAGCCGCAGAATATACCGGCGACCTGCCCCTGATCGTGACAGAGAACGGCATGGCCAACGCCGATTTGGTGTCCGACGGAACGGTCTCGGACCCGGAGCGCATCGCCTATGTCGACGCCCACCTGGAGCGCGTCCAGCGCGCCATCGCCGCCGGCGTCCCGGTGCAGGGGTATTTCCTGTGGTCCCTGCTCGACAACTACGAATGGGCGCTCGGGTATGAAAAGCGGTTTGGCATGGTGCATGTGGACTTTGACACCCTGAAACGCACCCCCAAGGCGTCGTATCATGCGCTGCAGAAAGCCCTGACAGGCGGCGCACGATAGGCACCACGCCCCGCAGATGCCTGACCCACGCGGAGTTGCTCGGAGGGTCAGGCAAGCCAATCCCGGTGCCGCCGGGCCACGACTGACCAAATCCGAATTACGCGTCCTGCCCACATCACGCCCGTTTGGCGCAGCTGTCGAACGCAAGGCTCATGTCCGGTCTGCGAGGCTGCAAACGCACAAAAAGGGCTTGCCTCCGCAACACCTGTCGCGTATCCGCTCCTGCATCCGAAGTCGGCGAAATAAGCACTTGCAGGCGCGAGCGCTTCTGAGTAAATGACGGCACCGGATGGAGTTGAGGATTCAATCGAGGGTTCGGCGTGCCCCGCGCGGCAGAGGCCCTTCTCGAAGACCACTCCCGCCCCTATAGCTCAGCTGGTAGAGCAACTGATTTGTAATCAGTAGGTCCGCGGTTCGAGTCCGTGTGGGGGCACCATTTTCTTTCCCAAGCCGCAGATCCCGTTCACGAAACAGGGCCGACAGGTCAGCGCCCGAGGGCGGCTCCTGGACCTTTGGCCCGCCCTATTCGCGATGAACCAATCAACGCGCGCGGGTCGCCGTGCTGACCGCGTGAGCCGCCAGAGCCGCCCGCTGACGCCGCGAAGCTCTTTCTGCACCAACACTCGACAAAAAAACGCCCGGAGATGTCTCTCCGGGCGTTCTTTTAATCGTTCAAGCTGCGTCGCCCTCAGGATCCGAGCGCAGCGCTGCAGCGCCCACAGGTTCCGGTGTGCGCATGGAGGCCAACATCCGGCAGGATTTTCCAGCACCGCTGGCATTTCTGCCCATCGGCCTTTTCAAACACGACGGAGACGCCATCGACCTCCGGCAGGCGATAGCCTTCGGCCGGGCTTGGATCATTGGTCAGCTGCACATCAGAGGTGATGCAGACATCCGCGAAATTCACCGACTTCAGGGCGTTCAGAACGTCCACGTCGCGCACATGCACCACCGGCGCCGCCTCCAGCGAGGCGCCGATCACCTTGTCGGTGCGCTGCACTTCCAGGGCTGCGGTCACCACACGACGCGCCTGACGGATCTTGGCCCATTTGGCCGCCAGCGGCTCATTGATCCAGTCGCGTGGCGTCTCGGGGATATCGACCAGATGCACCGAGCTGTCATCGCCGGGGAAACGCTCCAGCCAGACCTCTTCCATGGTGAAGACGAGGATCGGCGCAAGCCAGGTGGTCAGACGATGGAACAGGATGTCCAGCACCGTGCGCGCGGCGCGGGCGTTCAGCGTGTCGCCATCGCAATAGAGCGCATCCTTGCGGATGTCGAAGTAGAAGGCCGACAGGTCCAATGTCGCAAAGGTAAAGACCGCTTGCCAGACACCATTGAAATCAAACGCCTTATAGCGTTCGCGGACCTGGTGATCCAATTCCGCCAGGCGGTGCAGCACCCATTGCTCCAGTTCGGGCATATCCGCCGGGTCAACCCGCTGATCCTCGCTGAAATCGCCCAGGCTGCCGAGCATAAAGCGCATGGTGTTGCGCAGGCGGCGATAGCTGTCGGCAACCCCCTTGAGGATCTCCGGCCCGATCCGCTGGTCGGCGGTATAGTCGGTCTGCGCCACCCAGAGCCGCAGGATATCGGCGCCATACTGCTTGATGATATCCTCGGGCGGGATGATGTTGCCCAGCGATTTCGACTGTTTGAAGCCCTTTTCATCCAGCGTCATGCCATGGGTCACAACGTTGCGATAGGGCGCTCGGCCTTTGGTGCCACAGGCCTGCAGCATCGAGGAATGGAACCATCCCCGGTGCTGGTCAGTGCCTTCCATATAAACATCCGCGATCCCGTCCTCGGCACCGTCGTCGCGGTCGCGCAGGACAAAGGCGTGCGTCGAACCGGAATCGAACCACACGTCCAGCACGTCAACGACCTGATCATAGGCGTCCGGGTCGGCAATGCCTTCGAGCATCTGCGCCTTGAAACCGTCGCTGTACCAGATGTCGGCGCCATGCTCCTCAAATGCGGCCACGATGCGCGCATTCAGGGTTTCGTCCCGCAGCAGATAGTCCGAATCCGTCGGCAGTGCGCCCTTCTTGGTGAAACAGGTGAGCGGCACGCCCCAGGCACGCTGGCGCGAGAGCACCCAGTCGGGGCGGTTCTCGATCATCGAATGGAGCCGGTTGCGGCCCGATTGCGGGGTCCATTTCACCAGCTCGTCGATGGACCGCAGGGCGCGTTCGCGGATGGTCTCGCCGTATTGATCCTGCCCGTCGTTCAGCTTGCGGTCCACGCCCACGAACCACTGCGGCGTGTTGCGGTAGATGATCGGCGCCTTGGAGCGCCAGGAATGCGGGTAGCTGTGCTTGATCTTGCCGCGCGCCATCAGGCCGCCAACCTCGACCAGCTTGTCGATGATCGCCTTGTTGGCGTCGCCTTCGCCCCCCTTGCGATTGAGGATATATTTGCCGCCAAAGAACGGCAGATCCGCGCGGAAGCCGCCATCATCCATCACGTTGTAGGTGATGACCTGCTCCAGCATACCAAGATCACGGTAGAGTTCGAATTCCTCCATGCCGTGGCTCGGCGCGCAATGCACAAAGCCGGTGCCTTCGGTGTCGGTCACAAACTCGGCGGCGCGGAAGTCGCGGATGTCGTCCCATTCACCGTTGGCACCTTCAGCCCCGGCGAGTGGGTGGGCGAGGCCAATGCCCGCAAGATCGTCGGCAGAGACGTCGGCCACGCGGGTATATTGATCCTCAGACAAGCGGGCGCGTTTGAACACATCTGCCGCGAGGTTGTCGGCGAGCAAGTATTTGTCGCCTACGTTGACCCAGCATTCGTCCGGCGTACCGGTCACCTCATAAAGGCCATAGGCAATGTCGGCGCCGTAAACGACGGCCTTGTTCGACGGCATGGTCCAGGGCGTGGTGGTCCAGATCACCACATGCGCGCCTGCCAGCTTGTGATCCGCAGGTTCGGCCACCTTGAACTTCACCCAGATGGTGAAGCTTTCCTTGTCGTGATACTCGACCTCGGCCTCGGCCAGCGCGGTTTTCTCGATCGGCGACCACATCACGGGCTTGGAGCCCTGATAGAGCGTGCCGTTCATCAGGAACTTCATGAACTCCTCGGCGATCACCGCCTCGGCATGATAATCCATGGTGATATAGGGGTTCGGCCAATTGCCGGTGATGCCCAGACGCTTGAACTCGGCCCGCTGGACGTCGATCCAGCCCTCGGCGAACTTGCGGCACTCCTGACGGAACTCGATGACCGGCACCGCATCCTTGTTCTTGCCCTTCTTGCGGTACTGCTCTTCGATCTTCCATTCGATCGGCAGGCCGTGGCAGTCCCAGCCCGGGATATAGCGGCTGTCAAAGCCCATCATCTGATGCGAGCGGACGATGATATCCTTGATGGTCTTGTTCAGCGCGTGGCCAATGTGCAGGTGACCGTTTGCGTAGGGGGGGCCATCGTGCAGAACAAAGGGCGTGCGGCCTTCCTTCTCTCGCAGGCGGTCATAGACGCCGATCTTTTCCCAGCGCTCCAGCCATGCGGGCTCGCGCTTGGGCAGGCCAGCGCGCATGGGGAAATCGGTTTTGGGAAGGTTCAGCGTGTCTTTGTAGTCGGGCGTGACTTCGGTCTTGTCGGCGCACATATCGGTGGCGTCCTTTTGCATCAACGGGTCGGTTTGGGGATATTCGGTTCGGTGCGATCACTCAAGCACCTTTGCCCGGCGTCTCGTATACTCAGAGCGCCGGGTTCATAATTCGAATAATGATGGCCACACGTCGTGTTGCAGTCGGTGTCATGAGAGCGCTTATAGGGGCTTGTGGCGCAAGGGTAAAGTCTATCCACCACACAAGACGGATGCGACGCCATGCGCCCCTTTCTGCGGGGCGGCTTCGGGCTTAGGTTGGGCGTCGCAGACCAAGTGGAGCAGAGACACCATGCAAGACGCACATCCGTTGGCCCGTTTCGACATCACCCCGGACGACATCCGGCGCGTTGTGCGTGTCTTTTACAGCGCGGTGCGGCGTCACCCGGTGCTGGGTCCGGTGTTCGCCGCTCATGTCACCAACTGGCCGGAGCATGAGACCAAGATCGCCAACTTCTGGCGCAACGCGATCCTGCGCGAACGGGTCTATGACGGCTTCCCCATGCGTGAGCACCTGGCCCGCCCGGATGTGAAGCCGGAGCATTTCCCGATCTGGCTTGGGCTGTTTCACGAGGTGCTGCACCACGAACTCAGTGCCGAACAGGCGGTGCAATGGGGGCATCTGGCAGATCGCATCGGCGAAGGGTTTCGCACCGGAATCGAATCCATGCGTCAGCCAAAGGATGAACCACCCCGGCTGATCTGAAGCGCACGGGACGCGTGGCGTTCCTGACATGACAACACCGCCGGAGGGATCCCTCTGGCGGCGTGATGTCGCGCGCTGGCTGGCAGGCGTCGCACCTGCTGTCTGGCGAGGCTGGCGGGCACTCACATCCCCGGGGCGTACTGCACTCAGGCGGCGTCCCGTTCAAAATGACCGCACCAATCATCCTGTTTCACGACCGGCCAATAGCCGCGCTCGGCCGCCTCAGGCTGGAACACGGGCGGATTGAAACGGCACAGGCCGGCATCTTTCAGGGTCTGATCATTGTTGGCTTTGTGGTCTTCGAAAAACGCACAGATGCTGCATGCGGAATGGCTCATGAAAGTCTCCTTGCGTGAAGATCCCGAGTCGGGATCGGTTCTGGCCCTGTCAACTTAGATAGATTCTAAACTGGCAGGTCGCAAGATATTTTTCATTTATTTTCAAATAGTTGACATCATTTATCAGAAATCAGATCACGAGTTTTTTGCTCGGGAATCACTTTACAAAGCCCTTGAGTGCGCGCTGCAAGATCACGCTGAGGCGCGGCTTGTCCACGCTGGCAAAGTCCATCGGACGGCAGACCTCGATCGCCGCCAGCCCGACGCGCACGGTCAATGCGCCGTTGATCAGCCCCTCGCCAAAGCGCCGGGACAACTTCGACAGCACAGAGCCACCAAGCACCGGCTCCAACAGGTCGTCCCCGACCGCCACGGCGCCGGTCGCCACCAGATGCGACAGCACCGCGCGCGTTAAACGCCAGGAGCTGAACAATCCGGAGCGCCCGCCGTAGATCTCGGCAATCCGGCGGATCATGCGCAGACTCGACACCAGCGCGGTGATCACATCCGCCAGGGCCAGCGGCACCAATGCGGTGACCCCTGCCACCTGCCGTGCCGCGGCCTGGACCTCCGCGAGGGCCTGCGCATCGAGCGGTGACAACAGCTCTGCCTCCGCCAGGTCCATCAACCCATCCGCATCAAGGATCTCGGGTTCGCGCTCGTGCAGCCTGCGCCGCGCCCATTCCAGATCCGCGCGGGTCCCATAAAATCGCGACAGACGCGCGACCTGTGCCCGCGCCGCCGCCAGATCGCCGGACCGGGCGTCGCGGCATGCCTGTCGTAATGTGTCGACCTTGTGCAGGCGGCCCAGGGCGGCAAGCTCGCGCAGACAGAACACCAGTGCCGCCAGCAACAGGCCGATCATCGCCCCCGACACCACCAGCCCCAGCACCGGCACACGATCAATCAGGCTGGTGGCGTAATCCCAGGCCGCAACCGATATGATCGTGCCCAGCAGCCCCAGAACCAGCCCCCAGAGCCATCCGCCCCAGCCCCGGCGGCGCGCGGTGCCGACCGCCTCGACCGTGGCTTGCAGCGCCGTCGGCTCGTCAAGCTCGGGCACTGGCGGCGCATCACTGACGCTTTGCGCCGGTTGATCGTCCGGTTCGAGATCAAAAACGACAGGCTTGCGAGTCATGCGGCGGCCTCCCTCTTGGTTGCGCGCCAATGATATTCGATGTCCGGCAAACGCTCCGGATTGCGGTGGCCATCGGTGCGGTGAACCTCGACAAAGCCCTCGCGCACATAGAACCGCTGTGCGCCGGTATTGGCCTGAAACGTCCAGAGTCTAAGCTCGGCAGAGGCCCGTTTTGCATGATCCAGCAACATCCGCCCCATGCCCTGCCCGCACATGTTCGGCCGCAAATACAGCGCGCAGACCTCGGCGCCATCCTGCGCCAGAAACCCGACCACATCCCCCGGCGCGCCCAGTTCAAGCACCGTGACCCAGCCGCGCGCGATCATCCGGTCGCAAAAGGCGATCGCCTCCGCTGCCGAATGCTCCTTCGGCATCCAGGGTGTGTCGCGCTCAAAGCGATGCAGGATCTCGCCGATACAACTGGCATCCAGCGGCGCAGCCGGGCGCAGGACACAGCTCACAGCCGATCCCCGAACAGGAATTCCGCCGCCCGGTCCAGACGAATATGGGGAGGACCATCGCCCGGTTTCAGGGTCAAGGGCTGCGGGGCGAAGCGCATCGACGCATAGCTGCCGTCCAGCCATTTCTCTGCCCCCTGCCGGGCAGGTGTCAACAGGTGGCGCGGATCTTCGGGCAAGCGCCCGGGATAGAGCGCGGCGGGCTTGCCGTTTTCCGCCAGAATCCCGCGCACACAGGGCAGTTCCGCCCCGTCATGCGAGCGCATTTCCTCTGTCGTGGCCCGCAGGGCCGCCATGGACAGCGCCGCGGTCTCTGCGCCGGCAAAGCGGGCCCGATCCCGGGCATCCTGTGTCAGGGCCTCGATAATCGCCGTCAGCTGCGGATGCTGTTGATGGTGCAGGTGATCTGCCTTGGTGGCGGCAAAGAGGATCTTCTCCACCCGCTTGCCGCGCAGCAACTTACTGAGAAAGCCATTCGAACCGGGACGGAAACTGGCCAGGATATCGGTCATCGCACGCCGCAGGTCTTCCATCGCGGGCGGGCCGGAATGCAGCGCCCCCAGCGCGTCCACCAGCACCACCTGCCGATCAATCCGGGCAAAGTGATCGCGAAAGAACGGACGCACCACCTGCGCCTTGTAGGCCTCGAACCGGCGCGCCATCTCGCGGGCCAGACTGCCGCGCGGCGCAGCGCCTTCCGGCAGCGGCGCAAACGTCAGCACCGGAGAGCCGGCCAGATCCCCCGGCAGCAGGAAGCGCCCGGGTGTGCAATCGTAGTAGCCCGCGGCCCGCGCGGCCTGCAGATACGCAGCAAAGGACGCGGCCAGCCCCTGTGCCTGCGCCTCATCATGCGCCGCCGAAGGATCGGCGGCCTTGACGGCGGCGCGAAATGCGCTGGCCTCTGACCGGGTCTCGATCCGGCGCAGCACATCCGCCGACCAGGTGGCAAAATCCTTGTCCATCAGGGACAGGTCGAGCAGCCATTCGCCCGGGTAGTCGATGATGTCCAGATGCAGGACGCGCGGGCCGGTCACCGCCCCGAACAGGCCCGTAGGCCGCAATCGCAGGCTGAGGCGCAGCTCGGACACGGCCCGGGTGCTCTCCGGCCAATGCGGGTCCGGCCCCGTCAGCGCCGCCAGGTGGTTCTCAAAATCAAAGCGCGGGACGGTGTCATCCGGTTGCGGTTGCAGATAGGCAGCCTCGATCCTGCCCTGCTGCGCGGCGGTCAGCTGGGACATGCGCCCCCGGTTCAGCAGATTGGCCACCAACGAGGTGATGAACACCGTCTTGCCCGCACGTGCCAGACCGGTCACCCCGAGCCGCAATGCGGGGTCTGCAAACGGGCTTGCCACCACGCCACCGAGGGTCTCCGCCCCGCGCAGCACCCCGTCGGCCACATTCGCGGCCAGCCCCGTCACCCCTGTTCCTCGCGTCACCTGCCGCTCCTCATGCGCCCTGCCGCGATTGGCGGGCCGTTTCCCTGATCCCGCCGGGATGTGCCTCCCGCACGGCCTCCCCGCAACATAGGCATCACCGCCTGCGGTTGCCAGCCCGGGCCCGCGGGGCCCTGCCCGGCCCGCTGTACCAACTTTGGCTTGTCAGCTCCGCCCCGGCACGCTACGCCGCGCCCCATGCCGCGTATAGCTCTCAAAGTCGAATACCACGGGAAGCCCTTTGCCGGATGGCAGAGACAAAAAGATCAGCCCTCGGTACAGGGCGCGATCGAGGCTGCCCTGGCGAAACTGGAACCGGGGCCACACACCATCGCCGCCGCCGGGCGCACCGACACCGGCGTGCATGGATTGGGCCAGGTCGCCCATTGCGATCTGCGCAAGGACTGGGATCCCTTTCGCCTCAGCGAAGCGTTGAATTTCCACCTGAAGCCCGCCCCGGTTGCCATCGTCGATGCCGCACGTGTCGCCGATGACTGGCACGCCCGGTTCAGCGCCATCGAGCGGCAATACCTCTTTCGCATCCTGATGCGACGCGCACCGGCCACGCATGACGCGGGTCAGGTCTGGCAGATCAATCATGACCTCGACGTGGAGGCGATGCAGACCGCGGCCAACCATCTGCTGGGAAAACATGATTTCACCACCTTCCGCTCGTCCATCTGTCAGGCCGCAAGCCCGGTAAAGACGCTGGATGAGCTGCGGATCGAGCGCGTGACGGGCTTGTCGGGGCCAGAGGTTCATTTCCATGTCCGCGCCCGCAGCTTTCTGCACAATCAGGTGCGCAGCTTTGTCGGCACGCTGGAACGCGTCGGCGCAGGAAGCTGGTCACCGGACGATGTACGCGACGCGCTCGACGCCAGGGACCGCGCAGCCTGCGGGCCGGTCTGCCCCGGGCAGGGGCTGTATCTGGCGCGGGTGGGCTACCCGGAGCCGGTCTTTGCACGCGATCCCGACTGACTGATCGGCACATCGCCCCGCGTCCCGGGGCGATCGGACAGAGCTACCGCGCCGGGAACAGGACCAGAGTCTGCAAGGCCATCCCCACCGGCCCCTCGGTATCATACAGCACCGCCTGCGACATGCCGATCCCGTTGGGCTGCCAATGGGAAACCGCCTCGGACGCATGCCAGCCCGGCTCCGGCATCCGGTGGATCTGCAACGTCAGATCGGTGTTCATGAACCCCATCTCGCTGGTCGGCAGGTTCCAGGAAATCCCGTTGCCACAGTCCGCCAATGCGCAGATCCCCTGCACCGGCGAGGTTTCCTCCCCCTGCACCAGATCCGGCGTGCGCAACCACATGGTCTTTGGCCCCGGGCCAAATCCATGGCCGGGCGGGTAGCGCGCTTCCAGCAGGCGCGCAAAATTCGCGAGCTCATGTCGCCCCTCCCCGATCGCAAAAGGCCCCGGTTCAGCCTCTTCGAACCGTGGCGCGGGCAGTGCGGGGGTCGGCACCAGCCCGATGTCGCGCTCTGCGAGATGCATGGTCGTGGCCTGCACCAGCAGCGCATCCGACAGATCATGCACGGTCACGCGCGTCGTTGCCAAAGTGCGCGTATGCCGGGTGGTTTCTGCGGCGACGCGGATGCCGGCCAGCGGCACCGGGCGCAGCACATCCATGGTCAGGCGCGTCAGTTGCTTTTCCGGGCCGATCTCGACCTCTGCGGCGCGGGCCACCAGCCCGGCAACCGGTCCGGCATGGCAATAGTCCACGGCCCAGGGGCCCCGCGCAGGATCATTGCCGACAAAGACGCCATCGTCGCGCCGATCAAAAAAGGGAACCATTGTGTCTGTCACGTCCTGTCCTGCGTATCCGAGTTGCATTCCGCCCAAGCGCACCTGCGCAGCCCTCCCGGCGCCCGCGACAGGATTGCACCGCCCACGGCGTGCCCCTGCCCTGTGCCGCGCGCCCGTCCGGCCACTGCCTGCCCACTTTGCCCCTGCAGCATGACTTGGCAAACTGCGGCCTGTCCAGCACAGTGACGCCATGCCCGCCGCTTTACCTGCGGGTCACACGACAAACCGAAGGACCAAGGACATGGCACTGCTGATCGAAATCGGACATAACGGCTGGTACAGCGAAGAGGATCTGGTGGCGCAATTCCGCGCCTTGGACCCCGCGGCCGATATTCGCACCACCGCGGCGCCCGGCAATCTCGACGAGGTCACAGTGCTGGCGGTGTCGGCGCTGAAATCCGATCTTCCGACGCAGCTGCCGAACCTGCAACTGGTTCAGAAACTGGGCGCGGGCGTGGAGACCATCGTGAACCACCCGTCCCTGGCGCCGCATGTGCGCGTGGCCCGGCTGAAACCCGAAGAACCTGCCCGCGAAATCGCACAGTATTGCCTCGCCTATGTCCTGCGCGGCACCCGAAACATGGATTATCACGAAAAGGCCCAGGCCCGCGCGCTCTGGGACCCGGTCGCGCCGCGCCGCCCCGCCGACACCACCGTGGGGGTCTTGGGTCTCGGCCATATTGGCGGGCTTACGGCCGGTCTGATGCGCGACATGGGATTTCAGACCATGGGCTGGAGCCGCACCCCCAAGGAAATCGCCGGCGTGACCTGCCTCAGCGGCGATCACGGGCTCAATGGGCTGTTGTCCAGTTCCGACTATGTCTGCGCGATCCTCCCCTCCACGGCGGAGACCCGCAACCTGCTTGATGCAGAGCGCCTGGCTCATATGAAAGAAGGGGCAACCCTCATCAACGCCGGGCGCGGCGACCTCATCGACGAGCAGGCGCTGGCCTCCGCCCTCTACCAGCGCCGCCCCGGCCATGCGGTGCTCGACGTGCTGCGCCATGAACCCCTGCCCGAGGACAATCCGCTCTGGAAACACCCTTGTGTGACCATCACCCCCCATGTGTCCGGCTGGCACCTCGGCGATGCGCTGGGAGATGTGCTCGAAAACCTGCGCCGCCTGACCGCAGGCGCCGATCTGTTGCACGAGGTCGACCGCGCAAGAGGCTACTGACGTGCACGATCCGCGCATCGCCGCCGTGTCGACCAGGCCTCGCTTTGCGCCCAGCCCTGCCGCCGCCGGGCATATCGCCTTCACGCCTGGCCCATCACGCTGGCGCCAAACGGGCAGAGCCCGCCCCGCAAGGGACGGGCTCTGCTGTACCAGCCGCGCCCCTGCGGGGCGCGTCCTTTAACTTACAGTTTACTCTGCCGCTTCGGCATAGTCCTCCATCGGCGGGCAGGTGCACACCAGATGGCGGTCGCCATAGACGTTGTCGACGCGGTTGACCGGTGGCCAGTATTTGTCGACGCGGAACGCCCCCGGAGGGAAGCAGCCCTGTTCGCGCGAATAGGGGCGATCCCAGTCTTTCACCAGATCTTCCATCGTGTGCGGGGCGTTTTTCAGCGCGTTGTTTTCGCGCGGCATCTCGCCTGCTTCGACGGCCTTGATTTCATCCCGGATCGACAGCATCGCCTCGATGAAACGGTCCAGCTCGGCTTTGGTTTCCGATTCCGTCGGCTCGACCATCAACGTGCCCGCGACAGGCCAGCTCATAGTCGGCGCATGGAAACCGCTGTCCATCAGGCGTTTGGCCACATCGTCAACGGTCACATCCGCACTGTCGGCAAAGGGACGGGTGTCCAGAATGCACTCATGCGCAACCCGGCCGGTCGGCCCCTTATAGAGGACGTCATAGGCTCCTTCGAGCCGCTTCGCGAGGTAGTTCGCCGACAGGATCGCCACCTTGGTCGCCTGCGTCAGACCCGCGCCGCCCATCATCAGGCAATAGGCCCAGGAGATGGTCAGGATCGAGGCCGACCCCAGAGGTGCCGCCGACACCGGTCCCTCAACGCCGCCGGTTTCCGGATGCCCCGGCAGATGCTCGATCAGGTGCGATTTCACCCCGATCGGACCCATGCCGGGGCCGCCGCCACCGTGCGGGATGGCAAAGGTCTTGTGCAGGTTCAGGTGGCTCACGTCACCGCCCAGATCGCCCGGACGGCTGAGGCCCACCATGGCGTTCATGTTGGCACCATCGATATAGACCTGACCGCCGGAGTCATGGGTGATCTTGCAGACCTCGTGCACGGTTTCCTCGAACACCCCATGGGTCGAGGGATAGGTGATCATGCAGCCCGCAAGATGCTCGGCATGTTTTTCCGCCTTGGCGCGGAAGTCCTCAAGGTCGATATCGCCCTTCTCGTCGGACTTTACCGGAACCACTTTCCAGCCCACCATCTGCGCCGAGGCCGGGTTGGTGCCATGGGCGCTCATCGGGATCAGACAGATGTTGCGATGCCCCTCACCGCGCGCCTTGTGGTAGGCAGCGATGGTCAGCAGTCCCGCATATTCCCCCTGCGCGCCGGAGTTCGGCTGCATGGAGATCGCATCATAGCCGGTGATATCGCAGAGCTTGGAGGACAGATCCGTGACCAACTCGCCATAGCCTTCCTGCTGATCGGCAGGTGCGAAGGGATGGATGGTCGAAAACTCCGGCCAGCTCAGCGGCATCATTTCCGCCGCTGCGTTCAGCTTCATGGTGCAGGAGCCAAGCGGGATCATCGCCCGATCCAGCGCCAGATCGCGATCCGCGAGGCGACGCATGTAGCGCATCATCTCGGTCTCGGCCCGGTTCATGTGGAAGATCGGATGCGTCAGGTAGTCCGTCTTGCGGTGCATATTCTCAGGCACCCGGTACTGGGGGCTGAAATCATCATCCGCACGCACAATGCCAAAGGCACGCCAGACCGCCTCGATGGTCTCGGGGCGCGTGGTCTCATCGACAGAGATCCCCACGCGGGTTTCACCCACGCGACGCAGGTTGATGCCCTCATCAACAGCGGATTTCATCACCGCCGCCTGCAGCGGGCCGACATCCACGGTGATGGTGTCAAAGAACGCCTGTGGGTCGACTTTGAAGCCTGCTTCCTCCAGCCCTTTGGCCAGACGCACGGCCTTGCGGTGAATACGCTGCGCGATCGCCTGCAGACCTTTGGGGCCGTGGAAGACCGCATACATCGACGCCATCACCGCCAGCAGCGCCTGCGCGGTGCAGACGTTGGAGGTCGCCTTTTCGCGGCGGATGTGCTGCTCGCGGGTCTGAAGCGACAGGCGATAGGCTTTGTTGCCATGCGCGTCGACAGACACGCCGACGATGCGGCCCGGCATGTTACGTTTATAGGCGTCCTTGGTCGCCATATAGGCCGCATGCGGCCCCCCCGCGCCCACCGGCACGCCAAAACGCTGGGTGGAGCCAACTGCAATATCCGCCCCCATCGCGCCCGGCTCTTTCAACAGGGTCAGCGACATCGGGTCCGCCGAAACAACGGCGATGCCCTTGTGTTCATGCAGCTTGGCGATGTGATCGGTGAAGTCACGCACATGGCCATAGGTGCCCGGATACTGGAACAGCGCACCAAAGACCGCCTCGGGGTCCATCTTGTCGGGGTTACCGACAATGACCTCGATCCCCAGCGGCTCGGCGCGGGTTTTCACCACTGCGATGTTCTGCGGGTGGCAGTCGCGGTCCACAAAGAAGGCCTTTGCCTTCGACTTCGACACGCGCTCCGCCATGGTCATCGCTTCGGCGCAGGCGGTGGCCTCGTCCAGCAGCGATGCATTGGCGATCTCAAGACCGGTGAGATCCGAAATCATCGTCTGGAAGTTCAACAGTGCCTCAAGGCGACCCTGCGAGATCTCGGGTTGGTAGGGCGTATAGGCCGTGTACCACGCGGGATTTTCCAGAATGTTGCGCTGGATCGCGGGCGGCGTCACGGTGCCGTGGTAGCCCTGACCGATGAGCGAAGTCATCACCTTGTTCTTGCCTGCAACCTCACGCATGTGAAACAGCAACTCGCGCTCGGACATCGGGCGACCGAAGTCCAGCGCCGCTTTCTGGCGGATGGATTTCGGCACGGTTTCGTCGATCAGCGCATCAAGGCTGTCGGCACCAACCACCTTGAGCATCTCGGCCATTTCCTCGGGCGAGGGACCGATGTGACGCCGGTTGGCAAAGTCATAGGGAAGGTAATCTGTCGGTTCGAAAGGCATCAGCGCCTCCTTCAGGATCTTAACCTTGGTCAGTTTCGCCGGCACAATAAGACACTGCTTCCGCAAGACGCGGAGGGCAGCGCCCGGCCCAGGCGGGTGCGAAGCGCCCGCCTTGGGGGCGGGGCGGGCGCTGCCCGGCCTAGCGGCCGGGCAAAATCAGGGGTCAGCTCAGCCGATGAAGTCTTTGTAGCCGGCCTCATCCATGTAGTCGTCCATCGGCGACATGTCGGAAACCTTGAGCTTGAAGAACCACGCCTCACCTTCCGGGTCGTCGTTGACCTTGGAAGGCTCGTCCACGATGGCCTCGTTCACCTCGACAACTTCACCGTCCAGCGGCGCAAGAATGTCGGAGGCCGCCTTGACGGATTCGATCACCACGATCTCATCGTCTTTGGAGACTTCGCTGCCGACTTCGGGCAGTTCAACAAAGACCACATCGCCCAGTTGCTCTGCCGCGTGCGCGGTGATGCCAACGGTCACGATCTCGCCTTCGACCTGCAGCCATTCGTGTTCTTCGGTATATTTCATGGGTTCTCTTCCTGTGTTGGCCGTTCTTTTCGGGGACGGGTGTTCAGCGTTTAAAGTTGGCTGCCACAAAGGGCAGTTTTGCGACGGTGACCGGCACGCGCTTGCCGCGCAGCTCACCGAATATCTGGGTCTCAAGGGCTGCGTGCTCTGCCGTGACATAGCCCATGGCGACAGGGCCGCCCACGGTTGGACCAAAGCCACCGGAGGTGATGGTGCCGATCGGCGCGCCCCCTTCGGCAGCGGCATAAAGCACAACGCCTTCGCGCATCGGCGCGCGACCTTCGGGCTTCAGGCCCACACGCTTGCGCGGGGCCTTCCCGCCGAGATCCGCAAAGACCGCATCCGCACCGGGAAAGCCGCCCGCGCGGTCGCCATCCGGGCGACGCACCTTCTGGATGGCCCAGCCAAGCGCGGCCTCAAACGGGCGCGTTTCGGTGTCGATGTCGTGACCATAAAGGCAAAGACCGCCCTCAAGCCGCAGCGAGTCCCGCGCACCAAGGCCGATCGCCTCAACATCGGGCTGCTCCAGCAGCGAGCTGGCAAACTGCGCCGCCACCGCCTCGGGGACGGAGATTTCATAGCCGTCTTCGCCGGTGTAGCCGGACCGCGAGATCCACAGTTCGGCCCCCGCATAGTCAAATGTCGCCACATCCATGAATTTCATCGCCGCAACACCGGGCACCAGCGCCTCCAGCGCCGCCTCGGCAGCGGGGCCTTGCAGGGCCACAAGCGCGCGGTCAGTGACCGGCTCGACGCTGATTTCAGGTTCCAGCGCGGCTTTCATACGGGCAATGTCGGCGTCTTTGCAGGCGGCGTTCACGACGACAAACAGATGGTCGCCACGGTTGGCAAACATCAGGTCATCCTCGATGCCGCCCGCATCATTGGTGAACAGACCATAGCGCTGACGGCCCTCAGAAAGCCCCAGCACATCCATCGGCACCAGTTTTTCAAAGGCGTTTGCGACGGCCTCGTAGCTCTCGCCCCGCAGGATCACCTGGCCCATGTGGCTGACATCAAAAAGCCCGGCCTTTTCGCGCGTATGGGTGTGTTCCTTCATGATCCCCAGCGGATATTGCACGGGCATGGAATAGCCTGCAAAGGGCACCATCTTGGCCCCGAGGCTCTCGTGCAATTCAGTAAGGGGGGTGGTCTTCAGATCCGACATTTCGGCCTGCCTTCCGCGTCTGCGGCCGGTGCGGTCAAATCACAACATGTCAACGCGTCGTTTGGCATCCGGCATCCAAGGTTTTGCGCAGGCTCCGCCTGCACGCTTTGATGCCCCCTCTGTCCCTTCGCCTGAGATCGTTATCCCTTCGGCGTCCCGGTCTGGCCGGGCTCTCTCCAGAGTCGTTCATGCACACGGTCCTGGTGGCCTGAGAGTTTCCGGGGCGGTTGCTCCTTCGGCACCGAACCCGCGCACCAATGCGCTGGATCCGGTTCTCCCATGTGCTTGGGCGGACGCTATCAGCGCGCCGGGAGTGGCGCAAGACGGAATCAGGACCTAATCTGTCGCAAATCGTGTGGGGCGATATCGCACAAGCCAACCACGCCGCGATTGTATCAAGCTGTTGGCTTTATTGTGCGGGTGGATTGCCGGGACCCGGAACCGCTGCCATAGCTTTGACCATGAAGATCGCGATCAATGGATTCGGCCGCATCGGCCGTACAATCTTGCGCCAGATCCTGACCAGCCAGCGCGGCTCCGGGATCGAGGTTCAGTGCATCAACGACATCGCAGATCCGGAGATGTGCGCCTACCTGTTTCAATACGACAGCACCTTTGGCCCCTACCCGGGCAGCGTCTCGCTGGAGGATGGCGCGTTGTGCATCGAGGATCGCCGTATCCCGTTGCACCAGCAGGCAAATGTCACCACGCTTGATCTGTCGGACACCGATGTTCTGCTGGATTGCACCGGCATCGCCCGCACCACCGACCTGGCCCAGCGCGGCCTGAGCGCCGGCGCCAGCAAGGTGCTGATTTCCGGCCCCTCGCCTGCGGCAGAGGTCACCGTGGTCTATGGTGTCAACGATGGCGACCTTGGGGGCGCCAAGATCGTGTCCAACGCGTCCTGCACCACCAACGCCGTGGCCGGACTGGTTCAACTGGTGGATCAGGTGGCCGGTATCGAAACCGGCCATATGACCACGATCCATTGCTACACCAATTCGCAGCCTATGGTGGATGCGCCGCGTGGCGATTTTGCCCGTTCGCGCGGTGGCGCTCTATCGATGGTGCCCACCACCACCTCCGCCATGCATCTGATCGATGTGGTGCTGCCTCACCTCAAAGGCCGTATTTCCGGCGCTGCGGTGCGCGTCCCCACCGCCAGCGTGTCCGCGGTGGATCTGGTGGCCCAGCTCAACAGCGCCTGGGAGGAAAAGGACCTGCTCGCCGCGCTGCAAGCAGCGGCAGAACAATCGCCGATCCTGGGCTGGACCGACCAGCCGCTGGTGTCGTCGGACCTGCGCGCACGTCCCGAATCCCTGATCATTGCCGCGCCCGAAACCCGCATGGTTGCTGGCCAGCAGCTGCGGATCTTTGGCTGGTACGACAACGAATGGGGCTTTTCGGCCCGCATGCTGGATGTTGCCAGCGCCATGGCGCGCGAGACCTGATCGGCAGTTTTTTGCCATCCCTGCCCCACCAAAGACCCCAGGGCACAGGCTGCCGCTGCGCCGGAGGTTTTAAGAGCGCGGTCATGCGTGTAGCGTCGACAATGCTCGCATGGGGGCTAGTTCCCCCGCATACCTTATGTTGATTGCCCGCTGCCGGAGACCCAATGACTCGCATTCGCCCCACGCGCCCGCATGCGCGCCGCCTGCTCCGAGCCTTGCGACCCGTTCTGTTCACGTCCTCCCTGAGCCTGGGCCTGATCGGCGCTGGAACGGCAGCGCATGCGCTGGAGAGCCAGCTCTCCGCCCCCAAGGCGCCTGAAGACCTGACAGAACGGCTACAGGGCGCCAGCGCGTCATTGGCACTGGGCGACGGGGCGGAACTGCAGGAAGTCCTGGCGGCGGCGCTGTCCGATTACCGCACGCTGGTGCAGGTGCTCTATGATGCCGGATATTTCGCCCCGGTGGTCAACATCCGGCTCGACGGGCGCGAAGCTGCCAATATCAACCTGCTCAACCCGCCCCGCGAGATCAATCGGGTCGCCATCACCGTGGATCCGGGGCCGAGCTTCACCTTCGGACGCGCCGAGGTCACGCCTCTGCCAGCCACCGAACCCGCTCAGCTGCCAGACGATTTCGCCCCGGGGCGCCCTGCCAGCACCGGCGTCATCCAGGAGGCCGCCACCGCCGGGCTCAGCGCATGGGATCGGGCCGGGCATGCGAAGGCGGAGCTTGCCGCGCAATCCATCACCGCAAATGCTGTGCAAAAGCGGCTTGATGCCGAACTCCGGATCGCGCCGGGACCCCGGTTGCGCCTCGGCCAGTTGCGCATCGAGGGCGAGTCGGATGTGCGGCGCGAGGCCATTCAGCGCATCGCCGGCTTTGCCACCGGCCACACGTATCACCCTGACCTTGTTTCGAAATCCGCAACCCGGCTGCGCCGCACCGGTGCCTTTTCCGCGGTCACCCTGCGACAGGCAGAAACCCCGAACCCGGACGGAACGCTCGATTTCATTGCAAAGGTCGAGGACCTGCCCAAACGCCGGTTCACCTTCGGGGTCGAAGTTTCGTCCTCCGAGGCGGTGGAACTCAGCACCAGCTGGATGCATCGCAATCTCTTTGGCGCCGCAGAGCGGCTGAAGATTGACCTCTCGGTCAGCGGTCTGGGCGGTGACGACATCGACGGCAGCATTTCCGCCCGCCTTGATCGTCCGGCGGCGCTTGGAACCGATGAAACCCTGTTCTACGTCGCATCGCTGGAACAGCTGGAAGAAGAACATTATTCCGCCTCCAGCGCCACCGGTGCGATCGGGGTGCGGCGCACCGTTTCCGATACCACCTACGTCGAAGGCGCGCTTGGGCTGCGTTACGTGCATGCCGATGATGCCTATGGGGATGACCGGGAGTTCACCTACCTCGCCGCCCGGCTGCGCGGTGAAAAGGACAAGCGCAACATCAAGACCGATGCGACCGCGGGCTACTATCTCGATGGTGAGATCGTGCCCTTTGTCGGCATCGATGGCGGCGATCCCGGCGTGCAGATCAATATCGATGCGCGTGGCTACAGATCCATTGGTGCCTCCGGGCGCATCGTGCTGGCCGGCCGGCTGCAACTAGGGTCGCTGATCGGCCCGTCGCCGGGGGATGTGTCCCCGACACTGCTGTATTTCTCTGGCGGGGCCGGATCGGTGCGGGGGCAGGAATTCCAGTCTCTCGGCATCGATGTGGGTGGGGACACCGCGGGCGGTCGCGGCTATCTGGCCATGTCGGGCGAGATCCGGGGCCGGATCACCGATACGATTTCGCTGGTCGGGTTCTACGACATCGGGTTCGTGGATGAGAGCAGCTTTGTCAGTGGTGACAGCGAATACCACGCAGGTGCCGGGATCGGTTTGCGCTATAACGTGACGGGGATCGGCCCGATCCGGCTCGACCTCGCGATGCCTGTCTCGGGCGATACCGATGACGGGCTCCAGTTTTACATCGGGATAGGACAGGCGTTTTGAAACAGTCCCCTCGCAGTTCCCTCATGATCGTGACCCTGGCAGCGGGCGTCTCCCTGACGCCAGCGCCGGTCATGGCCCAGCAGGATGCTTCCGAATCCGGGGGGCTGCTGGTGTCCTTCCTGGAGGATACGCTTTCCAACGACTCGCGCGCGATCCGGGTGCAAGGGCTCGACGGCGCGTTCTCCTCTCAGGCCCGCATCGAGCGCCTCACGGTTTCGGATGAGGACGGCATCTGGCTGACCGTCGAAGGGGCCGAACTGGACTGGAACCGGCTGGCGCTGGTGCGGGGCCGGTTTTCGGTGAACCGGCTGAAGGCCGACCGCATCATCGTGGAGCGCAGCCCCAAACCGCTCCCGGCGGATCCGGAGCTGCCAACACCGGAGGCAACGCCGGTCTCGCTGCCCGATCTGCCGGTGTCGCTCGAAATCAGTGAAATCGCCGCTGGTGAGATCCAGCTGGGTGCCGCCCTTGTCGGCCAGCAGGCGTCCCTGTCGCTCGACGGTGGGCTGACCCTTGCCGATGGCGCGCTGGATACCCGGCTGCAGGTTGCGCGTCTGGATCGGCCCGGAGACACGCTCTCCCTGACCGCCTCCTTTGCCAATTCCAGCGAACAGCTGGCGCTCGACCTGCTCCTCGACGAAGCCGCCGGGGGCCTGGTCTCGACGGCGCTCGACCTGCCCGGTCGGCCCGACCTGAGCCTTGCGGTCCAGGGCGAAGGGCCGCTGTCGGATTTCACCGCCGACATCGGGCTGGCCACAAACGGCCATGACCGGATCAATGGATCCGTGAGCCTTACCGGGCTGGCCGATGTGGCAGCAGGCGCCGACGCCGGATTGGCCTTTTCCGCCGACCTCGGCGGCAATATCGACCCGTTGCTGAAGCCCGACTACCGGCCCTTCTTTGGCCCCGGCCTGCGCGCCACGGTCAAGGGGCAGACGCTGCCCGAAGGCGGCGTGGATCTGGAAAGCCTGGCGCTGCGCACCCAGGCCCTGCGGCTGACCGGAGCGCTCTCGCTCGTCGGTGGCACGCTGGAGACCGCAAACCTCAAAGCCGGCATCACCCCGCCGGACGGGCGGACCGCGGTCATTCTGCCGGTCTCTGGCGCTGATACCACGGTGGCACGGGTGGATCTGGCCCTGCAGAAACCGGCAGGCGAAAACTGGCAGATCACTGGCGAGATCGACAGCCTGCGCACCCCGGATCTGGCGCTCTCCCGCGCGGTGATCAGCGCAGCCGGATCGCTCGATCAGAGCAGCGGCTTTGCACTGGACGGCGCCCTCGACGCACGGCTCAGCGGTTTTGTCCTGTCCGACCCCGCTCTGGCAGCCGCCACCGGCAGTGAATTGACCCTGAGCAGCAGGCTCACCACGGAGGATGGCGCCGATTTCCTGATCCGGGACCTGGATCTGCAAGGTGAAGACTACGGCGCACGCGGCGAAATCCGGTTCAACGGTGTGGAAAACGATCTGAGGATCGCCACCAGCCTGGCGCTCACAAGCGAAGACCTGGGCCGCTTTTCCAGTCTCGCGCAACTGGAGCTTGCCGGCTCTGCCAGCGCGGATGTGACCGCGCATGTTCAGCCGCTGAGCGGCGCATTTGGTGTTGATCTCACACTCAATGGACGTGATCTGCAAACCGGGATCGCGGATGTCGATCCGCTGCTTGTCGGCACAAGCACGCTTGAGCTGGTCGCCGCCCGCGACACGTCAGGCCTGCGGATCGACAGCTTCGACCTTCAGACCGCAGAAGTCTCTGCCACCGGTCAAGGCACGCTCGACAGCGGTGCCGGCGCGATCAAGCTGGACGCACGGCTGGCCCGGCTGGAGCGATTTGTTCCCGATCTGCCGGGCCCGGTGACCCTGACGGCAAATTTTGACCGCGCCGGTGATCGGCTGGACGGGACCGCGAAATTGCGCGGACCGCAGGACACCCGACTGGATCTGAACGGCACCTTTACCCTGGATGGCAGCGCCCAGTTCGGATTTGACGCCCATGTCGACCAGCCCCAGGCCTTCGCTCCACAGCTTGCGGGCGCGCCGCTCACTCTGACAGGCGACGCAAACCGGCGCGATGGCACCTGGACCGGCCAGGCCGACGTCAGCGCCACCGGCGGCACCCAGGCCCGTGTGACCGCCCGGTTCGACGAGGCCCGCGGCGACATGGATCTGGAGCTGTCCGCGCTTGTCGCCCGCATTGCACAGTTCGTGCCGTCGATCCAGGGCCAGGCAACCACCAACCTGAATGCAACCCGCCGGGACGGCAGATGGGACGGCACCGGCGCTGTCACCGGCCCCGGCGATAGCACTGCAGAGTTTGACGCAACATTTGCAGAGGCCACCGGAGATGTGGACCTGAGCCTGACCGCCGACGTCGGCCGTGTCAGCGTCTTTGCTCCGACGCTCAGCGGTACCGCCTCCGCCGAGATCAGCGGCACCCGGCGCTCCGGCACCTGGGCGGGACGCGGCCGCCTCGCCGGACCGGCTGGCGCCCGCATCGACCTGTCCGGCGACTTCGACGAAAGTGACGGCGCCGTGCAACTCAGTTTCGATGCGGCCGTCGAACGATTGCAGCAGATCATACCGGGTCTCGACGGCGTGTTGACGGCGCAGGGGGAGGCCGCCCGCAGCGATGGCATCTGGCAGATTGACTCAACGGCCCGCGGCCCGCTCGGGATCGATTCCAAAATTGCCGGTTCCTGGGATGAGGCCCAAGCCCGGGCGGATATCTCTGCCAACGGCTCCTTGCGACTGGAAGGCGCCAATGCCTTTATCAAGCCCAACCTCCTGAAGGGGCTGGCGCAGTTCGATCTGACCCTGCGGGGACCGGCGCAGCTGAGTTCGCTGAGCGGAACCGTGACCACTTCGGACGCGCAATTGGTTCTGCCACAAGCAGCACAGGCGATCGACGGCATCCGCACACGCGTCAGCCTGAACAACGGCTCCGCTTCCCTGTCGCTCGACGCCCGCCCGCGCGATGGCGGCACCATCAACGTCAGCGGCCCGGTGTCCCTGACCGCCCCCTATTCGGGAAACCTGCAGATCCGGTTGTCGGAGGTGGTCCTGACGGACAACCTGTCCTATCGTAGCTCCCTGGGCGCAAACCTCCGCCTCTCCGGCCCCCTGGCGGGCAACAGCCGCCTGAGCGGGCGTGTCGATGTCGGCGAGACCAACATCAACCTCAACACCGCCGGTGGCGCGGTCTCTGCCGCGCCCATTCCGCCCATCCGCCATCGCGGCCAGTCGCGCGCCCAGACCGCCACACGCATCCGCGCCGGGCTGGTGGATACCGGCGGCGGCGGGAGCGCGGGCAGAAACTCGGATATTGCGCTCGATGTGCAGGTCAATGCCCCGAACCGCATCTTTGCCCGGGGGCGCGGCCTCAATGCGGAGCTGGGCGGCACGATCAACGTCCGCGGCACCACGTCGAATATCGCGCCCTCCGGCCAGATCGGGCTTATCCGCGGCACCTTCGATATTCTGGGGCGCCGGCTCAATCTGGATGAGGGCCGCATCACGCTGCTCGGGGACCTGAAACCCCATCTGGAGTTCATCTCGACCGCCAATACGGAACAGGGCACCGCCACCCTGTCGATCTCCGGCCGTATCGACGGCCCTGAAATCAAGGTGACCTCAGAGCCACCGCGCCCCAGCGAAGAAGCCCTGGCACTGCTGTTGTTCGGTGACAATATCCAGGACATCTCGCCGCTGGCGCTGGCGCGGCTGGCCGGGTCCGCGATCACGCTCAGCGGGCGTGGCGGCGGGGCGCAAAAGGCACTGCGGGACACCACCGGCGCGGACAATGTCGACATCAGCGCCAACAATCTCGGTGTCGGGCAGCTTGGGCTGGGCGGGTACCTTGCAGACAATATCTATACCGATCTGAACGTCACCGCCGAGGGGGACAGCGAACTCACCATCAACCTCGACCTGACCAAATCCCTGACCGTGACCGGCAAGGCCGACAGTGTAGGCGAAACCGGCCTCGGCCTCTATTTCAAACGGGACTACTGACCCTTTGAACCAGTTGCATTGCCGGGCAGGTCACGTAGGGTCAAACCATGGCTCGCCAGGAGCCGTAATGCGCGAGACCCATGACTGACGTTTCCTGTTCCGCCACTGCCGCCCGTTTTGCAGATGTCGATGCCGTGGTGATCGGCCGCAACGAGGGCATGCGGCTGGTCGCGTGCCTCCAGAGCCTGTCCGGGCAGGTCAATCGCATCATCTATGTGGACAGCGGTTCCACCGATGGATCGCTTGAGGCGGCAGAGGCGCTTGGGGCGGAGATCGTGTCGCTGGACATGTCCCTGCCCTTTACCGCCGCGCGCGCCCGCAATGCCGGATTGGAGCGCCTGAACGCGGGTCACGCGGGGGCCTTGGTCCAGTTTCTGGATGGCGATTGCAGCCTGGTGTCCGACTGGCTGCCTGCGGCGGTTGCGTTCCTTGCCGAACATCCGGATGTGGCGGTGGTCTGCGGGCGGCGACGCGAAGACGCGCCCGATGTCAGCATCTACAACCACCTGTGTGATCTGGAATGGGATACGCCCGTGGGCGAAGCGACGGCCTGTGGCGGCGACGCCCTGATGCGCCGCAGCGCCGTGGGTCAGGTCGGCGGCTACCGGGACAGCCTCATCGCAGGTGAGGAGCCGGAAATGTGCCTGCGCCTGCGCCGGGCGGGATGGAAGATCTGGCGTATCAACGCGGAAATGACCCGGCATGACGCCCGAATGACGCGGTTCGGGCAATGGTGGAACCGAAGCCGCCGCGCCGGCCATGCCTTTGCCGAAGGCGCGTATCTGCATGGCGCATCCCCCGAACGACACTGGGTTGCGGAAACCCGCCGCGCCCTCGTCTGGGGGGCATTGCTGCCGGTGATGACGCTCGCGCTGTTTGCGGTTGCGCCACCTGCGGCAGGGCTTGTCGCACTGGCCTATCCGGCGCAATTCCTGCGGCTGTCACTGCGGGACGGGCCAAAACGGGCGTGGTTTTCGATCCTCGGCAAGTTTGCCGAGGCCCTGGGCGTGTGCGAGTTTCACCTCAACCGGATACGCGGGCGGCATCGCGGGCTGATCGAATACAAATAGGCTAGTCCGGGGCGGGATCTGCCCGCAGCCGCAACCGCAGGGCCTGCAGGATCTGACGCGGCAGAATCGCAAAGCATTTCGCATAGCGGGGCAGCAGGCGCATCGGGTTGCTCAGCATGCGCCAGAGCCATTCCATCGCCAGCCCCCGCACCCAACGCGGGGCCCGCGTCTGCGCCCCTGCAACAAAATCCAGCCCCGCCCCGATGGACGCAAAGCCCACCGCCGGAGCCAGCTGCCGCCCGAGCTGCGCGAATTGTTCCTGCTTGGGCGCGCCGAGGGCAATGAAGCACAAGCCGATGTGGTGCTCGGCCAGCTCCGCCAGGATCTGCCGCGCCTCTTCCCCCCCGGGGTCGAAGTTTCGGCTGGGCGCATGTGTATAGGCCACCTCCAGCCCGCGCACACGCTGCATCAATTCCGCCCGCGCCTGCGACAGGACAGACGCGGTCGAGCCGACAAACGCGACTTTGACACCGGCCTCTGCCGCCAGCGCGCATAGGGGGACCACCAGATCCGACCCCGGCATCAGCTCCACCGGGCGCCCCGCCAGCCGCGACAGCCACACGATGGGCCGACCATCGGCGACGACAAAATCCTGCGCCCTGTAGGCGGTCAGGAAGGCCGTGTTTTCGGAGAGCTTCACCAGATGGTCCAGGTTCACCGTTGCCAGCGCAAAGCCCTCCGAACGCCCGAACCGGCGTTTCAGAGTTTTTGTGAGCGCAGTCCTGTCCGCCACATTGACCGCAACTGTCTGATTGTTGAACACAAAGTGCATGGCGATTCGGTTCACCTTTTGGGCTGATGATCCTGTTCTTTACGAAATTTCGTGAAGTCTGTGGCAGATCTTTCGGTTATCAATAGAACTGAATTCAGGTCGAAGTGGGGCGAAAAATAGGTGCCTAACGCAATTGCCTTTGCGATGTTGCTGGCCTGGCCGGTTGCGACGCTGGTGTTTTTCCAGCGGTTGCCGCTGCACCGGGCGATCCTGCTGTGCCTGGTGGGCGGCTATCTCATATTGCCCCCGACGGCGGCCTTCGACCTGCCCCTTGTTCCCGATCTCGACAAATTCTCGATCAGCTCAATCATGGCGCTGGTGGGCTGCCTGTTTGTCGCCAAGGAACCGGTTCCCCTCTTGCCCAAAGCGCTGTTCATGCGCCTGCTGGTGGCCATCTTCGTGCTCTGCGCCATTCCGACGGTGCTGACCAATTCGGACCGGATCATCTTTGAATCGGTGCCCAACTCCGCTCCGATCATCTTCTACAACTCCGAACTTCCGGGCTTGCGGCTGCGCGATCTGGGGTCGGTGATGATGGGGCAGATCATCGTGCTGATCCCCTTTTTCATAGCGCGCCGGCATCTGTCCACGCCCCAAGCGCATCGGGAGCTGCTGATCGCCTTCTGCGTTGCGGGACTGGCCTATTCCATCCCGGCGCTGATCGAAATCCGCCTCAGCCCGCAGATGAACGTCTGGATCTACGGATTCTTCCAGCATGACTTTGCGCAGATGATCCGCCAGGGCGGCTATCGCCCGATCGTGTTCCTACCGCATGCCCTGTGGTTGGCGCTGTTTGTGTTCAGCGCCCTGCTGGCGGCCACCTCGCTGGCCCGCGTCGCCCAGGGACGGGACCGGGTGCGCTTTGTCTGGGCGGCGATCTATCTGTTTGGCCTGCTTGTCCTGTGCAAAAGTATGGCGTCGCTCTCTTATGGGCTTGCCTTTACGCCCATCGTTGCGCTCGCGTCCTACCGCCTTCAGGTTAAGCTGGCTCTGGGCATTGCGCTGATCGGTTGCATTTATCCGATGCTGCGAAACGCCCATGTGATCCCGCTGGACAGTATTCTGGCGCAGGTCGAGGCAATCAGCGAGGACCGGGCGCAATCGCTCGGGTATCGCTTTGAAAACGAGGAGGCATTGCTGGCGCGCGCCGCCGAGAAACCGCTGTTCGGCTGGGGCGGCTGGGGGCGCAATCTGATGCGCGACGAGGAGACCGGGCGGATTCTGACCATCCCCGATGGCCACTGGATCATTGCCTTTGGCAGCTTTGGCTGGGTTGGCTATCTGGCGGAAATGGGGCTTCTGACCGGAACGCTGGGGCTGTTGTACTGGGCGTTGAGGGGCAGACGAAACAGGGAAATCTCGCCGCATGTGGCCTGCATTTCACTGATCCTTGGAGCGACCATGGTGGATATGCTGCTGAATGATACACTGGTACCGATCACCTGGATGTGCGCCGGCGCGCTGCTCGGCTATGCGGAACGTCTCCTTCATCCGGGCATTTTTGATCCCCGTCGCCCGTTGTTTCAGGGGCGGCAGGAAATTGACACACCAGCAGACGGAAAGCGTTTGAAACCCGTCATACACTAGTCGCAAAGCATGCGCGGGCATCCGAGAGATCGCAATTTGGCCACAATGGCTCCTCTTGCCTGCCCAAGATGTTTCGCAAAATTCGCTTATGTCGACTGGTGCAGCACAGGACCATGACCGGCCATAACGGGGCAGGACGGGGGCCGGCAGTCACAACGCTGTATGCCGCCCATGCGGCGACGGTATGAACAGAAGAGTAGCGGTGGGGGCGCCGCCTTGATTTTGGGGGCCATAGTTTGGGGCGAGAACACAACAGCGCAAATGCAGTCAGCGGAGGAGGCTTCTCCGCCGATGATATTGCCGTGGTCGGCATGTCGGTCACCCTGCCCGGCGCATCCTCCATCCGCGCATTCTGGGCCAATCTGCGTGACGGCATCGAGTCGATCGAGGTCGTCGACGAAGACAGCCTGCTTGCGGCCGGCGAACGCGCCGAGACCCTGCGCGATCCCAACTACGTGCCCGCCTCGGCCCGGCTGCAGGGCTTTGACGAGTTTGATGCGGAGTTCTTTGGGTTTTCGCCCAAAGAGGCCGCGATCCTCGACCCGCAACACCGCAAGTTCCTCGAGGTCGCATGGGGCGCGATGGAGGATGCCGGTCACACACCCGAAAGCCTTAAAGGCCAGGTCGGTGTCTATGCGGGCTGTGGCATGGGCAGCTATTTTTACTTCAACATCTGCTCGAACCCGGATCTGGTCGATGACGTGGGCATGTTCCTCTTGCGCCACACCGGCAACGACAAGGATTTCTTGACCACGCGCGTCAGCCATGTCTTTGATCTCAAGGGACCATCGGTGAACGTGCAGACCGCCTGCTCCACCTCGCTGGTGGCGATCCACTACGCCGCCGAGGCATTGCGCAAGGGCGAATGCGATATGGCGCTGGCCGGTGGCGTGACGATCGAGCTGCCGCAGGGGCGCGGCTACCTCTACAAGGAAAACGAGATCCTGTCGCCCGACGGCCATTGCCACGCCTTTGACCACCGTGCGCAAGGCACCGTGTTCGGCTCTGGCGCGGGGGCGGTGGCGCTCCGGCGTCTCGGCGATGCGGTGGCCGATGGCGACCACATCTGGGCGGTCATCAAAGGTTCGGCGATCAACAACGATGGTGCGGCCAAGGCGGGATATCTGGCCCCTTCGGTGGATGGGCAATCCGCAGCGGTGCGCAAGGCGTTGACGGCTGCGCGGGTGAACCCTGAAACCATCGACTACGTCGAATGCCACGGCACCGGCACCTATATCGGCGACCCGATCGAGGTTGCCGCCCTCACCGATGCCTACCGCGATGGCACCGATGCAAAGGGCTATTGCCGGATCGGATCGGTCAAAACCAACATCGGCCATCTGGACACGGCAGCCGGCGTGGCCGGGTTTGTGAAAACCGCACTCGCGCTGGAGAACAAATCGCTGCCGCCGTCGCTGGGGTATGAAAAACCCAATCCGACCATTGATTTTGAAACCTCGCCCTTCCGCGTGAACGACACGCTCTGCCCGTGGATTTCGCACAAGGGCCCCCGGCGTGCCGCTGTGAATGCCCTTGGCGTTGGCGGCACCAATGCCCATGCGATTCTCGAAGAGGCCCCGGTGCGGGCGCCCTCCGAGGAAAGCGATTTCCCGTTTCAGGTGCTTTGTATTTCCGGCCAGAACAAGGCGGCGCTGGAGGCGAACACGCAGAACCTCGCGACCTACCTACGCGCCAACCCCGATGTGGAGCTGGCGGATGTGGCCTACACCCTCAAGGAAGGTCGCCGCGGCTTTGCCAAACGTCGCGTGGTGGTGGCCGAAACCGCGACGGACGCCGCCGACATGCTGGAAGCCGCCAACCCGCGTGAGGTCTTCACCCACGACCATCTCGGCGCGCATCCCGAGGTCGTGTTTATGTTCCCCGGCGGGGGGGCACAATTTGCGGGCATGGCGCGCGACCTCTATGAGACGGAGCCCGTGTTTGCCGACTGGATGGATCAGGGGCTTGACCATCTGGAAAAGAGCCTCGATTTCGACCTCCGTGCCCTGTGGTTGCCGGACCCCGGCGCGGAGGCGGATGCCGATGCGGCGCTGCTGAAACCCTCGGTGCAATTGCCGCTCATCATGATCGTGGAATATGCGCTGGCGCAGCTCTGGATCAGCTGGGGCGTCCGGCCTGCCGCCATGGTGGGCCATTCCATGGGTGAAAACACTGCCGCCTGTCTGGCCGGTGTCATGAGTTTTGAGGACTGCATTGACCTGGTGCAACTGCGGGGACGGCTGTTTGACACGGTCGAGCCGGGCGGCATGTTGTCGATCTCGCTGCCGCTCTCTGAGGTCGAGACACTTGTGGGTGCGGATCTCGACATCGCCAGCGTCAACGCGCCGGAACTAACCGCTGTATCCGGCCCGAATGATCGCTTGGATGCGCTGGCCGAGGCGCTGCGCGCTCGCGATGTGGAGTTCCAGCGTATCCCCATCGACATCGCCGCCCATAGCCGCATGCTGGAGCCGATCCTCGCGGCCTATGGCGATTTCCTGCGCCGTCTCGATCTGCAACCGCCAAACCTGCCGGTGATGTCCAACCGCACCGGCCAGCCGCTGACGCCGGAACAGGCCACCAGCGCCGACTACTGGGTTGAGCAACTGCGCAATACCGTGCGTTTTGCCGATTGCATCGAAACGCTCGCAACCACCAAGGGCCGCGTCTACCTGGAGGTCGGCCCCGGCAAGGCCCTCAGCGCCCTGGCACAAATGTCGCCACAGGTTGCCTCCGGTCAGGTGCTCAGCTCTCTGCGTCACCCGGAGCAGGATATCGCGGATGATGCCTATTTCTTTGGCATCATCGGACGTCTCTGGGCCTGCGGGGTCGAGGCCGACTGGCCTCAGATCTGGGGCGATGCCCGCCGCAACCGTCTGAGCCTGCCCACCTACGCGTTCCAACGCAGCCGCTACTTCATCGAACCCGGAAAATCGGTGCAAGCGCCCGAGGTTGCCTTGCCCGCACGGCACGCGGACATTGCCGATTGGGGCTACCGACCGGTCTGGCGGCCTCGTCTGGCCGATTGCGCGCTGGATGTGGAAAACGAACTCACGCTGGCGCCGCAAACCTGGCTGATCTTTGAGGACACCGCCGGACAGGCTGCCGCCTGCGCCGAGACACTCCTTGCTGCTGGTCATCGGGTGGCCCGCGTGCGGGCTGGGGATACCTATGCGCAGCTTGCGCCCGATCTCTATCAACTGGCTCCGGAAGAAGGTCGGTTTGGCACCGAAGCCCTGCTGGCGGATCTGGCCGAGGCGGATCTTCTACCACAGCGGATCGCGCATTTCTGGCTGGTCACCGACACCGAGGATTTCCGCCCCGGCTCCTCCTTCTTTGATCGCAACATCGAAATGGGGCTCATGTCGCTCACCGCCCTGGGACAAGCGCTGGCGCAGGCAGAGCTGCCGCATCCGGTGCATCTCAGTGTGCTGACCACCGGTGCTGCGCAGGTACGCGGGGAGCCCCTGCCCTATCCGGAAAAAGCAATGGTCTCCGGCCCCGCGGGGGTGATCCCGCGCGAGATCCCCGGTGTCACCGTCGCGACCTGTGACATCGAGCTGCCGCAGCCTTCCACGGGCCTTTCTGCCCTCCTATCCGGCGCAAAACCCGCCCCAATCAAATCGCGCCTGCTCGAAGAGCTGCTGGCCACCCCCGGCAACCACGCCGCCGCCTGGCGCGGCGAAAAACGTCTGGAGCTTGACTATCGCCCGGTGCCCCTCGCGGCGCCGACCGCAAGCGACCTGCCGCTGCAAACAGGGGGGCACTACCTCATCACCGGCGGCTATGGCGGCATCGGGCTGACGATCGCCGAGCACCTGATGCAGTCGTATGAAGCGCGCATCACGCTCCTGTCCCGTGACGCCCTGCCACCGCGCGCCGAATGGGACCGCTACCTGCGTCGCCACAGCCCGGCTGACCGGATCGCAACCCGCATTCGTGCTGTCCAAAAACTTGAGGCAACAGGACGCGGCGAAGTGCTCACGCTCAGCGCCGATGTCTGCAACCTTCAGGACATGCGCAACGCGGCAGAGGCCGCCCGCGCCGCATTTGGCCCCATCACCGGGCTGTTCCACGGCGCAGGCCATATTGCCGACGCCCCCCTTCTGGCCAAGACAGATCGCCAAATCGCCGAGGTGCTCGCGCCCAAAGTGAACGGCCTGCGAGTGCTGGATCAGGTCTTCCCGGATGGCACGCTCGACCTGATGGTGCTGTTTTCCTCCTCCTCCACCGTAACGCGCCCTGCCGGGCAGGTGGATTACGTGGCCGCCAACGAATACCTCAACGCCTGGGCGAAATCCCGTCAGGGCGGGCAAACCCGCGTGATGGCCATCGACTGGGGGATCTGGGCGGATGCCGGCATGGCAGCGGACGCTATGGCCGCCCGGCGCGGCAGCGCTGCCCCCTCGGACCCGCGGCCGTCGGAGGCCGCGCTCTGGCAGACACAAGGCTTTGATCGCTCCGGTGCGCCGGTGTTCCGCAGTCGTTTTGACGCGCGCAGCGACTGGCTGCTGGACGATCACCGCACCCACGATGGCACCGCCCTGATCCCCGGCACCGGCAATATCGAGCTGATTGCCGAAGGGCTGGATGCGCTCGGCAGCACCGCGCCTTACGAAATCCGGGACCTCTATTTCCTGAAACCCTTTGTGGTCGAGGATCATATGCCGCGCGAGGCGGTGATGCATCTGACGCCCGGTGCCGCAGGCTATGAGGTGCAAATCCACGCCGAAACGACAGATGGATATGCACGCACGGCGCAGGCTGAGGTGGTCACGCTGGACCACAGTGCCGCCGCCCCCCTGGATCTGAATGCAATCTCCGCGCGCTGCACGCCGCAAGAGGCAGATGTCACGGGCGGACGCATCAGGTCCCCGCAAGAGGCCAACCTGCGGTTTGGTCCGCGCTGGCATGTGCTGCAATCAATGGCGCTTGGTCGGGCCGAAGGACTCGCCCAGCTGTCCTTGCCTGATGTTGCAGAAAATGACGGCGCGTTGTTGCATCCGGGGCTTATGGATCTTGCCACCGGCTGGGCCATCGAACTTGCGCCGGGCTACGAGCCCAGCACGCTCTGGGTGCCGGTCTCCTACGGCGCAATACGGGTGCTCGCCCCATTGACCAAGGACATCTACAGCCATGTGCGGCTTGCGGACGGGCAGGCCGAGCAAGGCGCCGTGTTGTTTGACATCACCCTGTCCGACCCGGCAGGGGCTGTACTGGTGGAAATATGGCATTTCCGCATGCAGCAGCTGAGCGGCGGCTTCAACCTTATGCCCACCCGCACCGACACCACAGCCGCCGCGCTTGGCCTGAGCTCGGACGCGGAGACGCAGCCCCTCTCGCCGGACGAGCGTCGCCTGCTCGCCAATCTGGAGAATGGCATCCACACCAGCGAGGGCGGCATCGCACTGGAACGCGCGCTCGCTGCGGGTCTGCCGCAGGTTGTTGTCTCCTCGCTGGACCTCGACGCCCTGCGCCAACAGGCGAACACCAGCGGCCAAACAGCTCCCGAAAGTGAAGGGCAGAGCTTTGACCGCCCCGATCTGGATACCGACTATGTCGCGCCCCGCACGGCAACCGAAGAGGCCCTCGCCGGTCATTTCGCCACCCTGCTGGGATTGTCGCAAATCGGGGTGGAGGACAGCTTCTTTGATCTGGGCGGTCATTCCCTGATCGCCGTGCGGCTCTTTGCGCAGATCAAACGCAGCTTCGGGGTCGAATTGCCGATGTCCGTGCTGTTTGATGCCCCGACCGTCGCCGCGCTGGCGGCCCGGATCGAGGCTGAAACCGGACCGATGCAGGCCCAGGGCGGCGACCCAGACGACCAAGAGGCGACACCGCAGAGCTTCAGCCACCTCGTGCGCCTTGCCCCCGGCACGGACAGCCAAGCCGCACCGATGTTCATCGTGGCGGGCATGTTTGGCAACGTGCTGAACCTGCGCCATCTGGCTCAGATCCTTGGCGAGGATCGTCCGGTCTATGGGTTCCAGGCGCGTGGCCTGATCGGCACGGATGAGCCGCACGAACGGATCGAGGACGCCGCCCGCGACTATATCGCCGAGATGCGACAGGTGCAGCCCGAAGGGCCCTATCTGATCGGTGGATTTTCTGGCGGCGGCATCACCGCATATGAGATCGCGCAGCAGCTCAAGGCCTCGGGCGAGGCGGTGGATGCGCTGGTGCTGCTCGATACGCCGCTGCCGGTGCGTCCCGACCTCAAACCCATTGACAAGGCGCTGATCAAGCTCGCTGAGATCCGCAGCAAAGGGCCGGGCTACCTCGGTGAATGGCTGCGCAACCGCATTGCCTGGGAAATTCGCAAGCGTCAGGACCGCCCGGCGGAAACCGGCGAGAGCACCGGTTTCAACAACCGCAAGATCGAACTTGCCTTCCTGCGCGCGGTGGCCGCGTATCAGGTTCAGCCCTGGACGGGTCCGGTGACACTCTATCGACCTGTGCTGGACCGGCATTGGAAAGTCTCTGGTGGGCAATGGGTCAGCCGAGACCGTGAATATGTCTACGCGGACAATGACTGGACCCGTTTTGCGCCGTCACTGGTCGTACGCGAGGTGCCGGGGGACCACGACGGTATGGTTCTGGTGCCCAACGTTAGCGTGCTCGGGAAAGAAATCCGCGATCTTCTCGGCAAAAGCGCGCGGCAAAGTACCGGGCCGCAGGACATCTCCAAGGCGGCAGAGTAACCCATGACCGCGCAGACCATCCTCACGATCATCCTGAACTTTCGCACGCCCGCCATGACGCTGCGCTCTGCCGAGGCGGCGCTGGAGGAGATGGAAGATCTGCCCGGCGAAGTGCTGATTATCGACAATGGGTCGGGCGATGGCTCTTTCGAGGCCCTGCGGGCCGGGGCAACGGCGCGCGGCTGGCTGGACAGTGGTCGCCTGCGCATCGAGGCCTCACCCGTCAACGGCGGCTTTGGCGCTGGCATGAACATCGGCTTTCGCGCGCGGCTTTCGGATGGGTCGCGCCCCGATTTCTATTATCTCCTGAACTCCGATGCCTTTCCCGAACAGGACTGCATTCGCAGATTGCGGGACTTTCTACTGAATGCACCGGGGGCGGGGCTGGCGGGGTCGTATGTGCATGGCGAAGACGGCACGCCCCATTGCACGCTGTTTCGCTTTCCGACCATCGCGAGCGAATTTGAAGGGGCCGCGCGCACCGGTGTGATCTCGCGCCTGTTGAAACACGCCATCGTGCCACTGGAGATCCCAAACGACGCACAACAAGTGGATTGGACCGCCGGGGCCAGCATGATGATCCGCCGCGAGGTCATCGAGGCCATCGGCGGCTTTGACGAGACGTTTTTTCTATACTTCGAGGAAACCGAACTCTGCCACCGCGCCGCACGTGCGGGCTGGCGGACGCATTACATCCCACACAGCACCGTTGCCCATGTGGGGTCAGCCTCAACCGGCATGAAGACATGGGCGCGCACGCCGGAGTTCTGGCTGGACTCGCGGTTGCATTATTTCACGCAAACCCACGGTCCGATCTATGCCATCGGGGCGACCCTTGCACGGCTGCTGGGCGGGGCACTCTATGGTCTGCGCCGGCTGACCTCTGGCAAGCCCCGCGCCGATGCACCCCATTTTCATCGCGACCTGCTGCGTCATCATTTCAAACGGCTGCTGCGCCCCCTGCCCGCGCCAAACCCGGCCCGGCCTTTTGCGTCCGACGCCGTTCTGGAGGAACATAAGTCATGACATTTTCAACCGTCGTCATTGGCAATGAATCCCTGCTGATCGGGTGTAGCGAGGCATTGCTGACACGTGGTCACGAGATCCGGGCTGTGGTCAGCGAGAGTGCCGAGATCACCTCCTGGGCCGCATCCAAAGGGCTGCAGGTTCTTGCTGCCCCGAGTGACATCGAGGGCGACTTTGATTGGCTGTTGTCGATTGCCAACCTGCGGGTCTTGCCCGAAGCAGTGATTGCCAAGGCCCGCCGGGGGGCGGTCAATTTCCACGATGGCCCGCTGCCCGAACGCGCAGGTCTGAACACTCCCAACTGGGCCATTCTCGAAGGGGCCGCGGAACACGGCATCACATGGCACATGATCGAGGGCGGTGTGGACGAAGGCGACATACTCGCCCAGCGCCGTTTTGCGATCGCCGAGGATGAAACCGCCTTTAGCCTCAACTCGAAGTGCTATGGCGCAGCGCTTGATAGCTTTGCCGAGGTGCTCGACCAATTGGAGAGCGGCACCCTTAATCGCCAACCACAGGATCTGAACCAGCGCCGCTATCACGCCCGCGCGGATCGCCCGGAGGCCGCCGGGACTTTGCGCTTTGACCGCTCGGTTGCGGAGCTGCTGCGCGTTGTCCGTGGCCTGGATATGGGCGGCTACTGGAACCCGCTCACCACTGCAAAGATCCGCTTGGCCGATCAGTTCGTTGCGGTGGGTCAGGCGCATGCCGCTGAGGGCGCTGGCGCAACGGGCGAGATCCTCGCCGTCACGGGTGACGACGTCACCATTGCCTGCGCCGATGGGGCTATTCGGCTCGGGACGCTGACAACCTTGTCTGGCACGCCCCTGAGCCTGCGTGATCTTCTGGGCGCAGGTGATGTGCTCCCTGCTCTTGCCGAGAGTGACATCAACGCGCTGGAAAATGTGGCGCGAACCAGCCAGACGCCCGAGACCTACTGGCGGCGCGCGCTGTCAGGCATGCGGCCCCTACCGGTCCCGTTGCAGACTGCTGAAAAAGGCGACGCGCAAACCGCCGACATCAAATTGCCTGCAGAGTGCCCGCCCGCAATATTGGCTGCGGCTGCGCTTGCATGGGTGTTGCGCAGTCTGGGCGAGACCGAGGGGTCGATCGCGCTCAGCCTGCCCACGCTACAGTCTGCGGCAAAGTCCGGGCTGATGGCCGATTGGGTGCCCCTCAATGCCCAAACGCAGGAGGCATTCTCGACCCTTGCGACCCGTGCTGAGGCGGTTCTCACCCGAGCGGAAGATCAGGGTGGTTTTGCAACGGATCTGATCCTGCGCGCGCCAGAGATTTCTGTGCAGGCCCCTCCGGCGGTGGTTTTGTGTCTTGATACGGACAGCGTGCCGGACCACGCCCAACTGGCCCTGATCCAGTCCGGGAACCGCGTGCAGCTACAGTCCCGGCATCTGTCCCAAGAGGCACTGTCCCTGCTGGCGGCACGCCTCGAATGCCTGTTGGCGGCACTGCCCTCACAGGCAGACACTGCACTTTCAGCCCTGCCCTTGCTGCCCGACACCGAGCGCGAGCAGATGCTGGAGCAATGGAATGCAACCGACGCGGACTATCCGGCAGATCAGACCATCCATGCCGCGTTCGAGGCTCAGGTGGCGCGAACACCGGATGCAACGGCCCTCGTTTTTGAAGATCAGCACCTGAGTTATGCTGCGCTGAACCAGCGCGCCAATGCGCTGGCTCGGCACCTGCAACAGCAGGGCGTGAAACCCGGCAGCCACGTCGGCGTCTACTTGCGCCGCTCCATGGATCTGGTGGTGGCAACGCTTGGTATTCTGAAGGCGGGCGCGGCCTATGTTCCGCTTGATCCGGCCTATCCGGGTGATCGTATCGCGCATTATATCACCGACAGTCAGGCCTCGGTCATTGTCACCCATGCAGCACTGGCACCGGACCTGCCCGACGGCAGCGCGCACGCCCTGCATGTCGACACGCTCGATCTCACGTCGTCTGCCGAACCCGTCAGCGAAGGCTCCGGCGAGGATCTGGCCTATCTGATTTATACCTCCGGGTCGACCGGCCTGCCCAAGGGCGTGATGGTCCGGCACCGCAATGTCGCCAATTTCTTCACCGCCATGGATGCGCGTATCCCGCATCAGGTCGGCGACACATGGCTCGCAGTCACCAGCCTGTCGTTCGATATTTCCGTGCTGGAGCTGTTCTGGACGCTGGCGCGCGGCTTCAAACTGGTGCTCTCCAGCGATGAAAGCCGTCTGCAACTCTCAAATGGCCCCATCGCGCTCAGCGATCGCAAGATGGACTTCAACCTCTATTATTGGGGCAATGACGACGGCGCGGGCGAAAAGAAATACGAGTTGCTCCTTGAGGGGGCGAAATTTGCCGACGCCCATGGCTTTAACGCGGTCTGGACGCCGGAGCGGCATTTCCACGCCTTTGGTGGCCCCTATCCGAACCCCTCGGTCACGGGCGCTGCTGTCGCCGCCGTGACCCGCAACATCGGTGTGCGCGCAGGCTCTTGTGTGGCCCCGCTCCACCACCCGGCCCGCATTGCCGAGGAATGGGCGGTGATCGACAACCTCACCGGCGGGCGCGCGGGCATCGGGTTTGCCTCGGGCTGGCAGCCGGACGACTTTATTCTGCGGCCAGAGAACACGCCGCCAGCCAACAAACCCGCGTTGTTCGAAGCGCTTGAGACCGTGCGCAAACTGTGGCGCGGCGAAGAGGTGGGTTTTCCGCGCAAGGATGGCGGCCTCCATTCGGTGGTAACACAGCCGCGCCCGGTTTCCGACGAGCTTGCCGTCTGGGTCACCACGGCGGGCAACCCGGAAACATGGCGCGAGGCGGGGCGCGTGGGGGCCAATGTGCTCACGCATCTGTTGGGCCAGAGCATTGATGAGGTGGGCGAAAAAATCGCGCTCTATCACGCGGCATTGCGCGAGGCGGGGCATGATCCGGCCGATTTCACCGTCACGCTCATGCTGCACACCTATCTGGCTGACACCCGCGAGGCCGCCCGTGAGGTGGCGCGCGAACCGATGAAAGATTACCTGCGCTCTGCTGCGGGGCTCATCAAGCAATACGCCTGGGCCTTCCCCGCGTTCAAGAAGCCCAAGGGCGTCGACAACCCGTTCGAGATGGATCTGGGCAGCCTCAGCACCGAGGAACTTGAAGCAATCCTCGATTTTGCCTTTGAGCGCTATTTCGAGGACTCCGGCCTGTTCGGCACCGTTGAGGACGCCGTGGCGCGGGTCGAGGACCTCAAACGCATTGGCGTGGATGAGGTAGCCTGCCTGATCGACTATGGCATCGCGCCGCATGTGGTGCTGGAGGGTCTGAAACCCCTCGCCGACGTGCTGCGCCGCGCCAATCGCGTACAGGAACTGGCAGCGGATGATTTCTCGCTTGCGGCCCAGATCGTGCGCCACGGCGTCACGCATATGCAATGCACCCCCTCGATGGCGCGGATGATCGCCACCGATGCGGATGCGGGCCCGGTGCTGGCGCGCTTGCAGCACCTGCTGGTGGGCGGTGAGGCCCTGCCCGGCGATCTGGTGAACGCGCTGCGCAATCAGACCCGCGCGACGCTTCACAACATGTACGGCCCGACCGAGACGACGATCTGGTCCACGGTCGAAACCCTTGACGGGACGCCGCAGGGGATCGCGCCCATCGGCACGCCTGTTGCCAATACCACCGTCTATGTCCTCGATGGCACGGATCAGCCGGTGCCGATCGGGGCGGCGGGTGAGTTGTGCATCGGCGGCGCGGGTGTGACCGCTGGCTACTGGCAGCGCGTGGACCTCACGGCGGAGCGTTTCCCGGCTGATCCCTTCAGAGCAGGTCAGCAGATGTATCGCACCGGTGATCTCGTGCGCTGGCGCGCGGATGGCACGCTCGAGTTCCTCGGCCGTACCGACCATCAGGTCAAGATCCGGGGCCAACGGATTGAACTTGGTGAAATCGAGGCCGCCCTGTCCGCGATGGATGGCGTGACAGCCGCCGTGGTCATCCCGCGCAAAATCGGCACGGACGAGCGTCTGGTCGGCTATGTGACCGCCTCTGCGCCGTTTTCCGAAGCGCAGGCCAAGGCCCATCTGGCGCGACATCTGTCAGAGGTCATGGTGCCTGCACATATCGTGACGCTTGAGGCGTTCCCGCTGACCCCCAACAAGAAGATCGACCGCAAGGCGCTGCCCGACCCGCAACCGGCCCGGTCCGGCCCCCGCCCGGTGGCGGCGGCGCTACACTCGCATACGCAGGCGCAAATCGCCGGGATCTGGCAAAAGCTCCTTGGCGTAGACGACGTGGCGCAGGGCGATAACTTCTTCGCGCTTGGCGGCCATTCCCTGCTCGCGGTTCAGGCGCACCGCGACATCCGCAGCGCGCTTGCCGTCGACCGGCTCTCCATCACCGACATCTTCCGCTTTCCCACTCTTGATGGGCTCGCGGATCACATCGAATATCTTGCAAACGGTGCCACAGCCGCACAAAATGATCCCCCAAGCTCCGTTGCCGCCCCCGCCGGGCGGGCAGAGACCATGTCAAAACGGCGCGCGATGCGTGCCAACCGCAAGGCCAAATCCGGATGACGCAGGCGCAACAGGATACCTCCGATCTCGGCTCCGACCGGCTGTCGCTGCTGCGGTCGGCGCTCTCGAAAGCGGTCGCCGTCGGCAGCGCCGACCCGCAGGGCCCGCTGCCGGCCCCCTTCCCCGAAGAGCGCGCCTGCCTGTCTGCCAACGCGGTGGACAAGCGCCGTCGGGAATTTGCCGCCGGTCGCGCCGCCGCCCATCAGGCGATGCGCGCGTTGAACCGGGAGCCCGCCCCCATCCTGATCGGCCCGAAACGCGCGCCCCTCTGGCCCGAGGGGGTGTCGGGCAGCATCACCCATTGCCGCAGCTGCGCGCTTGCGGCCATTGCCCGCCACAGCACCCATCCCGGTCTCGGCATCGATGTGGAGGAAGACACGCCGCTCTCCGCCGATCTCTGGCCTTCCATCGCCAATGCGACCGAACGCGACTGGCTCGCCCGGCATCCGAACCCGGGTCAAGCGGGCAAGCTGCTGTTCTCTGCCAAAGAAGCCGCCTACAAGGCGCAATACGCCATTTCGCAGCGGTTCTTCGGCTTTGACGGGCTGGACCTGTCGTTTGATGACGGGGCGAACGCCGCAGGCGGGTTCACCGCAACCTTTACAGGCGAACAGCCCCCCTTTCGCGCCGGCGCCCGGCTGCAGGGGCGATTTGCCATCGGATGCGGCGTCATCATCACCGCGGTCGAAATCCTGAACAACGAGCCCTGCACATGATGTCCGTGCTGAGGCGCCTTCCCCGCCGTGCCCTGCTGGCCGCCACGGCGCTTGTTCCGGTCGGTCTCCTGGGAATCTGGGGCTTCACCTCTGCACGGCCCGCGCCGCAGGACCTGCCTGTGCTGGAGGCGCCAGAGGCCCCCTTGCGGGTGTACCACCTGGGGCATTCCCTCGTCGGACAGAACATCCCGCATCTCCTGGCGCAGTTTGCGGGTGAGGGCCATCGCTACAACATGCAACGCGGATCCGGCACCTCCCTGCGGGCACATTGGGAAGACTCCGAACCCATTCTCGATTTCGATGCCGTCAACAAGGCTCCGGTCTGGCGCGATCCCAAAGAGGCGCTGGCCGCAGGCGAGTACGACGCCGTGATCCTGACCGAGATGGTCGAACTGCGCGATGCGCTTGATTACTTTGACGGCGCAAAATACCTGCATCGCTGGGCCAGCCTGGCCCGCTCCGCCAACCCGGACGTGCGGCTCTATCTCTACGAGACCTGGCATCGTCTGGATGACCCCGCGGGCTGGCTGGAGCGGATTGACAGCGATCTCGACAGGCTCTGGCTCGGCCGGCTGACCGCGACGGATACCCGCAGCCGCCCCGAGACAGCGCCGATCTATCTGATCCCGGGCGGGCAGGTCCTGGCCGCTGTGGTGCGCGCCGCCGAGGCGGGACAGATCCCCGGTCTGGACCAGCGCGCGCAGCTCTTTGCCCGCGCGGCCGATGGCAGCCTCGACCAGATCCACCTCAGCCCGCTTGGGGAATATATCATCGCGCTGACCCACTATGCCGTGCTGTACCACCGGTCGCCGGAGGGTCAGCCACATCAGGTCACGCTCGTTGATGGCACCGCCGTCTCTGCCCTCGACGCCGAGGGCGCGGCCAAGGTGCAGGCGCTGGTCTGGGAAGTCGTCACCCGCCTGCCCCGCACCGGCGTGCAGCCTGCGGTGGCGGTGCCGCCAACCGAGGACCCGGAGACATGAGCGCCACCGACCTGCTCAGTGCTGTCGTCATGATTGGCCATTCGCTGATCGGACCGGAAAATCCACGCATGCTGCAACAGCTGCTGGCGGCCGGGCAGGACGGCAGACCGGTTGTGGAATACCAGATCATCAATGGCGCGCCTCTGCGCTACAACTGGGAACACGCCGACAAGGCGCAGGGGATCAACGCGCGCGATCGCTTGGCCACGGCGCCCGTCGATGCGCTGATCGTGACCGAAGCGGTGCCGCTCGCCAATCATCTGCGCTGGAGCAATACCGAACAGGCGGTGGTGAATTTCTATTCCCTCGCCGCCGAGAGCAATCCCGGTGTCACCCTCTATGTCCAGGAGGGCTGGCACAGCCTGCTGAGCGGCAGCGGCGCGGAGGTGCCTTTTGACGATGGCGGGGATGTCCCCTGGCGAGACCGACTCGACAATGATTTGCCACGCTGGCAGGGCATCGTCGACAAGGTCGCAGCCCGCACCGGAGGCGATATTCGTCTGCTGCCGACGGGTCAGGCGCTTGGCCGTCTGGCGGATGCGATCGAGGCCGGGACCGTGCCCGGGCTGCGCAGCATTCAGGACGTGTTCTCCGACGACATCCATCCAAACGACATCGGGTTCTATTATCTCGCGCTGGTGCAATACGCGGTCCTGACCGGCGCAGCGCCGGACGGGTTGCCGCGTGTCTTGCAGACGGAATGGGGCACCTCCTATACGGCGCCCTCACCGGAGCTGGCGCAACGGTTGCAGGAACTCGCCGCAAATGCCGCGGTCGACGCGCCCCAGCGCACGGCCCTGCCGCCCGATCCGGTGGCATTGCCCAGCGATCCGATCCCGGTTGCGCTCAACGCCGCGCCCGACCGCTTTGACATGGCAGGGCCGCGCCCGGAGGTCCGCCAGCAGCCCGTTGCGATGAACCTGGCGGCCCTGCGGGACTGGAGCCCGCAGGCGCCCTTTCTGGATCATTTCAAAACCGCGCGCAGCTGGATCGGCCATCTGCCGGGGCGCTGGGGCGGCGTCACCGAACAAGAGCTGCGCGCGGCCGGCTATCTCGACCCACACGGCTGGCCGCTGGCCATTCCGCCCGAACTGGGGTCGATCGGCACGGTGCTGCTGACCGATCTGCCGCCAACGGCCACGGGCCTTGCCGGGCGCTATGTGCTGCGGTTTGACGGTGACGGCATCGTCGAAGTGGGCGGTCGTGCGACCCAGGTGCGCTATGGAAAGGGCGAGGTCTCCTTTGACTTCACCCCCGGCGAAGGCGCGGTCGACATCCGCATTCAGCGCAGCGACCGCGAAGGCACCGGCGATTATGTCCGCAATATCACCGTGGTGCGCGAAGAGGATCTGGACGCTTTTGCCCGGGGCGCCCTGTTCAACCCCGACTGGCTCGACAAGATCGAAGGCTTTGCGGCGCTGCGGTTCATGGACTGGATGGAGACCAACAACTCCGACCAGGTGGGCTGGGAAGACCGCCCGCGGGTTGCCGATTACACCTGGACCCGCAAGGGGGTTCCCGCCGAGGTGCTGGTGACGCTTGCCAACCGGATCGGCGCGGATGCCTGGTTTACCCTGCCGCACAAGGTCGATGACACCTATGCGCGCAACTTTGCCGAGCTTGTGCACGGGGGGCTGGACGAAGACCTCACCGCCTATGTGGAGTATTCCAACGAGGTGTGGAACTGGCAGTTCCAGCAGGCGCAATGGGCGGATGATCAGGCCCGCGACGCCTGGGGCAGCGATGGGCTCTGGCTGCAGTACTACGCCGGCCGGGCAAGCGACATCGCGGCGATCTGGACCGAGGTCTTTTCGGACGGGCGCGCCGATGCCGACTTGTCGCACCGGCTGGTGCGGGTGATTTCCACCCAGACCGGCTGGCTCGGCCTGGAGGAACAGATCCTGACCGCGCCCATCTGGACGGCCGAGGAACCCGCGCGTCAGGCGCCCTACCACAGTTTTGATGCCTATGCGGTCACCGGCTATTTCGGCGCGTTCCTGGGCACCCAGGACCATGCCCCGATGGTCCGCGCCTGGATCGCCGACAGTCTGGACCGCGCGCGTCAGGCGGCTGCGGAACAGGGGCTTCGGGGCGCGGCGGCCCGCGATTATGTCGCGGCGCATCGCTTTGACGTTGCCGTGTCACAGGCTGCGGCCGAATTGCAGGATGGGCTGAACGCGGCACAATCGAACGGAACGCTCGACGATCTGCTGACCCGCGTCCTGCCCTACCACGCGGAGGTTGCACGGGAACACGACCTCGACCTCATCATGTATGAGGGCGGCACCCATGTCGTCGGTCACGGGCCGCTGGTCGACGATGACATGCTGACCGAGTTTTTCGTCCACCTGAACTACACGGCGGAGATGGCCGAACTGTACCGCCGGCTCCTGAATGCCTGGCCGGATCTTGGCGGCACGCTGTTCGGGGCCTATTCGGATGTCTCCGTCGCGGGGCGTTGGGGCAGCTGGGGCGCCTTGCGCACGCTGTCAGACAGCAACCCGCGCTGGGACGTGCTGGAGGCGGCCAAGTGAACCACCTGCTGTCGGTCTTGATCCCGGCCCACAACGAGGCGGACTATATCGCAAGCTGCCTGGCGGCGCTCTTTGCCTCCGAACCGCTCCCTGCCGATGTCAATGTCGAGGTTCTGGTGCTGGCGAACGGCTGCACGGACGAGACCGCCAACCGCGCCCGCGCCTGCACACCGCCCCCCGGCTGGGCGCTGCATGTGCTGGAACTGGCCAAAGGCGACAAGCTGGCCGCCCTGAACCAGGGCGATGCCCAAGCGCAGGGCGATATGCTTGTCTATCTGGACGCCGATGTGACCGTCGACCCTGCCCTCCTGCCGCAGATCGCCCTGAGCCTGCACCGGGTGACCGGGCCCGCCTACAGGGGCGGATCCCCCCGGGTCGCGGCGGCCCAGAGCATCGTCACGCGCGCCTACGCCAGGGTCTGGCAAAACCTGCCCTTCGTGCAGGAAGGGGTGCCCGGTTTTGGGGTGTTTGCGATGAACCGCGCCGGGCGGCAACGCTGGGAACACTGGCCCGCGATCATCTCGGACGACACCTTCGCCCGGCTCCAGTTCACGCCGCAGGAACGTCAGCGCCTTTTGGCCGGCTACACCTGGCCCATGGTCGAGGGGTTTCGCAATCTGGTGCGCGTCCGGCGGCGGCAGGATCAGGGCGTCGCGGAAATCTCCCGCCGGTTCCCTGATCTCTTGCGCAACGATGACAAGATCCCGGTCACGCTGCCTCGGCTGCTTCGGATCGCGAGGCGCCACCCTGTTGGATTACTCGTCTATCTTGCGGTGGCCGTGGCCGTCCGCTCGCCGCTTTTTGCCAATCGCTCCAACTGGGAGCGGGGACGCTAGCGCGCTCTTCAGACGCTGCCCACCGGCATCGGGCACCACGCCTCAGGCGTCTGCCTTGATCGCCTCGGCAAAATGTGCGGCCAGCTTGCCTGCTTCATGATCGATGTCATGGCGTTGCAACACCCGCTCCCGTGCGGCACGGCCGAGGCGTTCCAACCCGCTGTGCGGTGTGTTGGCCAGATCCACCAGCGCCTGCGCCAGCGCATCGACATCCCCCGCAGGCACCAGCCAGCCGGTCTCTCCCGGCTGCACCAGCTCGGGCGTGCCGGCGACATAAGTGGCCAGCACCGGGCGCGCGGAGGCCATCGCCTCCATGATCACCATCGGCAGCCCCTCCGCAAACGAGGGCATGACCAGCGCATGCGCCGCCTCCAGCTGCGCCCGGACCTCCGCCTCGGTGAGCCAGCCGGTGAGTGTCACATGCGCAGACAGATCGAGACGCGCGATCTCGGCTTCCAGCGCCCCGCGCATGTCGCCGTCGCCCACCAGCGCCAGATGCAGGTCCGGGACCTGCCGCACGGCGCGCGCCAAGGCCTGCACCAGCAACATCTGCCCCTTTTGTTCGACGAAACGGCCAATGCAGATCAGCCTGACCGGCCCCTCAGGCAGCGGCTTGGGCGCGGCAAAACGGTCCGGTTCGATGCCACAATGGACCACCTTGATCCGCGACCAGGCGCCAAAGGACGCCCAGCGGCTCAACTGGCTGCGGCCAAAACTGGAGATCGCCACGGAGAACCGGGCACTGTCGACCTTTTGTCCCAGCGCAAGGCTGTGGGGGGCGTCGAATTCCTCCGGCCCATGGGTGGTGAAACTGTAACCCGGTGCCCCCAGCGCATGCGCCAGCACGGAAACCGTGGTGGCATTGGTGCCAAAATGGGCGTGTAGATGCGCGCACTGCTGCCGGTCGCAGATCCGGCGCACCATCGCCGCTTCCAGCAGATAGATGAGGGCACGCCACCGCGCCCCGCTGATGTGCCCCAGTCGCAACGCCAGCCGCACCGCGCGCCAGCAGCGCCGCGGCGCGCGCGGAACATATGCCAGAAACGCCCAGAGCAGACGCGCCGCCCCGAACCGCAGGATATACTGGCACCGCTCCGCCTCTGCGCGGTCCCCCGGGTCCGTCAGCTCTTGTGTCCCCGGGCGCATCGGCAGGCGCACCACCTCGATGCCGCGGCGCTCCAGCGCATGGATCTCACGCCGAATGAAGCTCTGGGAGGGCTGCGGATAGGTGTTCAGCACATATGCAATCTTCACGCGTCGGTCTTTCCTTGCCTGTCTTAGCGCCAAGACTAGGCGTTTCACCAGGTTTTGCCCAGCATCCCTGACCGCCTCTGGCAGCAAAAAAGGTCAGCCTCATCGCACTTTAGCACAGAACCCCGCCGGACAGCCGCATCGCAATTGACCTCGCCCGCCGCGCCGCCTAGCCTGCAGCCGATCCGCAACCACATGCTCTGGACCTCGATGAAAACCGCCTTGACTGGCCAAAGCCTGATGGCACGTGTCGTGAGATCGACCTCGTGGATCATCCTCGGTTTCGGCACCGGGCAGGTGTTACGCCTCGCCTCCAATCTTGCCCTGACCCGGCTGCTCTTTCCCGAAGCCTTCGGCCTGATGGCGCTGGTCACCGTGATCATCATCGGGCTGTCGCTGTTTTCCGACATGGGCGTGTCCAATGCGATCGCGCAGAACCCGCGCGGCGACGATCCTGATTTCCTCGACTCCGCCTGGACCGTGCAGATTTGCCGCGGCGGTCTCCTCTGGGTGCTGACCGGCGTGCTCGCCCTGCCGGCGGCGGCCTTCTACAACGCGGACGAACTGGCCTATTGCCTGCCCATCGCCGGTTTCAGCCTGGCCCTGCAGGGGTTCACCCCAACCCGGGTGGAAACCGCCTATCGCCACCTCATGGTCGGGCGGGTGACCGCAATAACCCTGGCGGCGCAGGTGTTCGGCATCGCCAGCATGGTCGCCCTGGCGATCCTGACCCAGTCGGTCGTCGCGCTGGCCATCGGCAGCGTCCTGCAGGAAGCGGCCCGTCTTGCCTTGGCCCATCTCGCCCTGCCCGGACGCAAGAACCAGTTTCGCTGGGAGCCCGCCGCCACCAAGGAACTGATCGGAATGGGCAAGTGGATCTTCCTGTCCACCGCCTGCTTTTTCCTGACCACCCAGGGCGACCGCGCCATTCTCGGCAAATATCTGACGCTCGAGGCGATGGGGATCTACAACATCGCCTTCTTCCTGGCCAGCTTTCCCGTGCAGCTCGGTCAGGACGTCAATCAGCGTCTGATGATCCCGGTCTATCGCGACAAACCCGCGCGCGAGAACCCGCACAACCGGCGCAAACAGCGACAGCTGCGGTTTGTCCTGACCGCGGGTATCCTGTCCATGCTGTGGCTGATGGCCTGGATCGGTCCCTGGCTTGTCGACCTGCTCTATGATGCGCGCTATGACGACGCCGGTGCGATCATCGTGCTTCTTGCCGCCAGCCTGGCGCCCTCGATCATCGTGCTGACCTATGACCGCGCCGCGCTGGCCGCCGGCAATACCAAAGGGTTCTTTTTCTACACCGCCACCCGGGCCATGCTGCAAACGGCGCTGTTTCTCCTCGGGATGACCCAGTTCGGCCTGATCGGCGGTATCGCAGCGCTCGGGCTTGCCGTGGTCTTCTCCTACCCGGTTCTGATGCGCCATACCCGCCCCTATGCCGCACAGGATCCGCTGCACGATATCGGCTTTCTGTCGGCAAGCCTGATCATCTGCGGCGGCGCATTGGCCTATCACTGGGATCAGATCAGTTCGGTTCTGCTTCAGATGTAGCCCTTGTTCAGGCGCTCGCCGCCACGCGCCACATGCCCCGTCAGCCCGGCAACCGCAGGCACCGTCGCATCAGGCCGGATCACTTGGCGGGTGTCAGGTCTTGGGTGCAGCCCGGGCCACTGTGGTGCGCGCCCGCAGCAACCGCGTCAGCAGCCCGCGACGGCGGGGCTCCAGCACGGGGATGGAGACCACAGGCGACAGGCCGGTTTCGCGCGTCATCTGCGCACTGGTCCGCAGCACCGGGTGACGCAGATCCAGCAGGAATGCGACCACAACCCCAAGGATGAGGCTCACCAGCCCCCCCTTCAGCGCTGTTGCCTTGCGCCCGCTCCCCACCGCGTAATCCGGCAGCGAGGCGGCCTCAATCACGGTCAGCCGTTCGCCCTGGCGCGACGCCTCAAGACGAAAGCCCACCTCGGCCTCGGCCCGCCGCTGCGTCATGATCTCCAGCTCGGATTGCATCTGCTCCATGCGACGGTCGTAATTGGCCAGTTGGCGATCCACTTCCGGCGTCAGTTCCAGTGACGCCTCAAGCACCTCGCGCCGCTCTTCCAGCAGCCGGCGTTGCGCCTCGAGCGCTTCCTGCTTGGCTTCGGTTTCGGCCTGGATCCGGCGGGCATACCCCTCGCGCTGCGTTGCGACCGCCTCTTCCGCGGCCTTGCGCATCTGGATCTCTTCGCGCGCCAGCTCCAGCAGGCTCTCGTTGATCGCGGCGATCTCGGCACCGCGCATCTCGATCGCGCCCGGCAGGGTCACGGCATTGGCATACCGGAAATCAGCCACTTCCTCTTCCAGCGCCGCGATCCGGTCGATCAGCGCTTTTTCCTTCTCGGTAAAGAAGGTCAGCGTTTCCTGCGCCTGCTCCAGCCGGGTGGATTGGCTCAGCGCGATCGTGCGCCGCGAAAACTCGCGCGCAACCGCCTGGGCCTGTTCCCGCGTCGGCATCACCGCGGTGATCGTCAGAACCGAGATCGCGCCGTCATCCGACATGCCTTCGCGCGCCGCCGCCGTGCCGGTCAGGGTCACCGACTGGCGCACCAGCGGTACGATTTCGGACGCCAGCAACCCCGGGCGATCCGCATAGAGGTTCAGCTGGTCAACGATTTCGAGAATGGTGCCCCGCGCCATCAGACGCTGCTCGATCAGCTGGATGCGCCTGGCGGAGGACCCGTCGACGGTAGAGCGCGCCAGTTCACCGGCGATCTTGGGCCGGGTGATCTGGATCACCTCGGTGCTGGAATAGACCTGTTCCTGCGACAGCGCGATCCAGAGCGATGCCACACACCCCAGGAACGTGACCAGCAGGATCACCCCCGCGCGGCGGCGCAGAAGGTCCAGAAAGTCCGAGAGTGAATAAATCGAAGCCATGGGTCCGTGTTTCTAATGTTCGCATTCAAAGCCGCCGCAAGCCCGGCTGCGGGAATGCCGTCCGTGTGTTCAGTCCGTACTGTTCAATCCGTCGCCGTTGCGCGCCCGGTTCAGGACCACGCCCAGCAGCTGGGTGTGACCCGCCAGCATTTTCTCGCAGGCGCGCAGATGGCGCGCTGTCGTCTGCTCTGCATCCGAGACCAGCAGCACCCCATCGACCTGCGGCAGAAAGGCCGCCACATCATCGTTCTGAAGCACCGGCGGCATGTCAAACAGCACGACATCGGCGCAGGTGCGGCGGATCATGTCGGTTATCGTGGCGGCGCAGGTCGCTTCGTGCAGCACTTCGGCGGCATTATAACAGGCGGAGGTGTTCAGCCCCAGTGCCAGACTGTCTCCGGCCGCAACCAGATGATCCTCCAGCCGCAATTCGCCGCGCAGAAACCCGGGCATATCCCCGCTGTAGAGCGCCGCGCGCTCCAGGCCCAGCGACTTGGCCACCCCCGGGTTGCGCAGGTTCATGTCCATCAGCACCGTGCGGCTGCCGGGCACGCGCGCCAGACTGAGAGCCAGGTTGGCCGCGGTGAAACTGGCACCACATTTGGCGGTCGGGGCACAGATCGCCACGCGTTTCCACCCGTGGTCGCGCAAGGTGTGCAACATCCGGGTCCGCAGCAGGTCAAAGGCGCGCGCGGTGGGCGAGGTGCGAAAATAATCCACCAGCGGCAAGCGGCTGCGGCGCCGTCCCAGCCCGGTGATCTCTACCTGACGCATGACCAGCCAGGGATCCGGCAATGGGGCCGGCAAGGCGGGCTCCTGCTCGATCTGAAAGATCGGGGGGATGCTGCGCTCCGGCGGCGGCATGACAGATGGCTGCGGCGTTGGTTTGGCTGCCGATTGTGGTCGTTTGGGAACCACTTTCGCCGGTGGGCTGTCGACGTCCTCGACCTTGACCGGCTCTGACAGCGCAGCCGCCTCCCGTGGCGGGGTCGCGGGCGCTGCGTCGCTCGGCGCCGCGACCGGGTCCTGTTGGATGTCCGGTGCGCCCGGATCGGCAGGCAGGTCCTGTGCAGGAGAAACCCGCGACGCGTCCGACCGCAAAGGATCGGCCGCAGGCGTGTCCTCACGCTTGCGGCGTCGCCGAAATTTCTTGAACCCCTGGTCCGTCATCTGCTCGCTACTATCCTGTTCTCCACCGAATGTGGGTACTGATCGTTGGCTATTGTGATCAAGACTATCTTTCACGCAACACCTTTACGATTTCACCTACATTTCACGACACTGCGCCAAAACGCCCCTGCGCGAGACCCGCTCAGCACCCGGTGCGGCGCAGGATGACGGGTAACGTCATGATCAGGATGTGCAGATCGCGGACCAGCGACACCTCACGGCAATAGGCTTCGTCGATCACGGCCCGCTGGCGGAAACTGGTGGCATTGCGGTCCCCCACCTGCCACGGGCCGGTGATCCCCGGACGCAGCGTGTAATAGCTGTCGGGCTTGCCATAGAGCGACAGCTGGTCGACCATCATCGGCCGCGCGCCGACCAGGCTCATGTCGCCGGTCAGCACGTTCCAAAGCTGTGGCAGCTCGTCCAGAGAGGTCGCGCGCAGGAAACGTCCGACACGGGTAATCCGCGGATCATCCTGCAGCTTCTGGGTTTCGTCCCATTCACGGCGCAGCGCAGGATCCTCGCGCAGCACCCGCTCCAGCATGCCTTCGGCGTCGCGCACCATGGTCCGGAGCTTCAGGATATGGAACACCCGCCCGCCCTGGCCGATCCGCTTCTGCCGATAGAACGGCAGCCCGCCCTCGACCCAGAGGGCCAAGGCGCAGATGATCACCAGCGGCAGGACAAATGGCAGCCCAAGCAGCACGATGGTGACGTCCAGCACGCGTTTGCCGAACTTCACGTAGACGCCATGGTCATAGTCATAGGATGCGTCCCGGAATGCCGAGGCCAGCGCCATATCCGGCAAGTCCCCGACCCCTGCAACTGCGACCGCCCCACGATCCAGCGTTTTCATAGTCTAACCCCCAATATAACTCGCACACGGTCGTGGCCTGGATCAGGCGACAAGCGATACTCTTTAAACCCCTTGAGCATCATCCTGTCTGGTCCATCTGCTCCCCATCCGATGGACCGCTGTGATCGACAGTGCGCCAGAAGCACATCCGTGCCTCCAAACTCTGTCTATAAACTTACTGTATTTGACAAAAAATCGATGTAAATCTGATCGAAGGGTTACCAACCCCTACCTTTTGGCGCTTCCTACGCCGTTCGGGGAAACAGTCCAACCCTTCCGCCGAAATTGTATACGAAAGAGCATCAGCGCGATCCTTTCTTGCCACACAGAATCAGGATCAGCGATGTGAACGGCACAGAAATCAAGGCGATTTTGTGGCAGCGCTGCGATAGCTTCCGGGACTCTGGTCGGTCCAGCGGCGGAACGCATCGTTAAAGCTGCTGAGGCTCGAATAGCCGAGCAGAAAGGAGATCTCGGACAGCGATTTCTCGTTCTGCCGCAGGTAGCGCAACGCCAGCGATTTGCGCACGCCCTCCAGAATGGCAAAGAAACTGGTGCCCTCGCTGGCGAGTTTGCGCGACAGCGTCCGCTGGCTCATGTCCAGCAGCTCCGCGACCTTGGCGAGGCTGGCCTCTCCGTCCGACATGCCATCCATGATCAGCCGTTCCACGGTAATCGACAGGGAATTCTGGGCCAGCGTGTCAACGCGTTCCAGCAGTTCCGCATGCTCCATGAGCAGGCGCAGCAAGCCAGGGTCCGCGCTTTGCAGGGGCTGATCCAGGTCGCGCTCGCGATAGCAGATCCGGTTCACCCGCGCCCGATACCCCGGCGCCACGCCAAGACCCGAACGGGCCACCTGGGCCGGGACATGTTCGGAATGCATGAAGTCCACCTGCACCGGCGACACTAGCCCACCGCTCAGCTCCTTGAGCGTGCGGATCAGGAACGCGGCGGTGAACTCGCTCCAGTGCCGCAAATTCAGTTGCCCCTGGGCGCCGTAGTCCCACTGCAGATCCGCATATCCCGCGGCGGGTCCAAATGGCGCGCCCGGAAGGATGATCCGGAATTGCCCGCTCAGGCGGGTGAGAGTCTGAAGCGCTTGTCGCAGCGTCGAGGAGGCTCCGATGGCATATCCGGTCAGCCCCGCTTCGCGCAGGGCGCAAGCCCGCGCCAACGTGTAGCCGATGTCCGGCGCGGCGAGCAGGTCTTCGGCCGCGTCCAGAACCATGGCGTGTTCATGGACGGGCAAGGCCTGCACCACAGCGGACCCGCGATCGGAAGACGTGGCCTCCTGCTGCAACGATGCAAGTACATTGTACCCTTTGCCCGCCGCGTATCGCGCAAGCAGCGCGATGAAGGCCCCCCCGTTTGGGGCAAAGACATCACTCATGACACGCCTCCCGCAGGCCGGGAGATCCCGCGTCGCGGATGAGGTGTACTCAGGCCGCCGATCTCGTTTCGACGCTTGTCCAATACGGCAGTTCTTCCCATTGCTGGACCTCACACAGACGCATCTCCTAGAAATTAAGATGCGTTAACACATTTCAAAAACTTACATAGTCCATAGAGCCGCAGAGAGGGAAAAGATCCCAACTGTTGCGCAGAAGGCAAAGTTTCGCGCTCTGATTGCGGGGCCTTCGGGCACCCATGCTACGCTTATTTCGTCCGGCAGCGGGATCTAGCCTCAGATTACCCAAAACTCTAAAATTTTTAGCAATGCATTGGTCTAATTCAGCGAACCAAAGGTATAGTCAGACTAAACCGAGGATTGTGACACCCTGCGATTGTGTTTTTTCAAAAAACACGGCATCTGTACCGGCAAAGTTCCAGATGCCCGGGGTCGCTCATGTCCGCCACACCGCCCACCTCACCTTGGATCGCCTTTGATCCCCACCACAGCCCGCCGCGCGCCTGGACGATCGACGGCGATCAGCTGAATGTGGCGGCAACGGAGGTGTCCGACCTCGACGCCGCGCTGGCGCTTGCCCCCGGCGCGCCGCTGATCACCTGCGGCGCAGAGGGCGCGCAGGCGGTGCCGGTCCCGGCCAAACCGGCTGATCTGCCCGCCCGTGCCACCGCGCATGCAAGCGGGCGAGTCCGGAGCATGTCACCGCTGTCGCAGGCGCAGCCGGATCTGCGCCTCACCGGATCGGTCTGCCGCATCGATGGTTTTCTCAGCCTGAACCCGTCTTGGGATGGTGTGATCTGCGTGCCGGGCCCCGTTGCCACCGATTGGGTCCTGATCAGCGCCTCGGAAATCGTGAGTTTCATCAGTTTCGCAAGCTGGCCGTTGATTGCCAGCATGTGCCCCGCGGCACAGCCAGGGGACGCGGCTGATGTTGCCGCGCAGACCGAGCCGCTGCAGGATGTGCTGTCCAAACCGGAAACCCTGGCCTTGCGCCTGGCGGAAATCCGGTCCCAGCAGGCTGCCGCGCGGCTCTCCGACGCCGCTGCGCTGGGACGGACCTGGGGCGCGGTACTCGGGGCCGAACTGGCCGCCGCAAGGTCCTATTGGCTGGGGCAGAACATGGCCCTGATCGCCCCCCCAGACTTTGCCGCGCCCTACCTCAAAGCCTTCGAAAGCCAGTATATCCCGGTGACGCAGGCTGATGAGGCGCGCATGACGCTGGCTGGCCTGGTGCGCGCCTATCACCGCAGCACCTGACGCGGGGCACGCCCATCTCGCCCTGATGCCCCCCCCTGTGTGCGGCGCGGCGTCCCTAGGCGCGACCGATACGGTGTCGGACGGAATGGCCCGCTCTCAGGCTCCGCGCTGGCCCTGCCCGGCCATGGCATAACGGGTGCCCGGTGCAGGTGGGGTCTCCGGCGGTCCGGCAAAACACTGCGCCTGCGCCATCCAGGCGCCTGCGGTGGCGCCGGTCACGCGCAATCCGGTATCCGCCAGATTGCGGACTTGCGTCACCACCTGCGCAAACTCCACCGCCTGCCCCTCGATTCGATTGGCCTCATCCGGCGCATTCCAGCTCCAGACCTCTCCCGATGGTGCCTCCAGACGCACCTGGGGCGGCACCGGCGGCACCGCCTGTCCCCGCACCTGAAAGCTCCAGCCGAAGGTGACAACACCCAGATGCACGATATTCCGGATCCGATCGCTTTCGGGTCGCGTCGCCCCCAGCAGGTCAAAGATCGCCTGCCCATGCGCCCAGGTTTCCATCTGGCGCGCAGTCACCGCGCTCAGGGCGCTCATGTCCGGACCAACCCAGCACACCCTGGATTTCGGATCCGCCTGCGCGAACGCATCGGCGAGCTGTTCGCTGCCCTGCATCCAGGCCTCAAACAGCGCCGCCCCGCCAAGCCCGTTCAACCAGGGCCGCTGCAAGCTCAGAATGCTCTGCCCCGCATCCAGCCCTTCCAGCGCCGGACCCATCATGGTGTGAAATGCCGACGGCCCCTCCAGCGCGGCGGCAGCAGCGGCGTTGAAGAAATGCAGATGACCAAGCACGTCCTCGACGGTCCAGCGCTTGAACTGGGTCTGCATGCCATAGATCTCTTGCGGCTGGCGAGCGATACAGGCCGCCAGCACACGGCTTTCTTCGCGAAAATCCTCGGCTTGCCTCATTGCCCCTCCCGGCAGGTGTCAGCCCCGTTGCCGCCCTACCCTCAACAGCGACGCGAATCCTTGCAAGCCACCGTGTGACTGGTGACGCAACGGAAACAATGAGCATGTCGCCGCCACACCGTCGAGGATGCGACCCCCGAAAAGGGCGATTTTGTATAAAAATTGAGAAAATTTGGAGGCACCCTCCCCCGCCTTTCTATTCTGGCGCCATGCGGTCAGCCAGTGCCACCCGTCCCGGTATGAGGGAGCGGTATGCTGGCCCCCGTGTGGTGGAAGTGAGTAAATCAGATTTGAGGGGATGGTGGCCATGACATGGTTCTCATTTGGCTGGGGGAAATCCTACAGCTTTGGCGGAAAGTCGCATTTCGGGGGCAAGTTCAGCAGCTGGAACAACCACGGCTGGAACTACGACGCGTGGTCCGGCTGCGGCGGACGCACGAAATCCTGGCGCGATCACGATGATGACGACCGGGATGACGACAAATTCGGCTGGCACTTCGGACGCGACAAGCATCAGCGCGACGACGATGATGACGACGGGCGCGACTGCGACGATGATGATCGCGGCGGACGCTGGGGGCGCCATCGTGACCGGGACGACGATGACGACCGCGGCGGGCGTGGTCACAAATGGTGGGACCGCGACGATGACGACGACCGCGGCGGACGTGGACACAAATGGTGGGACCGCGACGACGATGATGATCGCGGCGGACGCGGGCACAGATGGTGGGACCGCGACGACGATGACCGTGGCGGCTGCGGTCGGGATGACGACGACGATGATGATGACGGCGACACGGGCGGTGATACTGGCGGTGATACGGGGGGCGACACCGGTGGGGACACAGGTGGCAATGGCGGCAAGGTCACCATCGACTTCACCCTCGGCGACAGCCAGCAGCTGACGTTTGAGGTCAGCCAGACCGAGCAGGGTCAGCTGTTCTTCAAGGTGGTGCCGACCTCCTGGGACAGCGAAGAAACCGACATCGACGGCATCTTCATGAACCTGACAGACGACGAAACCGCCGAAGGGTTGAACATTCACCCCGATGACAACGCGATCCCGCTGACCAATACAGAGGTCGATCCCAACGCGGTGAACTCCCTGGCAGATGGCACCACCCTGTCGGAGACCTTCGACATCGGGCTTCAGTTCGGCCAGACGCCCGACAGCACCGATGGCTATGTCGACAACCTGTCCTTCACGCTGTGGTCCGACAATGGCCCGCTGTCGCTGGAAGACGTCGACCTGAGCCGCATCGCGCTTGTCACCGGTCTGGACAGCGACTCTCCCGAGGTCATCGTCGGCGGCTACGACGATCCGGATACGTCCGAAGACGAGACGGCCAACCTCGACGACGTCATGGCGCTCATGTCGCAGGAGGTCTCGGACGAGGACGACACCACCGCAGAAGAAGAAGACGAACTGCTCGAAATGGTCTGACCCGATCACGATCCGACACAGGCTTTGGGGCGCTCGCGGGCGCCCCATTTGCATTTGTGCGGCAGGCGCCGTGCCCCGTGCCCTCCGACATAAAACCTGCGCCTAGGGCAGCGGGTCGGTCCGGAATAGGCGCACTTTCAGCCCCCCATGGGCGATCGGCGCGCCCAGCGGCAGAAAGGGCAGTCCCGTCGCCCTCGCCAACTGGGTGTCGCTGGTCACCAGCCCGACACGCCAGCCGGAGAACCGGGTCTTCAGAACCTCGCCCAGCGCGCCATAGACCGCATAGAGCTGTTTCTTGTTGCCGATCCGCGCGCCGTAGGGCGGGTTGACGATGACCAGTCCCGCCGGCCCCTCCGGGCGCTCAAGGTCGCTCACCGCCGCATGGCCAAAGCGACACAGGTCCGACACGCCCGCGCGCTCCGCGTTTTGCGTTGCCATCTCCACCGCCCCTGCGTTGCGATCAGATCCATGGTGGCGCAGCTCGGAATTCCGCGGCGCCGGCAGCTGCGCCTTGAGCGCCTGCCAGACGTCAGCATCAAAATTGGCAAACCGCTCAAAGGCAAACGGCCGCCCCCGCCCTGGCGCCAGACCCCGCGTGATCTCTGCCGCCTCGATCACAAAGGTGCCGGAGCCGCACATCGGGTCCAGCACCGGCTCCTGGCCGTCATAGCCACAGGCCCGCAGCATCAGCGCCGCCAGGGTTTCCCGCATCGGCGCCTTGCCCACCGCGACCTTGTGGCCGCGCTTGTGCAGCCCCTCGCCAGAGGTATCGACGCTGAAGATGCAGGTATTGTCGTCGATGCGAACCTTCACCGTCACCGGCTCGGCCTGATCCCCCTCACCGGCGATCGGCGCGCCCAGCTCCTCGGTGATTGCGGTCTCGATCCGCTGGGTGGCAGCGCCGGCGTGATAGATCTTGGATTTCCGGTTTGTGACCACTTCGACCCGGACCGGCACATCCGGCCGCAGCACCTCGCCCCAGGGGAATTTGCGCGCGCGTTTGTCCAGCTGCGCCAGATGAAACGCCCGGAAGGACCCGATCCGGGCCAGCACTCGTGTCGCCCCCCGCAAATACAGGTTGGCACGATACACATCCTGCCAGGTCCCCTCAAAGGCAACCCCGCCGGGCACCTGCCGGGGATTGGCAAATCCGGCCGCGCGGGCCTCCTGGCACAGGGGTGTTTCCAACCCGGGCGGGGCGATGAGGAATATTTCAAATGGAGCATCTGCAGTCATGACGGCTCTCATAGCCGGAATCACGGCGCTTCAACATCCCCAAAAACCGGTCGCAACACGGAGTGGCAAAGCGGCGTCTGGTCCGCAAAACCCCGCGACCGGCGGATTACCGCAGTTCAACGGCGCGGCGCAGGTTGAAAAAAATCACATTTATTTTCAGAGCCCTACAAGATTACTAAAAAATTAGTTTGACAATTCCCCGCCATCAGTGAACCCTCTTTGCCAGTTGGATGCGCAAAAAACATCCGACCTTACAGACTTTAGGGAGGAGAAAGATGCGGAAGTATCTTTTGACCGCAGTTGCAGCTGGTGCTGTGATTGCGGCAACGGGTTCGTATGCCGATGAGGCAGCAGCCCAGAAATGGATTGACGAGGAGTTTCAACCCTCGGTCCTGACCAAGGACGAACAGCTTGCAGAGATGCAGTGGTTCATCAAAGCTGCCGAGCCCTATGCGGGCATGGAGATCAACGTGCTCTCCGAAGGCATCCCGACGCACAGCTACGAATCCGAAGTGCTGACCAAGGCGTTCGAGGAAATCACCGGCATCAAGGTGAACCACCAGATCCTCGGTGAGGGCGAAGTCGTTCAGGCGGTGCAGACCCAGATGCAGACCAAGCGGAACCTCTATGACGCCTATGTCAACGATTCCGACCTGATCGGCACCCACTCGCGCCTGCAGCTCGCCTACAACCTCAGCGACATGATGGAAGGCGAGTTCAAGGATGTGACCAACCCCGGTCTCGACCTTGACGACTTCATGGGCACCCAGTTCACCACCGGCCCAGATGGCGACCTCTACCAGCTGCCCGACCAGCAGTTCGCCAACCTCTACTGGTTCCGCAAGGACTGGTTCGACCGCGAAGACCTGAAGGCGGCCTTCAAGGAGAAATACGGCTACGAGCTGGGCGTTCCGGTCAACTGGTCCGCCTATGAGGACATCGCCGAGTTCTTCTCCGAGGATGTCAAGGAAATCGACGGCACCGCGATCTATGGCCATATGGACTACGGCAAACGTGCGCCGGACCTGGGCTGGCGGATGACCGATGCCTGGCTGTCGATGGCCGGTGCGGGCTCCAAGGGTGAACCCAACGGTGTTCCGATCGACGAATGGGGCATCCGCATGGAAGAAGGCACCTGCAACCCGGTGGGCGCAAGCGTCACCCGCGGTGGGGCTGCCAACGGTCCGGCGGCGGTCTATGCGATCCGCAAGTGGGACGAATGGCTGCGCAAATACGCGCCTCCGGGTGCCGCGTCTTATGACTTCTACCAGTCCCTGCCGGCACTCGCGCAAGGCAACGTCGCCCAGCAGATCTTCTGGTACACCGCCTTCACCGCCGACATGGTGAAGCCGAAGTCCGAAGGCAACAACACCGTCGACGACAACGGCACGCCGCTGTGGCGGATGGCGCCCAGCCCGCATGGCCCCTACTGGGAAGAAGGCCAGAAGGTCGGCTATCAGGACGTGGGCTCCTGGACCTTCCTCAACTCCACCCCGATCGACCGCGCACAGGCAGCCTGGCTCTATGCGCAGTTCGTGGTGTCGAAAACCGTCGACGTGAAGAAGTCCCATGTGGGTCTGACCTTCATCCGCGACAGCTCCGTCAACCACGAGAGCTTCACCGAACGGTCCGAAAAACTCGGCGGTCTGGTGGAATTCTACCGTTCGCCTGATCGCACCGCATGGTCCCCGACCGGCATCAACGTGCCGGACTATCCCAAGCTGGCGCAAATCTGGTGGCAGCAGATCGGTGACGTGAACTCCGGTGCCTTCACCCCGCAGGAAGCGATGGACCGGTTGGCCTCTGAAATGGACATCACCATGTCCCGCATGCAGCGCGCTGACGAACAGGCAAATGTCTATGGCGGCTGTGGCCCGCGTCTGAACGAAGAAAAAGACGCGGAGTGGTGGTACGCCAATGGCGGCGCCAAGCCGAAACTGGAGAACGAAAAGCCGCAAGGCCAGACCGTGAACTACGACGAGCTGGTCGCCCGCTGGGCCGCGAACTGATCTCCCTGGGGTCCTTCCCCTGACCTGCCGGGCCTGATCATCGGGCCCGGCCCCACCTGCCCCGGCTGTTCGGCCTTTCTGCAACAGCGGCCCGCCGGCCGGGGTTTTTCCTTCGAACCTCTCGAAACACAGATTGCCCCGCGCACGCCCTCGACGTGAGCGCAGGGCCGGAAAGTTCCAAACCACCATGGCACTCGAACTCAGATCCGTGACCAAGCGCGTGGGCGGTGATCTCCATATCAAGGAGACGTCCCTGACGCTCGAACCCGGTCACTTCAACGTCCTTCTGGGCGCCACCGGGTCGGGAAAGACCTCTCTTATCAAGATGATGGCCGGGCTTGACCCGATTGCCTCCGGTTCTGTCCTGATGGACGGGCAGGATGTGACCAGCCTCAGCACGCAAAAGCGCAACATCAGCCTCGTGCATCAGTTCTTCATCAACTATCCGCATATGACGGTCTACGACAACATCGCCTCGCCGCTGAAGGTTGCCGGCATGGCCAAGTCGGAACTGGACGACCGCGTGCAGGAAGCCGCAAAGATCCTGCAACTGACCCCGATGCTGCACCGCCGCCCGCATGAGCTTTCTGGTGGCCAGCAGCAGCGCACCGCGCTGGCGCGCGCCATCGCCAAGGAAAGCCGCGCCGTGTTCCTGGATGAGCCGCTGGCGAACCTCGACTACAAACTTCGCGAGGAGCTGCGCGACCAGCTGCCCGAACTCTTTGCAGGTCGTGGTGCCGTGGTGGTCTATGCCACCTCCGAACCCGAAGAGGCGCTGCTTCTGGGTGGCAAGACCGCCCTGATGCGGGACGGGCGCGTGACGCAATTCGGCCCCACCGCCGAGATCTATCGCAACCCCGAAAACGTCGAGGCCGCGCGGGTCTTCTCCGATCCGCCGATCAACACCGCCACCATCACCAAGCAGGGATCTGAGGCCCGTCTGGGCGCAGATGTCAGCTGGACACTCGACGGTGCGGCGGCCGGATTGCAGGACGGCACCTACACCATCGCCATTCGCCCCCACCACGTGGTGCCGGTGGCCGAGGCCGCCGGTCTGGTCAAGCTCAACGGCCGGGTGCAGGTGACCGAGCTTTCGGGCTCCGAAAGCTCCGCGCATTTCGACCTTGCCGCCTGCGGGCAGGAGACCTCCTGGGTGTCGCTCAGCCATGGCGTGCACCCCTACGAGGTCGGCGAACTGCATGATTTCTATATGGATCCCCGGGCGGCTTATGTCTTTGCCCCCGACGGCTCCCGCGTGGCGTGAGGCGATTAGATGGCCAAGATTACCCTGTCCAAACTGCGGCACAGCTACCTGTCCAACCCCAAATCCGACAGCGACTACGCGCTGAAGGAGATCGACCTCGACTGGAACGACGGCGGTGCCTATGCGCTACTCGGCCCCTCCGGTTGTGGCAAATCCACCCTCTTGAACATCATTTCCGGCCTGCTGGTGCCCTCCGAGGGCCAGATCCTGTTTGATGGCAAGGACGTCACCAAACTGCCCCCGGACCAGCGCAATATCGCGCAGGTGTTCCAGTTTCCGGTGATCTACGACACCATGACCGTCTACGACAACCTCGCCTTCCCGCTGCGCAATCGCGGTCGGGACGAGGCCACCGTCGAACAGCGCGTCATGGCGATCGCCGAGATGCTGGAGGTCACCGAAATGCTGGGCCAGAAGGCCGCCGGTCTCAGCCCAGACAACAAGCAGAAGATCTCGATGGGGCGCGGTCTCGTGCGCGAGGACGTCAATGTGGTGATGTTCGACGAACCGCTCACCGTGATCGACCCGCATCTGAAGTGGAAGCTGCGCTCCAAGCTCAAGGAGCTGCACCAGCGCGTCAAGGCGACGATGATCTACGTCACCCACGACCAGACCGAGGCGCTGACCTTTGCCGATCAGGTGGTGGTGATGCAGCTGGGCGAAGTGGTGCAGATCGGCACCCCGGTCGAGCTGTTCGAACGTCCCGCGCATACGTTTGTCGGCCATTTCATCGGCTCGCCGGGCATGAACATCATCCCCTGCTCCTACGATGGCAACGCCAGGATCGAGGGCCAGCCCGTCACCTTGGAAGGTCCCGTACGCGGCACGCCCACCGGCCAGACCGAAATCGGCATCCGCCCGGAGTTTGTCTCGCTGTCCGACAGCGGCCTGCCCGCCACGGTCACCAAGGTTTCCGATGTGGGCCGCCACACGGTCGTCGAATGCGACTGCCTCGGCCACAAGGTGAACGCCGTGATCGAGGAAGGCGCTGCACCGCAAAAGGGCGACAGCACCCACCTCGCCTTCCGCCAAGACCAGACCCGGCTTTATGTCGACGGCTGGCTCGCCACTGACCCGGAGTAACAGCAAATGAAAACCGAAAACCAAAAAGCATGGTTCTTTGTGCTGCCGGTCCTGCTGCTGGTGGCCTTCAACGCCCTGATCCCGATGATGACCGTCGTCAACTACTCCGTGCAGGAGACCTTTGGCGACAACGTCTTCTTCTGGCAGGGCCTGGACTGGTTCGAACAGATCCTGCGCTCGGACCGCTTTCACGCGGCCTTGGGACGGCAGTTCCTGTTCACCTTCCTGATCCTCATCATCGAGGTGCCCTTGGGCATCGCCATCGCCCTGTCGATGCCACGCAAAGGCTTCTGGGTGCCGGTCTGCCTTGTGCTGATGGCACTGCCGATGCTGATCCCATGGAACGTGGTCGGCGCGATGTGGAACATCTTCACCCTGCCCGACATCGGCCTTCTGGGGTACTTCCTGAATCACACGCTGGGCATCAACTACGACATGACGCAGGACCCGATCGCCGCCTGGGTGACCATCGTCACCATGGACGTCTGGCACTGGACCTCGCTTGTGGTGCTCCTGTCCTATGCCGGTCTCGTATCGATCCCCGATGCCTACTATCAGGCGGCCAAGATCGACGGCGCGTCCAATTGGTCGGTGTTCCGCTACATCCAGCTACCGAAGATGAAGACCGTCCTCACCATCGCGATCCTGTTGCGGTTTATGGACAGCTTCAACATCTACACCGAGCCCTTTGTGCTCACCGGCGGTGGCCCCGGCAACTCCACCACGCTCTTGTCGATTGATCTCGTGAAAATCGCCCTTGGTCAGTTCGACCTCGGCCCCGCCGCCGCGATGTCGCTCATCTACTTTGCAATCACGCTTCTGGTCAGCTGGCTGTTCTACACGCTGATGACCAAAGACGATCAGAACTAAGGGAGGGACCTGATATGCAGAAACGTTCCATCGTCCCCATCGTCTATATCCTGTTCCTCATGCTGCCGATCTACTGGCTGGTGGCGATGAGCTTCAAGACAACCAATGAAATCCTCTCCGGCTTCTCGCTGTTTCCGCAGACCTTCACGCTGGAGAACTACAAGGTGATCTTCACCGATCCCAGCTGGTACTGGGGCTACATCAACTCGATCCTCTACGTGTCGATCAACACGGTGATCTCGGTCTGCGTGGCGCTTCCGGCAGCCTATGCCTTCTCGCGCTACCGCTTTCTGGGCGACAAGCAGCTGTTCTTCTGGCTGCTCACCAACCGGATGGCGCCGGCGGCGGTCTTTGCCCTGCCCTTCTTCCAGCTCTATTCCGCCGTGGGTCTCTTTGACACCCATCTCGCGGTGGCGCTGGCGCATTGCTTGTTCAATATTCCGCTGGCGGTCTGGATCCTCGAAGGCTTCATGGGCGGCGTGCCCAAGGAACTGGACGAGACGGCCTATGTGGACGGCTATTCCTTCCCGCGATTCTTCGTGTCGATCTTCCTGCCCGCCATCAAGGCCGGCGTCGGCGTCGCGGCCTTCTTCTGCTTCATGTTCTCCTGGGTGGAACTCCTGCTGGCCAAGACCCTGACGGCAGTTGCGGCAAAACCCATCGCCGCCACCATGACCAAGACGGCCTCATCTGCGGGCTACGAATTGGGCCTGCTGGCGGCAGCGGGCACGTTGACCATCATTCCGGGCGCGATCGTGATCTATTTCGTCCGCAACTACATCGCGAAGGGCTTCGCGATGGGGAGAGTTTGATATGCTGAGCTGGATGGCCTGGACCTGGCCCACCGCCCTTGTGTTCATCGGGATCTTTTCCGCCATCGGCGTGCTGATCCTGCTGGAAATCCGCACCCCCGGCGGCGATGCCCGCAAGGGTGTCCTCGGCCTCACCACCACACGAGGGGACCGATTGTTCATCACGCTGCTGGGCACCTCCTACATCTTCCTGGCCTGGCTGGGCCTGATCGGAACGCCACTCTGGATTCCGCTTGGTCTGGCGATCGCCTGGGGCATCTTCTGCTTCTGGAAGGTCTAGAGGACCCGCGGGTCAAGGGGGCCGCAGGCCCCGCCCAACGGGCGGCTCGCCCTTGACGCGCCATTCCAAACACACTCAAGAACGGTCCTGAGGGCACACCTGCCCCTCAGGACCATCTCAGCAAACCCTCACTGCTTCGCCTCTCACGCGCCCTGCGCGGTCCGGCCATCCCCTCTCCTGAGACGTAGAATCGGCGTGCGGAAGCGCACAATTTTACACCCCGGCGCCGCTCCGCCACGCATCTTCTAAAAAAATAGTTTTCGCAGGCGTCGAAATCCCCTAACCTGATCCCGATCATAACGCGATCTCCGCGGCTTCTCCCCGGTTGCGGCACCGCAAAAGCAAAGCTTGGACATTATGCGCAAGAAACAAGACCACTCTCTGCTGACCGAGGTCGAACTTGAGTTCATGACCGTGGTTTGGGATCTGGGTCAGGGTTCCGTGCGCGACATCCTTGCCGAGCTGAACAAGGTCCAAGAGCGCGCCTATACATCCGTCGCCACTGTTCTCAAGATCATGGAACAGAAGGGCTTCCTGACCAGTGAACGGGTCGACCGATCACTGGTCTATCGCCCGGCGATCCCAAAGGCGGATTATCAAAAAACATCGCTCAAGAACCTGTCGAGCAAACTCTTCAACGGCGCACCCGCTGCCCTCGTGGCCCGGCTCGTCGATGACGAGGACATCACCGATGACATGCTCGTTGAAATGCGTGCCTTGCTGAACGAAAGGCTGGGGGACAATGAAAGCTGATGCGCTTCTGAACGCTTATATCGACCTCAATCTGCTGGTATGCGCCGGCGCGCTGCTGTGGCTCGTCGCGCGGGCCGGATTGCGGCGCACCTCCCTGGCGACTGTCTATGGCCCGCAATTGCGATTGCTGAACGGCATGACCGTGCTGCTGGCCGTCATGCCCGGCCTCGTGCTGGTGCTGAACGCCAGCGGGCTGGGGCATCCGCCCACCCTCTCCGATGTTCTGGTCTCGCAATACCTGCAAGGCAACGTGAGCATGTCCGCCTCCCGCTTTGAAACCCTGATCGGCCTGCGCGAGGATCTGATCCGCACGCTCAGCGCCGGCAGCGCGATCTGGAGCCAGATCGCGGTGGTTGCACTGGTCAGCGGCACCATGATCTCCGGCGCGCTGCTGGTCCGGGCCGTGATGCGCCTGCGCCGCGCCCTGGCCTCCGCCTACCACTGGAAACGCATCGGCCGGGTCGAGCTCTTGCTCAGCGACCACACCGCGGTGGCCTATTCCACCCGGGGCCTGCGCCGGCTCTATGTGGTGCTGCCCACCGCCCTGCTGAACGACCCGCTGGATCTGCGCCTGACCTTGGCGCATGAGCTGCAGCATTTCCGCCAACGCGATGTCGAGACCGCCTTTTTGATGGAATGCCTGCGGCCGCTGCTGTTCTGGAACCCGGCCTTTTACCTCTGGCGCCGCGACATGCGTGCGGTGCGCGAATTCGCCTGCGACCAGGCCCTCAGCGCCCGGTCCCGCTTTGATCTGCGCAGCTATTGCGAATGCCTGATCCGCTCCACCGAACGGGCGCGCAAGACCCCGATCTACCTGAGCCCCCGCAGCCCCTCGGTGGCGCTGCTGCAACGGCGCGAGATCCATAGCGCCCCGATCCTTGCCCGCCGCATCATCGCGGTCACCGAACAGCGCCCCGATGGGCCCCAGCATCTGGTCTGGACCGGCGTCGCCGCCGCCATCGCCTGCGCCGTGATCGCCACCGCCTTCCTGATCCAGCGCCCCGGGGACTGGAGCCACGACCGCATCATGCTGTCGACCATCGTGAACCTGGAACGCATGGCCCATCGCAGCGCCGCGCAAACCACGGTTTCGGCGCTCAATGGCGGCTTTGTCACCTCCTCGGACTGACCCGCAACAGCGCTCAGGATTTCTCAACCGCACGCGCCAAACGTTTTGCTCCGGACGGTCTTCCTCGCTATGAACCGGTCGAGGAGACCTGCGACATGAAGCTTCAGCCCATCGATATTTCGAAAACCGCCTCTGCCGCGTCGATCGTGTTCGACGCGCTGCGCAAGGCCATCATCGAAGGCGAGCTGGAAGAGGGCACCCCCCTGCGGCAGGATGAAATCGCGCGTTTGTTCAACACCAGCCGCATCCCTGTGCGTGAGGCGATTTCACGGCTGGAGGAAAAGGGTCTGGTGACCTCGCAGCGGTTCAAGGGCGCGGTGGTTGCCGGCCTGCATCTGGACGAGCTGCGCGAGATCTTCGAATACCGCGCCCTGATCGAACCCGAGGTGATCCGCCGCGCCGTGCCAAACATGGATGCAAGCACGCTCGAAGAGGCGAAGTCCTTCTTTCAGGGATTGAATACCACCCAGGACCCGCTGGCCTGGGGGGATCTGAACCGCAGCTTTCATGAACGGCTCTATCGCGCCTCGGGCCTGCCCTACCACGAGGACGCGATTGCCAAGGCGATGGACCGGGTGGATCGCTATCTGCGCGCCGCGCTGGTCCGGTCCGGCAATGTCGCCAGATCCAACGCGGAACATCTGGCGATCTGGCAGGCCTGCGCCGCCGGCGAGGCCGATCAGGCGGCCGAACTGACCCGCGACCACATCATGCAATCTTGCGCCGGACTGGTCCGCAACATGACGGGTCAGGGCTAGTGGTCTAAAGCTCGGTGGCCCAGGGCGGGTTGGCCCCGGCCCGCGCCACCGTGATGGCCGCCACCCGCGCCCCATGCGCCAGAGCCAGCTTCAGCGCGTCGGGCGCAAGCTGGCGCAGCGCCTCCTTGGTCATCAGCCCCTGTTCGTCCAGCCGCGCCATGACGCCGGCGTTGAACGTATCCCCGGCCCCGACCGTATCCACCACCTCTGCCGGCTCGGCGGCGACCTCGACGGTCTCGCCGCCCGGCAGCACGCCGATGGCTCCCTCGGCGCCTTTGGTGACCAGCACCACCGCCGGTCCAAGCGCTTGCAAGGCGCGGGCCTGCGACAGGAGGCCATCCTGCTCCGGCAGGATCCAGGCCAGGTCCTCGTCCGAGACCTTGACCATATCCGCTTGCGCCAGCATCGCCATCAGCCGCGCCCGGTAGCGCTGTTCATCCGGCGCAAACCCCGGCCGGATATTGGGATCCATCACCACCGCACGGCTGCTTCCGTCCCGCTCCAGGAGCGTTGCGTAGGTATCCGCACAGGGTTCGCAGGCCAGGCTGATGCCGCCAAAGAACAGGGCTCCCACATCCGACTGCACCACCGGCAGCGCCGCAGCTGCGATCATGCGCCCAGCCGTGTTTTCGTCATAGAAGGCGTATTTTGCATGGCCGTTTTCCAGCTTCACAAACGCCAGCGTTGTCGGCAGGTCAGAGCGGATCAGATACTGCGTTCCCACCCCGCTCTGCCCCAGAGCCGCATCAAGCTGCGCCCCAAACAGATCGGTCGACACCCCGCTGAGGAGCGCCGTTGACCGCCCCAGCCGCCCCAGCGCAACGGCGGTATTGAACACCGCCCCGCCCGAATGGGGCACAAAAGCCTCCTGGCCATCCAGAGTTTTGTTGGGGATCATGTCGATCAGCGCTTCACCGCAGCAAAGGATCATGGCGTCGTCCTGTCATTCCTGGTTCACGGTGCTGCCAAACGGCCAGCCACCCGGGCACGGTCGCTACCTTAGCGCGCCGCTGATGGGGGCGCTAACATTTTTCAACTTCTCTGACAAATTATTCCTGCATCCGCCCCGCCCCAGGACGACGCTGCCAGGACGGCGCGGACCAGTGACGCCCTGCCGCAGGTGACAGCATGACGCGCGACATGGGCGCGCAAAGCCACATCCGGGATATTGCTTTTCAGGAGGCATGGGATAGCTGTTGGCCCAAGCCCTAGCCGAGGAGGCTCCCATGCTGGATGGTATATCCGCAGAAACGCTCGCCCGTGTCCAATTTGCCTTTACGGTATCGTTCCACATCATCTTTCCGGCCTTCTCGATCGGTCTGGCCAGTTTCCTTGCGGTGCTGAATGCGCTCTGGCTCAGGACCCGGGACACCACCTATCTGACCCTGTTCAACTACTGGAAAAAGATCTTTGCCGTGGCCTTTGGCATGGGCGTGGTCTCCGGCATCGTGATGTCCTATCAGTTCGGCACCAACTGGTCGGTGTTTTCCGACAAGGCCGGCCCCGTCATCGGGCCGTTGATGGCCTATGAGGTGCTTTCGGCCTTCTTCCTGGAGGCGGGCTTTCTCGGGATCATGCTGTTTGGCCGTGATCGAGTGGGCGACAGGCTGCATATGTTTGCAACCGGGATGGTCGCCTTCGGGACGCTGATGTCGGCGACCTGGATCCTGTCGGTGAACAGCTGGATGCAGACCCCTGCGGGTTATTCCATCGCCGCCAACGGCCAGTTCATCCCGGAGGACTGGTGGCAGATCGTGTTCAACCCCTCCTTCCCCTACCGGCTGGTGCATATGGTGCTGGCGGCCTTCCTGACCACGGCCTTTGTGGTCGGCGCGGTCGGCGCGCTGCACCTGTTGCGGGATCGCGACGACCGCGAGGCGCGGCGGATGTTCTCCATGGCGATGTGGATGGCGCTGATCGTGACGCCGATCCAGATCTTCGCCGGCGATGCCCATGGCCTCAACACGCTGGAGCATCAACCGGTCAAGGTGATGGCGATGGAAGGCCATTATGACAGCCACCCCGAGGGCGCGCCCCTGATCCTGTTCGGCATTCCGAACCCGGCAGAAAAGCGCGTCGACTATGCCCTCGAAATCCCCAAGCTGTCGTCGCTGATCCTGAAACATGACCTGAACGCGCCGCTGGACGGGCTCGACACCTTGCCCGACACCGAAGAACCGCCGGTCCCGATCGTCTTTTTCAGCTTTCGGGTGATGGTCGGCCTCGGCTTTGCGATGCTGGCCGTGGGACTTTGGAGCGGCGTCGCGCGGCTGCGGGGGCGGCTCTATACGGCGCCCTGGCTGCACCGCGCCTGCCTGCTGATGGGGCCAACCGGGTTCATCGCCGTGCTGGCGGGCTGGGTCACCACCGAAGTCGGGCGTCAGCCCTACACGGTCTATGGGCTGCTGCGCACCTCCGACAGCCTTGCCCCGGTCGCAGCCCCCGCGGTGGCCACCTCGCTGGTCGCCTTTGTGGTGGTCTACTTCTTCGTCTTTGGCGCCGGCACCGCCTATATCCTGGCGATGATGAACAAACGCCCCGGCACTCTGCGCCTCGGGCTGCGGGATGCGCCGGTGCGCGCCGCCGGTCTGGTGCCCCCCGGCAAACTCGATGCCCTGTCCCCCAAGACCCCGAACTGAGGACGCATATCATGGAATTCGATCTCGCATTCATCTGGGCCGGCCTCATCGCCTTTGCCGTTCTCACCTATGTGATCCTCGACGGGTTTGACCTCGGGCTCGGCATCCTGTTCCCCTTTGCCAAGTCGCATGAGGAGCGCGATCTGATGATGAACTCCGTCGCGCCGGTCTGGGACGGCAATGAAACCTGGCTGGTGCTGGGCGGCGGCGGGCTGTTTGCGGTGTTTCCGCTGGCCTATGCCGTCGTCATGCCCGCCCTCTACATGCCGATCATGGTGATGCTGCTGGCGCTGGTGTTTCGCGGTGTCTCCTTCGAATACCGCTGGCGGGCGCAAAAGCTCAAATGGGTCTGGGACCTCGCCTTTTCCGGCGGCTCGCTGGTGGCCGCGCTCTGTCAGGGCATCGCCCTGGGCGCACTGGTGCAGGGGATCAAGATCGAAGACCGCGCCTATGCCGGGGGCTGGTTCGACTGGCTCAGCCCGTTCTCGCTCCTGTGCGGTCTGGCGGTGGCGGTCGGCTATGCGCTGCTGGGCGCCTGCTGGCTGATCATGAAGACCGAAGGCGGCATTTGTGACCACATGCGCCGCCTCGCCCGCCCCCTCGCCGTGGCCACGCTGGCCTTGATCGGCGTGGTGAGCCTGTGGACGCCGTTCCTCGACCCGGTCTATTTCTCGCGCTGGTTCAACCTGCCCGGCAGCCTCTGGAGTTTCTGCGTCCCGGCACTGATGGCGGCGCTTGTGTGGTTGCTGTTCTCCGGCCTGCGCGGCGGCGCCGACCGGCAGCCATTCTTTGCCGCGCTTGGCATATTCGTGACCTGCTTTATCGGCCTCGGCATCAGCTTCTATCCGATGATGGTGCCCCCGAGCCTCAGCATCTGGGCCGCAGCCGCCCCCGACAAGAGCCTGTCCTTCACGCTGGTCGGGGCGCTGGTCCTGCTGCCGCTGATCCTGAGCTATACCGCCTATGCCTATTGGGTGTTTCGCGGCAAAATGGATCCCAACGAAGGCTATCACTGATGCGACGTTGGCTCTGGTTCATCGGCCTGTGGTGTGCGAGCGTCCTGGTGCTGGGCATCGTGGCCATGATCATCCGCTGGGCGATCGTGCCCTAGCGCGCCGCAAGTCCCGTCAATCCAACACAATTTCTGCGACCGCATGTCCGCGTCACCTTGCATTGGCGCCGGGGATATGCGCCCTATGGTTGTGCGCCTCCCCACGCGACCGCAAAATCGCCAACGCGGGAGATTGACGCGACGGCAGGCCATCATGCCAGAGCGGCGCATCCATCAGCGAGAACCTGCGCACTGCAAGCCTGTCTCGCCATTTTATGCTTATTTAACGCTTCCCAGTCTTTCGGGCCTGATGCAGGGTATTGGATACAATAACCAAGCAAAGAGGGAGTCCCATGACCTACCGTTCGATTCTGATACCCGCCCTGTTGTCGGGAACCATGCTCACCAGCGCCCATGCCGCCGATGTGCCGGCGGATGCCAATCTCGCCGCGGACCAGACCTTCACCTATCGGGTGCTGGACGAGTTTTCATCCTTTGATCCACAGGTGGTCGAGGGCGTGGTCGGCTCCGAGGTGGTGCGCGATCTCTTTGAGGGGCTCTACAATCAGGATGCGGACGGCAACAACGTCCCCGGCGTCGCGCTGAGCCATGAGGTCAGCGAAGACAACATGACCTACACGTTCAAACTGCGCGACACTGCCAAATGGTCGGACGGCAAACCGGTGACCGCAGGTGATTTTGTCTACGCCTGGCAGCGCGCCGTCGATCCGGAGCTGGCCTCGCCCTATGCCTGGTACATGGAACTGATGTCGATCCAGAACGCATCTGCCATCATCGCCGGCGAAAAACCGATCACCGATCTGGGCGTGTCGGCCCCGGACGACCAGACGCTGGTTGTGCAGCTGAGCCAGCCGCTGCCGTATTTCGACAAGATGGTCACCCACGCCACCACCTTTCCGGCCCCGAAATGGGCGATCGACGAACATGGCAAATCCTGGACCCGGCCGGAAAACATGGTGTCCAACGGCGCTTACGTCCTGACGGAACATGTGCTTAAGGAACGCTCCGTGCGCGAGCGCAACCCGATGTACTGGGACAACGACAAGACCGTGATCGACAAGGTCGTGACCCTCAATATCGGCGACGAGGCGCAGGGTCTGACCCGCTACCGCGCCGGTGAGGTCGACAAGACCGAGATCCCCGCAGGTCAGTATCCGACCCTGAAGGAGGAGTTCCCGGACGAGGCCTATGCCCTGCCCCGCCTGTGCAACTACTACTTCACCTTCAACGTCGAAAGCGGCCCGGAGGCGTTCAAGGATGCCCGCGTCCGCCAAGCGCTGTCCTATGCGATCGACCGCAGCGTGATCACCGATGCGGTGCTGCAGGGCGGCCAGTTCCCGGCCTTCACCTTCACCCCCGGCGCGACCGCCGACTTCGAGGTGCCGGAAGTGCCCTATGCCACCATGACCCAGGCCGAGCGCGACGCCAAGGCCAAGGAGCTGCTGGCCGAAGCAGGCTATGGTCCGGACGGTGAGAAACTCGCCTTCAACTACCTCTACAACACGTCGGAATCGCACCAGCAGGTGGCCATCGTCGCCTCGCAGATGTGGAAGCAGAAACTCGGCATCGACGTGACCCTGGAAAACCAGGAATGGAAAGTGTTCCTGGAAACCCGCGGCAACCAGAACTTCGACATGGCGCGCGGTGCCTGGTGTGGCGACTACAACGAGGCCTCCACCTTCCTCGACCTGCTGACCACGCCCTCGGGCTACAACGACGGCAAATACTCCAACGAGAAGGTCGACGCCCTGATGACCGAGGCAAAATCCTCACAGGACACCACGCCGCTCTATGCCGAGGTCGAAAAGATCCTCGCCGACGAGATGCCGGTGGTGCCGGTCTATCACTACTCGACGAACATCATGCTCAGCAGCAACATCCAGGGCTGGCCGATCCACAACGTCGAGCAGAACTGGTACTCCAAGGACCTCTACAAGGTCGCCGAGTAACCCCTTCTGAAACATCAACAACCCATCGCCCCGGTCGCCTCCTTGCGGCCGGGGCGTGATGAGGCAGTCATATGTTGAACTACACCCTGCGCCGCCTGTTCACAGTGGTGCCGACGCTTCTGGTGCTGATCGTCTTTTCGTTCTACCTGATGCGCCTTGCCCCCGGCGGGCCCTTCACCTCTGAAAAGCCGCTGCCGCCAGCCGTCATGGCCAATGTTCTGGAGCGCTACGGCATGGACCAGCCGCTCTATGTGCAGCTCTGGACCTATATCAAGAACATCGTCCTCCATTTCGACTTCGGCCCCTCCTTCAGCCAGAAGGACCGCACGGTGAACGACGTGATCGCGGGCGGCTTCCCGGTCACGCTGACCTACGGGTTCTGGTCCGCGGTCTTTGTGCTGGTCTGCGGCATCCCGCTGGGGATCATCGCCGCCCTGCGTCACAACTCCTTCTGGGATTACGCGATGACCGGGCTGGCGATCTTTTCCCAGATCTTTCCCAACTTCGTGCTCGCGCCGCTGATGGTCCTGATGTTCACCCTGTGGTGGGGTCTGCTGCCCGGCGGTGGCTGGAACGGCGGCCAATGGGAATACATCATCATGCCTGCCGTGGCTTTGGGCACCTCCTACATGGCCGGGGTCGCGCGTTTGACCCGGGGCTCGTTTCTTGAGGTGATGAACTCCCCCTTCATCCGCACCGCCCGCGCCAAGGGCCTGCCGGAACGCACCATCATCATTCGCCACGCGCTGAAACCGGCGCTGCTGCCGACGCTGACCTACATGGGGCCGGTCTTTGTCTACATGATCACCGGATCGGTCTTCATCGACGTGTTCTTTTCCACCGGCGGCATCGGGCAGGACTTCATCGACGGCGCCTACAGCCGCGACTACTCGATGCTGCTGGGGCTCGCGATCCTCTATTCCGTGTTGACCTTCACCCTGAACCTGTTGCTCGACCTCGCCTACGCCTGGATCGACCCGAAAGTGCGGAGCAAGCTGTGACCACTGCCAAGAAACAGATGAACTCTGCCGCCTATGCCGAGGCCGCAGCCGAGGAGATGATCGTCTCCCGCTCGTTCTGGGCCGATGCCCGGCGCCGGTTCCTGAAGAACCGCATGGCGGTCGGCTCCGTGGTGATGCTGGTGTTGCTGGTGCTCTTTGCCATCTTCGGCCATACCATCGCGCAATGGAACTACGAGGAAATCGACTGGAACGTCCTCGGCAAGATCAAGACCGAAGGCGGCCCGGCCCTGGCCAACGGCCATTTCTTCGGCGTCGACGAGCTGGGCCGCGACCTCTATGCCCGCGTCGTGCAGGGCAGCCGGACCTCGCTGCTGGTGGGCTTTCTCGCGGGCACCGCTTCGGTGATCCTCGGCTCCATCCTCGGCGCCACGGCGGGCTATTTCGGCGGCCGCACCGACCAGATCATCATGGGTGCCTACACCATCTGGCTGTCGATCCCCTACATCATCTTCTTCGTGGTCTGGCAGGCCTTCTTTGGTCGCTCGCTGACGCAGATGATCCTGGTGATCATCCTGGTGAACTGGACCGCCGGCCTGCTGATCGTGCGCGGTCAGGTGATGATGCTGAAGAACCGCGAATTCGTGGATGCCGCCCGGATGCTCGGGATGAGCGATTTCACCATCATCTTCAAACACCTGATGCCCAATATCCTCTGGGTGATCGTGATCTACACCTCGATCGTCATCCCCGAAGTCATCATGATGGAAAGCCTCGTCTCCTTCCTCGGCGTCGGCATCCAGGAGCCCAATACCTCCTGGGGGGCGCTGATCTCCGAAGGGGCGCGCACCATGACCTTTGGCACGCTCTGGCAGCTCGCCTTCCCGGCGGCCTTCTTCGTGATCGCGCAGGTCTCTCTCTATTACATCGGCGACGGTCTCCGTGACGCCCTCGACCCGAAGGACCGCTGAGACATGAGCCTTCTGTCCGTAAACAATCTGAACATCCGCTTCCGCACCGGTGACGGTCACGTCCATGCCGTCAATGACGTCAGCTTCGACATCGCCAAAGGCCAGAAACTGGCCGTCGTGGGCGAGAGCGGCTCCGGCAAATCCCAGATCGCCATGTCGATCATGGGGCTGCTGGCCAACAACGCCGAGGCCACGGGCGAGATCCTCTACGAGGGTCAGAACCTGCTGACCCTGCCCAATGCGGCGCTGAACAGGATCCGCGCCAAGGACATCGGCATGATCTTCCAGGACCCGATGAGCTCGCTCAATCCCTACATGCGGATCGAGCGTCAGCTCGGCGAGGTGGTGGAACAGCACGAGGGCCTCTCCCGCCGCGATGCGCGCAAACGCGTGCTGGAGGTGATGGAGGCGGTGCAGATCCCCGATGCCAAGAACCGCCTGACCGCCTATCCGCACGAGTTTTCGGGCGGCATGCGGCAGCGGATCGTCATCGCCATGGCGCTGATCTGCAAACCCAGGCTGATCCTTGCGGATGAGCCGACAACCGCGCTCGATGTCACCGTGCAGGCGCAGATCATGGCGCTTCTGGACGAGATCCAGCGCGATCTGGGCACTGCGGTGATGCTGATCACCCATGACCTCGGCGTGGTGGCGGGGTTCTGCGAGGACACGCTGGTGCTCTATGGGGGCCGGGTGATGGAGGCGGCGCCGACGCTCGACCTGTTCGATGCGCCCGGGCATCCCTACACCCGTGGTCTGCTCAGGGCGGTGCCGAACATTCACGAGGCCACCGGCGCGCTGGCGGCCATTCCCGGCAGCCCGCCGAACCAGACCCGCCCGCCGACCGCCTGCCCCTTCGCCCCCCGCTGCGGCGATGCGGTGGACGCCTGTCACCAGACCCTGCCCCCGCTGGAGGGGCGCAGCCGGAAACGCGCCTGCATCCGCCCCGTGGAGGAGCTGACATGACCCAGACCCCGATCCTTTCTGTTGACGACCTGCGGGTCACCTTCGCCATCAACCAGGGCAAGAAATGGCCCTGGTCACCGGCAAACAGCCTGCATGCGGTCAATGGCGTCAGCTTCGATCTGCATCGCGGCCAGACGCTGGGCATCGTGGGCGAATCCGGCTGTGGCAAATCCACCCTGATCCGCGCCATCGCCGGGCTTGTCGCGCCCTCGGGCGGCACTGTCCGGCTGGACGGCACGGTGGTGGACTACCAGAACCGGGCCAGCCTTCAGGACCTGCGCAAGCGGATGCAGATGATCTTTCAGGACCCGATCGCCTCCCTGAACCCGCGCATGACCATCCGCGACATCGTCTCCGAACCGCTGGCCTATTTCCGCCCGGAATTCTCGGCCCAGGAGCGCAAGCAAGCGACCCGAGACATTCTGGATCGGGTTGGCATCCCGGAGCGTAACTTCAACCGCTTCCCGCATGAGTTCTCCGGCGGCCAGTGTCAGCGGATCGGCATCGCCCGGGCGCTGGTCTCGGCGCCGCAGATCCTGCTCTGTGACGAGCCGGTCTCGGCGCTGGATGTGTCGATCCAGGCGCAGGTCATCAACCTCCTGAAGGATCTGCAAGCCGAGATGGGCCTGACCCTGATCTTTGTGGCGCATGATCTGGGCGTGGTGCGGCATATCTCGGATGATGTGCTGGTGCTCTATCTCGGCGGCGTGATGGAAAAGGCCCCGGCTGGCGAGGTCGTGGACCATCCGCGCCACCCCTACAGCCAGGCGCTGCTGTCGGCAGTGCCGGTGCCCGATCCGCGTGTCAAAACCACGCCGCAGGTGCTGGATGGCGATCTGCCCAGCCCGCTGGCGCTGCCACAGGGCTGCCTGTTCCAGTCCCGCTGCCCCAAACGCATCGACGCCTGCCGCAGCACCCGCCCCGCCCTGAAGGGCACCGACAGCGCCCAGGTCGCCTGCCTGCTGGAAGAGGTCTGAGGCCACCGGCAAAATTCCCGGCCCAGCCCGCCGCACGATCCCCGACACTGTCAGCAGGTCCAGACCAATGGCCTCCGGTCCCGATCCGGAGGCCATTAAACTTTGCCCTATTTTGGTCTCGGTATTTAACGTTTCTTTTTTGATCCTCTTGGCAGGTTGCCAGCTGATCCGCTGCCCTCTTCGATCACATCCCTGTTGGGGGCGCATTCCGTTGAAAGTGCCACGTTCATGCCCGCGACAGACCATTCCGACGCCCCCCAGAGCAACGATCCGGAGACCTCGGACATCACGATTCCGCACGGGTTTGCCCCCGAAGATCTGGATCCCTGGGATCCCGACTTCATTCCCGAGGAGGAGGAAGAGGAAGACGAGGAGGATGAGGACGGCGGCGGCCTGATCGAAAACGTCCTTGTCGGCCTGGGCCTTGGCGCCCAGGGCAACGGCAATGCCTATGGCGTGGGCAACGGGAATGGAAACGGCAACGGGCTGTATAAACTGCTGCTTGGTGGCGACACCGACGACAATCTGACCGGCTCTGGTGACGCGGATGCCGTGATGGGCGGGCGCGGCCATGACAGCGTCGATGGCGGCGATGGCAACGATACGCTGATGGGGGACACGGACGGCAACACCGGCCAGGATGCCACCCCGCTGGTGCTGAACATCGACAACCTGGTCAGCCAGACCTATAGCGGCAACTATGCGGTGGCCGGGGATTCCGCGGTCTATCGCGATGTCGCCTTTCTCGACGACGGCACCTCGGTCTGGGGCCGCCTTGTGCTGGTCAGCTCCTCCGACCCCTATATGAGCATCGACCTCTCCGGGGAGCGGGGGGCCGAAATCACGATGGATGGATACGGCACCGGCGACACCGCCGAATTCCGGCTGGAGTTCTTTGACCCCACCACTGGCGAGGCGCTCGAACTGAACTCCACCGCCACTTTCAACGATCTGGACCAGAACTACAACGCCTGGGACGTCGAAGCGGTCACGCTGGACGCGGATGATTTCAACGCCTTTGGCACCTCCTCCGACAGCTCGCTGAACGTGACCCAGAATGGCAGCTCCGTGCGCGCCGCCGGCACCGAAGCCAACAATCCCGATGACGAGGACGCCTGGTTCTCGGCCGAATTCGACGGGCGCAGCTCGATCAATTTCACGCTGGAGGCCCGCAACACGCCCTCCGGCTTCACGCTCTCGGGCGATCTGATCGAAGATGCGGTCTACACGCCGATCGACGCGGGCAACGACACCCTGCTGGGCGGTCTCGGCTCCGATGTGATCTTTGGCGAAGGCGGCAACGACCTGCTGGACGGTGGCGAAGGCGACGACAGCATCGATGGCGGCGAGGGGGACGACATCCTGACCGGCGGCCTCGGCGCCGACACGCTGATCGGCGGGATGGGCGGCGACACCATGTCCGGCGGCGATGGGGATGACCTCATCGACGGCGGCGAAGGCGATGACAGCCTGTCGACCGGCCTCGGCAACGACACGCTTCTGGGCGGCGAAGGCAATGACACGCTGCACAACTCCGCCGGCGATGACAGCCTCGTGGGCGGTGTCGGCGACGACAGCATCGTGGCCACCGAAGGCAACGACACGCTGGAGGGCGACGAGGGCAACGACACCATGTATGCCGGTGTCGACGACGACAGCATGGACGGCGGCGACGGCGATGACAGCATGTTCGGCGAGGACGGACATGACGAGATGTATGGCGGCAGCGGTGCCGACTACATGGAAGGCGGCAGCGGCAATGACACCATCGACGGCGGCGATGATGCGGATACCATTTCCGGCGGCGACGGCGACGACCTCATCTATGGCGGCGGCGGCAATGACAGCCTGACCACCGGCATCGGCAATGATACCCTCTTTGGCGGCGATGGCGACGACACCCTGCGCAACTCGTCCGGCGATGACAGCCTTGTCGGCGGCACCGGCAACGACAGCATCGTCGCCACCGACGGCAATGACACGCTGGAGGGCGGCACCGGCAACGATACCATGTACGGCGGCAATGACGACGACCTCCTGGTCGGCGGCACCGGCGCGGACGAGATGTATGGTGAGGCGGATGCCGACACCTTCCGGATCGAGGACAACTTCGGCAATGACACCGTCGTGGGGGGCGAGGCCGGCAATGACCTCGACGTGGTCGATCTCTCCTACATGACCGGCCCGGTCACGGTGACCTATACCGGCGATGAATCCGGCTTTATCACCGACGGGACCGATACCATCCAGTTCTCCGAGATCGAGCAGCTGGTGCTGACGGATCAGGACGACGTCGTCGACGCCCGCAATGACAGCGTCGGGGTCGACATCGACGCGGGCGACGGCAATGACACGCTGCAAGGCGGCCAGGGCGATGACCGCTTTACCGGCGGGCTTGGCGATGACGAGATCGCCCTGACGGCGTCTGGCGGCACCGATACCATCACCGATTTCGACCTCAACGACGATGACACCGACGGCTTCTACAACGACCAGCTCGATGTGTCGGAGTTGACCGGCGGCTCCGGGGCCGATGGCGCGGTGCAGACCATCGACGTGACCACCTCTGATGACGGGTTCGGCAATGCGCTGCTGACCTTCCCCGACGGTGAACAACTGGTGCTGGAAGGGGTGGACCCGAGCCAGATGACCACCCATGCGCAGCTGTTTGCCGCCGGCATCCCCTGCTACACGCCGGGGGCGCTGATCCAGACCGCACATGGGGTCAAACCCGTGGAACAGATCCGCGTCGGGGACCTGATACAGACCGCGGACAACGGCCTTCAGCCGGTTGTCTGGACCGGGCGGCGCCTGTTGTCGCGCAGGGACCTGCTGCGCCAGCCGCATCTTCGCCCCGTCCTGCTGCGCCCGGGCGGGCTGGTCGGCATGCAACGCCCGCTGCGGGTCTCGCCCCAGCATCGCTTCGTGCTGCCCGCAGCCGCCCAAGCGGGTGGCGCGGAGGCCTTTGCCCGTGCCCGCCTGTTGCAGGACATGGATCCGGATCACGTGCAGGTCGACAACAGTTTGCGGCCCACCTGCTACATCCACCTGCTGACCGAAGATCACCAGGTCATCTTTGCCGACGGATGCGCCAGCGAAACCTTCTGGCCCGGCCCCGAAGCCCTGCGCAGCCTGTCTCCGCAGGATCGCCGAGAGCTCTTCGGCCTGTTTCCGGAGCTGCTGCCCGCCCTTGCCAGCCGCGGTGCCCCCGGGCGCAAGATCGTCGCGCAGGGATATGGTGACCTGGCCCGCACGGACCTGCGGCGCAAGGATGTGAAACATCGCTTCCCGCTGCCCGCGGATCAGGTCCGCCGCAGCGCCTGACCCGAGCGCCCTCAGAAGGGATGCGCCAAATCGTAGACCTCGCCATATCGCGCCAGATCCGCCGCGATCTCGGCGACATCCGGTGAGGTCCAGTTTGCGCCGTCAATCATCCCTTCGCGGACCAGATCCGCGCGCAGCCCCTCGAAGTCCAGTTCCGGCAGGGCCCAGGGGATCACGTTCGGCGCATCCAGGCGGCAATACATGCGCGTCACCTGCGACCTGCCGCGCAACCGCGCGCCGCTAAAGCTCCGGAGCTGGTTTTCAAACACCGGATGCATGGTCCCGCTAGTGGAAATCGCGGCTTGGAAAGAGCTTCTTGGCCTGATCGCGCGGATGCATGGCGCGGGCGGGATAGCGGGATTGCTTGGGCGTGTCATCGGCCCGGGGCCCCTCGGTGCTGAGAGCCTCCGGCATGGGATGCCCCAGATCATAGAGCTTGTGGGACAGGTCGCGAATATCCTGCGCGATCACATGCACGACAATGCCTTCGCGCTGCACCGTCCCGCGCACCTGCAACAGCCGCCCGCCCATGACAATACGCCGGAACTGCTCATAGACCTTGGGCCAGACCACCACATTGCTGACCCCTGTTTCATCCTCAAGCGTCAGAAAGATCACCCCCGATGCGGTGCCGGGGCGCTGGCGGGTGATGACCAGCCCGCACACCGTGCATTGTCCCAGAGGCCGATCCACAAGCGCATTATGCGGGGTGAGGCCGGTCATGCCGGGCCGCAACAGCTCCATCGGATGGGCGCGCAGCGACAGGCGGGTGGAGACATAATCCTCGACCACTTCCTCCCCCAGATGCATGCTGGGCAGGGCGACGGACGGTTCCCGGACCACCTCCCCGTCGATCGGGTCGTCAAACAGCGGCAAGGAGGTCTTGCTGCGGATCGCCTTGACCTGCCACAGCGCATCGCGGCGGGTCAGATCCATGCTGCAAAACGCATCCGCTTCGGCCAGCCGCGTCAGCACATCCGGGCGCAGCCCCGCCCGCAGCCACAGGGCCTCCGGCGTGGTATAGCCATTGCCGCGTGCCGCCACGATCCAATCCGCCTCTTCCTGCTTGAAGCCCTTGATCTGGCGAAATCCCAGCCGCAGGGCCAGGGCGCCATCGGGGCGGCGTTCCAGCGTGTTGTCCCATGCGGAGTGGTTCACGCAGATCGGGCGGATCTCCACGCCATGCTCGCGGGCGTCCCGCACGATCTGGGCCGGGGCATAAAACCCCATGGGCTGGGAGTTCAGCAGGGCACAGGCAAAGATGGCGGGATGATGACATTTCAGCCAGGCCGACACATAGGCCAGCATGGCAAAGGCCGCCGCATGGCTTTCAGGAAACCCGTAATCGGCGAACCCCTCGATCTGGCCGAAACAGCGTTCGGCCACCTCCTGGGGATAGCCGTTTGCCAGCATGCCCGCGATGAACTTGTCCCGATACAGACCGATGGTGCCCATGCGCCGGAACGACGCCAGCGACCGGCGCAGATAATCGGCCTCCTCGGCCGAGAACCCCGCGCCGACCACCGCGATCTGCAGCGCCTGCTCCTGAAAGAGCGGCACTCCCAGGGTGCGCCGTGTCACCTCCTCCAGCGCCGGCCCAAAGGGATCGGGCTGTTCCAGCCCGTTGCGCCGCCGGATGTAGGGCTGCACCATGTCGCCCTGAATGGGACCGGGGCGCACGATCGCCACCTCGATCACCAGATCGTAGAATTCGCGGGGCTGCATCCGGGGCAGGAAATTCATCTGCGCCCGGCTTTCCACCTGAAAGACCCCCACCGCATCCGCCCGGCACAACATCTCATACGTGGCCGGGTCCTCCTGCGGAACCGAGGCGATACTCTGTGTGACATGCTCGTGCTGCTGCATCAGGGCAAATGCCTTTTGAATGCAGCTGAGCATCCCCAGCCCCAGCACATCCACCTTGAGGATGCCCAGCGCGTCGATGTCATCCTTGTCCCAGCAGATTACCGTGCGATCTTCCATCGCCGCATTCTCGATGGGGGCAAGCTCGTCCAACCGCCCGCGCGTGATGACAAAGCCCCCCACATGCTGCGAGAGATGGCGGGGAAAGCCGATGATCTCGCCAATCAGCCGCAGGGTCTGCATCAGCCGGCGGTCCTGCGGATCAAGACCCAGCTCGCGGATGCGGTCCGGATCGACGCCGCCGTTGCTCATGCCCCAGATCTGACTGGACAGCCCGGCGGTGACATCCTGCGACAGGCCCATCACCTTGCCCACCTCGCGGATCGCCGCGCGGGTGCGGAAATGGATCACGGTGGCACACAGCCCCGCCCGCTCCCGGCCATATTTCTCGTAGATCCACTGGATCACCTCTTCGCGCCGCTCGTGCTCGAAATCGACATCGATATCCGGCGGCTCCCCGCGATGCTTGGACACGAACCGTTCAAAGACCATGGCGATCATGTCGGGGCTGACATCGGTGATGCCCAGCAGGTAGCACAGAATGGAATTGGCGGCCGAGCCGCGCCCCTGACACAGGATCCCGCGTGACCGGGCGAATTGCACGATGTCATGTACCGTCAGGAAATAGGCCGGAAAGTTCAGTTCCCGGACCACGGCCAGTTCCTTTTCCATCAACCGGATCGCCCGGTCCGGCGCGCCCCCGGGATAGCGCCGCACCAGCCCGTCGCGTACCAGCCGCTCCAGTCGGGCGTGCGGGGTTTCGCCACCGGCCTCTTCATGCGGATAGTCATAAGACAGCTCCCCCAGGTCAAAGCTGCACCGCGCCGCGATCTCCAGGCTGCGGCGCACCGCGCCCAGATGATTGCGAAACAGCCGCGCCATATCCGCCTCGCCCTTCAGGCGGCGTTCCCCGTTGGGCAGGGCGCGGGTGCCGATCTCGTCAATGGTGATATGTTCGCGCATGCAGGTCAGCACATCGGCCAATTGCCGGCGACTGGCCCTGTGCATCAGCACATCCCCCACCGCCACCATCGGCGCACAGGCCTTTTGCGCAACCGTGGAACAGGCAGCCAGATAGGCCTGGTCGCTGCCGTCATACCGGGGCGCGGCCCCCAGGAACACGTGATTGGGAAAATGCCGCCGCATGTGCTGAATATCCGGCACCGCGTCCTGCACCCGCTGCGGCGGCAAGGCGATCAGGATCATCCCCTTGCAGGCCGCATGCAGGTCCCTGGCATAAAGTTCGCAATCTCCCTTGTCCGCACGGCGCTTGCCCAGGGTCAGCAACCGGGTCAGGCGCTGGTAGGCCGCCCGGTCCCGGGGCAGCGCAACCCAGTCCACCGCGCTGTCGCGCAGAACCAGCCGGCACCCCACGATCAGCTTTGGCAGCGGCGTTGCGGCCACAGGCGCCGCCAGCAGGTCGGCCGGTCCCTTTTTCTGCCGGGAAGAGGGGTCGACACGGTGCTGGGAGCGGATTTCCACAGCGGTGCCGGCCTCCCGTTTCAGCTCTTTCAACGCGCTCCACGCCCGCACCACGCCGGCCAGGGAATTCCGGTCCGTGATGGCAATGGCCGAGAGGCCCAGTTCGGCGGCGCGCAGGACCAGCTCTTCCGGATGCGAGGCCCCGGTCAGAAAGGTGAAATTGCTGGTGGTGCACAATTCAGCATAGCCCTGCCCCGGCATCAGCGCCGGAGTCGGGGTCGTGGGAGGCGTGGGCGCAGCCGGACGATCCCCGTGCCGTGCTGCGGCGGGCGGAGGCGTGCGGTCGGTCTTGGTCATGCGAACTCTCCCTGTACAAACCATCCGGGGTTCTGCGGCGTGTAGAACAGCCAGAGCCGCCGCCCCTGCACGGTCTCCACCTGCCAGTAGTCGCGCAGGCCCGACCGCCAGTTGTCATCCTCCAGCCACCATTCCGGGGCGATGCGTTCGGGCCCCGTGGCACGCCCCGTGGTCAGCGACATCCGCCGCCAGCGAAAACGCGCGGGTGGCTCCGGCCCCTGCCCTGCGATGGGTTCGGGGGGAAACAGGCACAGCGGGCGCGGGGTGAGCCGGGACCAGCCCCCCGCCGGGTCCGAATAGGCGGCTGGCGCCACGATAAAGCTGCGCTCCGGGATATGGCTGTCGGCAGGCAGGAACCGTTGAATATTCTCCAACCCGATCCGGGTGCCGATGCGGGTGACAAGATCCTCCAGCTGCCCTGTCTGCCCGGAGCCGACATGGGTGACCTGCTCGGCCGGCAGCGCTTCGACCTGCGTCGCCTCCAGCCGCAGCTGATCGATGCCAAAGCCCGCATCCACCTCCGCCAGCCCGCGCTCGAACAGGGGCAGGATGCGCTGCGCGTCACGCAACGGGCGGGCCAGGCGCAGTTCCACCTGCTGGTGATCCTGATCGACCCGGCGCAACGTGACACAGAGCTTGCGCGCCCCCGCCTGCTGCGCCTTCAGCTTGGCACAAAGCTGGGTCAGCAGCCGCTGCACCCCGGCCCGCACATCATCGACAAGGCCGATGGGCTCGGGCAAGGTCAGGCGCACGCCGTAGTGGGGCGGATCCGCCTGCGGCGTGATCTCTTCGGGCTGCTGCCCCAGCGCCTGATCCAGCCGCATCAGCACCTCGGGCCCGAACCGCCGGGTCAGCGGCGCGCGCGGCGCATCGGCAAGATCGCCGATCGTGCGCAGCCCCAGCCGCGCCAGCGCCGTTGCGATGCCCGCATCCAGCCGCAGGGCCGCCACCGGCAGGGTCCGCAACGCCGGCAGCATCTCTCCGGGGGTGGCGATCCCCTCGTCGTGATGCGCCAGCGCCCAGGCCGCGCCGCGCGTATCCGCCACCCCCGCCCGCACCGTCAGCCCCGCCCGCAGCAACCGTGCGCGCATATCCCGCAGCATCTGCGCCTCGCCCCCCAAAAGATGCGCAGAACCGCTGACATCCAGCACCAGACCGTCCTGGCCCTCCAGCCCGACCCAGGGGCAATACCGCTTGGCCCAGCGGCACAGCGCATGCAGGAATCGCTGATCCTCCGGCGGGACCGCGGCGGCGGTTTTCAGATCCGGGCAAAAGGCCCGGGCATCGGAATGGGACATGCCCCGATGCAACCCCTGCGCCTCCGCAGCGGCATTCAGGCAATAGAGGCGATTGGCATTGCTTTGCTTGAGGGTGAGGGCAAAGGGGCCCTCAAACGAACAGCCCCGCAGAACCCGGTCACTCGCCAGCCGGGGAAACCATAATGAAACGACGCGACGCTGCATCCCATCGAACATGCCAGACACCCAATGTTCCCGATTTGTTCTTGATAATCTCCCATCGTTGCAGAGTCGAGTCCCCGGGATCAAACACCGGAGTGCAGCGCCAGCGGGTTTCGGCGGCATTGCTGCCCATCCCCTCCGGGATCAGGGCCAGCCCGGTGGCGCGCCCATCCCGCGCCGCAAGCTGCAACCGCCGCCCTTCGGTCAGCCCCAGGGGTTTGTTCAACGTCATCACAACCAGCGAGACCGCCCCTGCACGCAGCGCCTCTTCGGCGACGGCCAGGGTCTGCAACTGGTCCTTGGTGCGGCAGACCGTCAGGTCCTCGGGCGCGATGAAATCGGCAAAGCCATTGGGGTTGATCTCGGTCGAATCCCATCCGCCGCGCACCCACATGCAATGCCCGCCCAGCCGCGCCGCAAGCGCAAAGGCAAAGGTATAGGCCCCCGGACCGCAGACCTCATGGGTGCGGGTTCTGGCAGGCGGAAAGACACGGGGATCAAGATCACTCATACGCCAAATTTAGCATTCGAAGGCCGGTTTGAAAATCCTGCTATCACCGAACGGACCGTCACCCCCGACCTCGCGCGGGCCGCTGACAGGCACATCCCGGCGCAGCAACCAATCCGGAGCGCAAAGATGGCGCCCCGGAATATACCCTTATTTTTCAAGGGGCTGAGAGCGGCGCCCGTGACCGGATCAGCACTACGCCTCCGCGTGTCCGCCGGTATCGGTCCCGCGACCCAAGGCCGCGCGATCTACACGTCCACGCCGTGCGGCGGTGTCAGATCCGGGATCTCCTCCGGCTCTGCGGCGGCGGTGGCCGGCTGCGACAGCGCCGCCCCCTCCTGGAGCGCAAGCCCGGCAAAGTCCCAGAGCTTCGGGTCCATCATATGCGACGGGCGAATATTGGTCAGCGCCTTGAACATCACCTGGCGGCGACCGGGGCTGTTCTTTTCCCAGCCATCCAGGATCTGCTTGACCTGCTGGCGCTGCAACCCGTCCTGACTGCCGCAGAGATCACAGGGGATGATCGGGTAGTTCATGGCGCGGGCGAATTTCTCGCAATCGGCCTCGGCCACATGGGCCAGCGGGCGCAGGACAAACAGGTCGCCCTCCTCGTTGACCAGCTTGGGCGGCATGGTCGCCAGCCGGCCGCCGTGGAAGAGATTCATAAAGAAGGTTTCGAGGATGTCGTCGCGGTGATGACCCAGAACAACCGCCGAGCAGCCTTCCTCGCGGGCGATGCGATAGAGGTTGCCGCGCCGCAGCCGCGAGCAAAGCGCGCAATAGGTGCGGCCCTGCGGCACCTTGTCCATGACGATCGAATAGGTGTCCTGATACTCGATCCGATGCGGCACGCCCACTTTCTCCAGGAACTCCGGCAGCACCGTCGCCGGAAAGCCCGGCTGCCCCTGATCGAGGTTGCAGGCCAGCAGGTCCACCGGCAGCAGCCCGCGCCACTTCAGCTCGATGAGCACGGCCAGCAGCGTATAGGAATCCTTGCCGCCGGACAGGCACACCAGCCAGCGGGCATCGCTGCGGTCCACCATGCCGTATTGCTCAACCGCTTCGCGCACGGACCGTATGATCCGCTTGCGCAGTTTGCGGAATTCCGTCGTCTGTGGCGCACCCTGAAAGATCGGGTGGATGTCATCTAGGTCATTGGTCATGGCCGGGTGAATACGGCAAACGGCTGGCGGCGGGAAGCCTTTCTCGCACCTGCTGTTGCGGGAAACGGACCGTTGGCGCCCGTGGTGTCGGATCAGGGCCTCCGGATCGGCATTGAAAGCCACGCGCCCCGCGCGCGCCATGTCGAAAAACGCCAAAAGGCGCATCAGCGCGCCTGTCTCGCGGCCGGCCCGGGGGAATCAATCCGCCCCGCGGCCGGGCCGGCCACCCTGCTGCCCACCGGCTGACACATTCCGATCCGAATTCACGCCGCGCGCAGCGGATGGACCCGAAAAAACCGGTTGCCGGACGCGAAACCGGTGGAAACTCACATCCGCGTTAACTCTCCGGTCAGACCCAAGATCTAGTCTGAGCAGGCACCACCGGCGAAGTCGAAAGGTCTTACAGCTATGAAACTACCGAATTCACGTCTCCTACAGCGGGTCAGAGACGGGTTCTCGCAAGTGGTGTTTGGCCCGCCAATGCTCGCCTTTCTGCCTGCGCTGACGCTGGGGGCCTTCTGGTTCGGCGGCGAAACCGCGCTGCTGGTGGCCGCCCTCGGGTTGCCGCTGATGTTTGCCGTACTGGGCAGCCTCATGCGGGACAAGACCCCCGCCCCCGGACGGGACGCCCTGACCGGGATGATTCTGGCCGACGGGTTCCAGGCGCGGGTGAAATCCATCTATCACCGCACCGAGGACAGCGGCCTGAAATCGGCGCTGCTGGTGCTGGAGATCGACGACCACGACGACCTGATTGCCGCGCATGGCCAGGACGCCGGTGACATCGTGATGCAGCGGATCGGCGAACGCATCACCGCGACGCTGCGCCACCGCGATACCGTCGCGCGTTTGGGACGCAACCGCTTTGCCATTTGCCTGGCCCCGGTCATGCAACTGGATCTGGAGCTGTGCATCCAGCTTGCCGGCCGTCTCCAGGTCGCGGTGGAAGAGCCTGTGGCCGTGGATGGCACCTCGCTGTTCGTGTCCTGCTCGATCGGCATCTGCCAACGCCACCGCGCCCCCAAGGGTGCTGCCAACGGCTGGATCGAATGCGCCGTTGCAGCCCTGGACGAGGCGATCAGCGTCGGCCCCTCCAGCATCCGGGCCTTCTCCAACGACACCCATGTGCACCTGAACCGGACCGACAACCTGCTGGAAGACGCGGCCATGGCGCTTGAAAACGGCATGATCCAGGCCTGGTTCCAACCGCAGATCAGCACCGATACCGGCCGGGTCTCCGGGTTTGAAGCCCTGGCGCGCTGGTGCCACCCGGTCAAGGGCATGATCCCGCCCTCCTCCTTCCTGCCGGCCCTGGAACAGGCCGGGTTGCTGCAAAAACTCAGCCAGCAGATGGTTCAGCAGGCGCTGACCGCGATCAAGGCCTGGGACGCGGCGGGGCTCAATGTGCCGTCGGTGGGCGTCAACTTCGCCACCGATGAGCTGCGCGACCCGGCGCTGGTCAACCGGATCCGCTGGGAGCTGGATCGCTTTGGCCTGCGCCCCGAGCGGCTGACGATCGAGGTGCTGGAAACGGTGATGACCGACCAGCCCGACGAGGTTGTGGCCCGCAACATCAAGGCTCTGGGCGAACTGGGCTGCCATATCGATCTCGATGATTTTGGCACCGGTCACGCCTCGATCGCCTCGGTGCGCCGTTTCCGTGTCTCCCGGATCAAGATCGACCGCTCCTTCGTGACCAAATCGGATCACGACCCGGAACAGCAAAAGCTCATTGCCGCCATCCTCACCATGGCGGAACGGCTGGAGCTGCAAACCCTTGCCGAGGGGGTGGAGACCGTGGGCGAACATGCGCTGCTGGCGCAATTGGGCTGCGATCACGTGCAGGGGTTTGGCATTGGCCGCCCCATGCCCTTCGACCAGACCCTCGACTGGGTGGTCACCCACGAGGCCAAGCTGCAGGATGCGCCGCTGATCGGTCGTCAGCGCCATTGACCCCGGCCACAGCCGCTTCTGTTCTCTGATTCCCTGTGTTTTTTGGGATTTCCGCCGCCAGTGATGCGCTGGCTGCCCGGATTTCCCTTGACCTTCCGGACCGACCTCTGTTGAACCACACCCTGTCTTTGCATGCATGAGGTGGCTGTCCAGATGGACGATCAGAACAAGAATCTACTGCTCGCAACCGCTTTGAGTTTCCTGGTGATCCTCGGCTGGTATTTCTTCTTCCCGCCCCCGGAGGAGGCCCCGCAGCCCGCCACCCAAGTCACCGAGACCACGCCGACACCGGGTGACACCTCTGCCCCTGCGGCCGCGCCCAGTGCCGGTGCGGCCACCGGCGAGGTCGACGCGGCCGCCGCCGAACCCGAGACCGTCGAAGACACCCCGCGCCTGACGATCAACACCCCGCGGGTCGAGGGCTCCATCTCCCTCACCGGCGGGCGCATCGACGATCTGCGCCTCAAGGACTACCGCGAAACCCTGGACGACGATTCGCCCATCGTGACGCTCCTGTCCCCCGCCGGTCAGGCCAATGCCTATTACGCGCTTTATGGCTGGGCCCCCGGCACCGGCCTCGGCATCGAGGACGTCCCCACCGCCAACACCCGCTGGCAGGCCGAGGAGGGCGCGACGCTGACGCCCGAAACCCCGGTGACCCTCACCTGGGACAACGGCAACGGCCTCACCTTCTCGCGCGAGATCGCCATCGACGAGGACTACATGTTCTCGATCACCCAGTCGGTCACCAATACCTCCGGCGACACCGTCGCACTCGCGCCCTACGGCACCTTGGCCCGCCACGGCGAACCTTCGAACCTCGAGAACTTCTTTGTCCTGCACGAAGGCGTGGTTGGCATGGCCGACGGAGAGCTGGCCGAGATCGACTATGACGACATGACCGATTTCGACCCCGATCCGCGCGACGGCTCGCGTGCGCAAGTCACCCCGGTCACCGAAAATGGCTGGATCGGCTTCACCGGCCACTACTGGATGTCGACCCTGATCCCCGCGCCGGGCGACGCCTTCCGCGCGATCGCGAAATATGACGAACGCCGCGACATCTACCAGACCGACGTGGTGCTGCCGACCGTGACGCTTGCGGCAGGCGAGAGCACCGCCGCCAGCACCCAACTCTTTGCCGGTGCCAAGGAATGGGCCACCATCCGCGAATACGAACGTGGTGGCATCGAAGGCTTCCTCGACTCGATCGACTGGGGCTGGTTCTTCTTCTTCACCAAGCCGATCTTTGCCGTGCTGCACTGGCTCAATGCCGCGATCGGCAACATGGGTGTCGCGATCATCGCGCTAACCTTCCTGCTGAAGATCCTCGTCTTCCCGCTGGCCTATAAATCCTACGCCTCCATGGCGCGGATGAAGGAACTGCAGCCCGAGATGGAAAAACTGCGCGAACGCGCCGGTGATGACCGTCAGAAGATGCAAAAGGAGATGATGGAGCTTTACAAGCGCGAGAAGGTCAACCCGGCCGCGGGCTGTCTGCCGATCCTGATCCAGATCCCGATCTTCTTCTCGCTCTACAAGGTGATCTTCGTGACGCTGGAGCTGCGCCATTCGGCCTTCTTTGGCCCGTTCCAGGATCTCTCCGCACCCGATCCGACCTCGCTCTACAACCTCTTTGGCCTGCTGCCATGGGGCGCGCCGACACCGGATTCGATCCTGGCGCTGGTCTTCATCGGCATCCTGCCAATCCTGCTCGGGGTTTCCATGTGGGTACAGCAGAAACTGAACCCGGCACCCACGGATGAAACCCAGGCGATGATCTTTGCCTGGATGCCATGGGTATTCATGTTCATGCTGGGTGGTTTTGCCTCGGGCCTCGTGGTCTACTGGATCACCAACAACGTGATCACCTTTACCCAGCAATACCTCATCATGCGCTCGCACGGCTACACGCCGGACGTCTTCGGCAACATCAGGTCGAGCTTCAAGCGCAAGGACAAAGCCGAGAAGGCCGAAAAGAAATGACAGCAACTGTCAGGCAGATGTGGCGGCACCCGATCAAGGGGATCGGGGCCGAACCACTGACAGAGGTCCGCTTGGAAACAGGCGGGCCTATGCCTTTGGATCGGGCCTGGGCGGTGCTGACCGGCACCTCCGAGGATACCGGCGCGTGGCAGCCCTGCCGGAACTTTGCCCGTGGCTGTTTCGGCCCCGAGCTGATGGCGATCACCTCCGAGTGCAACGGCGATCAGATCACGCTGCGCCACCCCAAACAGGGCGAGATCACCCTTGATCCGGCCACCGATGGTGCGCGGCTTCTGGACTGGCTGTTGCCGATCTACCCGGCCGAACGCCCCCAGCCCCACAGCCTGATCAAGGCCCCTGCGGGCGGCATGGCGGATGCGGATTTCTCTGCCGTCTCGATCCTGTCGCTGACCTCGCTGAAGGCGCTGGGTGATGCCTTGGAACAAGACCTCGACCCGCGCCGTTTCCGTGGCAATCTCTGGATCGACGGCACCGCCCCCTTTGAAGAATTCGACTGGGTGGGACGGGAGCTGAAAATCGGCTCCACCCGGCTGGAAGTGGTGGATCGCATCACTCGCTGCCGCGCCACCGAGACCAACCCCGAAAGCGGCGAACGCGATGCCAACACGCTGAAGGCGCTGCGCGCGCATTGGGGCCACACCGATTTTGGCATCCGCGCCAAGGTCCTGAGCGGTGGCGACATCGCGCTCTCCGACAGCCTAGAGGTTCTGTGATGCAGCTTCCCTTCCCCCTCGCCGAAGCCCCCGACGAGATCGCCGCAGAAACCGGGCGCAAGCTCTTTGCCGGCCAGTCCGAGTTCCTGAAGGGTGTGGTCGCCATGTCCGGCCTGCCCCCCGCGGATCGGATCGAGGTCTGCTTTGCCGGGCGTTCGAACGTGGGGAAATCCTCGCTGATCAACGCGCTCACGGGCACCAAGGGGCTGGCGCGCGCCTCAAACACGCCGGGGCGCACGCAGGAGATCAACTTCTTCACCCAGGGGCCCGAGCTCTATCTCGTTGACCTGCCCGGCTATGGCTACGCAAATGCGCCGCTGGCGGTGGTGGAGAAATGGCAGCGCCTGCTGAAACAGTATCTCTCCGGTCGCCAGACCCTGCGCCGCGCCTTTGTGCTGATCGACACCCGCCACGGTGTCAAAAAGGTCGACGAGGAGATCATGAAGCTGCTGGATACCTCTGCCGTGACCTTTCAGGTGGTGATGACCAAGGCCGACAAGGTGAAGGAGAAAGACCGCGCCAAGATCCTCGATCAGGTGCGCGACGCGCTCTCCAAACATCCCGCCGCCTATCCCGAGATCGTGCTGACCTCGTCGGAAAAAGGTGACGGCATCGCCACCCTGCGCTCCATCATCGCGCATCTGGACTAAGACCCTGCGCCGCCTTGTGCCATATCTGGGCCTGCTGGCCATCCTGATCGCCGGGTTGATCCCGGCGGGCTGGATGCCTGTGACCGCCCAAGGGGGCAAGGTGCTGCTGGTGCTCTGTACCGGCGACGGGCCGCAAGAGATGTGGGTCGAGCTTGGCGATGACGCGCCCGCCCACGAGGAGGACGAAAGCGCCAGCCGCAATTGTCCCCTCGCCGCCCAGCCACAGCTGGCGGCCCATACGCCCACGCAATTGCCCCTGCCCCTGATGGGGCCGGAGCGGGACCTGTGGTTCCGCGCCCCCTTCACCCACCACAGCGCCGGGTTTCACTGGCGCTATGATGCCCGCGGCCCGCCCGCTCTCTCCTGATCCTTCGCAAAATCACCCTGATTTCACCGCGCTTTGTCGCGGCTTTACTGGTATGGAGAACTCCCACAATGGCACTCAGCCAAACCGCTGGCGCGGATAGCCGTCCCGCCACCCCGAACCTGTCGCAAAAATTCTATTTCGCCGCATGGCGCTGGCATTTCTATGCGGGCCTCTACGTCATTCCATTTCTCATCATGCTGGCGCTCACCGGACTCGGCATGATGTATATCTCGGTCTTCGATGGGCGTGACGGCGAGTATGTCGCCGTGCCTGTCGGCGAGACCGTGCAGCCCATCGAGGTCCAGACCCAAGCGGCCGTGGACGCCATTCCCGGCGCAACGCGTGTTGAATGGATCGGCCCCAAGGCCGCAGATCGCGCCGCCGTGGTGCGTGTCGCCACCGAGGGCGGCATGCGCATGGTCGCCGTTGATCCCTACACCGCCGAGGTTGTGGAGACATGGGACCGCCGCGCGGGCTGGTATGACTTCCTCTCTGACATTCACGGCACATTGCTGATCGGCGACACCGGTGATCGCCTCATCGAGATCGCCGCAGGTCTCGCCATCGTTCTGGTGCTCACCGGGCTTTATCTGTGGTGGCCCCGTGGCGACTGGACCTCTGCCTTCGTGCCGCGCCTGCGCGCCAAGGGCCGCGCCCTGTGGAAGAGCCTTCATGCGGTGATCGGCGTCTATATCTCGCTCATTTTGGTGGTGTTTCTGGTGTCCGGCCTGTCCTGGGCCGGGATCTGGGGCGAGCGTTTTGTGCAGGCCTGGTCCACCTTCCCGGCGCAGAAATGGGAGGCCGTGCCGCTCTCGGACAGCACCCACGCAGACCACATGAACCATGGCGCCATGAAGGACACGCCCTGGGCGCTGGAGCAGACCCCGATGCCCGAATCCGGCTCTGACGCCGGGATCACGGGCCTGCCCGAAGGCAATACTGTCAACGGTGACAGCATCTACGCGCTGGCGCGCACGCTGGGCTACGAGGGCCGTTTTCGCATTGTGTTTCCCGGCAATGACACTGGCGTCTACACGATCAACCAGGACAGCATGAGCAACGACAGCGCCTGCCCGACGTGCGACCGCACCGTCCATGTCGATCAGTTCACCGGCAAGATCCTCGCCGATGTGAAATTCTCCGACTACTCGCTGGCCGGGAAGTCTATGGCGGTGGGCATTGCCTTTCACGAGGGCGACATGGGGCTTTGGAACATCGTGCTGAACACGGTGTTCTGCCTCTCGGTGATCTTCGTCTGTGTGTCAGGCGTGGTGATGTGGCTCAAGCGGCGCCCCTCGCGCGCAGGACGTCTTGCCGCGCCGCCAGTGCCGCAGGATCTGCCGTTCTGGAAAGGCGCGGTGCTGATCGGGCTCTTTGCCTCATTGGCCTTCCCGCTGGTGGGTCTGACGCTGCTGGCAGTGCTGGCACTGGATGTGTTGATCCTGTCGAACCTGCCCCGCCTCAAACGCGTGGTCAGCTGACCCTCGGCCCGGCTTTGCGCGCAAGGCCGGGCCAATCCCGCCCCGTTCAGACGTGTTGCGCGCCGTTCACCTCGATCTCGGTGCCGGAAATATAGCTGCTCTGTTCGGAGCACAGGAAATAGATCGCATCCGCCACCTCAGAGGGCTGGCCCAATCTGCGCAGCGGCAGTTTTTCCACGATCTTGTCGGTACCGGGGCTGAGGATCGAGGTCTCCACCTCGCCCGGCGCAATCGCATTGACCCGCACGCCCATCGGCCCGAAGTCATGCGCCATCTCGCGCGTCAGCGCCGCCAGCGCCGCCTTGGAGGTCGCATAGGCCGCGCCCGCAAAAGGATGCACCCGGCTGCCCGCAATCGAGGTCACATTGACCACTGCCCCCTTGGCGGCCGCCAGTTCCTCCCGCAGGCCGCGCGCCAGCACAACGGAGGCAAAGAAGTTGACGTGAAACACCTTGGCCCAGTCCATCAAATCGGTGTTGAGCGTGCTCAGGCGTTCGCCATCGGGTCCCTTGGGCGAAATCCCGGCGTTGTTCACCAACGCATCCAGCTTGCCATCCTCCAGCCGTTCCTGAATGACGCCAACCGCGTTGATGGTGTCCGAAGGGTCCGACAGATCCAGCTGCACATGGTTTTCCTCGCCCCCACCCCAGGGGCATTCCTTGGGGAACGGCTGGCGCGAACAGGTGATCACCCGCCAGCCCTCGGCATTGAACCGGCGCACGGTGGCATGGCCAATGCCCCGGCTGGCGCCGGTCAGAAGCAGGGTTTTGCGACGCATGGAATGTCCTCTCGCGGGCTGATGCTGCACCCGCAACAGTAGCACCGGCAACGGCATCTGCAATGGGACGCGGAGCCCCCGGCCCAGATCCTCCCTTGGCAGCGGCAGCGGAAATGCGTAACACCCTTGTGACACCCCGCGCCCGCGCCCCGGGCCGCCTCAGGACCTGACAGCGATGAAGACCAGAGACATGAACCGCGACTGGATTGCCACTGCCGAAACCCTCTCGAGCGCCCTGCCCTATCTGCAGCGCTATGACGACGCCATCGTGGTCATCAAGCTCGGCGGTCACGCCATGGGCAGCGACGAGGGCATGGAAAGCTTTGCCCGCGATGTGGTGCTCTTGCGTCAGGTGGGGGTAAACCCGGTGATCGTGCATGGCGGCGGTCCGATGATCAACTCGCTGCTCGACAAATTGCAGATCCAATCCGAGTTCGTGAACGGCAAGCGTGTGACCGACACCGCCACCATGGAAGTGGTGGAGATGGTGCTGTCCGGCATGGTCAACAAACGCATCGTGCAGGCGATCAACGCCCAGGGCGGCAAGGGGATTGGCCTCTCGGGCAAGGACGCCAACCTCATCACCTGCGAGATGACCGACCCGGCCCTTGGCTTTGTTGGCACCCCGTCCGAGGTCAACGCCGACATGTTGCGGAACCTCTTTGAAAAGGAATTCATCCCCGTGATCGCCCCCATCGGTGCGGGCCGCGCGGGCGAGACGTTCAACATCAACGGCGACAACGCCGCCGGTGCCGTCGCCGCCGCGCTCAAGGCCGACCGGCTGTTGCTGCTGACCGATGTGGCGGGTGTCAAGAATGCCGAGGGCGTGGTGGTTACCGAACTCAAGGCCACCGATGTCGAGGCGATGACCGCCGCGGGCGTAATCGCCGGCGGCATGATCCCCAAGACCGAGACGGCGCTGGCCGCCGTGCGCGGCGGCGTCCGCGCCTGTACCATCGTCGATGGCCGCGTGCCCAACGCGGTGTTGCTGGAACTGTTCACCGACCACGGCGCGGGCTCGATGATCCGCGACTGATTCGCCTGGGAGCGTCCGCAGCGGCCTGTCGAATGTCGCCTGCGGGCTTGCCCGGCGCGCGGTTCGCCGCTTCTCTGGGGGCATGACGCTTCCCACCCCGCCCCCGACCCCGACCCCGATCGGTTCAAAGCGGATCTATGAGCAGCTTGCCAGCGACCTGCGCCCTCTGGGCCTGATGATCTATGGCGGCGTTCACCCGCACCGTGTGCCTGTGCCCCAGCTGGAGACGGGCACGCTGATCCTGATCGGTACCGCACCAGACTTCTGGACCTGCCTCACCGCCGCGCCAGAGGGCCAGAACCGCACGCCCGATCCGGTTGATCGCTATTCGTGTCGGACCATCGGGGCTCTGGCAGATTGCTATCACGCGGTGGCGTATTATCCCTTTGGCGGCCCGCCCTATACCCCGTTTGTGGCCTGGGCACTGGCCTCGGGGCGCGCTTTCACATCCCCGTCGCAGATGCTGGTGCATGATGAGGTCGGCATGCTGATTTCCTACCGCGGAGCACTGCATTTTGATAAGATACTCGACATCCCCGCGCCTGCGCGCACAACATCCCCCTGCGTGGACTGCGCGGATCGCCCCTGTCTTTCCGCCTGCCCGGTACACGCACTGGTTGACGGCGGCCCCTACAAACTGGCAGCCTGTCACGATCACCTGGACACACCGCAGGGAACGGAGTGCATGGCATCGGGCTGTATCGCGCGCCGGGCCTGCCCGCTCAGTGACGGTGCCGGGCGCCCGCCTGCGCAGACTGCCCACCACATGAGGTATTTTCACCACCCATGACCTGTACCCTGTTTCTCACCCGCCACGCCAAATCCGCCTGGAATACCGACGCCCCAAGCGATCACGCCCGCCCGCTCAACAAACGCGGCCGCCGCTCTGCGGGTGCCTTGGGGAACTGGCTGCGCGACCAGGCGCTGCAGCCGGCCCAGGTTCTGTCCTCCTCGGCGCAACGCACCCGCGAAACCTACGAGTTGATGGAGCTGACCGCCCCGGCGACCTTTACCGAACGCCTGTATCACGCCACGCCAGAGATCCTCTATGATGTGTTGCGCGAGGCGACGCAGCCGCAAGTGCTGCTGCTCGGGCACAACCCCGGGCTGATGGAGTTTGCCCATGAGATCGTGAAACACCCCCCGCCCCACTCGCGCTTTGACGACTACCCGACCGGCGCCACGCTGATGGTCGAGTTCGACATTGCGCATTGGGCCGAGATGCAGCCTGCCAGCGGCAAGGTGATCGACTTCGTGGTCCCGCGCGAACTGCTGGGGGAGTGAACCTCGGCAAAGGGAGGAGGGTCTACTTGCACATCGACAGACACTGCGCTACCCCCCTCCTACCGACACAGGAGATTTGATGTCCCGTTGATGCCGGCGCATGGGCGCCAGTGCCGCAAGATACAAAACGCAAAGGCGGCCGCCCGAGCCGCCGCTTTTGACTTGCGCAATCCATCCATCAAATCTGCCGCTGAAAGGCGGCCCTCTACGGGATATTCCTGACCATGATCAGACCCTATTCTCCGTCGGACAAGCCGACGGTCCTCCACATCTGGCGCGAGGCCAACGCCATCGCGCATCCCTTCCTGAGCGAAGCCCTGGTTGCTCAGGCCGAAGCCATGATCCGTGACCAGTTTCTGGATCTCGCCGAAACCTGGATGATTGACGTTGATGGCACGCCCGTGGGCTTTGTCGCCCTCCTCGGCAATGAGGTCGGCGGCCTTTTTGTGCTGCCCGCGCATCAGGGCAAGGGCTACGGCCGCGCGCTGCTGGATCACGCGCTGCACAGCCGCACGGAACTGGAACTCTGCGTGTTTACCGCTAACCACCAGGCACGCGGTTTCTACAAGACCTACGGTTTTCAGGCCGCAGAAGAACGGCTCAACGCCTTTTTCGATCAACCTGAAATCGTGATGCACCTGGGCCAATAAACCCACAACAGGCGGGCGGGGGCACTCCCGCCCGTCTCCATCGCATTGAAATGCGATATCGCCCGTTGGGCCGGGCGCGCCGCTGACGCGGCGCGATCCCGCTCTGCCTTCAGCTTTTTGAAAATATCTCGGGGGTCGGGCCCGCAGGGCTCGAAAGGGGGCAGCGCCCCCTCACACCCTATATAAAAGCGAAAAGGCCGGGCATTGCCCGGCCTTTTCTCAATTTGACAACAGGTCTCAGTGACCCAGGATCTGGCTGAGGAACAGTTTGGTGCGTTCGCTCTGCGGGTTGTTGAAGAACTCTTCCGGCTCGTTCTGCTCCACGATCTGACCGGCATCCATAAAGATCACCCGGTTCGCCACCTGACGGGCAAAGCCCATCTCGTGCGTCACGCAGAGCATGGTCATGCCTTCTTCGGCCAGCTCGATCATGGTGTCGAGCACCTCCTTGATCATCTCCGGATCCAGCGCCGAGGTCGGCTCGTCAAACAGCATGATCCGCGGCATCATGCACAAGCTTCGTGCGATCGCCACCCGCTGCTGCTGACCACCGGACAGCTGGCCGGGGTATTTGTCGGCCTGCTCGGGGATCTTCACCTTCTCCAGGAAATGCATCGCGCGCTCTTCGGCTTCTTTCTTGGGCGTCTTGCGCACCCAGATCGGGGCCAGCGTGCAGTTTTCCAGAATGGTCAGATGCGGGAACAGGTTGAAGTGCTGGAACACCATGCCAACCTCGGAGCGGATCTTGTCTATGTTCTTGAGATCATTCGACAATTCCGTGCCATCCACCAGAATCTTGCCCGCCTGATGCTCTTCGAGCGCATTGAGGCAGCGGATCAGGGTGGATTTGCCGGAGCCCGAAGGCCCCGCGATGACGATACGTTCGCCCTGGTTCACCGTCAGATTGATATCGCGCAGCACGTGGAAGGACCCGTACCACTTGTTCATATCGGTGATCTGGATGGCGACCTCATCCGAGACTTTCATCTTGGAGCGGTCGATTTCGCGGTCGAGTGCAAGTTCAGACATTGAGTGAACCCCTTAGCGGTGATCGGTGGCGAGACGACGCTCCAGCCACTGCGAGTATTGAGAAATGCCGTAACAGACGACGAAGAAAAGACAGGCGGCGGCGCCGAGAAGCTCCCAGTAGACCCCGTTCCATTCGGTGGATGCCAGGATCGGCCCCCGGATCATGCCCACGAGGTCGAACATCGAGATGACCGACACCAGGGTGGTATCCTTGAACAGTCCCACGGCCACGTTCACGATCCCCGGGATGGAGATCTTCAGCGCCTGCGGCAGGATGATCATGCGCATCGCCTGCGGATAATCCAATCCCAGACTGTCGGCCGCCTCATACTGCCCCTTTGGCAAGGCAGCGAGCCCGCCCCGGATCACCTCGGCGATATAGGCCGAGGAGAACATGGTGATCATGATCACCACCCGAAGGAACAGGTCCACCGTGCTCTCCGGCGGGAAGAAGTAGGACAGCATCACCGACGCCACGAACAGCAGGGTGATCAAGGGCACACCGCGGACGAATTCGATGAAGACCACGCAGATCCACTTGATCAGCGGCATGTCCGACTGCCGCCCCAGCGCCAGGGCAATCCCCAGCGGCAGCGACAGCGACACACAGGTGACCCCGAGCATCAGGTTCAGCATGAACCCGCCCAGATCCCGCGAGGGCACAGGCGACAGCAAGGCATTTTCCGACGCCCCTTCCGGGATCAGCAGACCGCCGACGAACCAGACCGCAAAGGCGGCCAGAATGGCGCCAAAGAACCCGGCAGCAAAACTGCCACGCCCCAGACGCTGGAACACATAGGCCGCAGCGCCAAAGCCCAGGAAGGCCACGATCGGTGCCAGGACCGTACCGCCCCAGATCAGCCAGAAGGCCAGAAAGGGATAGATGGCGGTAAAGGCCAGCATCTTGCGCGGCAGGTCAAAGAACAGCACCGGCGCCATCGCGATCAGCAGCAGCACAAGCGCCAGGTTCGGGCGCCAATAGGCATCCGTCGGATATTTGAACCCGTAGAGCAGCTGGTTCCAGCGCTCCGTCAGCACCGAGAAACAGGCCCCGACCTCGCCCTGCAGCACCTCGCGGCACTCGTTCAGAGAGGTCGTCGTCCAGACGCCGTTGAAGATCCACGGCAGGGTTGCGCTCAGGACGAGGTAGATCGCCCAGAGTGTCACCAATGTCAGAACCGAGTTGACGGCATTGGAGAATAGGTTCTCGCGCAGCCATTTCACGATCCCGGTTTCGCGCGCCGGCGGCGGCGACTCGGGGATCATTTCGGTTGCGACAAACGCGATACCAGTGTTGGTTTGATCACTCATATCTCAGCGCTCCTTCAACTTGACCGATGCGTTGTAGAGGTTCATCCCCATCGAAATCAGCAGGGATGCGGTGAGATAGAAGAGCATCAGCAGAAGCACACATTCGATCGCGCGGCCGGTCTGGTTCAGCGTGATGCCGCCCAGCGTGGCGGTGATATCCGCATAGCCCACGGCGATCGCCAGCGACGAGTTCTTGGTGATGTTGAGATATTGCGAAATCAACGGCGGGATGATGACCCGCAAGGCCTGCGGCAGGATCACGAGGTTCATGATCCGCCCCTGACGCAGACCCAGCGCAGCGGCCGCCTCGGTCTGGCCTTTGGAAATCGCCTGGATGCCCGCGCGGACGTTCTCCGCGATAAAGGCCCCGGTATAGATCGACAGCGCAAACCACAGCGCGATAAGCGGCCCGCCGATCTTGATCCCGCCCCCGAAATTGAACCCTTTCAGAACCGGGAATTCCCAGGTCAGCCCCATGATCAGCATCAGCAGGGCAAAGGGAACGATCCAGACCCCGAGGATCATCGGAAGGGTATTGGGACGCAGCCCGGTCGCTTCCTGTTTTGCAGTCGCCCAGGCATTGATCTTGCGCGCGGCAACAGCCGACCCCGCCAGCACGGCAATCACCAACAGCCAGTTCAGGCTGGTGCTGGCAAACAGGCCCCGTTCGAAGAAGGGCGCCGGAATATAGATCCCCCGGTTGGTGAAGGCGAAGGCGTCAAACAGCATGCTGTGCGTCGCATTATCGCCCCGGAAGGCCCGCGGCCCCGGCAACACGGCGGTCATGATCGTAAAGATGATGATGATCCAGATCAGCACCGGGATGTTGCGAAAGATCTCGACGTAAACGGCCATGACCTTCGACACGAGCCAGTTGTTCGACAGGCGCAGCACGCCGGCAATCACGCCGAACACAGTCGCGGTGACACAGGCCAGAAACGACACCAGCAGGGTGTTCAGCAGCCCGACCAGGGCCGCTTTGGCATGCGAGGACTGGCTGTCGTAGTCGACAAGCCGCTGGTTGATGTCATACCCGGCCGGGTCCCCGAGGAACCCATAAGAGATGTTCAATCCGGCTTCGCGCAGGTTTTGGATGAGGTTGTTGCCCAGATACCAGATGCAGAGGGCAAGCACGATCGCCGCAATCGCCTGAAACGTCAGTGATCGATAGCGGGTATCGTTGATAAGCATCGACGGCCGAAAACTCTCTTTCGGCGGGTCAGTCAAAATCGACATATGTAGGGATCCCCGAGGCCTGCGGTTCCAGTCATCCCGGCGAGGTTTGCCCCGCTCTGTGTCTGGCCGCAGAATTCGTTATAAACTTTGGAAAAGGGCGCGAGGTATCCCCCGCGCCCTTTCCGGTTGCCAAACTTAACGGAACGGCGGTGCGTAGAGCAGGCCACCATCGGTCCACTGGGCGTTCAGGCCACGTGCGAGACCGATCGGAGTGTCTTCACCGATGTTCTTGGCAAAGACTTCACCGTAGTTGCCGCCCACGGACAGGGCTTTTGCGGCCCAGTCGGCGTCCAGGCCGAGCATCTCGCCCAGGTTGCCTTCGGTGCCGAGCAGACGGTTGATTTCCGGGTTGTCGGTGCCGGACGCCATCTCGGAGAGGTTGGCGGAAGTCACGCCCAGTTCCTCTGCCGCGACCAGCGCGTTGAGGGTCCAGCGCACAACGTCACCCCACTCGTGGTCGCCGTGGCGGACCAGCGGGCCGAGCGGCTCTTTGGAGATGATCTCCGGCAGAATCGCATGCGCGGTCGGATCGTCAAAGGTCGCGCGGGTGGCCGCCAGGCCGGACGCGTCGGTGGTGTAGACGTCACAGGCGCCAGCCAGATACTGCTGCTGCGCTTCGGCGTTGGTTTCGATCGGAACCGGCTCGTAGCTGATGTTGTTGGAGCGGAAGAAGTCCGCCAGGTTCAGCTCGGTGGTGGTGCCGGTCTGGATGCAGACGGTGGCGCCGTCCAGTTCCTTCGCGGAGGACACGCCCAGCTCCTTGGGCACCATGAAGCCCTGACCGTCGTAGTAGTTCACGCCGACGAATTCGAACTTCAGGTCGACGTCGCGGCTGAAGGTCCAGGTGGTGTTGCGGGCCAGCATGTCGATTTCGCCCGACGCCAGCGCGGTGAAGCGGGTCTTGCCGGTGGTCGGAACGAATTCGATCTTGCTCGAATCGCCCAGCACGGCAGCGGCGACAGCGCGGCAGACCGCGACGTCGAAGCCTTCCCATTCGCCGTTTGCATTCGGCGCTGCGAACCCGACGAGACCGGTGGTGACGCCGCAGTTCAGCTTGTCACGTGCCTTGACGTCGTCCAGCGTGCCGGCAGCGGCTGCACCGGCTGCGAGACCGGCCACGGTCAGCGCGCCAAAGAATACGGATGTGTTCATGTTTACCTCTTCCTGACTATCCACCTGAGTTTGGTGGTTCTTTATAGCCCACCCGTCACGGTGCGGGCTGTTTGAAACAGGGTTCGCCCCCGTTTTCGTTGCCGAGTTTGGGCGGATTCATCAACGAACGTCAAGGGTAGGATCACCGGTTTCAATGGGGTTTTCACCCTGAGCCCCGGGGCGCTGCTTTATTTTGGGCGCTAACTTTGCGAATATTGCGGTGAGGAATGCGACAAACTTCGCCAGGGCCGGATTTATAGCAGGATTGTTGCGCGGCGATTTTCCGGCCTGACGCCCCGCCATGGCCACAAACCCGCTGCTTCGCGCCGCCTTGCGCCGGTTTGTGGCCGGGAATGGAGCCGGGACTGGCGCCGGGAATCAAACCCGCGCGTAGAAACCGGCGGCGTGCACAAAGGCTTGTTTCTTCTGCGCCTCGATCGCCTGCGCCTCGTCGTCCGGGCCCCAGAGCTCTTCCTGCCAGCGCTCGTCAATGCGCGAGATTTCCCAGATCTCATCCAACGACCGCCAGTTCGCAGCCGTTGCAAACCCAAGGATCAACGAACCGGTCAGCCCCACCAGATCGTGAAACGCCGCGAGCTGAAACGGCGTCATTTGATGCACCCGTTTACGCAGCACTTCCAGTGCAGCCCCGTCTTGCGGCGCATGCAGGATGCCCGCGCGCGGCAGCAGGCGTGCGCCCAGCGCAGCCTCGGCCCAATCCAGCGCCGCATCCCAGGATTCGCTCTGACGGGCGACCAGCCCCTCGGGGCTTTCGGCGCGATAACACAGCAGATCGCTGTCACCGTATTCCGCCAGCATATCGGCAACCTCGGCAAACTGTACCGCCACCTTGTCGATCGCCGCATTGGCCGACCGCGTGTTGGGCATCGACAGCGGGTCGATCTGGTCTTCCTGTGCGTCCCACTCGGCGGCAATCGCCTCAGCCAGCGCCCGCGTCGGCACCACCAGCGCGGTTTTTGCCGGTGTTTTTACGCGCCGCCCGTCCAGCGCCACGGCAAAGCCCGCGCCGTCTTCATCGACGCTCACCTCTTTCCAGAATCGCTTCTGTTTCCATTCACTCATCTTGGTCCGTCCTTCTTCGTCTCGGGCGTGGTCGCGGCAGGGTCAGTCCGGCCAGATCCGGCGCAACAGATCCGGCAGCGCGGCAAACTCCGCCAGCATGTGATCCGCCCCCAGATGCGCAGCCGGGTGATAGCCCCAGCCCACGCCGATGGTCGTCACCCCGGCGGCGCGGCCCATCTCCATGTCAAATGTGGTGTCGCCAATCATCACCGTGTCGGCGGGGGCAATGCCCGTCTCCGACATCGCGGTCAGGATCATCGACGGATGTGGTTTGGAGGGGTGGTGATCGGCCACCTGACGGGTGACGAACATGCCCAGATCATGCCCTTCGATCAGCGCATCCAACCCGCGCTGGGATTTGCCGGTGGCCACACCAAGGATGTAGTCCGGCACTGCATGCAGCGCGTCCAGCGCCGCCCGCGCCCCGGGATAGAGCGGCGAATGCGCCGCGCCCTCGCGCAGCCGCGCCGCCTGATAGGCCTGTTTGTAGCCCTCAACGAGCGCGTCCTGAACCTGCACGGACTGACCCGCCGCCAAACGCGTCATCACCTGCGGCAGCGACAGCCCCACGATGGACAGGATCGCCGCGCGTGAGGGGGGCACCAATCCCGCACCTGCGAAAGCCTCATTCATGCAAGACACAATCGTCCCCTGACTGTCCACCAGGGTCCCGTCCACATCAAACAGAATGAGCTTCAGCGCCGAGGTCAAAACAGCGTCTCAAAGGGATCGTCGGCAGCCAGATCCTCGGTCCAGCCAAAGGTGTCCCAGCTCTCTTTCATATGATCCGGCAGCGCGGCGGTTACCGTCACCACTTTGCCGGTGACGGGGTGTTCGAACTGCAAACGGCGCGCGTGCAGGTGCAGTTTCTTCGAGATCAGACCGCCAATTTGCGCGCCCCAGCCATCGCCGAGGTTCTCCTGACTGGAGCCGCCATATTTGCCATCGCCAATGATCGGATGCCCCATGCCCGCCATATGCGCCCGCAGCTGGTGGGTGCGGCCCGTCACAGGCTCCATCGCGACCCAGCTGGCGCGGCTCGCGACGCGGTAAAGCGTGGCATAAAAGGTATGCGCGCGCTTGGCCCCGGGCGTGGCATCCACATCGCGCGGATCAACCGGGATCATCTTTTCGCCCTCGCCGGATTTGCCGTGCCCCGGTGCCTTCACCAACCCGGTCTTGATCTCGCCAAGGTAGGGCGTCGGCACGCCTGCGACCAGGGCCCAGTAGATCTTGCGGGTGTTCTTGTGGCGGAAGGCTGCGGTCAGCCCCTGCGCCGCCTTGCGGTTGCGCGCCAGCACCAGCAGGCCGGAGGTGTCCTTGTCGAGACGATGCACCAGCCGCGGCTTGTCCTCGGCGTCAAAGCGCAGCGCTTCCGAGAGGCCATCCACATGTTTGGTGGTGCCAGAGCCGCCCTGCACCGCCAGCCCCGCCGGTTTGTTGATCACCAGAACATCGTCGTCCTTGTAGACCACGCAATCGCGAATCATCTTGGCGTCGGCATCCGAGATCTTCACCGGGCGCGCCTCGGCCGGTTTCATGTCGCTCTCGGCCAGCGGCGGCACCCGCACCACCTGTCCGGCCTCTACGCGGGTGTTGGCCTTCACGCGGCCCCCGTCCAGACGCAGCTCGCCCTTGCGGCACATCTTCTCGATGCGGCCCTGATTCACATGCGGGAAAAGCCGCCGCAACCAGCGGTCGATCCGCTGGCCGCCGTCGTCTTCGGTGACGGTGATCATCTGCACGCCGCTCATGTCAGCACTCCTCTGGCCGCCATCATGCCAAGGGCAAGGGCTGCAATAGACAGGCCTGCGGAGAGGCCAATATAAAGCGCGGCCTGCCCGTAGGCCCCGCGCTCGAACAAGGTAACCGCCTCCAGCGAGAAGGCCGAAAACGTGGTGAAACCGCCCAGAACACCGGTCATCACAAAGGGCGACAGATGCGTCAGCCCCTTATGCGCCGCCAGCACCACAAAAGCGCCCATCAGGGCCGAGCCAAGGATATTCACCCCCAGCACCCCCAGCGGAAACGAGGTCGGCCCGAGCATGCGCAGCACGCCCACCCCAACGAGGTAGCGGCAGCTTGCCCCGATCGCGCCGCCCAGCGCCACATTCAACACGGTTATCAACATGCCCGCTCCCTTCGCGCGGGCGGCTGGGGATGTCAAGTTTTCCGCGCGATTGGCCGCTCTGCACCGCATGCAGAGCGCGACGGCGGTCCTGCGGCGCGCCCGGGCCTTTTCACAAACGCGTCAGCTTCCAGTGGGTGGAAGTCTTTGCGCCCACGCCTGCGCCCTCTACCCTTTGCGGCAAAACCAGAGAAAGCCCCGCCGATGACACCAAGCCGCCGCCAGTTCCTCAGCACCCTTGCCACGCTGCCCCTGCTCCCCGCCCTGCCCCGGCTGGCACAGGCGGCGCCGCACCGCCTGACGCTTGCACCGGCAACGCAGCAGATCGCCCCGCCGAACTACCCGGCCACGGATCTGTGGTGCGTCAACGGCACCATGCCAGGCGAGACCCTGCGCCTGAAACAGGGCGCGCGGCTGGTGGCCGAAGTCGAAAACCGCCTGCCACAGCCCACCAGCCTCCATTGGCACGGCATCCGCATCAACAACGCCATGGACGGGGTGCCCGGCGTCACACAAGACCCGATCCAGCCCGGTGAAACCTTCACCTATGATTTTGCCCTGCCCGATGCAGGCAGCTACTGGTACCATTCCCACGCGCAATCGGTGGAACAGGTCGAACGCGGCCTGCAAGGCGTGTTGATCGTAGAGGAACCGGATGCGCCGGATGTGGATCAGGACCTGCCGCTGGTGATCGACGACCTGCGTGTCACGGCTGAGGCCGCTGTCGATACCACGTTCAATGCCCCGCATGACCTGTCGCACGCGGGCCGCATGGGCAACGTGCTCTTGTGCAACGGCAAGATGGTGGCGGACCACCCCGTCAAAACCGGCGACCGCCTGCGCCTGCGCCTCATCAACAGCGCCAATGCGCGCATTTTCACCCTCGGCCTTCAGGGACTGGAAGGCTGGGTGATGGCCTATGACGGCATGCCACTGGCCACGCCCATGCCTCTGCCGGACCAGCTTGTCCTCGCCCCCGCCCAGCGCATCGACCTCTTTGTCGACGTAACTTCCAAGGCTGGCGAGGACGCATTTCTCGTCCAATTTGAGCGCGATGGCGGCTATGAGCTGGCCCGCTTTCCGGTGTCACCCGGCACCCGCACACGCCGCACCGCGCCCGCGGCACTACCGCCCAATCCCAACTTTCCCATCGATCTGAACGCCGCCCGCAGCGTCGATCTGATCACCGAGGGCGGCGCGATGGCGTGGCTGCAAAGCGCCAATTTCAAAGGCGAAGACCTCTCCGGCCAGGACCTCGCCCAATTGGGCCAGTTCTGGTCCTTCAACGGCACCGCAGGCCGCCCGATTGACCCGCTGATCACCGCAAGCCGAGGCGAAACCATCCGCATCCGCATGGTCAACGACACCCAGTTCCCGCACGCCATGCATCTGCACGGCATGCATTTTTCCGAGGTCCTGCCAGACGGCACCCTCGGTCCCTTACGCGACACGCTCCTGATGCTGCGCGGAGAAACCCGCGAGATCGCCTTTCAGGCCCATAACCCGGGTGATTGGCTGTTTCACTGCCATATGCTGTCGCATCACGCTGCGGGCATGGGCACATGGGTGCGGGTGACAGCGTGAGCCTTTCGGCTTCTTCGTGAAATATCCCCGCCGGAGGCCTTCAGGTTTTGCCCGCAAAACCTGAATTACTCTCCCTGGCGCTGGATGCGCTTCTTGGCAAAGAACTCCGTGCGCTTGCGCAGCTCGCGCTCAAACCCGCGCTCCACCGGCTGATAGAGCACAGGCCGCTTCACCCCGTCGGGAAAGTAGTTCTGCCCCGAAAACCCATCCTCGGCGTTGTGGTCGTAGTCATAGCCTTTGCCATAGCCCTGCTCTTCCATCAGCTTGGTCGGCGCATTGAGGATATGTTTGGGCGGTGGCTCTGACCCCGTCTCCTTGGCCAGGCGCCGCGCCGCCTTATAGGCCATGTAGCCCGCGTTGGTTTTGGGCGCGAGCGCGAGGTAAATCACCGCCTGCGCCAGCGCCAACTCCCCCTCGGGCGAGCCAAGCCGCTCATAGGCCTCCCAGGCCTGAAGGCAGATCGCCTGCGCCTGCGGATCGGCAAGCGCGATATCCTCCACCGCCATGCGGGTCAGACGCCGGGCGAGATACTTGGGGTCCTCGCCGCCCTCCAGCATGCGTGCAAACCAATACAGCGCCGCATCCGGGTCGGAGCCGCGCACGGATTTATGCAGCGCCGAGATGAGGTTATAATGCTCATCGCCGGATTTGTCGTATTTCGCCGCCCGCCGCATCAACCGTGTCGCCAGCGCCTCTCGGCCCAGGGGCTGATCGACCTTCCAGGCTGCGACCTGCTCGATCAGGTTCAAGAGCGCCCGCCCGTCGCCATCGGCCATCTGATGCAGCGCATCGCGCGCCTCGGGCAACAGCGGCAACCGGCGCACCAGCGCCTGTTCCGCGCGCTGCGTCAGCCGCTCCAGATCCGCAAGGCTCAGACGTTCCAGCACCAAAACCTGCGAACGCGACAACACGGCGGCATTGAGTTCAAAGCTCGGGTTTTCCGTCGTGGCCCCCACCAGAAGGATGGTGCCATCCTCCATATGCGGCAGGAACCCGTCCTGCTGGGCCTTGTTGAAACGGTGGATCTCGTCAACGAACAGCAGCGTGCCCTGCCCGTTCTGGCGCCGGATCTTGGCCGCCTCGAACACTTTCTTCAGGTCCGGCACACCGGTGAAAATGGCCGAGATCTGCACAAAATGCAGATCGGTTTCCTGCGCCAACAGCCGCGCGATGGTGGTCTTGCCCACCCCCGGCGGCCCCCAGAAGATCAGCGACGACAGCGCCCCGGAGGCCAGCATCACCCCCAGCGGTGCCTCTTCGCCCAAGACCTGCTCCTGACCGATCACCTCGGCAAGCGTGCGGGGCCGCAACCGGTCCGCGAGCGGGCGCGGAGCGTCATTGGCCGCATCGTGATCGCGCTGAGCGCCCGCCTCCCCGCTGTCAAACAGATCCGCCATGGCTCAGAGCCGGAACCGCAGCGACACGCGCTGGCCCTGTCGCAACAGATCCAGCCGCATCCAGCGACCACTGTTCATCAGAAGGTTCGCCACATCCTCAGGCGCTGTGATCTCCTCGCCATTGATGGCCAGCAACAGATCCCCCGCGCGTACCCCGCCGCGCCCGGCATAGGGGCCGGGGTCCATCACCACCACGCCTTCGGTCGACAGCGGCAGCTGCATCTTGGTGATGACCTGCGGGTTTACCTGCCCCACCACCAGCCCCGGCATCGGGGTTTGCTCGTTCAGCGTGATCGGATCAGCGGCCGGGGTGTCGGGCGCTTCCATCAGCGCGACCTCAACGGTCTCGGTTTCGCCCTGACGCACCCGCGTCACCTTGCTGGTGCCGCCCAGTTCCGCCACCGACAGGCGAAAGGCCATCTCGGAGGGCGAGTTCACCGGCTCACCGTCCACGGCCAGCACCACATCGCCCACCTCAAAACCCGCCGCGACAAAGGGGCTTTGTGGATGCAACTCGGAGATCAGCATGCCGTCCACCTGCCCGAGACCCAGCGCCTCGGCCAGATCGGAATCCACCGGCTGGCCCGTCATCCCCGCCCAGGGGCGCTGGAAGTCCTCTTCGCCCGCACGCGCCTGACGCACAAACTCGCGCACCAGATTGGCCGGGATGGCAAAGCCAATCCCGTTCGAGCCGCCCGAGCGGCTGAGGATACGGGTGTTGATGCCAATGAGATCGCCATTCACATCAATCAGCGCCCCACCGGAGTTGCCCGGATTGATCGGCGCATCGGTCTGGATGTAATAGCCAAACCCCTGCCCGCCGCCGGTGCCCGTGCGCGCAAGGCCCGAGATAATGCCCGAGGACACCGTCTGCCCCACCCCAAAGGGGTTGCCGATGGCCAGGGTCAACTCGCCCACCTCGACCTCATCGCTGTTGCGCAAGCCAAGGAATGGCAAGCCTTCGGCGTCCTTCAACTGCAAGATCGCCAGATCGGACGCCTGATCCGCAAGGATCACCTCGGCCTGATACTCACGCCGGTCATTGGTCACCACGCGGATATCGGATGCCTCGCCAACGACGTGATAGTTGGAGACCACGATGCCATCCTCGGATAGGATCACGCCAGAGCCGAGCGAGTTCTGCACCCTTGGGCGCGGCTGGGCAAACTGGCGAAAGAAATCATCAAAGAACGGGTCATCCGCAAAGGGGCTGCGGGCGCGGTCCTGACGGATGATCTTGGCGTAAATATTCACAACCGCCGGTGCGGCCTCTTTGACCAGTGGCGCAAACCCCAGTGAAATCTCGGTCTGGCTCTGTGGGACTTTGGTCTCGGCCTGCGCCGCAAGCGGCAAGCTGGTCACCAGAGCGAGGGTCAGGGGAAGGGCAAGACTGCGGATCATGGGGCCTCCGGGACGTTATTTTGGTCCTGATGATATGCGAAGGTGCGCAGGGGATTGCAAGCATGTGCAGAAAAACCGGGGCTTAAGGGGCGCTGCCCCTCCTGACCTGCGGTCAGTTCACCCCGGGATATTTTGGGTTAGAAGATGAAGGGGGGCGGGATTGCGCCGCCCCGTTTCGTTTTGATCCGGTCTCAGCCCGCTAGGCGGGCGCCCTGGGTGCGGCGGGTTTGGACCGCCTGCGCCAGTTTACGAAGCTCGGCCTCGGTTTCCTCCCAACCGATGCAACCGTCAGTGATCGATTGACCGTAGGTGAGTTGTGACAGATCCCCGTCCTTGGGCAGATCTTGGCGGCCATGCACCAGATGGCTTTCGATCATGATGCCGGTGATACGGGTTTCGCCCTGCGCCATCTGACCGGCCACATCCGAGAGCACCTCGGGCTGTTTGGCCGGGTCCTTGGCGGAATTGGCATGGCTTGCGTCGATCATCACCTGCGGGCGAATGCCGTCGGCCGCGGCCTTTTGGCAGGCGGCATCAATGCTGGCCGCATCATAATTGGTGCCACCGCCCCCACGCAGGATGATGTGGCAATCCGGGTTGCCCGCTGTGGCCGCAATCGCCGCAAGGCCCGAGGGCGCCAGCGCCATGAAATGATGCGGCGTTGCGGCAGATCGCACCGCGTCGATGGCAATCTGCACATTGCCGCGGGTGCCGTTCTTGAACCCCACCGGACAGCTCAGGCCCGAGGCCATCTCGCGGTGGATCTGGCTCTCGGTGGTGCGGGCGCCGATCGCGGCCCAGCTGACCAGATCGCTGATGTATTGCGGCACCGCCGCATCGAGGAATTCGGTCCCCACCGGCAGGCCCATCTCGCTCAGGTCGAGGCAGAGTTTGCGGGCAATCGACAAGCCCTTGTTGATGCGGAAAGACCCGTCGAGGTTGGGGTCGTTGATCAGCCCCTTCCAGCCCGCGATGGTGCGGGGTTTTTCAAAGTAGACCCGCATCACGATCTCCAGCTGGTCGCCCAGCTCGGCGCGCAGCGGGGCGAGGCGGCGGGCGTAGTCCAATGCGGCCTCCGGGTCGTGGATGGAACAGGGGCCGACCACCACAACCAGCCGGTCATCCGCGCCATGCAGGATCTTTTGAATGCTGGCGCGTGCGGACAGGACGGTCTCGCGCGCGGCGTCGGTCAGCGGGTGTATCACCGCGAGGGCTTCGGGGCAGATCAATTCCTGCATATCGGTAATCCGGAGGTCATTTGTCGGGGTCGTAGAGAGCGTTGTCATCGGGGCTTTCCTTTGGCGGGTGCCCCGTCTGGACCTCTGGACAACAAAAAACCGCCCTTGGTCCCGGGGCGGTTTGGTGCGGTGTTCTGGTGTTTCTGTCAGTTCAATTCAGAAACGCGAAGACCCTCCGTCCGCCATGTGGCGCGGATAAAAGTAATACCAGAACTGGGCGAACTGTTGGGTCATGCGCCGGACGCTAGCGGAGATTCGCGCCCCTGTCGATCCCCAAACGCAGAGGTTTGCCGGCGCAAGGTGATTGTACCTGCGCGCCGTGCGACTAAATAGGACCGGCGGATGCTCCGCAAAGATCAAGATGACGGAGACCCGCACATGCAACAGGCCAAGTTTCTCAAAGGCAATTTGCTGCGCCATATCACGGTGATGTCGCTCACCTCCTCGGTGGGGTTGATGGCGGTGTTTGCGGTGGATTTCATCGACATGGTCTTTATCGCCATGCTCGGCAAAGAAGAGCTAGCCGCCGCCGTGGGCTATGCCGGTGCGATCCTGTTTTTCACCACCTCATTCAACATCGGGATTGCCATTGCGGCAGGCGCGTTGGTGGCACGGGCCTTGGGCGCGGGGGATCATGTCCTGGCCCGGCAGCAGGCCTCTAACGCCTTGATATGGGGCGGGGTTTTCTCGACTCTCTTTGCCGTGGTGATCTGGATATACCTCTCGCCGCTGGTGTCGCTTCTGGGGGCCAGTGGGCGGGCGCATGATCTGGCGGTGGACTATCTGCAAATCATCGTGCCGACCTTGCCGCTCCTGTTGATGGGGATGGCGGGCGGGGCAATCCTGCGCGCCCATGGCGATGCGCGCCGCGCCATGATGGCCACCATTGCCGGGGGGCTGGTCAATGCGGTCTTGGACCCGATCCTGATCTTTGGCCTCAATATGGAACTGACCGGCGCGGCCCTGGCCAGTGCGGCCTCGCGCGTGGCGGTTGCGGTCTTTGCCTTGGGGCCGATCTTTCGCCACCACGGCGGGTTGGAGCGCCCGCCGCTGTCGCTGTTCATTGCCGGGCTTGCGCCGATCTTTGCGATTTCCTTTCCGGCGATTCTGACACAGCTGGCCACTCCGGTCGGGCAAGCCTTTGTCACCCGCGCCATGGCGGAGTTTGGCGAGGACGCGGTGGCGGGCATGGCGATTATCGCCCGGATGTCGCCGCTGGCCTTTGGCACCATCTTTGCGCTGTCGGGTGCCGTGGGACCAATTGTCGGACAGAACTACGGGGCAGGGAATTTTGCCCGTGTGCGGCGCGCGTTCTGGGATGCGCTCCTGTTCACAGGCATCTTTGTGACGGTGATGACGGCGATCCTGTTTGCCCTGCGCACGCATGTTGCAGCCCTGTTTGACGCCGATGGCACCGCGCTCACGCTGATCTATCTGTTTTGCGGCCCGCTTGCGCTGGCGTTCTTCTTCAACGGAGCGATCTTTGTGGCCAATGCCAGCTTCAACAACCTTGGCCGCCCGTTCAACTCCACCTGGCTGAACTGGGGGCGCAATACAATCGGGACCATCCCGCTGGTCTGGCTGGGCGCGCATTTTTATGGCGCATCCGGCGCATTGATCGGTCAGGCGGTGGGCGGTGTGATCTTTGGCGTCTTTGCGATCTGGCTTGCGCGGCGCGTGATTGCAGAGGTTGAGGCCACGGGTGGCGCCCCCAAGGGCCCCGGCCTGTTCCAGCGCCAGGCGCGTCAGATCATCCTTGCCTTCAGTCGGCGCTAGGCTCTTTCGGCGTGGCACGACCATAGCCGGGGCGCCCGGTGCCGCTTTGGGCGACGTCGAAATTCCACACGATGCAGAGGTTGGTGATCATCGCGCCGAAAAAGGAATAGATCAGCTGTTCGGGTGACAGCACCAGCGCCGCAGCGGCAAAAACGCAAGCGTCGACGCCCAGTTGGAACCAGCCGGCCTTGAACCCGGTGCGGTGCTCGATGATGATGCCAAGAATGGTCATGCCACCGGCAGAGGCATTGTGGCGAAAGATCGCGATCAGCCCGGCCCCGCTGCAGGCCCCACCCAAAAGCGCCGCAACGCCGATGTGCAGCGCATCAAAGCTCAGGTAGTGCGGCAGGATCTGCGCCCCTGCGGAGATCCCCAGAACCACCATCACCGTGCGCAGGGCAAAAACCGCGCCGCGTCTCGTCCAGGCGAGGATCAGGAACGGCACGCCGATGGCAAAGAACAGCGGCCCGAACCCCAGCGGCAACACATAAGAGAGCAGCAGCGCGATGCCCGCGGTCTGCCCGGTCACCAGCCCGGCGGCCTTGAGGAACACCACGCCGAGCGAACACATCACCACGCCAAAAACCAGACCTTGCAGGTCGAAGGCGGTCAACAGGGGCTTTGGGGCGGCGCTGCGCATGGTGGATCCTCGGTGATGGGGTGCCTCCGTGATAGGCCGCTGCATTGCAGAAAACAACGGTCGAGATGTCGACATCTTCGACTGGACCTTGCCCGGATCACCACTATCCTCCCCCGCAAGGATAATGAGGAGGCTCACAATGCGCATTCTGTTCACCGGCGGCTCCGGCAAGGCCGGACGTCACGCCATCGCCTATCTGCTGGCGCAGGGGCATCGGGTGGTCAATGTGGATCTCAAGCCGCTCGACCTGCCGGGAGTCGACAATCGCATCGCCGATATGACCGACGCCGGCCAGATGCATGACGTGATGCACGCCTGGGCCGGATATGACGAGATGGAAAGCCACCGCAGCCCGCCCCGCTTTGACGCGGTGGTGCATTTTGCCGCCGTGCCGCGCCTGCTGATGACCTCGGACAACGAATGCTACCGGATCAATACGGTTGGGACCTACAATGTGATCGACGCGGCGCTGAAGGCTGGCGTGCACAAGGTGATCTTTGCCTCCTCGGAAACCACCTACGGGATCTGTTTTGCGGGCGGGGAGCGCCTGCCGGAGTATCTGCCCATCGACGAGGATCACCCGGTGGTGCCCGAGGACGCCTATGCCATGTCCAAAGTCGCCAACGAGCACGCCGCGCAGAGCTTTCAACGCCGCACCGGCGCCGACATCTACGGGCTGCGCATCAACAATGTGATCGAGCCGCATGAGTACAAGGCGAACTTCCCCGCCTATATGGCCGATCCGGACATGCGGCGGCGCAATATCTTTGCCTATATCGACGCCCGGGATCTGGGCCATATGGTGCAGAAATGCCTCGAGGCGGACGGGCTGGGGTATCAGATCTTCAACGTCGCCAATCGCGATCATTCCGTGAACCTCTCCACCTCGGAGATCATCACCCATTATTACGAGGGTGTCCCCGCCCGGGAAATGGGCGCGCGCGAGACCTTCTATTCGATCCGCAAGGCGGAGCGGATGCTGGGCTTTGATCCGCAGCACAATTGGCGCATGTATCTGGACGACCCGCGCGAGGTCTGAGCCGGGACGCGGCAAATCCCCTTGCGCTTGCGCTGCCCGGGTGGAATGCAGGACACAGATGATGTGCCATGCCCGGGGAGCGCCCATGACGTTTTCGATCGCGATCGGACCCAACATCCGGAAATCCGCCTATTTCGACGCCACCGTGCGCGACGGGGTGCGCGGGTTTTCGGTCTACAATCACATGTATATCCCCGGCAATTTCGGCGACCCGGCGGGCGAATACGACCGGCTCATCAATGGTGTCGCCATGTGGGACGTGGCAGCACAGCGGCAGGTGGAGTTGCACGGGCCGGACGCCGGACGGCTGGCGCAATATCTGACACCGCGCGACCTGTCCAAGACCAGGGTCGGTCAGGGGCGCTATGTGCCCCTGTGCGATCATGCCGGCTGGCTGATCAATGACCCGGTGCTGCTGAAGCTCTCGGAGGATCGCTACTGGCTGTCGGTGGCCGACAGCGACATCCACCTCTGGGCCGCCGCCATCGGGCGCGAGCGTGGCTGGGCGGTGGAGGTGCGCGAGCCCGATGTCTCGCCGCTGGCGATCCAGGGGCCAAAGGCCGCGGACGTCACCGCCGCCTTGTTCGGCGACTGGGTGCGCGAGCTGCGCTATTTCGGCTTCCGCCAGACGGAGCTTGACGGCATTCCGCTGGTGCTGGCGCGCTCGGGCTGGTCCAAACAGGGCGGATTTGAACTCTACCTGCAAGACCGCAGCCGCGGGCTGGAGCTCTGGGATCGGGTCAAGGCGGCAGGCGCGCCCTTTGACATCGGCCCCGGCGCCCCCAACGACGTCGAGCGGCTGGAGAGCGGCCTCATTTCCTACGGCGCCGACATGCGCTGGCAGGACACCCGTGCCACGCCGTTCGAGATGGGCTTTGGTCCGCTAATCGACCTCGACAGCGGGCATGACTTTGTCGGCCGCGCCGCCCTGTCGCGCCTGGCTGCGGAACCGCCCGCGCGCCAGCGGGTTGGTCTGACCATCGCCGACACGCCGCCCCTGCCAGGCAGCCCGGTGCCGCTGTGGCAGGGCGACACGCAGGTGGGCCATGTGACCGAATTTGCCTTCTCGCCCCGCCTCGGCACCACCATCGGCCATGCGCTGATCCGCGCGGATCTCGCCGAGGCTGCCGACGGGCTGCACCTGCGCCTTGAAGGGCGGCACCATGCAGCCGCCCTGCACCCCATCCCCTTTGTCAAGTGAGCCCGCTGATGCCTGAGACCCTGCCCCCCTGCCCCGCCTGTGCCTCCGTCTACACCTACGAGATGGACGCGCTGCTGGTCTGCCCGGAGTGCGGCCACGAGTGGTCCGCCACCGCGGAAGCGGACGCCGCCGTGGTGCGCGACAGCGTCGGAAACATCCTGACCGACGGCGACACGGTGACGGTGATCAAGGACCTCAAGGTCAAGGGATCGTCGAGTGTCGTCAAAGTCGGCACCAAGGTGCGCGGCATCCGTCTTGTTGACGGCGATCACGACATTGATTGCAAGGTGCCGGGCATCGGGCAGATGGGCCTGAAGAGCCAGTTTGTGAAAAAGGCGGCAGACTGATGCGGATCGCATAGGCCGGGGGGGGTCAGGCGGTCGATTTTTCCACCGTGCTGGCCAGCTCCCTGATCTTGAGGTCTGCAAGCTTCAGAGATTTGTCGAAACCGTCGAGGAGATCGGTCAACGTCTTGCTGTTGTCCGCCGCCTTGATGTCCTTGACGCATTTCTTGCGCGCCTTCTGATAATCTCCGACCAGTTTTTTCAGGTCTTTCAGTTTTCGCGCGCCGGCCTTCAGTTGACCTTCGGCGCCCCGCGCATCGGTTTCGGCGAGGGCGCTGCCCTTCTTGTGCGCGGCAAGGATCTCGCCGAGCAGCTTCTTGATCCGGGCGCCGTTGCGCTTCAGCTGGGCCGCGTCCAGCAGCTTGGGCAGATCGGCCTCCGCGGTGGCCTCCTTGCCTGCGTCCTTGATCATCTTGTCGAGGATCTTCTTGTACTGAAGCGCATAGAACTTTTCGGCTGGCTTCAGCTTGCCCTCACATTTGACCACCGTGGCCAGCTCCTTGCCGGCCGCTCCCAGCCGCGCCGCCAGCGCCTCTGCGGCCTTCTTGTCGGCAGAGCCCTTGGCGGCGACCTTGGCCTCCTTCTCCGTCAGCTTGGCGAGGCTGTCGATGTCCTTTTGTGCAGCCTTGGCGGCGACGATCATCTGCGCCAGCGCGGTCAGCTCTTTCTTCTGCGCCGCCACTGCCTTTTCCCACAGCACCCGCGCGGATTTGAAGCCGCGGTCCTTGTCGAGCTCGGACACCGATTTGCCGGCGTGGCCGTTCTCGCGGGCGGCGGCGAGTGCGGCGCGCAGGTCGTCCTCGCGATCCCAGCATGTATTGAGCGCAAGGGTAATGGATTTGAGCTGCTTCAGCGCATCCGCCTTGGTCAATGGCTTCAGCTTGGGCAACAGCTTTTTGAAATCACCTTCAATCTTGTCCAACCCTTTGGGCATGACACAACTCCCACTGGCAAACTCTCAACACGTGAATGCCCGCGAGTATGCCGCAGTTTTGCCTGCAGCCCAAAGAAAAACCCCGCCCTGTTGCCAGAGCGGGGGTAAGTCCGTCGGTCAGATGACCGCGAGATCTTATTCTTCGTCTTCGACGGCTTCCAGCTCCGCCAGGCGGGCCTTGTCGGCTGCGCCTTTGGCGTTGAGGTCGCGGTCGACGAATTCGATGATCGCCATCGGTGCCATGTCACCGTAACGGAAACCGGCCTTCAGGATGCGGACGTAACCGCCCTGACGATCCTTGTAGCGCGGGCCCAGGACTTCGAACAGCTTCGCGACGTCCTTTTCCTCTTTCAGCTTGGACGCGGCCTGACGGCGGGCGTGCAGGTCGCCGCGCTTTGCCAGCGTGATCATCTTTTCGATGATCGGACGCAGTTCTTTTGCTTTCGGAAGGGTGGTCTTGATCTGTTCGTGTTCGATCAGCGAGCCAGCCATGTTGGAGAACAGGGCCTTACGGTGCTCGTGAGTACGGTTCAGGCGGCGATAACCACGTGCGTGACGCATTTTTGATATCCTTTAACTTGCGTTTTGCTTTGTCAGGCAGCTGATGCGTGTCGGCTGCTCACCTTGGGGCGGAAGGCCCAGATTTTCCCCGGCAACTCCGGGAATTTTGAAGGGGGCCTTAGCCCCCTTCGGATCGAAAGTCCAGCTTAGAAGCTGTCTTCGAATTTCTTGGCCAGCTCTTCGATGTTGTCCGGCGGCCAGTCCTCGACGTCCATACCGAGGTGCAGACCCATGCCAGACAGCACTTCCTTGATCTCGTTCAAGGACTTGCGGCCGAAGTTCGGGGTGCGGAGCATCTCGGCTTCGGTCTTCTGGATCAGATCGCCGATATAGACGATGTTGTCGTTCTTCAGGCAGTTCGCCGAACGCACGGAGAGTTCCAGTTCGTCCACTTTCTTCAAGAGAAGCGGGTTGAACTCGAGACCATCGTCCTCGTCCTGACGGCCTGCGGATTCCGGTTCGTCGAAGTTCACGAAGATCGACAGCTGGTCCTGCAGGATGCGGGCTGCAAAAGCCAGCGCGTCCTCGGGCGTGATGGAGCCGTCGGTGTCAACTTTGAGGGTCAGCTTGTCATAATCCAGCACCTGGCCCTCACGGGTGGGCTGAACGTCATAAGAGACCTTCTTGACCGGGGAATAGATTGCGTCGATCGGGATCAGACCAATCGGCGCGTCCTCGGGCTTGTTCTTGTCGGCAGAGACATAGCCTTTGCCGGTGTTGACGGTCAGTTCCATGAACAGATCCGCACCATCGTCGAGGTGGCAGATGACGTGCTCGCGGTTCAGAACCTCGATGCCGGCGGTTTCGGCAATGTCGCCTGCGGTGACGACGGCCGGACCCTTGGCATTGATCGACAGGCGCTTGGGCCCTTCGACTTCCATGCGCAGGGAGACCTGCTTGAGGTTCAGGATGATGTCGGTGACGTCTTCACGAACACCGGCCACGGAGGAAAACTCGTGCAGCACGTTGTCGATCTGAACGGATGTGATGGCGGCGCCTTGCAGCGAGCTCATCAGGATGCGGCGCAGTGCGTTGCCGAGCGTCAGACCAAAGCCACGCTCCAGCGGTTCCGCCACAAGCGTTGCCTGACGTGCCGGATCATTGCCCGGTTTCACCTCAAGCTGCGTGGGCTTGATCAATTCTGCCCAATTCTTATGGATCATGCGTTCCCTCCATTCCTGTCTGGTCCCCATGTCCAAAGGATCAGACGCCCGAGGTTTCTAATGACGAACGGGGGCCCTGCGCGTGGCAAGGCCCCTGTTTTTCTGGGTGTCGCTTAGACGCGGCGGCGCTTCGGCGGGCGGCAGCCGTTGTGGGCGATCGGGGTCACATCACGGATGTTGGTGATGTTGAATCCGATCGCGGCCAGCGCGCGCAGGGCGGATTCACGACCCGAACCGGGGCCCTGAACTTCGACCTCAAGCGTCTTTACGCCGTGATCCTGAGCCTTGCGGCCTGCGTCCTCGGCAGCCATCTGCGCAGCATAGGGCGTGGACTTACGGGAGCCCTTGAAGCCCATGGTGCCAGCGGAGGACCAGGAGATCGCATTGCCCTGAACGTCGGAGATCAGGATCTTGGTGTTGTTGAACGAGGAATTCACATGCGCAACACCGGAGGCGATGTTCTTGCGTTCCTTGCGTTTAACGCGGGTTTTGTCACGTGCCATTGGTCAGACCCTCCCTTACTTCTTCTTACCGGCAATGGCCTTTGCGGGGCCTTTGCGAGTACGAGCGTTGGTGTGGGTGCGCTGACCACGAACCGGCAGGTTGCGACGGTGGCGCAGGCCACGGTAGCAGCCCAGGTCCATCAGGCGCTTGATGTTCATCTGCACTTCACGACGCAGGTCACCTTCGACGGTGTAGGTCGCGTCGATGTGCTCGCGGATGGCCAGAACTTCTGCGTCGGAGAGTTCGTTCACACGACGGGTTGCGTCGATGTTCACGGCCTCGCAGATGGCTTTGGCGGAGGCAGGACCGATACCCGTGATATAGGTCAGGGCGATCGGAACCCGTTTGGCAGTCGGGATGTTAACGCCGGCAATACGTGCCACGTGTCACTTTCCTTTTTGGTTGCGGTTCCGTAACTCCAGAACCTTTTTTCACAACACTTGACCGTGGCAGTGAGGCCAGAGGGTCCAGCATGTCTCGAGGTGGTCAGGTGGACAACGCAAATTGCCCGCCTGGAATGATTCCCAGCAGGGATGTCGGTTCGTATTTGGAATTGGCGGATGGGTCAACCCTCAAACCAGCATCCGGCGCCGCTGGCTGCGGGCTCCGCGATATTCTGCCGCGACCTGCCCCCTGCCCGATTACAAAACAGGCCGCCCTGGGGCGGCCTGTTGTCAGAACGTTCCGTGCTGGATGCGGGGATCAATCGCCCAGGATCCAGGCGATGGATTTCTGCACCTCGTCGATGGAGGCCATGCCGTCCAGCCGTTGCAGATTGCCCTTGGCCCAGTAGTAACCGATCAGCGGCGAGGTCTTCTTGTAGTATTCCATCAGGCGAATACGGACCGATTCCTCGTTGTCGTCCGCGCGCGCTTCCTTGCCGGCAGCGCGGGCTTCTTCGGCGCGGTTGACGATGCGCTTGACCAGCACCTCGTCATCGACCTGCATCTCGATCACCGCGTCGAGTTTCAGATCCATGTCCGCCAGCAGTTTCTCCAGCGCATCCGCCTGCGCCAGCGTGCGCGGGAAACCGTCGAAGATGAAGCCGCCCTTGGACCCTTCTTGCAGGCGTTCGCGGATCAGGCCGATCACGATCTGGTCGGTGACCAGCTTGCCTTCGGCCATGATCGCCGCGACCTTCTTGCCCATCTCCGTGCCGGAGGACTGTGCCGCGCGCAGCATGTCACCGGTGGACAGTTGGGTCATGTTGCGGCTTTCGACCAGATGGCTGGCCTGCGTACCCTTGCCGGCGCCCGGCGGGCCCAGGAGAATGATATTGGTCATCGACGTGCGGGCCCCCGTTTGGTGCGTTTCTTGTTGCGCCCGCGCAGCTGGCTCTTCTCGATGAGGCCTTCGTATTGATGCGCGAGGAGATGGCTCTGAACCTGCTGGATGGTGTCCATGGTCACGGAGACCACAATCAGTACCGAGGTACCGCCAAAATACACCGGAATGGCAAAGTTGGCGCGCAGGACTTCGGGCAGCAGACAGACAAGCGCCAGGTAGCCGGAGCCCAGAACCAGGATGCGGTTCACCACATATTCGATGTATTCCGCAGTCTTCTTGCCGGGACGGATGCCGGGCACAAAGCCGTTCTGGTTCTTCAGGTTCTGCGCCACGTCATCCGGTTTGAAGGAGACGTTGAAGGTGTAGAAATAGGCAAAGAACACGATCATCGCGGTAAAGAACAGCAGATAGAGCGGCTGACCGGGACCGAAGTTCGCCAGGAGCCAGCTCATCACCGGGCTGGTGGCAGAGCCCTGGCTGAAGGTGGAGATCGTGGTCGGCAAGAGCAGCAGCGAGGAGGCAAAGATCGCCGGGATCACGCCCGCCGGGTTGACCTTGACCGGCAGGTGCGAGGAGCCCCCGTCATAGACCTTCATACCGACCTGGCGACGCGGGTACTGGATGTGGATTTTGCGCAGGGCGCGCTCCATGAACACCACGAACATGATCACAGCCACCACCATCACGATCACCGCGATGATGACCGCCGGCGAGATCGCACCGGAGCGACCGGAGGCGAAGAACTGCGCCATGGCGGCGGGAACCTCGGCGATGATGCCGACAAAGATGATCAGCGAAATGCCGTTGCCGATGCCGCGGTTGGTGATCTGCTCACCCAGCCACATCAGGAACATGGTGCCGCCCACCAGGGTGATCATGCAGGCCAGACGGAAGTACAGGCCGGGATCGAGCGCCAGGTCACCGGCCTCAAGCGAAGCGGCCAGACCGTAGGACTGCGCGGTGGCCAGCAACACCGTGCCGTAGCGGGTGTACTGGTTGATCTTCTTGCGGCCCTGCTCGCCCTCTTTTTTCAGCTGTTCGAGCGCGGGCACCATGGAGGTCAGCAACTGCACGATAATGGAGGCCGAAATATAGGGCATGATCCCGAGGGCAAAGATGCCCATGCGCCCAAGCGCGCCGCCGGTGAACATCGACACCATGCCGCCAATGCCCTGCCCCGCTGAATCCATGAACTGGCGCAATGCATCGGTGTCGATTCCCGGCACGGGAATCCAGGTGCCCAGACGATAGACAATCAAAAGTCCGATCGTGAACAGGATGCGGTTGCGCAGATCAGTGGCCTTGCCGAGCGCGGCCCAGCTGGTGTTCGCCGCCATTTGTTCTGCTGCTGATACCATGAAATAGGTCTCTTCTTGCGAAAACGCCGCCCGGAACCGTTTTCCGGCTCGGACGGCGTATAGGAAAACTGATGACTTATGTAAGCGGCTTGCGCGCCGCTCACAAGCCGTTACTCAGCTGCGGCCTCGGATGCCACGGTCAGGGCGCCGCCTGCCTTGGAAACTGCCTCGACGGCAGCTTTGGATGCACCGGTCACGGCGATGGTCGCCTTGGCGGTGAATTCACCCTTGGCCAGCACGCGAATGCCGTCCAGCTTGCGGCGCACGACACCGGATGCCACCAGGCTGTCCTCGGTCACGGAAGCCGCGTCGAGCTTGCCTGCGTCGATGAATTTCTGGATCAGGCCGAGGTTCACAACAGCGTATTTCTTGGCGTTGGGCTTGTTGAAGCCACGCTTGGGCAGACGCTGGTAGAGCGGCATCTGGCCACCTTCGTAGCCGTTGATCGCCACACCGGAACGGGACTTCTGACCTTTGATACCGCGGCCACCCATTTTACCTTTGCCGGAACCCGGACCACGGCCAACGCGGGTCCGTTTCGGGGCTGCACCTGGGTTGTCGCGCAGTTCGTTGAGTTTCATATCGCTTCTCCTAAAGCCGGAAGTGGCCCCCTGAAGCGTATGGGGCCAGACACGGCATTTCTTGGTTTTGATTCTGTGGCGCGGGACGCCACCGGGGGCGTATAGACGGGATACCCCGCAGGATCAAGAGCACCCTCGCCCGATCCCGCCTCACGGACCAAGCCGGGCGCGGCGCCGAGGGGCTATTTCTTCAACGCGCTGGTGATGGTGACCGTCTCCTTGGCGCCGGATTCCAGATTGACCGTGCCGCCCGTCACCGAGACCTCACCCAGAAGGCGCCCCAACTCATAGCCCCAGGCATGATAGTCATGACACCCCGGCTGTACCGAAAACGCACGGGTCTGACCGGGCTCGATGGTCTCTTTCGGGGCCATGGCATCAGGGGTGCGCTTGCCGCAGGGGCTGATGCTGACCGATGTCAGCGCAAAAGGAGTGGCATTCCTGACGATCACTTGCGCCTTGGCCTGCGCCGCAGGGGGCGTAGTTGGCGTGGTGGATCGCCCCGCGCCGGAGCCGTCCTTGCGCGCCTCCAGCACATATCTCTGCGCCGTCGCATCAAACCGGTAGTTCTCCACCCGGTAGATCACTTCGGTGTCGGCATTATACTGCACTGCGCTATACCCCGACGTGCCGGAATAGCTGGAGAAATTCGCCTGCATGGTCCGTCCACCCTGCGGGTTTTTGGCCACCGGCTTCCCGTAGAGCGCAATCACCTCGGATATCGTGGTGCGCCCGGGGTCAATCGCGCTCATCAGTGCTGCGCGCCCCTCCGGTGAATCCCCGATCTGGTTGGAGCCGCTGATGTCATCGCTCATACAGCCTGCGGCCACAGTCAGACAAAACAGGGCGATCAGGCTGCGTCGGGCGCGTGACATTGCATATTCCTCTCAGACAGGTTGAGTGGACCGTGCCGTATCGCGGCCACGGATGCAAATCCCCGATGCACCGTCACCGGCGCATGGGATCGATATGTGTCGTGTCTGTGTCGCTGGCGCTATGGTTGAGAAAGGCGGCGCCGCCGGATCGGAAGAGGATCGGAGGCGTCACCCTCCAAGAAGACCAGATATCTGACCTCGCGCTCCGGGGCGTCACCCCCAAAGCCCAGTTCCAGGTTGGGTCCGGCTTGCCACACCGGCCCGCGAGTTGCGCAACTCGCCGAACACAATGCCCTATCCGCCCAAAGATCCCCTCACCAGGGCGCGCGCCGGGCGCGCAACAAAAACGCCCCCACGATGTGGAGGCGTTCTGTTCAGCCGGCATGCACCCCGAGGGAGGAGGAAGGGCGCGGCCGCTGTATGGGAATGTCTTCAGGCGCCGTAGACGTGGGTCCGGGCCAGATCCGCGATGTCGCAGCGGCGGATGCCGATGTCGGCCAGGTCGCGGTCGGTCAGCGCATCCAGCTCCTCGTAGGTCCGCTTGTACTCCTTGTAGAGATCCCAGCTGGTGCGGGCGTTCTCTGCCAGGCCGCGCAGGCGGGCGACGACGGAGGGGGTTGCAACGGTGCTGTTCAGTGCGTGTGCCATAGTGGTCTTTCCTTATCTCTAGCCGGGACGGGTTTCCGCGGCTCTTGGTGTCTCTGTTCAATTCCTTTGACACTTGCGAAGATAAGGCAGGGCGTTGGCGCTAACAACTGACGGTTCGGAACACCCGCTATGCCGCAGATGCATAGTAAGCGCAGTTGTCGTTAACGCGACTTTCACATGTTTTGCACAAATCCGCGCCACATCATTTGGACTGCCCAAAAAAGCGCCTCCGCAGGCATGCGAAGGCGCCGGAATCAGTCGCGTCTTACGGCTTTACGATATGCCAGGCGCCGCCGACACCGTCGCCGCTGGTCTGTCCCGGGGCCGTGTCATTGACCCAGAGGTACAGCGGCTTGCCGTCAAAGGCGACCTGCTGGCTTCCATCCGTGCGGGTCACCAGCGAGGCCCCCTCGGGCAGGTCGGTGCCCGCCTCGACCACCAGCGGCGGCCATTTCTGGGCGCAACCGCCATAGCAATTGGATTGGCCGTCGGCATCCTTGTCGAAGGAATAGAGCGTCATCCCATGCGCATCGGTCAGGTAGCCGGCGTCAGAGGTCTGCAAGGCTGCGGCGCTGTGGTCGCCGGCAATGGCGCTGGCGGCAGCGGTGAGGGCAAAACAGGTTGTGAGGGCGGCAAAGCGGATCATGTCATTCTCCAGTCAAGTGCCTGCGTCGGTGCAGGTACAAGGAGAACACCCCGGCGACGGTTTCTATTCGCCCCGCCGGCAATTTTTTCTGTGTCACCCCCCCCCGCCAATAAAAAACGCCCCCGGATCACTCCGAGGGCGCTTCTATTCGGAAGGTCGAAAGAGGCTTAGCCGCGCTCTTCGACGATTTCCACCAGATGCGGGATCTTGTTGATCATGCCGCGCACGGAGGGGGTGTCCTCCAGTTCGCGGGTCTTGTGCATCTTGTTCAGGCCCAGACCGATCAGGGTTGCGCGCTGGTCGGCGGGGCGACGGATCGGAGAGCCGATCTGTTTCACGACGATGGTTTTAGCCATGGATCAGGTTCCTTACGCTTCTTCAGCCACTTGGCTGGACTCGGCCGGAGCCTCGTCCCGCTTGGGCAGGATGTCCGCAACTTTCTTGCCACGACGCTGAGCAACAGCGCGGGGGCTCTGCTCTTTCTTCAGACCGTCGATGGTGGCGCGGATCATGTTGTAAGGGTTCTGAGAGCCAACGGACTTGGAAACCACGTCCTTGATGCCCAGCATCTCGAAGACGGCACGCATCGGACCACCTGCGATGATCCCGGTACCTTCCGGAGCGGTGCGCATGACCACCTTGCCGGCGCCGTGGCGACCATACATGTCGTGGTGCAGGGTGCGACCCTCTTTCAGCGGCACGCGGATCATCTGGCGCTTGGCTTGCTCGGTTGCCTTGCGGATCGCCTCGGGCACCTCTTTGGCCTTGCCTTTGCCGAAGCCGACGCGACCTTTTTGGTCACCCACGACGACGAGCGCGGCGAAGCCGAAGCGCTTACCACCCTTAACGGTTTTGGACACGCGGTTGATCGCGACCAGACGATCTGCGAATTCCGGTGTCTCTTCACGGTCGCGGCGGTTGCCGCGGCGGTTTTCACGTTCTGCCATTTGGCATTCCTTCATGATGTGACGAGGACGTCAGACCGCCCCGTCAAATGTTCCAATCCTGGTGAGCAGGTCAGCGGACCTGCTCCCGGATCATCGGGACCACTGACGTGATCCACTCTGTCAAAATCGGTCGGGCGCCCCGGCCAGCGCGGCGCCCGGTTGATCCTTAGATGTTCAGACCACCTTCACGCGCCGCGTCGGCCAGAGCCTTCACTTTGCCGTGGTACAGGAAACCGCCGCGATCGAAGTAGGCTTCGCTCACGCCAGCGGCTTTCGCGCGCTCTGCGATCACGGAACCCACTTTGGTTGCCGCTTCGATGTTGTTCTTGCCCACAAAACCAAGATCCTTTTCCAGGGTCGAGGCTGCGGCCAGGGTCACACCTTTGACGTCGTCGATCAGCTGAACAGAGATGTTCTTGTTCGAGCGGTGCACGGAGAGACGCAGACGGCCTGCGTTCACCTTGCGAAGCTTGTTCCGGACGCGCAGACGACGCTTCAGAAACAGGGTACGTTTGCTGTTTGCCATTTTGCTTGTCCTTACTTCTTCTTGCCTTCCTTGCGGAAGATGAATTCGCCCTTGTAGCGGATGCCTTTGCCTTTGTAGGGCTCGGGACGACGCCAGTCGCGGATCTGTGCCGCCACTTCGCCCACCACTTGTGCGTCTGCACCTTCCACAACGACTTCGGTCTGCTTCGGCGCGGTGATGGTGACACCTTCCGGAGCAGTGAAATCGACGTCGTGGCTGTAACCGAGGTTCAGCTTCAGGGTGTTGCCCTGCATCTGCGCCCGGTAACCAACACCCTGGATCTCAAGCTCTTTCTTGAAGCCCTGGGTGACGCCGTGAACCATGTTGGCAACCATGGTGCGGGACATGCCCCACTGCTGGCGCGCGCGCTTGGATTTGCCGCGCGGCTCAACTTTCACCAGGTTGTCCTCGACGGTCAGGGTGACGTCGTCGGTTGCGGTGAAGGTCTGGGCGCCTTTCGGGCCCTTCACTTCGATGGTCTGGCCGGACAGGCTGGCGGAGACGCCGCTGGGCAGTTCGACCGGTTTCTTACCAATACGAGACATTGTGCTGAGGCCTCCTTAGAATACGGTGCAAAGCACTTCGCCACCGACGTTGGCCGCGCGTGCATTTGCATCCGACATCACACCTTTGGGGGTGGAGACAATCGACACGCCAAGGCCCTGACGGACCTGCGGAATGTCATTGACGCCCATGTACACGCGACGACCGGGCGTGGAGACACGCTTCAGTTCGCGAATGACAGGTTCGCCTTCGTAGTACTTGAGGCTGATTTCCAGCGCCGGGTGGCCGCGTTCATCAGTCGCTTTCTCATAGCCGCGGATGTAACCCTCGGACTGCAGCACATCCAGAACCCAGGCGCGCAATTTGGACGCCGGAGTCATGACAGTGGATTTGCCACGCAGCTGAGAGTTACGGATACGGGTGAGCATATCGCCGATAGGATCGTTCATATTGTCTCTCCCTTACCAGCTCGATTTCACCATGCCGGGGATCTGGCCGTTGGAGCCAAGGTCCCGCAGAGCGATACGGCTGACCTTCAGCTTACGATAGTAAGCGTGGGGACGGCCGGTCAGCTGGCAGCGGTTATGCAGACGGGTTGCCGACGAGTTGCGCGGCAGTTTCGCCAGTTTCAGACGCGCTTTGAAACGCTCTTCCATCGGGCGGGATTCGTCATTCGCGATCTCTTTGAGCTCGGCACGTTTGGCAGCGTATTTGGCCACCAGGCGCTCGCGCTTCTTTTCGCGTTCGATCATTGCTTTTTTAGCCATGGTCTCTTCCTCTCCGCGATCAGCTGTTGAAGGGCATGTTGAAAGCTTTCAACAGCGCCTTAGCTTCCGCGTCGGTGTTCGCGGTGGTGGCAATTACGATGTCCATGCCCCAGGATTCGTCGATCTTGTCGAAATCGATTTCCGGGAACACGATGTGCTCTTTCAGGCCCATGGCGTAGTTGCCACGACCGTCGAAAGAGGTGCCGGACACACCGCGGAAGTCGCGGATCCGGGGCATCGCGATGGTGATCAGACGGTCGAGGAATTCATACATCCGCTCGCCACGCAGGGTCACCTTTGCACCCATCGGCATGCCTTCACGAACGCGGAAGCCAGCGATGGAGTTCTTTGCAACGGTGGTCAGCGCTTTCTGACCGGCGATCTTGGTCAGGTCTTCCTGAGCCGATTTCGCCTTCTTGCTGTCCTTGACGGCCGCACGGCCGCAGCCGATGTTCAGAACGATCTTCTCCAGCTTGGGGATCTGCATCTCGTTCTTGTAGCCGAATTCCTCTTTCAGGGCGCCACGGATGGTGTCCTTGTAGAGGGTCTTCAGACGCGGGGTGTAGGTTGCATCGTCAAGCATCAGACAGTCTCCCCGGTGGTTTTTGCAAAGCGCACCTTCTTGCCGTCTTCTTCGCGGAAGCCGACGCGGGTTGCCTTGCCGTTGGAGTCCAGCAGAGCCAGGTTCGACAGGTCGATCGGCAGGGCCTTGGGCAGGCGGCCGCCTTGCGACGTCTGGGTCTGACGGGTGTGACGGATGGCCATGTTCACGCCATCTACGACAGCTTTGCCGGCTTTGGGGTCAACGGAAGAAATGGTGCCTTCCTTGCCCTTGTCGCGACCAGCAAGCACGACGACCTTGTCGCCTTTGCGCAGTTTAGCAGCCATTAGAGCACCTCCGGAGCGAGCGAGATGATCTTCATGAAGTTCTTCGCGCGAAGTTCGCGAACAACCGGGCCGAAGATACGGGTGCCGACCGGCTCGTTGTTGTTATTCAGGATAACAGCAGCGTTGCGGTCAAAACGGATGGCGGTGCCGTCTTCACGACGGACCTCTTTGGCGGTGCGAACGACAACGGCCTTGCGGACGTCACCCTTCTTCACGCGACCGCGCGGGATGGCTTCTTTAACCGAGACGACGATGATGTCGCCAACGGAAGCGTATTTACGCTTGGAGCCACCCAGAACCTTGATGCACTGAACTCGGCGTGCGCCGGAGTTGTCAGCTACATCCAGATTTGTTTGCATCTGGATCATGTGGTTTCTCCCGACCTTTGGGGCAGCGATGCGTGCTGTGATCCCCCAGGGTTTCGACTGTGCTGATCAGCAAAGTCGCCAGGAGCCTGTGGTTACAGGCTCTTAGGCGTCAATGACTTCCCAGCGTTTCGTTTTCGATTTCGGCGCGCATTCGATGATGCGTACGGAGTCGCCGACCTTGAAAGCGTTCTTTTCATCGTGAGCCCGGTACTTCTTGGACTTACGGATGGTTTTCTTCAGAACCGGGTGTGTGAAACGACGTTCCACGGACACGGTGACGGTCTGAGCGTTTGCGTCGGAGGTCACGACGCCTTGCAGGATACGTTTGGGCATCTGTAGAGCTCCTTATTCAGCCGCTGCTGCGGCTTTTTCGTTCAGGATGGTTTTCACGCGAGCAGCGTTGCGGCGGGCCGCCTTGATGCCTGCAGTGTTTTCCAGCTGACCGGTCGCTTGTTGAAAGCGCAGGTTGAAGCTCTCTTTTTTGAGGTTTGCGAGTTCGTCGCGGAGCTCGTCCACGGTTTTGTCGCGCAGATCCTTGGCGTTCATCGCCTTGCGTTCCTTTCCTTGGCACCAGAGGGCCCCTTATGGTGGGTCACCCTTTACCCTGGTGGGTTATGTCGTCTGCACAGGACGTGCAGAAAAAAGAATCGCCCGACACAATCCGACTCGCGAATTGCGGGAGCGATGCGTCCCTCTACAGGAGGGCGGCCGGGAGGGCAAGGGAAACCTCCGGATTATCCGGCGGGTCGGGTTTTCCCCCTGCGGGTCCGGTGCGGTTGCATCGGCAACGGCGTCTGCGCCGGGCCGCCCCGCCGCCGGGCGCGGGCTTGACTTTGATCCTGCGAGCACGCAGCACTGGGCGTTGCGCACACCTGTAAAAGGCCCCTGTTATGGTTGCAACCGAGACCGATGATGCCTTGGTCGAACGGCCGAAACTGACCTTCGCACCCGAGGTCTGTGCCTGGGTCGAGGCGCATTATGCCGCGGCGGATGTGATCCTGGAATACGGCAGCGGCGGCTCCACCGTTCTGGGCGCGGAAATGCCGGGCAAGACGCTCTATTCGGTCGAGAGCAGCCGGGACTGGCACCTGATGATGCAGCGGTATTTCGAACAGAATGACGTCCCCTCGCCGCCCGAGCTGCACTATGTCAATATCGGCGAGACCGGCAAATGGGGCCTGCCGGTCAATACCGAGCAGCAGCACCGTTATCACAAATACCCGCTGGCGATCTGGGACCAGGAAGGGTTTCGCCATCCGGATCTGATCCTGATCGACGGAAGGTTTCGCGTCGCCTGCGCGCTGACGGCGATGCTGCGCTGCACCCGGAAGGCAACGATCCTGTTTGACGACTACCGCGACCGCAAACGCTATCAGGTGCTCGAAGAGTTCCTCGAGCTCAAGGAAATGCGCGGCTACATGGCGCGCTTCGAGGTGGAGCCGACCGCCCTGCCCCGAGACAAGATGACCCGTATAATCGGCTTGTTCGCGCGCCCGTTTTAAGCGCCCCGATCAGCGCGCTCACGCCTGGGCAACGCACCCCCGCGCCTTTGTGCGGACGCGTCAGATAATCTCGTCCTCATCAAACATCGCCGCGCCTTCAAGCTGCGCGTTCAGGCTCTCGATCCGGCTTTCCGCCTCTGACGTGTTCACGACGCGGGCGATATGAAACAGCGCGTCGCCTTCGTTGACGATGGGCAGGTTGGCGCGTCCGATCACCAGGCCGGACTGGCTGGCGGTCAGCTCCATCTCTTCCTCGCCAAAGGGGTCAGCCACGATGCCAAGCACGTCGCCGGCCTCCACCATCTCGCCGGTGGTCTTGTAGGCCCTCAGCAGCCCGCCCGCCGGCGCGCGCTCCCAGGTGGAGTCGCTGGCACGTACCGGCACCACTTCGGCCAGGGGCACGCCGTCATCGGGGATCATGCCAAGCGCGTGCATCACCCGCAGGATGCCCGCCACCCCGACCCGCGCCGATTGTTCGTCGAACCGCAGCCCCTCCCCCGCCTCATAGAGCAGGATGTCGACGCCCGCCTTCTGGGCCTCGTGCCGCAGCGAGCCGTCGCGCAGGGCCGAGCGGATCACCACCGGCGCGCCAAAGGCATCGGCATAGGCCAGCGTCTCCTGCGCCTTGGGCGAGACCCGGATCTGCGGCATGTTGGTGCGGTGGATGGCGGCGGAATGCAGATCGATCCCGAGGTCGGAGCGGGCGACGATCTCGGTCATGAACAGATGCGCCAGGCGGCTGGCGAGCGAGCCGCCCTCGCTGCCCGGGAAACAGCGATTGAGATCCCGCCGGTCCGGCAGATAGCGCGAGTGATTGAGAAAGCCGAAGGTGTTGACGATCGGCACCACGATCAATGTGCCTTTCAGCCGCGCGAACTGTCGGCTGCGCAAGAGCCGGCGGGCAATCTCCACCCCGATCACCTCGTCGCCGTGGATGGCGGCAGAGACAAACAGCGTCGGCCCCTCCTCCGCGCCATGGATCACATGGGCCGACATGTTGACCGGCGTGTGATCCGACAACACGCTGACCGGCAGATCCACCGTGCGCCGGGTGCCCGGGGGAATGTGAAAGCCGCCGATGTCAAAGGGGGAGCGCCGCGCCATATTTGTGCCTCTTGGAAAACTTCGCCCAGACGCTAAGCGGCTTTGATCGTTTTGACAATCACACCCGTGCCGCGTGCAGCACGGTCTGCGCTCACTGTGCGTAGGCGGCCTCGGTCACCCCGGCCAGCGGCGCCTCCGCTTTGGGCCGCAGTTTCTGGGCCGCACCGATCCGGCGATAGCCGAAGTTGTCGAAATCGGCGGCATAATAGTCCTCGATAATGGCGCGGCTGCGGGCATTCAGATCGGAGACGGTGGTGCCGCACAGCCGTTCGGTCCGGTTGCGCATCGGCAGGTCCACATCGGATTGCGTCAACCGCTGGACCATGGTCCAGTCGTCGTCGATTTCCTCGAGGCGACAGACCAGTTTCACCAATGGTGCCCCGGCATCGTCGACCACCCAGGGCAGACAGGGGTGCAGGGACATTTCGGTGTCGAGCGCCTCCGGATCACGATCCTCAAGAGCCTCGGCCACCCAGTCATTGAGCGACAGATCGATCCCCGCCTCTTCGCCCTCCGCGATCTGGGACCGGTACCGGTAGAGCGAACAGACCCGCTCGTAAGGGCGACGCACCAGAGCAAAGGTTCGGAGCGAGTCCCAGGACGCACCGCCGGTCTTCTGCCGCCATTCCCGCGCCTTGCCATGCAGGTAGTATCCCTTCAGCGCGTCGGCGACGGCGGTGCCGCCACATTTTGGAATGTGGACAAAGAAATACGGCCGCTGAAAGGTCTCAACCAGCCACTTTATGGCCAGATCACCGGGCACGGTCTGCTTTGCAGCAGCGTGTTCTGGATATTCGATCATGGGGCACCTGTTGGTCGGGGGTCACCGCGGCAGGCTCGCAGAGGGCCCTTAAGGAACCCTGAAGTCCCCGGTGATTTCACGACCAAATTGCGCCGGCGCCCTCTTACACCCTTGCCTGCTCAGGCCCAGGCGTAGTTGAAGGAGACCGAGATCCGCTCGTCCTCGGCCATGTTCATCGGCACCTCATGGCGGATGAAGCTTTCCCACAGCAGCACGTCGCCGACCTTGGGGCTCTCATAGACAAAGGTCTTCAGCTCCCGGCGGCAGTCCTGATTGCGTGGCGGATGCGCCATCATCATCGCGTGGCGCGGGTCCTCCAGCTTCAGCGCGGAAGCGCCATCGGGCATGGCCACATAGGTGGTGCCCGAAATCACCGAATGCGGGTGGATGTGGCTGGCATGGGTGCCCCCTTCGGGCAGGATGTTGATCCAGAGATCCTCCAGCTTCAGCGCGCGCCCATCCAGGTTCAGTTCCAGATCCTGCGCAAAGGCCATCACATGCGCATCGAGCGATGCCACCAGATCGGCAAAGATCGGGAACCGCCACGGCAGATCCGTGAGCGAGGCATAGGAGGTATAGCCGGGATAGCCGTTCTGCTCGCACCAGTCCTGCCCCGCCTCGTCATCTTCGGCGATGGTGATGCAGGAGGTTTCCATCTCCTGCGGGTCAATGCTGGGGCCATGCTCGGACAGCGCGGCACGGTAAAGGCGGGTCACAAAGAGGGAATCGATCTGGGCCATGGCGTCCTCTTACCGCAGGCCGCAGCGATTTGGCGAGAGGCTTCTGTGCCCATAAGATCTGCACCCATGAGAAAAGACCCCGCGCCCCGGCTGGGGGCACGAGGTCGTTTCGGCAGGTCGGCCGGGGCGCGCTGCCCGGGCCGCCAGTGTTATTCGTATTTCGCCGCGATCTCGGCCTGGGTGCCGTCGTCGATCATCGTTTGCAGCGCCGCCTGCATGCGGTCGACCAGCTCCTGATCGGTCTTCAGGCTACAGGCCAGCGACATGGTCGTGGTGGAGAGAACTAGGGCTTCTTCGACCTCGACCCCATCCGCGCGCGAGGCTTCGAGGAAGGAACCGGAGGTGGCCATCAGGTCGATGCGCCCTTGCAGCAGCTTCTTGACCGTCGCGGCCTGATTGGGCGCCAGGTCGATTTGCTGAAAGCCCGCTTCCTCCAGCACGCCAACGGTATAGTCGCCGGTCTGGCTGCCGGTGCGGTAGGCTGCAGCCTCTTCGATCGTGGCGGGCGCCACATCGCTGCCGGCCTTGCGCACCAGAATGGTGCTGTCGGAGGCCAGAGGCTCCACCCATTTGAAATTCGGATCACGCTCTTCGGTATGCGTGGTGCTGAACACGCAGGTGTTGGGGCGACGCTCCGCCTGACCGATGGCACGGGACCACTGGGTCAGCTCCACCTCGTAGGAGATACCGGCCCGATCCATCATTTCGAACACCTGATCCGCGCCGAGACCGACGATCTCGCCGTCCCGCTCAAAGTTCAAGGGCGCGTAGTCTTCGGTAAACAGCATGACATCTGCTGCCTGGGCGCCGCCGGCAAGGCCGAGAAAAAGCGCGGTGGCAAAGGTGGGAGCAAGCTTCATCGTGAGGGTCCTTCCGTGATCACTGAACTGCCCGGACCGTAGCGCGCAAGATTAAAGGAAACGTTCCCGGATTTGAGGTTTTCAAATCTAATTTTAGCGCTTCAAAAGCGGGCATCGCCGCCTTCCAAATGGTGTCATATTCCCGGGCCATCCCCCTCGAACACATAGGCACAGCCCTCGTGCACCATCGGCCGCTCCGGTGACAGCGGATTGTTCACCAGGAACCAGCGCCAGCCCCCGGTCGAACCCGGCGCGCCGGGTGCGGGGGAGTAGGTACATCCGTTGGCCAGCGTCCAATAGGTGGCGTGCCGGTAGCGATAGGGCGCCTGGCTGATCGCCGTCAGCCGCGCCTGCCGGGTGACGGCCTCTGTCGCATCGTCCTGTCCGGTCGACCCGACGTAAAGATCACAGCCGGCAACCGCGACCAATGTCACCAACAGCCCAACCTGCAGTCTCATCACCTGCCCTCCTGAGGATCAAAAGCGGAGGTCAACAGATATAGGGGTATAAGGTGAACATTTGCTCTCCGTTCCGACAACTGATCGCAAAACGGGGCAGTTCTCCCCCGCGCGCCCGCCTGCGGAGGACGTTCAGCCGGCACATCGGGCCGCATCCAACGGAAGGCAGCGCGCAAAGAAAAAACCCCCCGCCAGTTTCCTGACGAGGGGCTTTCAATCATTTGCAGAAGTCTGGAGTTACCAGTCTTCACGCACCACGATGCGGGTCTGCACCGGCAGCTTCATGGCTGCGAGGCGAAGCGCTTCGCGGGCGATGTCTTCATTGACGCCGTCAATTTCAAACATCACACGGCCCGGCTTCACTTTGCACGCCCAGAAGTCCACGGAGCCTTTACCCTTACCCATACGCACTTCGACGGGTTTGGAGGTCACCGGGGTGTCCGGGAAGATCCGGATCCAGACACGACCCTGACGCTTCATGTGACGGGTCATGGCACGACGGGCTGCCTCGATCTGACGGGCGGTCACACGCTCGGGTGTCACTGCCTTCAGGCCGTAGGTGCCGAAGTTCAGATCAGAGCCACCCTTGGCGTCGCCCTTGATCCGGCCTTTGTGCATCTTACGGAATTTAGTACGCTTTGGCTGAAGCATATCGCGTTACTCCTTAGCGGTCGCCACGACGGTTACCGCCTGCACCGCGAGGTGCCGGACCGTCCTGGATTTCCTGAGCCTTGCGATCACGCGCCTGGGGATCATGCTCCATGATCTCGCCTTTGAAGATCCACACCTTGATACCGATGATACCATAGGGGGTGGAGGCTTCAGAGTGTGCGTAATCGATGTCTGCGCGCAGGGTGTGCAACGGCACACGACCTTCACGGTACCATTCGGTCCGTGCGATTTCTGCACCGCCCAGACGACCAGCGACGTTCACCCGGATACCCAGGGCGCCCATGCGCATGGCGTTCTGCACGGCCCGCTTCATCGCGCGACGGAAGGACACACGGCGCTCCAGCTGCTGGGCGATGGACTCGCCAACGAGCTGTGCGTCGAGTTCCGGCTTGCGAACCTCAACAATGTTCAGGTGCAGCTCGGAGTCGGTCATGGAAGCGATCTTCTTGCGAAGAACTTCGATGTCCGCGCCTTTTTTGCCGATGATCACGCCCGGACGCGCGGTGTGAATGGTCACACGGCACTTCTTGTGGGGGCGTTCGATGATCACGCGGGCAACACCGGCCTGCTTGCACTCTTCCTTGATGAACTCACGGATCTTGATGTCCTCGAGGAGGAGATCACCGTAGTCCTTGGTGTCAGCGTACCAGCGGCTGTCCCAGGTGCGGTTGATCTGCAGGCGCATGCCAACCGGATTGACTTTATGTCCCATTAGGCTTGCTCCTCAACTTGACGCACCTTGATGGTGATCTCAGCGAACGGCTTCAGGATCTTGCCGAAGCGACCACGGGCCCGCGGACGACCGCGCTTCATGGTCAGGTTCTTGCCGACCCATGCCTCGGCGACGATCAGTTCATCGACGTCAAGGTTGTGGTTGTTTTCGGCGTTCGCGATGGCGGACTGAAGGCATTTCTTCACGTCCTGCGCGATCCGCTTGTTGGAGAAAGTGAGGTCGGTCAGAGCCTTGTCCACTTTCTTGCCACGGATCATCTGAGCCACCAGGTTCAGTTTCTGCGGGCTGGTGCGAAGCATGCGGATTTTCGCCATTGCTTCGTTGTCTGCCACGCGGCGGGGGTTTTTATCCTTGCCCATGACTTACTTCCGCTTCGCTTTTTTGTCAGCGGCGTGACCATAATAGGTGCGGGTCGGGGAGTACTCACCGAACTTCTGACCAATCATGTCTTCCGAGACGTTGACAGGAATGTGCTTCTGGCCGTTGTACACACCAAAGGTCAGACCCACGAACTGGGGCAGAATGGTGGAACGACGGGACCAGATCTTGATCACTTCATTGCGGCCGGATTCGCGCGCTGCTTCGGCTTTTTTCAGCACGTAAGCATCGACGAAGGGGCCTTTCCATACAGAGCGAGTCATAGATTAGCGCCCTTTCTTCTTAGCGTGACGCGAGCGGATGATCAGCTTCTGCGACGCCTTGTTGGTGTTGCGGGTGCGCTTACCCTTGGTCGGCTTACCCCATGGGGTCACCGGGTGACGACCACCGGAGGTCCGACCTTCACCACCACCATGGGGGTGGTCGATCGGGTTCATAACCACACCACGGACGCTCGGACGCTTGCCTTTGTGGCGCATACGACCGGCTTTACCGTAGTTCTGGTTGGAGTTGTCGGGGTTCGACACGGCACCGACGGTGGCCATGCATTCCTGACGGACCAAACGCAGCTCGCCCGAGGACAGGCGGATCTGAGCGTAGCCACCATCACGACCAACGAACTGAGCATACGTACCGGCAGCACGGGCGATCTGGCCGCCTTTGCCGGGCTTCATTTCGATGTTGTGAACGATGGTACCGATCGGCATGCCCGAGAACGGCATTGCGTTGCCCGGCTTGATGTCTGCCTTTGCGGAGGCGATGACCTTGTCACCAACTGCCAGACGCTGCGGCGCGAGGATATAAGCCTGCTCGCCGTCGTCATACTTCACCAATGCGATGAAGGCAGTCCGGTTGGGGTCATATTCAATGCGCTCGACGGTCGCGGCGACATCAAATTTATTCCGTTTGAAGTCAACGATCCGGTAAAGACGCTTTGCGCCACCACCACGGCGGCGAGAAGTGATCCGTCCGGTGTTGTTCCGGCCGCCCGATTTGGTCAAACCCTCAGTGAGAGACTTGACCGGACGCCCTTTCCAAAGCTCCGAACGGTCGATCAGAACCAGCCCACGCTGGCCCGGCGTCGTCGGTTTATACGACTTAAGTGCCATGCTTTCTGTCTTCCGTTTAGCGTGCCGAGCCTTAGGTTATTATCTTTGGCCCAGCTATGTTAAAGCCCCCTGCCTTGGCGTATCCGCGCCGGGTTCAGGTGACCGATGAAGGGCCCCGAAGGTCCCTGGGTCGAATGTCCCGACAAAGATAACGGCCCCGGAACGAATCCGAGGCCTGTCAGGATTGGTGCGATGTAGCAGAGGTTGGGGGAGGTGGCAATGGGGAAGGTGTGGCACTATCCGGTTCAGCACTTAGACGAACTTTTTCAGTTGCTCACGCAACTTGGGAAACAACTCATCTGAAGGCATCGCATTCTCAACTTCAGGCAAAAGCTCGAAACGCAGTAGCCCCTCATCTCTTTTGAGCGTATTTTCAAATGCTATTAGCTGATCGAGCACTAACCGCCAAAAATCCATAGAGAAATCTGTATTCTCAACTAATGCGTTGGCTTCGCCAGCAAGCATTTGGCTAAAGTACAAAACTCGTCCCTCCGGTAGCCCGTGCGGAGCAGCACTTTCCTTCGCGAGTTCCGAAATAAGTAAATTCCTAGCTTCGCCAGCCCTATTACACTCCTCCATGCAACCCAAAGCCCTGTGCACAAACAGACTTAAGGCTGGCATCTGACGACTACCCGACGAGAACTCACTGAAATCGGGAGGGCGCATTATTTGAATGGGTTGAACGCTTTGATAGAAATATCGCATCGTGGAACAGAGTTCGACTAATTCTTGGACCTTCGCGGGGCGGCTCGATGGGTCGGATTCAAAAGCGGCCTCTGCTAACTCCTTTACACGATCAGCCTCCGGCTTGAGATCGTCCAACAACTGCAATTTCAATTGGACTAGTGCTTCAACATTAGCACCTGCGGAAGTTATCAAACGGTTCAGCGCATCTAACAGCGCCAGACGCTCCTCTCTTGCGGCCGCACGAAGGTGGCTGCGTTGCTGCAATCCGAAAGCCAATATACCAAGGAAAAAACCTAGAAAACTACCAATCGCGGCCTTTCCAACCTCGCTCCAAAATGAAGTCGGCACGGTTCCGAAGCACTTCAGTAGAGAAACGAAGCCATTAGAAATCTGATCTATTACCGCAATCACTTCGGAAAGTAAGTTTAGGACCCACATAGAAAACAATTCCTGCTTAAGCTTGGTAAAAAAAAGGCCCCCGCTTTCGCAGGGGCCTTCTCAATTCTCAGACAACCAAATCTCAGAGTCCGGTGGACACGTCGATGGTGTTGCCTTCTTCCAGGGTGACGTAGGCTTTTTTCACGTCTTTCCGCTTGCCCAGCTGGCCGCGGAAGCGCTTGACCTTACCCTTGGTGACGGTGGTGTTGACCGCTTTGACCTTCACACCAAAGAGAGCTTCGACAGCTTCCTTGATCTGCGGTTTGTTGGAGTCGATTGCCACCTCGAACACCACTGCGCCGTGCTCGGACGCCATGGTGGATTTCTCGGTGATGATCGGCTTGCGGATCACGTCGTAGTGTTCTGCCTTCGCGCTCATTTCAGGCGAGCCTCCAGTGCTTCGACAGCCGACTTCGTGAGCACGAGGGTGTCACGCTTCAGGATGTCATAGACGTTTGCGCCCATCGACGGCAGGATATCCAGACCTTCGATGTTCTTGGCGGCACGAGCGAAGCCTTCGTTGACGGCAGCACCGTCGATGACCAGAGCGCGTTTCCAGCCCAGGTTTGCAACCTGTTTGGCCAGAGCGGCGGTCTTGCCTTCGGCTTCTGCGTTCTCGATCACGACCAGTTCACCCGCTTTTGCTTTGGCGGACAGCGCGTGGCGCAGACCCAGCTTGCGGAATTTCTTGGTCAGATCGTGGCCGTGGCTCCGCGGGGTCGGACCCTTGTAGATACCACCTTTGCGGAAGATCGGCGCGTTCCGGTCGCCGTGGCGTGCGCCACCGGTGCCTTTTTGGCGGTAGATCTTCTTGGTGGAGTAGGAGGTCTCGGAGCGGGTCTTCACCTTGTGGGTGCCGGCCTGCGCGTTGTTGCGCTGCCAACGGACCACACGGTGCAGGATGTCCGCACGCGGCTCCAGGCCAAACAGCTCTTCGGACAGTTCGATGTCGCCCGCTTTGCCGCCGTCCAGTTTGATCACGTCAAGTTTCATGCTTCACCCCCTTCCGCGGGTGCTTCAGCCGCAGCTTCAGCAGCAGTCTTCAGAGCCGCCGGGAACGGCAGACCTTCGGGTGCTTTCTTCTTCACGGCGTCTTTGACGGTGACCCAGCCGGATTTCGGACCGGGAACAGCGCCTTTGATGAAGACCAGACCACGGTCGGCGTCGGTTTTGACAACCTCGAGGTTCTGGGTGGTCACGCGTGCAGCGCCCATGTGACCGGCCATCTTCTTGCCTTTGAAAACTTTGCCCGGATCCTGACACTGACCGGTGGAACCGTGCGAACGGTGAGAGATCGACACACCGTGGGAAGCCCGCAGACCGCCGAAGTTGTGACGCTTCATCGCACCGGCGAAACCTTTACCGATGGAGGTCCCGGTGACGTCGACTTTCTGGCCTTCGAGGAAGTGCTCGGCGGAGATTTCCGCGCCGACTTCGATCAGGCCATCCGCGGGGACGCGGAATTCGACCAGCTTGCGCTTGGGCTCAACCTTGGAGGCCGCGAAGTGACCGCGCATCGCCTTGGAGACGCGCTTGACCTTTGCGGAACCGGCACCGAGCTGAACGGCGGTGTAGCCGTCTTTGTCATCGGTACGCTGAGCGACAACCTGCAGGCCATCGAGGGAAAGAACGGTCACAGGGATCTGCTTGCCGTCTTCCATGAACAAGCGGGTCATGCCCACTTTCTTTGCGATAATACCAGAGCGCATATGAATTACCCTCCGATCTTATGACTGCAGCTTGATTTCGACGTCAACGCCAGCAGCCAGGTCGAGCTTCATCAGCGCGTCCACGGTCTGCGGGGTCGGGTCGACGATGTCGAGAAGACGCTTGTGCGTCCGGATCTCGAACTGATCGCGGGATTTCTTGTCCACGTGGGGACCACGCAGAACAGTGAATTTCTCGATCTTGTTCGGCAGCGGGATCGGGCCGCGCACTTGGGCGCCGGTCCGCTTGGCAGTGTTGACGATCTCTTGTGTGGACGCATCCAGCACACGATAGTCAAATGCCTTCAGCCGGATACGGATGTTTTGGCTTTGCATCGTATAGCCTTTTAGTCAGGCGTTGGGGTTGAGAGGAAGGTCCCGTGCCCATCACGTACCCTCATCGAACCCAAAAGGCGGGAATCACCCCGCCCATTTCCCGCAGTGCGGGATGGGGCCTGTTACACCTGTTGGTACAGTGTGGCAAGGGGGAGGAGCGGCTTTCTAGATCATCGCGCGGTCTCTCTCTCTGAACGGATCAAAACAAAGCCAACAAACACCATAACGACACTAAAGCCCAGGAGACCAACTTCACGGCCCCAAAGGAAAGCAAGTGTTCGCCTGCGCCGATCCGTGAAGACCTCCACATAGTATATTCGGCCTCGCAGAACGTGCCCCTTGCGTCGAAGGTCCCGCTTAATCTCGAAATCGTAATACTCCCGGACGTCCATAAAGCCACGGATGCGAACCTGTGCCGGCAACGACCGCTTCCCCCGCAAGATTGCGCGCAGATACGCGCGAATGCCATCATCTTGTCGCACTGCAATCAGATGCGGGCCGTCGGCACCACCGGGGGTGGCGCTGAACACGGCGTAGGATTTGACGACGTTCTTTTCGACAACGAAGGAGCCAAACAAACCGTTGAACCAACCGCTGGCTTCAAACTCATTGAAGGCACCGACAAAATAGCCGGGATGCAGAAAACGAAGCTGAACAGCCTCCGGACGCACGCCATTGTCATTGATGGATTTCTCGGCATTGTCCTGAAGCGAAAGGAGCGCAACAAGCATGAGGGCACCTCCCATGCACATAACAACAGCGCCCCATATCCCAATCGCAACGCTCCGCAGAAAAGAGAACAGCTGCGCAATCAAATCCGAACCCCAAACATGCAGTCGTCAATCTGGCCGATCACCGCAACGGCGTGCCAGCCACATGCCACTTAGTCCGCGCGACGTACATCAGAAAGGGGATAGCGACTCGGCGCTTCCCCCTCCCCCAAACGGGTGCACCGCTGGGCGGCCTGCCTCGCAAGCAAGCGCAGAGGCTTCACTCGATTTAAAGGAATTGAACGTACCACGTTTGCACGCGGCTTAGAGGGCTGTTCAGTTGAGGTGTAACCGATCCATGCATATTGAAAATCTTTCGATGCAACTGCCAAAACCCAATCTTGAGATGGACCATTTGGACGTCGTTGTCATCACGGTCACCTACAACCACGAAGCTTTCATCGAGCAGTGCCTGAATTCCGTACTGACCCAAGAGTTTTCGGGTACATTAGGGCTCGTGATCTTTAATGATTGCTCGACCGATCAGACACCCCAGAAAATACATGAGTGCCTTGAGAGATTTCGGGACAAACCCATCGAAGTCAGAGTGATCAATGCCGCAGACAACTTCTGGAGCAAAGGCGCCTTTCCGTTCAAACGCATCGTCAACGCCATGAGTCCGAAGTACATCGCTCTTTGCGATGGAGATGACGCCTGGTCAGATGTATCCAAGATCCAGAAGCAATTTGACTTCTTGGAAGCAAACAAGAGCTTTGTCGCATGCGGGCATAACTCTACCGTCGTTGATGTGAATTACGACGTACAATCCGACAGTAAGCTACCACCGGCCTTTCAACGCGACTATTCTCCCGCGGAGTTGAAGAGATGTGCCTGCTGGCTGTTGACCAACACACTCTTCTTCCGCGGTGGAATCTCGATCCCTGAGAAAATCGGCACTGTGGTCAATGAGGACCGGGTTCTCTGGAGCACGCTCGGCAGCTACGGTGGCTTCAAGTATATGCAGGACGTGGAGCCGTCCATTTATCGTGTCCACGCTGGCGGGGTGTGGTCACCGCGGGAGCCGCTGGATCAGATTCTGACGCAGTCAGGCACTGATTTGAGGCTGTCCCAATACCATCTTTCGGAGGGGGACCAACAGACCGCGTTACACATGCTCCTGGCCGTGCGCAAACAGTTGGACAGAATTCGCTAGCCCGCCACCTATCGGCGCGCGAATTCGACAACCATTCATGACGACGCGCACCTCGGATCACGTCCACACCACGTTGGGCGCGTCAGCGAGCCAGAGCATCTCACCGCCGTCATCGCGGGTGCGGTGCGACCAAGGGCCAAATTCAGCAAAGTCGGTTCCACAGGTAACGCGCTGTAAGGGTGCCGATCCCGACACTCCAGCGGCGGCAATGGCTTGTTTGACCTTTGCGCAAAGTCTCGGAGCGCAAGGCCGCACCGTCACCTACTTGGTCCACGATCTCCTAAGTCGGTTTCGCCTTTCCCCCTTTGGACTGATCGCGATGCGCCACTGCCCCGCACGTGGCCAGCGCCCCAATCGCTAGAATTTTTCACTCGTTTTAAACGAATTACGGACATCATTCTGAGAGACTCGCAACGGGTCCAATCAACTTTAGAGCGACCAATTATGAAAACCCAATATCTCATCAACGGCACAGAAATCCCAGTACAGCTTGCAGCTGAGGACGTTTACGGTGTGGGATCAGACGAGGTGTTGTCCACCAAGTTCGACGATATCACCAAACACACCGACTGGTATGACGCCGGCTATACGACGCTGAAGGCTGATGACTTTTATGATCCAGCCACGATCTATACAGAAACCACAGCAGCAATCATGCAGATCGTCACAGAGTTGCGCCCGGAGATCGACCTCAGCGGTTTCACGCTTGAACGGTATCACGCTTACGTCGACGATGCGCTCCATGGCGAGGTGATCAAACGCAGCCGACGCCTGTTTCCCGCCGACCTCGGCTTTGACAGTGCCAAGATCGTCAAGAATTTCAGCACCTATCTCGGGGTTGATCTGAGCTTTACCAATCCGCAGACCAATACGGATGTCTGGATGATCGCGCGCATCAACAAGCCCCAAAGTCACAACTACAATACGGTTCACAAAGACATCTACGAAGCCTTCGACCAACACGGTTCCGTGCCCAAAATGGTCAATATCTGGATCCCTGTGTGTGGCGTAAATGATTGTAGTGGGCTCCCGATGGCCCCTGGAAGCCACCTTCTGCCTGAGAGCAAGATCACCCGCACCAAAGCCGGCAGCACGATGAACGCTCAGCGCTACAGCGTTGCAAGTATTCTCGATTGGGGCGGAAACACCGCTCTGGTCCGTGAAAACCCCAAACCTGATGAATTCCTGATCTTTTCCTCCCACCTGATTCATGGTCTCGCCCTGAACAACAACGAGGATGAAACGCGCGTCTCCTTTGAATTCAGACTGTACGAAAAGCTCTGACAAATGGGCTATGGCAAGATCGGGTTTGGTTGCTGGCAACTTGGCGGGGAACAGACCCTCAACGGAATGCAAAACGGTTGGCGCGCCGGTCCCGAGGCGCAACGCATCAAGCTGATCGAAGACGCAATCTCGAGCGGGATTGATGTTTTCGACACGGCGCAAGCCTATGGTGACGGTGTCAGTGAAACCCTGCTGGGGACAGCCGTAAACCGTTCCGGGCAGAGAGATAATCTGCTGATTGTGACAAAACTCTCGCGCCTCAACGCAGCTGCACCGGACGAGATCAATTGGCAGACATTCCTCTCCTGCCTCGATGACAGCCGCAGGCGGCTCCAGATGGATGCGATCGATGTGGTCTTGCTGCATGGTCCACCCCCAGCGCTGCTCTCCGATAAGATCCGGACGCTGTTCGCGAGGGCGCAGGAGGAGGGCTACATCGGATCTTATGGTGTCAGCCCGCGCAGCTGGGAGGAGCTGCAACATGCGGCTGACATCGGGTTTGGCAGCTATCTGCAATGGAACTATTCAGCACTCGAGCGTCGATGCGATGAGCCGTTCTTATCGAGGCTACATCAGCGCGGGCAGAAGTTTATTGGCCGCTCCACCTTATTTCGCGGCCTGATAACCGAGACCTTCTTTCGCGAAGGTCCGGCCTGCCGCTTTCATGACGCCAGAGACCAGCTCCCTCAGGCGCTCTTGGCCGAAATCCACGAGAAAATCTCCGCCTTGCGCCCAGTCGCACAGGCGCTTGATCTCACGCTCAGCGAGTTTGCTGTTGCTGCGACTCTGTTGAATGAGGTGTCGCTGTGCAGCCTTGTCGGCATCAGCAAACCAGACCATCTGACCTCTATCATCAAGGTCAGAACCCTCCCGCAATTCAAGCTCGACGAGATCAAATCTGCGCTTGTGTCCCTATAGATGTACCACAGCGCTAGGGTGGAGTGCCGCCTAACCTCCTAAGGCGGGCGCTTCATCTTTTTACAAATACCTCGGAGCGCGAGGCAGCGCCTCGCAACAAAAAAGGGCCTCCCGTTGGGAGGCCCTCTCTATTCCCAGATCTTCGCGAGACTTACGCGAGGATCTTCGACACAGTCCGTATGGCGCGTCGATGCGATCCTGGCTTACGCCAGGATCTTCGACACGACGCCCGCGCCGACGGTGCGGCCGCCTTCGCGGATGGCGAAACGCAGACCGTCTTCCATCGCGATCGGGGCGATCAGTTCAACTTCGAACTTCAGGTTGTCGCCCGGCATCACCATCTCGGTGCCTTCCGGCAGGGTCACGGTGCCGGTCACGTCGGTGGTGCGGAAGTAGAACTGCGGACGGTAGTTCGCAAAGAACGGGGTGTGACGGCCACCCTCTTCTTTGGTCAGAATGTATGCTTCTGCCTCGAATTTGGTGTGCGGGGTCACGGAGCCCGGCTTACACAGAACCTGACCACGCTCAACGCCGTCACGGTCAACACCGCGCAGCAGCGCGCCGATGTTGTCGCCGGCTTCACCGCGGTCCAGCAGCTTGCGGAACATTTCCACACCGGTGCAGGTGGTTTTCTTGGTGTCGTGGATGCCGACGATTTCGATTTCGTCGCCAACATTGATCACGCCACGCTCCACACGGCCGGTCACAACGGTACCGCGGCCGGAGATCGAGAACACGTCTTCGATCGGCATCAGGAACGGCTGGTCGACAGCGCGCTCGGGGGTCGGGATGTAGTCATCCACGGCCGCCATCAGTTCCTTGATCTTCTCTTCGCCGATTTCCGGGTTGTTGCCTTCCATCGCCGCCAGCGCGGAGCCCGCGATGATCGGGATATCGTCGCCCGGGAAGTCGTAGGAGGACAGCAGTTCGCGGATTTCCATCTCGACGAGCTCCAGCAGCTCTTCGTCGTCGACCTGGTCAACCTTGTTCATGAACACGACCAGCGCGGGAACGCCAACCTGACGCGCCAGCAGGATGTGCTCGCGGGTCTGGGGCATCGGGCCGTCGGCTGCGTTCACAACCAGGATGGCGCCGTCCATCTGCGCCGCACCGGTGATCATGTTTTTCACATAGTCAGCGTGGCCGGGGCAGTCGACGTGCGCGTAGTGGCGGGTCTCGGTTTCATATTCCACGTGGGCGGTGGAGATGGTGATACCGCGAGCTTTTTCCTCCGGTGCGCCGTCGATCTGGTCGTAGGCGCGGAAGTCGCCGAAGTATTTGGTGATTGCTGCGGTCAGCGTGGTTTTACCGTGGTCAACGTGGCCAACGGTGCCGATGTTGACGTGCGGTTTATTACGTTCAAACTTTTCCTTAGCCATGATGGCCTCCTTTTAGCTTTGGGAGGGAGCGCCGCCCCCGGCACTCCCCCAAATCGTCACGCTTACGCGTATTTCGCCTGGATCTCGTCAGAGATGTTCTGCGGGACCGGATCGTAGTGAGAGAACTGCATCGTGAACTGCGCGCGGCCCGAGGACATGGAGCGCAGGGTGTTGATGTAGCCAAACATGTTCGCCAGCGGCACGTTTGCGTCGATCGCAATCGCGTTGCCGCGCGGCTCCTGGCCGGACACCTGGCCGCGACGGGAGGTCAGATCGCCGATGATACCGCCGGTGTATTCTTCCGGGGTGATCACTTCGACTTTCATGATCGGCTCGAGCAGCTTCGCACCAGCCTTGCGCATGCCTTCACGCATACACATGCGCGATGCGATCTCGAACGCCAGAACGCTGGAGTCAACGTCGTGGAACTTACCGTCGATCAGGGCAACCTTGAAGTCGATCACGGGGAAGCCAGCCAGCGGGCCGCTGTCCATGACCGAGGTGATGCCTTTTTCAACACCGGGGATGTATTCTTTCGGAACGGCACCACCAACGATGCGGGACTCGAAGGAATAGCCTTCACCGGCTTCTGTCGGCGAGATGATCATCTTCACCTCGGCGAACTGACCCGAACCACCCGACTGTTTCTTGTGGGTGTAGGTGTGCTCGACCTCGTGACCAATGGTCTCGCGGTAGGCAACCTGCGGGGCACCGATGTTGGCCTCAACCTTGAACTCGCGCTTCAGACGGTCCACCAGGATGTCCAGGTGAAGTTCGCCCATGCCCTTCATGATGGTCTGACCGGACTCGAGGTCGGTTTCGACGCGGAAAGACGGGTCTTCGGCGGCCAGACGGGCCAGACCCTGGGACATTTTCTCCTGGTCGCCCTTGGTTTTGGGCTCCACGGCAATCTCGATCACCGGATCCGGGAAGGTCATGGTTTCCAGAACCACCGGCTCCTTGGCGTCGCAGAGGGTGTCACCGGTGGTGGTGTCCTTCAGACCCGCCAGCGCGATGATGTCGCCTGCAAACGCTTCTTCGATCTCCTCGCGGTTGTTGGAGTGCATCATCATCATACGACCGATGCGCTCTTTCTTACCTTTGGTGGAGTTCAGGATCGAGTCGCCCTTGTTCATCACGCCGGAGTAGATCCGGGTGAAGGTCAGGGAGCCGACGAAGGGGTCGTTCATGATTTTGAACGCCAGACCGGCAAACGGCATCGAGTCGTCTGCACGACGCGGAATGTTACGGGTCTCGGTTTCGTCGCCCGGCTTAAAGCCCATGTAATCAACAACGTCGAGCGGGCTCGGCAGATAGTCGATCACGGCGTTCAGCAGCGGCTGCACACCTTTGTTCTTGAACGCGGAACCGCCCAGAACCGGAACGAAGGCCATGTCCAGGGTCCCTTTGCGCAGCAGTTTGCGCAGGGTCGGAACGTCGGGCTCTTCGCCTTCGAGGTAGGCCATCATCGCGTCGTCGTCCATTTCGACGGCCGCTTCGATCATCTTGCCGCGCCATTCGTCCGCCATCTCCTTGAGGGAGTCGCGGATGTCTTCCTGGTACCAGGACGCGCCGAGGTCTTCGCCGCGCCACACCCATTCTTTCATGGTGACGAGGTCGACGAGGCCTTCCAGCTCGTTCTCGGCGCCGATCGGAATACCGACGGGAACGGCGCGGGCGCCGGTGCGGTCTTCGATCATGTTGACGCAGTTGAAGAAGTCAGCGCCGATCTTGTCCATCTTGTTGACGAACACGATGCGCGGAACCTTGTAGCGGTCAGCCTGACGCCACACGGTTTCGGTCTGGGGTTCAACGCCGGCGTTGGCGTCAAGCACGCAGACAGCACCATCGAGAACCGCCAGCGAGCGTTCAACTTCAATGGTGAAGTCAACGTGGCCGGGGGTGTCGATGATGTTCAGACGGTGCTTTTCGGTGTCGGCAGTCTTACCGTCCTCAGTGCGTTCCCAGAAGGTGGTGGTTGCAGCCGAGGTGATGGTGATGCCGCGTTCCTGCTCCTGCTCCATCCAGTCCATGGTGGCTGCACCATCGTGCACCTCACCGATGTTGTGGGATTTGCCGGTGTAAAACAGGATGCGCTCAGAGCAGGTGGTTTTACCTGCATCGATGTGCGCCATGATACCGAAGTTACGGTAGCGGTCTAGCGGATAGTCGCGTGCCATTTGGATGAGCCTCTAAAGAGTTACCAGCGATAGTGCGAGAAGGCTTTGTTTGCCTCAGCCATCTTGTGCGTGTCTTCGCGCTTCTTAACGGCAGTACCCCGGCTTTGTACAGCGTCGAGGAGTTCACCGGCGAGGCGTTCTTCCATTGTGTTCTCGTTGCGACCACGCGCAGCGGTGATCAGCCAGCGGATCGCCAGCGCTTCACGACGCTCGGGGCGGACTTCAACGGGAACCTGGTAGGTTGCACCACCCACACGACGCGAACGGACCTCGACGGAGGGTTTCACGTTGTCGAGGGCCTCGTGGAACACTTCCACGGGCGCGCGCTTGATTTTCGCTTCAACGCGGTCAAAGGCGTTGTAAACGATGCTTTCTGCGACCGATTTCTTACCATCGATCATCAGGTTGTTCATGAATTTGGTGAGAACGCGGTCGCCGAACTTGGCGTCGGGCAGAACTTCGCGTTTTTCAGCAGCGTGACGACGGGACATCTATGCTTATCCTTCTTCTTACTTAGGACGCTTCGCGCCGTACTTGGAGCGACGCTGCTTACGGTCTTTGACACCCTGGGTATCCAGAACACCACGCAGGATGTGGTAACGGACACCCGGAAGGTCTTTTACACGACCGCCACGGATCAGAACCACGGAGTGTTCCTGAAGGTTGTGGCTTTCACCCGGGATGTAGGAGATCACTTCGAAACCGTTGGTCAGGCGGACCTTCGCAACTTTCCGCATCGCGGAGTTCGGTTTCTTCGGCGTGGTGGTGTAGACGCGGGTGCAGACGCCGCGCTTCTGCGGGCACTGCTCCAGGTGCATGGATTTGGAGCGTTTTACTTTCGGCTGACGCGGCTTGCGGATCAGCTGTTGGATCGTTGGCATTCCGGTTGGTTCCCCGTTTTGCAACACTATGTCATGCACGCGGACCGGAATGCCCGGAGACGTGCGGCGAATTCATCTGCATCTGCCACATACGCAAACGCAAAAACCGCAAACGTTCCCATTCCGAGGTGAACGTCGCGGTGGGTTTACAGAGGGTCGGGGTGGTAAAAGTGCCCTGACCTTGAGCCACTACAGATATGATATCGGCGTAGGAGGGACTTCTCCCCTGAGCCGGATAGCGCGCGTATATTGAGAGTCGCGAGGGATGTCAACACGTGGCCCGGCGGGCGGGCCTTGCTCAGCACCGGTTGCCCCGGCATAGTCGCAGGCGGACGAGAAGTGTTTTATTCACAGGAATTGTCAGGAATGCAAGTCATTGGTCTGTGCCGGTTTTCCTACCCCGCCATCGGCGGTTTTCAGGTGGAGCACGACAGCATCGAGGACCGCATTGCCTTTCTTTATGCCGAGGCCCGGCTGGAAGAGCGCTTTCGCCTGTTCGAGACGGTCGCCCTGCCCTGCCTGCGGGCGCAGACCGATCCCGATTTCGATCTGATCGTCGTCATCGGCGACAGCCTGCCCGCCCACCACCAGGCGCGCCTGCGGGATCTCGTGGCGGGAATGCCGCAGGTCCGCATCGAGACGCATCCGCCCCGGCGCCAGCGCGCCGTCATGAAGGACATCCTGAACGCGGCCCGCCGCGACCCCGACGCGCCCTGTCTGCAATTTCGCCATGATGATGATGACGCGGTCTCGGTCGATTTCATCGAGCGCCTGCGCGGCACCATTTCGGATTGCCCCGGGCTGGTGGCACGGCACCGCAGCGTGGCGGTGGATTTCAACATGGGCTACGCGGCGGAGTTCGGCGCCGACGGGATCGCCGCGTCAGAGATCCATCGCCCCTATTATGTCGCCGGGCTTGGCATGTATGTGCGGGGCGGCGACAAGGTGACGATCATGAACTTTGCCCATGAAAAGATCCTGCGGTTCATGCCCACGATTACCCTGTCGGACGCGCCGATGTTTGTGCGCGGGCTGCATTCCTCGAACGACTCCCGGCAGAAACCCGTGAAACCCATCCCCGTGACGCCGCTTACCCCTGAACAGGCCGCAGAGTTCGAGGCCCGTTTTGCCATCTCCGAGGCCGAGGTGCGTCAGGTGTTCTCGGCCACCTGACGTTCGCGCAGCAGCGTGAACAGCCCCGCCGCCACCACGATGCCAGCACCGAGGAGCGTGAGACCCGAGGGAAACTCGCCAAAGACAACCCACCCCAGCAACAGCGCCCAGACCAGCCCCGTATAGCGCAGCGGCGCCACCGCCGAGACCTCGCCCACACGGATGGTCATCACCGCCGAGAGATAGGCCAGCAGGATCAGAACCGCCGTGGCGCAGAGCAGGCCCCACTCTCTCAGCCCCACCGGTTGCCAGCTTTCTCCCACCCCCAGCCCGATACCAAACAGCATCACGGAAAAGGCCGCCAGAAAGGTCACGGTCAGCGATGGCACCGCGGGCGACATCTTGCGCGTGACCAGGTCGCGCAGGGTCAGCACTGCCACCGCCAGCAGCGCATAGATCGTCGCGGGGCCGAAATCCGCCCCCCCGGGCCGCACGATCAACAACATCCCGACAAAGCCGACGCCGATCGCCAGGCTGCGGCGCCAGCCGACGCTTTCGCCCAGGAACAACGCCGCACAGAGCGTGACCGTGAGGGGCAGGATTTGCAGCACCGCTGTCACATTCGCCAGCGGCAGTTGCAGCAGCGCCGACAGAAAGAAGTAGGTCGCCGCCATCTCGGTGGCGCAGCGGGCCAGGACCAGCGCCCAGTCGCGGCGGCAAAAATCGAACCGCAACGCCCCCATCGCCCGCGCCAGCCCGGCGAGCAGCAGGCTCGCCAGTACACCGCGGATGGTCACGATCTGCCACAGGGGAACGGTTTCGCCGACCAGTTTCACCAGCGTATCGTTGAAGGTGAAAAAGGCCATGCTGCCCAGCATCAGGAGCGCGCCTTTCTGGTTCGGGCTCAGAGATCCTGTCATGTCAGATCGCTTTCAATTCGCTGAGGCTCAGACCGAAATGGGCGTGCAGGTCGGCATCGATCTCCGCCTCGCTCTGCCGCGCCGTCAGCCCCATCATCGCCGGGGTGGAATGGTTGTCCCCGTGCACCGTGCGGATAAAGGACGGCACGGATATATCCGAAAACAGCGGATAGTGCTGCGCGAATTTGCGGTGGTTGTAGCGATAGGGATTGCCCTTGCCCGACACAGGCCGCACCAACGCAGTCCCCGCCGAGAGCGGCGCCCGTTCGCAACTGTCCACCACGGCGGGCGGCTGGCCTTCTTCGCGGACCAGGTAGAGGCCGCGGTTGAACGCCATGGCAAAGGGCGTCTCGGCGCTGGCCTGAAGCGGAAGCAGACCCGTAGCCAGCCGCTTGCAGCGGGCCACATAGTCGCGATCCAATGCGTCATCATCATCCAGACGGAACAGGATACGGTGGCTTTCGCCCTGTTCCGGTATTGCGGCATAGGCCTCTTTCAGGATCTGAAAGTGGTTGTCCGGGGCGAATTGCAGCAGTGTCATATGGGCGTGCGGCGCAAGCAAATCCTGTAGGCGCGTCAATACTGGTTGCGGCAGGCGATCAGAGGTCGCCACCACCAGGTGAAACTCAGCATCCCCCTGCCGCACGAGGGATGGCAGGCACAGCTTTTCGAACAGATGCAGCCGCAGTGCCATGCGCTCGGGCGCAAAGATGGCCTCAGCCGCGGTCTCCAGATCCGGGTAGCGATCAGCGTTGAAGGTCGGCGTCAGGAGCGAAAAGCGGATCACGCCGACCATATTGAATGTTGCCGCCATCGCGTTGCCTCTCTCCCCGGCCTTGACCTCCAACAGAAACCACGCCCCCGGCCGCTTGCCAAGGGTCTTGATGCACCGCCTGCCCGGCCCCGCGCGCGCAACGAAAAAGCCCCGCGTCACGGTGGACGCGGGGCTTTCTCAAGTCAGTGACACGAGGTCAGGCTCAGTCGCGGCTTTCCGGGGTTTCCACCAGGAAATCCGCATCCGCAACATCATCCGCCATCGGCGCTGCAAGGGCTGCTGCCGCTTCGGCCTCTTCGCGACGGGCCTCCAGGACCACATTGTCGCGCGAGGACGCGATATGGCGCACCTGCTGGGTGGCACCGCCGGTACCCGCCGGGATCAGGCGACCCACGATGACGTTTTCCTTGAGGCCGACCAGCTTGTCCTTCTTGCCCTGCACGGACGCCTCGGTGAGGACCCGTGTGGTCTCCTGGAAGGAGGCCGCGGAAATGAAGGAGCGGGTCTGCAGCGACGCCTTGGTGATACCAAGCAGGATGGGCTCGCCCTGCGCCGGGCGCTTGCCACGGCTGAGCGCCTTCTCGTTGGCGGCGTCGAACTCCTGCTTGTCCACATGTTCGCCCTTGAGGAGCGTGGTCTCGCCGGAGTCGGAGATCTCCCACTTTTGCAGCATCTGGCGAACGATCACCTCGATGTGCTTGTCGTTGATCTTCACGCCTTGCAGACGATAAACGTCCTGGACCTCGTCGATCATGTAGTTCGCCAGCGCTTCGACCCCCATGATGGACAGGATGTCATGCGGCGCCGGGTTGCCGTCCATGATGTAGTCGCCCTTCTGAACGAAGTCGCCTTCGACCACCGGGATGTGCTTGCCCTTGGGCACCATGTATTCCACGGCCTCCATGGACTCATCTGCCGGCTCGATGGAGATGCGGCGCTTGTTCTTGTAGTCGCGACCAAAGCGCACGTAACCATCGATTTCGGCGATGATCGCGTGATCTTTCGGACGACGGGCTTCGAACAGTTCGGCCACACGCGGCAGACCACCGGTAATGTCCTTGGTCTTGGCACCTTCACGCGGGATACGCGCGACAACGTCACCGGTTTCGATCTTCTGACCATCTTCGCAGGACAGGATCGCATCCACCGACATCGGGTAGGTCACCGGGTTGCCCAGGTCGTTGCGGACCGGTTCACCGTCGGCATCCACGAGGATGATTTCCGGCTTCAGGTCAGAACCCTTCGGTGCCGCACGCCAGTCGATCACGATCTTCTGGGTCATGCCGGTGGCATCGTCGGTTTCTTCGCGCACGGCCAGACCGGAAACAAGGTCCACGTATTTCGCGGTACCCGGCTTCTCGGCGATGATCGGCAGGGTGTAGGGGTCCCACTCGAACAGCTTATCGCCGCGCTTGACGTCCTGACCTTCCTTGACGAACAGCTTGGTGCCGTAGCCCAGCTTGTGGCTGGAGCGTTCTTCACCGTGCTCGTCCTGGATGATCAGCTTCATGTTCCGACCGACGGTCAGCACTTCGCCGTTGACGTTGGTGAGCGTGTTCGTGTTCTCGAACACGATCTTGCCCTCCTGGGACGCCTCGAGGAAGGACTGCTGACCACCCTGGGCCACGCCGCCGATGTGGAAGGTCCGCATCGTCAGCTGGGTACCGGGTTCACCGATCGACTGCGCCGCGATGATGCCGACGGCCTCACCGGAGTTGACCATGGTACCGCGCGCAAGGTCACGGCCATAGCACATGGCGCAGACGCCCTCTTCGCTTTCACAGGTCAGCGGGCTGCGGATGCGCATGGACTGAACGCCAGCGTCCTCGATGGCGTCGGCCATACGCTCGTCGATGAGCTGACCCGCGGCAACGAGGATTTCTTCGGTGCCCGGACGCTTGACGTCATCTGCCGCCACACGACCCAGCACACGCTCGCCAAGGGAGGCCACAACCTCGCCGTCGTTGACCGCGGTTTCCGCCGTGATCGCACGCTCGGTGCCACAGTCGTGCTCGCGCACGATGCAGTCCTGCGCAACGTCCACCAGACGACGGGTCAGGTAACCGGAGTTCGCCGTCTTCAGAGCGGTATCCGACAGACCCTTACGGGCACCGTGGGTGGAGTTGAAGTACTCCAGAACGGTCAGACCTTCTTTAAAGTTCGAGATAACCGGGGTCTCGATGATGTCGCCGTTCGGCTTTGCCATCAGACCACGCATCCCGCCCAGCTGACGCATCTGCGTCACGGAGCCACGCGCACCGGAGTGAGCCATCATATAGACCGAGTTCGGTTCCATGTCGGAGCCGTCTTCCGCCTTTTTGACCGCCGAAATGGTGGACATCATGGCTTCGGTCAGCTTGTCGTTACACTTCGACCAAGCATCCACGACTTTGTTGTACTTTTCGCCCTGAGTGATCAGGCCGTCCATGTACTGCTGTTCAAAGTCTTTCACCTGATCGCGGGTGTCGTCGACGATGGTCCACTTGGAATCCGGGATCACCATGTCGTCCTTGCCGAACGAGATGCCCGCCTTGAACGCCTCGCGGAAGCCCATGGTCATGATCTGGTCACAGAAGATCACGGACTCTTTCTGACCGCAGTAACGGTAGACGGTGTCGATGACCTGCTGAACTTCACGTTTGCGCAGCAGACGGTTGACCAGTTCAAACGGAGCTTTGGCGTTCTTCGGCAGCAGCGCACCAAGACGGGCACGGCCCGGCGTGGTCTCGAACCGCTGGAAGACCTCGTTGCCCTCTTCGTCGATCTGCGGAACCCGCACGGTGACTTTGGAGTGCAGATGCACCTCGCCGGCGTCCAGCGCGTGCTGAACTTCGTTGAGGTTACCAAAGATCTTGCCTTCGCCCTTCATGCCTTCACGCTCCAGCGTGAGGTAGTAGAGGCCCAAGATCATATCCTGCGACGGAACGATGATCGGCGCGCCGTTTGCCGGCGACAGAACGTTGTTCGTGGACATCATCAGGACGCGCGCTTCCAGCTGAGCCTCAAGGCTCAGCGGGACGTGCACAGCCATCTGGTCACCGTCGAAGTCCGCGTTGAACGCCGAACAGACCAGCGGGTGCAGCTGGATCGCTTTACCTTCGATCAGCGTGGGTTCGAACGCCTGAATACCAAGACGGTGCAGCGTCGGTGCGCGGTTCAGCATCACCGGGTGTTCGCGGATCACCTCGTCGAGGATATCCCAAACTTCGGGACGCTCTTTTTCAACGAGCTTCTTCGCCTGCTTCACGGTGGAGGACAGACCTTTGGCCTCCAGACGCGAGTAGATGAAGGGCTTGAAGAGTTCGAGCGCCATCTTCTTGGGCAGGCCGCACTGGTGCAGCTTCAGCTCGGGGCCGGTCACAATGACCGAACGACCGGAGAAGTCGACGCGTTTACCCAAAAGGTTCTGACGGAAGCGGCCCTGCTTACCCTTCAGCATGTCGGAGAGCGACTTCAGCGGGCGTTTGTTGGCACCGGTGATGACGCGGCCACGACGGCCGTTGTCGAACAGAGCATCAACGGATTCCTGCAGCATCCGCTTTTCGTTGCGGACGATGATGTCAGGCGCGCGCAGCTCGATCAGACGCTTCAGACGGTTGTTCCGGTTGATCACACGACGATAGAGGTCGTTGAGGTCGGAGGTCGCAAAACGGCCCCCATCCAGCGGAACCAGCGGACGCAGTTCCGGCGGGATGACCGGGATCACGGTCATGATCATCCACTCAGGACGGTTGCCCGACTCGAGGAAGGATTCCACGACTTTCAGACGCTTGATGATCTTCTTGGGCTTCAGTTCGCCGGTGGCCTCGGCCAGTTCGGCGCGCAGGTGCTCAGCTTCTGCCTCAAGATCGATCGCCGCCAGCATTTCGCGGATCGCTTCCGCACCGATATTGGCGGTGAAAGCGTCCATGCCATAGGCGTCTTGCGCGTCCATGTACTCTTCTTCGGTCATCATCTGGCCGTATTGCAGGTCGGTGAGACCCGGCTCGATGACAACGTAGTTTTCGAAATACAGAACGCGTTCGAGATCACGCAGGGTCATGTCCAGCATGAGGCCGATCCGGGACGGAAGCGACTTCAGGAACCAGATATGCGCAACGGGTGCCGCCAGTTCGATGTGGCCCATGCGCTCGCGGCGCACTTTTTGAAGGGTAACTTCAACACCACATTTCTCGCAGACAACGCCGCGATACTTCATGCGCTTATATTTGCCGCAGAGACATTCGTAGTCTTTGATCGGGCCAAAGATACGCGCGCAGAACAGGCCGTCACGCTCGGGCTTGAACGTGCGGTAGTTGATGGTTTCCGGCTTTTTGATCTCGCCGTAGGACCACGAGAGGATCCGTTCCGGGCTGGCCAGCGACACCTTGATCTCGTCAAAGACCTTCGGCGGGGTCAGCGGGTTGAACGGGTTATTGGTGATTTCCTGGTTCATTTTGATACCTCAAATCTTGCGGAAGGGGGGACGTGGGGTGAGGGGAAGCCCCCTCACTCCTCAACCTCCGCATCCAGGAGTTCCATGTTCAGGCCGAGGCCACGGACTTCTTTCACCAGAACGTTGAACGATTCCGGGACGCCCGCTTCGAAGTTGTCCTCGCCCTTGACGATCGACTCATAGACCTTGGTCCGGCCAGCGACGTCATCCGATTTCACGGTGAGCATCTCTTGCAGGGTGTAGGCGGCGCCGTAAGCTTCCAGAGCCCAGACTTCCATCTCACCAAAGCGCTGACCACCGAACTGCGCCTTACCACCAAGCGGCTGCTGGGTAACCAGCGAGTACGGACCGGTGGAACGGGCGTGGATTTTGTCATCCACGAGGTGGTGCAGCTTCAAGAGATACTTGATGCCCACGGTCACCGGACGTGCGAACTGCTCACCCGTGCGGCCGTCGAACAGGATCGACTGACCGGACTGGTCAAAGCCCGCGCGCACCAGCGCATCGTTGACGTCATCTTCTTTCGCACCGTCAAAGACCGGCGTTGCGATCGGCACACCACGGGTCACGTTGCCTGCGGCCTCGATGAGCTGGGTTTCGTCCATGGAAGAGATGCCCTCTTCATAGACGTTCTCACCATAGGCGTCGCGCATCGCATCACGCACGGGGGTCAGATCGCCAGTGCGGCGATAGTCCTGCAATGCGTCGTCGATTTTCAGACCCAGACCGCGTGCGGCCCAACCCATGTGGGTTTCAAGGATCTGACCAACGTTCATACGCGACGGCACGCCGAGCGGGTTAAGGCAGAAGTCCACCGGGGTACCATCAGAGAGGAACGGCATGTCCTCCATCGGCACCACGCGGGAGATAACACCTTTGTTCCCGTGACGACCGGCCATCTTGTCGCCCGGCTGCAGCTTGCGCTTCACGGCGATGAAGACTTTGACCATCTTCATCACACCCGGGGGCAGATCGTCGCCGCGACGGACTTTCTCGACCTTGTCCTCGAAACGGGCGTCCAGAGCACGTTTTTGTGCTTCGTACTGCTCGTTCAGAGCCTCAAGGATCTGGGCGTCCTGCTCTTCTTCCAGAGCAAGCATCCACCACTGACCACGGGTCAGCTGGTTGTCCAGCAGATCCTCGTCGATGACGGTGTTGCCACGCACGCCTTTGGGGCCTTTGACGGCAGTTTTGCCGAGCAGCAGATCCCGCAGACGGGCGTAGATGTTGCGGTCCAGAATGCCGAGTTCGTCGTCCCGGTCACGGGCCAGACGTTCGACTTCTTCACGCTCGATCTGCAGCGCACGTTCGTCTTTTTCAACGCCGTGACGGTTGAAGACGCGGACCTCAACAACGGTACCGTAATCGCCCGGCTTCACGCGCAGCGAGGTGTCACGCACGTCGGAGGCTTTCTCACCAAAGATGGCGCGCAGCAGTTTTTCTTCCGGCGTCATCGGGCTTTCGCCCTTCGGTGTGATCTTACCCACGAGGATATCGCCCGGTTCCACATCGGCACCGATGTAGACGATGCCCGCCTCGTCGAGGTTGCGCAGGGCTTCCTCACCGACGTTCGGGATGTCGCGGGTGATCTCTTCCGGCCCAAGCTTGGTGTCACGAGCGGCGACTTCGAATTCCTCGATGTGGATCGAGGTGAAGACGTCGTCACGCGCGATGCGCTCGGAGATCAGGATGGAGTCCTCATAGTTGTAACCGTTCCACGGCATAAACGCGACAACCACGTTCTTGCCGAGGGCCAGTTCACCCATATCGGTAGAGGGACCATCTGCGATCACTTCGCCCTTCTCGACCGTCTGACCCACTTTCACCAGCGGACGCTGGTTGATGCAGGTGTTCTGGTTCGAGCGCTGGAACTTGCGCATGCGGTAGATGTCCACGCCTGCGTCGCCCAGTTCGAGGTCGGAGGTGGCACGGATCACGATACGCTGAGCGTCGATCTGGTCGATCACGCCTGCGCGCTTCGCCATAATCGCCGCGCCAGAGTCGCGGGCCACGATTTCCTCAATCCCGGTGCCGACCAGCGGCGCTTCTGCGCGCAAGAGCGGAACCGCCTGACGTTGCATGTTCGAACCCATCAGAGCGCGGTTGGCGTCGTCGTTTTCCAGGAACGGAATGAGCGAGGCCGCAACCGACACCAGCTGCTTGGGCGACACGTCGATCAGGTCAACGCTTTCGTTCGGTGCCAGCGTGTAGTCGCCCGACTGACGGGTGGACACGAGGTCGTTCACAAAGCGGTTGTCTTCATCGAGGTTGGCGTTCGCCTGCGCCACGGTGTGACGCATTTCCTCGGTGGCGGACATGTAGTGAACCTCGTCGGTCACCTGTCCTTCTTTCACCACACGATACGGGGTCTCGATGAAGCCGTATTTGTTCACGCGGGCAAAGGTCGCCAGCGAGTTGATCAGACCAATGTTCGGACCTTCCGGCGTTTCAATCGGACACATCCGGCCATAGTGGGTCGGGTGAACGTCGCGCACCTCAAAGCCGGCACGCTCGCGGGTCAGACCACCGGGGCCAAGCGCCGAGAGACGGCGTTTGTGGGTGACTTCCGACAGCGGGTTGGTCTGGTCCATGAACTGCGACAGCTGCGAGGAGCCGAAGAATTCGCGCACAGCCGCGGCAGCGGGCTTGGCGTTGATCAGGTCCTGCGGCATCACGGTGTCGATCTCGACAGAGGACATACGCTCTTTGATCGCGCGCTCCATGCGCAAGAGACCAACGCGGTACTGGTTCTCCATCAGCTCGCCCACGGACCGCACACGACGGTTGCCGAGGTGGTCGATGTCGTCGATGTCGCCCTTGCCGTCGCGCAGTTCCACCAGCGCCTTGATGCAGGCGACGATGTCTTCTTTGCGCAGGGTGCGCTGGGTGTCTTCGGCATCCAGAGCCAGACGCATGTTCATCTTCACCCGGCCAACGGCAGAGAGGTCATAGCGCTCGCTGTCGAAGAACAGGGTGTCAAACAGCGCAGAGGCCGCTTCGACGGTGGGCGGCTCGCCCGGACGCATCACGCGGTAGATGTCCATCAGCGCGGTTTCGCGGGACATGTTCTTGTCCTGCGCCATGGTGTTGCGCATGTAGGGGCCGACGTTGACGTTGTCGATGTCCAGAACCGGAATGTCGGTGATACCCGCATCCAGCAGTTCCTTGACGGTGCCACCGATGATGTCGCCGTCCTTGTCAAACTCGAGGGTCAGCTCATCGCCGGCCTCGACGTAGATGGCGCCGTTTTCCTCGTTGATGATGTCCTTGGCGACATATTTGCCAACGATATGCTCGAAGGGCACCAGAAGCTCGGTGATGGTGCCTTCGTCGATCATCTTCTTGACCGCGCGCGGGGTCACTTTCTTGCCCGCTTCGCAGATGATTTCGCCGGTGGCGGCATCCACGAGGTCATAGGTCGGGCGGGTGCCGCGCACACGCTCGGGGAAGAAGGGGGTGACCCAGCCGCGCGACTTCTCAAGCTTGAAGTCGACGGTGTTGTAATAGGCATCCATGATGCCTTCCTGGTCGAGACCCAGCGCATAAAGAAGCGTGGTCACCGGCAGCTTGCGGCGACGGTCGATGCGGGCAAAGACGATGTCTTTGGCGTCGAATTCGAAATCGAGCCAGGAGCCGCGATACGGGATGATGCGGCAGGCAAACAGCAATTTACCGGAAGAGTGGGTCTTGCCCTTGTCGTGGTCGAAGAACACACCCGGTGAGCGGTGCATCTGGGACACGATCACACGTTCGGTGCCGTTCACGATGAACGTCCCGTTCGGGGTCATCAGGGGCATATCGCCCATAAAGACATCCTGTTCCTTGATGTCTTTTACCGATTTCGCGCCGGTGTCCTCGTCGACATCGAACACGATCAGACGCAGGGTGACCTTCAGCGGGGCCGAATAGGTCATGTCGCGCTGCATGCATTCGTCGACGTCGTATTTGGGACGCTCAAGCGCGTAGCTCACGAACTCCAGAACGGAGGTTTCGTTGAAATCCTTGATCGGGAAAACCGATTGGAACACCCCTTTGATGCCCTCGCCGTCAAGCGGCTGGGGTTCATCACCGGAGCGCAGGAAAAGATCGTAGGAAGATTTCTGGACCTCGATGAGGTTCGGCATGTCCAGCACTTCGCGGATCTTGCCGTAATATTTGCGAAGACGTTTCTGGCCAAGGAACGTTTGAGCCATGTCAGATGTCACCTTTCAGAGTTCTCAACACACAAGGATGCCGCCGGGCCCCGGCACCTCGTCCGTCAGAGACAGCGTGGTCTGGATCAATTCATGGCCACCGTCCCGAATGGCGACCTCCCGATCCAGCGAACCTCGCCTGAAAAAAGGGCCCACCCGCGTCAGGTGAAAAAGGCCCCTTTCTGAGACAGGTTCAGCCGGACCCGGGTTTCCCCGGATCCAGCCAAATGATGTGAGGCCTATAGAGCAGATATCCTGATCGGAAATCCAGCCCGAATGTCCTCTATCGCGGTGCTTAGGCCAGCTCGACTTCGGCGCCAGCTGCTTCCAGCTTGCCTTTGATGTCTTCGGCTTCGGCTTTGTCCACGCCTTCTTTGATCTTGCCGCCGGCTTCAACGAGCTCTTTGGCTTCTTTGAGGCCCAGGCCGGTGATGCCGCGGACTTCTTTGATGACGTTGATTTTGGACGCGCCGGCGTTCTTCAGAACGACGTCGAATTCGGTTTTCTCTTCCTCAGCAGCAGCTTCGCCGCCTGCCGGGCCAGCCATCACAACAGCGCCGCCAGCTGCGGGCTCGATGCCGTACTCGTCTTTGAGGATGGTTTTCAGTTCTTGTGCTTCCAGCAGGGTCAGACCAACGATGCTTTCCGCGAGTGCTTTCAGATCAGCCATTTTATCAGCTCTTTCCGTTTACAGATGTGTGTTCCAACGTGGGTGAGTTCACCCTACGCCAGTCAATAAGTGCCAACCGCTTACGCAGCTTCCGCCTTCTCTTCGATGGTCGAAAGGATGCTTGCGATGTTGCTTGCAGGTGCGCCAATCGCGCCGGCGATGTTGGAAGCGGGTGCACCGAGCATGCCTGCGATCTGAGCAATGAGCTCATCACGGGAGGGCATTTTCGACACGGCTTCAACGCCTGCACGGTCCAGAGCGTTCTCGCCCATTGCACCGCCGAGGATCTCAAACTTCTTGTTATCCTTGGCGAAGTCCTCGGCCACCTTGGCTGCTGCCACGGGGTCCTCGGAATAGGTCAGAACGGTCATCCCTGTCAGCAGGTCAGACATGCTTTCACACGGCTTACCCTCGAGGGCGATTTTGGCGAGCCTGTTTTTGGCAACACGCACGGAGCCACCCGCGTCACGAGCACGTGCGCGAAGGTCCTGCATCTCGGCAACTGTCAGACCGGTGTAGTGGGCAACGACCACCACGCCAGAGCTTTCGAAGATCTGGCCGAGTTCCTCGACCACTTTCTCTTTCTGGGCTCTATCCACAGTTCTCTCCAAGTTAGGGGCAGATGCCCCGGCTCATTTTCTGCCGCACCCCGAGAGGCACGGCGGTCAAGTCCGTTTTACGGGGTTTCAGCCAAAGTCGCCCGAGAGTAGGAAACTCTCGATCTATCATTGGTCTTACCCGTCTCAGGAGGGAAATTAAGGCCTGATCGACCGGCCACCCACCATCTTGGACGAAAAGGCACAAAGCGCGCGACGAATCGCACGCTTTGCACCGTGGGAGTTCTATAGTCCTGCAAACACGGATTTCCAACCCCTTAATTGGGCGGAAAGGCACCGCACGGATGCCACGCACTTAGGCCAAGGCAAGCTCAGAAAGCGGCGGATACGCGGTGTCCACCTCCAACAAGCGGCCGCGGGAGGCCAGCAAATTCACCTGACGGGCATTGAGGTAATGCATCCGCATGTAGAAGTCGCGAAGCCCCTCTTCATCCCCGGCCTCCAAGTACCCCTGCAGCGCCTTGAGAATCTCGTTGCGCCGGTTGCGGGCTTGCGCACCGACACGATATTCGAGCTTGCGGCGCCAGACATCATAATCGTCGCCATAATAATGGAGGATACCGACGCCGTCTTCTGCAGTGATTTTCTGGTCGACGATCCGCTTGCCATCCTCCCCAACCAGCCAGTGCGGATGAAACCGTTTGGAGGGGAGACCCGTTCGGACGACACTCTTGCCCACTGTGTGCCCGATCAACCCCCGGTTCGGCTCCATGTAACAGGAGAAGTCCCGGTAGACGCGCCGCGACAGACCGGGCCACATGGGGAGCCGGAACTGATCGCATGCCGCCGCCGCGTCGTCGCGCCTCACGTGCTCTGCCACACCCATCAGGATGCTGCGGACATCCGCCGGCTGCCGGGCGAGCAGATCTGACAAGCGATCATCGCGGCAATAGACCAGCTCATCCCCGTCAAGGTTCACAACCCAGTCGCTGGTCGCCCGCTGATAGAGGTAGCGCATCGCATGGTTCTGACGACGGGTGAAATGCTCCGCTTTGCCAATGCCGCACGCCTGCCAGAAGGCCTCTGTCGCAGGGTGAATATCCAGAGCGGGGATCCCCTCCAATCGCGGGATGGCCGGATCATCCGGATCGTCGAACACCAGATGCATGCGTTCCGCTCCCGCCGCGAGATGCCACGCGATGAAACGCTCAAGCACCGGCCAAGGCTCTCGGAGGATCGCAACCACCGACCATGTTGTCATGTTTTGCCCTCCCAGCATCACGCTGCGCCTAAAGCTTCGCCCCCAATGCGCCCAGATCCGCGAGCGACACCCCAAAGTGCTGCTGCATGGCTGCATCTATATTCATGTTCAACGTCAGGAGCACCCCATACGCCTCCATACGCTTCAGGCGATCAGACGTCGAACAATGAATACGAGAATGCAAATCCCGCAGCGCCTCATCCGGAGCGCTGCATGTCAGCGCCGATGCGACCCGCTCCGTCAGCCCGTCCGTAAATCCCCGCGAACCAGAACGCCAGTCAAGCTTCTGACGCCAGACGTCATAGTCCGCCCCGATCATATGGAGCAGGTAGGCATCGTGCTCGGGCCTCAACACCACCTCGTCGGCACCCCCCGGGCGCAATCCGCGGGGCCAATGCTGACGCAGAGCCAGGCCGTTGATGCCGCAGCGCACCAGAGATTTGCCGTGCGAATGCCCCACCAGCCCCTCGCGCCGCGGCCCGAACAAGGGGGCATCCTCGCCATAGACCGCGCGTCGCACCGCGCGTTCCATCGGCAGGCGAAAATGCAGTAGCGTATCCTCCCCTTCGACCAAGACCCGCTCCGCCGTGCGCACACGCACGGAGATCTTGCCCGTCGGCACCGCCGCCAACAGCGATGCGACCGAGCCCCCGTCCACAAACAGGAATTCATCCGCATCCACATTCAGCAGCCAACCGTCCGCATACTGCCGATAGACCCAGGTCAGGGCCGCGTTCTGGCGGGCGACAAAGGTCTCCGAGGGCGACAGCCCGAGCTGCGCCCAAAACGCTGGCGTGCAGGGGATGCAGCGGATGCGGGGATGCTCCGACAGAACCTCCAGCGCCGGGTCCTGCGGATCGTCGAAACAGATGACCAGCTCATCGGCGCCCTGCGCGAGGTACCAGGCGCAGAACTTCAGCACCTCGGCGAGGGGTTCGTTCATGATCGCCCCGACCCGCCAGACCGGCATCATGGTCTCTGCCATTCCCGCGCCTTCCCCATTGCTCCCGGCTTTCTGCCATCCCTCGTGCCCGCGCCAGCGGCCACGACTTGCATGTGCTTAGCCCGCGATCATGGACAAAAAAAGGCGGCACCGCAGCGCCGCCTTTCTTTTCGATCATGGAAGGGGTCCGATTACTCGGAAACCGCGCCTTCCACGTCAACAGTCACGCCCGGGCCCATGGTGGAGGACAGAGCGATTTTCTTCATGTAGGTGCCTTTGGCGCCCGAGGGCTTTGCCTTGGACACGGCAGAGATGAAGGCACGCACGTTTTCGACCAGCTTGGCTTCGTCGAAGGATGCCTTGCCAACACCGGCGTGCACAACGCCGCCTTTTTCCGCTTTGAACTGGACTTCGCCACCCTTGGCTGCTTCCACGGCCGCTTTCACGTCCATGGTCACGGTGCCGACCTTGGGGTTCGGCATCAGGTTGCGCGGGCCGAGGATCTTACCCAGACGGCCGACGACGGGCATCATGTCCGGGGTTGCGATGCAGCGGTCAAATTCGATGGTGCCGCCCTGGATGGTTTCCATCAGGTCTTCTGCGCCAACGATGTCTGCGCCAGCGGCCTGAGCTTCTTCCGCCTTGGGGCCACGTGCGAACACGGCAACACGCATGGTTTTGCCTGTGCCGTTGGGCAGGCCAACAACGCCGCGAACCATCTGGTCTGCGTGACGGGTGTCAACACCGAGGTTCATCGCGATTTCGACGGTCTCGTCGAATTTGGTGTTGGCGTTTGCCTTCACCAGTGCGACGGCTTCCTCGACGGTGAGGTTCGATTTGCCAGCGAAGGCTTCGCGCGCTGCGCGGGTACGTTTACCGAGCTTTGCCATCTTACTTCACCTCGATGCCCATGGAGCGGGCGGAGCCCAGGATGATCTGCATCGCGGCTTCGATGTCGTTCGCGTTCAGATCTTTCATCTTCGCTTCGGCGATCTCTTTCACCTGAGCGGCAGTGACGGTGCCTGCGGTCTCACGGCTCGGGTTGTTCGCGCCGGATTTGATCTTCGCAGCCTTCTTCAGGTAGTAAGACGCGGGCGGCGTCTTGATGTCCATGGTGAAGGACTTATCCTGATAGTAGGTGATCACGGTCGGGCACGGCGCACCGGGCTCCATTTCCTGCGTCTTGGCGTTGAACGCCTTGCAGAATTCCATGATGTTGATGCCGCGCTGACCCAGCGCCGGACCTACCGGCGGGGACGGGTTTGCCTGACCTGCAGGAACCTGCAGTTTCATCGTACCAGCAAGCTTCTTAGCCATCTGGTTGTCTCCTTTTCAACAGCCTCCGGGCGCGCCCGTCAGCTCTTTTGCGTTGCGTGGTCCGACCCCGTGCGTCGCGACGTCGGGGCCTCCCACAAGAATCACACCCGGTTGAGGAACCGGGCGGATTGGCGGCTGATACGCCCCATTGCTGCGGGAATCAACCCCCGGCGCGGCGCTTTGCTGCATGCTCGGCCGTGCTGCCGGGATCGGACGCGGCCTTGGCATGCGCCGCCAGCGCGGCGGCATACCAGCTCTGCGCCACCTGCGACCACGGGAACTCGGTCTCCGCCTTGATCCGCGCCGCTTTCGACAGGGCCTCCGCCCGCTCAGGGTGCTGCGTCAACTGCGTGACCGCCGCGGCCAGATCCCGCACGACCTGGGCTTCGTCCCCTGCCTCGACAAACAGCGCCTCCTCCTCGGTGGCCAGCCCAAGCGGCCCGCCCCACCGCAAGGGGACCACCGGCAGGCCGATGGCCATGCATTCCTGCACGATGATGCCGTTTGCTTCCTTGAGGCTCGGAAACAGGAGCGCGCGGTATTGGCCCAGCGCCTGCGACAGATCCTCATGCGCAAGCCAGCCCGCAAATGTCACCCGCTCGGACAGGCCGAGATCGCGCGCCAGCGCCTCCAGCTCTGTGCGTTGCGGGCCATCACCGTATAGCGTGAGGCGCGCCTCTTGCGGAGCCTGCGACAGGGCGCAAATGGCCAGATCCGCGCCCTTGTAAGGCACCATGCGGCCGATCCAGACAAAATGCGCGGGATTGTCGGCCGGGCGCACACGGGGCCGCGCAAGGAGGTCATCGCTGAGCCCGGCATCCCAGACATCCAACATGCGCCCCTCGGGGCAACCGGCCCAGCGCAGCGCCTCTCGCGTGCGGTCATAGCCCGAGACCAGCACCCGATCCGCGCGGGCAAACTGTCGCGACACCAGTGCCAGCGCTTGTTGCAGCGGTCGATAGACGCGCTGCTGCATCCGCAATCCGCGCCCGGCCAGATGCCGGAACCCCGGAGGATAGAAGATATTGCCCGACAGCGGCCCGATCACATAGCGGTAGCCCTTAGGCGGAAAGCGCTGCTCCACCGGGGAAATCGGGCACAGGTAGTGGATCACCACCTGAGCGGGATCAAAGCCGCGGCAGATCCGGGCGACCTCGAGATGGAAAAAACTGTTCACAAACCGCGCCAGTCCCGGCGTGCGCCAACAGGCCTTCATCAGGGTGCTGTCACGCACATAGATCACCCGATCCGCCGGCAGTTCTTCGGCAAGGGCGTCGCGGCAGCGTTCGTGGGTAATCAGCGTGGCGTCACGTCCATCTGCCAGCAGCTGCTGCATGTATTGCAGCGCCTTCATCGCCTCCCCGCCCATGGTCAGGGCAGCATTCGTCGACACGACGAGCAGTTTCATGGGCGCGGGCCTCCAATGGGACAAAACAAAATCGGCCCCACTCTAGGGGCCGATCGTCAGGTTCCCAATGGGAATTAAGGATAGCGCGCCGATACTCGCGGCGATCAGGCCTGCTTGGTGACCTGGGTGAAGTCCAGCTCCACCGGGGTTTCGCGACCAAAGATCGACACGGTGACCTTGAGCTTCTGGTTCTCGTCGTCGACGCCCTCGACCATACCGTCGAAATCCTCGAACGGGCCGTCGTTGACTTTGACCTTCTCGCCCACCTCGAAAGAGATCAGCGTGCGCGGTGCCTCGACACCTTCTTCGACGCGGCCCAGGATGCCCTGCACTTCGGCGTCGCGCATCGGCATCGGACGGCCTTGAGGGCCGAGGAAGCCGGTGACGCGGTTGATGGAGGAAATCAGGTGATAGCCCTGATCGGACATCTCCATATGCACCAGCACGTAGCCCGGCATGAAGCGGCGCTCTGTCGAGACTTTCTTGCCCCGACGAATTTCGATCACTTCCTCGGTGGGAACCAGAACCTCGTCGATCTCGTCCTCAAGACCCTGCTCCGCGACCGCGGTGCGAATCTGTTCTGCGATTTTCTTTTCGAAGTTCGAAAGAACGCTGACCGAATACCACCGTTTCGCCATGAACCTGCTCGTCCTTCTTGTTCCCTGCGGGCCTTGCCGCGTATCTCCGTGCAGCCTTTGGCTGCGGTCCAACAAAAATCGGCGTGCGAATCGCCGCACGCCTCATCCAGTATCGGCTGACCTATCCCTGTGCGCGGGCAAGATCAAGAGGCAACGGCGCACGGACCGCCATCGCACACTCGGGCACGCCCCTTAGCCGAACATCCCGAGAATGCCGTTCAGCCCGGTGCGGATCAACAGGTCCACCAGTGCAAAGAACACAGCAGTCAGCGCCGCCATGATGAACACCATGACCGTGGTCAGCAGAACCTCGCGGCGGGTCGGCCAGACAACCTTGCTGACTTCGGCGCGCACCTGCTGGATGAACTGTACGGGATTGATGGTGGCCATCGGGCTCTCACACTCTCTCTTGTCGACTGGAGCGCGATGTAACCGAGCAGCCCGGTAAATTCAAGGCCCCGTGCCGGGAATGCAGGTCGGGTGAGGTCAATTCAATCTTAATTGTTTGGGACGACAGTTTCAGCACCGGCAGGCAGAACCGCCTTCCTGTCCCTCGACAGGTCCGACCGGGGACATAGTGCGCGAATACGAGATTGGATTCCATGACCCTTGCACCCGCTCTGCAGAACGCTGACCTCCTGTCCCAGACCGCTTCGCAAGAAGCCCCCCACAGACCGAGCACCCCGCCCCCCATCCAACTGCACCCCGATCCGGAGGCCGACCCGCTGCCCGCGGAGCTGGCCCGCAATCTCTCCATCGTTTATGACGCCGGGCAGTACGACGATACCAGTGCCGCCTGCGCGAAACTGCTGACCGCCTATCGCGACTCCGCCTTCCTGTGGACCCTGCAAGGCCTGTGCCACCTGCGCCGCCGGGCGTTGAACGATGCGCTGACCTGCCTCAACCGCGCCCGTGAACTGGCGCCGCGCCAGCCCGACGCCTATCTGGGCATGGCGGATGTGTATGTGCAGCAGAATCGCGCCGCAGACGCGGAGACCCATTTCCGCATGGCGCTCAACCTCGACGCCAACCACGTCATGACGCTGAACAACTATGCCAATTTCCTGACCGCCTGCGGACGCATCGACGAGGCGGCGCCCCTGCTGGAAGCCGCAGTGCACCAGGCCCCCCACAACGCGATTCTGCGCTACAACCTGGCCAATGCCAAACGGCACCTGGGGGAGACCGACATCGCACGCAGCCTCTATGAGGAGGCGCTGGAACGCGCTCCGGGGCTGCTCGAAGCGCGCTACAACCTAGGCCAGATGCTCTATGTTGACCGCGCCTACGAGGCGGCGGCGGCACAGTTTGACATCCTGCTGGAGGCCAACCCCGAGGATGACCGCGCCCGGGCCTACAAGCTCTTTGTCACGGCGATGCTGAACGATTTCAGCTGGGTGGACGACTATCAGACCCATCGCCGCCACCTGGGATTGCGCGGCAGTCCGGTGTCGCCCTTCACCGCCCTGGCCCTGGAAGACAACCCGGACCTGCTGCGCCTGCGCACGCAGGCCTACGCCAGTCCGATCTATTGCGCCCGCCTGCCCGCGCCCCCGGACCGGGAGCGCCCCTCGATCCGGCCGCCGCGGCTGCGCATCGGCTATTTCTCCGCCGATTTTCACAGCCACGCGACCATGTATCTGATGGCTGGCCTTCTGCGCGAACACGACCGCTCCCGTTTTGAGATCCACGCGTTTTCCTACGGGCCGGAGCGCGACGACAGCCAGCAGGCCCTGGCCCGCACTAGTGTCGAACACTTCCATGAGGTTTCAGGTCTGTCGGATCAGGATCTGGTCGCCCTCGCCCAAGAGCAGCAGCTGGACATTGCCATCGACCTCAAGGGGTTCACCGGTGGCACCCGCGCGCCCCTCTTTGCCGAACGGCTGGCGCCGGTGCAGATCTCCTACCTCGGTTATCCCGGCTCTCTGGGCACCCCCGCGATCGACTATGTGATCACCGACAATGTGGTCAGCCCCCCGGGCAGCGAGCGTCATTTCGAAGAACATCTGATCCGCCTGCCGCACAGCTATCAACCCAATGACGACCAGCGCCACATCGTGCCGCGCCAGTTCACCCGCGCGGATTGCGGCCTGCCCGAAGAAGGCTTCATCTTCTGCTGCTTCAACAACAGCTACAAGATCACACCGCGCGAGTTCGACGTCTGGATGCGCCTGCTTTGTCAGGTCGAGGGCAGCATCCTGTGGCTGCTCTCCAGTGGTCCGACATCAGAAGCCAATCTGCGCCGCGAGGCCGCCTCCCGTGGCGTCGATCCCGCGCGGCTGGTCTTTGCCGAACGCATGGCCCAGGATGAGCATCTGGCGCGGCAGAAGGTGGCAGATCTCTTTCTCGACACCTTTACGGTCAATGCCCACACAACCTGCAGCGACGCGCTCTGGGCCGGCCTGCCGGTGCTCACCCTGCCCGGGCGCCAGTTTGCCGCAAGGGTCGGCGCCAGCCTCGTCAGCGCGGCCAACCTGCCGGAACTGATCGCGGACAGCGAGGCCGATTACGAAGCCCGCGCATATGCGCTTGCGCTGGATCCGGAGCATCTGCTGTCCCTGCGCAGCAAGCTGATGGTGAACCGCCGCAAGGCGCCATTGTTTGACAGCGCAGGCTACGCCCGCCACCTGGAAGCCGCCTTCGACGCGGCCTTCGAGCGCTGGCGGACCGGCGAAGCGCCGACACATCTGACGCTGCTTGCGAACGACCATGCGCAAAGCGGGCCCGCATCCGCGGTGATCGCCGCCGAATAACTCCGCTGCAACTGGCGCGCCGGTGCATCCCCTATGGACCTGCGCGCCAAACACGCCGCGCCCCCGGGGGGCTTGTCACCGGGCTCATGTCGGCAGCGCAGCTCACGCGCTGCTGCAACGCGGCGTCACAACGCGCCATCCTCCGCTCACTCCGCTTCCCTGCCCTCGGGGCGACAACTGCCCGCTGCGCGAACACCTGACCCGCGCGGCAAGGCGCTTAGATGATGCGGCACGTCAGAAGATCACCCATAGCAGCAATTATTTATTGCAATACGATAAGAATCAGTCCAAATGCGATAAGCACATATCTACAACGCTATGAGGTTTCACATGGGTGAACATCGCCTGTCCCGCTTGTCGTGGTGGTTGCATCTGCTCTCCACGCTCTTTGTCGTCGGCATCGTGGTCCTGGTCGTGGTCGTTGGCTTTCTCTTTGCCACCGACCCCGGCGCCATCGATCTGACGAGTTTTCAGGTTCCCGCTGAGGTGATCGTGATCGGTCCCATGTTCTGGCTGGGCTTCGCCGTCAGCCTGATCCCCACCGGCTTTGCCATTTGGGCGATCCTGCTGCTGCGCAGGCTGTTTCGCTGCTACATGGAGCGCGAAGTCCTGACCGCCAATTGCGCCACGCTGATCAAGAAAAGCGGCCTCGCCCTACTGTTCATGGCCGTCTCCCGCATCCTCCTCCAGCCGCTCGTCACCGCGTTGATGAGCTGGTCGGCACCGCCGGGCGAACGTGTGCTGGCGTTGGGATTTGGAACGGAGGATCTCAACTTCTTCTTTGTCGCGGGCGTATTGGTGGTGATCGGCTGGGCCATGCATGAGGCCGCAAGCGCCGCAGAAGAAAACAAAGCGTTTGTCTGATGGAAGTCATCGTCAGGCTGGATGTCGTGATGGCGCAGCGTAAGGTGAGAGGGCGCGAACTGGCCAAGGAGATCGGCATCACCGAACAGAACCTGAGCCTTCTGAAGTCTGGCCGTGTCAAAGGGATTCGCTTTGAAACCCTCGCCAAACTGTGCGCTGCGCTGGAGTGTCAGCCGGGCGACCTGCTCGAAGTGATCGACCCGGTCGCATCAGACCCGCCCTAGGCACTCCCGACCTCCCCGGCACGTCATCCGCGCCATGAGGCAGGCTGCCGGCACAAGACAACCAAATCGGTTGCACGGGACGATCTGACTGGCTGTGGCCATCGGGTCGTCCCTATCCGTCGCGCTGTTTTTTGTGCCAAGCACCCGTACAGCTCTGCGCCCCCTAGGGTGTACGTAGCCCAGACATGGGCCGAGAGCACGAAGAAACGCCCACCAATCCGTCAGCGACAGCAGAAATTTGCGCCGCCCCCGCAAACGGGGCTCTTAGCCAAACGTTGAATCGGCTTTTGTGCGGGAGGAGACTGGCAGGGGCAGCAGGGTTCGAACCCGCGACCTACGGTTTTGGAGACCAAATTAACACTCTGAAATTAAACAGTACTCCCTCAAAAAGCTCGAATTCTCATCTCAATAGTATCAACGAGTTAGGGGAGTTTCTCCAATCAAAGAGCAACGCTCTAGTGAGGCAATCTCGTGAACGTGCGGAACACCAACCACATCGAAGACGACGCGGATTTCAGCAGCCTTGCCAACCTCCTCCACACGTCCCTCGTCAACGCTCAACTCAATGCGTACAACGGCGAGACGAAGCGGCGGCGGAACGAATTCCGCCCTTCCCCATGCTGAGGAGAATTTCCATAGCTGCGGGATCGAATGAATGATTCATTTCGCGACACGCTGAATTGAATTGACCTCGGTCACAACACCGTCTTCACCGTATCGTATCTGTACCTGCGCACGCAGATCGGCCTGCCAAAATCTTCTGGCCAAACCAAATGTAGCAAAGGCGAATTGGTCACCAGCCTTCACCCCATCACCGAGATCATTTCCTTTTGGAAGATCGCTTGCACCGATGTCTACTAGCAAGGGGCTATTGGCTCCCACATTCGCTAGGACTTCATCCACTTCGGACAAAGGCACCCCTACTAGAGCGTTTTGAAGGTAAGCCTCAAGCTGATCTGGCTTGTCAGTAGATTTCAGCATAGTAGTTTCACTTCTCGCCAAGGTAGGAAGCGCGTTTAATCCGAGCACGCACAAACGCCGGTTAATCACAGCTTCATGCCTACACCTAGAGCTGTCCCTGGATGATGCTTAAGCGGAAAGGGGGCGTCGACCTCGTACCACGGGCGTGCATCGATCAGGGCTGGTTGGGATAGACTTCTCGTCTGTGATTGATGTCCAGCATGTTCGGCCCAGCCCCACCATGCGACATGCGGATGTATTTTGTCCGGATCAAACGGCGCTCACTCTCCGGCAAGCTACGGCCTTCGATCATGAGTTGTGTCATGACTTGCAGATCCGGTGGAACAGGCACCGGTTTGTTACGCAAAGGCGCGCCCGCTTGCTGAGCGCGCGCGAGCATCGCCGTGTAGCCGACGGTCCAAATCCCTGGCTCAATCGTGCGCCGATAGTTGTAGTCCCAGTTCCGCATTAGACGGTCGACGTTGTTGGTCGGGGCAATGTCCTCGCGATAGCTATTGTCCCAATACCCACGCTCGAGCAGGAAGCGCGGCGGGTTCATCGTCTCTTCGATATACTGCGCAGGAGGGCTGGAACCACCGACGTCGCCGTGGCTCCCTGGCATCACCACTTCAACCCCGTGACCCGGCTTCACACTAGACAACGGGAAGAACGCGCGAAATTCATCATCGGCGACGATGTGATACACGTTTGTCGCGGTGTTGGCGCGCACATCAAGGTCCGCTGCTTCCTGCTTTGGAACCAACAAACACATCGGACTAAGACCAAGATTCACCTCGCAAACAAGATTTGCGAGGTCGTCTCCGACCGTGTATTCGGAGTCATCCCCAGGAATACCGAAAGAACCAACGGTATCGTAGAGACCAAGGAAACGAACCTCCGCATTCGCCAGTTCACCCTGTGCGATGATATTGGCGAATACCCGCGCCGTCGCAGCGCCACGCGAGAAGCCGAAAATATCAAGTTTGATCGAACGAATTGAGGCGGGACCGCCGAAATCATCGATAGCTTCCCTTAGGTCTTGCGTCGCCTTTTCAATGGCGTTCTCAAGCCCATATTTACCAAAGCCAGTGGCGCCGGCAGCGGCATCGTCAGGCTTGCCATTGGATGAACCAATACCTGGAACGTAGGTGGATCGATAAGCCTCACCCGGCTGGCCACAATCATTCGGGACATCGTCGTCGAAGGTATAATACTGCTGGCTCAACCGCGCGACGTTAGTGATGTAGTTGTCATAGCTCCCGCCAGTCTCAGACGTGGTGCCACTGTTAAAGGCAGCCACATTGGCGGCATTATTGTAGGTGCCATCGAAAAACACACCGAAGTTCAGTGCAACATCAGGGCAGGTTGAAACTGCTGCATCTACTTGCGCATTCGCACTCGGCGATCCATCCGCGTTGACCGCTTGAGCGCCGTCAAGCAGGGCGGTCAAGTTGTTGCCGTCTGCCATCTTCTAATCTCCGAATCCAGAACATCTGGCAGGGGGCAACGGACTATCTCGATTGGCTTCGAGGCGCTCGATATCCGCGGCCCATATTTGGTTCAATTGCGCTCTAATCTCGGCTTCGCCAAGTGATGGTCCGTCCAGTCGAGATGCACATGTGTCGAAAGCGATAATGTAGTCCGCCAATGCAAGCGGCCCAGAGCTCTTCATCTCAATAACTTCTTCCCAAAGTTCCTCTGAAGCGAGCCGTATGGTCAATCCGCCGTTTTGTTCGAAGGTTATATTCATTCTCATCACTTCCTCAAACCACGGATAGTGCTCTTCGTTGAGTAGCGTTTCTGCCTGGTACCGTTGTCCGGACCATATTTCGGTCCATTCGACCTTGATATCAATTTTTGTGGTGTTCGGAGCCGATAAGCGAGGAACATAAGCCACGATAGCCCCACTCCCAACAGGAGGTACTCTTGCTGCGCCGAAGCTTGCGATGCCAGGTGGATGCAGAACACTTCCGTTTACCGTCAGAGTGTATATCACCGGAGCGCCAGCATGCGCTCCGACGGCGTATGAAACAGTGACAGGCAATGGCTGACGTGACATCGCTTGAGTTGCAAGCGTCGTACACAAGCTGACCGTTAGAGCGAAGAACACGCGAGCAAAGAACATTTTTTATCCGTTCATAATTAGCTAATCAACGTCACGACCTTAGAAAACGGTTGAATGTCAGGGCGGAGGGAAGCCGTAGCATCCACCAGCGCATTCGCGTTCGGTGGCTCATCCGCATTGACCGCTTGAGCGTCATCAAGAACAGAACTTGAAAAAGATCCATCTGCAATATTTTAGTCCTCCGACGCAACGCAGCGTGAAGGGGGTAAAGAACGGTTTCGGTTTGCCTCCAACCGTTCAACATCAACTCCCCAAATAGCGCTCAGCTGCTCTGAAATTTCGGCTTCGCTGAGAGCTGGCAGCTTCTGTCGAGGGGCGCATGTTTCGAAAGCTATGGGGTAGTCTTCAAGCGTCGGCAAAGTGGTGGAGCTCATGGTCATAGCATCTTTCCAACGCTCCTCGGATATAATCCGAATTGCAAATCCACCATGATCCTCAAAAATCATGTTTAAGCGCAGGCCCTTCCCTTCAAACCATGGATAGTGCTCTTCGTTAAGTAGCGCTTTCGCCTGGTACCGTTGTCCGGACCAGATTTCAGTCCACTCGACCTTGATGTCCAATCTCGTGTCATCGGGAGCAGGCAATCGAGGAAAATAGGCTACGATTGATCTACCATTATCCGGGGGCACGCGTGACGCACCAGAAGCCGCTACACTCGAAAAAGAAAGGACCTGCCCATTGATCGTCAATTTGTAGATAACCGGGGATGCACGATAGGCTCCCACGGCGTATGAAACACTCATTGGTACCGGCTGACGTGACATCGCTTGTGTTGTAAGCGTCGTACACAAGCTGACCGTTAGAGCGAAGAACACGCGAGCAAGAAACATTTCATATCCGTTCATAAATAGCTGATCAACTTCACGACCTTAGAAAACGGTCGAAGGCCAGTGCCGGCGGAAGCCGCAGCATCCACCAGCACATTCGCATTCGGTGAGGAACCTGCACTGAACGCTTCGGGTGCATGGAGAACCGATTTTGGATAGGATCCATCCGCCACCTCTTACCTTCCAGGATTAGGGCATCGTGGCTCCGGAAGTGGGTCTTTCCGGTGCTTTTCAACGAACGCGGCATCATGGCCGAAGACCTGCTGCAACTGGGTCTTGAGCTGCGTCTCGCTCCATGCCTTTGTCGCTATTCGCCGAGCACAGCCTTCTGCAACAATATCCATATCGTCTAGTTCAATCGCTTTCGCTACTGGTTCTGTTACACGGGCTTTTGACAGGGTGCGCACCGTATATTCGCCGTGTTGCCCAAACGTAACATACAACGGAATGCCTTCGTCCTCGAACCAACTATAGGAATTTTCATCGACCTCGAAATCAGCGATATAGTGGCGCCCGGTAGACAACTCGGTCCAATTGATTGTGGTTTCCAGAATATGGCTACGCGGGCTTTGCAAACGAGGAATTGTGGCAGCGTAAGACGCTCCGTTTGTAGGAGGAACTGCATCGGCACTGCTGAGCGCATCATTTACAAATCCAACCGTCACGTTGTTGACAGTGAACCGATAGATAACAGGCCAAGCTCGCCATGCGCCGGTTTCAAACACTACCGTAGCCGGCTTGTTGCTGCGCGCCATGGCCTGCATTGCAAATGCCAAGCATAGACCGCCCGCTAAGATAGAAAAGAAACGGGCAAACGTCATTCTCAAACCGTTCTCAAATAGTTGATTAACATGGTCAATTTATCAGCTTCCGGCGCCTGGGACAGCAGGATCTCATTTGTTCTCAATGCCTGGTCGTCAAAGGCCTGAGGCATGGCATTGCGGATCATTAGGTAACTGTGTAGCGACTTGCGCTTACGCAGCCCGTAGGCTTGTCGCGCGTGAACACCCAAACTCACCAGTCTGTCACGTTGCTTGGGCCAATCCAAAGACGACGGTGCCACGCTACCATCCAAAATGATTTTCTCAGCGATATCAACAAGCACCTGATGCTGGCGGATCTCTGACAGAACTGAAAGAGTTTCCTTTGACAGCACGACCCGTTCAGTTCGTTTGATCGCAGGGGAGAGGTTGATGACATGCCCCACCGTGTGCATGTCCAGCGGGGCCACCACAGACTGGAGCGGCGCACAAATCTGGTTGGCAATCGGAAGCGCATGTGCCGCAAGGCCATAAAGAACGAACGGCTCCCAGAACCTAAAATAGTACCACTTTCCGGCCTCATCTTGCACCCTAGTGAACCTACGGAAATGCGCGCAAATACCGTCAAGCGAGCCGAGCGAGCGTAGAAAAATCCCCGGCCGATTGCTCCACACGTGTAGCGGGGCATCAGAGCACGTGAAGAGGTCTCGCGTGAGGGAGTTACCCTCCTCGAGCCGCACGATCCACGGCGCGACATCTTTCATGTCGTCGTAGGCGGCCCCTTTGAACAAGCATCTGTGCTCCAGCCCCGATGCCTCTAACAATTCACCAAGGTTCACGACCTTGGCAGCATCAAGAACAGCGTAGGTATTCGGGAGGGGGGATGGTTTCGTTGAGCGCGCAGCATTCTGTAGCTCGTCTATTGAACCAAATAACGCGGAATAGAGCGTATCCGGCACTGCTTTGAGCGTCTCTAAGCCAAACTGGGCATCAAGAGGCTCAACACCTTCTATTGCACAGAAGTTGAAAGATAATTCGACAGGCTCATCTCTTGGTGGCAGTTGTGTCCACGGATCGAAGTCGTCTTCCACTCTCAACACGAAACTCCAGCACCAGATAAAACTCTGTAACATATGCGATATTTAGAATTTCCCGATCTATCGGGCTTACTTCCTGACTAAGTCTCTCGCGCATAGTTTTCAAGGCTCGTGCTGGCTGTGAGCGCCCAGACGGTAGATGCGAAGCGAAACGCATGAACCGATAGGCACTCGCATCTGGATGGCTACAAGGCACCCTCAACCGCCCTCGCTGCTCGTGCAAAAGGGACGGCCTGTCCGCCTCTTACCCGTCCGCCCCCGCCACCGCTCGCCCACTGAGCACCTCGACCTTCCCGCCACAATCCAGCAATGCGCGCCGGTCCTGCGCCCACATCAGTTCGACCTCCCTGTCCGACAGCCACCGTTCCGGCAGCAGCACCGGTACTGCGCAAGGGTCGGTGCTTTTAACGGAGATGGTTGAGGCGGCGCAGGCGTTGAGGGCCAAGGCAGCGAGGCACGGCAACAGGATCCGCATGGGCTTTCTCCTCGAGGGTTCTGGCAAGGGTGGCGCGGGCGCGTTCGCTGGCAATGCGGGCGCGATCCAGTTGATTGGCCCGCTCGATCTGCGCGAGCGCGCGGGCTTGATAGCTGGCGCGACAATCGGAGGCCCCGCGTTGGTAGGCAAAGCCCGCGACCACCGCGATCAGCGCCAGGGCGGGCAGAAGGGTGATCGCCCTCACGCCTCCAGCGCCTTCAAGCACATGGCGCGTTCAGACATGCGCCGATTGGTGAGCCCTCGGATCACCCGGCCACCTGCGCGGTTCCAGCGTGGCAGCTCATTGCAGGCGCCGGTGAGATCGCCCGCATTGGCTTTGCGCAGCAATGTGGAGCGACAGGCGGCAGCGGGGCCGACATTGTAGGTCCAGGAGACCAGAGCGACTTTCATGCCGATGGGCACATCAGCGGTGAGGCAACGGTCCAGCGCCGCCTCATAGGCAATGATCTCGCGCGCCAGCATCGCGTCGCATTCAGCTTTGCTGTAGCTGTCACCGGGGCGCACGCTCTTGGTTTCGCCATAGCACACGGTCCAGACGCCGATGACATCGCGGTAAGCTTCTGTCCTGAGCCCTTCCCATTGGCCGATGAAGCTGATCGCGGTGGCAAGGGCAACGCCGCCCCCGGCCAGCACACCAATGGTGCGTTTGCGCACGACCCCGCTTTCATCGCGTCGGAAGGCCGACCACAAGCCGGAGGTTGGTTGCACCAGGATCCGCGCCGGGATGGCGGCAAGATTCACCAGGGCGGCAATCCCGGCAAAGACCAGGGGATCGAGGCCCAGAAGATCCGGGCTGACCAGCGAGACAAAGACCGGCAGTACCGAGATCACAGCGGCGAGGATCAACAGCCGCACCGACCAGGCTCTGGTGAGAGTGGTTTTCCAATTGGGTGTGAGTTTCATGGGGATCTCCATGGCAAAAAAGCCCGCAGGCGGGCTTGGTGTGGATTTGATTGTCGGGTGGTGGATCAGCGGATCGGAGCGCGTTCCATGCGTTCGAGCCGGTTGTCGATCTTGTTGAGGGTGGAGAGGATGAGGGACAAGCGCTCATCCTGGCGGGCGAGCGCGGTTTCATTGGTGCGCACGCGGGCGGTCAGGGTCACCTGGCGCGCCTCCGAGGCGGTCAGATCCGCGCGCAAGGCGTTGATGGTCCTGGACAGCCCGGCGGTTTCCCCGCGCAGGGTGGCCACCTGAATGCCGACCCAGAGCCCTGCCCCAACCAGCCCGCAGGCCACGGTCCAGGCAAGGGATTTGTTCATGGTGATCCCGCGATCGCTGTTTTCAATCATGGCCATTCTTCTGCCCCTCAGATCGCTGCGAGAATAAAGGCGAACAGCTCGTCATAGCGCACGCCTTGCCGGTTGTGGTACGTGGCACCCGCTGGGGCGTCCTCGGCGCTGGTGAAGGTCTGAAGCTCTGTGCGGGCTTCCACGAGGGTTTCGAATTCCCCGGTCAGCACGCCGTTTTCATCGGTGATCGGCGCGGTCTCGGCCGGGATCTCCACCTCGGCTGACCACCATTCATCCCAGCACAACACGCCATACCGCCAGGGGTCCAACCCCTCGGCTTCGAAGGCAGCTGCAAGCTCCTGGGCGATCACGCCAAAGTGCCAGCGGGCAGTGTCGCCTTTCTTAGCCACGGCATCGCGCATGCGGAACTTCTTCAGCAGACCTTTTGCCACCACCGCCACCCGGCGCTCGGCGGCATCCAGGCCCTGAATGTCCTGCTTGCTGCGCGCGTCAGAGGTGTTGATTGTCCCGGTGCCCGCATAGACCTGAGACCACCGGAACGAGGGGAACCCGAGGGGCTGCGTGTTGTCATTGCCGGGACGAAAGGTCCCGTCCGGGGCCAGCCGCGCATTGGACATACCACCGGTGTAAAAATTGATCCCACCGTTTTCGCCGGTGGATCCTGTGCCGCTGATCAACACATCAAAGGACACAATGCCGACAGCCCCCGTGACATTGCCCCGCTGGAACACCGCCCGGCTGTCCTGGACGCCTGAACCTTTTATGTGCAGGGCAGCCACAGGGTCATCTGCACCGATGCCAAGGGAGCCCTTGATCGGCACCTCGAACTCAACCTCATCCTTTGAGACAGTGATTTGACGCCTGCCCTGTGTCTCGATGACCAGATCCGCACCCTCCAGCGTTTCGCCCGGGTCCGTCCTGATGTAGAGGTTCCCGACACTGGAGGATCCGCTGATTTCATGTTTCACCCCGGTGCCACTGTCCGTGACAGCCAGGACGGGAGCGCTGTTCCTGACCTCAATGTCCCGCGCAGTCCTCCCGTACTCATCCAGCGCCAGGACCTGATGCCAACCGGACCAGCTCACGCCATCATCGTCGGAGCGGCGCATAAATATCGTCTGCTCGCTGCTGCCCTCATAGGCCACTTGCCGCAAACGCGCCCCGCCCGTGCGATAGACGATGACAGCCCCCTCGCGGCCATGCCCTGAAGGTTCATCCGGATCACTGCCGCTGTAGCGATAGATACCATTGCACAGCGCCGCCGCGAGAGGCGTTGTCTCGATCCCGCCAGAGTTCATTCCCAGCCCAAACGCTGGGACAGTCATCAACCTGCCCGCTGTCACATCATAGGGGCCTTGCATGACAGCAGTACCGCCAACGCTGTCCGCCTCCAGCGTGGTGAACTTCGCCGCCGCCGGATCGGTGAGGCCGATGGTTGTGCCGTTCAGCGCCGCATCGATCACGGTGGAGTTGGTTTCCAAGAATTCGATAAAGGCCAGCAGCTCATTGCGATGGGTGGTCGCGAAGTGCTGGAACAGAGCGTACATCTTGGCGTCAAAATCCGCCTCTGGCGTGCTGCGCTGAGGGATCTCAGGGAAGGGTGAGAAGCCTGGAATGCTCATCTGTGGCACTCTCCTATTTTAAGGTTTTCAAAATCAGGGGGAAGACGGACTCGCCGGCCACATCGATGGGCTGGCTGTGGTCATCGACAAAGCCCAGGCCCTCGATCCCGAAGGACGGGGCATCGCCGGAGACGTAAAACGCCGTCGCCAGACCATCGACCTCGGCCACGATGTCCATCACCCGCTGCGCCTGGTGCGTCGGCACCAGGAGCGACAGGTCGACCTTGCGGGTGGAGCCGCGCTTGACCAGGATCTCATTGCCAAAGTCGTCATAGCCCTTGCGGCTGTGGCTGACGAACTGGACCGTGGGCCGGTTGCGCACCCGCCCCAGCAGATTGTTGCGCCCCATGACGATATGGCCCACCTCGGCCATGGCGCCGGTGGCATCGATGGTGATGTCGATGCGGTGGCCGATATAGCCGGGAAAGCCGTTCAGCACCTTCTGGCGGGCATAGACCACGCCGCCAAAGAACCAGGTATAGGCGCTGACCACATGGCCGGTGTCCGCCATGGCAAAACTCCGGTCATAGATGCGCGCCGCCCCGTCCCAGACCTCGATCCGCACCGTGCCCGCGGTCAGACCAAAGAGCGCAATCGCATCGCAATCCTGCGTCGGCACCACCGAATAGGTGATGCGATCCGCCTGTTTTGCGGTGTTGGAGCGGCGCTGGTCGAAGGCCCGCCAGCGGTTGGTGGCGCTGATCTCCAGCCAATGGCTGCCGTCATCCCCCAGCGGATCATGGCCCTGGTTGTTGTCCACCAGACTTTCATAGATCCGGTGCGACAGGGTGGAGATCACCCGCGCGCCCTGGTCATAGGTGGCGGCGCTGTCCCAGTCCGGATGATCATCCTCTGGGATGTTCGAGGCGATCAGCTCCACCTCACTCACGGGCATCGGTGCAATGATGTTGAAGTCCATCAGCTCCGCTCCCCCGGCAGGCCGATCTCGTCCCAATCGTCCATCTGATTGGCGATCCGGTCCACGACCAGCTGCAGCGCCTGGCCCTGCGCCACCACATGGCGGGTCAGATCCTCGATCCCGCGCGCCAGCGGGCGGTTGTCGAGCATCGCCACCGACTCCGCATGGCTGTGGATGCGCGCGGGGCCGGTGTGCTCGATCTCCCAGCCGCGCTCGCCGACGATGCGCGCGCCGCCCTTATGCGCCCCGCCCCGGGCAAAGGCGGGAATGCCGCCGAGATCCCGGATCTGCGCTCGCAGGGTCTCGATCTGATCCTCATTGACGTTGTAGCTCTGGTTATAGGCGCGGATCTGCGCCTCCAGCCCATCCGCACCCCAGAAGGCAGAGCGGAAGCCCGCCAGATCCGCCCCGCCCCCATAGGTGACATAATCCGCGTCATAGATGATCCGCCCGGAGACCTCTGAGAGCCGCAGCTCCGCATCGCGGCCGCCAGAGCGGGTCAGGCTCACGCCGGTGCGGCGCTCCAGCGCCTCGATCTGGCCAATCAGCCCCGCCGCCTCGCTGCGATCCGCAAGGCTGCTGGCCACGGTCTGCCCCTGCGCCTGCAGTGCGGCAATCTGGGTCTGCGCCGCCCGTGCCAGCCGATCCGCCTCTACCGCATCGCGCAGCTCGCCCAGCATGCCGCGCAGCCGGTCCAGCGGGTCCTGCAGCCGTTCGGTCTGTGTCGCCAGATCGGCAAAGACATCATCGGCCTCCAGCACCACGCCGCCGCCAAAGGTCAGCCGACCGCTGCCGCCGCCATCGCCGATCAGCCCGGCGATCTCGCTCAGCCGCGCCACCGTGTCGGCCCCCGCCCCGGTCAGGGCCACAGTCACCCGGCGCGACAGGTTGGCGGAGCGGGTCAGCACCAGCGACCGGGTCTCCGGGTCGAGATCCCGGGTCAGATCCAGCATCACACGGCGGCGCAGATCCGCCGCCGTGGTCAGCGCCAGCCTACGGCTTTCCGCATCCAGATCGGCGCCCAGCACCAGATCCAGCGTTGCCACATGCTGCGAGAGCGCATGGGTGGCGATCCAGCGATCCGCCGGTGTCAGGTCATCGCGGCGGATGATAAAATCGAGCGTGGTGCGAATGCCGGTGTCGGCCTGTTCGACCAGCTCGCGCAGCCAGCCCGGGGCGCTGTCATCCAGGGTCACCGCCACATCCAGCGCGCCGACCAGATCGTCATAGCTGAAGGCCTCGGCACTCTCGATGGCGCTTTCCAGCGCCGTGAGCGACGCCTCGAAGGAGGCCACCGTGCCATCCCAATCCTCGGCCAGCGCCTGCACGCCCGCGCTCAGATTGGCGACCTCATCCGCCGTCAGCCCCTCAAATTGCAGGAAGGTGCCAAGCGCGGTCAGAACCTCGATCTGCTGCTCGTAAAGCCCCGCCAGCACCTCATCATTGCCCGCTTCCAGATCCGCGATCCCCGCCGCATAGGTGAGGCGCGCCTGCACCTCGGCAGCAATCCGGCGATAGTCGAGATCCGATCCAGCCATGTCTCGGGCGCTGCGCAGGTAGCTGCGGGCGAGATCCGGCAGCGCCGCTGCCGCTGATGCATCGCCCGCCTGCACCCCGGCAAAGGCCGCATCAAGGCGCGCCTTCTGCGCCGTGGCGGTCTGGGCATCGCTGGCCGCGCTTAGTTCGGTGCTGAGCAGGTCGGAGACAAAGCCGCGCAGATCCTCGGAGGTGCGCCGCCAGTCCGCCGCCGCCTCTCGTGCGGCGCTGACCATATCCTGGGCCGCATCGATCTGGACGCCAATCTCGCCGCCGATCTCCTGCGCCAGCCCGGCCAGTTCCGCCGTGAAGGCGCCCACCTGGGGCAGCACCTCATCCATCGCCCCGGCCAGCCGCAGCAGCTCCGCATAGAGGCTCTGCCCGCCCTCGGTGCTGAGATCGAGACTTTCGACCAGCTCGCGGAAGGCGGCGCGCGAGGCGGGCATGGCAAGCCCCAGCTCTTCGAATTCCTCTTCCAGCCGCCGCAGGACGGTCTCGCTGCGCTCCGCCTCCGTATAAAAGCCGTCAAAATAGCGCGAGATTGCCACCGAGAAGGCCTCCGAGCCGCCGAAGGCCGCCAGCAGGTCAGAGGCCAGATCACCGCCCGCCAGCGACACGTCAAAGGCCGCGCCGCCCAACAGATCCATGGCGTCATTCACCGCCACCAGGCTGCCCGAAAGCCGCGCCAGCGTGTCCGAGGCGCTTTCCCCGGCGCGCGTGAAGTCATCGGTGCCGAGGATCAGATCCGCCATCTGATTGGAGGCCGCCGCCATGTGATCGGCGATGTCCTGCTGGATCTGCTCCTGCGTGCGTCCGGAGGTCATCACCGACAGCGTATAGCCCTCAAACTCCGCCAGCGCATCGGAGCCCAGCCCCAGCGCCTCCGACATCGACAGAAGGCCCGAGGTCAGCCCGGCAACCTGCTGATCCAGCGCCGCATCCAGCCCCGCATCCACCGCGCCATAGACATTCTTGTCGCTGCGGAACCAGCCGCCCTTGTAAAAATCCCGGGTGTAGCCATCGAAGCCATCGGCCCCGATGGTGCCCTCCAGCGCCGAATATTCGAACTTGCGGCTGAAGGCCTTGGACAGGAGGGCAACGCCGCCCGCCAGAAGCCCCACAACAGGCAGGGCCGCGCCAATGGTCGAGACAAGCGCGCTGGCTCCTGTTGCGGCCGAGGCCAGGGCCGCATTGGCCCCAACGCTGAACAGCCCCGCGCTGGTAAAGCCGCCGAGCCCCAAAGCCGCCTGGAAGCCGCCGCCCAGACCCGCAACAAGGCTGGTGCCGCCCAGAAGGCCGCTTGCCCCCTGCCCCAGAATGCCGGACAGCAGACCACCGCCACCACCGCCGCCCGAGAGCAGCCCGCCCGCCGCATTGGCTGCGGTGCCAGCACCGCCGAGCGACAGCCCCAGGGCAATGCGGATCTGGTTTTTGGCAAAGCTTGCCGCCAGCTCCGCCAGCCCGCGTTTGGCCGCCTGTTTGATCCCGTCCCACATCGAGCGAAAGTCGCTCAGGCCATCGGCAATCCAATCGCCAAAGGAGCGCGCCACCCCATCCACTGCCGAGGACAGCGGCCCGTCCAGTTCCGCGCCAAGATCCCCCGCCGCCTCGGTGGTTTTGGACAGATCGCCCGCAACACCGCCGCCGCTGCCGTCATCCAGCGTGTCGCCGAGCTGATCCAGCCTGGTCTTCAGCGCGTCGGTACTGTCGTCCCCCGCATCCAGTTCGGCATTGGCAGATCCCATTTGCGTCGACAGCTCACCCATGGCCGCAGCCGCCTTGTCAAAGCCCTTCTGCAGCTTTTCCCCTGCTTCCCTGCGCAGGCGGATCGCGGACCCCTCCAGTTTGCTGGCGGCCAGATCCAGCTTCATCACATTATCGAGGGCACCAGCGGAGGCTTTGGCGAGGTTTTCCCGCACCTCCGCGAGCCCCGGCACACCGCGCATCCCCTGTGTCAGGGTCGCCAGGAAGTTCCGCCACTCCATAGACAGATCCTGCAGCATGCGCGTGAACCCCGCCTGCACATCCGCCCAAATCGCCGAGAGTGACGGCGCAATTGCCGAGGCGCTGGTCCTGATCCCCTCCCAGACGCCCACCGCCAGAGTGCCAAGTGATCTGAGCGCCGCGCCCCAACCGCCGGTAGCCACCACCAGCTCGTGGAACTTCATCGCCAGATAGCCCGCCCCCACCACCAGCGCGCCGATCCCGGTCGCAATCACCGCGCCGCGCAAGAGCACCAGCCCCCGCTGCAGGCCTTTCATCGCCAGGCTGGTCACCGCCGCCTTGGTGCTGGTGGCCCCCAGCGCCATTTCCAGCGCAATCGCCGATTTGGCCGCCGCCGCAAAGCGCAAGGGCGCCAGCGCCACCGTCGAGACCACGCCCCCCAGCGCCACCACCAGCGGCGCCGAGACCTTCAGCACCAGACCCAGCGCCAGCGCCGCCGGGCCGACCGTGCCGGCGATCAGCGCGCCGGTGGCAATGAACCGCTTGGTGCCATCGGAGAGTTCGTTGAACCAGCCCGCCACATCTGCCACCCGGTCACTCAGCCCCTGCAGCGCCGGGGCCAGCGCCACCGTCACCTGATTGGCCAGGCCCCGCCCGGCCAGGCTCATCCGCGACAGCGCGTCATTGGTCAGCTCGATCTGATCCGCATCGACCTCCGACACCGCCACGCCAAAACGGTTCACATCCTGCGCCGCCGTGCGCAGCGCCGCCCCGTCGATTCGGGTGAAGATCAGCCCCGCCCGGCTGCCAAAGAGATCCGAGGCCACTGCCGCGCGCTCCGCCTCCGGCACATACTCCGCCAACGCGCCCTGGATCTGCTCCAGCCGCTGATCGAGCGGCAGCGCCTGCAGCTCTGACGCGCTCAGATGCAGCCGGTCCAGCGCCTTGGCCGCCGCCCCCGTGCCGCCCGCCGCCTGGCTCAGCCGTTTCGTGAGCTGGATCGTGGCCTGCTGCACCTCGCCCATGGAGACGCCCGAGAGATCCGCCGCCCGCTCCAGCACCTGCATCGAGGCCACGGTGGTCTCCAGCGATTGCGCCATCTTGGCCTGCGCATCCACCACCCGCAGGCTGGAGCGCACCGCAATGCTGGCCGCCGTTGCCATCGGAACGGTGAGGCCAAGCGCCATGCGCCGCCCGGCCCCTTCCATCCGCCCCGCCATCCGCTCCATCCGGCGCTCCACCGTGCCCATGGTGGCCTTGGCGCGTTTGGCCCCGGTCTCAAAGGCCGCGGAATCCATTGAAAGCACGCCGCGCAGCGCGCCAATAACTGCGGACATCTAGGCCCCCTGTTTGCTGTTGAAGTGCATGGTCATCAGGCCTGCGCGCAGCTGTTCGAGATCCTGCGTCGCATCGGCCTTGCTGCGGCCCGCCTGGCCCGCAGCCCGGGTAAAATCGGGCATCTTTTTGGGATTGTGGAAAGCATGGCTGACCAGGACGCCCAGTTCCTGGTTCAGCACCCGCCGCGCCGCCACCTGCGCCTCCCTGCCCCGGATTTTGGACCGGGTAATCAGGTCGTATTCGCGCAAGGTAAGATCGTGGAAATCGGCGTGATGCAAGCCCAGCTCACACCACGCCGCAAACAGCGCCGCCCAGTCTACGCCCCCGCCGGGGGGCTGGCCTTTCCCGCTGACACCTCCCCGTCACCCTTGGCCGTCTTGGCCTCTGGCGCCGGGAAGGCTTTGGCAATGGCCTCGGCAATGAACGGCACCACCTGGCGCGCGCCGCCCGCCGCATCAATGACGTCCATCGCCTCTTCCTTGGAGATGCCCTTGCCATCCCCCAGACCCGCCGCCAGCGCCGAGACCAGAAGCCGGATCCCGCCACTGCCCTGGATCAACTTGTCCAGCAGCCCGTCAAAGGGCTGGCCGTCGTTGTCTTCTTCAAACCGCATCAGCGCGCCGGTGGTCAGGCGCAGTTTGTGGGTGGTGTCCCCCACGTTCAGAGTTGCTGCCGGGATCATGGGTTACGCTCCTTTGGTCCAGGTGATGAGGCCCGTGGGGCGCAGTTTGAGATCCATCATCAGATCGCCGTCCTGATCGACGGAGGGCATCGAAGGATTGACGAAGGCCTTGTATTTGAAGACGTCGCCACTGTTGGCCTGGTCGCCGATCTTCGGCAGCTTGACCCGGAAGAACACCGGCACCCCCGAGGTCTTGAAGGCCAGCGCCTGCTCATACAGCTCTGTCGAGTAAAAGCAGGAGAGCGTCAGCTCGCTGACCTCGGTGAGGCCGACGCCGTATTCGCGGGTGCGCCCAGGGCTGTCGAGCGAGGTGCGGTCGCGGTATTCCGGGTTCTCCTCCGGAATACCCACGGTCTTGCAGCCCTTGATGACTGCATAGTTCTCATCGGTGTCATCGGCGGACCATTCGATGTCCACCAGATCGCCTGCAATGACATTCTCTGCCATGGCTCGTCCTTTCATAATGTTTGGAAGTTGCCGGTCTCCCGGCCAGATCAGGCGCGGTAGCGCACCTGCACATCCAGCATTTGCAGCCGGATCACATCGCCGCCGGTCTCCTCGAAAGAGTCCCGCCGGGAGAGTTCTTTGATGCGGATCACTGATCCGCCCCGATAGTCGGTGAGCGTGGTCGAGATCTGCGGCATCAGGGTCAGCAGCGCGCCATAAGTCGTGGCCGCGACATTCACCTGCACCCGGGCGGTCTCGATATTGCCGCGCCCCCGCAGCGAGTAGACCGTCACCGTGCCGATCCGCTGCAGGGTGATGCGGGGAAAGCCGACGCCCTCGTCAAACGCGCCCCAGACCACCGGATGCCCCAGGGTCTTCAGGAGATCCTTGACCTCGCGCTCCATGCTCATGCGCGCGCCGCCTTGCGCCGGGCCCGCTCCAGGCTCTTCTCGATCTCCGCCCAGACCTCGCGTTTGAGGGTGGCGAGCATCAGCGCCTGGCCGGCATCCCAGGCCGGGCGCAGGAAGGGCCGCGCCGGCATCGCCCCGGTCGCCCGCCCGGTCGAGGCTTGCACCCGGGGGCCGGTGCCAAACTCATAAAGATGGGCATGCGGGGCATCACCGCCATCCGGCTCAACCGGCCCCACGTAAAGCACCACCTTGGTGCGACCCCGATCCCTGCGCGCCTCGCGCTGCTGCCGCGCGGTCAGCTTCGACGTGACGGCAATGGCAAAGGGCGAGACCCCCTCGGCCATCTGCGCCACCGGTTTGAGGCTCTTCTTCATGGCGCGCCGCATCACCCCTTTGGCGGTGCCACGCGGCAATGCTGCCAGTGCGCGCTCAATGTCGCCCGCGCCTTCAATGCGCATCTTCACGGCCATCAAGACACCTCCGGGATCTTCCAGGCGGTGATCTCGATCTCCCCCTTGAAGCCGCGCTGTTTGAGGCCGGTGATCTGCCAGTCCGCGCCGTCAAACCGCAGCCGATGCGCGCCGGTGATCTGCACCATCGGCCTCGACCACAGCACCCGGAACCGCGCATCGCTGCGCTGTTCCACCGCCGCCGCCCGCAGCCGCTCGCCATCGCTCACCGGCTCATAGATCGCCCAGCGATAAAACAGCGCGTCCCAGCCGGTGACTTCCTGTTCGCCCGCATCATTCTCCGCGCGCCGTGCCTCAAGAAAGAGAATGCGGCGATCCCGTTCCGTGATGCCCATCACCGCCACCAGCTCTTGTAAGGGGCCACCAGCTGCGCGATTGACATCGGCACTTCCGCCGGCCTGCCGTCCATCACCACCGGCTCGCGCGCCTGATAGAGATGCGCGGCAAACAAGAGAATGGCATGGCAGATCGGTTTGGGCACATCCGCAGCTGTGCCAAAGCCCGCGGTAAAGCGGATCTTCAGCGGCAGCGGGCAGCGCCCCGGACGCGGCCAGCTGCGCGCCTGGACATAAAACCGCCCGCCGAGTTCAAAGAGCTCCGGTGCGGTCACACCCTCCCAGGTTCCCGCAGGCGTATAGACCTCGATCTGATCCACCGCGGCCACCGGCCCCAGCATCAGCTCCACCGATCCACCAGCTCCGGGCACATGGGGAAAGCTCTGCTGCCAGACCTGATGCACCAGTGCGAGGCCCAGCTCGCCATCGTCGCCGTCAAACTGCGCCACCGCCACATCCAGACAATGCTGCAGGTGGCCATCCTCCTCGCCCTCTTCCAGCCGCAGATGCGCGCGCAGTTGGGCGAGATCCACCGGCGCCTCCGCCGGTGGGACAAGACGCTCCATCGCCATGGCTCAGGCCGCTTTCATCTGCAGGACCTTGATGGCCTTGCTCTGCGCCGGGGCCCCATCGATGCGATGCACCCCCATGATGGCGAGGTTGGGGAAGAACTTCTCGCGCGCCACGCCAAGGAGCGGATTGCCCACCTTGCGCACGTAATATTCCGAGAAGTCACCGTAAGCGATGGGTTTGGTGCCGGCGCCGATCTGCGCCATCGCCTGGTTGAAGGACACGGGCCGCCCGTTGAGCGTCGCCGGCACGCCCTTGGTGACATCACCATCGGACCACAGATAGCGGCCATTGCCATCCTTGAGTTTGCGCAGCGCCTTCACCGACTGATCGTGCATCTGGTAGCGCACCTTGGGCCCGCCGCGATAGGCCGGGTCCACCGAATGCTCCAGATCCAGGATCTCATCAAAGGTGAGCGCATCGGTGGCAGTGGCCACATGGCCCACCGGCGCGCCGGTCACAAAGCCCAGGGGCTCATTATTGCCGCTGCCGGTGGTGAGCCAGGCATTGCCCTTGCGCCCGATCCGCTCGCCAATCAGCTTGCCCAGCAGTGGCTCAAAGCCAAAGGCGGAATCTTGCGCCAGCTCAAAGGACCATTTGATCCAGGGCGTGGCCAGCGCGTATGCCAGCAATGTGGTCTTGCCAAGCGCGATGTCGCCGCTGTCATCATCCACGCCCTCATCGCCCTCACTATGCGGATGGGCCTCCTGGTCGGTGTCATCCACCGTCGGCAGATCAAACGGCGCGCCATTGGCGAGGTTGATCTCCGTGGCGATCTGCCCATCCATCATCGGGCCATGGGCGGCCGCGGCCACATTGATAAAACCCGCCAGCGTGGTCGGCACCAGAAAGCCGCCCTGCGCCCCGGTGCCGGCGTTCTGCGCCCGGTCCTCGCGGTAGCCCCGGCGCAGCGCCGCGCGCACGTCCCGGTCCAGCTCCGACAGATCCGCCCCGGTGGCCAGGTAAAGCCGGAAGGCCTCGCGGTATTCCTCGCTCACATCCGCGTCGGGCTGATGGCGGGTCTCTTCCTGTCCCGGACGGCGGCTCTCGCGTTCTTCGCGCTCCTGCTGTTCCTGGCGCGCCTCGGCCTCGCGTTGCGCCTTCAGGGCCCGCTCTTCGCGATCCGCCTCTTTCACCAGGGCGTCATATTGATCCATCATCGCGTCAAACCTGTCATTGGCGGCGCGCGCCTCTTCTTCCGGCGTCTTGTCGGTGATCCCGTCGCGCAGGCTGGTGGCCTCGGTCAGAACGGTTTGCGCCTTGTCGCGCAGCTCTTTGATCTTGCTCATGATATCCTCATTGAATGTGGGGGTGTGCGCTTGCCCAGGGCGCGGCATGGAAAAGGGCAGGACAAAGCGCCGATCAGCGCAGCCCGGACAGACGCCCGCGCATCTGCATCTGGCGGCGATAGCGCTGCGCGCCGCCGCCAAGAGCCGCCGCTTTGGAGCGAAGGCCTATCTCTGTGCCCTGGTAGGCAGGGTCGGTGACAATCGAGACATCAAAGAGCCGCACCGACCCGATGCTGCGCAGCGGATGCGCGCCGCTCTCATCCCAGGACTCTTTCTCGGCAATGAAGGCAAAGCTCATCTTGGAGAGATCGCCGCGCCGCATCTTGGGCAGGATCCGCTGCACATCCGGATCCTGCGGATCCAGCTCCGTCTCCACCCGCAGACCGCGCTGATCCTGCGACAGCATCAGCGTGCCGGAGCTGGTGCGCGCCAGCGGCAGGCCTTCGTGGTCGATCAGAAAGGTCACATCATCGCGCCGGTCCAGCGCGGCGCTGAAGGCACCGGCCTCCACCACCTCTTCCCAGCCCCATTTATCCAGCGGGCCGATGGCGGTGCGCTCGCCAAAGACCGCCGCATAGCCAAGCACCCGCAGGGGTTGGCCACTGTCTTCGCGCAGCTCTATGGGCGCGACGGCGCAATAGCGCACCTCGCGTGTTGGATCGCTCATCCAAGCCTCCGTCAGTTTGTGTTGGTGTCCGCGTCGCCGGCGTCCGTCTCGGGCGCGGCATCGTCATCAGGCTCCGGCGCAGCCGCGCCCTTGGCAAAGGCCTTGCCGGCCAGCTCAATCGGCACGGTGGCGCCCTGCACCAGGAGCACATCGCCCCCGGCCTTGGGCGCGCGGTTTTCCAGCGCGCGGCCCTCGTTTGGGGTCATCAGCCCGTTCTGGATCGCTTTGACAATCGCCTCGATCCGGGTCTTGAAGTCGCCCCGCATGATCCCGTCGAGGTTCAGTTTGACATAGCGTTTGGAGCCGCGCCCGAAGATCTTCAGCGTCAGCTCCTGTTCGAACTTCTTCACCCAGCGCCGCAGCGTGTGTTTGACCAGGTGAAGATCCTGATGCTCGATATTGTTGTAATTGCCCTTGCTCAGCTCCTGCAGGAACACCGGCGGCAGCTGATAGATCCGCGCCACCTGCCCCACCGCAAAGACCTGCACCGGGGTGAGCTGCATCTTCTCCGGATCATCGCCGAGCCGCTTCAGCTCATGCCCCGCCGGCAGCGGCAGCACCGGCTTGCCCTCATCCGCCGCCCGCCGCGTCACCCGCATCAGATCCGCCGCCGAACGCATCATTTCCTTGGCGGCCTGGAACGGGCCTGTCAGCACATAAGGCGGCACGCCGTTCTTGCCAAAGACCGTCAGCGCATAGCGATTGGCATTGAGCCCCTGGCGGATGGCGCTGGCGCAGGTCATCACCGGATTGTGGCTGCCCACATGATCCGGTTTGAGCAAAAAGGCGATGTCGATCACATCGCGGCCCGGGTAGGTCTTCACCCGCCCCGACGGCTCGCGGTAGTCGTAAAACAGCCGCCCCTGCTCCTTGCGCACCGTGGTGCGGTGATACTCCATCGGAAACAGGTTGATCACCCGCCCCTGCGCGTTGCGCTCGATGTAGGTATAGGCGCGCCCGGGGCCAAAGACCTCGGCAAAGAAGGTCTCACGCCAGCTGAAGGACGTGGTGCTGTCATTCACCGCCGCGCCCAGAACATCCACCACACCGCCCTTGAGCTTCCTGTCGCCGCCCTCATCACTTGTGGTCTCAAAGACCTCGATGGGCAGACCGGCCATCGCCGCCGACAGGAAGTTGATCGCCGCCCAGACCCCGGGCAGCGACAGCGCCTCGCGCATGCTCACCCCTTCGCCCACCTCGCCGGAGAGAACCTGCGCAATCGCCGCCTCGCCACTGTCCACCAGCTCGGCGCGCTGCTCCGGCGGGCCTGCGCCCTCGACCGCCGCGCGCCTGCGCCACCCCATCAATCCCACAGCATATCCTCCAGAGAGTAGTCCTCATCGCCCCAGGGCGAGTGTTCCTTGCCCGCCCGCTCGCGGCACAGCGCGATCCCCGCCGACATCGCCAACGAGACCATGCCGTCGATGCGACCATGGGCCTTTTCCTTGTCAAACATCCGGTGCCCGGTGCGGTTCTCCGCGTAAGTCACCGAGGCCGCCATACTGTCCAGGAGCGGGTTCTGCGCGACGGTTTGGCGGCCGTCATAGATGGCGTTTTCCAGCTTGTTGATGGAATCCGGCATCCACAGATAGATCTCCACCTCCTGCCCCGGATTGGTCGGATCCGGCACCTTCTCCAGCACCCGCTTCTGGAAGCCTTGCGGATGCACCTCGGTGGGCAGCACTAGGCCTTTTTCCGTCAGACTGTCTTTGAGACGCTCCAAGCCATATTGATCGCAGGCAATCACCTCCGGCTGATAGCGCGAGGTGAGATCCGCCAGCGCGTCGGCCAGCCACGGGTATTTAAGCCGATCCCCCGGCACCGCCTCGATAAACCCCTGCCGCACCCAGAGATCATAGGGGGCCTGATCGCGCGCCGCCCGCTCCATCAGCGTGCCCTTGGGCGTCCAGAACCAGGTCTTTGAGACCAGACGCTCGGCATCCTTGGTGGCATCCAGCACCCAGGTGAGCGTCAGCGCCGAGAAGTCGCGCACCTGGCTCAGATCCAGCCCGCCAAAACAGGGATAGCCCTGCGCGGTCAGCTCTTCGGGATCCACATCGCCATGGCAGGCCACCCAAGCCTCGCGCCGGATCGCCGCCGTCACCGATTGCGTCCACTGGCAAAAATGCAGCCGCGCAATGCCGTTGCGCTTGCCCGGCATCATCTTGGCCTGGTTCACCACCTTGGTGAGATATTCCTCATCGATGGTGACCCCCAGAAGCGGGTTCACCTTGACCCAGCAGCTGGGGTCATTCTCCCAGTCATCGCCCTCATCCAGCGAACAGATGAAGGCAAATGTGCTGTCATCCTCAATGGCGCCGGTGACGACATTGACGCCATGCTGATGCTCCTCCCAGCAGATCGATTTTTTGTCGGTGCCGGAGTTGGTCGCCATGCACAGGAGCGGCTGTTTGCGGAACTTGAAGCCCCGCTCCAGCATATCGATCACATCCCGGTTGGGATGCTCATGCACCTCATCGGTGAGCGCGCAATGTGGACGCGGGCCGGATTGCGCCTTTTCCGCCGAGAGCGGTTTGAACTTGCGCTTGTCGCCCCCGCGGCCCCGGTAGGTCATTTGCCAGACGGGGTTCTCGCCCTGCTGCTGCACCTTCCGCTTCAGCACCGGCGACTGATCCACCATCGCCACCGCATCCTGAAACAGGATCCCCGCCTGGTCTTTCTTGGCCGCCGCCGCATAGATCTCGGCCCTGGGCTCGCCATCGGCCACCATCATGTACAGGCCAATGCCGCCCAGCATCGGCGATTTGCCGTTGCCCTTGCCTTCCTCATCGTAAAACCGCGTGAACCGCCGGAGCCACGCCCCGTGCTGGGCGCTGTACTGTTTCCAGCCAAAAAGCGAGCCGATGCGGAACGCCTGGCTTGGGTGCAACTCAAAGGGCCGGCCCTCGAACTGCCCCCCATTGAGCCGCAGCACCTGCGGAAAGAACCGGATCGCCCGCAGCGCCGCCGCCAGATCCCATTTGAGCCCGCGTTTGGGCCCCTCCACCAGATCGCGCAGATGCCGCGCCGCTGCTGCCCGCACATAGGGCCCGGCCACAACCTCGCCGGCCTCGACCGCTTGCGCCCAGGCTGTCACCGGATCCTCGCTGGCCGAGACCCGGTCAGAGGATGCGCTCACGTCAGATAGCTCTCGGGCCCATCGGGATCGGCAAAGCTGAACCCCATCTGCCCTGCCCCCGACAGCCCCCGCTCCGCCGCCGGCGTCATGCCAAAGTCATTGGCCAGCCCGCGGATCTGGCGGAAGGTCTCATTGAGCTGCGCCACCTCGGGCCGCGCCTTGATCTGCACCCCGTTGCGCGTCTCGCTCTCATAGGTCTCGCCGGTCTCTTCCAACTCCAGCTCCAGACGTTCAAACCGCAGCACCGCTTTGCAGAGCTGTTTGAACATCATCACATTGCTGGGCTTCAACCGATCCACGGTCGGGTGACACAGCGGCAGCGCCAGCCGGTCAAAGGTCCAGCGCAGCTCACCGGTCAGCCCCTCGGGCCGGATCTCCTCCAGGCGCAGCCGCGCCCGCTCTTCCAGATTGTGAAGCGGCGCCCCCTCTTCCGCGAGGGCCACAACTTTTTCCTCTGCCGGTCTGCGCCCTCGCATATCCCGATCAACTCCTTGTTCATGTGGCTTTTTCTATTCAATTTCCACTTTGCGCAGAAAAAGGCTCCCCCTCCGGTTGCCAGCGCATCCGGAATTCCTTCGAACCCTCCCCCCGGGGCATTCGCCCCGCTGCGTCAGCGGTTGGCGGGGTGCTGTGGATCCACCGGCCAGCCATCCGCGCCGCGCTCTTGCGAGTACCCGCGCGCCTCCAGCCGTTGTTTGTTCTGATCATGATCATCCAGGCACAGCGTCTGCAGATTGCCTGGATCCAGAAACAGCGCCGGATCGCCCCGATGCGGGATCACATGATCCACCACCAGGCGGCAGCGCTTTGGGTTCACCTGTCGAGATCCCGACGCCGTCAGCGAACCATCGTTCAGGATCCCCCGCCGCAGACACGCCCGGCACAGCGGCTCCCGCGCCAGATGCTGAGGCCGCAGGCGACGCCGCCACGCCGACAGGTTGTACAAACGGTGATACGCGCTCCGTGCCGTCATACCAAACCCCCGGAACGCAAAAGCGCCCGCCGGTTTCCCGTGGGCGCAGTTATCGATGATGCATATTTACTGGCATGCCGGTGACTTTGGCGTCAAGGGGGGGATGTGGGGTGCTGGAATGCGCAGAAAGTGACCTTCGTAAAGTTGGCGCTCGGCAACCACTAGGCAGATTGGGTCGGCCCTGAGCCGTCGTCCAGTGATGTACTCGATTTCTGCAGCCGCGATCCGCTTTGCCGCCATTCGCCGCAAGCGCAAAACTCGGAGGCTGCTGTAGGTTGGTAGCACGGACAAACCTTCCATTCGACTTAATCTAAGCATTGATTGCTTAAAGCGCACACCGACCGGTGCTATACTTCAGCTAAAACGTGTGTTGGCTTGAGGGAACGGATTTGACTAAAAACGCTAGATGGGCATTCATCACCGCGCTTGACGACGAAATGTTGAAGAGCGGCGCGACTATGTCGGAATGGTGCGCCTTCATCGTTCGCGATTGCGATTATGCCTTCGTCGGTGGCGCGAACCTAGCAACCGTAATATCCGCTACCGCTGCAATCGAAACGTATCTTCGCGCCGAGTATGCAGGCGGGAAGCGTATTCGTCTTGCTGATTTGATTGATAGCTCGCCTATCCAACAGGGACTTCGAGACGACATTCATAAGCTGCGAAAATACCGCAACACATGGGTTCATGTGGCAACGCCGGAAGACGATGAAGAAATTCTACGGAACCCAAAGGCATATGAAGAGCAACTAGAAGAATGGGCCAAGCTGGCGCAACGTACACTGCGTCGGACCATCTATGAAAGTCAGTGGATATAAAAGGGTCTGCCCGCGCGAGCGCCGCTACCTACGCATAGCTTGTCATTTGGGCGAAACGCAGCACCTGAGCTCCTAGTGGAGATGCGGCGACGCAGCGGGTCGGGCGCCTCGTAGGCAGCGGCGATCTCGGCCCCGAGCTCCCGTTTGTGAGGCCGACAGCTTGCTGCTCTGAAGACCGTCGAACCGAACATGCTCCGCAGACAAAAAACTGCCAGCCGTTTCACTCTCACTGTCGGCTCGATGCGGCCCCGGGCGGCTGCCAACTCAGGTGACGGCCTCGCTTTAAGGCAGCACCTTTTCCGCCAGAAAGGTACGAGTTGGCTCAGCATTCCTTGCATGGAATACCGCTTTGTCGTAAGAAAGGGAAAAAAAGAGAGGTCAAGATGGGCAAGCTCACAGGAACAATCGTAGAAGCACAAGCCGTTTCAGTGGCTGACGGCACAGCCATGGTCGGACCAGAGCTGCGCAGGCTGCGACTTTTGGCGGACCTGACCCAGAAGCAAATTGCGGCGCGCATGGATGTGCAACAGGCCGCCATCTCGAAAATCGAAAAGGGCGGCGAGATATACCTCAGCACGGTGCAGCGCTATGTCGAAGCGCTTGGAGCATCACTGCGTTTAAACGCGCAATTTCCGACTGACGCACCGTTGTCTCTGCGCCTTTGCGAGGCCTTCGATGTTGAGCGGGGGAACGATGACCAGTTGGTTCTGCCGTTGCTGGGAGATGAGCCGTTCAAGCCGCAGCGGGACGTCGTCTTGTCGATCAAGCCCGTCTACTCCGAAAAGATTCTCGCAGGTCACAAGACGGTTGAACTGCGGCGCAGGTTTCCGGTCTCCGCACCAAGCGGCGCACTAGCCTATATCTATTCAACCTCTCCGGTCAAAGCGATGGTCGGCACAGCATCGATCCGCGAAGTCCTCAAGCTCCCCGTGGAGCAGATTTGGGCCGAATTTGAGAGCACTGCATTTATCGAACGGCCACACTTTGACAGGTATTTTGACGGCTTGGACCACGGCTTCGCATTGGTTTTTGACCATGTGAAAGCTTTCACGCGTCCCCTGCCTCTAAACGAACTACGGGAAAAGTTCGGATTTGAGCCCCCCCAATCCTTCCTCTATGCAAAACGTGACCTGAGAAAGGCCCTTAAAGATGAGCCAGCAATCGTATCTCATTGATACGAACATCCTGATTGGGCTCGAAGATTACCACACAGTTGAAGCAGCCTACGCCAGGTTCCACGCCCTCGCCTCGGCCCACAAGGTCGACATCTATGTGCATGAGGCCGCGAAGGATGACATCGCGCGCGACAAGGATGTCGAGCGGCGGAAAATCTCACTCAGTAAGATTGCGAAATACCGCGCGCTCAAGAAGCAGCGCGGTCTAACCGACTCCGATCTTGATACAGCCTACGGTCCGTGCAAAAAGCCCAATGATGTTGTAGATGCGACGCTTCTCCACGCCCTAGAGAACGGCGCTTCGGATTTTCTTGTCACGCAGGACAAGGGGCTTCACGAGCGTGCACAGAAACGTTCGCCCGATCTCGCCCGACGTGTCCTGTTTATAGGTGACGCGACCGAACTACTGATCCAGACCTATGAGCCCAAGGGGGTTCCGATCCGCCACGTGGCGGAGGTTGAGGCCCATGAAATCAATCATCAAGATCGGTTTTTCGACAGCCTGCGTGACGGATACCCCGAATTTAACGGTTGGTGGCGCGAGAAATGTGTCAAACAACATCGCTCATGCTGGGTGGTTTATGATGACGGCCATCTTGCGGGTCTGATCGTCCGTAAGAACGAGACGGCGGGCGACACCGACGCGATCACTCCAGCCGAGAAAGTCCTGAAAATCTGTACCTTCAAGGTCGCTCCCGAAAGCCGCGGTGTGAAGCTCGGCGAGTTGCTGTTGAAGCAGGTCCTCTGGTATGCGCAGACCAACGGGTATGACCTGACTTATCTGACCACATATGAGGATCAGGTCTCGCTAATGGACCTTTTAGAGTACTACGGTTTCCGGAAGGCTGGCACGAATGCCAATGGCGAATACATCTACGAACGTGGGTTTTCCTCTGCAGCGCTGGTCCCTGCTGAAGCGAGTTCTCCCTTCGATCTTGCGCGCGAAAACTACCCGCGATTTCTCGTTGACGAAAAAACGCGCGGGTTCGGCATTCCTATCAAAGAAGGCTATCACGACACCCTTTTCCCGGATCTCTGGCAACCGCAACAGCCCGATCTCTTTTCCGGCGCATCCCCTGCCGAGACAATCACCCGTCCGGGCAATACGATCCGAAAGGTCTATCTGTGCCAGGCGCAATCGAATCTCGGCCCCCCAGGGTCGATCCTGTTTTTCTACAAGGGGGTCTCTAAAGACCCGCCCTCCCAAGCGATCACTGCGCTTGGCATTTTGGAAAGCATGACGTTAGCGCGATCGACAAAAGAATTGATGCAAATGACCGGCGGCCGCTCTGTCTACAGTGAAGCGCAGCTGGATGCCTGGAAGGCGACACCCGAACGACCAGTCAAGGTGATCAACTACCTACTGATCGCTTACATCGACCCACCCGTGTCGAAGGATGAGTTGGAAAACATGGGCGTCATAAACGGGCACCCGCAACAGTCCATCTATAAGCTGCGCCATGATCTGATGACGAGGCTCGTCGAACGTTCGAACCTAGAGTTTGCCGTATGAACCAGCAGATTGTTGCATTTACAGGACTGTCCGGCGTCGGAAAAACGACTTTTCTCCGGCATTTGGCCGAACACATCCCATTCCAGCATCTCACCGGTGGCAGTCTTATTGCCGCGGCACGCGATGCGCATCCGGACGAGAGAGACGCTATCCGCAATGCAGATCTCGACGAAAATCAACGGCTCTTGATCGATGGCTTTGCGTTGGCACGCGATACCGCTGCGCGGCTTGTCATCATGGACGGTCACGTTGTCATCGACAGCAGCGCAGGCATACAGGAACTGCCAGCCGACGTTTTTCGTGCGCTTGGCATCGCAAAAATGGTACATCTTGAAGCCGAGCCCGCACGCATCAGCACCAACCGTTCAAACGACGCCTCACGACGTCGACCGACTCATGATCTCGAAACACTGTCTCAGCATCAGCTTGCTTCCCGCGCACATGCCAAATCTATTGCGGCCGCAATGGATATCGAATTTCACATCGTCACGCATAATGATATTGCGCACTTGGCCTTAACTCTTCAGAAAGCCTGAGCACTGCTGCACGGCTGCGGCAGAGATGATCCGTGTTTGCCCTTGAATGGCAGCATTCGCGATATCCCATTGCGAGTACACGCCTGCAGGGAAAGTCAGCTACCCGCCCCCTCCTGTTCGAGCGTCACCTCATGATGCATCTAGCGTGGATGTCAGCTAAGTGCAGGTAGCAGACTTTGCAAAGATGAACGACCGGTCCAAGTCCGACGTTCGTGCCATGTCCAAACGGGTGATCGGAGGCGACCAATTAAGGTGCGGCAAAAGAAGCGCCAACTCGAAAACAGCCGAACAGATTGCGCCACGCTCCCCCCTCCCCGGGGAACGAGGTCACGAGAGTTCATGCGGCAACAGAGATTAGGCCGAAGATTACCTTCCGGTTTGCCCTGAGAGCCGATTCTTGCACTTGTGGTTAGAAACGGCGCCCCATAAGATTCGCGCCAAGAACGTACACTAAACTCTCTAAAAACCGTCAGGGTCGACCAATGAAAATTAAAGACATTTATCTCGGTGAAGTCGATGCGAAGAATGAAATCCTAAAGCAAAAGAGAGCCGGGGTAGACTATTTCATGAGCTCCTTCAGTATTCCGAAGAGAGTTGATATCGATGAATACCTTACTGGCCAAAAGTATTTCATCTATGGCCTCAAGGGCGCTGGAAAAACCGCACTCCTCAGATATATTCACGATAGGCTATTGACGTCTGGACGACACTCTGAGGTGATTTTGTTCAAATCGCATGTGAGCGAAGAGGATCGGCAGGGCCTATCAAAGGGGGCGGGGTTTCAAATCTTGAGCACCGAAGGGGTGCCATCCTTTGCACAGGACTTCAAAGAGTCGTGGAAGTGGATGATATACCAAAAGATTGCAGAGCTACTTAAGGAGAAAAATTTTTACGGACCAGATGTTGAAAAGCTTTGTAAACTTACAGGTGTATCTGAGGGTGGATTTTCGAGCTCATTGGGGGCGCTATTCTCTAAGATTAGCTCTGGAAGGTTAAAGCTTAGCGGAGAGGCGCTTGGTATTGCCGTTGAACTAGGAATAGAAGGGGAAAAAGGTCCGGAGCAGATCACAGTGTCTCCAGCGAATGCAAACAGAGTTTGCTCAAAGCTTCTCAACAAGATTGACTTTGGAAACGGAATGTACCTTTTGTTCGACGAGCTTGAGTTGGTTCATCATACGCAAGATCAATTTGATAGGGATCGCAGAATTCTACGCGATTTAATTTATGTAATATCTCAACTTAATGCGGAGTCCGCCGAGGGTGGGAGGGCTTTGTTCATCATATCCACTCTTCGGTCGGAGGTCCTTCATTCTATACTGGAGCTAGGTCACGAGATCGGAAAGGAAGTAGATGATTTTGGAGACAAAATAGACTGGTCCGATGCAAACGACAGTGCAGACCATCCATTGTTGAGACTTGTAGGTAGAAAAATATCCACCTCTACTTCAGTTGAGGAGGAAAAGGTTTGGGCGCATTTCTTTCCAAGAGATATTAACAACCAAGAGTATTTTAAATTTATTTTGAGGTCATCCTACTACCGGCCGCGAGATGTTGTCAGACTCTTGAAGGTAGCAAGGAGCTTCAATGATCAGGCAGAGAAATTCACAACTGCTCACTTTGATGAGACAGCTTTAGAATTTTCCAAGCAGACATGGCTTGAAATAACCGAAGAGCTCTTAGCTACGTACACCCCCAAAGAGATTGAATCCCTTCAAAAGTTTTTTCTTGGATTCAATACCATGTTCTTCAAGTCTTCGATAGGGCGCAGACTTGAAGAACGCTACAAAAACGATGAGTTGGTATCAGAACTGTTCCGAAGCAAGGGTGTAGAAAGAATTCTCGCAGATCTCTATCGGATAGGAGTCGTCGGGAACAATTTTCTGGTCAAAAAACAGCGTGGCGGCAATGAACGGAGGGATAGATGGATATTTCGGGGAAACACTACCCTCAATGATGCGGAGCGTATGGCCATCCACAAATCGCTTTGGAAGCATCTATCTTTGGTTCCTGGGGTGGCAAGCTAACTTCCGAGAACCTTTTCTATAGGGCATCGATTTTGATGATAGCTGAGTTGGGCGGTAGTCTTGGCGCGAGATCCAATGTCCTCATTCGCTGCTACCCCAGCGGTCAGGGGGGGGGAGGGATCAAGATTGATTTCAACGCGTCGCGACCATTTGAGCGGGTCGGCGAAGGGCAGCTGTCCGGCCTTTCCTATCAGCGTCGCGTGTCATTCTGCACTCCGCATGAACGTCTCGTTTGGGCTGATTTCAGCCCTCACCAAACCATCCGCTCCAACACCTCAGCCAGAGCCTGCCGCAACGCACCGGACGTCTGCCCCCGGACACTCCACCCATGCGCCCGCAGGACCGCGCTGATCGGCTTGTCCTCCAGGCACACCATATCCACCAGCCGCCGATCCGTGATATTCACGCGTGAACCGCGTTTGGACGGGCGGATCTTGCGCACGGCAATGGCAGTACCCGTGCCGATGCGCCTTTGGATGCGCTCGATCTCTTCGCGATCCCGCAGCACCGCATCGATGAAGCTGCCACTGCCTCCACCACCGCCGCTGCGGATGGCCTCGACAGATGAGCACCGGACACCTGCGCAGGCGTGGCGCTCGACCAGATCTCGATAATATCGCCCCGCCGCAACCTGGGCGCGGGTAAATGGCGCGGGCTTGCCGTTGCTGGCCGCCTTGGCCGCCATCACATCAAACACATCCGCGCACTGCATGGCCGACCGGCCACGGTAGCCAGAGGGGCGGGCTTTCCAGTCGCTTTCACCATCGGGAAACAGGCTCATCGGCTGGAACACGCGAATGGCTCCGCGGGCCGGCGCCTCGGGGATCGCATCGCCGCAGACCTCCGGCACCTGCCCTCGCGCCTTCACCGCCTGGATGCGTTCCGCCTCTGCCTTCAGGCGCAGTTGGCGCGCCGCCATAAACTTAGCCATCGGGGTCAGATCCGCCACGCCATCGGGCGCCACGATCACAACATGCTCGCTCATGCTGCTGCACCCCGCTGCGCCTGGTCTGCGATCTCCCGGCATTTCTGCAGAGCCTCTGCCCGCCGCACCCGAAAGCGCGCATCCTCGGCCGACAGGCGATCCCCGCGCCCTGCCCGCATTTCGATATCCGCCATCCGGCGCACCGCCTCATCCGCCTCATTGCGAATCTGGGTGATGGTGTAGCGTCCCGGCCATTCCCGCGCCCCACGCAGATAGCGCAGCAGCTCAGGCGCCCAGCCGCCGGCCAGCGCCTCCTGCCCCAGCGGATGGCCGAATACCTTGAGCATCAGCGGCGATGGCCCGCTCTCCGGCGGCTGGATCTCGCGCGCCTTGTTCAGGATCTTCAGCCCAATCGGAAACCGATCCTTGTCCTTGCCACCGGGGTGTGCCTCAACCCAATCCCGCAGCACTGCGAGGCTGGCGGGCGTCATATACGCCAGCTTCTGGCGCAGCTCGCCCAGCATCACCGCAAACTGCGCCTTGGTCAGCGTCGAGGGCCGCGCCAGCCCCAACGCCTCCAGCGGCGTGATCAACATGTCCTGCACCCGCGCCTCACCGGCGGCCTGTTCCTTTGCATCCATTTCTGCACCTCATTCTCAGCAAATCCGAGTTATCCACAGCCGCCGACGTCAATGTGTCCGGCGACTGTCCTTCTGTTTTGTTATGTCTCTGTCTCTATCCCTGTCGTGCAGGACAGTCTGAGACTGTCCGAGACTGTCTTGAACTGTCCGCCGGACAGTCTTGGACAGTGTCAGGACACTGTTCGGTGGGTTCTGGAGCGCGCCTGCCCGAGGTCAAACATATGCGTCGACCAGGACTGCATCGCGCGTTCGATCCAGGTGGCGTTGCGGTATTCGCAGCCCTCCTGGACAAGCCACTCATCCATCCAGCGAATGGCGGCGTCATTCTTCGCGAGCTCCGCGTGGTAGCCCGCCACGGTCGAGCGCAAGCGCTGCAAGCGCTTGGCGGCGTTGGCCGCCTCGTGCTTGGCGCGGTTGTCCTCCTTGCGTGACAGCGCCTCGGTGAGGGTGCGCAGTACCATCGGGTGCATCAGCCGAACCTCGCCGCCCTCGCAGATACAGGGCGTCCATTTGTGCAGCGGGCCGTAGTCCAGCTTGCACAACGCCCGAAAGTGCCCCGGATCCACCAACAGCAACTTGGCCAGCGTCTCCAGATCCTGCGGCACGGTGCCGACCGGCGTCTGATCGTAAGAGATATTGATCAGGTCAAAATAGAGCGCGCGGCACTCTGGCGTGCCCTTGAGCCGCATATCGGAGTTGAGCCAGCGCCGACGCTCCCAGGCCATGAAGTAATGGCTGTCCAGCCGATCCTCGACGCCCAGCGGATACTCCGGCAGATCATCGGTCGAGACTGGCTGCAAACCTGCTGCATTCAACATCAGGCGGCCTCCCCGAACAGAGCGGACAGCTCACCATCCAGCGCCTCGATCATCCGCGGGCCACTCTCCGCCGCGGGCCGCTGCACCATCTTGCGATAGGCCCCGGCCCAGCCGCGATAGCGGCAGATCTGGGTGCAGGTGCGCATCGAGGCGCCGGTAAACTCCGCCATATCTTGCAGTGTGCACTCGCCGGCACTGTCCTGGATCAGCCACCAGATCTGATAGGCAATCCGCTCGATCCGGGGTGAGGAATTCCGTACCATCATGCGGCCCTCGCCAATTGATCCTGGAAGAACGCCGCCGCGCCGGGATCGGTAAGGATCATCAGTAGGGCGGTATGGCTGGCAGGCGCCGTCACAGCGCCCCACCAATTCAGCGCGGTCTGAAACGAGACATCGCAAAACAGCGCCACCTCGCGTGGGCTGTGAAACCGCGCGTGGAAATAGGCCGACCAAAGGTCAGGCGCGCTGACCTTCAGCGCATGAGGGTCCAACTGATTTGACCAAGACGCTTGGTCAGCTGACGTGCCAGGCTGGTCGCATGGCACATCATTGTTCACGATCAGGGTTAGACGCGGGCGGCTCATGCGGCTGCGCCCTTTGCATCATTTTCACCCGCAACTGCAAGAAATGAGAAGAGACCTCGATTTGGTTCACAAACCTCAGCCTCCACTGCCATCACACAGAGTGCATCATACCAAGCCGCAGGTAGGACGCCCGCCTGCATATGGGTGTGTACTGTCGTCGGACTCTTGCCGAGACGTGCAGCGACGGCCCTGTACCCGCCAAGCTCATTCATCAGATTTCTTGTGCTCATGCACAACCGATAGTCCGAATTATTCAGACCATCAAGGTCCGACGATGAGAAAGTTCAATTTATTCGGACCTGAAGTAGATAGTCCCTATGAACATCGACACCAAAGAACGCCTAGCCCGCACGGGCGATGTATCGCCCGAAGCTATTCGAGTGCGCCTTCTGGCCGCACGCAATTCTCTTGGCCTGCAGCAGCTAGAAGTCGCGAAGCAACTTGGCTTGAAGAAGACTACATTCCACAGCCAGGAGAGTAGAGGCGCTCCAAGCATTGCCACCATGAAGTATTACTACCGGCAGCATCGGATCGACTTTAATTTCATTCTCCACGGTGACTTTGCTCAACTTCCGCAGGACGTTCAGGACAGGCTCTTCTCAGCACTGCAAGACGAATAGTCCAAAGCGGATCACAAATAAGGTTGAGATCCACCCCAATACGGCGCGCCAACGCCAACACCTGTAACAACCTTACCTCTCCGATTCCCGATTGTTCTCTTTTTGTTCTCATATAATCCGAACTCTCAAACAAACGCCAACAGGAATTTATCCGAATTTTTTGAACCATTGACTTGACCAGTTCATATTTTTCGGATTACGTCATCCCCATCAACCGATGGAGGATTGAATGCAAGACAGACTGGAAACCGTGCTGCGGGACGCGCAGCAGATCGCAGGCTCGCCCGAGGACCACCTGGACAGCCCGCATCTTTTCACAACAGCCTGGGCAACCCTGAAGGCCGCGCGCGGCCAGGGCTTTGACCCGGCGCGCCTGCGCGCTGCGCATCTGGTCGAGCGCCCGGCGCCGACGCCAGAACCGACCGAGCAGGTCCTCGACCGCGTCGGCCAGAAGGTCCGCCGCGTGATGGCGGATCGCCAGATCACCCCGCACGGCCCCCATGCGGCGTAAGGCGAGGCGCACCCGCAATGACACACCCTATCTCTCCAGATTCCGCATCCATGGCGGACGCATCCCGAGGGCCCCGCCCCTCTGAGACCATTGAACACACGCGGCGCGTTGGAGGATTGCGCGCCGCCGGCTGTCCCGAGGTTTCGCACCGCTCCCGCGGTGCGGATCAGGCGCGGGCGGATCAATCCTCCAAGTTGCCCACCGCCCGCGCATCATCCACCGAGATCAACACGCTCGCGCTCTATGCTGCGGCGGAGACGCTCAGGGCGACGCCGATGCATCAGAGGTCCGAGCAATTCGCGGACCTCGGCGGTCGCATCACTGCGCCGATGTCAGATGCATGGACCCACGATGAGGCGCTCTGGCTGGTCGATCTGATGGGCATTCAAAGCACCGACACATCCCGCCAAAGCGCGCTGAGCCGCTGGATCAAGACCGCCTCTGCGCGCTTACCGCGCCGCGCCAGGGATGGCCGCCCGGATTGCCCATACAACGGGCAATTGCCTGCGCCACAAACGCGCTGACCACCACTCACGATACACGCGCCGCACCCCCAAACGATGGATGTAGCAATGCCGCCTCTTCAGAAGCCGCTGCCCTGTACAGTGGCAGCCACTACACAGACACCGCCTCAGCCGAAGCGCAGAAACCAGCCATTTGGCCTAAAGGCCATGTGGCTTCACTTCGCGCAAGACGCGGAGCTGCGCCGACTAGCAAAGCTCCACGTGCGGATCGAACTAAAGAAAGCAAATCTGTCTGACCTCATCAGTGAGCGCCAAACAATCATGAACCGTTGCATTCGGAGAATGCGCAGATCTGAAGGGAAAAACTGATGGCCAAAAAACAGCAGTTCACCGCCGCACAAATTCAGCGCTTCATCAACGCAGCACGCACCAACGACCCCAGAGCAGTTGTGGAGATCGTGACCGATGCAGGAACTGTGCGCTTCCTGCCGGAAAATGAGCAAGCTGCGATCCCGGCCTCCCCCTTCGACGAATGGAAGACAAAACAACATGCGAGTTAAGCTAAAGGGCATCAACAAGGTTACGTCCAGATTGGCCAGCGGCGCGAAGGTCACTTACTACTACGCGTGGAAGGGCGGACCGCGCCTTCCCGGGAAACCGGGCGGTCCCGAGTTCATGGCAGCATACAACGACGCTGTTCAGCAGAAGGTGACGCACAACAAAGACAACCTTCAAGCCATACTCAATCAGTATCAAGACACACCAAAGTGGGCAGGCCTCGCGGAACGAACACGCCGTGACTACGTGGGACATATTCGGAGGATTGAGGAACGGTTTGGGGACTTTCCCATAAAGGCCCTCACCGACCGCAGAGCTCGAGCGGAGTTTTTGTCTTGGCGCGACGAGATGGCGCTCAAGTCGCGACGTCAGGCCGACTATGTCTTCGCCACTTTAGCCTCGATTCTCGCTTGGGCGTATGATCGCGGTTTGACCGATGCCAACCCGTGCGAAAGGCCGGGGAAACTCTATCGCGCGAAACGCTCCGAAAGCATATGGACGCACGCCGATGAGGCGGCCTTCCTCAAAATAGCGCCACAGAGGCTCTGCCTTGCGTATCTGATGGCCGTGTGGACCGGACAGAGGCAAGGTGACCTTCTACGGCTCACCTGGGGCGCCTACGATGGCACCCACATTCGCCTGCGACAGAGCAAGACCCAGCGCCGGGTGGTTATTCCCATCGCAACGCCCCTGCGAGCGGCACTGGATGCCGTGGAAAAGAGCGAGACCGCCGAAACCATTCTGACAACCAGTCACGGCACATCTTGGACCAGCCAAGGCTTTAGCGCCTCATGGCGCAAAGCTGTCGCTAAAGCAAAGATCGTCGGGCTCACGTTCCACGACTTGCGAGGCACGGCTGTGACACGCCTCGCCATCGCGGGCTGCTCTGAAGCTGAGATTGCGACCATCACCGGTCACAGCATGAAGGACGTCGGGGCCATCCTGGACGAACACTATCTAAGCCGGGATTCGGAGCTTGCTGAATCGGCCATCAAAAAGCTGGAAATGTTCGGAAACAGCGGCACAATTCCCAAATGAATTCCCAAACGCAGCTGCTGCGCTATCGGTCACTCGGCTCATGTCGTTGATTTTACTGGCAGGGGCAGCAGGGTTCGAACCCGCGACCTACGGTTTTGGAGACCGTCGCTCTACCAACTGAGCTATACCCCTGTAGTGCGGCAGTTCCTATGCCAGACGGGCAGGCTGTGCAAGAGGGAAGTTGGCGTTCCGTGCAGGGAATTTGCCCTCTGCGCCTGACGTTGCTCTGTGCAGCACCGGCCATCGGGCAAAACACGTGGCAGGCTTCCTGACACCATAAAAAGGGCCTCCCGTTGGGAGGCCCTCTCTATTCTCGGATCTTCGCGAGACTTACGCGAGGATCTTCGACACGGTCCGTATGGCGCGTCGATGCGATCCTGCCTTACGCGAGGATCTTCGACACGACGCCCGCGCCGACGGTGCGGCCGCCTTCGCGGATGGCGAAACGCAGACCGTCTTCCATCGCGATCGGGGCGATCAGTTCAACTTCGAACTTCAGGTTGTCGCCCGGCATCACCATCTCGGTGCCTTCCGGCAGGGTCACGGTGCCGGTCACGTCGGTGGTGCGGAAGTAGAACTGCGGACGGTAGTTCGCAAAGAACGGGGTGTGACGGCCACCCTCTTCTTTGGTCAGAATGTATGCTTCTGCCTCGAATTTGGTGTGCGGGGTCACGGAGCCCGGCTTACACAGAACCTGACCACGCTCAACGCCGTCACGGTCAACACCGCGCAGCAGCGCGCCGATGTTGTCGCCGGCTTCACCGCGGTCCAGCAGCTTGCGGAACATTTCCACACCGGTGCAGGTGGTTTTCTTGGTGTCGTGGATGCCGACGATTTCGATTTCGTCGCCAACATTGATCACGCCACGCTCCACACGGCCGGTCACAACGGTACCGCGGCCGGAGATCGAGAACACGTCTTCGATCGGCATCAGGAACGGCTGGTCGACAGCGCGCTCGGGGGTCGGGATGTAGTCATCCACGGCCGCCATCAGTTCCTTGATCTTCTCTTCGCCGATTTCCGGGTTGTTGCCTTCCATCGCCGCCAGCGCGGAGCCCGCGATGATCGGGATATCGTCGCCCGGGAAGTCGTAGGAGGACAGCAGTTCGCGGATTTCCATCTCGACGAGCTCCAGCAGCTCTTCGTCGTCGACCTGGTCAACCTTGTTCATGAACACGACCAGCGCGGGAACGCCAACCTGACGCGCCAGCAGGATGTGCTCGCGGGTCTGGGGCATCGGGCCGTCGGCTGCGTTCACAACCAGGATGGCGCCGTCCATCTGCGCCGCACCGGTGATCATGTTTTTCACATAGTCAGCGTGGCCGGGGCAGTCGACGTGCGCGTAGTGGCGGGTCTCGGTTTCATATTCCACGTGGGCGGTGGAGATGGTGATACCGCGAGCTTTTTCCTCCGGTGCGCCGTCGATCTGGTCGTAGGCGCGGAAGTCGCCGAAGTATTTGGTGATTGCTGCGGTCAGCGTGGTTTTACCGTGGTCAACGTGGCCAACGGTGCCGATGTTGACGTGCGGTTTATTACGCTCAAACTTTTCCTTTGCCATTCCTTAGGCGCCCTTTTGAAAATTGGGGGGTCCGACCGGACCCGGTTTCCTCTGCGCGCGCGGCTTATTTGGTTTACGCGCAAAAATCAAGCGGTTCGTTCTTGACAAACGCGCTACTCGCTGGCCGGGGTCGCATCCGCCTGCGGCGGCACCTCTGCGGCCTCCGGGGCATCGGGCGCGAACCAGCCGTTTTCCTGGTGCTGCTCCGCCATCCAGACCTCGATCTCCCTGACCGCGTTGCGCGCCAGCCCCAGCATCTGCTCTTCGCGGGTACGGGCATGCCCCGAGCCCACGAGGAAGCTCTCGCCCGAGGTGGTCTCGAACACGGTGAAAGTCTTCGGCTCGGCGTTCAGCTTCTGGTTCGCGGCGTCATCCCAGACGGTGACCTTCACGGCGAGCACCGATTTCGGGCTCAGCACCAATGGCACGCCGCCGGGCGCGACAAAATAGCCCTCCACGCTCAGGCCGAAGTGATAAAGCTGGTCGCCCTCGTATTGCGAAAAGCGCGCTGCCATTTCGTTGGTCAGCAGATCGACCCATTCATCCGGCTCCACCTTGCGGGACCCGGGCACCATCTGCACCTTGGGGGCGACAACGATGTTATGGCCAAGCTTGAAACTGCCGAGATCACGCAACGCGTCATCGGGGCTGGGCGGGGTACAGGCGGCCAGCAGGGCGGTGACGGCCAGAAGCGCAAAGGTGCGGATCATCAACATTCTCTATCTCGCGGTCGGATCAGGGTCGCCAAGTGATAGACCGGGACTTCCCTGCCGGTAAACCCGCACAACGGCGAACCCCCGCGCGGTTGCGCGGGGGCCACATGTTTTCCGGCAAGTTGTTGCCGCTATTTGAACTTGTAGGACTTCGGGAACCCATAGGGCGGCCGCTTGCCAACCCCCGCCCGCTTGCCGAGCCATTGGCTGAGGTCGGTCTCGTGGCGGGTCTTGCCGCCCCCCATTTCCCACTGAAGCCCTTCGTCCCAGTTGAACGTGGTGACATCGGCCAGCCCGCCGTCCAGTTCCAGAGCCCCCTGACGCCCGCGTGCCATATTGTATTTCTGCAGCCGCACGCCCTTGCCGCGGGTCAGTTCCGGCATTTCCTCGATCGAGAACACCAGGAATTTGCCATTCTCCGAGACCACCGCGACGTGATCGCCCGAGACAGGAATACAGATCTTGGCGCGCTCGTCATCCTTGACGTTCAGAACCTGTTTGCCGCCTCGGGTCTGCGCCACGATTTCCCTTTCGGCACAGACAAACCCGTTGCCCGCATCCGAGGCCACCAGCAGGCGGCCTTCGGGATTGTGGATGAACAGATCGACGATCTCCACCTCGTTGGGCAGATCCACCATCAGGCGCAGAGGTTCCCCCATGCCGCGCCCACCTGGCAGGTTGGCCGCCGACAGGGTGTAGAACCGCCCGTTGGAGCCGAACACCAGGAGCCGGTCGGTGGTTTCCGCGTGAAAGATGAAACGCGGGCCGTCGCCGTCCTTGAACTTCAGCTCGCGACCCAGGTCGATATGGCCCGTCATCGCGCGAATCCAGCCCATCTGCGAGCACACCACGGTGATCGGCTCGCGGTCGATCATCGCCTCAAGCGGCACGTCCTCGACCTCGCCCGCCTCGGCAAACTGGGTGCGCCGCGCGCCGCCCGAATAGTCCTTGCCGAACTGTTTCTTGGTCTCGCGCAGCTGTTCGGTGATCTTCTTCCACTGCAGATCTTCGCTGTCCAGAAGCTCCGCAAGGCTCTTGCGTTCTTCACGCAGAGCATCGCGCTCGCGGGTGAGTTCGATCTCTTCAAGCTTGCGCAAGGAGCGCAGGCGCATGTTGAGGATCGCCTCGGCCTGCACCTCGGAGAGTTCGCCGTCGCCGGCAGCTGGCGTGATATATTCCGCCTCGGTAAAGGCGCGGGGATGTTCGCGATCCCAGTTTTCACGCATCAGCGCCGCTTTGGGATCCTCGTCATAACGGATGATGTCGATCACCCGGTCGAGGTTCAAGAAGGCGATGATGAAACCGTCGAGCACCTCAAGCCGATGGTCGATCTTCGCCATCCGGTGGCGCGAGCGACGCTGGAGCACATCGCGGCGGTGATCGAGGAAGGCGCGCAGCACCTCCTTCATCGAGCAGACCTTGGGCGTCACCCCGTCGATCAGCACGTTCATGTTGAGCGAGAACCGCACCTCCAGATCGGAGTTGCGATACATCAGCCCCATCAGGACCTCCGGGTCGACGTTCTTGGATTTCGGCTCCAGAATGATGCGGATGTCTTCGGCGCTCTCGTCGCGTACATCCGCGAGGATCGGCACCTTCTTGGTCTGGATGACCTCGGCAATCTTCTCGATCAGCTTGGACTTCTGCACCTGATAGGGGATCTCGGTGATGACAATCTGCCATTGCCCCCGCCCCAGATCCTCGATCTCGTGGGTGGCGCGCAGACGGAAAGAGCCGCGCCCGGTGCGATAGGCCTGGGCGATGTTTTCCTTGGGCTCCACAATGGTGCCCCCGGTCGGGAAATCCGGCCCCGGCACATATTGCAGCAGCGTGTCGTCGCCCGCGTTCGGCGCCTTGATCAGATGGATACAGGCGTCGATCAGCTCGGCGATGTTATGCGGCGGGATATTGGTCGCCATCCCCACGGCAATGCCGCTGGCGCCGTTCGCAAGGATATTCGGGAAGGTCGCCGGCAGGACCGAGGGTTCCTGGAGGCGGCCGTCGTAGTTGTCGCGAAAATCGACCGAGTCTTCGTTCAACCCCTCCAGCATCGCCTCGGCGATGAAGGTCATGCGCGCCTCGGTGTAGCGCGAGGCCGCCGGGTTGTCGCCGTCGATATTGCCAAAGTTGCCCTGGCCGTCGACCAGCGGGTAGCGCACCGCAAAATCCTGCGCCAATCGCGCCATCGCGTCGTAGATCGCCGCATCGCCATGGGGGTGGAAATCGCCCATCGTGTCGCCGGAGATCTTGGCGGACTTCAGAAAGCCGCCACTGGAGCTGAGCCGCAGGCGGTTCATCGCATAGAGGATGCGCCGATGCACCGGCTTCAGCCCGTCGCGCGCATCGGGCAGTGCCCGGTGCATGATCGTGCTCAGCGCATAGGTCAGGTAACGCTCGCCGATCGCGCGGCGCAACGGTTCCAGAATCTCGCCTTCTTGAGGCATTTCGGGGGGAGTCGGATCATCTACCAGGTCGGTCATGTTCTTGTGATACTGCTCCCCTCGTCGAGCGGCAAGCGGCCTTGGCAGGTTATCAACAGATGAAAACCGTGACCGGCGCGCTCGACACGCGTTGCGTCGCCTTTGGCCTCTGCACGCGGCCTAAGGGGAGGAAAGCGCCGCGGCTCCCCTCATTTTATGCTAAGATTGTGATGTATTGATCGCGTCACGGGCGATTCTCCCAACTGCCATTGGGACCCCGGCCGCCGTCCCCGACGCTGTCCAAGCGCGAGGGGAAGCCGTCGACACCGGGACCGCACGAGGTCTGAAGCGATCATTTGTAGGGGGTACGCGCCATGTCGCGGTTTTTGATTGTGTCCTTTGCCGGGTTGGCATTGGCGTTCTACGAATTGAGCGGTGGTGCCGATTTTGAGCCACCCGCACCGCCCGACAGCCTCATCCAGCGGCAGGAAGCCCTCGCCGATTCAAAACGAAACCGGAATCGCATTGTCAGCAGCCCGGCTGAAATCCGCCTCGGTGCGCCGGTGCTGACACCTTATCAGGGACCGCCACCTGCGGCGATCAAGACTGCATCCGGCAATCGCGACAACCCCGCGCCCGGCGCCCCGCGCGGCACGGGGCTGAACACCACCCATCACAGCACGCCCGAACCGCAGCGGGTCTCGCTCAGCCTGCCGGCCACCGGCTTGCAGATCGGCGCGCTCGAAGGCGGATTGGCGTCGATCACCGCAGCCGCCCCGCAGCCCGTCGCCACAGCTGCCGCACCGGAACCGGTCGGAGACATACGCCGCGTGCGGGCATCGCGGGCCAATGTACGGCTTGGACCCGGAACCCGCTTTCCGGTGCTGGTGCAGCTGCTGGCGGGCGATCAGGTGCGGGTGCTGAACGACGATCCCTCGGGCTGGGCATTGCTTGAAACCCCCAAAACCGGTCAGGTGGGCTGGATTGCCGCTTCCCTGCTGAGCGCGAAAGGGTCATAACTCGGCCCCGGACCCTACTTCCGGAGCCCGAAATGACCAAGACACTGCTGATCACAGGCTGTTCGACCGGCATTGGCTATGCCGCCGCCCACGATATGCGGGCACGCGGCTGGCGCGTCTTTGCCTCCTGCCGGCAGGCCAGCGACTGTGACCGGTTGCGCGGCGAAGGCTTTGACAGTCCCCGCATCGACTACACCGACCCCGACAGCATCCGCAGCGGCCTCGCAGAGGCACTGGACGCAACCGGCGGCACCCTGGACGCGCTGTTCAACAATGGCGCTCACGGCCTGCCCGGTGCGGTCGAAGATCTGCCCACAGACGGTCTGCGCGAGATCTTCGAAACCAACTTCTTTGGCTGGCATGAGCTGACCCGGCAGGTGATTCCGGTGATGCGGGCGCAGGGGCATGGCCGGATCGTCCAGAATTCTTCCGTGCTGGGGCTGGTCAGCTACCCCTGGCGAGGCGCCTATGCGGCCACCAAATTCGCCCTCGAAGGGCTGACGGACACCTTGCGGCTGGAGCTGGCCGACGCCGGCATTCACGTCGTGCTGATCGAACCCGGCCCGGTGACATCGCACATCCGACAGAACTCGATCCCGCATTTCGAGAAACACATCGACTGGAAGGCCTCTCCCATCCGCGCCCGTTACGAGGCGACGCTGCTGAAGCGGCTGTATCATTCCAGCGGTCCCGATACCTTTGAACTGCCACCTGCGGCGGTATCGCAAAAACTGGCCCATGCGCTGGAGGCCCGCCGTCCGCGTCCGCGCTACTACGTGACCACTCCCACCTACATCGCCGGCACCCTGCGACGGTTTCTCTCGACACGGGCGATTGACCGCATTCTCCTGCGCTTTAGATAGTCGCATCACCTGTCGAGCGGCCCGGCCCCGACGCCGCGCGCCACCGGACAACAAAGGATCAGATCAACAATGGGCACACCACTTTACATCCTGGGCATACTGGCAATGGCGGCCGTGGTCATTGTCCTGGCGATCGGGATTGGCGGCTTTGGAATCGGAGGCGACTTCAACCGCAAGAATGCCAACAAGATGATGCGTCTGCGCATCTTCTTTCAATTCCTGGCAGTGGTTCTGCTGCTGGGCTTCGTCGCTCTCAGCGCAGGAGGAAACTGACCCATGGTGGTCCTGAACAAGATCTACACCCGCACCGGGGACAAGGGCGATACCGCGCTCGGCAACGGTGATCGCGTCGCCAAACACTCTGCCCGCGTCACCGCCTATGGCACCTCGGACGAGTTGAACGCCCAGCTGGGCGTGGCCCGCCTGGTTGCCGAGGGCGAGATGGACGCGGCGCTGGCGCGGATCCAGAATGACCTCTTTGACCTTGGCGCCGACCTGTGCCGCCCGGACATGCATCTGGACGCCGAGGCCGAGTACCCCCCTCTGCGCATGGCGCAAGCCCAGGTGGACCGGCTGGAGGCCGAAATCGACGTGATGAACAAGGCGTTGGCCCCTCTGCGCAGCTTTGTCCTGCCGGGCGGCAGTGCCCTTTCGGCGCATCTCCATGTCTGCCGCACCGTGGCGCGCCGCGCGGAACGATTGGCAACCGAACTCGCCACCGAGGAGGACGTCAATCCCTCGGTCCTGATCTACCTCAACCGCCTGTCGGACTGGTTTTTCGTGGCCTCTCGCGTCGCCAATGACAACGGTGCACAGGACGTGCTCTGGGTCCCCGGCGCTAACCGGTAGTGCTTTTTAGCCAGTGGAGCAGATTCCAAACTCAGCAAAGAGAACGCAGTGCACTTGCGAGTGCCCACAGTCAACGAACGCCTAAACGCAACCTGCACCTTGAGGATACCGCTCTGGGGATCCGCAAGGTTTGGTTGACTGACTACATTCCGATCGCAAGTGTTGGGCAATCGGCAAAATGCATCTCGGAGGTGTCCAAGGCCTCGACTGCATCAAGAAATGACAGAACATTGCCCGATTGGAATGCGTTAAGCGTTTCCAGTGGCAGGTCCCACCACTGTGATTGCAGCAGTCGCTCCCGCACATTTTCTGGGAAACGAAACCGAATGTGACGTGCGGGACTTCCTGCAACTATCGAGTATGGGGAGACATCTTTTGTTACCACGGCATTCGCGCCAATCACGGCTCCTGTCCCCACGGTCACTCCCGGCATGACAATTGCCCCATCTCCTATCCAGACATCCGCCTGTAGGATGGTTGGCGCATCTCCCCTAGAGGCAACCGAGAACTCAAGAGCCTCTATCTCATCTGCGCTATAGAACGCTTCGGCAGGCCCCTGTGCCAGAGCAGGGTTTGTAGACACTCCCGTCATGCAATGCGCACCTGCTGCGATCGACACGCGGCGGCCGATACTGCAGTACCGTCCGATAAAGACCCTGTCCCGCACAATGCCCGAATCATTCATATAGCTGTGCGCACCGATGAACACGCTGTGCTGCGAAATAGGGGCCTGGCTTTCCATTCGAGCGCTTTGCTCAAAAAGGAAGAAACGCAGAGGCGCGAACTCTCGCCCCAATCCAGCAGCGCTTATGCGCTTAGTATCCAGCCTGATCGAGGGTTCGAGTGTGCCCGCAATAAACTGTGCTTCCTTGCTGGCCAAAGACTGCATTCGTAAATTTCTCTTCGATTTGTTTGCGAATGCAGTGAACTACACAACTGTTAACAAAACCCGTTCAAAAGCCCTGAAGCACACGCGAGGTTCAGCCGCGATCTGCGTTTCGACCAAATCGTGATGAGACTCGGCACTGCCCCACTTTCGGCGAGAGGAACTTTCCTAAGCCCCTCGGCAGGTTTCCGGAAAGAAAATTCCGCAACGAAATTAAACGTTCTTTTGGCGAACGCGACGTCCGCGGGCCAAAACGTGACGATTTTACCCTGTTGCCACGCCCGTCTAGCCGGTATCAACACCCCGAGAGCACTCATGGGGCCGCGCAAGCGAACCCCGATTGTTAAGGAGAAACGCCCAATGAAGGTACTCGTACCTGTCAAACGCGTGATCGACTACAACGTGAAAGTCCGCGTCAAAGCGGACGGCAGCGGTGTCGACCTCGCCAACGTCAAGATGTCGATGAACCCCTTCGACGAAATCGCCGTGGAAGAGGCGATCCGCCTCAAGGAAGCGGGCAAGGCCGATGAGGTCGTCGCCGTCTCCATTGGCGTCAAGCAGGCGCAGGAAACCCTGCGCACCGCGCTGGCCATGGGTGCTGACCGTGCGATCCTCGTGGTGGCCGCAGATGACGTTCACCAGGACATCGAGCCGCTCGCCGTCGCCAAGATCCTCGCCAAAGTTGTCGAGGAAGAGCAGCCGGGCCTCGTGCTCGCCGGCAAGCAGGCGATCGACAACGACATGAACGCCACCGGCCAGATGCTCTCCGCACTGCTGGGCTGGTCGCAGGCGACGTTTGCCTCCGCCGTGGACATCGAGGGCGACGACGCCAAGGTGACCCGCGAAGTGGATGGCGGTCTGCAGACCATCTCCGTCAAGATGCCGACGATCGTCACCGTGGACCTGCGCCTCAATGAGCCGCGCTATGCCTCGCTTCCGAACATCATGAAGGCAAAGAAAAAGCCGCTCGACGAGAAAACCGCCGCCGATTACGGCGTCGACGTCACCCCGCGCCTGACCGTGGTGGAGACCAAGGAACCCGAAGCCCGCTCCGCTGGCATCATGGTGAGCTCCGTCGACGAGCTGGTTGAGAAACTCAAAGAAGCGGGAGCTGTGTAATGGCTGTTCTTCTCCTTGCCGAAGTCACCGGTGGCGAACTGTCCCTTGACGCAACCGCCAAGGCCGTTTCCGCCGCAAAATCCCTGGGCGATGTCACCGTCCTGGCGGCAGGCGCCGCAGCGGCTGCTGCCGGTGAAGCCGCGGCCAAGATCGACGGCGTCGCCAAGGTTCTGGTTGCTGAAGACGAAAGCCTCGGCCACCGCCTGGCGGAACCGACCGCCGCGCTGATCGCCGGTCTGGCCTCCGACTACAGCCACATCGTTGCGCCTGCGACCACCGACGCCAAGAACATCCTGCCCCGCGTGGCAGCCCTGCTTGACGTGATGGTGATCTCCGACGTGACCGCCGTGGTGGACGCCGACACCTTCGAACGCCCGATCTATGCGGGCAACGCGATCCAGGTTGTGAAATCCTCCGACGCGAAAAAAGTCATCTCCTTCCGGACCTCGACATTCGACGCAGCCGGCGAAGGTGGGTCCGCCTCCGTGGACACCATCTCCGCGGCAGAAAACCCCGGTCTGTCGTCCTGGGTCGAGGACAAGGTCGCAGAGAGCGATCGCCCCGAACTCACCTCTGCAGGCGTGGTTGTCTCCGGTGGTCGCGGTGTCGGCTCCGAGGAAGACTTCAAGATCATCGAAGCTCTGGCCGACAAGCTGGGCGCGGCGGTTGGTGCCTCCCGTGCGGCAGTCGATTCGGGGTTTGCACCGAACGACTGGCAGGTGGGTCAGACCGGCAAGGTCGTCGCCCCCGAGCTCTATATCGCGGTCGGCATCTCCGGCGCGATCCAGCACCTCGCGGGCATGAAGGACTCCAAGATCATCGTCGCGATCAACAAGGACGAAGAGGCCCCGATCTTCCAGGTCGCCGATTACGGTCTGGTTGCGGATCTCTTCGAGGCGGTTCCGGCGCTGACCGAAAAGCTCGGCTGAGCCAGCCCCTTTCAGAAATGACAGGAGCCCACGCATTGCGTGGGCTCTTTTCTTTTGCGCTGCCCCCTAATCCCGCCCGCCCCTCCGGTGGGCGGCCCGCGCATCAGGCCGCGGCCAGGACCCGCAGCAACCGCGAGGCCACCGCATCGGCAATCCGGTCATGCTCCTTTGGCCCCAGCATCAGCCGTGCCGCAGGCAGATCCATCGCGCCAAAGATCATCCCGGGGATATCCTGCGCCTGTTCGGCCGTGGCCACATCCAGCTCGATCACATCCGCAACACTGGGCCGCAGGACATCAAGCATCGAGGGCTCCACCAGCGTCGGCGACGGGCCCAGCGTCTCTGCCGCGCCCATGTCGTAGCGCAACCACAACAGCACAACGTCACCGTTCAGCATGCCGATCAGCCTTCCCATGCGGGTCAGCCAGGTTTCCTGCAGATCAGCACAGACCCGCGCAAAGCGATCCTCAGAAATGGCCCGCAACGAGGTCAGCATGTGCTTGTTGAAATGGTAGTCAGTGAAATCCACTTCGGGAAACAGATGCACAAGCGCATCATAGGGCCGCAGGAAGCGGTCGTTGCGGCGCGGGTGCACCTTGTAGAAACTGTTGCTGAGGTTCTGCGCCCCCATCACCTGCAGGATCGTCAATTGCCCTCCCGCGGCAATTTCCATCAGGCTGTCGTCATGCAGAAAGGCATCCACCCCTGCGTTCACACACCCGAGGTTGACGCAGGCCAGCCCCACCTGCCCTTCGACACCTTGCGGAAAGGGACGTTCGATAAACCGTCCAAAAACCTCGGTCCCGCCGAGAAAACTGATATAAGGATCGCGCAGATCGCGCTCTGGGCCCCGGACCCGAAGCCGTGACTCGCCGTAGCTGCACAGCTCGCTCACAAGCGCATCCGCGCTTTTGAGTTCATAGCTCATTTCTTCCACCACTTTTTCACCCAAGAGCCATATTGCAGCCCGAATCTTTCCAAACCGCTAATCGGCGAATTTGCTGAAAACGGCGTCGATCAGCCTTGTTTCTGCGGGCGCGAAACCATTAGTATCCGGCCGCAGGCACTGGGCAGGCACAAGGAAAGGCCATCCATCATGGACGTTAAAACAGTCGGGGTTATCGGTGCGGGTCAAATGGGCAACGGCATTGCCCATGTCATGGCACTCTCCGGATTTCATGTTGTTCTCAACGACATAAGCCAGCAAGCGCTGGACAGCGCCCTGTCCCTGATCCAGAAAAACCTTGCCCGTCAGGCCAGCCGGGGCAAGATCTCGGATGCCGATGTCACCGCGGCGATGGAGCGGATCTCCACCACACTGACCCTGGCGGATCTGGGGCAGACCGACCTGGTGATCGAGGCGGCAACGGAGCGCGAGGCCGTCAAGCAGGCGATTTTCGAAGATCTCCTGCCGCATCTGCAACCGCATACGATTCTCACGTCGAACACGTCGTCGATCTCGATCACCCGTCTTGCCAGCCGCACCGACCGTCCGGAGCGCTTCATGGGGTTCCACTTCATGAATCCGGTGCCGGTGATGCAACTGGTGGAACTCATCCGCGGCATCGCCACCGACGAGGAAACCTTCCAGACCTGCCAGGCCGTGGTCGAAAAGCTCGGCAAGACGGCTGCCAGCGCCGAGGACTTCCCCGCCTTCATCGTCAACCGCATCCTGATGCCGATGATCAACGAGGCGGTCTATACGCTCTACGAGGGCGTGGGCTCCGTGCGCTCGATCGACGAATCGATGAAGCTGGGCGCCAACCACCCGATGGGCCCGCTGGAACTGGCCGATTTCATCGGCCTGGACACCTGCCTGGCGATCATGAACGTATTGCACGACGGGCTCGCCGATACCAAATACCGCCCCTGCCCACTGCTCACCAAATATGTCGAGGCCGGTTGGCTTGGCCGCAAGACGCAGCGCGGCTTCTACGACTACCGCGGCGAAACACCCGTCCCGACGCGCTGAAACCCGGCTCTTGCTGCTGCTTCGGAGCCCTCGTCGCCTGAGCTCCAACGGGCAAGGCCGCGCCCGGGCCGCCAGACAAATCGCGGAGGCTCCGCGCCCCTAAGGCGTGGAAACCGCTATTTTTCTTGCGGAATGGGGGCGGTTTTGCCAGGACGGGATCAGGGGACGAGGGCTTCGGGCTGCTGCTTTGGTGACTCAGAAGCCCTTCAACCTCAGTCTTTCTGGCCCAGGCTGAGCGTATGCTCCCGCAGCCAGGCCATGAAACCGCGCGGATCGCTGTGCAGACGCTCCATCTGCGCCTCCGTCAGCGCCTCACCTACCACAGGGGCCTGGGGTTTGTTGCAGGACCGCACGATCTCATGCAGCAGCAATCCCTGCCGCAGTATCGGCGAGACCTGGCAGGCGATCTGATAGGCGCGCGAGTTTCGCCCGGGGAAGAACATCGGCACCACCTTGGCGCCGGACCGGCGGATCAGCTGTGCGGTGAACACATTCCACTCCCGCTCCACTGCCGGGCCCCACCAGCTGTCAGAGGACATCACCACGCCGGACGGGAACAGCGCCACGACGCCGCCCTCCTTCAGATGAGCCATCGCCTTGGCACGCATTTCCACCATCTTGCGCTGCGCATCCGGATCATGCGGGAAGGGCACCGGGATCATGAAAGACGTTGCGGCCTCGTCCAGCCCGGTCAGGACCGACCGTGTCAGGATACGATAGTCCAGACGCCGCCGACCAATAAGATCGGCAAAGATCATGCCGTCCACCATGCCATGCGGATGGTTGGCCACGACCACCACCGGCCCCTCCTCGGGGATACGCTGGATCTGCTCCTCGGGCGTTTGCAGCTTGATGCCCATGACATCCAGCGCCCCGCGCCAGAACTTGTTACCGCGGTAGTCGGCATTGCGCTTTTCGAATTTCGACACCATGCGCAGGATGGTGAATTTGCCCGTGAACCACTCCAGCGTGCGGATCGCCAGCGAGGTCCAGCGATCATCGAAGGAATTGGCATAGGTCAGGGTGCGCCGATCATAGATCTCGCCCGTGGATGTGCCCTTGGGGGCCTGCGTGTCCTGCGGCGCGAGGCCGGAGTTGTTGTTATGCGCGGTGTCAGCCACTTTCACCCGTCCCGTCTTTTTGGACCGTTCCGACAGACTAGTAGCCTTCGCCGAACTTGTCAGCCACCAAGGCTTCGACGGCAGAGGCCAACGCATCCGCGTCCGGTCCCGAGGTTTCGACGTCAATAGTCGTTCCCTTGGACGCTGCCAACATCAAAAGCCCCATGATACTGTCGCCGGAGGCGGACATGCCGTCCTTGACCACTTCGGCAGATGCGTCAAAGCCCTCGACAACCTCCACCAGCTTGGCCGAGGCGCGGGCGTGCAGGCCCTTTTCATTTATGATTTTGAGTGTTTTTCGAGCCATTTATTCTGCCGCTCCCCCTTCGGGGTTCACATTTTGGGAATTGATATACTTGCGCCCCGCTTCCATCGCGTGACGCACCGCATCCGCCACCGGCAGATGGCGGGACTTTGCCAGTTTGATCAGCATGGGGAGATTGGCGCCGTAGAGAATCCGGCGATTGGCGGGTGCGCAGGCGCGCAGGCTGAGATTCGAGGGGCTGCCCCCAAACAGATCCGTCACCACGACCACGCCGTCGCCGATGTCGACCGAATTCGCCGCCGAACAGATCTCGTCTTGCTTGGCATCGCGGTCGTCTTCAGGGCCGATGGCAATCGCCATCAGCGCAGGCTGGCGCCCAACGACATGTTCAACGGCGGCCAGGTATTCCTTGGCCAAACCTCCGTGTGCGACGATCACGATCCCGATCAAGCGGCTCTCTCACTTCAATTGCTGGCCAGGCAGCTCGCGGTGCCTAATTGACACCTGCTGCCCCTCGCGCGCAAGGGCCTTTGCCAGTGTTTCCGCCAATGTGACGGAACGGTGTTGCCCACCTGTGCAGCCAAAGGCAATGGAAAAATGCGACTTCCCCTCCTCGCGGTAGGCAGGGAGCAAACTCAGCGTCAGATCGAGAACCCGGTCAAAGAAGCCCTGGAACCGTGCATCCGCGCGCACGTGATCCTGTACCACCTGGTCCCGCCCGTCATAGTCGCGCAGTGCAGGGTCCCAATACGGGTTGGCGAGAAACCGGCAATCGAACACCATATCGACGCTGCGGGGGATCCCCCGTTTGTAGGAAAAACTGTGCAACGCCACGGCAAGCATGCGCCCCTTCGGCGCAAAGAGCTGCTCGACCTCCGCGCGCAGCTGGTGCACGTTCAGCTCCGACGTGTCGACCAGCATGTCCGCGCGATCCCGGATCGGGCGCATCAGGTCCAGCTCTCGCGCGACGCCCAGCTCCGGGCTTTCCGCGGGCGACAACGGATGCCGGCGTCGCGTTTCGGAGAAACGCCGCAGCAACACCTCGGGCTTTGCATCCAGGTAGAACACCGTGGTCTCGAAACTGCGGCGCGCCTTCAACCTGTCGATCAGATCCACCAGCGCCTCGGTCGAGAAATCACGGTTGCGTGGATCAAGCCCCAGCACCAACGGCCGATCTGCACCGCCGGCATCCACCAGCCCCGGCACCAGCCGCAGCGGCAAATTGTCGATCGCCTCGAAATCCAGATCCTCCAGCACGTTGATCGCCGTGGTCCGCCCGGCCCCCGAGGGGCCGGTCACCAGCACCAGAGGTGGGCGCGGCGAGGCGCCAGAAGGGGCCGTGTCAGGGCCGGTCTCGATCTCCGTCGGGGTCAATGGCTCCGCCTTTCAGATATTGGATCAGCGCCGCTGGAAAATGGCGCGCATCCACGCGCTTCAACAGGGGCAGCGTCACCCCCAGGATCTGCTTGGTTACGTGGCGTGGGAGCCGCTGCGTTTCAAGTTCATCCATGTCGACAATGAGATGGAGTTGTACCTCCGCCACGGCTGCCGCCTTCAAGAGACCAACACCGCGCGCCTCGATCAGGCCTGAAATCGCCTCCGGTGCGCGGGCGAACAGCTGCGTTTGGGATCGGCTCACCTCGGTGCGATCATCCGCCACAAGCGCCGCGCCCCGCGACATCAATTCCAGCGCCAGCGTCGATTTGCCACTTCCGGACGTGCCACAAATCAGAACGCCGCGCCCATGGAGCGCGACGCAACTGGCGTGCAGTGTTGTTGTATCAGTGGCGCGCAGGGCCACCGGGTCAGACCGGCAGGCCGACCACGAAACGCGCGCCGAGGGGTTCCGAGGTCAGGTCCGCTTCGGTCGGGCGGATGTTCTCGGCCCAGATGACGCCGCCATGAGCCTCGACGATCTGCTTGGAGATCGCCAGGCCAAGGCCCGAGTTGTTGCCGAAATGCTCGTCCGGACGCTGCGAGTAGAAGCGTTTAAAGATCTTGGACAGCGCCTGTTCGGGAATGCCGGGCCCGGTGTCCTCGACTACCACCAGCACGCGATTGTCGCGGCGGCGGGCCCAGACCCGGATCGCGTCGCCCTCTTCGCAGAAAGAGATCGCGTTGGTGATCAAATTCACAAAGACCTGCGCCAGCCGCGCCTCCAGCCCTCGAATGAGAATCGGCTCATTCGGCAGCTCGGTGATATAGTCGATGCCCTTGCCGCGCGCATCCTCGCCCAGATACTGGTTCAGATTGCCGAGCATGGTCAGCAGGTCGAAATCTTCCTCGTCCTCCTTCACCAGTTCGGCATCCAGCCGCGACGCGTTGGAGATGTCACTCACCAACCGGTCGAGACGACGCACATCATGTTCAATCACTTCCATCAGCTTCTCCCGCTGGTCCTCCCGATGAACCATGCGCAGCGTGCCAACAGCAGACTGCAAACTGGCCAGAGGGTTCTTGATCTCATGTGCCACATCAGCTGCAAATTGTTCGTTACTATCGATACGATTATAGAGCGCTTTTACCATTCCGCGCAGCGCGCGGCTCAATCGGCCGATTTCATCGGGGCGGGCGGAGAGGTCCGGAATGCGGATGCGTCCCGGTTTGACCTTGTCGCTGTCACGGTCCTTGCCCAGCTCTGCCGCCTCTGCCAGATCGGCCAGCGGGTTGGCGATCGTGGAGGCCAGCACCAGGCTCAGCCCGACGGAGACCAGCAGCGCCACCACGAACATCTGCAACACCCTTTCCCGCTCGCTGCGGACCAGCCGGTCGATTTCGCCGGTGGCCGAGGTCATGACCAGAACACCCGCGGTGTCGCCCAAATGCAGAATCGGAGTCGCCGCCGCATAGACGGTGCCCCCGGCCGTATCCGGCACCGCGCTGACCTGCGTGCCTTCCGCCAGGGCGCGCTGGGTCAGATCCGCCAATTGCGCTTCGGGTATTTCGATCACATCCGGAGGGGTCGCCGCGCGGTTGCCACCGCCCAGCGCCGTCCAGATCGCGGTCAGCGAATCGGTGATCAGCGTGCGCCCTTCGTCGTTTTCATTCAGCCGGTTCAGCGCATCGGCGCGCATCACCCCCTGCTGTCGCCCCACCAGCGTCAGGTCGGCGTCATAGACAAAGACCTCGACCCCGCCGCGCAAGGACAGGCTTTGCAGCGCCCCGGAGACATCAATGCCCTCGCCTGCCGCCAGGCTGACGGCACTTTCGGCGGGCAGTTCCGCTTCCAGCACATCCGACGCCAGCATCGCCTCCGACACCAGCGTGCCGAGACGTTGGTACACCAGGCTCTGACGGGAGGAATTCAGGTACAGGATGCCGGAGACAAGAATGATCAGGGCAATCAGGTTGAAGGTGATGATCTTGCGGGTCAGCGGCGAACTGCGCAGGGAAAACAGCCCTCTGCGGGCCCGGCGCGCCTGCATCTCCCGTCCGACCGTCTGCTCCGGGGCGACCCAGTCATCGCCCAGCACCACATCACCATCGCGGCGTCGGTCCCGGCCCGAAAGCCGGTCATTGTCAGTCACGCTCGAGTCGCGCATGCGCGCCTATCTCCGCCAAAGCTCCCGACCACCGGGACCCTATTCTTCGTTATAGCGGTAGCCGATCCCATAGAGGGTCTCGATCGCCGCGAAATCCGCATCGGCGCTGCGCATCTTCTTGCGCAGACGCTTGATATGGCTGTCGATGGTACGGTCGTCCACATAGACCTGATCATCATAGGCCACATCCATCAGCTGATCGCGGCTTTTGACAAATCCGGGACGTTGCGCCAGCGCTTGCAACAGCAGGAACTCGGTCACGGTCAGGGACACATCCTGGCCTTTCCAGCTCACCGCATGGCGCAGCGGGTCCATCCGCAGGTGGCCGCGCTCCATCACCTTGGTTTCCGGCGCGGTGCCGACCTCATCGGTGGCGACGGCCTCCTGGCGGCGCAGCAGCGCCCGGATGCGTTCCACCAGCAGCCGTTGCGAAAAGGGTTTCTTGACGTAGTCATCCGCCCCCATGCGCAGGCCCAGAACCTCGTCGATCTCGTCATCCTTCGAGGTCAGGAAGATCACCGGCATCTGGCTTTTCTGGCGCAGACGCTGCAACAGGTCCATGCCATCCATGCGGGGCATCTTGATGTCCAGAACCGCCATATCCGGAAGTTTCTTGTTGAACGCGTCGAGTGCCGCCTGCCCGTCATTATAGGTTTCGACTTCGAACCCCTCGGCCTCCAGTGTCATCGACACCGAGGTCAGGATGTTCCTGTCGTCATCGACCAAAGCAATCTTTGACATCGGATTTGCCCTTATCTGCTCATTATTCGTTTGTTTTGCGTCCTTTGTCGCGTGGAAGACGCCCCGAATCAATCCCTGATTAACGAATCAGGCAAAATCTTGGCGCCCATTGACGCAAAAATGTCTTAGCAATCGTTAAAGACGCGGTCGTGAAACATCGGTGACACGCGTGTGAAACAGTATCGTTCACTATGCGAAACTTCTGGTGGCGCTAAAGGTTTGCGTGGTTGCGCTAACGTCGCCAAAGCGTCCTGTTCTTCCTGCAAAACCTCATGTTAAGACCCGGGCAAGAGGTGCTATTATTGCGCCTCGGCGCCGTTCGGCGCAGCGAAAGTTCCATGCGGCCGCAATCCTACGCAACAGGCCGACACCCAGGAGAGACACAAGATGACATCTGGACGGGTCAACCCGCACTTCCGCCTCGAGGATCAAGGGATCGAGGGTCTGGGCAATGTCTATTACAACCTCATGGAGCCTGCGTTGGTCGAAGCGGCCCTGGGCCGCGGCGAAGGCACTCTCGGCAAGGGCGGCGCCTTTCTGGTGACCACCGGCAAGTTCACCGGCCGCTCGCCCAAGGACAAACATGTCGTCAAGACCGACAGCGTTGCAGACACCATCTGGTGGGAGAACAACGCCGAAATGAGCCCTGCGGGGTTCGACGCGCTCTATGAAGACATGCTGGAGCACATGAAGGGCCGCGACTACTTCGTGCAGGATCTGGTCGGTGGCGCCGATCCGGTGCATGCGATCAACGTGCGCATGGTGACCGAACTGGCCTGGCACAACCTGTTCATCCGTCACCTGCTGCGGCGTCCCGACCGCGAGGATCTGGATGATTTCACCTCTGATTTCACCATCATCAACTGCCCCAGCTTTCAGGCGGACCCGAAAAAGCACGACTGCAAATCGGAAACCGTCATCGCGCTGAACTTCGACCGCAAGCTGATCCTGATCGGCGGCACCGAATATGCAGGCGAGAACAAGAAGTCCGTTTTCACCCTGCTGAACTACCTGCTGCCGGAAAAGGGCATCATGCCGATGCACTGCTCCGCCAACCACGCCAAGGGCAACCCGGTCGACACGGCCGTGTTCTTCGGCCTCTCCGGCACCGGCAAGACCACCCTGTCGGCAGACCCCGACCGCGTGCTGATCGGCGATGACGAGCATGGCTGGGCCTCCAACGGCACCTTCAATTTCGAGGGCGGCTGCTACGCCAAGACCATCAACCTCAACCCCGAGGCAGAGCCCGAGATCTACGCCACCACCGAGAAATTCGGCACCGTGATCGAGAACATGACGTTTGATCCGGAGACCTTCGATCTCAACTTCGAGGATGACAGCCTGACCGCCAACATGCGCTGTGCCTACCCGCTGCATTACATCTCCAATGCATCCGAGTCGGCGCGTGGCGGCCATCCGAAGAATATCATCATGCTGACCTGTGATGCCTTTGGCGTGCTGCCTCCGATCGCGCGGCTGACTCCTGCGCAGGCGATGTATCACTTCCTGTCCGGCTTCACCTCCAAGGTGGCCGGGACCGAGCGTGGTGTGACCGAGCCGGAGCCGACCTTCTCCACCTGCTTTGGTGCGCCCTTCATGCCGCGCCGCCCAGAGGTTTATGGCAACCTGCTGCGCGAGAAGATCGCCGCCCATGGTGCGACCTGCTGGCTGGTGAACACCGGCTGGACCGGCGGCGCTTATGGCACCGGCTCCCGCATGCCGATCAAAGCCACCCGCGCCCTGCTGACCGCAGCGCTGGACGGCTCCCTCGCCAATGCGGAGTTCCGCAAGGATCCGAATTTCGGCTTTGATGTGCCGGTGGCTGCGCCGGGCGTGGCCGAAGTGCTGCTGGACCCGCGCCGCACCTGGGATGACAAGGATGCCTATGACACCCAGGCCGAAAAACTGGTGCAGATGTTCTCTGACAACTTTGAGCAGTACCTGCCCTACATCGACGACGACGTGAAGGCTGCCGCGATCTGCTGATCCTGCCGCTGTCGTGAAATCAGAAAGCCCCCGCCTCGGCGGGGGCTTTTGCGTTCCAAAGCGTCGGGCGCTGTCTGTCAGATCTGACGGATCGTGAAACTTACTGAGATGTCGTGGGGATAGGCGCCGACTGAATGACCTTTGCCACCCTACCGCCGATGATCCGGCTGGCCTTGGGCGAAGGGTGGATGCGGTCAAGCGAATGAAAGCTCAGATCGCCATGAGGCACCAGGTCAGCCGCAGGCAGGAAGGTCACGGCGGCGTCTGCTTGGGCCAGTCTCAATAGACGGGCATCCAGCTCATCGCCTTCGTCGCGACAGCTCTCGATCGGGGAGGACCGGCCCGGGGTGCGCAAATAGCCCAGCAGGATCACACGCGCGCCGTCCTGGCGGATGCGGGACACAAGCTCCGGGAAGGCCCCGGTCGTGGTATCTTCGGAGATCAGCCTATCCATCTTCCGGTCACACTGACCGCAGCCGCACCCAAGCCACAGATCGTTGCCGCCACCGCTGAGGATCACCCAGTCCCAAGGGCCTGCGCGATATTGTTTCGGGATCGACAGGCCCGCGGCACCGCTGATCGGCAGGCGATAGATCATCCGCGCGCCTGACACGGAGCGATCAACGACCGGCTCTCCCAACTGATCCGCGACAACATCCGGGATCGACTGTCCAGCAAGGCTGTTCCACGCCATCATGGAATCGCCCATGGCGAGGATGCGGGCCTCGCGCCCAACGGGGCTGTCGCCGCAGGCACTCAGGAAGAGCAGGCTGAGGAAAAGGAAGCGCATCATACCGGAGCGATATCACAGATCTCGCCAGATGCGCCTGGCAATTTGGCGAAAATGCTCGACGTCCCCACGGGAGGGGGGGGGCGAGCCCACCCGTGGGCGAGCGCAGTGCTATTCGCGTCTTCTAGGCCAGCAGTCGCCGCGCGATCACCTGCGCCTGGATCTCTGCCGCACCTTCAAAGATATTCAGAATGCGCGCATCACACAGCACGCGGGAAATCTTGTATTCCAGCGCAAAGCCGTTGCCGCCATGGATCTGCAACCCGTTGTCCGCCGCCGCCCAGGCCACTCGTGCGCCCAGCAGTTTCGCCATTCCGGCCTCCAGATCGCAGCGGTGGCCGTTATCTTTTTCCCATGCCGAGAAATACGTGAGCTGCCGCGCCACCATGATCTCGACCGCCATCATCGCCAGTTTCGACGACACCCGGGGGAAGTTGATCAGCGCCTTGCCGAATTGCTTGCGGTCCTGCGCGTATTGCATGGAGATATCCAGCGCCGATTGCGCCACCCCGATAGCCCGCGCCGCGGTCTGGATGCGGGCGGATTCAAAGGTCTCCATCAGCTGTTTGAAGCCCTTGCCCTCCTCGCCGCCCAAGAGGTTTTCGCCCTTCACATGGAAGCCATCGAAGGCCAGTTCGTATTCCTTCATGCCGCGATAGCCGAGGACCTCGATCTCACCGCCGGTCATGCCCTCAGTCGGGAACGGATTATCCTCTGTTCCCGGCGTTTTCTCAGCGAGGAGCATGCTGAGACCGCGATGGTCGGTGGTCTCCGGGTCGGTCCGCGCCAGAAGCGTCATCACATGGGTCCGCGCCGCATGTGTGATCCAGGTCTTGTTGCCGGTGATCGTGTAATCGCCATTGTCATCCTTGACCGCGCGGGTGCGCAGAGATCCGAGGTCAGACCCCGTGTTCGGCTCGGTGAAAACAGCGGTCGGCAGGATCTCCGCGCTGGCGATCTTGGGCAGCCAGTTCGCTTTCTGGGCGTGGGTGCCCCCGGCGAGGATCAACTCGGCTGCGATCTCGGACCGCGTACCAAGGCTGCCCACCCCGATATAGCCACGCGACAACTCCTCGGAGACCACGCACATTGAGGCCTTGGATAGACCAAAACCGCCGAATTCCTCGGGTATAGTCAGGCCAAAGACGCCCATCTCCGCCAGTTCTTCGATCACCTCGATCGGGATCAGCTCGTCCTTCAGGTGCCAGTCATGTGCAAAAGGTTCGACCTTTTCCTGAGCATAGCGGCGGAATTGATCTCGGATCATCTCCAGCTCGTCGTCCAGACCTGATGCTCCGAACATGGTGCTACCAGCTTGCTGCTCCATCAGCTCCACCAGCCGCACCCGCGCCGCCTGGGTGTTGCCGGACTGCGTCAACGTCATCACCGCCGATGCCATCATCGCCCGCTGGTCATCCTGGCTGAGACCCAGATCCTGCAGGCGCAGAACCTCGCCCTGATTCATTTGAATGCCGCCGTAGATCTGCCAGAGGTATTCTCCAAAGGCGATCTGGTGGATCAGCTGCTCCATCTCGCCAAACTTGCCCGCGCCCGAGAGTGCCTCGGCCCAGCGGTGCATCTGGCGCAGGGCATAGACATAGGTGGCCAGCCACGCGAGCCCATGGGCAGCGTATTGATTCTGCTCGACCAGAGCGCCCGACACGCGCCCGCTGTCGCTGACGGTCTCACGCACCCGCGATGTTGCGATTTCCAGCAGCGCATCCAGCGGCGCCAGAGCGCCCTCGGTCAGCGACAGTAGGTCTGGCAGCAACGGCGTCGTGGGGGTCATATCCTGTCCATCCAGTTGTCCATCATGGGGCATGAGCATCCTCCTCAAAGCTGCACTGGTGATAGGCCACTTCGCACCTGCAGCGCAACATTAAATCCTGAATGGTCGCAATAATGTTCTATTGTTACCCTGCTGTTTTGCGCGTGCAGCACGTGCTGGTTGTGCTAAACGCAGGGCATGACGGAGCTCTTTCCCTTTCTTGCCCCTGCCGGGTTTGTCCTCGCCTTTGCCGTGGCGCTGCTTGCCGGCACCATCAAGGGCCTTGTGGGTTTTGCCATGCCGATGATCATGGTGTCGGGTCTCAGCTCGATCATGGCACCGGATCTGGCGCTGGCAGGGCTGATTCTGCCGACACTGGTGACCAACGGGTTTCAGGCGCTCAAACAGGGGCCGGGCGCCGCATGGGAGTCGATGAAGCGTTTTCGCGCCTTTTTGCTGGTGGGCGGGCTGTTCCTGCTGCTGAGCGCGCAGATGGTGCGGGTCCTGCCTGCTCAGGTGATGTTGTTGATCATCGGAGCGCCGATCACACTCTTTGCGCTGACGCAGCTGATGGGCAGACAGCTGGTGCTGCATGAGGCCTCGCGCCGCATGGAAATCGGCATTGGTGCCTTTGCCGGGTTCATCGGCGGGTTCTCCGGCATCTGGGGGCCGCCCACGGTGGCCTATCTGACGGCGCTTGGCACCGAAAAGAAGGAACAGATGCGCATACAGGGCGTAATTTACGGCCTTGGGGCGGTGGTGCTGTTCTTTGCCCATATCGGTTCAGGCGTGATGCGCCGTGAAACCTTGCCGTTCTCGGTCCTGATGATCCTGCCTGCGGTGCTGGGGATGTGGATCGGCGGCCGGTTGCAGGATCGCATCGAGCAGAGCACCTTTCGCCGGGCAACGCTGTTTGTCCTGCTGATCGCCGGCCTCAACCTCTTGCGCCGTGCCTGGGTGGGCTGAGCGGATGTGCTTTGGTTTGGAGACCCGCCTCACGGTCCGCCAGGTTGCAGGTGGCACCATTCTTGTTTCCGTGCTGGTTCTCGCCCTGAAACTCGGGGCCTGGGGGCTGAGCGGATCGGTGGCCCTGTTCTCCGACGCGATGGAGAGCCTCGTCAACGTATCGGCGGCGGTCCTGGCCTGGTTTGCCATCCGCTACGCGGAACGTCCCGCTGATGCCGGACACCCGTTTGGCCACCACAAGGCAGAATATTTTTCCGCGGTGATCGAAGGCATCATGATCATCCTGGCCGCCGCACTGATCCTGCACGAGGCCTACGGGGCGCTGTTCGGCATGACCAAAGCAGCGCTGACACCGCTTGCGCTGACCGTAAACTGCATCGCCCTGGGGGTGAATCTGATCTGGGCGCAAGTCCTGCTGCGCAGCGGGACACGCCTGAACTCGCCCGCTTTCAAGGCTGGAGGACGGCATCTCATGGGGGATGTCTGGACCTCCTTCGGGGTCATTTGCGGGTTGGTTCTGGTGCTGCTGACGGGGTGGCATATGCTGGACCCGGTGATCGCGCTGCTGGTGGCCCTGAACATCCTGCGCGAAGGCCTGCATGTCGTCTCGGTCTCGGTCGACGGATTGATGGACAAAGCCGCAAGCGCCGAGGAACAGGAAACGATCCAAACGGTCATCCTGGGCTCCGGCGGCGGCGCGCTCCAGATCCACGACATCAAGACCCGGCGGGCGGGCAAGGCGATGTTCGTGGAATTCCACATGGTCGTCGACGGTGACATGTCCGTTGCCGAAAGCCATGTGATCTGTGATCGACTGGAGGCGGAGATCGAAGCCGCCCTGCCCGGCGTGCATGTCACGATCCATGTGGAACCGGACCACAAGCTCGAGGACAGCGGATTGGAGCCACCGGCTCCCTAGTCCTCCCACACATCCAGATCGGGCGAACTGTCAGAGGTTTTGCGCTGCGCCAAGCGCATCGCGCGGGGGCGGCGGCGCGCCTTCGGCGCGGCGCCGCCCGGCCCAACCGTTCTGTATCAGCCGCCGTGGGCGGGTGGTGCAGATGGGCGGGAGCGCCCCCGCTCCCCGATTATCTGCTTCGTTCCCGTTGGTTGCCTGGCCACAGACCGGTTGCATTTCGCCCCCCGACAGGCTTTCTAGGCACCACCCGACGGACTGGCACAGGAGAGCCCCATGGACTGGACGCAACTGCTGAACCCGGGACGCCTGTGTCGACCGGATTTCCCCGATACGCCTGATCGTCCTGCCTATCTGCAGGACTATGACCGCATCCTGTTTTCGGAACCCTTCCGGCGGCTGGCGCAGAAAACCCAGGTGCACCCCCTCTATGACCACGACCATGTCCACCACCGGATGATCCACTCGATGGAGACCTCTTCGGTGGGGCGGTCGCTTGGCATCCAGGTCGGTCAGGCGCTGGTCAAGGAGGGGCTTCTGGCCGATGGCCTCCAGCACGTGATGGCCGGGACGGTGCAGGCGGCCTGTCTGGTCCATGACATCGGCAATCCCCCCTTCGGCCACTCCGGCGAGGCCAGCATCGGTGCCTGGTTCAGCCGCCAGTTCGCCGCCAATGGAGGTCAGGGCACAGGCATCGCGGCGGGTATCCCTGCCCGGCATCGCGGCGAGTTCGAGGCCTTCGAGGGCAATGCCCAGGGGTTTCGCATCGTTGCACGCCTGGAAATGGCGCGGCGCGCAGGCGGAATGCGGCTCTCCTACGCAACGCTGGGCGCCTTTGCGAAATACCCCACCACACGCCACGCCGCCCTCGAGGCGATGGAGGCAGGAACCGCATATGTCGGCCTCAAGAAATTCGGCTGTTTTGCAGCTGAGGAAGAGCTCTTTGCAGAGGCCGCCACGGCGCTTGGCCTGCCCGAGGAACGCACCCCGCAGGGCCAGCGTTGGTGGCGCCGGCACCCGCTGGCCTTCCTGGTCGAAGCGGCGGATGACATTTGCTATCGCATTCTCGACCTCGAGGATGCGGCAACTGTTGGTGATCTGGACAATGAGACCGTGTCCGGCATCCTCGAGGAGATCACCGGCAAACCCAACCGCGCCGACGATGCGATGATGACCCGCCGCGACAGGGTCGGCATGCTGAGGGCCATGGCCATCGGGGCGTCGATCGACAGTGCGGTGCAGGCGTTTCTGGAGAAATACGACGCCATCATGGCGGGAACATTCAATGATGGGTTGATGGAAGTTTCCTCCAAGGCGCGGGCCTTTGCTCAGCTGAAGGAGATCTCCAATGCGCGAATTTTCACCGCGCGGCGCAAGACCGAGCTGGAGGTGGTGGGGCGGCACGTCATCTTCACGATCCTCGACGAATTCCACGGGCTGTTCGACGCGCTGAAGGCCTGCGACTGGGACCCCGAGCGGTTGCTGGAGCAGCACAGTTACTGGGCGCAGTTGGTGCGGGCGGTGGATCTCGACCTGCGCGGGGTGGTCGACAACCACACGGCGGCCCATGCGCTGACAGATTTTGTGTCCGGCATGACCGACCGCTATGCGCTGCGCGTACGGGACATGATTACCGGCCAGGTTCCAGGGTAGATCCAAGAAGACATCAGCCCGCCTGTCCTGTTGCCCCTCAAGCGCAACCTTCGGTCAGAAGGCTGACATATCACACTGACAGTATTGAATAAAGTCAGAGAACGACCCCACAGACGCCCACTGCAACGACGTCAATGCAAAAGCCCCCTCCAACCGGAGAGGGCTCTGCTTGGTTTGTACGCGCCGAAGCTTAGCCGATCATGGCGCCGTCTTCGCGCCAGACGGCAACGATGGACGACCGCGGCTTGCCTTCACCATCGGGCCAGGCACCACCGGGGTGCTGGACGCCGACAAAGGCGACTGTCTTGTCGAGCGACCAGCACAGGCCGGTGACCTCGGCGCCGTTGGGCACCGTCATGAAGCGGGCAATCTCGCCCGATTCCGGATCGCCGACCAGCATCTGGTTGTTGCCCTGGCCCTCGAACTCGCCTTCGTTGTCGTCATCGCCATCGGTCTGGATCCAGAGCATGCCGTCCGAAGAAAACGCCATGCCATCGGGCGAGTTGAACATATTGCCTTCGTTGATGTTGGCAGAACCCGCATAGATGTTGTCATAGACCTTCGGATTGCCCGCCATCACATAGAGATCCCAAGTGAAATCCGCGCCGGCGTGGTTGTCCTCGGCCGGGGTCCAGCGCACGATCTGACCAAAGTTGTTGGTCTCGCGCGGGTTCGGACCGTTGACGGAGGTGTCGTCGCCGCCGGCGTTCGGCTTCACACCGCGGTTCTTGTTGTTGGTCAGCGCGCAATAGCCTTCGGCCTTGAGCGGGTTGCAGGCAACCCATTCCGGACGGTCCATGGTGGTGCCACCCACCGCCGATGCCGCCATACGGGTGAAGCAGAGGATCTCTGCCGCATCCATACCGGTGGCCTCCGGCGTCAGGGCCAGCCATTCGCCAGTCTGATCGTCGTTGAACTTCGCCACATAAAGCTGACCGTCGTCCAGCAGACCGTCTGTCGGCTCGCCTTCGGCCCAGGTGTTGGTGGACACATATTTGTAGAGATATTCGCCCCGCTCATCATCGCCCATATAGACCACGATGCGCCCATCGGAGGCGTGGACCATCTCCGCATTCTCATGCTTGAAGCGCCCCAGAGCGGTGCGCTTGACAGGCGTGGAGCTCGCGTCGGCGGGGTTGATTTCGGTCACGAACCCATGGCGGTGCGGCTCGTTCGGCTCTTTCGACAGATCATAACGCGCGTCGAATTTCTCGTAGGCGTAGCGCCCCTCACCCCCGATGCCGTAGCGGATGTAGCCTTCGCCCTCGGGCATCTCGCCGGTGGCGCCGAAGTAGCCGTTGAAGTTTTCCTCGCAGGTCAGATAGGTGCCCCAGAGGGTCTTGCCCGAACCGCAGTTGTTCATGGTGCCCTTGACGGTGCGGCCCTCGGGATCGGCATTCGTCTTGACCAGGTCGTGCCCAGCCAGGGGGCCGGCGAGGGTCATTTCGGTTTCATGGGTGATGCGGCGGTTGTAGGGACTGTCCTTGACCACCTGATAGCCGCTGTCGCCCTTGGCAATCTCCATGACGGTGACACCCTGCAGGTTCTTCAGCAGCGTTACCTCTTCGGCGGTCTGCGGCACACCTTCGGAGGCGGCGGGCAGGTTGATCTTGGGGTTCACATACTCGGAGTTGACGGTGATGATCTCACGCCCGTCGACCTCGAACAGTTCCATGCCGTCGGTGTTCTCACCAAAGACCTTGTCGGACATCTCGGGTGACACGCCGGTTTCGGCGGAATAGGCACCATCGGCGTCAGACCAGAGCGCATCCCCCCAGCGCACCAGCACCTGGGATTTATAGCCTTCGGGGACGTGAACCGCGTGGTCGGTGGCGATGTCGATGGGTTTGAACGCAAATTTTGCCTGTCCCGCCGCGCGCGAGGCGGTGGTGGAGGACATCAGCCCGGTGCCGAAGACCGCCGCACCGGACCCGAAGGCCAGCGCACCGCCAAGGAACCCGCGACGCGATACCGCGCGTTCGACTACGGCATCAAACTCGTTCGATGCCGGGCGCGGATCGCGATGCTCGTCAAAATCGTCCCAGGAGAGATCGAGGAGCGTCTTATCAACCATGTTCATTCCTTCCTTGCTGATAACCACCTTGGTGGAGTGTGCTGGGAAAGACCGCGGGCAGCGGCGGTCCCATTGTGAATCGCCGGCACTATCTTTGCCCGAGGTATCAACACTGTGACGGTTTCCGCATCGCGGCTGGCGCGATTGTCCCGAAGGCGGTCCCTGACGGCAAAAACCCGCGCATTGGCCCGCGCAGTGGAGAGGGTTATCTCTTCGTCCGCTTCGCGCCCACAAACCACCTGAGGTTGTTCGCGACCCGCATTAAAGACTCCTTAGATTGTTTTCATGCCTAATCGCACAACCATAAAAGGAGTATTGGTTCGTGTTTGATCTTTTCCATCCCATCCCCCGGCTCTGCCGCCTCCTCTCTATTGTTGCGTTCTCCCTTCCTGCGGCATCGGTCATGGCGCAGGACAGCACCTCACCGACCGGCGTCATGGTGATCAATGCCTCTGACGATGACAATCGGGTCTGCCTCGGCGTCCGGACCCACCCGCCCGCGGCCGGTACCGCCGTTGTCGGCGTCGACTGCGACAGAGAAGCGCCGCGCTGGCATGTGTCCGAGAACACGGCAACGCCGCAGCGCATCGTCTTCGGCACCCCCGGGCAGCAGGATCAATGTCTCGACGTGGATACCGCGAATCCCGGCAAGGGCACCAAGGTCCAGGTCTGGAACTGTGTCGGCAGCACCGATACCAACCAGCTTTTCACCTGGACGGGACAGGGGGCGCTGACGCTGGCGTCGAACCAGTGGTGCATCCAGAGCGATCTGCAAATCGGCGATCAGGCGGAAATCGCCGCCTGCGGTGCGGAGGATGATGTCACCCTCTTCGCGCCGGTGCCGATCGACCTGGAACCGTTCCAGAGCGGCACCAGCGGCGGTCACCTGGCGGTCTTCATCCAGGGCGCGCAGACCTCGGGCTATACTCAGCGGCTGTCGTTGTTCGGTGACGGGCTGAACTACGTGCAGAAAGACAGTGTCGGCGGGGCATCGGGATCGCAATATGCGCTGGACCACGTCACCATCTCCACCACCGAAGGGGTGCCGGAACAGCTGACCTATTTCGGCAATGTGCAATACCACGACAATGATGTCTGGCAGCGGTCGCCCATCGTGGTGGCCACCCAGCAGATGGATGTGGCCGCAAACGGGCTGGCGACCATGCTGGCCTCCAACGATGGCGGCTCGGATGCAGATAACAACGATACGATGGTGTTGTTCTCGGTCTGGCGCAACACCACCGACTGAGCGTCAGGCGGCTCGAGTCGGACCTAGGCGCGTCGGGCCAGAGCGTCAAGGAACCGCCCCCGCGCCTGCGGCAGGGGGCGGTTCCCCAGTGCCGGGGCCAGCTTAGTCTCGAGAAAGTAGCCGGTGGTGCCGAGCGCGGTCAAGATCTCGGAGTCCGCCGCCACACCCTGCCCCAGCATCACCGGCGGCAGCGGCAGCAGCCGGTCGGCCCAGTCCCCCGCCCCGGCGACAGACACGGCGCGGCCAGTCTTGGGGGAGACATACGCCAGCCCCTCGGTTGCGCCGGTCACCGCGCATGCGGTCAGATCAAGGCCATAGCCCAGCTCTTCGAGCAGGCCCAGTTCCCAGCGCAGATAGCCCAGAGGCCAGAGGTCGGCATTGTCGAGCAGCTCCAGCAGCGCCTCGCTGCGCCGGTAGAGATCCGGATGTGGTTCGCGATCCGGCAGCGCAAAGGCCAGCAGCGCGCAGACCGCATTGAGCCCGGCCAGGGCCAGCCGCCCCGACATCGCCAGCGCCGCGCGGCTGCGCAGGGGTTCGGCCTTGTAGGTGCCGAGGTGATCTTCGAGCCGCGCCGACCAACCGAGATCCAGTTGCGCCCCCGGTTGCAGATGCGGGGCCATCTTGCGGCCGGCGCCCCCCCGCACAAGCCCCGCATGCCGCCCGTGATGTTCGGTAAAGACCTCGATCAGGGCGGAGGATTCGCCATGCCGGCGCACCGTCAGCAGAATGCCGTGATCGCGCCAGTCCATCGCCTAGTCCAACCCCGGCTCATCCAGCAGGTGGCGCCCTGCGCGGTCTTCGACCTCGATCACCCAGAGGTCGCTGTCGAACTGGCGTTGCCGGGCGATGGAGGCCTCGGCCTCGGCATCCGCGCCTGCGGTCAGCTCGACCCATTTGCGGTCTCCGGTCATCAGGTCAAACGAACGCTGAAAGACCCGGGCCTGCCCGTCGAGCGTATTGAGCTTGACCAGCACCGCTCCGGCAGTGTCATCGCCATGGGCGGTGACAAAGGCCGGTATGTCCTGAAACCGCAAGCGGGCCAGATAGGCATCAACCCAGAAACGGGCGGTAAGGCGGGACATGGGCGCTCCTGCTGCAATGGCGGCCTGCGGGGCATCCCATGGGCGCCTCCGGCGAGAGTATTTAGGGAAAGATGACGGCGCGGCGCAAGGGCCGCAGAAGGCGCGCCGAACGCAGCGGCGGAGCCTCCGGCGGGGATATTTTGGAGAAGATGAAGACCCTCTCGTGATCGCCCCGGGCTGCGGTGGCGTTATGTCGGAGGTCAGCGCGGCGTCAGTTGCCGTCCTTGAATTCCAGCCCCATTTCCGAGTAGCGCTCGGATTCCTCGAGCCAGTTCGGGCGCACCTTGACCTGCAGGAAGAGGTGGATCTTGCGATCCAGAAACTCTTCCAACTCGGCGCGCGCGGCTTGGCCCACCGCCTTGATCGTCTCACCCCGTTTGCCGAGAACGATGCCCTTGTGACCGTCGCGCACCACATAGACCACCTGATCGATACGGGCGGAACCATCTTTGCGCTCTTCCCATTTCTCGGTCTCGACGGTGAGCTGATAGGGCAGTTCCTGATGCAGGCGCAGGGTCAGCTTTTCCCGGGTCATTTCCGCCGCGATCATCCGCAGAGGCAGATCGGCGATCTGATCCTCGGGATAGAGCCAGGGGCTCTCGGGAAGTTCCGCTGCCAACCAGCTGCGCAGATCGTCGGTGCCGTAGCCTTTTTCCGCCGAGATCATGAATGTCTCGGCAAAGGGGAACCGGTCGTTCAGGTCCTTGGTGAGGCCAAGGAGCACATCGGACTGCACCCGATCAATCTTGTTGATCGCAAGGGCCACGCGGCGGCCTTGTGCGACTTCGCCGAGGTTTTCGATGATACGCTCGACGCCTTCGGTGACACCGCGATGAGCCTCGATGAGCAGCACGATCACATCCGCATCCGCGGCCCCGCCCCAAGCGGCCGCGACCATGGCGCGGTCAAGCCGGCGGCGCGGCTGGAACAGACCGGGAGTGTCGACAAACACCAGCTGGCTGTCGCCTTCCATGGCCACGCCGCGGATGCGGGCGCGGGTGGTCTGCACCTTGTGGGTCACGATGGACACCTTTGCCCCCACCATGCGGTTCAGGAGCGTGGATTTGCCGGCGTTGGGCTCGCCGATGAGGGCGATGAAGCCTGCGCGAGTGGTCATGTCTCTTGCTCCAGTTTGGCCAGCAGGGCCTTTGCGGCAGCCTGTTCCGCAAGGCGTTTGGATCCTGCGGTGGCCTGTTCTTCGGTGCCATCCTCGAGCCGGGCGGCGATCGTAAAGACGGGTTCGTGATCGGGGCCTGTCCGGGCAACAAGCACATAGGCCGGAGGCGGCTGGCGGCGGGCCTGGACAAATTCCTGGAGCGCTGTCTTGGGGTCGCGCGCGTCATCCTCGACTGTGCCGATCCGCTTGCCCCAGAGACGCAGGATAACACTCTGCGCCGCCTCGAAGCCCGCATCCTTGTAGATCGCGGCGATCACCGCCTCCATCGCGTCCCCCAGCAGCGCCTGTTTGCGCCGCCCGCCCGAGAGCATTTCTGAACGGCCCAATTTCAGCACCGCACCGATATCGATCTGACGGGCGACATCGGCGCAGGTTTCCTTGCGCACCAGCGCGTTGAACCGCGGGGCCAGCTGGCCTTCGGTGGCCTGTTTGTCATGTTCCAGCAATGCGGTCGCCATCACCAGCCCCAACACCCGGTCGCCGAGGAATTCCAGACGCTGGTTGTCCTGTCGAGTCGGCGACGACACAGAGGGATGCGTCAGCGCGCGCAACAGCAGCTCCGGGCTGGCAAAACGGTAGCCAAGCCGGTCCTGAAAAGCGAGCATATCGCGGGAAAGCTTCACGTGTGGTCCTCGAACAACGGTAGGGCACGCTGGCCCCGGTGGATTTGTTCCATATCCCACCACCGCGAAAGAGGAAAGCACCCCGCGCGGGATCCTGCCTTGCGTTTGCGGTAAAATCATCCCGGTCACGCCCGCGCTACCAACCCGGAGCGCCCCGCAACGCAAAGAGCCGCAGGCGGGGATGCCTGCGGCTCTCGCCAGCAACGATAGGACGGGAAAGATCAGTAAATACCTTTGAAAAAGCGGTCCCCGCGCCAGGTCCAGAAGAACAACATCGACCGACCGGCAGAAGAGAACATGATCCGGTCGGCGCGCCCGATCAGGTTTTCATAGGGCACATAGCCGACCCCGCCCACGGCCTGCGGCACGCGACTGTCGGCTGAGTTGTCCCGATTGTCCCCCATGAAGAAGTAATGGCCATCGGGGACGTGATAGATGCCGGTATTGTCACTGCCCTGCATGCCGATATTGATGACGGCATGGGACGTGCCACCTGGCAGGGTCTCGATCCGGCGTGATTTCTCGCAGGTGCCGCCCTGCCCGACCGGATCGTTTTCGCAGCGGGGAAAGGTCCCCTGCGGCCCCTGGCGTTCCATGGTTTCTTCGAACACGCCATCATCCATCAGCCCGACGGCGGTGCCATTGATGTGCAGCACCCCGTCTTTCATTTGCAGCTTGTCTCCCGGCAGCCCGACAAGGCGCTTGATGTAGTCGGTGCCATTCACGGGGTGGCGAAAGACGACCACATCGCCCCGCTCCGGCGTGCCGCCGAGGATTCGGTTGTTGTCGCCATCAAGAAAGCCGCAGATATCCTTGGCATCGATATTGACCCCGATCGCCCCGAGGCGGATCGAGGGGCAGGACGCGTAGGAGTATCCATAGGCCATCTTGTTGACGAAGAGAAAATCGCCGACCAGCAGCGTTTCCTTCATCGAGCCGGACGGGATCCAGAAAGGTTGAAAGAACAGGGTGCGGAAGACACCGGCAATCAGCAGCGCATAGACAATGGTCTTGATCGTCTCGACGATTGAATTCCCAGCAGTGGTTTTCGACGCCATCAGGCTCTCCGGTCGTTTGTGGGCGGGTCCGGGCGTACATGCGGGGCCGCCCGCCGCAAGTCAAGCGGTGGCGTTGGCACGGGCATGATGTGGCGCAGCAAGGGACGCGGCGTCGCAACGCAAGGTTGGTGCCGCCGGCGGACCTCATGGGCTCCGCGCAGCCGCGGACTCTCCGGGCACCGATCCGGTTGCGGCCACCGGCTTCGGTCGACAGGCGGGGCGATTGGGCAGGCCGGTTGGTCTTGATCGGGCGGGCGCCGCACCGCAGGTGCGGCGCCCGCCCCCCGCGCGATGCGCGTGGCGCAGCGCAACCCCTCTTGGCAACGGTGGCGTGATGCAACCGGGGTTACAGCTGGTCCGGAGCTGGCGTCGACCCGGCCGCCACCGGGCGCGCTTCGATCAGCACGATCGCCTGGGCCCAGGGATGGTCGTCGGTCAGCGTCACATGGATGACCGCTTCATGGCCCGGTGGCGTAATCTCGGCCAGCCGCGCTTCCGCCCAGCCGCTCAACTGCATCACCGGCTGGCCGCTGCGCAGGTTCGACACCGCCATGTCCTTCCAGGCAATTCCCATCCGTAGCCCGGTGCCCAGCGCCTTGGAACAGGCCTCCTTGGCGGCCCAGCGTTTGGCATAGGTGCCAGCCACATCGCGACGGCGTTCCGATTTGGCCTGCTCCACATCGGTAAAGACACGATTGCGAAACCGGTCGCCAAACCGGTCCAGCGTCCGCTGGATACGGTCGATATTGGCCAGATCCGTGCCAATCCCCAAAATCATGCGCGCCTCCTGTGAGACATCACAAGGCCAACCGCAACGTCAGGATCTTGAGGCTCGCGGCACCAAACAGGAGCCCGAAGGCCAGTTCAAACCCACGACGCGTGCGGGCATAGGCGCGACCGATCACGGCAACCGAAAACAGCAGCGCATAGCCGACAAACACCATCGCGGAGACACAGATCAGCAGGCCATAAAGCTGCCAGATCGCCGCCGTGGGCGCCCCGGGCGCCAGTGCAATGGCATAGATCGCGCCCCAGGCGAGAACTGCCTTCGGATTGGTCAGATGCAGCAGCAGCCCCTTGACAAAGAGCACCCCATCCGCCGCCGGAGGCGTCCGCCGTGCCTGCCCCCGCCAGGCCGCGCGCAGCGACTTTACCGCCAGATAGAACAGATAGGCCGCTCCGGCGTAGCGGATGACCTCGAACATCCAGACATTGGCCCGCATGATCGCTGCAAAGCCAAGCGCCGCGACCAGCCCCCAGAGTGCGGAGCCGCTCAGCACCCCCAGCGCCAGCACCACGGCAGCCCGCCGCCCCTGGGCCATGGCCGTGCCGGAAATGGTCAGCGTCGCCGGTCCGGGACTGCCGCCTGCCAGCACCCAACCCAGAACAACAGTCGCAAGCGGCAACAGAAAATGTGACGTATCCATCCTTACGCTCCTTTGCAGCGGTTTCAGCGATCCAGGATCGCGCGCAACAGGCCCAGCCCGGCGATAGCAAACAGCCCCGCCACCGCCCACTCGATCCAGCCGCGCATTCGATCATAGGCGCGCATGGCGGGTCGGGTGGAAAACACGACCGCCCAGAGCAGGTAGTTGACCGCTCCGAGACCCATGCAGAGCAGCGCCGCCAGCAACATCGGCCCCAGACCGCCCTCCGCTTCAAGCCCCATCGAAAGCGCCGCCATCCAGGCAAACACCGCTTTGGGATTGGAGAGGTTCAAGATCAGCCCGCGGCGAAACCGGCTGCGCCCCGAGACAGGCAGAACCGGTGGCGTGACCCGTGTCGCGGATCGGGCCGCATCCATGGCCAACCACAGCAGATACGCCGCCCCTAACAGTTTCAGCAGTACCAGCGCGCCTTCGAACCGGCTCAACAGGGTCCCAAGTCCCGCCACCGCCGCCAGCCCCCAGACCGACAGCCCCAACGCCAGTCCAAGCGCCATGCGCAGTCCCGCCCTGCGACCCTCGGACATCGCCACCGCCGCGCAGGCCAGATTGGCCGGGCCTGGCGAGGCCGTGACCACAAGGAACGCCAGCGCAATCAGGCCAAAGGACGCTGCGGGTGTCTCAAGGATCATTTGCGGTTTCGCCCCCTCCTTATCTAGCTCCGGTCACTCTTCCGGCTTGCGGCCTTAAGCGCAGATTTTGCGCCGCTCGCCAGGAACAGGCGCATCAGGAAGAACGACACCAGCGTTTGGAACAGGATCGCCAGCAGCAGCAGCACCGCCCCGTTTGGCTGGCGCAGCATATAGGCGATCTCCGGCACTGCGATGCTGAAGACCGCAGCCGACATCATGGTGAGGCCCAGAACAATGACCGAGGCCCGGCGCGCAAAGCGCCACATCTCCGGGCTTTCGGGCAGGCGGTTTTCGGCGCGGGCGAAGGACTGCCCTTCGACAAGCGCCGCCACCATCGCCGGGATAATCGCCATGCCAGAATTGCTGATATCGAACCGGGCGATCGCCTGCACCAGAAGGACGATCACCAGCATTCCGACAATGGTCGCCAGATAGACGACGGCAAAACGACCCAGCTTCATTGCGCAGCGCCCTCCCGGGCCAGATCCATCAGGCGGCGCATTTCCTGTACGGCCGGGGTGAGACCGCGAAAGATCGCCTCGCCGATCAGGAAATGCCCGATGTTCAACTCCATCACCTCCGGGAAGGCCGCCACCGGCTGCACGGTCTCATAGGTCAGGCCATGCCCCGCGTGCACCTCAAGACCGAGGGAATGCGCAAAGCTGGCCATCTCCCGCAGCGCTTCCAGCTCCGCATCGCGGGCGGCCAGATTGCCCTCGGCGTGATGGTCGCAATAGGCGCCGGTGTGCAGCTCGATCACCTCTGCGCCGATGCGATGGGCAGCCTCGATCTGTTTGCGGTCCGCAGCGATAAAGATCGACACGCGACACCCCGCATCGCGCAGCGGGGCAATGAAATGCGCCAGTCTGTTTTCCTCGCGCGCGACTTCAAGCCCGCCCTCGGTGGTGCGCTCCTCGCGCTTTTCGGGCACGATGCAGACGGCATGCGGTTTGTGACGCAGCGCGATCTTCTGCATTTCGTCGGTCGCCGCCATTTCAAAATTCAGCGGAACCGAGAGCGCCTCCATCAGACCATCGATGTCCGCGTCGGTGATGTGGCGGCGATCTTCGCGCAGATGCGCGGTAATCCCGTCCGCACCCGCCTCTTCCGCCAGTTTGGCGGCACGGATCGGATCCGGGTAGGCACCACCGCGCGCATTGCGCACCGTGGCCACGTGATCGATATTGACGCCGAGGCGCAGGGAAGTCTTGGACATGAGAGAAGCTCTTTGTCGTTGCTGTCTTTGAGCGCGAGCCTAGCGGGCCGCGGCGCAGAGGCAAGGCGCAAGGCGGCAAGTGATACAATTCTCCGTCACCCCCGCTGACCCGTCGCGCGGGCCACGCAGCCGTCCCGAAGAGTCACGCAAGTCGAACTTGGGTGACGCGCCCCGTTAGTCCGGACGCAGAACACGCGGCGTGCGGCCGGGCGGCTTGGTCCCGCTGGGGGCATGCGGGCTGTTGACCGCTTCCAGTTCGGCGCGTTTCTTGATCGCCTCGAACTTGGCCTTGATCTTGCGGCGGCGGCGATGCTGATAGGTTCGGATGACCGGCACCGACAGGATATAGCCGATGGTACCCACGATGATCCCCGGGATGACCCCGCCGATCATGTAGGGATAGAACACCTCGTCATAGAAGATCTCCAGCCCGGACCAATCCGTCGGCATGCCGGTGGCAATGGCATAGACGTTGTACCAAAGGTCCGACCCGGCGGCGAGGAACTTGTCGGTGAGCGTGGCATCCACCTCTGCCACCGGCTGGCTGCCAAGCAGCCAATGGCCGGTCTGGAGCGAAATCACCCCGATCGGCACATAAGTCAGCGGATTGCCAAAAAAGGTTGCCGAAAGCGCGGCCAGCAGGTTGCCGTTCATCAACCGCGACAGCACCGCGGCGACAATGAAGTGGACCCCGTAAAACGGCGTGAACGTGGTGAAAAGCCCCGCCCAGATCCCGCGCGCGATGCGTTCCGGGCTGTCTGGCAGCCGGCGAATCCGGTGTTTGACATACAGGAACGCCCGGCCCCAGCCCCCACGGGGCCAGAGAAACTCCGCAACCGCCCTCAGCGGCGGGCGTCTGTCTCGGCGCCTGAATACCAAAGGATCGTCCCTGTACTTGCTGCCAAAGAGGCTAGATCGGACGGTGTTGCGTTCCAGGCTGTTCCCGGTAGCGCGCGACCGCAGCGACGTCGCTTTCAGCTTCCAATGTCAATATCAACGAGTGCAACTGTTCCACATCACGCAATTCCACATTGATCATCAAGCGGTAAAAGTCGGGTTTCCGGTCAACGAATTCAAGATTGGAGATATTGGCCTTTTTTTCACCGATCAGCGTGCAGATGCGGCCCAGGACACCGGCATCATTGCCGATCGTCAGTTCCAGCGTGGTGCTGTAGGCCGCCGGATGGGTGCCGGAATGCCAATGCACATCGACCCAGCGCTCCATCTGATCCTCGAACTCCCCGAGGCGATCACAATCGGCCGTATGCACCACCACACCATGCCCGCGCGAGGTGATCCCGATGATCCGCTCGCCCGGCAGCGGCTCGCAACAGGAGGCGCGCTCGAACTTCTGTCCCGGCTCCAGCCCGATGACCGCGCGGCGGGGGGAGACCTCCTCGCCCTCCTTGTCGGTGAGCTCGGGATAGACCGACTGTACCACATCATGGGCGGTGATCACTGCCGCGCCAAGGCGGGCCAGCAATTCGGTCACATCGCTCACCCGCAGGGCGCGGGCGGCGGTTTCAAGCGCCTTGTCGGTGGCCTTCTTGTTCACATGCTCAAAGGCGGAACGGGCCAGCTCATGCCCGAGTTTCACAAAGCGTTCGCGGTCCGCCTCGCGCAGGGCCCGGCGAATGGCGGTGCGGGCCTTGCCGGTGGTGGCGATTTCCAGCCAGCTGACCTGTGGCGTCTGACCTTCGGCGGTGATGACCTCGACCGACTGGCCGTTGCGCAGTCGTGTCCACAGCGGCACCCGGATGCCATCGACCTTGGCGCCGACGCAGGCATGACCGATGCGGGTGTGGATGGCATAGGCAAAGTCGATCGGCGTCGCGCCCTTGGGCAGCTTGATCACGTCGCCCTTGGGCGTGAAGCAGAACACCTGGTCCGAATACATCTCGAGCTTGACCGCTTCGAGGAATTCGTCGTGATCGTCCTCGCCATCGAACTGCTCGGTCAGCGAGGCGATCCACTTGGCCGGATCGACGGCAAAGGGGTTCTCGGTACGCACGCCGTCGCGATAGGACCAATGCGCGGCCACGCCCGACTCGGCCACGTCATGCATCTGGCGGGTGCGGATCTGCACCTCCACCCGCTTGCCGTCGCGCCCCGACACCGTGGTGTGGATCGAGCGATAGCCGTTGGATTTCGGCTGGCTGATGTAGTCCTTGAACCGCCCCGGCACCGCGCGCCAGCGCTGGTGGATGGTTCCAAGGGTGCGATAGCAGTCCTCTTCGGATCGGGTAATGACCCGGAACCCATAGATGTCGGAGAGGCGTGAAAAGCCCTGATCCTTCTCCTGCATCTTGCGCCAGATCGAATAGGGTTTCTTGGCGCGGCCAAAGACCTCCGCCTCGATGCCGGCCTTTTCCAGCTCGCCGCGCATGTCGCCGGTGATCCGGTGGATCACATCGCCGGTTTCCCGTTGCAGGGTGACAAAGCGACGGATGATCGATTGGCGCCCTTCGGGGTTCAACACCTTGAAGGCGAGGTCTTCGAGCTCTTCGCGCATCCACTGCATGCCCATGCGGCCCGCCAGCGGCGCGTAGATGTCCATCGTCTCGCGCGCCTTCTGGGCCTGTTTCTCGGGCCGCATGGCGCGGATGGTACGCATGTTGTGCAAACGGTCGGCGAGCTTCACGAGAATGACCCGCAGGTCCTTCGACATCGCCATAAACAGCTTGCGGAAGTTTTCCGCCTGTTTGGTCTCGCGCGAGGACAGTTGCAGGTTGGTCAGCTTGGTGACCCCATCCACCAGCATCGCCACCTCCTCGCCAAAGCGCGAGGAGACCTCTTCATAAGAGGCCTTGGTATCTTCGATGGTGTCGTGAAGCAGCGCGGTGATAATGGTCGCATCATCCAGCCGCTGTTCCGTCAGGATCGCGGCCACCGCTACGGGATGCGTAAAATAGGGCTCTCCCGAATGCCGGAACTGCCCCTCGTGCATGTCCTCGCCAAAGGCATAGGCATCACGCAGGCGTTGTTCATTTGCCTTTGGGTTGTAGTCGCGGACCAAGGAAATCAGGTCATCAGCAGATGTCATTGCCGGTCCGCAACCTCTCGTTTCATGCAGCCCGGATCAGCCTTGACCCTGAGCCTCCATCAGCGCCCGCAGGAGCTTTTCTTCGCTCATGTCGTCTTCTTGCGGCTTGTCGGCTTCGCCACCCATCAGAAGCGCCATGGAATCTTCTTCCGGCTCGTCCACCTCGATCTGAGACTGGTTGCTCTCGATCAGGCGTTCGCGCAGGGCGTCGGCGCTCTGGGTTTCCTCGGCAATCTCGCGCAGGGAGACGACCGGGTTCTTGTCGTTGTCGCGATCCACAGTGAGTTCGGCACCGGCAGAGATCTCACGCGCACGATGCGCGGCCAGCATCACCAGCTCAAATCGGTTGGGAACCTTGTCAACGCAGTCTTCGACCGTCACGCGGGCCATGGGCGACTCTCCAATACAGTTCTGGGTCCAGAAGACGTGCTTCTATGATGAATCACCGGACTTGACAAGTCGACAGAGTTCACAATTGCAGGAAAACCTCGCGTGATTGCCCGCTAGAGCGCCTGCACCTCGGCCAGATCCGCCGCATCACAGTCCGCCAGCATATGCCCGACGCTGCGGTTCAGGATCGGATGCACCCAGTCGCGCGCCACATCCGCCAGGGGCACCAGCACAAAGGCGCGGTCCTGTATCCGCGGATGCGGCAGGACCAGCTGATCCGGAGCCTCCTGGCGCTGACGCTCTGGTGGCAAGGTGCGCCAGGTCTCGTAGGTCTGCACATCCGGCAGAATCCGTTGCTCTGCCGCCAGCAGGTCCAGGTCCAGGGTCCGCATGCCCCATCTCTGTGTCCGGGTGCGTTGAAACTGTGCCTCAATTTTGTGCAATCGCGACAGAACCTCCGCCGGTGAGAGGCTTGCACGGAGTTCTACCGCCGCATTGACATAGTCGGGCCCCGCCCCGGCCGGGAAACACGGAGTGCGATAGAAGTTCGAAATTGCAATAACTTGCAGCCCCGCCGGAGCGAATTCCGCTAGGCAAGCCTGTACAGTCTTCAGCGGTGTGGTGCCCGCATTCTGCAGGTTGCTGCCGAGTGCAACCAGAAATGACGACCGGATTTCGGCCATGCTTGACCCCAATTCCATAAGAGCTAACACTTGCGGGGAGTGCCAAATAACCTAAATTAAGTCCACCCGCAGGATCGGCATTTATTTCACTCACTCACGGACATCCGGTCGCTGCGACACCAGAAGGACACATTTAAAATGTTTTACAAGGACGAACGGCTCGCGCTGTTCATAGATGGCTCGAATTTATATGCCTCTGCCAAGGCATTGGGATTTGACATCGACTACAAACTTCTGCGCCAGGAATTCATGCGGCGCGGCAAGCTTGTTCGGGCCTTCTACTACACCGCGTTGCTGGAAAACGACGAGTACTCACCGATTCGCCCGCTTGTGGACTGGCTCCATTACAACGGGTTCACCATGGTGACCAAACCCGCCAAGGAATACACCGACAGCATGGGCCGTCGCAAAGTCAAAGGCAACATGGATATTGAACTGACCGTCGATGCCATGGAACTGGCACCGCGCGTCGATCATATCGTGCTGTTTTCCGGCGACGGAGACTTCCGCCCTCTGATCGCCAGCCTGCAACGTCAGGGCGTCCGGGTTTCGGTCGTCTCGACGATCCGCAGCCAGCCGCCAATGATCTCCGACGAGTTGCGCCGTCAGGCCGACAATTTCATCGAGCTTGAAGAGCTGCGCGAAGTCATCGGCCGACCACCGCGCGAAGTTCCGAGCGAGACACGCTCTGCCTCGACAGGCAGCTGAGCCCTAAACAACCACTCACATGGAAAGCACCCGGCCCCCAACCGCCGGGTGTTTTCTTTTGGGCGCTTGCGATGTCGCCGGCACTGGACCTCGCAGGCCACAGGCCTTACCTCTGGGGCACATCCTGCCTGTCCTCCGCCTGCCCCGGGAACGTCGATCCATGACCGAGAAACCACCCCTGACCCTCTATCTTGCCGCGCCGCGCGGATTTTGCGCCGGCGTCGACCGGGCCATCAAGATCGTGGAGATGGCGCTGGAGAAATGGGGCGCGCCGGTTTTTGTGCGTCACGAGATCGTGCACAACAAATTCGTTGTCGACGAACTGCGGGCCAAGGGCGCGGTGTTTGTCGAGGAACTGGAAGAATGCCCCGATGACCGGCCGGTGATCTTTTCCGCACATGGGGTGCCGAAATCGGTGCCCGCTGCCGCGCAGGCCCGCGAGATGGTTTTTGTCGATGCCACCTGCCCGCTGGTCTCCAAGGTCCATATCGAGGCGCAGCGCCATGCCGAGGCAGGCTTGCAGATGATCATGATCGGTCACAAGGGCCACCCGGAAACCATCGGCACCATGGGCCAGCTACCCGAGGGCGAAGTTCTGCTCGTCGAGACCGTCGAGGATGTGGCCCGGGTGGCGGTCCGCGATCCGGAGCGTCTCGCCTTTGTCACCCAGACCACCCTGTCGGTCGATGACACCAAGGACATCGTCGCCGCCCTACAGGAGCGGTTTCCCGCCATCATCGGCCCGCATAAAGAAGACATCTGCTACGCCACCACCAACCGTCAGGAGGCGGTGAAGGCGGTGGCGCCGAAATCCGACGCCCTCCTGGTGGTGGGAGCGCCGAATTCCTCCAACTCCCGGCGTCTGGTCGAAGTGGGGGCGAAGGCCGGCTGCACCTATGCGCAGTTGGTACAACGCGCTGAAAACATCGACTGGCGCGCGCTCAACGGCATTCGCTCCATTGCCATCACCGCCGGGGCTTCGGCACCGGAATTGCTGGTCAATGAGGTCATCGATGCCTTCCGCAGCCGCTATGAGGTCACCGTGGAACTGGTGGAAACGGCGGTGGAAAACGTGGAATTCAAGGTCCCACGCGCCCTGCGCACCGCCTGATCCCGCTGTCTTATCCTTCTGGGTGATCCGGCTCTGCACGACCGCAATCAACGCAAAGGCTTGCGATCCGGGGCGCTGCGACTACCTTGAGGAGGCATTTGTTTTTGCCGCCTCATTCGCATCATAAGGAACCGGTTCATTGATTTCCCTGCAATTCCTGCTGACGGCCTTTGTTGTCGTTCTCGCACCGGGCACCGGTGTCATCTACACGCTGGCGCTTGGCCTTGGTCGCGGGCGACGGGCGGCGGTCTGGGCCGCCTTTGGCTGCACCATCGGCATCCTGCCCCACCTGGCGGCGGCCACGCTTGGACTGGCGGCGGTGCTGCATTCCTCGGCACTTCTGTTTCAGGGCGTGAAGATCGCGGGCGTTCTCTACCTCCTGTACCTCGCCTGGCAAATGCTGAAATCCGGTGGCGCGCTGTCGGTTTCCGCCGCCAAACCCGACCCGCAGCCGGGGATCAAGATCGCCCAGCGCGGCGCGCTCATCAACATCCTGAACCCGAAGCTCTCGGTCTTTTTTCTGGCCTTGATGCCGCCGTTCCTGAGCGGAAACGCAGCCAGCACAACCCAGGAGATGGTCAGCCTCGGCGCGGTCTTCATGGCGATGACCTTTGCGGTGTTTGTCCTCTACGGCCTGTTCGCCGCCCAGGCCCGCAGCCTGATCCTCGGGTCGGACCGGGTGGTCAAATGGCTGAACCGCAGCTTTGCCGCCATTTTTGGCGCCCTGGCCATACGCCTTGCGATGGAGCGCGCCTGATGCTGCGCGGCACTCCAACCGCACCGCTGGTCCTTGGGCTGGCCGGGGTGATCCCCTTTGTCTGGGGCGCGTTGACGCTGCTGGTCCCCTCCCTGCAAAGTTGGGGCAGCAGCGCCCTCGGCCCGCGGTTTGTCGGCCCCTATGTGCAGCTTTTCTATGGCTCGGTCATCCTCAGCTTCATGTCCGGCGTGCTCTGGGGCTATGCCACCCGCGCCTCGGGTCGCCTGCAATCGGCGGCCTGCTACGCCCTGTCGGTGATCCCGGCGCTCTGGGCGTTTTTCATGACCGGCGGCGGGCCGGTCAGTGCGGGCATGAACCTGATCTGGGGGTTTCTCGGCCTGCTGCTGCTGGACATGATGTTCAGCCTCTGGCGGCTGACGCCGGGCTGGTGGATGCGGTTGCGCGTGCTTCTGACCGCCATTGTCGTCCTGTCCCTGTCCGTCGGAGTGTTCCTATGAGCGATGAAGAAACCATGGCCGTCTATGCAAAGGCCGCCGAAGACTATGCCAAGGGATTTGCCCGCGCCAAGGACACCGACCACGAACAGGATTACGGCGCCTTTGTCGCCGGGCTGCCCGCGGGCGGCACTGTCCTGGATCTGGGCTGCGGTCCCGGCCATTGGGCGGCGCGGTTTCGCGATGATGGCTATCGGGTGGCGGCGGTGGATGCCTCGCCCGAGATGGCAGCCTATGCGCTCGACACCTACGGGGTCGAGGTCAGCGTGGCCGAGTTCGAGGACATCGCCGTCGAGGGCGTATTCGACGGCATCTGGGCCTTCTTCAGCCTTCTGCATGCGCCGCGGGACGATTTTCCCACCCACCTGATGCGCTTGCGCCGTGCTCTCAAGCCCGGTGGCCGCCTGGCCCTTGGCATGAAGCTGGGCGAAGGCGAAGGCCGTGATGATCTGGGGCGGTTCTACGCCTATTATCGTGAGGAGGAACTGCGGGATATTCTGGAGTTCTTCGGCTTCACCATCGTCAACGTGTCGCGCGGAAATGGCCAAGGATTGGCTGGCGCCGAGGAGACCTTTGTCGTACTGACCGCCCATGCCTGATTTATTTGCCTATACCGACGGAGCCTGCTCCGGAAATCCCGGCCCTGGCGGCTGGGGCGCCCTGTTGCGTGCCATGGACGGCGAGACCGTCGTCAAGGAACGCGAGCTGAAGGGCGGCGAGAAAGAAACCACCAACAACCGGATGGAGCTGCTGGCCGCGATCCACGCGCTGGAAAGCCTCGCCCGGCCGTCAAAGATCACCGTGGTGACCGACTCGGCCTATGTTAAGAACGGCGTCACCGGCTGGATCTTCGGCTGGAAGAAGAACGGCTGGAAAACGGCGGCCAAAAAGCCGGTGAAGAATGTGGAACTGTGGCAGCGCCTCGATGCGGCACAGGCGCGCCATGATGTGACCTGGGAATGGGTCAAGGGCCATGCGGGCCACCCGGAAAACGAACGTGCGGATGAGCTGGCCCGCGCGGGCATGGCGCCGTTCAAATCCTCCGGCAAGGCGCCTGCGGGATAGCGATCACGCTGCGCGGGCCAGAGCCTGCTCTGTGATCGACCGCAACGCAGCCTTCCGGGGACATTCGCGCCACACCGTCACACAGGGGATCACCGCATGAGCTTTCTGACCCTTCTCGATTACGCATCGGTCATTGTGTTCGCGGCCTCCGGGGCGATGGTTGCCAGCCGCGCGCAACTGGACATCGTCGGCTTTGCCTTCATCGCCTGCCTGACCGCCGTGGGTGGCGGCACTGTGCGCGATGTGCTGCTTGATCGGCATCCGATCTTCTGGGTCGGCGACCCGATGCCCATCCTGCTGGCCTCCGGCGTTGCCGTTCTGGTGTTCTTCACCGCCCACCTGGTGGAAAGCCGCCTGCGCTGGGTGATCTGGCTCGACACCTTTGCCCTGGCGATCGCGGTGCCGGCCGGCACCGGCGCGGCGATGGAGCTGGGCCATGGTCCGGTGATCGTGGTGTTGATGGGCATGGCAACCGGCAGCCTCGGCGGGCTGTTGCGCGATGTAGTCTGCAACGAGCTTCCACTGGTGTTGAAACAGGGAGAGCTCTACATTTCCTGCGCCATGGCCGGGGCGATTGTGGCAGTGACGCTGATCTGGCTCGGGCTGGCACCAGGCTCGGCCCTGATCGGATGCGCTGTGGTGACCTGGGCAACCCGCGCCGGATCCCTGGCCTTCGGGTGGCATCTGCCTGTTTACAAACCCCGACCGCCACGCCGATAGCGCACGCCTGCCCGTGTCGCACAGCTGCCCCCATCGCAACCGCAGCTGGGGGGACACAGACCTTGGAGGCCCCAAGCGCGGCGGCGCGCCCGCAAGGGCGCGCCGCCGCGCTGGTCGTTTCGGGCAAAGCCCGAAGCGAAACACCTTACCGCCGGAGCAGAGGCGTCCCCCGCACCCGGGGCCTCACCTGTTCTGAATCTTCTGCCACAGATAGATCAACGCAAGCGCGCCCAACACGGCCCCCACCAACCCGGCAAGCAGTCCCATAACCGCCAGCAGGGTGCGCAGCACCAGCCCTCCGATCAGGGCTCCGGCCATGCCGATGCAAATGGTGGTGATGACATCCGTCTCGATACGCATGATCCGCGTGGCGAGGAACCCCGCCGCCGCGCCGATGATAATCAGGAAAACAACCGACATTCTTCTGCCTTTCTTTCCGGCCCGTCTTTAACCGTCCGAGGGGGGGGCAGCCTGGACAGCAGGCCCCGAATACAGTCAACGCCGCCAATGAAACGGCACGATGATCAGCGCCCCGACCGACGACAACACGGCATTCCAGCCCGGCGCGTGAAAGCCGATGCCGAACATCAGCCGCAGAAAGAAGAACAGGAATGCTCCGCCAACACAAATGATGATCGACTGGATGATCCCATTGTGGGTGAACCCGCTGCGTTCCGCCGCATAGCCAACGATCCCGGCGATCACCACTGTTCCAAACAGCGCCAGCATCATGCCTCTTCCTCCTTCGACGCCAACCGCGCCCCGATGGCAATCGGGAACCCGCGCAGGAAGGTCTCCCGGTCCTGCACCCCCTTCCCGGCCCGCTGGAGGCGCAGCAATTCCACCGCGCCATCGCCGCATGCCACGGTCAGGGTTTCATCCAGCACCGTGCCGGGGGCCCCGCTGCCCGGCGCGACCCGCGAGGCCAGCACCTTGATCCGCTGTCCGTCCACCTCGCACCACGCCCCGGGAAAGGGCGATAGCCCGCGGATCTTGCGATCCACCTCGATGGCCGGCGCCTGCCAGTCGATCCGCGCCTCGGCCTTGTCGATCTTGGTCGCATAGGTGACGCCCTGATCCGGCTGCGCCTCCGGCACCAGATCCGGCAGGGTCGAGAGCGCGTTGACGATCAATCCCGCCCCGATTTCGGACAGCCGGTCATGCAGCTCAGAGGTCAGCTCCGACGCGCCGATTTCCGTTTCCTGACGCAGCAGAACAGGCCCGGTGTCGAGACCCGCCTCCATCTGCATGATGCAAATGCCTGTGCGCGCATCGCCCGCCATGATGGCGCGATGAATGGGCGCGGCCCCGCGCCAGCGCGGCAGCAGGCTGGCGTGGATATTGAGACACCCGAACCGGGGCGCATCCAGAACGGGCTGCGGCAGGATCAGCCCATAGGCCACCACCACGGCCACATCCGCATCGAGCGCGGCAATTGCCGCCTGCTCTTGCGCTCCCCTCAGGGAAACCGGATGGCGCACCTCCAGACCCAGCTCGATGGCACGCGCATGCACCGGTGTCGGACGGTCCTTCTTGCCGCGGCCGGCCGGGCGCGGGGGTTGGCAATAGACAGCAGCGATCTCGTGACCGGCATCGACCAGCGCCTCCAGCACCGGCACCGAAAACTCCGGTGTTCCCATAAAGATAACCCGCATGACCCTGCCCTTTCGCCCCGTTTGTTCACTACTGGCAACAGGCTTAGCGCAGGTGATCAAGCGGTACCAGAGAGGACGCGCATGCGCGCGCCAGTCTCAGCCTGCCCCTGCCGGGCAGGCCGGGTCGCTGAACGAAACCCTCTGACACGAACGCGGACCCGAGGCGGTTCAACGCGCCAGTTTGCGGGCCTTCTTGATCAGCATGTCGCGCTTCATCCGGGACAGGTGGTCAAAATACATCTTGCCGTTCAGGTGATCGATCTGATGCTGCACCGACGTGGCCTCGATCCCGACAAAATCGCGACGGTCCACCACCCCGTTTTCATTGAGAAACCGCACGGTGACCGCACGCGGGCGCGTGATCCGGGCTGACACGCCAGGCAGGTTGGGGCTGGCTTCGTCATGCTCGCGCAGCTCGATCGACGCGTGCAATATCTCAGGATTGGCCAGTCGCACCACGCGTCCCCGCTCGGAGGAGCCATCCACCACCGCCAGCCGCAACATCACCCCGATCTGGGGCGCGGCGAGCCCGACCCCGGGCATCGCCTCCATCGTGTCGATCATGTCGTCCCAGATGGCGCGGATCGCATCGGTGATCTCCGACACCTCTTCTGCGGCAGTGCGCAAGCGCTTGTCGGGCCAGGGCAGGCAGGGGCGAATGGTCATGGCAAAGCCTCCTTTTACGCGCAATAGCGAGCTTCGGCGGCGTCACGGTCCGCAGCCGATAAATGGTCAAAGGTCACGCGACCGTCGAGGTGATCGTATTCGTGCTGGATGCAGCGCGCCGCAAATCCGTCGAAACTGCCTTCCAAGCTCTCGCCCTCGGCGTTCTGCCAGCGGACACGGATCTGCACGGGGCGGATCACCTCCGTCAGGACACCGGGGATCGAGAGACACCCTTCCTCTCCCGGCGCGACGTCCTGCGAACGCCAGAGGATTTCCGGGTTCACCATCACAACCGGGGTGCGCGCGCCCGTCTTCCAGTCCACGTCCATCACAAAAAGGCGCTTCAGGACGCCTACCTGCGGTGCGGCAAGGCCGCGTCCCGGCGCGTCATACATCGTCTCCAGCATGTCCGCGATCAATGTGGCGAGGTCCTCATCCGCCTGAACCGGGGCGCAGACTGTCGCCAGGCGCGGATCGGGCCACCGGACGATGGGCAGCAGGCTCATCCGTTGCCACGAGCGCGTTCGCGCTTCAGCTTCTGCATCTTGCGCGTGATCATCTGACGCTTCAGCGGCTTCAGATAGTCAATGAACAGCTTACCATCGAGGTGATCGATCTCGTGCTGCACGCAGGTGGCCCAGAGACCATCGAAGGTCTCGCTGCGGAGGTTGCCGTCGCGGTCGAGCCATTCCACATCCACCACCCGGGGCCGAGTGACTTCGGCGTATTGCTCGGGGATCGAGAGGCAGCCTTCCTCGTAGACATTGGTGTCCTCCGAGGCGGCAATGACGCGCGGGTTGAACATCACAAGCGGGCGCGCATCGCCCTCGCCTTCCTTGACGCAATCCAGGACGATCAGGCGATCCAGCACACCGATCTGCGGCGCGGCAAGACCGATTCCCGGCGCGGCATACATGGTTTCCAGCATGTCGTCCGCCAATTGGCGCAGATCGTCAGAGAGATCGGGCACTTCGGCGGCGGTCTTTTTCAGACGCGGGTCGGGATGGATCAGGATCGGGCGTTTCATGGCCCATCGCTTTAGGACAATCCCCGCAGCGCCGCAACGGCTCATGTCCGTTCCTGCGGTCGGCGGGGCCCTGCCCTGTGTTTGTACCAGCACATTGGAGGGGCTTTGCAGCGCTCGCGTGATCCCCTAGCCTCCCGCCAAACATGACGGAGACAGAGTTTCATGGATTTCGACAAGATCATTGACCGCCGCAACACCCATTCCATCAAATGGGACATGATGGAGCCCCTCTATGGCGTGTCCCCCGAGGACGGTCTGGCGATGTGGGTAGCGGATACCGATTTTGCGGTACCGGATGTGGTGTCGGCGCGGATGCGGGCGATGGCCGATCACGGCATCTATGGCTACGTGAACTGCGAATCCGAGTACAAGGGGGCGATTCAGTGGTGGATGGAGAACCGCCACGGCTGGCGCGTCGATGCCGATGCGATCTTTACCACCACCGGGCTGGTGAACGGTGTCGGCATGTGTCTGGACACCTTCACCAATGAAGGCGACGGCATCGTGCTGTTCACCCCGGTCTACCACGCCTTTGCCAAGGTGATCCGCCTTGCCGGGCGTGAAGTGGTGGAATGCCAGATGGTGCAGGAAGACGGCGCCTACAAGATGGATTTCGCCGCCTATGACGCGCAGATGACCGGCAAGGAAAAAATGGTGATCCTGTGTTCCCCACATAACCCAGGCGGTCGCGTCTGGACGCAGGAGGAATTGCAGGGTGTTGCCGACTTCTGCAAGCGCCACGACCTGATGCTGATCTCCGACGAAATCCACCACGACCTGGTGTTTGAGGGCCATACCCACATCCCGATGGCAGTGGCCGCCCCCGACATTGCAGATCGGCTGATCATGCTGACTGCGCCGTCGAAGACATTCAACTTTGCCGGCCTGCACACCGGCCAGGTGATCATCCAGGACGAGACCCTGCGCGAGCGTTTCCGTCGGCGCATGCTGGCAATCTACCTGCAAGGCAACACCGCTGGCGAGTTTGCGACCCTGGCCGCCTACTCGCCCGAGGGGGCGTCCTATGTCGCGGAGCTGGTGCCCTATCTCGCCGCCAACAAGGCCCTGTTTGACGAGGCGGTGAATGCGATCCCCGGCCTGAGTTCTATGGAGCTGCAATCCACCTATCTGGCCTGGGTCGACTTCTCCGGCACCGGTATGGAGCGGGAGGAATTCACGCGCCGGGTGGAACAGGTGGCCAAAATTGCCGTCAACCACGGAACCACATTCGGCACCGGCGGCGAGAGTTTCCTGCGCTTCAACCTCGGCACCCAGCGTGTTCGGGTGGAAGAAGCGTGCGAGCGACTGGCAAAGGCCTTTGCCGATTTGCAGTGACGCTGACCGGACGGGTGACTATCAGGAGAAACGGTTCCACGGCAGTCACCCGTTTTGGATGAATGCTGCGGCGGGGTGGCGGTTCGACGGCGCTTATGCCTTTGGGGCGATCACCCTAAAGACTGGCCAGGGTCGCCGACACTGTGTCGACGCAGCGGCGATCGGCGACCAAGGCCCTCGACGGGATTGCCGATCTTCAGTTACGGGCCCGTGGCAAAACACACAGCCTCCGGCGAAGTCTTATCTCTGTCGGAGGCTACTTGCGGAGGCTACTTGTTTCGATCCCTGAAAACGGACCGCCACGTTTTGCGCACTCCTAAGCCAGATGCATTCGTTAACGGTACTATTGAGGTGTTTCGCTTCGGGCTTTGCCCGAAGCGACCCGCGCGCTGCACGCCCGTACCGGGCGCGCAGCGCGCGGGGCCCAACTATTGATGTCAGGTCCTGAAAGGACGTGGCGCCAATGGGCGGGAGCCTCCCCCCCCTTGCATCCCACTCCCCCCCTTGCATCCCACTCCCCCGGTGCGCTGAGGCGTCAGCTGTCTCCCAGGTGGTCGTGTCCCAACAATCCAACTGGCGCATCGGGTGCACGATAGAAGTCCAGCGGCGCCGTTTCCGCAGCGGCGGTTGCGCGCTTGAACTCATAGCGCATCTCGCCCGCCTCCGCTTCGGACGCGACAATCAGGCACTGGGACAGGTGACGAGTGCCATCGTAGAGATCCACAAGGCCGCGCAATTGCGGAACGGTCTCCTCTTCCACCGAAAACCCGCTCTCCCATTGACGCAGCACCGGATAGATCTCTTCGCCGGCGTGCACGCGAAGACGATTCTTCTTCTTCATGCCCTGGAGGCGCGCCTTGTCCAGCGCATCCTGCACGGATTTAGGTACATATGTGGTCATGGTCTCAACCTCCGGCTCACGAGGACCGATCTACAGGGTGACGTCAAATTGGCTAAAATCAAGTGAATACACCGCATGTTCCGTTGAGCCGATGTGAGTGTTGTGGTCATGCCGCGCCCTGGCTTTGAACCTCCGCCCCCACGGGCTCTGCCCATCCCCTCCGCACCTGTGCGGCTGCGCAGGGACGCTGCGCAACGACACAGGTGGTCGAGCTTCGCCCGCGCCCCTATCCTTTTCAGCAACCGAGGAAAGAAAGGGCTGATCATGGGACTGCTGGTCGACGGCACGTGGCACGATGTCTGGTATGACACCAAATCGCATGGAGGCGCGTTCAAGCGCTCCGAATCGCAATTTCGCAACTGGCTCAGCGCGGACGGGAGCCCCGGCCCGGCGGGTCAGACCGGGTTCAAGGCAGAGAGCGGGCGGTTTCACCTCTATGTCTCCTACGCCTGTCCCTGGGCACACCGCACGCTGATCTTTCGCAAGCTGAAAGAGTTGGAGGATCACATATCGGTATCTGTCGTCCATCCCGATATGCTCGACAAAGGCTGGGAGTTCAAAACCGACGACGCGGGCGCGACCGGCGATACGCTTTTCGGGTTTGACTACATGCACCAGATCTACACCAAGGCGGATCCGGAGTACTCTGGTCGGGTGACGGTGCCCGTGCTGTGGGACAAGCAGGAAAACACCATCGTCTCGAACGAGAGCGCGGAGATCATCCGCATGTTCAACTCCGCCTTCGACGACATCACCGGCAATACCCGCGATTTCTGGCCGGAAGCGCTGCGTGAGCCGATCGAGGCGGTGAACGCGCGGGTCTATGACACCGTCAACAACGGCGTCTACAAGGCCGGGTTCGCCACCTCGCAAGAGGCCTATGACGCAGCTGTAGGACCGCTGTTTGACAGCCTCGACTGGCTGGAGGACATCCTGAGCCAGCACCGCTATCTGATGGGCGATACGCTGACCGAAGCCGACTGGCGCCTGTTCACCACGCTGGTGCGGTTCGACCCGGTCTACCACCTGCATTTCAAATGCAACCGGCGCCGGATCATCGACTACCCCAACCTCTGGGCCTATACCCGGGAGCTTTACCAGATGCCGGGCGTGGCAGAGACCGTGGTGATGCCGCATATCGTGCGCCACTATCATTACAGCCACGACACCATCAATCCGCACCGGATCCTGCCGATCAACCCGGTGCTGGACTGGGATGCCCCGCACGGACGCGGCTAACAGCGGGGGCGAACAAGGCGCGGCGGAGGATCCCGCCGCGCTTGCTTTATGCAGGCGTCAGAGGCATATCGTCCCGAGACCCTGTGAATAGAGACCGCTCCGCCATGTCAGACAGCCCCCCCAGCGCCGAAGACAGCGCCCCGGCGACCGCCCTGCCGGAACAGGCTTCGGTGCGAGACCACGGCGGCAACCTGGCCGCCGCGATCGCGCGCTTCGGCGGGCAACGCGCAGACTGGATCGACCTCTCCACCGGCATCAACCCGTCGCCCTATCCGCTCCCGCCGCTGCTGGCGGAGGACTGGACCGCCCTGCCCGACGCCGATGCTCAACAGGCGCTGATTGCCGCAGCCCGCCGCTTCTGGCAGGTCCCAGACGAGGCGGATATTCTTGCAGCGCCGGGGGCCTCCGCCCTGATCGCGCGGCTGCCCGCACTCCGCCCGGCCCGCACCGTCAGCATCAGCACGCCGACCTACAATGAACACGCTGCCGCTTTTGACCAGAACGGCTGGCAGATCCTCGACACCGGCCCGGCCGAGGCACAGGTGGTGGTTCATCCCAACAACCCGGATGGCCGTCTCTGGATGCCCGAAGAGGTCAACGCGCCCTTCTGCATCATCGACGAAAGCTTTTGTGACATCTGCCCGGATCAGAGCCTGATCGCCCGCGCCACCATCCCCGGCACGGTGATCCTGAAGAGCTTTGGCAAGTTCTGGGGACTGGCTGGCCTGCGGCTGGGATTTGCCATTGGTGATCCGGAACTGATCGCAGGTCTGCGCGCCACCATGGGGCCATGGGCGGTCTCCGGCCCGGCCCTGCGCATTGCCACACATGCCTTGAACGATCCGGACTGGGCCACCACCACCCGGCTGGAGCTGGCCGATGCCGCCGCGCGGCTGGACCAGCTGATGCAACAGGCCGGGGCGCAGACCGTTGGCGGCACCGACCTGTTCCGGCTTTATGACGTGGGGGATGCGCAGGCCTGGCAGGACCGCCTCGCCCGCGCCCGGATCTGGAGCCGCATCTTTCCCTATTCCACCCGCTTCCTGCGCCTTGGCCTGCCGCCGATGTCCCGCTGGAGCCAACTGGAGACCGCCCTGACATGAGCACCGCCGCGCTGCTGATCCCTGCCCTGCTTATCGACGCCGCCCTGGGAGAGCCGAAATGGCTGTGGTCCCGCATTCCGCATCCGGCTGTGCTGATGGGGCGGCTTGTGCAGGCGCTGGATGATGGGTTCAACGATGGCGAAGGCAAGCGTGGCAAGGGTGTCATGGCCGTGTGCGTGCTGGTCCTGACCGGGCTGCTCCTTGGCTGGATACTGTCCTGGCTCGGTGCGGTGGCCAGCGTCCTGATCGCTGCCGTCCTGATCGCGCAGCGGTCGCTGACCGATCACGTCAGTGCGGTGGCCGCCGGCCTCCGGGACGGCCTGACCGACGGGCGCACGGCGGTTGCACAGATCGTCAGCCGCGATACGGCCAGCATGACGGGGCCGCAGGTGGCACGCGCCGCCATCGAAAGCGGTGCGGAGAACTTCTCCGACGGGGTTGTCGCGCCGGCCTTCTGGTTCCTGGTCGCCGGCCTGCCGGGGCTGCTGATCTATAAACTGGTCAACACCGCCGACAGCATGATCGGCTATCGCACCGAAGCCTACGAGGAATTCGGATGGGCGGCTGCGCGGCTGGACGATGTGCTGAACATCATCCCGGCCCGGCTGAGCGCCCTGTTGCTGGCCATCGTCACCCGCCGGACAGGAGACTGGGGCATGATCAGCACCGATGCGCGCAAGCACCGCTCGCCCAACGCGGGCTGGCCCGAGGCGGCGATGGCGCGCGCGCTTGGCGTGGCACTGGCGGGGCCGCGATCCTATGATGGCGCGGTGCGCGACTTTGCCTGGGTCAATGAAACCGGCTCCAAAAGCGCCGGCGCTCATGACATCACACGCTGCTGCGAAATTCTTTGGAAATCCTGGGGGCTGACACTTGTTCTAGTGGTTGCATTGGGGCTGCTATTCTAGATACCGTTAGCGCGAAACCGATCCGACCAAAGGACATATGGCCATGCGCGTGCTGCCGAGCCCCAAAGCGGTCCTGCACCGCACCGCCCTGATCGCTCTGCTGAGCGTCCCGAGCCTTGTCGCGGCCCAATGCGGGGGCGGTTTCCAGAATTTCGTGCGCGGCCTCAAGGATGAGGCGGTCTCTGCCGGCTACGCGATCAATCTTGTCAACGACTTCTTCAAGGGCGTATCACAGGATCAGAGCGTGCTGCGCGCGGACCGCTCCCAGGGCGTCTTCCAGAAACCCTTCATTGAATTCTCGCGCCGGTTGATCTCTCAGGACCGGCTGATCCGCGGGCGTCGCAAGGGCGAGGAATTCGACAAGATCTTCGAACGCATCGAGACGACCTATGGCATCGACCGCGGCGTGCTCCTGGCCTTCTGGGCCTTCGAAACCGATTACGGTGCCGTGCAGGGGAATTTCAACACGCGCGACGCGCTGGTGACCCTCGCCCATGACTGCCGCCGCCCGGATCTGTTCCGCCCGCAGATTTTCTCGGCTCTGGAGCTGTATCGCAAAGGCGACTTTGATCCCGCGCGCACCACCGGTGCCTGGGCGGGCGAAATCGGCATGGTGCAGATGCTTCCCAGCGATATCCTCGAACACGGTGTGGATGCGGACGGGGACGGGCATGTCACGCTCAAGACCTCTGCCGCCGATGCGCTGATGTCGGCCGCGCGGATGCTGTCTCACCTGGGCTGGCGCGCGAATGAGCCCTGGCTGCAAGAGGTCACCATCCCCGCCGACATGGATGTCTCCGCCTCCGGACCTGCGCATAAGAAAACCGTCTCCGAGTGGGATGCGATGGGCGTTGTGCCGCGGTCCGGTGGGTTTGCGATGAAAGAGGCCAAAGCCTCCTTGTTGCTGCCGCAAGGCCACAAGGGGCCGGCCTTTCTCGCCTATCCGAATTTCGACATCTATTTCGAGTGGAACCAGAGCTTTACCTATGTTCTGACCGCCGCCTATTTCGCCACACGGCTGGAAGGCGCGCAGGTCTATAATGCCGGAGATTCCGAGCAGGGCCTATCAGGCGACCAGATGAAGGAACTCCAGCGCCGCCTGCAAGCGCGCGGGCATGATGTGGGGGATGTGGACGGTATTCTGGGCGCCAATACCCGGCTCGCCGTACAAAGGGAACAACAGCGCCTGGGCCTGCCGGCGGATGCCTGGCCCACACCGGATCTGCTGAACGCGCTTTAATCAGGCCACCAGTGCCTCTGCCTTTTTCAGATCGACGGACACCAGCTGGCTGACGCCTTTTTCCTGCATCGTCACGCCAAACAGGCGGTCCATGCGTGCCATGGTGACGGCGTGGTGGGTGATGATGAGGAACCGGGTGTCGGTCTGGCGGCACATCTCATCGAGCAGATCGCAGAAGCGGGTGACGTTGGCATCGTCCAGCGGTGCGTCAACCTCGTCGAGCACGCAGATCGGCGCCGGATTCGACAGGAACACCGCAAAGATCAGCGCCATCGCGGTCAGGGTCTGTTCCCCCCCCGACAACAGCGACAGGGTCGACAGTTTCTTGCCCGGCGGCTGGCACATGATTTCCAGACCGGCGTCCAGCGGATCGTCGCTTTCGACCATCAGCAGGTTCGCCTCGCCGCCGCCGAACAGATGCGTGAACAGCATCGCAAAGGAGCTGTTGACCTGTTCAAAGGCGGTCAGCAGGCGCTCCCGCCCTTCTCGGTTGAGCGAGGCAATGCCCGCGCGCAGGGTCTTTACCGCCTCTTCCAGATCGAGCTTTTCCGCCACCAGCGTATCATGCTCTTCCTGCACCTCGCGGGCGTCCTCTTCGGCCCGCAGGTTCACCGCGCCAAGCGCATCGCGTTGACGCTTGTGGCGCGCCACCTCGATTTCCAGCTCTTCGGCGTTGGGCATGTCTTCGGGGGCGACCTGTAGCTGCTCCAGCAGCTCCGCAGGCTCCATCTGCATGACCTCGTCGATGCGCTCGGCGGTGGCCTCGACGGTTTCGCGGGCGGCCTCAGTGCGGGCTTCGGATCGGGCCCGCGCCTCCCGCGCCTCAGACGCCAGGCGTTCGCATTCGCGCTCATTGTGGACCGCTTCGCGCAGCACCGCTTCGGCGGCGACCAGCGCATCCGATGCCTCTGCCTTGCGCGCCTCCGCATCGGTGATCTGTTCGTTCAGCTCCTCGCGGGTCTCGGCGATCTCGCCGGGCACCGCCATCGCGTCCTCAAGCTCCTCCTGACTGGCCTCGCGGCGCTCTTCCAGCTCGGCAATCCGCTTGCCCGCGGAGTCCAGACGGTGCCGCCAGCCGGAGATTTCCTTGGTCACGGTCTGCGCGCGTTTGGTCCGTGCCTCCCCCTCACGGCGCAATTCGTCCAGCGCCGAGCGATGGGTGAGCATGGTGATCCGCGCGGCTTCGACGCCGTGTTTGATCTCTTCGACCTTGGCGCGCGCCTCGGACAGATCCCCAAGGGCCGCCTGCGCGGCCTCGGCCTCCTTCAACTGCAGGGAGGCCGTCAGCGCATCCTCTTCGTGGCGGGCCACCGCGATGCCAAAGTTTTCCAGCTTGCCTTCGGCGAGGTTCTTTTCCGCCTCGGCGCGGCTGAGGGCGCGGGCGGCATCGGCGACACGCTGATCGGCAACGCGGCGGGCCTGACGGGCGGCCTGGTCGGCGCGCGTGACCTCTTCGAGCTTGCGCACCAGCGCCTCATGCGCGGCCTGCGCGCCCTCGGTGCGGGCGGTGGCATGGGCCAGATCCTGCTTCAGCGCCTCCAGCCGGTTCATCTGCTCCAGCCGCAGCGCCGCCGCCGACGGCGCATCCTCGGCCCAGGAGCGGAACCCGTCCCAGCGCCAGAGATCGCCCTCCAGCGTCACCAGTCGCTGCCCGGGCTGCAACAACGGCTGCAAACGCGCCGCCTCGTCCGGGTCAACGACACCGATCTGGGCAATCCGGCGCCACAGCGCATCGGGGCCGTCCACATATTTGCCCAAGGGCTCCACCCCATCCGGCAGGGGGGCATCCCGCTCATAGGACGGCAGGGTCAGCCAGCCAGTCGGCCCGTCGCTGTTCGCCAACGGTGCGCGCAAGTCATCGGCCAACGCAGCCCCGAGGGCCTTTTCATAGCCCGGCGTCACCCGCAGATCATCCATGACCTGGCCGCCCTCGGCGGTGTCACGCTCGACCAGCTTTGCAAGCGCCGTGACCTCGGCCCGCAGGGCGCCCAACTCGCCTTCGGCCTCAGAGCGTTTGGCGCGCGCTTCGGTTTCCTGCGCCTGGGTCTCGGTACGCAGCTCATCAGCTTCGGCCAGCGCGTCTTCTGCCATTTCCGCGGCTTCGCGGGCCTCTTCCTCAGCCTCGACGGCGGCCTCATAGCTGGCTTCGGAGGCCGTCAGGGCCTCGCGCGCCGCCTCCTGCGCAGCACGTGATTTCGCGCCCTCGCCTTCGGCCCGCTCCAGCGCGCGGCGGCAATCCTCGACCAGACGTTGCGCAGACTGATGGCGGGCGGCGAGACGTGCGACATCTTCCGTCACCTGCGAAAGATGCTCTTCGCCGCTGTGCAGAATCGACGTGGATTCCTGAGCCACCTCGGCGGCCTCCGTCATACGCTCGTCGTGTCCTTCCCCCGCCTTGGCCAGTTCGCGCTTTTCCCATTCCAGACGCTCGATCGTTTCACCGGCGTCCTTGTTCAGCCCCGCTTCGCGCTCGATGTCGTTGCCAAGCTGCTGGATGCGGCTGTTCAGACGCTCGATATTCTGTCGGGCCTGCGCCTCCTGGTCCGACAGCGCATCACGCTGCACCACCAGCCGCTGCAACACGGCGGCGGCGATGGCGTCTTCTTCGCGCAGCGGGGGCAGACCTTCTTCGGCGCTGGCCCGTTTCTCGGCAGCGACGCGGGCCAGCGCCTCCGCCTTGGCGACCTGGGTGACGCGGGTGCGCAGCTCGTCCTCTGCCGCAAGCCGCGCATCGTCGGCCTCGCGCCAGCGGCGATAAAGCAGCATACCCTCGGCCAGCCGCAGCTTCTCGCCAATCTCGCGATAGCGCTGCGCCTGTTTGGCCTGGCGTCCGAGCTGTCCCAGCTGCGTCGCCAGCTGCTCGATCACGTCATCGACACGCAGCAGGTTCTGTTCGGTGTTCTTCAGCTTCAGCTCTGCCTCGTGCCGGCGCTGATACAGGCCCGAGATCCCGGCTGCCTCTTCGAGTACCCGCCGGCGCGCCTTTGGCTTGGCGTTGATCAGCTCGGAAATCTGCCCCTGCCGCACCAGCGCGGGCGAATGCGCCCCGGTGGAGGCATCGGCAAAGAGCATCTGCACGTCCTTGGCCCGCACATCCTTGGCGTTCGCCTTGTAGGCGGAGCCGACGTCGCGCGTGATCCGGCGCACAATATCGAGCTGGTCCGCGTCATTGAAACCCGACGGCGCCAGCCGCTCCGAATTGTCGATCTGCAGGCTGACCTCTGCAAAGTTGCGCGCCGACCGCGAGGCCGTACCTGCAAAGATCACGTCCTCCATGCCACCACCGCGCATGGCTTTGGCGCGCGTCTCCCCCATCACCCAGCGCAACGCCTCCAGCAGGTTCGACTTGCCACAGCCATTCGGCCCCACAACGCCTGTCAGACCATCGGCGATGATCAGGTCGGTGGGATCGACAAAGCTCTTGAAGCCGTTGAGCCTGAGTTTCGAAAAGCGCAAGATCGCCCTTTCTGGTGATTCCGTTGCCGGAAATCACATCAGGCTTGCAGGCCGAGTGTCAACGGCGCGTGACGCAAAATCGGCACTTTGAAGCAGGTGACCCCACCATATCTTGTGGATAACCAGGTTTTACAGCACCGAGCGCAACACTCGGCCCAGACGCGCCATGCCCTCCGTGATCGTAGTCTCATTGCTATTGGAGAAACTCAGGCGCAAGCAATTCTGGCCCGATCCATCCGCAAAGAACGCCTGTCCGGGCACAAACGCAAGCTTCTCCTGTTCCAGCGCCTGCTCCAACAGGCGCGCTGCGTCCACGTCGGCCGGCAGGGTCACCCAGATGAACATACCCCCCTCGGGCCGGGTCCAGGTCACGCCTGCGGGCATATGCTCCGCGAGCGCCGCCAGCATGGCGTCGCGACGGCGCACATAGACCGCGCGCAGGTTGGCAACATGGGGCTCGAAATGCTGCTGGGCGACCTGATGCGTTGCGATCTGGTTGATGGTGGCCGAATGCAGGTCGGCGGCCTGTTTCATCAGCACCAACTGCTGGATCACCGGCGTCGCCGCAACAACCCAACCGACCCGCAGCCCGGGTGACAGGGTCTTGGAAAAGGTGCCGCAATAGATGGTGCGGCATGCCTCGAGGTCGCCACCGTTCTGCGCCAGTTCGAGCGCCAGGATCGGCGGGATCTCATCACCGTCATAGCGCAGCGCCTGATATGCGGCATCCTCGATCAGAGCGGCGTCCAGCGATGTGGCCATGTCCAGCGCGGCAAGCCGCTCTGCCCGGGTCATTGTGACGCCCGTGGGATTTGCAAAATCGGGACTGACATAGGCAAACTTCACCCGGCCGCCTGCGGCTTCGGCCGCTGCGGCATATGCGGCAGGGGATTGATTCTCGCCCGCGCGCAGGGGGCTGTAGCGCGGCTCATAGGCGTTGAAGGCTGCCAACGCCCCGAGGTAGGTGGGCCACCCCACAAGCGCCGTGTCGCCGGGATCGAGGAACAATTTGCCAAGGTAGTCCAGCGCCTGCTGCGAACCGGAAGTGATGAGGACATTCTCGGGCGTGCAGGGAATCCCGCGCCCGGCCATATGCGCTGCAATCCACTGCCGCAGGGGCAGATACCCCTCTGACACGGAATACTGAAGAGACTGGGCCTGATGCCCTGGCGAAAGCGCGTCTTGAAACGCGCCGGCGAAGGCCTCGGCAGGAAACAGCGCCGGATCCGGGATCCCTCCGGCGAAGGAAAGCATCCCCGGTTGATCCAACAGCTTGAGCAGCTCGCGAATTTCCGAAGCTTTCATGCGGTTCATTCGTTTCGCAAATTGCGCGGTTTTGCTCATTTGGGTTACTTCCTTTCAATTCTTTGGTTGCACCTGATCGAACAGATCAAAACAAGTCAATACTGCTGACCTATTATTTCAACCATCGTGATCTTGCAGGCGGTCTCGGTTGGTGGTCATATGATTTGACCAATCGCTGCCCTTCGAGACCCCATGCCCTTTCAGAAAGTTCAACCCGAAAAGCTCTCTGCCGCGGTCGTGCGCCAGATCGAGAAACTGATCCTGCGGGGCATCCTGTGCCCGGGGGAGCGTTTGCCGTCTGAACGGGAACTGGCGGAGCGACTGGGCGTGTCGCGCCCCTCGCTGCGCGATGCATTGGCAGAGCTTCAGGACCGCGGCCTATTGGCCAGCCGCGCGGGGTCCGGCGTATATGTGGCCGATGTGCTGGGATCGGCGTTTTCGCCGGCGCTGATACAGCTTTTTGCCAGCGATGATGAGGCGGTGTTTGACTACCTGTCGTTTCGTCGGGACCTGGAAGGCATGGCCGCAGAACGGGCGGCGCGGTTTGGCTCCGACGCCGATCTCGGCGTGATCCAGGAGATCTTCGACAAGATGGAGCTTGCGGGGGACCCGAGCATCTCCGAGGCTGCGGCGGAACTCGATGCGCAATTCCATTCCGCGATCCTCGAAGCGAGCCATAACGTGGTGCTCTTGCACATGATGCGCTCGATGTTCGACATGTTGCGAAAAGGGGTGTTCTACAACCGGCGGATCATGTTCGGTCAGCACACCACCTATGAGGCCCTGCTGGAACAGCACAGGGCCATCAACGCGGCCCTGCAAAGCCGCGATGCCACCGCAGCCAAAGCCGCGGTCGAGGCGCATCTGGATTATGTCAAACAGGCGCTGGAGGAACAGATCCGCGCGGATCGCAATGCGGAAATCGCAGCGCAGCGACTGGAGCACGAACGCAACCGCTAGGGGCGCTTACATCGCGGTGCTGTTGATGAAATCACGGGTCTGCTGCTGCAACGCGGCCGTAAACATCATCTCTGCGGTGTCGATCTCCACCAGCTGTCCCTCGTCGAGAAACGCCACCCGGTCCGCAACCTGTGCCGTTTCGGTGAGCGAGGCGGTCACGATCACGAGGGTGTAGTCCCGCTTCAGATCCATCACCAGACGGTTCAGCATCTCCAGCTCCATCCGGTCGATCGACCCGGTCGGACGGTCCAGAAGCAGCACCTGCGGCTGGATGGCGATGCTCCGGGCGAGACAGAGCTGGCGCTGTTGATGAATGGGCAGATCAGTGCCCCGCAGACTGTGCAGATGATCCTTGACCTGATCCCACAACAAGCAGCGGCGCAGGGCGCCTTCGACGACCTCGGCGATGGCAGGCGTGGTGGTGGCAACCCGGTTCAACCGCACCCCATAGGCGATGTTGTCCCAGATCGAGACCGGAAACGGATTTGCCTCCTGGGGCATATAGGCCAAACGCCGGCGCAATGTCGGCAGATCACACGACCGCCGATGAATATCCTCACCCTCGAACAGAATGCGTCCTGTGGTGACGATGCCGCGATCCTCGTCAAGCAGGCGACACATCGCCCGCAGGAGCGCCGTCTTGCCCGCTCCGGCGCGACCGATGAGGCCAAGAACCTCTGCGCGCATCAGATCGAAAGTCAGGTCGCGCAGAACCGGCTTGCCACCAACAGCTGCGCCAAATCCGCAGAAAGACACCAGGGCACCGTCATCGCGATCACCATTCCCGGATGGCCGTGTCTGCTTCAGATGCAGGGGGCGAGAGTGGAACATGGGCAAGCCTTGACGTCTGTGTCTTCCATTTACCTGATGTCACACAAGAAGGTTAACCGGTCATCGCGAAAATCACGGTTTCATAAAAACTTCACACAGCACGAACGCAAAAGGCCCCGGAGCATCCCCGGGGCCTGTTGCTTGTCACATGTAGAGCTGCTTAGTGCAGTTTCGCGTCCACGTCCTGGATCGCTGCATCGATCAGCTTGTTTGCGTCAGCGGCGGTCATCTGCTTCGAAATCACCTGATCGGCAACTTCGACGGCGATGACGATCGCACGGTCCCGCACTTCTTTGACGGCCGAAGCTTCCGCAGATGCGATCTGCTCTTCCGCAGCGGCCAGGCGGCGCGCGATGGACGTCGCAAGGTCAGTCTTGGCCTGTTCCGCAGCGGCAGCGGCCTCGTCACGGGCGTTGGCGACGATGCGCTCCGCCTGTGCCTGGACGTCCTGCTGCTTGCGCTCGTAGGAGGCCAGAAGGGTCTGGGCCTCTTCGCGCAGCGCGCGGGCTTCTTCCAGTTCCGACTTGATGCTGTCCGCGCGATTGTCGAGCTGTTTGCCGATCAAAGACGGCACTTTGGCAGCGAGCAGGATGCCAATGAACAGCAGGAATGCGAGAACAACAACAAAATCGGTGTTGCCGAGGTTCCAGCCACCGCCAGCAGCGAAGGCAGGAGATGCGGTTGCGAGGGTCAGAGCAATTGCAAGAGTTGCACGCATGGTCTTAGCCCTCCGTCCGTTTGGCGACAGCAGCCGCCACAGCATCAGCGTCGTCCTTGCCACCCAGAGCCGCAACCAGAGCGGATGCGGTATCGGTCGCAACAACTTTGACACTTTCCAGCGCGGTGGCGCGGATTTCGGCAATGGCTTTCTCGGATTCCGCTGCTTTCGCAGAGATTTCCTCATCCGCCTTTGCGATTGCCTCGTCGACCTCGGCCTGAATTTCGGCACGGGTCTCGGCGGCGATGCGCTGCGCTTCCGCGCGGGCGTCGGCCAGAGCCTTGTTATAAGCGTTCTCGGCCTCGACAGCTTTGGCCTTGAGGTCTTCAGCCGCGGCGAGGTCGTTGGTGATGGTGCCCTGACGCTCGTTCAGAATGGCTGCAATACGGGGCAGCGCGACGCGCGACAGGATCAGATAGATCACGACAAGCGTGACCAGAAGCCAGAAGATCTGGTTTCCGTAGGTCGAGAAGTCCAGCTGCGGCATGCCGGAAGACCCGTGCGCCGCTTCGGCAGCTCCATGACCTGCGTCATGCGTATTAGATGCCATGTCGTCCTCCTATGGAACTTGCCGTTACACCGGGCGGGGCGCGGTTGGCACTCCGCCCGGCCGTAAGGAAAAAGTGTTCCGGAGTCTTAGACGGCGAACATCAGGAGCAGAGCAACCAGGAACGAGAAGATGCCCAGAGCTTCTGCAAATGCGATGCCGATGAAGAGGGTTGCGGTCTGGGAAGCAGCCGCGGAGGGGTTGCGCAGAGCGCCCGCCAGGAAGTTAGCAGCAACGTTGCCAACACCCAGAGCAGCAATACCAGTACCCATGCCAGCCAGGCCAGCGCCGATGTATGCGAGATCGCCTTCCATTTGATATCTCCTTACGATTGGAAGTTGAGGTAGTATTTCAGACCAGCAGCCTGCCCTTAGTGGGACGGATGCAGCGCGTCTTTCAGATAGACGCAGGTCAGAATGGTGAACACGTAAGCCTGAATGAAGGCCACGAGAACTTCGAGTGCGTAGACCGCGGTGATGGCAAAGATCGGCAGGAAGGCACCGGCGCCCAGCGCGCCAGCAAAACCTGCGAACACCTTCAGAACCGCGTGGCCGGCCATCACGTTACCTGCAAGACGGATGCAGTGGCTGACGGGGCGCACGAAGTAGGAAATCAGTTCGATGATGGCCAGGATCGGACGCAGCGCCAGCGGTGCGGAGCTGACCCAGAACAGGCCGAGGAATTTCGCACCATGCAGCACGAAGCCGGTGATGGTCACGGTCACGAAGACCAGCATCGCCAGGATCGCGGTCACGGCAAAATGCGAAGTGGTGGTGAAGGACATCGGGATCAGGCCAAGGAAGTTGGCGGTCACGATGAACATGAAGAGCGTCATGATGTAGGGGAAGAACTTCACCGCGTCCTTGCCGGTGACGTCTTCGACCATCTTGTAGATGAACCCATAGGCAAGCTCTGCAACAGACTGAGCGCGCGAGGGCACGATGCCGCGGTTCGAAGAGCCCAGAACCAGCAGCCCGATGATCGCCACCACGGCAAACAGCATCCAGAGCGTCACATTGGTGGGCGTGTACCAGGCGATGTGGTCACCGCCAAACAGCGGCTTCACGGTGAACTGGTCCATCGGGTGAATGGCAAGTCCGGCGTGTTCCGGTGCAAACACCAGACCCGATACGAGCACCAGAGCCAAAGCTACGTAAAAGAACAGTTTGCCCATCGTTCCGCTTCTCCTGTCGCTTAGGCCGTCGCCCAGCATTCATGCGTCTTTGTCAGCGTCGGCGTGTTTCTCCGCCTCGGCCATTTGTTTGTCCTGAATCTCGCGTGCGCTGCGGAGCATCACGTTCACCCCGGCGGCCAGACCCAGCAATATGAACAGCACCATGAAGATGGGGGTCGTTCCCAAGAGAACATCCAGCCCGTATCCGATGCCGAGGCCGATCACGAGACCGGCCACCAATTCCGTCACCATCCGCCAGGCCTGATTGGCCATGGAATAGTGTTCATCCGCGCGAGGTTCCGGCTCTTCATGCGCCTTCTTGGCGGCTGCCAGTTTCTCCTCCAGCTGCGCCATGCGCTGCTTTTGGTCGTCGTCGATCAAGGTGACGCTTCCTCTCGCGAAATCTGAAGGTGTGCTAAGCGGTCCCCCGCTCAGAGTCAATTGCGCATTGCGCGCAGCTTCTGCGATCTGAAATCATTTAATATCAATGCCTTAACTTGACAGATCAGGTCAGACCCTGCCTCTCTACCCCGCCGGACTGCAGCAAAACGGGCCAGATCTCATATTCAACCAAACGGTTGATCTTGAAATTACGCGGCCGCGACCTGTCGACGGAACAGCCGGCCGTCGATCAGCAACAGACCAAAGAGGATGGCAAACAACCCCGTCAGGTGGCTGATCTCGAGCGGCTCTCCCAGAACCAAGACCCCCAAGGTCAGCGCTGAGGCGGGCGCGATCAGCGTCGGAAGGGTGACATTGGTCGGGCCAATCTTCGGGAGCACCCAGTACATGGCGATGAAGGCGGCAGAGGTCAGCGCAAACCCGATGATCAGCAACGCTCCCCATGCCTGTACGGACAGCGCGCCCGGCACCCCATCGGACCAGAGGGCCAGTGGCAGAATAAACACCGTCGCCCCGGTCAAGGCCCAGGCCACCAGCACGACTGGTTCCATATCGCGAAACTGGCGCGCGACATTGACCGAAAAGGCATAACACAGTGGCGCGCCCAAGGTGACGAGGATCGCCCAGATGGCAGAGCTCTCCCCGCCCTGCAGGATCGGCAGAGACAGCAGAACGATCCCCGCCAGCCCGGACGCAACACCCAAACTCTTGCGCCAATTGGCGCGCTCGCCGCCCGGCCAGAAATGGGTCACCACCACTGCGAGCGCCGGGGTACAGGCATTGACGATCCCCGCAACACCGCTGGCGATATGCTGCTGCCCGAGCGCATAACAGGAAAACGGGATCGCATAACTCAGGGCTCCAAACCCCGCCAGCGCCAGCGCGCGCGATGGCGATATGCGCCAGTTGCGCCCGCGGGCCAGCAGGAAAACCCAGCACCCCAAGGCGCCAAGCCCGACACGCCCGACAGAGATCCACAAGGGTGCCAGCTCGCGCAGCAACACCGCGTTGAACATAAAGGACATCCCCCAGCCAATGCCGAGGATCACGATGATGGCCCAATACCGCAATGCCATGGTGGCCTCCCTCAATAGCGCCCGCGCCGTTTTGCGCATGCGCTTCGGGATTGTCGACCCGCTTCCTGCGCTTTAGGAGATATCCCCATGAGCGATACTCTTGATACTGTCTTTGCGGCCCTCGCAGACCCGACCCGTCGGGCGATCCTGTCGATGCTGCTCGAAGACGATATGGCCGTCACCGATGTGGCAGAGCCGTTTGAGATGTCGCTGGCGGCGATTTCGAAACATCTCACCATCCTCACCCGTGCCGGTCTGATCCAGCAGGAAAAGCGCGGGCGGGTGAAATGGTGCAAGCTGCAACCGGATGCTCTGCGCGCGGCCTCGGTCTGGATGCAGGGCTTTGGTCAGTTTGAGCCGGTGAACCTGGATGCCTTTGAACGGTTTCTCGAAGAAGAGCTCCGCGACGGCGAGTGAGGCACACGCCCGAAGCGGACCAAGTGCAACTTGGCGTCTTTAACCGTGCTCATCCTTCAACAGCAGCCAGAGCGCCACGATCGTCAGCGCGATCCCCACAAAGATCAGTGCCGGAGGCCAACCTTTGCCCAGCGCGATCTCCCACAGGATCACCCACGAGGGCACAAGATAGGTATAGGCCATGACCTTTGCCGACGGCAGCCGCAGCGTTGCATATTGCAGCAGGACAAAGGTACAGGCCGAGGCACAGACCGACACATAAATAAGACCGATCCAGACGATGGGCTTCAGTCCCGCCCAATCCGTGGCGATCAGATCGCGCCACGCCAGCGCGATCAGCGCCACCGCCCCGGCGACCAGCACCCCAAAGGTGAAGACCAGCGCAGGCTCGCCCCGGTTCAACTTGCGCACCATCGGCGTATAGAGCGCGTGGGCTACACAGCCGACGAAATAGATCACCTCGCCCTGGCCGATCTCAAAGCGGACCGCAGCCTCAAGATCTGCGCGAAAGATCACCCAAAGCGCCCCCGCCCCGCCGATCATCAAGGCCAGCGCCATGCGCGGCGTTGTGATCTGGCGCAGCAAGAACCAGCCAAAGACGCCGCTCATCGCGGGCGTCAGCGTAAAGACCGCCGCCGCGCTCACCGGATCTGCGGTTTTCAGCCCGTAGAACATCAGCACGAAATACGTCGCGAACACCCCGCCCAGTAGCGCATAGCGCCAGGGCGCGCTGAAATGTTGCGACTTCAGGCCCGGCCCGATGGCCGCCGCCGCACCGATCAAGATCCCCGCCAGCACAAAGCGCACGGCGTTCAGAGCCGCAGGCGTGACCTCATTCGCGATCAACGCGCCGAGCGAAAACGACCCCGCCACCAGCGCCGAGAACGCCAGCATCGCCAGATGCCCCTTGTGGCTGTCGCTGAGACCGCCTCGCATGGGTGCCAGATCCAGATCGCTCATCACTGAGGCCAGGTTTTTGCGTGCTCTTTCAAAAAGCGCACGAAGCTCTGCACCTTATTGGTGCGATGCAGGTCCACATGGGTCACCAGCCAGATTTTGCCCGACCATTCGTCACGGGGGTCCATCATCATCACCAGATCCGGACAGCTTGCCGCCTCCCACAAGGAGATAAACCCGATGCCCGCCCCAGCCCGGATGGCCTTATGTCCGGCCACCGCATCCGAACAGCGAAACACGATGTTCTCTGCCGGGATGGTCGCGCGCAGCCAGCGTTCGAACGGGGCGCGGGTGTTTTCATTGTCACTGGCAACGAACCGGTGGTTCACCATATCGTCTTGCCCTTTGAGCATGCCGTGGCGCGCGACGTAGTCTTGCGAGGCATAAAGCGCGAGGCGCTGCCCCACGAAGGGTTGAACCACATTGTCCGGCTGTTCCGGTGCCGCCCCTGCGCGCAAGGCCACATGCGCCTCGCCATATTCCAGCCGGAACAACCGATCACCGGTCAGATAGCGGATCACCAGATCCGGGTGCATCTGCTGGAACTCCGTCAGCGCAGGCGCCAGCATAGGCGCCATGGAGGACAGGGATGTCACCACCAATTCGCCGGACACCTCGTCGCCCTGCCCCTTGAGCCGCCCAACCAACTGGCTGAACTGATCGTCTGTCGCCTGCGCGACACGCAACAGATCCAGCCCGGCCTCAGTCGGCGTGTACCCCCGCGCATGGCGCTGGAACAGTTTCACACCAAGGCGCGCTTCGATTGCATCAATATGCCGGATGACCGTCGCATGATGCACGCCCAGCACTTCTGCCGCGCCGCTCACCGTGCCAAGCCGCGCAACCTGATACGCGGTGCGCACTTCGTCCCAATTCTCCACCTGATCCCCCGTCGCGAAGATATCTGCAAGTATTTGCGCGGATGCGCACAGACTTTGTTCAATATCACAAATTGTGTTCGGGTGTGCAAATATCCATTCTCAGCCTCAGATGAATTTTCCTCCTCACAAGGACCAAGACGATGGCTCACACCGTACTCCATATCGACAGCTCCGCCCGCCAATCCGGCTCCACCTCCCGCGTATTGACCGCGCAGGTGGTGGAGCGGCTGAATGCCGAAACCGTTATTCGACGCGATCTGTCGACGCCACTGCCGCTGCTGGATGAGGCATGGATTGGCGCAAACTTCACCCCTGCCGATCAACGCAGCGATGAGCAAAAAACGACGCTGGCCTTGTCGGACAGTTTGATTGAGGAGCTCAAAGAGGCGGACACCGTGGTGATCGGTGTCCCGATCTACAATTTCACCATCCCCACCACGCTCAAGGCCTGGATCGACCTGGTCGCCCGCGTTGGCGTGACCTTTCAATACACCGAGACTGGGCCCGAAGGTCTGCTGAAGGGCAAACGGGCCATTCTGGCGGTTGCATCGGGCGGCACCGAAGCCGGATCAGACATCGACTACGCCAGCCGCTACCTGCGGCACATGCTGGGTTTTATCGGAATTACCGACATTGAAATCGTCGCGGCGGACCAGCAAGCCATTGACGCCGAAGGCTCCGTACAAAAGGCCAAGGACGCCATCGCAGAACTGGCCGCATAAGTAAGAAGAACGTGGAGGAGGGGCGCTCCCGCCCGTCCGCCGATCAGCCACAGGCTGCTCGCGTCCCGTTGGGCCCGGCAGGCCGCGCCGCAGGCGCGGCCTGCCCCCCGGCGATCCGCAACGCGGAGCGCAACACCTCGAACCTCAGGTCTGAGACAGTTCAGATCCACTCGGGCGTGATGCCAATTTTCTCACAAAACGCCATAAAATCCGCGCGCGGCATTGCAACCGTGCGGTCATTCACCAGCGGATGCATATATATGCGATCCGCCGTCTGAGCCTCAGCGTCCATAAAGAACCTGACGCCCTTTGGCGCACCGTTGATCATCGCCAGCGGGGTGACCGCACCGGGGCGAATGCCAAGATGTTCCATCAGGCGCCCTTCGGACCCAAATGACAGCCCTCCCACCCCCAATTGCGCGCCAAGCGCCTTCAGGTCGATCTCACGATCCTGCTGCAAGGAGACGAGATAATTTCGCTTCTTGCGATCCCGCAGATAGAGGTTCTTGAGGCGGAGCGCCGTTTCACCGGGCACCAGCAATTCGTCCTCCACCGCTTTGGACTCTTCGACCGTGCGCAATGGCACGTGCTTATGCAGCGTATAAGACAGTCCCCAGGCATCAAGCTGGGCCAGCAAAGCATCAGAAGACAGAGGCATAGAAACCGGTGCGGCGGTCGGCGCGTCCATAATCGCTCCTTCAGGTCAGGGAATTCAGGCCGTAACAGGCATACACCCGCCCTTTTGGCAGATTGCCCGGTATCTGTGCAACGCGGTTGCGACCGAACTTCAGGCGACTGCGGCAACCCGTGGGGCAAAACATCTGAGCCAAGCAGCATCGATGTCGGCCATGTCAGGCGCCGGCACAGCCGTGCCGACAGCCGCGGGCGCCTCCCAACGCCGCTCGCGTTGCCGCGCGGGTTCTGCATCCGGTGGAGACACGGATGCGGGGCGCAGGCGGTCCAACCCCTCAAGCGTCACACGCTGATACGGAAGCGCACTGCGATACGGGCTGAGATTGCCGATGTCGCACCCTGCCTGAGCCGCAAAATACTCCAACCGACGCGCCTTGGCGGTGAGGTTCTCGCCGCCCCGCTGCGCAGGGCGCATCTCACCCGGCCCGTCTTGGCCCTCACAAAGCTGCCCGCCGCCAAGCTCGACCATATCACACCCGAAGTAGTAGATCCACGACGGGGCCAGGGACGCAAGGACCCAGTATCCCGCCACGAACGCCATGCCACCGCCCGTGAAAGGCGCGCCGCCATAAAGGGTCTGAACCGGTGAAAACTCTGCCTCGGTGACAACCCTCTGGTCGCCCTCAAGCAGAACTGGCCTCCTGTCCACGGAAAAGTCCCTTCTATGGATCATATGCGTCCAGTCCTCACGGATGCTCCACGCATCATGGATTGCAACCACATGATCAAACAGTCCGAGCGGCCAGCCGGCGGCCTCGATTGCATAGGGCGCACAGCCAAGAATGAGGACTTTTGTCATAATTTCTTTACAACTCCTTGCCGAACCCGGCTTTGAGCAAATGCAATGGGGCAAGGTCAACGGCACGATCTGAAAATCTGCATGCCGGACGCACCTTTGGGTAACGATCCGCCAGAAATGGCGGGCACCGGTGAAAAACTGCCGACGCCCCGCACCGCCCACGCATTTGCACTTGCGCCCTTCTTCTTGACTCTCAGGTGCCCCCAGAGTAGGGCAGAGCCAATTCCGGGAGTCGTCGTGTCTTCCGGTCCTCGGCATGGGTCGGGGATCGCCCTCCACCAGCGCGTTGCGCCCGTGGGGGCAAACCTTGTTGGTTTGCACCCACATTTCTTGCACGGCGGGGGCAAACCTTGTTGGTTTGTGCCTGTGGTTGCGATCTGGTGGCAGGTGATTGAGGTTCGTTCCACCGCTCCTTACATCAGGAGCACACATCGTAACCGGCAATGGAGGCCGAAGGCATGTTTGAAAATCTATCCGAACGCCTGTCTGGTGTCTTTGACCGGCTGACGAAACAGGGCGCCCTCTCTGAGGATGACGTAAAAACCGCTCTGCGCGAAGTGCGCGTGGCCCTGCTCGAAGCTGACGTTTCGCTGCCCGTCGCCCGTGATTTCGTCAAGAAGGTGCAGGAGCAGGCCACGGGTCAGGCCGTCACCAAATCGGTGACACCGGGCCAGCAGGTTGTGAAGATCGTCCATGACGCGCTTGTCGATACGCTGCGCGGCGAAGACGATCCCGGCGCGCTGAAGATCGACAGCCCCCCCGCACCGATCCTGATGGTTGGTCTGCAAGGCTCCGGTAAGACCACCACCACCGGGAAACTCGCCAAGCGCCTGAAGGAAAAAGAGGGCAAGAAAGTCCTGCTTGCGTCGCTCGACGTCTATCGCCCGGCGGCGATGGATCAGCTGGCGGTGCTCGGCACCCAGATCGGCGTCGACACCCTGCCGATCGTCAAGGGTCAGACGCCTGTTGATATCGCCAAACGCGCCAAACAGCAGGCGGCGCTGGGTGGTTATGACGTCTATATGCTCGACACCGCCGGTCGTTTGCAGATCGACGAAGTCCTGATGAAAGAGGTCGAAGACGTCCGCGACGTGGTCTCCCCGCGCGAGACCCTGCTGGTCGTCGATGGCCTGACCGGTCAGGTCGCCGTCGAGGTGGCCGAGGAGTTCGACAACAAGATCGGCATCTCCGGCGTGGTCCTCACCCGGATGGACGGTGACGGTCGCGGCGGCGCGGCGCTCTCGATGCGCGCGGTGACCGGCAAGCCGATCCGCTTTGTCGGCCTTGGCGAAAAGATGGACGCCATCGAGACCTTCGAGCCGGACCGGATCGCAGGCCGCATCCTCGGTATGGGCGATATCGTCGCCCTTGTTGAGAAGGCCCAGGACACCATCGAGGCCGAACAGGCCGAGCGCATGATGAAGCGCATGATGAAGGGTCAGTTCAACATGAACGACCTGCGCATGCAGCTGGAACAGATGCAGCAGATGGGCGGCATGCAAGGCATGATGCAGATGATGCCGGGCATGAACAAAATGGCCAAACAGGTCGAGGATTCGGGCTTTGACGACAAGATGGTCAAACGCCAGATCGCCATGATCCAATCCATGACCAAGAAGGAACGCGCCAACCCCGCGCTGTTGCAGGCCAGCCGCAAGAAACGCATTGCGGCCGGTTCCGGCATGGAAGTCGCTGACCTCAACAAGCTTCTGAAGATGCACCGTCAGATGGCGGACATGATGAAGAAAATGGGCAAGATGGGCAAAGGCAAGATGCTGAAACAGGCTATGAAAGGCATGTTCGGCAAAGGCGGCGGCATGCCGGACATGCCGGGTGGTATGCCCGGCGGCATGGATCCGTCGCAGATGGACCCCAAGGCCCTGGAAGCCGCGGCCAAGGCGATGGGCGGCAAGGGCGGACTGCCCGGCGGTCTCGGAGGCTTGGGCGGCGGCATGGACCTGCCCGGCGGTCTCTCCGGTTTTGGCAAGAAGAAGTAACCGCAGCAGATGACCTCCGCGCCCACCATAGAAACCGACCGCCTGGTCCTGCGCCCGCATGAGGCCGCAGACCTGGATGCCTTCTGGGCATTCTATCAGAGCGACCGGTCGAAATACATGGACGCGCCCGACAGCCCCTCGCAGCTCTGGACGGGGCTTCTGGCCGAAGTGGGGTCGTGGGAGTTCTTCGGCTGGGGTGGCCTCGCGATCGAAACCAAGGACGGCCAGCTGGCGGGTCAGGTCTGCATCAGCCAGCCACCGCATTTTCCGGAGCTGGAACTGGGCTGGATCGTGTTTTCCGGTTTCGAGGGGGCAAGCTACGCCTTCGAGGCGGCCTCGGCGATGCGCGATTATGCCTTCGAGATCCTCGAGGTGCCGACCCTGGTCAGCTACATCGATCGCAAGAACCTGCGCTCGATCGCCCTGGCCGAACGCATGGGCGCCGTGCACGACCCGGATGCGCGCACCTATGATCCGATGGACCTGGTCTATCGCCACGCACCGGACAGTTCCGGCCCCGGACTGGAGGCCTATGCATGAGCACCTCCTCCATTCCGGTGATCGAAACCAGACGTCTGATCCTGCGCGGCCCCGAGGCCTCGGATTATCCGAATTTCAAGGCGACCTTCACTTCGTACCGCGCGCGGTTCATGGGCGGGCCGCTGAATACCTACGAGGCGTGGATGCTCTATGCCGCCGAGATCGGCCATTGGCAGGTGCGCGGCTTTGGCATGTGGATGATCCACGACAAGGTGACGGATGAGACCTATGGCATGGCCGGCGGCTGGCAACCCGCAGGTTGGCCCGAGCGCGAGATCGCCTGGATCATCTGGCCGGAAAAATCCGGCAAGGGCTATGCCCTTGAAGCGACCCATGCGGCGCGGGATTACTTTTACACCCAAGCCGGATGGGACGGCGCGGTCAGCTATATTGACCCCAAGAACCTCGACTCGATCCGCCTTGCGGAACGTCTGGGTGCCAAAAAGGACCATGCCGCGCAGACCATCGACGGCAACGACGCGGTCTATCGCCACCCAAGCCCCGCGCAACTGCGCGACAGCCAGCTGGCACATGGCATCGAGATGGAGATCGGCCACTACGCCGACCCGCTGTTCAAACCGAAAGGATGGGCCATTGACTGAAACAACGACCGATCCTGTCGCCCGCGCCGCGGAGATCCTGAAAGGGCATCGCGAGAGCATTGATCGTCTCGACGCGATCCTTGTCTATACCCTGGGAGAACGCTTCAAGCACACCCAGGCGGTGGGCCAGCTCAAGGCGACACACGACCTTCCCCCGTCCGATCCCTCGCGTGAGGCAACGCAGATCGCGCGGCTCGAAGAATTGGCGAAGGAGGCCGATCTGGACCCCGCATTCGCCAAGGCGTTCTTGAACTTCATCATCGATGAGGTCATCCGCCACCACAAGAAACACCAGGAATAAGCGGGGGCGACCTGAACACAGGACACCCCGTTCAACGCCATCAAAGGAGAATGAAACCATGGCAATGAAAATTCGTCTCGCCCGCGGCGGCTCCAAGAAGCGCCCCTTCTACCGCATCGTGGCTGCTGACAGCCGCATGCCGCGCGACGGCCGCTTCATCGAGAAGCTGGGCACCTACAACCCGCTCCTGCCGAAAGACAGCGAAGAGCGCGTGAAAATGGACATCGAGAAGGTCCAGGCCTGGCTCGAAAAAGGCGCACAGCCGACCGACCGTGTTGCACGTATGCTCGAAGCAGCAGGCGTTCGCGAGAAAGCCACGCGCAACAACCCCAACAAAGGCACCCCGGGCAAGAAAGCCCAGGAGCGCGCTGAAGAAAAAGCCGCCAAGGCAGCTGAAGCAGCCGAAGCCGCAGCAGACGCGGAATAATCACATGACGGGCCCGGTGCAGGATGCAAAGGGATGTTTCCCGCAGGCGTTCCGCGCCGAGCTCGATCTGTTGATGAAGTTGCGCCGGGACGTCCGGCGCTTCCGCACCGATCCGGTAGACGAGGCAGTGCTGACGCGCTGCCTCTCTGCTGTTTCGCTGGCCCCCTCCGTGGGCCTCAGCGAACCCTGGCGCATCATCCGCGTCGAAAGTGAGGCCGCGCGTGCGGCAGCGCTGAAGAATTTCGAAGCCGCCAATGCCGAGGCGCTGGCGGATTACAGCGAGGACCGCGCCGCCACCTATGCGCGCCTCAAACTCTCCGGCATGCGCGAAGCCCCGGTTCAGATCGCGTTTTTCTGCGATGACGAGACCGAAAAAGGTCACGGCCTCGGCGCGCGCACCATGCCGGAAATGCGCCGCTATTCGGTGGTTACGGCCATCACCCTGTTCTGGCTGTCCTTGCGGGCAGAAGGGCTTGGCCTCGGCTGGGTCTCGGTCCTTGACCCCGACCAGATGGCGCGTGATCTGAATGTCCCTGCGGGCTGGAGTCTCATCGGATATTTCTGCATTGGCCATCCGGAACGCCTGTCCGACACGCCGGAACTGGAGCAGGAAGGCTGGGAAGACCGTTTCAACCTCCTGCCGATCGAGACACGATAACGGACCATGGGACTGATCCGGATGCTGATCTTTACCCTTGTCGCCTTTGGCGCCGGGGTCCTTTATGAACGCAGCGGTGCCCGCGAGCGCTGTGCCGCCGAGGGCGGTGACTGGGCAAGAACTGAAACGGGGACCGGCATGATTTGCCGGATGTGACATGAGCGACGACAGCAACGATCTGATCTGCGTAGGCGCGCTGGCTGGCTCTTTCGGCGTGCGCGGCGAAGTACGGCTGAAGAGCTTTTGCGCCGATCCGCAAGAAATCGAGGACTACTCCCCCCTGCTGGGTGAGGACGGCCAGACCAGCTACAGCCTGGCCATCACCCGCGCCGTAAAGAACGGATTTGCCGTGCGCATTGTGGGGGTGGACACCAAGGAGGAGGCGGATGCGCTGAAGGGGGTGCAGCTGTTCGCGCCCCGGACGCGGCTGCCCTCGCTGCCCGATGATGAATTCTACCATGCCGACCTGATCGGCCTCGAAGTTGTAGATACCGGGGGCGCTTCGCTGGGGCGCGTGAAGGCGGTGCAGAACTACGGTGCCGATGACCTCCTGGAAATCCACAGCCCGGGGCTCTCGGCAACGGTGCTTCTGCCTTTTACCAAGGCGGCGGTGCCCACGGTTGACCTGACACAGGGCCGCATCATCGCAGACCCACCGGAAGGCGTGTTTTAAAGGGCAGCCCGGTCGGTATGGCAGTCAGGCGCTCAGCCCGGGTGATGCGCCTGAAACCATGAGAACACACGCTGAGTACCCACAAAGGCCTCCTGCTCCCACTGCGCCATCTCGCCTCCCTGCGGGGGCAGTTTTCTCCACACCTTGTAAAGCCGATACAGATAGATGAACTGAAAGACGGGATCCTCGGTCAGAGCCTGGCCATACCCGCTTTCAAAGGCCTGCCAGTCCGCAGCCGCGACGCAGCCGAAATCCCGCTCTCGATCATGCTCCGTCAGGCTCTCCGGCAACTTGACCTGCCAGAGATTGACCAAATCGATGTGATTGCAGGCAGTTCCCGCGGCGGAGAAATCGATAAAAGACACCAGATCCTGCGTCATCAGAATATTCCTGAAGTGAAGATCCCCGTGCAGCGCAACGGTGCGATAGGCCTCTCCGCGCGCGCGATTGGCGAACCGGTGCAGCATCGCGCAGAGCCCCAGGAACCGCTTGGGTTTGCGAAGTGCGATCTCCCCCGCCCGCACGCGCGTTGCACATGCCGCGACGTCCCGGAGATATTCCCTCGGCCAGAAGCGCCGGTCCTGCGGAGTGCCGATGTCATGCAGCGCAGCCACCGCCCCACCGATCCGCCGTAGCAAGGACGCGCGGTCGGCAATGCCATAGCTCGCAAAGGTCAGCTCTCGATGGGCGGTCTCGCCGGGTGCGACCTCGAACAGTGCATAGGGGCGCGTTTCATCCTGCCACAACAGCGCCGGTACGTTCACCCCCGGGACATCGCGCAGCGCTCGCGCCGCCATCCGGTGCCGTTCAAGGTGCTTCATATGCGCGGAGACGTTGTCCGTCGCAAACTCCGCCCGCAGAACATATCGCTGTCCGGTTGTGGTTCTCACCCCCAAAACCGCGCGCTGGTCCCGGCCTGAGGAGTTCACCAGCATCATGCTGAAGGCGGCATCTTCGGCAGGCAGGCCCATCTCTCTTGCGATGCGCGGCCACAGGGCGACAGCACGGCGCTCCGCCTCCGCCACAGCGGCATCCCGATGGTAGAGCGGCAACCGGTTCGGGATTTCATTCGTCATCGGACATCGCAGCTTTCGGTTGCGGTTCGGGTTGTTTCAACTAAACAGCTTCTTATGAGCAAGCCAATCAAATCCCACGGGCGCCTCTCGATCGGCGCCAGTCTGAAACCGCGCGAGTTGATGAGCGACACGCCGGATCTCGCTGGTGTGTGGAAAGCCAAAATCCTGACGCTCTTTCCCGGCGCATTTCCCGGTGTCCTCGGTGAAAGCCTGACCGGCAAGGCGCTACAGCAGGGATTGTGGCAGCTGGAGACCATCGACCTGCGTCCGTTCGGGATCGGCAAGCACAAGAATGTCGACGACACGCCTGCAGGCGGCGGCGCGGGCATGGTGCTGCGCGCCGATGTGCTGGGCGAGGCGATCGATCACGCGATGCAGGGCACCCGGGGCAACTGGCCCCTGATCTACCTGTCGCCGCGCGGTCGCCGGATGGACCAGCAGATGATGCAGAACCTCGCCCGTTGCGATGGTATGACGTTGCTCTGTGGCCGTTTTGAGGGCGTCGACGAACGTGTGCTGGAACACTACGGCATCATGGAGGTCTCGCTGGGGGATTTCGTGATGACGGGCGGCGAGTTGGCCGCGCAGGCGCTGATAGATGCCACCGTCCGGCTGATCCCCGGCGTCCTGGGCAACCAGGCCTCCACCGAGGAAGAGAGCTTTTCCTCCGGTCTCCTCGAACACCCGCAATACACCCGCCCCGCGGAATGGAATGGACGCGCCATTCCCGAGGTTCTGATGTCCGGTCATCACGGCAAAATCGCACAATGGCGGCGGGAGATGAGTGAACAAATCACCCGCGAACGCCGCCCGGATCTGTGGGACGCCTATACCCGCAAGCCCGCCCCTAAGGACTGAGCCGCCGCCTGCAACGTTGCCGAACACCAAAAGCCGTGCTTTAGTCCCTTCTATTCACTCAGGAATAGGAGACCACAGGGTGGCTGGGAAATTTGAACTCTATACCGACAACGCCGGCGAATACCGCTTTCGCCTGAAGGCCGGCAATGGCGAGAACATTCTGGCAAGCGAAGGCTACAAGCAAAAGGCCAGCGCCGAGAACGGCATCGCATCCGTCAAGAGCAACGCCGCTGACGATGGCCGTTACGAGCGCAAGGAAACCGCTGCCGGCAAGCATATGTTCAACCTGAAGGCCAGCAACGGCCAGGTGATCGGCACCTCGCAAAGCTATGCCAGCGCCTCGGGTCGCGACAATGGCATCGAGTCGGTGAAGAACAATGCGCCTGACGCCCGGATCGAAGATCTGACCTGATCCCCTTATCCTTGGCGGGCCGCAGCCGGACTGCGGCTCAGCTGTCCTGCCGCATGCGCGCAGACCGCGACGCCCGGGCCTCGCGCTGTTGGGCGCGGATGGCCACCCGCAGCATCTGCTGGAACCGGGCACATTCCAGGTGGTTGGGCTCCGGGCATTCCGCGACATGGCGCATCATCTGCGCCAGCGCTTCCATCTGTTTTGCCTGTCGCAGCATATCATCGGCGCGGCTGTGCAGTTCATCCCGTGGCAGCTCCGGCTGGCCCTTTGCTCCGAACATCGCCGCAATCTCGTCAAGCGCAAACCCGCCCTGTTTCCCAAGCGCGATCAGCGCCAGCTGTTGCAGGACCTCTGGCCCATATTGGCGCCGCAACCCGTTGCGGGACAGGGACTGGATCAGGCCCTTTTCCTCATAATACCGCAGCGCCGAGGGCTTTACACCGCTGCGATCTGAAACCTCGCCAATATCGAGCAATTTCATCCTTGACCTCAAGTTGACTTGAATTCGTAGCCTGCATTCAATCCCGAACTTTGGCAAGGAGATCCTCGTGTCCCAATCTCTCTCTCCGCTCCCATCCCTCGATCGCCGCGCCGTGGCGCTTTTGCTTGCGGCGACCCTTACCACCATGGCCAATGCCGCCATCAGCCCCGCCCTGCCGGGGCTGGAGGCCCGGTTTGCCGACCATCCGCAGGCCGCACTTCTGACCCGGTTTCTGGTACCCGCGCCGTCGGTGGCCGTGGTGCTGATTGCTGGCTGGACCGGCGTCCTTGCCGACCGCATCGGCAAACGGATCCTCCTGCTGGGCGGTGTGTTTCTGTTCGCACTGGCCGGATGTCTGGGCATGTTCCTGAACAGTCTCGAAGCGATCCTCGCCAGTCGCCTGGCACTTGGTGTTGCGGTTGCCCTGATCATGACCGCTCAAACGGCGCTCATCGCGGATTATTTCGATGGCGCGGCCCGGAGCCGTTTGCTTGGCCTTCAGATCTCGGCCCGCAACATCGGCGGTCTGGTTTCGATCACCCTCGCTGGCGTTCTGGCACTGATGTCGCCGATGCATGCCTTCGCCATTCACGGCATCGCGCTATTGATCCTGCCGGTGCTGTGGGTCGCCATCACCGAACCCAAGCGCCCGACGTCCTCCCCCGCCGAAACACTCGCGAGTGTGCCAGCCAGTGGCGCGCCAGGGCTCGGCGCCGGGCTGTGGTCGATGGCCGCGCTGCAACTGCTGACGACCTTGTGCTTCTTCACCATGCCGACCCAGGTCCCGTTCTTCGTCGCCAGCCACGGCATCGACAACACCGCGGTCATGGGAGCCGTGATGGGGGCGCTGACGCTGGCCGGCGCATTCGCCGCGACGCGCTATTCTGTTCTCAAGCCCCGGCTCGGTCATGCACGGCTGTTCATGCTCGGCTACGGCCTGATGGGCAGCGGCATGGCGACGCTGGCGCTGGCACCCGGGTTGCCCTTGATCTTTGCCGGCGCGACGCTCGTAGGCCTTGGTTTTGCAACCGTCTCCCCAAACTTCAATGAGATTGCACTGAAGTCCGCACCAGCCAGCCGGCGTGGGCGCGCTGCCGGCGTGATGACCACCTCGGTCTTTCTCGGTCAGATCATTTCGCCGTTCCTGACCCTGCCGCTGGTCCGTGCCAGCGGCTACCCCGGCACCTTCGCGGCCCTTGCCGTTATGCTCATGCTGGGCGCAGTCGGGGCGCTGGTTATCCACAGCCAGCAAAAACCGCTGACCAAACAGGTCTGATGCCTGCACCGCAGGGGGACACCCCTCTGCGGACGGCGCCGTATCGGGCTTGCAAACAGGCCCGAACTGGCCTATCAACCGCGCGTCCGGGGCTCCTCTTGAGTCGTCCGGACCTGTTCCGTTTTGCCTGTGCCACCCTTCTTCGGCGGCGATACAGCACGCGGATCGAGACGAAAAGCAACGAGACCGTATCTCTGGCGGGCGCAGCAGGTGAGAGCCGTTTGCGGACCCGGTGAAGACCAGGAGCTCTGGGGATCACAAGACCTTCGTGGATATAACCACGAGCAGCATAGGAGACGATCATGGATCTGATCGCACAACTCGAAGCGGAGCAGATTGCTGCGCTGGGGAAAACCATCCCCGACTTCAAGGCCGGTGACACCATCCGCGTCGGCTACAAGGTGACCGAAGGCACCCGCACCCGTGTGCAGGCCTACGAGGGCGTCTGCATCAGCCGCAAAAACGGCTCCGGTATCGCCGGCTCCTTCACGGTTCGCAAGATTTCCTTTGGCGAAGGTGTGGAACGTGTGTTCCCGCTGTTCTCCACCAACATCGAGTACATCGAAGTCGTGCGCCGCGGTCGCGTGCGTCGCGCCAAGCTGTACTACCTGCGCTCGCGTCGCGGCAAATCCGCCCGTATCGCAGAAGACGCAAACTACAAAGCCAAAGCGTAAGGAGTGGTCTCATGAAAAAAGACACCCATCCCGATTACCACTTCATCGACGTCAAGCTGACCGACGGTACCATCATCAAGATGCGTTCCACCTGGGGCAGCGAAGGCGATCAGCTGGCACTGGACATTGACCCCTCCGCGCACCCCGCGTGGACCGGCGGCTCCTCCCGCCTGATGGACACCGGCGGCCGCGTGTCCAAGTTCAAGAAGAAATACGAAGGTCTCGGCTTCTGAGCCAACCCTTCCACCGGTTTATCCACAAGGATACACCTGTCAAACGCCGTCCCTCCGGGGGCGGCGTTTTGTGTTTGGGCCGTCGGGATGCCCCCCTGCTGCCGCTGCGGGCGTTACTTCAGGACAATAGGCTCTAACTTGGGTGTTTTGGCCGCTTTCCATTGATTCGCTTGGGTCTTATAGTCCCGGAAAAAGCAAAGGGCGCTGCCACGCAAGCGGCGCAGATTTGAAGGGATCCGTGAGATGGCGCATATCATTGTCGTCGGCAACGAAAAGGGCGGCGCAGGGAAATCCACCGTCTCCATGCATGTGGCCACCACACTGGCGCGCATGGGGTACAAGGTCGCGGGACTGGACCTCGACCTCAGGCAGCGTTCGCTCGGACGGTATCTGGAAAACCGTCTCGCCTTCATCGCCGCGTCCAATATGGATCTGCCGATGGTGGCCCTGCACGAACTGCCAGAGATCGATCCCGACACCTTGCAACCGGGCGAAAACATCTATGACCTGCGCTTGTCGGCAGCGGTTTCGGAGTTGGAGCCGGAGTATGACTTCATTCTCATTGACTGTCCGGGCTCCCACACCCGGCTGAGCCAAGTCGCGCATTCGCTGGCCGACACATTGATCACGCCGCTCAACGACAGTTTTGTGGATTTTGACCTGCTGGCGCATACCGATGAGAAGGGCGAAAAGATCAAAGGCCCCTCGGTCTATTCCGAAATGGTCTGGAACGCGCGCCAGCTGCGCGCGCAGGCGGGCTTGCCCCCCATCGACTGGATCGTGATCCGCAACCGGGTCGGCACCCAGCGCATGGTCAACAAGGAAAAGATGGAGCGCGCGATCAATATGCTCTCCAAGCGGATCGGCTTTCGCGTCGCACCGGGCTTTTCCGAACGGGTGATCTTCCGCGAACTCTTCCCGCGCGGCCTGACCTTGCTGGACCTGAAGGATGTGGGCGTCAAACAGCTCAACATCTCGAATATCGCCGCACGTCAGGAGCTGCGCGATATGATGAAGGCGTTGGAGCTGCCCGAAGTCGAGATCGACATCTGACCTAACGGTCTGCGTAAGGTCGCTAAGGGGTTCCGCTCCCTGCCCTGACCCACCTTCGGTGTGCCAGATCGGGATCGGCGAAGGGCGCGGGGGGGGGGGGGGTCCACCCGGTCACGGGTGGAAACCTCTTCAAGCAACAGCGCTTAGGCCCCCACAGTAAGGTCCGGGGGCTTGTTTGGCGTCTCACACCTCGGGTTGATACAGCGTAAAAAGCTCTACCGGCTCCGCCACCCCACGCAACATGTAGCGTCCGACCGAGATCAGACCCTCTCCGTCACGCCCTGCCGCATTGCGCACGTCTTCCGAGAGGATGATCGAACGTTCCACCGTGCGATGCATGTCCGCAATTCGCGCGGTCAGATTCACGGCTGGGCCGATCACGGTGAAATCCAGCCGGTTGGGCGCGCCGATATTGCCATAGAGAATCTCGCCCGCATGCAGGGCCATGGTATATTCGGCCAGCGGCAGGCCTTCTGCGGCGCGGGCAGCATTGACCGCTTTCATCCGTGGCCCCAGTTCTGCAACAGCACGCAATGCGGCCTGCGCATCCTCTTGTAGCGTTCCAAGGTTGAACATCGCCATGACCGCATCGCCCATGAATTTCAGGATATTGCCGCCGTGCGACTGGATCAACTCCACCACATGGCCGAAATAGTCGTTCAGCAAATCGACCATTGCCTCGCCCGGCAGAGCCTCAGAGAGCGCCGTAAAGCCGCGCAGGTCGAACAGGCAGATCACCGCATCGATATGCTGAGACGACCCGCGCGCGATTTCCCCGGACAGTACGCGCGCCCCGGCATCCCGGCCCAGATAGACCTGCAACAGCGCGCGCCCCATTTCGCGGTTCCCTGCGGCTGCGAGCACAAGAGCCAGCGTGTCAAATACACCCCGAATGATGTCCAGATAGGGCGCGGCCTCCACGGGCGCGCCGTCAAAACTCCAGGACACCACGAGGCCCTCGGCGTCAGGGCGTTCAGGCCCATAGGCGGTATCGCTTGCGGGCCCCAACGGCTGCCAATGGGCAAAGTAACGCGTTGCGCCCATCTCCTTGAGGCGGGCGAATATCGGAAAACGCGACACATCCCGCGCGCTGAACACACTGTGCATCTCAGCCTCGCCCGAGGTGAGAAGCGCATGAAACGGGCTTTGCAGCCACTCATGATGCGGTTCTTTATGATCGACGCGGCCAAAATACTCGGCGTTCATCCCGTCCTTGCGGGTCCAGGTAAAACCAATGCCGCCAAACTCAGGGTGCAGCGCGCGCTGTGCCAGCTGCATCCGCAGCAAAGGCACCCCGTGGTTGACCAGTCGTTCGCAAAAGGCGCGCAACAGCTCTTCGCGTCCGCGGGATTTGAGCCCCTGACGGGTGAGCCAGTTCTTTAGATCTTCGGTGGCGGCGTGAATTGCCCCATCCTCCTCATGGCGGGTCATGACTCAAGATCGACCGGGCATTCCATGCTGGCCAACTGCCGTAACATACGGCGCAATAGCGCCACATCGCCAGCCGAAAACCCTTTGGTCAGTTGCAGGTCATACGCCCGAGCCTGCTTGCGCAGATCGTCGTAGACGCCACGTCCCGCCGCCGTCAACTCAAGGTGCTCTGCCCTGCGATCTGATTCATCCCGGCTGCGACTGACCCAGCGGCGTTCCGCCAGTTTTGCAACGGCGCGGCTGATCTTAGTCTTGTGGATCTTGGCCCGCTGACTGATGTCCCGCGCGGTCATGCGATTGTACATGCCGAGATGGAACAACACCCGCCATTCGGTTCGCAGCATGCCATAGCGCCCCTTGTAGAGCTTTTGGAACTCCAGCGAGGAATCCTCTGCCGCCCGGTTCAGGAGAAACGGCAGGAAATCCTGCACTATAAAATCATCATTTTTGTCCATACGCGCGCTCCGCATCACTTGTTAGTTACAAAATCAACTATTACCGAGAGGGAAATGCAAGAGGAGGTTGGCTAAAATGACCCGTCACGCTTTGCCTGACCAGATGATTCAAGCCCCGTCCAATCAGGGCACCCATGAGGGTTACATGCCCGGATTTGGGAATGATTTCGAAACCGAAGCCCTGCCCGGCGCCCTGCCCCAAGGCATGAACAGCCCGCAGAAATGCGAATATGGGCTCTATGGCGAACAGCTCTCTGGCACCGCCTTTACCGCAGAACGCCCCGAGCGCACCTGGTGTTATCGCATTCGCCCCAGCGTCAAACATTCGCACCGCTATGAGAAAATCGACCTGCCTTACTGGAAGAGCGCGCCGCATATTCCAGAGGATGTGATTTCGCTCGGCCAATACCGCTGGGACCCGGTGCCGCATTCGGATCAGGGGCTGACCTGGCTCACGGGGATGCGCACCATGACGACGGCGGGGGATGTGAACACCCAGGTCGGCATGGCGACCCATATCTACCTTGTGACAGAGTCGATGAAGGATGAATATTTCTTCTCCGCCGACTCGGAGCTTCTGGTGGTCCCGCAGGAGGGCCGCCTGCGCTTTGCCACCGAACTCGGTATCATCGACATTGAGCCTAAAGAAATCGCCATCCTCCCGCGTGGTCTGGTGTACCGTGTCGAAGTGCTGGATGGCCCGGCGCGCGGTTTTGTCTGCGAAAACTACGGTCAGAAATTCGATCTGCCCGGCCGTGGTCCGATCGGTGCAAACTGCATGGCCAACCCGCGGGATTTCAAGGCACCGGTGGCCGCCTATGAGGACCGCGAAGTGCCCTCGACACTGACCGTGAAATGGTGTGGTCAGTTCCATGAGACCAAGATCGGCCAGAGCCCGCTGGACGTGGTGGCCTGGCACGGCAACTACGCGCCCTATAAATACGATCTGCGCACCTATTGCCCGGTGGGCGCGATCCTGTTTGACCACCCTGACCCGTCGATCTTTACCGTGCTGACCGCGCCCTCCGGCCAGCCGGGAACCGCCAATATCGATTTTGTGCTGTTCCGCGAACGCTGGATGGTGGCCGAGAACACCTTCCGCCCGCCGTGGTATCATAAGAACATCATGTCCGAGCTGATGGGCAACATCTACGGCCAGTATGACGCCAAGCCGCAGGGCTTTGTTCCCGGTGGTGTGAGCCTTCACAACATGATGCTGCCGCATGGTCCCGACCGAGAGGCCTTTGAGGGCGCGTCGAATTCCAACCTCGGGCCGGAGAAGCTGGAGAACACCATGTCCTTCATGTTTGAAACCCGCTTCCCTCAGCATCTGACGGAGTTTGCCGCCAAGGAAGCACCGTTGCAGGATGAATACATCGACTGCTGGAGCGATCTGGAAAAGAAATTCGACGGAACACCCGGTAAGAAGTAAGGGGCGGGGGCGCTGCCCCCTCTGCGGCCCCCAATCGGGGCCGCATTCACCCCCGAGATATTTGTAAAAAGCTGAAGGAGGGCCAACAGAGCCCTCACCACCAAAAAGGAACGCGCATGCCTTTGAAAAAATCCTGGGTGACGTCGGCCAATTCCGCTGACCACCCTTTTCCGCTGAACAACCTTCCCTATGGTGTGTTTTCGACCACTGACAGCGATCCGCGCTGTGGCGTGGCGATTGGTGACATGATCCTCGACCTGCAGGCGGCAGAAGCGGCTGGACTGGTTGATATGGGCGAGGAAGCGCTGTTCGAGTTGCCCTTCTGGAACGAATTTATGGAAGAAGGTCCTGCGGTCTGGGCCACGCTTCGCAATCGCCTGATCGCGCTTTTGCAAGAGGGCGCAGAAGAGCAAAAGAAAGTCGAAGCCTGCCTTGTGCCGATGGCGGATGCCGAGATGCACATGCCCTTTATGGTATCGGAATACACCGATTTCTATGCCGGGCGTCACCACGCCACCAATGTCGGCACCATGTTCCGCGGCGCGGAGAACGCGCTGCCACCAAACTGGCTGCACATCCCGATCGGGTACAACGGTCGTGCGTCCTCTGTCGTGGTGTCTGGCACCGATGTGCGGCGTCCTTGGGGCCAGCTCAAGGGGCCAAATGATGACGCGCCCCGTTGGGCGCCTTGCGCACGATTTGATATCGAGCTGGAAATGGGCGCGATTGTTGGCACGCCATCGGATGGACCGGTCACGGTGCAGGAAGCGGATGATCACATCTTTGGCTATGTGCTGCTGAACGACTGGTCCGCCCGCGATATCCAGGCTTGGGAGTACCAGCCGCTCGGCCCTTTTCAAGCCAAAGCGACTGCCACCACCATCAGCCCGTGGATCGTCACCAAAGCCGCATTAGAGCCTTTCCGCTGCGACACACCTGCACGCGAAGTAGAGCTTCTGGATCACCTGAAGGACTGCGGTCCGATGCTCTATGACATCGACCTTGCCGTGAGCCTGCGTCCTGAGGGTGGCGAAGAGGCCACCATCGCACGCACCAACTACAAGGAAATGTATTATTCCGCCGCGCAGCAATTGGCGCATCACACCACCTCGGGCTGTCCGATGAACGCGGGCGATCTGCTGGGATCGGGCACCATATCAGGCCCTAACAAGGACGAACGTGGCTCGCTCCTTGAACTCAGCTGGGGCGGCAAGGAGCCACTCACGCTGCCCTCGGGCGACACCCGCAGCTTTATCGAGAACGGCGACACGCTCACGCTGAAGGGCGCAGCCAAAGGCGATGGCTATACCATCGGGTTTGGCGACTGCACCGGCACGGTCCTCCCCGCGCTCAGCGATCCTTTCGCACGCTGACGCCTTCATCTTTTCATAAATACCTCCGCCGGAGGCATCCCAACCTGACCTCCGGCGGAACAGACAAAAAGGATACGCAACCATGGCCAAGGCATTCGCATCCCAAGGCGACATGAGCGAAAAGACAATTTCCTTCACCGAAGTGGGCGAGGGCCTTTATGCCTTCACCGCCGAGGGCGACCCGAATTCGGGCGTCATCATCGGGGATGACTCGGTGATGATCGTCGAGGCGCAGGCTACCCCGCGTCTGGCCAACAAGGTGATCGAATGTGTGCGCTCCGTCACCGACAAACCGATCAGCCATGTGGTGCTCACCCATTACCACGCGGTGCGTGTGCTGGGGGCCTCGGCCTTTGGCGCCCAGAACATCATCATGTCCGACACCGCGCGCGCCATGGTCGTCGAACGCGGCCAGGAGGACTGGGACAGCGAATTCCAACGCTTCCCGCGCCTGTTCGAGGGTCATGAAAGCATCCCCGGCCTCACATGGCCGACCACAACATTCTCGGACAGCATGACCGTCTACCTCGGCAATCGCCGCATCGACATCAAACATCTGGGCCGCGCCCATACCGCAGGGGATGCGGTGATCCATGTGCCGGATCAGAACGTCATGTTCACTGGTGATATCGTCGAATACCACTCCGCCTGCTACTGCGGCGACGGGCATTTTGGCGACTGGGGCAACACCCTCGACAATATCAAGGCCTATGATGTGGACGCCATCGCCCCCGGTCGTGGCGACGCGCTGGTCGGCAAGGACATGGTCAACGCCGCCATTGAAAACACCCGCGATTTTGTCGAGAGCACCTATCGCCCGGCAGCCAAGGTTGCCGCCCGTGGTGGGTCCCTCAAGGAAGCATGGGACGCGGTGCGCGAGGCCTGTGATCCCAAGTTCAAAGACTACGCGATCTACGAACATTGCCTGCCGTTCAACGTCGCACGCGCCTATGACGAGGCCCGTGGCATCGACACCCCCCGCATCTGGACCGCCCAGCGCGATCTGGAGATGTGGGAGGCGCTGCAGTCCTGATTTTCGGCTCTAACGCCTGATTTAGAGCCTATTTTTGAACGCATCGGCGGCCTTGTCCGCCCCTGCACCGGTCCCCAAGTCGCGGGACCGGACCCGTGCCTGCTTGCCCGGAGGGAGGAAACCGGATGAACAAGATTTTCGAGGTGCCGCTATACCCGTATACGCGCCATGCGGATCAGGACGCGCATCCGCCTGCGCGCCACAAGGTGGTTGTGGTGGGGGCAGGTCCCGTGGGCCTTGCCGCCGCCATCGACCTTGCACAATCCGGCGTTCCGGTCGTGGTACTGGACGACAATGACAAGGTGAGCTTTGGCTCTCGTGCGATCTGTTTTGCAAAACGCACGCTGGAAATCGCGGACCGCCTTGGTGTTGGCCATGCGATGGCGGGTAAGGGAGAGGAATGGAACGTCGGTAAGGTGTTTTTTGGCGATCGCAAGGTCTATGACTTCAACCTTCTGCCCGAAGATGGCCACCAGTTTCCGGCCTTTGTGAACCTGCAACAATACTACATCGAGGAATATCTCGTTGACCGCGTCCGCGCCCTGCAAGCTGAGGGCGCGCCGATTGAAATGCGCGGCAAGAACCGCGTCACGGATGTCTCGGACCACGGCGATTTTGCCGCGCTGACAGTGGAGACCCCGGACGGGGCCTATAGGCTGGAAACCGAGTGGCTCATTGCCTGTGATGGAGCGGGGTCGCCCATTCGCGCGCAGATGGGGCTCGATTTTGTGGGTCGAGTGTTTGAGGACAACTTCCTTATTGCCGATGTGGTCATGGATGCGGATTTCCCGACCGAACGCTGGTTCTGGTTCGATCCGCCCTTCAACAAAGGTCAGTCGGCGCTGTTGCACAAACAGCCCGATGGCGTCTGGCGCATCGACCTGCAACTGGGCTGGGACATCGATAAAGAGGCCGAGAAAAAACCCGAAAACGTGATCCCGCGCCTCAAGGCGATGCTGGGCGACGACGTTCAGTTCGAGCTGGAGTGGGTCTCCATCTACACGTTCCAGTGCCGCCGGATGGAGAAATTTCGCCACGGGCGGGTGATCTTTGCCGGGGATAGCGCGCATCAGGTTTCGCCCTTTGGCGCACGCGGGGCAAATTCCGGCCTGCAAGACACTGACAACCTGATCTGGAAGCTGAAACTGGTGCTGGACGGCGTCGCGGATCAGAGCCTTCTCGATACCTACGATGCCGAGCGGCTGGCGGCGGCGGATGAGAATATCCTCAACTCTTCCCGCTCAACCGACTTCATTACGCCCAAGTCAGAGATGTCGCGCATCTTCCGCGATGCGGTGCTGGATCTCTCCGAACATCACGGCTTTGCCCGCCCGCTGGTGAACTCGGGCCGCCTCTCGCTGCCCTCTGTCTATGACGGCTCTCGGCTCAATTCTGCCGACCAGTTGCCCGGTGGCCCAGCCCGCACGCGTCCCGGTGCGCCCTGCCCCGATGTACCGCTGGACGCAGGCTACCTGTTGGCGCAACTCGGCGGCGGGTTCACCTTGCTGTCGATCAATGCAGAGGTGCCCAACGGGTTCGAGGAGGCCGGCGTGACCGTCTCGTCTTTGGTGCTCACCACCGAAACCCACACGGCATTGGCCGAGCGTTACTTGGGAGACGCCGCATCCGCCGTTTATCTGATCCGCCCGGATCAGCATGTCGCCACCCGGATGGACCGCTTTGACGCGCCCCATTTCCGCGCCGCCCTGCGCCGCGCCATCGGTAAGGAGTGACCCATATGACCGATGCCCTGACCCTGACCCCGAACCTTGCGAAACCTGATGACAGTTACGCCCTGCTGCTGGCTGCGCATGAGGGACTGACCAAGGCCCAAAGTGATGCGCTGAATGCCCGCTTGATCCTGCTGCTGGCCAACCACATTGGCGACCCACAGGTTCTGAAACAGGCTCTAACAGAGGCCAAACGAGGGCTGCGCGATGACTGAGGCGGTGCTTTATGATTACTGGCGCTCCTCGGCCAGCTACCGTCTGCGCATCGCGCTGAACCTTGCAGGGGTCGCATACGAGAGTCGCGTCGTTGATCTGGTTGCAGGCAATCAGCGGTCGCCAGATCATCTGGCGCTTAATCCTCAGGGGTTTGTGCCGGTGCTGGAAATCGACGGGCATCGGTTTACGCAGTCGCTGGCCTGTCTCACCTATCTGAACACAACCCGCGATCTTGGCTTGTTGCCCAGCGCCCCGTCCGAGCGTGCCCATGTCGAGGCTCTGGCACAGTCAATCGCGGTCGATCTGCATCCGGTCTGCAACCTCTCTGTCGCCCGTTTCGGCGTCGCGCAAAGCGGCGGCAGCTTGCAGATGGGTGACTGGATGCGCCAGTTTATTGGCCCCGGGCTTGCGGCATTTGATGCGCTGCTCAATCGCTGGGAGGAGGCCCCCTATTGCACCGGTGATCGCCCTGGGCTGGCTGACATCTGCCTGATGCCCCAGCTTTATAATGCGCGGCGCTGGGAAGTGGATTTGACACCCTACCCGCGGCTCCTGAAGATCGAGGCCACCTGCGCGGATCATCCAGCCTTTGCCGCCGCGCATCCGGACCAGCAGTCGCACACCTGAGCGCGCGCCGGACATCTGCCGGGCCGTTAATCAGGTGGGCGGGGGTGGCCCCTAGCCTCGTGACTTCACCTTGGGCGCGTTCTTTTCCTGCAGGTCGGCATCCCGCTCTGTCCAGCTGACGCGGAAATCAACCTTGCATTGTCCGTCGTTGCGCTCTGCCCGGATGCGCAGCGTCAACAGGCCTTCCGGCGTCAACACGATCTCGCCATCCTCGTCACTGAGGCTCAGCTCGCCTTTTGCCAACCCTTTGCTGATCGCGTCGATCAGGGTCTTGATCGTTTTGCGATCCTGCAGGGAATCATGGCGAAAACGGGCGTCGTCGCGTGTCTTTTCATCCTTGGCCATTGGTGCCTGCCCTGTTGTGTCCCGACGTCCGCGCAGCGCTAGCGCGAAAGAAACTGTCGCTCCGGTGCAAAATGCTTGGCCCGGGGATAGTCCCTACTCAGACCGATGACATCGCCACTGGGAAAGATCAAGGTCGCCCCGGCCCCGATCCCGGGCAAGCCCTCGGATCGACGCGACGCCCGATCAAGGGTCACGTCCCCTTCCAGATGCAACAGGCCCTGCTTGGTCAGAAGGCGCTGACCGCTCTGGTTGTTGACATGGCCCTGGACCACCATGTGGATACCAAGTTCATGCAGCATCGCCACCCCCCGGTCCGTCAGCGCGGCGTCGGAGCTGCGATATTTGGTCCGCACGAGGTTCGCGAGGGGACCGAAGTAAAACGCAAACGGATGCGCCCCCTGTTCCGCGCGGTAGCGCGCGTTGACGGCACCTGCTCCACCCTCTGCCAGCAGCGCGCACATGCTGTCGTCCAAACCTGCGTGCACAAACAGCAATGAGCCCAGTTGGCACACGACATCCATCGACTCGTAGAACCACGCGTAGTCGCCATCTGGCGCAAAGAACACATCGTGACACTTGAGCGCGGCCGCCAGGACCATACGCGCGGTCATCCCCGCCTGCGCCACTTCGCGGTCGAATTGCGCGGCCTTCTTTTCAAGCTTTACAACTTCACGCGCGACGGCGGCGGAGTTCAGATGCGCCACAGCCTCGATCGAGAAACGCTCCGCCCAGTCGGGGCGTGGATGCAACCGCGCGCGGCAAGCGGCTTCATCCGGTAGCGCGGCAAAATCGGCATCGGTCACGTATCGATCATGGATTTCACGCAGGAGCGGGATGATCTTGCGCCCCATCCGCACCAGAAGATGTTCCGTCAGGGCAGTCGGTGGCGTGCGCAAGGCCCCCACCGCGAGCCGGAGGCGCAGGTCATGGTTGCCAGCGAGAATGCGCAGATCGGGGCCCTTGGCCATCAGCCGCCCCAGCGCATCCAGCATATCCAGATCGCTCGGCCCTTTGTCGAGGCAATCCCCGCCGATCAAGATCGTGGCGCTTTGCCCGAACTCTGTCAGGCCGAAGCCCCCCGCTTCGCGCCGGTCTCGCCGGATCAGCCCTGCGGCGGTAAGCGATCGCAAAAAGCCCTCGGCATCAGCATGGGTATCGGAGAGGAACACCACCGGTCTGGTCGGCCAGCGCCAGCCGCCGTGGGCCTGAGCACGGGCCAGGCAGGCGCGCAGATGCGCGGCGCTTTCGGGGGCGGCACTGCCGGAATGCTCTGCGGTGATGGCCCAGCGCTCCAGTTGGTGCGGCAGGTCTGACAAGTCGCCAACGGGGTCGTGAACAGGCGGCAGAAGCGGCGAACGGTCGGTGCGGCAGGTCTGCAAGTCGTAGATCCCTAGTCCAGATGGGTCTCCTGTCTTTGTCGCTGCTTCCAGGCACCGCCAAAGTGCGCCCATCTACCATGCCCCATGTAACAGAGCAGTAACGGCTGTGCATGAAACATCGACAGCTGCGGGATCTCGCTCAGTTGCAACAGCCCAAGGTGGTGCGCTGCGTGTCGGAAGGATGCCCCATGGCCGACACAGATCGTCAGGGTCCCGGCATCGGCTGCCCGGGCCACATCGGTGAGATGCGAGGCCACACGCGCACCCGCCTCCATCAGCGATTCCGCCCCCTGAAACGGCAGGCGATAGTGACTGTCAGATTTCCAGCCTGCGGGGGCAGATGCGTAGCGCGGGTCGACGTCCAGCAGGGTCTCGATTTCCGAAGTGGTCAAATTCGCCACGGCCCCGACGCTGCGTTCGGCCAGGTCTGCCGTCTCGGAGATCTGTGCCACGTGATGTCCTGCGGCGCGGAGGGTTTGCGCAATCAGATCCGCCGTTTGCCATGCCCGCAACTGGTGCGAGGCATGAATGACCGGAGCAAGCGAAAGCGTTTCCGCGTTCAGGATCCGGTCCAGCGCCGAACCGCAGGCCTGCGCCTGTGCCTTACCCTCCTCGGTCAGCGGGAAGGGCTGCAACGCCGAGGGCGCAGCTGATCGCTGCGCATAGGCCCCGTGGCGCACCAGTGCGATGACACGCCGTGGCTCAGGCATCGAACAACTCGCGCCCGAAATAGGCAATGGCATCAAAATTCACCTGCCCGGTGACCTCCTGCACGCGCACATTGCGCAACGCCGCAAGATAGCCCTGCGGATCGGGGGCTTCATTGTCATGCAGGAAGCGGCCATCGGGATATTGATAGAATGGCCCAGGGCTCTTCATGATTGCGCTCAGCAAATCCGGGCGCTCCGCAAGATCGACCTCTTCGATCATGGTCACCTTGTCGGCATCCCGCTGCCAGTTCAGCACCCAGAAATCCGTCAACGGGCCCGCATAGGCAATGCGGTTCTCGCCATAGATGTCCGGGATTATCAGGTCGTGTTTCTCTTCCAGCTCCCACAGGTCGCGTTCCGGCATGGCACGCAGTTCAGCAATGCGCGCCGTACTCAGCATGCCGTGCAAGCGGCCATTGCCAAGGATGGTACCGGGGTTGATGCGCGGATGTTTCGGGATGCCCAGCCCTTGGGCCCCGCTGTCGTCAGACGTTGCCAGCAACCTGTCATTGGTCATGAACGCTGTACCCGGGATATCCATCAGGCGAAGGATGGACGTGGACTTGCCGCCTCCCGAAAGACCGGCGATCGCAAGCGTGCGCGCGCCCCGGGTAACAGCCGCGGCATGACAGATCTGCCACCCCATGCGCTGGCCATGGTTCAGCACCTGCGTATTGATGAAGTTCACCACCTGATTGGGATGTGCCGAAACCGGACCAAACGCCACCAGCAGGTCCGGCGATTGCAGGAACGTGACGCCGGTGCGCCATTTGTGAATCAAACGACCGTCTCTCAGATCGAAGATTGCATCCTTGCGTCCGGTCTTGCCCGGCTCTCGCGCCCAGTCCTGCCAGACCGGGGCCGGCTCCAGCAGTTGCCCCTCGACCACGTAGACAGTGATGTCAGGCGCCACGACCGTGGCAACGGCATCCTTGAAGTAGTCTGCTAGCGCCTCGCGCAGGGTCCCCTCGCAGAGGATGCGCAACGTCACCGGCCCGACCTGCAAATCCAGCGGCGCGGCGGCCATGGCGCGGGTCAGGTCGAAATGGGCGCGCATGTCAGCAACAGTCCGTGCCGTCATGCAGTGCCCCCCGCCAGCACGTGATCTGCCACCAGCGCCGCCGCATCAATGCCGCAACCGTCCCGAACCCCGCGATAGCCCCCAAAGGCAGAGACCTCGAACACGATCGGGCCTGTCTCGGTCAGGGCCACATCCACGGTGGTAAAGCTCAAGCCAAAGGGGGCCTGTGCGCGCTGCCCCAACGCGATCAGCGCCGCGTCCGGTTCAAACGCCTCGTACTTGCCGCCCGACAGGATGGTCGTGTTCCAACTGCTCTCGTCCTGTTTCACCCGCGCATAGGTGCACAGATAGCGACCGCCGAGAAACACCATGCCCAGGTCCTGACCGGAGAGTTCGCGTTTGGCCTGCACATACATCACCGGGTTATCCGCCTTGAAGGCCGCGACCCGGTCCGCCGCATCCGCATCGTCCGCTGAGATCACGCACATGCCGCGCGCCTTGGTCGAGAACAGCGGCTTGAACACCGCACTGCCATAGGTTTCCACCGCCTGCAACGCCGCGCCTTCGTCTTCTGTGATCGTGGTTGGCGGCATCGGGATGTCGGCATTTGCCAGCGTCACCGTACAGGCCAGCCGGTCCATCAACCGCAAGATGGCTTCGGGGCGGCTGTAGATCTTCACGCCCTTGGCTTCGGCCACGCGCAGCATTTCCAGCCGGTCAAGCGCATGGACGCTGTAGTCTTCGGAAATTTTCTTGATCACCAACCCGTCAAGCTGGCACAGATCCTCGCCGCGATACATCAGCGCGCCAGACGCAAGATCCAGCGAGACCTCTGCCATGTCGATCACCAGGCGAAATCCCGTCCGCGCTTCCAGCGCCTCTGCGATCGCTTCGGTCGACCACTTGCCCGGGATGCCGACCACCCCGATTCTCCGTTCAGTCACCAAACAGCTCCTTGATTGGCAATTTCAATCGGCCTTCGCGGCCTTCCGGCACGGCAAGGGCACTCTCCAGCAGGTAGCGCGCGCGCAGGAACATCCGCCGAGCGTGTTCCTTGTCGAAGACAAACCGCGTGGATGAGGCAAAGCTCCGCGCCAGTCCCAACGCCAGCCGGTATTCGAATGTCGTGTCCTTTTCGGCACGGGCGAACTTTGCCGCCATCCGGTGCAGCCCCAACGCCGTGTCGGCAATCCGCGCCCGGACCGGGCCGTCCTGCACCTGCAACCGGTAGTTCGACACCATGAACACCGATACATCCTGCACGTAGTCCATATAGCGCGAGCGATGCAAATCGATAAACCGGACCTTCTTTTCACCGGGATCATAGATCACATTGTCGAGGTTGAAGTCCCCGTGAATGTAAACCGAGAACGGTGCGGCCACCTTTGATTCGCGCTTCTCCGCCGCTTTTAACAGACCTTCGAAAGCAGGGTGGCTTACGCCCTGGATGCACGCGGTGCCGGTGTCGAATTCGGGATGAACACGATAGACGTCCTTCATGCGGTCCGCCAGTTGCTTCATCGCGCGCATCTCGACCGGATCATCCGCGCGCGTGCGGGTCCAGATGTCTCGAAGGGTCTTGTACAAAGCCCGCTGAGCCGCGGACAACGCCGCCTCGCCCTCGTTCAGCAGTGCGTGTTCGAAGGTGTAGCCCGGCAGGTGTTCAATCAGCAGCGCCGCAGACTGGCCGCGTTTTTCATAGGACAGGATTCGCGGCGCCAGCCCGGGATAGATCGCATGCCAGCTCTTGACCCCTGCCCGCTCCTCCTTGACCTTGCGTTTCTCGCCGTCCTTGAACACCGCATCGATCAGATCTCCGCCCTTGTCACGGGTGCTGACAGCAGAAATCGCGCTACCGGAACGGGTTTCAGCCAGCGGTTTCAACACCAGGTCCTCGTCGGAGACCTTGCTGCCCGACAGCACGCTGCGCAGGGTGAAATAGCGTTCGAACTGCACATTCTGCCCGATCGAGATCGACAGCAGCGCCTCGGAAATACCTTGCAGGCTTTCGCCCATGCGGCGCACCTCGTTCAGGACCAAAAGCGCATTGGCAAGGTCTTCGGTGTGGCGGGTGTCGCGCATATCGCGCGTGTAGGTCCGGAACATCCGGTCGTAGAAGTCATCGACCTCGGCCTTGTGCTGCCCGATGGCGATCGCGCTCTTGCCATCGGTGGCCTCCAGCGCCGGCAACACCTCGTGTAGCGCGCCCGCCACCTGTTTCAGGACCTTCCGATAAGCCTCGGGGCGCAATAACTTCCCCCGCTCCACATCCTCCGCATGCAGCAAGGCCATGCGAGACAGGCGCGACAGCTGATCGAGGTTGCGGGCAATGGTGTCCACATTCTGAAGCACCAGCCGCCGGGATTGCGAGGGTTTGCCCCGGGTGGCAGCGCTGCGGCAGGCCGACTGCACCCGTGACCACAGGTTGTGGGCATAGCCCGCGCGCTGCACCACCTTCTGTGCCGCCTCCGGCGACGGAGCCTTGAAATAGGCCAGCAGGCCGGACATCTGCCCGTCCAGCTCCGCCAGCAGAAACGCCAGGTTTTCTTGTGCCGCCTCAGGCAGTTTCATCTTGTACTACCCCTCGGTAGATCTCGGCGATCTGATCCGTCAGCAACGCACCATAGGGTGGATCAAACAGATCGGCCTCGGCAACGGGATCGGCCCAGCGCACCGCGATCTGCTTGGAATCCGGATGTTTCCCCATCTGCGGGACATATGTGTCATCCACATGACAGGTGAACAGATGTTCCACCTGATGGCGTATCCCCTCGGGGCGCTGGCGGTAGGTTTCCAGAACCTGGATCAGCGCGCCGACCTGAACGTCGGCGCCGACTTCCTCTTCGGCTTCGCGCCGGGCGGCTTCGGCCAGTGTTTCTCCCGGCTCCAGCCGTCCGCCCGGAAGACCGAGGTATATGCGCCCGTCCGCGGCCTGCTTGACCTGAACAAGAACACATCCTTCACGCCAGATCACCGCTCGCGCCGCAACGCGGATGACATCAAGGAACTCTGGTGCAGGAGAGGGCATGGCAAGTCTGTGGTGTTTTGGCAAAAGGAGTGGCATGGTCGCCGCGAGCAGCACGAGTGGAGATCCATGACCGATTTCGCGATCCTACGCCAAGCCTCGGTTCCCGACAACCTGCGCATCGCACGCTCGCGGGCTGCGCCCAACCTCGGACCGCGCCTGCTGTTCTTTTCCGGTGGCAGCGCGCTCAACGAGATTTCCCGCAAACTCAAGCACTATACGCATAATTCGGTCCATCTCATCACTCCGTTCGACAGTGGCGGCTCTTCGCAGGTCCTGCGCGAAGCCTTCGCCATGCCCGCCGTGGGAGATTTGCGAAGCCGCCTGATGGCACTGGCTGATGAAACCGAACTGGGCCAGCCGGACATCTATCGACTGTTTTCCCACCGGTTGCCGAAAACGGCCAGCGACAAGGATCTGGCGCGCGAGGTGGCCAGCCTTTTCGACGGATCGCATCCGCTGCTGAAAGCGCTGTCCAAGCCGATGCGGCAGCTGATTGTCGGCTACCTGCGCCATTTCTCCGAGGCCGCGCCTGATGATCTGGACTATCGCAACGCCAGCATCGGCAACCTGATCCTCGCCGGCGGCTACCTCGACAATGACAAGGGGCTCGAACCGGTGCTGTTCCTGATGTCGAAGATGGTCGATGTGCGTGGAACCGTGCGCCCCATTGCCGATGTGAACCTGCAGATCGGTGCCGAGCTGGAAGACGGGCGGCGCGTCATCGGACAACGCCAGATGACAGGGAAGGAGAGCGCGCCGCTCGGCACCCGCATCCTGCGCCTCTTCCTGTCGGATGGCACCGGAGAACTGCCTGCCGACTCGGTGCGCCTGCCGAAACGGAACCAAAAGCTGATCGCGGCCAGCGATTTGATCTGCTACCCGCCCGGCAGCCTCTATTCCAGTGTGATCTCCAACCTGCTGCCCGCCGGTGTCGGACGCGCTGTCGCGTCGCGAACCGTGCCGAAAATCTATGTGCCAAGCCTCGGTGACGACCCGGAGTGCCATGGCATGCGGCTGACCGATCAGGTCGCCGCCCTGCTGGACGCATTGCGCCGCGACGCCGGACCCGTCTCCACGTCAGCGCTTCTGACCCATGTGGTCTGTGACGGGCAAACCCCGGCCAAGGACCGCGACCAGGTCAGCCGCGACCATGACATCCCCTGCATCGGCCAGCCGCTTGCACATGCACTCAAGCCGCACCGATACGATCCGGAAGCCTTGTGCGAACTCCTGATCTCACTCAGCTGAGGGCCTCTCTGTCATCGGGGTCCGCCGACGCTCAACCAAGCATCAGACTGACATCATTGGAACTTCGGAACAATTCTTACCAAACTGATAACAAGCTCCGCAATTTCGCCATAGGCTGATCCCAGCCCGTCCGCGCGCCGCACCTACTCCTGTCCCCAAGTTGAAACTCACTTGCGAGGACCGGACCATGTCTCTTTCCAAAGCTCTCTCCCGCGTCGTCTCCGCCGCGCAACAGACCAATGACCAGACGCGGCCCCTCGCCGCCGGCCCTGTGATCGTTGCCATGGCGGCCTTGGTGACCCTGGCTGGCGCCCAGATGGTCGGGGCCACCACCAGCGGCCCCCGATCCGCAGCCTATACCGTGCAGAATGAGCGGGGCGGTCCCCTCCATGACCGCCTTGTCCGGCTGAATACCCTGCGCGCCGACAAAGGCGCTGTCGCGTTTCGCGGTCGAGTTTGCAACGCGACCTGCACGATGGTTCGGGGCCTGCCGCAAACCTGCGGCACGCCCGAAACCGCGTTTGGATTGCAGGGGGTGTCCCGATCCCATCGCCTGATGGAGCCTGGCAAAACCGGGTCTGCGGCGCAGCGGCACCCGGGATTGTTTTGATCCCATCCGGGCGGAGCGCCCTCTTGCGACAGGCGCTCGGGCAAACTCGGGTGGAGCCTGTACCGCCGCGTCAGTTGCCGAAGATGTCGCGCAGCACGCCGTTCAGGGCCCGCTCGATCCCACGCCCGACGCCATCTCCTTGTCGACGCGGAGCCGGCTGTGGCTCCGGCACCGCGATCGGCTCCGGGGCCTTCATCGGCAGCGGCTGCGGCTCCAGACCGGCATGAACACGCACCATGGCCTCGCGCCAGATCTCGGCTGGCAGACCACCGCCGGTCACACCGGTCAGGGGCGTGTTGTCATCGTAGCCCATCCAGACCCCCGCGACATATTCGGCGGTAAACCCGATGAACCAGGCATCCTTTGCCGCCGAGGTCGTGCCGGATTTACCCGCCGCCTGCCAGCCCGGGATCTGCGCGCGCCTTCCGGTGCCCTCGGCGATGACTTTTTCCATCATCCAGATCAATTCCTGCGCGGCGGCAGGGCGGATCACCCGCTCTCCCATGCCGCCGGACGCGCCCATCAAGGGCTCGGCGTCCCCGACCAGCGTCAGGGCCTCCACGCCATAGGGGGTCACAGAAGATCCCCCGTTCAGAATACCGGCATAGGCGCCGGTCATCTCGATCAGCGTACTCTCGGAGGCACCAAGCGCGAGCGACGGACCATCCGCCAGGCTGCTCTCGATACCGAATTCGCCCGCCACGTGACGCACGTTATCCCGCCCCACGGCTTCTGACACTTTGACCGCCGGCACGTTGAGCGAGTCGCGCAAGGCGCGGGTCAGGGTGATTTCGCCATAGTGCTTGCGGGTATAGTTCTGCGGACACCACGGGCCGGATCCCGGAATGTCGATGCAATATTCCGCATCCAGCACCCGGTCGTAGGGCGAATAGCCAAGTTCGAGCGCCGCCGCATAGACGAAGGGCTTGAACGAAGATCCAGTCTGCCGCTTGGCCTGCGTGGCCCGGTTGAACACACCCGAGGCCCGGACCTTGCGCCCGCCGACCATCGCACGCACGGCGCCATCCGCACTCATGACCACCACGGCAGCCTGTGCCTTGGAGCCCTCGCGCACCTTGTTTTCGAACACATAGGTGACCGCGTCCTCGGCCGCCTGCTGCAGTCGTTGGTCGAGCGTGGTGCGGATGACCACATCCTCGGTGGTCTGGTCGCCCAGGAACCCCGGCACCGTATCCATGATCCAATCCGCAAAATAGCCACCGGCGCGGGCTGCTGCCGCTTCGCTGAGCTCTGCGGGATTGGCTGCTGCCATCTGGCGTTCTTGTTCGCTCAGATAGCCTTGCTCCTCCATCAGACGCAGCACCGTTGCCGCGCGATTGCGCGAACGTTCGATGTTGTTGGTCGGCGCCAGGGTCGAGGGCGCGGTCAGCAAACCGGCCAGCATTGCGGCTTCGGGCGGGTTCACCTGATTGGCGGATTTGCCAAAGAACCGCTGCGATGCCGCTTCGGCGCCATAGGCCCCGCCGCCCATATAGGCGCGGTTCATGTAGATCGAGAGGATCTCATTTTTCGAGTATTTAGCCTCCATCGCCATGGCAAAGATCGCTTCCTTTGCCTTGCGCCAGAGTGAGGACTGGCGGCAGTCGCCCTCATAAGCGGCTTCGCTGTCCCAGATCTCGGGGTCGTATTCAACGCCGAGGCACATCAGCTTTGCGGTCTGCTGGGTGATGGTGGAGCCACCGTGCCCGGACAGCGGGCCGCGCCCTTCGCGCAGGTTGATCCGCACCGCGCTGGCGATCCCGCGCGGCGAGACGCCGAAATGGCGATAGAAACGTTTGTCCTCCGTCGCAACGATCGCGTTCTTCAGGTGTGGAGAGACGGTTTCGGCCGTCACCACGCCACCAAACTGGTCACCGCGCCAGGCAAATGTCTTGCCGTCGCGATCCAGAAGCGTGACCGAGCCCTGATTTCGCCCATCGAGCAGCGCTTGGTATTCCGGCAACTTCGAATAGTGATAGGCCACCGCCGCCACGAGAAACAGCCCGACCAGCACCCCCATGCGCCAGCTGACCGCCCAAATCGCACGCAAGACGATCTGGAACGGCATCAGCAGCCAGCCCAGCAGGCCGCGCTTGCGCGGAGGCCGCCGCACCGCCTTGCGCCGCCCGAACAGGCGCCATCCGGATTTGGCCTTGGCTGAGGTTTTCCTGCGGGGCGCTTTCTTGGCGGGTTTGCGTGCGCTCCCGCCAGGGTAACGCTTGTCCGCAACCAGCGGACCACGTCCACGTCCCGAAGTTCCGCGCCCGGAATTGCGCCCCTGCGTCATGCTGAAATCCTGTTCTGACTGCTCATCTTTGACGTCTGGGCGGGCTTAAGCCCTGCCTCTTTGGCACAGAATAGCGCCTCTTGCGCAGGATGTAGAGAGGCGGTTTTCCGCCACACCCCATCCAAAATGCGCCTAATTAACAAGCAGAGCCCCTTTTTTGAGCGAATTTATTGAGCCGACGCCCAGAAAGCAGGCGTCTTAACCCAGCTGTAACGTTCCCCCGACTCGAGCGGGACGATCTTCTGCACCTGCAAACATCGGGCGCAGGGCCCGGGAAAGGGTGACGAGATGAAATTGATCATTGCAGCCATCAAACCCTTCAAGCTGGAGGAGGTCCGCGAGGCGCTGACCGCGCTTGGGGTGTCAGGTTTGATGGTAACCGAAATCAAGGGCTTTGGCGCACAGGCGGGTCACACCGAGATCTACCGCGGCGCCGAATACGAAGTGAATTTCGTACCGAAGGTGAAACTGGAAATCGTGGTGCCCTCCGACCTGGCCGACCAGGTGGTTGAAACCATCACCCAGACCGCCCGCACCGGCAAGATCGGCGACGGCAAGATCTTCGTGCTGGACGTGGCCCAGGCCGTGCGCGTGCGCACCGGCGAAACCAATCAGGACGCGCTCTAACGCGCCTTTCGCAAAGGAAAGCCAAAACCAATGAAAAAACTGACAGTGACACTCGCCGCCACGGCGCTGGCGGCCCTGCCGGGTCTGGCCTTCGCGCAGGAAGCTGCGGCGGAGACACCGGACATCAACCCCTATATTTTCACCACGCTCCTGTTCCTGATCGGCGGGTTCCTGGTGTTCTGGATGGCCGCCGGCTTTGCCATGCTCGAAGCAGGTCTGGTCCGGTCCAAGAACGTGACCATGCAGCTGACCAAGAACATCGCGCTGTTCTCCATCGCGGCCATCATGTACTGGCTGATCGGCTTCAACCTGATGTATCCGGGTGAATGGATGATCGAAGGCGTGATGGGACCGTGGTTCTCCATCACTTCGCTGGAAACCGTTGGTCTCGACGCGGCGGATGCCTCGCTGGATTATGCATCGGTCGGCTCCGACTTCTTCTTCCAGCTGATGTTCTGCGCCACCACCGCATCGATCGTGTCGGGCACCCTGGCTGAACGCATCAAACTCTGGCCTTTCCTGATCTTCGTCGCCATTCTGACGGGTGTGATCTACCCGATCGAGGCGTCCTGGCAGTGGGGCGGTGGCTTCCTCTCCGAAATGGGCTTCTCCGACTTCGCCGGTTCGACCCTGGTGCACGCTGCTGGTGGCTTTGCCGCGCTGGCCGGTGCCCTGATCCTGGGCCCGCGTATCGGCAAATACAAAGACGGCAAGACCATCCCGATGCCCGGCTCCAACCTGGCGCTGGCGACTCTCGGTACCTTCATCCTGTGGCTCGGCTGGTTCGGTTTCAACGGTGGTTCGCAGCTGGCGATGGGCACCGTGGGTGATGTGACCGATGTGTCCCGTATCTTTGCCAACACCAACATGGCCGCTGCCGCTGGCGCTGTCGCCGCCCTGCTGCTGACCCAGGCTCTGTTCAAGAAGCCGGACCTGACCATGGTGCTGAACGGTGCGCTTGCCGGCCTGGTGTCGATCACCGCAGGCCCCCTCGATCCCAGCCTGTTTGGCGCTCTGTGGATCGGTGCCATCGGCGGTGTGATCGTGGTCTTTGTGGTGCCGATGCTCGACAAGCTGCAGATCGATGACGTGGTCGGCGCGATCCCGGTTCACCTGGTGGCGGGCTTCTGGGGCACTTTCGCGGTTCCCTTCTACACCGAGGGTACCTCCTTCGTGACCCAGATCATCGGCTTTGTCGCAATCGGCGCCTTCACCTTCATCGTCTCGGGCATCGTCTGGTTCATCCTGAAGGCCACCATGGGCATCCGCGTGAGCGAAGAGGACGAAATCAACGGCCTCGACATGGCGGAACTGGGCATGGAAGCCTACCCGGAGTTCAAGGCCGGCTGACACGCCGGTCCAAGACCCAAACACCTCAAACGCGGCGCTCCGGCGCCGCGTTTTGCGTTTCCAGACCGGGCATTTTTGCACGTCGCCCAACAAAAAACGCGCCCCCGCTGGACGGGGGCGCGTTGTCAATTCTGAACGAACCAGGAAAGGATCAGACGCCCGCGTCGACGATCGCCTTGGCCAGGATCGGGACCGTCTGCGCATTGAGACCGGCGATGTTCAACCGGCTGTCACCCACCATGTAGATCCCCGCATCCACGCGCATCTTTTCCACCAGTTCCGGCGTGGTGCCCAACAGCGAGAACATGCCCCGGTGTTCGGCGATGAAGCCAAAGCGATCAGATCCGGTCAGACGCTGCAACTCGTCTGCCAGCTGTTGACGCAGGGCCAGCATGCCGAGACGGGTCTCTTCCAGCTCTTTCTGCCAATCGGCGCGCAGCTCAGGATCGTTCAGGATCGTGGTCACCACACGCGCGCCGTGATCCGGCGGGAACGAGTAGTTCTGGCGGTTGAGAAAGGCGAGCGTCTTCTGGTTGAGCCCCTCTGCGTCCCCTTGTTGGCTGATTGCCATCAACAGGCCGGTGCGCTCGCGGTAGATGCCGAAGTTCTTGGAACAGCTTGCCGCGATCAGGCATTCCGGCACCGAAGAGGCCACAAGACGCACGCCCGCCGCATCTTCCTCCAGACCGTCGCCAAAGCCCTGATAGGCGATGTCGATCATCGGAATGAGACCGCGTTCATTCAGCAGCTCAACTACCGCTTTCCACTGGCTCTGGTTCAGGTTTGCCCCGGTGGGGTTGTGGCAGCACCCGTGTAGCAACACCACATCACCCTCTTTGGCGGTTTTCAGGTCCTCGACCATACCGTCGAAATCCACCGCACGGGTCTCGGCGTCAAAGTAGCGATAGACCACCGTCTCGATGCCAACGTATTTCAGGATCGACACGTGGTTCGGCCAGGTGGGGTCAGATACAAAGACGCGTGCGCCGGGGTTCGCCATCTTGATCAGCTCAAACGCCTGGCGCACCGCGCCGGTGCCGCCGGGGGTCGCGACGGCTGCAATCTTGCTGCGCTCGACGGCATTGTCGAGGATCAAGCCGATCATCGCATCCGCATAGGCCGGATCACCCGCCAGCCCGGTGTAGGCCTTGGTGGTCTGCTCGTCGATGATGCGCTGTTCGGCGGCCTTGACCGCCCGCATGACCGGGGTCACGCCCTCGGCATTCTTGTAGACCCCCACACCCAGATCCACCTTCTGGTCCCGCGGGTCATCGCGGTACATCTGCATCAGCGCCAGGATCTTGTCGGCGGGCTGGGGTTTCAGGTTCTCGAACATCAGTCGTCTCCGGTTGCAACGGGAAGGGTCGGGAAAGCGCCCCATTCGGACCAGGATCCGTCATAGAGCGCGTGATCGTGCTTGCCCATGCGTTCCAACGCTAGGCTGAGCACGGCGGCGGTGACGCCCGACCCGCAAGAGGTAATGGCAGGTTTGCCAAGGTCGACACCGGCCGCCTCGAAGATCGCGCGCAGATCGTCTGCCGCTTTCATGGTGCCATCGTCATTGAGAAGCGTGGTAAAAGGCACGTTCCGGGAGCCCGGAATGTGCCCCGCCCGCATGCCCGGGCGCGGCTCAGGCGCCTCTCCGCGAAACCGCTCCGCAGCGCGCGCGTCGATGATTTCGTGATCGCCAAGCTTGGCGGCGGAGGAGACCTGGGTCACATCGCGCACCATGTGGTTCTGCACGCGAACGGTCATGTGGCGGTCCCGGATCACCGGCGGCAGATCCTCCAGAGGGCGGCCCTCGGCGGTCCACTTGGGCAGGCCACCGTCCAGCACCGCGACATTGGTCTGCCCCATCAGGCGGAACAACCACCAGACGCGGGCCGCGGAAAACAGCCCCATCCCATCGTAGACAACCACCTGGTGGCCATCCCCAACGCCCATGGCGCGCAGCCGCGACATGAACTTTTCCACCGGCGGGGCCATATGCGGCAGATCCGAGCGGTGATCAGAGATCTCATCGATATCAAAGAAGCGCGCGCCTGGAATATGCCCGGCCTCGTACTCGGCCTTCGCATCGCGTTCCATCTGCGGCAGATACCAGGACGCGTCGAGGACCCGCAAATCGGGGTCCCTCAGATGCGCCGCCAGCCAGTCGGTGGAAACCAGGGTTTTTGGATCGTCCATGCTCAACGCCTCCCGGGACTTGCGTTGGCGAAATGCCTACTACCCGCGCCCCGGTCGTGCAAGGCTGCTTGCTGTGCTTTCCCGCCGGCCGTTACGAAACTTCGGGAACGCGGCCTGGCGCGGCGGCGCTTAACGGACCACCCGCAGCGCCGGCGCGCCCCGCAGACGCTGACGCGCCCCGGATGGAAAGCGATCCGAAAACGACAGTCCCGCCCGGATCAGCTCCGGGTCCATGCGCCCCAACGTCAGCGCGTCAACGGCATCCCGGGCGCGGTTGGTCTCATCCCGCCGCATGTGATGCAGCATCGCCAGGAATTGTGCCTCATCCGCGGTCAGCAGATCCCGCGTGTCCAGATCCAGTGGATCGTTGCAGGCAAAATCATCGCCCCGCAGCGCCAGCACCTCACGCACCACCGGCCAGAGCGCGTAGGCCACCGCCAGCCCCTGTGCCTCGCCCCAGGTTTCCGCCGCAATTACAAAGCCACGGTGCCAGGCCTGACTGTCCGGCGCGCGCGATGTCGTCACGAGATGCCGCGTCACCGCCAGCAGGCGGGTTTCAAACGGGTCAAACCCGAAGGCCGCCACAGGGGCCTGTCCCAGTTCTGGCGCGATGGGAACCTGAAGTGTCATGGACGTTCACCCTCTTTACCTGCCGCGCCGGAACCTTCGGCGGGCGCTGCATTTGCTACGGATTGGTCCGGGCAGGTTCGACGCGTCGGAGGCGGTCGATAAGCTGGGTGTATATTTCCTAGTTATTTACTCAGTTATTTGCAAGGGTGAAAAAACAAACGCCGCCCCTCGTCAAAAGGGCGGCGTTTGTTGTTTTTCTACAATGCTTTACCCAGTGGCTTGGCAGAGTGCCAAAGCGGGCGCGTCGCAGGACTTAGTACCGCGGATCGTCACTATCGTCGTCTTCATCCTCATCGTCAGAAGCCGGCAGATTGAAGAAGCTGTCCGCATCGACGATTTCTTCTTCTTTCTTGTCATCCTCATCGGACGACCCAAGGGTAAAGGTTTCCAGCCCTTCGATCGCGGTTGGGATTTTGGGCTCTGCGTCCATCTCCAGCGACTGTTCGGTGGACACCAGTTTGCGACGCTCATCATCGCTCATGATCCCGCCCTCGGCGGCGCGTGCCTTGGCCGCTTTCTGGACGGCTGCGTCAAGTTCGGACTGTTTACACAGGCCCAACGCCACCGGGTCGATCGGCTCCATGTTGGAGATGTTCCAGTGGGTGCGTTCCCGGATCGACTGGATCGTCGGCTTGGTGGTGCCCACCAGCTTGGCGATCTGACCATCGGACAGCTCCGGATGGAATTTGACCAGCCACAGGATCGAGTTCGGACGATCCTGACGCTTGGACAGCGGGGTGTAGCGCGGACCACGGCGCTTTTCCTCGCCTGCGGCGGCGGCGTTGAACTTCAGCTTCAGCTTGTGCAGCGGATTGTTCTCGGCGGTGTTGATTTCATCCTGGGTCAGCTGGTTGTTGGAAATCGGGTCGAACCCTTTCACGCCAGCCGCGACGTCGCCGTCCGCAATGCCCTGGATCTCCAGTTCGTGCATGCCCACGAAATCTGCGATCTGCTTGAAGCTGATCGTGGTATTGTCCACCAGCCACACGGCGGTCGCCTTGGCCATCAACGGTTTTGCCATGTGCTTTACTCCTTCGAAACACGTCTGTCCCCGAATGTCACGCTGGACCGGACAACCTGCGGGTAAACCTCTCCCGTCGCCTTAAATCGGCTTCCCCGGTCTGCGGGGCGGGTTTCCGTTGTCGGGGAACTTCAGGTCTATATAGTCGCCTTGAAACCATAAGGAAAGAGGCGAATGCGGCGGTTGATCTTTACAATTCTGGCAAGTCTGGCCGGCTTTGCCCCTTCTGCGCAGGCCGAGGGCGAACCGGCGGGCCAGTTCGACTATTACGTTCTGGCGCTCAGCTGGTCCCCCAACTGGTGTGCGATCGAGGGGGACGCAAAAGGATCAGACCAATGTGATGACCGCCACGATCACGGCTGGACCCTGCATGGCCTGTGGCCGCAGTTTCACCAGGGCTGGCCAAGCTACTGCCGCACAACCGAAGCGCCCCCGAACCGCCGCATGACCGGCGAAATGGCCGATATCATGGGCACGTCCGGCCTTGCCTGGCATCAGTGGAAAAAACACGGGACCTGTTCCGGCCTGTCGCCCCGGACCTACTTCGACCTGTCCCGCCGGGCCTTCGACAGCGTCACGCGGCCCGTGGCCTTCCGCCGCCTCGACAAGCCGGTGACACTGCCCGCTGCCGTGGTCGAAGAGGCGTTTCTGAAGGAAAATCCCGCGCTTGATGAGGACAGCCTGACCATCACCTGCCGCGACGGATTTATCCAGGAAGCGCGAATCTGCCTGTCCCGCGCGCTGGATCCGGTTCCCTGCGGACGTGACGTGATCCGGGACTGCGCCCTAACCGACGCGCGGTTCGAACCCCTGCGGTGATCCGGCCACGCGCCGGATCTGCTCCCGCGACTGTGACAGACAAAACCGCGCAGGCGTGTTAGGCTGGGAATCCGACATGCCGCGCGACGGCCCAATCGAGGGTTTCCCACCGGGACCATCCGAGACGCAGACGCGCATGATCGCATATCTTGGCCTGGTCCCGGCTTAGATCCCAGCTGTTCCGCGCGGCACGCCCCGGCGAGCCACAGGAGGAGCCAAGCTATGTCAGAGACCGCCCCCAAGACCATCGGCAACCCCGCAAGCTGGGTGTTGCAATCGCTGAAATCCGCCAGTCACGGCACCACCGAGGCGCTTGACGAGATACGCAGCGACACCAACGCCCGCCCCCGGGTGCGGACCATGGACATGGGCGATATCTCGCACGCGCTGCGAGCGGGCTGGGCGGATTTCAAGGCCGCACGTTCAGATGCCATGTTCCTGGTGTTCATCTACCCTCTGATCGGCCTCGCCATGGTGATGAGCGGCTTTCATCTGGACGTTCTGCCATTGTTGGTGCCGATGGTGATGGGCTTTGCCATCGTCGGCCCCGCAGCCGCCATCGGGCTATATGAAATGTCCCGGCGCCGCGAAGCCGGCGAACCGAGCGGCTGGATGTCAGCCTTTTCCGTGCTGCGCTCTCCCGCCTTTGCTTCGGTCCTGATGCTGGCATTCTATCTCGCGGCTCTGTTTGTGATCTGGATCATGGTGGCGCAGGCGATCATTGGCGCGACGCTGGGACCGGACACGCCCGCCTCGCTCACGGCGTTTGCCCGTGATGTGTTCACCACATCCTCTGGCTGGACCATGATCGTGGTCGGCACCCTCGTCGGCGCGGCCTTCGCCTATGCAGCGCTTGCAGTCAGCATCGTATCCTTCCCGCTCCTGCTGGACCGGCATGTGGGTTTGCCCATGGCTGTGGCGACGTCCCTGCAGGTGATGCGCCAGAACCGCCTTGTCTGCCTGTTGTGGGGCGCTCTGGTCGGAGCCTTGCTGGTGCTTGGATCGGTGCCGCTCTTTGCGGGGCTGATATTTGTTGTCCCCCTGCTGGGGCACGCCACGTGGCATTTCTATCGCCGTGCCGTGATGTGATCCCGGGGCGCGGAACAGCCGGTCGGCGTGCCGCAGCGATCTTTTGGCTTAGGCGTCAGCCCCCACATCCAGGACAATCTTGCCGATATGGGTGGAGGCTTCCATCCGCGCATGAGCCGCTGCCGCCTCTGCCAGGGGGTAGGTTGAATCCATGACCGGGCGCACCTTGCCCGCTGCAATCATCGGCCAGACCGCCTCGACCAGATCCCGCGCGATCCGCGCCTTGGCGAGGTCGCTCTGCGGGCGCAGCGTAGAGCCTGTCACGGTCAGCCGGCGCGCCATGATCTGAGCAAAGTTCAGCTCCGCCTTTGGCCCCTGCAGAAAAGCAATATGAACCAGCCGACCATCATCCGCCAGCGCCCGAATATTGCGGGGGATATAGTCCCCACCCACCATGTCGAGGATCAGATTCGCGCCACCATCTGCCTTCAGGATCTCCACAAAATCCTCGTCGCGGTAGTTGATCGCCACGTCCGCGCCCAATCCGACACAGGCGGCGCATTTGTCATCAGACCCGGCGGTTGTATAAACCCGCGCGCCAAGGGCCGACGCCAGTTGGATCGCGGTTGTGCCGATCCCGGAGGACCCACCATGCACCAGGAACCGCTCTCCCGCCGTCAAACCGCCGCGCGTGACCACGTTTGACCAGACCGTGAAACAGGTCTCAGGCAGGCACGCCGCCTCTTTCAGGCTGAGGCCCTCCGGGATCGGCAGGCAATGGGCCACAGGGGTCGCGACAAACTCGCCATATCCGCCCCCCGGCAACAGGGCGCATACCTGATCGCCCAGGGTCCAACCGGTCACCCCGGCGCCAAGCGCGACAATCTCCCCCGCGGCCTCAAGCCCCGGCAGGTCGCTTGCGCCCTTGGGCGGTGCATAGGCGCCCGCCCGTTGCAGGGCATCGGGACGGTTCACACCGGCATAGGCCACCCGGATCACGACCTGACCGTGGCCGGGCTGCGGCACCGGGCGCTCCACCAGTTTCAGCACCTCCGGCGCACCGTGTTCTGAGATTTCAACCGCGCGCATCATGGCAGGCAGGGCATGTGTCATCGGCAGGGATCCTCTTTCGGGATGTCAGTCTCCGCTCAGAGCTAACACCCCTTCCGCCCCCGGCCAAGCCACCACCTGCGCCCGGCCCCGCGTGCGCAGGCGTCGCGCACAGGCGCCCCGCCCGACGCGGGGCCACCGGGGATCACACCGGCGATCAGGAGTGCCAGCGCCCCGGCAGGTCCTCGCGACGCGCAGGGGCATGGATCCGGCTCATCACCCACGCCGGCCCCGCCAGCAGCGGTTTCAACAACGGGTTCTTGCCAACGCTGGCCTTGAACTTCTCAAACTGCATTACGTCGTCGATACGCCGGTCCAGAAAGTCCCAGGTCGCCTGGTGCTCCGGGCTGTCATCGCCCAGCCAGAATAGGACGGACGAGGAATAGACCGCCGACAGTGTCGCCCGTTTTGTGTACCAGTTGGCATCCTCGGACGTATCCCCCAGCGCGGTCCAGATCGCATCCGCCGTCTCCCAGATCAGCCGCGACCCGGTGGCCGCATGGTGCGGCAGTGCAAACAGCGTGGCACCACGGCGCACCGCTTCCTTGTCCTCGACCGCCTCGAGACGATATCGCACAGCCGCCGCGACCCGGTCCCGGAACCGCAAGGTGTCCAGCTCAGCCTCCGCCAGCCGCGCCAGCATCAGCGCATCACCGCGCTTGTGATAGGCCACCGCGAGATCGAGCGCCCGGCGCGGAAACAAGGCCTCGGCCACGGTCGGCTTCACGCCCGAATCAGCCACCGCGGCCGCCCAGGTGGGCGCGGTCCAACCGTCAAACGGGACATGCATCAGAGCCGCGTTCAGCAGCCTGTCCCGCAATTCAGCACTCTGATCGCTGGAATTTCCGTTGTTTTCGACCATAATGGACATGCTCCTCTGTCTCGGCGGTTCCAGTACTAGACAATTTAGGTCCGCCTTGCTATACGGCCACCTCCTGCAAATCCTTGCAACTCAACTTAGAAAGGTGGTGAAAACCACATGCAGGTTAGTGTTCGCGACAACAACGTCGATCAGGCGCTCCGTGCCCTGAAGAAGAAGCTGCAGCGCGAAGGCGTCTTCCGCGAAATGAAGCTCAAGCAACATTTCGAGAAGCCCTCCGAGAAAAAAGCGCGCGAGAAAGCTGAAGCTATCCGCCGTGCCCGCAAGCTGGCACGCAAAAAAGCACAGCGCGAAGGTCTCCTCTAAGACCCCTCGCCCGTTTCCAGTCTCTTCTGGATACTGTTTAAGACTTAAACCCCCGAGGCATCCGCTCCGGGGGTTTCACTTTGTCGGCCTCGTAGTCTGCCTGCTCCCTCTGCCTGCTGCCTGCTCGGCCCAATCGGTCGGAACAGGGGGCCGCCCCCCCTGTCACAGCGTCGGGATCAGTAGATCTTCGGCACGTATAATTCGTCCGGCAGCACCCGGCGTTCGTAGCTCGGGTTGTATTCCCGATCCGGCAGCGTGACCTTCTCGCTTGGAACATCGTGATACGGGATCTTGGTCAACAGGTGCTCGATGCAGTTGAGGCGTTCACGCTTCTTGTCGTTGCCTTCGACAATGTACCAGGGCGCTTCTTCGATATTGGTGCGGAAGAACATGTCTTCCTTGGCCTTGGTGTACTGCTCCCAGCGGATACGACTTTCCAGATCCATCGGAGACAGTTTCCACTGTTTCATCGGATCATGGATGCGCATGAGGAATCGCAACTGCTGTTCTTCGTCGGTGATCGAGAACCAGTATTTCAGCAGGATGATACCGGACCGGACCAGCATGCGTTCAAATTCCGGAACGTCCTGAAAGAACTGTTCCACCTGATCGTCATTGGCAAAGCCCATGACACGCTCGACCCCGGCCCGGTTGTACCAGGAGCGGTCGAACAGCACGATCTCGCCCGCGGCCGGCAGATGCGGCACATAGCGCTGGAAATACCACTGGCTCTGCTCGCGACGGCTGGGCGCGGGCAGCGCCACGACCCGGGCGACACGCGGGTTCAGGCGCTGGGTGATCCGCTTGATAACGCCCCCCTTACCGGCGCTGTCGCGGCCCTCGAACAGGATGCAGACCTTGGCGCCGGTGTGCTGCACCCAGTCCTGCACCTTGATCAGCTCCGCCTGCAGCCGCAGCAGGTTGCGGAAATAAACCTTGCGGTCCAGCATTTCCGGATGCTGGGCGCGATAGATCTTGCGAAGCTCCATGGACAGCATGGGCTCGGCAAATTCGATTTCGAAATCCTCGTCCAGCGTGTCCTGCAGCTCGGCTTCCAGCCACTCGAAGGAGGTATTTTCCTGATCGCTGCTCACACTGTGTCTCCTTAGTCTTGCTATAGCGTTGTACCACCGCATAGCGGCGTCATGTGATCCTTTGGTGTCAAATGGCGGCATGTCGGTCGAAAATCGCCCGTCTCCGCCTGAATTTCTCGCCCGCGCGATCATTGTGCCTCCGGATCAGGCCACGTGGTAGATCCATGTCGGCGGGCACGATGATTTTACGGTCCCCGACCGCTAATGCGCAGCCTGCGTCAATTGATCGGCAGCGCCGTGGTCTTGAACACCGTTCGCAGCGCAAAGCTCGATTGCATCTGCGCGACCCCGGGCAACCGGGTCAGATGTTGGCGGTGGATGCGGGCAAAGTCATCCGTGTTCTCCGCCACCACCTTGAGGATATAGTCTGCCGTTCCGGCCATCAGGTGACACTCCAGCACATCCGGAATGCGTGCCACCGCCTTCTCAAAGGCCTCCAGCACTTCATCAGCCTGGGTTTGCAGGGTAATCTCCACAAACACCGTGGTCGGCACCCCCAGCTTGCGTGCGTCCAGCAACGCAACATAATTGCGAATATAGCCGTCGCTCTCCAGACGCTGCACCCGCCGGTGACAGGCCGACGCCGAGAGGTTCACGGCCTCGCTCAACTCCGCGTTCGAGATCCGGCCCTGCTTTTGCAGCACCTCGAGGATTCGACGATCCACCTGATCTAACGCCAAATGACCCACCTATTCTTGCGTAGGATTGAGTTCTATTCGAAGATCCTTCGAAAGTCGAGTTTTCAAACTGCTGAAAAAAGCAGCACATTTGAAACCGAACCTGCGACACTCTGTCCCAAAGGGAACGGAGGAGAGACCCATGAAAATCGGATGCCCCACGGAAATCAAACCCCAGGAATTCCGCGTCGGCATGACACCCGACGCCGCGCGCGAGGCCGTCAGCCATGGCCATCAGGTCATGATCCAGTCCGGTGCGGGACTGGGGGCCGGCTTTCCGGATGCGGATTACACCGCCGCCGGTGCGACGATCATCGACAGCGCCGAAGAGATCTTTGCCAGTGCCGACATGATCGTCAAGGTAAAGGAGCCCCAGGCGGTCGAACGCAAGATGCTGCGCGAGGGGCAGCTTCTGTTCACCTATCTGCACCTGGCTCCGGACCCGGAGCAGACCCACGACCTGCTGGCCTCCGGCTGCACCGCCATCGCCTATGAGACCGTGACCGATGACCGCGGCGGCCTGCCGCTGCTGGCGCCGATGTCGGAGGTCGCCGGTCGGCTGGCGCCACAGGTGGGCGCCTACACGCTGCAAAAGGCCAATGGCGGACGCGGTGTCCTGATGGGCGGCGTACCAGGTGTCGCCCCGGCGAAGGTCGTCGTGGTGGGCGGGGGCGTTGTCGGCACCCATGCGGCCAAGATCGCTGCCGGCATGGGCGCCGACGTGACCGTTCTGGATCGCTCGCTGCCGCGCCTGAAGTATCTCGATGATGTGTTCGGCACCACGTTCAAGAACCGCTATTCCACCGCTGGCGCCACCGCGGAGCTGATCCGGGAGGCCGATATGGTCATCGGTGCGGTGCTGATCCCCGGCGCCGCAGCGCCCAAGCTGGTGTCGCGTGCGGATCTTTCCGACATGCAACCGGGCGCGGTTCTGGTCGATGTCGCCATTGATCAGGGCGGCTGCTTTGAGACGTCTCGCGCCACCACCCATGCCGACCCGATCTATGAGGTCGATGGCATCATGCACTATTGCGTCGCCAACATGCCCGGCGCGGTGGCCCGCACCTCGACCCAGGCGCTTGGCAACGCCACGCTCCCCTTCCTGCTGGCATTGGCCGACAAGGGGTGGAAACAGGCCTGCGCCGACGATCCGCATCTGCTGAACGGGTTGAACGTGCACGCGGGCAAGCTGACCTACTATGCCGTGGGCAAGGCGCTTGGCCTTGACGTTCTGTCGCCGACGCTTGCCCTGCGCGACGCCGCCTGACCCGGCCGAGTGACGCGGCGTCCTGACATCGGCGCCGCGTCGCCCTGCCCGGACCCCGCGCGTTTTGTGTGACACGCGGCACAATTTCCCCGTGCCGCGTGTCAAAAACCTCTCGATTCTCCCCACCCTCCTGACGCAAGAAGGACAGGAGCAGCGGCTGCGATCCGCGCCGCCGCACAGATGACGGCCCCGCACAGCCGCCGGATCCTTGTTCGGCCCATTGCGGGGTGAACAGAAAACGTGGGGACTGACATGGAAGAATTCATCGAACAGGCTGGTGCGATGTGGCCGCTGGTGGTCAGTGGCATCAAGGCACTGGTGGTGCTGGTACTCGGCTGGATAGCCGCAGGTCTGATTTCAAGCGCGGTACGCAGCCGCATCAACAAGACACCGCAAATTGACGAGACGCTGGGCAACTTCGTCGCCAGCATGGTGCGCTGGGTGCTGCTGGCAATCGTTCTGGTCGCCGTGCTTGGCGTCTTTGGCATCGAGGCCACCAGCCTGGTGGCCATGCTCGGGGCAGCCACTCTCGCCATCGGTCTTGCGCTTCAGGGCACGCTGAGTGATCTGGCGGCCGGTTTCATGCTGATCCTGTTTCGGCCCTACAAGCTCGGCCAGTTTGTCGACATCGGCGGCACTGCCGGGACGGTGAAGGACCTGAACCTGTTTGTGACGGAGCTGGTCACCCCTGACAACGTGCAGATCATCGTTCCCAATGGTCAGGCCTGGGGCGCCATCATCACCAATTACTCCGCGCATGACACCCGCCGCCTCGATATCACCTATGGCATCGACTACGGCGACGACATCGAAAAGGCCAAGGGCATTATCCTGCGCCTGGCCGAGGCCGACGGACGCGTGCTTGCAAACCCGGAACCCTGGGTGCGCGTGACCAACCTTGGTGACAGCTCGGTCGACATTTCCACCCGCCTCTGGTGCACGGCGGGCGATTATTGGGAACTGAAGTGGGCGATGATCCAAGGCGTGAAAGAAGCCTTTGACGCAGAAGGCATCTCCATTCCCTATCCCCACAGCGTGGAAATCCAGAAAGAAGGCTGAAACCGGCCCCGGCCCTAGGGTCAGGACCCTAGCGGCTGAACGCGGCTCCCGGCCCTCGGGTCGGGGGCCAGGTACCCGCTCCAAACCCGGTCGTTTCCCCCTGATCCCTGGGGGCGGCCTTGGGGCGCTCCGCGATGAGCGGTGCAGTTCCGAACCGCAGGGTCTGCCCGTCATGCGCCTGAAAGGCCCAGCGCGCCAACATGAATTGCAGACTTCGGCGTTCCTGCCCGTTTTCATCCACCAGCATCCGGGCCCGCCATGCCCCTTCGCATTGCACCTGCAACTGGATGTCATTCACATCGCGCATTTTGACACCACGAATGGCGTCCATGTGATGTGCCTGGGCATACATATATCGAAGCTGGTTATAGATGGCCTCGAAGTGGGGCCGCCGCCGTCCGGCAAAGACAACTGACACCTCGCAGCCGTCCGCATTGAAACCTCGGGTGGTGCAATCACCCCGAGATGTGGTGCCAAAAACCGGAACCAGCGCCAGTTGCACCTGAATCACACCGCCTTTGAACAGGCCGCTATCCTCGTATTCCGGGGACACGGGAGTTTGCGCACGACGGTCGATTCTGGATGTGGGAGGCATCATGTTTTCAGCAGCAATTCCATTGTCATTACGAGAGACCCGCCGTGACGGTGCCCCTGCACATATAGTGGATTTCAAATCTTAAGAATCCATGGCGCTCACCGTGTTACAAAGGCGTCGAAACACGCTCGCCGCGGTATGCGATGCGCCGTTCAGATAGCGCCGGTATCGCTGCTGCGGTTGCCATAAAGCGCCTGCTTGCCGCTGGTGATCGTCTCGCCGTTGCGGTCCAGAAACCCCCAGCGGGCCGCGAGAAACTGCAACACCCGAATATCCTCGCCGGTATTGCTGCGTTCGAACCGCACCCGCCAGGCGCCTTCGATCTGCGCGGGCAGGCGAATGCTGTTGACCGGAGGCGGGTCCTTGCGGCGCCGTTGAGCCGAATAATTCGCCTCCGTCAGCAGGCGGCGCAGCTCTTCGTGCAGCGGCCCAAATTCCTTGATCCGCCGCCCAGCAAAAATGACAGAAATCTCTTCGCTTTCACTGACGTAGCCGCGCACCGAAATATCGCCGCGCGCCGTCTTGCCGATCACTGGAACCAAGGTCAGCGCAACCTGTGTCAAACCGCGCTTAAACAAACCGCGGTCTTCGGTTTCCGGTGTAACTTCGAACCGGGATCTACGGCGATCTGTTTTATTCGTGTCGGACATAGAACCACTTGAATTGTCTGAAATGGAATGCGCTCTCGCGGCGGCGTCACTCTCACTTAACAAGCCCACCGTTAAAAAACAGTTCAGGTGCATATTTTCAGCGCAAATCCAACGCGCGACATTCAACCGGTGGATGTGCCTTTGAGATCAGACCCCTACCGGTTCACCGGGGGATATCACGCTGCATCACCAGGGTAGGTTTTTCGTTGTAGAGCGCCGAGTCCGACACCGTGTGATAGCCCAGTTTGACCGCGACCTTCTGCGACACCTTATGGTCGGGATCGAAGATGCAGCAGGTGCGCGCCCATTTGGTCTGCGCCTCGGCCCAGTGATGGATACACCGCACCGCCTCTGTGGCGATACCACGCCCGTGTACCGCAGGTGACAAGACCCAACCGGCTTCTGGCACCGCGCCAAGGTCTGGCGCGATCATCCGTTTGTAGTCGGCAAACCCCACATCGCCCGCATAGACCCCGGTGTCGCGCAGGATCACCGCCCAGTAGCCGAAACCCAATGCCTGCCAATGGCCGATGTAGCGCAGGAGCCGCGACCAGCTTGCCTCGGCGGTCGACGGCACGCCACTGATGTAGCGCACCACCTCCGGATCTGCCCACATCGCGGCGAGATCGTCAAAATCCTCGATGCCGTGCGGACGCAGAATCAGCCGTTCCGTTTCCAGAATCGGGGGCCCGCCCGCGGCAACAGATGCCGCCGACCCGGCGCTCATTCGGGCAATGCCCCGGTCAGCACATAGGTTAGGATCTCGACCACCTGACGTGGCTCTTCGGCCACGGCGAGCGCCGCCGCATGAACTTCCTTCAGGGCGTGCTGATGCTCGGGCGGGTTCAGCACAATGATCGACTTGCCCAGCGCCGCTGCATAGCCCGCATCAAAGGCCGCATTCCATTGCTTGTATTTTTCACCAAAGCGGACCACGACGACGTCGGCTTCTTCAATGCCCTTGCGGGTGCGGATCGCATTCAGCTTCGCCCCCTTGTGGTCATGCCAGAACTTGCTGTCCTCAGCCCCGAGGATCGCCACACCGCAATCGTCGGACGCATCGTGATCTGTCACCGGGCTGTCGAAACGCAGGTTCAGATCCCGCGCACCTTCGATGATCTGCTCGCGCCAATCGGTGTGGATTTCGCCGGAAAGGTAAACGGATAGGGTCATGGTCGGTCCTCCTGCCGCGCCCCGGTCGGGGCCATGGGTTCGCGCCAAGACCTACCCGCTCCACCAGGAGAGGCCAACCCCGTCAGCGCTTGCGCGCCACCACAAAGTGATTGGGCGGATCCGCCGGGTAGTTGCCGGTTTCGATGATGTCGAAGCCCGCCGCTTCGATCCGCGCCTGCCAGTCGGCGACGGTCATGAAATGCACGACCTCAGGCGCCTTGCCCACCAGTTGCATCAGTGGGATCAATCCACGCATCAGGATGCGCTTGAACGCGCTGCGGGTGTCTTTCAGGCAGATCGTCTTTGAAATGAACAACCCGCCCGGACGCAGACGCATCGCGGCCGCGTGCAAGCTGTCGTCCTGCGCAGCGAGCAAGTGGAAAAGGTTGAAGGCGAGCACCACATCAAACGGGCCCTCCGGCGCGGTCAAGGGCTCTGCCACCTCAAGCTGGAGGTTGGTGACACCCGCCTCCAACGCCCGCCGCGCGCCAATATCAATCATCGCCTGCGACAGATCGGTCGCAATGATCTGCGCCACATGCGGCGCCAGCGTTACGGCTGTAGAGCCGGTCCCGCAGCCCAGTTCCAAGGCCACCTGATCGCCATCCAGATACTGCGCCACACGATCCAGCGTCTTTTGATAGGCCGCAGCATCGGCCACCGGGCGCGCGGCATAGGACTGTGCGATCCGGTTCCAGAACTGAGCATCCGCAGTCATCATTTTTTCTCCACCATTTCCCGAACCATACTCATGCAAAGAACCGGCAGGAATTGCGAAAATTCGCAGGAGATATATACAAATATGCATGATCATGCCGCCACCGACCGACTGGAACCATATCCGTGCTTTCCTCACCACCGCAGAGACGGGGTCCCTGTCGGCCGCGGCGCGGCGTCTCGGACTGACGCAGCCGACGCTTTCGCGCCAGGTGGCGATGCTGGAGAGCGAACTTGGCCTGATGCTGTTCGAACGGGTCGGACGCAGGCTGGTGCTGACGCAAGCGGGGCAACAATTGCTCAACCACAGCCGCCGCATGGGAGAAGCCGCCGCCGCCATGAGCTTTGCCGCCAGCGGTCAGGCTCAGGCGATCGAGGGCACGGTGCGCATCACCGCCAGCGACATGCTATCATCCTACCTGCTGCCGACAGTGTTGCAGAAACTGCGCCACCTGGCTCCGAACCTGCGGTTGGACCTGATTGCGACCAATGACATCCGCGACCTGATGAAACGGGAGGCGGACATAGCGATCCGCCACGTCCGACCGGAACAACCGGATCTGATTGCGCAACATGTGCTTGAAGGCACAGCCCGCTTTTACGCTGCGACCCGGTATCTTGATCGGCGCGGCCGCCCCGACACCGCCGAAGATCTCGCGGCCCATGATTTTGTCGGTTTTGGCGATGTGGACCGCATGATCGCGCATTTTCACGACTTCGGCCTGCGGTTGCAGCCGGGACAATTCAAGGTCAACTCGCAGAACGGGCTTGTGGCCTGGGATCTGGTGCGCAGCGGGTTCGGCATCGCGCCGATGTATGACAAGATCGCCCAGCAAACGCCTGACATCGAACGGGTCATGCACTGGGTTGAGCCGGTGCGTTTTCCGTTCTGGCTCACCACCCATCGCGAGCTGCACACCAGCAAGAAAATCCGCCTGGTCTTCGATCTCCTCGCGGACACCCTGCGCATGGAGGGCTGACCGGCACCTGTCGGAGCAGAAAAAAACGCGCCCCGTTTCCAGGACGCGTCTGCATTACAGGCCGGCGCCGCAAGGGCCCGGGTCAGCCGCGCAGGGTACCGCCGGTGGCCTTGGTCACCTTGGCAATGATCTTTTCGCTCACGGCCTCGATGTCCTTCTCGGTCAATGTCTTGTCCATCGGCTGCAAGCGCACGGTTATGGCCAGGGATTTCTTGCCTTCCCCCAGCGCACCGCCGATGAACTCGTCAAAGACACGCACCTCTTCGATCAGCGCCTTGTCGGCCCCACCGGCCGCATTGACCAGCGACAACGCCTCGACCTCCGCATCAACCACAAAGGCAAAATCGCGCTCGACCGCCTGAAGATCGCTGATCGCGAGCGCGCTGCGGCTGGCCCCGGATTTGCGCGGCAGCGGGATTTCATCGGGATAGATGGTAAAGGCCACAGCGCTGCCCTTGACGCCCAGCGCCTCTAGCACCTTGGGGTGCAGTTCCCCAAAGACACCCAGCGTCTTCTTCGGGCCAAGGCAGATCCGGCCATGGCGGCCCGGATGCCACCAGCCATCCCCGTCGCGCAGGATCTGTACCTTCGCGGGGGCGCCGATGGCCGCGAGCACGCCTTCGGCATCTGCCTTGGCGTCGTAGACATCCCAATTGCGCGAGGCGCCGTGTACATCTTTCGGCCCGTTGCGATTGACCAGCAAACCCGAGACCTGAATACGCTCCTCGCCCGGCTCGCCGCCGGTGAATGCAGGCCCCACCTCGAACAGAGACACGTCAGCAAAGCCGCGCGCCTGATTGCGCGCCGCGGCCTGCAACAGCCCCGGCAGCAGGTCCGGACGCAGATGCGACATTTCCGAGGAGATCGGGTTGGCCAGCATGGTCGCGTCCGTTCCGCCGCCGAACAGCGCCGCTGCCGCCTTGTCGATAAAGGTGTAGCTCACCACCTCGTTATAACCGAGCGCGGCAGCGGTGCGGCGTGCCATTTGCAAACGGCGCTGCTGCGGGGTCATCACCGGCGCCGGGATACCGGCGGTCAGGCGCGGCAGGGGCTTTCCCTCAAGCTTGGTCAGCGACGCGATACGCGCCACCTCTTCGACCAGATCGGCCTCGCCCTGAACGTCGGGGCGCCAGCTTGGCACATGTGCCAGATTCCCCTCGAGACGGAAGCCAAGGCGCGTCAGGGTCTGGCGCTGTTCGCTTTCGGGGATGTCCATACCAACAAGGGACTGCACCCGCTCGGCGTTCAGACGGTAGGCGCGGGAATGGTCCGGCACATCCCCCGCAGAAACCACATGCGACGCCTCACCTCCACACAGATCCAGGATCATCTGGGTGGCACGCTCCAACCCTTCGTAGGTGTATTCAGGATCAACGCCACGCTCGAAGCGGTAGCGGGCGTCGGAATTGATCTTCAGCGCACGTCCGGTGGTTGCGATCTGGACATGATCCCAGAACGCGCTTTCCAGGAAGACATCCACTGTTTCCTCGGTGCAGCCGGTTTCCTCGCCACCCATGATGCCCGCGACGCTTTCCGGACCGTTGTCATCGGAGATCACCATCATCCCGGGCGCAAAGCGATAGGTCTTCTCGTCCAGCGCCAGCAGCTCCTCGCCGCCCGCCGCACGGTGAATGCGCAGATTGCCGGCGACCTTGGCCGCGTCAAAGACATGCAGGGGACGGTTCTGATCGAAGGTGAAGAAATTGGTGATGTCCACCAGCGCCGAAATGGGACGCAGCCCGATGGCGTTCAGACGGTCCTGCAACCATTTCGGCGAGGGGCCGTTCTTCACACCGCGGATCAGCCGGCCCGTGAATAGGGGGCAGCCATCCAGCGTGTCCTCGTCAATAGTGACCTTGATCGGGCTGTCGAACTGACCTTCGACCGGCGCATAGTCCCGGGTTTTCAGCGTCCCCAAACCGCGCGCGGCCAGATCGCGGGCGATCCCGTAGACGCCCAGCGCATCCGGGCGGTTGGGCGTGATCGCGATTTCGATCATGGGGTCCACCTTGGCGGGATCGTTCTGCGCCAGCCAGTCCACCAGCTTTTCGCCCACCTCGCCCGAGGGCAACTCGACAATGCCGTCGTGATCCTCGCCCAGCGTCAGCTCCTTCCAGGAGGCCATCATGCCATGGCTTTCGACGCCGCGGATCTTGCCCACTGAGAGGGTGAAATCCAGCCCGGGCACATAGTCACCCGGCTTGCAGAGCACCACGGTAATGCCTTCGCGCGCATTGGGCGCACCGCACACGATCTGCTTTTCGCCCTCATCGGTCATCACCCGGCAGACGCGCAGGCGGTCCGCATCCGGATGTTGTTCCGCGCCGACCACTTTGGCCAGGGTAAAGGCCCCGAGAGCGTCGGCAGGGTTCACGACCTCCTCGACCTCCAGCCCGAGGTCGGTCAGGGTCTCGGTGATCTCCTCGACGGTTGCATCGGTGTCGAGGTGGTCCTTGAGCCAGGAGAGAGTGAATTTCATCGGTCAGCGCCCTTTGGCAAAGTCATCAGGTTTGACCATGGCAATGACAAAGAATGCCCCGGGGTTCAAGCCTTGGCAGATCCAGACGCCCCCGGCGCGGCAAACTGCGGCGCGAATGCCGCCTTGGCCTCTCCTCACAAAGGCAGAATGACGTCCACGACGTGTGCACATGGCGCAACAAAGCCGCCCGCCCCTTAGCCGGCCAGCAGGCGCAACCCCTGCGTCACATCGGTACGCACCGCCAGACGCAGCCCTGGCTCGTCGCCCGCCTTCAACGCCGCGATAATAAGCTTGTGATTATGCGGCGGCTCGGTCCGGCCCAGCCGACCATACAGCGCCCGCATGGTCGGCCCCAGTTGCAGCCAGACCGTCTCTGCCATCGCCAGCATCGCAGGCGCCTGCGCCCGCAGGTAAAGCGTGCGGTGGAATTCAAGGTTGGTGCGAATATACCCCACCGCATCGCGTTTGGAGATCTTCTCGGCCACGGTGCCGTTGATCGCCTGCAACCGGTCGATCAGCGCCATATGGGCGCGCGGCAGGGCGCGAGAGGCAAGCTCAACCTCGATCAGGGCGCGCAGAGCTGCAAGTTCCTCGATCCGCTCGTTCGAGAGCTCCGGCGTCGAGACCCGCCCCGAGGACGACAGAAACAGCGCGCCTTCGGCCACCAACCGCCGCACCGACTCGCGTGCGGGCGTCATCGACACGTCGTAGTCCTTGCCAATTCCGCGCAGCGTCAGGGCTTCGCCCGGGCTTATTTCGCCGTGCATGATGCGGGTACGAAGCGCCCGATAAACGCGATCATGGGCCGAGCCTGTGTTCTCGGCAGTGGGTCGATTGCCCGTCAGCAGCTTGTCCATGGCGCGGTATGTGATCACAAAACCGGTGAAGATCAATCCTTTTCGGAGATATCTTCGAAACGATAGCGGTGCAGGGCATTGCCATCGCTCTGCAACCAGCGGCGTGGCGCAGCGTAGTCACCATATAGATCCTCGACCACCGACCAGAACGCGGGCGAGTGGTTCATCTCCTGCAAATGCGCCACCTCATGGGCCGCCACATAGGTCAGGACGTCCGGCGGCGCGAGGATCAGCCGCCAGGAGTACATCAGCCCTCCGGCCGCGGAACATGATCCCCAGCGTGACCGGGTATCGCGCAGGCTCAGGCTACAATAGGACCGACCCAATTGGGCCGCGTATCTGTCGGATGCCGCCGCAAGTCGATCCCGGGCAAGTTCCTTCAGGTATCGCTCCAGCCGGCGCGCCGGTGCCGACCCAGGCACGATCAGGGCCTCGCCGCGCTGCTCGACCCTGCGGCCCGCACCGATGCGGATATCCAGCTCCCGCCCCTCTACCGGCAGTCGTATCCCCGCCCGCACCGCAACCGGCTTTGGCTGCCGGGCGAGATGGCTGCGGATCCAGTCTTCCTTCTCCAGCAGAAACGCGCGGCCCTCCCGTTCGGACACCCGCGTGGGCAAGGTCAGCGTCACCCGCCCGTCGAGCGAGGAAATCCGGAGCGATAACCGCCGCGCCCGGGCCGAGCGGCGCAGTATGACCCGGACATCCGGATCGCCGGGCAGGCTCAGTTCTGGCATGACATCTCCCCACGCAGGCATGGCCGCAAAGGCTTTGACAGGGTCTGTCGCTTATGGCAAGGCACCTGAATCGTCTTACCGACTCACGCTATTTTCATAGGGGACCCACATGCCCAAGGAAGAATGGGGTACTAAACGTGTCTGCCCGACCACTGGCAAACGCTTTTACGACCTGAACAAGAACCCGATCGTCAGCCCCTACACGGGCGAGGTCGTGGAGATCGACACCGCCAAGAGCCGCATGATCGAAGCAGACGCGGAAGATGCGGCAAGCCTGAAGGCAAAACAGAACACCGACGGCGACGAGGCCGTGCTGGAAGATGACGACGACGCAGTCGACATGGACCTCGGTGACGATGTTCTTGAAGACGACGAAGAGGACAACGTGTCCCTCGATGAGATCGCGGATGTTGCCAACGAGGACGACGAGTCCTGAGGCGCCCGCACAGGGCCCCGCGCGATCGCTTGGCGGCGCGGGGCTGAAACCGGATCTCGGTTGCCCCCCTTACTCCGACTTTGAGCTGTTCTCCACGGTGTTGGCTGGACACGCCAGCACAGCAGAGCCTACCGCTTGGCGGTGCAGGTCACGCGCCGCTGAGCCCTTGCCCTCCCCCGAAACACCGGGGCCGTCGATACGGCCTGTCATCTCTGCGTCAGAGGTTGCCTCCTGCACAGGAGGCCACCGCGCAAAAGGCTCCGCCACTAAAAGATGCCGCATCGATTGAGAACGCACCCACGCCTCTCCGGCCGACACAGGTGCGCCTCACACAGCAGCCATCAATTACAAGCACCCGGCACCCGTCTTTCTGCTCCCTTACAGGTGTACGCCTCGCCTGCCCGCACCAAAGTTTTCACGCTGATCTGACAGGGGAATCTAAAAAATCCGCGTCCGGCGACATTTTCCGCTTGCAGCCAAATCTCTCCTCCCTTAAACGACCTCTCACACCGCAGGGGCGATGCCCAAGCGGAGTTGGAAGGGGCCTTAGCTCAGCTGGGAGAGCGCCTGCATGGCATGCAGGAGGTCAGCGGTTCGATCCCGCTAGGCTCCACCAACCCTTCCTGTTGAAAAGCACCAGATAGTTCTGCCTTTTTCGTCAGAGGATTTGCCTCTGTCGCGCAGCCAGGTGCTATTTTCCCTACGAAAATCCATGCTGCCTTGATCCGCGCCTTTCGGAGAGTCGATCGCTCGCAGCCCCTACCCTGTCAAAACCGAGGATGGCCCATGAGCGACCATTTCTTCGTCGTGACGGGCGGCCCCGGTGCGGGCAAGACCAGCCTGATCACCGAGCTCTCTCGCCGCAGCTTCCACACAACCCCCGAATCCGGCCGCGCGATCATCCGTGAGGAGATGGCCAGCGGCGGAGACGCCCTCCCCTGGGCCGACCGCATGGCCTATGCCGAACGGATGCTTGAGCGCGACCTCCGCGCCTACGAGGACGCTCAGGCACTCTCAGGCCCCGTGATCTTCGACCGGGGCATTCCCGACATCATGGGCTACCTGACCCTCTGCGGCCTCCTCGTATCGCCCCACGTCGCCGCAGCAGCCAAGGCAGCCCACTACAACCGTCGCGTCTTCCTCGCGCCGTTCTGGGATGAGATCTTCACGCAAGACAGCGAACGCAAGCAGACTCGCGCCGAAGCCGAAGCGACCTGTGCCGTCATGCGCGAGACCTACACCGCCCTCGGATACGAAATCACGGAGCTGCCGCGCGCCGACATTGTAACACGCGCCGACTTTGTCTGTAAGCAACTGGCAAATTGACCGTCATCTCTAGTTGCCGTGGCGAAACTGCTGAAGCAGACAAACCGCATGGTCCCTCCGGCCTCCCGCTGCCCGACACTCACGGCTCCAATGCCGACATCCGCCTTGCCATTCAGATGCCGCGGCGCGGCCCATCGATCCGGGCATTCGCGGCAACCGCGAAGCGAACAAGCGAACGAATCTATAATTCACAGCAAACAACGACTTTCACTGTTATTGCGCTTGCCTCAGCCCCTAATTAACTCAAACATTTTGGTTGGCTTGTAGCTTCATGCTCCCCTGGCTTTCAGTCTCGATGACCTAGGAGACGGTTCGGCTCCATTGGCGGCCAGTCAACCGACTCAAAGTTCTCAAGTGCGCGCGCACCATAGTCCGGCTCGACGGTCTCCGCTCAAGCGATCAAACCACTGACATGGTAAAAGATACCGGACACGGTAGTTTTCCTTGAAGCTGCGTGCACAGACGGGCTTTGTTGCACAGTTCCTTCCCTGGAATTCATCTCAACAGTCCAGCGTGATACCTGGTATGTATGAGCAGTTGGGCCGCTACGAAATACGAGACCACGAACTGGTCGTCCTACAATGATGCAATTAAGCAGCGCGGATCGCTATCTATCTGGTTTGATCCGGAGATGGTTTGGACGCCGCCGCCCAGCGGCAAGCGCGGTCGGCAGCGAAGCTTCAGCGATGCGGCGATCCAGACTTGCCTCACGATGAAGGTGCGTTTGGTATACCGTTGAGACAGAAGACGGGTTTCGGTCAGAGCCTCCTGCGGCTGGTTGGGCTGGATTGGGCTGTGCCAGATTACAGCACGTTTTGCCGCCGCCAGAAGACGCTGAATGTAAGCCTGCCGTGTCGAGGCGGTACCGGCCCGCTCATTCTCCTGATCGATAGTACCGGCATCAAGGCCGAGGGTGAAGGCGAGTGGAGTGCGGAGGATCAGAAAACAGTCTGGGAGACTGTTTTCCAGACAAACGCGCAAGCATGGCGGTCCGAAACGCCGGATTTGGCGCAAGACACACATCGGTATTGATGAATGAACGCTGGAAGTGCGCGCCGTGGAGGTCACAAGCAGCAATGTCGGTGATGCGTCAATGCTGCCCGAACTGTTGGGTCACCCCCCCCCGACCAGACAATCGGATCAGTGACTGCCAACGGAGCATACGACACACGCAAATGCCACGAGGCCGTTGCCGTCCGGGATGCACATGCTGTGACCCCGCCGCGCAGGAACGCCAAGCCCTGGAAGCCCACCAGTGCAGGCGCTATCACACGCAAAGAAGCAGTGCGTGCGTCTCGTTACCTGGGGTGTGCCTGTGGCGAAAGCGGTCAGGATACCACCGCCGAAGCCGCGTCGAGAGCAAAATGCACTGCGTGAAACTGATGGGTCAAAGGCTCATGGCGCGGGACTTCGATAGACAGGTCGCGGAAATCCAAATCCGCATCGCCGTGCTCAACCGCTACACAGCCCTCAGCATACCTGTCACCGGGCCCATAGGCTAAATCCGCCCGGGGAAAGGGGAAGCACGCCCATAAACCGGTTTGTGCAACAAAGCCACGCCGACTAGTTCCGCGAAGCCCTGCAAAATAGAGGGACACGCGCCTGTACCCCCGGTCGGAAGCAGCGCAAAACATCGCTAAAGCATCACAAGCGTCGCTAGAAACACCGCAACCACACCGGCATAATGCTTGACCGGCTCAAAGATCGACGACGTGTCGCAACCAGATACTACCGGTGCCCCAAAACTCTCTCCTCCGCCATCGCACTCGTAGCGCTTGTTATTTTCTGTTTTGAGATGCTGTAACGGGGCCTGCGTCGCGCGCTGCCCGTTATCGCTTGCAAGCTGACAGATCAGCTGCCGACCTTCCCGTATTGGATCCATATGGAGGACTATGGGATGAGACTATTTGTCGGATTGGACGTGTCGTTGGCCAAGACTGCGATCTGCGTGATCAGCGAGCACGGCAAGATCATCGATGAGGCCGAAGCCGCGAGCGAGCCCGAGGTTCTGGTACGCAGGTTGGGTGATCTGGATGGTAGCATTGCCGCGATTGGACTGGAGGCTGGGCCATTGTCGCAATGGCTTCACCGTGGACTGACAGAAGCGGGGTTGGTTACAGTGCTCATGGAAACGCGCCAGGTGAAAGGTGCGTTGAAGGCAATGCCTATCAAGACGGATCGGCGGGATGCTGAGGGCATCGCGCGCCTGCTTCATCTCGGCTGGTTCCGCCCGGTTCACTGCAAATCCGCCTCGGCTCAAGAAACTCGGGCTGTTCTCGGCGCTCGGAAAGCCATTCAACAGAACATGATCGCGCTGGAGATGTCCCTGCGAGGACTGCTGCGTAACTTCGGTCTCAAGGTGGGCGCAATCTCTCGCGGCAGGTTCGAGACCCGCATTCGGGAGTTGGCGGATGGCAATCCCATGCTGGAAACGGCAACAACGCCGATGCTTCGTGCCAGAGCGACCTTGCGTCTGGAACTCGCAGCCCTTGAGAAGCAGGTGCGCCAGCTCGCTCAGGACGACCCGGTTTGCCGCCGACTGATGACGATGCCCGGGATCGGAGCGGTGGTGGCATTGACCTTCCGTGCAGCCGTTGATGATCCGGCGCGCTTCAGGTCTTCCAAGAGGATCGGTCGTTGGGCCGGCCTGACGCCCTCGCGTAACCAGTCCGGCGAGCGTGATGTCTCGGGCGGCATTACAAAAGCCGGAGACGTCAACCTGAGACGGGCCCTGTGCCAGGCCGCAACCGTCATGATGAACCGTGGACGATCAACATGGCTGAGAACATGGGGGGCACAGCTCGCGTAACGTCGTGGCCGAAAAATTGCGATGGTTGCACTGGCACGTCGTATCGCTGTCATCCTCCATCGGATTTGGGTTGATGGCACCGTCTTCGAACCGGACGTGGCGCCACAAATGGCCTGATCGGTTGTTCCGCCACCCGCTGCCTGTTTAATCGCAGGCCTTCGAGGTCCCGCAGGGACGTGGTTCCGACGATGCCGCGGTCTGGACTGTCGCCGACATCTGTCAAGCACGCCTATGAGATGGGCACGTCGGAATTACATCGAACCAGCATCATGTTGGCAGCCACCACACTGACCACGAACCGAAGCATGTACCCGAGGGGCCTTTGCCGAAAGCCGCGAGAGAAAGCAGTGCCGACACGACGAAGCAAAAGCACCGCTCTGGCGGATCATTCTGCTTGCCCGAAACATGTTGACTGAACCGACCCCGTTACCGAAGTCCTGAGCCTACGGGTGACCGTCCAATGTGACGGCGGAGAGTAGATGTCGCGTGTAGTCCTGTTTCGGCTTGGTAAACACCTCATCCGCGGGGCCATGTTCGACAATGTCGCCCGCCTTCATCACCAGGATCTCATGCGACATGGCGCGTACGACATTGAGATCGTGGCTGATGAAGAGATAGGCCAGCCCGTAGCGGGCCTGCAGGTCGCGCAGCAGGTCAACGATCTGCACTTGAACCGTCATATCAAGCGCCGATGTGGGCTCGTCCAGCACCACCAGTTTCGGGCGGAGTACCATGGCGCGGGCAATCGCAATGCGCTGGCGTTGTCCGCCGGAAAACTCATGCGGGTAGCGGTCCATTGCGGCGGGGTCGAGGCCGACCTCCTCCATCACTTCCGCCACCAGTTCGCGTGGTTTGCGGTGTTGGTCGACCTCGTGGATGGCCAGGCCTTCGGCAATGATCTGCTGACAGGTCATCCGCGGCGACAGCGAGCCAAAGGGGTCCTGAAACACGATCTGCATGTCCTTGCGCAGGCGGCGCAACTCACGCGTCGACCACTTGCGAAGGTCCTGACCCTGAAAACGCACTTCGCCCTCGGAGGCGATCAGACGCATGATCGCCAGCGCCATCGTGGTTTTGCCAGAACCGGATTCCCCGACGATGCCAAGGGTTTCGCCGGCGCGCACAGAAAGCGACATCGGGTTCACGGCCTTCACATGGCCAACCGTGCGTTTGAGCAGGCCGCGCTGGATCGGGAACCAGACCTTGAGGTCGTTTGCCGCGACAAGCTCATCTGCATTCTCAGGGACCGGCCCCGGTCTGCCGGATGGCTCAGCCGCCAGCAGCTTCTGCGTGTAGGGGTGTTTGGGATCGGCAAACAGCTCTGCCGTGGGGCCCTCTTCGACGATCTCGCCGGATTTCATCACGCAGACCCGATCAGCGATGCGGCGCACGATCGACAGATCATGGGTGATGAACAAAAGCCCCATGTCTTCGCTTGATTTCAGATCCGCAAGAAGGTCGAGGATCTGCGCCTGAATGGTCACATCAAGCGCCGTGGTGGGCTCGTCCGCAATCAGCACATCGGGCTTGTTGGCAAGCGCCATCGCGATCATCACCCGCTGACGTTGCCCACCCGAGAGCTGATGTGGGTAAGCGCCAAGTCGGGTTTCGGCGTCGCGGATACCGACCTTGTTCAACAGGTCCAGAATGCGCCCGCGCGCATCTTCGCCCATCACGCCCTGATGCAGAGCAAGCGCCTCGCCCAGCTGTTTTTCAATGGTGTGCAACGGGTTGAGCGAGGTCATCGGCTCCTGGAAGATGAAGGAGATATCGTTGCCGCGCACCCGTCGCAGGGTGCGTTCATCCGCGCCGATCATTTCCTGCCCATCATAGGTGACGGAGCCGGAGACCTGTGCGCTGTCGCCCAGCAATTGGACCGTGGACAATGCGGAGACCGATTTGCCGGACCCCGACTCGCCCACCAGCGCAACCGTTTCGCCGCGCGACACCGTGAAGGACACGCCCTTCACCGCCTCGGTGAGCTGACCATCTTGGCGAAAGGCAACGCGAAGGTCCTTGACCTGAAGAATGGGGGCTTGCGTCATTGCGGCTGCCCACCCCGGCGAGAGGTCGCGCGTTTTTCAATCCTCATGTCTGCATGGCTCATGAAAAGGTCTTTCTCGGGTCAAACGCGTCCCGCACGCCTTCAAAGATGAAGACCAGAAGCGAGAGCATGATTGCAAAGGTAAAGAAGGCGGTGAAGGCAAGCCACGGTGCCTGCAGGTTCTGTTTGGCTTGTAGGGTCATCTCACCCAGCGATGGCGCCGAAGACGGCAGGCCAAAGCCGAGGAAATCAAGGCTCGCCAAGGTGCCAATGGTACCGGTCACGATGAACGGCAGCATAGTGAGTGTCGCCACCATCGCATTGGGCAGCATATGGCGGAACATGATGGTGACGTTGCCCACGCCAAGCGCCTTGGCTGCGCGTACATATTCGAGGTTGCGCGCCCGCAGAAACTCTGCGCGCACCACGCCTACAAGCGCCGTCCAGCTGAACAGGATCATCAAAAACACCAGGAGCCAGAAACTGCGCCCTAAGATCGCAAACATGATGATGATGACATACAGCGATGGCGTTGCGGACCAGATCTCGATCACGCGCTGGAAGATCAGATCGATCCAGCCGCCAAAGAACCCCTGCACAGCGCCCGCGACAATTCCGATCAGGCTTGCGGCGATCGTGACCACAAGAGTGAAGACGATCGAGAGCCGAAAGCCATAAATGACGCGCGCCAGCACGTCGCGTTTGGTGTCATCGGTACCCAACCAGTTCTGCCCGTTGGGCGGCAGCGGCGCGGCCCCGGAGCGATCCACTGGCGTGTCAAAGCTGTAGGGGATCGGCGGCCAGAGCGACCAGCCTTCGACAAAATCCTCTCCCGCATAGGTGCCCGCGTCAATCTCGGCAATGATGCCATCCGGATCGTCGAAACAATCCAGACTGCCGCCGGAAGCGATCAGGCATTTCACTTCCGGGTCGCGATAGACGGCCTCGGTCTGGAAATCCCCCCCAAAGGCGGTCTCCGGATAGAAGTTCCAGATCGGAGTAAAATACTCGCCGCGATAGTTCACCAGGATCGGTTTGTCGTTGGCCAATACATCCGCAAACAGCGACAGGCCAAACAGAACCAAAAAGATCCTGAGCGACCAGAGGGCCCGGCGGTTGCGCTTGAAGTTGTTCCAGCGACGTTGGTTCAGCGGAGACAGTGCCATCAGATCACCCCTCCCGCTTTTCAAAATCGATGCGCGGATCGACCAGCACATACATGATGTCAGACAAGATCCCCACCACTAGGCCCATCAGCCCGAAGATGAAAAGTGTTCCAAAAACAATAGGGTAGTCGCGTGCCACTGCGGCCTCAAACCCGAGCCGCCCCAGTCCGTCCAGCGAGAAGATCGTCTCAATGATCAGGCTGCCGGTGAAGAAGATCGAGATAAACACGCCCGGAAACCCTGCAATCACGATCAGCATCGCATTGCGGAACACATGCCCATAGAGCACCCGGTTCTCAGTAAGCCCCTTGGCCCGCGCGGTCATCACATACTGTTTCTTGATCTCATCCAGAAAGGAGTTCTTGGTCAGCAGGGTCAGCGTCGCAAAGGCCGAAATGGTCGATGCCACCACCGGCAAGGTGATGTGCCAGAAATAATCGCCGATTTTGCCCAGAAGGCTCAGCTCTTCCCAATTTTCGGATGTGAGACCTCGCAGCGGGAAAATCTGCCAGTATGAGCCCCCGGCCAAGAGCACCAGCAACAGGATCGCAAACAGGAAGCCCGGGATTGCATAGGCCGCGATGATCACGCCACTGGTCCAACTGTCAAAGCTGCTGCCATCGCGCAGCGCCTTCTTCACCCCAAGCGGGATCGAGATCATATAGGCGATCAGCGTCGACCACAGGCCAAGCGAGATCGACACCGGCATTTTCTCCAGCACCAGATCGATCACGCCTATGTTGCGGAAGTAGCTCTCGCCAAAATCGAGCCGCATATAGTTCCACATCATGTTGAGGAACCGCTCCAGCGGCGGTTTGTCAAAGCCGAACTCCCGCTCCAGCTCTTCGATGAACTCGGGCGGCAGGCCGCGCGCGCCGGCATACTGGCTCTCGGCTTGGCCCACGGTTTCAGCGCCGCCATCGTTTGTGGCACCGGCAAAGCCGCCAAAGACGTCGCCGCCGCCTTCAAGACGGGCAATCATCTGTTCGACCGGCCCACCGGGAACGAATTGCACCAGCGCGAAATTCACCACCATGATCCCGATCAGGGTCGGGATCACCAGCAAGAGGCGCCGTAGAATATAGTTGAGCATCGGGGACTTACCTCAGCGCGCCTGCATCGCGCAGCGCCTTGGCCTTGTCCTCGTTATACCACCAGAAGTCCAGATACCCGAGGCTGTAGGGTGGGATTTCCGCCGGGTGTTCGTATTGGTCGTAATAGGCCGCCCAATGGTTGGGGTTGTACCACAGCGGGATCATGATGAACTCATGCCGCAAGGCGCGGTCGAGCGCGGTCATGATTGCAACTTCTTCCTCGCGGGTTTCTGCCCGCAGAGATTTTGCGATGATCTCATCCACCAGCGGCGACGCCAGCCCGGCCGGGTTGAACAGCGAATAGGCCGAGGCCTCGGACCCGAACCGCTGCTCCAACCCCGTCCCGGTGCCAAGGAAGGTCGTGTAGCGGTCGACAACCAGATCGTAGTCCCGATCCCGCTCGCGGCTGGTGTATTGCGCGGTATCGACAACCTCGAAATTGACGGCGACGCCAAGGTTATCAAGGTTGTCGACAAAATTCTCCATCACGCCGCGTGTTGTGGGCGAAGAGGAGGAGGAGAACAGGAAATCGAGTTCGAACGGCGCACCATCAGGGGTAACCCGCTTGCCGTCGCTGCCCACGACATAGCCCGCCTCCTCCAGAAGCGCAGCTGCCTTGCGCGCATTCCGGCGATCAAACAGTCGGGCCGGATCAGATGTTGCCGGAACATAGACCTCTTCGTTCAGCATCTCTGGCGGGACCAGATCACCAAGGCTTTTCAGGAAGTCCCGCTCCGCGCCTTCGGGGGTGCCCGTCGCCATCAAGGGCGAGTTCTGGGTGAAGGACGCCCGACGTTCGAACAGCCCGTAGAGCAGGCTTTCATTGGACCACTCAAAATTGAACGCCAAGGCCAGCGCCTCGCGGACACGGCGGTCCTGAAGCTTGGGGGATGCCAGATTGAACACAATGCCGGAGGCCGCGGGCGGTGCACCATTGGGCAGTTCTTCGAGCTTTACAGCGCCGCTCTCGACCTTGGGGAAGTCATAGCCGCTGGCCCATTTCTTGCTGTCGCCCTCGGCACGGAATGTGTACTCGCCCGCCTTGAACGCCTCAAAGGCGGCGGTGTCATCGGCAAAGATCTCGACCCGAAGCGCATCAAAGTTATGCCGCCCCTGATTGATCGGCAGGTCCTTGCCCCAGTAATCGGGATTGCGTTTCAGGACGATGCGGCGCGACAGATCGATTTCGTCGATCACATAGGGGCCAGAGCCCGGAGGCCCCTCGATCCAGTTCTCGTTGAGTTTCTGACCGGTTTCTTCGAACCATTTCTTCGACCAGGCAGGCACCCCGCCCACCTGTTCGACCAGGCTGCGGCGGGACACGCCGTCGGCAAAATAGAATTTGATGGTGTGGTCATCGATGACTTCGACCTTGGGGATCAGCTTCCGCACAAAATCGGCGTAGGACTGCAACCCCTGATCCAGCAGCAGATTGTGGCTGAACGCGATGTCATGCGCCGTGACCGGAGTGCCATCAGAGAACCGTGCTTCGGGCCGCATATGGAAAATGACCCAGCTCTTGTCTTCCGGATATTCCACGGTTTTGCACAGCAGGCAGTAGGACTGGCCATATTTGTCCGCAGGCGCGCCGTCCGCAAGCAGGCTTTCGTAGGGGTAGACGGAAAAGGCATGCGCGCGCCCCTTGCCGGAATAGGGATTCATACTGTCCAGCGTGCCGATGAAGGGCACGGACAGCTCCCCTCCCTTGGGCGCATCCGGGTTCACGTAATCGAAGTGCTCGAAATCAGCCGGGTAGTCCAGATTCCCATAGAAGGAATATCCGTGGCTGGTGGTCACATTACCGTCCTCTGCGCCCTGCGCTGCAAGGACGGAAGCCAGCAGAGCAGCGGAGGACAACAGCATGGCGCTGGCAAAGGATCTGGGCCTGGACACGATGGGGGAAATTGCAGCCACCTTTGCCATCACACGCGTGCGTCTGTTCGTCATCTGCCTAAACCCTTCTTATCCGACACAATCCCGAACCGCCGCGCCTCTGTCGGGCGGTCACCGGTGTCTTTTTCTGCTGCCTTCGAAGCTAAATGTCGGAGCCTGTTGTTTTCAAGCCGAGATTGCCGCCTCGCGCCGAATTGACAACCGATCCCCGCAGATCCGGGGGGCCGGAGTGCCCCACGCCGGGCAAAAGTACAAAATCAGGGCGCTGGATGCTGGATGATCGCAGAACAGCACCACATATGCCAAAGGGCCGCAGCGCAGGCTGCGGCCCTTTGTGAATGGTTCGGGAATGATCGGGGGACTGGGCCGATCAGTTGCCGAGGCTTTCCAGATAGGCAATCAGGTCCACACGATCATCGACCTTTTTCAGACCCGCAAACGACATGGTGGTGCCGGAAGCATAGGCAGAGGGTTTGGTCAGGAATGCGTTCAACTCCTCCTGCGTCCAAGCGCCCTCAAGAGAGGTCAGAGCACCGGAGTAGGCAAAACCACCCACCGACGCGATATCGCGACCAACCACGCCATCGAGATGGGGACCGGTTGCATCGGTCCCATCAACCTTGTGGCAGGCGGTACATTTGCGGAAGACCTTGGCGCCTTTGTCCACGTCGGCCTCGGCCATCAACGTGGCAAAATCCACCTCGGGCTCATCGCTTGCGCCACCGGCGTCGGCCACTTCGATGACATAGGACGCTTCGCCGTGTGCATCGACATGGTAAAGTTCCTCAGCAACCCATTTGCCCAGAAGGAAAACAAGGAACGCACCGCAGAAACCTGCGGTCGCTTTGGTGAGTGTCATCGTGTCAAACATGATAGCGAGTCCATTTCAGCTGTCTTGCAGGCTGTCTAAGGCTTCCCCTATCAACTGGCAAGGTATAGACACCGCGACTAAACGACCATTTCCCCAAGTTTTTGCAAAGATGACGCAGCTATGACCCAAAAAATCGCAATCCAGGGCGAACTCGGCTCCTACAGCCATGAGGCGTGCCGCAACAAGCGCCCCGACATGGAGGTGCTGCCCTGCCGCGGTTTTGAGGATGCGATCGAGGCGGTCCGGTCCGGCGCAGCCGAGCTTGCAATGCTGCCGGTGGAGAACACGACCTATGGGCGGGTGGCCGATATTCACCGGCTGCTGCCCCATTCCGGGCTGAAGATCATCGACGAGGCCTTTGTCCGGGTGCATATCAATCTGCTGGGGGTGCCGGGCGCGACGCTTGCAGATGTGAAAGAGGCCCATTCGCATCTGGTGCTACTGCCGCAATGCGCCAGCTTCCTGCGCACGCATGACATCCGGGGCCGCGTCAGCCCCGACAATGCCCGCGCTGCGCGCGAAGTCGCCGAACGCGGCGACATCACGCACGCAGCCCTGGCCTCGGAACTGGCAGGCGAGATCTACGGGCTGAATACGCTGGCGCGCCACATCGAGGATCAGGGCAACAACACCACCCGTTTCCTGACCATGGCACGCGAACCGGATCTGAGCCGACGCGGCGACAACGGCATGATCACCAGCTTTGTCTTTCAGGTGCGCAACATCCCCGCCGCGCTTTACAAGGCGATGGGGGGCTTTGCCACCAATGGCGTCAACATGACCAAGCTGGAGAGCTACATGGTCAACGGCTCTTTCACCGCGACGCAATTCTATGCGGATATCGACGGCCACCCGGAAGATCACAATGTGCGTCTCGCGATGGATGAACTGGCCTATTTCACCACCAACGTCGAGATTCTCGGCGTGTACCCTGCGGATCGCAAGCGCTGAGCACTGGCGCGGGCCAGCCGGGGCACCGCATCGCACTGTAGCGATGCCTCCCCGACGGCCGGATCAGGCCACGCTTGTGGCGCCGCTCTCCCCGTCGGCCTCGTCTGCGCACGCGATCAGACGCATGTTGTCCCGGTTCATCGGCATGCCGAAATAATACCCCTGGACCGACGCGCAGCTTTCACCGCGCAGGAATCGCAGCTCGTCCTCCACTTCGACCCCCTCGGCCAGCACGGGAATGTCCAGCGCCGCCCCCAGCAGCAGCGTCGAGCGGACGATGGCGGCGCGTTGCGCATCCTTATGCACATCGCGCACGAAGCTCCGGTCGATCTTGATCTTGTCGAAAGGAAAGGCCTGAAGCGTGGCAAGCGAGGAATAGCCGGTGCCAAAATCATCCATCGCAATGCGAATCCCGACCGACTTGAGCTTGTGCATCACCTTCAGCGTATGCGCCTGATCGTCGATAATACTGGCTTCGGTGATTTCCAGTTCCAGCCGGTCCGGTGAAAGTCCTGTCGCCATCAGGATATCCATGACATCCTCGACAAAGGACGGCTGGACCAGCTGCTGCGGCGCAACATTGACGGCAACGCTATAGGGGCGGTCCCATCCGGCAGCCTCGCGGCAGGCCTCCCGCAGCACCCATTGCCCGATTTCGCGAATGAGCCCCGTTTCCTCGGCCACCGGGATAAATTCGACCGGGGACACACGGCCCCGCGTCGGGTGGTTCCAGCGCAGCAGGACCTCGAACCCCACCGGCGCCAGCGTATCAAGCGCATTTTGCAACTGATAGACCAGCTCGAACTCGTCACGCTGAAGCGCCAGACGCAAGTCATGCACCATCTGCGTCCTGTCACGGCTGCGACGGTCCATCTCCTCGTTGAACAGGCAAATCGACGCGTCCGGTTCCGATTTTGCGCGGTACATCGCGACATCGGACTTGTGCAGCAGTTCCGACGGATCGCGCCCATCCTCCAGCGTGGTTGCGACACCGATGGCGGCGCCGACACGCAGAGACACTTCTTCTAGATCAATGGGTTCGACAATCGCTGCGTGCAACCGCTCGGCAAAGCTCAGCACTTCCTCGATACGGCGAAACCCCTCCTTGATGGCAACAAACTCGTCGCCGCCGACGCGGGTGACATATTCGTCCTCTCCCTGCTGCGAGATCAGACGCAGGGCCACGCGTGTCAGCACCGCATCGCCGACGGCATGGCCATAGACATCATTCACCTCCTTAAAGAGGTTGAGGTCCACGGTCAGGACCGCGACGCGGGTTGTTTCGTTCTCCTGCAGGCGGAGCTTCAGCGCATCCAGCCTGCGGGTCAGCCACATGCGATTGGGCATGCCGGTGAGCGGATCATGCAGCGCCGCATGATCGAGCTGGGTCCGTGTCTCCCCCTCCAGATTGACCTCGATACTGGCCGAGGCGATGGCAATCAGCAGGATGATGGCAGTCACCGCAAAGATCAGCATCGCCATGGCCGTATCGGAAATCGTCTGTGGCGGCACTACGACCGCAGAGTCCAGCCGGACATCAATCGCGCTCATGCCAGTGAAATGCATCAGACAGATCGCCAGCACCATGACCAGCGCCGGCCACGCGCGGCCGCCAAGACCACCGATACGACGTGCGATCAGGCCATAACTCAGCGCCCCGAGGCCCGCACCGATGCCGACGGACGCGGTCACTGTCCCGATGTGCCAGATAATGTTTCCCGGCAGCAAATAGGCACTCATCCCGGTGTAGTGCATCGCCGATACTGTCATGCCAAAGATCGCCCCGGCCATGATCGGTGCGGAGCCCCCCCGGGCAAAGGCAAGCCCGGCGTTGGCGGCAAACGCGCCAAGCACGCCGACCACCAGCGACACCCCCGTCATCACAGGCTCGTATCCGTGATCGTAGCCGGGTTCATAGGCCAGCATGGCAATGAAATGCGTGGACCAGATCGTGGCGCCGGTGATCAGCCCCGCCAGCGGCAACTGCACAAGCCGTCGCTTGCCCCGCCATTCGGTCAGCCGAGCGGACATATGCGTGGAAAGCACGGACCCGACAACGCAGATCAGGGCTGCAACGGCGACAAGACCATAGTTATGTTCCTGCGTAATGCAGTCCAACAAGCGGTACATTGAACAATCCTTGGCTCAGAGAGGTCGTGAGCCCACCCTCGCACAAGACTGTTAACAAGTGAGGCTAATGCCCCGCGCAAGCCCTTGAAAAAATAGATATAAGTCTAATAATTTTATGGAAGATTGACTGTTGTCGAGGCACGCCCCCCCCCCTCGACACTCATGGACACCGCAGATCAGCGCAGCCTCTGTATACCCAAACAGAGATCGGGACCGTACGTCCCAACAGGATCAGCCTGGACTGTTTCCGGCCATCCGACAGCGCAGACAGCACCCGGCTTTGCGAATCCGCGATCAAGCCAAGCGTTCAGGCCAAGCGCTCAGGCGGACTGTGCCAACCGTTCTTCGGTGGCTTTTGCGAACTCGGCCACGCGCTGGCGAAACTTCCGGTTCAGCTTGTTGCGGGCGAGCTTCAGAGACTGGATCAGCAAACGTGCCGCAAGTGTCTTGGGTGTCAGATCAACCCGCACGGTCATCCGCGTGCGGCGCGGCGACAGGGCCAACAGTTCCACCCGCATGGTCCCGCTCATGCCATTCCCCTTGGCCAGCACGGCAATCGCATTTGGCCTGTCGTGTTCCTGCAGGGAAACCGTCATATGGCGCTGGCTGCCGCGAAACACAAAGGCCACCTCCCAGGCAAGCCCGGACGCAGGGGTGGCCACCTCACCGATGCGCTGAACCTCGGCCCCACGCCGGATGGCAGATCGCTCGAACGCCTCGAAATCTGTAATGGCAGCAAAGGCCTGTTCGATCGAGCAATCGATGTCTTCCTTGGTTTCGAAATGCATGCTGCGCCTGCTCCGTCACAGTTTACTCATCACATCCGCGCCGCGGGCGGATCGCCGTCGAGGTCAAAATAGATCATGTCCGTTACCCGAGTGTATCCGCAACCCAGTTTTCCAAGAGAAAACCGGCAATCGCCCCCTTGCGCGGTTTCTGCACCTTCGGGTGCTGCCCCGAGATCATATCCATGACCTCTTGCCGGGTCAGCCAAAGCGCATCTTCGATTTCGCTGGGGTCAATCACGATGTCGCTGCTCAGCGCCTCACCGTGGCAGCCCAACATCAGCGACATCGGAAAGGCCCAGGGCTGACTGGCCAGGTAGCTGACCGGCCCCACCACGATGCCGGATTCCTCGAACACCTCGCGGCGCACGGCGGCCTCAAGCGTCTCTCCTGGCTCAACAAAGCCTGCCAGCAAAGAATACATGCCGTCTGGCCAGCCCGGAGACCGCCCCAGCAACACGCGATCCCCACGTGTGATCAGCATGATGACCACCGGATCGGTACGCGGGAAATGCGACGCGCCGCACTCCGGGCATCGCCGCTGCCAGCCAGCCTGCTCGATCCGGCTCGGCGCACCGCAGCAGGCACAGAAACCATGGGTGGCGTGCCAGCCCAGCAGCGCCTTTGCGGTCGCGGCCAGCTCCGCCTCCCGCGGGGTCAGCCGCGTCATCACCGCGCGCAATTCCGCAAAGACATGGTTCTGCGGCAACTCCGGGTGATGCTGGAGACTGGGATCAAGGAACGTGCCAAGGGTGGTCGCTTCGGTTTCGTCCGGTGACCAGTCCTGCACATCGACAGCGAAATATCCCGCGTCTGGGCCCTCCGCTTCCCCGACCGCATCGCAGCTTGACGCTTCGGCGCACCCCAGAAACAGCGCGGTCTCCCGACGACAGGCCACCAGCGGATGACTGGTCGACACAAGCGCCAGGCCTTCGGGGGCGGAGTCCGACGTCTTCTGCAGGCAAAGTGGCTTGCCCTGCCACAGCAGAAGCACCCGACTTGCGGGTGCGGACCACAGGCGTTCCAGCGCCTGAGCATCACCGCGGACATGCGCCGCGCGATCCAGTCCGCTGCCACCAAATGTGACCTGTTCCGCCCGCTTCATCATCGTCCTGCCCCGTTGTTGAGTATCCGCCTGCGCCCTGTTCGGCACGGGATGACCGACGTTGAACCATCGGTATGCAGACAGGCGATGCCGCATTCCCGACGGCGACTCAAGCAAAAATGCCACGGTTCACATTTTCTCGCAAAAAGCTGAACTGGAGGGTTCCGCCTGTTGCACAAGCCTGTTTTTCTCGGCGTTAACGAATTCGCACCCCCCTGCGGACACACCGGTCGAGCAGTCGGAGCAGCGGGGGAAGCGATGGGCGAAGAACGGCACGTGATGACAGGTTCAGACAAAGGCATGGATGCAATGCACCATGCCAGCCATGGCACGGATCAGGTGGCAGGCCGGTTGCGGGTACTGGCCACAACCGACGTGCACAGCAACCTGCTCAGCCATGATTATTACGCGGATTCGTCCAACCCGGCCTTTGGCCTGAGCCGCACCGCAAGCCTGATTGCCCGCGCCCGCAGCGAAACCGACGCGATGGGCGGCGCCACACTGCTGCTGGACAATGGCGACTGGTTGCAGGGCACCCCCCTGGCGGAGACCGCCGCCGGGCAGGCAGGCATTGTGCCTCCGGCAATTCTTGCCTTTGCCGAATTGCGATATGATGCGGTGGGACTGGGCAATCACGAGTTCAACTTCGGCCTTGATGCACTGTCACATGCGCTGGATGCCCTCCCCTGCCCGGCGCTTTGCTCCAACCTGCGCGCGCTGGATCCCTCGTTGGAGTTGCCAATCAAGCGCAGCCTGGTGCTGACCTGCCAGATTGCCGGCGCCGATCAGCCACCGGTACGCGTCGGCCTGTTTTCGGTCCTGCCGCCACAAACAATGATGTGGGACGCAGATCACCTCGCGGGGCGGGTCGAAATCGAAGACATGGTGGACTGCGCGCGTCATTGCATCAGCGATCTGCGTGCCGCAGGTGCAGATGTGGTCATCGCGCTGGCGCACACCGGGCTGGGCGCGGCTGAAGCCAGCCCCGGAATGGAGAATGCGCTGCGCCCGATCAGCGCCCTGCCCGGGCTCGACGCGGCGGTGGGGGGGCATACGCATCTGCTTCTGCCCGCTCCGCAAGGCCCGCAAGAGGCTCTTGACGTGCCGGTGGTGATGCCCGGCTTCGGGGGCTCGCACCTCGGGGTGATCGATCTGGATCTGGTGCATGAAAACGAAGGCTGGAAAATCGTGCGCTCCCACTGTGAACTCCGTGCGGTGGGCACCCGCACCTCGCAGGGCGTGCACCCCCTCGCCCCGGAGGACCCCGGCCTGGTCGACGTCCTTGCTCCGGCCCACGCTCACACCCGCGCTGAAATGGCCAAGCCGGTCGGCTGTGCATCAGATGCGCAGCATTCGTATTTCACATTTTTCGGGCAGGATCGGGCATTGGCGCTGACCGCTGCGGCGCAGGCTGCCGCAATACGTCCGGTGCTGGCGGAATCCGCCTTTTCCGACCTGCCTCTGTTGTCGGCTGTAGCCCCGGCCAAGTTCGGCGGTCGTGCAGGACCCGACAACTACACCGATGTGCCCGCCGGTCCGATGTCCCGGCGCCACGTCGCGGATCTCTATATCTACCCCAACGAATTGCGATGCTGCATCGTCACCGGACGCCAGGTGCGGGACTGGCTGGAGATGTCCGCCGGGTTCTTCAGCCAGCTGACCCCGGAGGCACCGGCGATGCCGTTGGTGGATCCGGATCGGGCCGGTCATAATTTCGATGTGCTGTTTGGCCTCGAATACGAAATCGATCCCACCGCCCCCGCATGGTTTGACGCTGCCGGACGGCGACGCCACGACGGACCGGGGCGTATCCGCAATCTGCGCTGGCAGGGCACCCCCCTGTCCGACACACAGCGGTTCGCGGTCGGGCTGAACAGTTACCGCAGCAGCGGCGGCGGCAATTTTCACATGCTGGATGGAGCCGCGTCGCTCCCCCTGGCCCGACAGCTGGTGCGAGAGGCCGTGACCGCCTATGTGACCGGCCTCCTGCCCGAAGACCCCCTGTCCGCCGCCCCGTACCCCTGGCGTTTTGCCTCTGGCCTTGGAGTCGAAGCGGTCGCCTTGACCGGCCCCGGTGCACGGGCCAGGCTGCATGAACTGCCACCCCAGGTCGCCCAGACGGCACGCATGCTGAACAGCGGTTTTCTCGCGCTGACACTGTCGCTCTGATCAATCCCTGAGGGGCAGGAAACCCGCGCCTGCGGGTTGTCATCCCTTCGTCACTTGCCTATATCGGGATTCGAGAGGTTGGCGCGGGCAAGCGCCTCGCCAACCTGGTCAGGTCCGGAAGGAAGCAGCCACAACGAGCCCCGCTTGGGTCGATGTCCAACCTCTCACTTTGCATTGCCCCGCCATTGGCGGGGTTTTGCGTTTCTGCCGTCTGCCGAACTGGCTCACAGATCGCAGCTTAGCCGGACGCTGGCGGCGCTGTGCGGCGCGGGCCGTAAGCCCAGGCGATCTGGGCGTCGGTCTCGATCGCGCAGGGGCGCACCAGACGCAGACGATGGAGCGCGGCGTCGGGCCGTTCCCCGCTTTCGATCATCAAGCGCAAGGCCACCATGCCGGACCGTCCGCAGCCGCCCCGGCAATGCACCAGCACGCGCCCGCCACCGGACAGGGCCTGCCGACACAGCCCGCTGATGTCCGCCCAACGCTCCTGCTGATCCGCTGTAGGCGTCTGGTAGTCCTCGATCGGCAGATGAAACCAACGACTGCCGAGCCCCTGAATATCACAGCCCAGCGTCTCGGTTCCGAGAATGACCTGCTCCACCCTTGTGGTGAGTGTCACCACGATCGAGGCCCGCCACTCTCGTATCAAACGCAGGTCTCCGGGGTAGTCCCCGCCAGCACCGGGCGCCTGACTGAGCGCCAGGATACCCTCACCAATGGACAGGGCATGAAGAGAAAGGGTTTGCGCAGCCTCTTGCGGCTGCAAATCGGAAACACTCACCATTTACCTTCCCCCGGAAGCGGCGCGCTTGTCCGCGCGCAACAGGCGTTGATGCATCATAGACTCGGCAACCGACGGATCGGTAGCCTTTTTTGCAGGGTCTCCCTCGTCCTGCGCCGCAACAGTGGTGGACGAAGCCGCCAACCGACCTTAGTTTGCACAAGACCATTGGCGCGGGCTGCGAATCCGGCGATGCGCCCCAGAAGACCACCCGAAAGGCCCTCATGAGCGAGCACAGCCCCGAGACCTCCAGCGCACCGCAAGGCGGACAATATCAGGTTCTGGCACGCAAGTATCGGCCCGAGACCTTTGCCGATCTGGTCGGTCAGGACGCGATGGTGCGCACGCTGAAAAATGCCTTTGCTGCGGATCGTATTGCGCAGGCCTTCATCATGACAGGGATTCGCGGCACCGGCAAAACCACCACCGCGCGGATCATTGCCAAGGGCATGAACTGCATCGGGGAGGACGGTCAGGGCGGCCCGACCACGGAGCCCTGCGGCAAATGCGAACATTGTACGGCGATCATGGAAGGTCGCCATGTGGATGTGATGGAGATGGATGCCGCATCGCGCACCGGTGTGGGTGACATCCGCGAGATTATCGACAGTGTGGCCTATCGCGCGGCTTCGGCGCGCTACAAGATCTACATCATCGATGAGGTCCACATGCTGTCGACCTCTGCTTTCAACGCGCTCTTGAAGACGCTTGAAGAGCCACCGGCGCATGTGAAATTCATCTTTGCCACCACCGAAATCCGCAAGGTGCCGGTGACGGTGCTGTCGCGCTGTCAGCGGTTTGACCTGCGCCGGATCGAGCCGGAGGTGATGATCGATCTGCTGCGCCGGATCGCCACCAATGAAAAAGCCGAGATCGCCGAGGATGCGCTGGCGCTGATTACCCGCGCGGCAGAAGGATCTGCACGGGATGCGACCTCACTGCTGGATCAGGCGATCAGCCATGGTGCCGGGGAGACCACAGCGGATCAGGTGCGCGCGATGCTCGGTCTTGCGGACCGGGGCCGGGTGCTGGATCTGATGGATATGATCCTGCGCGGCGACGCGGCGGCGGCCCTGACGGAGCTGTCCGGCCAATATGCCGAGGGCGCCGACCCGATGGCGGTGCTGCGGGATCTGGCCGAGATCACCCATTGGGTGTCGGTGGTAAAGATCACCCCCGATGCAGCAGAAGATCCGACCATCAGCCCGGATGAGCGCGCCCGTGGACAGGATATGGCCAGCCGCCTGCCGATGCGGGTTCTGACGCGCATGTGGCAGATGCTGCTCAAGGCGCTCGAGGAAGTCGCCGCCGCTCCAAATGCAATGATGGCGGCAGAGATGGCTGTGATCCGCCTGACCCATGTGGCCGACCTGCCCTCGCCCGAGGAACTGGTTCGCAAACTGCAGGACACACCCCCGCCGCCCCATCCAGGTGGTCCGGGCGGGGGACACCCCATGCAAGGCATGGGGTCGCCTGCGGCGGGCGGGGGAGGCGGGGCTCCGGCTTACGCCTCCGCCCCGCCGCAAGGCGCCCCCGGCGGTGGCCCCAATGGTGGGCACACCATGTCGGCAAGTGGCGGGCAAGTGGCAGCGCTTGCGCCGCGTGTAGACAGCGCCTTGGCGCGCTATCCGAGTTTTGAACATGTGATCGAACTGATCCGCAAACACCGCGATGTGAAGCTGCTGGTCGAGGTCGAGGGGGGCGTGCGGCTGGTGTCGTATCAACCGGGCCGCATCACGTTCACCCCGACCGCAAATGCCCCGCAGGACCTCGCTGCCCGCATCGGCACTGCCTTGCAGAACTGGACCGGAAGCCGCTGGGTCGTCTCCATCGCGCCAGATGGTGATGCGCCAACGATTGCGGAACTGCGTGACGCTGCCGAAAACGCCCTGCGTGCAGAAGCCTCTGCGCATCCTCTGGTGCAGGCGGTGCTCCAGAACTTCCCCAAGGCGAAGATCACGAAGATCCGCACGCAGGAAGAACTGGCCGCTGAAGTTCAGGCCGAAGCCCTGCCCGAGGTCGAGGACGAATGGGATCCGTTTGAGGAATAAACCCTGTCCTGGATAGGCTTCTGCGAGCCCATCGATGACCGGCCTCACCCCAGACGCTTATCAGCAACGGTTTTGCACCCGTATCGGGTGAATAGCGCCCTGTGGGCATGTTCACGACGGCTCCAATCCTGCTTTGCCCTTGCCTGCACGAGGGCGCGCACGTATCTAACAGGATAAACCTGACATCAGGAGTGATAGGATATGTTCAAAGGCCTAGGTGGCCTCGGCGATATGGCCGGGATGATGAAAAAAGCCCAGGAAATGCAGTCCAAGATGGGCGAGATGCAGGAAGAGCTGCACAACATCATGGTCGTGGGCGAAGCGGGTGCAGGTCTGGTCAAGGCCACCGCCAGCGCCAAGGGTGATCTGAAGTCGCTCGACATCGATCCGTCGATCTTCAACGGCGACGACAAGGAAGTGGTCGAGGACCTGATCCTCGCCGCCGTGAAAGACGCGCAAGCCAAAGCGGCAGAGCGCGCACAGGAAGAGATGACCAAGCTGACCGATGGTCTCGGCCTGCCCAAGGACATGAAACTGCCATTCTAAGGCAGGTGACATGCGGAGATCAGGCGGCCCAAGGGTCGCCTTTTTTCATGTCGTCGCGGTGGCAGCGCGCAGAATGAGCAGGCAGGGCTTGCACTTCTGGGTGCGATGCGGCCTAGTTGAACAGAAGCAGAACAGGACAGCACCATGGCGGCGCAGGACAACAGTGATATCGAGGCATTGATCGCATTGATGGCCAAGCTGCCGGGGCTTGGTCCGCGTTCCGCGCGCCGGGCTGTACTGCACCTGATCCGCAAGCGAGCGCTGGTTCTGACCCCCTTGGCCGACGCCATGGGCCGCGTGGCAGAGACCGCACGCGAATGCCTGAACTGCGGCAATGTCGGCACCAGCGACATCTGTGCGCTCTGCGCGGATGAGACACGCGCCAATGGCGAACTCTGTGTGGTCGAGGATGTGGCTGATCTCTGGGCGATGGAGCGCGCCGGCGTGTTCAAAGGCCGCTATCACGTGCTGGGTGGCACGCTGTCCGCACTGGATGCCGTGGGGCCAGAAGATCTGCGCATTCCGCGACTGGTGGACCGTGTGGCAACGGAAGGCGTGAACGAGGTGATCCTCGCGCTCAACGCCACCATCGACGGGCAGACCACCGCGCATTACATCGCCGATCAGCTTGAGGGGCGCGTTAAGCTGACCTCGCTGGCGCAGGGCGTGCCGATCGGGGGCGAGTTAGACTATCTCGACGATGGCACGATCTCTGCAGCCCTTCGGGCGCGCAAAGAGATTTAACCCTCTCAAACGTACATTTGAGGAGCCGCGCGCCTGCTGGGTGTGGAACGCATGACACTCCAAAACCTTGAATAGACGCCCGTTCTCCGGCGGCGCGGTTTTCTGCCTGTGCTATCCAGCGGGCTGATCCTGTGGAAGCTTGCTCTCGCATGGGAATGCGCTGCGCAGCAGAACAAAAGAAGGAAACCGCCATGTCGCAAGCTGAGAAAGCCATCCGTTTTGCGGAGTTGCACAGGCAGGGCGATCCGCTTGTGTTCTACAACATCTGGGATGCAGCCGGTGCCAAGGCGCTGGTCGAAGAAGGCGTGCCAGCGGTTGCAACCGGCAGTTGGGCGATGGCCGCAGCACATGGGTATGAGGATGGCGAATCCATCCCGCTGGATTTCGTGCTGCGAATTGTCGCGCGTATCTGCGCCACTGTTTCAGTCCCTGTCTCCGTGGATTTCGAAGGCGGCTATGCCACCACCCCTGCCGCGCTTGCCGAAAACACCCGCAAAATCATCCGCGCCGGGGCTGTGGGGATCAATTTTGAGGACCGGGTGGTCAATGGCGCGGGGCTACATGCGATAGCCACCCAAGCGGAGCGGATCAGGACCATCAGAGCGGTCGCTGATGAGGAGGGCGTTCCGCTCTTTATCAACGCCCGCACAGATCTCTTTTTGGGCACCGCCCCCGCGACACACCCGGGCAAGATCCCGGAGGCCCTCCAACGCCAGGCCGCCTATGCAGAGGCCGGGGCCAACTGTTTTTTTGTACCGGGGCTGACTGCACCTGATCTGATCGCGCAAATCGTCGAAAGCACCACAGTTCCTGTAAACCTGATGATGATCGGAGATCTGCGCACGCTCGATGCAGCCACCGCACTTGGCGCATCAAGGCTGAGTTACGGTGCTGGGCCGTTTCTTCAGGCGCGCGCGGATCTCAAGAAAGCCCACGCGAACCTACGGTCCTGAGACCCGGCTGGCGGCGGTAACACGTCGTTCAGCGTCAGGCGTGACCCGCCGCGCCTTCGGCGCGGCGCCGGGCCCAACGCCGAGCAGAGCAGCTATTGCTGCTTGGATCGGGGGCGGGAGCGCCCCCCGCCTCGTACTAAACCTTAGCTATAATAGGATTTGAGCGCGGCAAGGGTCGCATCAAACCCCTCTCTGGTGACGTCCTTGTGCAGCACCATGCGGATGGCACCAGTGCCTCCGGCAGAGAGCACCACACCCGCTTTGGCCAGTGCCACGCCCAGCGACGCGTTGTCACCATCGGCGGGGGTGAAGAAGACCATGTTGGTATTGTGATCGACGGCACCTGCCCCCAATGCGCGCAGGGTTTCAGCAAGCACGGCCGCCCTTGCATGATCCTCGGCAAGCCGGGTCACATTGTGATCCAGCGCATAAAGCCCCGCCGCTGCCAGTACACCGGCCTGGCGCATGCCGCCGCCCACCATTTTGCGCAAACGGCGCGCCCGCGCAATCAGGTCCCTTGGCCCCACCAGAACAGAACCGACAGGTGCCCCAAGCCCTTTGGACAGGCAGATGGAGACACTGTCAAAGCGTTTGGCAATCTCAGCCAGATCACACCCCAGTTCTGCCACCGCGTTAAACACCCGCGCCCCATCCAGATGCACCGACAATCCCGCCTGGCGTGCCGGCGCGATACAGGCATCAAGGCGTGCAAGAGACACGGCCTTGCCATTATGAGTGTTTTCCAATGACAACAGCCGCGACATCGGATGGTGCGAGTCATCTTCTTTGACCGCAGCGGCAATATCAGCAGGGTCCAATCCGCCATCCGCAGAGACCTTCAGCGGGTCAAGAATAACCCCACCCAGCGCCGAGGCACCGCCTGCCTCATACTTGTAGACGTGATAATCGCGCCCGGTGATCACCTCCTCACCGCGCCCGCAATGGGCCAGCATGGCAACGAGGTTGCTTTGGGTGCCCGTCGGCAAGAACAAGGCCGCATCCTTGCCCGCCCGTTCCGCCAGGCTCTGCTCCAAACGGTTGAGCGTTGGATCTTCTCCGTAGACGTCATCGCCAACCTCTGCATCCGCCATGGCCGCACGCATGCCGGCATCGGGACGGGTGACCGTATCGCTGCGCAGATCGCACGTCGCGCCGACCCCGGACAAACCGGAAATTTGGGTATACTGGCTCATTATCATCGTCCTTTGTTCTGTGACCACCGCGCCGATACCGCGCCCGTCCCGCGCCCGCAGCATAGTGGTACACGAACGTACCACGGTGCAATGATCGGTAGTGTTCTCGATACAATCAAAGCCGCGTGACAGGGGGCGCGCGCGGAGTGTGCATCTGCTGCAATGCCCCGACCGGCATGTTGAGGGGTCTTATCACCTCTCTTGAGAGACCCAACAATTCTGATACAACTCAAATCACCCTGCCGCAGACGCACCGTGCGCACGAAAAATGGCCCCGCCCTCGTTGCACCCGGTATCCGCCTCAATGTCGCAGCACAAGAACGCCCAAAGCCAAAGAGCGAGATCACTGGATGCAGATTGAAGACACGGCCCTCCCGGGCGTGAAGATTATCACCCCGCAGCGCTTTGGCGATGCCCGCGGGTTCTTTTCCGAGAGCTGGAACCGCAAGCGGATGGAAGCGCATGGGATCGATCTGGACTTCGTGCAGGACAATCACTCCATGTCGGCCGAGGTCGGCACCATTCGCGGCCTGCATTTTCAGGCCCCGCCCCATGCGCAGGACAAGCTGGTACGCTGCGGTCAGGGCGCGTTGTTTGATGTGGTGGTCGACATCCGCAAAGGCTCTCCCACCTACGGAGACTGGGTCGGGGTTGAGCTGACGGCCGAGAACGGGCGGCAGATGCTGGTGCCCAAAGGTTTCTTGCACGGGTTTATCACCCGCGCGCCGATGACCGAGATCATCTATAAATGCACCGACTACTACGCCCCCGAATGTGACGGTGCCGTGCGCTGGGACAGCTGCGGCATCGACTGGGGGTTTTCCGGCCAGCCGATCCTGTCTGAGAAGGACACAGCCGCACCGGCGCTGGCAGAGTTCCAAACCCCCTTCACCTTCTGATCCCATGCAAGCCCTGACCGCGTCCCAAGCCCATCGCGCCTATCTGGAGCGGACCCGCTTTGGGGCGCTCGACGGCTTGCGGGCGCTGGCGATCCTGGCGGTGCTGATCCATCACAGCGCATTGGCGCAGGACAGTGGACCTTGGTCCCGGGGGTTTCTCGGGGTAGACCTGTTTTTTGTGATCTCCGGTTTCTTGATTACCACATTGCTCCTTCGGGAGCGGGATCGGGACGGGACGATTTCGCTGCGCGGGTTCTTCTGGCGACGCGCCCTGCGCATCCTGCCGCTTTACTATCTGGTGGTGACGCTCGCCGGATCCTATTTCCTGTTCTGGCGTGGCCATGCCGAAACGCTCCAGCTCTGGCCTGCCTATTATCTGTTTTTCGCCAATTTTCTCACCGATCACATTCCAACGCTCTATCCCACTTGGTCGCTGTCGATGGAGGAGCAGTTCTATCTGATCTGGCCCCTGGCGATGATCTGCCTTCCGCACCGTCTCTGGGGCTGGGCGCTCGGCCTCGGTGTGCTTGTGAATGTTGTCGCGGTGACGGGAGCACTGGAGGTCTTTGGCATCCGTGCGTTTTCCTGGGGGCCCCTGCACGTGCATCTTCCGGATGCCACCTACGCACCTCTGCTGATGGGCGCGGGTTTGGCCCTGATGCTGCATCAGCCACGCGGGTTCGCGATGCTGTGGCGCTTGTTTTGCGCGCCCGCCGCTGCGCTGCTTTGCCTGCTGATGCTGCTATTGCTACTGTTTGGTCTCTTGCCACAGGTCCTGGCCGGTTGGCCCTATTTTCTGGTGCATCTAGCCATGACCATTTGGCTCGCAACCCTGGTCCTGCACGAAGAAGGCTGGCTTCATCCATTGCTTCGTCTGCGTCCGCTGGCCCGCATCGGAACCGTAAGCTACGGCATCTACCTGCTGCACCTCATGGTGCTACATGTGGTGACGATCGGAGCCGGCGCTCTGGACCTGGCACAGGACAGCATCGCTTTCATCCTGCTGTATTGGGGCGGCACGCTGGCGCTTGCGGAGGTAAGCTTTCGCTACTACGAAAGCCACTTCTTCCGGTTGCGCAACAAACCCTTTGGACGCGTTGCAGCGCGGGGTCGATCCAGGCCATAAGACACAAAGCCCCGGTCACGTGGCTGGCCGAGCATGAAACAGCATCACGAGGCAAGGAGCAGGACCCATGAAGATACTGGTGACGGGGGGCGCAGGCTTTATCGGCTCTGCGGTGGTGCGCCAAGCGATTGCGGCGGGCCATGAGGTGGTCAATCTGGACGCGCTGACCTATGCGGCCTGTCTGGACAATGTCGCCAGTGTCGCCGAAAGCCCGCGCTATGCGTTTGAGCAGGCCGACATCCGCGACCGCGCGGCATTGGATCGGATCTTTGCGCTGCACGCGCCGGATGCGGTGATGCATCTGGCCGCCGAGAGCCATGTGGACCGCTCGATTGACGGGCCCGGTGATTTCATCGAGACCAATGTGACCGGCACCTTCAATATGCTCGAAGCCGCGCGCAAATTTTGGGTGGCGGTGGGCAAACCCGGTCATTTCCGCTTCCATCATATCTCTACCGATGAGGTCTATGGCAGTTTGCCGGCCGATAAATCGGTGATGTTCACCGAAGAGACCGCCTATGATCCGCGCTCGCCCTATTCAGCCTCCAAAGCCTCGAGCGATCATCTGGTGCGTGCCTGGCATGAGACCTATGGGCTGCCGGTGGTGCTGACCAATTGCTCCAACAACTACGGCCCCTTCCATTTCCCCGAAAAGCTCATCCCGGTGGTGATTTTGAATGCGCTCGCCGGTAAGGCGCTGCCGATCTATGGCGATGGGTCCAATATTCGCGACTGGCTCTATGTGGAAGATCACGCCGATGCGCTGTTGCTGGTGTTGCAGAAGGGCGAAAACGGGCGCAGCTATAATGTGGGCGGCGAGAATGAGCGCACCAACCTTGAGCTGGTCGAAACACTCTGTGCGATCCTTGATGACAAGCGCCCGCGCGGCGACGGGGCATCCTATAAAGAGCAGATCACCTTTGTGACCGATCGTCCGGGCCATGATGCACGCTACGCGATTGATCCCTCCCGTCTCCGCGAGGAGCTGGGCTGGCGGCCTTCGGTGACCGTCGAGGAAGGTCTGGCGAAAACCGTGCAGTGGTATCTCGACAATGAGGACTGGTGGCGTGCGCTGCAGTCCCGCAAGGGCGTGGGCGAGCGTCTTGGGACCGGAAAGTGAGCAGGCAGAGATTTAGTCTGCAAAGGATTCTGTTATGCTGACGGCGCATTTGCCCTCCGGATATATACTGGCGCAAGTTCCCCGCCGCACCTTTCCTGGTTTGCTGCCGGCCGCGCTGATCGGTGCGGTTTTCCCTGATCTAGATATGATCTGGTTCTATTTCGTGGATGACCGGGCCTTTCATCACCACCGCTACTGGGTGCATGTGCCTGCGTTCTGGGCCTGGGTTGCACTGGTCACTCTGCCGCTGATCGGTTTTTTTGCACGCCGCTGGCTAAAAGCTGCGCTGGTGTTTTTCGCCGCGATCTTTATGCATCTGGTTCTGGACAGTATCGGGGGCGGCATCATGTGGCTCGCACCACTGGACGACAGGCTGATGTCCCTGACGGTGGTAGCAGCGACGCAAGACCACTGGGTTTTGTCATTCCTGCTGCACTGGACCTTTTTATTTGAACTGGCGATCTGGGTGATTGCACTGACCTTGTGGTTGCGGCGAGGGCGCGTGAAAAACAGGGCCTCCGGCGGAGGTATTTGGGAAAAGATGAAGAAGGGGCGGATATGAGCATCCTTGTGTTTGGCGCAACCGGGCAAGTGGCGCGGGAATTGACGCGCTATGAGGGCGTGATCTCTGTGGGGCGTGCGCGTGCGGACCTGTCGGACCCCGGGGCCTGCGCGGCCCTTATTCGGGAGACCAGCCCGCAGGCGGTGATCAATGCCGCCGCCTATACGGCGGTTGATAAGGCCGAATCTGAGGAAGAACTGGCCACTGTCATCAACGGGGCGGCCCCCGGTGCGATGGCGGCGGCCTGCGTGCAGGCGGGTATTCCCTTTGTCCATATCTCGACCGATTATGTCTTTGCGGGCAGTGGCACGGCGGCTTGGCAAACGGATGATCCGGTGGCGCCGCCCAATGCCTATGGCCGCAGCAAACGCGCAGGCGAAGAGGCGGTGATTGCGGCGGGCGGGACTTATGCGATCCTGCGCACCTCTTGGGTGGTCTCGGCCCATGGCAATAATTTCGTCAAGACCATGCTGCGCCTCGGTGCGGAACGGGATCGCTTGACGATTGTCGGCGATCAGATCGGCGCGCCAACGCCTGCACGTGACATCGCACGGGCCTGTGTCGAGATGGCAGGGCAACTGCGTGCGGAGCCTGCAAAATCCGGCATCTACCACCTGCAGGGCGCGCCATATGTCAGCTGGGCAGGCTTTGCCGCAGAGATCTTTGCCCAAAGCGATCTGACCTGCGAAGTGGCGGACATCCCCACATCTGACTATCCAACCCCGGCGGTGCGGCCACTGAACTCACGGCTGGATTGCACCACGTTAGAGACTGTTTTTGGCATCCCGCAGCCCGACTGGCGCAGCGGGCTGCGCGATATTTTAAAGGAGCTCGCAGAGTGACGCAGCGCAAAGGTATTATTCTCGCCGGAGGCTCCGGCACCCGGCTTTATCCGATCACCATGGCTGTCTCAAAGCAGCTTCTGCCCCTTTATGACAAGCCGATGATCTACTATCCGATCTCGGTTCTGATGCTTGCAGGTATTCGCGAGATCTGCGTCATCACCACGCCGCAGGACGCCGATCAGTTCAAGCGCCTCTTGGGGGATGGCAGCCAGTGGGGCGTCAGCCTGACCTATGTGGAGCAACCCAGCCCCGATGGTCTGGCGCAGGCCTTTATTCTGGCCGAAGAGTTCCTCGCGGGCGCGCCCTCGGCGCTGGTGCTGGGCGATAACGTCTTTTTTGGCCATGGGTTGCCGAGCCTTCTGGCGGCGGCGGATGCCAAGGAGGTGGGCGGCACCGTCTTTGGCTATCACGTCTCCGATCCCGAGCGCTACGGCGTGGTCTCCTTTGATGGCGAAGGGCGGGCGCAGCAGATCATTGAAAAACCCGAGGTGCCGCCGTCGAATTACGCGGTAACGGGGCTTTATTTTCTGGATGGCACGGCGCCGCAACGCGCCAAGGAGGTTCAGCCTTCGGCGCGGGGCGAGCTGGAGATCACCGATCTCTTGCAGATGTATCTCGACGACGGCACCCTCTCGGTCGAAACCATGGGGCGCGGCTATGCCTGGCTTGACACCGGCACCCATGGCAGCCTTCTGGATGCGGGCAATTTTGTACGCACCTTGCACGAGCGTCAGGGCCTGCAGACCGGTTGTCTGGAGGAAATCGCCTATCATGCGGGCTGGATCAGCCGGGACGCGCTGGCAGAGCGGGCGGAATTGTTCAAGAAAAACAGCTATGGCACTTATTTGAACCGGCTGCTCTGAAAGTCCCTCCTTCGGGCGGCCTCGCCGCCAGCCCGAAGGGCGTTCAAACAGTCAATGCGTGCTCCAGCGCCACCGCGAGCTTGTCCGTCACCTCGTCGACCTGATCATCCGTCATGATGAAAGGCGGAGCGAGCAGCACATGATCCCCCTTGCGGCCGTCGCGGGTTCCGGACATCGGATAGCAGATAAGCCCCGCCTCAAAGGCCGCTTTTTTAACACGCGCCGCCACAGCATGCGCAGGGTCAAACGGGGTCTTGCTTTCTCGGTCCTTCACCAGTTCCAGACCCCGAAACAGGCCGCGACCACGGATGTCGCCCACATGAGGATGCTGCCCGAACTGGTCAACCAGCGCGGCCTGCAGACGCTCCCCCATCTGCGCAGACCGGGCAATCAGATCGCGTTCGAGCATCTGGGTCACCACAGCCAGCCCGGCTGCGGTTGCAACCGGATGACCCAGATAGGTGTGGCCGTGCTGGAAGAACCCCGATCCCGCGGCGATCGCATCATAGATCGCGGCAGTACAGAGCATGGCGCCGATGGGCTGATAGCCCGCACCAAGACCTTTGGCGATGCAGAGAATATCCGGCGCGACCCCATCGGCCTCACAGGCGAACAAGTGGCCGGTTCGCCCCATGCCGCACATGACCTCGTCGAGGATCAGCAGCACGCCATATTGATCGCAAATCTCGCGGATACGTTTGAAATACCCCTCGACCGCCGGCACCGCGCCAAGTGTCGCCCCGACCACCGGTTCCGCCATGAAAGCCATCACGGTGTCCGGCCCAAGGCGCAGGATCTCCGCCTCCAGTTCATTGGCCACCCGTTGACCGTAGTCAAAGCTGCTCTCCCCCTCGGCCCGGTCGACATATTCATAGCAGGGCGCAATATGCGACACGCCGATCAGCAAGGGATCGAACTGCCGCCGACGCCATTCATTCCCGCCCGCTGCAAGCGCACCAAGCGTATTCCCGTGGTAGCTCTGACGACGCGCAATCAGATGCCGGCGCTGCGGCTCACCGCGCTCAAGGTGGTATTGACGTGCCAGTTTGATCGCCGCCTCGGTCGCCTCAGAGCCGCCGGAGACAAAGTAGACCCGGTCAAGCGTCCCCGGCGCCTGCGAGATCAGTGCATCCGCCAGCGCCTCCGCCGGTTCAGACGTCATGAAGCCTGTATGCGCAAAGGCCAATTGCGCCACCTGATCCTGCACCGCCTTGATCACCGCGGCGTCGGAATGACCGAGGCAGGAGACCGCCGCACCGCCGGAGCCGTCAAAGTAGCGTTTGCCATTGGCATCAATGAGATAGCAACCATCTCCGGCGACGGCGACCGGCGGTGTGGACTTGCTATGACGTGGAAAAACATGGCTCATGACGAGGCTCGCAAATCTGTATCCAAGGGCGCAAGGCGATGGCCACGCGCGGCCGCCGCCTCGATGAAGGCCGCAACGGAGGCGGCATTGTCCCCCCATAGGGGCGCCCCCTGCGCGCCAAGGCTGTTTTCGAACCCGATCCGCACCTGCCCTCCGGCCTCGATCGCCGCCAACAGGCACGCATGTTCGGCCCCACCAAAGGCGCAGAGCGTCCAGTTCAGCTCCAGCGGCGCGATTTCAGTAAGGAATGCGGGCAGCATGTCCGGCCTGGCCTCCAGCCCGGTTGCATATTGACCAAGAACCAGGATCGCATCCCGCATATCCTCCGGCACGGTGCCGTCCTGATACCAGCGGGTCAGCTGTGCCACGCAATCGGGCGTATAGAGGATATGCTGCACCTCCGTCCCCGCCTCTGCGGCCACGGCATAGGCGCGCCGGGCAAGATCCCGGTCCCGTGCCATTTCCCGGACCGACACCGACGCAGCCGCCGGGCGCAAGCTCTCCAAACAGGCCAACTGTGCCGCAACGTCAAACACCCCGGCACTCTCCGTCGTAATCTGGATGCCCATCCCGGGCGCGGCAGCGCCAACTGCCGCCAGTGCTTCGCGATACAGGCCTGCATCAAGGCTGTGACACCCATCCTGATCCCGCACATGCAAGTGCAGACGATGAGCGCCCAGGCGATGACATTCCGCTGCGGTCGCTGCCAACTCCCGCGACGTGATCGGAAGCGCCGCATGATCCGACTTGCCACGCCGGGCACCGTTGGGCGCCACCATGATCCTGTAGTCCGTCACTGAACTCTCCCGTTGATGCAGATGCGCGGGCGCGCGCCGGCGACCGCATCACCCTGCCGTCAGGGGCGTTCATGCTCAAGGACTTCACCCCGCTCTGGTCGCAATTTTCTGCAAGCAGCGCTCCAAATTGGTCTCAACTCTCACCTTGAACTGGCCCTATCGCGCTATGAGGTTTTGCTCTTTGGTGATCAATGACCGAGTCCGTCCGCGCGTCGGCCGGGCCACCGAACCCCGAGTAGCCAAGAAAGGAACATGTCATGCATGGCACGTTCAGCGACAACGACCTCAGCCACGTCATCGAGGCCGACAAGGCCCATGTCTGGCACCATCTGGTCCAGCACAAACCGTTTGAAACCTCCGATCCCCGCATCATCGTCGAGGGCAAGGGCATGCGCGTTTGGGACCAGAACGGCAAGGAATGGCTCGACGCGGTGTCCGGTGCGGTCTGGACCGCAAACGTTGGCTATGGGCGCGAAAGCATCTGCAAGGCGGTCTACGACCAGATGATGAAGATGTGCTATTTCGCGCAGGCGGCAGGCTCTGTGCCGGGCGCGCTCTATGCCGAAAAGCTGATCGAGAAGATGCCCGGCATGTCGCGTGTCTACTACTGCAACTCCGGCTCCGAGGCCAACGAGAAGGCGTTCAAGATGGTGCGCCAGATCGCGCACAAGAAATACGGCGGCAAGAAAACCAAGATCCTCTACCGCGACCGCGATTACCACGGCTCCACCCTGGCGGCGATGTCCGCAGGTGGTCAGGACGAGCGCAACGCGCAATACGGCCCCTTTGCACCTGATTTTGTGCGGGTGCCGCATTGCATGGAATACCGCAAGCACGAGCTGGGTCTGGATCATCTCTCGGGCGAGGATTTCGGCATCGCCGCAGCCAATTTGATCGAAGAGATCATCCTGCGCGAAGGCCCCGAGACGGTTGGCGCGCTCTGCCTCGAACCTGTCACCGCAGGCGGCGGCGTCATTGAGGCGCCCGAAGGCTACTGGCCGCGCGTGCAGGAGATCTGCAAGCAATACGACGTGCTCCTGCACATCGACGAGGTGGTCTGCGGCATCGGGCGCACCGGCACCCATTGGTTCGGCTATCAGCACTATGGCATCAAACCCGACTTCGTGACCATGGCCAAGGGCGTCGCCTCCGGCTATGCCGCCATCGCCTGCATGGTCACAACAGAAGAGGTCTTTGATCTGTTTAAGAACGATGCCTCAGACAAGATGAACTACTTCCGCGACATCTCCACCTTTGGCGGCTGCACCGCAGGCCCCGCCGCCGCACTGGAGAACATGCGCATCATTGAGGACGAAAACCTCCTTGAGAACTGCACCAAGATGGGCGAGCGGATGATGTCAAACCTGCGGGCCTTGCAGGAAAAACACGCCGTCATCGGCGATGTGCGCGGCAAGGGGCTGTTCCTTGGCGCAGAACTCGTCACCGACCGTGACACCAAAGAGCCGGTGGACGAGGCGCTGGCACAAAAAGTCGTGGCGGAATGCGGAACGCACGGCGTGATCATCGGCGTCACCAACCGGTCGGTGCCCGGTCGCAACAACACGCTGTGCTTCTCGCCCGCGCTGATTGCCACAGCCGATGACATCGACAAGATCACCGATGCGGTGGATAAGGCTCTGACGACTGTCTTCGGCTGACGCTGGAAATTGGCCTGATGCAATTTTCAAAAGGTGGCTCTTTTCACAGGGCCACCTTTCTTTCATTCCACGAGGCAGACCACCCAAGACAGAAAGCCTCTTCTCATGTGGATGACCCCGATTTCCCTCTCAACTGAGGGCGCACGCCTCGTGCCGCTCACCTATGACCACACGCCGGAGCTGGTGGATGCCGCCGCAGATGGTGCTCTTCATCACCTGTGGTACACAACCGTGCCTGCCCCGGAAGGCGTTGAACAGGAAATCGGCCGTCGCCGCGCCCTGCAAGATGCGGGCAGCATGGTTCCCTTTGCCATCCTTGATGCGACGGGACGCGCGGTGGGGATGACCACCTATATGAATGTCGATCACACCAACCGGCGTGTTGAGATCGGCTCCAGCTGGTATCGCAAATCGGTGCAGCGCACCGGTCTCAACACCAAGATCAAACAGCTTATGCTCACCCACGCCTTTGAGGCAAAAGACGCCATCGCAGTCGAGTTTCGCACCCATGTTCTGAACCGCCAAAGCCGCACTGCGATCGAGCGCCTCGGCGCCAAACTTGACGGCATCCTGCGGGCGCATAGCATCCTGCCCAATGGAACAATTCGCGACACGGCCGTCTATTCCATCACCGCAGCCGAATGGCCCATGGTGCGTGCAAATCTCGCCCATATGTCGGCGCGCTGAGTGCGGGTCAAGGAGGCCGCAAGGCCCCGCCCATCGGGCGGCCTGTCCTTGACGCGCGCCTCTATACACAATCGAAAGAGGCTCTGACGGGCACACCTGCCCCTCAGAGCCTTCTCAGCAGAACCGCGCCGAAGGCGCGCGGCCCAACGACTCATGTCGCATGCGTCAGCATGGGGCCTGAGTCGGCGGGAGCCCCCCCCGCCGCCGCGCTCGCTTTCAGATCATCTGGAACACGACGCCCGACAGGATCGCTCCGGAAATACCCAGCGCCAGATAGGTGGCAAAGACCCGTGGTTTGACCAGCGACCAGACCGCTGCCATCGCCGGGATCGAACTCACCGCACCTGCGACCATAAAGGCCAGCGCCGCACCGGCACTCATGCCTTGGGTCATCAATCCGGCCAGCAGCGGCGGCGCCACATAAGAGTTCAGATACGCAGGCATCCCGACCAAGGCGGCGGTTGCGATTGGCACTACCCCTTCGCCCCCCACCAGCGAAGCAATCCACTCGGGGCGCACATATGTCACCAGGAGCGCTTCCAGCACATAGGCAAAGGCAAGCCACTTCAGCAGGAACAGAGCGTTTTCCACAAACTGACTGCGGAAGGTGTCGCGCCGCTCCGCCTCTTGCCAGAACCGCCAGTTGGGTTGTTGTTCAGCCTTGGGCGTGCCGCACCCACAGCAGCTTTTGACCGGCTCTTTCTTCAGGGGCTGCGCAAACAGCCCGCCACCGCGCAGCGCTTTTATGATGAACCCACCAAAGAGGCCCAGCGCCACCGCGCTCACCGCCTTGGCGATGGCAAAGGGCCAACCAAGAGCCGCTGCCGTGATCAACAGGGTTGGCGGATCGATCAGCGGGGAGGACAACCAAAACGCCATCACCGCTGCCAATGGCGCACCCAGCGCCAGAAGCCCGGCAATAAACGGGATCACCTCGCAGGAGCAGAACGGCGCCAGCCCGCCAAGAAGTGCTGCAAACAGGATCATCCGGGTCTCGCGCCCCACAAAGGCCCGCGCGACCAGTGCTTCCGCGCCTGAGGCCTTCAGATACGCCAAGAGCGTCACCGCAAAGAGAATGTACTTGGATGTCGACAACAGCGCCGCCGCCGCAAATGTCAGCACCGGCCAGAAATTTGCACTATCCAGAAGCGCCACCAAAAGAAGGATCAGCGCTCCAAGCGTCCATGGGCTTTGCACCCAACCCCAAGCGGCGCGCATCGGGCGAGGAGAAAGAGATGTATCAGCCATCGTTCGCAACCTTTCCATTGAAGCCCATTTCCGCATCCTGGCAGCATTCGCTCAGGATGAACCCTGCAAGGTTTTGAAGGTGGTCGAAATTCGCCCGGCAGATCGTGCTGCGGCCGGCTTTTTCCTGCACCACCACCTCCGCCGCGGCGAGGAATTTCAGATGATGCGCCAGTGTCGAGGCCGCGATACCGGTGCGATCGCGCACCTCGCCCACTGTCAAACCCGTTTCCCCCGCACGCACCAAAACGCGCAGGACCTCGAGCCGTGCTTCTGCGCCCATGGCGGCAAAGCCCTGGGCTGCTAGGGACAGATCCATGTGACTGCTCCAAATTGATTCTATAGAACTAGTTTTATGGTTTTCACGTGAGGGATACAAGACCCGATTTCTTCCGGATCCAGAATTCCGGTAACCGACTTCTGTGATTGAAACTTGCACACGCGGCGAAAATCGGCGCTCAAGAGTCGCAGTCCAGATTGCCACAGGCTTAAGTCCAGATTACGGTGTGCCGCATGGCTATCTCAGTCGAGACCTTTTTCCTCAATCCCGACGCGCAGGGCACACTCCAGGCTCAGATCCAGGAGATGATCGCTGCTGGCATCCTCTCCGGACGGTTTCGAGCCGGGGAAAAGCTGCCCTCGTCGCGGAAACTCGCCGCGCATCTCGGGGTCAGCCGCATCACGGTGACGCTGGCCTACACCGAGCTGGTGGCGAATGACTACCTGATGGCGCGTGGGCGTTCCGGGTTCTTCGTATCGGAAACAGCCCCGGTGCCCCCCTCCTTCGCCCCGACGGAACGCGGACAGGAACGGGTCGACTGGACCCGCACCATCACCCGGACGTTTACGGGTGGTGATACCCCGCGCAAACCAAAAGACTGGCGCAGCTATCGCTACCCGTTCATCTATGGGCAGGCCGATGCCAGCCTGTTTGACCACGCGAACTGGCGGCTCTGCGCCCTGCGCGCGTTGGGGCAAAAGGACTTCGCCGCGATGACAGGGGACTACTTCGATCAGGATGATCCGCTCCTGATCGAATATATCGCGCGCCACACGCTGCCCCGCCGCGGTATCATCGCCCGCCCCGAGGAAATCCTGATCACGCTCGGCGCGCAGAATGCGCTCTGGACAGTTGTGCAGCTCTTGCTGCAACCGGGACGCAAGGCGGCGATCGAGGATCCCAGCTACTATACGCTGCGCGATCAACTTAGCCACACGGGCAGCGCACTCGACGTGATCGGAGTGGACAGGGACGGGCTGCCGCCCGAGCAGATCGCCGCGGACACGGATGTCGTCTTCACCACTCCCAGCCATCAGAGCCCGACCACGGCGACCATGCCAATGGCGCGGCGCAAGGCTCTGCTTGATCGCGCCCGAGACATCGATGCGATCGTGGTCGAAGATGACTATGAGTTCGAAATGTCCTTTCGGACCCAGCCCTCGCCCGCATTGAAGTCGATCGACAGCGACGGGCGTGTGATCTATCTCGGCAGCTTCTCAAAATCCCTGTTTCCGGGCCTCCGTCTTGGGTACCTCGTCGGCTCCGAACCCTTCATCCGCCAGGCCCGGGCCTTGCGCGCAAATGTGCTGCGCCATCCGCCGGGACATATCCAGCGAACCGTCGCCTACTTCTTGTCGCTCGGCCATTACGACGCGCAGATCCGCCGCACCGCAAAGGTGTTGCAGGAACGCCGTGCGGTCCTGGAGGAGGCAATGGCAACCCATGGCCTGACACCCGCAGATCGCAACCTCTACGGTGGCTCTTCGCTCTGGATGCAGGCACCGGATCATGTGGATATGGGGCAGCTGGGCGACGGGCTGCGCGACAAAGGTGTTCTGATCGAACCCGGCGCGCCATTCTTTGCGCGCGAGACCCGGCGCCACAACTTCTATCGGCTCGGCTATTCCTCCATCGCCGCTGACCGCATCCCGCAGGGCATTGCCCATGTTGCCGATGCAATCCGCACCTTCCGTTCCTGACCAATTCCGGCTTTCCCCAACCCTCGAACGCGCGCCGGGGAGCTCCCGCCCGTCCTTGGCGTTTCTGACGAAACACCGCGTCCCGTTGGGCCCAGCGCCGCGCTAAAGCGCGGCGCTGGGCCCAACCCTGAGCGAAGCATCTTTGATGCGATCTGCGAAGGGGCGGGAGCGCGCCCTTCCCTGACACTCCGCCATCGCAAGAGATGCGATCAGGCTGGCACTACGGCACCGCGAAACTGGCCCTAACGCCTCTGCATGCCCCCGCCTAAACCGGAACAAAGACCCATCTCCTCCGGACCTATGGCCGCGAGACCAACAGGAGACCGCATCCATGCGCATGACCACCGAAGAAGCCTTTGTCAAAACCCTCCAAATGCATGGCATCGAGCATGCCTTCGGGATCATCGGCTCCGCCATGATGCCGATTTCCGATCTCTTTCCCAAGGCGGGCATCACCTTCTGGGACTGCGCGCATGAAGGCTCTGCCGGCATGATGGCCGACGGCTACACGCGCGCCACCGGCAAGATGTCCATGATGATCGCCCAGAACGGCCCCGGCATCACCAATTTCGTCACCGCAGTGAAGACCGCCTACTGGAACCACACGCCGCTTCTTCTTGTGACGCCGCAGGCCGCCAACAAGACCATCGGTCAGGGTGGTTTTCAGGAGGTCGAACAGATGAAACTGTTCGAGGACATGGTCGCCTATCAGGAGGAGGTCCGCGATCCCTCGCGTGTTTGCGAAGTGCTGAACCGCGTCATCATGCAGGCCAAACGCGCCTCTGCACCGGCACAGATCAATATCCCGCGTGACATGTGGACCCAGGTCGTCGACATTGCCCTGCCGGCCATTGTCGAGTTTGAGCGTCCCGCCGGGGGCGAACACGCGGTGACCCAGGCTGCCGCGCTGCTGTCCTCCGCGCAGAACCCGGTGATCCTGAACGGCGCGGGCGTGGTCCTGTCAAAGGGAGGGATTGCCGCTTCCATGGCGCTGGCCGAACGGCTCGATGCTCCTGTCTGTGTGGGCTATCAGCACAATGATGCCTTTCCCGGGTCCCATCCCCTGTTTGCCGGCCCGCTGGGCTACAACGGCTCCAAGGCCGGTATGGAGCTGATCAAGGAGGCCGATGTGGTGCTCTGTCTCGGCACCCGCCTCAACCCCTTCTCCACCCTGCCCGGTTACGGCATGGAGTATTGGCCCAGTGAGGCCAGGATCATCCAGGTGGACATCAATCCGGATCGCATCGGCCTGACCAAACCCGTGAGTGTCGGCATCGTCGGCGATGCCGCCAAAGTGGCCACGGGCATCCTCGACCAGCTTTCCGAGACGGCGGGCGATGCGGGCCGCGCGGCGCGCAAGGACAAGATTGCCGAGACCAAATCTCGCTGGGCGCAGCAGCTCGCCTCGATGGATCACGAGGACGACGATCCGGGCACCAGCTGGAACCAACGCGCCCGCGCGGACAAGCCCGACTGGATGAGCCCCCGCATGGCCTGGCGCGCGATCCAATCCGCCCTGCCGACAGAGGCGATCATCTCCTCGGACATCGGCAACAACTGCGCCATCGGCAATGCCTACCCCGCGTTCGAGGCCGGCCGAAAATACCTGGCGCCGGGCCTGTTCGGCCCCTGCGGCTATGGCCTGCCCGCGATCATGGGCGCCAAGATCGGCTGTCCGGACACGCCCGTCGTGGGGTTTGCCGGCGATGGCGCCTTCGGGATTGCGGTCAATGAGCTCACCGCCATCGGGCGCGAGGAATGGCCGGCAATCACCCAGGTGGTGTTCCGCAATTATCAATGGGGCGCGGAAAAGCGCAATTCGACTCTGTGGTTCGACGACAATTTTGTCGGCACCGAGCTTGATACCAAAGTCTCCTACGCCGGAATCGCGATCGCCTGCGGCCTCAAAGGTGTCGTGGCCCGCACCATGGACGAACTGACAAGCGCGCTACATCAGGCGATCGAAGACCAGAAGAACGGCATCACAACGCTGATCGAGGCTTTGATCAACCAGGAACTGGGCGAGCCGTTCCGCCGCGACGCCATGAAGAAACCGGTCGAGGTCGCCGGCATCTCACCCGACGACATGCGGCCCCAGGACGGTGCATGACCGCGCTGGTCCTGCCATTTGACCTGAGCCTCGCTCAGGGCGCCTTTCTCGCCGCCGCGCTGTTTTGCGCGGCGGTGATCCGCGGCTACTCCGGATTTGGTTTTTCCGCGATTTTCATTGTGCTGGCGGCGCAGATCACCAACCCGCTGCCCCTGATCCCGGTGGTGTTCTCCTGCGAAATCGCCATGACCGCCTTTCAGGCCAAGGGCATTCGCCCCCATGTGGACTGGTCCCGCGCGGGCGCGCTTCTGTTCGGGGCCGCGCTGGCCGTGATCCCGGCCGTGGCCATCATGGCGCGTCTCGATCCGGGGCAGGCGCGGATCGCGGTCTCCGCACTGATCCTCGTGCTGAGCCTGCTGTTGCTGAGCGGCTGGCAGCTGAAACGCCCCATCGGACGTCTGGGACACGGGGGCGTGGGTATCATTGCAGGCACTGCCAATGCAGCGGGGGTCGGCGGTCTTCCCACTGCTGCATTCCTGTCGGCGCAGGCCCTGAGCCCGGCAGCCTTTCGCGCCACCATGATCGTCTTCCTGACCGGCATCGACCTGATGGCCCTGCCCACCATGTCCGCGCATGGGCTGGTGACGGGCGAGACGGTGACGGGTGCCCTGATGGCCTTTCCCATTCTGGGCGCCGGTGTCTGGCTCGGCGGGCGCGGCTTTGCCAGTGCTGATCCGGCGCGATTTCGGCGCAAGGTGGTGATGCTTCTCGCGACTCTGGCCATGCTCAACATCCTCAAGGTGGCACTATGACCGCGCGACGCGACATCCTTGTCCTGAACACCGGATCCTCATCGGTGAAATTCGCGTGTTTCGACACAGGGTTGCAACTCCGCCTCAGCGGTATTGCCGAGGGCATCGGCGAACAGGGCCGGGTGCGCATGGGCGATGAGATCGAGCACCTCCCCCTTCCCACCCATGCCGAGGCTCTGGCCGTTGTTCTGAACCGCCTCACACGAGAGGGGTTCGGACCTGAGCACCTCAGTGCCGTGGCCCACCGCGTGGTCCATGGCGGCACCACTTTGACCGCCCCAACCCGCATCAGCCCGCAGGTCCGGGACGAGATTGCTGCCTGCGTTCCGCTTGCACCACTGCACAATCCACATGCGCTCGCGGCAATCGATGCGCTGCGTGACCTTGCGCCCGACCTGCCGCAATACGCCAGCTTTGACACCGCCTTTCACGCCAGCGCCCCGGAGGTGAACCAGCGCTATGCCCTGCCGCCCGAAGCCGAAGCGCTGGGTTTGCGCCGCTACGGGTTTCACGGGCTCTCCTATGCTGCGCTCTGCCGCCGCCTGCCCGAGATCAGCAGCGCACCGCTGCCGTGCCGCCTGCTGGCCTTTCACCTTGGCAACGGGGCGTCGGCCTGCGCGATCCTGAACGGACAATCGGTGGCGACAACCATGGGCTATTCCCCGCTCGAAGGGCTGACCATGGGCACCCGTGTGGGAACGTTGGACGCCAATGCAACCCTGCGGTTGGTCGAGGAAATGGGCCTGGACGCGGCCAGGACCCTGCTGAACCGCCAGTCCGGCCTCAAGGGTCTCTCTCATGGCCTGTCCGACATGCGTGCGCTGGAAGCGGCCGACACCCCCGAGGCACGGTTTGCGATCGCTCATTTCACCCAATCCGCCATTCGCCACGGCCACAGTCTGATCGGGGCCATGGGCGGCTGTGATGCGATCGTCTTCACCGGAGGTATCGGTGAGAACGCCGCCGCAATCCGGGCCGAGATCATCGCAGGGTTTGCCTGGCTCGGTGCGCGGTTGGACACGAAAGGCAACGCCGCCAACGCCGCACGGCTCAGCGCCGCAGACAGCACCCCAGATCTGTGGATCGTTCCGGCCGAGGAAGAACGACAAATCGCTGCGGATACCCGTGACCTGATCGCGATCACCGCGTCATGATCAAAACAGATACCCTCCCCTTTCCAAAACAATGGAACATACGTACCAATTTCAGGACGTAGAAAAGCAAATTGTTTCACCTTGAAGCGCCACGGTAAATTGATACACAAATGATGCACCAAATCCAAAGACATCCCGCCTCTGCCTGAAAGACTTCCATTGACCAACAAGTCCACGCCCGCCCGCCTGCTTCCTTCGCCTCACGCCCTGCGCGCCCGCGCCAAGGAGATGTTTCCCGGCGTTGCGGTGTCCATCATCGTGGCGGTGACGGCGCAGTTTCTGGCCGAACACTACGCGACGCCTGCGATGCTGCTGGCGCTGCTTCTCGGGATTGCGGTCAGCTTCCTCGGTGAGGAAGGGCGAACGGTGCCCGGCGTCACCTTCTCGGCGCGTGTGCTGTTGCGCCTCGGTGTGGCCCTGCTCGGCGTGCGCGTCTCGATGATGGTGCTGGCGGGCCTTGGTCTGCCGTTGATCCTGCTGACCGCGGGTGGCGTGGTGGCAACCATCTGTTTTGGCCTGCTGATCGCGCGTTTCTTCGGTCACGGCTGGCGTTTTGCCCTTCTGACCGCAGGTTCTGTCGCGATCTGCGGCGCCTCCGCCGCCATGGCGATCGCCGCCATTCTGCCCCGGGATGACCGCTCCGAACAACGGCTGATCTTCACCGTGATGGGGGTCACCGTGCTGTCCACGGTCGCAATGATCGCCTATCCGATTCTGGCACGCCTGATGGCGTTCGACCCGATCCAGGCCGGCGTCTTTCTGGGTGGCACCATCCATGACGTGGCGCAGGTGGTCGGTGCCGGGTTCTCGATTTCAGAGGACACCGGCGACACCGCGACCCTGGTAAAACTCATCCGCGTGTCCATGCTGGCCCCGGTGGTGCTTGTCGCCTCGCTGGTGATCCGCGCCCGGATCGAGGCCCCCTCCGAAGGCAAGCAGCCGCCGCTGCTGCCCGGCTTTGTCATCGCCTTTATCGCGCTCGCGGCCCTCAATTCCTTTGGCCTCATCCCCGAGGTCGTGACGGAGTTCCTCAGCGCCTGCTCGCGCTGGCTCCTCCTCATCGCCATTGCCGCCGTCGGCATGAAGAGCAACCTCAAACAGGTGCTCTCTGTCGGTGGCGCCGCCATCGCGCTTCTCATTGTCGAGACGCTGTTTATCGCCGGGGTCATACTTGTGGGGATCACGCTTTTGACCTGACGCAGGACTATTAGGGAGGCCAGATGACAATCCAGCAACCCGAGGTGGAGACCTCGCCGCCGGTCTCGGACGAGATCCGCAAGACGACCTGTTACATGTGTGCCTGCCGCTGCGGCATCAATGTGCACATGAAGGAGGGCAAGGTCGCCTATATCGAGGGCAACCGCGACCATCCGGTCAACAAGGGCGTACTCTGCGCCAAGGGCAGCGCGGGCATCATGCAGCATAACGCCCCCTCGCGCCTGCGCGCGCCCCTGAAACGGGTTGGCCCGCGCGGTTCCGGCGAGTTTGAGGAAATCTCATGGGACGAGGCGCTGGATATCGCGCAAGGCTGGCTGGAGCCCCTGCGCGAAAAACATCCCGAAAAGCTGGCGTTTTTCACCGGGCGCGATCAGTCTCAGTCCTTCACCAGTTTCTGGGCGCAGAACTTCGGCACCTGCAACTACGCCGCGCATGGCGGGTTTTGCTCGGTCAATATGGCCACAGCCGGTATCTACACCATGGGCGGGGCGTTTTGGGAATTCGGCCAGCCCGACTGGGACCACACCAAGCTGTTTCTTCTGTTCGGCGTCGCCGAGGATCACGACAGCAACCCGATCAAGATGGGCATCGGCAAGATCAAGGCCCGGGGCACGCGCGTCATTGGTGTGAACCCGATCCGAACCGGCTATAACGCGGTGGCGGATGATTGGGTCGGCATCACGCCCGGCACCGACGGGCTGTTCATCCTGTCGCTGGTCCACGTGCTGATGAAGGCGGGCAAGATCGACCTCGACTATCTGTCGCGCTACACCAATGCGCCGGTGCTCGTGAACCAGGACCCCGACAGTGACGACTTTGGCCTGTTCCTGCGCGACGACCATGGCGCGCCCTTGGTGATCAACCGCGCCACCGGCCAGCTTGCACCTTACGACATGCACGGGGTGCGCCCCGATCTGAATGGCACGTTCCAGATGGGCGATGTCACCCATGTCTCCGTCTTTCGGCTGATGGCCGAGAAATACCTCGATCCCCAATACGCCCCCGAAGCGGTCGCCGATCAATGCGGCATCCCCGCCGCGCGCATCCGCGCCATTGCGACCGAGATCGCCCGCGTCGCCTTTGACGAGGCCTTCGAGATCCAGCGCGAATGGACCGATTTCCGGGGCGAGACCCACCAGACCATGCGCGGGCGCCCCGTCTCCATGCATGCGATGCGCGGGGTCTCGGCGCACGCCAACGGGTTCCAGACCTGCCGCGCGCTGCATGTGCTGCAAATCCTTCTGGGCACGGTGGAGGTGCCGGGCGGTTTTCGCTTCAAACCGCCCTACCCCAAACCCGCCACCGCCCATCCGCCGCCCCATTGCCGCGTCACCCCGGGCAAGCCGCTCGACGGGCCGCACCTTGGGTTTGTCCAGGGGCCGGAGCATCTGGCGCTGCTGAACGACGACAGCCCGGCGCGCATCGACAAGGCCTTTACATGGGAGAACCCGATGTCCAGCCACGGGCTGATGCATATGGTGATCTCCAACGCCCATGCGGGCGATCCCTACAAGATCGACACCCTGTTTCTTTATATGGCGAATATGGCGTGGAACTCCTCCATGAACACGCGCGGCGTGATGGAGATGCTGACGGACACCGACGAGAACGGCGAGTATGTAATCCCGCATCTCATCTACTCCGACGCCTATTCGTCGGAAATGGTGGCCTATGCCGACCTGATCCTGCCCGACACCACCTATCTGGAACGTCACGACTGCATCTCGCTGCTCGACCGTCCGATCTGCGAGGCCGATGGCGCGGCGGATGCCATCCGCTGGCCGGTGGTGGAGCCTGACCGCGACGTGCGCGGCTTTCAGACCGTACTCGTACAGCTCGCCAACCGAATGAAACTGCCCGGCTTCACGGCGGAGGATGGCAGCGCCAAATATCAGGATTACGCCGACTATATCGTCAACCACGAACGCAAGCCGGGCATCGGCCCGCTGGCAGGATTTCGCGGTGATGGAACCGAGACCGGACGCGGCGCGCCGAACCCGGATCAGCTGGACAGCTACATCAAAAACGGCGGCTTTTTCCTCAACCACATCCCCGAGGAGGCGCAATATTACAAACCCTGGAACCGTGCCTATCAGGACTGGGCGGTGGGCATGGGCCTGTTTGACGCGCCGCAGCCCTACCTGTTCCAGCTCTATGTGGAACCCCTGCGCAAATTCCAGGCCGCCGCCGAGGGCAAGGGCGAACGTCAGCCCCCCGACCATCTGCGCGCGCGTCTGAAACAGACCATGGACCCGCTGCCGATCTGGTATCAGACCGATCAGCAGGGCAACGACGGCTTCACCGTCTCCGCCCTCACCCAGCGGCCCATGGCGATGTACCACAGTTGGGGCAGCCAGAATGCCTGGCTGCGGCAGCTGCATGGGGCTAACCCGCTCTATGTCCCGACCAGACTGATGCGTGCGGCGGGCCTCAAGGACGGCGACTGGGCCCGCGTCACCTCTCCACATGGCGAAATCACCGTGCCGGTGCTGGAGATGGCGGCCCTCAATGACAACACGGTCTGGACCTGGAACGCCATCGGCAAACGCAAGGGTGCCTGGGCCCTGTCCCACGACGTCCCCGAAGCCACCAAAGGTTTCCTGCTCAATCACCTGATCCACGAATTGCTCCCGCCCAGGGGGGACGGCCTCCGCTGGGCCAATTCCGACCCGATCACCGGCCAGGCCGCCTGGTTCGATCTCAAGGTCAAGATCGAAAAGGCCGCCCCGCCCGACGGCCTGAGCGAAAGCCAGCCCGTAACCCCGGCGCAAACCTCCCCCATTGGCAAAGGCCCGAAAACCCTAACGTGGAAGGTCGGCAAATGAGCCCCTCCCCCCTTCACCTTCTTAAAAATATCTCGGGGTCCGGGGCAGAGCCCCGGTTCAACCCTCTCAACTCAAACGGAGGCCCGCAGACATGACCGACCTCCCGCGCACCACCAGCCGCAAGATGGGCCTGGTGATCGACCTCGACACCTGCGTGGGCTGCCATGCCTGCGTGATTTCCTGCAAGGGCTGGAACACCGAAAACTACGGCACGCCGCTCTCGGATCAGGACGCCTACGGCGCCGATCCGTCCGGTACCTTCCTCAACCGCGTGCATTCCTACGAGGTGCAGCCGGAGCAAGGACATGCCCAGTTGGTCCACTTCCCGAAATCCTGCCTGCACTGCGAGGACGCGCCCTGCGTCACCGTCTGCCCCACCGGTGCCAGCTACAAACGGGTCGAGGACGGCATCGTGCTGGTGAACGAGGAGGACTGCATCGGCTGCGGCCTCTGCGCCTGGTCCTGCCCCTATGGCGCGCGCGAGCTCGACCTGGCGGCGGGGGTGATGAAGAAATGCACCCTCTGCGTGGACCGGATCTACAATGAGAACCTCCCCGAAGAAGACCGCCAACCCGCCTGCGTGCGGACCTGCCCGGCCGGCGCGCGGCATTTCGGCGATCTGGGCGATCCCGGTTCCGAGGTCTCGCAACTGGTGGCCGCGCGCGGTGGCATGGACCTGATGCCGGAGATGGGCACGAAACCTGTCAACAAATACCTGCCGCCGCGCCCAAAGGACACGCTCTCACAGACGCAAGAGCAGATCGACGTGCTTGCCCCCTTCCTCGCCCCGGTGGCGGAGGATACTGGCGGCTTTCTGGGCTGGCTTGACCGTGCGTTGGACAAACTGCCCGGGGGGTCAAACTGATGCATCCCGCACCCTCCGTCATCGTCTTCACCACGCTCTCGGGCCTCGGCTTTGGCCTGTTGTTCTTTCTCGGCCTCGGCATGCCCGAAGTCACCGGCATGGTAGCCTTTGTCTTTTACCTGATCGCCTACGCGCTGGCGGTCGGGGGCTTGCTGGCTTCGACCTTTCACCTCGGCCACCCCGAGCGCGCGTGGAAGGCCTTCTCGCAATGGCGCAGCAGCTGGCTCTCGCGGGAGGGATGCTGTGCCGTCGCAGCCCTCCTCACCATGGGCGTCTACGCCACGGGTGCGGTGTTCCTGCAGAGCCATTGGACGTTTGTGGGCGCACTTGGGGCGGCGCTCAGCCTTGGCACCGTCTTCACCACCTCGATGATCTACGCACAGCTGAAGACCGTGCCGCGCTGGAACATGGTGCCGCTGACGCCAGCGCTGTTCCTGACTCTCAGCCTCGCGGGCGGCGCCCTCCTTGCGGGGCAAGAGGGGCAGGCGATGGGGCTGCTGACGCTGGCGGGCTTGACGCTGCTGGCCTATTGGCATCAGGGCGACCGCGCCTTTGCCCTCTCCGGCACCTCGCTAGCCACGGCAACGGGGTTGGCGGCACGCGGGGACGTCCGCGCCTTTGAACCGCCCCATACCGGCACCAACTACCTGTTGCGGGAATTTGCCTATGTGGTCGGGCGCAAACATGCGACGCGCCTGCGGGTGATCGGCTTTGCGCTTGCGATTGCCCTGCCGCTCCTGTGCCTGCTGCTCCCGGTTCAGGGGCTGATGGCAAAGCATCTCCTCGCCGCGCTGGCGGTGGTTCTGCATATCGCAGGCGTCGCGTGCACGCGCTGGCTGTTCTTTGCAGAAGCCGAGCATGTGGTCGGGCTTTATTACGGCAAACGTTAAAAAATCTGCCCCCCCTGTGTCACACACTGGGGGGCTGCTTCGTCCTGTTTCCATCACCGTCACAACGTGAAAGGAACAGCCCCATGACCGAACGCCTCAACGCCTTTGCCGAGGCTGGCGACCTCTTCAAGCCGATGCTGGAGCAGGAGGAGGTCCTCAAAGCATCCGGCCTCAGCCTTACGATCATCGAACTGGTCAAGCTGCGGGCCTCGCAGATCAACAAATGCGCCTATTGCCTGCACATGCACACCCATGACATGCGCAAGATGGGCGAGAGCGAAGATCGCATGCACCTGCTGCCAGCCTGGCGCGAAAGCCCGCTCTACTCGGCGCAGGAGCGCGCGGCGCTTGCATGGACCGAAGCCCTGACCCGCGTGGCTGATACGGCGGCGCCGGATGAAGACTACGCGCTGGTGGCAGAGCAGTTCTCGCCCCGCCAGCAGGTTGCGCTGACCCTGATGATCGGGGCCATCAACAGCTGGAACCGGCTTGCCATCGGATTTCGCACGCCTCATCCTGCGTCCGAGGAGGCCAGCGCCGCGTGAGCCAGCAGCCACAGGATACCGGAACCCTTGCGTTCCTTTCGGTGCGGCCGCGTCTCTTTGCGGTCGCCTACCGGATGCTGGGCAGCGTCGCGGATGCCGAGGATATCCTGCAAGAGGCGTATTTGCGCTGGCAATCGGTGTCTCAGGCCGAGGTGCGCGACACAACCGGCTATCTGGTGCGCGTGGTCACACGGCTCTGTCTGGACCAGTTGAAATCGGCGCGTGTCAAGCGCGAGACGTACGTGGGCGAATGGCTACCGGAGCCGCTGCTGACCGAAGACCCGGTGGATGCGCTGGACCACGATGTCTCTGTGGCGTTGCTCCTGGCGCTGGAGCGGCTGACGCCGTTGGAGCGTGCCGCCTTTCTGCTGCACGACGTCTTCGGCAACACCCATGAAGAGGTGGCCGAAGCGCTGGACCGCAGCCCAACCGCCTGCCGCCAGCTGGTGTCCCGGGCGCGTCGCCATGTCCAAGCCGAACGCCCCCGTGCCCGTGTCGCACCCGACGAGGGGCGCGCCCTGACCGAAGCCTTCTTTCGCGCCTCCAAGACCGGCGACATGGCGGCGCTGACACAGCTTCTGGCACAGGATGTGGAGCTGGTCAGCGATGGCGGCGGCAAGGTCCTGGCGACACTGAACCCGATCTATGGCCGCGACAAGGTGATGCGACTGGCCGAAGGGCTGGCGCGCAAGTCCGGCGCCCATCTGCCGCCACGCTGGCGATTTGCGATGCTGAACGGCCTGCCCGCGATCCTCAGCCTGGAGCAGGAAGGTCTGGTTCAGGCCACGGCGCTGGAAATCCGCGACGGGCGGATCGCCAAGGTCTATGTGATCCGCAATCCCGAAAAGACCGCGCATCTGGCCAAGGTTCTGTAGAAACAGCGCCCCACCACAAGACAATTCGCCAAAACAAAACAGCCCCGGCAAAACCGAGGCTGTCGCATTCAGTAAAAACTGAAATCGATCAGAGCAAGCCTGCGTGCACCATGGCTGCATCAATCTTGGCCTTGGTGCTGTCCTCAAGCCCTGTAAGCGGCGAACGCACTTCCTCGGAACACAGGCCCAGCTTCGACATGCCGTATTTTGCGCCCACCAGACCGGGCTCGATAAAGATCGCCTCATGCAGTGGCATCAGGCGGTCCTGATACTCCAGCGCGGTCTTGTAATCGCCCGCCAGCGTCGCCGCCTGGAACTCGGCGCAGAGTTTTGGCGCGACGTTTGCGGTGACGGAAATACAACCCACACCGCCATGTGCGTTAAAGCCCAGCGCGGTGGCATCCTCGCCCGAGAGCTGGATGAACTCCGGACCACAAGAGGCACGCTGCTGGCTGACGCGCTCCAGCTTGCCGGTGGCGTCCTTGACACCGACTATGCGCGGCAGTTTTGCCAGCTCGCCCATGGTGGCGGGGGTCATATCCACAACTGAGCGCGGCGGGATGTTGTAGATGATGATCGGGATGTCGGCGCAGTCATGCAACGCGCTGAAATGTGCGATCATGCCGCGTTGGGTCGGCTTGTTGTAGTAAGGCGTCACAACCAGCGCCGCGTCGGCACCAACCCGGTGGGCATATTCCACAAAGCGAATCGCCTCGACGGTGTTGTTGGACCCGGCGCCGGCGATCACCGGCACACGGCCAGCAGCGGTTTCCACCACCACTTTGATGACCAACTCGTGTTCTTCGTGGGTCAGCGTCGGGCTTTCACCGGTGGTGCCAACGGGGACGAGGCCGGTCGAACCTTCGGCAATATGCCATTCCACCAAGTGTTTGAGCGTATCCAGATCCAACTCACCATTGCGAAACGGGGTGACGAGGGCTGGCATAGAGCCTTTGAACATGGGAACGCTCCAGTTAGTGGTTTTGATGCGGGCAAATCCTTGCCCGGACAGGCGCGCTGGCGGGAAATTGAGTTGCACCCCGCGACACACGCACTATCGTCACAGCCTCTATCCCCGGATTGCTGGAAAATGCAAGAGATGACACGCAGACTCGCCTGTTCATTGCTGATTTGCGCGACCCTGTTTGGCGCGCCCGCGCATGCGCGCGGACTTGATACCGCCCTCCCCCTGATGCGCGATGGCCAGTGGCAAGAGGCCCTGATCGACGCAGGCGAAGAGGGATCACTTGCCCGTGACGTAATCGAATGGCACCGCCTGCGTGCAGGCAAAGGCACTGCCCGCGATGTCATGTCCTTTATCGACCGCCGCCCCGATTGGCCGGGAATGGACTACCTGCGCCGCCAGAGCGAAGAAGTCATCGCCACCGCAGGACAGGCAACGATACTTGCGTTTTATCGCGATACATCTGAGGCACAGACTGCCGAAGGAGCGCTCAGCCTTGGCGAAGCGCTGATTGGTGCGGGCCGTAAAGGCGAAGGCGAGGCAGAGATCGTGCGCGCGTGGCGCAGCATGGCAATGTCAGAAGAGGTACAAAACGCCTATCTTGCGCGCCATAAGACTCTGCTCGCCAAACATCACGAAGCGCGCCTGAACCGGCTTTTGTGGGAGGGCCACAAAGTATCCTCGCGCCGGATGCTGGATCTAGTCAGCGATGGGGCGCGCAAACTGGCCGAAGCCCGGATTGCCTTGCAGGAACAGGCCAATGGTGTTGATGCGGCGATCGCTGCGGTGCCTGCCAACCTGCAAGATGACGCGGGGCTGGCCTATGACAGGTTTGCGTGGCGCGATGCCAAACGGCGCCAGGACGATGCAATTGCCATGATGTTTGAGCGCTCCACCTCTGCCGAGGCGTTGGGAGAGCCGGACAAATGGCTGCGCCGGCGCGCGGATTTCGCGCGCCAACTGATGCGCGACAATGACAACACCCGCGCCTACAAACTCGCGGCTTACCATTTTTCTGAACCCGACGCAGGCTATGGCTATGCCGACAACGAGTGGATCGCAGGCTATGTCGCCCTGCGCAAACTGGATGATGCCGAGCTTGCGGTCTATCATTTCACCCGTTTCCTCGCCGCCGTGGAAAGCCCGATCTCGGTTGGGCGTGCAGGGTATTGGCTGGGGCGCGCCTATGCCCAGATGGGCGAGATCGACAAGGCCCACGCGGCCTACAGGCTTGGTGCAAAATTCCAGAGTTCCTATTACGGGCTGCTCTCCGCACAGGCGCTGGGGCGCGGGTTTGATCCGCGCCTGACCACACCCGAAGCGCCCGACTGGAAGGGCGCGCCTTTCCTGCAATCGTCGGTTTATAAGGCTGGCATCGCTTTGCTCGAGGCGGGCGATCTGTCGCTGGGCGAGCGGTTCCTGACCCATCTGGTCGAAAGCCTGCCCCCGGATCAGGCGCTGCAACTGGGCCAGATGGCGGTGGATATGAAACAGCCCCACTTGGCTGTGATGATCTCCAAACGTGCTGCCCAGGACGGGCTGGAACTGGCAGGCGCTTATTATCCCTTGCACCCTGTCACCCAGATGAGCCTACCGATGGCGTCCGAGATGGTCTTGGCAATCGCCCGACGCGAAAGCGAATTTGACCCGGTGGTCATCAGCCATGTGGGCGCGCGCGGATTGATGCAGGTGATGCCCGGAACGGCGGAATTGGTGGCCAAGGACCTCGGCATCCTCGACGATCACAAGGTCTCGCGCCTGACCGAAGACTGGCAATATAACGCCAAGCTCGGTGCCGCCTATCTGGCGGGGCTCGCAGGAGAGTTTGACGGCAATGTGGTCCTGATGGCGGCAGGCTATAACGCAGGCCCCCATCGCCCCATTGCATGGATGGAACGCTACGGTGATCCGCGCGACCCGGAGGTGGATGTGGTCGACTGGATCGAGCACATCCCGTTTAACGAGACGCGCAACTACGTGATGCGCGTCACCGAGAGCCTGCCGGTTTATCGCGCGCGGCTGGGGCAGACACCGCTGCCCCAGCCGTTCACGCGCGAACTATCTGGCCGCACGCTTCAGGTTTTCGCGCCAAAAGGTGAATAGCCCCGCAGCCACAACGATGGCCGCACCAATGATCACATTGGTGCGCATATCCTCGCCAAATACCAGCAGGCCAATCATCGCGGCCCACGGCAGCTGCATATACGCAAACGGCTGCACGGCGCTGGCCTCTGCCATCTCGTAGCATTTGATCAGGAGCCAATGCCCAAGTGCGCCCGTGACGCACAGGGTCGCCATCCAGCCCCAATCCGGTGCGGTCATCGGCTCCCACCACCAAAGCCCCAAGGGCGTCACAAAAATCATGCCGTAAACGCCGGTGTAGAAAAAGCTGGTCGCGGTGGTGTCGCGGCGCGCCACATAGCGGGTAAGCAGGCCATAGAGTGCAAACATCAGTGCCGCCAGCAGCGGGATCAGTGCCGCCACCTGAAACACGCCTGACCCCGGTTGCAGGATGATCAGCACACCGATGAAACCCACGCCAATCGCCGCCCAGCGCCGCCAGCCCACTTGTTCGCCAAGGATCGGCCCCGAGAGCGCAGCGATCAGCAGAGGATAACAGACAAAGACCGCGTGGCTCTCGACAAGGCCAAGCACGGTAAAAGCCAGAACCATGACGCAAATCTCTGCCACAAGCACAAAGGCGCGAAAGATCTGCACCCACGGCTGGCTGGTCTGTGCGGCAGCCCTGACGCTGCCACTTTGTTTCAGTGCCAGCGTGATCACAAAGGCCGCAAAGAACCAGTAGCGAATGGTGATCACCATAAAGACGTTATATTCGCTCGCCAAATGCCGCGAAATCCCGTCTTGCAGGGCAAAGACGATCGTTGCGCCGATCATCAGCAAGATGCCCAGTCTGGTGTCGTTCTTGGCCATGACCTGTTCCATGGTTCAGCCTTTCAATTCATCTGTCAAAATTGCCCGCGTCATATGCCGCTTGCGCCCAAAACCGGGGGTGCGCTCTACTTTGAAACCTGCAGCCTCCAGCCCGCGACGGACAAATCCGGCCGCGGTGTAAGTCGCTGCGGTGCCGTTTGGTGCAGTATGATCCGCGACTGCCTGCATCAGATCGTCTTGCCACAGTTCCGGGTTCTTGGCGGGCGAAAACCCGTCCAGAAACCAGGCGTTCGCCTGTCCTGTCCACTCTGGCAGCGACCTGCGCGCGTCGCCGATGACAACCTCCAACTGCAAGCTGCCCAGATCACAGCGTCCATCGCCGGTCCAGTACGCCAGAAACCGCTCCGCCCATGGCGTGATCGCGGGAAAGGCCTCCAGCGCGCGTGCCATATCGGCTGGGGCCATTGGGGAGGCCTCGAAACTGGTGAACCGCAGCGGCGTGCCTTGTCCGCTCTGTTCCCACGCGCGCCACGCGGCCAGCATGTTAAGACCGGTGCCAAACCCAAGTTCTGCGATGTGGAAACCGGGCTGAAACCGGGCGGGCAGATCATTGCCGGCCAGAAAGACATGCTCAGTCTCCAACAGGCCGTTTTGCAGCGAAAAATAAGGGTCGTCGAACTGATCGGAGACGGGCAAATCGCCCTCTCGCCAGCTCAGCCGTGCCTGCTGGTCTGCCATCGCGAATTCCTTTAGGTGAGACGTGACACGAGGGCGAACCTGACGAAAGGTCATGGAAATGGCAACTGCTGAAATCACCGTGCGCGGCGCTGGCATCTTTGGGCTGTCAATCGCATGGGCCTGCCACCAACGCGGGGCCAAGGTGCAGGTGATCGACCCCGCAGGGCCCGGCGCTGGATCAAGCGGCGGGCTGGTCGGCGCGCTCGCCCCGCATGTGCCGGAAAACTGGAACCCAAAGAAGGCGTTTCAGCTTGAGAGCCTGTTGATGGCCGAAGGGTTCTGGGCCGAGGTTGAAGATACCGGGGGTGTTTCGCCGGGCTATGGACGCCTTGGCCGCCTGCAACCCATCGCGGATGAGCGCACGCTGGAACTGGCCCTCGCACGCCGCGAGACCGCAGCCGAGCTGTGGCAAGACCATGCGATCTGGGACGTGCGCCCGGCCTCCGATTTCGGTGACTGGTGCCCGCCCAGCGCAACCGGAATGGTGATCCACGACACGCTCTCGGCGCGCATGCATCCGCGCCGGGCCTGTGCTGCGTTGGTCGCCGCCCTGCGCGCTGGCGGTGTCGAGGTCGCAGGTGACGGGCGCGACGAAGGGCACGTGGTTCATGCCACCGGGTATCAGGGGTTGTTGGACCTGAACGCCCTGTCGCCGCGTCTGGTTGGCACGGGCGTCAAGGGACAGGCCGCACTGCTGGCCTACGATGCCGGTGCGGTGCCACAGCTTTATGCGGATGGGTTGCACATCATTCCGCATGCGGATGGCACCTTGGCCATCGGCTCCACCAGCGAGCGTGAATTCATCCGCCCGGACGAACCTGATGCGCAGCTTGATCAGGTGATTGCACGTGCCATCGCCGCAATGCCACAACTTGCCGGTGCCGAGGTTCTGGAGCGTTGGGCCGGTGTACGCCCCCGCGCCCGCACGCGCGCGCCAATGCTGGGAGAATACCCCGACCGCCCCGGGCATTTCATCGCCAACGGTGGCTTCAAGATCGGCTTTGGCATGGCCCCCAAGGTCGCCGAGGTCATGGCAACCCTGCTGCTGGACGGACGCGACACCATTCCCGACGGGTTTCGTGTCTCTGACAATCTCTGAGTGTGCCGCGGTCCCGGCGTTCAAGAGAGGGATTGCGCTGCGCCAGGCGCATCGCCGAACGCGGGGGCCGCACCCGTTGGGTGCGGCCCCCGCGGCCTGCCCGATGCTGTCACCCAGTTGCAGCCGCGCGAAGCTGGGTCATCAAGTCGGTCAGTGTCTTGGTATAGAGCTCGCTGGTCAGACGTCCGGCCGCGTCGAATTCCTTGCTCGATCCAGCCAGATGTACCTCCGGCCCGGGCAGAACACGCGGGCGAAACGGCACCAGGAAACTGCGCAGGATCATCTGCGCGCGCTCCCCGCCCGCACGCCCCGCTGCGGCAGACATCACGGCCACGGGCTTGTCGGCCCAGGGGTTGCCCTCGGTGCGGCTCACCCAATCCAGCGCGTTCTTGAGCACGCCGGATGGGCCTTTGTTGTACTCGGGCGTCGAGATGACCACGGCATCCGCCCCTGCAATCTGATCGGCCAGCGCCTGCACGGCGGTGGGTATACCGTCGGCCTCTTCCGCATCGCCATCATAAAGCGGCAGGTTCAGATCGCCCTCGATGACCTCCGCAGGACCAAAAAGCCGAGCGGCCTCTCTGGCCAGCTTACGGTTGGTCGCCTCCTTGCGGAGAGAGCCGGAAATAATAAGCAATACTGGATCAGCCATCATTTGGTCCTTTCAAATCATGTATCTCGCTGTGAAAGCTAGGTCGCGTCAGCCCGCAAACAAAGCCCGACCACCGCAGACGGGCTGTGCACCCTTACACAGCTGGCGCACCAAACAAAAAAGGCCGCGCTCGGGGGCGCGGCCTTTGGGGTCTGCTCATCCGTTTGAGCTTAGCTCGCCTGCGGGATGATGACGATTTCCACCCGGCGGTTGCGTGCCTTGCCCTCAACGGTCAGGTTGCTCGCCACGGGCTGATCCTCGCCACGGCCGATGATGCGCATACGGTTGTAAGAGACGCCGCCGGCGGCCATCTCATCGGCGACCGCATTGGCCCGACGTTCAGACAGGGAATAGTTGTAGGAGGCCGCGCCATCGCTGTCGGTGTGACCGATCACTTGAACCACACTGCCCGGATAGCGCTGCAAGCTGCCAGCAACCTTGCGCAGATCGCTCCGCACCACCGAGGAAATCGCAGCGCTGTCGGTGGCGAAGGTCAGGTCATTGGGCAGCGAGACAATCAGACGATCACCGGTGTTCACAATGGAAATCGAGTCATTGTCGAGGCTTTGACGCAGCTCCGCCTCTTGCTTGTCCAACTCTCGCCCGATCAGGCCGCCAGCCAGTGCGCCGACAGCAGCGGTGCCGATGATGGTCTCGGCCTTGTCGTCATCCGAGGTCGCCGCACCGATGCCTGCACCAATCAGGCCACCGATGATGGCCCCGTTCTGAGAGCGGTTGATACCGCCGGGCGCACCATAGGAGGCAGGATCGTCACACGCGCTCAGCGCCACGGCAGCGGCCAGCACGCCAAGGGCGGGGATTTTTGCAAAAGACATTTGTAGTCTACCTTTTCTTCCTCAAACCTGTCTTTTATCGCCCGCGTTTTCTGTTCGCGGGCGGAGACGTTGTGTGTAGATATTGTGCGCATCGCTGCGCGCAGCAAGCGTGCAGGCACCGCGTTCGGCGGATTGCCGCGCACCCCCACTCGCGAACCTGCGGGCCAAGTTACGCCTTGTAAACAAACGTGTCGCGTTCTTGTTCCCGCCACAGCTTGCGCAACAACGCGGCTTCATCACTGAAATGCGCGTCCAGCAAGTCAGCAGACATCATCCGGTCCGTGCGGAAATGACGAAAGCCGCTGCGTAGCTCGCACCACGCCGCAAGCAGCGTGCAGTCGATGTGATAGATCAACGCCAAGGGGCGCAGGATGCGCTCGCTCTGCTCTCCGGCCTCATTCACATAGACCAGTTGCAGTTTCTGGGCGCTGCGGACCGCCTGGCGCAAGATCGCCTTGGACACACAGCCATTGTCGGGGTCATCAAGCGGCGCGCCATACGGGGCAACCTGCAACCACTCGGCGCTGGCGTGGACGTCGCATATCTTGCGCCCAACCCGCGCCGCCGCCTGCTGTAGCGCGCCGTCCCCCGTGCGCATCAACATCGCAAGCCCGACATGCAGCGCCTCGATTTCTTCTTCATCGAAATTGAGCGGTGGCAGATCATACCCCTTGCGCAGCATGTAGCCGATCCCCGCCTCTCCCTCGACGGGCGTGCGCATCGCCTGAAGCGCGGCAATATCGCGGTAGATCGTGCGTTTGGAGACCTCAAGCTGAGCGGCAAGATCCTCGGCCCGAACCGGCGCAGGGGCCGCGCGCAGGATCTGGATCAACTCGAACATCCGATTGCTGCGGGTCATGACACCTCCGGTGATGCAGATGGGCGGGCACATGCCGTGACACCCTGCTGCCATCCTAGCATGCCCCACTGACAACAGGGTGTCAGCAGCGATTTGCTTTTCTCAGAGGGTCACATCACACCCAATGGAGTCTGCGCATGTCGTCTTATGATTGGATCGCTCTTGTCACCCTCGGCCTCGACCGATGGGACACACCACGGCCGCCGCGCACCGCTTATGAAATCGAGCGCGCAGAGGCGTGGGCGGAGCTCGAAGCACATCTGGCTGCACAGCGTCGCGCACGCCGCAAAGCGCTTTTGCAGAGCATAAAGAGGGGTCTCACGCGCATGGTCACGCGGCGCTCTCTTGCGCGACCTCCGCGCGGGCGGCCTCAAAAGCCAGCATCGCGCGTTTGACCGGCACGCCCCAGTGGTAGCCGCCCATGTCGCCGCCCTTGCGCAACACCCGGTGACAGGGGATGAGCCAGCTCAGCGGGTTCTTCCCCACCGCCGTTCCCACGGCGCGCACGGCGCGGGGATTGTCGATGGCTTCGGCAATCTCGCCATAGGTGGTGGCCTCGCCTTCGGGGATCTGCAGGAGCGCCTCCCAAACCTTGATCTGCAAAGGGGCCCCCATCAGATGCAGCGCAGTCTCGCCTTTGCGGGCAAAGGCCGCTTCGACCTGTGGGCGCAACGCATCTGCATCCTCGACAAACGCGGCCTTGGGCCAGCGGGCACGCATATCGCTCAGGGCCGTTTCAGCCCCGACTTCGGCCGCGAAGGCCAGACCACACAGGCCTTTTTCAGTGCCCATGGCGAGTGCCAGTCCGAAGGGGCTGTCAAACCAGCCCCAACGTACGGTCAACCCCTCGCCCCGGCGGGCATACTCACCGGGGCTCATCGCCTCCCAACGCAGGAATAAATCATGCAAGCGGCCAGACCCGGAAAGCCCAACGGCATGGGCGGTCTCCAGCAAGGGCAAATCCTCACGCAACAGCGATTTTGCATGTCCCAAACGCAGGTATTGCTGGTAGCGTTTGGGCGAAACACCAACCCAGGCTGAAAATATACGCTGAAAATGTGCTGAGCTCATGTCCATGCGGGCAGCCAGTTCTTCGAGAGACAGATCCGCCCCATCCGCATCAATGACCTCGATCGCGCGGCGGATGACCCCATAGTGATAAGCCTGTTCGTCCCGCGGCATGGCACTCGTCCTCATTGGTATTCTCTCTACTTCGGCATTGAGATTAGCCACAGTAAGCACGCGGCGCGACCCGGAACCTGCGGTTTGTTTTGTTGCGCGACGCTAAAGCGCGACTTTTGCACCGCAACGCCTGAACCCTTGCGAATACCACGCGTTTTTAATTTGCGCCCTGTGTCCTCAGCGGGCAAAAGAACGCCCGATGGCCAAGCAACTCGATTATCATACGCTCCGCGAGATCTTCACGCGGTTCCAGGACGCCGAGGCCGAACCCAAGGGCGAACTCGACCATGTCAACGTCTACACGTTGGTCGTGGCCGTCGCCCTGTCCGCTCAGGCAACCGACGCAGGCGTGAACAAAGCCACCAAGGATTTGTTCAAAATCGCCGACACACCCCAGAAGATGCTCTCCCTTGGCGAAGAGGGTGTGGTCGAACACATCAAGACGATTGGCCTTTATCGCAACAAGGCCAAGAACGTCATCAAGCTCTCCCGCATCCTTGTCGATCAATACGGTGGCGAGGTTCCCTGTTCTCGTGCAGCGCTCGAAAGCCTGCCCGGCGTGGGGCGCAAGACCGCCAATGTGGTTTTGAACATGTGGTGGCGCTACCCGGCACAGGCGGTGGACACGCATATCTTTCGCGTCGGCAACCGGTCTGGCATCTGCCCCGGCAAGGATGTGAACGCCGTTGAACGGGCGATCGAGGACAATATCCCGGTCGATTTTCAACTGCACGCGCATCACTGGCTGATCCTGCACGGCCGCTATCACTGCAAGGCGCGCAAACCCCTGTGCTCCACCTGCATCATCCGAGATCTCTGCCTCTACGAGGATAAAACACTATGACCAAAACCTACCAGCTCGTCGGTATCGGCAACGCGGTTGTCGACGTGATTTCCCAGTGCGACGACAGTTTCCTCGACCATATGGGGATCGAGAAGGGCATCATGCAGCTGATCGAGCGTGAGCGGGGTGAAGTGCTCTATGCCGCGATGAAGGAACGGGTGCAGACGCCCGGTGGCTCTGTCGCCAATACCATTGCGGGTGCTGGTGCGCTGGGGCTGTCCTCGGCGTTCATCGGCCGCGTGCATGACGACGCGCTGGGGCGGTTTTACGCGCAAGCCATGCAGGACGATGGCGTTGATTTTGTAAACCCGCCCGTCACGGGCGGCGAACTTCCCACCTCGCGTTCGATGATTTTTGTCTCGCCCGATGGCGAGCGCTCGATGAACACCTATCTGGGGATTTCGTCTGAACTCAGCTCTGACGACGTGCCGAACGCGGTCGCAGGACAGGCGCAGATCATGTTCCTTGAGGGGTATCTGTTCGACAAGGACAAAGGCAAAACCGCCTTTATGGAAGCGGCGCGTGACTGCCGCGCAGGCGGCGGCAAGCCGGGCATCGCGATCTCCGATCCCTTCTGTGTCGAACGTCACCGCGCCGATTTTCTGAAGCTGATCGAGACCGAGCTGGAGTTTGTGATCGGCAATGAGGCCGAAATCCGCTCTCTGTTTGAAACCGGTGATCTGGAAGAGGCGCTGGCAAAGACGGCGGCGATCTGCCCGCTGGTGGTCTGCACCCGCTCCGGCGAGGGCGTTACCGTTGTCAGCCCTGCAGGCCGCATCGACGTTCCCGTGACCCGGGTCGTGCCCGTGGATGCCACCGGCGCCGGCGATCAGTTCGCAGCCGGTTTCCTGTTTGGCCTCGCCCACGATCAGGATCTGGAAACCTGCGCCCGAATGGGGAACGCCTGTGCGGCCGAAGTCATCAGCCACATCGGCCCGCGCCCGCAAACCGACATGCGCGCACTTCTGCAAGCAGCGGGCTTGCTGGCGGCCTAAACGCCCGTGCCCGCAGACAAGATACGCCTTGAGCCAATCGCCGACATCGAGAGGCTCAAGGCATGCGACCCAGGGTAGTATTCGGTAATTCAAATACTACCAGACCGACCAAAACCGAACCCAAATCCAAAAACGAAATGCGCCGTTTGCGCTTTGGGTTCGCGAATCACACTTTCCTCAATGAATACAAGCCTTCACCTTTGATGCCGCCGCTTGGCGCCATATAGGTCATAAACTTCGCGCAAAAGTATAGTAATTCGCGAAAGAGAGGTATTGCCACCCAGATTTGCCAATTCTTAAGTTTGCCACGCGAGGTCTAGAATGTGGATCACATCTATCCGATAGGACCTCGCCATGTTTCGTATGAATGCCCTTCGAGTTTCCCAGAAGCTGCCGCTCTACTTCGCAGCTTTCAGCGCGTCCATCAGCGCCATCCTCATCGCCGCCGCGCTCTTTGCCTTTCACGGGTATGCCGAACGCGCCGTCGAGAACCAGATGGAGACAATCACCGCTGATCGCAGCGCATCGGTACGCAATATGATGTCCACGATCCGAGCGGATCTGACGTCGCTTGCCGCCTCGCCGGCCACCGTCAACGCCCTGGGATCATTTGCGACCACGTGGGAGGATCTTGGGGGAGCGGCCGCGGACACGCTGCGCACCGCCTACATCAAGGACAATCGGCATCCCGTCGGCGAAAAGCACAAGCTGCACAGGGCAGACGGTGACGCCGCCTATCACGAGATCCACGAAACCTATCATCATGGCCTGCGGACGCTGATCGAAAGCAAAGGCTATTACGATGCCTTTCTGATCAACCCAGCAGGCGACATCGTCTATTCCGTCTTCAAGGAAATGGACTACGCCACCAGCCTCACCAACGGTGCCTACAAGGACTCCGGGCTTGGGGCAGCCTTTCGCGATGCACAGTCCGCCAAGACTGGAACCGTGGCCTTTGCGGACATGGAACCCTATGCCCCCAGCAATGGCGCTGCCGCCGCGTTCCTCGCGTCGCCGGTCGTTGATGGAGACGGCACCCGCCTGGGCGTCATCGCGATCCAGGTTCCCGTGGATCTGCTGGGTCAGATTACCAACAACACCGATGGCCTTGGCGAAACCGCACAGGTCTACCTGATGGGCGCAGACCTCATGGCGCGCACCAATTCCCGCTTTGAGGACGGGTTCCGGGTGCTCGACACACTGCCGGAGAACGATCATATCATGCTGGCGCTTGACGGTGAAACGCACTTCTTCAAGGGCGCGGATGGGCTGGATGGCCACCCGGTCTATGCCTACTCCCGGCCGCTCGACCTCGGGATTGCCAATTGGGTTCTGGTCATCGAACAGGATGTGCACGATGTCATGGCACCGCTGCGCAGCCAGGCCTGGGTGCTCGGTCTGATCGCCATTGGCGTATGTTTGGCCATGTCCTTTCTTGGCTGGCGGATCGCCTGTTCCTTTACGCATCCCCTAAACCGTATTCGCACCGGCATGGCCGAGGTTGCGGACGGCAATCTGGATACCGACGTCGCTGACGCAAGCCGCGGCGATGAGATCGGGGATATCGGCAAGGCGCTGGTGTCGCTTCAGGACGACCTCCGTCTGGCGCGTGAAGCCGAGGAAGCCCGCGCGCAACAGCAGCAGGAACAGCAGATTGTGGTGGAACACCTCAGCGCCGGGCTGCTGCGTCTGTCGCAAGGGGATTTCTCTGCCACCATCGACACGCCATTCTCGGGCGAGCATGAAAAGCTGCGTGCCGATTTCAACACGACGGTGAGCACGCTCAATCAGACGCTCGGCCATGTGGTGAGCGCGGTCGAGCGCATTCGCAACGGTGCCGCCGAGATCAACCAGTCGTCCGACGATCTGTCCCATCGCACCGAGAGCCAGGCCGCAACGCTGGAGGAAACCGCCGCCGCGCTGGAAGAAATGACAGCAAGTGTGAAATCCGCCGCTGAAAGCGCCCGCAGTGTGGAGCAGATCACCGGTGAGGCCAAACAAGAGGCCGAAACCAGCGGCGGCGTGGTACAGAACGCGGTGACCGCAATGACCGAGATCGAACAGTCGTCAAAGAAGATCGAACAGATCATCTCGGTGATTGACGATATCGCCTTCCAGACCAACCTGCTGGCACTGAACGCTGGTGTCGAGGCTGCACGCGCAGGCGAAGCTGGCCGCGGCTTTGCGGTGGTGGCAAGCGAGGTGCGCGCTCTGGCGCAACGCTCCTCCGAGGCCGCGATGGAGATCAAATCCCTGATTGGCGAAAGCTCCAAACAGGTGGAATCGGGTGTCGACCTCGTCGGCAAGGCCGGTGAAGCGCTCCAGATGATTGTTCAACGCGTGAACCACATCTCTCAACTGGTGTCGGGAATCGCAGAAGGCGCATCCGAGCAATCGAACGGCATCGAGGAAATCAACACCGGCATGGTGCAGCTCGATCAGGTGACGCAACAGAACGCCGCCATGGTGGAAGAAGCCTCCGCCGCGTGCCAGATGCTGGACAGCGACGCCTCTCAACTGGGCAGCGTCGTGGCGAACTTCAAACTGTCCGGTGCGGCAGGCCAGGATCAACACGCCGCCCCCGCCAGCTCTGATCGCCCTGCCCGCACCCTCCAGCGCGACGAGTGGGACGTGTCCGCCGATCACGAGGACGCGACACCGCCCGCGCCGACGGCGCATGGCACCGATGGCAATGCCGCGCTCAACTTCTACGAGGACTTCTAGAAGCGCGCCCTTGCGCCGTGCCACACCCCAGGCCGGCGCCGGGGCTCCCTGACGAGGACCGACACATTGGACCGTACCATCAGGTGCGGTCCAATGCCGTCAGCGCCTTGCTCAACAACTCGGCCAACTGGTCGACCTCTTCGGGGGACAGCCCCTCGATCAGGCCGGATTGTGTGGCGACATGGGCCTCCACGACTTCATCGATCAGCGTCAGCCCCTCAACGGTCAGGGCGATCAGGAAACTGCGGCTGTCCTCCGGATTCGTCGTGCGACTGACCAAGCCATCCGCCTCCAGTCGATCAATCCGGTTGGTCATGGTTCCGGATGCCACCATCGTCGCCTTCATCAACGCCCCCGCCGACAGGCGATACGGCGCGCCTGCCCGGCGCAAAGTGGCCAGCACATCGAATTTCGCCGCATTGAGACCATAGCGGGCGAAGGTCTGTTCCATCGGTTTCAGGTAGGCCAGATAGAGCCGCCCGACGCGCCCGATCACCCCCATCGCGGTCACATCGAGGTCGGGCCGCTCGCGGCGCCATTGCTCCAGAATGAAATCCACATGATCCATGCGCCAGTAATGTGCCGCGACGCGAAGGAGGTCAATGCGATGCAAATATCTTGACGTCGAGACTTTGCATCACTATCTCGACATCGAGATATATGGGGAGTCCCACCATGACGAATAACAAAGACCTTGCCCTGACCGCACTTGCGCCGGCCATTTGGGGCAGCAGCTACATTGTGACGACAACGTTCCTGCCCGGAGAATCGCCCTATCTGGTGGCTCTGCTGCGGGCTTTGCCTGCCGGCCTGCTCCTGCTTCTGATCGTGCGCCAGCTGCCGCCCATCGCCCTCCTGCCAAAGATCTTTGCGCTTGGTGCGTTGAACTTTTCTGTATTCTGGGCGCTGCTGTTCTTGTCGGCTTACCGTTTGCCCGGCGGCGTCGCCGCCACGTTGGGCGCTGTACAGCCACTGTTCGTGATGGGGTTGTCGGGGGTTCTCCTTGGCACACGCCTCCACGGCAAGGGCATACTGGCGGCGATCCTGGGCATTCTGGGGGTCGGGCTGCTGGTGCTCGGGCCGGAGGCCAGCCTTGATCCCGGTGGGGTGGCGGCCGGGCTCGGCGGGGCGCTTTCGATGGCCACAGGCGTGGTTCTCACCCGCAAATGGCAACCCGGCGTGCCGGCATTGACCTTCACCGCCTGGCAGCTCACCGCCGGGGGACTGTTGCTGATCCCCGTGGCCGTGTTTGCCCTGCCTGACTGGCCGAGCCTCACGACCAACAACCTCATCGGCCTCAGCTACATGAGTCTGATTGGCGGCGCGTTCACCTATATCCTGTGGTTTCGCGGCATCGGCCGCATCGCTCCGGCGCAGATCTCGCTCCTCGGGGTCTTCAGCCCGCTGACAGCAGTGATCCTGGGGGCGCTTTTTGCAGGCGAGAGTTTCTCCGCGCTGCAAGCGCTGGGGGCTGTGGTGGCCTTGTTCTCTGTCTGGCTGGGACAACAGGGCACAAAACCCCTTGCGGTCAAGACGACAACAAGGGTCGCAGCGCAGTAGGGCGTAAGGGGCCCTGTCGGCAAACCTCTGGCGGTCAGTCGTCGGCCAGAGGTGACACCGCCCCGTCCAGGCTCTCGGGCAGCTGCGAGGGGCAGACCCCACCCCGGTGGCATTGCAGGACCGTATCCCCGGCGCTTCCATCCTCTGCCGCAAAGAAGAAGCCGCCACAGGGTTCTACAACCGCCACGACCCGCTCGTCGGTCTGCCGGGCAAAGAACAAATAGCGTGTGCCGGACACCAGGCTTCCGCACCATGGCCCCAAACAATGGACTTCCAGCGTGATTTGCCCGTCGACGGACTGGTCGAAGATCCGCTCTCCCAGCATCAGCCCCGTGACCTGTGCCGGGATCTCGGTCGGCTGTTCGGTCGCGCGCGGCGCAGCTTCAGAGTAGCGCGGCAGGAGTGCTTCATCAAAGCTCACACGCCCCTCGATCACGACAAAGGGGTCCTCGCTTTCGGATACGATCCGATAGACATCCCCCGGTCCCATCGGCAAGCAACTGAGCGCAGAGGCCTGGGTTGCCATCGCCAGCGTCAGCCCTGCGACAAAGATGGCATTACAAATAGGCTTTGAATTCCTCGACGACACGCGCATAGACCTCCTTCTTGAAGGGGACAACCTTGTCCACCAGTTCCTCCACCGGCTGCCAGCACCAGGCCGAGAACTCAGGATCCTTGGTTGCGATATTGATCTGGTCGTCGCGTCCGGTGAACCGCAGCAGAAACCACTTCTGTTCCTGCCCGCGGTATTTGCCACCCCAGAAATGAGGCACCACCTCATGCGGCAGATCATAGGGCAGCCAGCCGTCGCTTTCTGCGATGATCTCGACCAGATCGGGGGTAACGCCGGTTTCCTCTTCCAGCTCACGGAGCGCGGCGAGGCGGGCATCCTCCCCTTTGTCGATCCCGCCCTGCGGCATCTGCCAGGCGTCCTTGTGCCGATCCATCCGCTGGCCGACCCAGACCGCCCCGTCCCCGTTTATCATCATCACCCCGACGTTGGGGCGATAGGGCAAACCCGCGATTTCGTCAGGGGTCATTGCCTTCGGGGCGGGCTTCTTGGTCTTTTTGCTCATGCTGTTCCTGTGGCCTCACGCCTGTGCCTAACCGTCTGCCCCCTCTTAGATCGCGTGCCGCGGGGGCACGCAAGGGGGTGACGCCGCGTATGGAGGTGACAATCCCGAGCCGCCGGGCGATCCTGCGCCGCAAGAGCGCCCCGCATGGGGACGCGACGAAGGACATGGAGGGAGAGTGTCATGGCTGCGTACCCACATCTGCTGGCCCCGCTGGATCTGGGCTTCACCACGTTGAAGAACCGGGTGCTGATGGGCTCCATGCACACGGGCCTGGAAGAGACCCGCGATTGGAACCGGGTTGGCGAATTCTATGCCGCCCGCGCCCGGGGCGGTGTGGCGCTGATGGTGACAGGCGGCATTGGTCCGAACCTCGAAGGTTCCGTGCTGCCGGGCGCGGCGATGATGACGACGGAACAGGACGTCGCCAACCATTCCGTCGTGACCAAGGCCGTGCATGAGGCCGGCGGCAAGATCGCGATGCAGATCCTGCATGCGGGCCGCTACGCCTACGGGCCGAAATGCGTCGCCCCCAGCCCGATCAAATCTCCGATCTCTCCGTTTCCGCCGACGGAACTGGACGAAGAGGGCATCGAAAAACAGATTTCCGACATCGTGACCGCCGCGCGTCTGGCACAAGAGGCTGGCTACGACGGGGTCGAGATCATGGGCTCGGAGGGCTACTTCCTGAACCAGTTCCTCGTCACTCACACCAACAAGCGGACTGATCGCTGGGGCGGCGCTTACGAGAACCGCATGCGCCTGCCGGTCGAAGTGGTACGCCGGGTGCGGGAGGCCGTGGGGGAGGAGTTCATCCTGATCTACCGTCTGTCGATGATCGACCTGGTGCCCGACGGATCGACCTTTGACGAGGTGGTGCAACTGGCCAAGGCTGTCGAAACCGCGGGGGCGACGATTATCAATACCGGCATCGGCTGGCACGAGGCCCGCATTCCCACCATCGCCACGTCGGTGCCGCGTGCTGCCTTTGCCTGGGTCACGCAAAAATTGATGGGGCATGTTTCGATCCCCGTCATCACCTCGAATCGGATCAACACTCCTGAGGTCGCCGAAGATGTTCTGGCACAGGGCTGTGCCGATATGGTGTCGATGGCGCGCCCGATGCTGGCGGACGCGGAGTTCGTCGCCAAGGCCGCAGAGGGGCGCGCGGCGGAAATCGCCCCTTGTATCGCCTGCAACCAGGCCTGCCTTGATCATACGTTCGGCGGCAAGCTGACCTCCTGCCTTGTGAACCCGCGCGCCTGTCACGAAACCGAACTGGTGCTCTCCCCGGCAGGGCACACAAAGACCGTGGCGATCGTCGGGGCCGGCCCCGCGGGCCTGTCGACCGCGCTGGCTGCTGCGGAACGCGGCCACGCCGTGACGCTGTTCGATGCCGCAGAAGAAATTGGCGGCCAGCTCAACATGGCCAAGCAGATCCCCGGCAAGGAGGAATTCTGGGGCCTCGTCGACTGGTATCGCACCATGATTGCCAAAGCGGGCATCTCGGTGCAATTGGGCCGCCGTGTAGGCGTTGCGGATCTCGCGGGTTTTGACGAGGTCATTGTTGCCACCGGCGTCGTGCCCCGCGACCCCGGCATTCCGGGGCAGGATCACGGCTCTGTCGTCAGCTACATCGATGTGCTGCGTCACAAGGTGCAGGTGGGGGACAAGGTCGCCGTGATCGGTGCCGGGGGTATCGGATTTGATGTCGCGGAATACCTCCTGCACGAAGGTGACAGCCCGACCGAAAGCCTGCCCCTGTGGATGCGCGAATGGGGCGTGACCGATCCGGGCGAACATCGCGCGGGCCTGGCGCCCGAAGGGCCGCAACCCGAAGCACCGGCGCGGCAGGTGACGCTCTTGCAGCGCAAGGCCGAGCGCCACGGCAAGCGGCTGGGCAAGACGACAGGATGGATTCATCGTGCCACGCTAAAGATGAAGGACGTGGAGTTTGTCGGCGGCGTGAACTACGAGCGGATCGACGACGCGGGGCTGCATGTCAGCTTTGGCGAGGCGCGCGACACCCCCACCGTGATCGAGGCCGACACCATTGTTCTCTGTGCCGGGCAGGTCAGCGAACGGTCCCTGGCCGACCAACTGGCCGAGGCCGGAATCACCGCCCATGTGATTGGCGGAGCAGATGTAGCCGCGGAACTGGACGCCAAACGCGCCATCAATCAGGGCACTCGGCTGGCGGCAACACTGTGACCTGACGCAACGTGACCCTTACTGCGAAAACCCCGTCCGGAACATCCGTGGCGGGGTTTTCGTTTCCTGTTCGAGCCGGTCGCCACAAGGCGATCATTCAAGGCAACAGACAGGAAAGGACAGAAGATGCCGAAGATTTCCGACGCAAAAGTCCTCATCATCTCAACCCACGGCTACGAAAAATCCGAACTCGAAGTCCCGCGCGACGCGTTGCGCGCCAAGGGCGCAACCGTGCATGTCGCCACGCTTGACGGGAAAAAGATCCGCGGCTGGGAAGGCCCGGACTGGAACGGCGAGGCCGAAGCGGATCGGAAGGTCGCAGACGTCAACGCCTTTGACTATGATGCGCTGGTCATTCCCGGCGGTCAGATCAACCCGGACCTGCTGAGGGTCGAGGAGAACGTGATCGCCCTCGTCAAGGATTTCCACAACGAGGGCAAAGTGATCGCAGCCGTGTGCCACGCGCCCTGGGTGCTGGCCGAGGCGGGGATCGTGAAGGATCGCGACATGACCTCTTACGGCTCCATCAAGACCGACATCATCAATGCAGGTGCCAATTGGGTCGATGCTGAGGCAGTGGCGGACCAGGGTATCGTCACCAGCCGCCAGCCCGATGACCTAGAGGCCTTTGTTGCAAAAATCGTCGAAGAGATCGAGGAAGGCCGCCACCAGCGCAAAGCCGCGTAACCCCGTCATCTGCCGGCTGTGGGGGTGAGACACACCGCCCCCGCAGATGCTGCGTTCTCATCCACACCGCGAACACCCCAGACGCACCACCGCACGAAACGGCGCCCCAAGCATTTCCGCACGCGCATTTGCGAGGTCAATCGTGTCGCACGCGGCTGTCGTCCGGGGCCTCTTCACGCTCCGACATTCCGTAGTCGCGGATGACACCGGCCACGCGCAGGCGATAATCCTCAAAATACCCATTGCGGCCTTTTGCCTGCGCAATGCGGTGCTTCTCCATCTGCCGCCACCGGCTCAAGGCCGCTTCATCTTTCCAGAAGGACAGTGACAACAGCTTGCCCGGCGTTGTGAGGCTTTCAAACCGCTCCACCGATATGAAACCTTCGATCCCTTCGAACAATGGGCGCAGCGTGACCGCGTGGTCCAGATAGGCCTCTTTCATCCCCTGTGCGGGTGTCACCTCAAAGATTACAGCGATCATCGTTCCTCTCTCCCTCCGGGCCCATGCGGTGTCGAGGCCAGTGTAAGCCAGGTGCGGTCCTCACGCAGGATGAACTTCTCCTTTTGGGCAAATTCATAGTTCTGGCGTCCCAGCGGATCCGCCGCCAAACGGGCGCGATAGGCCTCATATGCCGCCAGAGACGGGATCGAATAGATCCCATAGGCCAGTGTCGAAGAGCCTTCATGCGGCGCGAAATAGCCGAACAGATCGGCACCATTGCGCGGAATGGCCTGCCCCCAGGTCTGGGCATATTGGCGGAATTGGGCATGTTTCGTCGGATCGATCTGATACCGGATGATGCAGGTCAACATCGCAGGGTCCTTTGTGTTCAGTGCCTGCCCGTCCTGACATGTCCCGCCCCGGCGATGCTTCGGCGCGCATCGAAATATCCCGCGCCCCCTGTTTCCTGACCACGAACGATCCGGCGAAAACCCTGCAATTATCCCAAGCCCGCCCCGATCTTGCCCGATTTGCCCCGCAGGAAGGGCAAGAGACAGAACGTGCGATGAGGAATGCGAAATGGACCGACTGACCGAGATGGAAGCCTTCGCCAATGTGGTGGATCAAGGCGGGTTCACGGACGCAGCCAAGAAGATGGGCATCTCCAAATCTGCCGTTTCCAAACATGTCTCCAGCCTCGAAGCCCGCCTGGGTGCGCGATTGTTGAACCGCACCACGCGCCGGGTGTCGCCGACGGAAATCGGCCTGGCCTACTACGACCGCGCACGACGGGTGCTGAACGACGCTGGCGAGGCCGACGCATTGGTGACATCGATGCAAACGGCCCCATCCGGCCTGTTGCGGATTTCGGTTGCGACGGATTTCGGCGTCAACCACCTGTCGCCGGTCCTGTCCGATTTCCTGCGCGATTTTCCCGACATCACCGTCAATATGGTGCTCAACAACCGCTTCGTGGAATTGATCTCCGAAGGGTTCGACATGGCCGTGCGCATTGGCGAACTGGAGGACAGCAGCCTTCGGGCCCGCAAACTGACCGAGACCACCAAACGCATGGTCGCGTCGCCCGGCTACCTGGAGAAATTCGGCCGCCCGCAAAAGATCGACGACCTCAATGCGCACAAACTGCTGCATTATTCCAACCAGTCCAGCGGCAACGTCTGGAAACTGACCGCGCCCTCGGGCGAAAAACGCCAGGTGCGCTCGACCGGCTGGCTCTCGGTCAATGACGGGCAATCCCTGCTGAACGCCGCCATATCGGGGCTCGGGATCGCCTATCTTCCGAGCTACCTCTACGCCGAGGCCAAGGCCGAAGGTCTGGTCGAGGACGTGATGCCCTCCCTCCCGGTCGAAACCCTAGGCGTCTATGCCGTCTATCCGCCGGGACGGTTCACGCAACCCAAGGTCCGCGCCTTCATTGATTTTCTCGCCCATGCCTTTGCGGAGAAGGGCATGGAGACCTGGTAGGCGCTTTGCCAAGGGTGCCCCCGCTCGGCACCCGGCTCTACCTCGGCTTCAAGGCGATCCACACTTCCCTCGACTGCCCCTTGCATATTCTGCAGGGGGCTTTTGTTCGGCCCGACGCGCCAATGCGCAACATTCGGGTCGCTGCAAGGCGCACTGCCTGACACATCATCAGCGCAGAACCGCCTCGATGGACACGCCGATGATCCTTGCCTTGCTGATGTTTCTTCTGCCACTGGCCTATAGCCCAGGCCCTGGAAACCTGTATTTTGCGGCCGCGGGCGCGCAGTTTGGTGCCAGAGCAACGATTGCGGCCTCGGTGGGCTACCACCTCGCCACCTGGGGCGTGACGCTCGCCATCGGTCTGGGCAGCCTCGCAACGCTTGCGCAACATCCCGCCATCTTTGCCGCGGTCAAGCTGTTGGGCGGGGGGTACATTCTTTGGATCGCATGGCGGTTCGCACGCAGCAGCCGGTTGCGTCACAGGCATGCGGCAACCGACGTCCGCTTTGTGGATGGTGTGATCCTGCTGCTGTTCAACCCCAAGGCCTATGTCATCATCGCATTGATGTTCAGCCAGTTCCTCGACCCTGACCGGTTTCCGGTTGTCGACCCTGGTCACATCGGACAGGTTCTTCTGATTACAACAGTCTTCACGTTGAACAACCTCTTGGCCTTTACCATCTGGACCTTGGCAGGGGATCGGCTTGCCCGCGTGTTTTCCAGCCCCGCCCAGGCGCGCTGGCTCAACACCGGCTTTGCTGTCACGCTCGCGGGCGTCGGGCTCTGGATGCTGCTGGATTGAGCAAGGCTCAGGGTCTGACCAGAACCGCCTCGACCCGACGATTGGTTTCGCGCCCGGCTTCGGTCGTGTTCGGCGCCAAGGGGGCCATATAGCCCGCGCCCGCCACCTGGATGCGATCCCCAGCGATGTCGTAGCGCGAGATCAGCCGCTCACGCACGCTGGCGGCCCGCCGCCGGGACAAGGCAATATTGCTGTCGAGGCCACCCACCGTATCCGTATGCCCTACGAGCAGGATGGTGGCGTTTTCACGCTCCGTCATGAAGGCCGCCAACTGACGCAGGCTGTCGAAGGGCCCATCTCCCATACGGGTCGAACCGGAGGCAAATTCCAGATCGAGCAGCGGCACATGTCCTTGCAGAACAATCAGGTCGGCAATCGCTCCGGTCGACAGACGCCCCCCCTTTGCGATCGCATCTGCCAGCAGCGCCTGCGGACCCGATGGCGTTGCGGTTTCTTCCCCGAGGTTGGTGGGCGTTGCCGCCTCGTCGGTGCCGGAAAGCACCCCCACGCCCTCCGGCGGCGCCAATGGTCGCAGCAACTGCTCCGGATCGTGACGCTCCAGCAGCTGCACATAAATCGACCCCGCAGAGCGCGACACCAGAAGCGAAACCGCCACGCCGCTCTCCGGGTGCTGCGCCGCCAGGAATTCATAATCCGACAGGTTCACCGCCATATCCGGTGCCGGGATCACCTCGATCCCGAACCGAAAGCCAAAACCGCCGCAGGCCGCCGCGGTGCAGGCAAAGACCTCTTCAAAGCCGCGCTCCGTCAAGGCTGCCCGGATCGGGGCCAGCACCTGAAGCGCGCTCCAGTCTCCGTTCAAGCGCCAGCTGCGTCTGTAAATGCGCCCTTCCAGTGCCCGGACGGGCACTTCGTCGCCCGCCACCGGACCAATCGGCAACAACAACGTGTCAAGCTGGGTTTCCTGCTCTCGCAGCAACTCCTCTCCCGCTGGCAACGGGATCGTGATCGGGGCCGCCGTGGCGCTGGTCGCGCTGATCACGCACAGCAGCACCGCCGGCGGGAAGCGCCGCGCGACCCGGGCCATCTGTGACAAGATCACCGGCACTGCCCGTGATACTCCGCGTTGGGTGCCATGGCCGTGGCGCTTGCGACCCGGTTGGTCATATTGAAAAAACCCGCCACATTGGCGATGTCCCAGATATCGCGGTCATCAAAACCGTGGTGCCGCAGAGCCTCGCGATCAGCTTCTTCGATCTCGGCGCTGGATCGGGTCATCTTGGCGGCGAAATCCAGCATTGCGCGCTGACGCGCATCAACGGGCGCAACACGGTAGTTCATCACCAGCATTTCCCCCAGCACGGGATCGCCCGACAACTGCCGCACCGCCGCACCATGCGCCACCAGGCAATAGAAACACTTGTTGATCGAAGAGACTACCACCGCGATCATTTCGCGTTCCAGCTTTGACAGCTTGCTCTCGCCCAGCATCAGATCATTGTACATCGCGGTAAAGGCGTTGAGCTTCTCGATGTTGAAGGCATAGGCCTTGAGCACGTTCGGCACCATGCCAAGCTTGTCCTGGCAGATGTCGAAATACTTCTGCGTCTCGGGCGGCAGCGGGTCTGCCATCGGCAGGTCGAGCGCGGTCGGCTCCTTGAGTTTGGTCATCGTCAGCGCCCTCCTCCGGCGTCAGCGTTTGATGCGATAGTGGTATTGGCCGACCTCGCGCATACCAAGGCTGGCATAGAGCGCGTTTGCGCCGGCATTGGCACGGGTGCAAATGACCACCAATTCCTCTGCGCTCTGGTCGGCGGCCCAATAGGCGGCCTGCCGCATCATCCAGACCCCGACCCCCTTGCGCCGCTGGTGCGGCAGAACCTCCAGCGCGTGCAACATTGCGATCCCGTCGTGGCAACCGACATAGGCGGTCGCCGCAGGTTTGTCGTCCCACCGGCCGAGCAGGCTGGTCTTGGCGCAGGTCGCACGCTCCATCACAGCGCGGCGCTCGGGGCCGATGCCACCCGCGTCCCAGATCTCGTTCTGGATCGCCAAGGGTTCCCAGACACAAAACGTGGTGACACGCGGAATCTCCACATCCGTGAGGATCTCAGGCGCGCAGGACCAGAGGTTGACCGGATCCATCACCTCATATCCAAGCGCCGCGAGCTGGGTGTCCAGATCGGTCTGACCATCGCGGATCATGAACAGGCGCGACTGGCCGAGGGCCTGCATCTCCGCTTCGGCCTCTGCGATCTGAGCCTCGGTCACCGATCCGTCCACGGTAGCCGCAGAGACACGGCTGCCGCCACCGCCGCCCTCACGCAGGGTGACCGGCCCAAACTGCCGCCGCCGCAAAGCAGGCCAGGTGGCCTCCACGACGTCGTAATATTTCGGATCCGTTGGGCTGTGGTTCACAGACCAAGCTCCCGTGCCAATTCGGTGACGGCGGCATCGATGCGCATACCGTCCGTGCCGCGCACCACCACGTTGGCGCCAAACGCCCCGTCTTTCTGAAACGGGTAGCACCCGATGGAAAGATCGCCGTATTTCTCTGCCAGAGCAGAGAGTGTGGCGGCAATCTCGCCTTCGCCCCGATCCACCCGGAGGGTCTGGCTCAGCAAGGGCTGTCCGCCGGTCAGCGTGGCCAGCACTGTCGCGACCATGGCCTGAAACACCGCGGGCACACCCGCCATGACATGGACATTGCGCAGGCTGAAGCCCGGTGCCCGCGACACCGGGTTGTCGATCAGCTCAGCACCATCGGGGATACGCGCCATGCGCAATCGGGCGTCGTTCAACTCGGCCCCCGTGCGGGCATAATGCTCCTCGAGGATCGCACGGGCATCTGCACGCACGTCGATTTCTGCGCCAAAGGCCTCGGCGATGCAATCGGCGGTAATATCATCATGGGTCGGCCCGATCCCGCCAGAGGTGAACACATGGTCGTAGCTTTCGGACAGGATACGCACCGCCGCGACGATGGCAGGGGCGTCATCGCTGACCACGCGCACTTCCTTGAGGTCAACGCCATGCTTGGTCAGCTCGCCCGCGAGGTAGTGCATATTGGCATCGCGCGTGCGGCCCGAAAGGATTTCATCCCCGATCACAAGCATGGCAGCGGTGGGATTGGGCATGGCGTGTCTCCTGTGGGATTTCCGGGGTCTGGCAAAAGGATAGCCACCCCCGTGGCCGGTGCAAGCAGTTCCCTGCGGATCAGGCTTTGACAGGTGGCAGTTTATGGCCCATCAGCTGGCCTCATGAGATTTGCCACGCCCCTGATCCCCGCGACACTGATCAAACGCTACAAACGCTTTCTGGCCGATTGCCGGCTGGAGGACGGGCGCGAGGTGACGGCCCATTGCGCCAATCCGGGCTCCATGATGGGGCTGGCGGAGCCTGGGATGCGGATCTGGCTGGAGCCCAATGACGACCCGAAGAAAAAGCTGAAGTTCGGCTGGCGACTGGTGGAACACGGCAGCGGCGATTTCACCGGGGTGGATACCTCTGTGCCGAACCGGGCGCTGAAGGCGGCGCTGGAGGCAGGTCAGATCGCCGCACTTGCAGCCTATTCCACCGTGCGGGCAGAGGTGAAATACGGCCAGAACAGCCGCATCGATTTCCTGCTGACGGGCGAGGGACTGCCTGATTGCTATGTCGAGGTAAAAAGCGTGACCCTGTCGCGCCAGCCCGGTCTGGCCGAGTTCCCCGACAGCGTCACCGCGCGCGGTGCGAAACATCTGCGGGAACTGGGCGGCATGGCGGCGGCCGGGCATCGGGCCGTGATGCTCTATCTCGTGCAGCGCACGGATTGCGACCGCTTCGCACTGGCCGGCGATATCGACCCGTCCTATGCCGCCGCTTTTGAAGAGGCGCGCGGGCGCGGCGTCGAACGGTTGGTGATCGGCACCCAGATCACACCCGAAGGCGTGGACGTCGGCCAGCCCTTCGCGGGCTGACCACGTGTCTCAGGCCGCGTCCTGCTGCGGCTCCGGCTCCGGTGCCGCGGGCTGGATGAGGGTGCGGGTCGGGAAGGGGATATCCACACCTTCGGCATCCAGTGCCTCCTTCACCTTGCGGGTCATATCGGCCTTGTACTGAAAATAGTCACCGGCATCGACCCAGACCCGCACCAGGAAATCCACCGAACTGTCATTGAGGGTGCTGACCTGAATGAACGGCTCCGGATCGCTATGCGAGCGCGCGTCCGCCATGATGGTGTCGCGGATGGTGCGCTCGGCCACCGCGAGGTTCGCGCCATAGCCGACACCAAAGCTCCACTCGGCGCGCCGGGTGGGGTATTCGGAATAGTTGGAGATGGTATTGCCCCAGACCTCGGCATTGGGAATGATGACCTTCACGTTCGACAGGTCGGCGAGGACAGTGTTGTTGAGGGTAATTTCCCTGACCGTGCCCATGGTGCCGTTGACGTCAATGAAATCACCCAGCTTGAACGGGCGGAACAGGATGATCATCACCCCTGCCGCCACATTCGACAGCGCGCCCTGCATCGCCAGACCGATCGCCAGCCCCGCAGCACCGATCGCCGCAATGATCGAGGTGGTCTGCACGCCAAAGGTGTTCAGGACAATCAGAATCGCAAAGCCCAGAATACAGTAACGCACCACGTTTCCGAGGAAATGGAACAGGGTTTTGTCCAACCGCGCATGGCTGTCGCTCAGGGCTACGATCCGGCGCTTGGCCCAGGATCCCAGGATGAACCCCACAAAGAGGATGAGCGCAGCGGCGACCACGCTGCCCAATACGCTGGCAAGAAACTCCAGCGTGACTAGATCGGCGAGCGTCCTGCCGCTGTAAATTTCGGTCTGCATTACACTGTCGAGGCTTTCCATGCGGTGCTCCTTGATCCCTGCTTTTCACGTCTTTTCAGCGTGAAAACGCCGGTCAGACGGGAAAGTTCCCCAAAACCCACCCGCAGACAGAAGCGCCCCCTCTGGCCCTTTGGGTCAGAAACGCTTACATAGCGGCAGAGAGACCTGTGAACACGCGACGGAGCATGCCCCGATGAGATCCAAGAACGGCCGCACCACCAAGGATGGCATCCGCATCTACGAGCAGGCCGACTTTGCCGGCATGCACGCAGCCGGTGCCCTGGCGGCGCGGATTCTGGACGACATCGCCGCGCATGTGTTTCCCGGTCAGACCACCGGCGAAATCGACCGGATCATCACCCAGATGGTGGAAGACGCCGGTGCGACCTCCGCGACCATCGGTTACAAGGGCTATCAGCACGCCAGCTGCATTTCGATCAACCATGTGGTGTGCCACGGCATCCCCGGCGACAAGAAGCTGAAGGATGGCGATATTCTGAATATCGACGTCACCGTCATCGTCGATGGCTGGTTCGGTGACACCAGCCGCATGTATGTGGCCGGAAAACTGCCCCGCAAGGCCGAGCGTCTGATCCAGATCACCCATGACGCCCTGATGAAGGGCATCGAAGTGGTCAAACCCGGCAACACCTTTGGCGACATCGGCCACGCGATCCAGTCCTATGCCGAAAGCCAGCGCGTGAGCGTGGTGCGCGATTTCTGCGGCCATGGTCTCGGGCAGGTCTTTCACGCCCCGCCCAACGTCCTGCACTATGGTCGCCCCGGCACGGGTCCGGTTCTGGAAGAAGGCATGTTCTTCACCATCGAACCGATGCTGAACCTCGGCCGCGCCGAAACCAAGGTGCTGGCAGACGACTGGACCGCCGTCACCCGTGACAAATCCCTGTCGGCACAGTTTGAGCACTCGGTGGGGGTCACCGCAGATGGGGTCGACATCTTTACCCTGTCGCCCAGCGGCCGATTCCATCCGACATACGACACGGACTGATCCCTGCCCCGGCGGGGTCGTGCGCAGACGACCCGTGGGTCAATCCAGCCCAAGCCGCAGCGGAAGATCGGCCATGTCGTGAAAAACCTCGGCCCCTTCGGCCACAAGCAGATCACCGGAGTCGTGGGCCGCATAGCCGAAACACTGCATGCCCGCGCGATACGCACCCCGTGCGCCAGTCGCGCTGTCCTCGATCACCACGCACTGCCGGGCTTCCACGTCGAAATGCGCCGCCGCTGCGAGGAAGATGCCGGGGTCCGGTTTTGCGACCTTCATCGTAGGGGCAGAAAACATCGCGTTCGGATGAAACCGATCCCAAAGCCCGTGTGGACCGAGGGTGATCCGCATCTTTTCCTCGCTGCCGTTTGACACCACACAGGTCGGAATGCCGGCCGCATCCAGTCGCTGCAGGACCGTCATGACGCCCGGGATCAGCGGTACGCCCTGCCGCAAGGTTGCATAGGCGGTTTCGTAAACCTCCGCGATCCAGGTCTCCGGCAGGGTTGCCCCCATCTCGGTTGCCTTCTTGGCAACTTCCGGCATCGCAAGCCCCGCAAAGGTGGGCAGGCTGACCTCGGTGGTCATCGCCAGTCCGCGCGACGTGAGATCCTCGGCCAATACCGCATTGAACACCCGCTCGCTGTCGACCAGGACCCCGTCACAGTCAAAGATCACGAGATCGGGGCGCGGATAGGTCTTGGGCATCGGCGGGCTCTTTCCGGGGGGGCTGACTTGATCAGTGCGGTGACACGGGCGCGGCGGCCCAGAGGAGTGTAATATGGGTGTCGCCATATTTGCGACTGTCTTCAAGCTCATAGCCTTCAGGAGGTGGCATCGGAGTGTTTTCCTCCCAGACGATCAATGCGTCCTCGGCCACCCAGCCGCCGGCCCGCGCCACGTCGATCGCCGCCTCGCCCAGCGCCTTGCCGTAAGGCGGATCCAGAAAGATCAGACTATAGGGGGCATCCGGGTTGTCGCCCAGTTTCAACGCGGAACGACGGACAAGCCGCGCACGATCGCGGGCGCGGCAGAGGTCGATGTTCTTGGTGATGAGCCCCTGTGCGACCCGCCCGTCATCGACAAAGGTGACGGACTCAGCGCCGCGCGACAGCGCCTCCAGCCCCAGCGCACCGGTGCCCGCAAATAGGTCAAGCACCCGCGCGCCATCGAAGTCGATCTTGTGAGTAAGGACGTTGAACAGGCTTTCCCGCACCCGATCCGTCGTGGGCCGCAGATGCGCCCCCGCATCCCCCTTGCCGACGCTCGCCAGAGCCCGGCCGCGAAAGTCGCCCGCGATGATCCTCACGCCTTCAGGAGCGGCTTCAGATCCGCCTCCGGGTTGGACACCGTCGCCTTGTCCGCGGTCTTGCCCGCCTCGATCAAGCGTTTGGCCACCATATAGGCGCGCGGATCGTTCATCGCATCCACCGCCACCAGCTGGTCACCCTGATAATACCAGAACGAGACCTGGCGGCCCTCGCCCTGCCGCGTGACGACGGTGTCGTACCCTGAATTCAGCCCGGCGATTTGCAGTTTCACGTCATATTGGTCGGACCAGAACCACGGCGTCGCCACATAGGTTTTCTCCGCGCCAAGCATGTTCTGCGCCACCACTTCGGCCTGGTCGATCGCATTGGGCACGCTTTCCAGTCGAATGCGCTGACCCTTGTAGGGGAAGGAGGCGCAATCCCCCGCCGCCCAGACGGACGGATCAGAGGTGCGCCCGAATTCATCGGTGCGGATACCGTTCTCAATCTCGATCCCCGCAGCCTCCGCCAGCTCGGCGGCAGGCGCGATCCCAACCCCGACCACGACAAAATCCACATCCAACGTGCTGCCATCGCTCAGCACGGCGCGGGTGACCTTGCCCGCCTCGCCTTCCAGATGGTTGAGGCCGATACCTTCGCGGATTGCCACACCGTGATCGCCATGGAGCTGGCGGAAATATTCCGAGGTCTCCGGTGCGGCCACCCGCTGGAGAATCCGATCCGCCATCTCCACCAGCGTCACGGAGACCCCGCGCTTGGCGCAGACCGCCGCCGCTTCGAGGCCGATGTAGCCCCCGCCGACGATCAGCGCCCGTGCCCCTTCCCGGACTTGCGGCGCCATGGCATCGACATCCTTGAGGTCGCGCACAACAAAAACACCGTCGAGATCCCCGCCGATCGAGGCTGGCAGACGACGCGGATGCGACCCGGTGGTCAGCGCCAGCTGGTCATAGGCGATGACCTCATTGCCGATGTGGATTTCTTTGCTTGCCGTGTCGATCGCATCCACCCGCGTGCCCAGACGCAGGGTGATGTTCTGCTCGGCGTAGAAACTTTCGGGGCGCAGAAACAGGCGTTCCAACTCCATCTCCCCCAGCAGATACGCCTTGGACAGAGGCGGGCGCTGGTACGGCAGGGCCTCCTCGGCGCCAATCAGGGTGATGTCACCGTCAAACCCGCTATTGCGCAGCTTGGCCACCAAAGATGCGCCTGCCTGCCCTGCGCCAATCACTGCGATATGCGTCATCTGCCCTCTTGTCTCCTGATGCAGTTCCAGTACCGTCTGCGCAGGACCCTACATGCAGGGCCGGTTGCGACGCAATTGCGCAAAGTCGTCGTGACGTATTTGAAATGAGCACAGAGGATGGACCTGATGATTGCCGTTGGAGACAAGCTGCCCGCCGCCACCCTGACCCGGTTGGGGGATAACGGCCCCGAACAGGTCGAGATTGCCGACCTCGCCAAAGGACGCACCCTGGCGATCTTTGCGGTCCCCGGCGCCTTTACCCCCACCTGCCACTCGGCCCATGTGCCGAGCTTCATCCGCACCAAGGATCAATTCGCGGCCAAAGGGGTCGACGAAATCATCTGCGTCGCGGGCAACGATCCCTTCGTGATGCAGGCCTGGGGCGAGGCCACCGGCGCGACCGCCGCGGGAATCACCATGCTGGCCGATGCCGAGTGCAGCCTGACCGAAGCGCTTGGCATGCGGTTCGACGCGCCGCCCGCCGGATTGATCGCCAGATCGAAGCGCTATGCCATGATCGTCACCGATGGTGAGGTAAAAATCCTGCACCTCGAAGAAAGTCCGGGCACTTGTGAAGTGTCTGCTGGCGAAGCACTGCTGGATGCGTTGTAATCACATCAGATCACGAATACGCCAGCAGACCTAAGGCCTTGAACGAAGACGAATGACCGACGCGCAAAAGCCTGCGATCCACCCCGCCACAATCATGGCGGAGGTTATGGATGAGATCGACGCCGCCCGCGCCTTCGTGGCGCGGGATGATTCCTTTGACAGTGCGCAAGCGCTACGGGTGGCGTTGCGACGCCTGCGCAGCGGGCTGACCCTGTTCCGTCCGCTGCTCCCGCCCGATCACAACAAGGCACTTCTGGAGGAGGCCAGATGGTTGGCGGCCGAGGTCACCCGGCTGCGGGACCTCTATCTGCTCTGGCAGGACACCCTGACCCCGGCGCGGGTTGCGTTGCCCGACAACAGCGCCCTGCAGGCTCTGGAAGAACGGGTGCTCGGCCGGATCGACGCAGAACGCACGGCCTTGCGCGCCTTGCTCGAAGAGAGCCGCGTGCGTGACCTGATCGCCCGTGGTGGCGACATGCGCGATCCCGCCTTCTGGCGCCCGGCGGCGGAGAGCCGTGAGAAACTGGAGACCCTGTGCCTGGAAACGCTGGAGTTGCGGCTCAATCAGGCCATGAAGCATGGCGAAACGCTGAAACGTCTGGACAGCCAGGCCCGTGACAGCTTTCGCAAGAGCCTGCGCAAACTGCGCGCTACGGCAGAGTTTACCCAGGCGCTGTTTGCCTCCAAGAAAACAAAGGCGTTCCTGAAACAGCTGAAGAAGCTTCTGGACTCCATGGTGGCAGCCCGCGACGCCAGTGCAGTTCGGGATCGGCTTGAAGAACTGATGGACGATATGGACGAGGGCTCTGGCGAGCGCCATATCGCACAGGAGCTGATCAAGGCGAAAGAAGCCGGTGTTGGTCTCGACCACAAACGCCTGCAAAAGATGTGGCGCGCAACGGTGGGGCTCCCGCTTCACTAGCACCGTCGGGGCTGTCCGCGCCACGGCACGAGATCTGCCCGCACAACCGCTGCGGGTTTATGCCCTCCTGCCAGCCGCCACAAAAGGCAGCGAGGGGCGCGCTCCCGCCCCTTTCCTCATCAGCCGGAGGCTGCTGCAAAAGCGTTGGGCCCGGCGGGGGCCGCGCCAAAGGCGCGGCCCCCGCCCCCCCCGCGATGCGCAAAGCGCAGCGCAATACCTCTTGCCGCACCTTGGCACCGCGGATTGGGATGCGGCCAGCGCCATTCGTCTCAGACCAGACCATCCATCTTGCGGGCCAGTTTCGCATCCAGAGCGCTGAGCCCCTCCACGTCATGTGTCGTCAACACCACCGTGACGCGGTTGTAGACATTGCTCCATTCCGGGTGGTGGTTCCATTTCTCTGCCCAGATCGCAGCTTTTGTCATGAATGCAAATGCATCGACAAAATCGTCGAATTTGAAGGTCTTGCGGATCGCATCCCGTCCGTCTTCCAGTTGCCAGCCGGTATCAAACAGCGGCTTCAGCAAGGGACCTCGGGTCTCCTCGGAGAGTTTCTCGGTCATTCCTGTTCCTCCACATATGTTCGTTTGAACGGACCATACCGGGTGAGGATCTCGATCTCCTCGTCCACCGCTGCCCGTTCCGCCTCGAGATATTGTTCGACCGCAGCCCGAAAACCGGGATCCGCAATCCAGTGCAGGCTGTGCGTCTCCGCAGGAAGGTAGCCCCGCGCCAGTTTGTGTTCGCCCTGCGCGCCTGCTTCGACCCGCGCCAGCCCCATCTCGATGGCGAGATCGATGGCCTGATAGTAACACAGTTCGAAATGCAGACAGGGATGATGCTCGGCGCAGCCCCAGTAGCGGCCATACAGCACGTCCGCCCCGATGAAGTTCAGCGCCCCCGCAACCGGCACCCCGTCCCGTTCTGCCAGCACCAGCGCCATATCATCCGCCATCGTCTCATGCACGATGTCGAAGAAGGCGCGCGTCAGATAAGGGCTGCCCCATTTGCGGCTGCCGGTATCCTGATAGAACTCCCAGAAGGCGTCCCAGTGTTCCGGTCGCAAATCAGCGCCCGTGTAGGTCTCGATGATACCGCCAAACCCTTGCGCCTGCCGCCGTTCCTTGCGGATATTCTTGCGCTTGCGGGAGGACAATGCGGCAAGGAAGTCGTCAAACGTCTCATACCCGTTGTTCAGCCAATGAAATTGCTGGGTGCTGCGACTCATCAGCCCGATATCGGATCCATTTTTGACTTCGCGCTCGGTGCAAAAGGTCACATGCAGCGACGACAGCTGGTTGTCAGAGGCAAGCTGCACCGCCCCCTGCACCAGCGCGGAGGTTCCGATCTCCTCATACTCCGGACGCACGAGAAACCGCCGCCCCGTCGCCGGCGTAAACGGCACTGCAATCTGCAACTTCGGATAATATCGACCACCGGCCTGCTCGTAGGCATGTGCCCAATTGTGATCGAAGACATATTCACCCTGACTATGCCCCTTGGCATAGAGCGGCGCGCAGGCGATCAGGTCACCTTCGAGATAACAGGCCAGATACTGCGGCTGCCACCCGGTTCCCCGACCGACAGAGCCGCTCTGTTCCAGCGCGCTCAGGAAACGGTGGGTTGTGAACGGATCATAAGGACGACCACCGCGCGCGGCTTCGGGGCAGGCGCAGGCGTCCCAGTCTGACGCATCGATCTGCGACAGGCTGCTCAATACCTGAATTTCCACGCGCGCCTGATCCATTCCGCCTCACACTGCCTCCCCCCTATTTGGGCGCAGGATCGAGCCGATCAAGCACCGAAAGCAGAAAGATAATTTTCAAACGTCACGTTGTCCACGTACCCAGATACGTCTGCCTCCTGCACGGGCGCGCCAATTGTCCAGCACAGCACCGGCACGCCCGACGCCCGCAGCTCCTGCACCCGGGGGCGGCGAACATCTTTAGCCTCATGGCTGACAAAACAGGCGCCCACGCGGTCAAAATCGGGAATGCCCCGCAACTCCAGACATCGGGCGGGCGCCAGGGGGGCCCAGTCGGTCGGGTCAAAGGCGCTGGTGGTGAGACCGCGCGGCATATCCGGCGCCAGGCGCGCCACCTCAGCCATGCTGTGCGGGTTGAAGGACATCAGCGCCACGGGCCCGGGGTAGTCCCGGAGATCCGTGATCGCAGCCGCCTCGAGCTCTCCGACATCGGGTCCCATCTCACCGCCGACGTCCTTCACCTCGACAAGCAGCGGCACCCGCCCCGAAACCAGCTGCAACACTTCGGCAAAGGTCGGAATGGTCTCGTCACGACTGTGGTTCAGCTGGATCCTGGACAGCGCTTGTGCGCTGCGGTCTCTCACCGGGCCATCCTCGGCGGTCAGGCGGTTGAGCATATGGTCGTGAAAGACCATTGCCCGCCCGTCCGATGACACCTGCAGGTCGATTTCAATCCCATACCCAGCCGCGATGGCCGCGCAGATTGCTGCGCGGCTGTTCTCGGGACAGTGGTCTTGCAGCCCATGCAAGGCGCGGTGGGCGATCGGCTGGCGCAAAAAGGCCGCAGGCAGGCATGGGACAGACATGACCGGGGTCAGACCTCGATTTCGAAGACGCCGTCGATTTCGACCGCCACACCAAGGGGAAGCGACGGCGAGCTGACGGCAGAGCGCGCATGCCGCCCGGCATCACCCAGGATTTCGACCAGCAGGTCAGAGGCGCCATTCACGACCTGCGGCTGTTGGGTGAAATCGGCGGTGGAGTTCACAAAGGCCCCCAGCTTGACCACGCGTTTCAGCTTGCCCAGATCGCCACCACACGCCGCTTTGACCTGCGCCAGCAGCGACAGCGCGCAGCGCTTGGCAGCCGCCTGCCCTGCGGCCACATCGAGGTCATCCCCGAGGGTACCGGTGATCAACCCATTTTCGTCGGCAGAGATCTGGCCGGATACATAGACCATGTTCCCGGACACCACGAAGGGCACATAGTTGGCCGCCGGCGCCGGGGCATCGGGCAGGGTCAGACCAAGGGATTGGATTTTGGCGTCAACGCTCATGAGGCGGGCTCCTTTATCAGAATTCAGCAGTCATTGGCGCGGACGCTACAGCGGAAGGCTGCACCGGGAAAGGGACAAATGCGACCCCTTCAGTCAGCTTTCCGCGAACCGCTCAACTCTCGCGGAAGGCCTTCACAAAATAGTCTGCGAGGGGCTTCACCAGATAGGCCAATGGCGAGCGATCTGCCGTGCGAATAAAGCTCTCCACCGGCATGCCGGGGATGAGAACCGTGCCCTCCGGCAAACGATCCATCTCGCCGTCATCCAGCTCGATCTCGGCGCGGTAGTAGGACATCCCGGTGGTGTCATCCTGAAACGCATCGGCCGAGAACAGCGTTACGGTCCCAAAGAGCTCCGGCGTCTGGCGTTGATCCAGGGCGGGCAGTCGAATCGACACCGCCTGGCCGACATGGATCTGGTCGATGTCGGTGGGCGCAACCCGTGCCGCGATCACGAGCGGGCGGTCCTGTGGTACCAGATAGAGCACCGGATCTGCCGGTCGGATCACCGAACGGGGGGTGCGCACGCTCATCCCATAGACAACGCCGGAGACGGGCGCCGTGATGTCCAGTCGTCCGAGCCGGTCAATCAATGACCGTCGCGTCTCGATCAGTTCCAGTTCCTGATACCGCAGGTCACGCAGACGGCTGATCGCCTGCTCCCGCCGCTGCGTGCGCAGCTTCAGGGTTTCGATTTCCAGTTCGGTGATCCGGCCCCGGGCCTGGGCTTCGGAGGCGATCAATTCCCCCAGCGTGCCCTGGAGATTGGCCTGATTGCGCCGCAGGTTCAGCACCACAGATGCCTGCGCAAGCCCGCGATCCAACAGCGACTGCTGGTTGCCCAGCTCCTCCTCGATCAGAACAAGCTGCTCACGCGTGGCGGCCTGCTGGGCCAGCACCCCTGTGATCTGGTCCTCGGTCTGGGCGGCACGCTTTTCCAGCTGCTCCACCTCCCGGCGCACGGACTCGCGCCGGGCCCTGAACAGCCGGTCCTGACCTGCGACCAGCTCAGCCACCTCGGGGCGCTCCCTGGCCAATGCCAGCAGCTCCTCATCAAAGGAGATGTCTTCTGCCTCGTCCCGCTCCGCTTCCAGCCGGGCGCGCCGGGCCATCATCTCGAACAGCTGGCCTTCGGTGATCGTGAGTTGCGAGCGCAGATCCGCCGCGTCCAGTCGCAACAGGGTCTGCCCTTCGGTGACCAGATCGCCTTCGTCCACCAGAATGTCGGCCACCACGCCCCCGTCAATATGCTGGACAACCTGCCGATTGCGGTCGACCTCGATCTGTCCGGAGGCAACGACGGCCCCCGCGATGTTGGAAAACACCGCCCACGACCCGAAGCCCCCCAACAGGACAAGAACCCCAATCACACCGGCGATCAACGACCCGCGCACGGACCAATCATGTGCCTCGCGCCTGCTCATTGCGCGCCCCCCTTGCCGGCTGCGCTGCCGCGCGGTGCGCGTGCCTGTTGAATGTCTCGGTGGTTGGAGACCATCTTGCGCAGGACTTCCTCCTTGGGTCCAAAGGCCGACATCTGCCCCTGCTCGATGACCAGGAGTTTGTCGCATTCCTGGATCGCGGCAGGCCGGTGCGCCATGATGAGAACCGATTTGCCCTGCGATTTCAGATTTTTGATTGCGTTGTTCAACGCGATGGACCCGTCATTGTCGAGGTTGGAATTGGGCTCATCAAGGATGACGATCACCGGGCTTCCGTAAAGCGCACGCGCCAGGCCGATACGCTGCATCTGGCCACCGGACAGACGCCCACCGCCGGCACGGACCGGCGTGTCATAGCCTTCGGGCAGTTTTACGATCATATCATGCGCCGCAGCCGCCTTGGCGGCGGCCACCACGGCCTCTGCATCCGGTTCAGACGCCAGCCGCGCAATATTCTGGGCGATCGTGCCGTCAAAAAGCTGCACGCGCTGCGGCAAATAGCCGATGTGCGCGCCCAACACCGACGGATCATATTGGGACAACGCCGCCCCATCGAGCCGAACCGTCCCCGCTGCCGCCCGCCAGGCCCCCGTCAACACGCGGGCCAACGTCGACTTGCCGGACCCGGACGGGCCGATGACGCCGATCGCCTCGCCGGGCTCCACCCGAAAGGTCACATTGCGCAGCAGGGGCCGGGTCTCTCCCGGTGCGGTCGCGGCGATCGCTTCCACATCCAGCAGAGCACGAGGCTGCGGCAATGCGGTGCGCGCAGGCTCGGGGGGCGTTTTGCCCAGCAGAGTTTCGAGGTTCTGCCACCCTTTGCGTGCACGCTGGACCAACGGCCACTGCCCCAGGCCCAGCTCGATCGGCGCCAGGGCGCGCCCCAGAAGAATGGACCCTGCAATCATCGCCCCCGGACTGACCTCACCCTGAAGGGTCAGATAAGCGCCCAGCCCCAGCATGGCGGATTGAAGGAACAAGCGCAGCGTCTTTGTCAGCGTGCCAAAGCCACCGGTCACATCCGACGCGGTGACACTGTCCGCCAGCGCCTTTCCCCGGGCCGTTTGCCAACGTCGAAACGCCGCCTCTCGCATGCCCATGGCCTGTATCATCTCGGCCTCGTTGCGAATTTCTTCGGATTGCAGCATCGCCCGATGGCCACTGGTCATTGCAGCCCGCCCCGGTGCGGTGCTCAGAAACTGATTCAGGACAGCGATCGCAATGAGCACGCCGCCTCCGCCCAGTGCCAGCAACCCAAGCCAGGGGTGAAACAGCGCAATGCCGGTCAGAAAGATCGGGGTCCACGGCAGATCAAATGCCGCCATCAGAACCGGCGAGGCAATCAGTCTCTGAATGCTTTCAAGATCGCTCAGCCCGGTCTGCGCCTCTGGATCGGTGGCAACCGCCGAGCGCCGGATCATGGCATCAAACACCCGGCGATCAAGTGCCGCCTGAAACCGCGCCGCCACCCGGCGCATCACGCGCCCGCGCACCGCATCCAGCAGCCCCATCATCCCGTAGAGAAACACCACCAGCAATGACAAGGCCACCAGCGTCGCCTCGGACCGGCTGCCCAGCACGCGGTCGTAGACCTGCATCATATAGAGCGGTCCGGTCAGCATCAGAAGGTTCACAAATGCACTCAGACCGGCGACCGCCCAAAACAGGCCCCGGCTCTGGCGGCGTGCGGCCAGAAGTTCCTCTCGCCCCGCGTTTGTAAGTGTATTGTTCATATCGTCCCAGTAGAGCGCGCGTTCATACCCGTTATAGAGTCTCGGTTTCGTTTTCAAAGAGTGACTGGTATCTGTTCCAAATCTGTCACATATAGAAGCTTTGCTGAGGTTTGGTCTGGGATCAGGCTCAGGGATCGCTAATTGACCTCTAGGACTCATGTGGCCCGGCGCCGGTCGCAACTGGAAATTGGTAGGCATGATTGCATTGTTGAAAAAACCCTTAACCGCGCTGGCCCTGTCCGCGGCGGTTCTGACCTCCGCCTGTGCCACACAGGATCCGGCAGCCAAGGCTGCGGGAGAGATATTCGATCCGTATGAGAACACCAACAGATCGATCCACCAGTTCAACAAGGGTCTGGACCGCTATGCGTTCCGTCCGGCCTCCAAGGGGTATGTGGCGGTGGTGCCACCGGATATGGTCACCGCCTTTGGCAATTTTGCCGAGAACCTGTCCAAACCCGGTGATGCGGTCAATTTCCTGCTGCAAGGCAACCTGAAAGGCGCCGGTCAGGCCCTGGGACGTTTTGCCGTCAATACCGTCTTTGGCATCGGCGGGCTCGGCGACCCGGCCTCCGACTTCAAGATTCCCGAAGCGCGCACGGATTTCGGCGAGACCCTGCATGTCTGGGGCGCAGGCGAAGGCGCGTATGTGGAACTGCCGGCCTATGGGCCGTCAACCACGCGCGACGCCGTTGGCATTGTCGTCGATTTCTTCACCAATCCGCTCAGCCAGCTTGAGAACAATCCCGCCGAAGACCTCCAGGTCCCGGCAGAGATCGTGGACCAGCTCGGCAATCGCGGTACATATTCGGACACGATCGACTCGATTCTTTATGACAGTGCGGACAGCTACGCGCAGAGCCGCCAGATCTACCTGCAGAATCGCCGCTTCGAGCTCGGCCAAGAGGACGTCAACTCGGAAATCGATCCGTTCGAACTAGACACCGGAGGGTTCTAACCATGCTTCGCCGCCACTTCCTAGCAGCTCTCGGCGCTGCGGGTGCTGCCTTTGCTGCGCCGCAGCCCGTTCTTGCCCTGAACGAAAACTCCGCCTCGGCCCTCATCAACAGCCTGGTGGGCGACATCAACAACGTGATCGCCTCCGGCAAGTCGGAGCGGGCGATGTATGGCGATTTCGAGCGTATTTTCCAGCGCTACAGCGACACTTCCTATATCGCCGCCTACGCGATGGGTGTCGACGCGCGGCGCGCAACGAACGCGCAGAAACGGGCGTTTTCAAACGCGTTCCAAGGCTATATCGCCCGCAAATACGGCAGCCGCTTTCGCGAATTCATCGGCGGCCGGCTGGAAGTTTCCGGCGTCAAGAAGGTCAAGAGGTGGTACGAGGTTTCCTGCGTGGCGTACCTGCGCGGTCAGTCCCCGTTTGAGGTCACGTTCCACGTCTCCGACCGCTCCGGCAAGGATCTGTTCTTCAACATGTTCATCGAGGGTGTGAACCTCCTGCTGACGGAGCGCACCGAAATTGGTGCGATGATCGACCGCAACGGCGGCGATATCGACAAGATGATCGCGGATCTGAAGAAACTGAGCTGACCCCATCAGATTTCAAATGGCGGAGCCCCGGAAGAGAGATCTTTCGGGGCTTTTCTGCATCGGCGTCCCGGCACCGGTAGCGCCGGGTGTATCAGCCGTGGTCTTTCAGCAGGCGTTGTTTCTGCCGGGACCAGTCTCGCTTGGCTTGCGCCTCGCGTTTGTCGTGGTTCTTCTTCCCTTTGGCGATGCCGATCTTGATCTTCGCCATACCGCGATGGTTGAAATACAGCACCAGCGGCACAAGCGTCATGCCTTTGCGCTGCGTCGCATTCCAAAGGTTCGCCATTTCCTTGCGCGACACCAACAGCTTACGGCGGCGGCGCTCGTCATGCTTGAAGACCTTCGCCTGCTCATAGGGCGCAATGTAGGAGTTCACCAGCCACAGCTCGCCCTCCTCGACCGCAGCATAGGACTCCGCGATATTGGAGCCCCCCGCGCGCAGGGATTTGACCTCGGACCCTTCGAGCACGATGCCGCATTCGAGATCCTGCTCGATGGCATAGTCGAACCGCGCGCGACGGTTTTCCGCTATGACTTTGTAGTTCGGGTCTGTCTTTTGCTTCGCCATGGGGCGCAGATGTAAGTCGCCCTGTCGTCACGCGCAAGATCAACTGAGGCACAAAGCAGGCCCGCGGTGTCGCAAAGAGCGGCCTCAGCCTGCGGTCACGGTTACTTATGACTTCTCAGCAATGTGAAAATACCACTCGCCACCACGACGACAGAGCCAAGGATCGTCATCAGATCCGGACGCTCGCCAAAGACCATGACGCCCAGCGCCATGGCAAACACCAGACGCGTGTAGCGAAACGGCGCCACGACGGAAATTTCCCCCGTCCGCATCGCGCCGGTCAGCGCCATATAGGCCAACACGCCCACACTCACCGCCGCAGCAAGCGCGCCGCTCTGCCCCGCAGTGGGCCAGACCGCGCCACCGGTCCAGATCAACAGGATCGCCCCGGCAATCACCAGCATCGCAAAGCCAAAAATGCCCAGCTGTGCATTGCTCATGGTCTTGGGTGCTGCGCGTGTCGCCAGATCACGGCCCGCAAATCCAAGCATCCCCGCGACCGCCAACAGCGACGTCGCTTCAAAGCCGCTCATTCCCGGACGCAGAATCATCAACACACCGACAAACCCAAGACAGATCGCAAGCCACCGCCGCCAGCCCACCGTCTCGCCAAAAAAAACAACCGCGCCGGCGGTGACCACAAGTGGCGTGGCCTGCAAAATGGCCGAGGCCAACGACAACGGTGCGAGCACGATCGCCAGCGTGAAAAACAGGCGTCCCGAAACCTCGGCCACACAGCGCCACAACAGCGGGCGCGTGCAAAAGCCCGGGTGCCACAAGGAAGCCCCCTGCGCACGCGCCATGACGGCAAAGATCGCCATGCCGCCGAGACCAAAGACAATCAGCACCTGCCCCGTTGGCATCGCGCCCGCTACCGATTTGATGATCATATCCTCGACCGCAAAAGCCGCCATCGCCAGCGCCATCAAAAGGCTGCCACGCAGGGTGTCCCGATCCATAAAAAAATCCCGAAAATGAATGACCTTATCGCCAGTGGTACCCGTGTGAGTGGGCAAAGAACAAGCCCGCGGCGTCAATCTGCCGCGCGGAACAGACCCGCGTTCCGGTAGTGATGCATGTTCAGGAAGGCCGCACCGGTCTCAAGGCTGCGGTACCCATGCGGTTGGTCAGCGGCAAATCTCAGCCCCTGCCCCGGCTCCAACGCAACCCAATCGCCGCCCCGCAGCACTTCCATCCTGCCCTCCAGCACAAAGACCTCTTCGGTCACGCCGCTGTCGTGAGGCTGCGATTCATGGCTTTGGCCGGGTTTCAGGCTGACATGAAACGTCTCAGCCCCTAACTGCGGATCAAAGGGAAAGACGATCTTGACCGAGATACTGCCGGGAAACTGCACCGTGCGATAGACCTCGCCGCTCATTCCCGAGGGGCGCGTACTCTCTTCGATCAGGGCCGTCAGGGGCAGGTGAAATCCTTTGGCGATCTTCCAGAGCGTGGCGATCGTCGGGCTTGATTCGCCACGCTCGATCTGCCCCAACATGGCCTTGCTGACGCCGGTGATCTCGGCGGCACGTGACAGGCTCAACCCCGCGGATGCGCGAATATCCCGCAAGTTCAACGTGATGCTTTCGTCGCTCATGCCACTCCCTCAGCTCCGGGGGGCCAATACTCCACCGCCCGAAATCCACACCAAAAAAGACTTGTGCGTTATAGCGCACGGATTGTAGTGTGCGCTATAACGCACAATACCTACCCCAGCCACCGCCCGAGGAAAACCCGCATGCTGAGCAGATTGAAACTCTCCCATCTCGCTGCGGGGGCGATCGTGGTGCTGGTGGGCTATACGAGTTCCGTCGCGATCATCTTTCAGGCCATCGAGGCGGTGGGCGCGACACAGGCCCAGGCCAACAGCTGGCTGGTGGTTCTGGGGCTCGGAATGGGGCTGACCAGCCTGATCCTGTCGCTGTGGTTTCGGATGCCGATCCTCACCGCCTGGTCGACACCCGGTGCCGCCCTCTTGGCCACTGGCCTAAACGGCGTTCCGATTTCCGAAGCGGTGGGAGCGTTTCTGTTTTGCGGCGCGTTGCTGACACTCACTGGCCTCACCGGTTGGTTCGAGCGCCTGGCCCGACTGATCCCGGACTCGCTGGCCAATGCCCTTCTGGCCGGGATCCTGTTCCAATTTGGGCTTTCGGCCTTTGCTGCGCTCGGCGAGGATGCGGCTCTGGTGGGCATCATGGGGGCGACCTTCCTCGCTGGCCGGGTCATGTTTCCCCGCTACACCATTCCTGCCGTGCTGGTGGCTGGCTGCCTCTGGGCCGGTTTTGCGGGATCGTTTGGCGATCTGGAGGCGCTTGATCTCAGCATCAGCATGCCGGAATTCGTCGCACCAGCCTTCTCGCTCCCTGTTCTTATCGGCGTTGGGCTGCCGCTCTATATCGTCACCATGTGCTCGCAGAACATGCCCGGCGTGGTGACCTTGCGCGGCGCAGGCTACACGCCGCCGGTGTCCGCCAGTCTGACCATCACCGGACTGGCCTCGCTGATCCTTGCACCGTTTGGCGGCTTTGCTTTCAACCTCGCCGCCATCACCGCCGCGATCTGTGCCGGGCCGGAGGCGGATGACGACCCCAAGAGCCGCTATCTGTCCAGCGTGGTTGCAGGTGTGCTATACTATCTCGTGGGTCTCGGCGGCGCGACGGTCATCAGCCTGTTCCTGATTGCGCCCAAAGCGTTGATCGCCACGGTGGCGGGGCTTGCGCTCTTGTCCACCATCGGCAACAGCCTCTCCGCTGCGCTATCCGACAGCCGGGGGCGTGAGGCGGCTCTGATCACCTTCATGATGACCGTCTCGGGTGTCAGTTTCTTTGGAATTGGCGCGCCGTTCTGGGCCTTGCTGATGGGACTTGCGGTGAATCACCTGTTCAATCCATCCAAACCTCAACCCGTACGCGCCTGACCCGCACCCTGACCATCTTTCGCAAATCCACGAAATCCCGACCTCAAGAGCAATTTCGTGACCTCAACCCGCCCCGACATGTTGCCTTTACTGCGCGAATAGTGTCCCTGTGGGCAAAAATATAGGGAACCAGCATTATGCCGATGTACCGATCAAGAACCTCCACCCACGGTCGCAATATGGCGGGCGCACGCGGCCTCTGGCGCGCCACCGGCATGACCGAGAGCGACTTTGGCAAGCCGATCATCGCGATCGTGAACTCCTTCACCCAGTTTGTGCCCGGCCACGTGCATCTCAAGGATCTCGGCCAGATGGTGGCCCGCGAAGTCGAATCCGCAGGCGGTGTTGCCAAGGAATTCAACACCATCGCGGTCGATGACGGCATCGCCATGGGTCACGATGGGATGCTCTACTCGCTGCCCTCCCGCGAAGTGATCGCCGACAGCGTGGAGTATATGGTCAACGCCCATTGCGCCGATGCCATGGTCTGCATCTCCAACTGCGACAAGATCACGCCGGGCATGATGATGGCAGCCATGCGCCTCAACATTCCGGTGATTTTCGTCTCCGGCGGCCCGATGGAAGCGGGCAAGATCGACATCGAATCCCTTGATGCAAAAAAGGTCGACCTCGTCGATGCGATGGTGGCCGCCGCCAGCGACAAGCTCACCGACGAAGAGGTGCTGCATATCGAGGAAAACGCCTGCCCCACCTGCGGTTCCTGCTCGGGCATGTTCACCGCGAACTCGATGAACTGCCTGGCTGAGGCGCTGGGTCTGGCATTGCCCGGAAATGGCTCCACACTGGCAACCCACGCGGACCGCAAGCACCTGTTCCTTGAGGCCGGGCGCAAGATCGTCGAGATCACCAAACGCCACTACGAGCAGGACGAGAAGGGGCTATTGCCACGCGAAATCGCCACCTTTGAGGCTTTCGAGAACGCCATGAGTCTCGATATCGCCATGGGCGGTTCCACCAATACGGTGCTGCACCTCCTCGCGATTGCCCACGAGGGCAAGGTGGACTTCACGATGCAGGACATCGACCGCCTCAGCCGCAAGGTGCCGTGCCTGTGCAAGGTCGCGCCCAATACTGAAAACGTCCATATGGAGGACGTTCACCGCGCCGGAGGGATCTTCTCGATCCTTGGCGAATTGAGCCGCGCCGATTTGCTGCATAACGACGTCTCGACCGTGCACAGCCCGACCATGGGCAGCGCCATCGCCAAATGGGACATTGCCGTCGCCAACAACGCCGAGGCCGAAGAGCTGTTCAAGGCCGCTCCCGGTGGTGTACGCACAACGCAGGCCTTCAGTCAGGACAACCGGTTCAAAGATCTCGACACCGACCGCAAAGGCGGCGTCATCCGCGCCAAAGAACATGCCTTCAGTCAGGACGGTGGTCTTGCCGTGCTATTCGGCAACATCGCGCTGGATGGCTGTATCGTGAAAACCGCCGGTGTGGATGCCTCAATCCTGAAATTCACCGGCACCGCCTATGTCTGCGAGAGCCAGGATCAGGCGGTGAATGACATCCTGACCGGCAAGGTCAGCGCAGGCGACGTGGTGGTGATCCGCTACGAGGGGCCGCGCGGCGGGCCGGGCATGCAGGAAATGCTCTACCCGACGTCCTATCTGAAATCCAAAGGGCTCGGCAAAGAGTGCGCCTTGCTCACGGATGGGCGTTTCTCCGGCGGCACCTCCGGTCTCTCGATCGGACATGTCTCGCCAGAAGCTGCCGAAGGCGGCACCATCGGTCTGGTCGAGCATGGCGACACCATTGAAATCGACATCCCCAACCGTTCGATCCATCTGGCGGTGGATGAGGCCACTCTGGCCGCACGTCGTGCCGCGCAGGATGAAAAAGGCTGGAAGCCCGCAGCAAAGCGCAAGCGCAAGGTTTCCACCGCGCTCAAAGCCTATGCGATGCTTGCCACCTCGGCCGCCAAAGGTGCGGTACGCCAGGTGCCCGAAGACGAGTAAGGCGCTCCTTTGATGCAACACAAAAGGCCCCTCGCGATCTGCGTGCAGGGGCCTTTTTGATTGGACTGCTTCCCCTGCGACGCAGGTGCGTGATCAACACCCCGCTTGATCTGCTAAAATGTCACCTCGCAACAAAGCGCACGCCGGGCGTCAGCCCGGCGCTGGGCCCAACGGGACCAGATCATTTCAATGATCGCAGGACGGGCGGGAGCACACCCGCCTCTGAGACTTTAGTTAATCGCCTAGTTTGGCGTGCAGCTCATCAAGGTCGATCTCACCAATGGGCATTTTATTGGCCGGGTTCTCAAAATCATATTTGAAAACCTCAAAGTCGCGCTTGTAGATCTCATAAACCAGATGCATCGACAGATCGTCGAAGTAATCCTCGACCGGATGGGCGCGCTTGGGGCCGTGACCTTCACTCTCGTTGAACCGCGGGATCGACGCCAGGTCTACCGCATGCGGTGTCTCAACCGCGTCGAGCACATCCTGCATGCCGTCGTTGAACCTCTCAGTCCAGATCACCTTGTCGTAGCGCCCGCCATTCACGATGAAGGTGGACACATGACCCGAGGCCGCTGACCAGTGGATGTCCGGATCCATCGGACGGCGCCAGCGGATGGTATCGCGCGCAAACAGCAGAAAGCGCCGAAAGCTCTTGATCTGGTCGAACTCCTCTTTGCCGTCCTCGCCACCGACCTCGATGCCGTATTCGAACATCAGTTTCGGCACCAGATTTCCCCGATAGCGTTTGCCATTGCGCTGGATGCCACAGATCTTGTCGAAGAAAGAACTCAGAATGCGGGTGTAGGGATTGCGCACGCAGGTGAAGGCATAAGTTGCGTGCCCCTTCACATTCGTCTCGATCCGCGGCTTGCTGGCGTCCTGCGCCCATTTGTGCAGCCCGGCGGTCGCGTCATGGATGTCCCCGTCAAAGAACCGACCGTGATCGGAGTAGAACATGATCTGACCGATCGTGGAACACGCACATTTCGGCACCACGCGGTACACCACGCTTTCGCTTTCTGTCATCCAGGTGCCTGGAAATCCCATCTTTCAGTCGCTCCCCCGCGTCACTCTTCCGGCAAGAATGCCCCAGGTGATCGCATTTGCAAAACAATCTGGTTTATTCAGCCCTTGTTCCTCTTTATCAAGGAAACAATCCGACAAAACAGGGTATTGCGTCCCGGACATGGCAAAAATCGCCTATATTCTGCTCTGCCACAAGGATCCGGAGGCTATCATTCAGCAGGCCGAGCGGCTCACCGCGACCGGAGACTGCATGGCGATCCACTTTGATGCACGGGCAAAGGCGCGGGATTATCGCGCCCTGCGCGACGCGCTGGACGACAATCCCAACGTGACCTTCGCCAAGCGGCGGGTGAAATGCGGTTGGGGCGAGTGGTCTTTGGTCCGCGCAACCCTGAACACGCTTCATACCGCCGTTGCGGAATTTCCCCGCGCCACCCATTTCTACATGTTGTCCGGCGATTGCATGGCGATCAAAACCGCCGAATATGCCCATGCCTTCCTCGACCGGCAGGACAAGGACTATATCGAAAGCTTCGATTTCTTCGACAGCAACTGGATCAAGACCGGCATGAAGGACGACCGGCTGATCTACCGGCATTACTTCAACGAACGCACGCAGAAGCGACTGTTCTACGGCTCTTATCAAGTGCAGAAATCTCTGGGGCTGACACGGGCCATTCCCGCCGACATCCAGGTCCAGATCGGCAGCCAGTGGTGGTGTCTGCGCCGGCGCACGGTCGAGGCGATCCTGACCATGTCCCGCCAACGGCGCGACGTGATGCGCTTTTTCGCATCGACCTGGATCCCCGATGAGACGTTTTTTCAGACACTCGTGCGGCACTTGATCCCGGAAGAGGAAATCGAATGCCGGACGTTGACCTTTCTGCTGTTCAGCGACTACGGCATGCCCGTGACGTTCTACAACGATCACTATGATCTGCTGCTGAGCCAGGATTTCCTGTTCGCCCGCAAGATCAGCCCCGATGCGCGGGAGCTCAAGACCCGTCTGGGCCGGCTGTATGCCGCACATGACGTGGAGTTCCAGATCTCCAACGAGGGGCGCAATCTCTACACCTTCCTGACGGAACGCGGTCGCACGGGGCAGCGGTTTGCGCCCCGGTTCTGGGAAACCGAAAGCAGTCTCGGACGGGAACGGGAATTGCTGATTCTGACCTGCAAGAAATGGCACGTCGCCAAACGGATGCTGGACCAGATGCGTGCGCTGACCAACACGCCTGTCATCGAATACCTGTTCAATGAAGAAGGTACGCCGCTGCCGGATCTTGGCGGCATTCAACGCACGCTGGAAAAACGCACGCGCCATCGGCGGGCGTTGATGCGGATGCTGTACGACTATTACGAAACCGACCGGCTGATGATCTGCCTGGATCCATCAGCACTCGACCTGATGCACGACTTCTTTTCCGACCGGTCGCATACCCGCCTGTTGCGGATTGATTGCGAGTTTTCAGATGATTACCTGATCGGCCATGCGCATCGGGTCGGACTGGCAGGCGAGCATACCCCGCCCGCAACCCTGGAACGTCTCCTGCCCACGATCCGCAACGACATCGCCAGCGAGGTCGACCAGATCCGCGACGCAGGGTTTGAACGCCACTGGTCGGTGCAGGAGCGCGCCACGGAACTGGACAATGCCCGCGCCATTGCCCAATTCCTTGACGTGACGCAGGACACGGCCCTGGAAGTGGCGCGCACACCCTATTTGTTCGCCGACTGATTTGTTCGCCGACTGGTCGCTCCGGCCATCTGCGCGCAACCAACGCCTGCCTCATAGCAGACGCGACCGCGACCACATGGGCACCAAGCCCGGATCAGAGCCCGTGTTTGGCCTTCAACTCGGCGATCACATCCGGATTTGCTGCCATCCAAGCATCGAATTTTTCCACCACATCCGGATGCGTGGCGGACGAAACGTGATAGTTGGACACGGAATGTGGCAAGCCTTCGTCAAAAACCAGGGCGTCCGCATCCTTGCCCAGATCTGTCAGAACGCGGCGCACAACATCCTGGTTGGCATATGCCCCATCGATACGACCGGCCAGAGCCTGACGGACCATGCCCGAGAAGTTGGAATTCTCGGTCAGTGCAACCGCGCCGCTTTCGATCCGGTCCATCCAGGCAAACGCGGTGAAACCCAGCACCGTGCCCAGACGCTTGATCGTGTCCACCGGCTGACCCAGATTTTCGGGCAGCACCATCACACCGTCGATCGCCTCAACCACAGGTTCGGAATAGGTCACGCTCTTGCCCTCCTTGAGGTCGGCAGACCAAAAGGAATTGTCCGGATATTTCAGGTCCACGTCGCCGTTCACCAACGCCTGCATGAGCCTGGAGATCGGCAGCGCCCGAAAGGTCAGCGTATAGCCTTCGTCCTCGGCAAACCGGTTGAGCACATCGGCCCCAAACCCGGAATAGTTTTCCCCATCCCAGTGATAATGCGGGAGGTATTCGATGTTTTCCACACCGACGACCAGGGTCTCTGCGGAATGCGCCATCGGAACCCAGGACAGGGTCGCAAGGCCGAGCGTCGCGAGCAGCGTTTTCATGATATCTCTCCGTGATGAGGTCTAAGTCACATCAGCAGGGAGTAGCAGCCCGTCGTTACCATCGACTTATGCGCGCCCGGGGGCGAGCCGTAAATTCGGCAATAAAACCAAATAGGACTTTCAAATCAAACCGACAAACGCGCTGCGGCCGGGCCGCCCCTCAGGGCTTGCGGCGGAACCAGCGGCGCAAGCCTCTTGTACGGTCATCAATGGCGTCACCCGCGGCGTAGAAGCCATCTTCGACGTCATCGAACAGCGGGTCCAGGCGACGGCGCTTGAACCGACGCAACCGCACGAAAATTGCCCAGAAGACGGCGGCGAGCAGCACCAGGATGGAAATAGAAATCCAGTTCACCGGCTTGTCATCCGGCCCGGCAGCGGCCGAGATCGAAACCGCGTTCGGAAACGCCGACAGGAATTCGTTGCGCCAGCCATAGTGCAGGATACGCACCCATTCGGGATTGTCCTTGGTCGAGACCGAGTCGTTGGCTTCGGTATAGAGGTTCGCAGTGTCGAACTTGAAATACGGCGGCCAGCTCCAGCCGGTATCCTCGTTGCGATAGACGATCGCTTTGCCATTCGGACGCACGGCCTGGATGAACTGAACATCGCGATTGTCCAGCGTCGCGCTTTGGGTGTCGGGTTTGGACCAGAAGACACGGGTCCAGTCGCCAAGCTCACGACGCTCCTCATAGGTGTTGACGATGCGCACCACGTCGTATTGCGGCAACGTATAATGCAGAAAGCCTCCGAGCAGGAGCCAGAAGGTCAGAATGAGTATCCACTTCACATAGGCCATATCGCCCCTCTCGCAATCCGAACCGCTCTGTGCATTGTCGGGCGAATTGCGCCGCGAAACAATGTCATGGGCCACATATAGCCGGAATGCCTGGCAGGCTTGGTCCAGGTCAGCACCGGCACACGCTGGATGCAGGTCTCGCGCGTGCCGGTCAAGGTCTTTCAGAGGGATGCCGTGTCACCCAACGACATTGAACTCAGGTCCATAGGGGTATTTGGTGATGTTCTCATTGCCTTCATCGGTGATGATGAGGATGTCATGTTCGCGGTATCCACCGGCACCGGGCTGCCCCTCCGCGAGGGTCAGCATCGGCTCCATCGAGATCACCATGCCGGGCTCCAGCACCGTGTCGATGTCCTCGCGCAGCTCCAACCCGGCTTCACGACCATAGTAATGCGACAGCACCCCAAAGGAATGCCCGTAGCCAAAGGTCCGATATTGCAGCAGGTCGCGCTCCTCGAAGAAGCGGTTGATCTTCTGGGTGATCTCGGCGCAGCTGGCACCCGGTTTCAGCAGTGACATTCCATATTCATGGGCGGCAATGTTGGCCTCCCAGATCCGCAGGCTGTCCGCGTCAACTTCCCGGACAAACATCGTGCGCTCCAGTGCCGTGTAGTAGCCGGAGATCATCGGAAAGGTATTGAGCGACAGGATATCGCCGTGCTGAAGCTGCCGTGCAGTCACGGGATTATGCGCGCCATCGGTGTTGATCCCGGACTGGAACCAGACCCAGGTGTCGCGGTACTCGGCATCCGGGAAGCGACGGGCAATTTCCAGCTCCATCGCGTCACGCCCGGCCATTGCAACGTCGATCTCGCGCGCGCCGACCCGGACCGCCTCCCGAATGGCGTAGCCGCCCACATCCGCCACCGCAGCACCGGCACGGATCATGTCCAACTCCGCGGCGGATTTGTGCATGCGCTGCATCATGGTCGCCTCATAGAGGTCCACCACCTGCAACGGCGCGAGGAAATGATCCAGCTTGCCCCGCTGCAACAGCGTCAGGTGATCGCTCTCGCAGCCCACCACGCGTGCGGGACCGGTCACCGAAAGGATCGCGCGCCAGAAGTTGTCCCGTTGCCAATCCGTATAGGTGATGTTGTCGCAGAACGAACGCCGCCAGGGCTGCCCCGCATCGATGCCGGCGCTGATAGTCACCGCCTGGTCTGCGGTCACCACCAGACCATAGGGCCGCCCGAAGGCACAGTAGGTAAAGCCGGAGTAATAAGAGATATTATGCATCGAGGTGAAGACGGCCGCCTCGACCCCAAGCTCTGCCATGGTGCTGCGCAGTTTGGCTACTCTGGTTTCATACTCCGCCACAAGGAACTGCAACGGCGCTTTCTCACCATTGTGAAAGCGATACATTTCAGGACGAGCAGTCATGCTGGACTCTCCTTTTGACAAGAAGATCCCGGCGTACAGGATGTGTTTTGGGAATGTGGAACCCGTGGTGCTTCCACGCGCGACGCCATCGCCGGTTCCGCGTGGATACTGTTCGAGAATGCTCCACGCGGCAAGGTTTTTTTCGGTGCCCGCAGCCCGGTCCGCTCAGGCTGTCAGCACCGCAACCAGATCGCTCTCCGGGTCCGCCAGCGGCTCGATCACGTTGAAATGGTGCTTTTCAAAGGCGATGACATGATCCGCGTCCCAGGCCTCCACCAGCCAGATCGCCTGATCGAGAAAGGCCGGGCGCTCGGCCCCACCGACCCAGACCGTCACATCCGCATCATAGCGGTTCTGCATCTCGACGGGGCTTTCGGCGGTAGCGTCCTCTGCGGTCATGTTGAACTTTTGATTCATGCTGGTCCGCAACAAGGGGCGCAGATCGGACAGCGGCGAAATCGGCACGACGGTTCGAATGCGCTTGCCCACCTCGGCCGGCAGTATGGCCTTGTCGAGCATGCGCGCCACCAGATGGCCCCCCGCCGAATGTCCCGCAAGCGCGATCGGGCCATCGACTTCGCCGGCGATCACCTGCACCGCCTGCGCGACCTGCTGCGTGATGTCCGCAATCGTCACCGCAGGGCAAAGATCATAGGAGGGCATCGCCACGGCCCAACCCCTGGCCAGAGCGCCCACCGCAAGATGCGACCACGTGGATTTGTCGAAGTTCAGCCAGTAGCCGCCATGGACAAAGATGAGCACCCCCAAGGGCGCGGTTTCGGGCAGGAACAGATCATACCGATGACGCGTTCCTGCCCCATAAGGGATGTCGAGACGGGCACGATCATGCAGGCTGTTACGGAAATCTTCGGCCGAGGCCATCCAGCGCGGCGGATAGTCTGCGGCGCCCTCGATATAGGCTCCGTTGGCATAGGCGTCGTCAAGTTCCATCTTATTCCCTTAATGTGTTAAGCATCTGGACTTATCGCTGTCACTGGACAACATTAGGCCCAACTGCTTTTGATTTGCGAGACTCGAATTTGCGGAGGACACCATGCTAGACGCGACGACCGACCTGAAATCCCTTCTGAAGGATCCCAGCCTTCTGGAGGAGCGCGCCTATATCGGCGGGGCCTTTGTGACGGGCGAAGGCACCTTCGAGGTGACCAACCCGGCGCGCGGCGACGTCATTGCCAATGTGGCCGACGTCAGCCGGATGCAGGCGCGCGACGCCATTGCCGCGGCCAACACCGCGCAAAAAGACTGGGCGAAGTGGACCGGCAAGGAACGCGCGGGCGTGCTGCGCAAATGGTTCGACCTGATGATGGAACACCAGGAAGACCTCGCTGTGATCCTGACCGCGGAAATGGGCAAGCCGCTGGCAGAAGCGCGCGGCGAGATTGCATATGGCGCGTCCTTCATCGAGTTCTTTGCCGAAGAGGCCAAGCGCGTCTACGGGGAAACCATCCCCGGCCACCAGCGTGACAAGCGCATCACGGTTATCAAACAGCCCATCGGTGTTGCGGCCTCGATTACGCCGTGGAATTTTCCCAACGCGATGATTACCCGCAAAGCTGGCCCGGCGCTGGCTGCGGGCTGCGCCTTTGTCGCCCGCCCGGCCTCTGAAACGCCGCTGTCGGCGACCGCGCTGGCTGTACTGGCAGAACGCGCGGGCCTCCCCGCCGGCGTGTTCAGTGTCATTCCCGCCGCGGATGCTGCGGGCATCGGCAAGGAATTCTGCGAAAACCCGATCGTGAAAAAGCTCACCTTTACCGGGTCCACCAACGTCGGTCGCATCCTGCTGCGCCAGGCCGCGGATCAGGTGATGAAATGCTCCATGGAGCTTGGTGGCAACGCCCCCTTCATCGTCTTTGACGATGCCGATCTCGACGCCGCCGTCGACGGCGCGATCATGTGCAAATTCCGCAACAATGGCCAGACCTGCGTCTGCGCCAACCGGATCTACGTGCAGGCAGGGATCTATGATGCCTTTGCCGCCAAGCTGAAAGAGAAAGTCGAGGCCATGAAGGTCGGCGACGGCCTCGAAGATGGCATCCACTTCGGTCCGTTGATCTCTGACGCCGCCGTGAAAAAGGTCGAGGACCATATCGCGGACGCACGCGACAAGGGCGCCGAGGTGATCCTGGGCGGCAACCCGTCGGAACTGGGCGGCACGTTCTTCCAGCCCACGATCATCACCGGAGCAACGCCGGATATGGCCTTTGCCCAAGATGAAACCTTCGGGCCGCTGGCGCCTCTGTTCAAGTTCGAGACCGAAGACGAGGTGATCGACATGGCCAATGACACCATCTTTGGCCTTGCCTCGTATTTCTATGCCAAGGACCTGAGCCGGGTCTACAAAGTGGCCGAAGCACTGGAGTACGGCATCGTCGGGATCAACACCGGGATCATTTCAACCGAGCTGGCCCCCTTCGGCGGCGTCAAGCAATCGGGCCTCGGTCGGGAGGGCAGCCATCATGGCATCGAGGACTATCTGGAAATGAAGTATCTCTGCATGTCGGTGTAACATCTCGGCAGATCAGGTGGCGGTGGACTCGATCCCCGCCGCCAGACTCTGGCACACGCGGCGCAGTGCGTCATTCCAGGCGGAGGCCTCGGCCGCTGTCAGATCGTCCCGCAGCACCTCATCAAAGGCCAACAACAACGCGCGCTGCGCCACATACATATGCATCGCGGTCAAACCCAGATGCTGATGCTGGAGCAGAATACGCTCCACCAACGCAGCCAATCGACCATCTTGATCAAGGCTTTTCACACCGCTGACCAGGACCTGGGCAAACATCTCTTTCTGGTGCGAGAAGTCCTGCGTGAACAGGTCCCGCGTTTCGGGCAGCTCCTGGAACAGGTAGTCATAAAACCTGTCCGTCAGTGCGGCCTTGCGCGCAAACACCTTGCCGATACTGCCCCGCACAAGGCGGGCATCAATCTCATGCAGAATGGTCATGCCCATTCCTGCACCCCCTTATCAGCACAACGATAACGTGATCCGTAGGCTCAAGAGTAGTCAGAATTGGTGAATGCAGCCTTACCCTGGCATCACCAAATCTACAAAAAATTGTCACAATTGTTTTGCGTCCCGTCGGCAATGCCAAGGCACTGATATTCAACCAACAGGAGCTGCCGATGTCCTTGCGCCTTGTGTGCCTGACTTCCGCCCTCGCGCTGACCGCTGGTTTTGCGCAGGCTGAGAAATCCTTTAACCGGATCGCGTCCTTCCCCGTCATCAAGAACATGGCCGAAGGCGAAGACCAAACCCGCGAAAGCTCGCCAGAGATCATCGACGTCACCGCCGATGGCATGACACTAGTCTACACCGACAGCCCGCTCGGGGTACTCGGCATGATCGACATTACCGACGCCGCCAACCCGGCGCCCAAGGGCAACATCGCTCTGCCGGGTGAACCGACCTCGGTCGCCGTCATCGGCACCATCGCCTACGTCGGCGTCAACACCTCCGAGAGCTACACCCAGCCCTCCGGCCAGTTCATGGCCTTTGACACGACCACTGGCAAAGAGCTTGCCTCCTGCGATCTCGGCGGGCAGCCGGATTCTGTTGCCAAGGCCAAAGACGGGTCCTTCCTGTCTATTGCGATCGAGAATGAACGCGACGAGGACCTGAACGACGGCGTTATCCCGCAGATGCCGGCGGGCAATCTGGTGATGGTCAACACCACCGAGAACGGCCTTGATTGCGCCAGCATGAAGATGGTCGACCTGACCGGGCTGGCCGACATCGCCGGCTCCGACCCCGAACCCGAGTATGTGTCGATCAACGGCCTTGGCGAAACCGTTGTGACCTTGCAGGAAAACAACCACATGGTTGTCGTCTCCAAGGACGGCGAAGTCGTCAGCCATTTCTCCGCCGGGTCTGTTGATCTCGACGGGATCGACGCCACGGATGAGCGCGGCGCGCTGATCTTCACCGAGAGCCAGCAGGGCCGCCTGCGCGAGCCTGACGCCGTGACGTGGATTGATGACACCCACTTCGCCACCGCCAACGAGGGCGACTACAATGGTGGCTCGCGCGGTTGGACGATCTTCAACAAAGACGGAACCGTGGTTTACGATTCCGGTGTCGATTTTGAACATGCCATCATCCAGATCGGCCACTACCCTGACAAACGATCCGATGCCAAGGGCGTGGAACCTGAATCCGTGACCTTCGCCGAATTCGACGGCACGCCGTATGTTTTTGTCGGGGCCGAGCGCGCCTCGGTCGTGGGGGTCTATGACGTGACCGATCCGGCCAACCCGGTCCTGACCCAACTGCTGCCGTCGGGCACCGGCCCCGAGGGCTATGTCACCATTCCGGAGCGCGACCTGCTGGTCTCCGCCAACGAGGCAGACCTGATCGAGGACGGCGGCGCGCGGGCGCATGTGATGCTGTTCGAACAGCAGGATGGCGCGCCGGTCTATCCGCATCTGACCTCCGAAGGCGCGGATGACCTGATCGGCTGGGGGGCAATCTCCGGCATGGTCGCGGCTGAAGACGGGATGATCTGGGCTGTGAACGACAGCTTCTATGGCTTCCAGCCCTCCATCTTCAAAATCGACCCGTCGCAAACCCCGGCACGCATCACCGATGTGATCCGCATTCATCGCGCCAATGGCGATGCGGCTCAGAAGCTCGACCTCGAAGGCATCACACTGGACGGCAAGGGCGGCTTCTACGTGGCCTCCGAAGGCCGCACCGAGCGTGCCATTCCGCATGCGATCTATCACGTCAGCGCTGATGGCCTGATCAAGACCAACAAGGGCGAAATCACCATCCCGGCAGAGCTGCAAGCGGTGGAAAAGCGCTTTGGCTTTGAAGGCATCACCAAGGTCGGCGACACCCTGTGGATGGCGGTGCAGCGTGAGTGGAAAGACGACCCCAAGCACCACGTGAAACTGGTGTCCTACAACCTGGAGACCAAGGAATGGGGCGCCGTGCACTATCCCAAGGCAGAGCCTGCAACCGGCTGGGTCGGCCTGTCCGAGATCGTGGCACATGGCGACCATGTCTATGTCATCGAGCGTGACAATCAGCACGACGATCGCGCGGTCACCAAGAAGATCTACCGCATCGCCCTGTCTGAAATGACCCCGGCTCCGCTTGGTGGCGAGTTGCCAGTCGTGACCAAGGAAGAGGTCCGCGACCTGCTGCCCGATCTGAAATCCACCGGCGGTTATGTCCTCGATAAAGTCGAAGGGCTGGCTATCATGGCAGATGGCACCGCATGGGTGTCCACCGACAACGACGGCGTCGATGACAGCTCCGGCGAGACCATGTTCTGGTCCTTCAAGGTCGAGTAACCCGCTCGCCCATTCAGCCGACATTCCGACCACGCAAAGAGGCCTCCAAACCAGGGGCCTCTTTCACGTTGTGCACAGGGCGCTTTTCTTTGCCGGTCAGCTTGGCTATGTCTTTTTCACCTCATGAAAGTGAGGTGATATTCTCAGGGCAGGGTGAAAGTCCCTACCGGTGGTCACAGCCCACGAGCGGCCTTTGCCTGCGCAAAGGTGTCAGCAGACCCGGCGCAATTCCGGGGCCGACGGTCATAGTCCGGATGGAAGAGAATGGAGAGCCCCGCACCGCCCCCAATCTGGAGGCGGTACCGGGTCTGTTCGTCTGCCTTGGGTCACATGCGTACCGAGGAAAGGACGACACGCAGATGGCTCAAACGCTCCCCACCCCGCTCAAGGCGGCTGGCCTCATGGTCACCGCCGGAGCCTGTTTCGCGCTGGTCAACACCGCGCTGCAATCGGCCACCATGCTTCATGGGGCCTCCGCTCCGACAGTGACCTTCTGGCAGTATCTGATCGCGCTTTTGTTTTATATTCCGTGGATCTGGCGCAACCGGTCGGCTGTGCTGTCGACCCGACAGATCGTATCCCATGTGCTGCGTGTCGCGCTGGCCGTGGGTGGCGTACAGCTCTGGACGCTGGGACTTGCCCATGTGCCGATCTGGCAGGCGATTGCGCTGATTCTACTGTCGCCCTTCTTTGTCACCATCGGGGCGGGGCTGTTCCTGCGCGAAGAGGTCTCCTTGCATCGCTGGGCCGCGGTTGTCGTGGGCATCATCGGCGGCATGGTGATCCTTGCGCCGTGGTCGGACCGGTTTCAACTGGCGGCTCTGCTCCCGGTGGCTGCTGCCGCCTTCTGGGCTGCGAGTTCCGTCGTGACCAAGCAACTCACGCGCCGCGACAACACCGAAACCGTCACCATTTACCTGCTGCTGCTTCTGAGCCCCGCCAATGCGTTGCTGACGGTCAGCACCGGCTTTGCCCTGCCACAGGCCACGCTCTGGCTGGTGATTGGGGCCGGGCTTTTGACTGCGCTGGCGCAACACACTTTGGTGCGTGCCTATACGCTTGCCGATGCGGCGTTCCTGCAGCCCTTTGACCACCTCAAACTGGTGTTCAACGTCGGTCTTGGCGCGATGATCTTTGGCTTTTTGCCCGATGGCAATATGTGGCTCGGCACCCTGCTGATCCTTGTGGCCAGCGTCTATCTGTTGAACCGGGAGGCCCGCACCCACCCGGCTTCACCGCCGCAAAAGGCCTGAGACCAACTCGGCAGAAATCGCTGCGCACTGAGATCGAGCCGTCTCCACGGTTGCACCGCCAAATCGTACTTGCAGCGTCGCTTCCGCAGATGGCGGGAGTGACGCTGCGCCAATGAGTTGCGTCACCACGCCCAGCGCCCCGGCAGCGCCAGCCCCCTGCCAGCGCTCGGTTGCCTGCACGGTCGCCACCAGGCTCTCCAGCAAGGTGGCAAAAGCACCCCCCTCCTGCGTGGTCAGCGCATTATCCAGCAGTTCACGCAACACGAGCTGCCCGGCGGCGGGCTTTGCGCTTAAGAGCTGTTGATAGGAGGCAAAGAAGGCCTCCAGTTGGTCTTCGGGGGAATGATCGTCATCCATGGCATCAAACAGCAATTGCAGCACCGCTGCCGCCGCCTGCTCGACCGCCAGTGAATAGAGCGCGTTTTTGCTGCCAAAGTGGTGCAACAGCGCCTGCTTGCTCAGGCCCAACTCTCTGGCGATGCTTGAGATCGAGGCCCCGGCATAGCCATGCGCCGCAAACAGGCGGCACGCGCTTTCAACGAGTTGGGTGCGGGTATTGGATGGCGCAACACGTAATGTCATTGCGCCATTAACACAGGTGATCGCGTGGCCGGCAACCTACCGATTGGTAGGAGTGCGCAAATCCACAAATAAAATCGCCCCCGGCCGCAAAACCGGGGGCGCTGCAAACAGGATGCCTGTGCATCCCGGGGAGGGATCAGTTCACGGTCGAGCCCGCGATTTCCTTGGGCTTCGATCCTGCGGCGGATGCGATTTCAATCCGGCGCGGTTTCAGCGCTTCGGGAACTTCGCGCACCAGATCGATATGGAGCATACCGTCGGCGTGGCTTGCGCCTTCGACCCGCACGTGATCCGCCAGCGTAAAGCGGCGCTCAAACGCGCGGGTGGCGATGCCGCGATGCAGATAGGTGCGTTCGCCGGCATCCTCGGCCTTGCGCGCGGACACGACCAACGCGTGTTCCTTCACCTCGACGTTCAGCTCATCTTCGGAAAATCCGGCAACGGCGATCGAGATGCGATAGGCATCGTCCGAGGTTTTTTCGATGTTGTAAGGGGGGTAGCTGGGCTGCTGGATATCCGAGCTCATGACCCGGTCCATCAGGTCTGCAATCTGGTCGAAACCGACAGTTGCACGGTGCAGCGGAGCAAAATCAAACGTACGCATGGTTCATCCTCATCTTTGAGCGATAACTGCTATGAAGCCCTCCCAACACGGGACGGGCGGCTTTTCTTCAGAGCCCAATCATTGGCGCCCTGAACACCCTCCGATTTATGAAGGGTCATCGCAGTTTCAAGAGGTTCGTGCTCAGTTGGAGATGAATTTTGCGCCGAGATCATTGCGCCGCGGCTCGCCGACCTGCACCCGGCTCACGCCTTGCGGCATGCGGCTGCCGACGTGGGCACCTGTCAGTTGGGCTTCCAAGAGCGCCAGCTCTTCTGCAAGTGACGCGCCAAGCGACACCGCAGATCCCTCCACCCGCGCCTTGGCCGATACCACGGAAACAATCCGAGGACGCTCCCCCTCAAAGGAAAACACCGGCGCGCCGGACGCGCCGAAATCCACATCGCAGGACATCACCAGCACGCCATCCTGACGGGCGATCACCATGCAGACTTCCTGCAGCGACGGGGCCTCGGACCGATCCTGCGCGTAGGACACCACACCGACCCGTGCCCCCTTGCGCGGGCGGGCGTCCGTTTCAAACGGTGTGACGGTGGTATTGCGAATGGGGCGTTGCAATTGCAGCAAGGCAATGTCGTTGCGCACCCGTTTTGCCGACAGCGTGCCATCGTAGACATAAGACGGATGCAGCACCGCACGTTTCACCGCGCGATAGGCCGAGGCACGCCCATTGCGCCATCCCGCCAGAAACTCGATGGAGGTCGGGTCGATCTGCTCCATCGTGTCGCGATCATAAAGGCAATGCGCAGCCGTCAGAACAATGTCGGGCGCAATCAATGCGCCTGTGCAAAACCCCTCGCCCTTGCGATCCAGACGGCCAACCGCCTCCCAATCGCGCCCGGCGTCGGTAGTCTCCAGGCTCTTGAGCCGGGTATTCTCCCCGCTCAGGGTCGTGCCCGCGACCGCGGCAACAGACAAGACACATAAAATACCGCTCAAAATCAAACGCTTCATCGGCAGCACAGACACTCTCCACATCCCTCATGCGGCAGCCTAGCCAACGCTTCGGGCAAAAATTGGGCGCGCGTGGGCGATTCCGCGCATCCCTTGGTGATGCCGTTTGCGCAGGTTCAACGCAAGATGGGAACATCGGATCGGCTGCGCTCCGCCTCCAGCGCAGGCGGTTTGGGTCCCCCGGTTGCCCAGTCCAACAGCTCAACCGTATGCACAATAGGGATGTCGGTGCCAGACCCGATCTGCATCATGCACCCGATGTTGCCCGCCGCAATAATATCCGGGTTCTTAGCCTCCAGCGTGCGCAGTTTTCGCGCCTTCAGTTGCGCAGAGATTTCCGGCTGCAACAGATTATAAGTCCCGGCCGAACCGCAACACAAATGGCTGTCCGCTGGCTCCACCACCTTGAACCCGGCACGTTTCAGCAAGGTCTTCGGGTGGGTCTTGATCTGTTGTCCGTGCTGCAAGGAACAGGCGGCATGATAGGCGATGGTCAGCCCCTTGTCCGCGCCCTCAGGCAGGTCAAGCTGCATCAGCAATTCAGAGACATCCATCGCAAGGCCAGAGACCGTTGCCGCATCCTCCGCCAAGGCATCGTTGCGGAACATGTGACCATAGTCCTTGACGGTGGTGCCGCAGCCGGATGTGTTGATGACAATCGCGTCCAGCCCTTTGCCGTGTTTCTCTGCCATCCAGGCGCGGATATTCTTTGCTGCCGTCGCGTGGCTCTCGTCTTCACGTCCCATGTGGTGCGTAAGTGCGCCGCAACAGCCTGCGCCTTCGGCCACAACGACCTCGCAACCCAAACGCCGCAGCAGGCGAATGGTGGCATCATTGATATCGGTGTTCAGCGCCTTTTGCGCACACCCCGTCATCAACGCGACGCGCTTTACCTGCGCAACTTCCGGCGCAAAGCTCTGCGGGTCGTCATTTCGGCTCACCGGAGGGATCACTTTGGGTGCCATCTCCAGCATCGCCCGCAGTCGCGCATCCGGCATCCATCCCCGGAAGGGCCGCGCAATCTTCGCCCCAAGAAGCGCTAGCCGGAAACGGGTCGGATAGGGCAACACACGCGCAAGGATCCAGCGCAGTGCGCGGTCGCCAAAGGGCCGTTTGTAGTGCTTGTCGATATAGGCGCGCGCATGATCCACCAGATGCATGTAATGCACACCAGACGGGCAAGTGGTCATGCAGGCCAGACAAGACAGGCAGCGGTCGATATGTTTGACGGTTTTCTCATCCGGAACGCGCTCGTTTTCCAGCATGTCCTTGATCAGGTAGATCCGCCCGCGCGGGCTGTCGAGCTCATCTCCCAACACCTGATAGGTCGGACAGGTGGCGGTGCAGAAACCGCAATGCACGCATGTGCGCAGGATCTCATTCGCGCGTTGCGTTCCGGGGTTCTGAAGTTGTTCATCGGTAAAACTGGTCTGCATCGTCCTACACCAACGCCTCTGCCACGATCCAAGCTCCCATCATCCCGCCGGGCAAGCTCAGCAGCAGGAACACAATGTACCGGAGGATATTGAGCGCGGGTTCGGGAAATCTCGGGATATACATGCGGGTCAGATGATAGAGCGCGGCAACCCCTGCCCCACCGGCCGCCGAGATATGCAATATCCCCCGGTAGCCATTGGACATCGCGTTCCCCGCCGGATCACTGCCCGTGATCGGCGCCAGACCAAAGCTATAGGCAATGATCCCGGCCCCGACGATGAGGCTGGCGGCGAGGCCCAGTCTCGCCGCCGGGATCACCGACAGCCCCACAAAGACAGGAACGCCCGCCACAAAGATAAAGATCACATCCATCGCTACCCCATCAATCCTGCATTCAAAATGTGTCGCGGATCAAATTGCCGACGCAATCCCGCGGAGATCGCCGCCATTGGTGCGGGCTCCGGATGGTGGCGTGGCACCGATGTGCCCGCGCCGGATCGGATCAATGTTGCATGACCGGGCACCGTCATGCGCTGCCGTAAGTCTACGCCTTCGGGCATCTTGGCCCAGACCAGACCGCCGCCCCAATCACAGAGACATCTCGTTGCCCCCAATCTCGGGATCAGGTCCACCGCGTCCGTCGGTTTGACAGACACCCGCCAGATGTCGCCCTCCAGCCCCGCAAAATCATGCAGATCGCGGAGGCCGCGCCACAGCTCGCCCGAGCCAGACACCTCTGTCACCGCGCCATAGCGCCCAAGCTGCTCTCGCAATGCCTTGGTGCGATAGGCCACAGAAGCCTCAAACCCTTCCAGCCGCACATAGGCCCGTTGCTTGTCCGGGTCATATGCGGCCCCGGTCACATCAAACGGCGAGCCCAGAGCCGCCGACAAACAGGCAATTCCGGTGGCAAGATCAATCTCTTCAACCGCCAGAGTGGCCTCGGTCTCGGAACGTGGCAGCACCTTGAGAGCGACCTCCGTCAACACCCCAAGCGTGCCATGTGATCCCGCCATCAGCTTGACCAGATCATAGCCGGTGACATTTTTCATCACCCGGCCACCATTGCGCAGCACCTCTCCGCGCCCATCGACAAACCGCACGCCAAGCAGAAAGTCCCGCGCAGCCCCCCCCTGAATGCGCCGCGGGCCGGAGGCATTGGTGGCAACAACGCCGCCTATCGTCGGCTCTCCTTCAGTCCCCAGCACAGGCCGGAAATCCACGGGCTCGAACGCCAGACGCTGGTTTTCCGTCGCCAGCAGCGCCTCAATCTCGGCCACCGGCGTGCCCGCCTGTACCACCAGCGTCAGCGCCCCCGGCTCATAAAGGGTCACGCCTGACAGACCACCTGTACTCAGTCGCTCACCGGGCACCTCAATACCCCGCGTACCGCCGCCCTCGATGCAAAGAGGCCCATTTGCCCCGGCAATGATGTCGGCCAGTTCGGCCTCACTGTGCGGTGTCATCATTTCATCTTCTTCCAAATATCCTTGGGGGTCTGGGGGCAAAGCCCCCATGGCGTGTCACTCTGCGGCAAGACAAACGGTGCGGCGGCTCTCTGTGCTCGACAGCGGAAAAACCTTCGCCGGGTTGAGCAGCCACTTCGGATCGAACACATCCTTCACACGCAACTGCGCCTCGATGTCCGCAGCCTCATATTGGTGTAACATCAGATCGCGTTTCTCGATCCCCACGCCGTGCTCTCCGGTCAGGCAGCCTCCCACCTCGACACACAGCTTCAGAATTTCGGCCCCAAAGGCCTCGCACCGTTCCAGGTCGCCGGGTTTGTTGGCGTCGAACAGGATGAGCGGGTGCATATTGCCATCCCCCGCATGAAAGACGTTCGCAACTTTCAGGCCAAATTCTGCGCTCATCTCCTCGATACGGCGCAAGACCTGCGGCAAGGCAGACACCGGGATGGTTCCGTCCAGACACATGTAGTCGTTGATTTGCCCCATAGCCCCAAAGGCCGATTTTCGCCCCAGCCAGATCCGCGCGGCCTCATCGGCATCGCCCGCTTCGCGCAGCTCCACCGGGTTATGCTGTTGCGCGATCTCGACGATCAGCCCCAACTGATGCGCAATTTCCGCCTCGGCCCCCTCGACCTCGATGATGAGCAGTGCCTCGCACATCGGATACCCCGCCTTGGCAAAGGCTTCGCAGGCCTCGATACAGGGGCGGTCCATGAACTCGATCGCAACCGGCAAAACGCCGGCCTTGATGATGTCCGACACGCAGGCCCCCGCGACCTCATTGCTCTCAAAGGCGATGAGCACGGGGCGCGCGCCTTCGGGCTTGCGCAGGATACGCAAGGTCGCCTCGGTCACCACGCCCAGCTGGCCCTCGCTGCCACAGATCACCCCCAGCAGATCCAGCCCACCTGCGTCCAGATGCGCGCCACCAATCTCGACCACGGTGCCATCCATCATCACCATGGTCACCCCAAGGAGGTTGTTGGTGGTCACACCGTATTTGAGGCAATGCGCCCCGCCAGAGTTCATGGCGATATTGCCCGCGATCGCGCAGGCCAACTGCGAGGATGGGTCGGGCGCATAAAAGAAATCTTCTTCCTCCACCGCGCCAGAGACCGAGAGGTTCGTGCGTCCGGTCTGCACCCGGATGATGCGATTGGCGTAATCGGTTTCCAGAACCTCGTTCATGCGTGCCACACCAAGGATCACACAGTCGGCGGTTGGCAGGGCCCCACCGGCAAGAGACGTCCCTGCCCCCCGTGGCACCACCGGCACATTCATGTCGTGACAGATCCGCAGCACATCCGACACCTCTTTGGTCGAGCGTGGCAACACAGCCAGCATCGGCGGGCATTTGTAGGCCGTCAGCGCATCACACTCATAGGCGCGTGTCTCCGCCTCATCCGAAATCAGCGCATCATCGGGCAGCACTTGCTGCAATCGTTTCAGCAACTCGGCCTTTCGGGCCAGGATGGCGGCACTGGGGGGTGGCATCTCCATGCGGGCTCTCCTCTTTGGTAAAATATTATTACCAATTCATCCCTACTGGCAAGGACGAACTGACTGGGCTAGGGTCGGGCCATGATGTGGATTGACCGACTGACCCTGTTTTCTACGTGGGATTTCATAAGCCTGGCCTGTTACATACTGGGCTGGCTATGGATCGGCTGGCGGATCGAGAACCCCAGCAAATCACGGCCTTCAGTCTCGCTTCTGATGGCGGATTTCCGGCGCGAGTGGATGAAAGAGATGGTGACCCGGTCTCCGCGCATCTTTGATTCGCAGGTGATTTCCTCATTGCGGCAGGCCACCGCCTTTTTTGCATCGGCCACCATGCTGGCGCTTGGGGCCGGGCTGGCGCTGATCGGCAACACAGAACAACTCGCCGGCGTGGCGCAGGATCTGGCACTGGGCCAAACCCCGGATTTTGTCTGGGAGATCAAGATCCTGTTGGTGTTGGCCGCGCTCACCAACGCGTTTCTTGCCTTTGTCTGGTCGCACCGGCTGTTTGGCTACTGCTCGGTTCTGATGGCCGCAGTCCCGAATGAGCCCAGCGATCCCCGCGCCTATCCGCGGGCGCAACAGGCCGCTGAAATCAACATCACGGCAGCACGCAGTTTCAATCGCGGCCTGCGGGCCACCTATTTCTCGCTTGCCGGGCTGGCGTGGCTGGTGGGCGCCGAGGCGCTCATCCTCGCCACCGTGATCACCCTTGCGGTGCTGTATCGTCGCGAGTTCATCTCGCGGTCCCGCCGCATCCTGATGCAATCCGAACCCAAGATCACCGCACCCACCAAAATGTGACCGCACGCTCCCGGGGAATTGGATAGCCTGAGCGCATGTCGAAACATGTCCTCCTATCGCTGCTATTTCTCGTCGCACCACAGATCACCTTGGCGGCGGATCCCATTGTCGAAAACGCGACCGCAGTGCAGCTTGGCGACAGCTGGAGCTTTTCCGTCACGCTGTCCCACCCGGATACGGGCTGGGATCACTACGCCGACGGATGGCGGGTTCTGGATATGGAGGGCAACGAACTCGGTCTGCGCGTGTTGGCGCATCCGCATGTGAACGAACAACCCTTCACACGTTCGCTTGGTGACGTTCAGGTGCCCGAAGGCGTCAGGAAAGTGCAGATACAGGCGCGGTGCAGTGTCGACGGCTGGGCGCAGGACACCACGGTGATCGACCTGCCCTGAAGCCCGTCAGACCCGGTGATAAGGGCTGCCGGACAGGATAGTCGCGGCCCGATAGATCTGCTCCGCCAGCATCAGGCGCACCATCATATGCGGCCAGACCATTTTGCCAAAGGAGATCGAAAAATCCGCCTCGGCCCGCAGTGAGGGGTCGATCCCGTCTGCTCCGCCGATAATCAGCGCCAGATCCTGTCGCCCCATGTCGCGCCACCCCGCAAGCCGATCCGCAAAATCCGGCGAAGAGATCACCTTACCACGCTCATCCAGCGTACAGATCAAGGCCGCCTTGGGCAGCGCCTTGCGCAACAGATCCGCCTCCGCGCCCATGCCGGCGTTTTTCTTGTCCTCGACCTCTATCACCTTGGCCGGGCCAAGACCGAGTGCCCGACCGCTGCGATCAAATCGCTGCAAATAGTCATCGATCAATGTCTTTTCCGGCCCGGCGCGCAACCGCCCGACCGCGCAGATATGCACGCGCATGAGGGATTCCTGATGTCAGAAGGGAAGGCCCGGCGGTTGCACGCGTGCCTGGCGGGACCAAGACTGCAATGCCGGGATATAACAAAGGCCTTTCGGGTCAGGCAACGCCCGACCCGCGACGGGCCTCGGGTACAACCGTCTTTTAGCTGGCGACTGCGCCTGCGGGCAGCCACATCTTCTCGATCTGGTAGAACTCGCGCACTTCGGGACGGAAGATATGCACGATCACATCACCGGTATCGATCAGAACCCAGTCACCTGCGTCCTTGCCTTCGACTTTGCAAGAGATGCCGAATTCATGCTTCAGCTTCTCGGTCAGTTTCTCGGACATCGCCGCGACCTGACGGGTCGAACGGCCAGAGGCCACGACCATATAGTCGCCAATGGACGTCTTGCCGCGCAGATCGATCCGCGTGACATCTTCGGCCTTGTCGTCATCGAGAGAGGAAAGGATGCGCTCCAGCAGGTCCTCGCTGGAGAATTGCGGTGCAGAAGCGGCCATCACGGCTGCTCCGGACGGGGCGGCAACTGCCGCCTGAGGTTGGGGTGCCAGGACATTGTCCTCCTTGCTGCGCGCCGACGGACCCCCGGCGCTGGGGATACCTCAAATGTAGCAACAGAGCGCCCCCTTTTCAATCAAGCTGCGCCGCACCGCCGCGTGACTGTGACCCAAGGTCATCGGCGCCCCCCGGCGCGCTCTGTCCCTCTGCCATCTGCACAGCCAGTCGATCATTCAAAAGGCGCAACTCCCGCTGCGGGAAGGGAATGGAAATCCCCTCGGCCTTGAACGCATCCCAGAGCGCCAGAAACACATTGCCGCGGATGTTCGTCAGCCCCCCCGTCGGGTCGGTGATCCAGAAGCGCAGGATATAGTCCACGCTGCTGTCGCCAAACCCGACGATATGGCACACGGGCTTCATCCCCTCGCGCTCCAGCACCCGGTCGACGGTCATGGTCGCCGCAATCGCCACCTTGCGGACCAGATGCGGGTCGTCGTCATAGCTGGTGCCGAAATTGATATCGAGCCGGACAAACCGGTTGGAATGCGACCAGTTCACCACCTGCGAGGTGATCAGGTCCTCGTTCGGGATCAGGTATTCCTTGCCGTCCCGCGTCACCACCGACACGTAGCGCGCGCCCAGCGCATTGATCCAGCCGAAGGTCTCGCCAAGGGAGATCACATCGCCCGGCTTGATTGACCGGTCCATCAGGATGATGATGCCCGACACAAGGTTCGAGACCACCTTTTGCAGGCCAAAACCGATCCCAACGCCGACGGCACCGGACAACACCGCAAGCCCGGTCAGGTCGAACCCGATGGAGCGGATCACGATCACAAAGGCGATCCCGTACAGGAGCACCTGCACCGCCTTGCCCGCCAGCACCTTCATCGAAGGCGAGAGATCCTCGTTTCCCTTCAGCCCCCGCTCTGCAAGGCCCGACCCCATGCGCGCCAGCGTCAGCATGGCCGTCGCCAGCACCACAGCCTTCAACACCACAAGCAGCGACAGATGCAGTGACCCGATGTCAAAGGCAATGGAATCAAGGATCTGCGCCGCATCGTCGACGAGGTTGAACACCGCGAGCGTCGCGTAGATCCACAACAGCCAGGCGGCGAGCTTGCGCAGGGTCGGGTTGGCGATGAACCGGGAGATCAGCGCGATCACCAGCCACGCCGCCGCCAGTTTCGCCACCGCCCCGATCAGGTAGCTGCGCGAGGGCCAGGTGACCTCTCGCATGATGGCATAGACTGTCCAGGCAAACACTGTGAAGTAGATCAGCGACAACCGCCTGAGCACCTGCACCAACAGCCGCAGGCGCCATTTCGGCCAGCCCTCCCGGGCGCGGGCCCAATGCTCCCACCGGGCGTGCGTGAGGTGTCGCATCAGGATCGAGACCACAATCAAGGCCAGCACGATCAGCACCTGATACTGACGCCAGCCGGGCGTCAGCGCCATATCCCAGTAGATCTGCGCCTGCGTCATCAGATAGTGCAGGGTGCCCTGTACCGCCTCGGGCAGAATGTCTTGCTCCATTCCGGTCCTCCTTTCCGCCAGCATGTCCTGCGCCGGGGGACCAAGGCAAGGGAAACACCGGTGCGGGCGTGATCACATGCCAGAGAACGAATCTTGATTGTCGGGAGGTGTGGATATATGCCACAGGGCATGACTCACGTATTGGCTCAGACGATTGCCCTTCAGGACCGCGCGCGCTTGCGTGAACGGTTCTTTGGTGCCGCCCGCACGGTTCTCGCACGCCTATAAGGTCGTGCCGCCAGACCAGTTACGCCAGCACTTTTACCCATATACGGGAGAGGACCGATGTCCCCCAAAACACTCTATGACAAGATCTGGGATGCCCATGTCGCCCATGAGGCGGAGGACGGCACTTGCCTTCTGTACATTGATCGCCACCTCGTTCACGAGGTGACCAGCCCGCAGGCGTTCGAGGGCCTGCGCATGGCGGGCCGCAAGGTGCACGCGCCGGACAAGACCATCGCCGTACCGGATCACAACGTGCCGACCACCGCCGGACGCGACGATCCCGAACAGATGCCCGAGGACAGCCGCATCCAGGTGGCCGCGCTGGACACCAACGCCCGCGAGTTCGGCGTGCATTACTACCCGGTCAGCGACATCCGCCAAGGCATCGTGCACATCGTCGGCCCTGAAAACGGCTGGACCCTGCCCGGCATGACCGTGGTCTGTGGCGACAGCCACACCGCGACCCATGGCGCCTTCGGCTCGCTGGCCCATGGCATCGGCACCTCCGAGGTGGAGCACGTGCTGGCGACGCAGACGCTGATCCAGAAGAAGTCCAAGAACATGAAGGTGGAAATCACCGGCACGCTTGCGCCCGGTGTCACCGCCAAAGACGTGGTTCTGACCATCATCGGCGAGACCGGCACCGGCGGCGGCACCGGCTATGTCATCGAATACTGCGGTGAGGCGATCCGCAACCTGTCGATGGAAGGTCGCATGACCATCTGCAACATGGCGATCGAAGGCGGCGCACGTGCCGGTCTGATCGCACCGGATGAGACCACCTTCGACTACGTCAAGGGCCGCACCCACGCCCCCAAGGGCGCGCAGTGGGAGGCCGCCGTGAACTGGTGGAAGACGCTCTATTCCGATGACGACGCGCATTGGGACAAGGTTGTCACCATCCGTGGCGAGGACATCGCCCCCACCGTCACCTGGGGCACCTCGCCGGAGGACGCATTGCCGATCACCGCGACCGTCCCCGCACCGGAAGACTTCTCCGGCGGCAAGGTCGAGGCCGCAAAACGCGCGCTGGACTACATGGGCCTCACCCCGGGCATGAAGCTGACCGACATCGAGATCGACACGGTCTTTATTGGCTCCTGCACCAATGGGCGGATCGAAGACCTGCGCGCCGCGGCCGACGTGGTCAAAGGCAAGAAGGTCAAGGATGGCATGCGCGCCATGGTGGTTCCGGGCTCCGGCCTTGTCCGCGCACAGGCCGAAGAGGAAGGACTCGCCGAGATCTTTACCTCGGCCGGTTTTGAATGGCGTCTGGCGGGCTGCTCCATGTGTCTGGCGATGAACCCCGACCAGCTGAGCGAAGGCGAACGCTGCGCCTCGACCTCCAACCGGAACTTCGAGGGCCGCCAGGGCTTCAAGGGGCGCACCCACCTTGTCTCCCCTGCCATGGCTGCCGCTGCCGCCGTCACCGGCAAGCTGACCGACGTCCGCGAGCTCTGAAGGAAGAAACCCATGAACAAGTTCGAAACCTTCACCGGGATTGCGGCGCCGATGCCGCTGGTCAATATCGACACCGATATGATCATCCCCAAGCAGTTCCTGAAGACCATCAAGCGTTCCGGCCTCGGCGTGCACGCCTTTGACGAGATGCGCTATGATCGGCAGGGCAATGAAGTCCCCGACTTCGTGCTGAACAAGCCGCAGTATCGGGATACCTCGATCCTGATTGCGGGCGACAACTTCGGCTGTGGCTCTTCGCGCGAACACGCGCCGTGGGCGCTGGCGGATTTCGGCATCAAGGTGGTGGTCTCCACCTCCTTTGCCGACATCTTCTTCAACAACTGCTTCAAGAATGGCATGCTGCCCATCGTGCTGCCGCAGGAGCAGGTCGATCTGCTGATGTCGGATGCGGAAAAGGGCGAAAACGCCCGCATGACCGTCGATCTGGAAACCCAGCAAATCACCACCTCCGATGGCGAGGTCATCACCTTCGACGTGGACCCGTTCCGCAAGCATTGCCTGTTGAACGGCCTTGATGACATCGGCCTGACCCTGGAAAAGGCGGACTCGATCCAGTCTTTTGAGGCCAAGGCCGCGCAGGAACGTCCCTGGGTATAAAAGCCTTGACCACGATCGCGAAGAAGGCCGCCCCCGGGCGGCCTTTTTTCATATCACCGGACGCGATCCGCACAATTCTGCCCCAATACCTAACGCCGCCCTGTCCCGGCGCGTTGCGCGTGCCCGGACCACGGGAGACAGGCAAACGGGCGATAAGATGATGATTTGACGGATTAAGATTGATGCATGTCAGCACCACTTACATGCCAGTCCATCAAATTTGACGCATTTCCTTAACCCGATACTTGAGAAATCTGATGCCCCCGTGCAGGATTGGGGCAAAAATGAGGCAGGGCAGTCTGGGCAAACCCGGGGTGCATCATACCGGGTCATTCCACAAAAAACCGGAAGACCCCAGGGCGAAGGGAACGGAAAGTGCTTGCACGCATGACAAGCGCGGCAATTCGCGGGCTATTGGTGGCACTGCTGGTGGTGCTGCCATCGCTATTGTTGCCAGTCGCGGCGACGCAATCCCCAGAGATCGTGGCCTTCACCGCCCTTCTGGCCGGCGGGTTGATCTTTGCCGAGTACTTTACACATTTCCCGAGCTTCGTTGAATTCCGGGACGCTCCCCCCCTCAATCGCAGCCGCTTCGTTTTTGCCTCCCTGTGTATGATCCTGCTCAGCCTGCTGGCGGGCCATCCCTTCCAGCCGACCGGCTTTTCCGCCTTGGTTCACAAACTGGCCTATACCATCGGCGACACACTGGATTTTGCCTACTCGCCCGTGCAGTTGAGCCGCCTCATGATGCCCGAGCATGTGCCGCAGTACACGGTGGATCTGGTGCGTGCGGCAGCGGGACTTGCCTATTTGCTGTCGCTCACGTCCATCGCCTATTTCGCGCTCCTGATCCGTCTGCGCAACTGGCCGCTGGCCAATGGCGCGTTCAACGTCTGGGTCAACCTTCCCCTGTTTGATCCGACCACCGGCGGAGATGTGGTGGTGCGCCTGCAGCGCGATGCCAAGCTTCATATCATTGCCGGTGTCCTGCTGCCCTTCCTGCTGCCGGCGCTGGTCCAGATGGGGGGCAGCCTGTTCGATCCGGCGCTGCTGGGCAGCCCGCAATTGCTGATCTGGTGTGTCACCGGCTGGGCCATGGTGCCCGCCAGCATGATCATGCGCGGCATGGCGCGCCTGCGCGTCGCGGATCTGATCGCGCAGAAACGCCGCGCCTTTGCCCACGACCTGCAAACGGTATGAGGGGCGTAACAGCCGTTCTTGTTTTCCTGTTGCTGGCCAGCACCCTCCGGGCCGAACCCCTGCGGATCGCAACCGTCAACACCGAACTCAGCCGCAAGGGGCCGGGACTGCTGTTGCGCGACCTGCGCCGGGATAATGCTCAGGTGGCGGCGGTGGTCGACACGATCCGGCGCGCCGAGGCAGATATCCTCGCAGTGCAGAGCCTGGATTGGGATCACGATCAGGAGACGCTGCGCGCCTTCCAGGCCCTGCTCTCCGAGGCGGGAATGACCTACCCGCATGCCTTTGCCCTGAAACCCAACGCTGGGATTGCATCCGGCCTCGACCTGGACGGGGACCAGCGCTTGGGCGAGCCAGAGGATGCCTGGGGCTGGGGGCGCTTTACCGGGCAGAGTGGCATCGCGCTCCTGTCGAGATACCCGATCCTTGCAGATCGCGCCCGGAATTTCACCGGCCTGTTGTGGCAGGATTTGCCGGATCACCGCATGCCGCGGACCCAGGACGGAGACCCCTTTCCGGATGCCGATGTCGCCGCCCTGCTGCGCCTGTCATCCACCAACCACTGGATCGTGCCCGTGCGTCTGCCCGATGGCACCCTTCTGCAGGTCATGAGTTTTCACGCCGCGCCGCCGGTCTTTGATGGCCCCGAAGACCGCAACGGCCGCCGCAACGCGGATGAAATCCTGCTCTGGCTGCATCTTCTGGACGGCGCTCTCGGACCGGCTCCGGCCCCGCCTTTTGTGCTGCTTGGGGATGCAAACAATGATCCGCATCGCGGTGAGGGGCACAAGGACGCCATCACCCGGCTGCTGCGCGATCCACGTCTCCAGGACCCGCTGCCAAAAGACGCCAACGCGGCCAGCCACACCGTCACCTGGGAGAGCACCGGCCCGATGCGGGTGGACTACGTGCTCCCCTCCGCAGGGCTTCAGGTCACCGCGTCCGGCATCCTGCGCAGCGACGGCAGCCGCCACGGGCTTGTCTGGGTCGACATTCGTCGCTGAAAGCACCACCAGCGCAGCATAACTGCGCCGCCATTATTGACCCCGCGACAGCAGCCCGCTACGCCCTTTTCCAACACGTCAAAGGAGTTTGCGAGATGTCCAATCCATCGATTCTGATTTTGCCTGGCGACGGGATCGGCCCCGAGGTCATGGCCGAAGTCAAAAAAGTCATTTCCTGGTTCGGCGACAAGCGTGACCTGCAGTTCGATGTGAGCGAGGACCTCGTCGGCGGCGCCGCCTATGATGCCCATGGCACACCGCTGCACGACGACACCATGGCGCGCGCGCAAGAGGTCGATGCGGTTCTGCTTGGTGCCGTCGGCGGTCCCAAATACGACAGCCTCGATTTCTCGGTGAAACCCGAACGCGGCCTGCTGCGTCTGCGCAAGGAAATGGATCTCTACTCCAACCTGCGCCCCGCGCAGTGCTTTGACGCACTCGCGGATTTCTCTTCGCTGAAGAAAGACGTCGTTGCCGGCCTCGACATCATGATCGTGCGCGAGCTGACCTCCGGCATCTACTTCGGCGAGCCTCGCGGCATCATCGAAGAAGGCAATGAGCGCGTCGGTATCAACACCCAGCGCTATACCGAGAGCGAGATCGACCGCGTTGCGCGCTCGGCGTTCGAGCTGGCCATGCGGCGCGGCAAGAAGCTCTGCTCCATGGAAAAGGCCAACGTGATGGAGAGCGGCATCCTGTGGCGCGAAGTCGTGACCGAAGTTGCCAAGGACTACCCCGAGGTGGAGTTGTCGCATATGTATGCCGACGCTGGCGCCATGCAGCTGTGCCGCTGGCCCAAGCAGTTCGACGTCATCGTCACCGACAATCTCTTTGGCGACCTGCTGTCGGATGCGGCCGCCATGCTGACCGGTTCCCTTGGCATGCTGCCCTCCGCGTCGCTCGGTGCGCCCATGAACAATGGCCGCCCCAAGGCGCTCTACGAGCCCGTCCATGGCTCCGCTCCGGATATCGCCGGTCAGGGCAAAGCCAACCCGATCGCCTGCGTGCTGTCCTTTGCCATGGCCCTGCGCTACAGCTTTGACATGGGCGCAGAGGCGGACCGGCTGGAACAGGCCGTCGAGAAAGTGCTTGCCGACGGGGTGCGGACCGCTGACCTCCTGGGCGAAGAAGGCGTCACTCCGGTCACCACGTCTGAAATGGGGGATGCGATTCTGGGCGCGCTTGACGCCAGCCTCTGAGTCAGAACTCATCTGTTGTATCGATGACAGGCCGGGGATCCCTCGGCCTGTTTGCTTTTGGGCCACCGCAAAAGCGGGGCAACATCGCCATTCCCCCCTTGCAAGTCGCCCCCCGGCAGCGTTAGCGCTATAGGGGAGGCGCCAGGTGTCGCCGCTTACAGACAGTTCGGTGACCGGATGAATATCAAAGCAGCCCTGTTGGCCCTGCTGGCCTATGTGATTTTTTCCACCCACGACGTGGTGGTGAAATATGTCAGCGCCGAGGTCTCGGCCTTTCAGATCGTGTTCTTTTCCAGCCTGCTCTCCTTTCCGTTGCTGACGATGATGATGGTGCGGGATTCGACCCCCGGCACGCTGCGGCCACAGCACCCCGGCTGGATGGCGCTCAGATCGTTGTCGATGTCGGTGGTCCCCGCCAGCGCGTTCTATGCGTTTTCGGTGCTGCCATTGGCGCAGACCTATGCGCTCCTGTTTGCCACACCGCTGCTGATTACGCTTCTGTCCATCCCGATCCTGGGAGAGAAGGTCGGCCTGCCCCGCATGGCGGCCGTGCTCCTAGGCTTTGTGGGGGTTCTGGTGGTCCTGCGCCCCGGTCAGACCACATTGGGCCCCGGCCACGCTGCCGCCTTGCTTGCCGCCTTTGGCAATGCGTTTCAGTCCGTCATTCTCCGCAAGCTGAGCCATGTCGAGCGGCGCGTCGTCCTCATGCTGTTTCCGATGCTGACCACCGTCGTGGTCATGGGGCTGACCCTGCCCTTTGTCTATGTTCCGCTGACCGGACCGGAGCTGGGCGGGCTTGCCATTATCGCCGCCTTCGGGTTCTGCGCCACGCTTCTTCTGGTCACGGCCTACTCCTTTGGTGAAGCCGCCGTCGTGGCACCAATGCAGTATTCGCAGATCATCTGGGCGACCATCTTTGGCGCTCTGCTATTTGACGAAAGCGTCGATCTCCTGACGCTGGTGGGCGCAGCGATCATCATCGCAAGCGGTGTCTTCATCGTTCTGAGAGAGGCCCGCGGAGGCCGCTCCTCCAACACCCCGGTGCTGCAAACACGCAGCCGAGCGGTTACCACAGGTGGCTTGAACGTATCGTTCTTTCTTAAGCGAAATTCCTCGGATGATCGTAACGAATAGTGCTTGCAAACTCCCGGATCTGAGTATACTTCACGCGCCACGGTCGGAGCGTAGCTCAGCCTGGTAGAGCACTGTCTTCGGGAGGCAGGGGCCGGAGGTTCGAATCCTCTCGCTCCGACCAATAAAACAAGGTGTCGATTGCAGAGGTATTCTGCCTGTCGGGCACATAATTTACCTTTATGCAGTGATGTTGACCCATCTAAGGTGTCCGATGAAGCCGTCGAGAGCGCTGAGATTCTGTATGAAGTAGTTTGAACGGCCCACTCCTGCCGTTCATCAAAGATGCCTTTGCTGCGGTGCAGCTTCAGCAGACCGGCTGTTCGCCGTGGTTGCAAGACCGTGGCACGGGCAAACCTACGCTTGGAGTTTCTGGACCTTCGTCGTTGGCGCCCCAAAGCAAACCGTTGCTCAGGGCCCGACCTCGGAGCGCCGGAACTCGGCCTTGCAGCCATCGCTGCGCTGCCACCACAACAGGTGGCAATGCGGTTGCCTTCAGCCAGTGTAGTCCGCGTCGGAGACCTTTTCCAGCCAGGTTACCGGCGTACCGTCGATGCTCTCCTGAATGGCGATATGTGACATGGCGGTCTCGGGGGCGGCGCCATGCCAGTGCTTCTCGTCCGCGGGGAAGAAGACCACGTCGCCCGTCGAGACCTCTTCGATCGGGCCGCCTTCGCGTTGCACCCTGCCGCGGCCGAAGGTGATGATGATGGTCTGTCCCGCCGGATGGGTGTGCCAGGCGGTGCGGGCGCCGGGTTCGAAGGTGACATGAGCCCCGCTGGTACGGCCCGGGGCGTCGGCTTGGAACAGGGGGTCGATCCGCACGGTTCCGGTAAAGTAGTCCTCGGGACCGGGGGCGGAGGGCGTGCTGCCAGCTCGGATGATCTTCATGGATTTTCTCCGTTGGAAAGGCGGCGGGGCCGTGACCGCGCCGCAGGGTTTCAGTCTGCGCGGCTCTCGAACACCTGCCGCGCCACGGGCATCGCAGAGAACACCTTGGGCCAGCCCGCATAAAAGGCAAGATGCGAGAGCATCGCGCCTGCCTCTTCCTGCGTCAGCCCGTTGTCCATTGCGCGGTTCAGGTGAAAGGTCATCTGCTCGGGCTGGCCGGCGGTGATCAGCGCCGCAACGGTGACCAGGCTACGGTCGCGGGGCGCAAGGGCCGGGCGCAGCCAGAGGTCGTTGAACAGCAGTTCGCGCGTGGTGTCGACGACGCCGGGACTGACATTGGCGAAATTGGACTGAACCGCCTTTTCCCGCGCGGCTTCGGCCTCTTCGTCCAGCGGCAGGAGATCGGGTGCGAGAGCGGGCAGGTCTTCGGCGGTCACGCCGCGCGCGTCATAGACCGGGGCCATGGCCTCGGCCGCTGCAGTGGCGTTGCCCCAGCCGGTGTAAAACGCGAGATGCGTGATGGTTTCCGACAGTTCCGCCGGGGTCACGCCCGCGTCAAGCGCCAGTTCGGTGTGACGGCCGAGCGTATCCGCCTCGTGGCGTGTGACCAGCGCCGCAAAGGTGACAAGCGCGCGGTCGCGTATCGAAAGCGTCTCGTCGGTCCAGACCGAGCCGAAGAGGTCTTCGGTGGCATAGGCGGCGAGCGCCGGAGCCACCGCATCGGCGGCGGCAGGAAGGGTCCGGGCCACGTCCTGTGCCGAGGCGGCGGTACTGGCGAGAGCGAAGGCGGAGGCAATGATCTGGGTCTTCATGGGAGCATCCTCAATATCGGTGACTTGGCGATCGGGCGGGGACCGGTCACACCGGTCTCCAGTTGCAGGCATTCGGTTTCAGCTTCCGTAGTCCTCGTCGGAGACCAACTCCCCCCAGGTTACGGCAGAGCCGTCCTGAACCGCCTGAATCGCGTAGTGGGTGACCGAGGTGCTTTTCGTCGCGCCATGCCAGTGGTTCACGCCCGCAGGGGCGAACACCACATCGCCGGTGCGCATCACCTGTTTGGCGTGACCTTCTTCCTGATACCATCCGGTCCCCGCCGTCACGACGAGGTATTGGCCCACCGGATGCGTGTGCCAGGCCGAACGCGCGCCGGGCAGGAAGGTCACTTCACCCGCGCTGACATCGTTCATGTCGGGGGCGAACACCGGTGCGACAAAAACTGTTCCGGTGAAGGTGTCCGGGCTGCCCATCTGACCGCCTCGCTCCAGGGCTGTGGTCTGTGTCATCTGCTGGGCGAGGACCGCGGGCGCGGCGAGGCTCAGGGCAAGTGCTGCAAATGTCGTCTTCATTGGGGTGTCTCCATAATCGGTCAAGAAACAACGAGACCTGCCCCCGCACTCGAGGGCAGGTCCGGGGCCTTAGGCGAGGTGACCTTCGAAGAACGCCTGAAGGCGGTCGAAGGGGATGATGTCCTTCTGGTCGTAGAGATCGCAGTGATCCGCGCCGTCGATGATCACCAGCTCCTTGGGCTCGCGCGCCGCCGCATAGGCGTCTTCGCTGAAGTAGCGGGAATGCGCCTCGGACCCGGCGATGATCAGTGCCGGGCGCGGCGAGATCTCATGGATGTAGGTGAGCTGCGGCATGTTCATGAAGGACATGGCCGAGGTGACGTTCCAGCCGCCGTTCGAATTCAGGGAACGCGCGTGATAGCCGCGGTCCGTCTTGTAATAGGCGTGATACATGGCGATCACCGGGTTATCGATGCCGTCCAGCGTGTCCGGCAGACCACCGGCCAGCTTCGGCGCCCCCTCCGAGGCGGCATCTTCCCAGCGTTGCAGGCTCATGGCGGTCAGCGCCTCGGTGCGATCCTCCTCGGTCATCGCATCGAAATAGCCGCGGGCGTTCACCCGGCTCATGTCGTACATCGAGGTCACCGCCACCGCCTTGATCCTCTTGTCGGGGGCCGCCGCGTTCAGCGCCATGCCGCCAAATCCACAGATGCCGATCATACCGATACGGTCGCGGTCCACCACATCCTGCAACCCGAGGAAATCGACTGCCGCCATGAAGTCCTCGGTGTTGATGTCGGGCGATGCAACGTAGCGCGGGGCTCCGCCGCTCTCGCCGATGTAGGAGGGATCGAACGCCACGGCGGCAAAGCCGCGCTCGGCCATTTCCTGGGCATAGAGACCCGCGGCCTGCTCCTTGACGGCGCCAAAGGGGCCGGCGACAGCAAGCGCGGGAAGAAGGGCCTCGCCACGGTCTTTCGGCAGGTAGAAATCGCCCACCAGCGCGATGCCGTAGCGGTTGGTGAAGCTCACTTTGCGGTGGTCGACGCGGTCGCTCTGCGGGAAAGTTTTATCCCACTCGGTGCTCGCCTGCGCCAGTACGACCTCGGCACTCAGCGATGCCATGCCAAGCGCGGCAGCGCCTGCTCCGGCAGCCAGCAGCAGCTCGCGGCGGGCGGGGTCTTGGGGATCGGTCGGGGGGATTGGGGTGGTCATGTCGGAAACTCCGGTTCGAATGTGTCGTCTGCCCCCAATCTGGACCTGCACCCGGAGCTGGATAAGGTCACCCTGCCTTATCGCTGCGATGAACTGAATTCATGCTAGAGCGGTGTTTTTCCTTTGCGCCGCGCTATTCTTTGCCCCAGACAACCGCGAACTACAGCAGGAGCGCGCCATGGACCGTGAATTGCTCGGCGATCTGTCGACCCTTCTCGCCGTCACCGAAGAGGGCAATTTCACCCGCGCCGGACACCGCCTCGGCGTGTCCCAATCCGCCGTCAGTCACACGATCCGGCGGCTGGAGGACAAGATCGGCGTGCGATTGCTGAACCGCAGCGCGCGCAAGGTGACCCCCACCGACGCGGGCGAGCGGCTCCTCGAAACGCTGCGTCCCAGCTTCCGGCACCTTGACAACCGGATCGAGGAAATCCGCACCCTGGGCGAGCGCCCCTCGGGGCTGGTGCGGGTGACCTCCAGCGTGCCCGCCACGCGCGATATCCTTTGGCCGGTGACCTCGCAGCTGGTGCGCGACTATCCCGATGTGCGCATCGAGATCAGCAGCGAGGGGCGGCTTTCTGACCTTGCCGAAGACCGTTTTGACTGCGCGATCCGGCTCGGAGAGCATCTCAGCCCCGACATGATCGCGGTTCCCGTCGGGCCACAGTTGGAAATGGCGGCGGTCGCCAGTATCGACTACCTCGCGCGGCGTGGCACCCCACGCCACCCCGACGATCTAGACGCCCATGATTGCATCCTGATGCGGCACCGGGCCGACGGACCGATCTATGACTGGGAATTTGAGCTCGCGGGCGTCGAGGTGGTGAAAAAGCTGACCGGTCCCTTCATCCTGAACGACCCCGGCCTCGTGATGGAAGCGGTGCGGGCGGGTCACGGGGTTGGCTACCTGCCGCTGCCGGAAGTCCGCGCTGACCTTGACACCGGACGTGTCCACCGGGTCCTCGCCAATTTCTGCCCGCCCTCCGACGGCTACCACCTGTGCTACATGGGGCGGCGGAATCTCAGCTCGGCTCTACGGCTTTTGATCGACCGGCTGCGCTCGGCAAGATCATGACATGCGTTCATGGAGGTGTGCTTCGGGCCACCAGAAGATGACGCCGTCGTTTGACTTAATCCGAGGCTGCGCCGCCGAAGCGCTGCTCGCTGATAGCACTGGCATTCAGGAGACATTGTGGCAGATCAAGCCGCCTGATCTGTCAACTGATCGTCGAAAAAGGTCTTGGAGGGGCCTTGCGGCGTCGCTGCAAAATTCCCAACCTTGGTCCGCTCCTAATATCGGCTTTCTACCTTTGTTGGATGGTCGGTTGTCGTCGCAGTTAAAATCCGTATTCAGCGCGTTGGCCGACTCCTCTCAGCCTCAAGCGTGACGGAGACCGGACCTTCCCGTGACCTTTCCCCGAGGTTAGGGCCGGTTTGACCTGGAATCTTCCGGTTGGGTTTGAGTGTTTAGCAGCAGCGTGGAGACCGCAAGAGTCGCAAGCGCTGGCGCGGCGGTTTTCATCAGGAACTCCGTTGGGGATAGGTATCCGAGCGCCGAATGTGAGCGCTTGGTGTTGTAGTGATTTCGCCATTGTCCGATTTTATCGCGGGCATGGCGCAGGGATCGGAACCAATGCAAGTTCAGGCACTCATCTCGGAACTTGCCGTTGAAACTCTCCACGAAGGCGTTCTGCACCGGCTTCAGGGGGCTTCCTCCTTCATCCATTCAAAGGTGGAAATCTCCAGTTCGCAATGGCCCGGATACCGGGGGGGGGAGGTCAGCCGCAGTGAAGTGGTCCTCCGCTGGACGTGTCGCGGTGTGATGCTGCTCCTTCGATTGCATTTATAGCAGTCAAGGAGACGAGCGATGGGAACGAAACGGACGGGCGCATTCCGCGCTGATGCGGTGCGGATCGCGTTGGCAAGCGGGCTAACACGCAAGCAGGTTGCATCTGACTTAGGTGTTGGTCTGTCGACGCTAAACAAATGGGTGACGACCCATCGTGATACTGAGGCGGTGCCGGGCAAAAGGAGCACGACGCGCTTACGGTTCGCGGCAAGCTGTTGGGATTGTTGAGTACTGCGGACAGCAAGAAGGCCGCTCGTCTTTTGACTGCGGCCTTTGTTTATTAGTATTGGTTGCGGGAGTAGGATTTGAACCTACGACCTTCAGGTTATGAGCCTGACGAGCTACCTGGCTGCTCCATCCCGCGGTGTTTGTTTTTGTGTTTTGTTTAGAGAGGATTTTGTTTTTGGGGTGATTATTAGGTTTGGCGGTGCCCTACTCTCCCACGCCTTAAGACGCAGTACCATCGGCGCAACAGCGCTTAACTTCCGGGTTCGGGAAGGGACCGGGTGTTTCGCTTGTGCTCTGGCCACCAAACCGAATAATCATCCCATAATCTTCGATCCTGAGGAGGTTATTCGGTCGGCTGTGAGAGACTTGAGTATCAAGTCTCGTAAGCCTCCGGATGGCTTGCCGGTTTATGGCGCACTCCAGGATCGAGATCATCAACGTGTTGATCGTCCTTTTCAGGAGATCAACGGGTTGACGATTTTATCATCAACGTGTTGTCCAAGTTTATTGTATGCGTTTTTGGTTTTGGCTGTCTTTTACTGGATCAGATCAAGCCAATCGGGCGATTAGTACCGGTCAACTGAACGCCTTGCAGCGCTTACATCTCCGGCCTATTGACGTGGTGGTCTTCCACGGCCCTCAGGGATACCTTGTTTTGAGGGGGGCTTCCCGCTTAGATGCCTTCAGCGGTTATCCTTTCCGATCATAGCTACCCTGCACTACCGTTGGCACGATAACAGGTCCACCAGTGGATCGTTCACCCCGGTCCTCTCGTACTAGGGGCAACTCCTCTCAAGTATCCTACACCCACGGCAGATAGGGACCGAACTGTCTCACGACGTTCTAAACCCAGCTCACGTACCTCTTTAAACGGCGAACAGCCGTACCCTTGGGACCTGCTCCAGCCCCAGGATGAGATGAGCCGACATCGAGGTGCCAAACACTGCCGTCGATATGGACTCTTGGGCAGTATCAGCCTGTTATCCCCGGCGTACCTTTTATCCGTTGAGCGATGGCCCTTCCACTCGGGACCACCGGATCACTATGGCCGACTTTCGTCTCTGCTCGACTTGTCAGTCTCGCAGTCAGGCAGGCTTTTGCCATTGCACTCAACGAGCGATTTCCGACCGCTCTGAGCCCACCTTCGCGCGCCTCCGTTACGCTTTAGGAGGCGACCGCCCCAGTCAAACTACCCGCCACGCAGGGTCCCGGATCCCGTTGAGGGACCGCGGTTAGACATCAAGAGTGCGAAGGGTGGTATCTCAAGGTTGGCTCCACTGATACTTGCGTTTCAGTTTCGATGCCTACCACCTATCCTGCACATCACAATCCTGATGCCAGTGCGAAGCTGTAGTAAAGGTGCACGGGGTCTTTCCGTCTAACCGCGGGAAGCCTGCATCTTGACAGGCAATTCAATTTCGCTGAGTCGATGTTGGAGACAGCGGGGAAGTCGTTACGCCATTCGTGCAGGTCGGAACTTACCCGACAAGGAATTTCGCTACCTTAGGACCGTTATAGTTACGGCCGCCGTTTACCTGGGCTTCAATTCGGAGCTCTCACCCCTCCTTTTAACCTTCAGGCACCGGGCAGGCGTCAGACCCTATACGTCGTCTTGCGACTTCGCAGAGCCCTGTGTTTTTAATAAACAGTCGCCACCCCCTGGTTTGTGCCCCCGGATCCAAGTTGCCTTGAACCCGGGCCTCCTTCTCGCGAACTTACGGAGGTATTTTGCCGAGTTCCTTCAACATCGTTCTCTCAAGCGCCTTGGTATTCTCTACCAGTCCACCTGTGTCGGTTTAGGGTACGGTCTGATGGAGGGCTATTTCCAGGGACTGCTCA
>NZ_JBSWVA010000001.1:3910000-4041381 GCF_056159345.1 Epibacterium sp. ABV4_022
GAAGCGCCAACTCGCCGTAACGATGCTCCAGCGCCTTGATCGGCTCCACGCCAAGCCCACCCGTGAGGCCCTGCCAGAACAGCCAGACCGCCGGGGCCAGCCCACATATATATATGAGCCACGACGGCACCCGGCGCAGAGCGGAATTCAGTGTCGCAAGATCCATCAGAAGTTCTTTGTCAGATCCAGACCTTCATAGAGGGAGGCGACTTCCTGATCGTAGCCATTGAACATCAGCGTCGGCTGACGGCGCGAGAACAACCCGCCCCCGATGCGACGCTCTGTGGCCTGGCTCCAACGCGGGTGATCCACCTCCGGGTTCACATTGCTGTAAAAACCGTATTCGCGTGCATTGGCCATGTTCCAGCTGGTGGGCGGCTCTTGATCGGTGAGGGTGATCTTCACCACCGATTTGATCGACTTGAAGCCATACTTCCACGGCACCACCAGACGAAGCGGAGCGCCGTTCTGGTTCGGCAGCGGCTTTCCGAAGATCCCCGTCGCCATCAGGGTCAGCGGATGCATCGCCTCATCGAGCCGCAAGCCCTCGCGGTAGGGCCAATCCAGAACCGGGTAGCGGGTGCCCGGCATTTCATCCGGACGCAGGAGCGTTTCAAAGGCGACGTATTTCGCGCCCTCCTGCACACCGGCCACATTCAGCAGGTCGGCCAGCTCAAACCCCTGCCATGGGATCACCATCGACCACGCCTCGACACAGCGGAACCGATAGATCCGTTCTTCCAGCGTCATTTCCGACAGGATCTGTTCAAACCCATAGGTGCCGGGGTTCTCGACCATACCGTCGATCTCGACCTCCCAGGGGGACGTCGTCATCTGGCCTGCATATGTGGCGGGATCGGTCTTGCCCGTGCCGAACTCATAGAAGTTGCAATAGGTGGTGACCTCTTCCCATGTGTTGGGATCAAGGCTCTCCGTCTCGGCCTGAGCAAGCCCTGCCCCAATACTGCCAAGTCCCACACCGCCAAGCCCGGCGAGGATCTTGCGCCGGTTCCAGAACAGGGGTTCGGGCGTGATGTCGCTGTGGGTCAGGTCGTTCTGCCAGCGGTGGGCCATTTGTGCGCTCCTTCAAGTCGGGTTGCCCCATGAGGTAACGCCCCAAGGCCTCAGAGCAAAAACATATCCTCTCACATCTCCGCGACAGCACTGTAACTTGGCAGGATCTCATTCATCGGCCGCGAGGAGCCATCCTCCTGCACGATGCGCATGTGACGGCGGCGCATCTTGCGCGGCTCATCCACACCGACCGAATGGGCGATGGTCTCCACCTCGTGAATCACCTCGCGGGCATAGCGGGCGACTTTCTGGAATTTATCCTCAACCACAAGCCCCTGCTGAAAGCGCGGGTCGTGGGTGGTGATGCCGGTCGGGCAGGTGTTGCGATTGCATTTGAGCGCCTGAATGCAGCCCAAAGAGAACATGAAGCCCCGTGCAGAGGTCACAAAATCCGCCCCCGCCGCCAGCGCCCAGGCCACATCGCCCGGATTGACCAGCTTGCCGCTGGAGATGAGGCGAATGCGGTCCTTGAAACCATACTCATCACGCAGATTGCACACCATCGGCAGCGCCTCGCGCACGGACATGCCCACAAGATCGATCAGCGGCATGGGCGCCGCCCCGGTGCCACCTTCGCCACCGTCGATGGTGATGAAATCCGGCACATCATCGGGACGTGCGGCAAAGTTCAGGAACATCTCGCGCAGGGCGACTTCGGAGCCTGCGACGGTTTTGATGCCGACGGGTTTGCCCGTGATCTCACGGACCCTCGCCACCATATCCAAGAGTTCGTCATAACTCTCGATATCAAGGTGGCGGTTGGGAGAAATGCTCGCTTCGCCCTCGGTGATGCCACGAATTTCGGCAATCTCGGCATTGACCTTGGCCGCAGGCAGGATGCCGCCCTTGCCGGGTTTGGCGCCCTGCGCGAGCTTCAGTTCAAACATCCTCACCTGCGGGATCTCGGCGATGTCCTTCAGGCGCGTATCGCTGAGATTGCCCGCCGCATCGCGGACCCCGTATTTGGCGGTGCCGATCTGAAAAACAATGTCGCAACCCCCATCAAGGTGAAACGGGCTGAGGCCACCCTCGCCCGTATTGAGCCAGACACCTGCCTCGCGCGCGCCACGACTGAGGGCCGTCACAGCCGGACGTGACAAGGCCCCGTAGCTCATGCCCGAGATATTGAAGAACGATGGTGCATTATAGGGGACGCGCGCGGTGGGGCCGATCAGCATCGGCTCGGTCGAGGCGGATTGATCGTCCAGCGGCGGAAAGGGCGCGTTCACAAAGATCGGCGTGCCCGGCACGGATGTGTTGCGGGTGGAGCCGAAGGCAACCGTATTTGTCACCCCGGCACAGGCGCGCGCAATCCATTCTCGCTGCGCCCGGTTGAAGGGCAACTCCTCACGGTCCATCGCAAAGAAGTACTGACGGAAGAACTCTCCCAAAGTGCTGAACAGATGGCGAAAGCGCCCAAGGACCGGATAGTTGCGCCGAATGGCATCCTGCGTCTGGATGCGATCGGCGACGAACATTGCCAGCCCCACGAGCGCAACGACGCCGATCAACCAGATAAACACCACCGCGAGGATCGACACCGCATTCATCGCAAAACCCATCACACGTCCTTTCCGTACTCAAATTGCGCGGCCCATGCGGACCTGGCTGCACTCAGCTATAACATGTTGATCCATGACAGGCGGATGACGTTTGCCGCACCGCCGATCACGAGAACTCTCATTTGCAAAAAAGGGCCGCCCCGCAGGGCGACCCATGATGATTCCATAAGGGCGATCAATGCACCACGGCATCATCCGGTCTCGGCCGGTCAGAGCTGCCGACACGATCCCCGATCACCAAACCCTCAGCGCCCGCGGAAACAGGAACGGTCTCACCATCCTTGATGTCTCCGGCCAACAAGGCCTCGGCCAGCGGGTTCTGCAAGGCACGCTGGATCACGCGCTTGAGCGGCCGCGCACCAAACACAGGGTCATAGCCCTCATCCGCGAGCCATGTCTTGGCACCGTCATCCAGCTCCAGCGTGATCTTGCGCTGCGCCAGGCGCTTGGTCAGACGCCCAAGCTGGATTTCGACGATACCGCCCATGTCCTGCCGCCCCAGACGGTCAAAGATTACGGTCTCATCGAGACGGTTCAGGAACTCGGGCCGGAAATGCGCCCGCACAGCGTCCATCACGTCACGCTTGGCATCCGCTGCATCGGCACCATCGGGCAACTGGCTCAACGCCTGTGCACCGAGGTTCGACGTCAGAATAATCAGCGTCTGCTTGAAATCCACGGTCCGACCCTGACCATCGGTCAGCATGCCGTCGTCCAGCACCTGCAAGAGCACGTTGAACACATCTGGATGCGCCTTCTCGACCTCGTCGAACAGCACCACCTGATAGGGTCTGCGCCGCACGGCCTCGGTCAGCACGCCGCCTTCGTCGTAGCCGACATAACCCGGTGGGGCGCCGATCAGACGCGCGACGGCGTGTTTCTCCATGAACTCCGACATATCGATGCGCACCATGGCGCTGTCATCGTCAAAGAGGAACTCGGCGACGGCCTTGGTGAGCTCGGTTTTCCCCACGCCGGTCGGCCCGAGGAACAGGAACGACCCCAGCGGACGGTTCTCATCATTGAGCCCCGCGCGCGCCCGGCGCACCGCATTTGCCACAGCCGTTACGGCGGCGTTCTGGCCGATGACGCGCTTGTGCAGACCGTCTTCCATACGCAAGAGCTTCTCACGCTCGCCCTCCAGCATCTTGGAGGTGGGAATACCGGTCCAGCGCTCAACCACGGCTGCGATCTGTTCTGGCCGCACCGCTTCCTCGACCATCAGGCCCTGCTCTTCTTTCTGTTCCGCTTCCGAGAGCTGCTTTTCCAACCCCGGAATGACGCCATAAGAGAGCTCACCCGCCTTTGCGAGGTTGCCTTCGCGCTTGGCGATGTCCAGTTCCGCCCGCGCCTTGTCGAGCTGCTCCTTCAAGTCACGCGCCGAGGCGAGCTTGTCGCGTTCGGCCTGCCATTGCGCCGTCATCTCGCTGGAGCGCTCCTGCAGATCCGCCAGTTCCTTCTGGAGATGATCCAGACGGTCCTTCGACGCCGCATCATCCTCCAGCTTCAGCGCCTCTTCCTCGATCTGCATTTGCAGGATCTGGCGATCAAGCGCGTCCAACTCTTCGGGCTTGGAGTCCACCTCCATGCGCAGACGCGATGCGGCCTCATCCACGAGGTCGATCGCCTTGTCGGGCAGGAAACGGTCGGTGATGTAGCGGTTCGACAGTGTCGCCGCAGATACCAGCGCCGCATCCGCGATGCGCACACCGTGGTGCAGCTCGTATTTTTCCTTGATGCCACGCAGGATGGAGATCGTGTCCTCCACCGTTGGCTCGGTCACCATCACGGGCTGGAAACGGCGCGCTAGGGCGGCATCCTTTTCCACGTACTTGCGGTATTCGTCGAGCGTGGTCGCACCGATACAGTGCAACTCTCCCCGCGCCAGCGCCGGTTTGATGAGGTTTGCCGCATCCATCGCGCCATCGGATTTGCCCGCGCCCACAAGCGTGTGCATCTCGTCGATGAACAGGATGATTTCACCCGCCGCATCGGTGACTTCGTTGAGAATCCCCTTGAGACGTTCCTCAAACTCGCCGCGATACTTCGCACCCGCAATGAGCGCGCCCATGTCGAGCGCCAGCAGGCGTTTGTCCTTGAGGCTCTCGGGCACGTCGCCGTTCACGATGCGCAGAGCCATGCCCTCGGCAATCGCGGTTTTCCCTACGCCCGGCTCACCAATCATGACGGGGTTGTTCTTGGTTCGACGCGACAGCACCTGCATGGCGCGGCGGATTTCGTCGTCGCGGCCAATAATCGGGTCGATCTTGCCTTCGCGGGCGCGCTCCGTCAGGTCGAGCGTGTATTTCTTCAGCGCCTCATAGGTGTCTTCGGCATTCGCGGTATCCGCCGTGCGGCCCTTGCGCACATCGTTGATCGCCTCATTCAGCTTTTGCGCAGACACACCACCGGCGTCCAACGCATCCTTCGCCTTGGATTTCACCAGTGCCAGTGCAGTCAGCAGGCGTTCGACCGGCACAAAGCTGTCGCCGGCCTTCTCGGCAACCTTGGTCGCCTCATCCAGCACCTTGGCGGTCTGCCCATCCAGATAGATCTGGCCGGCGTCGCCTGAGACCTTCGGCAACTTGCCAATGGCCGTTTCCACGGCCTCGCTGACACGCGCCATATTACCACCCGCATGGGTGATCAGGTTCGCCGCCATGCCCTGGTCGTCGTCCAGCAGTGCCTTGAGAATATGTTCCGGCGTCAGCCGTTGGTGACCCTCGCGCAATGCGATGGTCTGGGCGGCCTGGACAAAGCCACGCGCCCGTTCAGTGAACTTGTTCAAGTCCATCTTCTTCTCCTCTTCATAAGCGCCCCGCGCATGACCCCGCCCGCTTGGCGGCACAGGATCGGTGTGGGCCTCGATCAAAGATGTGGGCATTCGCGCCCCATCTTCAAGTACTTGCCTACCATGCCAAAGGTTGACGAACCTTGACAACGATCAAGCCGGGCAAAAATCCCGCATACGCCCTTTTCCACAGGGGCCACAGGCAGTAGGAAGGCGCAACCCAGCCCAGACCGGAGAGATGCCAATGACCACCCCCGCTGCCGATGACCGTCTGATCGTTGCCATGGACGTGCCCAATGCGATTGCCGGGCTGAAGCTGGCCGAGCAGCTTGGCGACGCTGTTTCCTTCTACAAGATCGGGCTGGGCATGCTGACCGGGGGCGGTCTGGCGCTGGCAAACGAGCTGAAGCAGGAACACGGCAAGAAGATCTTCCTCGACATGAAGCTGTTTGACATCGGCGCGACGGTGGAGAACGCCGTGCATGGCCTGGCACAGTTCGATCTCGATTTCCTGACCGTGCATGGCGATCCCTACGTCGTGCGCGCCGCCAAGGAAGGGGCCGCAGGCAAGGACCTGAAAATCCTTGCCGTGACCATTCTGACCTCGCTCGATCGCGAGGACCTTGATGGCGCTCTGATCAAGCCTGGCGAGATCAAGGATCTGGTGCAGGAACGCGCGGGCAATGCACTGGCCGCCGGCGCAGATGGCGTCATCGCAAGCCCGCAAGAAGCTGCCCTGATCCGCGCCCTGCCCGAAGCCGAAGGCAAATTGATCGTGACCCCGGGGGTGCGCCCGGTGGGGGCCGATCTGGGCGATCAGAAACGCGTCACCACACCGGCGCAGGCCCTGGCATCCGGCGTCGACCACATCGTAGTTGGTCGGCCGATCTGGCAGGCCAGCGCGCCCCGCGCCGCCGCCGAAGACATCCTGCGGGAGATGAACAGCCCGCAAGCAAAATCCCCCAACTAGTATGGAACCGCGGCCAGCCACAGGTCGCGATCCTGGGGGATGGCCTCTCCCGCGACAAGCCCTGCCTAAAAAGCAGGCAATGCGGTGCCAAACGCGCGATCCTTGTGTGGCACCGTAAAACCACCGTGTAACGGAAAGCCAAGCTTTGGAGATCAAACGGGAATTCAGGCGCCCTCGGCGATAAATTTCAAAAAATGAATTCCTGAGCCGTGACCCGGAAAGCACAGCCGACACGGCGAAATGGGGGCACCCGCCCGGAGAAGCTTTGCCAAACAGGCCCTCATGGGCGATTCTGGGGATGAGACACTCCCCTGACGTTTACCTCTTCCTGAGAAACGTCACCTTCCCCCGCCACTGTGCGGGGGCCTTTCTTTCAAAAGGGCAATTCTGGCACCGCCGCGCCCCGGTTCAGCGCAGCGCATCATTCGGCTCCAGGTAATCGCGCAGACGCTGCTTGAACTGCGGTATGCCCAAGGGATGCGCGCAGTAGACCTGCGGGGACATCAGCGCCCACCGCTGCCCCTCATCCCCAAGCTGCACCTCATCCACTCTGCGCACCGCGATATGCGCGGCAAAGAACCAGCTGTCGCCATCCGGTCGCGGATAGCACCGACGATAGCCAAGGTCGGCTTCGGACAGATGCAGGCCAACCTCCTCGGCGGTTTCGCGCAGTGCGCATTCGGCAGGGGACTCGCTGGCCTCGCGACCGCCGCCCGGCAGATCCCAATGGCCCGGGAACGGGATGTCCACCTTGTCATCGCGCAGGATCACAAGCAGCTCCGGCCCCAGAAACAGCGCCAGTTTCGCTCCCTTGAAGGTCATGGTATATCCTGTTCCTGCGCGGCCGCACTCTGCCTGTTCCGGCAACACGCTACCCGGATCGGGCGCGGCGCACACCCTGTTTCTGCGCTTTTGTCGAGCACGCCATGCCAGCCCTCTGCCGCGACTGCCTGCACAGCTTCTCCGCCGTTTCCAGGCGCCCGGGGCATCGGCGTTGCCCGGCCTGCCGCAGTCCGCGTGTTACGGAACATGAGGAGCTGTTCAGCCTGTCCATCGCCCATATGGATTGCGACGCGTTCTACGCCAGCGTCGAAAAACGCGACAACCCGGAGCTGGCGGACAAACCGGTCATCATTGGCGGCGGGCATCGTGGCGTTGTCTCCACCGCCTGTTACGTCGCGCGCATTCGCGGTGTGCGCTCCGCCATGCCGATGTTTCAGGCCTTGCAGCTGTGCCCCGATGCCGTCGTTATCAAACCCAGGATGGAGGTCTATGCCCAAACCAGTCGCGCCATTCGCGCGATGATGGATGAGCTGACGCCCGAGGTGGAACCCTTGTCGCTGGACGAAGCCTTTATGGACCTGTCCGGAACGGAGCGGCTGCATGGCGCGCCCCCGGCTGTCATGCTGGCCCGGCTTGTCAAACGGATGAAGGATGAGCTGGGCGTTACCGGCTCCATCGGCCTCAGCCACAACAAGTTCCTCGCAAAGGTCGCCTCCGATCTCGACAAGCCCCGGGGGTTCTCTGTGATCGGCAAGGCGGAAACAGCCACCTTCCTGCATGATAAACCGGTGCGCCTGATCTGGGGCATTGGCCCCGCGGCACAGGCCGCGCTGGACAGAGCTGGCATCCGCGCCTTTTCCGACCTGCTGCGATGGGACCGTCGCGACCTGCATGACAGATTCGGCAGCATGGGGGATCGGCTCTGGCACCTGGCCCGCGGTGAAGACCGGCGCAAAGTCTCCGCGCGCACGCCGGTAAAGTCCATATCAAAGGAAACCACCTTCTTTGAGGATACGATGCATCTTGATGTGCTCGATGGACATCTCTGGCGTCTGGCCGAGCAGGTCTCTGATCGCGCCAAGGCCAAGGGGCTTGCGGGCCGGGTGGTAACGCTGAAGCTCAAACGCGCCAATCATTCCACCCTGACGCGGCGACACTCTCTACACAGCCCGACGCAAATCGCCGATCTGATCTATCGCACCGCGCGCGGACTTTTGGACCAGACCATTTCGCAGGGTCCCTTCCGACTTCTTGGCTGTGGCATCAGCGATCTGGTGCCCGAGTCACAGGCAGACCTCACAGCGGATCTGCTGGATCCGGACGCCGGAAAACGTGCAACCGCCGAGCGCGCAGCGGATGAAATCCGCAAACGCTTCGGGAAGGATGCGATTCTCAAGGGGCGCGCTCTGCGCTAGCGTCGTGGATGCGATGCCTTCACTCTGCTGCCAGGGGCCGCTCTTCTGATCCCAGCGCAGACAGGTCTCGAATGGCCTGCGTCAACTGGGCCCGCACCTGCGCAAAGCGGGCATTGGGCACGATGGCGACCTCGTCCATATAGAGCGAGCGATCGATTTCGACCTGGATCGCATGCTGCCGGCGCGAGGGGCGCCCATAGGTCTGGGTAATATACGCCCCGGCAAAGGGCGAATTGCGCGCCACCCGGAACCCCGCGCGGGAAAAGGCCGCCTCCACCGCATCGATGACCCAGCCGTCCGCAGCGGCCCCGAACCGATCCCCCAGGACGACTTCGGGCCGCTTCGACGGTTTTGCAGAGATCCCCTCCACCGCCTCATGCGGCATGGAATGGCAATCCACCAGAATCGTTTCGCCAAACCGGGCATGAGAGGAATCAAGCAACCGCTGCAAGGCGCAGTGATAAGGGTACCAGTAGTCATCAATCCGCGCCCGGGCTTCGGCCAGGGGGATTTTGCCGCGATAGATCGTCCGCCCGTTGGCAACGACGCGGGGAATCACCCCCAGCCCGGAGGCAACACGCGGGTTCTGGCCACGTCGGGTGACGCCCTCGATCAACGCCGGATCAAGCTCTTCGCACGACCTGTTGAGATCCACAAAGGCCCGCGGCAAGGTTGCCGTCAGCATCGGCATGCCCAGCTGCGGCGCGGCCGCGAACAGCCGGTCCACAAAGGCATCCTCGCTGCTGCGCAGGCGTTTTGCATCCAGAATCGACTGTTTCACAAAAGAATCGGGGTAGAATGCACCGCTGTGCGGCGACGCGACGACCACAGGTGATCGCCACACCTGGGGCATTTCGATAGAATATGCCTGTCCTGACATACCAGCTCCGCTTTCCCGCCTGATAATCACAGCATAGAGTTTATATTTCTGTGGCAAAAGCTCTTGCGCCCACAATCGACTCCTTTTATAGACCCCTTCACCGACGCGGATCGACGCGCTGAACAGCGTGTTCATGTCGATTTGACGTTGGCATCATGGGCGGTTAGCTCAGCGGTAGAGCACTTCGTTGACATCGAAGGGGTCACAAGTTCGATCCTTGTACCGCCCACCATGATTTCGCTGTTTTGGACCTCGGTCCAGGACGCCCCGCTAACCCAGGCGCTGGTTCGCGCCGCAGAAAAGGAGAGAGGCCATGAAGGTCAAGAACTCGCTCCGCTCGCTGAAGAACCGGCACCGTGACTGCCGGGTTGTGCGTCGCAAGGGCCGCGTTTACGTCATCAACAAGACGCAGCGCAAGTTCAAAGCGCGCCAGGGCTGAGCCTAACGCACAAGACGCCTTTCACGAGGCTCCGAAGAACCGCATCTTTTGATGCGGTTTTTTGTTTTTCCGGCCTCTTTTTTTGCCCCTGCGCCCTCCCGTAGGTCCTCATCCGTCGCCTGCCGTCAGATCGCCGAAAAGGTGGTGACGTCACCTGCCCTCAGCCTGCTCATAACTTTTCCGACAGAATTAATCAGTTACCCCTTACATTTGGGCCTCAGTGTAGTAATTGACTAAAGAACTTGGATTTTGGAGCGCGGCCAGATCGTCCGTGCCCAAGCGACAGTCAAAGGGATGGAAGCTCATGAGAATCAATATCTTTGCCACACTTGCCGCCAGCTGCCTCGCGACCACTGCGATCGCCGATGGTGTGGTGAACCTCTATTCATCGCGCCACTACGATACGGACGAACGGCTCTACAGCGAGTTCGAGGACGCCACCGGAATCACCATCAACCGGATTGAGGGTAAGGCGGACGAGTTGATCGCCCGCATGGAAGCAGAGGGCGCGAATTCCCCCGCCGACGTGCTGATCACCGTTGATACCTCTCGTCTGGCACGCGCCAAGAACGCCGGCATTCTGCAATCCATCGACAGCGATGTGCTGGAAGAGAAGATTCCGTCCAATCTGCAGGACGTCGACAATCAATGGTTCGGGTTTTCCCAGCGAGCGCGGATCATCTTCTACGCCAAGGATTCGCTCGACACCCCGCCTGCCACTTATCTCGACCTTGCCGACCCGGCCTACGAGGGCAAGGTCTGCATCCGGTCGTCGACCAATACCTACAACCAGACGCTGCTTGCGGCGATCGTGACAAACCATGGCGAGGAAGCCGCCAAGGACTGGGCCGAAGGCGTGGTCTCCAACATGGCGCGCAGCCCGCAGGGCGGTGACACCGATCAATTGCGCGGATTGGTTTCCGGTGAATGCGAAATCGCCGTGTCCAACAGCTACTACTTTGCCCGCGCCCTGCGCAAAGACGTCAAGGGCGTCTCGGGCGATATCGACAAGATCGGATGGGTCTTCCCCGCGCAGGACGCTGAAGGTGCTCATATGAATCTGTCCGGTGCCGGTGTTGCAGCCCATGCCCCCAACCGCGACAACGCGATCAAGTTTCTGGAGTATCTCGCATCCGACCAGGCGCAGAAGTACTTCTCCAACGGCAACGATGAATTCCCGACCGTGCCCGGAGTGGCGCTGGCGGAGAATGTTGCCAAGCTCGGTGCGTTCAAGGCCGATGACGTGAACCTGTCCGAGGTTGCGACCAACATTCCCACTGCCCAGAAGATCTTTAACGAGGCTGGCTGGAAATAATCCAGCCTCGGGTTTTGGCGTTATCCGCCCTGCCATCCGGCGCAGCCCGTATCCAACGGGCTGCGCCTTTTTTATGCGTCGACGGTCCGGGATTCGCCCCGTCACTCCCACGCGAGATGCTGCGCTCAGGCGCCTGACCCCGGCAAATCCACCCGGATCACACCGGAACACAATATTTTTTTCGAATATTTATCGCGATAAATCAGCGCCTAGCGCCGTTTCTCATACTCTGCCCTCTGCCCGCGGGTAATGTTGGTCTGGACCGGATGGATCACAGCCCCTATAGAGTCGCGCCAAGCAAGGCATAGAGCTTGCACAATCTGAAATGGGGAGGTCGGTCGGTATGCCGATTACGATGCACCTGACGTGCGGGGGCAAACCCTGATGCGCGTTCCTGTCACGATTGTCAGTGGATATCTCGGCGCGGGCAAGACCACGCTGATCAACTCCCTGTTGGGAGAGGACCACGGCCTGCGTCTCGCGGTGTTGGTCAATGATTTCGGCAGCATCAATATCGATGCCGCCCTGATCAAAGAGACCGAGATCGACAGTCTCGCTCTGACGAATGGCTGTGTCTGCTGCACGCTTGGCGATGATCTCCTGATGAGTGTGAACGACCTCCTGTCGCGCGGCGGAACTCCGGACCATATCCTGATCGAAGCCAGCGGAATCGCAGAGCCGGTGGCGATTGCCAATGCACTGCTCGCGGACAGCCGACTGAGCTATGCGGGTATCGTGACAGTGGTGGACGGGACCAACATCGAAGATTTGTTGTCCGACCCGCTTCTGGAACCTCAAGTGACTCAGCAAATCCGCGCGGCGGATATCGTGCTGATCAGCAAACTGCCGGACGGATCGGATGATCAGGTGCAGGACAAGTTGCGCGCCCTCGGCGCCCGCGCGCCCACCCGGCTCAGCGACATGCCGCTGTCCCGCCTGTTGTTCGACGTTACCCCCCTGCCCCGCAGCGCTGCCCCCGCGCCCCATCCCGGATATGTCAGCTGGCAACACCGCAGCCGTCAGGTCCTTGACCGCCGCCAGCTCGGTGACAAGCTCGCGGACCGGCCGGAAGGGCTGTATCGGATGAAAGGGTTTGTCCTGACCTCCGGCGGCGCCTATGAGCTGCATATCGTCGGTCGCCATGTCGAAGCACGGCGGTGCGATGCGGACGAAACGCTGCTGGTTGCCTTGGGACCGGAGAACCGGATCAGCCGCGACCAGATCGAAGCCTGGTGGTGTAGCGCCTAGCGCCGGCAGGACTCGCAGCAGCTGTCGCGCGCTATCGCCTGCGCCCGACCTGACGACAAATCAGGATCACCGGCAGCAGACCCACCGCCATGATGGCCAGGGACGGGACCGCGGCCCCTTCCAGCCGCTCATCCGCGGCGAGTCGATGCGCCTGCACGGCCAGCGTATCGAAATTGAACGGCCGCATGATCAGCGTCGCGGGCAGCTCTTTCATCACATCGACAAAAACGATCAGCAGCGCGGTCAGCAGGCTCGGCGTCAGGATCGGCAGGTGAATCCTGCGCAACATGCCCAGCGGGCTTTGTCCCAGCGATCTGGCGGCGGCATCCATATTGGCATGGACCGTTGCCTGCCCGCCCTCATAGGCCCCGAGCGCAGCGGCCATGAAGCGCACCACATAGGCCAGCACCAGCAACCAGATCGACCCGGTGACCAGCAGGCCCGTCCGGATCCCGAAACTGGCCTGCATCCAGGCGTCCAGCGCATTGTCGAACGCCGCAAAGGGCACCATCAGCCCCACGGCGATCACGCCGCCGGGCACAGCATAGCCCAGCCGCGAGAAATAGGCCGCCATGCTCGACGGCCGCCCCGGCCGCAGCCGCTGATAAAACCCGAGACCAATGGCCGCCACCAGCGTGATCAGCGCGGCTGTGGTCGCCAGGGTGAGGGAATTGCTGACAAATCCGATGTAGCGCCGGCTGAACAGGTCCTGTTCTGACTGCAATCCCATCAGCGTCAGGCTGACCAACGGCACCAGAAAGCCAAATATCACCGGCAGGGCACAAAGGAGCAGGGCAAAGCAGGACGTCACGCCACTGAGGCGCGCCGGCCCCATCGTGGCCTGCTGCTTGCCGGCGTGGTGATAGCGCGCTCTGCCGCGACTGGAGCGTTCCGCCACCGCCAGCAGCAGGGCAAACCCCAGCAAGCACAGCGCAAGCTGCGCCGCGCCCGCGCGATCCCCAAGCGAGAACCAGCTTGTATAGATGCCCGTGGCAAAGGTCTGCACGCCGAAATAGGCAACGGTCCCGTAGTCCGCAATCGTCTCCATCACCGCCAGCAACACGCCGGAGGCCACGGCAGGGCGCGCCATCGGCAGGCTCACCCGCCAGAACGCGCGCCAGGAGCTGTGTCCCAGCGCCCGCGCCGCCAGAAATGCACTGGCGCTCTGCTGCAAGAAGGCCGCGCGCGCCAGCAGGTAAACATAAGGATAGAGCACCAGCACCAGCATCAAGGCCGCGCCCCCCAGCGACCGGATCTCGGGGAACCAGTAGTCACGCGGCCCCCAGCCTGTCACATCCCGCAGGGTCGATTGCACGATCCCGGGATGGTCGAGCAAAAAGGTGTAGCCATAGGCAAGCACATAGGCCGGAAAGGCCAGCGGCAGCACCAGCGCCACCTCGAAGAAGCGCACCCCCGGAAACCGCGTCATGGTGACCAGCCAGGCCGCCCCCACCCCGATGGAGAAGGTGCCGATCGACACCAGCAGCACGAGATACACCGTCGTGCGCGCATAACGCGGCAAAACGGTTTCGGCGAGATGGGAGATCGTGTCGATTCCGCCGGTAAAGGCGGCGATCGCCACCGCAACCATCGGCAACAGACAGGCCAGAGCCACGCCCCAGGCCAGAACGGCAAAGCCGCGAGTGCCCTTGCTACGTGCGGAGATGCTGCGGCGGGGCACGGGCATCTGAGTCTGGCTCGCTTGCGTCATTCGTCCTGCTTATGAACTGTGTCGCCCCGGTTTCAAGCATTTTTGTCGGAAATGACAGCACGAAACCGCCGCTGCGACGGTATGTCGACAGCGGCGGCCCTGTTATTCCATGTTTTGGCAGGAACAGGTCAATCGTAGCTGCGCTGATCCTCGATCACCAGACCATCCTTGGGCAGCGTGCCCGGCGCGACAATATCCACGGTCCCCCTCAGTTTGAGCAGGTCCACGACCGAGCGGGCAAAGGTGATCTCATCGCCGCCATCGGCCTCGATCCGCACGGTCATGACGTCCATTTCGCCACTGCGCGACGCGACAACACGGGCTTTGAGGATCTCGTCGTGTTTGTCGACCAGCGCGGCCACCTGTTCGGGGCGCACAAACATCCCCTTGATCTTGGTGGTCTGGTCCGCGCGGCCCATCCAGCCCTTGATGCGCATATTGGTGCGGCCACAGGGGCTTTGACCGGGCAGGACTGCGCTCATATCGCCGGTGGCAAAACGGATCAGCGGGTAATCCCGGTTCAGCGTCGTGACCACAACTTCGCCCACCTCGCCCGGTGCAACCGGGGTGCCGGTGCCGGGGGTGACGATTTCGACGATCACCTGCTCATCGACGATCATGCCCTCCATCGCGGCGCTCTCATAGGCGATATTGCCCAGATCCGCCGTGGCATAGCATTGCAGGCAGGAAATGCCGCGATCCGCATAGTCCTGACGCAGGCTCGGGAACAACGCGCCGCCGCCAACCGCCGCCTTTGTGAAGCCCAGCTCGACGCCCATGGCCTCGGCCTTGTCCAGGATCACCTTGAGGTAATCGGGCGTTCCGGCATAGGTCGTCGCCCCAACATCGCGCGCCGCCGTGACCTGCAGTTCGGTCTGGCCGGTGCCAGCAGGCAGAACCGCAGCCCCCACGGTCCGGGCGCCATTTTCAAAGATCATCCCAGCCGGGGTCAGGTGATAGCCAAAGCAGTTCTGCACCACATCGCCCGGCCCGACGCCCGCCGCATGCAGGAAACGCCCCATGCGCCACCAGTCGTGATCGACGCCACCGGGTTCATAAATCGGCCCCGGGGATTGAAAGATATGGGCAAACCCATGTGCAGGCTTGACGGTAAACCCACCAAAGGGGGGCTGTGCGGCCTGCGCCGCGCTCAAATCCGCTTTGCGCAGCACCGGCAATGATGCCAGCGCCTCCACCGATGTGATCTTTGCCGGGTCTACATCCGCGAGCAGGGCGGCAAAGCCGGGCGCGGATTTGGCACGGGCGATCTGTTCCGGCAGGAGCGTCGCCAGATCAGCCGCGCGTTCATCGGCGCTGCGGGTTTCCAATGTATCAAAATAGGTCATGTCGTCCCTCCCCGCCTTAGCTCAACCACCTTTTACGACGGCGATAGGAACGCACATCGCGGAAACTCTTGCGGCCATCTTCGGACATGCCGAGGTAGAATTCCTTCACATCCGGGTTTTCACGCAGCTCTGCCGCCGGGCCGTCCATCACCACCCGCCCAGATTCCAGAATGTACCCGTAGTGGGCATAGCGCAGCGCCACGTTGGTGTTCTGTTCCGCCAGCAGGAAGGTCACGCCCTCGTTCTCATTGATCGACTTCACGATCTCAAAGATCTGCTCCACCAGCTGCGGCGCCAGCCCCATCGAGGGCTCATCCAGCAGGATCGTCTCCGGGCGGCTCATCAGCGCGCGGCCCATGGCCACCATCTGCTGCTCCCCACCCGAGGTGTAGCCCGCCTGGCTCTTGCGGCGCTCCTTGAGGCGCGGAAAATAGGTGTAGACCAGCTCCAGATCCTCCTGGATCTTGGCGCTGCTGTCACCACGGGTATAGGCCCCGGTGAGCAGGTTCTCTTCGACCGTCAGGTGCTCAAAGCAATGGCGGCCTTCCATCACCTGGATGACGCCCTTCTTCACCAGCTCGGCCGGGTCCTGTTCATGCACGTCAGCGCCGCGATAGCGCACCGATCCTTTGGTCACCTCGCCGCGTTCCGAATGCAGCAGGTTGGAGATCGCCTTCAGCGTCGTGGTCTTGCCCGCGCCGTTGCCCCCCAACAATGCGGTAATCCCGCCCTTGGGAACATTCAGGCTCACGCCCTTCAGCACGAGGATCACGTGATTGTAGATCACCTCGATATTGTTGACCTCGAGCAGGGTCTCCGCCTGCACGTCTGTGGTGTTGGCCGCGTCCAGCATCTCGAAAGCCTATTCCCTTCGTCAGTGTCCGGTGGGGACGAAACGGGTACGGCAGCCCTGCGCCGCACCCAATGAGTTCTGAGGTCCACGCCGACCCATGGGCCGGCGTGGGTTTGCGCTTAGTTGCAGCGTTCCTCGATGTTGTTTTCCGCAGCATAGGCGGCGGAATCCTCTTCGATCAGCTCACCGATCACCTCGGAATCCGTGGGATTGAACCCGGAGATCAGCGACCAGGTCTGGCTCTCCGCATCCCACTGGGTCACACCGACAAGCCCGGGGCCGCCGTGGTTTTCACAGCTGACGTCAAAGGACGGGCCAAAGTTCGGCATGCCAAGGGCGTTCATCTTGTCAGCCGTGATCGACAGCGCTTCCATCCCGTCACGCATCATCGAGGCGTCGATCTCGGCCGTGCCGTGGATCTCCTGAGCGGTTTTGGCCGCCTCCACGGCGAGCATCGCCGCATACATGCCACGGTTATAGAGCACATTGCCGATCTGATCGCCTGCACCCGCCGCGAGCCCCTTGTCCACGACATGCGTCTGGATGTCGTCAAAGATCGGGAAGTCGCGACCGACGTTGTGGAAGGTCACGGCCTTGTAGCCATCCGCCTTGTCGCCGGCCGGCATCACGTCATGTTCGGCACCGGACCACCACACGCCAATGAAGTTTTCCATCGGGAAGCGGATGTTGGCGGCTTCCTGGATCGCCACCTGGTTCATCACGCCCCAGCCCCACATCACGACATTATCGGGACGGTCCCGGCGGATCTGAAGCCACTGAGACTTTTGCTCCTGACCCGGATGGTCCACCGGCAGCAGGCTCAGCTCGAACCCGTGCTTTTCGGAAAGCTCCTCCAACGTGCGGATCGGCTCCTTGCCGTAGGCGGAGTTGTGATAGACCAGCGCGATCTTCTTGCCGTTCAGGTCGCCCCCATTTTCTTCGAGCAGGTAGTTGATCACGCCCGAGGCCCCATCCCAGTAGTTCGCCGGGTAGTTGAAGACGTTCGAGAACACCTTGCCATTGGCGGCGGAGGTCCGGCCGTAGCCCATGGTATGAAGCGGAATACCGTCTGCGGTCACCTTTGGGATCAGCTGGTAGGTGATCCCGGTGGAGAGCGGTTGATAGATCAGCGCGCCTTCGCCCTTGGTGGATTCATAGCATTCCACACCTTTTTCGGTGTTATAGCCGGTCTCGCATTCGATCACGCGGGCCTTGACGCCACCGATGCCCCCGTCACGCTCGTTCACCAGGGTGAAATAGTCGTTGTAACCGTCGGAGAACGGAATGCCGCCTGCGGCATAGGGGCCGGTGCGGTAGCTGAGATCCGGGAATACCAGATCGGCCATGGCCGGGCTTGCGGCAATCAGCGCACTCAGCGCTACGCTTGTCAGTTTCAGTTTCATCGGGTGTCATCCTCCCTGAATTTTTCCGATGTTTTTGTAGTTCGGGGCCGACCTCCTCTTGCCGCCCCCGGCGAATATCGTTTGGTCCGCCGCGCTAGTGCGGGAAGGGCCAGAGCCGCAGTTTTTCCTTGGCGACACGCCAGAGCTGCGCAAGGCCGTGCGGCTCCAGGATCAGGAACGTGATGATCAGCCCGCCGACAATCACCAGCTGGAAATGCGCCACGATATCCGTGGGCCAGCCCAGCCAGTCGACGCCCACGACCTTGAGGATCACCGGCAGCAGCACCAGAAATGCAGCGCCCGCAAAGGAGCCAAAGATCGATCCCAGCCCGCCGATGATCACCATGAACAGCACAAGGAACGACTTGTTGATGCCAAAGGCCTCACCGACCTCGACCGCGCCGAGATAGACCGAGAAGAACAGCGCCCCGGAGATGCCGACAAAAAAGCCCGAGACTGCAAAGGCTGTCATTTTTGCCTTCAGGGGGTTCACGCCGATGATTTCAGCCGCAATGTCCATGTCGCGGATCGCCATCCATGTGCGCCCTTGGGTGCCCCGCGTCAGGTTGCGGGCCACGATGGCGCAGAACGTCAGGAAAATCAGGCAGAACATATAGGTCGCCCAGGCCGGTGCATTGGGGCCGGTGATGATGATGCCAAACACGTCCCGTTCCGGTGCGTTGATCTGGCCAGAGGCCGAGTAGTTGTAGAACCAAGGCACCCGGTTGAAGAGCCAGACCAGAAAGAACTGAGCCGCCAGGGTTGCCACCGCGAGGTAAAAGCCCTTGATGCGCAAACTGGGCAAGCCAAACAGCACACAGACCAGCGCCGTGATTCCCCCCGCCAGCAAGACGTGGATGAACATGGACACCTCGGGGAAGGCCGTCATCAGCTTGTAGCAAGCATAAGCGCCCACAGCCATGAACCCCCCGGTGCCCAGCGAGACCTGCCCGCAGTAACCAACAAGGATGTTCAGCCCGATCGCCGCGATCGCGTAGATCAGGAACGGCAACAGGATCGCATTGACCCAGTAGTCATTGACCAGAAACGGCACCACACCAAAGGCCACGGCCAGCACCGCATAATAGCGGTAGCGGTCGAATTTGATCGGAAAGGTCTGACTGTCCTCGACATAGGAGAGTTTGAAATCCCCGGCTTCACGGTAGAACATGGCTCAGAGGCTCCCTTCTTTGAATTTATCGTGCTGCATCAGACCTCTCCCCAGTTGGACTGCGCCGCGTCCCGCTGTGCGCGGGTCATCCGGTTGGAGGGTTTGGCGTAGCCCGTCCGCTCCGAGATCCGCACCAGTTTCAGATAGGCGAAAAGGCCCCCGAACAGCCCCAGCGCCGCCAATAGAGTCGCGACGGTGATCTGCCCGGTCGTGTAGCCCTCGCCCGTCAGCGCAAGGTAGCCAAAGGCCCAGAATCCGGACCACGCAACGACGTTCAGCACTGCGATCAGCTTGCTCATGACAGGGCCTCCCCGTTAACCATTTCGTCAGATTTCCGCGTTTCGCCACATTTTGCCCCAATCTGCCTCGCACGTTGCGCGTGGGAAAAGTGAGTGGGTGACATGACCGTAATGCTGGAGAGACTCCGGCAGCTGGATGCTGCACGGAAACGAGGTGATCTGACCGACGCGCAATATGCCGATGCCCGGTCAAAGCTTTTGTCGATGGTCGAAGATGCCGAGGTGGAACCCGCCGGACCGCGCGCGCGCAGGTCCGCGGCAGGGAAAGCGGCGCGTCCACAGCCCCGCCCGGCCGCCCCGTCTTCCACGCGCCGCACTGCACCGATGGTGGCTCCGCAGTCGGACCCCGCCGAGAGCCATGACATGTCGTTCTTCTGGGGGCTCATCCTTGTGGGGCTCTGCGCCGCAGGCTTGATGACCTTCCTCATCGGACGGCTCATCGGGGATATCACCATCGCATTGACGCTCGCGGTCACGGTCTTCGCCGCCGTGGTCATCGCCGCCTTCCAGCGGATGCAGAACTGAGTCTGCGCACCGCCGGAGGGGGGGAGGATATGCGCCTCAAACCCGTTCAATGATCTTCTCGCCAAAGAGGCCCTGTGGGCGGAACACGAGGAAAATCAGCGCCAGCACATAGGCAAACCAGTTCTCGGTGGCACCGCCCACCATCGGGCCGATGAGGAACTCAAAGAGTTTCTCGCCCACACCGATGATCAGCCCGCCCACAATCGCCCCGGGGATCGAGGTGAAACCACCCAGCATCAGCACTGGCAGGGCTTTGAGCGCGATCAGCGACAGCGAGAACTGCACGCCCGATTTTGTGCCCCACATGATGCCGGCAACCAGCGCGACAAATCCCGCAACCGACCAGACCAGCACCCAGATGAAGTTCAGCGAAATCCCCACCGACAGCGCCGCCTGGTGATCATCCGCCACCGCACGCATGGCCCGGCCTTGCTTGGTGTATTGGCTGAACAACACGAGGCCCGTGACAAGAAGCGCTGCGATGACCGTCGCCACGATATCGAGATTGTCGATAAAGAAACCGTAGCCGAAGATCCCAAAGGTTGTCTCGTCAATCCAGAGGTTGATCCCTTGTGGCAGGCCCACATCAAGCGTCTTGATCTCGGACCCCCACATCAGATCCGCCACACCTTCTAGGAAATAGGAAAGCCCGATGGTGGCCATAAAGAGGATGATCGGCTCTTGCCCCACGAGGTGTTTCATCACGAGGACCTGCACCAGCCATGCCAACAGAACCATCACCGCGACCGTCATCAGGATTGCCACGAATGAGGGAACCGTCCAGCCAAAATGGGTGATATGGCCGCCAAAGACCGCGTTGATCACATGCGAAAACGGCACCTGCCCCTGCATGATCCCCACCAGCGTCATGGCCGCAAACAGCGCCATCACGCCTTGGGCGTAGTTGAAGATGCCAGAGGCCTTGTAGATCAGGACGAAGCCCAGCGCGACCAGCGCATAAAGCACCCCGGCCATCAGCCCGTTCAGCGTCACCTCCATGGCAAAGATCAGTTGATCAGGCATGGTCCGCCTCCTTGTTCATTGCTGTTGCGCAGGCGAAATCAGTCATGGGACACCCCCAGATAAGCGTCGATGACGTCCTGGTTGTTGCGCACCTCATCCGGTGTGCCATCGCCAATCTTCTTGCCGTAGTCCATCACCACCACCCGATCAGACAGGTCCATGACCACGCCCATGTCGTGCTCAATGAGGGCAATGGTGGTGCCAAACTCGTCGTTCACATCGAGAATAAAGCGGGACATGTCCTCCTTTTCCTCGACATTCATGCCGGCCATCGGCTCATCCAGCAGCAACAGCTTCGGCTCTGCCGCCAGTGCGCGGGCCAGTTCGACGCGTTTCTTCAGACCGTAGGGGAGGCGCGCGACGGGCGTTTTGCGGATCGCCTGAATTTCAAGGAAATCGATGATCTTTTCCACGACCTCGCGGTTTTCGACCTCTTCTTTCTCAGCGCGGCCCTTCCAGAAGGCCTGCTGGAACATGCCCGCCTTCATGTAGTTCAACCGGCCGGTCATCACGTTGTCGAGCACGCTCATCCCGTCAAACAGCGCGATATTCTGGAACGTGCGCGCAATCCCCTGCCGGGCCACCTCATAGGGTTTCATCGGGGGGCGTTTGGCCCCGTGAAACCAGACCTCGCCTTCTTGCGGCACGTAAAAACCCGAAATCACGTTCAGCATAGAGGATTTCCCAGCACCGTTCGGGCCGATGATCGCCCGGATTTCCCCTTCGCGGATGTCAAAAGAGATATCCTTGATCGCCACCACGCCGCCAAACCGCAGGGTGATGTTCTTCATCTCCATGACCACGCCGCCAATGGTGCGGCCATCCTCGGTCACATAGCTTTCGGCAGCATCAAGCATGGGCCACTCCTTTGGAATTTCGCGCCAGATGGGACGGCGGGCGGGGCGATGTGCAGCTTGCCTGCACGAGCGTCGTCAAAGCCGTCATTCCGCTGCCACCTGCTGCGCCATGGGGGATTGCACCTTCGCATCCACACAGGTCAGCGTCGCACTGATCGCGCCTTTGCGGCCGTCTTCATAGGTGACCTCGGTCCGGGTCGAGATCTGCTCGGAGCCATCATAAAGCGCGGCAATAATGTCGGCGAATTTCTCCTCGACGATGCGACGGCGCACCTTGCGGGTCCGCGTCATCTCGCCGTCATCTGCGTCCAGTTCCTTGTGCAGCACCACAAAGCGATGCACCTGACAGCCCGACAGCATCTCATCCTGCGCCACCGAGGCATTCACCGCCTCCACATGGTTCCGGATCGTCTCCAGCACGCGCGGATGACCGGCCAACTCCTGATAGGAGGCATAGGCGATATTGTTGCGCTCTGCCCAGTTGCCCACCGCCGTGAGATCGATGTTGATGAAGGCCACACAGCGGTCGCGGCCATTGCCAAACAGCACCGCCTCCAGAATATCCGGATAGAACTTCAGCTTGTTCTCGACGTATTTCGGCGCAAACATCGCGCCGCTGGCCATTTTGCCAACGTCCTTGGCCCGGTCGATGATCCGCAGATGGCCGGAGCTTTCCTCGATAAAGCCCGCATCGCCCGTGGCGACCCACCCCTCGGCGTCCTTGGTCGAGGCGGTGGATTCCGCGTTCTTGTAGTATTCGACAAAAGTGCCCGGCGAGCGGTAATGGATCTCGCCCTTGTCGTCGATCTTGATTTCCACATCCGGCGCAGGCACGCCCACGGTATCGGCGCGCACTTCGCCATCGGGCTGCACGGTGATGAACACCGTGGCCTCCGTTTGACCATATAGCTGTTTGAGGTTGATCCCCAGCGAGCGGTAGAAATCAAAAATCTCCGGCCCGATCGCCTCCCCCGCGGTATAGCCGACACGGATACGGCCATAGCCAAGCGTATCCTTCAAGGGACCGTAGACCAGCAGATCACCCAGGCGATACTTGAGCCGGTCCATCATGCCGACGGGTTTACCATCCAGGATCAGACCGCCCACTTTCTTGGCATGGGCCAGAAAGTGATGAAACATCTTCTGCTTCAGCTTGCCCGCGTCTTCCATGCGGATCATCACATTGGTGAGCTGACCCTCGAACACCCGCGGCGGCGCAAAGAAATAGGTGGGACCGATCTCGCGCAGATCGGTCATCATGGTGTCTTCGCTCTCGGGGCAATTGACGCAGAACCCGCACCAGTAGGACTGCCCGAGCGAAAAGATGAAATCCCCCACCCATGCCATCGGCAGATAGGACAGGATGTCTTCTTTCTCGGTGAGCTTGTCGAACATGCTCACATTCTTGGCGCTCTCGACAACATTGCGATTGGAGAGCACCACGCCCTTGGGCCGCCCGGTGGTGCCCGAGGTATAGAGCATCACACAGGTGGAATCATAAGTGAGCTTGGCCTTGCGCGCCGCCAGATCATCGCTGAACTCATCGCGCGCGGCACGTCCCTGTTCCTGCACGTGGCTATATTGATGCAACTGATGATGGTCGTATTTGCGCAGGCCCTTCGGGTCCACGTAGATCATGTGCTTGAGGTTGGTCAGCTGGTCCTTGACCTCGATGACCTTGTCGACCTGCTCCTGATCGCCGGCGATCACATAGGCCGCGCCGCAGTGATCCAGCACATAGGCCATCTCTTCAGCGCTGGAGTCCTGATAGACAGGCACCGGCACCGCGCCAACACTTTGCGCCGCAACCATCGACCAATAAAGCGAAGGCCGATTGCGCCCGATAATGGCGATAAAATCCCCCTCAGCCACGCCGAGGTTCAACAGACCCAGTGCAAGCGCCTCGATTTCCTCGGCGGTTTCCTTCCAGGTCCAGCTTTGCCAGATGCCAAACTCCTTTTCCCGGTAGGCCGGGCGGTTGGCATGGACAGTTGCGTTTCTCTCCAGCAGGGCCGGAACAGACATAAGCTGCCCGGCGCCAGACGATGTCTGCGCAGCGGTCTGAGACACGTATTTACTCCTCCCATATCCGGTCCTCCCCGACCGGATTGATCGCTTCTCCCACAGGTGCGGGATGCGATCCTTATGTCCGCATTAGGACTGTACCTTTGTAACAAAGCAAGTTTTTCGCGATGATTTCTGAAACCTATCGAATTGTAACAAGGTCGCGAAAATGCGACGTTGGGGCCGAGCCGACCGGCGCGAGAAGCCGCTTTGCCAATGCTGCGCAAGCTGCTAGCCCATACGTGGGGAGCTTAAATGAAACAGTCGACTGCACAGCGAATGGCGATGATTGACGCCGGTCTCAACCTGATTGCGCAGGCCATGTCGATCTATGACAGTGATTTGCGCCTCGCCGCCTGCAACCATCGCTTTCAGGAAATGTTCTCCCTGCCGCCCGAACTGGTCAAGGTCGGGGCCACCTTCAGGGACACCATCCGCTTCATTGCGGAGCAGGGCGATTACGGCCCGATTGATGACATCGAGTCCTTCGTGCAACTGCGTGTCGATCAGGCCCGCGCCTTTGTGCCCCATTACGTCGAACGCCAGCGCGCAAACGGGCATGTGATCTCGATCGAGGGCGCGCCTCTGCCGCAGGGCGGCTGGGTCACGGTTTACACTGACATCACCCGCACCAAACGGGTGGAGGAATTGCTGCGCGCCCGGTCCGAAGAACTCTCGGATCAGGTGATGAGCTACACCGAAGAGCTTTCGGCCACCAACCGCAAGCTGGCCGCGACCATCACCACGCTGGAGGAAACCAAGCGTCAGTTGACCCAGACCGAGGCCCGCACCCGGCTGACCACCGAAATGATGCCCGCGCATATCGCCCATGTGGACCCGGAGGGATATTACACCTTCACCAACGGGCGTCTGAACAAGGTGTTTCCCGGGCGCCCCTCCGATATTCTTGGCGAACATATTGCCGACGCCCTGGGGCCAGCCGCATATGGCCGCATCGCCCCGCATCTGGAGGCCGCCTATCAGGGCGAAAGCCCGGTGTTCGAGTTCACGGAGGATCACGACAGCCGCCGCCTGCGGGTGGCCTTTACGCCCGACACTGAGGGCGGCGTCTTTATCCTGTCGATGGATGTGACCGAGGAAACCCAGACCCGTGTCGCACTACAACAGGCCCGCAAACGCGAGATTGCAGCACAGATGACCAGCGGTCTGGCGCATGATTTCTCCAATCTGCTGACCATTATCCTCGGTATGCAGACCCGTCTGGCCCGTATTTCCCTGCCCGAAGGTGCAGGCGAGCTGGTGGAGGCCACGCTCTCGGCTGCGCGGCGCGGGGGGCGTTTGCTGGACCGGATGGCGGAGATGACAAGTCATCGGGGATTGCGCCCGCAAGCCACTGATTTGCACGCGCTGCTGGAGGAGATGAAAATCCTCGCCACGCCGTCGCTGCCGCAGGGCATTGGCCTCAGCGTGCTGGACAATACTGGCGACGGGCGGTTCCTCCTGGATCCGGGCCGGTTGCAGGATGCGCTTTTGAACCTGATCCTGAACGCCCGCGACGCCTGTGGCACCACTGGACAAATCACTGTTGCCGCCCATTTGGTCGGCCAGACCTGGATTGAGTTTTCCGTCAGCGACACCGGCCCGGGGTTTTCCAAACCGGCCCTGGAAAACGCGCTCAACCCGTTTTTCACCACCAAAGGTCAGGAAGGCTCAGGCCTCGGGCTGTCAATGGTCTATGACATGGTGAAATCCGCCGGGGGTGACATTCGCATCAGCAACACAGTGTCAGGTGCCATGGTCACACTGCGTCTGCCCCACCGCCCGGCGCCCATGGCAGCGGGCGGCATTGCCCTGTTGGTGGAGGACAGCGACGCGCTTCGGGCGACCTATCGGCAAGTGCTGATGGACCTCGGCTTTTCGGTGATTGAGGCCACCAGCGTGGACGAGGCCGTCGCCCTACTGGCCGATGTGGAGGGGATCGCGCTGATCCTGTCGGACATCAAACTGGAGGGCGAGGCCACCGGCGTCGATCTCTGTGCGCGGCTCGGGCCAGACGCGCCGCCGGTCGTGTTGATGACCTCGCTGCCCCACACGGACCCGCTCTACCGCGCGGCATTGGCCTCTGCGCCGCTGTTGCCCAAACCCTTTGAAAGCCCCCATCTGATGGCGCTCCTGCAACAGAAGGCCGACCATGCGTGATGCCACCCCATCCCCGCTCGTGACAATCCTCGATGATGAGCCCGAGATCCGCCAGCTGCTGACCGAGACACTGGAGGATGCAGGCTATCGCACGCAGAGCTTTTCCCGCGCGCGAGATTTCGAGGCGGCGCTCAAACGGGTGACGCCGGATGTCTGTCTGGTGGATCTGTCACTGCCCGACACCGACGGGCTGGCGCTGGTTCATCGGCTGGCGCTGGAACAGGGTGCCAGCGTCATCATCATCTCGGGTCGGGCACAGGTGCAGGATCGGGTAACAGGGCTGGAGCTGGGGGCGGATGATTACATCACTAAGCCATTTGATCCCGCCGAGGTCGTCGCGCGCATCCGGGTGCGCCTGCGCGACACGCCGCGTGGTGGTCAAATGCCATCCGGGGATCGCGCACAATTCTCAGGCTGGACCGCACATTTCGACCGCTACGCGCTTGAAGATGAGAACGGAGGCGAGACCGCCTTCTCCCACGCCGAAGGCGAGGTGCTCAGGCTGTTTCTGGAAAGCCCAAAGCGGCTGATCTCGCGCGCACAGATGATGGAACGCCTGGGCGGAGGGGCAGGTGACAGTTTCGACCGCGCCATGGATGTGCGGGTCTCGCGCCTGCGCACAAAATTGCGCGAGGACCCCAAGAACCCGCGCCTCATCAAAACCATATATGGCGCAGGCTATATTTTCTTAGGCGATGTCAGCTGGAGCTGATCACTTATTGGGGAAACGGATACCCTGATCGCGAGGGGGCGCTCCCGCCCCTGCAGGTGCCTTGCCTGCGGCAAAACCCCTTGGCAGCGTTGGGCCGAGCGCTTGCCCTGCCGGGCAAGCGGTCACGCCGCGCCGCAGGCGCGGCGCCGGGCCCAACGGGAGCGGAGGAGATTTCTCCTCCGGCGACGGGCGGGAGGGCCCCCGCCTCTTGCGGCGGTGATTCGGGTGGCGTAAAAAGAGCTATGGCCACCTGTCTGCTCTATCGCCACGCTGAAACCCGCCCTGCCCGGTTCTATCGGATCGAACTGGCAATGAACCTCTTTGACGAGGTCTCGCTCTTGCGGGAGTGGGGTATCAAAGGGGGCAAGGGGTGCTCAACAATCAACATCTTCGGAAATCTGCGCGAGGCCTCGGTCGCGGCAGACCGCCATCGTCACCGGATGTTGAAACGTGGCTACGACCGCGCCTGAGAGCGGTAGGTCCAACCGCCTGCATCCGGCGCATCGCTCACCGCGCGCTTACACCCGATGCAGTTTGACCCTTTTAACCCGGACGCCCCTCCCCTAGTACTTCTGCAACAGGATCGAAGGGGCGCGCATGTCAGAGATAACGCTGGTCCGCCACGGCCAGGCCAATACCGGGGCACGGGACGAAGCCAGCTACGACAAGCTGAGCGCCCTTGGTCATCAGCAGGCCCAATGGCTGGGTAACTATCTGCGCAGCTGCAAGGACCACTACGCCCGCATCTATTGCGGCACCCTGATCCGCCACGAAGAAACCGCCCGCGCCATGGGCTTTGATGCGGGGCAATTGATCCGCGACCCCCGCCTCAATGAGATGGAGTATTTCACCCTCGCACAGAGGATGGAAGCCCAGCACGGCCTGCCAATCCCGCAAGAACGCGAGGGATTTGTCGCCCATCTCCCACAGGTTTTTGCCGCGTGGGAGGCCGACAAGATCGGCGCCCCGCCAGAAAGCTGGCGTGATTTTGAATCCCGGACCAAAGCCGCACTTGCAGAGATCGCAGACGGTGAAGGTCCTGCATTGGTGGTCACATCAGGCGGGCTGATCTCCATGGTGATGCGCCAGTGTCTCGGGCTCGATACGGCAGCAACCGCGCGCATGGCGCTGGCGATCATGAACACCTCGCTGCACCGCCTGCACAATATCGGTGGGACCTATTCGCCGGTTCTCTTCAACGCGGTGCCGCATCTGGAAGAGCCGGACCGGCAATACGCGCGCACCCACCTCTGAGATCCCCGCACAGGAGACAGCCATGCAACTTTACTACGCGCCCCACACGATCTCCATTGCGGTCGCCATCGCGCTCGAAGAGGCCGGCCTCGCCTATGAGGCCATCAGGATCGATTTTGCCGAAAAACAGCAAACGACCAAAGCCTATCATCAGATCAACCCGAAGGGCCGCGTGCCGGCTTTGGTGGTCGATGGCGGCATCCTCACGGAGACCGGTGCGCTGTTGGAGTATATTGCCGATCTGGCGCCTGATGCGGGGCTGCGCCCCACCGATCCGGTCCTGATGGCCCGCATGCGCGAGGTGATGTTCTATCTTGCCTCCACCATGCATGTGAACCACGCCCATAAAATGCGGGGCCACCGCTGGGCCTCCAATCCGGCCTCGTTCAAGGACATGAAACGCAAGGTGCCCGAAACCATGGCCGCCTCCTGCGACTACATCTGCAACCACGGCCTGCGTGGCCCGTTTGTGCTGGGGGAAACGCTCAGCCTCGCGGACTGTTACCTCTACGTGGTCTGCACCTGGCTCGACGGGGATGGCGTCAAGGTTGATCGCTTTCCCAAGATCAGAACCTTTATGGACGCGATGGAAGCCCGCGACAGCGTCAAGACTGTACGCGCCAAAGATATGCTTTGAAGGACAAGACTATGACACATCTCTGGGTCCGGGCCGAGCAACGCCCGAACGAGGATCGCGTGGGGCTGACGCCTGCGGGGGCAAAGGCCCTGTTGGACGCAGGCATTCGCGTCACCGTCGAAGACAGCCGCAGTCGCGCCATCCCGCTGCAAGGTTACATCGACGCAGGCTGCGAGATTGCGGCAGAAAACGCCTGGCCCGATGCGCCGCGCGATGCGATCATCTTTGGCCTGAAAGAACTGCCCGAGGACGGCACCCCCTTGCCCCATCGCCACATCATGTTCGGCCATGCCTTCAAGGGCCAGCATTCCGGCAAGGAGCTTTTGCGACGCTTCCGCGAGGGTGGCGGGACGCTGTATGATCTGGAATATCTTGTGGACGAAACCGGACGCCGGGTTGCCGCCTTTGGCTATTGGGCGGGTTATGCGGGGGCTGCCGTGACACTCAAGGCCTGGGCTGCGCAACAACGCGGTGAAGTCTGTGGCCCGGTTGGTGTCTACAAAGACAAGGACGCTCTGCTCTCTGATCTGGGGGAGGAGCTGGATGCATCCGGCGCTGAGCGTCCCACAGCCATTGTCATCGGTGCCCTGGGGCGCGTGGGCACCGGCGCGGCGGACCTCTGCGAGGCGATGGGCGTCACGGTCACCAAATGGGATATGAAAGAGACCGCCAGCGGCGGGCCGTTTCCCGAGATCCTGAACCACGATCTGTTCCTGAACTGCATCTTTGCCCGCCCCGGCACACCCGTTTTTGTGCCGCAAGACGCGCTTCAGGCCGACCGCAAACTGACCGCAATTGGCGATGTGGCCTGCGACCCCGACAGCGACTACAATCCGGTTCCGGTCTACTCCCGTGCCACCACGTGGGACGCACCTGTGCTGCGTGTTGCCAACGCCCCGGTGCTGGATGTGATGGCCATCGACAACCTGCCCTCGATGCTGCCCGCCGAGAGCTCCGAGGATTATGCAGACCAACTGCTGGCCAGCCTTTTGACCCTGACCGATCTGGATGCGGGTGTCTGGGGCCGGGCCAAGGCAGTCTTTGACGAACATGTGGCGGGCTAACCAGCCTGCCCGGACGAAGGAGAACAACTATGACTATTCACTGGTGCGGCACTGGCCTCTCCGCCATTCCCGGCCTGCGTCGCCTGCTCGAAGCGGGTCACGACGTGGCCGTCTGGAACCGCACACCGGAAAAAGCCGCCGAAGCCGTTGGTGACCTCACCACCAACATCCACAAGTTTTCCATCGCGCGTCTGTCGGAGCTCCTCAGCCCCGCTGACGTGGTGGTCTCGATGCTGCCCGGCGATTGGCATGTAGAACTGGCAGAACTCGCCATCAACAATGGCGCGCATTTTGTGTCCTCCTCCTATATCTCGCCTGAGATGCGGGCGCTGGATCAGAAAGCCAAGGACGCAGGCGTCGTGCTGGTCAATGAGGTCGGGCTTGATCCGGGCATTGATCACCTGATGGCGCATGCCTTGGTGGCCGAATATGCTGAATCCCCCGCCTTTGACCCCGACAATGAGATCAGCTTTCTGTCTTATTGCGGCGGCATCCCCAAAACCCCGAACCCTTTCCGCTACAAGTTCAGCTGGTCGCCACTGGGCGTGCTCAAGGCCCTGCGGTCCCCCTCCCGCTCGATCCGCGATTTTGAGGTCCTGGACGTGGCACGCCCTTGGGATGCAATCTCCACCTATGACGCGCCTCTGGCCACGCCGGAGAGCTTTGAGGTTTATCCCAACCGCGACAGCCTGCCCTTCATGGCGCAATACCACTTTGACAAGGACTGGAAGGTCAAAACCTTCGTGCGCGGCACGCTGCGTCTGGATGGCTGGACCAAGGCCTGGGCGGATGTCTTCAAAGAGGTCGAGACCCTTGAAGGCCCCGAAGGCGATGCCCGGCTCAAGGAAATGTCCGACCAGTTCTGGGATGAGAACGCCTATGACGAGGGCGAGCCGGACCGCGTGGTGCTCTGCGTGGACCTCAAGGCGGAAAAAGATGGCCAGACCAAATGGCACAAGACCTATGTGATGGACGCATGGGGCGACGAGCGTGGCAGCGCCATGGCGCGTCTGGTGTCCTATCCGGTGTCCTTCGCGATCGAGGCCGCGATGAACGGCAAGATCGCCCCCGGCGTCAGCGCCGCGCCCAGCGATCCGGCGCTTGTCGACAGCTGGATGGGTCGGATCGGCGCGCTGGCCCAGCACCTTCAGGTGGTGTCACACCGCTCCTGAGTTCGGTGAATTCAAGAGAGCCCCGTCAGAGAAATCTGGCGGGGCTCTCTCTTGTTACTTACCGCCCCATGACATCCTCGGCGGCCGCAGTCACATCAACGCCCAGCGCCTCCAGCCCTGCCTCAATGTCATAGGCAAGGTTCGGGGTCGCGAGGAGATAATCCTCGGTTGGCGTGGTTTTCTCGGCGCGCGCCGTGGCCACCGCCTGACCAAACTCCTCCGCCTCAAACACACCGCGCCCTACCCAGACCAGAGCCACAAGCTCCGCCTGCTCATCCTCATTCATATCGGCGATGAAGGCGCGCAGCTCAGATTCCGCACGCTCGATCTCGCGCGCCATCAGCGCGACCTGTTCCGCCTTGTTGCTTGCAATCTCGACCATCCTGCGCGTCCTTCCATGAAGCTATCGGGTACCGCAACTGTGACACCCATGGCAGGCTGTGACCTTGATCTACAGCAAATCAGGCCATACCAGCCTCACGCATGCGTTCCTGACGTCCAAAGAGGGCAAGCGGCTGGCTTCGCCCGCGCAAGGGCGCCGGTTCCAGCGCAATCCAGTCCGCGCGCGCGGGCTCCGCTGCCGCCTCTAGAACCGCGCCCGATACGATGATCTCCATCTCACAGGTCTTGGTCATCTGCTCCAGCCGCGCCGCGATGTTCACCGTGTCGCCAAGGGCGGTGTACTCCAGCCGGTCCTCATCACCGACCACGCCGGAAAACACCTCGCCCCAATGCAGCCCGATCCCCACATGCACGGCGCTGCGTCCGTCTTGCAGCCGCGTATGGGACCAGTCATGCATTTCGTCCGAGAGACGCTGCGCGCAGTTCAATGCCCGATCCGGCGCGCCCTCGCCGTCAAACAACAACATCGCACCATCCCCGATGAACTTGTCCACCATGCCACCGGTCTCGCGCGCGGCGCGCTGGACGCGTGTACGGTACTCCGTGACAAAGGCACCAACCTCCGCCGGATCGCGCCCTTCGGCCCAGGAGGTGAAGCCGCGAATGTCCACGAACATCACCCCCATGTCCTGCCGCTGTTCCTGACGCATGTCGTCCAGGTTCTCGCCCTGCACCCGGTCCGCCAGCCGCGCTGGCAAATAGCGCGTCAGCAGCAGGCGTTTCTCCGTCTCGATCAGCGCGCGATGCAACAAATCCCGCAGCGCCGCCGCAGCCACCACCAGAACCACGCCCGCCAGCAGGATCATCGTCAGCCGCACGATATTGGGCGGCACCGACACCAGGTGTTTCACCCGATCCGCGATATCGGGCGAGACCGTCACCTCGCTGACAAAGCTCAGATAGCCCAGCCCGCCGACGATCAGGGCCACGCAATAGGCCTGAAGATAAGGATTGAACCGCAGCACCGCAAAGGCCAGCACCACCGGCACCAGCCATGTTGGCGGCAACAGGAATGTCAGCGCACCGGGCATGGAGACATTCTCCAGCCCCACCCAGGCATTCACCAGCATGAACAGGCAATCGAGCGTCACAACCGGCCAGACCATCCAGCGGCGAAACCGTCCGCTGCGGGCCAGCCACAGGCTGAACACCCCGAGGGCCAGATACAAGACCATCGACAGGACCGCAAAGATCCATTGCCTGCGCAGGAAATCGGCGATTTCCTCCGGGGGTTCCCCGACCGCCAGGAAGAACACCACCATCAAGCCCAGCGCCACAAAGATCCGCAGGATCGAAACGACCTTTTCCGCCCTGAGCTCTGCTTCGCGCAACAGCGCCGCATCCGGCGCCATCCGGCGACGTGGCAGCCGCATCATTCGCCCGGGCGCTCCAGCGCGACCACCTGCGACACGCTCTCGGGGTTCAGCTCTTCAAAGTCAAAGTTGTCGAGCCGCTGCGCCCGCCGCCCGGCCTTGTCGGCGCTGATCTTGATGTCGGCGATATCCTTCTGCGCCTGGTTGAAATGCCGGTCGAGATTGCCGACCCGGTCGCCAAGGCGCTCCACATCCTTGTGCAGCAGGCCCAGTTCCTTGCGGATCGCGCCGGCCTGTTCGCGCATACGGGCGTCTTTCAGGATCGCACGCATGGTGTTGAGGGTCGCCATGCAGGTGGTGGGCGACACGATCCAGACCTTGAGCGAGAACCCCTCGCGCACCACGTCGGAAAAATTCGCGTGCAACTCTGCATAGACCGCCTCGGACGGCAGGAACAGCAGCGCCCCGTCGGCGGTTTCGCCATCCAGGATGTATTTCTCCGAAATGTCCCGGATATGCTTGCGCAGCGCGCCCTTCAGGAGCCGCGCCGCCTGCGCCCGCTCGTCCTGCGTCTCGGCATTGCGCAACGCCTCATAGGGTTCCAGCGGGAACTTGCTGTCGATCACGATCGGTCCCGGCGGGTTGGGCAGATGGATCAGGCAGTCCGCCCGCTTGCCGTTCGAGAGCGTGTATTGAAACGCATAGGCATCGCTGGGAAGCGCCTTTGACACGATGTCATTGAGCTGGATTTCTCCGAACGCGCCGCGGGTCTGCTTGTTCGACAGGATGTCCTGCAACGACAACACATCGCCTGACAGTTTGGTGATATTGTCCTGCGCCTTGTCGATCACCGCGAGCCGTTCCTGCAACTGCGTCAGCGAGGTGGCGGTGCGCTTGGCGTTGCCGTGCAGGCTCTCGGTCATGCGCTCCTGCATATCGGTCATGGCGCGGGCTTGTTTCATGGCGTTCTCGGCCAGCCGGTCGTTCATGCGCTGCTGCACGTCGCCCAGCCGGGCCTCCATGGTCTGAAGGATCTGCAACTGGGCATTAGCCTGGGTATCCGACACGGTCTGCAAATTGCCGCGCAGCGCCTCCTGCCCGGAGGACAACTGCTGTGCGACCTGTCCAAGCGTGCTCATCTGCTGGGTCAGCGGCTCGATGGCGCGCGCCGCCCGTGCGGAATTGCGCATCGACTGGATCAACAGAACAAACAGCAGGACCACCCCCACGGCAGCCCCGAGCAGGATCAATCCCAGCGAGTCCATATTGGCGATGGCGGAGTCCATGCCTTGCATCAGATATTCCTTCAGCTGCGACCGAACAGGCGTTCGATGTCAGCGAGTTTGAGTTCCACATAGGTTGGGCGGCCATGGTTGCACTGGCCGGAGTGAGGCGTCTCTTCCATCTCGCGCAGAAGCGCGTTCATCTCCTCGCCGCGCATCCGCCGCCCGGAGCGGATCGAGCCATGGCAGGCCACACGCGACAGGATCGCCTCCAGTCGCGCCTGCACCAACTGGCTGTCGCCCTGATCGGCCAGTTCATCCAGAATGTCGCGGATCATCGCCTCGGCATTGACCTCGCCCAGAATGGCCGGGGTTTCGCGCACCGCCACGGCACTGCCGCCAAAGGCTTCGATCCCGAGGCCGAATTTTGCCAGATCATCGGCCACATCCAGCAGGCGCGCGCAATCGCCATCCGAGAGTTCGACAATCTCCGGGATCAGCAGCCCCTGGGTGGCAACGCCGTTTTCGGCCATCTGGCGTTTGAGTTTTTCATAGACCAGCCGTTCATGCGCGGCGTGTTGGTCGACGATCACCATACCGTCGCGGGTCTGAGCAATGATGTAATTCTCATGCACCTGCCCGCGCGCCGCGCCCAAGGGCAGATCCTCTACCGGGTGCGCCTCTGGCTCTACTGCAGCGTCTTCGACCAGACGGCCACTGTAGGCGCTAGACATCTCGGCAAACCCGGCAGATTCAGCCGATGGCGGCGCAGGATAGGACAGTGCGAGCGGCTGACCGGGGGCTTGCGCCGCGTATGAACTGTTGCGTGCGCCCAAGGATGGCCGATCCATCTGATAGACCCTCGGCGCGCCCGTCGCAGTAGGTTGCTCGGGCCGCATTGCGCCCAAGGTCGCCCCCGCCACAGTGCTGGAGGCACGATGCCCGGCCTCCGCCAGCGCATGGCGCAACGATGAGACAATTAAGCCCCGCGCCAGTCCGGGATCGCGAAACCGCACCTCGGATTTTGCCGGGTGGACGTTCACATCCACCAGCGTCGGATCGCAATCGATGAACAGGGCCGCCGCCGGGTGGCGATCGCGGCTGAGAAAATCCATATAAGCGGCGCGCAGCGCACCTGTGAGCATCTTGTCCTTCACCGGACGGGTGTTCACGAACAGGAACTGCGTCACCGCAGCCCCGCGCGAATAGGTCGGCAGCGCCGCATAGCCATAAAGGCGGATGCCCTCGCGCGTCGCGTCGATCTTCAGCGCGTTCTCCGCAAATTCGCGACCAATCACATGGGCGAGCCGCCCATGCAGCGCATCAAAGAGGTCGCCGCTCATGGGGTCGGCGCGGAAGGTCACTCGCCCCTCACCGCCGCCGGAAACATCGCGCAGGGTGAAGCCCACGGCAGGTTCTGCCATCGCAAGTCGCTTCACCGTGTCGGAAATCGCCTGCGACTCAGCTCGGTCGGTGCGCATGAATTTCAGACGTGCGGGCGTGGCAAAGAACAGATCGCGCAGCTCCACGATGGTGCCCTGACGCAGCGCTGCCGGTTTGACCGGCTCCATATGTCCGCCCGCGACGCGGAGTTGGGCCGCGTCATGACCCTCGGCCCGGCTGGTGATGGTGAGACGGCCAACCGCGCCCAAACTGGGCAGGGCCTCGCCGCGAAATCCAAAGGTGTGGATATTGAGCAGATCCGAGCCGTCGATTTTCGACGTCGCATGGCGTGACAGCGCCAGCGGCAGATCCTCCGGCGTCATGCCACAGCCATTGTCGGTCACCCGGATCAGCGTCTTGCCGCCATCTGCGATCTCGACCGTGATGCGGGTCGCCCCGGCGTCGATGGCGTTCTCCACCAGCTCCTTGACGGCGGAGGCCGGGCGTTCGACCACCTCACCCGCAGCGATGCGGTTGATGGCGCTGTCGTCCAGCTGACGAATGACAGGCCGGTGGGTCTCTATCGCCTCGGAGACGGGGTTTTCGCTGATTTGGGGGTCGATCGTAGCCATGACCCAAGATTTAGCATGTGAGCGCACGATTCTGCCACCCGGAATACGCGTATCGGACACCGCTGGCAACGGGAACCGGCCCCTCGGCGCATCGCCGCCGTCCGGCCCCTACGCTGGCGATGCGGCCAGCGACCACACGCCTCCCGCCCCGCCGATACTGACGCGAGCGTAGCAGATCCTCCGGTGACCCCGTCAATATCGGCGTGCAGCTGCCCCGGAACACCCTGCACACAGGACCCGTTTTTGTCCTTTTGGTCAAATTTTATCGCAGATCCCGTTTCGCAAGCTTGCAATCGCGGGGGTGGACGTGCGATTTTACCTGCAAATCTTTTGAGGACTCCCGCACATGGACAGCCAAATCGCAGAAGCCTCTGCCGCCAAAGCCGCTGCACCGACCTCCGGTCACGGCTCCGACAGCGCCCTGCCCCGCAATCCCGGTGTCGCACTCGATCTGGACTGGGCGCTGGGGCTGGAGGCCAATACCTCCGCCATCGAACGCCGCTGTGCCAGCCTGCCCGGCCGCCGCACCGTCAAGAAGGACCATCAGGCCGCTTGGCTGCTGAAGGCGATCACCTGCATCGACCTCACCACGCTTGCCGGCGATGACACCGAAGCGCGGGTGCGCCGCCTGTGTGCCAAGGCGCGCCAACCGGTCCGCGCCGACATCCTGTCGCAGCTTGGCATGTCAGAGATCACCACCGGCGCGGTCTGCGTCTACCACGACATGATCCCGGCCGCGGTCCGCGCCCTGCATGGCACCCAGATTCCGGTCGCGGCAGTCTCCACCGGGTTTCCGGCCGGTCTGTCGCCCTTTCACCTGCGTCTGGAAGAGATCAAGGAAAGCGTCAAGGCCGGGGCCACCGAGATCGACATTGTGATTTCCCGCCGCCATGTGCTTTCGGGCAACTGGCAGGCGCTCTATGACGAGATGAAGGCCTTTCGCGCCGCCTGCGGTGACGCCCACGTCAAGGCGATCCTGGCCACCGGCGAACTCGGCACCCTGCGCAATGTCGCCCGGGCCTCGATGATCTGCATGATGGCGGGCGCCGACTTCATCAAGACCTCCACCGGCAAGGAAGGGGTGAATGCCACCCTGCCCGTGTCTCTGGTGATGATCCGCGCCATCCGCGACTATTACGAGCGCACCGGCTTTCATGTCGGCTACAAACCCGCTGGCGGCATTTCCAAGGCCAAGGATGCGATCGTGTACCTTTCGCTCATGAAAGAAGAACTGGGCAAGCGCTGGGTGCAGCCCGACCTGTTCCGCTTTGGCGCGTCCAGCCTGCTTGGCGATATCGAACGCCAGCTCGAACACCACGTGACCGGCGCCTATTCCGCTGGCTACCGCCACCCGATGGCGTGAGGAAGAACCGATGACAATCAAAGAGATCTTCGACACCATGGAATATGGCTCCGCCCCCGAAAGCGCCGCTGATGTCTATGCCTGGCTGGTCGACCAGGGCAGCCGCTTTGGCCATTTCATCAACGGGGAGTTCACCGCCCCGGGCAAAGGGTTCGAGAGCAAGAACCCCGCGACCGGAGAGGTGCTGGCAGAGCTGACCCAGGCCACCAAGAAAGACGTGGATGCCGCGGTCAAAGCCGCCCGCGCCGCCCAGGGTGACTGGGCCGCGATGGGGGGCTCTGGTCGGGCAACCTACCTCTATGCCATTGCCCGCCTGTTGCAGAAACACAGCCGCCTGTTTGCGGTGCTGGAAACGCTGGACAACGGCAAGCCGATCCGCGAGAGCCGCGACATCGACATTCCGCTTGTGCAGCGGCATTTCTATCACCACGCGGGCCATGCCCAGCTGATGGACGCGGAAATGACAGACCGCGAGCCGCTCGGGGTCTGCGGTCAGATCATCCCGTGGAATTTCCCGCTGCTGATGCTGGCGTGGAAAGTGGCACCCGCGCTGGCCATGGGCAACACGGTGGTGCTGAAACCGGCGGAGTACACCTCGCTGACCGCGCTGCTGTTTGCCGATATCTGCCGTCAGGCCGGCCTGCCCAAAGGGGTCGTGAACATCGTGACCGGCGATGGCGCCGTGGGCGAGATGATCGTCAAGGCCGACGTGGACAAGATCGCCTTCACCGGCTCCACCTCGGTGGGGCGCAAGATCCGCGAAGCCACCGCAGGCACCGGCAAGGCCCTGACCCTGGAGCTGGGCGGCAAGAGCCCCTACATCGTGTTTGACGACGCCGATCTGGACAGCGCGATCGAGGGTCTGGTGGACGCGATCTGGTTCAATCAGGGCCAGGTCTGCTGCGCGGGCTCGCGCCTGCTGGTGCAGGAAAGCGTGTCCGAGCAATTTCACAAGAAGCTGCGCGCCCGGATGAAAACGCTCCGGCTGGGCGACCCGCTCGACAAATGCATCGATGTGGGCGCCGTGGTCGACCCGGTGCAACATGCCGAAATCACCCGGCTGGTCGCAACCGCCAAGAACTGCACCGTGCACCAGTCCGCCATCAACATGCCGGCCACGGGCTGCTTCTTCCCGCCCACCCTGATCGAGGGGCTGTCGCCTGCCGACCCGCTGATGCAGGAAGAGATCTTTGGCCCGGTGCTGGTCTCCACGACGTTCCGCACGCCATCCGAGGCGGTGGAGCTGGCCAACAACACCCGCTACGGGCTGGCCGCGACGCTCTGGACCGAGAACGTCAACCTGGCGCTGGATATCGCACCCAAGATGGTCGCGGGCGTGGTCTGGGTCAACGGCACCAACATGTTCGACGCCGCCGCCCCGTTTGGTGGCGTGCGGGAAAGCGGCTTTGGCCGCGAAGGTGGGGTGGAGGGGCTCATGGCCTATACCAAACCCATCGGCGACACAGATCCGCTGAAACCTGTCGCGGCGTTTGAAGGCAGCGACAAGGGGGCCGCCCCGACCGGTATCGACCGCACGGCCAAGATGTACATCGGCGGCAAGCAGGCGCGCCCCGACAGCGGCTATGCGCGCGCCGTGTATGGCCCCAAAGGCGACCTGCTGGGCCACGTGGGCGCAGGCAGCCGCAAGGATGTGCGCAACGCGGTTGAGGCCGCCAATGCCGCCAAAGGCTGGGCCAATACCACAGGCCACCTGCGGGCGCAGATCCTGTATTACCTGGCCGAGAACCTCGCCGCCCGCGCCGGGGAATTTGTCGCGCGCATCGATGCGATGACGGGCAAGGGCGACGGTGCCGCAGAGGTTGAAGCCTCGCTGCAACGGCTGTTCTCTGCTGCCGCCTGGGCGGACAAATACGACGGGCTTGCGCATGGCGTGCCGATCCGGGGCGTGGCGCTTGGCATGAAGGAGCCCGTGGGCACCATCGGCATCCTCTGTGCGGATGAAGCGCCGCTTCTGGGTTTGATCTCTGCCATGGCCCCGGCCATTGCCATGGGCAACCGGGTGGTGCTGGCGGCGTCCCAGGCCTTCCCGCTGGCGGCCACGGATCTCTATCAGGTGCTTGAGACCTCTGACGTGCCTGCGGGTGTGGTGAATATCCTCACCGGCGCGCACAAGGATCTCGGCGACACCATGGCCAAACACCTCGACATCGACGCGGTCTGGAGCTTCTCCTCCACCGACCTGTCGAAGACGATCGAGGCCGCCTCTGCCGGCAACCTCAAGCGCACCTGGGTCAACAATGCCTGCGCCTTTGACTGGTCGCGCGACCACTCCAAACGGTTCTTGCAAGCGGCGACCGAGGTGAAAACCGTCTGGATTCCCTACGGCGAGTAACTCATTCTCCCTGACACAGAAAACGGCGCGGCTCCGATATGGAACCGCGCCGTTTTTGTTTATCGACTGGCCCCTGCCCGGACCGAAGCACGGGCGCAGAGCCACGGGTCTTAATCGGTGGACCTCAGCCCCTCGGGCTCTCCGACCACAACAAACCGCAGCCCCTCGGGATCAAGCAGTTCCTTGGCCACCCGGTTCACATCCTCCAGTGTCACCGCCTCGACCTTGTCGTTGCGGGTGACCACATAATCCGTGGGCAGATCATCCATCTGCATCGACACCAGGATCGAGGCGATCTGGCTGTTGCCATTGAACCGCAAGGGGTAGGCCCCGGTCAGATAGGTCTTGGCGTCCTGCAACTCGGCTTCGGTCACACCGCCCTCGACCAGGGCCTGCCACTGGTCGCGTACCACACCGACCGCTTCGGCCATCTTCTCGTTGGCAGAGGCAAAGGACCCCATATAGGTCGAGGCCAGATCGCGCGGCACCAGATAGCTGTAGGCGCCATAGGTGAGGCCGCGTTTGGTGCGCACTTCCTGCATCAGGCGCGTCTCAAACGACCCGCCGCCGAGGATCTGGTTCAGCACATAAGCGGCAAAGAAATCCGGGTCATGGCGGTCGATACCCTCTTGACCAAACAGTGCCACCGACTGCGGCGTGGCAAAGGGCACCACCGTGGTGCCACCGGTCAGCAGCACCTCCGCCGGGCCGGGCATCGGCGCGCCCTCGGCGGGCAGTGCCCCCAGAAGATCGTCCAGGATCGTGCCCAGCTCTTCGGGGGTGATGTCCCCCACAGCGCTGACATAGAGCCTGTCGCGGGCAAAGACCGCCTCATGCGCGGCGAACATGTCCTGCCGCGTCAGCTCCGAAACACTCTCAACCGTGCCCTTGCCGCTGCTGCCATAGGGGTGGTCGCCAAACGCCAGCTTGGCAAAGGTCTTGCCGGCAATCGCATTGGGATCGGTCTGGTCCGAGCGCAGCCCCACCAGCACCTGCGCCCGCACCCGGTCCAGCGCATCCTGATCGAAACGTGGCTCCTGAATGGTCTGGCGCAGAAGCTCCATCACCTCATCGCGGTTTTCGGTCAGGAAACTGGCAGAGATCGCGACCATGTCCTTGTCGGCGTCATAAGAGAAATTCGCCGCCAGAGCCTCGACCGCGCGGGCATAGTCCTGCGCGCGCAGCTCGCCTGCACCTTCCTCCAGCAAGCCACCCATCAGATGCACGGCCCCGCGTTTGCCGGGCGCATCCAGCGACGTGCCGCCGCGAAATCGCAGCTCCAGCGCGGAGAAAGGAATGCTGTGGTCCTCGACCAGCCACGCCTTGATCCCTCCGGGCGAGGTGACTTCCTTGATGTCGATCTCAGCCCGCGCCACCTGCGCCGCAAACAGCAGTGCAAATCCGATCACCAGCGCCAGAACAGCGCGTTTGAACGGCTGCAGATCAAGGGCGCGCACACGGGCGGATGTTGTGGTCCGGCTCATTGGTCAGCCTCCTGCTGGCTTTGGATCAGGTAACCGGTGACAGAGGCCTCGGGGCGCAATACCTCGCGCGCGACGGCAATAATCTCATCCTCCGTGATGGATTGCAGCACGCGTGGCCAGTCCTGAACATCCTCGACCGTCAGCCCCGACGTAAGCGCGCGACCGTAGCGGTTGGCGATGCGGTCCACATCGTCGCGGGCATAGATTTCCGACGCCCGCAGTTGCAGTTTGATCCGCTCCAGCTGCTGACTGTCGACACCGGTGGCCAGAAACTGCTGCACGGTCCGGTCCAGCGCGGCCTCGGCGTCCTCAAGCGTCACGCCGTCGGCGGGCACGATCACAAAATCAAATGTGGTATCATCCAGCGAGACACCGGAATAGAAGGCCGCCGTATAGACCGCCACCTGCTGCTCGAACTGCAAGGCATTGGCCAGATACGACGTGCTGCCCCCGCCCAGCAACTGCGACAGCAGATAGAGCGCCGCCGCTTTCTCCTGACTGCCGCTGTCGCGTTCGGGCGCCAGATAGGACCGCTGCACATAGGGTTGCGAGACACGCGCATCGGCGAACGTCAGGCGCCGCGCCGCGGTTTGCGGTAGCTCCTCGCTGCGCAGCCGCTCCGGCAGCTCCGGGTTGGCCGGTATCACGCCATAATAGGTGTCCGCCAGCTCGCGCACCGCATCCGGTTGCACGTCACCTGACACCACAAGGATCGCATTGTTGGGCGCGTAATAGGTGCCGTAGTAGGACAGCGCGTCCTCCATCGACAGGGTTTCCATCTCGTGGCGCCAGCCAATCACCGGCTGCCCGTAGCGATGGTTGAGATACTGCACCGCCCGCATCTGTTCGCGGAACAGGGCGCTGGGATCATTGTCGGTGCGCTGGTTGCGCTCTTCCAGGATCACCTCGCGCTCGGTGACGATGTCGGTCTCGGTCAGGCGCAGATTGCGCATCCGATCCGCTTCCATTTGCATCATCAGCTCCAGCCGGTCGGCGGCGACACGCTGAAAATAGGCCGTGTAATCATAGCTGGTGAAGGCATTGTCGCGGCCACCATTGCGCGCAACCGTGGCGGACAACTCACCCGCCTCCAGCGTATCGGTGCCCTTGAACAGCAGGTGTTCGAGGAAATGCGCCACACCGCTCTGGCCCACAGGCTCATCCGCCGAGCCCGCGCGGTACCAGACCATATGCTGCACCACCGGGGCGCGGTGATCCTCGACCACCACCACCATCATGCCGTTGTCCAGCGTGAAGGTGGTCACCATGTCCACCCCGCTCTCGGCGCTGGTCTGGCTGTCGCTGGCAGCAATCTCCTGTGCGGACACCACAGGCACACCAAGACCTGCCGTCGAGAGCATCAGGGCACAGAGCGCAGCCCGCCAGCAGGTCCGAACCCCGGACGGAATCGCTGCCATAGACGTCATAGTTCCAATCCTCCAATTCCATCACCCGGGCGCAGGCGGTGCGTGCCCCGGGGCAGAGTCACGTATGTCTGCCAAAGCTCAAGTTACGGCGCCTGCCGTCAGCCACAAGCCGGTTTGCCGAAATTGTGAAGGATTATTCGCCCTCTGGCGGCGCGGAGGGGGTCGGGACCCCGGCGCGGCGATAGGCCGAGCTGACATCCTGCGGGTCCAGCGCCTGACGCTCATAGGTTTCCGCATAGCGGTCGACCGGGAACAGCTTGATGTTGGCAAAGATCTTTGCCCGCTTGCGCCGTTGCTCATCCTCGGCAGACAGGCTTTCGCGAATGTCGCCTTCCACGCCATAGCGGCTGGCTGCCGTCACCAGCGCCCCGTCTCCGGCAGGGATACCGGTGCCGGACGGGCGCCCGCCCAATGCGACGATGGCCTCGGCATTGGGGTCGCGATCCGTGCGGTTGCTGCCCCCGGGCGTGGGCTCCGGCAATGCAGCATAGTTTTCCGGCGCTTCAAGCGGCTTGCTCGGCAACACCAGGAATTCGTCAGGGCTGTTGCGCCGCGCATCGAGATCATGCAGCGGCTTGTCACCACAGGCGGTCAGCAGCAGTACGGAACCCAGGATGATCGGTGCGGTCACAAAGCGCATGGGGCGCGGTCCTCTTCGACGTTTCGCTCACCTCTAGCGCAAATCGCGCAGGAGGTCACGCGGGCTTTTTCGCGCGGCCTTCGAACAGGATCAACCCCGCCGCCCCGGCAAAAATGAACACATCCGCTACATTGAAAACAAAGGGGTTCTGAATACCGCAACAGGACATGTTCAGGAAATCAAGCACATAGCCGTACAGACCCCGATCCAGCACATTGCCCAGGGCCCCGCCGACAACCAGCCCCGCACAGACCTGCATGATCCGGCTCTGGCCATGGCTGCGACGCACCCACAGGATCACCGCTGCGCAGATCACCAGTGAAATCGCGATCAGGATCCAGCGACTGGCGTCGCTCTGGCCATCGAACAGGCCAAAATTGATGCCCCGGTTTTCGCCGTAGCGAAAGGTCAGGAGCGGCGGAGCCACGTCGATCCGCAGCCGGGTCACCAGATCGAGGCCGAACACGACCGCGATCTTGGTCGCCTGGTCCACGATCAGCGCAAAAATGGCTGCGAGAATAAGCGCGTAGCTCCGCATATCAGATCAGGCTCCGGGATCAGTGACGGAAGTGGCGCATGCCGGTGAACACCATCGCCAGACCGGCCTCATTGGCGGCCTTGATGACCTCGTCATCGCGCATCGACCCGCCGGGCTGGATGACGCAGGTCGCGCCATTGGCCGCCGCTTCCATCAGACCATCCGCAAAGGGGAAGAACGCATCGGACGCCACGGCAGAGCCTTTGGCGAGGCTCTCCGGCAGCTCCATCGCATCCGCCATCCGCTGCGCCTTGACGCCGGCGATCGTGGCCGAGTCCAGACGGCTCATCTGGCCGGCGCCGACGCCGACGGTCTGGCCGTCCTTCACATAGACAATCGCGTTGGATTTCACATGTTTGGCGACTTTCCACGCAAACAGCAGATCCGCCATTTGTTCCTCGGTCGGCGCTTTCTCGGTCACCACCTTGAGGTCATCCATGGCACGGTGCCCAACGTCCTTGTCCTGCACCAGCATGCCGCCAGAGACCTGACGGGTGGTCAGGCCCGCGTCCTGCGGGTTGGGCAGGCCCTCGGTGATCAGCAGGCGCAGGTTTTTCTTCGCCGCGAAGATCGCCTTGGCCTCATCAGAGGCCCCCGGCGCAATCACCACTTCGGTGAAGATCTGGGTGATCGCCTCGGCGGTTTCCGCGTCAAGCGGCATGTTGAGCGCCACAATGCCGCCAAAGGCAGAGGTGCGGTCGCAGTCGAACGCCTTGTTATAGGCGTCCAGCAGCGTCGCGCCGCGCGCCACACCGCAGGGGTTGGCGTGTTTGATGATCGCCACCGCCGGGCCGTCGGCAGGCGCGAACTCACTCACCAGTTCAAAGGCCGCATCGGTGTCGTTGATGTTGTTGTAGGAGAGTTCTTTGCCCTGCAGCTGCTGCGCGGTCGCAACGCCTGCCCGCTCGGTGCCATCGGTGTAGAAGGCCGCCTCCTGATGCGGGTTCTCGCCATAGCGCAGGGTCTGTGCAATCTGACCGGCAAAGGCCCGGCGGCGCGGTGCCTCCAGACCGATCGCACCGGCCATCCAGTGCGACACCGCGGCATCATAGGCCGCCGTGCGCGCATAGGCGTTCTGGGCCAGCCATTGGCGGAAGGCAAAGGAGGTCTGGCCGTCGTTCTGGTCCAGCTCTTCCAGCAGCACGCCGTAGTCTTCGACATCCACCACGGTGTTGACAAACGCGTGGTTCTTGGCCGCCGCGCGGATCATCGCCGGGCCGCCGATGTCGATGTTTTCGATCATTTCGTCATAGGCCGCACCCCGCTTCAGCGCCGCCTCGAACGGGTAGAGGTTCACCACCAACAGGTCGATCTCGCCGATGCCATGCTCGGTCATCGCCGCCACATGGGCGTCATTGTCGCGCAGCGCCAGCAGGCCGCCATGCACCATCGGGTGCAGGGTCTTCACACGACCGTCCATCATTTCCGGGAAGCCGGTGACCTCCGACACATCCTTCACGGCGAGACCCGCATCACGCAGCGCTTTTGCAGTGCCACCGGTCGAGAGCAGTTCAACCCCGCGTTCAGCGAGGGATTTGCCCAGCTCGATCAGCCCGGTTTTGTCAGAGACGGACAGAAGGGCGCGGCGGACGGGGTGGAGGTCGGTCATCGGTGTCAGAATCCTTGTTCAGGTTCACTCTTCGTAAGCCATGGGTTCGTCGCGGGCCAGATCGCGCACGGCCACGGCCGTTTCCTGCGCCTTGCTGAGGGTCCAGCGGATCTGGGTCGCGTATTGAATGGCCCGGCCCGACAGGACAATTTGCAGCGATTGACGCGGCTTCAAGCGGGTCTTTTCCAGGTAAACGCTGGTTTCCAGCTTCAGATCGCATTGACCGTCGTGACGGAATACCCAGATTTCCCCACTCTTGAGCGCCATGGATACTGCCGCGCCGCCCAAGTCAAGGGCTGCGTCCACATCCGGGTGCAAATGGAACCGCAAATCAAAGCCGATGCCCTTCAGGCCGCCCGCATCCAGCGCCTTGTCAAAGCGTTTCTTGGCCGTGCCATCCAGCGCCAGCAGCATATCCTCGCCCGAGAGCATGCGCCCATCCACCGACAATTCCAGCGAGCGGGCCGCCGTCACGCCAAAATGTCTGGCATAGCCATCATGGGCGCCCTGGAAACGATACCCGTCATCCAGGTCATCCCGCTCGATCGGCACCTCGGTGGGCGGCTCGATCAGGAACTCATGGCCGGTGCCCTTCTGCGGCGAGGCCAGTCGCGCGCTGGAGTGCCCCTCGACACAGAGCGCCGAATGCGACGGCGTCGCCCGCCCGGCCCGACGCCACTCCAGACCGAAATTCTCCCCCGCGCCGCAGCTGACGATCAAGGGACGCCGCCCCGAAGTCAGCTCAAACGCCAATGTGGAGGCATGCGCATTATACGACGCCTTGCCAACCGGGGGCACGGTGGCATCGACAATGATCGAGGTGCGCCGGGCAGACAGTCGGGCGAACCCCATAGCAAGGCCTTCAAAGGGGCGCGCAGGCACTTGCGAGGCGGCCAGCGCATGATCAAGCCAGCCCTCCTGTCCGCGTCCGCCGCCATGAAACCGCGCCAGGGCGCCATCACTGTGGCGCAGGGCGCGCAGGGTCGGCGCGATCCTGTCGAGGGCTGCATGATGCTCGCGCGGCACCGATCTCCCCGCCTCATGCAGCGCCGCCGCCGCCCAGGTGAGCAGGGTGAACACATCCAGCAGCTCCTCGGGGTTGCGGGTCGGCAGCCCCCCGTCGGCATTGATCTGGATCGCACAATCCTGAGCAAGCGCCTTGACCGCCGGATCCGCCAGTTCCTCGCAGCCCTTGAGCGCAAGCCCTGCATAAATCAGTCCGGTCAGCGCCTCGAACCGCGGCAAGCCGGGCGATGCCCCCTTCCAGCGCTGCGCGAGGAACCAGGTTTGCTGCGACAACGAGCGGTAAAAGGCGTCAGAAGCGGCCTTGTCCTGCCCGCTCAGCAGGAACAGCGCGTGGTTGATCCATCGAATCACCCGCCGCCCGGTCAGATCCGGCGACCAGCCCGGCCCTGTGCCATTGCCGAATTCATCGATCCAGCCCCAGACCCAATGCTGCGCCTTCTTGCGCGCCTTGATGTCCCCCACGGCGGCCAGATCGTCCAGCCAGGTGCAGCCCTGCCGCTCTGCCTCAAAGGCAAAATCAGGCGAGTCCACATCCCAAAGCCCGGTGGTAGCGCTTTCGACCAGGTAGCCCGCAAACAACAGGTTGCCGGCCACGAGCTGCCGCCCGCGGGCAAAACTGCCAATGGTGCGCGGCTCCGGCTGGGACACAAATCCCGTAGCCGCAGGCTGCTTGCGCGCCTTCCAGGCGGTATAATGGTTCAGCAGCCGCGTGCCGCGACTGGCCATTCGATCATATCTGGACATGCACTCTTGCCTCACACGCCTTTGGCGTTTTGGCCAGAGGATAACGCGCCTGCCGCCGGGTGTCATGCGCTCTCTGCCCTGAGCGAGACATCACGGCAAACTCTCCCGCCCGTCGCCGGATCATGCAGAGATGATCCGCTCCCGTTGGGCCCGGCGCCCTTCGGGCGCGGGCGGTGGCATTTCTGAGCGTTGCGATCAGTGCTCGACCTTGACGAGTTCCGCCATGTAGAACCCGTCCATGCCGCCGATCTCGGGCCAGTAATCCGGCCGAAGGCGCAGGCCGCCTTCCTCGGTGATCCACGCCGGATCAATGCCGTCGAGTGCCTGAACCCTGTCGCCGATCCGGGCCTCGGGGAACATCTCCAGTGCATCTTCGATCTGGCACTCGCCCTCGTCCGGCAACAAAGAACAGGTGCAATAGACCAGTCGCCCGCCGGGCCGCACCAATGTCCAGGCATGCGCCAGCATCTGCGCCTGCAACTCGATCAAGGCGCCAAAACCGGCCCCGTCCTTGGCGTGGGGCAGATCCGGGTGGCGGCGGATGGTGCCCGTGGCGGAACAGGGCGCATCCAGCAGAACCGCATCATATTGCCCCGTCTGCGCAAGCACATCCCCCGCGATCACATTCGCCGAAAGCCCCGTGCGGGTCAGGTTCTCCTGCAGACGCGCCAGACGGCTCTCGGAAATATCAACCGCCGTCACATCGGCCCCCGCCGCGACCATCTGCAACGTCTTGCCCCCCGGCGCCGCACAGAGATCGAGCACTCGTTCACCTGCCTGCGCATGGATCAAACGGGCAGGAAGCGCCGCGGCTGCGTCCTGCACCCACCAATCGCCTTGCGCATATCCCGGCAACGCCGAGACCTGCCCCGCGTCGTCCAATCGCAGACTGCCGGTCGGAGTTGGTTTACCCCCCAACGCCGAGAGATCCGCGCCCGGTTTGGCGCTCAGATCAAGCGGCGCACCCTTCAGATGCGCAGCCTCGATGGCCAGCATAGCGTCACTGCCCCAGGCTTGCGCCAATGGGCTGCGTAGCCATTTCGGCAATCGAGGCACGCGCAGCTTGGCCCACTCGGCCGGGCCATCCGTCGCCACTTTACGCAGAACCGCGTTGACCAGCCCCTTGAGCTGGGCGTGACGGCGATGACGCGCCACCAGATTGACGATATCGTTCACCACTCCATGCGCCGCCCCACCAGAACACAGCTCCACCGTTCCCAGACGCAATGCGTTTCTGACATGCAGCGCGGGGGGCTTGCGCAGATGTTTCGCCAGCACCCGATCCGCGCGCTCGAGGGATCGCAGCACGTCCAGCGCCAATCGCTGCGCGCGGGCCCGATCCGCAGGCTCCAGCCGCTCCAGCACCTGCGCTTGGCACTCTGCCAGCAACAGCCCCTCGCCCAGAACCTTGTCAAGAAGCGTCACAGCCGCACGGCGTGCGTCGGAGGCAGGTGTGGGGCGGTCGGTCATGGGTGAGGGCTCCTGATCGGGGATCGGCTTGTCCATAGCGGACGCGGGCGTATATCATGGTGTCAGGATAAAGAAACCCACCCTGCGGAGAAGCCCCCATGAGTGACGCCCCCGAATCCCAACGGGCAAAGGATCTGCCCGCAGCGGCCCAACGCGCCCTTGCCGAGGCCGAGGAGCGTCGCAAAGCCCGTGAGGCGCAACACCCTCAGCCAACTGAACTGGGAGGCCGCGATGGCCCTGACCCCGCGCGCTATGGTGATTGGGAGAAAAAAGGCATTGCGATCGATTTTTGAATTTGGCGACTCAGGGGCGCTGCCCCTCGCGCCTTTGGGCGCTCACCCCGGGATATTTCGGGTTAGAAGAACGATGAGCGCTTCATCTTTTTTCAAATACCTCCGCCGGAGGCAGCCGCCCGTCAGGGCGGCCCATGATCCTCACAAGCCAAGCACGTCGATCATATCATAGGCACCGGCAGCTTTGCCCTGCCCCCAAAGCGCGGCCTTGAGCGCGCCGCGTGCAAATATCGCACGATCAGTCGCCATATGGCGCAGGACGATCCGTTCGCCAGCCGCTGCAAACAGCACATCATGTTCGCCCACAATGTCGCCGCCGCGAATGGCGGTGAAGCCGATGTCGCCTTTCTTGCGCGCGCCAGTGATGCCGTCCCGGCCCCGGTCCGCGACATCGGCTAGTTTGACACCTCGGCCCTCGGCCGCTGCTTCACCCAGCATCAAGGCCGTGCCGGAGGGCGCATCGACCTTGTGATGGTGATGCGCCTCAATGACCTCAATATCGAATTCCTCATCAAGGGCCGCCGCAACCTTTTTGGTCAATTGCACCAGAAGGTTCACCCCAAGCGACATATTGCCCGCCCGCACCAGCACGGTGTCGCAGGCGGCAGGGTCCAATGCTGCGATCTGCTCATCACTCATGCCGGTGGTGCCGATCACATGGACACAACCCGCCTGTGCGGCCAGCTTGGAAAAAGCAATCGTGGCCTCTGGTGCGGTGAAATCGATCACCGCCTGCGCCGCAGAGAACGCCGCCAGTGCATCGTCGGTGACCGCCACGCCAAGCGCCGCGCCGCCCATGGCGATGCCAATGTCCTGACCGACCCAATCGTGACCTGGACGTTCCACCACGCCGGCAAGCTCGGCCTTGTCGCTCTCCAGCACCGTCTTGATCAACATCTGCCCCATGCGCCCCGAAGCGCCGGTGATCACGATCCCTGGTTTATCCGTCATGGCTTTACTCTCTGATTGGACTATCCGCTGGATTCCTCCTACCCTGACGAGGACCGCTTGGCAAAGGGCGGCTTTCGGCATAGATCGAGTCTCATGGCTAAGAACAAATTCCACGACGGCCCCGGCCCCTCTCAGCGTCAGCTTCGCGTCGGCGAAGTGATCCGCCGCACACTCTCCGAGGTGCTGGCGCGCGGCGACATTCACGACCCGGACCTGAACCGTCTATCCATCACCGTTGGCGAGGTGCGCACCTCGCCGGATCTGAAGATCGCCACCGCCTATGTGCTTCCCCTGGGCGGCAAGGGGCAGGAGGACGTGTTGCAACTGCTCGCCCGCAACAAGAGCGAACTGCGGCGCATGATCGGCAAGAAGACCGGGCTGAAATTCACCCCGGACCTGCGGTTTCAAATCGACGAGACCTTTGATCGGATGGACGACACCCGGCGCCTGTTCAATCAGGATGCGGTGCGCCGCGACATCGAGGACTGAAGCGATGCGCGTGCGCCGGTCGCTGAGCCTGCTTCTGGGACTGGCCCTCTGGGCGGGACAGGGCGCGGCGGTCGAGTGCCGCGACGAGAGCTATCAGGGCAACCGCTATTCCCTGTGCGAAGTGGATGCCAGCCGCGAAGAAATACGCCTGTTCCTGCGCGATGACACAGGCGCAGTGATGGGGCATTTCTCCACCATCGAAGACCGTCTTGCGGCCCAGAACAAGACCCTCGCCTTTGCCACCAATGCGGGGATGTATCACACGGATCGCTCCCCGGTCGGGCTCTACCTTGAGGACGGCCAAGAAGAGATGCGGTTGGTCACCAATCCCGGCCCCGGCAATTTCGGGCTCGTGCCCAACGGCGTGTTCTGCCTGCGCGAAGGCCGCGCCGATGTGATCGAAACGCTTGCGTTCGAGGCCAGCACGCCCAGCTGCACCAGCGCCACCCAATCCGGGCCGATGCTGGTAATCGACGGAGAGCTGCATCCGAGATTTCTGAAAGACAGCGATTCCCGCTATATCCGCAACGGGGTCGGCACCAGCGCCGATGGCCGCCGCGTGGTTTTTGCGATCTCGCGCAACACGGTGAACTTCCACGACTTTGCCAGCCTGTTTCGCGATCATCTCAACCTGCCGCAGGCGCTCTATTTTGATGGCAATATCTCACGTCTGCACGCCCCCGACCTCAACCGCTCTGATGCGGGGTTCATGATGGGGCCTGTGGTTGGCGTGGTGGAGGATGTCGCCGGGGACGACGCAGGCACGCTGCAGAATTGACAGCCTGCCCGCGCTGCGCTACCTCGCGCGCCTTATCCGACATTTCTGGGGACATTCATGGGACGCAAACGCAAGGGACGCGACATTTCCGGCTGGCTGGTGGTGGACAAACCCGCAGGCCTCACGTCGACCGCCGTGGTCAACAAGGTCCGCTGGGCGTTTGACGCCAAGAAGGCCGGTCACGCCGGCACGCTCGACCCCGACGCCACCGGCGTTCTGGCCGTCGCCCTGGGCGAGGCAACCAAGACCGTTCCCTTCATCACCGACGCCATGAAAGCCTATACGTTCACGGTGACGTTGGGGGCTGCGACCAACACCGATGACGCCGAGGGCGAGGTGATCGCAACCTCTGCCGAGCGCCCCTCGGATGAAGACATCAAAGAGGCGTTGCTTGGGTTTATTGGCGAAATCCAGCAGGTGCCGCCAAAGTTTTCAGCCGTGAAAGTCGACGGCCAGCGCGCCTATAAGCTCGCCCGCGATGGCGAGGAGGTCGAGCTGTCCTCCCGCCCGCTCTGGGTGGAAGAGCTGGTGATGCTCGATCGCCCCGACGCGGACCACGTGGTGCTGGAGATGACCTGCGGCAAGGGCGGCTATGTGCGGTCCATTGCCCGAGATCTGGGCGAGAAACTCGGTTGCCTCGGCCATGTTCAGGAACTGCGGCGGATCTGGTCCGGCCCGTTTGATGCCGAGGACGGCGTCACGCTGGAACAGATTGACGATCTGGCAAAGTCGCCCGAGATCGACCAGTTCCTGCGGCCGCTCGAAGAAGGGCTTGCGGACCTGCCGGAACTGAAATGCACGCCACAGGGCGCAACCCGGCTCAGAAACGGCAACCCCGGCATGGTGATCGCATCGGACGTCGAGTACGGCGATGAGGCCTGGGCGTCGCTTGAGGGCAAAGCGGTTGCCGTCGGGATCTACAAGGCAGGTGAATTGCATCCATCGCGGGTGTTCAATCAGGAGTGACACGCCATCACGCAAGCGCATCACCTCCGCGGCACATCCGTTAACATCATGTAAATGATAGGGGAAACACGCTGACCCAATGTTTCGCACGCGAAACAATGGGTCATATGCGTTGACCTACAAATGCCGCAATGCGACCGCGAGATCAGGCCATTTCCATGGGGAATTGCGCAGCGCGCAGCGATACGCCAAAACCTACACCATGATCACCCGCCATCACATCAAGGGCGACGCGCCCTCCACCGCCCTTTATTCGGACTGCGAAACCTATCGCTACAGCCTGACACGCGTCTGGGACCCCGAGGGGCAAAAGGTGATGTTTGTGATGCTCAACCCATCCAAAGCCACCGAGGTGCAGAACGACCCCACCATTGAGCGCTGCGAAAGGCGCGCACGCGCCTTGGGGTTTGGCGGGTTTCAGGCCACCAATATCTTTGCCTATCGCGCCACCGATCCGCGCGATATGCGTGCGGCCCCCGATCCCGAAGGCCCGGAGAATATGTCGGTGCTGCTTGCTGGGGTGGATTGGGCGGACATGGTGATCTGTGCGTGGGGCACCCATGGCGCGCATCGCAACCAAGGTCCCGACGTTGCCACACGCCTGCGTGCCACGGGCCGCCCTCTGCACCACCTGGGCCTGAGCAAAGCGGGCCATCCCAAACACCCGCTCTATATTCCTTACGCGCAGACGCCGTTGCTTTGGCCGGATCAGTCCACGCGATAAGGAGTTTATTAACCCATGTTCCTGTTTTGTTTTGAGATGAACAACAGGGTGTGCCACACTCGAAACTGGTGTCGTATCTGGAACGAAGTGGACCAGTACAGTGTTGTGGTTAGCCAGTATTCTCGGGATCGTTGCAGTTGGCAGCGCGGTCATGATCGACTTCGAATCCGATGAGGATGACGAAGATGACAGCAATGCCCCCGACGCAGGCAGCGAAGGGGGTGGAAACACGATCGTGTCCCCTGATGTGTTTCTGTCCGGCGCAAGCGGCGATGATGAGCCAGACACCGACACTCCAGAGGATGATGGCGCGGACGCCGTGATGACCGGGACGTCCGATCTTGACCACCTGACCGGCACCGCGGCTGACGAGGCGGTCTTGGGGCTCGACGGGGACGACCAGATCCACGGATATGGCGGCAACGATTCCCTCGATGGTGGCGATGGCCGGGATGAGATCTTTGGCGGCGAGGGCAGCGACAGCCTGCTCGGCGGCAGCGGCGATGATACGCTACATGGCGAGGATGGCGCGGATACGATCGACGGCGGCGAGGGTAACGACACGCTTTATGGGGGATTTGGCGACGACCGGATGACCGGCGGGACCGGCGCGGATTCGCTGCACGGCGGGGTTGGTCAGGACACGCTGGCAGGACAGGCTGGCGCAGATGCCCTGCATGGCAACGACGGGGATGATGGCCTGGCTGGTGGGGCCGGACAGGACGTGCTCTTCGGTGGTCAAGGCAACGACACCCTCAATGGGGCCGATGATGGCGACACCGCCGATTTCCTGAACGGCGGCGACGGGGAGGATACGCTGATCGCAGGTGCCTTCGACGTGGTTACGGCGGGAGACGGCGCGGATCAGATCCTGTTGGGCGACTGGATTGCCGGCGGACAGGTCGACCTGATCGATTTCGACAGCGCGGAAGACCAGTTGCTGCTGATCTATGATGGCACCCTGGGGGAGCCCAGCGTGGACGTCGCCGACGACCCGGACAACCCGGATCAGCGGATCATACGTCTTGACGGCGAGGAGGCCATGCGGCTCACCGGCGCCGAAGATCTGAGCGCCGAAGACATACTATTGGTCGAGGCCAGCGATGAGGACGTCGCCTATCTCCCGCTGCCCGAGTGACGGCGCCGGCATGGCCATGGCGGGCCCGCTTTTCGGCACAGCCCGGGCAGTCCATTTTCAGCAGTCCGTTTCACAGGTGTTTCGCTTCGGGCTTTGCCCGAAGCGACCGGCGCGGCGCAGGCCTTTCAGGCCTGCGCCGCGCCGGCTCCGATACCGTGACGGATTTCCTTCGGAACACAGGGCCGGTTTGCACGGCACCGCAGTGTCAGGCACGCTCCAAAGACAGGTGCTGGGCTGGCCCCGCCGTGGCTTGGCTCATGGCCGTGTGATGCGCGGGACGTGGTGCGGAGCCGCAGTGCCGGTGCACAGCGCCTCACCATGGGGTCTGGTCCGGCATGCAACCGGTGGCGGCGTGCACCGGTTCATCGCCCTGTCCCGCCAGCCACCGGCCAGGCGATGACGTCACGACAAGACCGGAAACGTTTGGTGGCAACATCTTTCGCCCGCCCGGGATCTCAGATGTCGGGCCGCTCCCTGACATGATTGCCCCGCAGCGCGGGTTGCCAGTCACGCCACGTCCTTTTCCTTTGCAAATCGCGGTGAAATCCCGTAGGCACCCGCATCCGCTGCGGAATCACATTGTGATCCCGGGTGGAGCACTCCATGGGCCTGTGCTGGACGACATCCCGGCCAGAGCCATCCACACACATCTTATGAAGGAGACCCCGATGTCGATTACTGCCGAAGAAAAAACACGCTTGATGAAAGAATTCGCAACCAAAGACGGCGACACCGGTTCCCCGGAAGTCCAGGTTGCAATCCTGACCTCGCGCATCAACACCCTGACCGAGCACTTCAAGACCCACAAGAAGGACAACCACGGCCGCCGTGGTCTTCTGAAGATGGTCGCCCAGCGCCGCAAACTGCTGGACTACCTGAAAGGGAAAGAAGAAGCGCGCTATCTTGACCTGATCAAGAAGCTGGGCATCCGTCGCTAAGACGCCCTCAGCATTGTCAATCAGGAACGCCCGCTCTGCTCAGGAGCGGGCGTTTTCTTTGGCGCTTGCGGCGATGTTCCCCTGGCGCACGCGTTGCCATCGCCTGCGTCTCTGGGTAAGGGGAGGGTGCAATAAACAGCCAGGCAAGATGTCCCCCGACGTCCTCCCCCGCGACCACAAACCGTGAGGGACACATCATGATGCATCGCATCACTTCGAGGAACATCGCCACCCTTCTGCTTGGCACCGCCATACCGCTTGCATCGACGGCAGGGGCGCAGGACCTGACCGACGCCTTCATGCTCGACGACATTCGCGTCGAAGCGCCGGACGCACAGGCGCTGCTGGGCAACGACGAAATCACCGAAGAGGAAATCGCGGCGCGCAATCCCTCCTCCACAAAGGATGTCTTTGTCGGAGAGAGCGCGGTCACCACCGGGGGCGGCGCAGCTATCGCGCAGAAGGTCTATGTGAACGGGATCGAGGAAAGCCTGCTCTCCGTCACCATCGACGGCGCGCGGCAGAACAAATCCGCCTTTCACCACACCGGCAATGTGCTGCTGGATCCAGAGCTGCTGAAACAGGTCGAGATCAGCAAAGGTCTGGCCCCCGCGGATGCCGGTGCGGGCGCCTTGGCCGGTTCGATCGCCTACGAGACCAAGGACGCGAGCGATCTGCTGGACGCGGGTGACAATTTTGGCGGCCGCCTGCGCCTGTCGACCGACAGCAATGCCAACAGCCGCGAAGGGTCGCTGACCATCTACGGAATCGAAGGCGGGTTTGAATACGTGCTGAGCCACACCCGCCGCACCAGCGATGACTACAAGGATGGCGACGGCAACACCGTGACCGGCACCCGCGCCGACCTGACCGACTATGTGGGCAAGTTCGCCTATGAAAGCCTTGAGGGGCACCGGTTCGAATTTGCCGCCTCGCGCACCGAGGATACGGGGTTGCGGGCTGCGCAGCCGGGACCGGGTGGCCTGTTCTTCACCCGTCCGGATTTCTGGGGCGTCAACGGCACCAACAGCACGCTGATCGAGGCGCTGTCGCGACGCACCTCCTACACCTTCTCCTACCGGAACACGCAGGCAACCGGCATCTGGAACCCCGAATTCCAGCTCAGCCACAACGCGCAGGAAATTGATGCCAGCGGCGTCTATGGCGTCAACAAGAGCTTGAGCGGGACGCTGAAGAACAGCTTCGACATCGCTGGGGGCAATGTGACCGCGGGGATCGACTTCTTCCGGGAAACTGCAGAGGGCGAAGGCCGGGGCCCCGGGCCGGCTCTGGGCAGCAGCGGCGAAGAAAAGCTCCGCAATATCGGGCTGTTTGCGCAGGCCCGGCAGGACATTGGCGCGCGGGTCTCGGTCAGCTATGGCGCCCGCATCGACACGCAGAAGTTTACCGGCGCCGATGGGTCCGAGTTCTCCGAGACCGGCCTGAGCGTCAACGGCACCGTTGATGTCGTGCTGTCCGACACCTGGTCGCTGAACGCAGGTCTGGCCTCCTCCTGGGGTGGTTTCGAGTTGGGCGAGGCTGCGCTTGTGAACTTCGGAGGTGCGTGGAACTACGCCGGGTTCACGTCCTCGCGCGCAAACGCTGGCCGGATCGGTCTGCGCTTTGACAACGGCGCCTGGAAGGCCAGCGCGGCGCTGTTCCAGACCAATGTGGATGACATCGCAGCAGTGCTGCCGGACGGCGGCGCGCGTGGGGCCCTGTCCGATCTGCGCAGCCGCGGGATCGACACCTCGCTGCAATACACCTGGGATCGCGGGTTTGCGCGTGTGAATTGGACCTATGCCGATGTGGAGGTGGATGACGCAGCTGTTGGATCGACCGCATACTATCTCGGTCGTCCGATGGGGCACCTCATCGCGCTCGAAGCGGGGATGGACCTGTCCTCGCAATGGCGCATCGGTGGATCGGCCGAAATCGCGCTGGAAAACGATGAGGCCGGCACCACCCTGCCGAGCTACGAGGTTGTCAATCTCTACGCCACCTATGTGCCCGCGCGCTACGACGCCCTCGAGCTGCGTCTGGACTTGCGCAACCTGTTTGACGAGACCTATGCCAGCCGGAGCTCCGACGGGATCGGCAGCAGCCGGGTCGTGGCCTTGAATGAACCGGGCCGCGCCATTGCGCTGACCGCGCGCCTGCGGTTCTGATCTGCATCTGACCGTGGATGAACACACCGCGTCCCTTGAATTGGGGGCGCGGTTTTTCATTTCAGGGGGCTTGCCTCTTTTGGCACTTCGTGATTGTTACATTATAACATTTCATACAGGAGTCGCAGATGTCCGATCCCCGCCTTCCCGTCACCGTCCTCTCCGGTTTTCTCGGAGCGGGCAAAACGACGCTTCTGAACCGTATCCTGAACAACCGCGAAGGCCGCCGAGTGGCGGTGATCGTGAACGATATGAGCGAGGTCAACATTGATGCCGATCTGGTGCGCGAGGGCGGCGCTGACCTCAGCCAGACCGAGGAAACGCTGGTGGAGATGTCAAACGGCTGCATCTGCTGCACCCTGCGCGATGACCTTCTGGCGGAGGTGCGCCGCCTGGCGGCTGAGAACCGCTTTGACTACTTGCTGATTGAATCCACCGGGATTTCCGAGCCCCTGCCCGTCGCCGCAACCTTTGATTTCCGCGATGCCGAGGGAGAGAGCCTCTCGGATGTGGCGCGTCTGGACACAATGGTCACGGTGGTCGACGCGGTGAACCTGCTGAACGATTTTGCCAGCCACGACTTGCTGGCAGACCGGGGCGAAACACTGGGCGAAGAGGACGAGCGCTCCCTCGTGCATCTGCTGACCGATCAGATGGAGTTTGCGGATGTGGTGGTGCTGAACAAGGTGAGCCTTGCCAGCCTCGAACAAGTAGACGCCGCGCGCAAGATCATCCGCAGCCTCAACGCCGATGCCGAGATCATCGAGACCGATTTCAGCGAAGTGCCTGCCGACAAGATCCTCGACACCAAGCTGTTTGATTTCGAAAAGGCACACGAGCACCCGATGTGGGCCAAGGAGCTTTATGGTTTTGCCGATCATGTGCCGGAAACCGAAGAATACGGCATCGCGTCCTTTGTCTATCGCGCACGTGCGCCGTTTGATCCCGGCAAGTTGCATGCGGTGCTGAACGGCAATCTGCCCGGCGTGATCCGCGCCAAGGGCCATTTCTGGGTTGCCACCCGCCCCGAGTGGGTGGCGGAATTTTCGCTCGCGGGGGCGCTATCAAGCGTGGCGCCCTTGGGAACTTGGTGGGCCTCCGTTCCGGCAGAACGCTGGCCGACCCACCAGCAGGCGCGGGACTATATGCAGGCGCATTGGCAGGAGCCCTTTGGTGATCGCCGTCAGGAACTGGTGTTCATCGGTGCAGGCATCGATTGGCCCGCGATCAAATCCACATTGGATGCTTGCCTGATCCCCGAAGCAACGGCCGAGAATCTGCCGGACTACGCGGATCTGGACGATCCCTTCCCGCTGTGGCGGCGGGCCGATCAGGCGGCGTAACCATGCGACGTCGGGATAAGAACGGCAACCGGGGGGCAGTCGCACTGCCCACCCGGCGCAGGCGTGAGGACCCAATGGCAGCTTATGATCGCCTGCCCGCACCTTTGCGCGCCTGGCTGCAGGAGGCCGCATTGCCCTGGTCGGCGCAGTCCTGCCAGCGCATCTGGCAAGCCGCGCGCCGTGACGGCCTGTCGCCAGAGGCCGCCTTGGCCCGGCTGGATGCCGCCGAACGTAAGACCCTGAACCGCAGCGCTCGCGTTTAATCCCGCGCGGTGCAGCGCAAGCGAACACTTTCTTTCTGCGACGAACTCATGTATGGGCGGAACTATCTGAGACGATGTGCCCAGACCCCGGCACGCGAAAGAAAGATAGCATAAGGGTCGGCGGCAATGGGGCCGCCACGCAATTAGGAGACCCGGGATACGCCTGGGAGCGCTCCGACTTAGGATACGATAGATGTTCAACGTAACGACGAAAACAATGCAGTGGGGCGAAGAAACGCTCACACTGGAAACCGGTAAGGTTGCGCGCCAGGCAGATGGCACCGTGATCGCGACCCTCGGCGAAACCTCGGTCATGGCCAACGTGACCTACGCCCGCGAACAAAAGCCCGGTCAGGATTTCTTTCCGCTGACCGTGCACTACCAGGAAAAATACTACGCCGCCGGTAAGATTCCGGGCGGCTTTTTCAAACGTGAAGCGCGTCCGACTGAAAAAGAGACGCTGACTGCACGTCTGATCGACCGTCCGATCCGCCCGCTGTTCGTTCCCGGCTTCAAAAACGAAGTTCTGGTGATGTGCACCGTGCTGTCCCACGATCTGGTCAATGACCCAGACATCGTCGCGATGATCGCGGCCTCCGCGGCGCTGACGATCTCTGGCGTGCCGTTCATGGGTCCGATCGCGGGTGCGCGCGTCGGTTATGAGGATGGCGAGTACATCCTGAACCCGACCGTCGACGACATGCAGGACCTGCGCCTCAACCCCGAGCAGCGTCTGGACCTTGTTGTTGCAGGCACCAAAGACGCCGTGATGATGGTCGAATCCGAAGCTTACGAGCTGACCGAAGAAGAAATGCTCGGCGCTGTGACCTTCGCACATGAGCAGATTCAGCCGGTCATCGACCTGATCGTCTCGCTCGCGGAAGAAACCGCAAAAGAGCCGTTCGACTTCACCCCGCCGGATTACTCCGACCTCTATGCTGCCGTCAAAGCAGCAGGCGAAGAGAAGATGCGCGCAGCCTATGCGATCTCTGACAAGCAGGAACGCGTTGCTGCCGTTGGCGCCGCCAAGGAAGAGATCATCGCATCCCTGACCGAAGAGCAGCAGGAAGACGGCAACCTCGGCTCCGCGCTGAAGAAGCTCGAATCCGTTGTTCTGCGGGGCGACGTTGTGAAAAACGGTCGCCGCATCGACGGTCGTGCACTGGATCAGGTCCGCGCGATTGAGTGCCAGACCGGCCTTCTGCCGCGTACACACGGTTCTGCTCTGTTCACCCGTGGTGAAACGCAGGGTCTCGTGGTGACCACGCTGGGCACCGGCGACGATGAGCAGTTCATCGACGCGCTGCACGGCAATTTCAAATCGAACTTCCTGCTGCACTACAACTTCCCGCCCTACTCGGTTGGTGAAGTGGGCCGCGTGGGCTCGCCCGGTCGTCGTGAAATCGGTCACGGTAAACTGGCATGGCGCGCGCTGCAGGCGGTTCTGCCAGCACCGACCGACTTCCCCTACACCATCCGCGTGGTCTCCGAGATCACCGAATCGAACGGCTCCTCCTCCATGGCCTCTGTCTGTGGTGGATCGCTGTCGATGATGGACGCAGGTGTGCCGCTGAAAGCACCGGTTGCCGGTGTGGCCATGGGCCTCGTGCTGGAAGACGACGGTTCCTACGGCATCCTGACCGATATTCTTGGCGACGAGGATCACCTCGGCGACATGGACTTCAAGGTTGCGGGTACCGAAGCAGGCATCACCTCCCTGCAGATGGACATCAAGGTTGCAGGCATCACACCTGAAATCATGAAAAACGCGCTGGCTCAGGCCAAAGCGGGTCGTCTGCACATCCTTGGTGAGATGGCAAAATCGCTGACCGAAGCGTCCGAGTTCTCGCAGCACGCGCCGCGCATCGAGACCATGCAGGTTCCGACCGACAAGATCCGTGAAGTCATCGGCTCCGGCGGCAAGGTCATCCGCGAGATCGTCGAAGTCTCCGGTGCCAAGGTCGACATCAACGACGATGGCGTGATCAAGATTGCCTCCGCAAACGGCGAAGCGATCCAGAAGGCCTATGACATGATCCACGCGATCGTGGCAGAGCCGGAAGAAGGCGCGATCTACACCGGCAAGGTTGTGAAGATCGTCGACTTCGGTGCCTTCGTGAACTTCTTTGGCAAGCGCGATGGCCTGGTGCATGTGTCCCAGATCGAAAACCGCCGCCTGAACCACCCCAGCGACGTGCTGAAGGAAGGTCAGGAAGTGAAAGTCAAGCTCCTGGGCTTTGACGACCGCGGCAAGGTGCGCCTGTCCATGAAGGTCGTGGATCAGGAAACCGGCGAGCCAATCGCAGCCGAGAAGAAAGAAGAGGCGGAATAAGCCTTTTCCCGCCACACGCGGATCTGACATAAGATGCCCGGGACAGGAGTGTCCCGGGCATTTTTTGGTCGCGCGTCACTGACGTTGCCGCAGGCCACCGGAAAGGATCACATGAGCCGCGTTACCCTTGTTACCGTTGCCTATAACTCTGCTGCCGTTCTGCCGACGTTGCTGGCCTCGGTTCCCGAAGATGTGGACTGTGTGATCGTCGACAATGGCTCGCAGGATACCGACGAGGTCCGGCACCTCGCGGCGACGCATGGCGCAGAACTGGTGGTCTCAGAGCACAACATCGGTTTTGGACCGGGCTGCAATCTCGGCGCGGCACATGGAACCGGCGAGTTCCTGTTCTTCGTCAACCCGGATGCGACGCTGTCTCCGGGCGCGGTAGAGGCGCTTTTGGCAGCGGCCGATGCGCATCCCGAGGCCTGCGCCTTCAATCCGCGCCTGCGCGAGGGCAATGGCAAGATTGCCTTCAAACGGCGCAGCAAGCTGTTGCCAAAACCGCTCTGGCTGCCGCGCGAGGCGGCGGAGCGCGACGGGGACCTACCCGTCCTGCAAGGGTCAGCGATTTTTGTGCGGCGCGCCGCCTTTGAGGCGGTTGGCGGGTTTGACCCCGAGATCTTTCTCTATCACGAGGATGACGACCTCAGCTTGCGGCTGCGCCAGACCTGCGGCCCGCTGCGCCTGGTGACAGCGGCAGAGGTTGTGCATCTGTTTGGCGAATCCACTGCGCGCTCGCCGCGGACAGCGGCGTTGAAGGCCTGGTACATGGGACAATCCCGCGTCTATGCGTGCCGCAAGCACGGTATGTCCAGCGCCTTTGCTGTGGCCCTGAGGGACGCGATGATGCAGCTCCTGTCACCATTGACACTGCTCTCGGCACGCAAGCGCGCCAAGCACTGGGCCTATCTGCGTGGAGTCTGGGCCGCGCGGAATGCGCCCAGCGCCAATCAGCCTTTCCTGACGGACTAAGCGGGCCGCGTTGCACAGCCAGCCCCAACAGGCTAAGTCCGCAGACATTGTTTCAAAGTCACAAGGTGTTTGAATGGCGCTGCCCCTCTGGAAGATCAAACGCGAGCTGACCCGTCCTTTTTTACAGCTCAAACGTTTGCCGCCGCGGCTGACGAGCCTTTTGTTTTCAAAAACCTACTATGATCGCGTTCTGGCCCCCCGCAAACAGGTGACTGAGGGCACGGCATCAACTACGGGGAAGGTCGCGATCTATCTGATCTTTCCCCAGACCGGGGTACTGGCATCGCATCTGGAAGCCTTGCGTTACCTTGCAGCCAATGGCTACGCGCCGGTCGTTGTGTCGAATCTACCGCTGAACGACGTGGACCGCAGCACGATCCATGAACACGCATGCCTGCTGATAGAGCGGCCGAACTACGGGTATGACTTCGGAGGGTATCGCGATGGCGTGCTGGAAATCGCCCAACGGTATGCAGACGTCGAACGACTGGTTCTCTTGAATGATTCTGCCTGGTTCCCTCTTCCGGGATCTACCAACTGGCTGCATGAGGCGGAACAGCTCGATCTGGACTACGTCGGCGCCGCAACCAACTATGGGCACGCCCGGGTGAATCCCGAAGAGTTTCGCACCCTGCGCTGGAGTTACTCCAGTGACCACCGAAACTTCCACTACTGCTCCTTCGCCCTGATGATCAGCGGCAAGCTGTTCTCGGACCCTTCCTTTCAGCGGTTCTGGCGCAGCTTCCCGCTCACCAACAACAAGACCGTGACGGTGCGTCGCGGCGAAATCGGCATGTCGCAATGGGTGATCCGCAATCAATTCACCCATGCCAGCACCCTGGACATCGAGGGTCTCGATCAGCACCTCTCGGCACTGCCCGATGATGAGCTGAGACATATCGCTGAACAGACCGTGATCCCGGAAATGCCGCAGATGCAGGACATTCTGGTAACGACGCTGGCGGGAACCCCAACCCGCGAAGACCTGATCGGCCTCATCCTGACCAGCATCGCACGCCAGGGGATCAGCTACACGCAGCCGCGACTGGTGCATCGTGACTTTGGCTTTGCCTTCCTGAAGAAGTCACCGATCTGGCTCGACGAAACAGCGTCGAATCTGACTTTGGCATTTGCCCGCGACCTGGATGGGCCCTTTGGTCAGGTGATCTGGGACGAGGCGCTGGATCTGCGCCGCACCCGCGCCAAAGCGTTTGCCCCCGTCGCAGACTAAGCGAACATAGAACGGGCCACGGCATACCCACCGTGGCCCATATTTTTCTTGCGATACCGAACCGCTGATGGTCGGTGCGCCCGCCTTACTCTGGCGCCTTGGTCTTGCGCAGGTAGGGGAAGATGGTCTCGAACTCACCGAACTTCGCCTTGGCGTCCTCATTGGACACGCTTGGCGGAATGATGACGTCCTCGCCCGGCACCCAGTTTGCGGGGGTCGCAACGCCTTTGCCGGACATCTGCAACCCGTCGAGCGCGCGCAGGATCTCGGCAAAGTTCCGCCCCACAGTCATCGGGTAGGTCATCGACAGCTTCAGTTGCTTGTCCGGACCAATGATGAACACAGAACGCACGGTGGCGCTGTCGGCCGGCGTGCGACCGTCGGGCAGGTAGGCCTCGGCGGGCAGCATGTCGAACGCCTTGGACACCGCCAGCCCCTCGTCAGCGATGATCGGGAACCCCGCTTCCGCCTTGCCGTAGGATTCGATGTCGCCCTTCCATTTGCGGTGATCCTCGGCGCTGTCGACAGAGACGCCGATCACCTTGGTGTTGCGGGCTTCCCATTCCTTGCCCAGTTGCGCCACGGCAGAGAATTCCGTGGTGCAGACCGGGGTGAAGTCCTTGGGGTGGGAGAAGAGAATCGCCCAGCTGTCGCCGATCCAGTCATGAAAGGTAATGGTGCCCTGATCGGTCTCGGCCGTGAAATTCGGCACCACGTCGTTAATGCGCAAACCCATTTGAGTGCTCCTTCTTGTGCAAGTCACGTGAATCGCTGGGTCAAACCTACTCCGTTTCCGCCCGTGTTAAAGCACATTGCCCATCCGCGGCGGAAATTGTCGCAGACCACCCTACCTGCCCGCCCCGGAGAAGCTTTGATCGAAAGGGCCGTGAGCAAGGCGCGGAATCGCGCGCGTCAGAATTTGATCAAAAATCCGACTTGTGGTGGGACACGGTCGCTGCCACACTGCCGGCAACGCGCCGGAAACCGGCCCGAGCCATCGTCTCGACAAGGGAGCAAACCATGCTTGAGAAACGCGAATTCTATATCAATGGTCAGTGGGTCTCTCCTGCGACCGCCAACGACTATGCCGTCATCGATCCGTCGACGGAGGAACCCTGCACGGTGATTTCTCTGGGCAGCCAATCGGATACCGATGCCGCCGTTGCCGCCGCCAAGGCCGCCCTGCCTGGTTGGATGGCCACCCCGCCATCCGAGCGTATCGCGCTGGTGGAGAAACTGATCGAGGTCTACAACACCCGCGCCGAGGATCTGGCGCAGGCCATGTCCACCGAGATGGGTGCCCCGATCGATCTGTCGCGCTCCAGCCAGGTGGGTGCAGGCACATGGCACCTGAACGGCTTTATCGAGGCGGCCAAGAATTTCCAGTTTGAACGCCCGCTTGGCGATCACGCCCCCAACGATCGCATCATCTACGAGGCGGTCGGCGTCGCGGCGCTGATCACCCCGTGGAACTGGCCGATGAACCAGATCACGCTCAAATTCGGGGCCGCCGCGATCGCGGGCTGTACCATGGTGCTGAAACCGTCTGAGCAAAGCCCGCTCAACGCGATGATCTTTGCCGAGATCGTGGATGAGGCCGGTTTCCCGCCCGGTGTGTTCAACCTCGTGAACGGCGATGGCGCGGGTGTCGGCACCCAGCTGTCCTCGCACCCGGATGTGGATATGGTGTCCTTCACCGGCTCGACCCGCGCCGGCACCGCGATCTCCAAGGCGGCAGCTGACACGCTGAAGAAGGTGCATCTGGAACTGGGCGGCAAAGGGGCGAACCTCGTGTTTGAGGACGCCGATGAAAAGGCGGTGAAGCGTGGCGTGCTGCACATGATGCAGAACACCGGCCAGAGCTGTAACGCGCCCTCCCGCATGCTGGTGCAAAAGGGCATCTACGACCGCGTGGTCGAAGAAGCTGCCGCAGTGGCCAGTAAGGTCGAAGTCGGCCCCGCATCCCAGGAAGGTCGCCATATCGGCCCCGTGGTCAATGAGCTGCAATGGACCAAGATCCAGGATCTGATCCAGAAGGGCATCGACGAGGGTGCCCGTCTGGTTGCCGGTGGCACCGGTCGCCCGGACGGTCTGAACAAGGGCTACTATGTGAAGCCGACGGTCTTTGCCGATGTGAACAATCAGATGACCATCGCGCGTGAAGAGATTTTTGGCCCGGTGATGACCATCATCCCGTTCGAAACCGAGGAAGAAGCGGTCGAGATCGCCAATGACACGCCCTATGGCCTGACCAACTACGTGCAGACACAGGACGGCGCGCGCGCCAACCGCATGGCGCGGGTTCTGCGCTCCGGCATGGTGGAGATGAACGGCAAATCCCGCAGCGCCGGTGCCCCCTTTGGCGGCATGAAGCAATCCGGCAATGGCCGCGAAGGTGGCGTCTGGGGGCTTGAGGACTTTCTCGAGGTGAAAGCCGTGGGCGGCTGGACCCCCGAAAGCTGATCCGGGCACCCCGCCTTAATACACACAGATGGACCGCCCCTGAACCGGGCGGTCCTTTTGTTTGATCCCGTTCCTGACAAGATCCGGGAGCAACGTCTTAAAACATTTACCGAAACTTGCGAGAATTCGCGCGGTATTCACGCTCTGCCCGGGCGTATTTTTCAGATCTGTTTTCAGACCCCGTGTTAGGCTGACCTCGCCCCGGAGGTGCGCAATGGACTTTTTGAACGCTTTGGGCCTGACCGGAGACTGCCCGACAGATCGCATTCCAGCCACTTTGGCAGGATCGTCAAAGCCGGTGGTGACGCGGATCGTCGCCTATCCCGACGCGCATCTGATCGCTGACAAGCTCAGCCGACTGGAGCGTTACTGCGCCAGTCCGCTGCGCCTGGAGGCAACACCTGTCGGTGGCAGCGGTCTGTCTCTGGCGCTGCATCCCGCGTCATCCCCGGCGGACCTTGAAACACGATGTGCAATCCTGCTTGGGCTGCTGCTGCGCGCCGGCTTTGACGGGGTGTCCTCCAGCGGGGCGGGCCTCACATGGCAGCAGGCGCCGGAGCCGGTCGGGCTTGATACCGGCGGATCTCCGCGGCTGTCAGACCACCTGCTGCGCCTGATCGCGGCCGACCCCGCCCGCGCCTGGCGGTTGCAGGATGCGGCGGCAGAGCTTGGCGTATCCAGCCGCAGCCTGCAACGCTACCTGTTGGCGGAGGGCAGTACGTTCTCGACCGCCCTGCGACAGGCCCGCACCAAATCCGCCGCCAGCCTTTTGCGCGCGTCACGGATCAGCCTTGCCGAGATCGGCTTTTGCTGCGGGTATGCCGATCAGGCGCATTTTCAACGCGAATTCCGCGCTGTTTCTGGCGCGACGCCCCGGCATTTCCGCGCCGGGGACGGGCAGATGCGCAAACCTGCGAGAGCCTAAAACGGGGCCTTCGCCCGAAACTTCTGCGACACCCCGCCCTCGGGATGCTTCAGCCGCAGCTCCTCGGAATGCAGCATCATGCGCGTATGCTCCAGCGCTGCCCCTGATGCGTAGAGCGGATCGCCGAGGATCGGATGACCCAGCGCAAGCATATGAACCCGCAACTGATGGGACCGGCCTGTCTTGGGGTGCAGCCGCACCCGGGTTTCATCCGCACCGTAGCTTATGACCTTCCAGTCGGTATGGGCAGGCTTGCCGGTTTCCGTGCAGACCTTTTGCAGCGGACGGTTGGGCCAATCCACGATCAACGGCAGATCAACGGTCCCCGAACGCGGCTCCAGCTTGCCGGTTAGACGGGCCACATAGGCTTTCTTCGTCATGCGCTTTTCGAATTGCAGCCCCAGATGCCGCTGCGCATGCGCGGTCATCGCAAAAACCATCACGCCGGAGGTATCCCGGTCGAGCCGATGCACCAGCAAGGCCTCGGGAAACACCGCCTGGATACGACTGATCAGACAGTCCGACAGATGCGCGCCCTTGCCTGGCACCGACAGCAACCCCGCAGGCTTGTTGACCACCAGGATCTGAGAATCATGGTGCAGGATCTCGAGCGGGTCGCTCGGCGGGCAATAGGCACTGGATACGGTCATGCGCGCTGCGTAGCGGCGTCGGGACCGCAACGCAAGCGTCCGCCGCAGGACCCGTCACGCACCACACCCGCGATCATCTGGGATATCGTGCCGGATCAGGTCGCCGCCGTCTCAGGTCTGCGCGGGGGACGTGGCGCATCCCAGACCGCGCCGCCTTCGGGGTTCAACACCCCCCACAGATAGACACCGCGGTTGTACCAGTTGACCACGATCTCCCGCTCGCCCTCAAAGATCACCACGCAATAGGATGTATCCGTGATGGTGCAGGAATCACGGTCGAGCAGCTGCGTGATGAAGGGTTCCGCAGTGTAGCTCTTGATATTAACCCATATGCGGTTGAGCTTGCTCGAAAAGAACATCGGGCCAAGGATGATCACCGCGCCGGCCAGCAGCAGGGCGGGGCCGGACAGGTTGCGAAACGGGTTCACGCCCGTGAGCTTGTCACCATAGGCGACAAACACCAGACGCCCGATCCCACCAACCAGAACAAAAACCGCAAGCAAGGACATGGATTGCGTCACCTGTTGCGTCATGCCCGTCACAGCGGACACGTCTACTCCTAAATCCAAAACGTCACCTTCGTAATATCTGAGAATCAAACTGAATCGTCGCCAGCCCGTGGCTGGTACGAGGAAGATTTGGCGAGGGTTTGAGGCCCCAAAATGGCAAAGACGAGACGAACAGATGACAACCGATGGCTGTCGTCGCGAGATGGCGTGCGTCAGGCTTCGCGTGCCGGTGCCGCCTCGGTCAGCGCCTTCCGCCCCTTGCGCCGCATCTCGCGCAGCAGCGATGTGGAATAGATCACCAGCGCGGCCCAGATCAGCGGGAAGGCCACCATGCGCGCACCGCCAAAGGGCTCTTTGAAGACAAAGACGGCGACCAGAAAAATCATCGTCGGGGCAATATATTGCAGGATCGCAATGGTCGAGAGTTTCAGCAGCTTGGCGCCATTGGCATAAATGATCAGCGGCACCGCCGTGACCACGCCGCAGCCCAGCAGCAGCAGCGTATCATGGCGCAGGGCGGCAAAATGGCTCTGTCCGGTGGCGGTGAGATAACCGATATAGCCGAGCGCCGGAATGGTGAGGATCAGCACCTCCAGCAGGAAGCCCTGATTGGGGCCGATGGGCAGGGACTTCTTGAAGAACGCGTAGAACCCCCAGGACACGGTCAGACCCAGCGCGGCCAGCGGCAGCCGCCCCGTTTCCACGGTCAGGATGATCACCGCAAGCGTCGCAAGGCCAACCGCCACCATCTGGGCACGCGTCAGCCGCTCGCCCAGCAACAAGGCGCCCAGCGCGATCGAGAACAGCGGATTGATGTAGTAGCCCAGCGCCGCCTCCAGCGCGTAGCCGGAGCCGACGGACCAGACGTAGATCCCCCAGTTCACCGAGACGAACGCCGCTGTCACACAGCCCATCGCCAGCACGCGCGGATTGCACAGCGCAGCCTTGAGGTCATTCATCCGCCCCAGCAACAGCAGCAGAACGGCGGCGATGGGGACCGACCAGATCACCCTGTGTGCCACCACTTCTGTCGGCGGGATATGGGCCAGCATTTTCATGTAGAGCGGCAGGAACCCCCACATGAAATAGGCTGTCAGTGCAAAGGCGAGGCCCTGAGGCGTGTCCTCGTTTGTCGCTGTGCTGCTCATGACCGGACCTCCCCGTCCTGCGAATCATATGCCCGGCTGAAACACGCCAACGCCTTCATACACAAAAGAAAACCGCAGCGCCGCTGATCCATCGGGCGCTGCGGTCCAATCTGGCTAGCAGATCGATCAGATCTTTACACGATCCGATTTGGGATCATACATCGGCCGGAGCGATGCCTCGGCGCGCACCCGGGTGCCGCATACGTCGATCTCGTAGGTCGACGCCAGAACCTGCGCCGCGGTTTCCCCCGCGCAAGGGACATATCCCAGGCCGATGGCGCCGCCGAGGGTGTGACCGTAGTTCCCAGACGACAGGTAGCCCACATACTCGCCATCGCGCAGGATCGGCTCGTTGTGAAACAGCAACGGCTCCGGGTCGGTGAGGCGGAATTGCACAAGACGTGTTTGAGGGCCGATCTCCTTGCGCTGTGCCACCGCAGCACGGCCGATGAAGTCGCAGCCCTTGTCGAGCTTGACCGCAAACCCCAGCCCGGCATCCACCACATGATCCTCGCAGGTGATGTCATGGCCGAAATGGCGAAAGCCTTTCTCGATCCGGCAGCTGTCCATCATGTGCATGCCGCAGAGCTTGAGATCCATCTCCTGCCCGGCCTGCCACAGGGTTTCGAACACATGACCCGCCATGTCGGTGGGCACATAGATTTCCCACCCCAGCTCGCCCACATAGGTGACGCGGTGAACGCGCGCCAGCCCCATGCCGATCTCGATCTCCTGCGCGGTGCCAAAGGGGTTCACGGTGTTGGAAAAATCATTGGGCGAGACCTTCTGCAACAGGGAGCGCGCGTTTGGTCCCATCACCGCCAGCACGCCTTCGCCCGCCGTCACATCGGTGATGACCACGTTGAAGTCCCCCTTGTGGCGCGCCATCCAGGTCTGATCGGCGAGCCGCGTGGCCGCCGGTGTCACCACGAGGTAGGCTGTTTCCGACAGCCGGGTGACGGTCACGTCGGCCTCGATCCCGCCCCTGCGGTTGAGGAACTGGGTATAGACGATCTTGCCCACCGGCACGGCATAATCACCGCCGCCGATGTGGTTCAGGAACGCCTCAGCCTCCGGCCCTTCGACGCGGATCTTGCCGAAGGAGGACATGTCGTACATGCCGACATTCTCGCGCACAGCACGATGTTCCGCGGCGGAGTTTTCAAACCAGTTCTGGCGTTTCCAGCTGTATTCATAGTCTTTGTTCTGGTCCGGCTGCGCAAACCAGTTGGCGCGCTCCCAGCCGGCCAGTTCGCCGAAGACGGCGCCCTGATCCTTCAGATGGTGATGGAAGGGCGTTCGACGCACCCCGCGTGCCGTTGCCTTCTGCCGGTAGGGGAAGTGATCCGCATACAGCAGGCCAAGCGTTTCTCTGGAGCGTTCAAACAGATAGTGTCGGTTGCCCTGAAAGGGCTGCATACGCGCGATGTCGACATCGCCGAGGTCAAAGGGTTTCTCGCCCTCCTCCATCCACTGCGCCAGCGCCATGCCCGCGCCGCCTGCGGATTGAATACCGATTGAATTGAACCCCGCCGCGACCCAGACATTGTCCATCTCCGGCGCCAGACCCAGGTGATAGGCATCATCCGGGGTGAAGCTCTCCGGCCCGTTAAAGAACGTATGTATCCCGGCCTCGGCCAGCATCGGCATCCGGTTCACCGCGGCCTCCAGGATCGGCTCAAAGTGATCGAAATCCTCCGGCAGCTGATCAAATTCGAAACTGTCGGGGATGCCCGCCATGCCCCAGGGTTTTGCATTCGGCTCAAACGCGCCAAGCAGGATCTTGCCCGCGTCCTCCTTGTAGTAGGCGCATTCGTCCGGCACCCGCAGCACCGGCAGTTGGGTGAGGTCGGGGATGTTCTCGGTGACGATATAGAAATGTTCGCAGGCATGCAGCGGGACGTTGACACCGGCCATGCGCCCCACCTCTCGGCCCCACATGCCGGCGCAGTTGACGATCATGTCGCAGGCGATGTGCCCCTGATCCGCGCCGTCATCAGAACACCAGTCGACACCGGTGACACGACGCCCGTCGCGACGGATGCCGCTGACCTTCACACGTTCCTTGATCAGCGCGCCCTGTTGCCGTGCCCCCTTTGCCAGCGCCAGCGCGATATTGGCCGGATCCCCCTGCCCGTCCCGCGGCAGCCAGACACCTGCGGTGACGTCCTCGATATTGAGGTGATCGTAGCGGGCCTTGACCTCCTGGGGCGAGATCTCCTCGACCTCCACCCCGAAGGCGCGTGCCATGGCGGCCTGGCGAAAGATTTCTTCGCGGCGCTCCTCGGTCAGAGCCACGGTGATCGAACCGCAGCGCTTGAACCCGGTGGCAACGCCGGTTTCCGCCTCCAGCGCGCCATAGAGTTCCTGACTGTATTTCGCCAGCTTGGTCATATTCGCGGTGGCGCGCAGCTGCGCGATGAGGCCCGCCGCGTGCCAGGTGGTCCCGGAGGTGAGCTGCTTGCGTTCCAGAAGCACCACATCCTTCCAGCCGAGTTTGGTCAGGTGATAGGCGACGGAACAGCCCACGACGCCACCGCCGATGATGACGACACGGGCCTGTTCGGGAAGATCTGCCATGGGGAGGCTCCTTTCATGCAGGCGGTTCGCCGGGGGTGCTGCCCCCGGACCCCCGGGATATTTGAGAGAAGATGAAGGTTCAGGCGCGCAGGCGCAGGTTGTCCGGGTCCCAGAGCGGTTGATCGGGCTGCACCACGGCGCGGTGTTTGCTGCCGTAGATTTCCACCTCGAGTTCGGTGCCCGGGGACGCAAGATCCGCCCGGACCATGCCCAGCGCGATCGAGGCGCCGACCCGGTAGCCCCAGTCGCCCGACGTGGTTTCACCGACAATCTCGTCTCCCTTCCAGAGGCAGGACATATAGGGCGCGTCCGCCTCAGCCGCGTCGACCAGAAGGGTCACAAAGCGTTTCTTTGGCCCTTCTTTCTGCTCGGCCAGGAGCGCCGCCTTGCCCGGGAAATCCTGCACTTTGTCGAGCCTCACAAACCGGTCCAACCCGCCTTCAAACAGGCTGTAGTCGGTGGACAGGTCTCCCTTCCACGCGCGATAGCCCTTTTCGATGCGCAAACTGTTCAGCGCATACATGCCGAAGGGCTTAGCACCCGCCTCCCGGATCGCGGCGTAGATCACGGGCATGTGGTCGTTCAGCGCGTGCACCTCCCAGCCGAGTTCACCGGCGAAGGACACGCGCACGAGATGGGCAGGCTGTCCGGCCACGGTGGCCGCCTGATGGCTGAGCCATCCGCGCGTGAGGTCGGCATCCGTCAGCGGGCCGAGGATCTCGCGCGATTTTGGCCCGGTGACGATCAGCGTGTCGCGCGTGGTGGTGACATCCTCCAGCCGGATCCCCTCCGGCAGGGCCGCGCGCAGGAGATCACGGTCGTGCCATTGGGCGCTGGCGGCGGTGATCAGGGTAAAGGCGTCTTCGTCGTGGCGCAGGCAGGACATCTCTGTCAGGATGCGGCCACGCGGATCAGCGACATAGACAAGGTTCATCCGCCCCACCTTGGGCAGGGCACCGGTGATGAGGCCGCGCAACGCCTCTGCCGCGCCGTCGCCGGAGATCGCAAACCGCGAAAACCCCGGCAGATCCAGCACGCCGCAGTGATCGCGCACCGCCTCGCATTCCTCCCGGATGCGTTGCTGCCAGGGACCGGAGCGTTCCCAGGTGTGGGTCGCCTCTGGCGCGGTGTCATCGCCCGGCTGCGCGAACCAGTTGGCGCGCTCCCAGCCATTGTAGACCCCCATCTGGCCGCCTTGCGCAAGAACCTGATCATGCACCGGCGAGCGTTTCTTGTTGCGCCCGGCGGGCCATTCGTGACGGGGGAAATGCATGGCGTATTCGTTGCCATAGACCTCCATGCCCTTTTGCACGCAATAGTCGTGATCGGTGTAGTCGGTGAACCGGCGCGGGTCGCAGGACCACATGTCCCATTCGGTCTGCCCGTCGACGATCCATTCCGCCAGCACCTTGCCCGCGCCGCCGCCCTGGGCGATGCCGAAGGTAAAGACGCAGGCCTCGAAGGCATTCTTGACGCCGGGCATGGGGCCGAGCAGCGGCAGGCCATCGGGGGCGTAGGGGATCGGGCCATTGATCACCCGCGAGACACCGGACCGGGCCATCAGCGGCACCCGCGCCATTGCGTCGGTGACGATATCCTCGATCCGGTCAAGGTCATCGGACCAGAGCTGGAAAGAGAAATCCTCCGGCATCGGATCATCCGATGTGTCCCAATGGGCGCGGCAGTTCGGCTCGTAGGGGCCGAGGTTGTAGCCGTGTTTTTCCTGGCGCAGGTAGTAGGAGACATCGACGTCGCGCAAGAGCGGCAGCTTCTTGCCGGTGGCCTTGGTGTGGGCCTCGATCTCGGGGATTTCCTCGGTCAGCAGATACTGGTGGCTCATCACCATCATCGGCACGGTGCGACCGCCGTAGGGTTTGAACCACTCACCGACCCGTTGCGCATAATAGCCGGCGGCATTCACCACATGGTCGCAGGCGATGTCGCCCTTGTCGGTATGCACGATCCAGCCGTCGCCGGTCTGGGTGACACCGGTGGCGGGGCAGAATCGGATGATCCGCTGCCCCATGTCGCGCGCGCCCTTGGCCAGTGCCTGGGTCACCTGTGCCGGGTCGATGTCGCCGTCGTTGGGATCATACAGCGCTCCGGCCAGATCATGCGTCTCTATAAAGGGATAAAGCGCCTTCACCTCTTCCGGTGTCAGGATCTTGATATCCATCCCCTGATAGCGCCCCATGGCGGCGGCGCGTTCGAACTCCTGCATGCGCTCCTTGGAATGCGCCAGCCGGATCGACCCGGTCTGGTGGTAGTTCATCGGATAGTCGACCTCTGCGCCGAGGCGGGTATAAAGCTCGGTCGAGTAGCGCTGCATGTTCATGATCGACCACGATGTCGAAAACGTCGGCACATTGCCTGCCGCGTGCCAGGTGGAGCCGGCGGTCAGCTCGTTCTTTTCCAGAAGAACGCAGTCGGTCCAGCCCTTCTTGGCCAGATGATACAGCGCGGAGCAGCCGACAACGCCGCCTCCGATGATGACGACGCGGGCCTGTGTGGGAAAATCAGACATGGTCGGCTCCTTCTTGCAGGGGGTGGCAGGTCAGGCGTTTTGCGGCAGGCCGTCGGCGATCTCGTAATAGTCGCCCTTGTCGGCCACGAAGATGTGCTTTTCGAGGGTGATCCCAGTGGGGGCGGCAACCGCACCGAGGGCAAAACTGGTGGTGTCTTCCTCCAGCGCCTTCCAGAACAGGAAGGAGCCGCATGTGGCGCAGAACCCGCGCTTGGCACCGGGGCTGGAGGCAAACCAGGTGACATCGCCGGTGATGGTCAGATCCGTGTCCGTCACATAGGCCGAGGACCAGATGCCGCCGGACTGGCGCCGGCATTGGCCGCAGTGGCACATCGACGGCCCCCGTGGGGCCGCCTCGGTTTCAAACTGGATATTGCCGCACAGGCAGTGTCCCTTGATCATGATGCTGTCTCCAGATTTGGGGTGCTGCTGGCGCCCAGAAGGACGCCATAGACAATGAAACAGATCGCCAGCAGGCGGCGGATCCAGACGTTGAAGACCGCTGCCAGCGCCGCACGCCCCATGCCGACGCCCAGCAATGTGAAGCCGGTGTAGCTGAGCGTTGTCAGCGTCAGCGCGGTTGGCACGAAGACGGCCATCTGCGACCAGATCGGCACATCGGGCTGCACGAACTGCGAGAAGGCGGCGAGGTAGCCCGCGACGCTCTTGGGGTTGATCGTCGCCACCGCCAGCGCATGCAGGTAGACATGCCGCGCCGGACGTTCGGCCACCGGCACCGGGTTCGTCGAATTGCGCCAGCCGCGGACACCCTGAAAGATCAGAAAACCCGCGCCGGCCAGCTTTGCGATGAAAAACCCGGTGGGCGAGGCCGCAATCAACGCCGTGATCCCAAGCGCGGACAGCAGCAGGAACGCAGTCGCCTGGGTCAGGATGCCCAGCACCCCCAGCATCGCCTTGCCGAACCCCAGGCTCATGCCGTTGGAGATGCAATTGACCGCATTCGGCCCCGGCGTGGTGACAAAAGCGGCCCAGAACAGGGCAAAGACGATCCAGGCATCAAAGCTCATGCGCAGCCCCCAGCGTGATGACAAACGCCCCTCGCGCGGCGCGCGGCAAAGGGTGGAGGACCGCAGCCAGTCGCATCAATACACCGGCGGCGCGATGACCCAGATGACGACACAGGGCACGTCATAGGGGTTCGACCACTGAAAGGGCTCGTGGCGGATACGGAAACTGTCGCCGGGGCCGACGGTGAAATGCCGGGTCCCGATCTGCAGATCGAGGTGGCCGGAGATCACATAGGCCACCTCTTGTGTCGGGCGATGGGCCGGCGCCTGCATGCGCGCGTGCGGGGCAAAGGTGGAATGCACCATCTCGAAGTCGTCAGTCAGATCGGGTGAGAGCAGTTCCTCGATCAGCCCTTCCTCGCCGGAGCCCATGGGCCGCCGGGCCCCCGCACGCACAATATAGCCCTGCTCCGCCACCGGGGCGGAGGCATGGGCAAACAGCATCGACATCGGCACATCCAGGCATTTTGCAATCTGCCGCAGGTCGGAGATCGACGGCTCCGACTTATCCCGCTCCACCTGGCTGAGCCATCCCACCGAGCGCCCCATGCGGGCCGAAAGATCCGCAAGCGTGATCCCCCGCGCCCGCCGCAGCGCGCGCAGATCAGCGCCAAGCGTGGTGAGAGCGGGCGTGTGGTCGTTCAAATGCGCCTCCAGCGGGGTTGTGAAATTTACATCTCAATTTTCACCATGCCCGATTCTCGTGAAATTCCAAAGCGAAATTTCACGGGCACTGTCAGGACAAAAAAAACCGGCGCACGCTGCGCCGGTTGTCTACAGTTTAGATCGTTGGATCGGCCGCAGGCTCAGAGCGTGCCAAAGACCTGCGCAAGCAGCGCCTGGAGATGCTCGGCATCTTCGGCGGTGAAGGCCGCGGGCCGGTCGCTATCGATATCAAGCACGGCGATCACCTCGCCTTTGCCGTTGCGCACCGGCAGCACGATCTCTGATCGGGTGGAGGAGGAGCAGGCGATATGGCCGGGGAAGGCCTCGACGTCCTCGACCAGTTGCACCTCGCCGGTGCGTGCGGCCGCCCCGCAGACTCCGCGCGAGAACGGAATGACCAGGCATCCGTGACCGCCCTGATAGGGGCCGATCTTGAGCACCTCGGGTTCGGTCACCCGATAAAATCCCGTCCAGTCGAAGCGCGCATCGGCATGATGCAGCTCACACGCCACTGTCGCCATCAACGCAACCGCGTCGGTTTCGCCCTCGGTCAATGCCGCCACCGTCTTGGCCAGCTCGGAATAGTTCACCCGCATTGGAGTTTTGCCTTTTCTGAATATGAAGAGGAGGGTCACCCCTCCTCAATTCTGTCCCATCTCGGGGACAGCGCGCGTCGCCCGGGGTCAGACCCGCTCGATGGCGATCGCCGTGCCCTCACCGCCGCCAATGCAGATTGCCGCAACGCCGCGCTGCAACCCGCGGGTCTCAAGCGCGTGCAGCAGAGTCACGATAATACGTGCACCCGACGCGCCGATCGGATGCCCCAGGGCACAGGCGCCACCGTTCACGTTCACCTTCTCACGCGACAGGCCCATCTCCCGCATGAAGGCCATGGGAACCACCGCAAAGGCTTCGTTCACCTCCCACAGGTCCACGTCTTCCACATCCCAACCGATCCGGGTCAGCAGCTTGCGCGCGGCAGGAACCGGCGCGGTGGTGAACCATCCCGGCGCCTGGGCGTGGCTGGCGTGCCCCAGAATATGCGCCTTGACCTGCAACCCGCGCGCCGCCGCCGCATCCTCAGACGCCAGCACCAGCGCCGCAGCGCCGTCCGAGATCGAAGAGGCATTCGCCGCCGTCACGGTGCCGTTTTCGCGGAACGCCGGTTTCAGCGTCGGGATCTTGTCGGGACGCGCCGATTTCGGCTGCTCGTCAGAGTCGGTCACCACCTCACCTTTGCGTGTTTTCACAAGCACTTCGGTGATTTCATTGGCAAATGCGCCACTGTCCTGCGCGGCCAGCGCATTGGACAGCGACCCCAGCGCAAACTCATCCTGCTCCTCGCGGCTGAACTGGTAGAACTCCGCGCAGTCCTCCGCAAAGGTCCCCATCAGGCGCCCCTTGTCATAGGCATCTTCCAGCCCGTCGAGGAACATGTGGTCGATGACCTGACCATGCCCGATCCGGGCGCCCGCGCGCATCTTCGGCAGCAAGTAGGGCGCATTGGTCATGCTCTCCATGCCGCCGGCGACCATCACATCCGCCCCGCCGAGCGCCAGCCGGTCGAACGCCATCATCGCCGCCTTCATGCCGGAGCCACACATCTTGTTCAGCGTGGTGGCGGGGACTTCCTCGCTCAGCCCCGCGGCGAACCCGGCCTGACGCGCCGGCGCCTGTCCCTGCCCGGCGGGCAGCACACAGCCCATCAGCACCTCATCCACCGCGGTCGCACCCGCGCGCTGCAACGCGGCCTTGATCGCCGCGCCGCCCAGCTCGGCTGCGGTTACACCTTCATACATCCCTTGGAAACCGCCCATCGGTGTCCGGGCCGCGCCTGCGATCGCAATTCTGGCCATTCTTTCGACTCCTTCAATTTTCTAAACTATCCATACTGAATGATAACATTTAAGGTCTAGGGTGAGTTCCAAGTAAGACGAGCCGAGGAACATGAAATGAGCCTGACGAGCACCGAAGCGGACGGCGCACAAGTGGTTACCGTAAACGCCCAGCGCATTGATGCGGCCATGGCTATCCAGTTCAAGGAAGACATGCGCACGGAAACCGAAGCCGGTCCAAAGCGCGTGATCCTTGACCTGTCCAGGGTCGATTTCATCGACTCCAGTGGTCTGGGCGCGATTGTCGCCGCGATGAAGCAACTTGGCAAGGAGCGCAAGCTGGACCTCGCCGGGCTGACCCCGATGGTGGACAAGGTCTTTCGCCTGACCCGAATGGACACGGTCTTTAATCTCTATGATACGCTCCAGGATGCTCTGGACCCCGAACACGTTGAAAATTGACGCAGCCCAACCCGCCTGTGGAGCCTGAACTTCATGGTTGATTCCTTCGCCTGCTCCTTCAGGGCGACCGAACTGGATGCCCGTCGGGGGATCGTCTCGGTGGTCGAGCGCCTGAAGGAAATGGGTATTCCGAATACCCGGGTCGACGAGGTACAGATCGCCCTCGCCGAGGCGGTAAATAATGTGGTGGAGCATGCCTATGCAGAAACCGCCACCGGCGATGTGCTGATCAGGTGCAATCTGCACCCCGACCGGCTCTGGGTCGAGATTCGCGATGCCGGCGCGCCCTTTCCAGCCTCCAAGCTGCCGGAGGGGCGGGCCGTCGACGTCAACACCGATACGCCGCTGGAAGATCTGCCCGAAGGAGGATTCGGCTGGTTTCTGATCCGCGAATTGACGAGCGACATCCAGTATCAGCGCAACATGGACAACAACCAGCTGTCCTTGTGCTTTGAAATTCAGCTCACCAACTGACGTTGCCCCGCGCCGCATCACCGGTCTGCGCGCGGATCAGCAAAGTGACGCGAATTTAGCTCAGATGCCCGACAACTCTGCCGCCGCTTCACAAATCTGCCGCAATCCGGACCCACGAGCGCCCGAAAGGTAAGCAACAAATCAACGTGTAGCTGAACCAAAGCTTCCCCCGGCGCTGTGTGTTTCTGCCCCCACCAAGTGCATGGCGCCGGGGTGTCTTTGCCGGTGCTGGCCACCGGCGTTTGTTTTGCTCTCCTGCCTCCTTGCGCGTTCCTCCGGTCCTGCACCGCCAGACGAGATGTTGCGACCGGCGCACTGCCATGGTCGGACTCTGCCCGCATCGCCCACTGGACAAAGCCCCCGCGTGTGTCGGTGCACGCCTCAGCCAGAGTTCCGAGGGCTGCATTTGCGGTTTTCATTGCGCTTGCTCCTGAAATCTCGTGGATTTTACGCCGGCGATATAGGATGAATGACCCTGCCACCCGGGGCCAAAAAGAGGAGGAACCGCATGCGTGATTTCCATCAACCGGGCCGCTCTGCGGTCTTTGCGCAGAACGGCATCTGTGCCACGTCGCACCCGCTGGCGGCACAGGTCGCCATCGACATTCTGAAACGCGGCGGCAACGCGATGGATGCGGCGATCGCCGGGGCGGTTCTTCTGGGCATCTGTGAACCGATGATGACCGGGATCGGCGGCGATTGCTTTGCTCTGTACACCCGCGCCGGCGAAGACACCGTCCGGGCCCTGAACGGATCCGGCCGCGCCGCCCGGGCCGCGCAGGCCGAAGCGCTGCGCGCGCGGGGGCTGCAAACAGTGCCTTTGCACTCGGTCGACGCGGTCACGATACCCGGCGCCATCGATGCGTTCTGCCATCTCTCTGCAAACGAAGGAAAACTTGACCTCGGCACGGTACTGGCCCCCGCCATTCACTACGCCGAAGAAGGCGTCCCGGTCGCGCCGCGGGTTGCCTTTGACTGGGGCAACAACGCCGGCACGCTCCAGGGGGCGGCGCGCGACAGCTATCTTCTGAACGGACGCGCCCCACAGGTCGCCGAGATGTTTCGCGCCCCGGGCCAGGCCGAGGTGCTGCGGCGGATCGCGCGCGACGGGCGCGATGCCTTTTACAGCGGTGAGGTCGCCGAGGATATGGTCGCTGCCCTGTCCCAGCTGGGCGGCGTGCAAACGGTCGAGGATTTTGCCGCGACACGCTCTACCGTGGCCGCGCCGATTTCAGGTCACTACAAGGATGTGGAGCTGTGGGAGCATCCCCCCAACGGCCAGGGCGCGACGGCGATCCTGATGCTTAATATCCTGAAGCATTTTGACATCGCCGCGCTTGATCCCTTTGGCGCTCAACGCGCGCATATCGAGGCCGAAGCCGCCAAGCTGGCCTATGATGCGCGCAACCGGTTCATCACCGACCCGGATCACATGTCCCGGCTCGACCACATGCTGGCGCCGGAGACAGCCGCCAGCCTTGCCGCATTGATCGACCCCAAGCGCGCAATGACGGCCCCGCAGGACATCAGCGAAGCGGTGCACAAGGATACGGTCTATATCACCGTGGTCGACAAGGACCGCATGAGCGTCTCGCTGATCTACTCGCTCTTCCACGGCTTCGGCTCTGGCATCGCGTCCGAGAAATTCGGCATCCTGATGCAGAACCGCGGGGCCGGATTCTGCCTTGACCCCGGCCACCCCAACGAGCTCGCGGGCGGCAAGCGCCCGATGCACACCATCATCCCCGCCATGCTGGCAGAACAGGGGCGTGTCACCATGCCGTTTGGCGTCATGGGGGGCGCGTATCAGCCAAACGGGCATGCGCGGTTTGTCTCCAACCTGCGCGATTTTGGCATGGACCCGCAGGCGGCGATCGACGCGCCGCGCGCATTCTCGGATGCGGGCGTGCTCAAGGTCGAACGCGGCTATCGCGACGCGGTGCGCTCCGAGCTGTCAGAGATGGGCCACACGGTCGAGGTTCCGGACACACCGATCGGCGGCGCCCAGGCGATCCGCCTTCACGACAACGGCGTGCTGGAAGGCGCAAGCGATCCGCGCAAGGACGGTTGCGCGCTCGGCTACTGACATCGGCCACCGATGCCGGGTCGGGCCTGGCATCGGGACGCCGCCGCACCCGCTAGTTCAGTTGATACTGTAGCTGATAGTTGCCATCGTCAAAGCCGGTGAACATCTCGTAGACATCCGGATGGCTCACCGGCTCGCCAGAATAGTCCGCAATCAGGTTCTGCTCTGAGACATACGCAACATAGTAGGTCTGATCGTTTTCAGCGAGCAGGTGGTAATAGGGCTGTTCCTTGGCGGGACGGCTTTCTTCGGGGATTGCTTCATACCATTCCTCGGTATTTGCAAACTCCGGATCCACATCAAAGACCACGCCCCGAAACGGGTGCTTGCGGTGACGAACGACCTGGCCAAGATTATATTTTGCGCGTGTTTTCAGCATGTTTCCGGCCCTCTTCTCACACTGTACTAGCGTTTTCTTCCCCCTGTTGTCCAACCTCGGTGGCGAGGTTTTGCAGAAACAATCTGTCAGAGCGGTCTTTACAGTCGGTCAACCTGATCGTTTCAAACAAACTTTTAGTGATCGGCGGCAGCCCCCCGGCCCTGTCAATAGGGATTTCTTCTGCCCCCGCAATTGGCTAAACTGCAAAAAAAACCAAATAGGCAGAGGCAATGAGCAGAATCATAAGTGCCCTGGCGCTCCTGTTGGCTTTGGCCGCCTGTGGTGGTGGGTATAATTCCCCGCCGCGCAATCTGGACAATGCCTGCAGCATCATCACCGAGCGTCCCAAATATCTTCGCGCCTTCCGCGCCGCAGAGCGCCGGTGGGGGGTTCCCGTGCATGTGCAGATGGCGACGATCCATCAGGAAAGCCGCTTTGACGGCAAGGCCCGCACACCGCACAAATATGTGCTCGGCATCATCCCGATGGGACGGATCTCCAGTGCCTATGGCTATGGCCAGGCGCTCGACGGGACCTGGGACGACTACAAGGACGACACCGGCCGCCGCTTTGCCCGGCGGGATCGGATCGACGACGCGACCGATTTCATGGGCTGGTACATGGCGCGCAGCTACCAGCGCAACGGCATCCCGCTGACCGACGCCCGCAACCAGTATCTGGCCTATCACGAAGGCCACACCGGATATGCCCGCGGCAGCTATCGCAGCAAGAGCTGGCTGTTGAGAGTGGCCAACAAGGTGGAAGCGCGCTCCAACGCCTATCAGGTCCAGTTGAGCGGCTGCCGCAAGTTTCGCTAGAACACCTGCCCCGCGCATAGGCCCGCGCGGGGCGCAATTCGATTCAGCGGTCGCGTTTGGGACGCGAAATGCTGAACAGGCTGGACCGAAACGACATCCCGGTCTGCATATCCCCCAGGATCACCGTGGTTTCCTCGCCGGCGCCGCCATGGATCACCCATTTACGCAGCTGCACCGGATTGTCGGTGAACATCAGCTCGATGCTGCCGTGCTCCGGGTTCTTGGGGTCCTGTGCCCGCACCACCGTCGACACCCCGTCAAACCCGTGCCCCACGACCATGTTGGCCTGCCCGAGATTGACCCGGCGCGCCAGGATGATCGACAACGGCGTCCGGCTCAGCGGATAGGTCTCCGGCGGCTGGTTCGACTTGGGGTCCATGATCGCAACGGTTCCGGCTTCCGCCAGCACCAGGCCGGAATGCGGTGGATCATACTCGAAGCGCACCTTGCCCGGACGGCGGATATACAGCTGCCCGGTGGACAGGCTGCCGTCGTCATTCACCTGCGTGAAGTCCGCCTGCGCGGTGGCAAAGCTGTTCAGATAGGCCGAGATTTCATTCAGGCTCAGCTTCTCCGCCGCGGTTGCCGCGGTGGAGGCCAGCGTGGTTGCGCCAAGCGCAAGAGCAAAGACAAACTGTTTCATGATGTAGAAGATATGCGCGTGTGACCCAAAGTGAAGAGGCCGGGCAGAGCGCCCGGCCTTTTGTCGCCTATTGCTCGGGAACGAGGATTTCCCTTTTGCCCACGTGGTTTGCGGGCGAAACGAGGCCTTCTTCCTCCATCTGCTCCACCAACCTCGCGGCCTTGTTATAGCCAATGCCCAGCTTGCGCTGGATGTAGGAGGTCGAACATTTGCGGTCCTTGATGACAATAGCAACCGCCTGATCGTAGAGTGCATCCTCGCCATTGGTGTTGCCGCCTGTATTGAGGCCCAGCACCGCGTCGATATTGTCGGCCTTCTCGTCATCGGGGCCTTCGACCACGCCGCCGACGTAATCGGGCGGGCCGAATTGTTTCAGGTGGTTCACCACCTCCTCGACCTCTTCGTCCGACACAAACGGGCCGTGGCAGCGGGTGATCTTGGCGCCACCCGCCATATAGAGCATGTCACCCATGCCCAGAAGCTGCTCGGCGCCCATCTCGCCCAGGATCGTGCGGCTGTCGACCTTGGAGGTCACCTGGAAGGAAATCCGCGTCGGGAAGTTTGCCTTGATGGTGCCGGTGATGACGTCCACGGAGGGGCGCTGCGTGGCCATGATGAGGTGAATACCCGAGGCCCGCGCCATCTGCGCCAGACGCTGGATGCAGGCCTCGATCTCCTTGCCCGCAACCATCATCAGGTCGGCCATCTCGTCGACGATGACGACGATATAGGGCAGTTTCTTGGGCTCGAACTCTTCGGTCTCGAACACGGGCTCGCCGGTGTCGTCGTCAAACCCCGTCTGCACGGTGCGGCTGAACATCTCGCCCTTGGCCAGCGCCTCAGAGACGCGGCCATTGTAACCCGCGATATTGCGCACGCCCATCTTGGACATCTTGCGATAACGGTCTTCCATCTCGCCCACGACCCATTTCAGGGCCACAACCGCCTTCTTCGGGTCCGTCACAACAGGCGAGAGCAGATGCGGGATGCCATCATAGACCGACAATTCCAGCATCTTCGGGTCGATCATGATCAGGCGGCAATCCTCGGGCGTGAGCTTATAGAGAAGCGACAGGATCATGGTGTTGATCGCCACAGACTTACCGGAGCCGGTGGTCCCCGCGATCAGCAGGTGGGGCATCTTGGCGAGGTTGGCGACCATACTGTCGCCGCCGATGTCCTTGCCCAGCGCCAGCGGCAGGTTCTGGGTGCCATCGCCAAAGTCCCGGCTGGCGAGGATTTCGCGCAGCACCACTTTTTCGCGGTTCTCGTTGGGCAGTTCGATCCCGATCACCGAGCGGCCGGGAACCGTGGACACACGAGCCGACAGCGCCGACATCGACCGTGCGATGTCATCCGCCAGACCGATCACGCGCGACGCCTTGAGACCGGGCGCGGGCTCCAGCTCGTACATGGTGACCACCGGACCGGGCCGGACCGAGACGATCTCGCCCTTGACGCCATAGTCGTCCAGCACGGATTCCAGCATGCGTGCGTTTTCTTCCAGCGCCTCGTCGCTGAGGTGATGCCGCTCGATGGCGGCCGGGTTGGTCAGCAGGGACAGGGGCGGCAGTTCAAAATCGCTGCTGTCGTCCTGGAACAGGGTGGGCTGGGCTTCTGCCTTCGCACGCGTCGAGGGCTGCACCGGCTTGCGTTGCGGCTGTTCGACCACGGCCTTGCGCGGCTCGGCCACCGGAATGTCCATCGGCGCCATGGCCGCCGCCGGTTTTGGATCGGCGCGCGGTGTGATCGGAACCCGCGGCAGCTCCGCCCCGCCAGTGTCGGGCGTGGCGTCCTGTACTGTCGAGACGGGAGCGTCTGGCAGGGCTGTTGGCGGGGCTTCGGGCAGGTCCTCGGTCGGGACCTGATCGCTCAGGAACACGTCCGGCGCTTGCGGCTCCACCATCGTTTCGGCCACCGGATGCGCGGGCGCCTGCGGGATCGGGGTCGGGACCGGGGCCTGCGGGGGCGTAGCCATCTCTTCCGGATGCGCCGACAGCGGCGGTTCCGCAACGTGAGATGCCTGCTGCGCCGGGGCATTGAAGATCAGCGGCTCGGGCCGTTTGCCACGCCCTTTGGTCAACGGCAGGTTTGGATCGGGTTGCGGCGGCTCGTGCTGGGCGCGACGGATCCGCACCGCATTGGCAATTTTCTGTGCGATCCGTTCGTCGCCGGGCACATCATCATCGACATGCGCAACCGGTGCCGGGTCGACCAATTCGGGCTCCGGCATTTCCACCGGTTCCGCCCGGCGGATCAAGTTGGTGGCCCGGCTGAACAAACCGCCACGTTCTTCCACCTGCGGCGCAGGCTCCGGTGCTGGCGCAGGCGCATGCAGGCCGAACTGCGGCTCGGTTCGTGCAAAATGGTTTTCCGGCAACGGGTCGCTGTAGACCAGCGGATCTTCCTCGGTCTCTGCCTCAACCGCCATGGCCCGCCGTTCGGCGCGCCTCGCCTGCCAGTTGCGCGCCGCCTGCAGACCACCGCTGGCGCCACGCCCCGTCAGGCTCGCCAATGTACCATAGGCGAGGATCATCCCCACCAGCAGGAACCGCCCGATCCGGGACAGCTCCGAACGGGTGAACCCCAACACAAACGCGCCGAGCGCCACCATCGCCAAGGCGGTCAGAAACGACAGGAACTTGACCAGAAAAGCCAGCCCGAAGGGCAGCAGCGCCAACAGGCCGCCAAGTGCGGTATTGCCGATCATGCCCCCGAGGCCAAAGCTGTGAAACGCTCTCCACTCCGCGTCCGGCACCAGGGTCTCATAGTGCAGCGCGACCACAATCAGCCAGAACACCAGCATCAGCGCGGGCCAGAGAATTCGCTCCTCGCCCTTGTGCAGCAGGAACCGCCCGCCCCAGGCAAAGAGGAACACCGAAATCGCCCAGGACCCTTTGCCCAGAAAGGTAATCAGCAGGAAAGAAATCGACGCACCGGTCTGGCCAAGCCAGTTCTGCACCGGGGCATCCGTGGACACCATCCAGTTGCTGTCGTCCGGCGTGTAGCTGCCGATCATCGCAGCCACCAGCAGCCCGATACCGATCAAAAGGAGCCCGATCAGCTCCTTGCCACGTTTCTCAATGGCTGCCTGCATGTTGCTGTCCAGAAGCGGATCCCGCCCGCGGGTTTGAAATGCCATGCCTACCTCGGTTCGCTCGCGTGGGGCATCGGCTGTTTCGCTCTTGGATCAGCCCCACCGGTGTTTCGTCTTGCTTTTGGCCTGCCCCCGACATCTGCGGAAGCAGGCAGTCCTGTCATCTCAATAGAGACAATCGCGCAGCACCGTAAGGGCGGTGCGTGTTTGTTCCTCTGACGCAACCAGCGCCACGCGGATATATCCGTGTCCGGGGTTTTCTGCCCCCTTGCCCTGCGCCAGGAACGCGCCGGGCAGCACCCGCACGCCGGTCTCCTGCCAGAGCCTCAGCGTCGCCGCCTCGCCATCCTCGACCGGCAGCCACAGGAAGAACCCTGCCTCAGGTGACATGTAGCCGTTCAGCCCTGCAAACACCTCGTCCGCGATGCGGTATTTTTCCTGATAGAGCGCGCGGTTCTCAACCACATGCGCCTCATCCGCCCAGACCCGGGCGGCCGCGGCCTGCAAGGGGCCCGGCATCGGTGCGCCGGCATAGGCGCGCAGTTTCTTCACCTGCACCAGCGTTTCGGGTCCACCGGCCAACAGGCCGGAGCGCAGCCCCGGCAGGTTGGAGCGTTTGGAGAGCGAGTTGAACAGAACCACCCGCTCCGGGTCTGCGCCCATTTCATCTGCCACGGTGAGGGCGCCGACGGGGGCCTCGTCGCGATATATCTCGGAATAGCACTCATCCGCGAAGATCTTGAAATCGTACTTCTCTGCCAGCGCAATCAACTGCTGCCAGTAGGCGCGCGAGGCCACCGCGCCCTGCGGGTTCGCGGGCGAGCAGATATAGGCCACGGCGGTGCGGTTCAGCACATCCTCGGGCAACGACGCATAATCCGGCAGGTGGCCGGTCTCTTCGGTTGCGGGCACGAACACCGGCTCCGCCGCAACCGAAATCGCTGCGATCATATAGACCTGATAAAACGGGTTCGGGATCAGAACCACTGGCCGCTGGCGGTTCTTTTCCTCGGGGCAAAGCGCCATGGCCGCATTATAAAGCCCCTCGCGGGTGCCGTTGAGGGCCATCAGCCGGGTCGCCGGATCAAGCGTCACGCCATAGCGCTGCGCCGCCCAGTCCGCCATCGCACCGCGCAACGCGTCGGTGCCCTCGTTCTGCGGGTAGTTGTTGAACGCAGAGGCATTCTCCACGATCACATCGGTGACCCATGCGGGAAATTCGTGTTTTGGCTCGCCAATGGTCAATTGCACCACATCGCCACCAGGCGCGTGATGGTCAAGAAGCGCACGCAAACGCGGAAACGCGTAGGGCGGCAGATGGGCAAACCGCTCGGGAAACTTCATGTCTGTGCCTCAATACCGGGATCGTAATCGCCCCGTTTGCCCCGCAAGTTACAGGCCAAACGGGCATGCGTCCACCCGCTGATGGCGCGGATGCAACAGTGTGTCTTTCAGGCCAGTGCGGCCTCGATACCCGCGCCTACGCGCAGCAGCGCCTCCTCGCAGTCGGGCTGACCGATCACCTGCAATCCGCAACTGGGGGTGCCCGTGGGCAGCGAGAGCGCGCAGACGCCCATCAGGTTGCCAATGCGGGTGTTGCGCAAGGTCATCAGGTTCGAGGTGACGTAGTAGTCGTGATCGCTCTGCAAGCGGGCCAGGTTGGGCGGCAGGATGGGGGCCGCAGGGGCCAGCACCGCGTCAAATCCCGCAACCGCCTGATCCCAGACCATGCGCACCTGCTCCAACTTGGCCCAGGCCGCCACGTAATCCGCACCGGAGAAGTCCGCACCGGAGCGGAACCGGGCAAGGATTTCCGGGAACATCAGATCCGGTGTCGCCTCGATCACGTCTTTCCACAGACCGTAGGCTTCGGTGGTGTAGAGAATCGCAGAGAGCGCCATGGCCTCCGGCAGCTCCGGCACTGCAAGCGGGACGATCTCCGCCCCCGCCTCGCGCAGCTTGTCCAGCGCGGCGGCATGGGCAGTGGCCACCTCCGGCGCAAGATCGTCCTGCGCCACCGTCTGAAGGTCCGCAAATCGCTTGCCCTCGACCGATGCGCCCTCCAGATCCGGCGCAGTGGCCGCGCCTTCGATCAGCGCCAGCATCAGGGCGGCATCCTCAACCGTGCGCCCAAGCGGGCCAATGGTGTCGAACTTCAGGCACAGGGGCACAACGCCCTCAAGACTGACGCGGCCGGAGGTGGTCTTGAGCCCCACAAGGTCATTCCACGCCGACGGGATCCGCACCGACCCGCCGGTATCGGACCCGATCGCACCTGCCGCCAGCCCAAAGGCCACCGAAGCCGCCGCACCTGACGACGACCCGCCGGGCACCGCCTCGGGGTCATTGACGCAGGGCGGTGTCGCCTTGACCGGGTTCAGGCCAAGACCGGAGAACGCCAGCTCGCTCATATGCGTCTTGCCCAGGCACACCGCGCCCATGGCGGTTGCATTTTCCAGCACCAGCGCATCGCGATCCGGCACCCGGCCTTTCAGCAGATCCGAGCCCGACTCGGTTTCCACCCCGGCACTGTCGAACAGATCCTTCCAGCTGAGCGGCACCCCGTCGAGCGGCGAGCGGCGCAGGCCGGATTTTGCGCGTTCCTGCGCGGCCTTAGCCTCGGCCAAGGCGCGGTCGCGGGTGACTTGCGTGTAGATTCGCGCGGTCTCGGGATGGCTATCGATGGCCGCCAGATAGGTCTCTGTCAGTGCCACCGGGTCGATCTCTCCCGCGGCGATACCGCGGCCCAGTTGGGCGGCGCTCATGGTCAGCCAGTCCTGCATCGCGTGTGCCTTCTCGTGATCCCCGTGACGGGGCGGATTTCAATGTGTCGCCACCGTAGCGAGAGCGTTCCGGGCACACAATCCCGCGCGACCCTGCCACGAAACCCGCAAGCTGCGGCAGCGTGCCTCTGGACAATGGCATGGACAATTCCCCGGCGGGGCGCATATTGCGGGGCATGACTGATACGCGTGATATCCTGATCGTGGGCGGTGGCCTCAACGGCCCCTCGCTTGCCCTGGCGCTGGCACAGGCCGGCCACTCCGTGACGCTGATTGATGCGCTGCCCGCGCCGATCCGCGAGGATGCGGGCTTTGATGGCCGGTCTTATGCGCTGGCGCTCGCGTCCACGCGGCTTTTGCAGCAGATTGGCATCTGGGCCCGCATAGAAGATCACGCACAGCCGATGAACGAGATCAAGGTCAGCGACGGCATCGCCGGGCGCGGCCCCTCACCGCTGTTTCTGCATTTTGAGGCAAGCGATCTGGACGAAGGTCCGATGGGCTATATGGTCGAGGATCGCTATCTCCGCCGCGCCTTGTTGGAGGCGCTGGAGGCGGAGCCCAAGATCACGCAGATTTCAGGCCAGCGGGTGGTTGCACAGACCGTCAGCAGGGACGCGGTCACCGTCACGCTTGAGGATGGCACGCAGCTCTCGGGCGCGCTTTTGGTGGGCGCGGATGGTCGCCAAAGCGGCACCGCCGAACGCGCCGGCATCAAGCGCACCGGCTGGGACTATGGCCAGACCGCGCTGGTCTGCGCCATCTCGCACGCACAACCGCACGACGGCATCGCGCATCAGTTCTTCATGCCGCCGGGGCCGCTGGCGATCCTGCCGCTGCCCGGCCATCGCAGTTCCATCGTCTGGAGCGAAACCCACGCGGAGGCCGCCCGCATTCAAGCACTCTCGGATGAGGATTACCTCACCGTGCTGCGCCCGCGATTTGGGTCGTTTCTCGGAGAGATCGGGCTGGAGGGAAAGCGCTTCAGCTATCCGCTGAAACTGAGCCTTGCCAATGCGTTCTACGGCGAACGGCTGGCGCTGGTGGGGGATGCCGCACATGGGTTGCATCCGATCGCGGGTCAGGGGCTCAATGCTGGTCTGCGCGATATTGCAAGCCTTGCCGAAGTGCTGACCGATGCCGCCCGGCGCGGTGAGGACATCGCAAGCCCGCTTGTGCTGGCGCGGTATCAGCAGTGGCGGCGGTTTGACACGACGTCCCTGGCACTGGCGACAGATGTGTTCAACAAGCTGTTTTCCAATGACAATCCGATCCTGCGCGCCACCCGTGACCTGGGCCTCGGGCTGACCAACGCGCTGCCCGGACTGCGCCGGGGTTTTGTGCGCGAAGCCGCAGGGCTCTCGGGGGATCTGCCGCGTCTGTTGCGCGGGCGCCCGCTCTGACCGCGCGCCCGGGGCCAGGTCACTCCAGCGGGCGCGCCTCATCCGTCAGCATCACGGGGATCCCGTTGCGGATCGGAAAGGCGAGGTTTGCAGGCCGCGAAATCAGCTCCTGCGCCTCGGCGTCATATTCCAGCACCGTCTGAGTAACCGGGCACACAAGCGCCTCCAGCATGTGCCGGTCAAAGGCAGGTGTTGTTTCATTCATTGCAGTTTTTCCTCAAGCGAGCCGCCGCGCAGGGCAAACTCCATCAATGTGACCAGCGTTTCACGCCGGGTTGTGAGGCTGGGGGCTTCGAGCAGCGCCTGCTTGTCCTCGGGTTCGAAATCCAGCAGCATCGACAGCGAGTTCACCAACAGCTCATCCCCCGCTTCATCCAGCACGCCCCAGTCGGTCGACATCCCGCGCGCCTCCAGATAGCGCCCCAGCAGCTCCAACAGCGCCGCGCGGTCAAAGGCTGCATCCCCTTCGGCGTGCCCAAGATCCGCATCAAACCCGTTCCAGTCCACCGAACAGCGCCGATAGGGGGTGAACCCCTCGACCTCGGCCATGACGCGGAACCGCGAGAGGCCGCACAGCGTGATGAAATACCGCCCGTCTTCGGTTTCGGAAAACTGGGTCACCCGCCCGGCACATCCGATCACATGCAGGCCGCTCCCCTCCGCCTTACGGGCGCTACAGGGCTGGATCATGCCGATGACGCGATGGCGGGTCTTGAGGGCATCCTCGAGCATCTGAAGATAGCGCGGCTCAAAGATATGCAGCGGAAGCTTTGCCCGGGGCAGCAGAAGTGCCCCGGGCAAAGGAAAGACTGGGATCGTATCCGGCAGGTCTGCGGCTTTTATCATGACAGAGAACCTAGCGCCGCATTCGCGTCAGGCAAATATCATCGAGCTGAGCTTGCGGCGGCCATTGAGCACCACCGGATCATTGGGCTTCAGGGCCTCGAAAATGGTGAACAGCTGGGCTTTGGCCGCGCCGTCGTTCCACTCGCGGTCACGCCGGAACAACTCCAGCAGCTCCTGCACCGCCGCCTCGGCATCGCCTGCGGCGTGCAGGGCCTGCGCCAGATCAAAGCGGACCTGATGGTCGTCGGGATTGGCCTCGACCGCGGCACGCAGATCGGCGACCGGGCCTGCGTTCTCCGCCTGCCGCGCCAGTTCGATCTGGGCATGCGCCGCCTCGATTTCGGCCGCCGTGGAAATCTCGGCGGGGGCACCGTTCAGCACCGCTTCGGCCTGATCCAGTTCGCCCAGAGCCACGTGACACCGCGCCAGGCCGCTGTAGGCCGCGGCGTTCTTGTCGTCCTCTCCCAGGATCGCGGCAAAGACCTGCGCCGCATCCGCAGCCGCGCCTTCCTCCAGCATCTGCTCTGCCGTTTCCAACGCCTCGCCCAACCCGCCATCTGCAGTACTGCCCGCGGTCTCCGCCAGCTTTTGCAGAAAGGCGTCGATTTCCGACTGCGGCAGCGCGCCCTGGAACATGTCCACCGGGCGCCCCTGATAAAAGGCGACGACGGATGGGATCGACTGCAGCGGCAGCCCCTGCTGCGCCAACGCGGCGGCCAGGCGCTGGTTGTCGTCAACGTTGATCTTGGCCATCTTGACCGCGCCCTTGGCCTTGGTCACCGCTGTCTCCAGCATCGGGCCCAGCGTCTTGCAGGGACCACACCACGGCGCCCAGAAATCCACGATCACCGGGACCTCCATGGAGGCATCGACAACCTCTGCCATAAAGGTCTCTTCGGTCACATCCTTGATGAGATCGCCCGCAGGTGCCGCGCTCGCACCACCGCCCAGAATGTCCATCATTGCTCCGCACTCCTTTCGAGTCTTGCTTGCGCCCTATATGCGATTTCAGCGCCGGAAAACCAAGGGATGAGTTTGGCACCAAGCGTGCGTCTTGCGCACGCCGCACCGGCAGGTGCGGCGCCCGGCCCAACAAAAATGCGCGCCCCTTGGGGCGCGCGTCTTTTGGCGGGAGCCTCCCCGCCCCTTGATCCCGGAGATCAGAGATCGAATGTGGCAAAGACCGGCGCGTGATCGCTTGGCTTTTCCCACCCGCGCGCGTCGCGCAGGATGCGGCTGGAATGGGTGGCGTTGGTGATGTCGGGCGTGGTCCAGACATGATCCAGCCTGCGTCCCTTGTCGGCGGCGTCCCAGTCCTTGGCCCGATAGCTCCACCAGCTATAAAGCTGCCCGTCGGGAATGTCGTTGCGCGTGACATCGGCCCAGCCGCCCGCCTCCATCACCTGCGCCAGATGCTCCACCTCGATCGGCGTGTGGCTCACCACTTTCAACAGTTTCTTGTGGTCCCAGACGTCATCCTCGCGCGGCGCGATATTGAGATCCCCGACCAGCACCGATTTCTCGGGCCGGTCCGCATGGAACCAGTCCCGCATCTCGGTCAGGTAGTCGAGCTTCTGGCCGAATTTCACGTTCTTCTCGCGATCCGGCTCATCCCCGCCAGCGGGCACATAGAAATTGTGGATGGTCACGCCGTTTTCCAGCCGCCCGGCCACATGGCGGGCATGGCCGAGGCTGGCAAAATCCTTGTCGCCCACATCCTCGATCGGCAGCCGGGACAGGATCGCCACGCCATTATAGCCCTTCTGCCCGCGCGCAACCATATGGGTATATCCCAGCGCCCGGAACGCCTCCATCGGGATCTTCTCGACCGGGCTTTTGCATTCCTGCAGGCAGAGCACATCCGGCCCCTCTTCCTGCAGCAGCTTGATCACGATCGGTTCGCGCAGGCGCACGGAGTTGATGTTCCATGTGGCGAGGGTAAAGGACATGCGGGCTCTCTATCTCTGGCAAGTGTTTGCCGGGATATTGCCTGTGCCGCGCCCGAGATACCAGTGGGGCGCCTGCGGTTTCCTGCGCAATCTCGACGCCGTGAAAGGCCTTGCAAAACACCACGCCCCATATTCTACACTTGCACAAGAGACGCACAGACACGGGACTGGCCGAACTGATGGTACCGGTATTGGGGCAACGCCCCGGGCACCCTTACAAAAAGGCCTATGACTGGTGGCCGCCGCCGGCGCCTGCTGCTTCGCCCTGACGGGGCGATTCCACCACACTCTAGTCTCCCAAACGCCAGGAGGATTCTCATGGCACAGGCCGTTTTGCAGCCCGAGGACGCGTGCGTTCTCGTCTCTTTCACCGATGGCACATCCGCCCGCTACCCCTATATCTGGTTGCGCGACAATGACCCCGCCGGGTTTCATCCCGACACGCAGGAGCGGGTCACCGATCTCTCCGCGATCCCGCCCGACATCACCGCAGCATCCGTTGCGATCTCCGGCTCGCATCTGATGGTTCACTGGCAGGATGCGGCCCAGAGCAGCAGTCGCTTTGACCTGACCTGGCTGCGTGCACATGTGCCAGGCACACGAGCGTCTGATCCGGCGCGCACCGGGTTTCAGCCCTGGCGCAGCGATCTGGGCGCCGACGGCATCCCGCGCGTCGCGGCGCAGGAGGTGCTGACCTCGGATCGCATGCTGCGCAGCTGGCTGGAGCAGACCCAGATCATGGGCCTGTCGATCATCGAGGGGCTTGCCGACACAACCGAGGCCGGCATGGAGGTTGCCCGCCGCATCGGCTTTCTGCGGCAGACAAATTTTGGCGTCACGTTTGAGGTGAAATCCAAACCCAATCCCAACAACCTCGCCTACACCCCCATCGCCCTGCCCCTGCACACGGATCTGACCAATCAGGAGCTACCGCCGGGGTTTCAGTTCCTGCACTGCCTCGCCAATGAGGCTGTCGGGGGTGGTTCGCTGTTTTGTGACGGCTACGCCATCGCCGAGGACCTGCGCGACCAAGACCCCGAGAGTTTTGAGCTGCTTTCCACCGTCTCGGTCCCGTTCCGCTTTCACGACCATGAGACCGACATTCGCAACCGCAAGAAGGTCATCAACCTCGACGAAGACGGCCGCGTGATCGAGATCTGCTTTAACGCCCATCTGGCGGATAACTTCGACCTCGAGCCCGCATTGATGCAGCGCTACTACCGGGCCTATCGGCAGTTCATGATCCTGACCCGGTCGCCTGAATACCTCGTGACGCTCAAACTCAACGGCGGCGAGATGGTGGTTTTCGACAATCGGCGCGTGCTGCACGGGCGTGACGCCTTTGACCCGCAAACGGGCTATCGCCACCTGCACGGGTGCTACGTGGATCGCGGTGAGTTCGAGAGCCGCCTGCGCGTTTTGCACCGCACAGCCTGACACGCACAAATTGACACGGCACAAAAAAAGGCCGGGCGCGAAGCCCGGCCAGTCCAACAGGGAGGATGCATATCATAACCCGGATATGCGCGGGATTTCTGATGTGTCTCGACCGCATAACGTGTGCAGCCGAAACTTGTTCCACACCTGATTGTTGCCTAGGCCACCAACCGGTAACCGCCTGATTCCGTCACAAGGAGCCTCGCATTCGACGGATCGGGCTCGATCTTCTGGCGCAGACGATAGATATGGGTCTCCAGCGTATGGGTTGTAACCCCTGCGTTGTATCCCCAGACCTCATGCAGCAAGACGTCGCGGGGCACCACGCCATCGTTGGAGCGGTAGAGGAACTTCAGGATGTTGGTTTCCTTCTCGGTCAGACGGATCTTGCGCTCGTCTTCGGTGATCAGGATCTTCATCGCGGGTTTGAACGTATAGGGCCCAAGCACAAAAACCGCGTCCTCGGATTGTTCGTGCTGGCGCAGCTGGGCACGGATGCGGGCCAACAGCACCGGGAACTTGAACGGTTTGGTGACATAGTCATTGGCGCCGGCATCAAGCCCCAGGATCGTGTCCGCGTCACTGTCGTGACCGGTCAGCATCAGGATCGGCGACTTCACACCCTGCTTGCGCATCAGGCGGCACAGCTCGCGCCCATCGGTGTCGGGCAGCCCAACGTCGAGGATGATCAGATCATAGATCGCTTCCTTGGCGCGCTCCATTGCGCCCTGCCCGTCACCGGCTTCGAAGACGTCGAAATCTTCGGTCATAACAAGCTGTTCGCTCAGCGCTTCGCGCAGATCCTCGTCATCATCAACGAGCAGGATTTTCTTCAACTGGGCCATGTGGTGTCTCCTGTTGTCTTGTGTTCACAGATGTGTGCCTGCCCGCGAAAGAACAAGCTTTGCCATCACGGCTTCACGTCGACGTGTCCCCAGGCGCGGAAATATTTCACTTTTGCAGCAATTGAGCATAGGAGTAGGCTCCTGATGTTACAGCCGGGACCAAGACCTGATGAGCCTATTGCCGACAATGCTGGAGCGGATCGCCCGTGCCCGTGTGGATCTGAGGATGGGATTGCCGGTGATCCTGACCACCGGCGACACTGCCATCCTTGCCATTGCGGTCGAAAGCCTGAGCCCCGAGCGCCTCGCCGATCTGCGCGCACTCGGGCCGGTGTCACTGGCGCTGACGGCGCGGCGCGCGGCAACGCTGAAGGCGCGTGTCTATGACGAGGACATCGCACGGGTCACGGTGCCCGCAGATTTGGGCCTGACCTGGATACAGGCGCTGGCTGATCCGGCGGATGATTTGCAAACGCCCATGAAGGGGCCGCTGACCAGTGCCCGCAGTGGCGATGCAACGCTGCCGCGCCTGGCCATCGCGCTGGTGAAATCCGCACGGCTTCTACCCGCCGCCGCTTATGTCGCGCTGGACAACGCCGGGGATTTTGCGCTCCAGCACGATCTGACCCTGCTGCCCCGCGCAGTTGCCGAGCCCCTGTTGAACACAAGTTCGCCCCTGCATCCGGTCGCCGCTGCGCGCCTGCCGGTGGAAGCCTCCGAGGCCGGACGCCTGCATATCTTCCGCCCCGAAGACGGTGGCGAGGAACACTATGCCATCGAAATCGGTCGCCCGGATCGCAGCAAGCCTGTGCTCGCCCGACTGCATTCGGCCTGTTTCACCGGCGATGTGCTGGGCTCGCTCAAATGCGATTGCGGACCGCAGTTGCGCGGTGCGCTGGCGCAGATGGGGACCGAGGGCGCGGGCGTTCTGTTGTATCTCAATCAAGAAGGGCGCGGGATTGGCCTCGCCAACAAGATGCGCGCCTATTCCCTTCAGGATCAGGGCTTTGACACGGTGGAGGCCAACCACCGACTGGGGTTCGAGGATGACGAGCGCGATTTCCGTCTTGGTGCCTCGATCCTGCGCGAATTGGGATTCGCCTCCGTCCGCCTGATGACCAACAACCCCGGCAAGATCGCGATGATGGAGAAAACCGGCATCACGGTTGCAGAACGGGTGCCGCTCAAGGTGGGAGAGAACGACTTCAACCGCCACTACCTCGCGACCAAAGCCAGCAAGTCGGGTCACATGCTATGACGCCTGCGGATCTGGTGCTGACGCCGAAGGGGCTGCGGTTTATGGGACGGGTGTTTCCCTGCAGCATCGGCAAAGGGGGCATCTCATCGAACAAACGCGAAGGCGATGGCGCCACGCCGGTTGGCATCCACCGCGTTGTCGGCATGCTCTATCGCCCTGATCGCATCACCGCGCCACAGGATTGGGCGACGCCGATTCTCCCCGGCGATCTGTGGTCGGATGACGGGGCGGCGCCGGATTACAACCACATGGTGCGCGCGCCCTACGCCTATAGCCACGAGACCCTGCGCCGCACAGATCCGCTCTATGATCTGGTGCTGCTCACCGATTGGAACTGGCCCAACTCCGTCAAGGGGCGCGGCTCGGCGATTTTCCTGCATCAATGGCGCCGGCCCGGGTATCCAACAGAAGGCTGCATCGCCTTTTCACGCCAGACCCTGCGCTGGATTGCCGAGCGTCTGCACCCGGGTGCGCGGGTCATCGTGCGCTCACGCTGAATAGGCGCGCTCGCCAAAGATCGCGGATCCGACCCGTACATGGGTGGCTCCGAGTGCGATGGCGCTCTCGAAATCGCCGCTCATGCCCATCGACAGACCGCTCAGCCCGTTGCGCGCGGCGATCTTGGCGAGCAGGGCAAAATGCAGGCTTGGCTCCTCATCCACCGGCGGGATGCACATCAGCCCCTTGATCGGCAGGTCGAGCGTGCGACACTCCTGGATGAAACCATCGGCGTCCTTGGGCAGGATACCCGCTTTCTGCTCTTCTTCACCGGTGTTGACCTGAATGAACAGCTCCGGGCAATGGCCCAGCTCCTGCGCAAGCCGCGCCAGCGTGGTGGCAAGCTTTGGGCGATCCACGGAGTGAATGGCATTCACCAACTCCATCGCCTGCCGCGCCTTGTTGGTTTGCAACGGGCCAATGAGGTGCAGGTCCACATCCGGGAATGTCTCGCGAAATCCGGGCCATTTCCCGGCCGCCTCCTGCACGCGGTTCTCGCCAAAAATCCGGTGCCCCTCTTCCAGCACCGCCTCCACACGTTCGTTGGGCTGGACCTTGGACACGGCAATCAGGTTCACCGAACCGGGGGCGCGCCCGGCGGCAGCCTCGGCAGTGGCGATACGGGATTTGATCTCACTCAGCGACATCTCGGCCTCATTTAGCTAGGGGGCTGTTTGGCCGGACAAAACACTGTTTGCGCACAAAAGAAAAGGGCGAGCTCCGAAGAGCCCGCCCCAAGAACACTGTGGTTCAGATCGGCTTAGAAGGAGAACTTCACGCCGAGGTCTGCCAGGGTGTTTTCGGAGGTGTCGCGTGCGATACCGCCTGCCAGGGTGACGCCGCCACCCAGACCGTGGGTGAAGCCCAGGCCGTAAGCGGTTTCGGAGGAGTCCAGACCACCACCGGAAACAACAGCTTGGATCGCGGTTGCGGAGGAGATCTCGTAGTTGATGGACGCACCGTAGGCGAGGTCACCGGAAACGCCGCCGGCGTCAAAGATGTCGCCGTCGCCGAGGATTACGGAGTAACCCAGAGCACCTGCGGAACCAGCAACGTTCAGGATGTAGTAGTCACCTGCGTTGTCGTCGTCACCGTAAGCAGCAGCAATGGTCATGCCGTTTGCCAGGGTGTAGCCCAGACCGATCTGGAACTCTTCGTTGGCTGCAACAGCTGCGGAACCTGCGGAACCGGGAGTTGCGGCAACAGCTGCCTGAGCGCGGGTCTCGGTGTAGGACAGCGATGCGGAGAAGTCACCAACGTTGTAGCGAGCTTTGATGGTGGTCGCGTCCGCGTCACCTGCGCCGAAGCCGCCGATGTCTGCTGCGGTGTCGTACCACACGGAGTTGTGCTCGATCAGGGCGGTCAGACCGATGCCGTAACCGTAGAAGTCAACCTGGTCGCCGGAGTCGAAAACGTCGGAGACGTTACCAACGTCAACACGCAGACCGCCGTAGGACACTGCGAAACCAGCTGCGCCCGGGCCACGACCGGAGATGTCGTTGGCGTGGGAGTCTTCGTTGGCTTCGAGACGGAAGCGAGCTTCCAGTTTCACGCCAGCGTCGGTTTCCGCGATGCCGGTGATGTTGACGCGCATACGCTGTTCGATGCGGGTCTCGTCAGTTTGAGCTTCGTTGTAAGCCAGACCAAAACGTGCGGAGCCGCCGATGGTCAGCTCTGCTGCTGCGACGCCTGCGGTCGCGACCAGTGCGGTCGAAGCGAAGAGAATCTTTTTCATGGTTTTCCCTCGGGTTTGAATTTCCAAAGAAGCAATCGGCTGACGCCACTTCGCTCCTCAAGTACGCACATCCTCTCGCTCGAATTGGGGTCGTGAAGCAAGCGCGCGCTGAAAGGGGAAAACCTTTCATCAACAAATTGATGCATCGGTGCCACAGTCGATTTCGGCGAATATCCCGTCAAAGCGCAGCAGCAGCGAGTCTATTAAAGAATAGGCTTGTTGGCGCATGCCCGCTTGTCTAGGAGTAGTCCAACTGGAAAATCAGGAGCGGGCCCGGCCAAAATGCGTGGTATAAAGACCTTTATCCTTCTTTCGTCACTGGCTTTCGTGGCGTCCTGCGGTGCCTTTCGGTCGCTGGACACCGGCACCGAGGTCAATGATGCCGACACCATCGTGCTGGCCGGCGAGGGTCGCGAAGCGCGCGAAGATCGCACCACGATCTGGGAGGCCTTTGGCCCGCGCAAGAGCGAACAGCGCGTCCAGGTGAATCGCTACCTCTGGGCTGCGAGCCTTGATGTGCTTGATTTCCTGCCGGTTCAGTCCGTCGATCCCTTCACCGGCGTCATCATCACCGGCTATGGCACGCCCCCCGGTGGCGGCCGCGCCTATCGCGCAACGATTCACATCAAGGACCCCGCCCTTGAGGCGCGCGCCCTCAATGTCGCGCTGCAAAGCCGCGGCGGCGCCGTGAGCGCGGAAACCGCCCGCGCGGTCGAAGATGCGATTCTGTCCCGCGCGCGTCAGCTACGCATGGCCGACAAGAAGATCTGACGCCTGCGCACTGGAACCCAATAGAAATTACACGTATCAGAAGCGCCGGGTCTAAAGCCCGGCGTTTTTAGTCAAAGGACCGCTCACATGTCGCGTTACGAAGCCTCGGACATCGAAGCCAAATGGCAAAAAGCCTGGGAAGAGGCCGCCATTTTCCAAGCGAAAGAAGATCACGACAAGCCCAAGTACTATGTGCTTGAGATGTTCCCCTACCCGTCGGGCAAGCTGCACATGGGCCATGTGCGCAACTACACGATGGGCGACGTGATTGCGCGCTACAAGCTGTCCACCGGCCATAACGTGCTGCACCCGATGGGGTTTGACGCCTTTGGCATGCCTGCGGAAAACGCCGCGATGGCCTCGGGCGGGCACCCCAAGGACTGGACCTATTCCAACATCGACACGATGGTCGAACAGATGAAGCCGCTGGGCCTCTCGCTCGACTGGTCGCGCATGTTTGCCACCTGCGACCCGGAATACTATGGCCAGCAGCAGGCCTTGTTCCTTGATTTCCTTGAAAAAGGTCTGGTCTACCGCAAGAACGCCGTGGTCAACTGGGATCCCGTGGACATGACCGTTCTGGCGAACGAGCAGGTCGAGAACGGTCGCGGCTGGCGCTCCGGTGCGCTGGTGGAACGGCGCGAACTGACGCAGTGGTTCTTCAAGATCTCTGACTACTCGGATGAACTTTTGCAGGCGCTCGACGGGCTGGAGAACTGGCCCGCCAAGGTGCGCCTGATGCAGGAAAACTGGATCGGCAAGTCCCGCGGCTTGCAGTTCAGCTTTGAGCGCACCGATGGGGAAGAGGCGATCGAGGTCTATACGACTCGCCCAGACACGCTGATGGGCGCGAGCTTTGTTGGCATCTCGCCCGATCACCCGATTGCCAAGCAGCTTGAGGCCGAATCGCAAGAGGTTGCAGAGTTTGTCGCCGAATGCCGCAAGGGCGGCACCACCGAAGAAGCGATCGAAACCGCCGAAAAGCTGGGCTACGACACCGGCCTGCGGGTCAAGCACCCGCTGGACCCGAACTGGGAGCTGCCGGTCTGGATCGCCAACTTCATCCTGATGGACTACGGCACCGGCGCGATCTTTGCCTGCCCGGCGCATGACCAGCGCGACTTTGAATTCGCCACCAAATACGACCTGCCGATCATCCCGGTGATGGAACCGGTCGAAGGCGCAGGTGAGCTGACCGAAGCCTATGTGCCAACCAAAGCCGAGAAAGTCCGCTATGTGCGCGGCTTTGCAGGCGCCGAAGAACAAACCGGCGAAGAGGGTGTCAACACCGCCGTCGACAAGGCCGAGGCCGAAGGCTGGGGCGAAGGCGTCACCAAATTCCGCCTGCGCGACTGGGGTCTGTCCCGTCAGCGCTACTGGGGCTGCCCGATTCCCGTCGTCCACTGCCCCGACTGCGGCGTGGTGCCTGAGAAGAAAGAAAACCTGCCCATCGCGCTGCCTTATGATGAGGACGGCAAGGCGATTGATTTCTCGGTCCCCGGCAACCCGCTGGACCGTCACCCGAGCTGGCGCAACTGTGCCTGCCCCGCCTGTGGCAAGCCCGCCCAGCGCGAGACCGACACGATGGACACTTTCGTGGACTCTAGCTGGTATTTCGCCCGTTTCACTGCACCGCGCGCCGAGACGCCGACCGATCTGGAGGCGGCCAGCTACTGGATGAACGTCGACCAATACATCGGCGGCATCGAGCATGCGATTCTCCACCTGCTCTATTCGCGGTTCTTTGCCCGTGCGATGCAGATCTGCGGCCACCTGCCCGAAAGCGCCAAAGAACCGTTTGATGCGCTCTTTACGCAAGGCATGGTGACACACGCGATCTATGAGAATGCCGAGCGCAAGGACGACAACGGCCGCGCGATCTATCATTACCCGAGCGAGGTCGAGGAGCGCGACGGCGGTGTCTTCGTCAAGGAGACGGGCGAGCGGATCAAGGTGATCCCCTCCGCCAAGATGTCCAAGTCCAAGAACAACGTGGTCGACCCGCTGGCGATCATCTCCACCTACGGCGCTGATACCGCCCGTTGGTTTGTTCTGTCCGATTCGCCGCCCGAGCGGGATGTGGAATGGACGGCATCTGGTGCCGAAGCCGCCTATAAGCACCTGAACCGGGTCTGGAACCTCTGTGATCGCATTGGCGAGATGGACCCGGATGCCAAGGGCGAAGGCGACGAGGATCTCTTGCGCGAGATGCACAAGGCGATCCGTGATGTAACGCTGGGGGTCGAGAGCTTTGGTTTCAACGCCGCCATCGCCAAGCTTTATGGCTTCACCAACACGCTGTCGAAATCCAAGGCCAGTGCCGCGGTGCAAAAGCAGGCGATCAAGACCCTGGCGCAGCTGATGTCGCCGATGACCCCGCACCTGTCCGAGGATATCTGGGCACACCAAGGTGGCGAAGGTCTGATTGCCAATGCCCCCTGGCCGGTCGCGGATGAGGCGATGCTGGTCGAGGACACTGTGACCCTACCCATCCAGGTGAATGGCAAACGGCGCGGCGAGCTGACAGTGGCCAAGGATCTCGACAAGGCGGAGGTTGAAAAACTGGCGCTGGCGCATGAAGCTGTGCAGCGGGCGCTGGACGGTGCGGCGCCCAAGAAGGTGATCGTTGTACCGGGGCGGATCGTCAATGTCGTTGCCTGACCGACGCAAATTCCTGAAATTCACGCTGGCGCTGCCTCTTGGCGCCAGCCTCTCGGCCTGCGGGTTTGAGCCGGTCTATGGGCCAAACGGAGCGGGCACCGCCCTGCGCAACCAGATCGCGTTTCAGGCGCCCGAAACCATCGGCGCACCTCGCGACAGCGATGCCTACTACTTCGTCCGCCAGCTGGAGACACGTCTTGGCCGCGCGGGGGCGCCAGCCTATCGCATGGATCTGACGCTCGACACGGCCGAGGTCGGCCAGGCGATCACCGCCGAGGGCGACATCACCCGCTATTCGCTGACCGGCACCGCGGGCTACAGCCTCGTGCGCCTGTCGGACGGGCAGATCGTGGCCAGCGGCGAGGTCGAGAATTTCTCGGGCTATTCCGCCAGCGGCACCACTGTGCAGACGCTCGCCTCCGAGACCGACGCACACGAACGCCTGATGGTGATTCTGGCCGATCAGATCGTGACCCGGCTTTATGCGGTGCCCGGATTGGGCAGGACGACCGGCACATGAAACTCAGCCCGCGCGAGGCCGAGGGCTATTTCGCCCGCCCCGACCCCGGCAAGACCGGGCTGTTGATCTACGGCGCGGACGCGATGCGCGTGTCGCTCAAACGTCAGCAGATGCTGGCCGCCCTCCTTGGCCCTGCCGCCGAAGAGGAAATGCGCCTGACCCGCATGCCCGCAAGCGACCTGCGCAAGGATCCGGCCCGGCTGCTGGACGCGGTCAAGGCGGTGGGCTTCTTTCCCGGCATCCGCGCGGTGTTTGTCGAGGATGCCAATGACACCGCCACCCCGGCGATCACCGCCGCCTTGCAGGAATGGCAGTCGGGTGACGCGCAGATCGTGGTCACCGCCGGGCAGCTCAAGACGTCGTCCAAGCTGCGCAAGGCCTTTGAAACCCACAGCAATGCCTACGCCACGGGCATCTATGACGACCCGCCCTCGCGCGCGGAGATCGAGCGCATCCTGGGCGAGGCGGGCGTGCGCGATGTGCCCGGCGACAGCATGTCGGCGCTGACCGACATTGCCAATGAGATCGGCCCCGGCGATTTCTCCCGCATGATCGAAAAGCTGAGCCTCTACAAACACGGCGACAGCAGCCCGCTGACGCTGGAGGACATCGACGCGGTTGCACCGCAATCCACCGAGGCGGCGCTGGACGATCTGCTCAACGTGGTGGCCGAAGGGCGCAGCACCGAGATCGGCCCCGTGCTGCGGCGTTTGCAGGCGCAGGGCACCAATGCGGTCAGCCTTTGCATCGGGGCCACCCGGCATTTTCGCACGCTTTACAGCATCGCCGCTCATCCCGGCGGCCCCGCGCAGGGCATCGGGGGCCTGCGTCCGCCGCTCTATGGCAAGCGGCGCGACCGGATGCTGCGCCAGGCCCAGGGCTGGGGTGCGCAGAAATTGCAGAATGCGCTGACGATCCTGACCGACACCGACCTGCAGTTGCGCTCCGCCGGGCAAAGCGCCCCGGCGCAAGCGCTGACCGAGCGCGCCCTGATCCGGCTCGCCATGCTGGCCCGCTCCCGCTGATAACCATCCCGCGACGACGCGACGGCCAGCTTGACCTCTTTCGCAGGTGCAGCAAACCTGACTGCAACCGAGGAGGACACATCATGTACAAAGTGATCGGCAAGCCGATGACCCGCACGTTCCGCGTGCTCTGGGCGCTGGAGGAACTGGAACAACCCTACGAACTGGAGGATGCGGCACCGCAAAGCGCCGAAATCCGCGCCTACAACCCATCAGGCAAGGTGCCCGCCCTTGTGGTGGACGGCACGACCGTGAGTGATTCCGTGGCGATCATCACCTATCTCGCCGACAAGCACGGCGCGTTGACCGCGCCCGCCGGCACTTTGGCCCGCGCACGGCAGGATTCGGTCACCAATATGCTCAACGACGAGATGGATGCGCTTCTCTGGATGGCTGCGCGGCACAGTTTTGCCCTGCCGGAAGAACAGCGGGTGCCGGCGATCAAGGAGTCCTTGCGCTGGGAATTTGCCCGATCCGTCAGCCGTGTCGAGGCCCGGTTGACCGATGAATTCATCGCCGGCGACAGCTTCTCCATCGCCGACATCCTGCTCACCCATTGCCTCAACTGGGCCCGTGGAGCGAAGTTCGAGGTCGAGAGCGACGCGTTGCTGGCCTACGGCAAACGCATGCGCGCCCGCGAGGCGTTTCAGCGCGTGGCGGCGCTGTCCAAGTAACGCGCGGCGGCCTGCCCGGCCCAGCGCCCGGTCGCAAAACAGGCGGTCAGCAGATAACCGCCCGTGGGCGCATCCCAATCCAGCATCTCTCCGGCGCAGAACGTGCCGGGGAGCGCCTTCAGCATCAGCCCCTCGTCCAGCGCATCGCGCCGCACGCCGCCCGCGGTGGAGATCGCCTCGTCCATCGGGCGCAGCCCGGAATGACGGATCGGCAGATGTTTGATGACAGCGGCCAGCGCTTGTGGATCCTGTGGCAAGGGGCGGCCAAATTCCTGCAACAGCGCCAGTTTCACCGGCGCGAGCTTCAGCACCCGCCGCATGTGGTTGGACCAGCTGGCCTTCCCGCGCGGCTTGGCAAGACGCGCCGCCAGCGCGGCCTCGGTGAGATCGGGTGCAAGATCCACATGCAACGGGTACCCCTGGCGCAGCGCCGGGGTCAACGCATAGAGCCCGCCGCCCTCAAGCCCCCGCCGCGAAAGCGTCGCCTCGCCGCGCCCCCGCTGCGTCCCGACCTGCCAGGCCACGGCCTTGAGCGCGGCGCCAAAATGCGGGGCCATGTGATCACTCCAGTTAACCGAGAGCGCGGCATTCGAGGGCTGAAATGGGGCCAGCGCCACGCCGCGCGCCGCCAGCATCGCCGCCCAGGCGCCGTCGGACCCGAGCCGCGCCCAGCTGGCACCGCCCAGCGCCAGAACCGTCGCGCGTGTAGAAATCCGCTCTGGCCCGGCGGGCGTGTCGAAGGACAGGTGCTCATCCTGCCAGCCCGTCCAGCGCCACCCCAGCTGCCGCGTGACACCACCGCCATCCAGCGCCGCCAGCCAGGCCCGCAGCAGCGGCGAGCCTTTCATCACGCTGGGAAAGACACGCCCGGTCGAGCCGGTGAACAAATCCTGCCCCAGCCCCCGGGCCCAGTCCTGCACGGCGCGGGCATCAAAGGCGCGGATCATCGGCGCGAGCCACGCCTCGGCCTCGCCGTACTGCGACAGCAGCGTCTCGACAGGTTCGTCCTTGGTCAGGTTGAGGCCGGATTTGCCCGCCATCAGGAATTTGCGGGCGGGCGAGGGCTTGGCCTCCACCAACAGCACCCGATGCCCCATCCGGGCGATCTCGCCCGCCGCCATCAAACCGGCCGGGCCGCCCCCGATCACCACCGCATCCCAATCTTGCATACGACTTTGCCTTTTGCTGTCCCTGCCGCATCTTGACCTGCGTGCTTTCATAATTCGTGACCGACCATGCCCGATCAGACCACCGACCCCACATGCCCGCTCTGCAACCGGCCGATCCCGCCGGACGTCCCGCAGAGCCTGCATCACCTGGTGCCAAAACTCAAAGGGGGCAAGGGCGGACCGACGGTGCTGTTACACCACATCTGCCACAAGGAAATCCACGCCACCCTCAGCGAGGCGGAGCTGGCCCGTGACTACAGCACCATCGCGGCCCTGCAACAGCACCCGAGACTGGCGAAGTTCATCGCCTGGATCCGCAAGCGCCCGCCCGCCTTTACCTCCCGGGTGCCGGGAACCCGGCGCAAACGCTAGCGATGGTCCGGCACGCGGTCGCAGGCCTGCAAGATGGCGCGGGCCACGTCCGGCGCCGCACTCAGGGACGGCTCCACAAGGGATGCCGCCACGGACATCAGATCCTCCGGGGCGACAATGCGGTCGATCAACCCGTAGTCATAGGCCTCCTGCGCAGAGAGTTTCTGCCCGGCCGCCAGCACCATCTTGGTCCGCGCCGGTCCGATCAGCGCCCGCATCCGCGCCGCATCCGAGGGCTGCGGCAGGTAGCCAAGCTGCATCACCGGATAGAAGATCTTTGCGCCCGGCACCGCGATGCGGATATCGCAGGCCAGCGCCATGCCATTGGCGCCACCGGCCAGCGTGCCGTTCAGGGCCGCGACCTTCAGGCATGGCATCGCCGCAAGCGTGCCCGACAGTTCCTCCCACAGCGGCGAGGTCGCCAGGCCGGCCCGGGCAGCGTCCAGATCCGCCCCGGCGCTGAACACCTTGCCGGTGCCGGTCAGGATCACCGCACGCGCGTCCTGTGCTGACCGCAATTCCGCGATCAGCCGCTCCAGCATCTCCGGCGTCAGCGCATTGGCCTTGTCCGGACGGTCAAGCCGCAGGACCAGGCAGCCGCGCGCGTCCTGATGGCTCTCGATCATATCAGACCAACCCGCTTGCGAATCCCCTCATCCCGCAGGGAGATCTCGGTCCCGACAAAATCGTCCGCATCCGCGCTGCACATCCACAGCAGCGTGCGCGCCGGCCATTCCGCCGGGATATGGTCCTCCCAGTCCAGCTGGCTGACCGGGTTGATGCCGCTGGCCTTGATCTCGCGCTGCATCTGCGTGGCCACGGTGCCCGGCGACAGCCCCATGACGCGGATGCCGTTGGCAGCCTCTTCGAGGTGCAGCGCCTGCGTCAGCATCGCCGCCCCGGCCTTGGAGGTGCAATAGGCGCTCCAGCCTTCCAGTGGTCGTTGCGACGCCCCCGACCCGATGGTCAGAACCGAGCCACCACCCGCCGCCTTCAGATGCGGCAGCCCTGCCCGCATCATGTTGAACACACCGGTAATATTCACATTAATGAGCTGCGCCCAGGCATCAGGCTCTGCCTGCTCCAACCGAGAGATCGGCTCGATCATGCCGGCGTTGCAGATCAGCACGTCGAGACTGCCAAAAACCGCATGCGCACGCGCAAAGGCGGCGTCGACCGCGGCGTAATCCGCCACGTCACAGGCCAGTGCGAGCGCTTTTTCGCCGATCTCCTGCGCCAGCGCCTCCAGCGCCTCTACGCTGCGGGCCAGCAGGACCACATTTGCCCCGGCGGCGGCAAAAACCCTTGCTGCATCCGCCCCGATGCCGCGACTGGCGCCGGAAATCACGACCGTTTTATCTCTGAATTCCATAAATTCTCTCCCAACCTATGTTTTCTTCTGTGTTAATCTGCCTTGGGGGGAACGGTCCAGTCATTGGCTCCCTTGACCGTCGGTGCAAGAGCGGAGAGGTTCGCCCCAATTCTTCGCTAGGAAAGGTTCTTCTATGTCTGTTTCTCTAATTCGTGGCCTGGGTTTTGTTGCCCCCGTAATGCTCGTAGCACAGGCGGCACATGCCGACCTGAGCGCCCAGGAGGTCTGGTCGGACTGGAAGGACTACATGTCCAGCACCGGCTATGAGGTCACCGCGTCGGAAGACCTCTCCGGCAACACCCTCACCGTTTCCGACATCAAGATGTCGATGGACATCGAGGGCGATTCCTTTGGCATGACCATGGGCACGCTGGAATTCGTCGAAAACGGCGACGGCACCGTCAATGTGGTGATGCCGGGGGAATTCCCAATGGCCTTTGACATCAATGCCGAGGGCGAGGCGATCACCGGCACGCTGCTCTATACCCACGACGGCAGCCCGATGGTGGTCAGCGGCGATGCCTCCGAAATGGAATACAGCTACGCCGCCGCCACCGGCGCCATCACGCTGGCGGATCTCGAAATCGACGGCGAGGCGGTGCCCTCCGACATCGCGGCGCTGACGATCAACGTGACCGACCTCGACAGCAACACGGTGATGAAGATCGGCGACGTCCGCGCCTACACCCAGTCGATGACCATGGCCGCGCTGGCCTATGATTTCATGTTCCAGGATCCCGACAGCGATGACGGCGCCAAGATCGACGGCGCCATGCAGGGCCTGGAATTCACCGGCGACGTGACCGTGCCCGACATCGCAGATCCGACCGATGTGGCGGCGATGCTGAAGGCCGGCATGGCCTATACCGGCACCTTCACCTTCGAGTCCGGCAACAGCAATGTCAAAGGCGCCGACGGGTCTGATACCTTTGAGATGCAGACCTCCTCGCAGGGTGGAACCTTCGACATCGGCCTCAGCCCCGATGGTCTGGCCTATGATGTCACCCAGTCCGACACCACCCTGAACCTGATGGGGTCCGACATCCCGTTCCCGATCGCGCTCAGCATGGAAGAACTGGGCGTCAACTTCGCGATGCCGCTGACCAAATCCGACGAGGAACAGGATTTTGCCCTTGGCCTGGCGCTGCGGGAATTTGCGGTTCCGGAGATGCTCTGGGGTCTGATCGACCCGACCGGCGAGCTGCCGCATGATCCGGCCACCCTGGTTGTGGACATGTCGGGCACCGGCAAACTGTTCTTTGACCTCGTGGACGAAGAGCAGATGGCTGTGGTCGAAAGCGGCGAGGAAGCCCCGGGCGAGCTGAACTCCGTCACCATCAACGAAGTGCTGCTCTCCGCGGCTGGCGCTGAACTGACCGGCACCGGGGCCTTCACCTTCGACAACTCCGATCTGGAGAGCTTTGACGGCATGCCCGCGCCCTCCGGCGAGGCGAACCTGAAACTGGTCGGCGCCAACACCCTGATCGACAAGCTGATCGGCATGGGCCTGATGTCCGAGGATGACGCCATGGGTGCGCGCATGATGATGGGCATGTTTGCGGTTCCTGCCGGTGATGACACGCTGACCTCGAAGATCGAAGTGAACGACGACGGTCACGTGCTCGCCAATGGCCAGCGCCTGAAATAACCTGCGGCCCGCGGGCCTGGTTGCACAGATGAAGGGGCTGTTCCTGAGCGGAGCAGCCCCTTTTTATGGTGCACAGCCCTTGCGGTGACCCTGCTGTCTGGCTAGCTCTTTAGCATTGCCGCCCACGAGTGAAGGTGCCCATGACACACACGCCCGAAACCCTCTGCCACGCCCTGCTTGATGCTGCCCGCAAGGCCGGCGCCGATTCCGCCGATGCCATGGCTGCCGAGGGCAGCTCCCTCTCGATCGAGGTGCGCGACGGCACGCTGGAGCATGCGGAACGCTCCGAAGGGGTGGACATCGGGCTGCGTGTGCTTGTCGGGCAACGACAGGCGCAGGTCTCCTCCTCCGACACCCGGGCCGAAACCCTGACCGCCATGGCAGAACGCGCCGTTGCCATGGCAAAGGAAGCACCGGAAGATCCCTATGCCGGCCTCGCCACGGCAGAGCAACTGGCGCAGGGCTGGGATATTGGGGCGCTTGAAATGGCCGACCCCAGTGCGGAGCCTGCGCCGGATCAGCTGCAACAGGACGCGCTCTCGGCCGAGGCTGCCTGCGCGGCCATTGATGGGATCACCCAGGTCCAGTCCGCCGCCGCTGGCTATGGGCACCATGATATTCACCTGGCGGCCAGCAACGGGTTTTCAGGCGGCTACGCCCGCACCAGCCGTTCGATCTCCTGCGTCGGCATCGCCGGCACCGGCACCGGCATGGAGCGCGACTACGACGGCGATTCGCGGATCTTTCAGTCCGACCTGCGCGACGCGGGTGACATCGGTCGCACCGCCGGGGAACGGGCCATCGAACGGCTCAACGCCCGTCGCCCCAAGACCGGCGCCTATCCGGTGCTGTTTGACGAACGCATATCCTCATCGCTGATCGGTCACCTGCTCAGCGCCGCAAATGGCGCGGCAGTGGCGCGGGGCTCTTCCTGGCTCAAGGACAGCCTCGGCGCGCAGATCCTGCCGGACGGGCTTTCGGTGATCGAAGATCCCTTCCGCCCCCGCGCCACCGGATCGCGTCCCTTCGACGGCGAGGGCCTGCCCACGCAGCGCCGTGCGATCATCGACAACGGCATCCTTACCGGATGGACCATGGATCTGGCGTCGGCCCGGAAACTGGGGCTGCAGAGCACCGGCAACGCCGCGCGCGGCATCGGGTCGGTCCCGTCGCCCTCGAACTGGAACATCGCGCTCACGCAGGGCGACCGGTCCCGCGCCGACTTGTTGCGCGACATGGGCACCGGGCTGCTGGTGACCTCGATGATCGGCTCCACCATCAACCCCAACACCGGGGATTATTCGCGCGGGGCTTCCGGCTTCTGGGTCGAGAATGGCGAAATCGCCTATCCCGTCAACGAGGTGACCATCGCCGGCAACCTCCTCGACATGCTGAAAACGCTGGTGCCTGCAAATGACGCGCGCATCTATCTGTCGCGGGTGGTGCCATCGCTGCTGGTCGAAGGGATGACCCTTGCCGGAGACTGATCTGACGCTCCTCATCACCGCCGCCCAAAAGGCAGGCGAGATCGCGGGGCAGTTCACCGGCACCGTCGCGAAGAAATGGGACAAGCCCGATGGCGCCGGACCGGTCACCGAAGCCGACCTGGCGGTGAACCGCTATCTGGAGGACCACCTGCGCGCGGCCCGACCGGATTATGGCTGGCTGTCCGAGGAAAGCGAGCACGATCCCACCCGCCACAGCCGCGAACAGGTCTTTGTGATCGATCCCATCGACGGCACCCGCAGCTTTGCCGACGGGTCCCGCACCTGGGCGCATTCGCTGGCGATCGTGAAAGCCGGGCAGCCGGTCGCGGCAGTGGTCTATCTGCCGCAGCGCGACCTGCTTTATGCCGCCGCGGCAGGGGCCGGGGCGACCTGCAATAACCTCGCCATCACCGCCAGTGCCGCCGACGACAGCGATACCGCCCATGTGCTCAGCGCCAAACCGACGCTGGAGGCGCAGCACTGGACCAATGGTGTCGCGCCCGGCTTTCGGCGCAGCCACCGGCCCTCGCTGGCCTATCGCATGTCGCGGGTGGCCGACGGCACCTATGACGCCATGCTCACCCTGCGCCCGACCTGGGAATGGGACATCGCCGCCGGGGTCCTGATCCTTCAGGAAGCGGGGGGCGTCGTCACGGACCGCAGCGGTCGCGCGATGATTTTCAACCGTCCGGACGCGTTGCAGAACGGCGTCGTTGCAGGCAGTGGCGCCCTGCATCGCCAGCTGCTCTCTCGTCTGGTCTACAGCGCGGAGGCGAATGGGCGGTAATGCCCTGGCGCACGGAGGAACACAGGCCCATTGGCACCGCCCGCATGACCCGCCCCGAAGGGGAACTGGTCTGGGCCCATGCGACCACGCAGGAACGGTTGCTGGGGTTGTGCGACGTCGGCAACCGGCTGAAATCGAACCGCCCCGATCTGATGATGATGCTGACCTGGGAGGACGACATGCGTCCCTCGCAGCTGCCCGAAGGCTGCGACATCGCGCTGGGGCCGCTGACCGTGGAGCAACCCACGGAGATCCGCAGTTTCCTGGACAATTGGCGGCCCGATGTCTGTATCTGGACCGGCGGTCGCCTGCGCCGGTTGTTGATGCGACAGCTGCGGGAACGCGCGCTTCCCTCCTTGCTCGTCGACATCGATGTGGACGAGCTGCCGGGACGGGCGTCACGCTGGCTGCCGGACCAGCGCCACCGGCTGCTGAACGGGTTTGCCGAGATCCTGGTGCCGGGTCGTGATGTCACCGAGCGGCTGAAACGGGCGGGCGTTCCCGCCGAGCGTATTCGGTCCTCGGGGCGGCTGTTCCAGTCCAGCACCCCGCCCGGCTGCAATGATGATGAACTTGCACAATTGCAGACCCAGCTCAGCAGCCGCCCGCTCTGGCTTGCGGCCCATCTGTCCCTGACCGAACTGTTGCCGATCCTCTGCGCGCATCGCGCCACCCTGCGGCTGCTGCACCGGCTGCTGCTGGTGATGACGGTCGACACGCTGGAAGATCTCGATGCGGCGCGCAGCCTCCTGCGCAAGGAGGGGCTGAACTTTGCCGACTGGGACATGGGCGAAGAGCCCGAAGACCACACGCAGGTGATCCTCGGCCTGTCGGAGGATCTGGGGCTCTGGTATCGCCTCTGCCCGCTCTGTTTTCTCGGCAACAGCCTGATCCGTGGCGCCCAGGGCAGCAATCCGCTGGACGCCGCCGCGCTTGGCTCTGCCATCCTGCACGGGCCGGGCACGGTCTCTCATGCGCAGGCCTATCATCGACTGGCCGCCCTGGGCGCGGCCCAGCGCATCTACGGCGAAGAAGAGCTCTCCGAGGCGGTCTACCGCCTGTCCTCACCGGACCGCGCCGCCGAAATGGCGCTTGCAGGCTGGCAGGTGGTGACCGAAGGTGCGGTGATGACCGACACTCTCCTCGACCGGGTCCAGGACCTGCTGGATCAAAGCGAAAACGCCAATGCGACCACCTGAATTCTGGAACAAGGCCCCCGGGGATTTCGACCTGCGCGCCTGTCTGCTGTCCCCGCTGGGCCGGCTCTATGCGCATGGGACCGCGACCCGCCTGCGCAAGGGGGCGCCGGTGCGGGTGCCGGTCCCGGTGATCTGCGTCGGCAACCTCAATGCGGGCGGCACCGGCAAGACCCCGACCGTCATCTGGCTGATGGAGCAGCTGGGCGCGGCCGGGCATACCGTGCACGTGGTCTCGCGCGGGTACGGTGGCCGGCTGGAGGGGCCGGTGCAGGTCGACCCTTCCCGTCACAGTGCCGCCGATGTGGGCGATGAGCCGCTGCTGATGGCGGCCTTTGGCGAGGTCTGGGTCGCCAGGGACCGCGGCACCGGTGCCAAGGCCGCGGCGGCGGCGGGCGCAACCGTGATCGTCCTGGATGACGGCTTCCAGAACCCGGCGGTGGCAAAGGACTTTTCCGTCGTGGTGGTGGATGCCCAGCGCGGCTTTGGAAATGGGCGTTGCCTGCCCGCAGGCCCCCTCCGCGAGCCGGTCGAGGTCGGCCTGCGCCGGGCGGATCTGGTACTGTCGCTGGGGCCGGACAGCGCGCAGGAGAACTTCCTCAAGGTCTGGAGCCCGTCACTCACCGTTCCGCATGCGCTCGGTCATGTCGCCCCGCTGCCCACGGGCATGCCATGGCAGGGCACCCGCGTCCTTGCCTTTGCGGGGATCGGGCATCCGGAAAAATTCTTTGCCACTTTAAGGGAGCTGGGGGCAGAGCTGTGCCGGGCCGAAGCGCTTGACGATCACCAGACACTGGCCCCCGCCCTGCTGACCCGGCTGGAACAGGAGGCCCGGCTGCTCGGGGCGCAACTGGTCACCACCGAAAAAGACGCCGTGCGCCTGCCGCAAAGCTTTCGCCAGAAGGTCATTACCCTGCCGGTCCGCCTTCAGGTGGCGCAGCCCGACCTGATCCTGACCCCGCTGAAACAGATCGCGCCGCCCCCCGGCTGAGGGAGCGGCGCGCCTGTCATCTTGCGGGATCTGCGGCTCAGCCTTCGAGCTCGGCCTCGATCAGTGCTTTCATGTCGGCATAGGGCTGGTTCGAAACCTTGGTGCCGTTCAGGATGAAGGACGGCGTGGACTGCACCTCATCGGCCGTGGCGTTTTCCTGATACCAGGTCACCAGCGTCTGCGCCTTGGTGGCATCCTGCATGCAGGCTTCCAGCTTGTCGTTGTCCAGCCCGGCGAGGCGGCCGATCTTCTTCAGCTCCTCGACGATCTCAGCCGGGCCTCCGGCGCGGGTCCATTCCGACTGGCCCTTGAAGATCAGGTCGGTGATGCCAAAGAACTTCTCTTCTCCGCCGCACCGCGCCACCATCGACGCCCAGAGACCGAAGCGGTCGAAATAGACTTCGCGATAGATGAACTTCACCTTGCCGGTGTCGATGTAATCCGCCTTCAGCTTCTTGTAGGCATCGGCATGGAAACTGGCGCAATGCGGGCAGGTGTAGGACGCATATTCGATCAGGGTCACCGGCGCATCTTCGGCGCCCTGCACCATTTCCACGATGGTGGAGGTGTCCACATCGGCGGCTTCGGCGCTCTCCTGCGCGTTGGCAGCCCCCACCAGTTGCAGGTCCAGCAGGCTGGCCTCGCCCTGGCGATTGGAAAAACTGTTGATTGCATATACGCCTGCCGCAACGGCGACTGCCGCGCAAATGCCTGTCATGAGACGGGTCATTACTACCCCTTTCGCAGTGTTTTTTGTCGTGTCATCACATTGCGCCCAAGCCGCTCGAGGGCTGCGCGCAACTCGTCATTCTCCACCCCCGTCGCGGATTCGCGCGCCGCCGCCACGTCTTCGGGGGCGGGTTCGACCGGCTCTCGGGTTCTGGGGGCATAGCGGAAATCAACCTGGCCATCCGCAAATCCGGTCGGCGCCGTCTGCGTGATATGCAGCTTGGAAATGGCGTTGTAGCCATAGACCGCGTTGACCTTGTCACGCAGCGCCGATTTCTGCATTTCCAGCATCGGTGCCATGGCCCCCGTGGTCAGAACCGTCAGCGTCGCTCCAAAGCCGCCGCGCCCGTAGCCGACCTTGACCGGACGTGCCATCGCGGCAAGCTCCGGCCCGACGATCTCTTCCCAATGGGTGAGCAGCCGCGAAACCGCAAAGCCACGGGTTTCGCCTGCCTTGCGAATCTGGTCGTTCAGCAAGGAGCCTGTGCGTTTGAAGCCGCGTGTTGTGGGTCGTCTGTATGCCATGCCAGTGGTTTTGCGTGAGTGCCCGCCCTATTGTAAAGGGCCATGAGCCACAGACCAGCCAAACCATGAGCCAAGGGATAAAGAATGCGTGACCTCGCCGTGCATCCAGAGACACTGAGCCAGGAGTTGCTGGACTGGTACGACCGCCATGCCCGCCGGATGCCCTGGCGGGTCGGCCCCGCAGAGCGCGCCGCCGGGGTGCGCCCCGATCCCTACCGCATCTGGCTGAGCGAGGTGATGTTGCAGCAGACCACCGTTGCCGCCGTGACGGAGTATTTCGAACGGTTCACCCGCCGCTGGCCCCGGGTGACCGATCTGGCCGCCGCACCGGATGCGGACGTTATGGCGGAATGGGCCGGGCTTGGATATTACGCACGGGCGCGCAACCTGCTGAAATGCGCGCGTGTGGTCGCGGAGGATCTGGACGGGACCTTCCCCGAGACCTACGCGGGGCTGATCGCCTTGCCCGGCATCGGCCCCTACACGGCGGCGGCGATCTCGGCGATCGCCTTCGATCAGCCCGAAACCGTGCTGGACGGGAATGTGGAGCGCGTGATGGCCCGCCTGCACGATGAGCACACGCCGCTGCCGACAGCCAAACCGCTGCTGAAAGACCACGCCGCAACGCTGACCCCGGTCACCCGCCCCGGCGATTATGCGCAGGCGGTGATGGACCTCGGGGCCACGATCTGCACGCCGAAATCCCCGGCCTGCGGGATTTGCCCCTGGCGGTCCCCCTGCACGGCCAGGGCCAACGGCACCGCTGCGGAGCTGCCCAAGAAAACGCCAAAAAAGCCCAAACCGACCCGATACGGTTACATCTACCTGGCGCGCTCTGCCGCCGGCGACTGGCTGCTGGAGCGCCGCCCCGACAAGGGTCTGCTGGGCGGCATGCTCGGCTGGCCCGGATCGGACTGGAATGACGCCCCCGCCGAGGCGCCGCCCTTTGATGCCGACTGGCAGGAGCTGGGGGCGGAGGTGCGTCACACCTTCACCCATTTCCACCTGATCCTTCAGGTGCGGCTGGCGGTTCTGCCCGGTGATTTCACCCCGCGCCCCGGTCAGGAGATCGTTGCCCGCCACGCCTTCCGCCCGTCCGACCTGCCCACGGTCATGCGCAAGGCCTTTGACCTGGCGCGTCCGGAGCTGCGCTGATGCGCCCTCTTGGGTTGCGGGCAGATCACCGCTAGGCTGCGGGGCAGCGCTCAACCGCTCTCCGGAGATGCCACATGGCACAGTTCATTCCTGCCGCCCAGCTGCGCGATTGGCGCCGCGCCCTGCCCTTCTGGCTGTCGCTGACCCTGTTACCGCTGGTCTGGATCGGCGCCCTCGTGGGCAGTTGGTGGATCCTGCTGCCGCCCCTTGCGACCTGGTATCTCTTTGCCGCGCTCGACGGGTTACTGGGGCTGGATCTCGACAATGCCGACCCGCACTCCTCCGATGCGGATCTGAAATGGTACATTCGGCTCACCACCGCTTGGGTGCCGCTGCAATTCCTCTGCCTGTTTGGCCTGATCGCCTTTGTCACCGGTGCAGAGCACCTGAGCAGCCTGGAGAAATTCGGCGTATTCTTTGGCATGGGCGTTGTTTCGGGCACCATCGGGATCAACTACAGCCACGAGCTGATGCATCAGACCAACCGGCTGGAACGCTGGATGGCGGATGTGCTGCTGGCGATGGTGCTCTATTCGCATTTCCGCTCCGAACATCTCTTGGTGCATCACCGCTATGTCGGGACGCCGCGTGATCCGGTCACCGCGCGCTACAACGAGGGGTTTCACCGCTACTACCCGCGCGTTCTGGTGCAATGCTGGCGCTCGGCCTTTGCCGCCGAACGGGAGCGGCTGGCACGCAAGGGGCTGGCCTGGACCCATCGCAGCAACCCGTTCCTGCGGTACTGGGGCCTCCAGGCCGGAATGCTGATCCTCGCCTGGCTGATCGGAGGCTGGTCCGGCGTGGTGCTGTTCCTGATCCAGGCCGGCGTCGCGATCTGGCAACTGGAACTGGTCAATTATATCGAGCACTACGGTTTGACCCGCAAACATCTGGGCGACGGACGCTATGAGCACGTCAAACCGCATCATTCCTGGAATGCCGCCCACAAGGCGTCGAACTGGCTGCTCATCAACCTGCAACGCCACTCGGACCACCACTACAGGCCCGACCGGCGGTTTCCGCTGCTGCAAAACTACGCGCCGTCAGACGCGCCGCAGCTGCCTTACGGCTATCCGGTGATGACGGTGGCCGCCATGATCCCGCCGCTGTGGCGGCGCGTGATGAACCCCAAGGTGCGACGCTGGCGCCAGCACTACTACCCCGAGATCACGAACTGGCAGCCCTACAACCGGCGCACCACCCCGATGCCGCGCTAACGCTGGTTCGCCGCCCGCTCATAGGCCAGATCCATCTCGGCTTCTTTCACCGCCAGGCTGCGCGTCTTGAATCCGTCCATGCTGGCCTTGAGCGCCGCCGAATCCTGTGCCAGCGCATCGGTCGTGCTGGACACCTGCCCGGCCTGGTCGGCGCTGTTCTGGGTGTACTGATCCAGACGCTCCATCCGCTCGCTGATAGAGACCAGATGCCCGGATTGCTCTGCGATGACGCCATCGACCTCCTGCATGATCCGCGCCACGCTGTCGGCACTCGACCGGATGCAGTCCAGCCGTTCGCCTGTCTGATGCACAAGGCTGCATCCTTCATGCACCTGCGAGGAGCTTTCGGAGATCAGCTTCTTGATGTCCACCGCAGCATCGGTGGCGCGGCTGGCGAGGCTGCGCACTTCGGCCGCCACAACCGCAAACCCCTTGCCCGCCTCGCCCGCGCGGGCGGCCTCGACCCCGGCGTTCAGCGCCAGCAAGGTGGTCTGAAAGCTGATTTCCTCGATCACGTCGACAATCTTGGTGATCTTGCCCGAGGATTGTTCGATCCGCTCCACGGCGGCGATCGCCTCCTTGACGACAGAGCCCCCCTCGTCGGCAACCAGGCGATTGGCCTCAATCTGCTTGGCCGCGTCGGCGACCTTGTCACTGGTCACCTTGGTGCTCTCCGTGACGCTGTTCACGGCGGTCACCGTTTCATTCAGCGTCGTGGCCTGCTCGCCGGATCGATGCGCCATGTCCCGCGTCATCTGAACGGTTTCGGCGATCTTGGCATTCACCGAATGCGCCCGCGTTGTTGCATCCGCCAGGATGCCAGACCAGTGATCCAGCAGACCGTTGTAGGACAGGCGCACATCGTCAAATCGCTCCGGCAGACCGCCGTCGCGCGCGGTGGCAATCTGTTGCGTCAGATCACCACTCTCCAGCCGCTTGATCCCGTCGGTCATGATATTCAGCGCTTTTTCGCGCTCTTGCATCTGAGCGGCGATATAGCCATCGATCACACGCTCGCAGTCGAACAGGATCAGGCGCTGCAACAAACGCGCCTGTGTCATCACCTTCTTGGAGCCGCGCCAGCCGGTCCGCTGCGACAGCACCACGTCCAGAATGCGATCGCCGGCGGTGGCATAGCCCCCCAGGAACAGGTGAAACGGCAGCTGGACCTCGAAATGGACCCGGCCCACCGTCGCGGCGGATGCAAGATAGGCCTCGTCAAAGGCGCCAGAGAACAGCCGCAGCCAATGCGCGCGTTGCGCTGCCTTGGCATGCGCCACGATTTCAGGGGTCGGAAAATACCGCCGGGTTTCCTCGCGCGCGAGGCAGATTCCATAGAACTCATCGAGCACGGCATCGATATGGCGCTCCACCAGAGCAGCCATGTCAGCAAGAACAGATCGGTCAAAATCACCCAGCGCGAACCAGGTCAGCAATTCATCCAGGTTGTTTTGTGGCATCACACAAGCCTTCTAAATGCGATGCCGCCAAGATAGGTCGCAACCCTTAAGGAATGTCTTATTCGGGGCGCGGCAGGGTCCAGACCGACATCGGCCCATCCAGCCCGCGGATCGACTGGTCGGGATGGCAGATGAACCCGTCCAACAGCTCCGCCCCGCCGCCTTCGCGCTGGACCTGCTGGCAGAGGTCATCGCTCATGGCGATGCGCGCGGACAGATTGCGGGTCATGGCCTCCAGCCGGGAGGCGACATTGACCGCCGTGCCGATCACCGCGTATTCCAGCCGGTTCGCGCCGATATCCCCTTGAACTGTCTCACCAAAATGGATGCCGATCCCGGCGCGGATCTCCGCTTCGCCGGCCTGTTTCCGCTCTGCATTCCAGGTCTCCAGAACCTGACACATGGACCGGGCACAGGCCAGCGCCTGCGCGGCATCGCGATCGCCGGGCATCGGGGTGCCAAAGGTCGCCATCAGCCCGTCGCCCAGATACTTGTCCAGCGTGCCGCCATGGCGGAACACTTCCTGCTCCATGCGCCCGTGAAAACCACGCAAAAGTTCAATAACCTCGACCGCATCCTTCTCGGCGGCCAAACGTGTAAAGCCGACAATGTCGATGAACAGCACCGCGATCTTTGAGGTTCGGACCTGGTTGAGCGGCTCGTCATTCTGCGACAGCTGCTCCACCACATTGGGCGAAAAATAGCGCGACAGATTGGCCCGCTCCCGCGCCAGATCGGCGTTGCGGTCCAGCATCAGGTAGAACCGTCGCGTCGATTGCGCCAGGATCGCCGCAACCATCAAAAAGACCATCGCCTCCTGGATGCGGAACCGAAACCCGACATCATTGGGATCAAACAGGGCGATCATATGCGGCCAGTCCGCCAGCGCGTCGTTCAGGCGCTGCGCCATCTCCAGGTTCGGGGTCATCAGATACCACATCAACCCCGACCCGCCGAGCCAGATCACGCTGGCCCATACGCCGATCCCCAGCACCGTCCGCCAGCTGTAAGCCAAGGTGCCAGCCGCCAGAATGATAAAGAAATACATAAAGTTATCATACTGATACAGCATCGGAATCGGCATATCCTGCTGATCGAACGGGTTTGGAAACACCATGCCGTAGGTCATCAGCACCAGATCGAACATGATCAGCGCCACCTCGGCGTGGGAGCGCCCCACGCGGGCGAACCGGCGAATGAAGTAGCCGTTCACGCACAACAGCCCCAGCAGCGCGATATAATAGAGCTGCGACAGATGCGGGTAGACCGCAATCAGGAACACCGCCACGATCGGCATGATGATCCAGCGCGCCAGAACCGCCATCTCCACGCCGCGCCTCTTGTGTTCCTCCAGCGCCTCGCGGATGTGTTTTGTCTCCAGCGCGTCATCCTGCAGGATCGGATCCGTGGACACGCGCGCCGGGGCGACCGGTGCGGTTGTGGTGGCTTCGACCATCCAGCTCTCCCTTTTGGGGTATGTCAGTCTCGAATTGCTTGCCTACAAGATAGGAAGGCGATCTTGCGGTTGCACGCCCGCCCCTCAAAGGCAATGCAAAAAACCCCGCCAGTTCGGCGGGGCAAGGTGCGATGCGCCGCGCCCGAGGGGCAGCACATCGTCGGCGTTCGAAAGGGTCGGAAAGGCGGCGTCAGCCTTGCATCTCGGCCCGGATCTGCTGGCGCAGCACATCGATCGGAACGGTTTTCCCGTCCTTCTTGAAGCACCAGTAGGTCCAGCCATTGCACGACGGCGCGTTCTCAAGATGCGCGCCCACCTGATGGATCGAGCCCTTGATATTGTCGCCGATCAGGGTGCCATCCGCGCGCACCTTCGCCTTGTGGCGACGGTTCATCGAATAAAGCTCCTCGCCCGGACGCAGCATGCCGCGCTCAACCAGCTGGCCAAAGGGAACCCGCGGCTCTGCCCGTTTGGAGGCCGAGACCTGCAGCGCCTCGCGGTCGAATTTGCGCACGCTCTTGATGCGCTCTTCGGCAACCTTGCGATAGCTCTCTTCGCGCTCGATGCCGATGAACTCACGCCCCAGCATCTTGGCCACCGCGCCGGTGGTGCCGGTGCCAAAGAACGGATCAAGCACAACATCGCCGGGGTTGGTGGAGCCCACCAGAATACGGTGCAACAGCGCCTCGGGCTTCTGGGTCGGATGCGCCTTGTCGCCATTGGCATCCTTCAGACGCTCATGGCCGGTACAGATCGGCATCACCCAGTCCGAGCGCATCTGGATACCCTCGTTCAGGGCCTTCAGCGCCTCATAGTTGAAGGTATATTTGGCACCTTCGGATTTCGACGCCCAGATCATCGTCTCATGGGCGTTGGTGTAGCGTTTGCCGCGGAAGTTCGGCATCGGGTTCGATTTACGCCACACCACATCGTTCAGGATCCAAAACCCCTCGTCCTGCAAAGCAGAGCCGACACGGAAGATGTTGTGGTAGGAGCCGATCACCCAAAGCGCGCCATTGGGCTTCAGGATGCGGCGGGCCTCTTTCAGCCACGCGCGCGTGAACTGGTCATAGACGCCAAAACTGGAGAACTGGTCCCAGTCATCGTCGACCGCATCCACCTGGGAGTTGTCAGGGCGGTGCAGCTGCCCTTTGAGCTGGAGATTATAGGGCGGATCCGCGAAGATCATGTCGATCGAATTGGAGGGCAGGCTTGCCATCCTCTCGATACAGTCGCCATCAAGAATCGTGTTTAAAGGGAGCGCCGTAGCGGCGCCCTTTGCGATGGTTTTGTTCATTTGCTCTGCCTCGATAACCACGGCGCTTTTGCGCTCATTCTGGTTGTCCACAGGATGAGTCATCCCGGATTCGAGGTCAATTTGTTTTTTGAATCAGCGGACTACGGTTCACTCTTGATACAAGATATTGTGGACCGGCTTAAACGACCTTCTATGGTGAGGGGTAACCCCTATTTTTATGAGCGCCTCGCGATGTTGTTTCGACGGATAGCCCGCATTTCGCTCCCAACCATATCCCGGAAACTGTTGCGCTAAATCCACCATGATGCGGTCGCGGGCCTCCTTGGCCAGGATGGACGCCGCCGCAATGGACAGGGATCGACCGTCCCCTTTGACCACCGCTTCGGCCGGAATGCGCAGATCGCGCGGGATCAGATTTCCGTCGATCAACAGGTAATCCGGCTGTGGGTCGAGGGCGGCCACCGCGCGCTCCATCGCCAGATGCGACGCACGCAAGATATTGTGGTGGTCGATCTCCTCCACCGAGGCATGCGCCACCGCGTAACAGGCCCGCGCCATGATTTCCGGTTCCAGTGCTGCACGCCTACGTGGCGTCAGCTTCTTGGAATCGTTGAGCCCCTCTGGCAGCGCCGCAAGGTCCAACACCACAGCCGCCGCCGTCACCGGCCCCGCCAATGGGCCACGCCCGACCTCATCGACACCTGCAATCCGCGTATAGCCGCGCGACAGGGCGGCCTGTTCCAATGACAAATCCGGAGTATCCATGCGCTTCACTGCCCCCGTTTCACCGCGCCGCGCAAGGGTGCCGGCACAAAAAAGGGGCGCAGGACGCGCCCCAGTGGACTGCTCTCTCACCATTGGCGCTTATCGGCGCACCAGACGGTAGCCGTGTTTGCGCAGGCAGCCCGGACGGTAGCCACGGCGGCTTTTGTGACGTGTGTCGAATTCACGGTAACAGCGGTTCGGCAGCTCGCGCACATAATCGTAGTTGCGACGCAGGCAGCGCATCCCGAGGAGGTTGCGATCCTTGCCCCGCACCCGGACACTGGTCAGACAGTGCGCCGGCAGGTCATAGCGGCGTACGCGCGGCGGCAGCGGTTTGGGATGTGGTTTCGGGTCAACATGCGGCCGATGACGGCGGTCTTTCTTGTGATCATTGATCGCGGCGCCAATGATGCCGAGAATCGCAGCGCCTGCGATGAACTTGGCAATGTCGTCGCCATCAGCCCGCGCCGGTGCGGCGGAAAACCCGGTGACGGCAATGGCCGTGGCGATCACGGCGGCAATGAATTTACGGTGGAGATTACGAGAAGAAGAGGCGAGGCAGGTCATATCGATTTATCCTATGTGGGTGCATGTGGCGGTTGGCAATCAACCGGATGCCCCAAGCCTCGCCCCGGGGGCTCCAGACAGGCAATAACGCCCGCCTGTTATCAAATATCAGCACCCCAACACCCTGTTGTCATTGAATATCACGCGCCCCGACGGCATGATGAGCACATGACACACATGCGCCAGATCCCCGCCCTTCTGCTGCTCCTCGCAGCCCTCGCGCAGCCCGCGCATGCGGCCGGGTGCTATGCCGATTACAAGGCAAAGCAGGACCAGCCGCTCAAGCTCCATTACGGTGTGATGGAACTCTCCGGGGCCTGCTCCAAATCCGCCGCCCGCGATGAGGTGGCCGCCCGTCTGCAACGCGCAGGCTGGACGCTGTTGAACGTCCTGTCCGTTTTTGGCCCCGAGGGGCTCGACAAAAGGAAAGCGGATGCCGGATCCCACTTTCTCCGTTTCTGAGGTCCGCAACGCCGGGTCCCGGGTGATCGCCCTCGGGATCTGCGCCATCGTGGCGCTTTTGGTGGTCGCGGGTACGGTGCTGCTTCTGACCCTGCCCGATGGCAACGCGTTCAACGCCCGGATCGAACGGCTCTTTGTGGAAAACGACCTCACCACCCAGGCCGAGGTCAAACTGCTGGAGATCCTTGCCCAGAGCGGCACCGCCTTTGCCGACACGCTGGCAAGCTATCGCATGGTGATCTTTGTGCTTCTGGTCTTTGCCACCGCGATGATGATTGCGGCTCTGGTGGTGCTGGCGATGCTGGTGATGCTGAACCGGCGCATGGCGCAGATCGAACGCGCCGGGATTCAGGTGACCGAACTGCTGATCAGCCGTGAGGAAAACACCGTTTACCTCAACAATATGGGCTTCAAGCTCACCAAGGCCGCGATGGAAACGCTGTCGGTGCTGGCCGAGGCGCGGCTCGACGATGATGTGCTCTCGGGCGCTGAAATCGAGGCGGTGATTTCCGGCAAATCCAGCAGTGACTGCGAAGAGGCCGCTGGGGCCACGCGGATCAAACGCCTGCGCGACACGCTCGGCAATCAGATGATCAGCGAGCTGTTGGTCAAGAACATCGCCAAACGCGGCTATGTGCTGGCGATCAACAAGGATGTCATCCGCATGGTGTGACGCCCGCCCCGGTCCACCTCCGTCACCCCGGATGCGCCAAAAGGCCGGGGGCGCTCCCGCCCGTCGTCTGTGAATTGAAAATTCCCATCCGCCCGTTGGGCCCGGCGACGTGCACCGCACGGCGCAATCCCTCAAATGTGATCCCCGCTGCGGGCGAAGGGGCTGGAAATCTGCCGCAAACCTTCCCATATTAGGAAGGCTAGCTTTGGACAGATACACCCCATGAACATTCAGGTCTCGCCGCGCAGCGGTTATGGTATCCTTGTGGAACAACTGGACGGCCCGGTTGCTGCCTATCACGGCGACACGCTGCTCGCGCAGAGCAGCCGTGCCAAGGTGATGTATGAAACCCGCCTCTCCCCCGTGGTCTATTTCCCCAAGGAAGACCTGCTGGTGGATATGGACAAGGCCTGCAGCAAGACCACCTTCTGCCCCTTTAAGGGCACCGCCCATTACCGCGACCTGATCCTGCCCGGCAAGAAGGAGCTGTGCAGCGCGGTCTGGAGCTATGACGAAACCTTGCCCGAAGCACGCCAGATCAAGGGCCATGTCGGCTTCATCCCCGAAGCGCTCGACCGGCTGGATCTGGGTCCAAACCGCCTGCAAGCGCCCGATGATGGCAATATCTCCGGCCCATTGGTGGACTGGCTCCTGCGCGAGGCGGCCTTCCTGCCCTCGCCCGAGGAATTCACCCAGGCCTTCGTCGCCAAACTGCACGAACAAGGCCTGCCCGTCAGCCGCCTGACCATCCTCGCCTGGGCCCTGCATCCCCGGATCGCGGGCCACCATTACCTGTGGGAAAAAGGCGTACCGGGGGTGGAGACGTTTTCGCCCTCCTACGAGATCCACGAAAAGCCGGAGTTCAAGAACTCTCCGCTGCGCCATGTCTCCAAGGGGCTTGGCGGGCTGCGCTACCGATTGACCGGCGCGACCCCGCCCGAGGACTTCCCGATCCTGCGCGATCTGCGCGACCGCGGCATGACCGACTATGTCGCCATGCCGCTGCCCTTCTCGGACGGGCGGATCAATGTGCTGACCGTCGCCTCGGACGCCCCCGATGGCTTCAGCACTGCTGATCTGGGGTTGATCTTTGAATGTTCTGCGGTGATTGCGCGCTATTACGAGGTCTTCATGCAGCGTGAAAACGCGCAGGCCGTGCTGGAAACCTACGTGGGCAAACGCTCCGGTGCGCGGGTGCTTGGGGGCAACATCCGCCGGGGTGAGGGCGATGAGATCGACGCCGCGATTATGTTCTGCGATCTGCGCGGCTCCACCCTGCTCGAAGAAACCCTGCCGCGCGACACATACATCAAGCTGCTGAACAGGTTCTTCGAGACCACCTCCGATGTGGTGCATGAAAACGGCGGCGAGGTGCTGAAGTTCATCGGCGACGCGGTGCTGGCGGTGTTCCCGGCAGGCCAGAACCCGGCCGAAGCCCGCGCGCAGGCGCTTGCTGCCGCACGGGGTATTGTCGCCGCGCTCGCCGAGATCGAGCCCTGCCCGTCGCTGCCCAATCTGGACTGCGCCATCGGGATTGCCTCGGGATCGGTGCTCTATGGCAATATCGGCTCGCAGGAGCGGCTGGATTTCACCGTGATCGGTCAGGCCGCCAATATTGCCGCACGTCTGGGTGATTACGGCAAGACCATTGGCCACCGCATCGTGGTGTCGCGCGACATCCTGACGGAAACCGCCGAGGCCAAGCCGCTGGGACATGTGAAGCTGCACAATGTCTCGCAGCCGGTCGAGAGCTTTGCCATCGCGGCAGACTAGCAGAAACCTCCCCGCCGCAGTCGGCAGGGAGGGAAACCTTCAGACACTCGTTACCATCACACAGCGTGTCCCGCCGAATTCTGGCGGGCGCGCGGCTGCCGCTTGCGCGACAGCCAAATCAGGACCGGCCCGACCTCAGATGTCGAACTTCACACCCTGCGCCAGCGGCAATTCCGCCGAATAGTTCACGGTGTTGGTCTGGCGGCGCATGTAGGATTTCCACGCGTCAGAGCCGCTCTCGCGCCCGCCGCCGGTTTCCTTCTCACCGCCAAAGGCACCGCCGATTTCCGCACCCGAAGGCCCGATGTTGACATTGGCAATACCACAATCGGACCCGGCTGCGGTGAGGAAGCTTTCCGCCTCGCGCATATTGAGCGTGAACACGCAGGAGCTCAGCCCCTGTGGCACGTCGTTCTGCATCTCCACCGCGTCCTCAAAATCGTCATAGCCCATGACGTATAGGATCGGCGCAAAGGTCTCTTCTTTGACCGACGCGCTCTGCGCAGGCATCTCGACGATGGCGGGCGCCATATAGACACCGCCTGCGGGCACGCCGTCGGTGACGCGCGCGCCACCATGCACGGTGCCGCCCTCGCGCTCGGCCGCCTTCAGCGCCGAGGTCATCGCATCCCCTGCGGCCTCGTCCACGAGCGGGCCAACCAGCGTGCCCTCGGCCTGCGGGTCGCCAATCGGCAGCCCGGCATAGGCGGCCTTCAGGCGTTTCACCAGATCCTCGCGGATGGAGTTATGCACGATCAGGCGACGCAGCGAGGTGCAGCGCTGACCGGCGGTGCCCACGGCAGAGAACACGATCGCCCGCACCGCCATTTCCAGATCCGCCGAGGGGGCCACGATCATCGCGTTGTTGCCGCCCAGTTCCAGAATGCATTTGCCGAACCGCTCTGCCACCACAGGTGCCACCGCGCGGCCCATCCGGGTCGAGCCCGTGGCGGAAATCACCGGAACGGATGGGCTGGCGACCAGCACCTTGCCCAGTTCCGCATCACCAATCAGGGTCTGCAGCAGGCCCTCGGGCGCATCCTCGCCAAAGCGTTTCACCGCGCGCTCAAAGATCTTGGTGCAGGCCAGCGCCGTCAGCGGTGTTTTTTCCGACGGTTTCCAGATCACCGGATCGCCGCAGACAATCGCCAGCGCCGCGTTCCACGACCAGACCGCAACCGGGAAGTTGAACGCCGAGATCACGCCCACCGGCCCCGAGGGATGCCATGTCTCGCGCATGCTGTGGCCGGGCCGTTCCGAGGCAATCGTCAGACCATAAAGCTGGCGCGACAGCCCCACCGCAAAGTCACAGATGTCGATCATCTCCTGCACCTCACCGAGGCCCTCAGAGGTGATCTTGCCCGCTTCCCAGCTGACCAGCGCGCCAAGGTCATCCTTGGCGGCGCGCAACTCTTCGCCGAGCAGTCGGATCAGCTCACCGCGCCGCGGGGCCGGCACCACGCGCCATGCCTTGAACGCGGACTGCGCGCGTTCCAGAATCGCGGGCATCTCGCCTGCGGGGGTGTCGTGGACCTCGGCCAGCGTGCTGCCGTCAATGGGCGAGCGCACCGCGCGGCTGCCACCGCTCAGCTCCGCTGCCGTCAGGTCGAGGTTCTTCAGGATATCGTCTGCTGTTTGTGCCATGTCTTTCATCACTCAGCTGCCAATTTTGTTGTGTCTGTCATGTGGTCAATATCGCCCGCCCGGTAGAGCTGGCCAAATTCGGTCTCAAGGAACGCCTGAAGGTTCACCTGCTCCTGACGCACAAAGCCGCTGGTGGGCAGCTCGCCGCGCCGCACCAGATCCACCACACCCAGAACGCCTGCGGTGGTGGTCACTTGGATCGCGCTCCATGTCTTGCCGCCGATCTGACGGGCGTAGCTTTTGTTGATCAGGCTCTTTTCACGCAGCTCACCATTGATGCGACCCCGCGCGGTGCAATAGACCAGCACCACGTCCTGATCGGTACGCGGCAATGCGCTTTCGAAAATCTCTTTCATCAGGTCGCGGCGGCGTTCCAGCCCCAGATCATGCAGCAGCATTTTCAGGATGTCGCAGTGACCGGGATAGCGGATCGACCGATATGAGACCGCCCGCGCCTTCCCGTCCAGCGTCTCCGGCAGGGTGCCAAGCCCGCCCGAGGTGTTGAAGCATTCATACTCCACCCCATCCAGACTCAGACGCTCGTAATCTTCGAGCGGCGCGGTCTTGGTGCGCGCGCCATTCACGATGGCATCGCAGGGGTTGCAATACTCGTTGATCAGCCCGTCGGTGGACCAAGTAAGGTTATATTTCAACGCGTTGGTCGGAAACTTCGGCAGCGCGCCCACCCGCATGTGCAGGCTGTCCAGCTCATCGAACTCCGCCGCCAGTGACGCGCCCGCGATGCCCACAAAACCGGGCGCAAGGCCGCTTTGGGGCATGAACACCGTCTCGCTCCCTTCGGCCAGTTTGCGCACCGCATCGGTTGCGGCCACATCCTCGGTGAGGTCGAAATAATGCGCGCCCGCCGTTTTGGCGGCCTCGGCAATCATCGGCGTCAAGAAGAACGGCGCGGCGGAAATCACCGCGTCAAAGCCTTGAAGCCCCTTTGCCAGATCCACCGGATCCTTGGCGTCGATCTGCCGGGTCGGCACGCCCAGATCCGCAACCGCGCTCAGCGCGTTCAGATCATGATCCGCAAGCGTGACCTGATAATTGGCGGATGTTTTTAGAAACGTGGCAATCGCCTGACCAATCTTGCCCGCGCCCACGACACAGATGTTCCACTGCATATGACCTGCACCTCCTCAAGTTTGAGCATGTCACGCAAAGGCGGGGACCGGCTTTGCGCTCCTCAAGACATGCGTTCCCAATATGGTGCAGGTTCAATTGTTCGTTTTGTAGGGTCAGGATTGTCGGAGTGACGTAAAATCACGCCAGAATGACGGATCAATCGTCATATCGTTCAAACGCGATCAATACGGCGGCCAAAGACCACCAGCGTATTGGTGCGCTGCACGCCCGGAATGCGGCCCACCTCGTCGACCAGAATGTCCAGATCCTCGATCCGCGGCGCCTCGGCCGAGACCATCAGATCGTATTCGCCATTGATCGACAGGCACTGGCGAATTTCCGGGTAGGATTCCAGCCGCTTGATAATGCGGCCGGTTTCCTTTTGCTGCACTTCCAACAGCACCACCACCATGACCCGGTTGCCCTCGTCGGGATCGCGCAGCACCACGGTGTAGCCGGTGATGATGCCGCGCTCCTCCAGCCGGGTGATCCGCTCATGCACGGTGGTGCGCGCCACCCCCAGCTTTGCCGCCAGTTTGGTGGTGGATTCACGCGCGTTGTGTTGCAGTGCCGCGATGATCCGGCGATCCAGATCGTCCATGATGCCTCCAAGCTGATCTACCGGAAACTACTGCAAACCCTGCGCCCCGGACGCAAGCGCTTTGTGCGGGGTGGGCGCGGGCAAAGCCGCGACCGCGCCCGAAAAAAGGACCAGCCCGCGAGATCACGGGCCGGCCCCAACCGCTGCTATGGTCTGGTCGCGTGGCTTATTCCGCCGCCTGGCGACGCGCACGCTCCCGCAGGCCATCGCGGTAGATCGCCTTGAACAGCGCAATGCACATCAGCACCATCACGATGGAGAACGGCAAGGCGCCGATGACCATCGCGGTCTGGATCGCCTTGAGCCCGCCGACCAGCAGCAGCGCCCCGACCACCAGACCAAGGGCCACACCCCAGAACAGGATATGCGGGCGCGCCTTTGGCCCCTCGTCCCCGGCGGCATTGATGGTATTGACGATGAGAACCGCCGAATCCGCCGAGGTCACCAGATAGGTCATCAGCAGCACCACGATCAGCACCGCCATCAGCCAGGACAGCACCGGCGACAGCATCAGGTCCGTCATCGCAAAGATCTTGTCGCCATCCGGAACCGAGAAGATCGCGCCGTTTGCGGCCCCGTTCAGCTCCAGATCAATGGCGGTGCCGCCGGCAAAGGAGAACCAGACAAAACACATGATCGCAGGCGCGATCGCCGCGCCAAGCACGAATTCACGCACCGTGCGCCCCTTGGAAATCCGCGCCAGGAACAGGCCGACAAAGGGCGCAAAGGCCACCCACCAGGCCCAGTAGAAAACCGTCCAGCCGCCCTGCCAGCCGACCAGCTTGTCGCCGGTTTCCGACCCGTTGCTCTGATAGACGGTAAAGATCATCTCGGGCAGCGCGGTGACATAGGTCCAGAACCCGCCAAACAGCGCATTCAAGCCAAACCAGGTGGAGCCAAAGATCAGGAAGAAGCCCAGCAGGAAGGTCGACAGCACCATGTTCAGGTTCGACAGCCACTTGATGCCCTTGCCGACACCGGACAGCGCCGACAGGGTCGAGGCGCCCATGATAATCAGCACCGCCACAATGATGCCGAGCGACGACGCGGTGCCCTGCTCGTTCAACAGCCAGTCGCCGATGCCGATACGCGCCATGCCGGACACGAACTGCTCGACCCCGAACCCCAGCATCTGCGCCACGCCGAGGATGGTGGCAATGACCGCCACGATGTCGATCACATGCCCCAGCGGACCGGAGAGGCGCTCGCCAAACAACGGCGCCAGCGACGACCGGATCGTCAGCGGCAGGCCGCGGCGATAGGCAAAGAACCCCAGCCCCAACCCGGCGATCGCATAAGAGGACCAGGCGGTGAACCCCCAGTGCAGGTAGGACCACTTGTAGGCGTTCAGGTAGTTGTCCATCTCCTTGGAACTGGCAAATCCCTGGATGACATCCGGGTTGGTGTTGAAATGGTAGATCGGCTCGGCCACCGCCCAGGTCAGCATGCCAACCCCGATGCCTGCGCCGAACATCATGGAAAACCACGAAAAACGGGAGAACTCCGGCTCATCGTGATCCTCCCCCAGTTTCAGCCGTGCGGCCGATGGCCAGAAGGCGAGCCCCAGGCAGGCGATGACAAAGGCCGCCATCACATAGACATACCAGGTTGCAAAATTCGACAGGATGAAACTGTTGAACCCGGCCAGCACGGCGCCGGCCTGCTCTGGAAAGGCGACGGCCCAGAGCACCAGCCCTGCGACCGCGAGTTTCGAGCTGATCGTCACATCGACGCTGAAGCCCGAGTAGAACCCCCGGTCTGCCGTCTTGATCGGCAGATCCGTGAGCGGTGGTTTGATTGACATTGCGCGTCTCCCTGTTGGAGGTGGGGAAGGCCTGCGCGCTGTATTTTTGGGGTCGTTTTTTTGTTGCGCGCAGGCGGGTGATGAGGGGCTCAGGTTTCCGGTTTCGGCGCCCGCGCCTGGTCCTCGACGATGTTGAGATCCATGTGGTTTCGCATGTATCGCTCCGAGGCCTTTTGCAGCGGCTGGTAATCCCAGGGGAAATAGCCGCCCTGGCGCAGGGCCTCGTAGACCACCCAGCGGCGGGCCTGGCTGGCGCGCACCTCGGCGTCGAAACGGTCCAGATCCCAGCGGTCGGCAGCGATCGCCTTCAGCGCCGCATAGCCCTCGGCATGGGCGGGATCCCCGGCCAGGTTGGTCAGCTCGTGCGGGTCGGCCTCCAGGTCGAACAGCTGATCGGGGTCCAGCGCGCAGAGGTTGAGCTTGTAGCGCCCCTGCCGCAGCGACACCATCGGCGCATAGGAGGCCTCGGCGGCGTATTCCATCGCCACCGGGCTCTGCCGCTCTGCGCCCTGGCCCAGCGGCACCACGCTCTCGCCCGCGGTCCAGGGCATCACCTCCTCCATGCTGACCCCGGCCAGATCGCAGAGCGTCGGGCAGACATCGATGTTGGAGACCGGATCGGTGACCAGCCCCGGCGCCATCTGAGGCGCCGACACCATCATCGGCACCCGCGACGAGCCCTCGTAAAAGCTCATCTTGAACCACAGCCCGCGCTCGCCCAGCATGTCGCCGTGATCGGCCACAAACAGGATGATGGTGTCCTGATCCTGACGGGTGCCGCGCAGCGCCTCCATCACCTCGCCGATCTTGTCGTCGAGATAGGAGATATTGCCGAAATAGGCCCGGCGGGAGCGGCGCACGTCCTCTTCGGAAATGTCGAAGTTGCGCCAGTCGTTGGCGTCGAAGATCCGTTTGGAATGGGCGTCCTGATTGTCATAGCCCAGGTCGCCCACCTCGGGCAGCAGATGCTCGCAGTCCTCGTAGAGATCCCAGTATTTCCTGCGGGTCACATAGGGGTCATGCGGGTGGGTGAAGCTGACGGTGAGGCACCAGGGCCGGTCGTCCTTGCCGCGCGCCAGATCGTAGATCTTCTGGGTGGCGTGAAAGGCGACCTCATCGTCGAATTCCATCTGGTTGGAGATCTCGGCCACCCCGGCGCCGGTGACCGAGCCCATGTTGTGATACCACCAGTCGATGCGCTCGCCCGGTTTGCGATAGTCGGGCGTCCAGCCGAAATCGGGCGGGTAGATGTCGGTGGTGAGCCGGTCCTCAAAGCCGTGCAGCTGGTCGGGTCCGACGAAATGCATCTTGCCGGAGAGGCAGGTGTAATAGCCGGCGCGGCGCAGGTGGTGGGCGTAGGTCGGGATCGAGGAGGCGAATTCGGCGGCATTGTCATAGACGCCGGTGGCGGAGGGCAGCTGTCCGGACATGAAGCTGGCCCGCCCCGGCGCGCAGAGGGGGCTGGCGGTGTAGCAGTTGCGGAACCGGGTCGAGCGCTCCGCCAGCGCCTTCATGTTCGGCGC
>NZ_JBSWVA010000002.1:0-137684 GCF_056159345.1 Epibacterium sp. ABV4_022
ATGTACACCCATGAGGACCTTGCGGCGCTTCAGGCGCAATCTTTGAAGATGCAGAGCTGGATCCGGCAGCAGACCTTTTCACCAGAGATGGAAAAGACCCTTCGACGGTTCTCCAGTTGGGAAGTTGCCGAGCTGATATTCAAGGTGAACCAGTCCACCCTGCGTGGACGATTGGCCGCTGATCCGAGCCTCCCTCAAGGGCATGTGGAGGAAGACGGGCGCCAGCGATGGTACTCATTGGACGAAATCAACGAGCTGCGCCGCCGCATCAAGATCAACCGGAAATCGCTGATGCCGGGCCGGCCTGCGGGCAAGCGCGCAATCCGCGTCGCCATTTCGAACTTCAAGGGCGGGGCCGGAAAATCGACGGTTGCTTTGCACTTTGCCCATGCCGCGGCGCTGGATGGCTATCGTGTGCTCTGTGTGGATTTTGATCCGCAGGCGACGCTGTCGCACTCCATGGGGTTGTCGGACGTGGCGGAGGATTACACGGTCTGGGGGATCATGGCGCGGGACCTGGTGCGCGAGACGGAGCGCATGAATGCCTCGGTGCGCGGGGCTGAAAGTGGATCTGCCCTGCCCGAGCGGCGACTGCCCTCCTCCATCACCGGCATGGGGCTGCAGGATCTGAGGATTTCCGACTTTGTCAAACCGACCAGCTGGCCAACGATCGATGTGATCCCATCCTGCGCGAACGCCGCCTTCGTCGAATTTGCATCCGCGCAATACCGCCATCTGAATCCGGAGTGGTCTTTCTTTGCGGCCGTGTCGCGGTATCTCGATCAGCTTCCGAGTGATGACTACGACATGATGATCTTCGATTGCCCACCGGCAATCGGCTATCAGTCGATGAACGCGGTTTTTGCTGCCGATATGCTCTATGTCCCGTCAGGTCCCGGGTATTGGGAATATGATTCCACGACGTCGTTCATCGGTCAGTTGTCGGAGGCACTTGAGGACCTGTCGGCCTTCAATGGCGTTGTCCCCACGGGGACGTTCAATCTGCCGAAGGTGTTCCAGGATGTGCGCTTCCTGCTGACGCGCTATGAGTCCGGGAATGATCTTCATCGTGCCATGCGGTCCGCATTTATGAAAGTGTTCGGAGATCGCATGACCGAACACCCGATCGAGATGACCCGTGCGGTAGAGCAATCCGGCCGGTTTCTCAGTTCGATCTATGAGATCGACTATCGGGATATGACGCGGGAAACGTGGCGCCGCGCGCGTGTCTCCTTTGACAAAGCCTATGAAGAATTTCGTGGCAATGTCCTCGAGGCCTGGGAGAAATTGGAGGATGAGGCATGAGCAAGCGCAGAGTCTTTGATATCGATTTCCCGGATGAGCCGGCTGTCCCCGCGGGGACGGAGAAGGCTGATGCCGAGGATGCGGGCCCTTCCCCGGATCATCGCCGCGGTCCGATGGCCAAGGCGATTTCCGAAAACGCCGAAGCCTTGCGCGCGCGTGCCGAGGTCGAGCAGACCATTCGCGCCGAGAATGACAGGCTCGCACATGAGTTCGTGCGCCTGAAGAAGCTGGGGCTTGTGGTCGATCGGATCCCGCTCGATCAAATCAAGGTCACCAAGCTGACGCGGGACCGGTCTTCCAAAATCGATCCTGAACTGGCAGAGCTGAAGGAATCCATTCGCACCATCGGGCTTTCGAACCCAATTCGGGTGGAGGAAGACGGCGATGGGTATCAGCTGGTTCAGGGGTTTCGCCGTATGTCGGCCTATCGTGAACTGCTTCAGGAAACCGGTGATGAAGAGTTTGCAGCAATCCCGGCTGGCCTGGTCGCGCGCGGTGAAACGCTGCAAGGGCTCTACCGGCGCATGGTCGATGAGAACCTCGTGCGTCGGGACATTTCCTTTGCCGAAATGGCGCAGTTGGCCGTGTCCTACTGTGAAGACCCGGAGACTGAGGCCCCGGATCTGGATGCTGCGGTTGCGACGCTCTATGCATCGGCTGGGCGCCAGAAACGGGTTTATATTCGCAACTTCGCAGAGCTGCTTGATCTTTTGGGGGCGGAGCTGCGCTTCCCGGAGGCGATCTCCCGAAACCTGGGGCTGGATCTGCGGCGCGCTCTGTTGGCGGATGAGGCAGCCAGCGCAGAGCTACGGAGTCGCCTTCGCGTCGCTGCCGCTGAAACCCACGACGATGAACTGGAGATTCTGAAGACATGGTTGGCGGGCCGTGGCCAAGGAGCTGCGCGTTCTGCAAGTTCAGAGCAAGCCACTGATGGGGCGGCGAAGGCGGCACCGGGCGGGCAGGCCAAGACCACATTGCGATGCACTGTCCCCGCGGGGACAGTGCGGTGTCAGGCCCGCAATGGTCGAATTGAAATGGCGATGGAGCGTGACTTCTCGGGTGTAGATCAACGCAAGCTGGAGGCGGCGATCCACGCGTTCTTTGCGGAGCTGGAAGAGTAGGTCCCAGCTCTGCGCGCTATGAATGGCGCTGTCCCCGCGGGGACAGCGCCTTTTTTAATTGAGTACCTTGAACTCGATGCGGCGGTTCTTGGCGCGATTTTCAAGGGTGTTGTTGTCGACAAGCGGGCTGGTTTCACCATATCCAACGGGGACCAACCGGGATTGTGCCGCGCCTTTGGAGATCAGGTATTTGGCGACAGCCACCGCCCTCTGTCGGCTCAGCTCGAGGTTCCAGGCCGCTTTGCCCCAAGAATCTGTATGTCCTCCGACCTCGACTTTCATGTCCGGGCATCGGTTCACCACATCTGCCAGCACATCGAGAAACGCACTGGCATCGTCAGTGATGGCAGCCGTGTTCGGCGGGAAGTTCAGGCTGCGACTTTGCGACAAAATCTCGAAGCGGCCGACACATTCCTCTCGGTTGAAGGTGCCGGAGGTTTCCAGCGCCGCGCTCTTGCCTGCCGAGGGTGTGTCTATCGCGGCAACCTCGGTGTCCGTTCCCGTGCGGGTAAAAGTCAGGTCAAGGCTGACGATCCCCACCGGCGTGATGGTGACATTGGCAGCTTCTTCAAGTTTCGCCAGCCCGCCCAGCAGATCAAAATCGGCGAGGGACAGAATGATCGGCTGAACTGTTGCGACGTTCACGGTATTGTCGTCCAGCAATGTCACCGCAACAGGAGCCGTGACATTGGCTTCTACCCCGTGCAGCGTGAGGGCGACCGACAAGTCGATGGTCTTTCTCCGCATCTCTGCCAGATTGGCCACCTGCGCTGGTGCAAGCGATGTTTCGATCACGGCCTCGCTGTGCTTGAAGGTTTCAAAGAACAGGAACCGCATGCGGACGTTGCGGAGGTCGATTTTGGTGTCCACCGAATCCAGGGCGACAGAGATTTTGGCTGTCCCCGTGGGGTCAATTGCTCCGGAGAACGACGCAAAACCACTGTATTCCGCAATTGTCCCTTTTTTAACGGACAGGAAGCCGATGTTGGACTGATCGGTCTGCAGTCGCCACCCGCCGGCAAAGGGATTGGCCGTCGCGAGGATAGGAGAGAATATAAAAGTAAATAAAAACAATAGGTAAAGGCGGTTTTTCATGCCTGGGGTTCCTTTGGGTCTGGCGCTGCGGAGCATCCTGGTGGCCAGTGTAGCATTTCCAGCGCAGTGAGCTAACAGCACAGTGCGCGCCGTGTGGTCTCGAATTGCAAACACATGTAAATTACACGTTGAGAAAAGCGTGCCATACTGGTCTTGCCCACCGTCCCGGGCAATCTGGGGTGGGCAATTGATCCCGTGGCCAAACCGAAAGATACCCGTGATACCTCGACGTCTGAACCTGCCGATGTGGCTCCTTGCAGCGACAACCCTGTGGCTCATCCTTTGGGCTGGCCTTTTGCACGCCGCGGACCGTATGGCGCTGGTTGTCGGCAATTCGGCCTATGGTTCGGTGACGGCATTGGAGAACCCCGTCCACGATGCAGAGCTGATAGCGGACTCGCTTGAGGAACTGGGCTTTGAGGTGACGCTGATCACCGATGCAACTCAGGTGGAGTTGAAGCGGGGCATTGCGCAATTCGGGCGTGCGCTTCGTGCCAAGGATGAAAGCGCTGTCGGCCTGTTTTACTACGCAGGCCATGGGGTGCAGAGCTTTGGCAACAATTACCTGCTGCCGGTGGATGTGGCGCTGAGTGATGCGGCGGATCTAGATCTCGTGGCCGTCGAGGCGCAATCCGTCCTGCGTCAGATGGCATCGGCCCGAAACGCCACCAACATCGTGATCCTCGATGCGTGCCGCAACAACCCTTTTGTGAGCGTCGCTGACCTGAATGACAATGGTCTGGCAGAAATGCAGGCCCCAACCGGGACCTTTCTTGCCTACGCGACGGCACCCGGTGCGGTGGCGCTTGATGGTGTCGAGGGCAATAGCCCCTTCACAGAAGCGCTGGCGCGGGAGATGACCGTCGCCAATCAGCCAATCGAACAGGTGCTGAAGCAGGTGCGCCGGTCCGTTCTGGAGGCGACCGACGGTCGCCAGACGCCTTGGGACAGCAGCTCGCTTGTCAGCGATTTTGTGTTCAACAAAGTTTCATCCGGGACCGAGCCACGCTCCAATGCGGCGATTGCCGAGCGTGAGCTTTGGAACCTCGCGCGGGAAAGCCGCGATGCGGTTCAGTTGATGCTCTTCCTGCGGTCCTATGGGAAGAGCCCCTATGCAGCCGATGCGCGCGCCTTGCTGGCGGAGATCTCGCATCGGTCAAACACGGACGAGTCGGCCCAAGGCAGCCATCCGATAACGGATGAAACGGCGATGTTCGAAGCGGCGCATAACGAGGCAGGTACAGCCGCTCTAGAAGCTTATCTCCAGGCCTTTCCGGATGGGCGGTACCAGGAACTTGCAGAGGTCGAGCTTGCGGCGCGCCAAACCGGGGCAGGTGCCGATCTCGATCTCGGCGGCGTTCCAACTGTGACCACAAGCCTGATGGATGAGCCGTTGTCCGAGCAGATCGAGACAGGTCCTATTTCCTTTACCAGTGCGCTCAAGAGCGACCTGGAGCAGGTCAATGGGCTGACGCTGGAGCATCTGGTGCAACAATCTCCGCTCTTTCCGCCGGTGGCCGGTTTGCCCGAGGAATACTGGAAGGAGCAAAGCTGTAGCAATTGCCACAACTGGACGCGCGATGCGCTGTGCACACAGGCGCGGACCTATCTGACGGCCGACCTTCAGCGCTCCCTTTCAAAGCAGCATCCTTTCGGCGGCGTGATGAAGCGGGCACTGCGGAGCTGGGCGACGGGTGATTGCGACTGACGCGCGTGGTCAGGGCGCTTGCGTGACCACGAGGAAATACACCCATTCTCCTTTGAAATCAGTATGTTGTGCGCGGGCGGCGGCAATGGCGCTCTTCAGGTCGGATAGATACGGCGATGCGGGTTCTGAGAGCGGTCGCAGAGCGGTATCCGGGTGGAGCGGGTGTGAGCTGGCAAAGGCGACGACGATTTCCTGACCATAGGGTGGCCCAACCGTGATCTGCAAACCGGTGTCCGCTGCGGCGCGCGCGCCCACATGGAGCTGTTCGGCAGGTGGGATCAACGTCAGCGGGGCGTATGCATTTGGCCTTAGATGAATGACGTTTCCGGTGGCGTCGAAATAGTCGACGTACACATAGGCCGGATAATCGGGTGCGGTGAGGTTGAAATAGAGCTGTTGCCCACCAGAGAAGGTCAGGGCACGTGCATAGGTGTCCTGTCCAATCAGACGTGGATCCGTTGTCTGATCCGTGCTTTGCGGCAGGCCAAGATCCGAGATGGCAGAAAGCGCGCCGCATTGTGGTGGTGGCAGGATACGAAGACTGTCCGATACCGCGATGTCGCTCCCCATTTGTGACTGCAAAGCGTTGAGGATCTCGGGACGCAATGTGTGATCGGGGATGTGCCCGGTGGCATTCAAGGTGGCAGTCTCCGGATCGAATGCGAGTTGCACCCGCGCGCAGGGTAGGGCGGCGAGTTGCGCGGCCAGACCGTCCCGGACCTCCTGATCCGCAGGGCCGGGGGCCTGAAAGGCGCGAAATGCGGCCAAGGATTGCGGATCGACATCACCAGAGGAGGTGCCCACAAACGCCAGCGCGGCGGTGATCTTCTCGGAGTTGGCTTGCGCGGCGGGCCGAGAGGATGCCACCTCGGATGCGGGAAGTGCGGCGATGGATTGCCCGGATTGAGCAAGAGCTTCCAGATCGGGGGCAGGGATCAATGTGGCATCCAGCCTGGCAGCCGGTTGGTCTGATGCGTGCAAGGACACTGCGGCAGGTGTCTCCGCCGGTGTTTTTTCCGTCCTCACCTCTTGAACGTCGGCGAGCGGCTGCGCGTTTACGGGGAGCGCCGCAGACAGTTCAGGTGTGGCGATATCCTCGGTGGCGCGCACTGCTTCCGCGGAGGGGATTGCAGACGCGGCTTCGGTGCGGTGCGGAACGACCGTATCAAGCGGCGTGGCCTGCAAAGAGCCAGAGGTCACTACCTCTTGGGGCGCATCTTGCGATGAGAGCGTCGTCGGAGCACCGGTGCTAGGTGCAAGCGAAGAGCTGGGCGGCGCACTCGCCGACAATTGCGCGCCCTGCGGCGTGGGTGTGGCCACGGAAGGCGCCTCGATCTCGACAGCCTCGGCCCGGCGTCTGGGGAGCGGGCCTGCGCCCACCGGGTTTGAACTCTGTTCGGCCGGGTCAAGGGGGGCGCCGCTTGCGTCGGAGGGGGAGGCACTGCTGCGTGGCACGCTGTGCGCAGTGACCTGAAGCTCGGTTGGTGTTTCGGAGTGATGCCGGGGGGGTGCGGGGTGCAGGCTGAGCAAAACAAGCGCAATCAACGCCGTGTTCGCAGCTACCGAACCCAAAAGCCCAACGCTCCACACAAGGGGCGTATACCCAGGTGGGTTATGTTGTTCGGCGAGAGTCACCTGACTGTCGCGCCGCTTGGCGTGACGATCAGAACGATGTCATCAAAACCTTCAGCCTCGGCCACTGACAAGAGGGGCAAGACATGTCGCAAGCTGGCCTCGCGATGGGCATTGATCCGCAGTCGCAGGCCGTCAGAGCTGTCCTGCAGTGTGGCGAGCGCCTTTGCCACCGCGGCCTGATCGACCGGTTCACCATTCAGGGCCAAGGCGCCGTGTTCCGAAACCGAGAGTGTGGCGCCGCCAGAGGGCAGGCTGGCGGCGCTGGAGACCACTGGTGGCGCAACGTCAAAGGGCGCGGTCGCATCCATACGCCCGATCAGCATGAAGAACACCAACAGAAAGAACACCACATCGATCAGGGCTGTAATGGGCTCGCCACGGGCGCCGCTTGCGGGTCGATCAAGCTTCATTTTTGCACCTCCAGGCGCAGGATCTGAACCTGCCTAACATCTGCTTGGGCGACCGTCTCGAGAACCGAAACCAAGGACTGCGTGCTTGCAGCGGCGGAGGGCAGGATCAGCACCCGAAGCGTGTCCGGTCGCGCAGTGAAGTCCTGCAGGTTTTCGTGCAACTGACCCATCGCCACATTCCGGTTCCCGATCCTGACGCGGCCATCGGCGGACAGCCGGATCAAGACCACCTCGGGATCAGCGCCGACTGAGACGCCGGATTGAGGGGCCGGATTGCGCACCGGCAACATGTTCAGGTTCAGATACGTCGATGTTACCATAAAGAAAACCAGCAGGATCAACAGAACGTCGATCATGGGCACCAGAGAGATCAGACTGGTTGCGCGTGCGGGCCGGTTCAGTTTCATGGGGCTTCGCGTGTGGCGTCTCCTGCGGACTGGGCGGCCTCTTCGGCGAGTAGAAACTGACCGATGCTGCGCTCGATGCTCTGGGCGACCCGTTCAATGCGTGCGGAATACAAACCCGCTGCGATGGCGGCGGGGATCGCCACCAGAAGACCGGCGGCGGTGGTCAGCAACGCCTGCCATATACCCCCAGCAAGAAGCGCTGCATTGGCTGCGCCCTCTGCGAGTTCAAGTTCCTGGAAACTCTGGATCATTCCCAGCACGGTGCCGAGTAGTCCAAGCAGGGGGGAGATCATGGCGGTAATTTCCAGTATCCTGAGACGGTGTGCGAGGGTCAAAAGCTCGGCGCTGCCTCTGCGCTCAAGCTCCGATTGCAGCAGGGCAGGACGCAGGCGCTCCAGGGTACCCGACATCGCAAAGCTCAGAACGCGATCTGCCGGCGTTTGGGTTCCGATCATTCGGAGCGCATCGGGCTTCTCGTTCTTGCGCCAGCGCGAGATCGCGTCGCGCCGCTTGTCCTCCCCCGAGAGGACCGAGCGCAATTCGATACCCTTGGCGATGATGATGGTCAGTGACAGCAAAGACAGTATGGCGAGAACCAACAGGATTGGTGCGCCGGTGCCGACGTTTTCCAGCAGGCGCTCCATGTCTATTTCACCAAGCGCGTGTCAGAGCGGGAGGCCAGATCCAGGATCGAGAAGCAGTCCATTTCTTCCTCGTTTTGAGGCTGGCAGGCGGTCATGTCATGGAGCAGCACCTCGGAGATGTCGGTGCAACTCAGGTCCGGAATTTCGAACAGCTTGAGCGTGGTGCGCGCCACGGGCAATGGCGCAGCGTCGATGGACAGCAACCGATCAATGACCCCGCGTGCGTCCAGGACGGCCAGGGACATCTCGAAGCCTGCAAAGCTCTTTCCTGTTTCATTGCGGAACAAGAAAAAGGCACGGCAACCGCCGCCTTCGATGCTCTCGGTCTTGTTGAGCTCGACCAGGAGCCGGCCGCTGTCGGCAAGCGCCGGTCCCGAAAGCGCAATCGAGATAGCGACGAGGAGGGCAGGAAGAGGGCTTCGCATTCTGGATCTCCGACGTTGGATTGTGCGTGTTCAGAAGGGGAGGGCGGGTGGTTCAGATCGCGGCACCGAGCGCGGCTTCGATACGGTCCATGACCTCCCGCGCCTTGTCATGATCCCGCTGCTTCAGGAGCCGGGCGGCAACGCGGAGCGCTCGATCCAGCTTTTCCCGCTTGCCGCCGGCAACCTGCCCCATTGAGGTGCGCAACTTCTTCGCACGCTTCAGGTCCGCGCCAAGCGGTCGGGTTTGGCGTTCGCGGTCGGCGCGTTTCATACTGCTATCGGCATCCTCGCGGTCCGCACCGATGCGGGCAACCGCCTGTTCGATCATGGTGATCAGCGTTTGCGCGTCTTCCAGCTTGCCTGCGTTGATCAGGCTGAGCGCTTTGGACAGCCCGCGCTTCAGTTTGCGCTCAAGCGGACCGGGGGCCTGAACGATTCTTGGTTTGATTCGCTTCGCGCGTGCCAGCAGCGGTTTGACCAGCTTGGGGTCGATTCCCGGGGTGTCCACATCGTCAAGTGTCGTTACATCAGCGTCATTTTTGCTCTTTTCCGGTTTGAGGCTATCCAGCAGATTGCCACCGTCATCGCGAAACAGCACATTCACTTTGGGTTTATTGGCGCGCAGGAACCGTTTCAGGTTCGTGACCGCCTTCGCGGGGGCCTGCTCACAGATCATTTCCATCTCGTCCGAGCGGACGACGAATGTCCCCCAAGTCATTGGCGGTCCACCGCCTTCCTTCTTCAGCAGTGGCCGAAGCTTCTCGGGTTTGCTGCCTGGCTGAATCAGCAACAGCGGGTCATTCTTGCCATCCAGGCAAAAGGCGAAACTCGTGCGCCGCTTGGCTCCCTCGCGCACCAGGGTCCTCATATCGCCGCCCTCGATACGCGTCGGTTGCATGGCTGACCCTCCTGAACCTTTCAAAACAATTGACATTGAGCATTCGGCAAGGCTCACTTTGCGTCAAGTTATTGTTTTGTTGCGCGGTATTATCCGTTGCGGCAGGCGTGGGAATGCTTCACAATTCCGACAGAACAAAAAAGCGCTTTGCTGACGGGGGTTAGTGCAAAATGGATGTGAGCATCCTGTTGCAATCCAAGGGGGATGATGCCCCCAGCGGATCCGATCCGGAGTATGATCCGGACTTTACGGAAATGGAACTTGCGGCCCAACCGGGTGAAGAAACGGTTATTGGGGATCAGGTCACGCCGGCGACCGACCCCGACTATCGAGAAGTTCAGAACAAGGCTTTGGCCGTTCTGGAGCGGGCCCACGACCTGCGTGCAGCTGTTTTCCTTTCTGACGCAATTCTTCAATCAGAAGGGGTGCAAGGCTTTGCCGATGTCACCACCCTGATGCGGGGGATGCTCGAAGATTTCTGGGACACCTGCCACCCGATGCTGGATGAGGACGATGGCGATCCCACCATGCGGGTGAATGCGGTGCAGGACATCTGCGGGCAACCTGATGGCATGGGCGGGCCGTCGCCGGTCTACCGCTCGCTGCGCCGGGCAGCTTTGACCGAGAGCCGGGGCTTTGGGCGGTTCTCGATGCGGGATATCGAAATCGCGGAAGGCCTCATCGCAGCGCCGGCACATATGGATCACATCCCGGATACGGCGACGATCAGTGCGGCCTTCCAGGATTCGGATGACGATGTCCTCAATGCACGTTTTTCCGCAATCGAGACGATCGAAGCGAATATTCGGGCGATCTCGGCTGTTTTCGATGAGCAGACGCCGGGGCAGGGGCCAGAGTTGGACCCGCTCCTGAAGCTCTTGAGGCAGATGACGCAAAAGATGCGATCTTATGGTAGCATGGGAGAAACGGACCAGACGACCCCGACGGAAGATGAGACGGACGGCGCGGATGTCGCTGCAGCACCATCACGCCCCGTTGGCGGTGGTGCGCCCGGCGCGATCAATTCGCCGACCGATGTGGCAAACACGATCGACCGGATCATCGCCTATTACAAGCGCGAGGAACCCTCGAGCCCACTGCCGCTGCTTCTGGAGCGTGCCAAGCGCCTGGTGGGGGCCGATTTCCTGACCATTATAAATGATATGGCGCCACGCGGTTTGGAGAATGTTCATCTGGTTGGCGGCATCGAAGACGAAGACGATTGATAGAAACCCATTTCCGAATTGGCGCGACGGAACCTTGTTCCAGCGCCGTACAAGAAGTGACGATCGAGGAGGCCTAGATGGCAGACAGTTCCCAGAAGTTCATCGCGCGCAACCGTGCGCCGCGCGTTCAGATTGAATATGACGTCGAGCTCTACGGCGCCGAAAAGAAGGTTCAGCTGCCATTCGTAATGGGTGTGATGAGCGATCTGGTCGGGAAGTCGGAGGTCGAACAGCCGGCAATTGCGGATCGCAAGTTCCTCGAAATCGACGTGGACAATTTCGACGATCGCATGAAGTCGATGGCGCCCCGCGCGGCTTTCACCGTGCCCAACACCCTGACGGGCGAAGGCAACCTGGCGGTCGACATCACCTTCGAGAGCATGGATGATTTCAAGCCGGCCGCAATCGCTGCAAAAGTAGAACCTTTGCGCGAACTCCTTGAAGCGCGCACCCAGCTTTCCAATCTTATGACATATATGGATGGTAAGACCGGGGCCGAGGATCTGATTTCCAAGATCATTCAGGACCCGTCGCTGTTGAAGACTTTGGCCGCGCAGCCCGCCCCCGGTGGCGCTGACGACGCTGGCGAATAAATTTTAGGGAGGGACAGATATGGCTGAACAAGATCTTCAGACAGAAGCCGCCGAGGGCGCTTCCGCCTTTGGTTCCAGCGAATTCGCCAGCCTCCTGCAAAAGGAGTTCCGGCCGAAATCCGACCAGGCAAAGACCGCCGTGGAATCCGCGGTCAAGACGCTGGCCGAGCAGGCACTGGCCAACACCAACCTGGTGTCCGACGATGCGCTCCGCTCGATCGAGAGCATCGTGGCCGAGATTGACAAAAAGCTCACCGAGCAGGTCAACCTGATCCTGCACAACGAAGAGTTCCAGCAGCTTGAAAGCGCCTGGCGCGGTCTGCACTATCTGGTGAACAACACCGAGACCGACGAGATGCTGAAGATCCGGGTGATGCCGGTCTCCAAGAAAGAGCTCTCCAAGACCCTGAAAAAGTTCAAGGGCACTGCCTGGGACCAGTCGCCGATCTTCAAGAAGATCTACACCGAGGAATTCAGCCAGTTGGGGGGTGAGCCCTATGGCAGCCTGGTGGCGGATTTCCACTTCGATCATTCGCCCGTCGATATCGAGCTTCTGGGTGAGATGTCCAAGATCGCTGCGGCCGCCCATGCGCCGCTGATCACCGGGGCCAAGCCGACGCTGTTCCAGATGGACAGCTGGTCGGAACTGTCCAATCCGCGCGATCTGACCAAGATCTTCCAGACCCCGGAATATGCGGCCTGGCGGAGCTTGCGCGACAGCGAGGATGCCAAATATGTCGGTCTCGCGATGCCGCGGTTCCTTGGACGTCTGCCTTATGGCTCTCAGACAGATCCGGTGGAAGAATTTGCCTTTGAAGAAGACACCGAGGGTGCCGACAGCAACAAATACGGCTGGGTCAATGCCGCTTACGGCATGGCGACCAACATCACCCGTTCGTTCAAGAGCTATGGCTGGTGTTCGCGCATCCGCGGCGTTGAAAGCGGCGGCACGCTCGAAGGGCTGCCCTCGCATACTTTCCCGACCACCGATGGTGGCGTGGACCAGAAATGCCCGACCGAAATCGCGATCGATGACCGCCGCGAGGCGGAGCTGGCCAAGAACGGCATGATGCCGCTGATCCACCGCAAGAACACCGATGTGGCGACCTTCATCGGCGCGCAGTCCCTGCACAAGCCCGCCGAATACGACGACCCCGATGCCACCGCCAACGCGAACCTCGGGGCGCGTCTCCCGTATCTTTTCGCAACCTGCCGCTTTGCGCATTATCTGAAGTGCATGGTTCGCGACAAGGTTGGCTCTTTCAAGAGCCGTCAGGACATGGAGTCCTGGCTACAGGATTGGATCAACAATTACGTTGATTTCAATGCCGACATCTCCTCGGAGTCGGAGAAGGCGCGCAAGCCGCTTGCTTCGGCCGAAGTGGTTGTCGAAGAGGTCGAAGGCAACCCGGGCTATTACAGCTCGAAGTTCTTCCTGCGTCCTCATTACCAACTGGAAGGCCTGTCAGTATCTTTGAGACTGGTTTCCAAACTGCCGTCCGAAAAGGGTGGCTGATTTTAGAACCCCGATTTCAACGTCACTCGAAAATAACTTCGAACTCGAAAACATCTGATCTGAAAGGAATGAACAATGGCTGCGAACATGTTCGTTAATATCTCCGACATCCCCGGCGACGCGACCGAGAAGGGCCACGACAAGTGGATCGTGATCCAGTCGCTGAGCTGGAATGTCGAGCGCGCTGTCGAAATGTCCGACCTTGGCTCCACCCAGCGTGGCCACGCGAACTCCAACTTCGGCAAGATCGAAGTCACCTCGCAGATGGGGATCGCTTCCAACAAGCTGGCGACCTCCGTGGCCAACGGCACCGTGCGTCCGGAAATCAAGCTGCATATGTGCCGTTCGGGCGAAAGCGCCTCTGCCGGTCTCGAAGCTTACTCGATCTGGACCCTCAAGGACGTGGTGATCGACAGCTATTCGATCTCCGGCTCCGAGGACGGCATCCCGGAAGAGACCTGGACCATGGCCTATGCCGCGATCGAGCATGAGTACAAGTCCACCGACCAGAAGACCGCGAAGCTCAAGACCGAAAACACCTTCAAGTGGAACGTTCAGACCGGCCAGGTCGAATAATTCCCGCACCTTGCGTGTTATCAAAGTCCCGGGCGCTGAAGTGCCCGGGACTGACAGTAATAGATTTCTTATAGAATTTCAGGGGGAAGCGCTTCGTGTCCATGACAGCACAAGAGCAACTAAAGGCGGGTGACCCGGCGGCGGCTCTGGCCGCATTGCAGGATGAGGTCCGCAAGGATCCTTCCAACGCCAAGCTGCGCATCTTCCTGTTCCAACTTCTTTGCGTGCTTGGGGACTGGAAGCGTGCCGTCACCCAGCTGAAGCTGTCAGCCGATATGGACAGTGCAGCGACCACCATGGCGCAGGCCTATCGCGAGGCAATCATCTGCGAGGTCTACCGCGATAAGGTCTTCAAGGGAGAGAAGGAGCCGCTGATCTTCGGTGAGCCGGAGGAATGGCTGGCCTTGCTGATCCAGGCGCAAAAAACCCTCGCGGCGGGGAAGCCCGAACAAGCGGCAGAGACACGTGCCAAAGCCTTTGATGCGGCGCCTGCAATAGGTGGCACGTTAAACGAAAAGCGGTTCGACTGGATTGCGGATGCCGATATGCGCTTGGGGCCGGTGCTGGAGGTGATCGTCAACGGACGCTACTTCTGGATGCCGTTTTCCAAGATCGACACCCTGGAGCTGGAAGAGCCTGCGGATTTGCGCGATGCGGTCTGGATGGCCGGAACCCTGACGCCCAAGGACGGCGGGGCCTTGGCGGTATTGGTGCCGACGCGGTATCCGGGATCTGCCGAGGCGGGGGGGCTGACGGCGCTTGCGCGGTCGACCGATTGGGTTGATCTCGGCGCGGAGTCTTTCGGCGGGCTTGGGCAACGCGTTCTTGCCACAGACCAGGACGACGTTGCCTTGATGGATCTGCGTCTGCTGAAAATGGACGGGAGCACGTCCGGCGATGGCTGATAAGACCCTCGCAGAGCGCTTGCAGCCGTCCCTCCTGGATCGGCTCACAGATGATGCGCCCGGCGAGCGGAAGGAAACCCGCGACTCTCGGGTCATTGACGTGGTGCGCTTGCGGGAAATCATCCAGCGCGATTTGTCCTGGCTGTTGAACACCCAGAATGGTGGCCACTTTATCGACGAGGAGCGTTTTCCGTCGGTGTCACGTTCGGTGCTGAACTACGGGCTGCATGAGGTGACGGGGGAGTTCACCGCAAAGGAAAAGATGCGGGAAATCCGTGATTCCATACGCAGCGCGATCCAGGCCTATGAACCCAGAATTATTGATGGCTCGGTCGATGTCACGCTGGTGGATGCAGAAGACACGACACAGATGACCGTAGCTTTGGAGATCCGGGCGGACATGTGGGCGCAACCCATGCCGCTGGAACTCTATCTGCGTTCGAAGGTCGATCTCACAACAGGCGAAGTCCACATGGACCGGAGGGGTTAACGTGGATACGCGGTTACTTGAGCATTACGAGACGGAACTGAATTACCTGCGCGACATGGGGGCAGAGTTTGCGGCCGCCTATCCAAAGATTGCGTCGCGCCTCGGCATGGAGGGAGTCGAGGTGCTCGACCCCTATGTCGAGCGTCTGCTGGAGGGCGTTGCCTTCCTGTCGGCCCGGGTGCAATTGGAGTTGCAACTGCAATACCCCAATTTCACGTCCAACCTGCTCGAGATCATCTATCCACACTACCTGGCCCCGACCCCTTCGATGATGATTGCGCGGCTGGAGCCGGATATTTCCAACTCTGCGGTGAAGGCGGGATACAAGCTGTCGCGTGGGACAACCATGCGCTCCGGATTGACCGACGGTATCCAGACTGCGGTTGAGTTTCGTACCGCGGCGGATCTGACACTCTGGCCCATCGAAATTGAAGAAGCGCAATATATCGATGGCCGTGGTGAACTTGTCGCCGCCGGGGTCGCGCAGGGCTATGATGCACGCGCGGGCATTCGGCTGCGGTTGCGTCGCAAGGATGGTGAACCGATCCGCGAGTTGGATATGGATCATCTCAGCCTCTACCTGACCAATGCCGCAGGCAACAGCTGGCCTTTGCTCGAACTGCTGTGCACGCAAGTGTCCGGGCTTGTGGGGCGCAGCACGGATCGACGCGATGATTGGCAAATGCCATTGCGGCAGGGCTTCGTCCGGCAAACCGGGTTTTCGCCGGACGAAGCCCTGCTGCCGGTGCCGCGCCGCGTGTTTGATGGCTATCGCCTGTTGCAGGAGTATTTTGCGCTTCCTGAACGGTTCCGCTTTGTCGAGTTGACCGGGTTGAAGCCGGCTCTTCAACGGGCCAAGGGCGCGGATGTGGATGTGTATATCCTGCTGCGCGAGGGCATGAAGAATATCGAGCAGATCATTATGCCCGATGTCTTTGAACCGCATGCTGTTCCTGCGGTGAATCTGTTCGAGAAACGGTGCGACCGGGTGCGGGTCCTGTCCAAGGACACAGAGCACCACGTGATCCCGAACCGCACCGCCGGGCTCGATTATGAAATTTACGCGCTGAAATCGGTGACCGGCATCAGCGGTGACGGCGAGGATGATGTCACGTTTCGGCCGTTCTATTCAGCCACGGATCTGACCGCCGCCGGGGAGGGGCACCCGGCCTATTATACCCTGAAGCGCAAGATGCGGCAGCGTTCCGAGAAGGAGCGGCTGCGTGGTGTGCGATCTTCCTACCTCGGGTCCGAGGCCTATTTGACATTGGTTGACAGGGCGCAAGCCCCTTACAGCGCCGGATTGGAACAGCTGGCGGTGACCGCCCTGTGTACCAATCGTGACTTGCCGATGCTGCTGGCGACAGGGAACGAGGATGTCTTTCATTTGCCGGATGGCGGGCCGGTCAAGAAGATCTCCCTGCCGGTATCGCCAACCCGTCCGCATCCGACTCTGGCTCAGGGCGACACGGCTTGGCGATTGATCTCGCATCTGAGCCTCAACTACCTGTCGATTGCTGAAAGCGACACCGGGCATTCCGCGTCCGCCCTGCGCGAATTGATCGGGCTTTATGCGCCGTTGGGCAATCGGGTCACGGAAAAGCAGCTGGAAGGTATCTTGTCGGTGTCCACCCGGCCGATCGTCCGGCTCATGAGTGACGAAGTTCTGTCGACGGCCGTACGCGGGATCGAGGTGTCGCTGGGCTTTGACGAAAGCTACTTCGAAGGTACCAATATCTATGCCCTTGGGGCCGTGCTGGAGCGCTTCTTTCGTGGCTATGCCAGCATCAACTCCTTTACCGAAACCGTCCTGACAACGGAAAAACGCGGGGAAATTGCCCGATGGCGACCAGAGAAAGGTCTCGGTCGCACGCTGTGACCCGGGATCAACACACCCTGTTCGACAACCTTGTCGACTCCCCCCAGGAGCATCACCTGTTCCAGGCGTTGCGCGTGCTTGAGGCGCATTTCGGGGATCATCCGCGCCTTGGTGAAAGCCGGCGGCCACGCCATGATGCGCTGCGCCTTGGACAAGAGGCCGAGCTGGCGTTTCCCCCGTCGACGATCGCCGATTTCAAACCCGGGAGCGCCACAGGGCCCGCGCGCCTGACAAACCGGTTCTTCGGCCTGTTCGGGCCCTCCGGGCCTTTGCCGCTGCATTTGACGGAATATGCGCGCGACCGCAAGCGCAACCATCGGGACCCAACCATGGTGGCGTTTGCTGATATGCTGACGCACCGTTTGTTGAGCCTGTTGTATCGTGCCTGGTCCCAGGGTTCGCCCGCAGTGAGCTTTGACAGAGGTGACGACCCGATCGCGCGCAAGGTGGCGGCGCTTGCCGGATACCACGGTGATCACCTGCAGGGGCGTGATGCGATGCCGGACATGGCGCGGCTGCATTATGCCGGTCATCTCGGTCAACAGGCGCGCAACCCCGAAGGGTTGGTTTCGATCCTGTCCTCCTTCCTCGGCGTCGAGGTGAAGCTGGAGGAGTTCGTCGGATCCTGGCTCGAACTGGAACCCGATGACCGCTGGCAACTGGGCTCGGGGGCGCTTGGGAAAACCACATCGATCGGTGACAAGGTCTGGAGCCGTTCAGCGAAGTTCAGACTCCGGATCGGCCCCTTGTCGTTGCCGGATTACGAAAGGTTGCTCCCGGGGGGAGAGAGCCTCAAACGCGTGCGCGCCATCGTCCGGTCCTATGTCGGCGATTGCCTTGATTGGGACGTGAACCTTATCCTCGATGGCGAAGAGGTGCCGCGTGCCAGCCTCGGCGGGACCACGCGCCTGGGGCATACGAGCTGGGTGCGTACCCGCCCGGACCCGGACGCAACCCGTCCGGATGCAGATGATTTATACCTATACCCCGCGCACGGCGGCGCAGGGCAAGACAGCTCGACAGAGGGAAGGACCTGATATGACCGAGATCAGCCGTGTAGCGCTTTTTGGCAAGCTCAACAAACTGGGATATCAGGCTGTCGAGAGCGCGACCGTCTTCTGCAAGATGCGCGGGAACCCTTATGTGGAGCTGGTGCATTGGCTGCATCAGCTGTTGGCGCAGCAGGACAGTGATATTCATCGTATCATTGCCCATTATGACCTTGATACCGGAAAGATCGCGACAGAATTGACACGGGCGCTGGATCAGTTGCCGCGTGGCGCGTCAACGATTTCCGATCTGTCCGATCATCTCATGGATGCGATGGAGCGCGGTTGGGTCTGGGGATCGCTCTTGTATTCGGCGAGCCAGGTACGCTCCGGCCATCTTCTGCTGGGGATGCTCAAGACGCCGGCGCTGCGCAATATTCTCAGTACAATGTCGCCGGAGTTGGCGCGCATCGGAGCAGATGATCTTGCGGACAATTTTGCCGCGGCCACTGATGGATCGCCCGAGGAGAGGTTGACCGCGCAAGACGGCTCCAACGTCGGAGGGGGGGCGGAACCCGGTGAAGCCTCTGCGGCCATGGCGCCGGGTGCCATGGGGCAAGGCGAAGCGTTGGAGCAATTCTGCACCGACCTGACCGCCCAGGCCAAGGCCGGCGAAATCGACCCGATCGTTGGCCGGGACGAGGAAATCCGTCAGATCGTCGACATTCTGATGCGGCGACGTCAGAACAACCCGATCCTCACAGGGGAGGCCGGCGTCGGCAAAACCGCTGTTGTCGAGGGCTTTGCGCTCCGAATTGCGCGCGGCGACGTACCGCCGGCATTGCAGGACGTGCGCTTGCTGGTCCTCGATGTGGGCTTGTTGCAGGCGGGCGCCAGCATGAAGGGCGAGTTTGAAAACCGACTGCGCCAGGTGATCGACGAGGTTCAGGCCAGTCCGACCCCGATCGTGATGTTCGTGGATGAAACCCACACGCTGGTCGGGGCTGGCGGGGCCGCCGGCACCGGCGATGCGGCGAACCTGCTGAAACCTGCTCTGGCCCGCGGCACCCTGCGGACGATCGGTGCAACCACATGGGCAGAATACAAGAAGTACATTGAGAAGGATCCGGCGCTCACCCGCCGTTTCCAGGTGGTCAAGGTGGAAGAGCCGTCGATCCCAAAGGCGGTGCTGATGATGCGTGGCATTGCATCGATGCTGGAGAAACACCACCGCGTGCAGGTTCTGGACGAGGGGATCGAGGCCGCTGTGTCTCTGTCGGCGCGCTATATCCCGGCCCGCCAGTTGCCGGATAAGTCGGTGAGCCTTCTGGATACGGCCTGTGCCCGGGTTGCGGTCAGCCAGCATGCGGTCCCGGCAGAAGTGGATGACAGCCAGCGCCGGATCGAGGCGCTGACCACCGAACTGGAGATCATCGGTCGGGACGAGACGGCCGGCTATGAGGTTGCGGATCGTCGCGAGGCGGTGACTGCCGCCAAGGTTGCAGAGGAAGAGCGCCTGTCTGACTTGACCGCCCAGTGGGACCGGGAGAAAGCCTGCGTGGACGCCATCCTTGACCTGCGCGCCAAACTCCGGGAGGGCGCCGCGCCCGTCGATACCGAGCAGGCGTCTGGAGACGACGGAGACACGGGCGCGACCGAAGCCGGCGGCAGCCCGCTGAGCGACGAGGCGCGCGCCGGGTTGATGGCAGAGCTCAAGGCGAAGAACGCCGAATTGGTCAGCCTGCAAGGCGACCGCCCGCTGATGTTGCCGATCGTCGATCAGCAGGCCGTGGCCGCGGTGGTTGGTGACTGGACCGGCATTCCTGTGGGCCGCATGGTGAAGGACGAGATCCAGACCATTCTCAGTCTGGAAGAACACCTTGCCAAACGCGTGATCGGTCAGGATCACGCGATGAAAATGATCGCCAAGCGGATCCAGACCAGCCGTGCCGGGCTCGACAATCCCAACAAACCCATCGGTGTGTTCATGCTTGCCGGGACGTCGGGCGTGGGTAAGACGGAGACCGCGCTGGCGCTGGCCGAAGTCATGTATGGGGGCGAACAGAATGTCATCACCATCAACATGTCCGAATATCAAGAGGCCCATACCGTCAGCAGTCTGAAAGGGGCACCTCCCGGCTATGTCGGCTATGGCGAGGGGGGCGTGCTGACCGAGGCTGTGCGGCGCAAACCCTATTCCGTGGTCCTGCTTGACGAGGTCGAGAAAGCGCACCCCGATGTGCACGAAATCTTCTTTCAGGTCTTTGACAAGGGCGTGATGGAAGATGGCGAAGGTCGCATCATTGACTTCAAGAACACATTGATCCTGCTGACGACCAACGCCGGGTCCGACATGGTGATGGACATGTGTTCCGATCCGGACCTGCTGCCCGATCCGGAAGGTCTGGCAAAGGCGCTACGTGATCCTTTGCTGAAGGTCTTCCCACCCGCGCTGCTGGGGCGAATGGTGACAATCCCTTATTATCCACTGACGCCCGACATGATTGCGGAGATCACCAAACTTCAGTTGGGCCGTATTCAAAAGCGGGTCGAAGACAGCCACGGCGTGCCCTTCAGCTACTCTGACGCTGTCGTCGATGCGATTGTCGAGCGGTGCCAGGAGCTTGAAAGCGGTGGTCGCATGATCGATGCGATCGTGACCAATTCCATGTTGCCGGATATTTCGAACGAGTTTCTACGTCGTCTGATGGAAGGGCAGGAAGTAAAGCGGGTTGCTATCGAAGTGGAGGGTGGAGACTTCACCTACAGTTTCGATTGAAGACACCCGGTGGGGGGCGGTGGATGCAGACGCCGCCTCACACGGCCGGGACCATAAAAGCCGCGTGCCGCCAGGAGGCTGCGGCGGTGTGATTTAAACGGGCTCCATACCGACAAGGCAGGGAGCCCTCCGGTTAAACCGGAAAAGGCAACAACCGCGCGAGCGGTTGCCCCCGGAGCGGGTGCGCAGAAGAGCTTGGGAGACAGGAACCGTGTCAGACATGACCGCCAATCCGACATTTGGAAGCCGCGCCTGGGCGCAGGTCGTGATCGAGCGGCCGAGCGTTACCAATGCCATTCTCGGGGTGATCATCTTTAATGCGATAACGCTGGGCCTTGGCACCTCAAAGGTGGTGCAGGCCCACGTGGGCGAGCTGCTTGATATAATCGACAATGTGGTCCTGGCGATCTTTATCGTCGAACTCGCCATGAAGCTCTACGCCTACGGATTGCGGTTCTTTTCCTCGGCGTGGAACGTCTTTGACCTTGTGGTGGTTGCGCTGGGTCTGTTGCCGGATCGGCAGGGGCTCTCTGCTCTGCGTGGGTTGCGGGTCCTGCGTGCGATGCGACTGTTGTCGGTGATCCCGCAGATGCGAGCGGTGGTGCAGGCATTGCTGGACGCGTTGCCGGGGATGGGTGCCGTCATCGTGATGATCTCCATCGTCTTTTACATTTTCGCGGTCATGGCGACGTTGATGTATGGCGCGGCGTTTCCGGAATGGTTTGGCACGCTTGGGCGCTCTTTGTATTCGCTGTTCCAGATCATGACGCTGGAGAGTTGGTCGATGGGAATCGTCCGACCGGTGATGGAGGTGTACCCAACAGCGTGGGCGTTTTTTGTGCCCTTTATTGTGGTGACTGCGTTTTCCGTGCTGAACCTCTTCATCGGTCTTCTGGTGAACACGATGCAATCGGCGGTGGAAGAAGAGACCGAGGCGGAAATTCACAAACTACGCGATCTGGTTAAGTCGGAAACAGACGTCGTCGATGGGCACGTTGTGGAACTTCGCGATGAAATCCGCGCCCTGAGAGCGGAAGTTGCGGCACTCACGCAGGAGGGCAAAGATGACTGATAGCGCGCAGAAGTTCATCGCCCGCAACCGGGCCCCCCGGGTTCAGATCGAATACGATGTGGAACTCTATGGCGCCGAGAAAAAGGTTCAATTGCCCTTTGTGATGGGCGTCATGGCAGACCTGGTGGGGAAATCGAATACGCCGCAGCCTGCGATAGCGGATCGGAAATTCCTGGAGATTGACGCCGACAATTTTGATGAACGCATGCGGTCGATGGCGCCGCGCGCCGCTTTCACCGTGCCCAACACGCTCACGGGGGAGGGGACGCTGGCCGTCGATCTCACCTTCGAGAGCATGACCGATTTCACACCGGGGGCGGTCGCGGCAAAGGTGGATGCCTTGCGGCCGTTGCTGGAGGCGCGCCAGCAGCTTGAACAACTCATGACGTATATGGATGGCAAGGCCGGTGCCGAAGAGCTGATCGAAACGGTCCTGCGATCACCGAGTCTGTTGTCGTCATTGGCGGGGCAGGGGGCAGGGCCCGATGCGGAGGCGGATGCAGCCCTTCAAAGCTTGCGCAATGCGCAACCGGCCTCTGCGCCGGAGGAACCCGGGCATGAGGATGTTCTGACGCAGTTGGCTGCCCAGGCGCCCGAGGACGCGGGCACGGAGGATGCAGCGACAGATGTATTGGCCGATCTGCGTGCGGCAGCACCGACCGAGGAACCTGTGTCAGATGCCGCCGACAGCGTGCTGTCTTCTCTGGCTGCCTCCGAGCCCGATGAGGTTCCGGCTAAGTCTGATCATGACGAAACCCTGTCGCGCCTGGCTGCGGCAGAGCCCTCCCTGCCTGAGCAGGAGGATCAGCGCGGCTCCGTTCTACAATCGCTTTCGGATCAGGCACCGGAGGAGGTCAGTGCGGACACAGCCGTCGATGACGCTCTGGGCACACTCGCGGCCCAAACACCGTTCGAGGCGGACGATCAGGATGATTCCGAGGCCGTCCTTGACGCACTTTCTGCACAAGAACCCATCTCTGCCGCGCCGGAGTCTGATGGTTCAGAGCAGGTGCTGGCCAGTCTAGCGGATGCTGAGGTTCCCGAGCCTCCTCGCGCTGCGGGTGTAGAGGAGGTGCTTCAGAGCCTCGAAGTGGCCGAGACAGACGACGATGGCATTGATGTTGATGATGTGCTGTCGGGGATCGAGGTCGTAAATACGCCCACGCAAGACGATACCGTCGATCTTGAGACTGTTGTCGGCGCGCTGGACACGGCGGAGACCACACCAGAGACTGACGTCGATGATGTGTTGTCGGGTCTCGACCCGGTCCTCGAGACTGATGACGAAGACGACGCACGCGCGTTGTCCGATATGCTGGATGACTTCGGTGGCACTGAAACGGCACCGGAGACTGATGTCTCAGAGGTTTTGGCGGGGTTGGAACCTGTGGAGGCCACATCCGACACGGCAGAGAGCGATCTGGCGTCGATGCTGGAGGACGTGCCAGCCGCGACTGAGGAAGCCCAGGATAATCTGGATGATGTCCTTGCCGGATTGGAACCGGTAGAGCAGGCCGCGGATGCGGAAACCGCGGATCTCGAGACGGTATTGGATCAATTGCCAGTGCCTGAAGCCGGAAACGAAAGTGATCTTGGTGCGGATGACATCCTGTCTGGTCTGTCCGACATCGATGTAGGAGATGCTTCTCCCGAGGGCGACACAGCAGTGGATGACATCCTGTCCGCAATCGAGGCCGACGCCCCGGAACAGGATCTCGAAACCCCAACCGCAGATGATGATCTAGACCTTGATTATCTTCTGTCTGATCTCGATACCCACGAGGATGAGCCCTCGGACGGCGTGGTTGCGGCAGACCCTGACGCGGCGGGCGATCAAACCGACACCAGTGAAGACGGTGATGCGGACACGATCTCCGCCGACCTGGATACGCTTCTTGATGATCTTGATATGTCGGAAGGCCCAAGTTCCGATGAGGACACATCGGATCCGATCCTTGAGGATCTGCTGGGCGATCTGCCGGATCACGATGCGCCCGACGGAAATCCGGAACCGCCGCACGCAGAAGACATTTCGACCATACCGGAGGATGTCGCCGAGACCGACGCCACCGAGGCAGCCGAAACTGATCTGGACGCGCTCTTGGCGGATCTCGACGAGTCGGAGGAAGCCGATAGTCAAAACGATGATCTGGATGCGCTTTTTGGTGATCTGGAGGATGCAGCGGCCGCCGAGGAAGAAGACGATCTGGCAGATCTTGATGCGCTGTTGGGGGACCTTGATGAGGATGCCGAGGGCGATCTCGACCTGGATGCTCTGCTGGCGGGCGATGCGGATTCAGAAACCGGCGAGGAGCAGGCCGCTTCGAAACAACCGGAGCCCGAACTGGCTTATGGGACACTGTCGGCGCAACGTCCCGAGCCGCAAAAACTGGAGCGCAAGCGCTTTCGGTTGGCGGTTTTTGGCGATTTCACGGGCCGCGCCGCCCGGGGCCTGATCGACACGGGCGATGCACTGGCACAGCGCAAACCCATGGTTCTGGATCCCGATACCTTCGAGGATGTGATCGAGAGTTTCGCCACTGAGCTTGTGCTGCCCATCGGCAAGGACGGCGCGGGGATTTCCGTCAAGCTGGGAGAGTTCGACGACCTGCATCCGGATGAGCTCTATGACAATGTCACGCTGTTCTCGGAGCTTGTCGGGCTGCGCAAACAGCTACAGAGCGGCACCACCAAGGACCACGCCATGAAGACATTGGCGGCTTGGGCAGAGGCGCATGGCACGCCGATCCGTGCGCCCAAAGCGCGGTCCGGCGGCAATGCTGTGCCTGCGGACAGACGGCTGAGCGATTTTCAAAAGCTGATCGGTGACACGGGCAACAGGTTGCGCGAAGCGTCTCCGGTGGACGACATGCTGGCGCGCGTTGTTGGTCCGCATATCCGCGCCCTGCCGGACCCCAATCTCGGGGCCATGCAGGACGCAGTTGATCTGGCGCTATCTGATGCGATGCGACTGGTATTGCATCATCCGGAATTCCAGTCGGTCGAGGCGCAATGGCGATCCTTGGACCTGATCCAGAGGTCGGTTGAAGTGGATGATACGCTGGAGGTGATGCTCTATGACGTATCTGCGGAGGAAATCGCCGCCGATCTCGCCGCCCAGGAAGACTTGTCACAAAGCGGATTTGTGCGGCTTTTGACAGAAGAGCCGATGGATGCGGAGAACGGCCGTGGCGCCTATTCGGCGTTGATTGGGCTCTATACGTTTGAGGAAACACCGCCGCATGCGGAATTGCTGGGCCGCTTCGCCCGGGTCGCGGCGCATGTCGATGCCCCCTTTCTGGCATCCGTGACGCCTGCCTTCTGGGATCATCCCAAGGACGAGCGCCCCAAACTGGTGGCTGACGCCTGGGATACGCTTGCCGGAATGGTCGAGGCCGGCCATCTCGGACTGTTGACCCCGCGCTTCCTGTTGCGCCGACCCTATGGGGCCAAAGGCGAACCGATTGATCCGTTTGATTTCGAGGAATTCACCCAGAGCGAGGGCTTGCGCGGCATGCTATGGGGCAACCCGGTGGTTCTGGCGGCAATCCTGATGGCAAAATCCTTCAAAGAGAACGGTGCATCGCTCCAACTCGGATCGATCATGTCGCTGGGGGATATGCCATATCATTACGTGACGGACCGTTTCGGTGATCAGGTGGCGTTGCCTTGCACCGAACGGAACGTCGATCTTGATAAGATTGCTGCCGCAAAGGAGCGAGGCTTCATGCCGATCGCAGCAGTGCGGGGGCGGGATGAAATTCGTTTGACGTCGTTCAACTCGCTGCGCGGCGAGGCGCTGCTGGGGCCGTGGACGGGCGAGCCTGCCCCTGCGCCCTCGCCGGCGGACCCCACACCGCCCCGGCCTGAATCAGCGCCGGACAGCACGGATGACGACTCAGAGCTTGATTTGAATTTTGACGACGATGGCGAGGGCGGCGATGATGATCTCGACGCGCTTCTCGCCGGATTTGGTGATGATGACGATTCTGATTTGGACGGCGATATAGACGCCGATCTAGAGGCACTTTTGAATGACCTGTGACTTTGTATTCCGAAACTCTTTGCCCAGGGCTGAGGCGCGCCTCGCCGGTGCCCGGGACCGAAAGGAGAAGCCATGACCGAAAGCAAAGCCCATGAAAATGACGTCGTCTGGATGTCTGGGTCTTATTCGGTAAAAGGGCTTATGATGCGCCGCGCCATCGTGCGCGAAGGATTGAGCAAACTTACCGAGACGACGATCGAATTCCAGTCCCGCAACTCTGCCGTATCGCTAGACGATCTGGTGGGGCAGACCATGAATGTGCATGTGGTCACCGAGGAGGGCAAGGAGCAGAAATTCTCCGGCCTGTGTATCTCGGTCGAGAACTTTGGCTTCCGCGATGGGTATACCCAGTTCGTGGCCGAGGTCAGACCCTGGTTCTGGTTGTTGACCCGAACCGAGGATTGCCGGGTCTTTCAGAACCTGTCAGCGCCCGACATTATCAAGCAGATCCTGTCGGAACACGGGTTCTCGGACTACAAGGACAGCCTGTCCGGGAGCTATGAGAAACGGGAATACTGCTTGCAGTATCGCGAAAGCGACTATGCCTTCATCTGCCGGTTGATGGAGGAAGAGGGGATCTACTTCTTCTTTGACAGCAACACCAGCCAGTCCACCGCTGAAAAACTGGTGTTGGCAGATGGTCTCAGCGCGCACAAACCCATAAGTGAGAACGCCACCGCAGAATTCCACATTCGCGACGATGCGGATCGGCGTCGGGGCGAGCATGTGGCGGAGTTGAGCAAGATCGAACGGGTCACAAGGGGCAAGGTCACGCTCAACGACTTTGACTTCAACACGCCACAGGCGGATCTCAAGGTCAGCGACGCCCAATCGAAGGGCAAGCACCAGTACAAGACCTTTGAGGTGTACGACTACCAGGCGCATTATCGCAAGGAGACTGGACTGGGCACCACATTCGCCCGGGCGCGCATGGATGCGGAGGCGTTGACCTATCAGCAATGGCGCGGTGCGTCGTCGCTGCGCACCCTTGGTGCCGGCTATACGTTCAAGCTGACGAAGCATGAGGATAGCGACAGCAACAAGGATTTCCTTGTGGTGGAGGCGGTTCACTACCTCAAGGTCGACAGCGAATTCGGAGAGCGCGACAGAGGGGCCAAGGGAAAGGGCGACGCGGAGGAAATGCGTCGCGATCTGAAGGCACAGAACCTCGACTTTCCGAAGGAAATAGAAAAGGACAGCTACGCCAACACCTTCCGGGTGATCGAGAAATCGGTTCAGTATCGAGCGCCGCGCGTCACGCCCTGGCCTGAGGTGCCGGGAGTTCAGACGGCCACCGTCGTGGGGACGTCTGGCGAGGAAATCCTGACCGATGAACACGGCCGGGTCAAAATCCAGTTCCACTGGGACCGTGAGGGCAAGAAGAACGAAACATCCTGTTGTTTCGTGCGCGTGATGACCCCCTGGTCGGGCAAGGATTGGGGGATGGTTGCAGTGCCCCGGATCGGTCAAGAGGTGGTGGTTCAGTTCGAGGATGGCAACCCGGATCGACCGATCATCACCGGCATGCTCTACAACGCGGAAACCAAGCCGCCCTACAAGTATCCCGACGATCAGACCCAACTTGGCATCAAGACGAATTCGTCGAAAGGCGGCGGTGGCTACAACGAGTTGATGTTCGACGACAAGAAAGACTCCGAACTGATGCGCATCCAGGCGCAGAAGTATCATCAGACGCTGGTGAAGGATCGATTGTCGATGACGGTGGGCCTGGATGCGATCGACAAGGAGGTCACCTCTGTTGATGAAAAATCCTACGACCTGACCATCGAACAGCATATGAACGAGACGGTGAAGTCCGGCGACCGAACCGAAATCGTGGAGACGGGTAACAAGGTCGAAACCGTAAAGACGGGCGACTACACCGAAACCATCGAGACCGGTAACAAAACGATGACGATCGAGACCGGGAACCTGACCGAGAATATCGACACGGGCAATGTCGACGTGACGATCGGACAGGGCAATCTGACCGAAACCATCAGCCAGGGTGATCACACGGAAACCGTCAGCCTCGGGAACATCACAACCGAGGCCTCGGCTGGCAAGATCGCGATTTCCGCTGGCATGGAAATCACGCTGACCGTAGGTGGGTCATCGATTAAAATCGATAACTCGGGTGTTACGATTAGTGGCCCGATGATCAAACTCGAGGCCGATGGGATGCTAGAAGCGAAATCTCCCCTGACCACCGTCAAGGGCGATGGAATGCTGACCCTTAAGGGCGGCGTCACCATGATCAACTAGGCGCGAAGACATGGCTGAGATGTTTGAAAAACTGGTGAAACTGCCAAAAGAACCTGTCGCGAAGATCCTCTCGCGGCAGCAGGTTCTGTTGAAAACCCCCCTTGAGTGCGAAGTCAGCGCCACCGCGCCCGTCGTGCTGAAGGAGCTGTATGACAAGAAGGCGATGATCGATCTGTTGCGGCTGATGGGTATCCTTCTGCCCCCGCGTGAGCGGGTGTGGTGGGCCTGTTTGGCAGCGCGCGATTATATCGGTCCGCGCAGTCCCAAGGATCCGCCGTCGCTTGCCACTTCGGAGGCCTGGGTTCTGGACCCGACGGAAGACAACCGTCAAGCGGCGCGGATTACGATCGACCATGCTTATGTGGATGATGACACGGTGAACTGCGCTTGGGCGGTGACGTATCATGACGGCACGCTTGGTCCGGGTGATCTGCGTCAATATCCGGCGCCGGCGGGGGCGGCAGAGGCCGCCGCCTTTGCCATGAATATGGTGGCCTTGGGTCAATTATCTGATAAGTTTGAAGAACATGGCTATATACTGATCGAGCGTGCGCTGGATATTGCTCGAGGTGGCAATGGCCGTGTAGGCACTGCGGATGCAGGTGCTGCCGAGGCCCCGGAAATTGCTTCGGAATCCACCTAGGCCCGAACAGGAGAACGATATTATGGGCAGTCCCGCGCGAGAGGGTGACAACAGGGCTGGAAACACCGTGTGCCAACATGGCAGGGAGGCAGGCGCGCTATGGGCGTGAGGTTGCGTTTCCAGTCTTCCGGCACCATGCCGTCTGATGCAGCGCCCCTGGTGCTGCGCGGACCCAGCCTGACGATCGGGCGCGGGGCGACCAATGATGTGGTCCTGCCCGATCCGGACCAGATGTTGTCGCGTAATCACTGTGTGATCGAAGATCACGGCAGTCATGTGGCTGTTGTCGATCTGAGTTCAAACGGAACCTTTCTCAACTACGGGAAGATGCCCTTGGGGCCGACGCCCACACCGCTGAATGACGGTGATGTGCTGACCGTCGGATCGTACGAGTTGGCGGTCGAGATCACACAGGACGCAGCGCTTCCGGATCCGCTTGCGATGGAGCCTGCGGCGGCCGATCCTTTGTCACCCGGGCGGGCTGAGAATGCGCCGGATCCTCTGGCTCTGCTTGACGATGCCGGACCCGGTGGGGATTTTCTGGATGATCTTCTTGGGGAAAGCGCGCCAACGGGACCGTCGCAGATCAACCCGGTGGACCCAATTGATGACCTTCTGCCGCCCATGGGCGAAGAGGAGGATCCGTTCTTCGAACAACCCGATGACGGACGTCAGGGGCAGGGGGCGAGTCTGCCTGCACATAATCCTGCCGCGCAGGACGGGTTCTCGCCGCAACACGCCCCGCAACCAAATGTAATTCCGGATGACTGGGACGACGAGTTTTTCTCTGGCATTGCAGGGGACTCCGGGAACCAGGACCGTCCCCCGGCACCGCCGGAGAGACAAGAGACAAAGCGCCCAAATCCTGAGCCCGCCACAGCGCCGCCATCAGTAGAGGCCGATCCGGTTGCAGAGACAGAAGCGCAGGCAGCCACGGCGCGGCAGGATGTTGCACCCGCCAAAACGACAGCGTCCCCGGCGGAGGCGCCGCGGTCCAGCGCCGACGAGAGCGGTGCAGCGCAGGCTTTCCTGGATGCGCTGGCGGTGGACGATCTCTCTGTTCCTGCCGATGAATACGATACAATGATGGATCGCATGGGCCGGGTCATGAAGACCTTCATCATCGGCCTGCGGGAAATCCTGATGACGCGGACGTCGATCAAGTCGGAGTTTCGGATCGAACAGACGATGATCTCTGCCGGCGGCAACAATCCGTTGAAGTTCTCGATCTCGCCCGAGCAGGCGATCGAGGCGATGGTCAAACCCAAGGCGCGTGGTTATCTGGACGCGGAAGCAGCCGCGGAGGAAGCGCTACGGGACATCAAGGCGCATGAGATTGCGATGGTGACCGGCATGGAGGCGGCGCTTAAAGGGGTGCTTGCCAAGTTGGATCCCAAGTTGCTGGAAGCCCAGATTGAAAAAAAGGGTGGTCTGGGTGGCCTGTTGCGGAACAGGAAAGCCCAGTATTGGGACGTCTACGAGGAGCATTATGCCGAAATCTCCGATCAGGCGGAAAACGAGTTTCATGATCTGTTCAGCCGCGAGTTCGCTCGGGCCTACAAGGCTCAGATGGATCGGTTGAAAGAGGAATCCGACGCCTAGGCGCCGGTGACAACGAAAGGAGAGCCGAGTGTCCTGGGACAGCAAGGTGCTTTGGACCGAGGGGTTGTTTTTGCAGCCTCATCATTTCCAACAGGCTGATCGATATATGGAAGCCCAGGTCGCTGGCCTTGCACGGCGACTGGTGCCCTACGCGTGGGGGCTGACGGGGGTCGAGATTGATTTCGAAGCATTGAAAATCGGCCAGTTTGCCCTGAAGTCCTGCGAAGGGCTGACCCACGATGGCGCCGTTTTCCGGGTGCCCATGGCGGATGATCACCCCCCCGCCCTCGAGGTGCCGCAGACCATCAAGGATTGCATCGTCTATGTAACCGTTCCGCAGCGACGCCAGGGCGGGACAGAGGTCGACCTGACGGGCGCAGAGCGATCTGCCAGCCGGTTGCGTCCGGGCAAGCAGGAGGTGACCGATGTGACCTCTGTCGATCGCAAGCCTGTCGAACTGGATGTGGGTAAGCTGCGGTTGCAGTTCGCCCTTGAAGTAGACGATATGGCGGATCTTCTGGCGATCCCCGTGGCGCGCATCATTGAAGTGCGGGCAGATAAGGAGATCGTTCTCGATCAGTCGTTTATTCCGTCGGTTCTGGACATTCGGGCCGCCGCACCTCTCAATGACTTCCTCCGGGAGTTGGAGGGGCTGCTGGCGCACCGGATGGAGGCGCTCTCTGGTCGGTTGTCCGAAGCGGGCGGCGCGCGCGGCGTTGCAGATGTGTCTGACTTTATGCTTTTGGCGCTGGTCAACCGCAGCCTGCCGATGGTGCGTCACCTGCGCGAAATTGAAAACCTGCACCCCGAGCGCCTGTTCACCATCGCAACCGGCCTGGCGGGCGAGTTGTCTGCGTTTATGAGCACTGACAAGGTTGTGCCGGAATTTCCGCCCTACACTCACGATAACCTGAGCGCCTGTTTCGCGCCGGTTATCCGGGTCTTGCGGCAATACCTGAGTTCGGTTCTTGAGCAGACGGCGATCCCGATCAAACTGGAACCGCGCAAATATGGTATCTCCGTGGGCGTGATTGCGGATCGCAAACTGATCGGCAACTCGGGCTTTGTGCTTGCGGTCAAGGCGGATGTGCCGGCCGAGGATGTGCGGCGTCACTTTGCAGGGCAGGCAAAGATCGGCCCGGTCGAGGAAATCCGCCAACTGGTAAACTCAGCCTTGCCGGGGATCACTCTGCGGCCGTTGCCGGTTGCGCCGCGCCAGATCCCCTATCATTCGGGGGTCGTGTATTTCGAGATGGATGCCGAAAGCCCCTATTGGGGCAAGATGACCACGTCCGGTGGTATCGCCGTACATGTGTCCGGCCAATACCCGGGGCTCAGCATGGAGCTTTGGGCTATTCGCAATGCGTGAGCGCGGCTGAGGGAGTATGCCAATGGGCGATTTCGACGATCCTTTTGCAGAGCCGGGCGACACCGACAAAACGGTGATCCGGCCCAATCCCGGTGGCCGGCGTGCGGCACAGCCGCAGGCACCCAGCGCACCAGCACCGCAGCCCGTTGCCTCGGGCGGTGATGCGGCATTTGGCGTGCCGCGATCGGCGCCGGCGGCCTCGACGTCGGGGCCCAAGGCGCCAGCGGTCGCGCTGACAGGGATGAACCAGCTGACGGCTTGCGCAACGGCGCTGTTTGCGCTGATCAGCCGGATCCGCAACCGGGCGCAGCATATGGACCCCGACAAGCTGCGCCAGAGTGTGGTCGGAGAGGTGCGTGCTTTTGAAAATCGTGCCCTGCAGGCAGGCATCCCAGCGCAAACTGTAAAAATTGCGCGCTATGCGCTGTGCGCGACATTGGATGATGTTGTGTTGAATACGCCATGGGGCGGACAATCTGCCTGGGGTTTGCAGTCCATGGTCGGCACCTTCCACCGTGAAACCGTCGGCGGTGACCGTTTTTATGATCTGCTTGCGCGTTTGGAGAAAGAACCTGCAACCAATATCGACATGCTGGAGTTTCTCTATATGTGCATGTCGCTGGGGTTCGAGGGGCGCTTGCGGGTGGAGCCGGGCGGATCCGAGAAACACCTGCAAATTCGCGCTGCTCTGGCCCGGATCATCCGCGGCCAGCGTGGTCAGGTCGAGTGGGAACTGTCACCGAACTGGAAAGGCGTCGTAAAACCCTTTGTGGTGCGTTCCGCCTGGCGGTTGGTTTGGATCTCTATCGCGGTTGCTGCCGTTTTGCTGGCGGGACAGTTTGTTGGGCTGAGTTGGGCGCTGTCGTCGAACACCGAACGGGTCATTGGCAAGATGCAGACCGTCGAAGCAGGGCAGGTCGCCACATTGGAGCGCCGCGCTCCGCCACCGCCGCCACCGCCACCGGTCCCCACCATCGAGCAGCAGGTGGCAAAGGTCGCCGGTTTCCTGGATCAGGAGATCAAGGACGGCATCGTCGAGGTCTTTCCCAAGGGCAATACGCTGACCATACGTTTGGCGGGCTCCGGCATGTTCGGGTCTGGCTCGGATCAGCTGAAAGCCGCTTTTGATGACCCGATCGACCGGGTGGCAGAGGCGCTGAACGATGAACCGGGCCGCGTGATTGTTGTGGGGCATTCCGACAATGTGCCGATCCGGTCTGCGCGTTTCCCATCAAACATGGCCCTGTCTCTGGCCCGTGCCAAATCCGTTATGGCGCGCATGGCGGACGAGTTGAGCGCTCCGGAACGGCTGTCGGCCGAGGGGCGCGCGGACAAAGAGCCGATCGCGGACAACGCCACCCGCGAAGGGCGTGCCAAGAACCGAAGAATTGAAGTCCTGCTTGTGCAGGAGGTGCAAGAATGATCCGTCGCTTTATCCTGCCGTTGTTTCGCTCGATTTATACCATCCTGATCCTGCTGGCAGCGGCGCTATCGGCCTGTATCTGGTATTTTGCGCCTTTCATCGGCTCTGATACCTGGCGTCCGTTTGACAGTGTGTCGTCGCGGCTGATTGCCATCGGCGTCCTGTGGGTGCTGACCTTGCTGACGCTGCTGCTGATCGCTCTGATCCGGGCACGGCGGGACCGTCAGATGACCGAAGAAATCGCCGAGGCTGTCGATACCGCGGAGGATGATGTCATTGGTGAGGAACTTGTCGAGCTGAAAGGCAAGTTCAAGACGGCTCTGACCGAGCTGCGGAAGTCCAAGAACGGGCGCAAGCACCTCAATCAACTGCCCTGGTACATCATGATTGGTCCGCCCGGCGCGGGCAAGACCACCGCCATCGTGAACTCCGGCCTGCAGTTTCCATTGGCCGACAAACTGGGCAAGGCTGCGATTGGCGGTGTCGGCGGCACGCGGAATTGCGACTGGTGGTTCACCAACAAGGCTGTCCTGATCGATACGGCGGGCCGCTATACGACGCAGGAAAGCGATCAGGAAACCGACAATGCTGCCTGGCTCGGCTTCCTCAACCTCTTGAAGAAATATCGCAAGCGTCAGCCGATCAACGGGGCGATCATTGCGATTTCGCTCTCCGACCTCTCCCTGCAGGATGAGTTGACGCAAAAGGCCCATGCCACCGCCATTCGCAATCGGCTCGCCGAACTGCGCGAACGTCTCGGCGTGCGCTTTCCGGTCTATGTCGTCTTTACCAAGGCGGACTTGATCGCAGGTTTTCAGGAGTATTACGACACGCTTGGCAAGGAAGAACGCGAGCAGGTCTGGGGCTTCACCCTGCCGTTGGCCAAGGCCAAGTCCGATGCGGACCCGATTACCCGATTTGATGAGGAATTTGCAGGTTTGCTCGGGCAGCTGAACGCCCAGCTTATGGAAAAGATGCAGGCGGAAACCGATCCGCAGCGTCGGGCGCTGGTGGCGGGCTTTCCCTCGCAAGTTGCCTCTGTGCGCGGGGTGGCGCGCGAGTTCCTGAAAGAGGTCTTTCAGGACAATGCCTACCAAAAGAGGCAGATGTTGCGTGGTGTCTACCTTGCCTCGGGCACTCAGGAAGGCACCCCCATCGACCGGTTGATGCTCGGCATGGCTCAGACCTTCGGCATTGGCCGACAGGCGATCGGGTCTGGCAAGGGCACTGGGCGTTCGTACTTTCTGACCCGTCTGTTCGAGGGCGTCATGTTCCCGGAAGCAGGGCTGGTGTCGTCGGATGACAAGATTGAGCGGCGTTATCGCTGGGCGCGCCGTGTCGCCGTTGCTGCCACCATTCTTGTCAGCGTGGCGATGGGGGGCTTGTGGGTCAATTCGTTCCTCAAGAACAAGGCATTGATTGCAAAGGCCAGTGCGCAGGTCGATGAGTATCAGACTGCAGCCGCGGCGCTGCCGCAAAGCCCGGTTGGTGACACCGATCTCGTTCCTGTGGTGGCGGCCCTCAACCATCTGCGGGATCTGCCGGGGAACCCCGTTTTGTCCACGCCGGAACCGGCGCTTTCAGAAACCTACGGCCTGTATCAGGGCGAGGTGATCGGCACCCAAGGGGCCCAAACCTACCGTTCCGCGCTGAACCGCCGCTTCCTGCCGCGGCTATTGGTTCGGCTGGAAGAGCAGATTGCCGGGAACATCAATGACGTCGACGCGCTCTATGAAGCGCTGAAGATCTATCTGATGCTTGGGTTGCAAGGGCCCATGAACCCGGATCTGGTCAAGGAGTTCCTCAACAATGACTGGTCCGAGGTGACATATTCCGGTGTGGTTCGACAGCAATTGCGTGCAGATCTGAACGATCACCTCGATGCGCTTCTGTCCCAGCCAATGGAGGAAATCGCGCTGAACGGTGACTTGATTGCGCAGGCACGTGGGGTTTTGGCCGAGATGCCGATGTCCCAGCGGGTCTATTCGGGGATCATCAATTCCCGGGCCGCGACCGAGCTGCCGCAGTGGCGATTGACCGATGTCGGCGGACCGGAGGTCACGCGCGTCATGACCCGGAATTCGGGTAAGCCGATGGCGGAGGGGATCGAGGGGATCTTTACCTACAACGGCTTCAACAACGTCTTTCTGACCGAGGCCGTGAGCGTCTCCAACCGCTTGCAGAGTGAAGCGTGGGTCCTCGGTGACAGCAGCCAGGAGGCACAGAGCGAGGCGGCGCTGCTGTCCTTGAGCCGCGACGTGCTGGATCTCTATTACAACGACTTTATCGGGCGCTACGATGATCTCTTGGGGGATCTGGACGTCATCCCGTTGCAATCGCTGAACCAGGCCGTGGATGTTACGCGCATCTTGTCCGGGGCCAGCTCTCCGATCGAGAACGTCTTGCGCGCGGTGGCCAAGGAAACGCAACTGACGCAATCTCAATCTGCGCTCGACACCTCTGCCGTCAATGATGGCATCGGTCAGGTCGCGAGCCTCGAAGCGCGCTCCAGCCTGTCTTTGCAAGGCGAAATCTTGTTGGAAGCTCTGATGAAGTCCGCAACCACGCAAGGCGGGCAACAGCAGCTTCCACCGGGGAAATTTGTCGAGAACCGGTTCGCGTGGTTGCATCAGATGGTGGACGCCCCCGAGGGGCAGCCGTCGCAGCTGGATGGTCTGATGGGGCTGTTGCTGACCGTCTATCAGGAACTGAACAAGATGACGATCAGCGGGATTTCCACAGGAGGAGCCAGCAGCCAGGCGCTGCTCCAGTTCCAGCAAGCGGCGAGCCAGTATCAGGGGCCGATGCAACGCTGGGCCAAGCAGATCACGGTCGGGTCCTCCGGCATTACCTCCGAAGGGACACGGGCATCCATCAACGCCGCCTGGCAATCGGATGTCCTGCCGTTTTGTACGCAGGCGTTGTCCAACCGATACCCGTTCAATCGGTCGGCCCGCGCCGATGTCGCAATGGCGGATTTCGCCAAGCTGTTCGCACCGGGCGGTATGATCGACGGGTTCTTTAACCAGCATCTCGCGCAATATGTGGATACGTCGACCACACCCTGGACCTTCAAATCGACCGGTGCGGGGGCGGATCTCGGGATTAGCCAAGCGGTGCTGAACCAGATGCAATACGCCACTGAGATCCGTGACGCGTTCTTTGCCTCCGGGTCAGCGCCGCTGGTGCCGTTCCAGATCACGCCCAAGGCGTTGGATCCAAAGGCCAAGGAGATGATCTTGGAAATCGACGGCACAACCGTTGCTTTCAATCACAAGATGGGTCAGCCGACGCCCGTTGCGGTGACCTGGCCGGGCTCGGTGGGGCTGGCGCGGATCACGCTCAACCCGCAGCGTCGTGACAGCGAGAATATCCTGTCCAAGGATGGTCCCTGGGCCTGGTTCCGACTGCTTGACGCAGCCGAAGTCAGGCGTACGAATGCGGTGGACCGTCGGCGCGTGAACTTTACCGTTGGTGGCCGCCTGGCGCTGTTTGAATTGCAGGCAGGATCGGCCGTGAACCCATTTGCTCTGCCGGCAATGGCAAAGTTCTCTTGCCCGAAGTCGATGTAATGACCGCGGGTTTCGGAGCCTATGGCAAGATGCCGACGGTCGGCGACTTCTTTCGACTGTCGCTGCCGAGCGGGTTTGTAAAGATGTGGGACCCCTGGATTCAGTCGATCATGACCGCTGGGCAGCGCACGTACGGGCCACATTTTGACCAGTACTACATGTCCGCTCCGATCTGGCGGTTCACTCTGTCGGCCGGATTGGCCGGAGGACAGAAACTGACCGGCGTCCTCATGCCCTCGGTGGATCGGGTGGGGCGGCGCTTCCCACTCACGCTTGTCAGTGCTTTGCCGACGCCGGGGCCGGTCGGATGCGATCATCTCAGCGATACGGATCTGTTCGAACGTCTGGAAGATATTGCGCTGGACTGTCTTGAAGATAACATGAACCAAGAGCGACTGGCGCAATTGCTGGCAACGGTGAAGGTGCCGGATATGCGTGCGGTTGCTCCGGTCCGGTCAAGCGGGGAGACCATAGTCTTGACCGGCGTTGGGGAGGTGTCGCGCTTGCCAGTGGCCGTCGCGGGTGGCCTACTGGAACAGCAGGGGCGGGATCTCTCCGTCTGGTCAGCGGTTCTGGACGGCAGTCCGCGGATGTTGGCCTGCAAGGGGCTTCCCTCGGAAGCTCAGGCCATGGGTCTTTTTGACCTCGGCGCAAGTATCTGGAGAGAGGCCAGGCCGATATGACTGAAATGCGTAACACCCGCTTTGTTGGTCAAACCCATACGGGACTGGTTCGCAAGACCAATGAAGATGCGATCTTGAGCCTGTCTGAGCATGAAATCTGGCTGGTGTCGGATGGAATGGGCGGCCACGATGCCGGAGATTACGCCAGTCGACTGATCGCGGATATGGTTGCAACCATTCCTCCGGACCTTGGCCCGGCAGAGAAAATGCATGCCTTGCGGGATGCGATACAGGGCGCGCACCGTGCCATACAGGCAGAATCCGACACTCGGGGCGGTGCGACGATCGGAGCGACGGTTGCAGTGCTCACCGTCAGTCAGGGCTATTTTCTGTGTTTGTGGGCGGGAGACAGCCGCATCTATCGCTTGCGCAACCGGCAGATCGAGTTGCTGACGACGGATCATTCGGCGGTGGCGGAATACGTCCTCGCCGGCAAGATGAACTGGGATGAGGCGGACCAGCATCCGCAGGCAAACGCGATCACCAGAGCCGTCGGCATCCCCGGTGAGCTTGTGCTTGACAAGGTGCGCGGCGAGACCGCGCCCGGCGACCGGTTTCTGTTGTGTTCCGATGGGCTGACCAAATACGCCACGTTTTCGATGCTGGAGGATATACTGTCCTCCACACCATTGGATAATCTGAGTGATAAGCTCATCCAGTTGGCGTTGGCCGGTGGTGGCGCGGACAATGTGTCGGTGATCGTCGTCGACGTGCTCTGACCGGGCAACGCGCCTGATTTGTCCAGGTTAAGACGCGCGCGGCTAAGGTTCGGCCGTGGTCAGAATGCTGCTGTCCAGTGAAAGGATATGCCCGGCGTCATTGGCTGCGCTCTTTTTCAGGGCATCCGCAAAGCTGGCAGCGCTCTCCGCCGTTGGGCGCATGCCATCAAACAGAGGCTCCGCCGAATGCAAGACGAGGATCTTGCTCTTGCCGAGGGTGCTGTCATCAACCTTGAACGCAATCCCATTTGTCGCGCTCGCATCCTCGAGGCTGAAGGCAACACGCAGAGGTAGCTCCCCCGACTGTCCGGAGCGCAGCGCACCGACTTCATGATCCTGCCGGTTGATATTGGGCAGCAGATGGAAAACATTTCCGGTTACATCAAGGATCGAGACGGTCAGAAATCCGTCCGTCAGCTCGGGGGGGAGGACGACGTCGATGACGGGGTTTTCACCAATAAAGAACCGCCCCGATGGGTTCGGGTCCCCGGTGCTGCCGTCAAAGTACCGCACAGTTACCCCGCCAGGAGGCGCTTTCGGCAAGCGTTGTTCCACGATGCAAAGTGCCGGATTGAGGACCTCCAGCTGCAGATCAACCGCCCGCCCGTCCGCGATGTTCGTGAGTTCGTCAAATAGGCGTATCTGGGTTTCTGTACTCGCGACCTGTCCGGTGACACGCAGGCTCTCATCTGGCGCGTACCCGGTGCCAACCGACGCGCCCTGAAGGATCAGTGGGCCGCAGTCTGCGTGCGCATCCACAATGTCCCGCGGGACGTCGCGATCCAGGAGCGGCAACTCGAACGCGATTTCAACGATGCCGATCAGGGCTCCGGGCATATCCCCGCCAAAAAAGCCATCGAGATCCGCCAGGAGCGCCGCATCGGAGGTTTTGCCTGTCAGTTTCGCGTTGTTGTTCTCGACCACAAGACGCCAATCCTGGAGGCCGGATAACGGATCAAGCGTAAACAGGATATCACGTACCCAGGTCTCCGCGATATCGCCGCTGGCAAGGACAAGCTCCCCTTCATCGATGACATTCATCAGGGCTGCGTGCGCCTCTTCGCCGGGGACATTGCCAGAGGCGCGGATAGGCCCACCTTCGTTGCGCTCGACAATCAGGCGAAACGGATCCGCGACGGGATAGGATGGTCGCAGTAAGGGATCGAGGCTGCCCGACAGCCATGCGCCCGCACCGCCGATCACGAGCAGGAGTGTAACAACCAAGACGATCATGCCGCGGCGGGATCCCTTGCGCGCAGGCGGGAGCGGATCTTCGGCTTGCGTGGTGCCCGATGGGCGCACGGTGGAACGCGGCACGATGATGGTCGCATCTTCGACGGCCTCCGCAGGAGAGCCCACCAGAGCATCGAGCGGCGTGGACTGGTCGCCGTCGGCCGCGACGCCCGGTGCCTTGAGAAAATCGAGGACCTCAGCTGCTGACTGGAAACGATCCGCCGGATCAGGTGCGCACATCCGTTCGATAAGCGTCTTGAAGGGCGGCGGCAGATCCTCGGTCACCAGAGGTTTCCGCTTGTTTTCCACCACTTCCATGGGGTTGGCCCCCAACGACGGCGACTGCCCGCGATAATTCGCCAGCAGCAATGCGCCCAGAGAGTAGATATCGGATCGGGCGTCGGTCTGGCCGCTCATTTGTTCAGGCGCGGCGTAGGAGTATTTTCCGGCAAACTCGTTGCCGACAATGGTCTCAGCGCCTGGGTTGGTATCCTTGGCGATGCCAAAGTCGATAATGACTGCCTGAGAGGGATCGCCCCCGCGCAGAATAATATTATCGGGGCTCAAGTCGCGATGCACGATCTTGCGCTTGTGGGCGGCCTGCAACCCCTCGCTGACCCGTTGGCAAATCGTCAGCAGGTCTTCTACCGGCATTGGCCCCTGCTTGAGCTTCTGATCAAGCCCAGGACCTTCGATATAGTCCATCAACAGATAGATTCGCCCGTCGGCCGTGCGGTGGTTTTCCGAATAGCGGACAACCGCATCATGACGGATTTCGCGGATGTTCTCTTCCCGCGCCATCAGCACGGTGAAATCCTCGTTCCCCGAGAACTCCTGCTTCAGGATTTTCAGGGCAACCGCATTGCCGGAAATCTCGGAACGGGCCTTGTATACCTCTGACGTGCCACCCCGGCCAAGCAGAGCTTCGATGCGATAGGTATTGTTCAGCAGATCGCCGGGTTGAAACATGTCCCCGGGCCGGGAGTCGATCATTCGGGCCTCTCCAGCCTGGATAGTTTCACACGGTTTTTCATACGGTTAGCCCAGGGCCTGAAATTCCACCCGGCGGTTCTCATCCGCGCGCGGGTCCTCCGCGTTGAATGGCGCGGTCTCCCCCATGCCGATCGCCTTGAGCGAGTCGGCGCTTACCCCACAATCACTGACCAAATGCCGGCGCACTTCCTGTGCACGCAGCAGCGAGAGCCGTTCGTTGTAGGTCGCCGATCCGGAACTGTCGGTGTGACCGATGATCTGAAAAACGGTGTCGTCCATCGCCTTCATCGACGCGCACATATTGGCAAGCTTGGGTTTTTGGTCGTCGCGAAGAGTCGCGCTGTCGAAGTCGAAGGAAATCTGGACGTTGATCTGCGATGCTTCATCGAGGGCGTTGTAGGCGTCAGCCGCCGCGGCGACGGTCGCAGTTTCGGTGTCTTCGGCGACACTGCCTTCTGCCGCGTTGGGAACGATAACCAGGCCACGCGTCTTTTGCTTTTTGAAGGCTTCAGTGATCTCTTCGACTGACAGATCCTGTGCGGAAACGGGGGCGCTCAGGCAGACAGCAGCGGTAAACAACGACATTGCCAAGGTACGGAAACGGACCATCTATGTGCCCTCCCTTATCATTCCTCTAATGTTACGCCGAGTTTATACTACGCCCCAGTTGGTGCCAATGGCTGCAATCCCGGTGAACACGAATTCCAAGATAAAATTCACTTTTGTAGCTGATAGGTTGGGGGTAGACCCTCCGTATTCAAGAGTGAGCTGTCGATAAAGGAATGCCATGAAGGTTCTACCCGCTATCATCATCGCGCTTGGTTTGTTGGCTGCTCCTGCGCTCTGGTTCGGATTGTCCTATCTTTTCAAAGAACAAGGCTACGGTAGCGGTGCTGTGGACTCCGAAGCGCGGATCGAGATCGAACTGCTTCGTCAGCAGGTCGAAGACACCCAACTGAAGCTGGACGATCTGCAAAAGGAACTGTCCTCGCTCGCCAACCAGAACCGGTCGGTCGCGCCCTCGGCGAATCTTCAGGACGAAGAGGACTCCCTGCTTCGGCAAACCGGTCCGAATGCGATTCTGGACTCATATGCGCAGGTCGTGTTGATCGCGGATCGGCGCAATGTGAATGATGGCCTCAAGGTTGCCGGCGGCACATATCTTTCCGAAAAGCTCGGCCGTCCACGCGAAGATCTGACCGATGACTGTCAGCCGATGACCAACGCCCGCTTGAAGGAAAAGCTTGTTCTGGAGCAGGTCGGGCCGATCCGGGTGCGGATGCTCGCGCCCGCCATCGAGAGTCTCAAGGTCGTTTTTGATAACATTCAAAAAGCGGATCCGGATCTCTATGAGCGGATCAATACGGCAGGATCGCTCTGTGTGCGCCGTATCCGAGGGACTCAGAATTCGCTTTCAACCCATAGCTACGGTTTGGCTGTCGACCTCAATATCGACGGCCGATTGGATACGTTGGGCGATGGGAAGACCCAGCTTGGTCTGACGATCCTCGCCGATTTCTTCAAGGACGAAGGCTGGGTCTGGGGCGCAGGCTTTGGTCGCGAGGACAGCATGCATTTTGAAATCAGCCGCCGTCAGCTGGACCTTTGGCTGGCGGAAGGCCGACTGTAGGGCAGGGGCCCCTGTTCGCGATTGATCACGCGGCATCCAGCCCACGATCGATCTGACCTCGAATGCAGGCTAAAAAGTTACCGCTTCTGCGGCCTATCCGTCCTCTATTCCATATGCCTTTCTGATGCCGCGTTGGGTCCCCGGTCCAAAATCGCCATCAATGGCGCCAGCATAGAACTTGTTGTCGCGCAGTCGGACCTGAAGCGCCCGCCGGGTTTCCGCCGTGAACATGCTGGGTCGTTCGCTCAGCAGTTTCAGCACATCCTGACTTCCGGACCTGAGCGCCTGATAGAGGTATTTTGCCGCGTCTTCCGGACCTTTTGATGGAATATGCCCATCATCGATCAACGCCGCGAAATTGAACTGCGCTTGGGGGTGGCGCAGATCCGCGGCCCGTTCAAAATACCGGAGCGCCTTGCCCGGATCAGCAGGCAACCCCAGCCCGCCTTGGTAGTGCATAAAGCCCAGATCATTGATCGCATCGGCAAAATTCTGTTCTGCGGCAGAGCGATAAAGTTCCAGTGCCTTGGCTTCATCCTGAGCAACTCCGGTTCCACGTTCATACAGCTTGGCAAGTTCGAATTGCGCTTCCGGAGAGCCCGCATCTGCGGCGCGCGTCAGAAAATCCACAGCGGCCTTGGGGTCGAACCGGCCCTCATTCGGGTTGAGCCGCATATAGGCCAGGCCCAGCATGGACCGCGTGTCCCCGAGATCCGCAAGCGCCAGCAATTGCGCTTCCTGATCGGGGCGCAGACGAGACCAGGCTTTGGAGGCATCACCCGCATCGAGACCGTCGTCCCCCTCGGCCGGGCCGGCCAGGTAGAACGGAATGCCGGTTAAAGAGCCGTATGTATGCGGTTCTTGCAGGTTGCCGGTTCGGTCCAGAACGCTGTCACGCACCTGACGGAACATCAGGCTGATTTCCAGTCCGGGTTGGGTCATCTTCTCCATCAGAGAAAGGGCAAAGGGGCTGTTGTTGCCTTTGCCGTCCAAAGCGACCTGTCCGTCCTTGGCGGCAAAGGCAACCAATGTCCCGCGATCCGGATTGGCCGCGGCCAGGCCCCCACCGCCGCGTGTGGTCTCTTCCGGAGTGTTTCCGTTTGCGGTTTCCACGGCTGCCAGGTCGATCGCATCCCCCAGCGGGTTATCGCGACAGCTGTCGAGGATGACGATCCTCATCTTGCGGGCGCGGTCAACCGCTGCAAGCAGGTCCTTCAGTGACGGGGATTGGTCCTGAACATCCTTGTTCGAGGACACTTTTGCGTCGACCGGGATCAGAAAATTCTCGCCCTGAACCTCGATTCCATGTCCGGCAAAATAGATCAGCGCAAGGTCGGCCACTTCGGATTTGAATGCAAACTCGTCCAACAGACGTTCCATTTCGGCGCTGCTGGCGTCGACCGAGAGGGTCACGTCAAAGCCGATGGTCTCCAATGTCCGCGAGATCGCTTCTGCATCGTTGCGGGTGTTGGTGAGTGCGGGGAGATGCGCATATTCGGACATGCCAATGATCAATGCGATTCGATCATTGGCAGCAGCCACCCGCACCACGGATGACAGTGTCGCGACACAGCTTAGGAAAAACAGCAGGACCAAAGGCTGACGGACCACGGTGCGAAAGTTCACAAACATGCAAGGACTCACGGGGGTTTGAGAAATCAATTGCCGTAAGGATACCCTGTTTTAAGCGGTTTGCGAAGAACGCACTCTTCCTCATGGGGGCCGAGTCACGCCGCCGTTACCGGGTCGAGCAAAGCGACTGGTGCGATTGACGGTGTGTCCGGAGCGATCCAAACGCCGTGCGCGCCGTTTGTTGGATTATAATATCGGGGCAGATCGCTGCATTCACGCCCGCCTCTGTATCCGCGACATGTTTGGGCGCATCTTCAATGTGAAATGTATCGTGGTCCCCTGCTCAACTGCGGTATCGCACCAGATCGCACCATTGTGCCGTTTGGCGATTTTGGCACAGGTGGCCAGACCCAGCCCGGTTCCTGGCAGGTCACTGCTGCGCTGAAGGCGTTTGAATGGCTCGAATATCCGTGCTCGGTATTCTTTGGGCACTCCGATACCATTGTCTGAAATCGAAAACTGAACCCCGTCGCCGACCGGTTTGGCGGAAATATCTATCCTCGGTGTTGCGTCACCGCGGTACTTTATGGAATTGCCGATCAAGTTTTGCAAAAGCTGGGACACGTCTGGCGGAAAACACAGCACGTCGACATCAGATAGGTTGGTCTCGACCACTGCTCCGGAATTGGAGATATCCTGCGCCAGGGCCAGACTGGCAGCCTCGACCAGGCTTTCGGCACTTACCTGTTCTGGCATGCCTTCGGTATGCGGATTGATGTGACTGGCGAGCCGTTCGATGAGATCCGACATCTTGGAGACCGAGCGTTTCATCAGATCGAACTCACGCTTAACTTCGTCCAGGTCCCCGGCTTCAAAGTCTTCGAGTATTTGGTCGCTGAGAAACTTGATCGCCCGAATGGGGGCGCGGAGGTCGTGTACAAGAACATCCGAGAATTGCTGCAGCTCTTTCTGGTGTTCCTCGATACGCCACTTCATCCGGGCAACCTGCAGCCCGTTGCCAATCATGCGGTTGAGCGCATCGGGGGTAATGGTTGATTTTGCGATATAATCCGCTGCGCCACTCAGGATCGCGCTCTTGGCGACTTCTTCGTCCCCCTGGCCGGTCATGATGAAGATGACGGAATGCGGCCAACAGCGAAGGAAACTCGACAGCAGATCCAACCCGGAGACCCCCGGGAGGAGATAGTCGAGAAAGATGACTTCCACATCCTGATCCGCATGCGCGGTGGCGGCCTCGCCGTTTTCTGCCTCGAGAATTGTAGCCTCGGGGTAAAGGCCTGATAGGTATCGCTGCATAAGTTTGCGATCACCACGGTCGTCTTCAACAATCAGTATGCTTTTATCAACCATGTGAGCCTCTCCGAACATCGATGACGGGCAGTTCGACATACCGCCAGAAACTGTCCATGACCGACATGAGTTCGATGAACATGTCGCCAGCCCGGGATTTCAGAATATACCCCGCGACATTGTTGGAATAGGCAGCCGAGATATCGCGTTCATCATCGGACGTGGTCAGCACGAAGAACAATGTGCGACACAGAGCCGGGTCGTCGCGCAGGGCTTCCACAAGTTCGATACCGGACATGCGCGGCATGTTGATATCACTGAGCACAATAAACTGCTGAGGAGGCTGGCGATCCGTTTCCCCCTTGAGATAGGCCAACGCGTCCGATCCGTTCTTGAAGCGGGTCAATGGGTTCGCAATCCGAGCTTTCTTGAACGCGCGGTGGATCGCCTTGGCATCACCGTCATCATCCTCAACGAGGATGATCTTGATGTCGCGGTGACCTGCGGGGTGGGAAGAAGACATTATGCAGCCTCGTTTTGTTGCCGTAGGTCACGCGGCCAACGGAATTCGAATACAGTTCCGCGGTTTCCATCGGAGATCACCTGAATCTCTCCACCTGCAACCTCGATGTGTTTCTTAACAAAGGCCAAACCCATACCGCTGCCCTCCAGTTGATCTCGGGACTGAAGGGTTTGGAACACCTCGAAGATGCGATCATGGTAGATAGGCTCAATACCCGGGCCGTCATCTTCGACCCGGAACCGCAGGAACCCGGCCTCTTCTTCCACGGATACTTCGATCGCGCCATGGGGGCGGTCGTGATGTCGGATGCTGTTGCTCAGCAGATTGACCAGTACCGTTTCGAGCGGCAATTTGCGGAAGCGCAGCTTGAGGAAGCTCTCTGCGAACCTGACCGTCATGCCGTCAGGCACTTCGAGTAATCCCAGCAATTCGTCCGCCAGCTCACGTCCCGAGATCTGTGTCTCCGGTTCAGCCACCCGGCCGATCCGAGAATGCTGCAAGAGATCGTTGAGCAAGCGCTCCATACGATTGGCGCGGCTTTGCAGCAGATGCATGCTCTCGCGGGTGTCGTCATTGAGATAGGGTTCCAAATCCTCCTCAAGCCAGGAAATGGCATTGTTGATAACCCGCAATGGCGCCTTTAGGTCGTGGGATGCGATATATGCAAATTGATCCAGCTCTGCATTTGACCTCTTCAACGCTGCAATCAGCGCGTCGGCTTTTTGCGCGGCAAAGGTCTCTGTCGTGATGTCACGGAGCATGACAATAAAGCGCGTTCCCTCAGCGTAGAGGGCGCGCTGCACCGCGACTTGCAGAATTGTGCTTTCTGACGCTCCGTGTCGGCAGGTAACAGAAAAGCGCAGAGGCTCATCTGAGTCCGCGCGGTGCATCAGATTGGACCTCGTCAACTCTGGGTCGCAGTGCAGAACATCCGCCAACCTGCGCCCGATCAGGCGCGGGGCAGCGAGGCCGAGGATCTGCGTCGCTGCCGGGTTCACGTCTTCGATTGATCCGTCTTCGCGAAGCGTGACAACGCCCTCTGCAGCATTGCTGAGCACCATTTCCAGGCGCTGTGTTTCGCGAATGAGATCATTGGTGAGATGTGAAAATTCTTTTGCAATAACAGAAACTTCATCGTGTCCGTCAAACTCTTCGGGAACGGGGCGCAAGGAACTGCTGCTGGATCGAATATCAGTTAGGAGTTTTTCCAAGGGCGCAAGCAGCCGCGAGGTCAAAAAATAACCCATGCAGGACGCGGAGAGGGTTAATCCCAGCGCATTCAGAACATTGTGAAGAAGTGCCGTTCGAGCCGCTGCCAGCATTTGACGCAGATCCACAAAGGAAGCGATGCGGATTGTGAACGGGATGTTGTGAGAACTGAGATCGACGCGGGTGACAAAGATCCCGGTGTTGCTGTCACCGGCAACCAGCTGACCTTCTCCTGTCGTGAAGATGTCGTCGACTGCTTCCAGACTTTCTCCGCTCTCTGCCTGCACGGCAAAGCGCATGTCCTCAGGGCCAAGAAGTGTCCCTGCTGAGGTCTTGTTTTCGATGGCATAATACGTTTGACCGATCTCGTTGCCAGTCTTTGGCAGGGCAAAAAGCTCAGCGATATGCGCGTTTATGACAATCGCGCCGATCAGGTTGCCGTCGATATCGGCGATCCGCTTCAACGATCTCAGGGTGGGCGGTCCTGATGCGACCCCATGTTCCCGATTGCGCGTGACATGAGAGAACTGACTTTCTTCCGAGGACCCGGATACCAGCGTCCGGACATAAGGCTCATCGCCCTTGGCCTGCAACTCATCCTGCGATGTAATCCGCACCGAGCCGTTGATGCTGTCCACGCGGACAAATTCTCGCCAGTTGCGCTGTGGGAGCAAAAGCCGAATTTGACTATAGGCATCGCGATTCTGAATGAGGCTGACAAAAAGCGTTTCCAGCCGTTTCCGCCAATGCGTCAGGCTCGATCCGTCATAAGGATCTATGCCCGAGGGCGTCATCAAGGAGCGAAATATCCCCGCAATGGGCGGAAATCCCACAATCGTCTCTGCATCTTGAGACATGGTTGTCAGCGTATCGAGAATATAGCGTGAATGCGTCTGATGGTTTTGTGCGATCAGCTGTTCAGTATGCTGACGAATGCGCTGACTGGTGTCTCGATAGCTGAGCGAAAAGAACACAGCAAAAGAGACGCCTAGAATAAGGCATACACCCAATGCAACTTTGGTTTTGATTGAAATCCATTTCAATGACACGCCTGCCATCTCCTCGGCAAGTCTTTGGCGGGATTGGTTCGGATCAATTGTCGAACCACGTTTCTGTTCATTCCTGCAACGGCTGAGCCCAGACTTTATTGAATGCGTTTGCGCAATTCGTTGACTGTCAAACGCCGACCAGCGCCAACAACACTTTCTAGATCATCCATAAACGCGACCAGGTCTTTTGCGCTGCGCTCGAACATGGACAAGTTTGACAACAAAGTCGGGTCAACGGCATCGTCGCTGCGGGCCTGCATCTTGACGGCTCTGACTCCCATCATGCTGCGACGCAGTAGTTCGCGCATCTCCGGGCCACAGCTGACCATGAATTTTTCAAAGACTGATTTCAGTTCCGATTCGGACGCCCGGGCATCGGTGAGCGCACCATAGAGCGCGCGCCGTTCGATCGCGGATGTTACCGACTTGATCAGGGAGTCGACCGTCAGCTCGTCCTTCACGATGTAGTCGGCACATCCGCGCCGCATGGCCTCGACCGCAATATGATAGTCGACGGAGGAGGTCAGCATGATCGGAACCGCGTTGACCTGCTCTTCGTGGGACAGCAGAATCCCGAGGGCATCCAAGCCCGTGTCCATGCCAAGGTCATGATCGATAAAGACAAGGTCGTAGCTGTCAATCTCCAGGCATTCCCGCATTTCATCGAGATTGGCAGCTTCGGTGAAATCAACCATCAGACCGGCTTTTCTGCAGATCTTCAGCAATCGCATCCGGTCGATTTCGTCGTCATCAATGGAAAGGACGTTCAGGAGCATCGGTTTTGCTCCCGTCGTCAACGGGTAATCGTGAACATGCATATTCGACATTTCTTGACCTTTTACTCACACAAAGCGGCTGTTCTAGCCTGCGGTACAATGACCAACCTTCACAACCAAGGGTATCATTGGTGTTTGGGCTGCTTCAAAGGAAAGACTTGTCGAATTGAATTAATGAACCCCTTTCGCGCCATGGCGAAAGGGGTGGATTACATGGAATTGTGGATGTGGAATGTATTTTTTGCGCCGCCTTTGCGCCCAGGGCAGAAACAATAAAGCGGGCGCAAAGGCGTTCAACTGGCGAGGCCGGGGAGCCAGAGAACGATCATCGGGAATGCAACCAGAAGCGCGATCGTGACGGCATCGGCGATAAAGAAGGGCATGACCCCGCGAAACACATCCTGTACCGAAAGATCCTCCCGCACACCTGCGACGACAAAACAATTCAGGCCGATCGGTGGTGTGATCAGGCAGAACTCTGCCATTTTCACCACCAGAATGCCAAACCAGATGGCACACATCGGCCCGGACATGCCGAAGGCCGAATCCGACGCGGACACCAACTCGCCGCCGTTCAGCGCCATCACGGCGGGGTAGACTACGGGCAAGGTGAGAAGCAGCATTCCGATCGCGTCCATGAACATGCCCAGCACGGCATAGGCGAGGAGAATGCAGATCAGGATCAGCATCGGAGGCGCGGACAGAGAGGAAATCCAATCCGCGAAGGCATGGGGCAGGTCTGCATAACCGAGGAAACGGACGTAGATCAGGACACCCCAGATGATGGTGAAGATCATGATCGTGAGCTTGGCCGTTTCCAGCAAGGCGTCCCGCAACTGGCGCAGACGCATGCCGCGGATCAGGGCCATGATGAAGACGATGAACGCGCCGACCGCGCCACCCTCGGTCGGAGTGCCCCAAGCCTCGCCAAAGGGATTGTAGACAAAGAAAATGATGATCACCACGACTGCCAGGATCGGCAATGCCGGGGGTAGGGACACCAGCCGTTCACGCCAGGTGAAGCCCGTGACAGGAGGTCCAACCGTCTTGAAGATCATGGCAATGGCGATGATGAGACCCGCATAGACAACCGCCGAGAATGCCCCGGGGATAAAGCCCGCCAGCAGAAGTTTGCCCACATCCTGCTCGACGATAATGGCATAGATCACCAGAATCGCAGAGGGGGGGATGAGTGAGGCAAGGGTTCCGCCTGCGGCCACGACGCCCGCAGCAAACCGTTTGTTGTATCCCACCGCCAGCATCTCAGGAATGCCGATACGCGCGAACACCGCCGCTGTGGCGACGGATGCGCCGGACACGGCGGCAAAGCCCGCTGTGGCAAACACGGTCGAGACCGCGAGCCCGCCGGGGACCCAGGCAACCCAGCGTTTGGCGGCTTCGAACAGGGCCGTGGTCATTTGCGCGTAATAGGCAAGGTACCCGATCAGGATGAAGGTGGGTATCAGGCTCAGCGCCTGGCTGGACACCTTGGAATGCGGGACCTGGCCGGCGATCTTGACGCTGATTTCGACAGATTTTCCAAAGCGCTCAGGATCGTAGTCGAACCCGTTCCAGCGCAGCCACACCAGGCCTGCAAACCCCGCCAGGCCAGCTGCAAAAGCCACCCGCATGCCGAGCACGACCAGGACCAGCATTGCCCCGCTGACCCAGAGACCGATCTCGATATCGCTCATTTATCGTGCTCCTTGAGTTGATCGGCTTCGGCAGCGGCCTGCTCTGCGACAGATTGAATCAACGGTACTGCGGCCGGGCTGTGCAGCCCAAGGACGAAGGCACGGGCATAGGCCACGAGCTGCAACAGCAGTCTGGCGCTCAAGACGGCGAGGGCGACAGGCACCACCAGTTTCGACGGCCAGATCGGCAGACCGATGTCGATCGAACTGTCGCGCGAACACAGCGGGCGTGCACAATCAAATGATCTGTCAAAATGCGCCCAGGATCCCCAGACAAGCGCAAACACCAGCACAAGCATGCACAGCACGGTGACAAACTCGAACAACCAAAGTGCCCGTCCATGCAACCGTCCCACAAGAATATCCATGCGGATATGCGCACCCTCCCGCTGTACGTAGGACACGCCCAGAATGGCGATCAGCGGCATCAGCGCTTCGATATAGTCAACGTAGCCGGGCAGGGGGCCGTCCATCAGACCAAGCCGGTCGAAAACAGGGGCCAGAAACGTCCGGTCCAATTGGCGACCGGCCACGGAATACGCGGCAAGGAACATCAGCGAAAAAGCGGCCAGTCCGGACAGGAGGGCTGTTGCTCTTTCGATCGGCAGCAACGCCCTGTCCAGCCGCGAGATTACACTGGAATCACTGAGCACGGTTGATGAACCTGCCATTCCTGCCCCCGGTTGTTGTCTTTATCGGTGAATAGAATAGGTACGGGCCCGGCTCTGAAGATCCGGGCCCGATGTGATCGCAGTGCGATCAGCTGCCGTTGCGATGGTCGCTCAGGGTTTTCTGAACAAGATCATACAGTTCCTGCCCGGGCAGCCCTTGCGCCTCCATGTCCTTGATCCAGGCTTCGCGGATCGGATCCGCTGCGGTGGCGCGGAACTCAGCCAGGACCTCATCTGAGATCTCGACTTTCTCGACCCCTTTTTCCTCCAGAACGGCGTCCCATTTCTTCAGGAGTTCGCCATAGTTGGCCAGATAGTGATCCAGTGCTTCCGGGATCGAGCTGTCGAGGGCCTCGCGCTCGGAGTCGGACAGGCTCTCATAGGCGTCGATGTTCACCACAACAGGGCAATTCACGGTGCCAGGGTTCAGGTTTGCCGTCCACCAGTCGGCGCGATTGATGGTGCCGAAGGACAGATGCGCATGCTGAGCGAATGCGACCGTGTCGACGACGCCAGACTCCATGGCCTGGTAGGCTTCGGTTGCGGTGACCGAGGTCGGCACTGCGCCAACAGCTTTAAAGGCTTCGCCGATCCCGCCCGTGGCACGCACGCGCATGCCTTCGAATTCGGCCAGCTCGTCGCGCGCTTCGCCGGTGCCGACGATATTGTACTGTGGCATCGGAGACGTCATCAGCAGCTTCGCATTCCACTGCGCCATCTCGTCAGTGGCTGCCGGGTGGCCATAGACGGCCGCGGAAACGGCAACTTCTTCCTCCAGGTTGGAAACACCGAGGAAGGGCAGCTCCAAAACGGTAATGACGCGGTTCTTGTCGCGGTGATATCCCGCGCAGAATTGCGCCATCTCGAACGCACCAATGGAAATACCATCGAGGTTTTCGCGGTTCTTGGACAGGCCGCCGTAGCTGATGTTCATGGTGAACGCGCCATCGGTCTTTTCCGAAACCAACTCCGCCAGTTTTTCGACGTGTTCCGTAAAGGCGCGGCGTTTGCCCCAGACGGACACGTTCCACTCGGTCGCCATGGCTTCGGCGGCAAAGGCACAGGTCAGGGTTGCGAGGGCGGTAAGCCCCAAGACATTTTTCATAATTTCCTCCCCAATTACGCATCTGAAGTGCGCGGTATGGGCGCAGGATCACCATTATGCCCCGGTTTGCCAACCCAAAAGTTGGATCCGATCGCCGGTGAACGCGGCAGACGCTGCGTAGCAAGGCGTTCCACAGCGGATTGAGAAGAACCTCGTCACGGATTGGACTTAGCCTGCACTAGCCGGCGGCCGTCCCGGCAAGACCATGTCGACAGGGCCGCTGCAGCGCACCGGGAATCCGCGCCTTGTCTCGAACCAAATAAACAATGTCGCAAATCGCAGATCGGGATTTGCGAATCTCGGTACAACTCGGTCCCAGAGGTGCCGCCCGGCGTGTCCGGGTGGAGAATTGGGAAGCCGGTGTAAATCCGGCGCTGCCCCCGCAACGGTCATGGAGACAGCGGGTGTGACATCGGCCACTGGGGGGAGGAACCCGGGAAGGCGTCGCACTTGGACCATCTGGTCTTCTCCTGAGCCCGGAAACCAGCCTCGAAAGATATCGTCAACCGCGGGTGGCGGTTTGGGCATCTTGAAGGGCGCGGCTTCCTCCGTTGCGACCTGACGGATTCCCATTGCCATCTGCACAAAAACCAACCGCGTGACGCTCCGTCTCAGGATCGCGAGCAGGCGGCAGGAGAGTCAGGGAATGAACAGCAATCTCAATGCGCTGATCGCCAATCATACGCCGGGTCATGCGCTCGCGCAGGCGTTCTATACCGACGCCGAGGTGTTCGAGACCGATCTACAAGAGATCTTCTACAAGGAGTGGCTCTTTGCCATTCCCGCCTGCGAACTGGAAAAGCCCGGCAGCTATGTGACCCATCAGGTTGGGGCCTTTAATGTCATCATCGTGCGCGGCAGCGATGATGTGATCCGGGCGTTCCACAATTCCTGTCGGCATCGCGGGTCTGTCATCTGCAAGGCGAAGAAAGGCAACAATCCGAAACTGGTGTGCCCCTACCATCAGTGGACCTACGAGCTGGACGGGCGTCTGCTTTGGGCTCGGGATATGGGACCGGATTTCGACCCTGCACAACACGGGCTCAAGACAGTCCACTGCCGCGAACTGTCGGGGCTGGTCTATATCTGTCTTGCGGAGGACGCCCCGAGCTTTGACGCGTTTGCCGACACGGTTCGCCCCTATCTGGACGTGCACGACCTGTCGAACGCCAAAGTGGCCTACGAGAGTTCGATCGTGGAGAAGGGCAACTGGAAACTGGTCTGGGAGAACAACCGCGAGTGTTATCACTGCGGCGGCAACCACCCCTCCCTGTGCCGGACCTTCCCCGATGATCCGTCGATCACCGGTATCGAGGGCGGCGAAACCCCCGCCAACCTGCAAGCGCATTTCGACCGTTGCGAAGGGGCCGGTATGCCGTCAAGCTTCTTCCTGAACGACGACGGGCAGTTTCGGATTGCCCGCATGCCGCTCAAGGAAGGCGCTGAAAGCTATACCCTGGATGGCAAGACGGCGGTGCGGCGCTGGCTGGGGCGGGCGGCGTTTGCCGATGCCGGCTCCTTGTTGAAATTTCACTATCCGACCACCTGGAACCACTTCCTGTCGGACCACTCCATCGTGTTCCGCGTCACCCCGATCAGCCCGACGGAAACCGAAGTGACCACCAAATGGTTGGTGAACAAGGACGCGGTCGAGGGCGTGGACTACGATCTCAATCGCCTGACCGAAGTCTGGGTCGCCACCAATGACGAGGACCGCGAGGTCGTCGAGTACAACCAGATGGGTATCAACTCCCCCGCCTATCAGCCCGGGCCGTATTCCGCGGTGCAGGAAAGCGGCGTGCTGCAATTCGTGGAGTGGTACCTCAATACCCTTAAGCGCAACCGCGATCCCCAAGCCATCGCGGCGGAGTAAGACCAAATGCCCAAAATGAGTGAACGCGCGATCTGGAATGATACGGAGATGCTGGAATGTGTCTCCATCATACCGGAGATGGACAATACCGCGTCCTTCACCTTCAAGGCGCCGTCCGGTGCCTTGTTCGACTTTGATCCCGGCCAGTTCATGACGCTTGAGATTCCGGTTCCCGGTGGCCCCGTGCACCGCACCTACACGATCTCCTCGTCGCCATCGCGCCCGCGCACGATCACCATCACCGCGAAGGCGCAGCCGGACAGCATCGGAACGCGCTGGATGCTCGACAATCTGAAGCCGGGGGTGCGGATCAGAGGCATCGGCCCGGCGGGGTTGTTCACGAACGCCGGCAGCCAGTCGAAAAAGTTCCTTTTCATTTCCGCCGGATCGGGCATCACGCCGATGATGTCGATGACCACCAGCATGTGGGACGACGGGGATGATCTGGACATCGTTTTTGTGAACTGTGCCAAGCGGCCGTCGGAGATCATTTTCCGGCAACGCCTGGAGCAGATGGCCAGCCGTTCCGAAGGGCTCGACCTAAAGTTCGTGGTGGAAGAGCCTGATCTCTACCGCCCCTGGACAGGCTACCAGGGCGTGTTCAATCAGTTGATGCTGGGCCTGATGGCGCCGGACTATCTGGAGCGCGAGGTCTACTGCTGTGGTCCGGAACCATTCATGCAGGCGGTCCGGGACGCGCTGGCCGGTCTCGGCTTTGACATGGACAACTATCATCAGGAGAGCTTTCACGCGCCGGTCGCGAATGAAGCTGATCAGCCGGATCTCGATGATGTTGTGCTTGATGATGACGCCAAGGCCGAAATCACCTTCGCAACTTCCGGTGTCACTGCCAAGGTGGCCGAGACGGATACGGTTCTGGCAGCCGCGCGTGCAAATGGCCTCAATATCCCATCCGGCTGCACCTTTGGGGTCTGCGGCACGTGCAAGGTGAAGAAAACCTCCGGCGATGTGCATATGGTGCACAACGGTGGGATTTCGGATGATGACATCGAGGCAGGCTACATTCTCGCCTGTTGCTCGAACCCGATCGGCAAGGTGTCGGTCGAAGTCTGAGCCGACTTTCACCTGTCGGATTGGCAAGAAGCCGCGCCCGGTTCCACGAGCGCGGCTTCTGTCGTTGAGGGCAGGTCATATCCTCACGAGGCGGTGGGCAAGGCACGCCCTGGTGTGGGTCCCTACATTTCGATTTCCAGCAGCATCGGACCCGAGAGAGGAAAAAGGTCAGCAAGCGCGGCACGCAGCTGATCTGGGGACGTGCGTTTGAAACCGAGACCATAGGCGGCGGATACTGCCTCGAAATCCGGTGCTCCGGGGTGGCATCCAGTGGCCTTAATGCCTGCGGCTTCCATGGAGTTCGCGATCTCGAGGAATGCGTTGTTGTTCCAGACCACGAACAGGATGGGGATGTTCTCGTCGCTCGCCACACCCAGTTCCGGCAAGGTGAACTGAGCGCCGCCATCGCCCATGAGCGCGATGACAGGTGCGGTCGGATCGGCGATGGCGGCCCCGATCGCAGCCGGGATCGCAAACCCGAGCGCACCGAAGCCGGTGGCCCCGTTGAACCAGCCGCCGGGGCGGTCGTGATCGTAAGCCAGGTTTGCGGCATACACCGCTTGCGTGGAATCCCCGACCATGATCGCGCCCGGGGCCGCATCCCGCAGGGTTTCGATCTGCTCGATCAACGCACCATAGCCAGGTGCGGTGGTGTCGATTTCGCGCAGCGCCGCATTGCGTGCAGCCTCTGCGCGGCCCGCGCCACCAGTCCCGGGCTTGCTGTCGATCTCGGCAGCCAGTCGCGAAAGGCACCGATCCAGATCACCGGTCACCGTGACCTCCGCCGGGTGGCGGCGCAGTTGATCGGCGCATATGTCGATGCGCAACAAGGACGCCATCCTCGGGTAGCTTCCTGTCGCGTACATATCGTAGTCGGTCGGACCAAGCTCAGTGCCAAGCGCAAGCACGCAATCGGCGTCTTCGATCAGCTCCCGGACGGCGTGCAGCGACGGGCTGGCGGCGACGGTGAGCGCATGCCCATGCATCAATCCGCGCGCATTGACGGTTTGCACCACGGGTGCGTCGAGTTTCTCCGCCAATTGGGTGAGCACCGCGTCCTGTCTGCGGCAACCGCCACCGGCGATGATGACGGGGCGCGCGCACTCTGCGAGACGTGCCAGGATGGGCGCAAGATCCGGGTCACCGGGGGCGGGGGCATCGGTCAGCGACAGATCATCCGGACCTTGCAGGCCCATGACGTCCGTCGGCACCTCGATATGCACGGGCGCCGGCCGTCCGGCGAGCCCGGCAAACGCACGACCCAGCGCCCCGTCGAGCCCGGCTGCGTCCTCAACCTGCTCGGCGTGCTTTGATACTGTTTTCGACAATCCCAACTGATCGGGCAGTTCATGAAGCAGGCCCAGCCCCTTGCCAAGGCTGTCGCGGCGGTTGACACCCGTTACCACGATCATGGGGGAACTGTCGGCACGTGCCTGCGCCATGGGCGTCAGCGTATTGACCAACCCCGGGCCGGTGATCACGAACACGACGCCAGGTTTGCCGGACACACGCGCATAGCCATCCGCCATGAAGCCCGCCCCCTGTTCATGACGCGGTGTAACGTGACGAATGTCGGCAGCTTCGATCCCACGGTAGAGTTCGATGGTATGCACTCCGGGGATGCCAAAAACCACCTCAACCCCGCGATCAACGAGGTTCTGCGCCAGGGCTTGACCGATCGTAGGCATGCTTTCTCCTTGTATCTTCCTTGGTCGGGGTCAGCTCTTTGCTGGCAACCCCAGAATGGCGAATAGGGTCGCCTCTGCCACTGCGATCAACTTCTCCGGCGGCAGCATGTCCGGCAGCATCGACCCTTCGAGCCAAAGCCCGTCGAGGACCGCGTTGCAGGCGATCGCCTTCTGTTCGACCAAGGCCGGGTCGACGGGCGCGCCACGGGCTTCGAGCGCTTCTGTGATCAACGGCTCCAGTGCATTGCGAAAGCCGAGATAGGTATCGATGTGGATCTGTTTCATCCGCTCATCATGCGGAACCATCTGAATGAAACCCGCCCAGATCTGCAAACCGGCCCCGTTGGTCACCGGCGGAGAGAGCGTGTCCCGAATACATTGGCGCAATCGGTCCGCGAGTGTCCGGTCTGTATCCGTCGCCGACGACAGGGAGAGATGCGCCATCTTCTGCATGTGAAAGGAATAGGCCGCATACATCAGATCTTCTTTGGTGCGAAAGTGATGCCGGATCAGGCTGAAGGCAACGCCGGCCTCGGCCGAGATTTCGCGCACGGTCGCTGCCGAAACCCCCTTGCGCGCAATCACCCGCAGTGTGGCTTCGACAAGCTGCTCACGGCGCAGCTCCGGGCTTTCCCGGCGAAATTTAGGTTTGCTGTCAGACATTCCAGACCCCACGATTTATTGCACATTCGTGCAACAGGGTGCGGAAATCAAGGCTAAAGTGGATCAGACCACATAGCCTGAGATCAACTTCCATGTCCCCAGAGGGCCGTGAGGATACTCAATCAAGCCCCTCGATATGCGTGCACGCCCAGAATACACGCGCATCCTCGGCCCCTGTACTGCGCACCCCGTGCCGCATGGTACTGTCATAGTAGGCGCAATCTCCGGCCTTCAAGATCACCGGCTCATAGTGTTCCACGCGCAATTCGACCTCTCCTGCGAGTATGAACAGGAGCTCTTCGCCATCATGCCGGTCAAGATGTTCGGGCGTGGTCCCGCCTGCGGCGCCAACAGTTCCGATGAGCGGGATGATTTTCTTGCCGGTGAGGCCGTTGCACAGGATTTCATAGGCATAGGCTTTGCCCTCGACGGAACGCCCCTGACCCGCGCGCGTCACCGTGAGGCGCGTCGTCGTGACCTCGCCTTCCGGCTCTGCAATCAGCTTCTCCAGGCCGACGCCATACCCCCGTGCGAGTCGCAGCAGATTCTCAAAACTCGGAGACACTTTGCCGTTTTCGATCTTGTAAATGGTCGAAACCGCAAGGCCCGTGCGCTCTGCCGCTTGTTCCAGTGTCATCTCGGCCGAACTGCGTAAGCCTTTGACACGCTTGCCGAGTTCTAGCCGGATCTGCTGCTTTTCACTGTCATCCAGCAATGCTGTTTGTGCATCAGTGACAAAGGGAGAGTCTTTTTTTGTTGTTTGCGACATGATTTTTCTTATTTTACCAAAAAATTGCCCATAGGCCATGTGCCCGAGCTATTTGGATGAAAGTATGCATGACCAGCAGAAGCGTGGCCAGCGAATTGCCGTGATCGGAGCGGGGGTGGTTGGGATGGCCACCGCCTACCACCTCGCGGAACGCGGCCACCACGTGACCGTGATCGAGCGCGCAAAGGCCCCTGCCGAGGGCTGCAGCTTTGCCAATGCGGGGATCATTGCAGTCGGTCATGCCGAGAGCTGGGCCGGGCCTGCCGCGCCTGCGCAAATGATACATGCTCTGCTGGGCCGTACCCCGAGCGTGAAGATCAGCAAGCTGATGGACCCGCAGCTGTGGCGCTGGGGGCTGGCGTTCTTGTGTCAGTGCTCGCCGCGGGCGCATCGGGAAAATTCCGGCGCGATGGCGTGGCTGGCCCGCCATGGGCGGCAAGAGTTGCAGGCCTTGGAGCAAGCCACCGGGCTTGCTTTTGAGCAGGGGCATGACGGGGCCTATTATCTTTATGGGGAAGAGAGCGCCTTTGCCGCGCGCATGGCGTCGGATCATCTCGAAGGCTTCTCCCCCATGAGCGCCGAAGAACTGACCCAATGGGACCCGGCGCTGAAGGTGTATGGCGACAGGCTGAAAGGCGGGCTGTTGTCCTCGGTCGACAGTAAGGGCGATTGCCGCCGGTTCACCAGAGCGCTGGCGCAGTGGCTGGAGCAGAACCGGCAGGTCACGCTCCACCATGGCGCAACGGTCACCGGGTTCGAGCGTGCACAGGGGCGCGTGTCGGCGGTGCAGACCACAAACGGGCCAGTGCCCTGCGATCAGGTGGTGATCGCGGCAGGTGTTGGCACGGTCGCGCTCGGCAAACAGTTAGGCGTGCGCCCGCTGATCTACCCGGTCAAAGGCTATTCGGCGACCTACCCGATACGGGATGGTGCGTATATGCCAGCCCGCCCGCTGGTCGATGAAACCAATCTGATCGCAGTCACCCGGCTGGGATCTTACCTGCGCGTCACCGCCATTGCCGAATTTGCGGGTCACGACAGCAACCCCAACCCGGAGCGCGCGGCGTATCTGGATAACTATGTGGCGCGCCACTTTGGCCGCGCGGTCGAGCTGGATGCGGTCACACATTGGGCCGGTCTGCGCCCCACCACCCCCAGCGGGCGGCCTTATCTGGGCCGTTTGCGCACCCACAGTAATGTCTGGCTCAACGCCGGTCATGGCCAGCTTGGCTGGACCATGGCGGCGGGCGCAGGACAGCTCCTCGCCGAGCGGCTGCATGGCGCTCAATCTCCCTCATACGGCGTTTCCGAGACAGCCCGCTGGCTGATCGCCGCCTAGGCACGGGCGTTATCCGCCCGGCGCTGCCTCCTCTTCACAGTTAGGATCGTTCAATGAAAATTCTCGACCAGGAACAGACCCGCGCCGCGCTGCCTTATGCGGAATTGATTGTTGCATTGGATCAGGGATTTTGCGGCGCATATGAAGCGCCGCTGCGCCATCACCACTACCTGGAAAACGCCGGAGAAGTAGACGATGTGCTGCTGCTGATGCCAGCATGGCGTGCGGAGGGCTTTGGCGGCATCAAACTGGTCAATGTGGTGCCCGGCAACAGCAAACGCGGCCGCGCGGCGCTATCGTCGAGCTATGTGTTGTTTGACCGCGAAACCGGCGCGCATCTGCTGCTGGCAGATGGCGGCGAGCTGACAGCGCGGCGCACCGCGGCGGCCTCGGCGCTGGCGGCACGGCGGCTGGCCCGCCCCGAGAGCGCCACGCATCTGATCATTGGCGCCGGGCGCGTGGGCTTTAATCTGGCGCAGGCCTACCGCGAGGTGCTGCCGATGACGCGCACGTTGGTCTATGACATCATGCCGGAAAATGCGGCACGCACGGTGGCAAATCTGAACGAGATGGGCATTGCCGCCGAGGTCACCGAAAGCGTCGAGGCCGCTGCAGCGGAGGCCGATGTGATCTCTTGCGCGACCCTGTCGCAGACGCCGGTGCTGCAGGGTGCGTGGCTGCACCCCGGCCAGCACATCGACCTGATCGGCAGCTTTACTCCAACCATGCGCGAAGCGGACGACGCGGTGCTGACCCGTGCCACGGTCTATGTGGACACGATGGATGCGCTGGTGGAAAGCGGCGACATCAAGACCCCGCTGGAAACCGGCGTGCTCGTCGAAAGCGACATTCGCGCTACGCTCAAGGACCTGTGCGAAGGGGATTTGTCCCCGCGCCAGTCGCCAGAGGAAATCACCCTTTTCAAAGGGGTCGGTACCGCGATCGAGGATCTGTCGGCCGCAATACTCGCCTACAGATCCACCAGCTGATCCCAAAGAGACGACAACCGGCGCCGGACCCCGCTGTGCTCAGTGATGCCCTCATTGAGGCCAGGTCACGGTTCGCCACCCAACAGAGAGGACATGTTTCATGCCATTACAAAAAACGGACGTTCGTCCATCAATCGGTCTGGCGCTGCTGCCGATTGTGCTGACGCTCGGCATCCTTGGGGTGCAGATCTTTTATTTTGGGGATTTCACCCCGCATATCCCGCTGGCCATTGGTATCGCACTGACGGCCGTGGTGGGCCTGATCGAAGGTCTGAGCTGGGATGAGATCGAGAAAGGCGCATTCCATGTGATCGCGGTCTCCTTTCCCGCCGTCTCGGTTCTGATCCTTGTCGGCATGATCGTCGGCACATGGATCGCCTCGGGTACGGTTCCGACATTGATCTATTACGGGCTGTCGCTGCTGTCGCCGCAGCTGTTTCTGGCTGCGGGCATGATCCTGTGTTCCATCGTCTCATTGGCGCTTGGGACAAGCTGGGGCACCGTGGGCACCGTGGGTCTGGCGCTCATGGGCATTGGCGAAGGCTTTGGCATTCCTGCATATTGGACCGCAGGCGCGGTGGTTTCGGGGGCCTTCTTTGGCGATAAAATCTCGCCCCTGTCGGACACCACCAACCTTGCGCCCGCCGTGACCGATACGCAGCTGTTTGACCACATCCGCAACATGCTGCCGACCACGGTTCCGGCCATGCTGATTGCGCTGGCGATCTATACGGTGATGGGCTTCAACCTTGGCGAAGGGGAGCCGTCCTTTGAACGGATCGAGAGCTTTAAGACCGCGCTGGATGGCTCTTTTGACATCACGCCCTGGCTCTTGTTGCCCGCGCTTTTGGTGATCGGGCTTGCGATGTTGAAGATGCCCGCAATTCCGACGCTGTTCATTGGTGTCGTGGTGGCGTCGTTGATTGCGATCTTTGTGCAGGGCGCATCGGTGCATGACGTCTTTACCTATGCCAACTACGGCTACTCTGTTGAAACCGGGGTGGAGGCGATGGACGCGCTGATGAACCGGGGCGGCATTCAGTCGATGATGTGGACCATCTCGTTGATCCTGATTGCGCTTGGTTTTGGTGGCGCGCTGGAGCGCACAGGCTGTCTGGCCGCGATCATTGAGCTGCTGACCAAGCGGGTCAAATCCATCGCGGGCGTGCAGACCTCGGCGATCCTGTCGTCGATGGCAACCAACACCGTGGCAGGCGACCCCTATCTGTCGATTGCGCTGCCGGGTCGGATGTTCAAACCGGTCTATGACCGCGTCGGCTATTCGCGTCTGAACCTTGCCCGCGCCACCGAAGAAGGCGGCACCATCATTTCGCCGCTGATCCCATGGAACGCGGGCGGTGCCTTTGTGATCTCGGCGCTGGCGCTGGGGATCTCGGAGGGCAAGATGGAGAACCTTCTCTATATCCCGCTGTCCTTTGCCTGCTGGCTGGCGCCGGTGTTTGGCATCTTCTACGCATGGACGGGTTTCTTTACGCCCAAGGCAGAAGAGACCGGCGAACAGGCACCCACCGGTGCGCACCAGGCTGCCAAATAAACTGACGCGGACCTAAAACAGAGAGGCTGCTCCGGTATTGACCGGGGCAGCCTTTTTGTTGCCGCGATCCCGCAAGCTGCGCAACCGCATCCTCCACGCGCGTAGCCCCTATTCAGAGCGGCCACCGTCAGCGCGCAGCGGAAGTGTCAAATGACCCAGCATGCGGCCCCGGCCTTTGTCATATTCCTGAAAAGAATCCTCTTTATCGATATGGAAACGTTTCCAATCGAGTCTGAAAAAATGGACCAGAAGCAAAGAGTGACCATCAAGGACGTCGCGCGCGCCGCTGGCTGCGGGATCGCAACGGCAAGTCGGGTTCTGAACAAATCCGGTCCGGCCAGTGCTGAGGTGCGTGCGCGGGTTGAGACCGCAGCGCGCGATCTGGGGTTTTCGTTCAGCGCCATCGGACGCGCGTTGCAGGGCGGGCGCAGCATGACGATCGGCTGCCTGGTTCCCTCGCTGACCAATCCGGTCTTTGCAGAGGCGGTGCAAGGCGCGCAGGAGGTGTTGTCGGACGCAGGCTATCAGCTGCTGATTGCTAGTTCGAATTATGACGGTGATGCCGACAACGAGGCCATCGCGACCCTCGTCGCCAAGGAAGTTGACGGGCTGATCGTGACCATGGTCGCCCCCGAACGCAGCGTGGCCCTGAACCAGGCGCGTGACCGGGGCGTGCCGGTGTCATTGATGTTCCACGATCCGCTCGACGGATTCGTGACCGCTCATGTGGACAATTTCGAGGCCGCGCGAGAGGTCGCGCGACGCTTTGCCGATCTTGGCCACCAGCGCACGGCCTTTCTGTCACTGCGGTTCTCCAGCTCGGACCGGTCCCGCAACCGCTATGCGGGATTTCATGCCGAGTGCAGGGCACGGGGCCTGCCGGATCCCGCCCTGATCGAACTCGACGAAGCCGAGGCGAATACGCCTGATATTCTGGCCGAGGTTCTCTCCTCGCTTGGCGGGCTGACGGCGATCTTCGCTTCAAACGACTTTTTGGCCATCGCCGTGCAAAAGGCCGCCCGCCTGGTGGGGAAAAGCGTCCCGAGGGACCTGTCGGTTGTCGGCTTCGACGGAATCGACGTCGGGCGGTTATTGGACGTGCCTCTGGCGACGATCGAGACGGCACCGGAGGCCATGGGGCGCCAGGCCGCGCAGACTCTACTGGACATGATGCAAGGTGGGGGCTGCGCGCAGCGACCCCCGTTGCCATTCGATTTCCGTGCCGGGGCCACGCTTGCGCGCCCCCGGACGGAAAGCCGTGACGACGACCAGGTTGCCGCCTGGCCGCCGTCTGTTCACTCGCTCAAGACCGATCTCAAACAAGGATGAACCCATGAAACATACTGTTCTTGCCGCGGCCTTCGCAACCGCGATCGCTGCACCGGCCTCTGCGGAGGATGCTGTCTGCTACAATTGCCCGCCACAATGGGCGGACTGGGCCTCGATGCTGGAGGCCATCGATGACCGCCTCGACATCCAGATGCCGCATGACAACAAGAACTCCGGCCAGACCCTGAGCCAATTGCTGGCGGAACGTGCAAGCCCAGTTGCCGACGTTGCCTATTATGGTGTGACCACCGGTATCAAGGCCGGGAATGAGGGCGTCGCCCAGCCGTACCAGCCCGCAGGCTTCGATGATATCCCCGAAGGCCTCAAGGACCCCGAAGGCCGCTGGTTTGCTGTTCACTATGGCACGCTGGGCCTGTTTGTGAATGTCGATGCCTTGGGCGGTGCGCCGGTGCCGCAATGCTGGGCCGATCTGACCAAGCCGGAATATCGTGGCATGGTCGGCTATCTCGACCCGTCGTCGGCCTTTGTCGGTTATGCCGGTGCGGTATCCGTGAACCTGGCCAACGGCGGTGATCTCGAAAATTTCGATCCAGCGATCGCCTATTTCAACGCGCTGGCCGAAAACGATCCGATCGTACCCAAACAGACCTCTTTCGCGCGGGTGGTATCGGGCGAGATCCCGATCCTGTTTGACTACGACTTCAATGCCTATCGCGGGAAGTACGAGGAAGACGGCAATTTCGAGTTTGTATTGCCCTGCGAAGGCTCGGTTCGGGTGCCCTATGTCATGAGCCTCGTCGCCGACGCCCCGAACCCCGATGCCGGCAAGAAGGTGCTGGATTTCATCCTGTCGGATGAGGGGCAGGCGATCTGGACCAACGCCTATCTGCAGCCCGCGCGGCCGGTAGATCTGCCTGCCGAGGTGGCGGCCAAATTTTTGCCCGCCGCCGAGTACGAACGCGCCGTCGCGGTGGATTACGCCGAGATGGAAAAGGCGCAGGCCGCGTTTGGCGAGCGGTATCTGAACGAGGTCAAGTAACGTCGCTCTTCAGGCCGGGCGGACAGTGGTCCTGCCCGGCCGTCTCTTGCATCGGAGCCGCTGATGATCCAACGCCATTTCCTGACGCTGTGCCTGCTGCCGCTGGCGATTTTCACTCTGGCCTTTCTGGCAATCCCGCTGGGTCGCCTGGTCCTCGCTGCGGGCGAGGGTGACGCGGGCTGGGCCATCTACCTGCAGATTCTGCAAACTCCACGGTACCTGTCGACGCTGGGGCAGACCGTTGTGGTGTCGCTCGCCGTCACCGTGGCGGCGCTGGCGATTTCCACCACCGCTGGGCTGTTCTTGGTGCGCAACCGGTTCCTGGGCCGCAATACGCTTCTGTCGATCCTGACTTTGCCGCTGGCCTTTCCCGGCGTTGTCGTGGGGTTCATGATCATTCTGCTGGGCGGACGGCAAGGGTGGGTGAACCAGATCCTGCCCGGTCATTGGACCTTTGCCTATTCAATCACGGGCTTGTTTCTGGGCTATCTCTATTTCTCGATCCCGCGCGTATTGCTGACGGTCATGGCCGCAGCGGAAAAGATCGACCCGGCGCTGGAGGAATCGGCCCGGACCCTGGGCGCGCCGCCGTTGCGTATTGTCATTGACGTTTTGCTGCCGGCGCTGGCGCCTGCGTTGATCGCCGCCGGAGCGATCGCATTTGCCACAGCCATGGGCGCCTTCGGCACGGCCTTCACGCTGGCCACCGACATCGATGTGCTGCCGATGGTGATCTATACCGAATTCACGCTGTCAGCGAATATCGCCATGGCATCTGCTCTGTCCGTGGTGCTGGGGCTGGTGACCTGGGCGCTGCTGCTGATCGCGCGAAGCCTGTCGGGCACAAACGTTGCGGCAGGAGGGTAGGACGATGAAATCCTTCACCAAAATCATACCATTATTGGTCACCCTGCTGACTTGCGCGTTTCTCCTGATCCCGATCATCCAATCGGTTCTCGCCGGGCTGACAGTGAACTACTTCCGCGGGTTGTCCTCGGGGTTGACGCTGAAATGGATCGGCGAGGTCTGGATGCTCTATTCCGGTAGCATCTTCTTGTCGGTCGGGCTCGCACTGGCGTGCCTGATCGTCACTCTGGTCCTGGGCGTGCCTGCCGCCTATGCTCTGGCGCGCAATCCCGGCCGCGCCTCGCGCATGCTGGAAGAGTTTATTTCGCTGCCCCTGGCCATTCCGGGGCTGGCCTTGGCCCTGGCGCTTTTGCAGCTTTATGGCGGTTGGACCGACTTTCGCACCAGCTGGCTGTTTATCCTTGTCGGTCACGTCCTCTACACGCTGCCGTTCATGGTGCGCTCGGTCCTGTCCGTGCTGGCGGCCATTGACCTCAAGACGCTGGAGGAAGGGGCTGCCAGCCTTGGCGCGGGGCCTACGCGGCGTTTCATTGACATCGTTGTGCCGAATGCGATGCCCGGCATCCTTGCCGGGGCACTCACCGTGGTCACCCTGTCGATCGGCGAGTTCAACCTGACATGGATGCTGCACGTACCCTATCTAAAAACCCTGCCTGTGGGCCTGGCTGACAGCTACGCCTCGATGCGGCTCGAAGTGGCGTCGGCCTACACGCTGGTCTTCTTCGTGATGATCGTGCCGCTTCTGATGGCCATGCAATGGGCCAGCGCACGCGCTCAAAGGATCATGCAATGACACTGACACTAACCAATATCGCCAAGACCTTTCCCGGCGGCACACGGGCGCTGTTGCCCACCGACCTGGAGATTGCCAAGGGCGAGATCCTGTCGCTGCTCGGTCCGTCCGGCTGCGGAAAATCCACGCTGTTGCGCATCATTGCCGGGCTGGAAACGCCCGATCCTGGCGCGTCGATCATTTTCGACGGCGAGGAGGTAACCCATCAGTCCGTTGAAACGCGCAAGATTGGCATGGTGTTTCAGTCCTATGCATTGTTTCCCAACATGTCGGTGCGCGGCAACATCGGCTACGGCCTCAAGATGCAGAAAATGTCGCGCGCAGACATCGACGCGCGGGTGGATGAGGTCATCGCCCTGTGTCGCCTGGAGGCCTATGCCGACCGTGCGATCACCGCGTTGTCGGGCGGTCAGCGTCAGCGCGTGGCTCTGGCGCGCGCAATGGCCCCCCGTCCGCGGGTGCTGCTGCTGGACGAGCCCCTGTCGGCGCTGGATGCCGCCCTGCGCGGCCAGTTGCGGGACGAATTGGCGATCCTGCTGCGCCAGTTCGGCATAACCGCGATCTTTGTCACCCACGATCAGGATGAGGCCATGGCCATTGCCGACCGCGTCGCGGTCATGAGCCAGGGCGCAGTGGCGCAGATCGGCACGCCCGAGGCGCTATATCGCAACCCCGCCACCGGCTTTGTGGCGCGCTTTGTCGGCGATGCGATGCCACTCGGTGGACGGATCGAGGCCAGCCGATTGCACCTGCCGGGTGGGGTGATCGACTTGCCGAAACCCGCCGACGGGCAGGAGGTATTGGTGCGCGCCGAGGATGTGCGGATCGCGCCGCAGGGGCCGGTGACCGCCCGCGTCGAAGCCGTGACCTTTCTTGGCACGCATTACCGCATCGCGCTGACCGGAGCGACCGAGGCACCGCTCTTTGCCTTGCACACCGGCCTGTCCGCACCCAGACCCGGGGAGGACGTCCGTCTGTCGATCCCGACCGAAGCGCTCTTGATCCTACCGAAGGCAGGGGCTGCCTGATGACCGGTTTCATCCAGATCACCGACACCCACATCGTTTCCCCGGGTGCGCTTGCTTGTGGGCGTTCGGATACGGCCGAGGCCCTGCGCCGCGCGGTTGCGACAATCAATGCAAAGCTCCCCAGTCTGGACGGGATCGACTGCGTCATCGTGACCGGCGACCTGACGGATCACGGCTCGCCTGAGGAATACGCCCGTTTCACCTCCATCATGGCTGAATTGGAACGGCCCTGGCTGGCGGTGCCTGGCAACCATGACAAGCGCGAACCGATGCGCGCAGCCTTTCCCGACGCAGCGTGGATGCCATCGCAGGGGCCTATCCACTGGGTGCGCGAACTCGGGCCCTTCGCCATTGTCGGTCTCGACACCCTGCAGGAGGGCGCGCGCCATGGAGCGCTCGGCTCCGATGGGTTGGCGTTTCTTGATACGGCGCTGGATGATTTGGGCGATAAACCGGTCATTGTCGCCACGCATCACCCTTGGATACATGCCGGGATTCCCGCGATGGATACCGATAACCTGCATGACGGTGCGCAATTGATGGCGCGACTGGAGGCCTATCCCGGCCTCGTTCGGATGATGTCGGGCCATGTCCATCGGGCTGTCGTCGGTCAAATCGGTCGTATCACCTGTCAGATCGGCCCCGCGACCTGCCACGCAGTGTTGACCGACCACCACGCTGCCCGCGACCCGCAATTGGTTCTGGAACCCGGCGCAATTACGGTGCACCGGTGGGTCGAGACGCCCAGTCCAAGTTTCGTATCCGATGTAATACCGATCGGCGCCTTTTCCGGCCCCTGGCCCTTCACCGATTGAACTGTTCCTGCCAGATCGATTTCCGAGACTGGTCAGCTGGTTGCCCCATCTGGTATTGGAAGCCGCAATATGACCCCGTCGGCAAAGCGTCTGCCCGCAACGTTTGTGCCGCATGCGGTCGACGACACATGCAATGAGCATCCCCTCGCGGCCACCATCGCCAGCGGGCAGGTTCAGGAAAGGCAGCGCACCATGGCAAACCCGTTATATGACCGCCTGTTCGGCATCCACGCCGGCAAGTCCACGCCTTTTCTGCATTTGCAAACCGGGGCGGTGATAAGCCATCAGGATTTCCTTGGCAGGGCCGCACAAATCGCACATGTGCTGACACACTCGGGCCTGAAACCGGGAGACCGGGTGGCGGCGCAGGTCGAGAAGTCCCCCGAGGCATTGGCACTCTATGCCGCCTGCGTACAGGCCGGGTTGATCTTCCTGCCGCTGAACACCGCCTATACCGCCGAGGAACTCAGCTATTTCATCGAGAACAGCGGCGCATCGGTGGTGGTCTGTGACCGCCGCAACGAGGCGACGCTGCTGCCGATTGCCCGGCAACTCGGCGCTGCGCTGGCGACGCTAAACGCCGATGGCACCGGCACCTTGATGGATCAGGCAGTGGGTATGCCGACATCCTTTGCCACCGTTGCCCGCGACGCTGAGGACCTGGCAGCCTTTCTTTATACCTCCGGGACGACCGGGCGCTCCAAGGGGGCGATGCTGACCCAAAACAACCTGTTGTCCAATGCCGAGACTCTGGTCCGGGAATGGCAGTTCACCGCAAATGACGTGCTTCTGCACGCGCTGCCGATCTTTCACACCCATGGCTTGTTCGTCGCCACGAACATCACCTTGGTGGCGGGCGGAAGCATGATCTTCCTGCCGAAGTTCGATCTCGACCTGGTGCTGACGCACTTGCCGCAGGCCACCACGATGATGGGGGTGCCCACCTTCTATACCCGATTGCTGGGGGATGAGCGGTTCACGCGTGACTTGGCCGTGCGGATGCGGCTGTTTGTCTCCGGCTCGGCGCCGCTGCTGGCCGACACCCATGCGCGATTCGAGGCGCGAACCGGTCATCGGATCCTGGAGCGCTACGGTATGACCGAAACCAACATGAACACCTCCAACCCCTATGCGGGCGAGCGCCGGGCAGGGACCGTGGGTTTTCCCTTGCCCGGGGTCGACCTGAAGATCACCGACCCCGAAAGTGGTGATACGCTGCCACAAGGGGAGGTGGGCCTGATCGAAGTGCGCGGGCCAAATGTGTTCAAGGGCTATTGGCAGATGCCCGAGAAAACAGCGGCCGAACTGCGCGCCGACGGGTTCTTTATCACCGGTGATCTGGGGCGCGTGGATGAGGACGGCTATGTCCATATCGTCGGACGCAACAAGGATCTGATTATCTCGGGCGGCTACAATATCTACCCCAAGGAAATCGAGCTGGTGCTGGATCAGCAGCCGGGCGTTCTGGAGAGCGCGGTGATCGGTGTGCCGCATCCTGATTTCGGGGAGACCGTCCTGGGCCTCATCGTGCCCGAACCGGGCAAAGCCCCCGATCTGGAGGGGATCGCGGAAACGGCAGGGCAGGCACTCGCGCGCTTCAAACACCCACGCCGGTTGCTGGTGCTGGACGAATTGCCGCGCAACACCATGGGCAAGGTCCAGAAGAATATTCTGCGGGAGCGCTATCAAGATATGTTCGCGGAGTGAGCCTGGACGCCAGCTGCGGACGCCAGCATGTGCACAGGGGATGCCCGTTTGGTGCTAAAGAACAGGTGATGTTCAACGGACTATCTTTTTGTTGAACATGCGCTATGCTCAACAGAATAAAGTTTTGTTGAACACGCGGGGAGCCCATGCTGGATCGCCATTCTGCGCTTGCCCATGCGGCCTATCACGACCTGCTGCGGTCACTGCAAGACGATGCGGTGTCGGAGATCCGGGGCACGCCGACCAAAGTGCTGCGCAACGGGCGCAGCTATTGGTATGACAGCTACCGCATCGGTTCCGACGTGAAGAAACGCTATATCGGCGAGGACAGCGCGGAGCTGCGCGCGCGGCTGGATCGGCATGAGGCGTTGAAGGCCCAGCAAGACACCCGCCGACGCAACCGAACGCGGCTGGTGCGCCTGCTGCGGGCAGAGGGGTTTCTGGGGCTGGATGCGGCGACGGGGAGCCTGCTGGCGGCGCTGGCGAAATCGGGGGTGTTCCGGCTGGGTGGCACGATCGTCGGCACCCATGCCTTTCGGCTTTATGAAGGTGAGCTTGGGCTGCGGTTCGGCACCGATATGGCGGCGCAGACCGATGACATCGACGTGGCCAGTTTTTCGCGTCTGTCGTTGGCGCTGGAGGATATTGCCGCCCCACCGCTGGAACAGGTGTTCCGGGATTTCAGCTTTGCCCCGCAGCCCAGCCTACAGGCCGGGCGCAGCTGGCGCTGGAAACAGACGCGGGGGGATGCGCTGGTCGAGTTCCTGACACCGGCCTTTGGCGAGGATGAGAGCCTGCGCCCGTTGCCGGCGCTGGGGGTGGATGCGCAGGGGCTGCATCATCTGAATTACCTCATCGCCGATCCGATCCGGGCGGCGATTACCTACCGCAGCGGCGTGCTGGTGCAGATCCCGCAGCCAGAGCGGTTTGCCATTCACAAGCTGATCGTCGCGGAGCGGCGCACGGCGGCGGATGCGCTGAAGGCGGAAAAGGACCGACGTCAGGCGGCGTTCCTGATTGCGGCGCTGGCGGAGGACCGCCCGGATGAATTGCATGACGCCTATGCGGATGCGCTGGAACGCGGTCCCAAGTGGCGCGCGCGCATCGCAGCCAGCCTGGACCGGATGCCACAGACCAAAGCCCGGATAGACGCCGTGCTCGGATCCTAGGCGCAGATCCTGGCGGTCAGGAGGGCAGGGGGTTTCGGCCGCCGGTCAGGCGCTGCTGTGGCGCGCCTGGGTGCGGGTGACAAAGGCCTTGACCGTTTCCAGCCCGGCCTGTTCCTGCGCATCCAGAAGCGGTGCCACCTGGTCACGGGTGGCGCGGGCATGGGCGAGGTCGTCCAGCCCGTAGGCGACACCCACCCGACCGATCGGATGCGCGGCCACCCAGTCGGCGCGATCCGCGAAATAGCCCGGCACGATGACGCTGTCGCAGCCGCAGATGGCTGCATATTGCGAATAGAAGGTGGCCTCGTCGTAGCTGTAGAACGTGTCGCACCGGTTGAAGACGGCCGCGGTTTCTTCATGCGAGAGACCGTCGACACAGATCGCGTCCTCGGTCTCCGGAATGCGCGGCTTTTCATGGCCCTTGCGCAGCATGTAGCAGGCGCCCTTGCGGTCGGGACGGTTTTCGTTGCGATAGACCGGATTGCGCCGCCACAGGAACAGGTCCTGAGCGCCGCCGGTGATCTTTGGCAGGTCAGACATCTCGCCCGCGCGAAAGAACATCTCCCCGGGGCCAAAGTCATAGGGGTCCTTCAGTCCCGGCTTGTAGAGGAGCCACCGCGCCACATGCGCCGCGCCGAGCGGATTGCCGAGCGTGACTTCGGGGTAGACCACCACGGTCTCGGAGCGCAGATCCGCGGGTCGGGCCACCCGGGTGCGCAGGGTCGGGTCCTGCGGCAGCCGCATGGGCTTGCCCAGCATCCGGCGCAGGCACTTGCGCAGCGGTGGCCTGGGCGTCTCCCACCAGGGCCAGAGCGCAGCATCCTCGCCCAGGGTGGTCAGCGCATGGGCCAGTTGATGCAGGAAGATCGACCCGCCGCTGTCGGGGTCATACGCCGGGGCGTAGATCAGGTAGTTGGCGCGGGGCGTTTCAGGCATAGGGTAGGGGCCTTGGCAGCAAGGGAGGGGTCAGGAAGTGGGAGGCGACGGCCGGGGCTTGGCGGCGGCGTCTTCCGCCTCGGCTTCGGCTTGCAACAGCGCCTGCTCCTGCGCCAGCAGATCGCATGCGCGGGTCTTGCCGGGCCGCGCCGGCACCCCGGTGAGGATGGTCCAGGGCGCACAGGACCGCAGCACCACCGCCCCCGCGCCGACCGCCGCGCCTTCGCCCAGCTCGACCCCCGGCGCAATCACCGCATTGGCGCCGACAATCACGTGGCGTCCCAGCGACACCGGTGCCTTGTGCTCCGCCTTGTAGGCGGCGGGAACCGTCGGATTGGTCAGCGTTGCGCCGGAATAATCGTCGGATTGCGAAAACACCTTGACCCCGTAGGCCAGGCCCGAGAAGTCGCCGAAGGTGATGCCCGGTGATCCCCCGGCGACCAGGCAGAGCGGCGCGATATGCACATTGCGCCCGGTTACCACCCGCCCCGAGACCACGCAGAAGTCATCGATGCGGGTGTGATCGCCCAGCGACATCTTTTCCGGCTCGTACAGAGAGGCCTTGTCGCTGATCCGCACATTGCGCCCCAGCGCGGCAAAGCCCATGTTTTCCAGAGCGTCCTGGGTCAGATAGGCCATCGGTCAGCGCGCCTCCGCAAAAAAGTCATGCACCGCCGCGATCACCGCGTCGATGTCGTCGCCGAGCGTGTAGAACAGCGGCAGTCGCAGCAGGCAGGCGGAGGTCCGGTCGGTCACCGGGAGTGGATCGGCGGTGCGCCCGTAGGTTTGGCCAGCGGGGGCTGAATGCAGCGGCACATAGTGGAATGGCGCAATGATGCCGCGCGCCCTGAGGGCGGCAATCAGCGCATCGCGGCGGGCCTGATCCGGCAGCAGCAGGTAGAACATGTGGCCATTGCCGGTGGTGTGCTCCGGGATCGCGGGGCGGCGCAGTTGGCCCCGGGCCTCCAGATCGGCAAAAGCAGCCATGTAATGATCGAACTGGGCGCAGCGGCGCTGGCGGATCTCGTCCTGGAGTTCCAACTGCCCATGCAGGAAGGCGGCAATCAATTCGCCCGGCAGGAACGAGGAGCCCAGGTCGACCCAGGTGTATTTGTCCACCTGACCGCGCAGGAAACGGGAGCGGTTGGTGCCCTTCTCGCGGATGATCTCGGCGCGCTCCACCAGGTCCGGACGGTTCAGGGTGAGCGCGCCGCCTTCGCCGCTGATGATGTTCTTGGTCTCGTGAAAGCTGAAAGCGCCCATGTCGCCCAGGGTGCCCGCCTGCCGCCCCTTGTAGGTGGACCCATAGGCCTGGGCCGCATCCTCCACCAGCATCAGGTCATGCGCCCGGGCAATCTCTGCCAGCGCATCCATATCGGCGGGAAATCCGGCGTAATGCACCGCAAAGATGGCGCGCGTGCGGGGCGTGATGGCGGCGCTGACCCGGGCAGGGTCGATATTGAGGCTGCGGGGGTCGATGTCGACAAACACCGGCACCGCGCCGCGCAACACCACCGCATTGGCGGTGGACACAAAGGTGAAGGAGGGCATGATGACCTCGTCCCCCGGCGCCAGGTCGCACAGCAGCGCCGCCATTTCCAGCGCCGCGGTGCAGGAATGGGTCAGCAGCGCGGCGCCGGCCCCCGTGGCGGCTTCGATCTGCTGGTGGCAGAGACGGGTGAAATGGCCATCGCCGGACAGCTGGCCACGGTTGATGGCCTCGGTCACCCAATGCAGTTCGCGGCCTACAAAAGAGGGGCGGTTGAAGGGTATCTTGGTTTCAGCCACGCGTCGGCCTTTCTGCATCACCTGCCATCAGAGCCTCTGTGTCTCATTATCGCAGGCGGGAATCCAGCCCAATCACCCGCGCAAAGTGCTCCGCGACATTCAACGAACAACACGGATAATACACTTCCGGTGATGCCACTGCGGGTTAAATAAGATTTAGCCAGCTTCCGCGTTGTGCAGAAAATCCTCAAACCCCAACAGGAAGCTGCGCACCCGGCAGCGGATTAGCGATTGTATCTCCACCTGGCTGGGCACCTTGTAGACCCATTGCCGCACCCCGAGGTAGAAAATGCTGGCGTGAAACCCCCAGATCAGCTCCATCGCCATTTCATGATCCTCTGGCCGGACCAGATCGCCCCGTCCCATGTGGGCGAGTTGCTCTTGCAGCAAAGGCTCGAAGATCCGGCGCCGCAGCATCGCGGTATACCGCTGCGAGATCACCGGATCGTCAAAGGCGGACAAGAGGAAGATCCGCACCCAGTCCTTTTGCAGAACCACCTTTGCGTAATCCACCAGGTAGCGCTCCAGCCGGTCGGACAGCGGCAGGCTGCGGTCGCGCAGGATCTCGTCCCATTCCGGGTTCCAGCGCCCGACATAGACCCTGTCATAGATCTTCTCGACGATCTCTTCCTTGGTTGCGAAATAGCGATAAAGCAGGCTCTGACTGACGTTGAGATGGCGCGCCAGTTCCCGGGTGGAAAAGGCAAAGCCGTGGTCGGCGACATATTCGATGGCCCCGGTCAGGATCAGATGTTCGCGGTCCTGCGGTGACAGGCGCGTGCGTTTCTTCTTGGCAGCAGGCGGGGCGGCGGGATCTTGTGTCATTGAGCCCTTGCGGTCTGGTGGAAATCTTGTCGGAGCGCGGCCCGCCCACTGCGTGTGATCCGGCGCAGCGGGCGGGCACCGTCGCTTACCTTAGCGCATAGGGTAGCCAAGTGGAAATGCCCGGCAGCAACGCCACGACGATCAGAACCAGCACCTGCAAGCCGATGAACGGCAACACCCCGGCATAGATGTCGCGGGTGGCGATCTCGGGCGGCGCCGCAGAGCGGAAATAGAACAGCGCAAATCCAAACGGCGGCGTCAGAAATGAGGTTTGCAGGTTCAGCGAAATCAGGATCGCCAGCCAGATCGGATCCAGTCCCGCCATCAGCAGCACCGGCGCGATGGTGGGCACAATGACAAAGATGATCTCGATGAAGTCGAGGATGAACCCGAGCAGGAACATCACCGCCAGCACCACCGCCAGGGCCGCATATGGCCCGCCGGGCACACCGGAGATCAGCGCCTGCACCGCCTCGTCGCCGCCAAAGCCTCGGAACACCAACGACAGCATCGCCGCCCCGATCAGGATCATAAAGACCATTGCGCTCAGCCGCACAGTCTCGGTGGCGGCGCTGGAGAGCGCGCCTGCGCGCAGGCACCGGACGAGGGCCAGGGCAAAATAGCCGCCAACCACCAGTGCGGGCACCGCGATGATGTAGCGTTCCGTCTGGAGCGGCAGGTCGAGGCCGGGCAGGAGCCCCTGTTTCACCGCCACGATCAGTCCCAAGATCAGCAGCGCCGAATTGGCGTGGCGGCGATGGCTGGGACCAAAGCCCGCCAGAAGGACCGCCCCCGCTGCCCCGATCGAAGCGGATTCGGTTGGTGTGGCCACGCCGCCGAGGATGGAGCCGAGCACGCCGAGGATCAGCGCCAGCGGCGGCACCAGTCGGGCCAGCAGTACCCGGGCCGTGATGGTCATTTCCTCCGCCGCGCGCTCTGGCGGGGCCGGGCTGCTTGCCGGGCTCAGCAGCGCCATGGCGATTTGATAGAGCAGGAACACCACGACCATCAAAAGGCCGGGCCCCATCGCGCCGGCAAACAGATCGGAGATCGACACGGTATCGGGCGAGAAGTTTCCCATCGCCAGCTGCGCCTTCTGATAGGCCGAGGAAATCGTGTCCGCCAGCAACACCAGCACCAGCGAGGGCGGGATGATCTGACCCAAAGTGCCGGCCGCGCAGATCGACCCGGCCGCCAGCCGCGGCGAATACCCCCAGGTCATCATCACCGGCAGCGACAACAGCGCCATGGTGGCCACCGTGGCGCCGACGATACCGGTGGAGGCCGCCAGCAGCGCCCCCACGAGGGTGATCGCAAAGCCAAGCCCGCCGCGGCGTCGGCCAAACAGACGACCAATCCCGTCCAGCAGTTCGGAGGCAATGCCGCTGCGTTCCAGCATGGCCCCCATGAACACGAACAACGGCACCGCAAGCAGCACATCATTGGTCATCGCCGCGTAGATCCGCTGCGGGATCGCCGACAGGAAGGACGCATCAAAATGCTGCAGCAGCACGCCAAGCCCGGCCAGCAGCAGCGACACCCCGCCCAGCACGAAGGCCACCGGAAACCCCGACATCAGGCAGATCAGCAGCCCGGCGAAGAGTGCGATCAGATAAAGCGTGTGCACGTCAGCCATCAGCTCGTCCCCCGGGACGCAGGCAGCGGAAAAGCACCGCCAGCGCTTGCAGGATCACCAGGGTCAGCGCCACCGGGATCACCGTCTTGAAGACAAAGACCCCGGGCAACCCCGCCGCCTCGCGCGAGGCTTCGCGCGCGGCCCAGCTGCTGAGCACATAGTCCTTCGAGGTCCACAGCATGAACATGCACAACGGCAGCAGGAACAGCAGGACACCCGCCGCATCGATCCTGCGCCGCCAACGCGGGGACAGCCCGTGATAGATCATGTCGACCCGCACATGCCGGTCCGAGGCGAGCGTATCCGCCATCGCCAGCATGAACATGGTGCCAAAGAGATAGAGGATCGCCTCCTGCGCCATCACCGCACCGGCATCGAACAGGTAGCGCGCCACGACCACCGCGAATTGCAACAGCACCATGGCCACCGCCAGCCAACGGCTGACCTGCCCTATCAAGTCGATGCCCCGGGCCAGCGGGCCGGAGCCCTTCATATGTGTGTAGGTGTTTTCCATTTCCGTCTTCCCGACGCCTCCCACCCGGCCCGAACGGGGCCGCTGCACGGGGCACCTCCTGGAGAATTGCGATCCGGCCCGGTAACAGAGGTTGGGTCACCGGACCGGATCAACTGGCCACAAATGGGTGGACGGGCCAGTTGTTCGGGGGCGCTCAGCCCTGTTTGAGCCGCGCGTTGGCATAATCGCCGATGTCGCCCCACCGGCGCTGGGTCTCGCGGAAGGCAAGCCAGTTCTCGTGCACCTTGGTGGCCATCGGGCTCTTGGCAGCGCTTTCGGCCAGCACCTCGGGCGCCATGCGCTTCATCTCCACCAGGATGTCGATGGGCCATTCGTGCAGCTGAACGTCGTGATCGTCGACCAGGGTGGTCAGCGCATCGAGGTTGCGGGCGTTGTACTCCGCCAGCGAGGTGACATATTCCGCATCCGCCGCCGACTGCATGATCGCCTGTTCGCTGCTGCTGAGCCCCGACCAGACATCGGCGTTCACATAAGACGACAGCGTGTGCCCCATTTCATGGAAACCCGGGTAATAATAGTGCTGTGCCGTGCGGTGAAAGCCGAAGGCGAGGTCGTTCCACGGGGCGATCCACTCCAACCCGTCGATGGTTCCCGATTGCAGCGCGGTGAACAACTCCCCGCCGGGGATATTGACCGGCGTTGCCCCAAGGCGCGACAGCATCTGGCCGCCGAGACCGGGATAGCGCACCCGCAGCCCTTGCAGGTCAGCGGCGCTGTTGATCGGGGATTTGAACCAGCCGCCCATCTGGGCGCCGGTGTTGAGGTTCGCCAGCGGCTTCACCCCATGCGCGGCCCCCAGTTCGTCCCACAGCTCCTGACCACCGCCGAATTTGAGCCAGGTGAAGTGTTCATCCGCAGTCAGGCCAAAGGGCACCACCGCAAAGAAGACAAAGGCCGGGTCCTTGCCGAACCAATAATAGGAGGTGTCATGGGTCAGATCGCCCGCACCGGCGGCAACCGCGTCGAGCACCTCGAAAGGGGCGACGATCTCGCCGGCGCCGTAAACCTTGATACGCAGCTTGCCGTCGCTGGCCGCGGCGACGCGCTGTGCAAACCGCTCTGCGCTGGTGCCGAGACCCGGAAAGTTCTTGGGCCAGCAGGTCAGCATCTTCAACTCAGTCCCGCCCTGCGCCAGCGCCGGCGCTGCCAGCGCTGCACCGGCGCTCCCCAGAGTTGCCGTCCTGAAAAACCGACGGCGAGTCAGATTGGATGTCATCACGTTTCCTCCCTTGGATCTTATCGATCATTCGATCAATAAAATGACATCAAGACGTAGGTCAATCTTTATTTTTATACTGAAATGGTGATATGTGACGATTCTATTACTCATTTGATCACTTACAGGAGGCTATCATGCTGGATAAATCTCGCTCTGACCGCTTCGACGCCTGGCCCGAAACGCTGCAGCAGGAAATCACCGAAAACTGGACCAATTGCCGGGTCGGGTCGCATTTGGTGTCGGAAACCGAGACACTGCGAATCTGGCACCTGCACCTCGAGCCCGGGGAGCGCGCGCCGTTCCATCGACATGAGGAAACCTATTTCTGGACCGTCACCGGCCCGGGAAAATCGCGCTCGCACTATCATGACGGAAGCGTGCGGGACACGGTCTACACGGCAGGCGATACCCGGCACTTCCAACTCAGGGCGGGAGAGTTCTTTGTTCACGACCTGGAAAATACCGGCACCACTCCACTGGTCTTTGTGACCGTGGAGTTCAAATCCTGATCCTGCCGCGCGAGGCCTGCACAGGCGACGGCCCCGGATCGGCGACCTTGCGCGGCAACGGCGGAATTGAGACAGTTCCGCCAAACCAACTTGGAGACGGAAGCCCATGCTGCTCGACAATCTCGCGCTGTTCCTGCGCATCGTGGAAAAGGGTGGCATGGCGGCGGGCGGGCGAGAAATGGGCCTGTCGCCCGCCACGGTATCCGAACGCCTTGCAGCGCTGGAAAACCACTACGGCGCCCGGCTTCTGAACCGCACGACCCGCTCCATCAGCCTTACAGAGGAAGGGCGCGAACTGATCGCCGGTGCGCAGCGCCTGCTGGCAGAAGCCGAAGAGCTGGAATCCCGCGTGCGTCTGGGTGTGGACCGGATCGCCGGGCCGATCCGGCTCAGCGCGCCGTCGGATCTGGGGCGCAACCGGCTGGCCCCGATCATCGACCGCTTTCTGGAGCAGCATCCCGAAGTGTCGGTCGATCTGCATCTCAGCGACGGATATGTCGACATGGCGGCGATGGGGCTTGACCTGGCGCTGCGCTATGGCGATCTGGCCGACAGCAGCCTGATCGTGAAACGTCTGGCCGACAGTGCCCGGATCGTCTGTGCTGCACCGGAGTATCTGCACCAGGCAGGCACGCCGCGGCACCCGAACGACCTCGAACACCACAATTGTCTGCTGATGCGCTTTGGCACCGATACGGATCAAACCTGGCCATTCGAAATCGACGGCAAACGCCAGGCGATCACGGTACGCGGCAATCGTATCGCCAACGATGGTGATCTGATCCGGCAATGGGCCCTGAAGGGCTGTGGCATCGTGCGCAAGTCACAATGGGATGTGAAAGCGGATCTGGATGCGGGGCGACTGGTGCCCTTGCTGCGAGAATACGAGGTGCCAGCGCTGGGGTTGCAAATGGTCTGGCCCGCCTCGCGGAGTCAGCCCCGGCGCGTCCGGGCGCTGATTGATGCCCTGGTGGTGACCTTTCGCACTCCGGGCTGAACCGGCCCCTGGTTACATCGGCTTGATCCAATCCTGCCACTGGGCAGCGTTTTCGGATAGCCAAGCCTCCGCAGCTTCCTCCGGAGTGTGGCCCTCGACGCAGATTGCATAGTCCAACCGCGACACGGTTTCATTGCCAAGCTGCATCGTTGCGAGCAGGGCGCGGCCTTCCGGGGTCAGCCTCTGTGCCGCCTCGCGCCGCAAGACCAGCGTTGCCGCATCCTGTCCGCCCAGCAGGCCCAGCGGATCCGACAGCGGGCGCAACCGCAACTTCCGGTGCAGCCATTGCGGATGCCAAAGCGGCACGACTGCCAGATCACCGCTTTCGTCTGCCGCCAGCGCCGCTGCGGTACAGTCTGCCAGCGTGCCGTTTTCAAAGTGGAACCCATGCGCGTCGAGGTCGTAGACCTCCACCATCCGGCGGGAGAACCGGCTGATCCCGGCGCCGGGTCCGATACCTTGGATGCGCCGATTGAAAAGGCGCGCCACATCTTCCTGCGCCAGATCCCGAACCGAGCGGATATGGGCAGGAGCACGGTCCGAAATGCCCCAGATGCAATAGGGTGTGTAGAGCGTGGACAGCTTCAACAACTGGTCCTCGTAGGGGGCGATGTAGCGTCCGTGGCTGGCGGGCAGCCAGGCGGAGACCACGAGATCAACCTCGCCCGCGGCCTGCATGGCAAACATGTCTTCATGCGCGGCGGTGCGCAGGTCGACCTGATGGCCGGTACGGGTCAGCAGCGCGCAGACCACCGCCGCCGCTGCCTGGTGAAAACTCAGGTCGATCTGGCCGACCGTCAAAGCGCGTGTCATGTCTGTGAAACCTCGTTCAGATTTCAACTTCAGCCCAGAGCACCACCAGCGTGGCGCAATTCAGGCACATGGCGGTGTCGGAGTAGATCATCCGCGTGTGCCGGCCCCGCTCTCCGAACACCGCGTTGATAAGATCGGACGCACTATCCAGCGCGGCGGGCTGTTCGGTGAAGTCCGGCGTGGTATGAGCCGTGCCCTCGACCCGCAGGATACGCCGCACCCGGTTCAGCGATCCCAGCGCGTCTCGCAGTTGCGCAAGGCCATTGAGCGCCGACAGAAGGAAAGCCTGATACCCGTCCTGCACCGTCAGCTCCGCACCCATCTTGCCGGTGTATTTCAGATCCCCGTCGACCCAGGGCAATTGCCCGGAGGTGTAGATGACGTTGCCAACCTGCATCCAGGGCGCATAGGCGCCGACCGCCCCGGACACCGGCGGCAGCTCGAGGCCCAGCTCCTCCAGCCGTTGTTCCGGTGTCAGGTCTTGGGTGAAGTTCTGTTCGACGATGCGCAGCATTGGCGTCCTCCCGTTTTTGCGTCGGCTCAACGGTTGCGTGGAATGCCAGGGGGAACAATCGGCGGCTCCTGAAATCAGAATTTGCCCCGACCGAAAAATGCGCCGGTGTCCCCCCCTGGCAAGTCGTCGTCCACAGGATCAGGCCGTGGCGGTGTCCCTAAAGGGGGCATAGGTGGTGTAGCCCTGCCGGTCGCCGCCAAACAGCGTCTCCGCGTCGAATGCGGCCAGCGGCAGGTTCTCGGCATAGCGGCGCGGCAGGTCCGGGTTGGCAATAAACGGACGTCCGAAGGCCACCACATCAGCAAGCCCCTCGGCCAGAATGGCCTCGGCCCGCTCCTTGTCATAGCCGCCCGCCACCAGGATGGCGCCGGGGAACGCGGCCCGCAGGGCCAGACGGAAATCGCGCGGGGTCTCCGGCGCGTCGTCCCAATCGGCCTCGGCGATATGGATATAGGCGATCCCGATACGGCCAAGCGCGCGCGCCAGCGCCAGCAGGGTCTCCGGTGCTTCGGGATCATCCATGCCGCGCTGGGTGATGAAGGGCGAAATCCGAATGCCAACGCGATCAGCCCCGATTTCGGCCGCCACTGCCGCCACCGTATCGACGGCAAAGCGGATGCGGTTTTCCACGCTGCCGCCATAGGCATCGTCGCGCTTGTTGGAACTGCGGCGCAGGAAGGAATCGATCAGATAGCCATTGGCGGCGTGGATCTCGACCCCGTCAAAACCCGCGTCACGGGCGTTGCGCGCGGCCTGGACATAATCAGCGGTAATGCCCGGGATCTCCTCCGTTTCCAGCGCGCGGGGCGTCGGGCACCCCGCCATGCCCCCCTGTCCGGTCTGGGCATCGACGACCCAAACCGTCGCTTCCGGAGCAATGGCCGATGGCGCGACCGGCAGCCCGTCGGCATGGAACATCGGGTGGCTCATTCGGCCGACGTGCCAAAGCTGGCTGAAGATTCGCCCGCCGGCCGCGTGAACGGCCTCGGTGACCGTGCGCCAACCGGCCATCTGCGCATCCGTGTGGATGCCGGGGGTAAAGGAATAGCCCTGGCCCTGTTGGCTGATCTGCGTGGCTTCGGTCAGGATCAGGCCAGCACTGGCACGTTGGGCGTAGTAGTCGGCCATCATCTCATTGGGAATATTGCCCGGTTGGTCCGTGCGGCAGCGGGTCATCGGGGCCAGCGCGATGCGCGAGGGCAGGTCCAGTTGGCCGATCCGGGTCGGGGCGAACAGAAGTGTCATTTTGGGTCTCCGGTTGTGATAAAGAGGGGAGGGAGCCGCGCGCGCGGTCAGGCTCCTGTGGCGGTGCCGGGCTTGGATCTGCGCTCCTGCGTGAGGATGAACAGCACGCCCAGTACGGGCACCAGCGCTGCGGCATAGGGGATGGCGGCTGCACCCAGAGTGCTGTCGACAACCGCGGCCCCGATGATACCGCCCAGGGCGTTGGCGATGTTGAAGGCGGAAATATTCGCGGTTGCGGCCAGTTCGGGGGCGGCGCTGCCATGACGCATGACGCGCATCTGCATGGCCGGCACATTGGCAAAGCTCATCACCCCGAACACAAAGGCCGCCGGGACAAAGGCCCATGGCACCGGCGCCAGCAGACCGACCACCAGCAGGGCTGCGATCATGGCGATCGGCCAGCCGATCAGGGACAGACGCAGGTTTGCATCGGCGGTGCGCCCACCCAGCGTATTGCCAAGCACGAGCCCGAGCCCGACGATGACCAGAACCCAGGTCACATCGGCACGGGCAAATCCCGCCACCTGTTCGGCCACCGGGGCGATATAGCCGTAAAACCCCATGAAACCGGTCCAGGCCAAGATAGTGAAGGCGAGGCTGGCCAACAGGTTGCGATCTGCAAAGGCGCTGATCTGGCCGCGCACAGAGGCCGGGACCTCGCGCGGTTGCCGGGGAATGGCCACGAGAATGGCTGCAGCCGCCACCACACCAAGCGCAGCCACCACCTGGAACGTGGTGTTCCAGCCGGCGCTATTGCCGATCCAGGCGCCACCTGGCACCCCCAGAACATTGGCCAACGTCAACCCGGCGAACATCTGGCCCACGGCGCGACCCGCCATGCGATCCGGGACCAACCGGGTCGCGACGACGGCACCGATGCCATAGAAGGGGCCTTGGGTTAACCCGGCGACGATGCGGCTGAACAACAGCGTCGAGAAGTCATCGGCATAGGCCGACAGCAGGTTGCCGACGATGAAGAGCCCCATCAGCCCTAGCAACACCCGGCGCTTGTCGAACCGGGCCAGCCAAAGGGTCAGCACCGGGCCACCGATCACGATCGCCAGCGCATAGGCGGTGATGAGTTGCCCGGCCTGACCTTCGGAGATCGCCAGATCCTCCGCCACCTGAGTCAGAAGCCCTGCGATAACAAATTCGGCGGTGCCGATGGCAAAGGCGGAAAGGGTTAAGATCCAGACTTGCAACGGCAGTTTAGATTCTGTTGGCATCGGAATACTCCGGTTCAGTTGATCAAGGCGCCGCCGTCGATGTCGATTACGGCACCGGTGACAGAGGCGGTTTCAATGGCAAAGAGATAGCCGGCGGCCACGTCCTGCGGACGCGCCACGCGGCCCGCAGGCAGTTTGGCCGCAGCACCCTCAAGCATCTGCTTGCGAGCAGCGGTTTCCATTCCGGCATAGGCATCGGTATCGGTCAGGCCCGGGCTGACCACGTTGATACGGATCGGGGCCAGCTCCCGTGCCAGGATCTTGGCGCTCGCTTCCAGTGCGGCATTCATGGCGGTCTTGGCAAAGGTACCCGGTACCGTACGGCGCGCCAGAAACCCGCTGGTGAGGGTGATGGTGCCGCCAGGTCGGAGCTCCGCCGCTGCCGCCTTGGCCGCGCGGATACTGCCCCAGAACTTGACGTCGAAGGCCCGGCGCGCCGCGTCGAGATCCAGCGCGTCGACCGCGCCACCCGGGGCCTGTGACCCGGCGGTGAACACCAGATGATCAAACGGCCCCTGACCGGCGATCCAGCGCGACAAGGCCTCCGCATCGGTAACATCCAAACCGGTGGCACGGCTGGCGCTTGTCACCGCGGCTCCGCGCTCTGCCAGCGCTTGGGCAACGGCCGCGCCAATCCCGGAGGTGCCACCGATCACGATTGCCTTTGTTCCTGTTAAATCAGTCATTGTCTTCTCCTGTGAGGAATGCGTTCCCGCGGAACACGGTTTCGATGAGCGGACCGCAGGGCGCGCGGAAGAACAGGCGGCGCTCGTTCAATTCGGGCAGGTCCATGGTGGAGTAGCGAATGCCCTTTTGCGCGAGGCTTGCGCGGAACCGGGCATAGTCGTTGAGGCGGAAAGCGACGTGATCCCACGCCTCTGGGCCGATACCCGTATTCGCGCCGCGCGATCCGATCAGATGGACAATCGGCGCGTCTCCGGCATAGAGCCAATGGCCCGGAATACGCTGGATCTCCTGCGGGCGCGGGCGTTCTTCCAGCCCGAAGACCTCAATGAAGAACGCCCGCGTTGTAGCGAGATTTCGAGTCCGGATTGTCACATGATCGAGGTGCATGAGGCTGTTTCCCTTGTTGCGGACAAGCTATGTCATCCGGCGAAACAAGAGTATTGGCCGATTATCGAAGTTATAATTCGGGTTATTGGAATAAATAAACGCAGCCCCACGTCGGGCTGACGGGTGTGCCAGCGACATGCGATCAGGCGGGGCGGAAGCGGCGCACAGTCATGTCGGCGCCGCGCCCGGCCATGCCCTGACTTACACTTTGGATCAGAGCGAATTGGACAAGCGCGGCGCGCGCGCCGGGATGAACAGGATCAGTACATGTTATCCGGTGACGGCGTGACAGCGCCCCCGTCATTGACGGAGCCTGAACGCGTGGCGCTCAGGCCACCTGACCGCCTTCCAAGCCCGAAATTGACTGGATCAGACTGTCTTCGGTGACCTCTTCAGAGGTGAAGCTGCGCATGATGCGGCCTGAATACATCGCCACGATCCGATCGGAGACATGCAGCACCTCGGGCATCTCGGAGCTGATGACGATCACCGCATAACCCTGTGCGGCCAACTCCCGCAGCAGTTTGTGGATCTCGGATTTGCTGCCCACGTCGATACCGCGCGTGGGTTCGTCCACGATCAGCACATTGGGATGCATCGACAGCCATTTGCCGATGACGATCTTTTGCTGATTGCCGCCGGACAGGTTGCCCACCTGCTGCCGCCAGCCGGGGGTGCGGATGTCGAGCCGATCGCGATACTGATCAAAGATCGCGATTTCCGCGCCTTCGGCCACAAACGGTCCGGCCTTCAGGTCATCCACCTGCGGCAGGGTCATGTTGTCGCGACAGTTCATGCCCAGCACGAGACCCTGACCTTTGCGGTCCTCCGGCACCAGAGAGATGCCCATATTGATGGCCTCCACCGGGGAGGTGATCCGCACCTCGCGCCCATCGAGCAGGATCTGCCCGGCGGACGGGTCGCGCAGGCCAAAGAGCGTCTCGGCAATCTCTGTGCGACCCGCGCCCACCAGACCGTAAAAGCCCAGAACCTCGCCCCGGCGCACCTCAAAGCTCACGTCGTGAAACAGCTTGCCACAGCTGAGGCCCCGCACCTCCAATGCCACATCGCCCAGTTCGTGATGCGCGGCGTTGCGAGAGAGGTCCAGCTTGCGCCCGATCATCATCTGGGTGACGGCTTCCTCATTGGTGTTGGCGGTCTCGACTGTGCCCTGATACTGCCCGTCGCGCAGCACGCTGATGCGGTCGGTGATCTTAAAGATCTCTTCCATACGGTGCGAAATATAGATGATCCCGACGCCCTCGCGTTGCAGATCCGCGATCACGTCAAAGAGCACCACCTTTTCCGCATCCGTCAGCGAGGCGGTGGGTTCGTCAAAGATCACCGCCTTGGCGTCCACAGTGAGCGCGCGGGCGATTTCGACCATCTGCTGATTGGCAATCGACAGATCGCCCACACGGGCCTTGGCGTCAAAGCCCACGTTCAGTTTTTTCAGGATCGCATTGGCGTTTGCTGCAAGCCGGGGCCAGTCCACCCGGCCAAAGCTCTTGCGCGGCAGCTCCCCGAGGTAGATGTTTTCCGCCACCGAGAGCTCTTCTGCGAGGCTCAGCTCCTGATGGATAAAAACGATGCCCTTGGCCTTGGCCTCAAGGGGGCCGGCCATCACCGCCTTTTGGTCGCCCATATAGATGTGGCCGTCATCGGGCTGGTGAATGCCGCCGAGAACCTTCATCAGGGTGGATTTTCCAGCACCGTTTTCCCCCATGAGGGCGTGCACTTCGCCCGGCATCACCGAAAAGGACACCCCGTCCAGCGCCCGCACACCGGGGAAGGTTTTGACGATGTTTTCGAGACGCAGAACCGGATCACTCATACCTTCAGTTCCTCTTTGCCTTTGACGTTGAGCTGACGATCAAGAAACAGCACCGCAATCAGAATGAGGCCGATCACCAGGTTCACGGTGGAGGTATCGGCGCCGATATGGCCCAGCCCCTTGCGCAACAACTGGATCGCGATGACACCGCCGAAGGTGCCGATCACCGAACCCGCGCCGCCGGTGATCTTGGTGCCGCCAAGGACCACGGCCGTAATCACCCAGAGTTCATATAGCTGGCCGTCATTGGGATTGACCGAGCCGCTTTCGGAATAAAACACCACGGCCGAGAGCGCTGCGAGAAAGCCGATGATGGCGAAGTTGACCATCATATGCGGGCCGACGCGGATGCCGGCGTTCACGGCGGCGTCGCGGTTGTCGCCGATGGCATAGGCGTTGCGCCCATGCACGGTGCGCGCCATCAGGAACCAGATCGCCAGCGTCACCGCCAGCAGGAACCATGTGGCGGTGTGCAGACCAAGAAATTGCGCCTCGGCAAAATCCACCAGCGTCCAGTTCAGATGCGAGGTCGGGTTCTCGCCGTTGAACATAAAGACGATGCCGCGATAGCCCAGCATCGACCCCAGCGTCACGATGAAGGCATCAACCCCGGTTTTCCACACAATAAGCCCGTTGAGCGCCCCCAGAAGCGTGCCGACCGTCAGCGCCAAGAGCCACGCCACCGGGATCACCCAGTCGCCCAACCCCGCAAAGATCGGCCACGTCATACTGTCCAGCAGCACAATCGCGGCAATCGCAAAGGTTGCCCCGACACTGAGGTCGATATTACCGTTCACCATGACGATGGTCATGCCCATCGCAATGATCCCGATGGGGGCGGACTGCTTCAGCAAAAGCAGCATGTTTTCAAAATCCATAAAGGCCTTGTCGGAGAGCGACAGAAATTCGCCCGCCACGCTGAAGAAGATCAGCTCCAGCACGATGAAGCCCCAGATTGCGCCATTTTTCAGCGCCTTGGACAATGCACCCGGTTGCATGGGCCTCTCCCTTCTTATGCGATTGGCGACCAGAGCTTGCCGCGCTTGGCCGCGATATCGAGCCAGACAGCAAGGATGATGATGACCCATGTCACCACGAACTGGACGTAGAATTGCAGACCCAGCAGCAGCAGACCGTTCTGGATGAACCCGAGGATCAGCACGCCGATCACGGTTTTGAAGATCGTCCCCGATCCCCCCATCAGTGACGCCCCGCCAAGGATCACAGCGGCGAGCACCTCAAGCTCCAGCCCCTGGCCCACGGTGTTTTGCGACCCCAGAGAGCGGCTCGCCTGCATCAGGCCGGCGGTGGCCACACAGGCAGAAGAGATCAGATAGCAGCTGAACACCGTCCGGGCGCGGCGGATGCCCGAGAAGGTCGCAGCGGTGCCATTGCCTCCCACCGCATAGATCTTGCGGCCAAATGGGGTCTTGCCGAGGACCAGCCCCAGCAAGGCCGCCAAGAGCGCAAAGATCAGGATCGGCACCGGAATGCCAAGGGCGCTGCCCTGCCCAAAGACGCCGAACCATGTGCCTTCCTTATTGGCGATATCCATGTTCTGTCCGCCCGAGTACGTCAGCGTCAGCCCGTGAATGGCCGAGAGCATCCCCAGCGTCACAATCAGCGAATTGAGCCGCAGATAGCCCACCAGAAACCCGATTAAGGCCCCCAGCGCCATCGTCATCGCAAACATCGCCGGGATCGCCAGCAATGGTCCAAGCGTGTCGTGCAGATCCAGCACCACGATGGTGGAAAACGACATCATCGACCCCACCGACAGATCGAGATTGCCACTGATCACCACAAAGGTGACACCAAGCGCCATCACGCCGAGAATGGCGGAGGAACGCACCACGCTGAACACATTATCAACGGACAGGAATTTGGGGTTGGCGATGGTAAAGGCGACCAGAAAGATCGCGAAAGCAATCAGGATGCCTTGCTTGGCAAGGACACGTCCGATTTGCTCTTTGCTCAGTGTTGCCATCATCCCCTCCCTTGGATTCTGGGCGTGTTGTGATGTCTCGGGCATCGGCTCCTCCTGCCTTGTCGCCGGTCACACGAGGGTCATGCCCCCGTCGATCATGACGATCTGTCCGGTCATGTAGTCGCTGTCCCGAGAGGCCAGAAACGTGGTGGTTCCGGTGATATCCTCGGGCGTGGCCACACGTCCCTTGAGGATATCCGCCGAGAAGGTCTCCATCGCCTCTCCGGGGCGCTCGGACGCGCCGATGTCCATCAGATCCTGATCAACCTGCTCCCACATTTCCGTGGCCACAACACCGGGCGCAAAGCCGGTGACGGTAATGTTATGTTTCGCCAGATCCCGTGCGCCCGATTGGGTGAGCGACACCACCGCCCATTTCGAGGCACAATAGGGGGCGACATTGTCAAAACCCTGACGGCTGGCCACCGAGGCGGTGTTGATAATCTTGCCGCCCTGACCTTGGGCAATCATCTGACGGGCAGCTTCCTGCATGCCGATCATACAGCCCAAGCCGTTGATGCCCATGATGAAGTTCCAGTTTTCCTCGGTCACGTCCAGAAAATTCATCGGCCGGTTGACGCCCGCGTTGTTGAATTTCACATCCAGCCGGCCAAAGGTTGCAACCGTATGGGCGATCATCGCCTGCACCTGTGCGCGATTGGTGACATCCACCGGAGCAGAGGTGACGCGACCGGGGTGATCCGCGGCAAAGCTCTGGGCCACCTCGGCCACCTTATCGCCGTTGATGTCGGCCAGACATACCTGAGCGCCCTCGCGCAGCAGCGCCTCAGAAATGGCGCGGCCTATGCCCTGCGCTGCCCCCGTCACAAGGCAGACGCGATCCGATACACGTCCCATGGGCGTGCCCTTTCCAAATCTCGATTTTGGGAAATGCCATATGGGGCGCCCGCACCCGGCAGACGCGCCCCACATGATGTGCCTTAAAAGACGGGTTTGGTGAACTCGCCCATATTGTCCTGGGTGATCTTCGGCGTGTCGAAGTAGTTCAGGAAGGGGATGTCCTTGCCCGACAGGATATCGACGGCGGTTTGCAGCGCGGCCTCGGCATCATCCACCGGCGATTGATAGATGGACCCCCAGTAATCCCCCGCTGCCATGGCCTCATACCCCACGGCAAAGTTGGTGGCCCCGACAAAGATGATGCCGTCACGGCCCGCAGCCTTGGCGGCGTTGAGAGCGCCAACGCCCATATTGTCATCGCCCGCGTAGACGCCGTCGATGTCGTCGTATTTCACAAGGAAGGCTTCCATCACCTGCTGCGATTTCTCGCGGTTCCAGTCGCCCGGCTGCGTGTCGACGATGGTCACATTCGGGCAGACCTCCGGCAGGCGGTCCTCAAACCCCTTGGCGCGTTCAATGGCGGTGGTGTAGCCGGGCTGGCCAGTGATGTGCACCACCTGAGCCTCGTCCGCGATGCCCATGTCCTTGAACTTGTCGCACATGATCTCTGCCGAGCGCGCGCCCTGAGTGATGTTGTCGGGGCCGGAGAAGGACTTGATGAAGTCGAAGCCCGCCTCGGCAATGTTGGAATTGGTGACAACCACCGGGATGCCTGCTTTCTGTGCCTTGCGCACGGCTGGGATCACGGCCTCGCCATTGGTGGGCCAGATGATGATCGCATCGACCTCTTGCTGGATCAGGTCTTCCATCTGCGCAATCTGGCGGGCCACGTCGCCGCCTGCGTCCAGAACCACGGCCTCAATGTCCGCATTGGCATCGGCCGCGGCGATGAAGGCCTTCTCGTATGTGGTCTGATAGCTGTCCACACCCACGTTGTTCTGGGTGATGCCGATCTTCATGGTGTCGGCAGATGCTGCACCCGCCAGCAGGATCGCGGTGCTTGCGGCAAGCATGGTTCGAATATTCATATTTTGATCTCCTCCCGTTTTTCCCGAGACTTCCTCCAGTCCCGAGCGCCCCTCCCGGACGCCAATGGACCACCCGGACGACCGGATGACTTCGAGCACAATGCCAAGTCTGCGTCATCCAAAATCTAGCAAAAATATCCAATATGGATGTTTTGATATCCAATCTGGATACCTTCGCGCTACGCTGCGTGTGTCAGTTTGGACATCTTCGAAAGGAAAGCCCGTGAGCGACTCCGCATCATCCAATCCGGATAAAATCACGAAACCCCGCAATCCTCTGTATCGCAAAAGGTCCACCGCGCCGATGAATGCCTTCGCCAGACATGACCAGACCGGCCCGGTGTCGCCTGAGGCGAAATCCGAGGCGCTTGGGGCGTTGTCTCTGCTCGAAGAGCTGAGCGACGAGCTGGAAGATACGCTCGATGTTTATGTGCCAAATGCCCATCTGCGCATGGCGATGCATCTGATCAAGGGGCATTTCGAGGCCAAGACCATCACGCCTACGTCGCTGATCGGAGCCAGCCGGGTGCCCTATGCGACCGCCACCCGCCGGATGAAGGAAATGGTGGAGGCGGGCCTTATCGAGCAGCGCCCGCGCACCAAATCCGGCAAGAGTTTCTCGATGCATCCCAGCGACAAGCTGTTGGACCAGTGGATGCAGCTCTCCGGGCGGGTGCAGCGCATGGCCGAAGGCCGCTACGGCGGGCGTCATCGCGGGCAGGAGAGCAAGGACTACTACTTTGGCGGCAGCTATTCCGCCGCGCAGTCGATCCTGCCGATGCGGGTGCGCAGCGAGCCGTTGAAAGTGTCGGGCGGCCTGCGGGTGCTGGTGCATGGGGATCCGACCTTTATGGTGATGGAGAACCTGAAACGCCAGTTTGAACAGGTGATCGGGGTTCAGATCAGCCAGCGCGCGTTTTCCATCGACCGGCTGCGCGAAGAGGCCCTGCGCAATGCGGACCGCGCCGCCAGCCGCTACGACATTATCGCCGTCGATCTGCCCTGGATCGGGGAGTTTGCCACCAAAGACGTGCTGATGCCGCTCGATCAGGTGATGGATGTGGCCCGGCTGGATACGGCGGATTTCCACACGGCGGGCTGGACGGCGGCGCATTGGGGCGGGCGGGCCTATGGGGTGCCCGCGCAGACCACGCCGGAGTTGCTGTTCTATCGCCGCGACCTCTTTGCCGAGGCGGGGCTGGAGCCCCCCGCGACTACCGATGCGCTGTTGCACGCCGCACGGGCGCTGCATGACCCGCGCCATGGCCGCTATGGCATTGCGTGGAATGCGGCGCGCGGCACGGCGCTGGGGCATACGGCCTTGATGAGCATGGCGGATTTCGGCCAGCCGGTTCTGGACTTGCCTGCCAACGCCGGCGGGTTTGACACCGACGGGTTGGCGGATCGGACGTACCGGGCCACCATCGACACGCCTGCGGGGCTTCTGGCGGCGGAATACCTGCTGGAGCTGCTGCAATATTCGCCGCCCGACATCCTGTCGATGTCCTGGTACGAGCGGGTGCGCCCCTATGCGGCGGGCAATATCGCCATGGCCTACGGGTATACGCTGCTGGCCCCTTATTTCGAGCTGGACGAAAGCTCGCCCGCTTATGGTCAGACCGGCTATCTGCCGCATCCCGCAGGTGCGGGCGGCAACCCGATTGCCCCGGTGGGCGGCTACGTCATGGGCATTCCGGCCAATCTGGCGCCCGACCGCATTCCCGCCGCTGTCGAGGCGCTGATGGTGTTTACCTCGCCCGAGGCGCAGAAGCTCTTTGTGCAGCACGGCAGCCGGACCAACCCGCGGTACTCGGTGGGGTCTGACCCCGAGGTGCGGCGGACCTCGCAGATCTTCGAGGCGGTCGACGCGATGTCCTGGCGCGATGAGCTGCAATTCTGGCCGCGCCCGCCGGTGCCGGAAATCGGCCAGATCATCCGCATCTGTGGCGAGGAATTTCACGACATGCTGCGCGGGGTCATCCCCCCGCGCGAGGCCCTGCGACAGGCACAGGCACGAGCCGATGCCCTGATTGCAACACAAAGAACATAGCGACTCTAGGAGGAGAGATCATGGACCCCAACCGCTTGAAGGGTAAAAACATTCTGATTACGGGTGCGGCCCGTGGCATGGGGGCGACCAATGCCGAAGCCTTTGCGGCGCAGGGGGCAAATGTCTGTATCGGTGATCTCGACGGTGGTGAGGCGCAGGTGCTGGCCGACAAGATCAACGCCGCCGGAAACGGCAAAGCAATCGCCATTCAGATGGATGTGACCAAACGCGCGGACAACACCGCCGCCGTCAAGGCGACCGTGGATGCCTTTGGCTCCATCAATGTCGGCCTGTTCAACGCTGGTCTCAACAAGCCCCGGTTCTTCATGGATATCGATGAGGACAACTGGGACATGATTATGAACGTCAACACCAAGGCGATGTGGCTGGGCATGCAGGAGACCGCCCGCCAGATGATCGCGCAGGGGCCGATGGCGGATCACCCCTACAAGCTTATCAACGTGGGCAGCATCGCGTCGCGCAAACCGCTGGTGGATGTGACCGTCTATTGTACCTCGAAATACGGCTGTCTGGCGCTGACCCATTGCGGGGCGATTGGCCTGTCGGAGCATAATATCACCGTCAACGGCTATGCGCCGGGCGTGGTGGTGACACCGCTCTGGGAGCAGCTCGACAAGGATCTGGTCGAGATAGGTTTCAAGGAGCGCGAAGGTCAGGCTTATGACGACATCGCCCGCGATGCCTTGCAGATCAAACGCGTGTCCTACCCCAAGGATATCGTCGGCACCGCGTCCTTCCTCGTCTCGGACGACAGCGATTACATGACCGGCCAGATGATCCACATCGATGGCGGCTGGTGCATCCAGTAACACACTAACAAACTGAAATTACGCGATAAACGGGTGTGCGAGCGCATACCCGAAGGAGGAGCTATGTCTCGCGCACTAACCCCGAACGTCCTGACACCACAAGATCTGGAGCCCAATTGGCAATGGGAGGGCCGCCTGCCCGCATGGGGCCCGACACAAGTGGATTTTGAGCGCCGCGTCGATCACGACCGGCTGCGCCGCTACCGGCTGAGCCGTACTCGCGAGGCGCTGAGGAAAAGCAGCGCAGGCTCGCTTTTGCTGTTTGATGTCAACAACATCCGCTATGTGACCTCGACCAAGATCGGCGAGTGGGAGCGCGACAAGATGTGCCGCTTTGCCCTGCTCACGGGTGATGACGCGCCGCATGTCTGGGACTTTGGCTCTGCTGCTGTGCATCACCGCAAATACTCCGACTGGCTGGTGCCGGATCACTGTCACGCGGGCGTTGTCGGCATGCGCGGCACCATCCCGCCGAGCTTTGGCCTGATGAAGAAATACGCCGAAGACATCGCGGGCCTCATCGAGGATGCGGGCATGAAAGACATGCCGGTGGGTGTGGATTATGCCGAAACCGCCATGTTTGAGGCCCTGAAAGAGGCCGGTCTGAATGTGGTGGATGGCCAGCAGATCATGCTCTCGGCGCGCGAGATCAAGAATTGGGACGAGATCCAGCTTTTGACGCAGGCCGCAAGCATGGTCGATGGCGTCTACCACATGATCTACGAGGAGCTGAAACCCGGCGTGCGCGAAAACGAGATTGTCGCCATGTCCAACAAGCTCCTCTACGAGTGGGGTTCGGACGATGTGGAGGCGATCAACGCCATTTCGGGCGAGCGCTGCAACCCGCATCCGCATAACTTCACCGACCGCATGTTCCGCCCCGGCGATCAGGCGTTCTTTGATATCCTGCAAAGCTATCAGGGCTATCGCACCTGCTATTACCGGACCTTCAACATCGGCAAATCGACGCCTGCGCAGGTCGATGCCTACGTCAAGGCGCGCGAATGGATTGATGCATCAATTCAAGCGATTAAGCCGGGCGTGACCACCGATCAGGTCGCCAAGCTCTGGCCCAAGGCCGAGGAGTTTGGCTTTCCGGATGAGCTGTCGGCCTTTGGCCTGCAATTCGGCCACGGGCTGGGTCTGGCGCTGCACGAACGGCCCATCATTTCGCGCGCGGTCAGCCTCGATAACCCGATGGAGATCCAGACCGGCATGGTCTTTGCTCTGGAAACCTATTGCCCGGCCAGCGACGGCTATTCCGCCGCGCGGATCGAAGAAGAGGTGGTGGTGACAGACACCGGCTGCGAGGTGATTTCGCTGTTCCCGGCCGAAGAGCTGCCGATCGCCAACCGTTACTAACCTCCCCCGAAGACTGCTCGGGCCTGCGGGTCCGGGCACTTTTTCTAAAGAGAGATCCCATGAGTCCCGCCAAGACAGCATCGAACACCGAAGACTATCTGCGCATGTATCGCCAGATGGTCCGCATCCGCACGTTTGAGGACAACGCCAACCAACTGTACCTCTCGGCCAAAATGCCGGGGCTGACGCATATGTACTCCGGTGAAGAAGCCGTGGCCGTTGGCATCTGCGAGGCGCTGAAGATCACCGACAAGATCACCTCGACCCACCGGGGCCACGGCCATTGCGTCGCCAAGGGGGCCGCGTTCAAGGAGATGTTCTGCGAGCTTCTGGGCAAGGAAGAGGGCTATTGCCGTGGCAAGGGTGGCAGCATGCATATCGCGGATCAGTCCAACGGCAACCTCGGTGCCAACGCGATTGTCGGCGGCTCCATGGGGATCGCGACGGGGTCGGCCTTTACCGCGAAACTCTTGGGCAAAGACGATGTGACGGTCTGTTTCTTTGGCGATGGCGCCACCGCGCAGGGGCTGATGTATGAGGTCATGAACATGGCCGCGCTGTGGAAGCTGCCGGTGATTTATGCCTGCGAAAACAACGGCTACTCGGAATACACCCGCACCGATGAAATCGCGGCTGGCTCCATCACCGCCCGCGCCGAGGCCTTTGGCATCGAGGCGCATCAGGTCGATGGCCAGGATGTGCTCGCAGTCAATGAGCTGACCGAACAGCTGGTCGCCCGCGCCCGCAAAGGCGAGGGGCCGTTTTTCATGGAGCTGATGACCTATCGCTATCACGGCCACCACGTCGGCGACATCAACCGCGAATATTACCGCTCCAAGGAAGAAGAGAAGGATTGGAAGGAAAACCGCGATCCGATCATCAAATTCCGCGGCTGGCTGGTCGATCAGGGGATCGCCACCGAAGACGAGATCGAGGCCCTGAATGACGCGGTGCGCAAGGATGCCGAAGCGGCGGTGACTTACGCGCTGGAGGCCAGATACCCCGACGAGTCCGAGGTCGACATGCACGTCTTCACCGATGTCAAACACGCGCTGGCCTGAGGAGAGCGACATGCGAGAGATTACCCTATCCCAAGCGGTCAACGAGGCGCTGGCCGAGGAAATGCGCCGCGATGAGACCGTGTTCATCATTGGCGAGGATGTCGCCGAGGCGGGCACACCCTTTAAGGTGCTGAGCGGTCTGGTCGAGGAGTTCGGCACCGATCGCGTGGTCGACACCCCCATCGCAGAACCCGGTTTTATGGGGCTTGCCGTTGGCGCGGCGATGACCGGCACCCGCCCCGTTGTGGACCTGATGTTTGGCGATTTCATCTATCTGATCATGGATCAGCTCTGCAATCAGGCTGCCAAGACCCATTACATGTCCGGCGGCAAGATGAGCGCGCCTCTGGTCCTGCGCACCAATCTGGGCGCAACCCGGCGCTCGGCGGCGCAGCACTCGCAATCGCTGCACGCGCTGGTGGCGCATATTCCGGGGCTGAAGGTGGCCATGCCCTCTTCCGCCTATGAGGCCAAGGGGCTGATGAAGACCGCGATCCGCGACAACAACCCGGTTGTGATCTTCGAAGACAAGCTGATGTACAACGACAAGGCCCCGGTGCCCGAAGAGGAATATCTGATCCCCTTTGGTGAGGCCAACATCCTGCGAGAGGGCGCCGACATCACCCTGATCGGTACGTCATCCATGGTGCAGGTCTGCGAGGCCGCCGCCGAGATCCTCGCCAAGGAGGGCATCAGCGCCGAGGTGATCGACCCGCGCACTATTGTGCCGCTTGATGAGGACACGCTGATCAACTCCGCCAAGAAGACCTCGCGGGTGATCGTCGTCGACGAGGGCCATCAGAGCTATGGTGTCACCGGCGAAATTGCCGGGCGGATCAACGAGAAGGCCTTTTATCATCTGGACGCGCCTGTGCTGCGCATGGGGGCGATGGATGTGCCGGTGCCCTTCACGCCCGCGCTCGAGGACCTCACCGTGCCCACCCCGGAGGCCGTGGTCGAGAAGGCGCGCAAGCTGATGTCGGGGGAGATGATCCATGCCGCATGAGGTGATCATGCCCGCGCTCGGCATGGCGCAGGAGAGTGGCCAGATCGTCGCCTGGCACAAAAGCCCGGGCGACAAGGTCGCCGCTGGCGACGTGCTCTTTGAGGTAGAGACCGACAAGGCCACGGTGGAAGTCGAGGCACAGGCCGATGGGGTTCTGGGGCAGGTGCGTCACGAGGCGGGCGCCGATGTGCCCGTGGGCGAGGTGATCGCCATGATCGGCGCCTCTGCCGAGGCGGCAGAGACGCCCCCCACATCCACCGCCCCGGCGGGTGACACGCCTGATGGCCATGGCGTCATAATGCCCGCGCTCGGCATGGCGCAAGACAGCGGTTTGATCGTCGCCTGGCATAAGGCGCCCGGTGATGAGGTCGCGGCTGGCGACGTGCTGTTTGAGGTGGAGACCGACAAATCCACCGTCGAGGTTGAGGCCGGGCAGGATGGCTTTGTGGCGGCTCTGTTGGCCGAGGCGGGCGAGGAGGCCCCGGTGGGCGAGGTGATCGCGGTGATCTCCAAGGAGAAACCACAAGATCCCGTACAACGCAGCCGCAATGGCGGCGGGGCGGTGTCAGCGCCCGTCGCCCCGGACACCAAAGACACCAAGGCCGCTGATCCCGACCCCGCGCCCGTGACGACCTCTGCGCCCGCGCCAACATGTCCTGCAACCTCTGCCGATGGCCGCATTCTGGCATCCCCCAAGGCCCGGCGTCTTGCGCTCGAGCAGGGCCTTGATCTTGCGCGCCTGGCAGAGGCCGGCCATCCGCAGCCCTATCACGTCGCTGATCTTGAGGTCCTGCGCACCCTGCCCACCAAGGCACACGAACCTGCCGCCGCCAGCGCCCGCCGCTTGACCGCAGATCTCGCCAGCGAAGGGTTCTCCGAATTTGCCGGTTGGGCGCAAGAGACTGCGGGCCTTGGCGACGCGGCGGCATTGCTTGCCGGCTTTGCCGGGGCGAGCCTTGGACGTGCGGCCATTGTCGCGGTGGAGACCCTGAGCGCGCAGCGCCTCTATCAGGTGCCGCTGGGCCCCTTGGGGGATGTCACCGAGATCGATCCCAACAGCCCCCCGGATCTCTGCCTGCGCGATCTGCGACTGAGCCGGATCAGCGGTGTGGAACTTGGCCCCGAGAACTGCCCCACGCTGACGCTCTGCGCGGACGGGTCCGGGCTGCTGGTGACGCTGGAATGCGCCGCCCGCAGCCTCTCGGCGCGCGAGGCCGTCACCCTTCTTTCCAATTTTGCAGCGCGGATGGAACAACCCGTCCGCCACCTACTCTGAGCCATGGAGACTGTCATGGAATTCACCGATCTTTATATCAACGGCACATGGGTGCCCGGCGCGGAAAAGGCACGGTTTGACGTGGTGAACCCCGCCACCGAAGAGGTGATCGCCTCCGTTGCCTCCGCCGAAATCAGCGATGCCGATGCCGCATTGGATGCCGCCGAAGCCGCGATGAAGGACTGGGCGGCGCGCACCCCGCGCCAGCGCTCCGAGGTGCTGCGCAAAGCTTGGGAGCTGATGAGCGCGCGGCTGGAGGAATTTGCCCATTACATCACATTGGAAAACGGCAAGGCCCGCGCCGATGCCATGGGCGAGGCCACCTATGCGGCAGAGTTTTTCCGCTGGTTTGCCGAGGAAGCCGTGCGCGCCGACGGGATGCTCACCCATGCGCCCGCCTCGGGTGCGCGCATCATGGTGCAGCACAAACCGGCGGGGCTCGCAGTGCTGGTCACGCCTTGGAACTACCCCGCCGCCATGGGCACCCGCAAGATCGCGCCCGCCTTGGCGGCGGGCTGCGCGGTGATTATCAAACCTGCCTCCGAGACGCCGCTGACGATGCTGGCCCTGATGCCCTTGCTCGAAGAGGCAGGCGTGCCGCCGGGGCTAGTGAATGTGCTGCCCTCCAAGCGCACAGGCGCGCTGGTGGATCACATGCTGCATGATCCGCGCGTGCGGGTGGTGTCCTTTACCGGCTCCACCGGGGTGGGGCGCAAACTGTTGCACGCTGCCGCCGATCAGGTGCTGAAACCGGCGATGGAGCTGGGCGGCAACGCGCCCCTGATCGTGTTCGACGATGCCGATCTGGATGTGGCTGTCGAGGGGGCGATGCTCGCCAAGATGCGCAATCTGGGCGAGGCCTGTACCGCCGCCAACCGCATCTATGTGCATGAGGCCGTGGCGGAGGAATTCACCCGAAGGTTCTCGGCCGCCATGGGCGCGCTCACGGTCGGCGATGGCACCGACCCAAGCGTCGACGTCGGCCCGCTGGTGAACGCGGACACCCGCGACAAGGTGGCAGAGTTCGTGGCTGACGCGGTGGCCAAGGGTGCCAAGATCGAGATTGGCGGCACCCAGCCCGAGGGGCAGGGGTTCTTCTATCCGCCGACGGTGCTCTCGAATGTGCCGGAGACCGCCGACTGCGTACATGACGAGATCTTTGGCCCAGTGGCGGCGATCCAGACGTTCTCCGACCAAGACGACGTGATCCGCCGCGCCAATGACACCGAATACGGTCTGGTGGCCTATGTGTTCTCAGAGGACATGAAGCGCGCGCTACAGGTCTGCGAGCGGCTGGACTACGGCATGGTGGGGCTCAATCGCGGGCTGGTGAGCGACCCGGCGGCTCCCTTTGGTGGGGTCAAACAATCCGGTCTGGGCCGTGAAGGCGGGCATGAGGGGATGCTCGAATTTATGGAAACCCAGTATATTTCGGCCAGCTGGTAGGGGGCGCTTATGTCAGACGTCATCGCATCCCCATCGATCCGCGCATTGGCGCGCAAAAAGGGCGTGGATATTGAACAACTGGCCGCAAATCTGGGCCGTCAGACCATCGCGCGCGAGGATCTGGAGCGCGAAAAATCCGCCGCTCGGGCGGGCGATACCTCGTATTGGGAGGTCGATCACAGCGCCTATGGTCCCATCACGCAAAAACCCATGAGCCGCTTTGGCCAGATCGCGGCGGCCAATCTTGCGGCGGCCAATGCGCTGATCCCGCAGGTGACGCATCACGACCGCGCCGATATGACCGCGATCGAGGCGCTGCGCCGGGACCTCAAGGCCGAGACACAGGCGCAGGGCGTCAAGCTCACGGCGCTGGCGTTTCACGTCAAGGCGCTGGCGCGTGCGCTGCGGGAGTTTCCCCGCTTCAACGCCTCGCTCAGCGCGGATGGCAAGACCCTGATCCTGAAGGGTTATGTTCATATCGGTATCGCCGTCGATACCGCGCATGGGCTGATGGTGCCGGTGATCCGCGACGCCGACAAAAAGGGGCTGTTGCAGATCGGGGCAGAGATCCGTGATCTCGCCAGCCGTGCGCAGAACCGCAAGATCGGCCCGGACGAGATGGGCGGCGCGTCGATGTCGATCTCCAATCTGGGTGGCATCGGTGGCATTGGCTTTACGCCGATTGTGAACCCGCCGGAGCTGGCGATCCTTGGCATCACCCGCACCGAAACCGTGACCGTCTGGGACGGCGACACTCCGCGCCCGGTGCCGATGGTGCCATTGGATCTGAGCTACGATCACCGGGTCATCAACGGTGCGGATGCGGCGCGGTTCCTGTCCTATTTTGCAGGTCTGTTGAGCGACCCACGCCGGATGATGGTCTGAGGTGGCAACGAGATCCGATAGGCACGCTGACTTCATTCAGGACGCATACCCAGGTGACCAGCGGAGGATCGCCATCGAGCAAGCCCTTGGCGGGCTCAGCGTTTTGTAACGAGTTCCTGGGTACGCCCCGGCTGCGCGATATGCGGTCGGGGCATGTTTCAGCGCATGTTTCGGGACGCGTCCGACAGGCGCGCAGCAGCGAGCACGGCCTCCGATCCGACCTGCAAGTTTGCCACCGTCTCCTTGATGCGCTCTTCCAGCAAGCGCGCCGCGGGCGAGAGAGTCGAATCGGCCTTGCGCAGCAGGTGAATTTCGCGCCGCGCCGTCACATCCGCCAGCGGACGAAACACCAGCTCCCCTGCGGCGGCGGCCGATGTGGCCATTTCCGGCAGCAATGTGACGCCGATGTTCGCGCGCAGCATGCCAAAGATCGAGGTCAGGTTCTGCGCCGTCAGCAGCGCCTGCGCGTGCAGGTCCCGCGCTGTGACCGCTTCGATCCCGACAGAGAGGCTATTGGCAATCAGGCGATGCCCGGCCAGCTCTGCCCAACTCACTGGCCCCTCCTGCTGCGCCAGTGGATGCTCAGGCGCGCAGATCACGCCGAACTCGTCCGACAACAGCAATTCGCTGTGCAGCCCTGCGTCATGTTCGCCCTTGGTGGCAATGCCAATGTCGATACGATTGCGCGACAGCTCATGCCGGATGGAGCTGGAATCCATGTCGCGGACCTCGATGTCCACCTCGCCGAAGTCGTTGATGTAGCGTGAAAACACCTGCGGAATGATGGTGCCCGCAACCGAAGGCACGGTGGCGATCCGCACCCGCCCGTAGACGGCGCGGGCATATCCCTCGATGGCGCGCACGGTGGTGTCGAAATGCTGAACTTCCTGCTCCGCCTGCTCCAGCACAAAAGCTCCCAGGGCCGTCAGCCGGTTCTTCCGGTCCGTCTCGAACAGCGGTTCGCCCAGATGCGCCTCCAGCTGTTTCAGCATCATTGACAGGGCCGAGGGGGTTCGGCCCAGCACCTCTGCTGCGTCGCTCAGGTTGCCGCTGCGGGCCACAGTCACATAAGCGCGCAAAGTCTCAATCTTGAGCATGGTGTTGCTCCTGTATTTCAGCAAATCTGAAATTTACTTAAGAACTTTAAGTTTGCCTGAAGGAATTCGGCGAGTCCATACCGGGGAAAACGGACTCCTGACGAGGCAAGACACCCATGACAGAGATTCAAAAGAACCTGATTGCAGGCGAATGGCAGGCCGGCGAAGGCGAGATCGAGAACCGCAACCCCTCCGACCTCTCCGATCTGGTGGGGCTGTTTGCCCAGGCCAGCGGCGAACAACTGGACGCGACGCTGGCGCAGGCCCGCAGCGCACAACAGGAATGGGCCGCCTACGGGATGGAACGCAAACAGGCGGTGCTGATGGCGATCGGCACCGAGCTGATGACCCGGGCCGAAGAACTCGGCACGCTGCTGTCGCGCGAAGAAGGCAAACCGCTGGCCGAGGGCAGGGGCGAGATCTATCGCGCCGGTCAGTTCTTTACCTACTACGCCGCCGAATGCCTGCGCCAGCTGGGCGAGAATGCCGACTCCGTTCGTGCAGGTGTGGAAATTGACGTGCGCCGCGAACCCGTCGGCACCGTGGCGATCATCAGCCCGTGGAATTTCCCCACCGCCACCGCCGCGTGGAAGATCGCGCCGGCGCTGTGCTACGGCAATGCCGTGGTGTGGAAACCGGCCAATGTGACCCCGGCCTCTGCCGTGGCCCTGACCGAGATAATCGCGCGTCAGGATATTCCCCGGGGGCTGTTTAGCCTCGTCATGGGCGCTGGCCGCAGCATCGGCCAGCGGCTTGTCGAGAGCCCGCAGATCGACGCGATTTCCTTTACCGGCTCGGTGCCGGTGGGCAAGGGCATCGCGGCCGCGGCAATCCAGAACCTGACCAAGGTACAGATGGAGATGGGCTCCAAGAACGCGCTGGCGGTGATGGACGACGCCGATCTGGACCTGGCGGTGACGCTGGCCCTTGGCGGCGCGTTCGGCGGCACCGGTCAGAAATGCACCGCGTCCTCGCGCCTTGTGGTGCATGAGGCCGTGCATGATGCCTTTGTCGAGAAACTGGTGGCCGGCACCCAAGCGATGACGGTCGGCCATGCGCTGGAGGCCGGCACCCAGATGGGCCCGGTGGTCAGTGCGCAGCAACTGGCCGAAAACCTCGCCTATGTGGATCTGGGCCGCTCCGAGGGCGCGGAACTGGCCTGCGGCGGTCAGCGGTTGGAGATGGCCACCGAAGGCTTCTACATGTCGCCGGGGGTGTTCCTGAACACCACCAACCAGATGCGCATCAACCGCGAAGAGATGTTCGCGCCGCTGACATCGGTCATCAAGGTCGCCAGCTATGACGAGGCACTGTCGGTGGTGAACGACACCAACTTCGGCCTGACATCGGGCATCGTGACCCGCTCGCTCGCTCGCGCCACCCATTTCCGCCGCAATGCGCGCACCGGCGTGGTCACCGTGAACCTGCCGACGGCGGGCACCGACTACCACGTGCCCTTCGGTGGGCGCGGTGACAGCTCTTACGGACCGCGCGAACAGGGCAAGGCCGCGGCGGAGTTCTACACCACGGTCAAGACCGCCTACATCAGCGCCGGGCCGGTGTGATGCGGATCGACGGCCTGCAATATGCCAACTGGTCGGAAAAGATCTTTCGGCAGCTGCGCGAGGGTGGCGTGGACGCGGTCCATGTCACCATCGCCTACCACGAGAATTTCCGCGAAACGGTGCTGAACTTTGAGAAATGGAACCGCTGGTTCGAGCAATTTCCGGATCTGATCCTCAAGGGGCAGTCAGCCGCCGATATCGACACCGCCCGCGCCACCGGGCGCACGGCCGTGTTTTTCGGGTTTCAGAACCCCAGTCCGATCGAGGATGACATCGGCCTGGTGGAGATCGTGCACACCCTGGGCGCCCGCTTCATGCAGCTGACCTACAACAACCAGTCGCTGCTGGCCTCGGGCTGTTACGAGGACGAGGACACCGGGCTGACCCGCATGGGCAAGCAGGTGGTGCGCGAGATGAACCGGGTCGGCCTGGTGGTGGACATGAGCCATTCCGGCGATCGCTCCACCATCGCGGCGGCAGACCATTCCGACCGGCCTATCGCGATCACCCATGCCAACCCGCACGCCTGGGCCCCAGCCCTGCGCAACAAGCGCGAGGACGTCATCCGTGCGGTCACGGAAAACGGTGGCATGTTTGGCTTTTCGGTCTACCCGCATCACCTGAAGGGCAAATCGGAATGCAGCTTGCAGGACTTCTGCGACATGGTGGCCCGCACCGCCGAACGGTTCGGCGCGGCGCATCTCGGGATCGGCACCGATCTGTGCCAGGACCAGCCCGACAGCGTGGTGGAATGGATGCGCGTGGGCCGCTGGACCAAGGAGATCGACTATGGCGAGGGGTCAAAATCCGCGCCGGGTTTCCCGGCCATGCCCGAATGGTTCCGCGACAACCGCGACTTTCCCAATATCGAGCGCGGCCTGCGCGCCACCGGCCTGAGCGAGGCCGAGGTGGCCGGCATCATGGGCGGCAACTGGTATCGTTTCTTTTCTGAAAATTTCGGCCCCAAAGCAACAACATAACCGGCCGAAGCGGACAACTTGCCGGCGCGGCAAACGCGGCGCGGGTGGACAACGGGAGGGACTTATGTCCGACGCAACACAAAACGACATCAAGAAGGACAGCCGCGTGAACGTGCCGCTGTTCCTGATCTCCGGAGGCTTTATCGCGCTGTTCTGCCTGGCGGCGCTGATCAATCTCGACGCGCTCTCGGCAGCGGTCGACTGGGGGTTCAACATCGCGGCCACCTACTTTGGTCTGTATTGGCAGGTGCTGCTGCTGGCGACCTTCCTGATCGGGCTGGTACTTTGCGTTCTGCCCGGCGGGCGGGCGATCATGGGCGGGCTTGCGGCACCGGAATTCACCACCTTCCAGTGGGGGTCGATGATCATGTGCACCCTGCTTGCGGGCGGGGGAGTCTTCTGGGCGGCGGGAGAGCCGATTGCCCATTTCCTCTATTCACCGCCGCTCTTTGGTGCCGAAGGTGCGACCGCGGCCGCCGTCAACCCGGCCATCGCCCAGAGCTTCATGCACTGGGGGTTTCTCGCCTGGGCCATCCTCGGCTCGCTGACCACGGTGATGCTGATGCATTACCACTATGAAAAGGGCCTGCCGCTGGCGCCGCGCACGCTGCTTTATCCGGTGTTCGGCGACAAGGCGATCCACGGCCCCATCGGGCTGATCGCCGATGCCTGTTCGATCATTGCGGTGGTTGCGGGCACCGTCGGGCCGATCGGGTTCCTGGGCCTGCAAGTCAGCTACGGTCTGGCAGCACTGTTCGGTCTGCCCGATGTGTTTGCCACCCAGTTTGCCGTGATTGCGGGGCTGGTGGCGATCTATACGATCTCTGCCATGACCGGTCTGTCCCGCGGCATCCAGGTCTTGTCAAAGATCAACGTGGTGCTGGCCGCGCTGTTGCTGCTGTTCGTGCTGGTCGCGGGGCCGACCACGTTCATCTTCGGCTCGTTCTTTTCGGGGTTTGGCACCTATGTCGGCAATTTCTTCCAGATGGCCCTGTTCCGCGGCGAGGCTGGCCTGTTCGGCGATCCCGGCTGGCTCGGCTGGTGGACGGTGTTCTTCTGGGGCTGGTTCATGGGCTATGGTCCGCTGATGGCGATGTTCATCGCCCGGGTGTCCCGAGGGCGTTCGATCCGGTCGATCATCCTCATGCTCTCGGTGATTGCACCGATCGTGACCAATTTCTGGTTCACCATCGTCGGCGGCACCGGTATCGCAATGGAACTGGCCGAGCCCGGCACCATCTCAGCCGCCTTCGAAGGGTTCAACCTGCCCGCCGCGCTGCTGGCGATCACCACCAACCTGCCGATGGGCTTTGTGATTTCGATCCTGTTTCTGATCCTGACCACGATCTTTGTTGCCACCACCGGCGATTCCATGAGCTATGTAATTTCCGCCACCATGAGCCACGATGACACGCCCCCCGCGGCCATCCGGGTGTTCTGGGGCATTGCCATGGGCGTGATGGCGGTGATCCTGATTTCGGTCGGCGCTGGCGGCGTCTCCAAATTGCAGAGCTTCATCGTGGTGACAGCGGTGCCGGTCTCGCTGCTGCTGCTGCCCTCGCTCTGGGATGCGCTGCGCATCACCCTAGCTAAAGGCAAGGACAGCTGAGCCTTCGCCCGGGCGCACCCCTGTGCCCGGGCCCCAACCGGCCAGACCCGGCCTCACCACGACACATGGACCCCACCACCACAGACCCCTGCACAAGGCCCCACCGAATGACCGACGTTCCCGCCCGCGATCCTGATCTGGTAATGCGTCTTGCGCGCCTCGGCTCCATCCACCAGTCCCGCCTGTCCTTCATGCGGATCCTGACCCGCCGCATGGCCCGCGACGGCTGGCGGTTCGAACAGACCGCCTTCGAGATCGATGCCAGCGGCGAAGGCCACGCGGTCTATACCGCCCACACGCCGGAGCGCGCCTATTCGCTGGTGGCCTTTGCCCATGACCTGCCGCCGGAGAAACGCTCCGACAGGGTGATCGCCGACGCCTGGGACGCGACCTTCACCCTGTTTGACGGCATCCCGACGCCCGAGGACATCGCGCGGCTGGCACAGAATATCCCCCTGCAGGAAGCAGGCCGCGTCACCGGCAGCGAGCTTTCGGTCTCTCGCGCCAACCGCTCGGTGCGGCTGTGGGAGCATGTGGTCACCGCGCTGGCCGCCGGACAGCAGCCCGACGCGACGCAGATCGACGCCGTCGGCTATCTGATGCGCACCACCGCGGTCTACGGCTCCGGCAAGCTGGGCGCGGCGGATCGCGAGATGATCGCCGACCGCCCCGAATTCCGGGTCCCGTTTCAGGCCGAGATGCTCTCGGTCTACCTGACCCGCTGGTTCGTCACCGACCTTGTGCAACATATGGCGGACTGCCGCGCCGCGCGGTCGGGCAAGACCGCCGCGACCCTCGCGCCCGAACTTGCGCGTTCGATGGGGATCGGCAATTCCACCGGGCTTGGCATGGCCCCCTTCCTGCTCAACCACCCGGTGCTGTTCAACAACTGGATCGCCGCACGGGAAACCGCCCTCAGCCGGGTGCGCGGCCTCGATCAGGCCAGCCCCGGGGACATTGCCCTGTTTCGCGACCTGTTCGACCGCGCAGCGCGGCTGGTCGACAACTGGCACTCCGAACACCCGGTTCAGGTGGACAAGCTACAGGCGCTGCGCGGAGATCTCGACCAGCTGCGCGGCTACCTGGAGCAGGCGGATCTGTCAGCGCCCGCCCCATGGGATACGCTCTACCGCTGGGCCGAGGAAACCTTGTCCCTTGAAGGGCAGGAATGGATCGCCTCGCTGATGCTGGAACCCTACGGGACACTGGTCGATGATCTGGCCGGCACCATGTCGGCCGACAACACGGCCACTTTCCGCATCGCGGGCGCCATGTCGATCGGTGATCTGCGCAACTTGCTGGACCGGGTCTACAGATGGGCCATCGACACCGACTGGGCCGCGCCGGGCAACAAGGCGCGCGCCTGGTACGTGTCCGAGGAAAAGCTGGAACCGCGTCTTGGTGAACGGTTCGAGGAACCGATCGAGGAATACGAGCAGCCGCTCGCCCCCGGTCGCGATGCCGCCCTGCTGCATGCGGCGCTGAAACACTGGCCGGACGACGCGCAAGTGGCCGAATTCATCCTGCGCCACCCGGAGCACCGTCATGTCTTGCGCCGGGTCCAGATCGTGGGCCGCGCGCCCTATGCCGAGATCCGCGACAACACGATTTCCGACCGGGTGCTTCCCATCGACATGCTGCGCTGCAAGCTGGCGTTCTTCGGCGCGACCAAATTCGATCCGCGCTCCGACCGCTGGGTGCGCATCTGCATGTATGGCAACGCCCCGCTTCCCAGCGAGCTGTCACCGGAGACCGCAGATTTCTGGGTGTATCCCACCTTGCCGGAGGTCCAGGCATGAGCCACTCCCTCAATGAAATCGAAGCCATGAGCAAACGCGCCGCACGGGGCGCTGGCCTGTCGTGGGGCCTTGCGGAAGAGGCGGCCAAGGGTACCCGCTGGCTGTCGGCCTTCGGCTTTCCCGGCACCGACCTGCTGGCGGATCTTCTGGAAATGAACGACCGCATCCCGCCCATCGACGTCTCGCCCGTGTCCCTGCGCGCGCCCGTCTGGCATGCCCCCGCGCGGCGCATGAGCCCGCTGATCGCAGGTGCATCGCTCAGCGACTGCGCGATGCGGCTGATGGAGCGCGGCACCATCGCGATGGAGAACATTTGCTTCCCGCTTCTGGCGGTGCCCTTCATGGGCGGCGCAGCACAACGCCTGGGTCATCCGGTGGCAGCGGAATGGGCCGGGGCGCGGCTGGCCACCGACGGACGCCAGCTCTGCGTGCAAGGCGATACGACGGTGTTGCGGGCCAGAATGGCGGATCAGATGGTCTGTACCGCCCCCGCCCAGATGACCGGACGCCGCGAGCCGGTGCTGCGCGCCGATGTGTCGGCCGAAAGCTGGCAGCGACTTTCGACCTTCGCCCACCGCACTTTTGCCCCCGCCACCGACGACAGCCGGCTGCGCGGTGCCGGCGCCGGACTTAGCGACAACGACTGACATTTGGGCCCTGACCCAATGCCCATTTCGAGACACCCAACAGAAAGACCTGCATATGACCGCGACTGAAACCCTGTCCCTGAGCGAGATCGAAGACCTTGCCTTTCGCGCCCTGGTCAAGGCCGGCACATCCGAGGAAAACGCTCGCCCGCTGGCCGTTGCCACCGCGATGACCGAGGCCGATGGTGTCGCCTCCCACGGGCTTGCCTATATCCCGATCTACGCCCAGCACGTCGGCTGCGGCAAGGTCGACGGCACTGCAACGCCGCGACTGTCACATCCGCGCCCGGCAGTGATCTGCGTCGATGCCGAGACTGGATTTGCTCATTCGGCAATCGATCTTGGATTTGAACAGCTGGTGCCACTGGCACGCGAGTTGGGCGTGGCGGTGCTGGCGGTGAACAATTCTTACAATTGCGGCGTCCTTGGCGTGCACACCCGGCGTTTGGCCGAGGCTGGCCTATTTGGGATCGGATTCACCAACGCCCCCGCCTCGATCGCCCCCTCCGGCGGGGCGCGGCCGGTGGTGGGCACCAACCCGTTCTCCATCGCCGCCCCCGATGCAGATGGCTCCGTCGCGGTGCTGATCGACCAATCCGCCAGCACCATCGCCAAGAGCGAAGTCATGAAACACGCCCGCGAAGGCCGCCCGGTGCCCGAGGGCTGGGTGCTGGACGCCGACGGCCAGCCGACCACCGATCCGGAGGCCGGGCTCAAGGGGTCGATGGTGCCTTCGGGCGGTTACAAGGGCGTCGGAATCGCCCTGACCGTGGAACTGATGGCGGCCGCAATGACCGGAGCCAACCTCGGCACCCAAGCCAGCCCGTTCTCTGGCACCGCAGGCGGCCCGCCGCGCACTGGACAGATGTTCATCGCCATTGATCCGCAGGCAAGCTCCGGCGGCGCTTTTGCCGACAAAATGCGCAGTCTTGTCGACTCCATCCACGCGCAGGAGGGCGCACGGCTTCCCGGCGACAGCCGCAAGTCCCATCGACAGCGCGCCGCAGAGCGGGGAGTGGACGTCAATGCGGCCATGCTTGAAACCGTGCGCGGGTTGACCTGACTTCGCGCGTCAAGCGCGCACTGCCACCAAGCGCGGTCCACCAAGGACCGTGCTCCGACGGAACAACGAAAAACGGGGGTGCCTCAAACACCCCCGTAATGTTGATTATGTTATATTATACCGGTGATATACCGAGAGTTGAACCTGCGGCGGATCAAAGTGTCGGAATGGCCTTGCGGACCTCTCGCGCAATCAACGCAGTCAGGACAGCTTTGACGCAGTCACCAGGCAGGAAGGCTGCAGATCCAACAAGCGCCTGCCCCAGCGACAGTTCGGCGATTTGAGCCAGCCATGGCACGCCAAACAGGTACACAACTCCGATGCCACCGATCAGGATGTAAATGAGAGAAAGCAGGAACGCGGGTTGGGTCTTGTGGCGATCAAAGAGCAAGCCGATCACAAATGCCCCCACGACGAACCCGATCAGGAAGCCGCCAGAGGCACCGAAGAACACCCCCGCGCCGCCACGCCCGCCGGCCAACAGCGGCAGCCCAAGCGCGACAAGCCCGAGAAACAGCGCAATGGCCAGACCGCCACGTTTGGCCCCCAGCAACGCGCCTGCCAGCATCACGCCCATGGACTGAGCGGTGATCGGCACGCCAAGCGGCAGCGTAATCTGTGGGATCACGCCAAGCGCCGCCATCAGGGCAGCAAACAGCGCGACGAGAACGATATCCTTCGTATTCATGGGGAGGAGTCCTTGTGTGGTCGTTAGATAGGGTGGCGTTCAAAACCCGCGGGCGTCGATAGCATCCGAGATTTCTTCAGAAATCTTGATGGTCCGCACGATCGAGGGAATGGCGACGGCGAAGGGATTGCGCTCCAACCCCCGGGTTTTCTGAGCTTCGCGTACCTCTTGCACCACCTGCGTCAGCACGGGAATGAAACGCAGGGTCAGCGAGATCGCCAGGCTGATACCCTCGGTACGAAATCCAAAGCGACGCAGCGGTGTCAGTCCGGCCTCGATCCCGTCGATCATATCGCTGGATTTCGTTGTCAGCGTCAGCAGCCCAGCCAGCATCAACAACACCGCAAAGCGCAGGATCACAAAGAGGCCAAAGAGCCAGCTGTTGAAAACCAGCTGGGCGACAAAGATCAGCCCAAAGATCCACCACGCCGGGCGGACCTGCTGCCAGGCCATGGCAACCGACAACCGCGCGACACGGTAGAGGACAAGCGTACCGCAAAGGGCGCCCAACGAGAGCGCGATATGATCGATGGCGAACAGTACAGACCCGGCAATCGCAAGCGCGAGAATTTTCCAGCCCGGCGCAAACGCGTGAAGCGGAGAGTCGCGTTCAACATACAGATCAAGCATCCTGCATTGCCTTTATATATCGAACGGTTGCCCGGTCAGGCTGGTCATCCACCAATACCCGCCCCTCCTCAAAGACGATCGCCCGGTCGAATTTGGACACCAGATCCAGATCGTGAGTGACGACAATCGCCGTCTGCTCCAAAGCCTCGATCGCATTGGCGATTTTTAACTTGTTGCGAAGGTCCAGCAATGTGGTGGGCTCGTCCAAAACCACATACTCCGGGTTCATCACCAGGACGCCGGCAATTGCCAGAAGCTGCTTTTGCCCCCCGCTCAGGACATGCGAGGACTGCCCCCGGCGGGATAGCAGCCCGTATCTGCCAAGGACCTCTTCGGCCAATCGCGCCCGGTCTTGCGCGGGCAGTCCGAGGTTCTTCAGACCAAAAGCAACGTCCTCCTCGACAATCGGAAAAACGATCTGGTTATCAGGGTTTTGAAATACAAACCCGACCTTCTTACGAATGTCACGGCCGTGTTTTGCTGTATCGAGACCATCGACCAAAACCCGCCCCTCTGTCGGCAGACGCAATCCGTTCAAGAGCCGGGCAAAGGTGCTTTTGCCGCTTCCATTGCTGCCCAGAATGGCAATCCGGCGCTCTGACAGGGTCAGGCTGACGTCCCTCAGAACGGGGCTGTTATCAAGTGTCAGACTGACATTTTGAACTTCAATCATTCTTGCGCGCCCTGATCGTCTCTTGGCCGTTGGCGTCTCCGCTGCCGTTCAGCCCATAACGGATCTGCCGAAGAATGAAAAGAATATATTATCTATAATATCAAAATTGCGGCTAACTCTAGCCTGACCCGATGTCCTCCGGGGCAATGGCTACGGATTTCACGATTGCAAATGCCTGCACTCCCGGCGCCAGCTGCAACGCCGCCACCGACCGTTGCGTGACGCGTGCCAGCAAGGGGCCGGCCTGAGTGTCAAGGGTCACCAATGCGCCAGGCCCCTCCCCTGACCGGATAGCCACCACAGTTCCGGGCAGAATGTTCAGCGCCGACATCCCTTCGGGATAGCGGTCTGCCAGAATGACCTCATGGGCAGAGATCCTTAACCGCAATGACGCCCCGGAGGCGGCGGTAACACGGGGCACCAGGATTGGAATCCCGGCGGCATCCAATTCACTCAGCCCGTCGGCATGGTGGCGCACCAAACGCGCATGCAGAATTGAACCGACATTGCGAACACCAGTTGGCACTACGCTTGGATCGGACAGAACATCTCTTGGTGGCCCGATCTGAACGACCCGCCCGCCGTCCAGTACGACAACCGTTGTGGCCAGTCGCGCGACTTCGGCCGAGGAATGGCTGACGTATAAAACCGGGATCTTCAGCTCATCCCGAATGCGCTCGAAATAGGGCAGAATTTCCAGCTTCCGCGGTGTGTCGAGGCCGGTCAGCGGCTCGTCTGCCAATAACAGCTCGGGCGCCGCGAGCAAGGCCCGTCCGATTGCCACCCGCTGCTTCTCTCCTCCGGAGAGCTGCGCTGGAAATCGGTCGAGCAACGCCTCAAGCCCGAGAATGTCGACGATATGGGCCGGCTCCGAGGGGCGCCGACGAAGGGGAAGAAGACGGTATCCGTAATAGAGGTTTCGGCGCACCGACAGGTGCGGAAACAGCCGCGCATCCTGAAAGATGTAGCCGATCCGCCGCCGCCGGGTGGCAAGCGCGACCCCCCGGGAAGCATCATACAATACGCGATCACCGACACGAATATGGCCACGCTCCGGACGGATCAGACCGGCAACGGCATTCACGATCGTCGTCTTGCCAGAGCCGGAGCGCCCAAACAATGCAGTCAGGCCCTGCGGCGCGGAAAACGCTGCCTCCAGCTGAAACGCCCCTTGGCGTAGCGTAATGTCAATTTCAAAACTCATGAGGGTGTGCCCGTCTTACGGAGCCTGCGCCCAAGGAGCTCTGAGAGCAGCAGCGCGAGAAATGAAATCAGTATCGAGATCACGACCAATCGTATGGCGGCGCCCTCCCCGCCCGGCACTTGCAAGAAAGCATAGATGGCGGAGGGCAATGTCTGGGTTTCACCCGGAATATTGGCCACGAACGTGATGGTCGCACCAAACTCACCCATTGCCTTGGCAAAGGCCAGGATTGCGCCGGCAATCAGACCGGGGAACGCCAGTGGCAGGGTCACGGTGAGAAAGATCCAGGGCGCGGATGCCCCCAAGGTGGCGGCTGCGCGCTCCAGCCCGGGATCTACCAACTCGAAGGAGAGGCGCAAGGATCTGACCATAAGCGGAAAGCCCATGATGCCGGCAGCCAAGGAAGCGCCAGTCCAGCGAAAGGCAACCCCCATGCCAAGCGACTCCAACACACGTCCGAATGGCCCCGTCGGACCAAACCCCAGCAACAGCAGGTAGCCAGTTACCACAGGCGGCATGATCAACGGCAAGTGCACCAGGCCGTTCAGCAATTGCTTTCCCGGAAACCGGAAGCGCGCCAGCACATAAGCCGTTGCCACGCCGAACGGCAAACTCACCAGCGTTGCCCAGAGTGCCACTTTGACGGACAGGCGCACCGCGCTCCATTCTTCCGGCCCAAATGATGTCAGCATATTAGCCATCACTCACCAATCAGAGGAACAAACCCCTGTTTGGCAAACAAGGCGATCGCCGATTTGGACGTGAGATGATCCAGAAAGGCGCTCGACGCCTCAGACTGCCGCACTGCCGCCACCGGGTAGATGATCGGCGCATGAAGCTCTGGCGGGATGGAGTAAGCCACCGTGACACGCGGTTCAGCGAAGGCATCCGTGCGGTAAACAATTCCAAACGGCACCGCCCCGGCCGCAACCAGGGCAAGCGCGGCGCGGACATTGGCGGATTGGGCCACGCGCGTCGAAACCTCTTCCCATATCCCCGCCGACCGGAGCGCATTTGCCCCATAGATCCCTGCTGGCACAGCATCAATCTGAGCCATGGACAGCCGCCGCCCCCGCAGTTCACGCGGCAAATCCTGCAAACGCTCCAGTTCCGACTCTCCCGGGGCCGCAATCACCACCAATGTGTTCCCCAGCAGATTTGCCTGTGTGTCAGGGGCAATCAGGCCTTTTTTCGACAGCAAATCCATCCAGGCCAAATTGGCCGAGAAGAATATATCTGCCGGCGCGCCCTGCTGAATCTGTCGCGCGATGACCGAGGAGCCTCCGTAGGAAACCGTTACGGCCTGGCCCGTGTCCTCTGCATAGAGAGCGACAACCTGATCCAAGGCGGACTTGAGGCTGGCGGCCGCAAAGATACGCAGGGGTTCAGCGTGCAGATAGGAGGGAACCAGCAGGGCGCAGACCACTACCAGCCTGACCGCCAACCTCCGAAGTGCGTTTCCAAACGTGTTGTACATTGATTCCGGGCGCCATTGGTGCTGCCCGATCAAACTAGGGTCAGGCTCCGCTCGGATACAAGGCTCAGTGTGGAGGTTTTTCGAAACGGGACAGATTCAGACCCTCGAGATCTGTCCGATACTGCAAACCGTTCTGATCCGGACCTATTGACCCGAGCCGAGGTTTCACGGCCGAAAGGCAGAGATCGTCCCAGTGCTGACGCGGAAGGAGATTCTGTTCGAAGGCATTGGAGAGCACCTGTCGTCGACCAATCCCCGGCCAAACGGTCCGGGATCTGCTGGCCGCGAACCGCCTTTGCGCCCTCGCCAGATCGGGATCAGAACAGCGTGACGTTGTCGACAGCTGCCGGTTTGCGCGCCGGAACGCGGGTCCGAGCAACCGCTGCCTGTTCTTCTTCACCCAAGCGACGGTCATCCGCGACATGGGTTTGCTGTGCCGCCCCTGAACATGCGTGAAAGCGGACGCGCCGGGCGGAGGTACCGCCAACCGAGGAGGACACCACGGGAATGCCTTCATCACGCAGGAAACGCTGTACAAAATCGGCATTGTTCGCCCCGATGTCGGACAGGTTCGCCGACATCTTCGCTCCGCCAAAAACCTTTGCTTTCAGGTTGCTGCGCAAGGCGCCCTTCTTCATAACCCCGTTAATCAGAAGTTCCATCGCATGCACACCATAGCGGGCACTGACCCCGCCGGCACCGGAGGAGGACGCCAGCAAGAAGTGATTCATGCCACCGACCCCGTTCTGATCGTCATAGATACACGCCGCAATACAGGAGCCCAGAACGGTCGAGAACACGACCTTAGAATCCGTTGTGACCTTGTAGTCACCTTGTAAGACGGTGACAGTGTTCGTATTTTGAAAAACAGTCGACAAAGCGGCTTCCTTCCAGATCTTAGGTCTTGCAGGCTTGCAGAATTGCTCCGGCCATTCGGGCCAAAGGCACTTGTTTTTGGGCGGCGCCGATTTCCCAAGCGACCCTGGGCATACCGTAGACCACCGCGGTCTTTTCATCCTGAGCAACGGTTGTTGCACCTGCTTTGCGCAACTCCAGCATGCCCTTGGCACCATCCTGCCCCATACCGGTTAAAATTGCGGCAACAACATCTTTGGCACAGGGCACTGCGGACGAAAAAAGTGCGTCAACAGACGGTGTGTGGCCAGAAATATTCGGCCCCTCCTTCATCCTGATCCGATGCGGTTTGCGTGGGGTGATCCCCATGTGACGCGGTTGCCCGGCCGCAATGTAGACACGGCCCGTTTGCAGCGTCATGTTATCCTCGGCAGCCACGACTTTAGCGGGGCAAATGCGGTCAAGGAGAGACACCAGGCCACTGCCGAAGCTCTTGCCTGTATGCTGGACGATCAATGTCGGCGGACATTGAATCGGAAACCCGACCAGCACATTGCGCAACGCCTCGACCCCGCCTGTCGACGACCCAATCAGAATAATCTTCTTAAAGTCCTCTCGACCGCTGCTGGCCTGTGCCGTGGCTGCAGGTGGCGCGTTGCGTCGCGGCGCCTTGATCATCATGTCAAAGTACTGGACGAACTGTCGCGGGCTATCGGATTTTGTCAGTTCGAAAATACCCGCCCCGACATTCAAGAGCGGAGACGAGCGCCGCGCTGGCGTCGAGTTGGCGTCATCCATGACCGACACCCACCGCACGTCGAGCGCGGAGAAGAGCGCGAGCATCATCTCGAATTCCGGAAGCTTGGTGAAACCGTCCTCGACAAAGGCGAACGAGGGTTGTCCCGCTTCGGCTTGATTGTAGGCCATCATCAGATTGTTGGCGAGCAGCACCTGCAGGCCGGGATAGGCGGCCTCCATGTGGCTCTGCAATGTCCGTGCAAAGTTACGATCGGTAGTAACAATCAATACGCTCAAGGAAGACAATGGCTTACCCACTTGTTTGTCCCGGAGAGCCGGGAAGTTCCTATTGGACTGCACGGTACCTGTTGTGCGGTACTCATACAGCCAGCTCCGTCTTATTCATCGGCTGCGTCCATTGCGTGCCGGACGCTGGTCTGGCGGCGGACCGAGTTGGCATGACACAGGCGGCAAACGCCCGAATCATCGGGACACCCAATACATTTTCCAGGGCCGCAACGCCCAAAGTGTGATTCTGCGCACCGGACCCCGCCTGTTCAGCACAGCCCGGCCACTCGTTCGCACCGCCCGCAGGACCTGCCCCACCGTCGCAAGACGCAAGAAACACTGGAGATTCCCCTCTCGTTCTGGCCTGCGACGACGTGATCATCAAAAACTCCCTGCAACACAGCTCGGTAGAGATGCGCCTATACTTCGGAATATGTTTCTCTCAGCAGGGGTTAATTTGCGCCTTACGCGCCCGAAATGAATGAAGATATGTGCCGAAGGTGGGTCTGACACGACCTTTGGGCCGCCCCGCCATAGAGACACCTGAGATACTCTCTACAGTCAGATCGTCGGCGCCTGTGGGTGAACCTGTCAGTCAGGGTTCCGCTTTCGCGCTTCTCCAGAATGGCGGAAATCAAATGTTAAGCCCCTGCGGCTAAGACTTCTCTCATCGAACTGAAATCTATCGCCGAAAACGGGGGTGCGAATCGCGAAAATGTCCACCGAAACGCAAAAGCATAACCTGGATTTGCCAAATGCCTTCGCGGATCTAGACCCATTGATCGCCTTTTTCAACGCATCACGTGACAAGGCTGTCGAGGTCGATTGTAGCAAAGTAGCGGTGATGCCGTCGCGCTGCCTGCAGCTGCTGCTCGGAGCCGAGCAGCAATGGCGCTCCGAGGGCCTGGGTTTCTCGGTCACCAACATCACCGAGGGGTGCAGAAAATCCCTCACCCTTCTGGGCCTGGAACCCAACCGATTTGAAGACGAGGAAACAGCATGAAAACCAAAGTTCTGGCAATCGACGACTCTCGCACCATCCGGAATTTGCTTGCAGCGACCCTGGAAGAAGCGGGTTTCGAGTATCACTGCGCAGTGGATGGCCGCGAAGGCGTTGACATGTATGACAACGTTGCTCCTGACGTTGTGATCACCGATATCAACATGCCCAACCTCGACGGTTTCGGTGTGATCGAAGAGCTGCGTGGCGATCAGATCAATTCCAAGGTTCCGATTCTGGTTCTCACCACCGAGAGCGCGCCGGAAATGAAGGCGCGGGCCCGTGACGCCGGCGCCACGGGGTGGATCACAAAACCCTTCGACGACCAATCTCTGATTTTTGCCCTGAAGCGTGTCACAGGAGCGGTTGCGTAACATGTCAGGGTCGATTCAAGATACATTCTTTGAGGAGTGCGAAGAGCTCCTTGAGGCAATGGATGAGGGTCTGACCGCCATCGAAGGAGGCGATCACGACCCCGAGGTGGTCAATGCCGTTTTCCGTGCCGTGCACTCCATCAAGGGGGGGGCCGGGGCATTTGGACTGGATGAACTGGTGGCGTTTGCACACAAGTTCGAAACGGTATTCGACGAGGTGCGTTCCAACAAGCTTCAGCTGGATACCAAACTCATCCAGCTCCTGCTCCGCTGCAGCGATCACCTGTCTGATCTGGTCAGCGTGGCACGCGATGGTGGCACCACTGACGAAGAGCACAATGATGTGCTGATCGCGGGCCTGGAAGAGTACCTCGATGAGGAGGAAGAGGATCTCACCTTCGAGCCGATGGGACTTGGCGGCCCTGCCGTCCCGCTTCCACTGGCTGCGGAGGAGGAGAAAACCTACGAAATTCGGTTCCACCCGTTGAAAGAGATGTTCGGCACCGGAAACGAGCCATTCTTCCTGTTCCAGGCACTGTCCGAACTGGGGCCGCTGAAGGTCGAACTCGACGATACGGAGCTGCCCGGTTTTGATGCCATGGCGATGGACGAAAGCTACCTCGCCTGGAACCTGACCCTGACCACATCGGAACCCAAATCGGCCATCGAGGCGGTGTTTGAGTTCGTAGAAGGCCTGTGTGAACTCTCTATCTCATCCGACAAGGAAGCTGAGGAGGACGCCGCTGCCCTGGCTGCACTGAATGCTGCATTTGGCGTACCTGGGGATAGTGCCGAGCCCGAGACGCCAGCCCCTTTTGAAGCGCCGGCACCCGCAGAGGCTACTCCAATGGCAACACCGGAAGCGACAGACAAGGTCGAGACAGCGAAGCCTGAGAGCAGCAAGTCAGAACAGCGCGGACCCAAGCCGACCCTGCGTGTGGACCTGGAGCGGGTGGACCGGCTGATCAACGCGGTTGGCGAATTGATTATCAACCATTCCATGTTGGCGCAGCAAATCGCCAATCTGGATGTTGCTGATCTGCGGGATGTGGAAACCGAACTCGAGGGTTTCAAGAACCTCGCTCGGGACATCCAGGAAGGGGTGATGTCGATCCGGGCTCAACCTGTCAAACCACTGTTCCAGCGCATGGCCCGCATCGTGCGGGAGGCGTCTTCAGCCACGGAAAAGACAGCCAAGCTCATTACCGAAGGCGAGAATACCGAAGTCGACAAGACGGTGATCGAGCGTCTCTCTGATCCGCTGACCCATATTCTACGCAATGCGGTAGATCACGGTATCGAGAAACCAGAGGACCGCGAGGCCGCTGGCAAGAGCCGTGCGGGTGCCATCCGCCTGTCCGCGTCGCACCGGTCCGGCAGTGTCTGTATCGAAATCAAGGACGACGGAGCCGGTGTGAACCGTCCTCGTGTGAAGCAGATCGCGATCGACAAGGGGTTGATCCCGGAAAACGCCGATCTGACGGATGCTGAGATCGATAACCTCTTGTTCCTGCCCGGGTTTTCGACGGCGAAAGAGGTGTCCAACCTCTCGGGTCGCGGTGTCGGCATGGATGTTGTGAAGAATGCGGTTACTGCGCTTGGCGGGCGGATCAATATCTCCTCTACGCCGGGCAAGGGATCCACATTCACGATCATCCTGCCACTGACACTGGCGGTGATGGACGGCATGGTTGTTTCCGTTGCCGACCAGACCATGGTGGTGCCGATCACATCCATCATCGAAACCATGCGTGGTAGCGACGATATGATCAACAGCCTCGGCGCAGACGGAACGCTTCTGTCCATCCGCGGCAACTTCGTGCCCATCTGTGACGTGGCCGGCGCTCTCGGGCTTCGCAAACCCGAAGGTGACAAACCACCGGGCGTCTATCTTCTGGTTGAGACGGAAACGGGCCAGCGAAGCGCGCTCGCCGTCGACGATATTCACGATCAAAGGCAGGTCGTGATCAAGAGCCTCGATGGAGTCTGCGGGAATATTCCCGGCGTCGCCGCAGCAACGATCCTTGGTGACGGCAAGATCGCAATGATCTTGGACTCGGAGAGCATAATCGCGGCCTCACCCACATCAGCCACCTTTGATTCAGATCGGAGAATGAGCAATGCAATCGCAAGCTGAAGTTAAAATTGGCGACCAGGAGGTCAAACATGCTCAGCAGAGCGAGTTTGTCAGCTTCACCGTCGCAGGTCAGGCGTTCTGCCTGAAGATCACCCAGATCCGGGAGATCCGTCGCTGGGCACCGGTTACCATCCTGCCGCACGCGCCCATGGATGTTCTCGGGGTCATGAACCTGCGGGGCGCCGTGATCCCGATCTACGACCTGTCGGCACGGTTCGGTTTGCAACAGACCGAAGCCAGCGAGCGCAATGTCGTCATCGTGGTTGCGGTCCATGGCAAGCCTGTTGGTCTCCTGGCGGAGTCCGTTTCCGAGATCATCTCGATCAATCCGGAAGAGATCCAGGACACGCCTCCTGTCGATAGCCGTTACACCATGGAGTATATTCAGGGTATCATCTCTCACGACGACACCATGGTTCGCATCATCAACCTCGACGCAGTCATTTCTGCACCGGAGCAAGGCCTCTCGTGAGTATCGCTGGTCCCATCGAACCCCTAGATAGCGGCATTGTCCTGTCAGATCAGGACTTTGAGGCCATTGCACAATTTGCTTACAAGCATTTTGGCCTGGCCATGTCGCCCAGCAAGAAGCCCCTGGTCTCTTCTCGCTTGTCGCGCAAGTTGAGAAAGCAGAACATCCGCGCGTTCAAGGACTACTTGAAGCGGCTGGAGGGGCCCAATGCCGAGCAGGAACGCAGTGAGTTGCTGTCGTTGCTTACGACCAATGTCACGCAGTTCTTCCGCGAACCACACCACTTCGAAACGCTGCGCAAGGATGTTCTGCCGCCGCTGATCGAACGTGCGAAGAAAGGCGGTCGCGTTCGGATCTGGTCTGCGGGATGTTCGATCGGACAGGAACCTTACACGATTGCCTCCGTCTTGCACGGGATGTGCCCCGATGCGGATCGTTACGACATCAAGATCCTGGGCACCGATATTGACCCGGTGGTCGTACGCACCGCCGAAGTGGGCCAGTATCCGCTGGAGGATTTCGAAGGCATTCCAAAGGAATACAAGATGCAACTGGAGGCGGGTGACAAGGCCAATACCGGTCGTGTGCCGCAGCATCTACGCAAAAAAGTGACGTTTGGGGTGCTGAACCTGATCCAACCCTTCCCGTTCAAGGGCAAGTTCGATGCAATCTTCTGCCGCAACGTCGCGATCTACTTCGACAACCCGACACAGCAGAAGGTTTGGCAAGCCTTCCAGAAATCGCTGACTCCGGGCGGGTATCTCTTCATCGGTCACTCCGAGCGCATGTCAGGGCCCGCTGCGCAACATCTGAAAACCGTCGGCATTACTACTTATGTCAACACGCCTGGCTAAAAACGCACTCACGGTTAGCCACGACGAGAACACGAGGAATAAACAATGAGCTTGAAAGACTCCCTGCGCGTGATGGTCGTCGACGATATGTCGACCAGCCGAGGAATTCTAACCCAGTGTCTCGATGAACTTGGTGTCAAGAACTACCTGGTCGAAAACAACGGGCAATCAGCGTTCCAAAAACTGGCAACAAATCCGGTTCACTTGGTGCTGTCCGACTACAACATGCCGGGAATGGACGGGTTGGGTTTGCTCCAAGCCGTTCGTGGCAACGCTGCGACACAACGGATCGGCTTCATCCTTGTAACCGGCAAACCCACTCCCGAGATGATCGAGGTCGGCAAAAAACTTGGCCTGAACAACATCATCCGCAAACCGTTCACAGTGGCGTCGATGCGACAGGCCATCGAGCAGGTCGTGGGACGTTTGTAATATGGCTGATCAATCTTCTAAACCGCTCGATACGGTATATGCGAATTCGGCGCGCGAAATGCGCCAGCTGCAAAGCCAGATTCAGCAGCTGGAAGATACTGTATTAACCATAGTGGAACGCCGTACTCCTCCCACAAGTGCAGAAATTCGCGAGCTTCAGGATTTTGACCTGATATCGCAAACACTGGGTGGGCTGTCCGTTTTCTTTGACAAGCTACGTGAACAAGTCGGCACCGAAGACTGCACCAATATCGATCAGGCGACCGAAAGTGTCACTCTTCAAAAGCTACGGGACAGGCTGCGCGAAAAGCAGGAGCTTTTTGAGATATGAGGCTACGACAGCGCATTGCTCTTGGCGTTGCCTGGGAGTTCGAACGCTGAAAACACCAAGAAGGTTCGGAGTGGCAGATTTTTCTGCCACTCCGAACCGCAAATCAGTACCTCGCTCGCGCGGCGCCTAAGCGGCCGACACAGCGAAGTCGGGCAACGACGCGTATAGCTCCGCGGCAATTGCCGGTGGTCCCGCTTGATACTGCTCAGTCGCCGAGACAGGCTACGAACGCCGCGCCGGTCTGCTTGAGAAGATCCGCGTAAAAGGTCTCCCCCGTTTCGATATCCATTCCCAATGGATCGATGACATAGGAGGACACATCGGTTCCTTCGGTCACGGTACGGACAAGCCCCGGATTGAACTGAGGCTCCGAGAAGACACAGGTCACCCCAGCCTCATCGACAGCGTTGCGGATTTCAGCGATCCGCGAGACGCTGGGATCAGACGCATCACCGAGTGAAATCGCGCCCAGGGACGTCAGCCCAAAACTTTGCTCGAAATACTGAAATGCATCATGAAACACGACAAACTGCCCGTCATGACCGGCCAATTGTCCATTCAGATCAGCGACAATCTGATCGATCTCTGCCTGCCCCTCGATGGCATTCGCCTCGTAAATCGACGCGTTCTCGGGATCAACTTGTGAGAGTTCCTCTGCGATCAGCGCCAGCCACTGCTTGCCATTTTCAGGTGACAGCCAGGCATGGGGATCAACCCCGTCATGTGCATGGTCATGATGCGAATGATCATGCTCGGCATGCGCATCATGGTCGTGCCCGTGATCGTGGTCATCGTGATCACCATGTTCATGATCGCCATGATCGTGCCCATCGTGACCTGCCTCGTGATCATGGTTGTGATGCTCTTCGTCGTGTTCATGCGTCCCTTCCGTCACCGCGGGAGCGAACACCGCCCCCTGCCGAAAGTCGAGGCGCGTGATGCCCGAGGCGTCCAGAAGAGAGACCACATTGACGCCATCGGTCAATTGGGTGATCGGCTCCTCCAACCAGGGCGCAAGCGCCTCACCAACCCAGAACACCGCGTCCGCGTTCGACAGATCTCGCGCATTTGACGGGCGCAGGCTGTAGCCATGGGGCGATGCTCCCGGGGGCACAAGAACCGCAGGCTCCCCCACTCCGGCCATCACTCGGGCGACAAGACCCTGGATCGGAGCAATATCGGTCACCACCTTCGGCGCGTCGGCTGCGGCCGGAAATGCCAATATGGAAAGTGCCACGGCGGATGTCAGAGATTTGGGAAGCATAGCGGCTCCTAAGCGACTGTTATATCATAACCAACACACGGCTTGATAAACGTCATGTTGTAACATATCAATCCCAAATCCGCAGCAACGCAACGGAGGCTCCATGGACAGCGTTGGCTTTGTTTCGCACGACCATTCCCGCTGCATCACGGGCGGCCTTTCCGCAGTCGAAACCTACTGCCGGGAAAAACGGCTGCAATTCACGCCTGTGCGCCGCCGCACCCTGGAGATCCTCCTGCAACAGCACCGCGCCCTCGGCGCTTATGAAATTCTAGAATATTTGCGCGACGAGGGACTGGGATCTCAGCCCCCGGTGGCCTATCGCGCCCTGGAGTTCCTGGTCAAACATGGGTTTGTGCACAAGATTGAACGCCTGAACGCGTTCATTGCCTGTATGCACCCCGGCGAAACCCATACCCCGGTGTTCATGATTTGCCGCAAATGCGACAGCGTCGCCGAGGCGCAGCGGCAACCGATGCAAGGGCAATTGGGGGATGCTGCCCGTGCAGCCGGTTTCTTGATAGAACGCACCGTGGTGGAGGCCGAAGGCCTTTGCCCGCGCTGCCAGGACTGATTAAATGCGTCTCGTCACGATTGCGAATGCGACAATCCGGCACAGCGGAGCACCGGTACTGCGCAATATAAATTTTCATATCGACAGGGGCGAAATTGTCACCGTTCTGGGGCCGAACGGGTCAGGGAAATCAACCCTGCTCCGCACGATTATCGGCGCGCTGGGGCTGAGCGACGGTGCCATTGAAAAAGCACCGGATCTGCGCATCGGCTATGTGCCGCAACAACTGCATATCGACCCGACCCTGCCGTTGACGGTACGCCGGTTTCTCAGCCTTCCTCGGCGCGTCGATGACTCCGAAGCCCACAGCGCGCTTGCCGAAGCGGGCGTGCCGGGGCTTTATGATCGCCAGATGACCGGATTGTCCGGCGGCCAGACCCAGCGCGTTCTCCTGGCGCGCGCCCTCTTGTCCCGTCCGGATTTGTTGATCCTGGACGAAGCAACACAAGGGCTGGATCAACAAGGGTCGGCCAGTTTCTACCAGAAAATCGAAGAGGTCCGCACCGAACTCGGATGTGCGATCCTGATGGTCAGCCATGAATTGCATGTGGTCATGGCGGCATCGGATCGTGTCATTTGCCTGAATGGACACGTATGTTGCGAAGGTGCGCCCGCCCAAGTGGCAAGCGCACCGGAGTATCGCGCCCTCTTTGGAACCGATACCCAAGGCACCCTGGCGCTTTATCGTCACGATCACGATCATAGCCACGATTGCGTCCAGGACCACAGCTCCGATGGACAGAGTTCTGCATGAGTTTTCTCGATGACTTTATCATCCGTGCCGCCTTGGCCGGCATTGGTGTCGCGCTTGCGGCCGCCCCGCTGGGCTGCTTTGTCGTTTGGCGCAAGATGGCCTATTTTGGCGATGCAACCGCCCACGCATCGATACTTGGTGTCGCATTGGCGTTGGCATTTGATGTGTCCATCTTTGGCGGCGTGATGGCGACGGCACTGCTGATGGCGGGCAGCATCACACTGCTCAGCGGGCGCGGCTATGCGATGGATACACTGCTCGGTGTCATGGCACATAGTGCGCTCGCGCTCGGTCTGGTTGCGGTGTCATTTCTGCACGGCGTGCGCGTTGATCTCATGGCCTATCTGTTCGGCGATATTCTGGCGGTGTCACGGATCGATATTGCCGTCGTCTGGCTGGGGGCCTGTCTCGTTCTGGTGCTCCTGTGGTGGCGTTGGTCGTCCCTTTTGACCGCCACGCTGAACCCCGAGCTGGCCCGTGCGTCCGGCATTTTGCCACAACGGGAACAGCTCATATTGACCTTGTCTCTTGCCGTTGTCGTTGCAGTGGCCATCAAGGTCGTGGGGGTTCTGCTGATCGCCGCCATGCTTCTGATCCCAGCAGCGACTGCACGCCCCTTTGCAAACACGCCGGAGCGTATGGCCCTGCTTGCAACCCTGATCGGCGTGATGTCGGTGTTGGGGGGGCTTTACCTGTCTTTCGGCCTGGATACACCAACCGGCCCAACCATCGTCAGCTGCGGAACCGGCTTGTTCGTTGGTGTCAGCGTGCTGCGGCTTCTGCCGTTCTGGCCACGGCGCTGAACCTGGTGTTTCGGGGCAAGGGCCCCAGGCTGTCCAAGCCCTAGGTTTCCTGCTCAGCGCTGTCAGTGTGCGCGGGCACATCTGGCGTGACCGTCCATTTGTGCAGCGTGTCAAGCAAAGCCTGCTTGCGAATGGGCTTGCTCAGAAAGTCATCCATTCCGACCGCACGGCAGGCCGCTTCGTGGCTTTGCAACGCATTGGCTGTCAGCGCGATAATCGGCACGCGGCGCAGTGACGCCTCCTGCTCGATCGCGCGGATTTCCTCGGTCGCTTCCAGACCGTCCTTTATCGGCATCATCATATCCATCAGCACGAGATCTGGCTGCGCGTCGCGGTACATGGTGACCGCCTCCAACCCATTGGTGGCAATTCTGACGTCCACGTCCACATTCTTCAGCATCCGCGTGACGACCACCTGGTTGGTGCGGTTGTCCTCGGCCATCAAAACCCGGATGGGGGCAGGCAGAACCGGAGCCCCCGTCAATGGCGCGACGGAAGCGCTGGAAGTGGGTTCAGTTTCCCCAAGCGCGCGGCTCACGACCTTTCGCAACTGATCGGCGCGGACAGGTTTCAGAACCTGCTGACAGTTCCCTATCTCCGCAAGCATCTGCGGCGACAGCGCCGGATCGACAGAGGAGAGCATGATGATCGGCAACCGGCCAAGATTTGGCACGGAGCGAATACGCCGCGCCAGTTCATATCCGTCACAATCCGGCATGTTGAAATCGAGGAAGATGAGATCGCAGAGATCAGAGATGTCCCGCATTTCATCCAAGCGCAGCATGGTTTCGACAGCTGAATCCGCTTCACTGACCCGCACCCCCCAAGCCCGCAACCGCTCACCAAGAATTCGGCGATTCAGTTCCAGATCATCGACCACCAGCGCATGCAAGCCGGATACCGGTTGATCCGGCTGAAACGTGATCGGTGCACGATCACTGGTCGGCAACGTCAAGTCGATACTAAAAACGGATCCTTTGCCTTCGGTCGAGGTGACGTGAATGCGACCCTTCATCAGTTGCAACAAGCGCGTCGAAATCGCCAGCCCGAGGCCGGTGCCCTCGAAGCTGCGGGTCGCCGCCCCATCGGCCTGCTCAAACGCGTGGAAAATGCGATCCAGCTTGTCCGCTGGGATGCCAATGCCCGTGTCGCTCACGGCCATCCGCAGCTGCGTCAGCTCCCCAAGGGTCGCCCCTGTGACATCAATGTGCACGGAGCCCTGGGAGGTGAACTTGACCGCGTTTCCGACAACATTTGTCACGATCTGCCGAATACGTCCGGCATCTCCCTCATAGAATTCCGGAAGGTCCGGATCATAGCGCAACGTCAGCTGAACCCACTTCTCCGCGGCCTTTGGGGCCAGGAGAGTCACCACATCCTCAAGGACCGTTCGCAGATTGAACGTTGCCTGGTTCAGTTCCAGCTTGCCCGCCTCAATTTTAGAAAAATTGAGGATATCGTTGATGATCGTCAGCAACGCATTGCCCGATTTCACGATCGTCTCGGTGTACATCTCCTGATCTGGCGTCAGGTCCGTTTCCTGCAACACCTCGGCCATGCCAATCACACCATTCATCGGTGTGCGGATTTCATGGCTCATGTTGGCAAGGAATTCCGATTTGGCGCGGCTGGCAATCTCGGCCTGCTCCCTGGCCCGTTCAAGCGCGAGCTCCCGCTCGTCCCGCTCTGCAAAACTGTCCTCGAGCACGCCAACCGAAACGTTCAGCGCCTGAAACTCACGGCTGGCGTACCACGGCAACTGGAAATGCCCGGTCTTGGCCCCGGCAACAGCGTTCGACATCCGGGCGTGCACAACCTGTAACGGGTTCAATGCGAGCCTGTAGACAAGATAAAGCATCAGCAACGACATCGACACAACAGCCAGGATCGTCCAGGTGATGGTCTGCCGGACCTTGTCCAGAACCAGCGCCTGCCCCTCTTCGGTCGACCACTTCACCACCATCCTGCCAAAGACGAACCCCTCAAACGCCACCGGCCTGTCGTACATGACATAGTCGTCCGCAAGCTGCGACGCGGTATTCGACGCCTCGGCGATGATCTCGCCTTCGCTGTTCTCAATGTGAATCGACAGAATTTTCGGATAGCGGGTTATCGCCTCAACCAGCCCCGTTTCCAGAACCGGGACATCTTCGACGATGATCGCCTCCAGCATCAAGCCGCTCAACAGCGAGACCGTCAGATTGGCCTGTTCGCCCAACTGATCGCTGACACGCTGCACTTCGTAGCGCCGCGCAACACCGCCAACGGTCACGACAACCAGCAAGGCCGCGAGCGACATCGACACGATGATCTGGGACAGAATGCCCCGGCGCTGAAGCAGGCTACGAAGCGGCGGTTTCAAAAGTCACGGCTCCGCTGCATTGCACGGCGCACGAAGTCGTAATCCGCGTCGCTCCCGGCCAGGAACCCGTTCTTCGACACGCGCTTCACCATCTCTTCGTTCTGAGCAGAAAGCATGACTTGGCGCATCGCGTCCAGGATATGGCTTTCCAGTCCGGAGCGCGCCAACCAGGGCTTGGTCACGTTGTCAAAGGAGACCAGGGCCCTGATCGGGACACCTTTTGCGACCAGCTCCTTGAACGTGCTTTCCTTGAGTGCGCCTGCGCTGAACTTGCCGGCACCGACAGCTTCGCCGACCAGATCATGTCGCCCGAGATAGGCATACCCGTGCAGATCCTGCGACGAGATACCCACATCCAGCAGATGCGCCTGCGCCAGATACCGCCCGATCGTGGACAGTTCATCACCAAAGGCAAAGGACAGCCCCGCGAGATCAGACAGCCCGGAAATCGTACTATCGCGATGAACCGCAATGACGCCCTTGAACCGTTTTTCCCCCTGTTTGGACTCCATTGCCACGATCGAAATCCCCGGATTGCGCTCCATCGCATGGACATAGGACGCGGGCCCAAAGCGCGCAAAGTCAACGCGCCCTTCCGCCAGATCCACAATGCTTGTTTCGTAGTCCTTGGAGATGCGCAGCCGGATCGTGACGTCTTCGCTCAGGATGACTTCCATCCGATTTTCCAGAAACGTCAGAAATGGCCGGTACTTCCGCACCGTCGCCGACGGCTTGTCCGCAGCATAGGTGCCAAACACTAGCTCAATCTCTGCGCGTAGGGGCGAGGCTGCGGAGATCCCGACCATCGACAGGACCGCAGTCACCAGCATCAGTTTCACAAGACCGTAACCCATCGCGGCCTTGCGCAGGGTAGCTGTACCAAATGAGTTCATCAGTGCCATCGAACTCTCCTTAGCAGACGATGCAGAATCGCTGTCCGACCGGGGCGCGCCCGTCCCTAGCCGTGCCTCAATCCAAGATAGGATCAAAACACATTGAAAACTAACCGAGATTCACTCGAAAAGCACATATTAACCATCTGGAAAGGATTATGACGTTTCTTTGACGCATTCTGCGTCTGCCGCCAGGTTCCCTTTCCGTTCAGAAGGACGACTCGTGATTACACCAAACTTGCTGCCATGTATCGCCCGGTCAGTTAAAATTTGTTTTTGTTTATTTGTAAATGCGACCATTCTTATCGCCACCCCCACGATGGGACACGCAATTCCATCCCCGGAACTGGTGCTTGGATCGGTCTCTTCGCTATCTCAAATTCTCGCGGTGGTTGCAGCCACCCTGTCCGGTTTTGGTGCGGTGATCGCCGCCCGCCTCGGGATCAGGACACAGGCCTCTTCGCGCCGCTATCCCGTGCGCCTGATCACCGGCCTTGTACTGCTTGCCGTCCTCCTCGCATTTGCAAATCACTGGCAATGGCAGACCCACCGGAGCGCCGAGTTACAACGGCTGCAAGCCACGCTGACCCGTCCCGCACAGTTTGATGGGACCACCATCAAGGATGTGGCACTGAAAGAAACCAGCTACAACAGCCAGGAATCCCACCCACAGGGGATCACGACGGCCGAAGCTGCCGACCTTTTGTCTGCCGGACAGGTCAGTTTCTTCGACATTCGTGAAACCGCCGAAAACGCCATGGGGACCCTGCCCGGCTCCACCCACATCCGGTTTCCCGACTTCCTCCAATCGCCGCCCGTCTCGGCGGGTGAAACGGTGGTGCTGTTCTGCCATAACGGGAACCGCAGTTCCGAAACCTGCGCGGCGCTCGCAAAACTTGGTATCGATTGCCGCTTTATCGCCGGCGGTATCGAAAAGTGGATTGTGGAATCCAGACCGTTTTCCGACAGCCGTGTGCAAGAGCTGTCAGACCTGCGCGCCATCCCCACTTATCCGAACAAATCGCGGCTGATCGGTACAGAAGAGTTCAGCCAACTCGTTGCGTCGAGCGAGGTACAGATCGTGGATACGCGCTATCCCGGTGATTTTGCCGCCGGGCACCTGCCCGGGGCGATCAACATTCCTGTGCGCGCGCTGACCACCACGCAGCTGCAAGAGTCGATCTCCTCCCTGCGCAAGGTCCCCACGGTCGCTGCGTGCTATGATCGCCGTAGCTGTTTCATGAGCCAGGTGCTCGGGCTGGAACTGACTGAGGCGGGAATCCCCTTCGAAGGGCGCTACACCCTGCCGTGGGAGTATTTCATCCCTCCTGCCCCCAAACCTCATGTTGTCGATTGGCTGGCCAGCCAGGAAACCGGCCTGTGGGACACATCCGTTGACCTCCTGAGCCGCGTCTTGCTCTGGGCGCATGAACACTCTCACCTGATCCTCGGGCTTCTGGCTCTGGCGGTGACCTCGCGATTGCTGGTGCTGCCGCTGGCGCTGAAATCAGAACGCGACCAGATCACGCTCCGTACGCACAAAGTCGAACTGGATCGTCTGAAGGCGGATCTTGCCGACGACCCGATCCGAAAATCCAGGGCAATCCGGGAGGTTCATAATCGACTTGGATTGACGCCTATGCGCAATTTGGCGGCGCTCCTGTTTCTCCCTGTGATGATGCTGGGGCTACAGGCGGTAGAGCTGGCTTCCGCGGAGGTTGGCGAAGCGTTCCTGTGGGTTTCGAACCTGGGAGCGCCGGACCCCTATTATCTTGCGCCGGGCCTCAACTGTGCGCTTGCCGCTGTCTATCTGTTGGTTTCGGTTGCCAAATCCGCGCGGGCGGCGGTGCTTTGGTGCGGACTGGGGCTGCCGCTCCTGTTTGCCCTCGTCATGAACCTCTCGGCGGCGGGAAATTTCTACCTTTTCATGAGCCTGACGGGTTTGCTGATCCAATACGCGTATGTCTCAGGGACCGTGTCGCGCCTGCCGCGCGCCTTGCCATCCTTACAGCGATTGCCAAAAGGAACGGTCGCGATAAAGGAAACCCGCCGATTGGCTCATGCGGGCAACAAGGCGCTGCGGCTTTCACAATTGGCCAATGCCGGCTTTCCGGTGCCGTCCGCGGTGGTGCTCACCGAAGGGTTCCTAACCCGGTTCCAGGCGGCCACTGCCACGGACCGCACGCGCATGGCGCATAAAATCTGGCGGATCATGGGGCCCACACCCTGCGCTGTGCGCTCCTCTGCCAGCCAGGAAGATGGCGCTGACCATAGCTTTGCCGGCGTATTTGAATCCGTCCTGGATGTGCGGGGCGACCAAATGTGCTCTGCCATCGAAACCGTGCACGCCTCCTTTTCCGACGAGCGTGCCCGAAGCTACCAGATCAACGATGCGGGACACGGAAATATTCTGGTGCAACACATGATCGATGCGACGTTTGCAGGTGTCCTGTTCACGCAGGATCCACAAGCACCGGGCATGATGCTGCTGGAGTGGGTCGAGGGCTGTGGCGATGACCTCGTCTCTGGCAGAAAGACACCGGGCACCCTCCGGGCCGGGCGCTACAGCAAGTCCCCTGCCCCAGATCAGGACCTCCCCCCGTTTGCCCCGGAGGCGCTGATCGAGTTGGGCCTGGCGATCGAAAATCTGTTTGGAACACCGCAGGACATCGAGTGGGCCTGGGTGGACGGAGAGTTCTGGATTCTGCAATCGCGGGATGTGACCACCATGGCCGTGGGCAGCAGCACCGAGCAGGCGACGGCCTCGGAATGGCGATCCTTTTTCAACCGGTTCAAAGATCGCGACCCGGACGAAAACCTGATCGAGCAGGATGAAATGAGCGAAGTGCTGCCACGCCCCAGCCCATTGTCATTTGCACTCATGGCGCAGCTCTGGTCACCCGGGGGCAGTCTCGATCTGGCCTGCCGCGCGTTGGGCCTGCCTTATGCACTGCCAGAGGGTCAAGACGCCCATTTGGTCCGCCTCTTTGGCAAAACCTACGTTGATACACACCTCAAGCAGCAGCTGGCACTGGATTTGTCAGGGCGACGCGCGGTGGCATTGCGCAAGCAGTTGGTTCCGGTCCGTGACGGGTTCGAACGTGAGGTGCTGCCCAAGCTCAGGGACCGCGTCGACGACTGGCGTGCCATTCGGTTTGAAGCCCTGCCAAGGGCAAAATTGCTCAAGACGATCACAGACTTGCAGCGCTATTTCGTGACCGAAATCTATGTTGAGGCCGAGAAAATCAATATTCTCGCGGCCTTGGCGATGCAGGACGCGAGCCAAGCCGCGCAAGGCGACCCAGCCCTGCGAAGCTATCTGATGCAGGCAGACCTGGAATATTCACCTGCCAGCCTCCTGGCACAATGCGATGGACCGGAACAGGAAGCCCGGGAAAAAGCGCTTGCCTTGATGGGGCACCGGGCGATGTTCGATTATGAGCTTTCCACCCCGCGGTATCACGAAGCGCCGAGCTTGTTGTACACATTGCTCGAACCATCTGTCGCCCCCCTGCCCCCGACGCAGGCGCCGTCCGGTCTACCAGCCGATCTCCAACAGCAGATCGAACTGGCCATCGCCTTTCAGGACTTGAAGGAGCGTGCCAAGCACGAGGCCTTACGGGTGCTGTCAGAACTTCGGCGGGCGCTTTTGGCGCTGGCAGAGCAGAGCGGGCTTGGTGCGCTGGTATTCCACCTGACCCTGCCAGAGCTTGTGCATGCCGACTGGGACGAAATCGACGCCTTGCGCGCCCTGGCCCAAGCCCGCTCGGAACACGACAAACTGTGTCAGGACAACGCGCCAACGCAGGCACAGCTGACCCTGAAGGACTGTGAGCAGCTGTCTGCTGGCACGCTGGCCCTGCCGGATCCGGACAAGCTCGGCGGAACCTGCGTCGCTGGATCAGGTGATGTGACCGGGCGCGTGTTCCGCGTTCACGACGAGATGGCACATGGCTCCGAAGCCTTTGAAGGGTTCATGCCCGGAGACATTATCCTCTGCCACATGGTCAATCCTGCATGGTTGCCCCAGGTACAGAAGGCTGGTGCCGTCGTGAGCGTGGTCGGTGGCTGGCTGAGCCATATGGCGATCGTCGCGCGCGAGAAAAATATCCTCATGGTGGTTGGCGCGAAAGGGACCGACAGCCTCATCCAGGGGCAGAAGATCACCGTGCACGATAGCGGCGACATCGAAGCGGCTGAGGCCTATGATGCCTTGAGTGCGTGAGCGCAGGAACAGCTGAGGGATGGGGGGCGCCCCCAACCGCTCAGCTGGCGCTTAAATTGTGCCCTGCCATGAAAATAGGCCACCCAATCGGGTGGCCTATGCTGTGTTTCACGAGGCGTCAGCTTCGTTTGGGCCAGGCATTCGGATCCAGATCAAGATCCGAGAACTCTTCGATGTGCAGCACCGGTCGCTCCACCCCGGCCCGCAGCTGTTTGCGGAAATCTTGCAAGATACGCAGGGCAATCGGAAACAGCATCATCAGTGCGAGCAAATTGACCAGCGCCAGCACACCCATCATCGGGTCGGAGAAGAAGAACACCGAGGTCGCATTCGGCGCCACCGCCCCCACAAAGACGATCCCGACCACAACAATCTTCAGCACCAATGTCGCAGCGGGTGTCTTGGTCAGCACCGTGATCGCATTCTCACCGAGGTAATAGTTGTAGATCACCGACGAGAAAGCAAACAGCAGGATTGCCGCGGTCATGAAGTACTGCGTCCAGGTACCAAGGTGCGAAACCATTGCATTCTGGGTCAGTTCGACACCGTCAATTTCGCTCGCGCCCGGGACGTAAACATCACTGAGCAAAATCACAAACGCAGTACAGCTACAGATCACGATGGTATCGATGAACACCGAGAACGCTTGGGTGATGCCCTGGCTGATCGGATGATTGACCTCTGCGGTTGCGGCCACGTTGGGTGCAGACCCCAAACCCGCCTCGTTCGAAAAGAGGCCCCGGCGCAGACCTTGGGCGATTGCAGCCCCCATGCCACCGCTGACCGCTTCTTCGAAGCCAAACGCGTTTGCAACAATGGTGCCCAGAACAGCCGGAACATCGCCCAGGTTCATCACGATGACCGCCAATGCCATCAGTATGTAGCCAAGCGCCATGATCGGCACGACGACCTCGGAGGCTTTGGCGATACGCCGGATGCCGCCAAACACGATGAAGCCGGTGACCAAGGCCAGAAACAGGCCGGTCCACAGACGGTCAATGCCCAGCGAGGCTTCGGCCGCGCCAGCAACCGTATTCCCCTGGAACGCATTGAAGCCCAACGCAAACGCAGCAATCAGGCAAATGGCGTACAATACGGCCAGCCAGCGATAGTTCTGGCCCAACCCGTGAAGGATGGCCCGCGCCGGACCGCCACGGTACTGCCCTGTCAGAGGGTCCGCCCGTTTGAACAGCTGCGCCAGAGAGCATTCCACAAGGCTGGTTGCCATTCCGACAATGGCGATCGCCCACATCCAGAACACCGCCCCGGGGCCACCGAGCGTGATTGCCACGGCCACGCCGGCGATATTGCCGCCGCCGACACGCCCACCGACCGAGACGAGCAGCGCTTCGCGGGCTGAGATTCGCCCGGAATCTGTTCCGCCGCGGGTCAGAACCCGGAACATCCGCCCAAAAAACCGAAATTGGACGAACCCGGTCGCCACGGTGATAAAGGTACCAAAAATTACCAGGATCGGAACAAGGGACCACCCCCATGTCAGGTCTCCGATGACCCCGAAAACCTGTTCAAGCGCTTGCATCGCGTCTCTCTCCACTCACGATTAAAACCGCGAGCGGCATACGTGGGTCATTGCCGGGATGCAACGGCACAATTGACGTGCCGGCAGCAGAGCCGCACGATCAGGTCGCCCATTCTCCGCAGAGGTTTTCCTGCAGGATCGCGCGTCGTGCCTGCGGATCTTCAGTGACCGCAAGCGCGTGAAGCAGTTTCGCGTAGGCGGCTTCCACGGTCATGTCGCGCCCGTCGATGGCACCGGTGTCCTCCAGCATCGACCCCGCCGCATAGGTACCAAGTGAAATACCGCCTTCGGCGCATTGGCTGACAGCGAGGACTGGGACGCCCTGTGCCTGCGCCCGCTGCATCGCGGACCGCAATCCAAGCCCCTCGGGGACAGTACCGGACCCATAACACCGCAGGACGATACCCTGCGCCCGCTCCGCAGCTAGCGACACGAGATCCGCATTCATCCCCGGCGCGACAGCGGCGATGATGGCCGATACCTCACCGTAGTATTGCGCGGAGAGCCGTGTGGACTGGCGATGCGGCGATCGATCCGTGGGCGAGGCCTTGAAGGCGTCGAAATCAGTCGAGTGGGACTTGCGCACCCGCGCGCCATGCAGAAGCCCACCCGCAAATTGCACAAAAACCCCAGGCGGCGCGGTCTCTACCGCGGCAAAGGCGTCTTTCAGGTTCCGGCACCCGTCACTTCCATCTTCGGTCAACGCCAGCATGGCACCGGTCAGGACCACCGGTTTGGACAGCCCCTGCAACCCGAAACTCAGCGCCGCTGCGGTAAATGCAAGCGTATCGGTGCCATGGGTGACAACAAATCCGTCGCAAACATCGTGATGTGCCACGATTTGCGACATGATCCAGTCCCAATCGGCGGGCGTGGCATTGGCGCTGTCGATCAAGGGATCTGCAGTAACCACCCAAAAATCAGTCCGTATGTCGCCGGATGCACGCATGCGCTTCAGTTCCGTCTCAACAACACCGTTTTGGGGGGCATACCCGGCTTCGGTGGCGATCATGCCGATCGTTCCCCCGGTGTGGATCACGCAAATCAACATGCTACACTCCTTCTGGCGACTACAGCCGCAAGTCTGTTTCGTCCGCAGCCAACAGGTATTTCAAGTCGTAGAGAACCGCACCCGGTTTCCCGAGCGCCCGGATCTCCGCGCCGCCCATCTGCCGAAATTCCTCATGAGCAACTGCAAGGACAACCCCGTCATATGTGTCGCGTGGCAGCGCCGACAGAAGTTCCAGGCCATACTCATCGCGCGCTTCAGCCGGATCCACATGCGGATCGAATACGTCCACCGCAACGCCGAACTCCTGCAACCCGGAAATCACATCGACGACGCGGGTATTGCGCAGGTCCGGGCAGTTTTCCTTGAACGCCAAGCCCATGACCAGCACCCGCGCATCCACCACATGCACGCGTCGCTGCAACATCGCCTTGATCATCTGCTGGGCAACATATGCGCCCATGCCATCGTTCAGCCGCCGCCCCGACAGCAGAATTTCCGGGTGATACCCCACCTCCTGCGCCTTGTGGGTCAGATAGTATGGATCAACGCCGATACAGTGCCCGCCAACAAGCCCCGGCCGGAAATTGAGAAAATTCCACTTGGTCGCCGCCGCGCGCAGCACCGCTTCGGTATCAATCTCCATCCGGTTGAAGATCATCGCCAGCTCGTTGATCAAGGCAATGTTGATGTCGCGCTGGCTGTTTTCAATCACCTTGGCTGCCTCGGCGACACGGATGCTCTCCGCACGATGGGTTCCGGCCGTGATAATGCTGGCGTAAAGCGCATCAACTTTCTCCGCGGTCGCCGCAGAGGATCCGGAGGTGACTTTGACAATATCCGGCAAACGTCGGGTCTTGTCTCCCGGGTTGATGCGCTCGGGGCTATAGCCCACGCCGAAGTCTCGATTGAGTGTCAGGCCAGACATCTCTTCCAGTATCGGCACGCAGTCTTCCTCGGTTGCGCCGGGATACACCGTCGATTCAAAAATGACCGTATCCCCGGGCTTCAGCGCCCGTCCGACGGTTCTGCTCGCCGCGAGGAGCGGTCCAAGGTCGGGGCGGCGCGTGGTATCGATCGGCGTTGGCACCGTCACGATAAACACCTTGGCGTCAGCAATATCCGCTTCCGATGCACTCAGCGTAAGATGGCGCGCCTGGGTCAAGGCGCTCTGGTCGAGTTCGCAAGTGCGATCAATGCCCCGGCGCAATTCCTCGATCCGCCCTTCGTCGATGTCAAATCCGACAACCGGACGACTGCGACCAAATTCGACAGCCAGAGGCAGCCCGACATACCCTAGGCCGATTACACAAATCTTCTCACCAGGCGGGGAACTGTCGGTCATTGCAGGCGCTCCTGAGGGTACCGGGCCCTGATGGCCCGAAGTCACTCCTCATAAAACGCGGCGCGCCCGTGTTTCAACTGGCTGGATTCGATTTGTGGCCCCCTGCCCTATTCGGCTGCGGCAGACACCGCTGTGGCAAACTCGGAAATCCGGTCCACGGCCTGGGTCAACGCGGCATCATCTATGGTCAGCGCCAAGCGCACCCAATCTTGCATGTGTTCGCCAAAGGAGGATCCGGGCATCACCGCCACCCCGGCCTGCTCCAGCAGTGCCCAGGCAAAGCGATCACAGTCCATACACAAGGGGCGCACATTCACCAAGGCAAACATGCCCGCTTCCGGCCGGTGCACACGCAGGCGGGTTTCGGTTTCAAGGCGGTCAGCCAGATAAGTCGCACGTCTGGCAAACCGTTTACGCATTCCCTCAGCCACCGGCGAACCGTCCCGAACCGCCTGCTCTGTCATATCCGCGATAAAGGGTTGATTGCCGAACAGCATGGTTTCGGACACGGGGAGCAGCGCGGTCATGAAGGGCTTTGGTCCAATCGCCCAGCCGCTGCGCAACCCGGGAGCGGCATGTGACTTGGAAATCGACGACACCGCAATTACCCGATCAGCGACTTCGGGCAACGAAAGGGGGGACAGAAAGGAACTGCCCTCAAAGACCAGATCCTCGTAGACTTCGTCGGAGATCAGCCAGAGATCGTGCGCCCGTGCCAAATCAGCCAATGCTTCCAAGTCCTCGCGGCGCAGGATCGCCCCGGTCGGATTATGCGGGGTATTGAGCAGGATGGCACGGGTCCTGTCGGTAATACGGCTTGCGACATCGTCCGCCTGCATCCGGAAACCATGTTCCGGGCGCAAGGGAACGGATACCATCTCGGCGCCGGTTGCTCTGATCACGCCCTCATAGGTGGCATAAAGCGGATCCCCCACAAGAACCTCGTCTCCGGCTTCTGCAACGCCCTGAAAAACCGCATAAAGCGCGGTTTGCGTCCCGGGGAAGCACAACACGTGATCCCGGTCAAAAAGCCGTCCGCGGCGGGTCGAGTAGATCTCGGCGAGGGCATCGCGCAACCCGTTTTCACCGCGTCCATTGGAGTACTGAGTACGGCCAGCCCGCAAGGCGCTGATCGCCGCATCCGCGAGCACATCCGGCAACGGCACATCCGGTTCACCGATCGTCATTTCGATGATCTGCTCGCCGCGTTCAGCACGCTCTCGCGCTGCGAGGTGCAAATCCCACTTTGCCCCGCCGAGGCCAGCCAAACGCTGCGTGATCGATGTTGTTCTCATCCGCCCATTCCCTACTGCAAACACAGACATGGCCCAGTGTCGCCTGGTTTCCGCACCTCCTTGTTATACAAGTGTGCGACAAAAGGGAAGCGCACTCACACATCGATCACGACGGCTGAAATCGTATCGTCGACTTCGCGACAGGCGGCGACCACCTTGGTTTGCAAATGTGACATGACGTAGGACGCGTGGAACCGGCTCGGGGCGCGCAGGATCAAGCGGTCCCCTGCCCTGCCCTCACGCTGCAGTTTTTGAAGCCAAGAGGCATAAGTGGCCGGGTCATCACGATGCAGGATCGCCTGCGCCAATGACCATTCACAGCCATCCTCGGTGTTCGGCGCTGCAACGACACTAGTCGTCTTCAGAGGAATGACCTTGGGGTCAACCTCTCCCCCCTGCCCTTTCATACGATGCGCATAATCGGAGCCTACGGCCTGCCATCGAGGTTCCGAATCGCCAAGGATGCGATCAAAGTCCAGAGCATATTCCGAGACCCTGCCACGGGCCCCTTGACGTGTTACCACGATCCACCCCATCGACCTTAGCTTGGCGAGATCCCGTTTGACTGTACGTTCATCAACATTCCATAGTCTGGCGATCTCTCTCTGACCAACGGCGAGTAGATCTCGTTGCCAGTTGTAGCGGGCAGTCACCAAAGTGAGGAATCGAAGAACCAGTACCTGTCGGGCCTTGCTCTGTGACAAGGCATAGGCGCCCATCGCAGTAAGGATATCATACTTGATCGCGGATGCTCCACGACCCGAAGGTTGCCTGACCAGCATTGGCTGCTCTCACTGTCCGGCGTTCTCATTTCAGAGAACGGTCTGTTTGCCTCTATCCCGAGCTTTGCGTCCGGGCTGCGAGCTGAGGTCTGCATCTCAACTCAGCGTTATTTGTTGATGGGTACAGATTTGCGTCCAGTTCGACGATTCTGTCAAGCCTGTCTCGAAGTGGTGAGCTGCGCACATACCATTTTCGAAAAGAAAATTAGGTATCAATGGTATTGGGGGACATCTCATACGTCCCCTAGTGCGCGCTTTTTGTCCCCTATTCAGGCGGGGTAGCGGAATAACTGTCCCCCTAATTCACACCTAAGTTCACCGAGAGTCGTAGCTGCCGGCAGCACGTAACAGCGAATCGGTGCGAAGGGCACACAGAGTCTGTGCTCGTGCGTTTCGCGGTCAAAATCAGAGTCTTTCCCTGCTTTGGGGCAAGGATGTCCCCACGGGGACAGGACGCTAAAACCGATGATATTTGTTTTTGCGTTTTTTGCAAATCCGGCGTAAATGGAAATCGAGATAGAAAAAGCGTCCAAATCGGGGCGCTCGCCATTCGAGGAGCAGTGA
>NZ_JBSWVA010000003.1:0-114268 GCF_056159345.1 Epibacterium sp. ABV4_022
ATGGATAATACCTTTGTTCATGAGGATCTCAACGCTGTGATCCGCCAGCATTCGGAATGGCTGGCCAACCAGTTGCATTCGCAACGTGAGAGCTTGTTTCCACCCGATGCCGAGAAGACCATGCGCAAATTCACCTCTGGTGAGGCTGCGGCGCTGATCGGCGTCAACGACTCCTACCTTCGCAAACTCAACCTAGATGGCAAAGGGCCTTCTCCCGAGCTGACCGCCGGCAACCGTCGTCTTTACTCGGCGCAGGATATCCAGGCGCTGCGTGTGCTCCTTGAAAAAACCGCTCGCAAGCCAGGTGATTACGTTCCCGGACGACGAGAAGGTGATCATCTTCAGGTCATCGGCGTGATGAATTTCAAGGGCGGGTCCGGAAAAACAACAACCTCTGCCCATCTCGCCCAACGGCTTGCCCTGCGCGGATATCGTGTGCTGGGCATTGATCTTGACCCACAAGCTTCCTTCACCGCGCTGCACGGCGTGCAGCCGGAATTGGATCTCGAAGATGGCGGAACGCTCTACGATGCGATCCGCTATGAAGACCCGGAGCCAATCCGGCAAGTCATCCGCAAGACCTATATCCCCAATCTCGACCTCATCCCCGGTAATCTCGAACTGATGGAGTTTGAGCACGATACCCCTCGTGCCTTGGCGCAGGGCAATGCCGGGTTGTTCTTCTTCCGCGTGAAGGAAGCGCTGGCTCAGGTGGATGAGGACTACGACGTCGTTGTCATCGACTGCCCACCGCAGCTGGGGTTCCTGACGATGTCCGCACTTTCCGCGGCGACCGGTGTATTGGTGACGATTCACCCCGAAATGCTCGATGTGATGTCCATGTCGCAATTCCTGCGCATGACCGCCGACCTTATGGACGTGATCGCGGAAAGCGGCGCCGACATGTCTCATGACTGGATGCGCTACGTATTGACCCGCTACGAGCCGCAGGACGCGCCGCAGAACCGGATCGTGGCATTCCTGCGAACGATGTACGGGGAAGCCGTTCTGAATTCGCCGATGTTGAAGTCCACTGCAATCTCCGATGCTGGCCTGACCAAGCAGACGCTCTACGAAGTGGAACGCAGTGCGTTCACCCGTTCCACCTATGACCGCGCGATCGAGAGCCTGAACACGCTGAATGACGAGATCGCCGAGCTGATCCAGAAAACCTGGGGGCGCACATGACCAGCGGCAAGAAGAAGCGCATGTCCATGCTGGACAGTCTCGCGGCAGCCGGGGCGCCCTCCCCTGCCCCGCAGGCTAATGCAGTGACACCGATGATGACCTCAAACCGCGCCCTTCGCTCCGCCCGCGACGCGGTAGATGCCCATCACGTCTGGGAACTGGACCCGGCGAGCATCGAGGACGGGCGCATGGCTGACAGGCTCGACCCGGCCGATGTGCTGGACCTGCGCGATGCGATCGAGGCGAACGGTCAGACCGTCCCGATCCTCGTGCGCCGTGCGCCAGGCGATGCCGACCGATACCTCCTAGTCTATGGGCGCAGGCGGCTGGAGGCGATCCGTCAGTCAGACAAGGTCACCAAGGTACGCGCGCTGGTCGCCAACCTGGACGACGACAGCGCCCTACGTGCCCAGATTTCCGAGAACATGGCTCGGCGTGATTTGTCCTTTATTGAAAAGGCCCTGTTCGCGCAGGAACTTGTGTCTTCCGGCTTTGGAAATCAATCTCAGGTTGCAGAAATTCTTACCGTCACGAAGTCTTCCATATCCATGGCGATCGCGATCGTGGACATGGTCGGGCCGGATCTGGTGCGCGCCATCGGTGCCGCGCATGGCATTGGCCGGCCCCGGTGGGAATCCCTTGGTCGGGCCATCGACGAGAATGGTCTGGACCGGGAGGACCTAATCCGGATCGCGAAAGAAGCACACGTTAGGGCCGAGGGCTCCGCGGTTGTGGATAACGCCAGACCCGCCGATGACCCGTCCGTCCAGGCGTTCGAAGCGGTGACCAAGCTCGTGACGAAGGCGGTCAAGCCAGCCAAGCCGCCCTCCCCTGCCCGGCCCTCCAGCGTCCCGTTGAAGATCGGTGGCAAGCGTGGCGGTACGGTGAAACGCACCGCCAAGGGCCTTTCGGTCGAGTTGGTGGGCGGAGATTTCGCCGATTGGTTTGAGACGCAAGTACATGACATGATTGAAGAACTTCACGAGCGTTGGAAGCAGCGTTCGGAAGACTGAGGAAGAGCAGAAACCAACGAAGGAGGCACGAAAAGGCAAAAGAAAAGGTCCCGCAAAGCGACCACTCCACGAGACCCTAACTTGTTTCTAGCACCTTCAAGGTAGTGTCCGGAGCCGTTTTCCGCAAGTCCAAAGTGATTCGCGGACCGGGATATTTTTGTCTTCGTGAATGATAAAATGGACTACACGCCTGTAACGCCGTTCCGGCGAACGATAGATGCTGCCATCCTGAAACATCAGGCAGCGATCCAGGAAGACCTGCCCCCGACCGGCGCTAACAAGTGGGAGGTCTTGAGGGAGCTCGCTGCCGCTCGAGTCGCGTTCGGCTTGTCCGATCGGGATCTGACAGTGCTTCAAGCACTGGTCAGTTTTCACCAAGCGACGATCCTCGGAGGGAATGACAGCGAGTTGATCGTACATCCGTCCAACAAGGCGATTTGCGAACGCTTGAACGGCATGCCCTGCTCCACAATGCGGCGGCACCTCTCCAACCTCGTACAGACCGGTTTCGTCGTCCGCCGCGACAGCCCCAACGGCAAGCGCTATGCGCGCCGCTATGGGGACGAAAAGGTTGCGTTCGGGTTCGATCTCTCGCCGCTCGTGTTGCGCTTTCAGGAGGTCTGCGAGGCCGCCGAAGCCGTTCGGGCTGCAGAGGAACGTTACAAGCGCCTCCGCGCCACCGTAAGCTTAATGCGGCGCGACTTGGCAGGTCTGGCAGAGTACGGCAGCTCGCTGCGCCCGGATTTGGGCCTTTGGGATCAATTCTCCGACCTTGCCGTCCTGACAGCCAGAGATCTTCGTAGAAAGCTCGAGATGGCCGATCTCAAACAGATCGAAAAGGCTTTGGGTGCGGCTTTGGACCAGGCGCGAGACCTTCTTGGGGATGGCAATACAGAATATATGAGCACCAATGATGCTATTTCTGAGCAGCACCATCAGAATTCAAATAAAGACCTTTATGATTTTGAACCTCGCTTAGAAAAAGCGCGGGATCCGGGCAATGCGCTTGAACGAGCAGACGCTGGAGTACGTGTAGATCGTCGTGAGGATGAAGGAGATCCGCCCCAAGAACCTGAAGACCAACTCATGCCGAATATCCCTCTTGGACTTGTCCTCGCATCTTGCCAGGAATTCAAATCATATGTTGAACAGCCTGTGCGCCATTGGCACGACTTGGTCAGGGTCGCTGATATCGTCAGGCCCATGATGGGAATCTCTCCGTCCGCTTGGGATGAGGCCAAACGCTACATGGGTCCCGAAGAAGCGTCTGTCGTCGTTGTTGCGATGCTTGAACGGTTCGGGGATATCCGATCCCCGGGTGGGTATTTGAGATCCTTGTCAGCCAAGGCGGCTATCGGGGAATTCTCTTGCGGGCCGATGATCATGGCGCTGATGCGTCGGGATGCTGCATGAGGAGTTCACAGTTGTGAACCGGGCTGAGGTTTCTTCCTTGTCCGCCAAGTTCACAGCTGTGAACTTTCTGCCTGCATGGCCGGAGTCCGAACAGCTGGCGATCCAGCCGATAGCAGTATGTCTTCCTTACCCGTCACTCAGGCAGGTCACCATCGCCAAACAGGTTAGGGAAAAGACGTTCCCGGTAGTCCAATGGGAAAGCCAACCGCACCGGCGTCTTCGGGGACGCAGAGGTCAGGTATCCGGCGGCGGTGAGTTGGCGGAGCGTATTGCGTGCCGTGCGCTCGGAAGTCTTGAGCACGACCTGGGCATCGCCCCGATCCAAAGCACCATGCCGAAGAACGGCCGAAATCAATTCGGGTGCCCGTTTGTCATCGATGGTATCCGCAACAAGACGACGATAGCGCTGGTCCAGTCCGCTGAGGTCGAACAGCTTTGCAGAGAACGTGATCTGGTCGAGCGTCACTTTCAGGAACCATTCGCTGAACGTTTTCAATGCCGCCTCTGAAAGATTGCCGCGCCCGTCCCGATCTCCTCTTCGAGGACTATCCGCGAGATCCATCATCCGTTTGTACTCGCCCCGATCCGTCAGCCCGCGGGCCAGCCCACGCGATACGGACCAGAGCCCTTGGCCGCCGATCCCGGCAGTGAGGGCCATAGCATGAGACATCAGCCTGCTGACACGCCCGTTGCCGTCCGGGAAAGGGTGGATGTAGTTCAGCCGGTGATGTGCCGACGCGATCGCGATGATCCGTCCGCTCGAAGACCGCGCCGCAATTTGAAACCGTTTGTCAAAATGATCCATGAACGCCGCAACGCGCGACGATGAAGGAGGTAGGTGACGCCCGACCGCAACTTCCCGATCGTCATCTTGGCGCATGCGTCCTGGAACGATGGGCTCTTGTGTGCCGTCGGGATGTTCGATGACCCGAAACTCGTCAGGCATCTCGTCGTAGAAGCTCTTATGGACCCAAGTCAGGAATTCGACAGATGTGGGGCGGGGCAGGGTGCCCTTGCGATGCATCTCGTCGATGGCCCGTTGAACGATGACGTGCGCCCGAGCCTCAAGGGCGAGGGGACGGGTTTCCTCTTCAAGCTCGGCGCCAGCCAGCGCCCTTTCGATGTCGCGGGGGCGTGTGTTGTGTCCTTCGATCAGGTTGGAGTAGTAGCAGTTCATCACGCGGACGAGATCGGCAAGCTCGGCTGCGCTGTCAGGATGCAACCCTTGTCCCAGCCTGGTGGCTTCCCTCTGGATGTCGACCGAAAGGTCTGCCAATTCTGTAGGAATATGCTCCTCGAAGAAGCAGGGTTCGATTCTGGCGGGTGTTTCCAGCATTTTTGCCGATCTTCTATGCTTGCAAAGCAATTGAAAAATATACACATTTTGGGTTTAGAGGCAAGGTTTTGCCGATATGCGTTGCCGATCTTGCCTGCCGATCTGAATTTGCTGTTCCAAATCAAGGGTTTCTGGACACGGCCCGGTATTGAGCCGTTTGGTGAGCACCCGTTGGCTATTGAAAAGAACAGGGTCCGTACCCGGGAAAAGTGAAAGTGTCCTTCGGGTTTTGTGACTGACGGATGAGGGCCTTTGGGGTCCCTCAGATGGGTCCGGGCCGGGTTCCGGTCTGTTTTTCCGGATGAAGGGCATTCCCATGCAAACAGGTGTCTTGCGCGTGTTGCGCGCGACCGCTGCCTCTTGGTGGCGGCATAGAGAGTTGCGCCGAGCCGGTCAGACAGGGCTGGCACGGAAGCTCGAGCGGAAAGCCGTTCTCCGCGATCTCGGCTATCTCAGGCAGGCGGCGTCATTGCCAAACGCGCATGTGATCTGCGGGGAGGGTGGGACATTCCTCCATCTCGGTTGGACCACCGTGTCGACCTTCGCGCCGATCGAGCGCTTTCCCTTGGCCGCTCTAGCGGTCGCACGAGGCACGCCGTTCATCGATATCCGACCCGTCACCGATGGCATCGCCTTCGCGAACCTGCCTCGTGTGACACGAGACGGATCGGTCGACCCTGACCCTTGCGGTCCTGGCCGGGCTGTCTCGCTGACCACCTACATCGACATGGTCGAAAAGCTCGGCGCGCGGATCACCAACAATCCACGGCCCCGTCTGTCAGCCTGATCACCATTCCCTCTCACCAACACTCGAAAGGAGGCCAGCCATGGCCCGATCCCGCACGCCCAAATTTGATGCCTCCGAGGTCATCACGAACGAAATCATCCGCATCATCGAACGCGGCGTGCTGCCGTGGCGCAAGCCCTGGACCGCAGGAGGCAGCTCTCGCCCCCTGCGCGTGGGCGGTGAGCCCTACCAAGGGGTGAACAACTTCCTGCTGACCATGCGCACCGTGATGGCGGGCCACAGCTCTGCCTTCTGGATGACGCTGCCGCAGGCCAATGCTTTGGACGCGAAGGTGCGCAAGGGCGAGAAGTCCTCTGTCGTCGTCTATTACGGCCAAAGCCGGAAAGACGCCGGCGGCGAGGATGACCACGGGGAGAGGGATGATCGCTCCGAGGAGGCCCGCATCTTCCGCTTCCAGAAATCCTACCGCGTGTTCAATGCCTGCCAGATCGATGGCCTGCCCGACAGTTTCTACCCCGACCCGGAGCCCGTGCCCGAGCATCCTCCGTCCGAGCCCATCCCGCACATGCAGGCGTTTTTCGACGCCATCGACATCACGACCGTCTTTACCGGCACGGAAGCCTACTACCTGCCGCCCGTGGACAAGGTCTTCATGCCGTCGATTGCGCGGTTCGAGAACCCGCGGAACTTCTACGGGGTCTGGGCGCATGAGCTGGCCCATGCCACGAAAGCCCCGCATCGGCTGAACCGCGATTTCGGGTTCTCGAAGTTCGGCAACACCTCTTACGCGCGCGAGGAGATCGTCGCGGAATTGACCTCGGTGTTCCTGGGGCAAACGCTCGGCTTCACGGCCCATACGCTCGAGATGAATGCCGCCTACCTCCACAATTGGTTGCGCGTTCTTCGGTCGGACAAGGGTGCGATCTTCAAGCACGCCGCGGACGCGCAGCGCGCCTGCGACTACCTGATCGCACGGTCGGAGGCGGGTAGGGCAGGGCGCAGCAACGAGGCCGCCTGACCACAGGGAGAACGGAGACGCCCATGTCACGCAAGGAACCCAAGACGCTGCGGGTGGCCTGTTTTGAAGGTGGCCGCCGCAAGATCATCTCCTTCAAACGCGGTGCCTATTGGTGGAGCCCGTCCGAGGGCGCTTATCCGCTCTCAGCAGCGCTCGAGACCATCAAGGAACAGGGCGGCTGGATCGAAACCATCCCCAACCAGAATTACAGACCTAAGGGGCTGTTCGGGTAGGGCGCCTTCGGCCTCGATTCATCCGCCAAGCGGAAAAGAAAAAGCGGGCTTTGAGAAGGGTGTTTCAAACCTCTCAAAGGAGATCCTCATGTCCATGAATGTTCAACCCCAGCCAGACCGTCCGGATCCGACCGTGATCGCGGTGCAGAACGACGCGTTTCGCAAGCTCGCGTGCCTTGGAGTGCCGCCCGCGCAGCCCATACCGGGCCGGATGCATGTCACCCGCTCGCTCATGGAGGCTGGCGACGGCTTCATGGCCGAGGCGGTGAAGGCAACTGGCGAGTTTGCCACGTTCGAGCCTGAGAATGACCCTGAAGGCTGGCACGATTTTGGGGCGGTCGAGATCCGGGGCGAGACCGTGTTCTGGAAAATCGATCTCTATGAAGCGGCTTCGGATTTTCGCTACGGTGCCGAGGCCCCGGACAACCCGGCCACGACCATGCGCGTGCTGACCATCATGCTGGCGCGCGACTGGTAGGGGAGGGGACACCCCTCCTGACAGCCCAGACGATGAAGGCCCGATGCCCCTCAAAAGGCAAAGCGGGCCTTCTGTCGATTTGATCCCCGAAGCCGGGGATTGGTCGCGCGCGAGCGCGGGCCGCACCATACCCATCAAAAAGGACATCCCATGACCACAAGCTTTGCCCCCCTCACCGTCGCGATCGGCGATCTGGTCCCGCATCCCGCCAATGTGCGCAGTAACGCGCCGGAAACCTACGATCCCGAGAACATCGCGCATCTGCAGGCCAGCATCGCTGTGCTGGGCCTGCTCCAGCCGCTCCTCGTCCAGAAGCTCGACGGGAAATACGCCGTGCTTGCCGGTGGCCGTCGCCATGCCGCGCTGAAGGAGCTGGCCGCAGACAAGGCCGCCAAGGGGTTCACCGCGAAGACCAAGGTCGACTGCCGCCTTGTGCCGGACGATTGCGACGTGACCACAGCCCTGTCGCTCGCCGAAAACATCACTCAGGCGCCGATGAACGCAATCGACGAGTTCGAGGCCTTCGCCCGGATGATGGAAGTCGACGCCCAGACGCCCGAGACGATCGCCAAGACCTTCGGCACCACGGTGGCGGCCGTGAAAGGCCGGTTGCGCTATGGCCTGATCCACCCCGATATCCGCGCCGCGGCCAGGGCCAAGACGATCACGCTCGACACGATGAAGGCCTTCGCCGAGCATCCGAGCCAGGAGGCGCAGCGCGAGGTCTATGAGGCGCTCACCAAGGAAGACGGCTACCTTCAGGCCTATACCGTCCGTCAGGCGCTCAAGTCCCGCGGCGTCCAGGTCAGCGACGATATCGGGGCCTTCGTGCGCGAGGACTATGAGGCCCGGGGCGGAGCGATCGCGGCCGATCTGCTGGAGGAGCATTCGGTGCTCGAGGATGCGGCGCTGGTCGAAACCATCCTGCTAGAGAAGCTCGGGGCCGCCGCCGAAGAGGCCCGCATAAAGCTGGGCTTTGCTTGGGCCGATGCGATGGTCCGCTATGATTACGTGACAATGGCCGATTACGGCCGCGTCTATCCCGGCCCGATCGAGCCCGATGAGGCTGCCCAGAAGCGCATCGACGAAATCACCGCCGAGCTTGAGCAGCTTCAGCTCGAGATGGAAGATGAGGGGCTCGATGACGATGCCTACAATGCCCTTTACGAGCGCGTGGACGCTCTGGAAGACGAAGCCCGCGATCTGCAGGAGGCCTACAGCGCCGAGGACCTCGCCCGTGCGGGCGTGATTGCGTCCTGGTCGAACGGGCAGATCACGCTCCATGTTGGTCTTGTCCGCCCGGAGGACACCGTGAAAGAGAAGGGCGCGCGCAGTTCCTCGACCAACGCCACCGGGGAGGAAGCCCCCGACGCTGGCGAAATCAGCTACCCGGCCTCGCTGGCTGAGGACCTCAAGACCGAGCGGGCCATGGCGCTTGGTTCCGCGATGGCGCTGCATCCGGAGGCCACGCTCGATCTGACGCTCTTCAAGCTGGTGAGCGACGTGCTGAGCAGCGGTATGAGCGTCACGCAGGCGATCAAGGTCGACGCCCGCAAGGAATACCGCAGCCACGCCAAGATGGACGAGATCGACGAGACCTCGCTTGAGCAGGTGGCGGCGGCGCATGATGCGCTGGACCTCTCCTGGCTCGATGACAACCGTTCGCCCGCCGATCAGTTCGCGGCGTTTCGCGCGCTGGAGGCCGGCGAGAAGGCCAAGCTCGTGGCCTATGCCACTGCCAGCACGACGCAGTCCTGCTTCGCGCGGGATCGGCAGCGCGACAGCCTGATGCATGAGTTCGAGATCGAGATCATGCCCGACATTCGCGCGCATTGGACGCCGAACGCGGCGCTCTTCAACCGCTTCAAGAAGGCCTGGCTCCTGAAGATCCTCGGCGAGGATTTGGGCCTGGCCCAGGAGGCGGTGACGCTGGCCTCGTCGAGCAAGAAGGAGATCGTCGCCTTCTGCGACAAGCTCTTCGCCGAGCCCTTCGCCACGCTCACGGACGCGCAGCGCGCTGCTGTGGCCGCCTGGTGCCCGCCGATGATGCAGACCAACGGTGTCGCTCTTGATGACGCGGAGCCAACTGCGGAAACCCCGGAGCCTGACAGCGAGATCGCGCAAGCGGCTTGAGTCCTAACGCGACCCGCGCAAGCCCTTTCGCCTGCGCGGGTCTATCTTCTCATACCCAACGGAAAGACATCCCCATGGCTATTCTCAAATTCTCTGCGTCCGCAGTTGCGGCGCAGATCGCCCATGCGCGCGCCTGCAAAACCTTCCTGCCCAACTGGAACGGGCCCGTGGACAGGCCGGCGCTCATCCTCATCGTCGGCAATGGCGTGCATCTGCGCTCGAACGGTATCGATGGCACGACCACCCGCATCGTCACGACCGAGCAGGCCGATCCCTCCTTCGCCTTCGCCGACGGCATGAACCCGTTTCGGGACACAGACTGGATGGCGCAGCGGCGCATGACGTTCCGCGATCTGACCGGCCAGTTCTACACCGACATCCTCGACGATGTGCAGGTGCTCATCGACCGGGGGCAGGGGGCGATCCGGCTCGCCACCGATGGCCACAGCATCCGCGTCTTCGTGCGCCGGGCGTCAGACTATCTGATCGGCGGGACCTACGAGGTGCCCTCAGGCCTTGGCGGCACCTTCCGGGTCATCCTCAAGGATGCCTGCGACACCTTCGCGATCGTTCAGAACTGCGGCAATTCGGCGTTTTGGGAATTCGAAGAAGATGATGCAGCACCAATGTCCCGAGAGCGCGCAGCGCGGCAGGGTATTGGTGCTTCACCTCATTCCCATAAACGATGCGAGGATTTCGACGCCATGCAGCCCTACCGCGTGCCGCTCGATGCGCTGATGGAAGTCGATGACCGGAGGGCGGCGTAATGGGTTGGCTCTTCTACACCGACCGCCGCGTCAAAACCTACGCGGATGAGAAAGCGGAGATCACACGCCTCTGCACCTTTGAGAGCGACACGCGCAAAACCGAACTGGTCAAAGCCTGCAAGGTCGGCTCCACCTGGTATGCGGCGGCAAGGGTCACCAATCTCGACGGAACCGCTGTCGAAGACGCGACCTATGTGACCGATCCTGACGGCTCCATCACTTTCGGGGCTGTCTTCCTCACCCGGTACGATGACGGCTGCTGGGGTTACAAGGACATGGAGGAAAGCGCTGGCCCGAACGAGTCTCGTGCTCCCCTTGGGCTGATCGAGCTTCTCTCCAACCTGAAAGACCCGGACAGCTACGCCCATGCCTGGCGCCAGCGCTGCCGGGACTGGGCGTCGATCCCGGATTACGAGGAAGGCGACAAGATCAAGCTCGCCACCCCTGTGACGCTCACCGATGGCAGCACCTGCCAGATCGTCACCGCGACCCACTACAGGCGCGGGCGGCAAAAACGCCGCTGCTACCGGATCGAGGAAACCGGCGGGCTCGTACGGCTCTCGAAGGCCTCGCTTGCTGGTTCGGAGCTCCTCAGCTCCGCGAAGGGCGCGGCCAGTCCCGTGTTGGCGGAGTATCTCGCGGGGCAGGGTGGCTGAGTTTCCCGCTGAGACAACACCACGGGACCACGCGCGCACATACTGCCGACTTGAAATCGTATCTCAAATGAGATACATCACTCCCATCAACTGGAGGACCATCCATGCCTGCCCAAACATCCATGCTTCATGTCCGTGTTGACGATCAGCTGAAAGCACAGGCTTCGGACGCACTTGCGGGCGTCGGTCTGACGCTCTCCGACGCGGTGCGTATTCTTCTGACCCGCGTGGCCGCAGAAGGCGGCTTGCCTGCCGGATTGACCGCTGATCCGGATGCCTATGACGCCTGGTTCCGGGCGAAGGTACAGGAAGCGCTAGACGATCCAAGGCCCACAACGCCCCATGCCAAGGCGATGCAAGACGCTCAGGCATTGATTGACGGGAAGCGCCTTGCCAAATCTTGAATGGAAAGCAACGGCCATCGCCGACTTGCTGGCAATCATTGACTACATCTCTGACGACAACCCGGATGCCGCCCAAGTTCTCAAAGACGAGATTGAACACAAGACGTCCCTCCTTCCAGAACGCCCTCAGATGTACCGCGCGGGCCGTGTGGACGGGACTAGGGAGATGGTTGTTCGGCCGAACTACATCGTGGTTTATGCTGAAAGCCTTGAGATGGTGACCATTTTACGCGTTCTTCATGCTGCGCAGCAGTGGCCATGATGGGGGTGCAGGCCCCCCGCTAAGAAATTGCCCGCTCTACGCCTTCAAAGTGTAGAGCGGGCTTTTTCTCCTTTGGAACTCAGACCCTGATCCAAAGGAATTCCCCATGTCCAAGCCCAAACTGGCAAACCCGGCTCTCTCAATCTCCGACGCTGATCTCACCTCTGCACTGGCGCAGATTGGCACAGAGATTGACCACCAACCCCTGCGCAGCTCAGCGCTCGCGCGCATAATGCGCGAGACGTTTCATGGCAGCGATGCTGGTGGCGCCTGGGACTGGCGGAAGGCCTATGACCTGATGCAGGCGGCGGCTGTGCAGGCGCTGCTACGTGGCGATAACAGTGAGGATGATTACTTCGCCGCAAAACTGCGTGCCTCACGGCTGCTGACGGAAACCCGCCGCTCCGAGCAGCAGATCCGGTTGCAGCAGTTTTCCACGCCACTGCCATTTGCCGCCTTGGCCGTGCGGGCGGCAGCCATTCGCAAGGGCGAGACCGTGCTGGAGCCCTCGGCTGGCACCGGTGCTTTGGCCGGTTTTGCTGCCCGGGCCGGTGCCACGCTTTCTCTCAATGAAATCGACCCTTTTCGCCAGCGCCTCTTGCGCGCGGTCTTTGGCGGCGAGGTGACAGGCCATGACGGCGAGCATATCGACGATCTGCTGCAGACGCCGGTTCTGCCCGACGTCGTGGTGATGAACCCGCCCTTCGCCTCCTCGGTCGATCGCTCCCGCGACAAGCACATCGCCGCCAAACATCTCATTGCGGCTGCAAAGCGTCTCGCGCATGGCGGGCGGCTGGTGGCGATCATGCCGCCGGGATTCTCGCCCGAACGCGATGCTGCGCATTGGTCCCGCGCTTGCGGTCTCCTGACGCCGCGCTTGGCCCTCACGATGCCGGGACAGGTCTATCGCAAGCTCGGCACCTCTGTGGAAACCCAGCTGATGGTCTTCGACAAGGTGCAGGAGGACGGCGAGATGATCCGCGCCAGCGTCAGGGACCTGGAGGAAGCCCTTCCTTTTGTCGACGCCGTTGCCGCAACCCGGCCCGAGGTGCGCCCCGTACAACAGGCGGCGGCGATCCCTTGCGGGCGGCCGACTGTTCCCTCATCTGCCCCGCGGAAGACCGCCGCTGCGCCTCTCGCCGCCTCTAATCCACGGCCCAATGCCGTCCGTCCGCTCAGCTGCACGAGCCTTCAGACCCCGCGCGACAACACGCCGATCTCGGACATCTATGCGCGCTATCGCCCACAGCGGATCGAGATCGCGGGTGCGCAGGAACATCCCACGCCGCTGGTCGAGAGCATCGCCATGGCCTCGGTTGCCCCGCCCATGCCCTCAAACACGGGCAGTGATGACTTGCGCTTGCCCGCAGGGTTGATCGAGGAGGGACATCTCTCCGAGGCGCAGCTCGAGACCATCATCATGGCGCATGATGCCCATGGGCGTGATCTGCCCGGTCGGTTTACCATCGATGACGACCAGACCAAGCTGACGCGCGCCGATGATGACCCGGATGCACGTGCCTATCGCCTTGGCTATTTCCTCGGCGACGGCACCGGTTGCGGCAAGGGCCGCGAATGCGCAGGGCTCATTCTCGTGAACTGGCTTTCCGGGCGCAGGAAGGCGATCTGGGTCTCCAAATCCGCCACGCTCATCGAGGACGCCATCCGCGACTGGACCGATCTCGGCGGCTCGCCAGCCGACATCCAGCCGCTCTCCAAATGGAAACCGGACCAGCCCGTCCCGATGGGCGACGGCATCCTCTTTGTCACCTACGCCACGCTGCGGTCCGCGGGCAAATGCGGCACCACGCGGCTGAGCCAGATCCTCGACTGGATGGGCGAGGGGTTCGACGGCGTGCTGGCTTTTGATGAGGCCCATGCCATGCAGAATGCGGCGGGGTCCGAGCAGGGCAGGGGGGTCAAACCCTCCCAGCAGGGCCTTGCTGGCCTGCGGTTGCAACTGGCAGCACCCCGCGCCCGCGTCTTCTACATCTCGGCCACGGGTGCCACGTGCGTGCACAACCTCGCCTATGCCGCGCGGCTTGGGCTCTGGGGGCAGGGCCCCGAATACCCCTTCCCAAGCCGCGAGAGCTTTGTGTCGGCGATGGAAGCTGGCGGTGTCGCCGCCATGGAGGTGGTTGCGCGCGATCTCAAGACGCTCGGGCTCTACACGGCCCGCGCCCTCAGCTTCGATGGCGTGGAATACGATGTGCTGGAACATGCGCTCACCCCGGCCCAGATCGAGATCTACGATGCCTATGCGGGCGCATTTCGGACGATTCACCACAATCTCGAAGCGGCACTGACGGCGACTGGCGTCAACGACGCCTCGGTCGAGACCAATGCCTCGGCCGCACGCGCCTCGGCCAAGTCCCGCTTCGAAAGCACGAAGCAGCGCTTCTTCAACCATCTCCTGATGGGCATGAAGGCGCCGACCATCATCCGCGCGATTGAGGACGATCTGGCGGCGGGCAAGGCTTGCGTCATCCAGGTGGTCTCGACTGGCGAGAGCCTGCTGAAACGTCGGCTTGAGACGATGGACCCGGAGGACGAGCTGGTCGAGGGCGCGCTAACGCCGCGCGACTACGTCCTGGGCTATCTCGAACAAGCCTTCCCGATCCACGCGCAAAAGCTGGTCGAGATCGACGGCAATATGGTGGTGGAACCTTTGCGGGACGAGACCGGCGCGCTGGTCGTCTCGCGCGAGGCGCTCGCTTTGCGTGACGCGGCCATGATGGAGTTGATGACACTGGCGCCAATCCCCTCGGCGCTGGACCAGATCCTCTGGGCCTTTGGCAACGAGGCCGTGGCTGAAGTCACGGGGCGGTCCATCCGGCCCCTCAAGGCCGAGGATGGTCAACTCTTCATCGAAAAGCGCAGCGCCAGCAGCAATTCGTCCGAGACCCAAGCCTTCATGGACGGCGAGAAGGATATTCTGATCTTCTCCGATGCAGGCGGCACGGGCCGGTCCTACCATGCGGCGCAAACGGCGAAGAACCAGAAACGGCGGCGGCACTATCTGCTGGAGCCCGGCTGGCGCGCCGATGCGGCCATCCAGGGGCTCGGCCGCACGCATCGCTCAGCCCAGGTCAGCGCGCCCTTCTTCCGGGTCTGCACCTCCGATGTGCATGGCGAGAAGCGCTTCACCTCGACGATCGCGAAACGCCTCGACCAGCTGGGGGCCCTGACCAAGGGTCAGCGCGAGACCGGCTCACAAGGCATGTTCCGCGAGGAGGACAATCTCGAAAGCCCGATCGCCCGGGCGGCCCTGCGTGGGTATTTCGCCGATCTTGCCGCCGGGCGGGCCGAGGCGATGAGCTACGAGAGCTTCACCGACTGGACGGCCTTGCGGCTGATCGACAAGGATGGGGTGCTCCTTGAGGAGCTTCCCCCGATCCAGCGGTTTCTCAATCGGGTGCTTGCCCTTCCCATCCACATGCAGAACGCGCTCTTTGCCGAGTTCATGCGCCGGATTGCCGATCAGACTGAACGGGCGCGCGCGGCGGGCACGCTCGATCTCGGTGTGGAAACCCTGCGCGGCGAAAAGATCGAACAGGTCTCGACCGAGGATCTCTGGACCTGCCCGAAATCAGGTGCGATCACGCGGATCATCGGGCTGGAGGTCACCGACCCGGTCCGTGTGCTGTCAGCGGATGGCGCCCTGTCGCGCAATCCCGACAAGCTGCCGATGGTCAACCGCGCTTCCGGTCGCGCCGGGCTCATTTCGGCGCGCCCCATGCAGATGTATGACGAGGACATCGTCACGCTGATGCGCAAGGCGGTGCGGCCAAACGGGTCGAGCTATCTGGAGGAGACGCGGTTCGAGTCCTCCGCCTGGGAAGAGATCGGCAAGCCTGAGTTTTCACGGCTTTGGGATGAAGAGGCCGCGTCCCTGCCGAAAACCACTACGACCAAGCTCTACCTGCTGACCGGGCTGCTGTTGCCGATCTGGAAGGACATTCCGACCACGAATGAACGCATCTATAGGGTCACGCCTGACGGGGCGACGGCCATGATCGGGCGCACGTTGAGCGAAGAAGGGGCGGCCGCGCTCCGCGCCCGCTTCCTTGTCTCCAACCCGCAAACGCCGCAAGAGATGCTGACTGCCGCTCTCGGCACCACCGCGCCGGTCGATCTGGGCCGGGGTCTGACCCTGACCCGTCGCCGGGTCGCGGGCGAGATGCGCCTCGAGCTCTCTGGTGCGGATCGGGGCATGATCGAAGGCCTCAAGGCCCTCGGCTGCTTCACCGAGATCATCGCATTCCAGCTACGGGTGTTCCTGCCGCATGGGAAAGGGATCGACACGGGGAACATTCTGGCCCGGATCGTGGGGCAGAGGCCTGCCATCAAGGCAGACCAAGCCGCCTGAAAAGCCAAAGCAGGCTTTGGGTGGGGCGTCGCAGATCGGGATTTGACCGGTTTGCGCGTTCCGGGCGCGCGCGGGCCAATGCCTCGCCCGGCCCCCCAATTGCAGACAAGAGGACAGACCCATGACCAATCCCCAAATGGACTATGCCGCAATGGCGGCTCAGTGGCGCGCGGAGCGCGAAACCGCGCTGAAGGCGACCCGAGCGGAGCTGATCGCGCAATTGCGTGCGCTCAGCATCAGCGAGATCACTGCCGAATACGAAGGCTATGGCGACTCCGGCAATGTCGAGGATGTGACGGTGCAGCCTTCGGAGGTCCAACTGCCGGAGGCGCTTGCCACAGAGGTTGGCGATTTCGCCTGGTCGCTCGCCTATCACCATCACCCGGGGTTCGAGAACAACGAGGGCGGCTATGGCACGCTGACTTGGGACATTGCAGCCGACAGTATCACCCTCGATCACGCGGACCGCTATGTCGAATGCGCACACAGCTATGTTGAGGGTCTTTGAGATGGCCCATCCGCTTCATCATGCTGAAAGCTCTGCCCGGAAATTCGGCGGGGTGCCGTCCGACTATCAGGCTGTGCACGATTGGTTTGACGCCTCGAAAGAGCACCTCGCGCTCTTCACGCACCGCGCCTTGCGTCACCATGCCCAAGGCCTGTTCGAAGCGGAGCGTGTCTTCGGCTTGACCCTGACCAATAGCGCGGGTCGGGACATTCCCGTGCGCTGGATCGGCGAGCAGCATGTCCGCGAAGACTGCCAGGGCCGTATCCCGAGCATGGCGGACTGGCTGCGGCGGATCCAGCCCGAGCCATGGATGGCCAATGGCCACATCGACCGGCATTCCGGCGATGAGCCCTGCGGCGACCCAAGGGCCGCCTGGGCCTCCGAGGTTACCGCCGGAAGAACGGTTCTTGGTCTGAAGGATTGGATGGCGGGGCGCGCGACGCAAGCCACGCAAGGTGCCTGACAGGTCTCGGCCGTTGGCCAAACAAATGCTGCATGGAAGCCCGGTTGGACGACCGGGCTTCCTGCGTCGTTTCCCCACCATTCTTCGTAAGGAGGTTCGCATGACACTCGATGACATCAAGGCCGCCGTCGATGCCGGCCAGACCGTGCACTGGGCCAATACCGGCTACGTTGTCCACAAGGACCGGCTCGGTCAGTACCTGATCAGCTTTCTGCCGAACGGCAGCTGCATCGGTCTGACCGACCGAAGCGGGCACCGGTTGAACGGAAAGGAAGCGGAGTTCTTCATCGCGGGCCCGGCGGAGGACCACGAGGAAAACCCCGCCCGCCAATCAAGATGACAGGGGCAGGGGAGGGGCGTGGCACCCGGAGGCGCAGGGGCATTCCCACTCGGCCGACAGCTCTGACCCGCGGGCGGGGCTGAAAGGAAAGCAGGCTTTCTGGTTTGTGATCCCAGGAGGGGTCGTGAAAGCAATCCCGGATGCGCTGGCAAGAACGTCGGGCACCGGCCAATCTCAAAAGGAACCATCCCATGTTCGCAGGAACCCTTACCCGCAATGTCGAGACCGCAGCCGCCGAGTACACCGGCATGATCCATTCGACGCGCTTCGATGTCGCCATCCAGCTCGAGGCACGGGCCAAGATGTCCGAACGCAGCCCGGATTACGACGTAACCGCGGTCAACAAGTCTGGCCGCAAGGTGCGCATCGGCACGGCCTGGAACGAGACCGGCACGACCAGCGGCAATCCCTACATCTCGATGCAGATCGATGTCGGTTTGGGCCCGTTCCGCGTCAATGCCGTGCAGACGAAGGAAGCGCGCGCCGCCCAAAGCGGCGCGTTCGAGATCATCCCGCTGGTCTCGAACGGTCTGATGAAATCCGGCTCGATCTCGGGCGAACTCACCGCCATGGACGCTGACAACGCCTTCACCGGCTACATCGCCAACATGATGTTCGATCTGGAATTTATGCTGATCGAGAACAGCTACAAGTCCGAGGAGACCCACCCCGACTACCGGATCGAGGTCAGCTCTCCCCGGGGCACACCGATCCGCGTCGGCTCGGCCTGGATGGCCAAAAGCAGCCGCACGGGCAATGACTACCTGTCGCTTCTGATCAACACGCCTGATGGCGACCTGCGCGTCAACGCCGTGCAGAACGAAGAACAGCGCGGTGGTCAGACCTTCTCGATCATCCCGTTCATCGACAGCAGTGAGCAGGCGCAGGACGCGGGTGCTGGGCTCTCGCTGGTCGCGTGATTAGCGTTTGAGACGGAATATGCTGAATTGACAGGGGAACCGTGGTAACGCGGTTCCCCTTCACTTGTTTGGTTGTGCTCAGAAGCTGCACCGATGAACCAAGCAGTGCTTCAGGAAGCTATGGGTGATCGAAATGAGGTTCCAGATGATTGCCTGCCGCCGATTTCCGGCAGTCTCGTAGACTTCGCCGAGGTCGTCAGTTTGAGCGAGGCCGATGCCATCAAAAATAGAACAAACAGTGAAGACATTCTAGATTCTTTCATGATATCCAAGGAAGTGTTAGAGCTTCGAAAAAAACGAGGAGCGGTCTTTTGGGCGAGCAGTACACATCAATCGACTTGTTTTCGGGCGCCGGTGGGCTGTCTGAGGGACTTCGGGTTTCTGGCTTTAAGTCATTGTATGCCAATGAAATCGTTGCGCGCCACGCTGAAACGTATGCCTTGAACCATCCGGAAGCCATCGTTGAGTCGCGAGACATCCGACTAGTTGACGCTTCCGATGTTCGTCGTCGCTTGGGCCTCAAGAAGGGTGAATTGGATCTTGTAGCAGGTGGTCCGCCTTGTCAGGGTTTCTCAATCAATGCGCCGAAGCGTTCAGCGGACGATGATCGGAACAGCCTCTTTCTAGAGTTTTTGCGCTTTGTTGATGAGTTTGAGCCGAAGGCGGTTTTGATTGAGAATGTCCCTGGGCTTGTTTCCTTCGAGGGAGGAGGCACCTTGCAGGCGATCCTCTTGGCGTTGGGTCACCATGGATACAGCGCCGATGTGAAGATCCTCTATGCGCCTCATTTTGGTGTGCCGCAAACGCGTTGGCGGACGGTCATCATCGGGATTCGAGGTGATCAAGCCGATCCCTTGCGAGCCTTCCCAGAACCTGTTCGTAACGCACCTCTCCGGGTAAACTTCACCTCTAATTTCGAGGGTAAAAACATCGTCGCTCTTCCTACGAACTTGGAGCTCCCTTCTTTTGTTAGCGTTCGTGATGCGATTGATGACCTGCCTGCGCTGGCAAATGGAGAAACCGGCAAAGAGCGCAAGAACTATCGGAGCGGGCCTCAAAACGATTTTCAGGTGGCGATGCGCAATGGCAGCGACTGTGTGCTTAATCATGAGGCGCCCCGGCTGGGCGAGATAAATATCAAGCGAATGTCTTTCATCCCTCCGGGCGGCAATTGGACGGACATCCCGGAAGATTTATTGCCAAGAGGCATGCGGCGCGCGCGTCGTTCTGATCACACCAAGCGTTACGGTCGAGTTGCACCAGATGGCCTTGCATCTACAATTCTGACGAAGTGCGATCCACATTGGGGAGCGTACTTTCACTACGAACAGGATCGATGCTTTACCGTCAGAGAAGCGGCTCGAATTCAGACTTTTCCAGATAGCTACCGTTTCGTCGGTTCTCGAGTGGAACAGTACGAACAGGTCGGGAATGCCGTCCCATCGCTATTGGCCGCAGCAATAGGGCGATCGATTCGAGGCGTCTTGGAGGACCTGCGCAAGCACGCCAAGAAGGTCTCTTAGAAGCATGGCGGCGACAATATTTGAGTTCTTTGGGTATCGTGCGGATGATAGGTCCGACTTAGCGAAGCATGCCGCTGATACTGAAGTTTGCCCGATCAGTGGAGAAACCTGTCAGAAGAGTTTCAATGACGGAGTTGTGTCGGGCGTTTGCGCCATTAAGCCCATTACCAGCGAACCCGTTATCTGTTGCCCGATCCGGCTTTACGCGGATGACTACCGAATACTATCGGACATAGCCGATCGAGTCTTTGGACCAAATTTGAAATTGGTCGCGGGGCGGGATGCCGTAAATTACTCAATCGATAATCGAAAACCTTGCATCGCCGTTTTTGGTAAAGGATGGGGGGGCGAACTTCGCCTGCCACAAAAATCGAAAAAGGGCGGTTACTTCGTCGACTGGGTTCTTGCGAAAATCAGCGAAGAGGGAGATTTGGTTGAGTTCGTGGCCGTTGAGGTGCAAACGATTGATACGACGGGTACCTATCGCCCAGGCTACGATGCACTGAAGCAAGACGGGTTGGTTGAAAAAACAACCGCCGGGTTAAATTGGGAGAATGTCGCCAAGCGCATCCTTCCACAACTCATATACAAAGGCCAGATTCTACAACGCGAAGAGTTGTGCAAGAGTGGATTGTTCTTTGTTTGTCCTGAACCTGTCTTTAGGCGCATCATGGAGCGCTTGGGCGGACAGGAAGGGTTAGTTCGATATGCCTTGCAACCCGCGTCAATCACCTTTGCCGTTTATGACTATGATTTTTCGTCTGAGCCTTCTGACGAGACGTTGGTTCCTCTGAAGAACACGCTCAACCACTCGACCACCGTCTATAAAGTGCAGGAAGCATTCAACAATGTGACCTTGCCAATTGAGAACGTTTATCGGGATGCAATCCGACGTGCGCTAGGTATCGAATCTGAATAGCGGACCTCCGCTTGGACGTTTGCGGATCATGAACGGCCCTTCGGTCCGTCGCGCATTCGGCCATGCGGCCTCACCGCGGCGTCGCACCCAGGCCCCCGGTTTGCCCGCCTCGCGAGCACGTCCCTCCCCGGCCGCTCCGCCGGATTGCGCTCTGGTCTGTTTTGCGGGGCAAAACGATCCCGCCGCTCCATCCGTCTTCCGCGTCCGGTCGAGCCGTTTGCCTGCTCGGGGCGGGCAAACCTACCGTCAAAACACACACACATGAGCGCGGAAGCATATCCTCCGGATGGCCCCCAAATCAGTCCGCGTCAAGGATCGCAAAACTTTTCGGCGAGGGCCGGGGCTATGGCGTGGGGCGGTCCTGTGCGTGAGGGCGCGCATGTGTCCGGTGTTGCACACGGAAAACTCTTGCGCCCGGCAAGCCGGCGGCTGCGCCGTCCCTGACCCGGGCAGATTCGGAAACCAGACATTCGGCCATGCCCCCACACTCACGTGGTGGCTCCACAACCGACTACTGGAGACCAGACATGGCTTACGACACCGCAAACACCTACGAGACCATCGAGCTTTTCGGGCTGACCGAGAAGGACGCGCAGCTGCCGATCCCGGAAGATCACATCCTGACCGACCGCGTCATCCGCGAGAGCTTCGAGGCTCTGCTTGGTCAGTTGCGCGGGACCGGGCTCGAAGCAGAAATCGAACCGCTGGCCCATGGGTTGGCGTCGATACTGCAGCGGCGCAAGGTGGCACTTGGCAAGGAGATCGACCGCACCGCCGACAAGATCGGCGCGCTGGCAAAATCCCACGACGGATCGGAGATCGCCGAGACCGCGCTCGAAGAGGCGCAGGCGCGCTTCCTGCAGCTGCGCGAGATCGTCAGCGCCATCGAGGTGATGAGCGAGGCGGCGGCGGAATGCTACGAGATCGAGACGGGCCACGCTTTCATCCCGGCAGCCGGGTCGCGCGCAAGCGTCCGGGCGCAAGAGACAGGTGCTGTCTTCGAGGCAAGGCAGCTCCTGGAGCAGCACGACCGCGAGACTGCTGAGAAGTCGAAAGTCGAGGGCGTGCCCCTGATCGTCTCAGGCGCCACCGACTGGACCGATGTCGATGTGATCTTCAACACGCTCGACAAGGTTCGCGAACGGATCCGGCAGAACCGCAACCAGGAGATCTTCCTCTGCCACAAGGGTGGCAAGCATGGGGCGGAGATGATTGCGGCTCGGTGGGCCCGGGCACGCGGGGTCGCACAAGCGCGCTTCGATCCGCGCTGGTCCGCACACGGGCGGGCGGCACCGTTCAAGTGTAACGATGAGATGCTGGACGACAAGTTCGCGGCGACGGGGGTTGTGCTCTTTGGAGGCAACGGAGTCGCGCTGAACCTCGGGCAGAAGGCGGAAGCGAAAGGCCTGACGGTCATGCGGGTTGCGGACCCGGCGAAGAAGACTGCGGAGATGTAAGTTGAGAGGGTCACCTTCGGGCGGCCCTTTCATCGTTTTCCCAGAAGTGTGTGAACATAGGCGGTGTCGCAGTGAACTCCAGCTCGGTGCATCGACAGGCTTGGTGATCGCAATCCGGCCAATCTGGTTTCGGGAATGGCTGGATGGTATTTCTATGCAATTACAGCTTATTGTGGCCGTGCGGCAGAAGACATTTGTTGCGTAAATCAATACCCGCCCAGGTTTTTCCTAGATGCCTTTTTCTCCGGAACGCACCAAAGAGATTCAAACACGCATTGATGCGCGCTTGCGATCCGGGCAGGCAAACGATTGGGAGATGTCTTTTCTAACAAACATGGCTGAACGGTTTCATCGGTATGGGACTCAGACGCGCCTGAGCAAAGCGCAGTATGCGAGCCTGCACAAAGTCCTGAAACTGGAACGGGAAAATCCGGCACAGAAAAGGGCAGCGACCGACCACGGAACTTCTCAACCAGCACCGAAGCGAAGTACTAGAACCGGTAAGGCAAGACCCCGTCCGGTCTCCGTGACCCGCGCGATCACTGCACCTCGGCGTGCCGTGCGCAAGACTCAACGCCAAATAATGGTGCCGTTGGTGATCGCTGTCGGATTCTTCGCATTGGTTGGATCACTGTTTGAATCATCGAACACGCGATCCACACCCTACAGTCCGTTAGCCGTTCCCTCATCGCAAACTGCCGACGCCGCTTACGTCTATGTGACTGGGACACGTGTCAATCAACGTGCTGGGCCGTCTACTTCGAATGCCGTGATGGGGGTCTTGAGCGAGGGGACCCGCGTCGAAAAGCTTCGCGAAGAAGGGCAGTGGACACAAATTCGATCCAACTTTGGTACGGGCTGGATGGCGAGCAATTTCCTGTCACTGGTCGTGCCGCCAACAGAGCGACCCGCCTCACAGGACCGGTCGCTTCGCGCCAGCGATGTGCGGATCATTGACGGTGATACGATTGATGTTCGAGGCCTGACAGCGAACGTGCGTCTCGTTGGATTTAACGCGCCTGAGACATGGAGGCCCGCCTGCACTGCCGAGCGTGAGGTCGGGGAGCGCGCAACTGCGCGTCTAGGTCAATTAGTCCGGGCTGCGACATCAATTGAATTTGAGCGCGTGGCCTGTTCCTGCCGGCCCGGGACAGAGGGTACGGATCAGTGCAACTTTGGGCGGTTCTGCGGCTCGTTGTTCGTTGACGGTCGGGACGTCGGCAGCACGCTCATTGCTGAAGGTCTGGCAGTGCCGTACCGATGTGGGCGCACCAGCTGTCCCCCACGCCCTCAACCCTGGTGCCGATAGCAGACACACCCAACCGACCCAGACGACGGACCTTGGCGCGCGGCGGAACGCTGACCCGCCGCATCGCGAGCGTGACGGATCGTTATCCAGATGCATTGGATCAGAACGAGCCCGGCCATCTTCGGTCACGATCGACGGGTTCGATGGCAGCTTCAAAGTGGTGGCACAAATTCGGCTCACTCCTTTTTGCTCATTGATGTGGATCGCACGGGGTCGGCCCGTTCGTGCCCTCAGCTCACGCTTCGGCAAGCACAAATACGGCTTCCACGGCGGGGCCGCGGACCCTCCGCATTTGCGCTTGCGACCGGGCCTCTTGCCCCCGTGCCGGGTGATCCTCATCGCAACAAGGAGTAACCCAAATGACCAACCACTACGTCGCCACCGTCCCCGTCAAGTTCACCGACCCCGATGGCCAGGAGCGCACCCGTTTTCAGCGCGTGGGTGCCATGTTCCGCAACACCCGCAACGGGGACGGCTCGGAGTTCTTCAGCCTCAAGCTCGACTTCCCGGTCGCGGTCACGGAACTGGTGATGTTCCCGCCGAGCGCGAAAGATCCCCAGGACTAAATCCTCTCACGAGGATGGGCCGCCCCAGGACGATCTTGGGGCGGCCCGATCCCTGTTCCAGGGATGCCGCCTCTGGCTGCGGTGATTGCCGCCAGCGACCTCGCCTTGCTGCCGGTCGCGGCGCAATCAAAGGAAGATCGCTGACCGGAAGGATCAGGCCGCGACAGACCGGCCAGTCAGCCTCAAGGGGGCCATCCACAAAAACCTATCGGCCAGGGCCGCCCGGTTTTTGCGGCAGAGATTTGGGGGCCCAAATCTGGCCCTCCTTGACCCTGCCTGTCCGCCCTGTCGGTGGGGTTTGCGCCCGCCCGCGGTTCCGTCCGAACACGTGGTGTTCGGCCAGACCCTCGGGCGGGGCTGGCGGACGGGACCCCTAGGACAGGTGGGTCGCCCGGTGGTGAGGGCGGCAGAGCCGCGTCCCTGCGGGCCGCGGCGTGAAGCGGACACCAAGGCTGCCTGAGACTGAATGCAACGTAAGTATATAATTGACAGCTTAGTATAATATCGTAAGGTAGGGGCAGCCTTGGTGGAAGGTGGCAGGAAATAGGGGGTCTTTCTTCCGCATGTCCCGAACAAAACGCCTGACAGAGATCGAGAAAATGCAGATCGTCCGCGAGGCTGCGGAGGGTGTGTCGACGTCTGAGCTGGCTGAGCGTTTCGAGGTCACATCGCGGGCCGTGCGCTACGTCCTGAAAGCCGATGCAGAGCGCCAGACGGATGCCGCGATCCCGGTCTCAGCGGTCAGTGTGAAGGTCACAGCTGCGGAGCTTGAGGCGCTCGATGAGGTGTTGGCGAAGGCGGGGATCGAGAGCCGGGCCGAGGGGCTGCGGCGGCTCATTCAGGCGGCGGGCGGGGTGTTCGTTCCGGACGCGCAGATGGCAGCAGAGATGGCGCGCTACCGCGCTTCGCTGCACGAGGTCGGGAATGGGGTCGGGCAGATCGCCAAGCAGATGACGCGGGCCAACCGGCAGGGACAGGGCGCTGGCCCGGAGTTCACGGAATTGCGCCTTGCCCAGATGCGCGGGCTGGCGCGGTTCATCCTGGATTCCGCTGATGAGATCGACCTGCTCCTTCGGCGCCGTCGGGACGCGATGCAGCTCGAGGCCACGGCCGCGCTGAGGGAGTTTGCCCATGCGGCAGAATGATGCTGTCCATGCTGTCACGGGCGAGGTCTTCCGGGATGGCTGGAGCCGCGTCCGGGGCTCGATGCAAGGGCTGCATGTGGCCAAGCAGACCCAGCTCATGCGCGCGGCAGCAGGACATCGGCCAGCGGTCTTCAAGGCGATCCGGGGCGGGGGCACGCATACCAAATCGCAGCTCGCAAACCAGCTCGATTACCTTACCACCAAGTCCACACATATCGTGGACAGTAGCGGGTTCCTGGATGGCAAAGCGAAGCTCGAGGCGGGTGACATCAAGGACCTGACCGAGCGCTTTGCCAAGCGGTGGGATGCGGGTTTCAAGCCCAAGCTGGGCCAGACGACCCATATGCTCATGTCCTTCCCCATCGGCACGCGGGGCGAGGATGTGCGCGACATCGCGACGGATGTGGCCGAGCGGTTCTTCCAGACCGACGAGGGGCATTTCGACTACATCATCGCGGTGCATGAGGACCGCGATCACCCGCATGCGCATCTGGTGCTGAACCGCCGCTCGCAGGAAGGCGAGTTCTTTTTTCTGGGGCGCAATCATCGCTTCAACTATGACGACTTCCGCCTCGCCATGGTCGAGGAGGCGGAGAAGTACGGCGTGCGCCTGGAAGCCACGCGCCGGGTGGATCGCGGTGTCGTGCATTACCCCGCCCGGACCAGCGAGGTCTATGCGGCGAAAGAAGAGGGGCGCGCGCCCCGCGAGCGCGAACGCGTTGGGCAGGACCTGACGCGGACGCTGGCGGAGATCGCCAACACCAGAACCGTCTACCATTCCCTGGCCGCCGAAGCCTCGAGGGAGGCCCGCGAGGATATTGCCGCGGCGCTGTTCCGCGCGGGCGAGGTGCTGGCGCGGGGCGGGCAGGTGGACCGAACAGGAGATGTGTATATGGCCGAGGATCAGAGTTTCGAGGATCTGAGAAGCCTCTATGCGGAGAAGCTCGCGCGGGTGCAGGGCATGATCGCAGAGAAGTCTGACGCGGAACGTCCGGTGCTGGAAAAACGCCTCATCGAGATCCAGACGCAGGTCCAGCACATGCAGCCGCTCGGTTTGCGATCATCCGCGCTGTCAGAGACCCCCTCGGAGGGCGGGATCTATTCCGAAGCCAATATCGACGCCAGCCAGCGCGAGCGTTTGGCCACGCCCGACCTGAGATCGCGCATTGATACCGCGCTGCGGGGCACGGGGATCAGCACATCGGAAGTCGTAGCCCGGATCGAGACGGGCGCCTCAAATGCAGCGCTCGAGCATCAATGGATCGCCAATGATCTCTCCAAGGTGGCGGAGGCGCGCGATCTGAACCTCGAACGCCGCGCCGATCTGGAACAGGCGCGTGACATCCTGAATGACGTGCATGTCGAACTCGGCACGCTTCTGGAACGGGAAAACGTGCTGCGCCGGGATGGTGTCGTTGAAGCCGAACCGGTCAACGAGCGGTTCCACTATCAGGAGGACGCGGTCCGGGCGATGGAAGGGACAATCCGTCAGGAGATGCGCGCCGAGGGTCTGACATCGCAGCAGATCGAAGAGCGGGATTGGGAGGTTGTCTCGCGGGCGGAGCGCCGGATCGAAGCGGAGCAGCGCGCGTATCTCGAGGCACATCCGGAGTTGCTCGCACGTCCGGGCGATGTGATCGACCGGTCTGAGCCTTACAAGGAGACCATTACCGATGCCGCCCGCGCCAGTGCGATCACCCGCGAAGTCGACCGCATCATGGAGGGACGCGACCTCCGTACGCCCGTTGCAGATGCCGTCACGGATGACTTGCGCGCGCGCTATCCGGACATGCCGTCCCACCTCGCCCGCGGGCTCGGCGCGACCTATGCGGCCGTCGTCGAGATACGCGACACGGAGGCCATCAATCAGGTTCGCCGCGACAACGAGTTGCGCGAGGGGCTTGGGGTTGGCACGCGTGACGAACGTCTAGCCACCCGCGATGGAACGCCGATGCGGTCTGACCGTGCCGACCGCCTCGCAGACGAGATTGCGCGTGTCCTCGACCATGAACGGGCAGGGGAGCTGTCCGCGCCCTTCGAGACCGAGGCGGAGCGGGACGCCTTCCGCGAGGAGATTGCGCGGGTGCTGGATGACCGCCAACTCGTGCGGCTCACATCCGGCGATGCAAATTTGTTGGACAAGGTTCTCGAGGACCGTCTCGACCGGCTCTATGTCGCCAAGGTCTATCTGCAATCTGATGCCGCGACGGCCAACACCGAGGCCTTGCGCCAGGTGGTCGATGAACTTGCCGACGCCGAATACGAAAAGCACCGCGCCACAGACGTGGATGGCGAAACCGAGCGGGGCCAGGTCCATTGAGCGCCTCCATGGGAAAAGCGCGGATCGCAACCGGGGTGCTGCTCGTCACACTGGTGACGGCCGCCATGGGCTATACCATCGCCTCGGCGGTGCTGACCTACAAGGATCTCGGCTTCGGGGCCGAGATCGACTTTGCCTATATCGCGCAGAACTATCTGGCGATCGTCGATCGCCGCCCCGAGGATGCCCAGCTCATCCATCTGATCATCGGCAGCTTCGCCGCCGCCGGCATGATGCTGAGCCTCGCCCTCTCGGGGTCCGCTCTGACACGCTTTGGCCAGACGCATTGGCAGTCTGCGCGCGAGATGAAGGCCAATGGTTTTTTCGGGGCGCCCGGGACAGGGTTCATCCTCGGCAAGCTGGGTTCTCCAAAATCCAGCGCGAAATACATTTGCTCGAAAGTCTTCCCGCACGCGCTGATTGTGGCCCCCACCGGGCGCGGCAAGACGACGGGCTTCGTCATTCCGAACCTGCTGACCTGGCAAGGCTCCGCCGTGACGCTCGATGTGAAGGGCGAGTGTTTCGAGGCTACGGCCCGGCACCGCGCCGCCCAAGGTGACAAGGTTTACCGCTTTGCCCCCACCGATTGGGAGGGCAAGCGCACGCATCGCTACAACCCGCTCCTGCGCATCTTCGAGCTGAAAGATCCCGCGCGCCAGCAGATGGAATTGCAGCTTCTCGCGACGCTCTTCCTGCAGAGCGACAACGACCGGGTGCAGGGCCTCCTCAAGGGCGGGATTGATCTCTTTGTGGCAGCAGGCCTGCTGGCGTTCCAGCGCAAGCGTCCGACCTTGGGCGAGATCTACCGCATCGCGGCTTCGGGCGGGAACAAGCAGAAGGAGTATTTCGCGCGGGGTCACGAGGTGGATAACAGGGCGGCCAAACTGATCTTCACGCGGCTCGCCTCGACCAACAATGATACGTTGACCTCTTATGTCTCGCTCCTGATGACTTCGGGGCTCGACCAATGGCAGAATCCGGCGATCGATGAGGCGACGGCGGTGTCGGACTTTGATTTCCGCACGATCCGAAAAAAGCCCTTTTCGGTCTATCTCGTGGTCCAGCCGCTGATGGTGAAGCCCCTCGCGCCGCTGATCCGCCTGTTCTTCTCCGATCTCCTCTCGGCCATGCAGGAAAAGGACCCCGGACCGGACGAGCCCTGGCCGGTGATGATCATGCTCGATGAGTTCAATCGCCTCGGCAAGATGCCCATCGTAGTCGAGAGCATCGAGACCTTGCGCACCTATCGTGGTCACCTGGCTGTGGTCACCCAAACCATCCCCGCCCTTGATGAAATCTACGGCGAGAACACCCGCCGCGCGCTGCAGGGCAATGCCGGCGTGAAGCTCTACCTGACGCCGTCCGATGAGAAGACCGTCGAGGAACTGAGCAAGGCGGTTGGCAAGACCACGAAGACCGTCATCACGCGATCCCAGTCCATCGGCAAGAACCCCTTTGAAGGGCGCAGCCAATCTACCCGGACCGAAGAAAGCTCCCTGCTTCCCGAAGATGAAGCGCGCCGCCTGCCTCTCGACGAGATTGTCATGGTCATCGACGCGCAAATGCCGGTCCGCGCAAAACGGATCCAATATTTTGACGACCGGTTGTTCAAGGCGATCCACGCGGCGCAGACGGGCGAGTTGCCGTTCCCGGAACCGGGGGGAGGTGGGTCGCAGGGCACGCTGCCGCTGAGCATGCGCGCCATGCCGATGACACCGCCACCGGACGGGTCGGGCGGATCCGAGGCCGACGTTGAGGCCGCACGCCAGGCTGCTGATGGTCAATCGTCAGGGCAATCTGACATTGTTCCAAAGAAGACCGCGCCGGTCGTTCAAGCCGTTATCGCCGAGGAACAACGACAGATGGAGATGGATTTTGGGGGCCAAGTCACGGATGCCGAGGCAGCGAGTGCCGTGGGTGAGGCGCAAATGCGCTCCGCCGTCGATGGCTTGGACGACATGGAAGCGATGTTGCGAGAGGATGTTGGTCAAAAGCTGGTTGCCGGATAGGGTAGCGAGGATCGTATGTCGGTCGAGCGGGCGGAAACCGGAAGTTCGCTGCGGGGTCAGCAAATCTCACGGAATTCGGCAAAGCGGACATTGATTGCGCATTCGTTACTTCGGAGAAAAACGAATCTTGCTAAATTCCCGACAATTATTTTCTCCGAACAAATTTTCCCACATCTGGTGTGATTTCCAACCGCATTCGCTATATAATGGAGGTCGTCGAGACAAGGTCGAAAGATTCTTCTAGATGTCCATTGTTGGAAACGATCCCAAAGGATCGATACCCATTACTACAGCAGGCAGGCTCCGAACGCTGCTCCGCTCAAAACCAGAGCCAATCATATTGATCGGTGCTGGTGCCTCTGTGACGTCCGGTGTTCCAGCGGCGGGTACTGCAGTTGAGCTTATGGTCAAATTCAAATGGTGTCTTGAAAATGATCGGTCGATAGATGACCCAACGGTGACACGGGCAAGTTACTGGCCATGGTTGCTTAAGCAACACTGGTTCGATCAGGACAAGAACCTGGCGGACCTTTACCCATCTGCTGTCAAGCACCTGCTGAACGTCTCAGAAGATCGCCGTCAGTTCTTCAAGGCGTTGATTAATCCAGCTGTTGACCCTCGTGAAGGCTATCTAGGCCTAGCCGAAATACTCCACCAACGATGGGTAACGACGATCCTTACGACCAACTTTGATGAGTGCCTACAAAAGGCAAAGAACATGGTCGGCCGACCACACCAGATTACGTCCATTAAGACGGCTTCAGACCTGGTTATGTTCTCGTCTTCGCCGAGGGACCCTCAACTAATATACCTTCACGGGTCGGTTGACCACTATACTGACAAGAACCTTGACGAAGAAGTTCGAACGCTCGACCCTCAGATTGTCGATCGAATTCAGCCGATGCTCATGGATCATCCGATCATTGTGGTTGGATATCGTGGCAATGAACAGTCTGTAATGGATAACCTGTTTCTGAGCCAAATTTCCTCGGCGCACTCTTTTCCGCATGGGATCTACTGGTGTACTCGCTCAGCGGACGGTGCTGATGCTTTGGCTCCGAAAGTCAAAGAGTTGGCTAGCAGCCTCGGAGGCAACTTCACCACCGTTCCAATTCAAGGTTTTGATCAGCTCTTCTCGAAAGAGCTTTGGGGCCATTTGAGGGAGGAAGGTGTTCGCCCAGCAGTTCCTACATCCTCCTCTAGTACGCTCGTACCCTTAAATGACATGTCTCCATGTAACGGTGCGAGCTTGGATGATTTGGACATGGTCTTCATGTTCACGAGACTAAAGGCATACAGTGAGTTCCTGAAGCAGTGGACGCCCGATTCCTATGAAGAAGGGTGGACTTTGGAAACTGCCGAAGCCTTCAATCTCATTAGATCAACACCGGATGGCGGAGAACCGACTTTGGCCGGTGTTCTGCTTTTTGGTAAATCGGTTGAACGGCACGTTCCTTCTGCCACCATTGAATTTGAAGCCAGCGGGCCGCGAGAATGGCTGATAGATTGCTTTGGTGATGACGTCGACTTTACGAGCGAAGGTGAAGACACGGCAACAATGACGTCTTCCGTTTCAGGGTCGCTTTGGGCGCAGCTGGACGCTCTATTGGACGTTCTGTCTAAGGTGAACAACGATTTTCGATTGAAGGAAGAGACCTCAAGGCAGGTCCGATCATACTCGCCATTGGCGATCAAAGAGATGGTGGTAAATTCGCTTGCTCACCGTGACTACAGCAAACCTGAGACAGTAAAAGTCTCTGTCACGCCCAACAGAATTGTCGCAACAAGCCCTGGGGGGTTGGTCCCAGAAGTAGCAACAAAACTTGGTGAACAATCGATCGACAGCTTCATTAAGAACGGCGGACGCAACCTAAAGGGTTACCGTAACCCAGTCATCGCTGACCTTTTCTATGGTGGTGGCGCGATGGATCATACGGGATCAGGTCTCTCTGATCTTTGGCGCGAAACCGTTGCCAACAACGGAACTGCAAGCTTTGATACAATTGCCGATAATGGGGCTTTCCAAGTCGTTATTGAAGCGCGCCCTGAAGCCATAGACAATATTACAAAAACAGCGGTTCCGGCATCGAGCGACGTCGTTCGATTTGCCTCCAACTTGCTTCCGTTTTCACATCTGCCAGAGATGATCTGGCACGCGGGCTGTACTCAGTCTGCCGCCTGGCGTGTCATCGAAAGCGCGAAAAAGGCCGATATGCCGTGCCCACCCGGGCACGTCTTTGATGGCCGCTTCTATACACTCTACGATTTGGCGTCCCTCTCTGAGAAAAATCTTACCCCCTTTGATCCAGGCGACATTGAGGCGATCTCGCTAGATGAACTCGTTGCCGATGAGGGCGGTCGAAACGTCTTTGTGAAACTTCTTAACGACTTCGTGGTCGGTCACATTTGCAATATTGGACTCTATTACGACCATCGACATAAGCGGGCTTACTACACTCGCACGGACGACGAAGAAGAACGAAAAATCACTTACCGTGCACGGCTTAAAAAGGCGACGCGAACCGTAGTTCGTCCGAGGCGAAAGAGCGAAGATCAGAGCATCCTTTGGTACGAGCATAAAGCGCTGGAATTCAGGCTCATGGACTTTGGCACCGATTGGGCGTTGGCTCTAACATCCGGTTATGCCTTCACAAGGAACGGCTACGGACAATTCATAAATCGCGAGAAGACAAACACTCTTTCGACCAAGCGAGCTGCGAAAGACTTCAATGCCAACGCTCACAATGATGCAACATTTTGGATGTCTATGATTGCTGAAGGCAATAGCGAGCTGTTTGCACTAAGGCCCTCAGGTGGCGCAACGGTAGAAGACTTTGCGCCGACGATCAGCATGCATGCGCGGCTTCCTACGGCTTCTTACCAGGAGAGTGCGTTCGCATTCGGTGAAGACGATGTTGGTGAGTTTGATGATTTCCAAGAGCTGGCAGAGGAACTTGATCAGTTATCATCGCTGATAGATGACGAACTGGCAGACCAAACCGAATCTTCGGAGGGTAATGAAGATGACGATTGATTTGTCTGTATCAGAGTTACCTTCCCCCGTATTGGAGTTTGGCGGTGCAGCTAGCGGGTCTGATCTTAAGGAAGGACTGCTATCAGCTGGGCCTTTCGATATGCGTTTTGGAAGCGCAAGACCGGACAAAATATCGGTTGGGTTGGTCGGACCTGGCGAGCTAATTGATAGTGCCGTTGCATGGCTGGACCGGTGCGAAGATGGCATCGGTGCCCTGCGCGAAGGTAGCAAGCTTCGCCGCTCATTCGACGGGTTCTCCTCAGTCTTTCGGAAGAAAATCGTTACTTCTGATTTGATGACCATAAGGATCGGTACCGAAGGCCGGGATCTAATAGCTGACGCGATAAGATCGGATGAGCCGCTGGTACGGTTCACTAAGGTCTTGGGGCTATATGATGATGCCTTGAAACAGCTTGCATCGCGCGAAATCAATCGCCCCGATATAGTTTTGGTCTGCATTCCTCCCGACGTGCGAGAAAGGGCAGGAAACGTGACTAAGGAGCTCTCTGACGAAGCCAAAGCCGTCGCAAAGAGTTTTGCAAAGAGGCAAAAGTCTCGCCAACTCGACTTGTTGGATTTACTTGAAACTGTTGAAGAAGGGCCTGACGATCTCATCAAAAGGGATCTACACAACGCACTTAAAGCCAAAGCTCTTAAGTATCGCTTACCGATTCAAATCGTTACACGAAAACTACTTCACGAAACGAACGAGAGCGAAGATCCTGCGACCCGGGCTTGGAACTTCAGCGTGGGCTTGTACTACAAGTCTGGGGGGGTGCCATGGCGACTCAGGCCGGAAGGTCCGCAAACGTGTTTTGTGGGGGTTACATTCCATCACGTTGAAAGGGCAAAATCTCACATCGTGCGCTCAAGTCTCGCGCATGCCTTCTCAAGCGACGGCGAAGGTTTCGCGATTAGGGGAGGCGGAGTTCCGGTCGAACCTGGACAAGCGCTGAATGTACACTTGTCCTATGAACAAGCTTTCGACTTAGGAGAACGGATTATTTCCGAGTATCGTCTTCGAACGGGTGCGGCGCCACTACGGGTTGTCGTCCACAAGACAAGCGATTTCGACGACGACGAGCGTGAAGGCTTCCAACAAGCTCTTGCCGACATACCAATCGTTAGCCTGATTACGCTGACACCCAGTCCCTTGCGGCTATTCAGATTTGGAACTTATCCGCCAAAAGTTGGGACTGTTTTTTCAGTCAATGACACTCGCACGTTTCTGTACACAACGGGGCTGATTCCGGAGGTTGGGACCTATCCCGGACCGCATATTCCGCAGCCGGTTGAGATACGCGGTGTGACATCGGAGAACCTAGAAATTGCTGCACGAGACGCGTTGAACCTCACGCGTATGAATTGGAATACGGCAGATTTGAAGGGTAGGCATCCCATAACGTTGTCGTTTGCCAGACGGGTCGGAGGAATTTTGACGGAGTTTGGTGACGAGGATCCAGAAGAGACATCTTTTCGCTACTTTGTTTAGCGCGCGGAACCTTACATAGCTTGAACGCGCCTCACCCTTCGCCATGAAAACTGTGTCAACAATCACTCACAGCTTTCTTTCGATCATTTTCCCACTCCTCAAATTTGGCAGCCAATTCGTCCGGCATCGGGCCTTCAGGCTCAGGAAGATCGACGAGAAATCTCCATCGTCGATCCAGGCCTGCAAGAGATACCTCGTCAGTGCTTCCTCTCTTCGCGAAGGCATTGAACATTTGTGCAAGTTCCGGAGAAACTGGCTTACCGTCTTCGTTGCGTTTAGCAACCCAGAGGACTACGTCGACCAATTCAAGGCCTGAACTTTCATCGCCAGGAGAAAACCTCGGAGGGATGTCTGGCATATTCGTCATGTCCATTTCTGGCATGCCAGGGCCCATGCTTTGCTTGTGACCCCTAAGTCTTCGATAGATATCTGAAAGCTCCGCCTGTGCCTTGTTAAATTGCGTCTGACGATCTACCACAATGCTTCGGACGGTCCTCGATTGCTTGCGTGCTTGGATCGCGATGTATTGCAGGACTTGTTGGAAACCGACTAGGTTCGGTGAAATCTGTAGAGCGCTGTCCTTGTTGCCTGATCCATAGCTGATCTCATACGGGTTGGCGGCCGCCCACTTCAGGGCTCCCGAGACCAGTTCTTGAGAACGCGTGTCTGGCAAACTTGGGATACGTTCAAGCAGCTTCGAGCAGATTTTTTGAAGCGCTTCTGCCGCCCTCGCTGGGTTTGTTTCTTGCCTAGCAGCCCACGCAGCTTTTGCGGTCTCCTCATCGAAGAGATGGGCCACCTTGAATGTGAGGATGTATCGTAGAGGGGTCCAGTAGTGAGGCCATGGAACAGCTTCGTTTAGCCCCGCGTCGAAAACCTGGTCAAAAAATGTGATGATTGCATGGTCTGGCTTTGCAACCTTGTATAGGGAGAAGCGGATGTCACGCTTCAATGCGAAACGCCCAAGATCGGTGGCTATTTCGGACAGTCGAGCAACGCCCAGTTCGTTTGCATGCAATCGGTCCACACCCAATCTAGCACGCAGTGCCTTGAGAAGTGGCTCAGCAGTAACGTCGAGGTTTGTTTTCGAGGTGAGCAGCCCATAGTAGAGTACTGGCTGGGCCGTATCGAACAGGTTGTTGCCAGTATTTCCACTTTCGTCGACATAGCAGTACAATTGATCGGCGTCCTTCTATTTTAGCCCACCTAAGCGTTATCGGTGGGTTTTTGACCACCGTAGGCATCAAGCACCATTCTGAAGTAGTCTTTGGTCTTGTCGACGTGTTCGCCAAGGCCAGGCCAAGCGAAAGGAAATGTTCCGGATGTCGACGACCACTCGATTTCTAACCACAGCATTTTTCCAATGGCTTCAGCTTCGGGTGAGTCCTTGCCCTCCGGCCAAAGGTCCATATCAAGGGATATCCAGGCTTCACCATCATCGTCGACACTGATTTCAGCGCTGAGAGCAGCAAGTCGCTCGGCAACGTTACTTGCATCATCTAATAGAGCTGCACGGAGTAAGAGTTCGGCCTTTGCCGAGTCCATATTCATTGTTAAGGCCATTCATTCCTCCAATAGTCTCAATTTGAGATAGGCATGCCAGCGAGATGAAGAAAGGGGCATCGGTGGATATCGGCTTCGAGTGTGCGGCAACGCAGCCAAACTGGTAGGGCCGAAAGACCGGATTGGGCCGTCACCGCCTGCCGAGGCGACCCAACCTTGAAAGCTGCGCGAGCATTCGGGCTCCTGTGCCGATCCCGTCGCCGGGCGGAGCAGCGGTTGGCCCTCCGGCAGTATTGGGTCGGCTTGGCAAGGCCTGCACTCCGAAGAATTGGCGCGCACGCAGCGCTGCATACTCCGCCCCCGTAGCACCTCCGATGGCGTATCGGTTGTAAACCTGTTGGCTACCTGCAAGCCCTCTGGCGAAGGCATAGCTTCCCCCGAACCCAGCCGATAGTGCTGGCATCATGATGTTGCCGGAGATCGTCCGAACCAGGAAGGGCGTTGCGATGATGAACCCCTTTGCCATCAGCACCATCATGAAGAACGGAATGAGCGCGCCGATGTTGGAGGCGCCTTCCGGGTCGCCCAACTCAGCAAGTAGCGCACGCGAGACACCCGTGATGGTCGCGAACACGCCGGCGACGACGATCGGGTACATCGCAAAGGAAATCAGCGCCGAAAGCCAGCGCGCGAAATAATCCTTGGTCACTTCGAACAGGGTCAGGAATATCATGACCGGCGCGATCCCGATCAGAAGAGCGATCATGAGCCTGGATGCTACGACGATGAACGCCGCCAAGCCACCGAGGATCGAGAGCAGCAAAACCCCAAGGGTGTCCAACAGGGCACCGGCCATCCAGTTCAGTTCAGACCCCGCGGCATTCAAATAGTCCCCGAGCGCCGCAATCAGGTCATCGAACTCCTCTGCGAAGGTGCCGGATGGGCCGGGTGAACCACCGCCGACTGAGGCCACGAGCGACCCGGCAATGCTGTCGATCCCGTTCAGGATCGCCGCAGCAAGGATGTTGAACTGCACCCAGTTGGTTGCAAATGCGCCTATCAGCCCGACTTTCACGGCGAGCCAGAAGGCCGTGCGCCCGTTCATGGCGCGATACTGGTAGATCGTGTTGATGAAAACCAGAATGACAACGAGCGTGGTGCCGAGTACCAGCATCGTTCCGACTGTTGCGGCGACCGCACCAAATTGCGTCTCAGCAGCGGTATTGAGATAGCCTTCAGCCGTTTCCACGAAGTAAGTGACGACACTCATGGAGCTCTACCAGTTTCCAGCAGCTTCGCAGATTGGGATGGCTTCGCGCCGAAGCTCATTAGCCTGCCGTCGGTATTCTGACGTCGCTTCCACGATGTCCCAGTATTCAGATGCGGCGAATTGCTCGACGAAGACACCTTCAGCAGCCTCCCAAGACGGATACCGCGTGGGGCATTCGCAGCTTTGGGCTTCAACGATGCGTTGCATGCTCTGTGCCCGATAAATCTGTTGGATCAGGAGCCGTTTGTGGGAACCGCGCACATCGATGTCCTGGATCCACTGTGGCTCTGGGGGCTGGTCGGGACAGACATCTGGCGGGTTATCGCGCGTTGGGGTCAGGTTCCGTTCAGCGACGCCAGCGGTTGCGCTGAGAGCGACGAGCAGGCTTCCGATTGCAGCGGCTCGCATCATTCTGATGCTGCCTTCGTATCAGCGGTCTCGCGCTTCAAGAACGTGGTATAGCCGTAGTCACCGGCTTCAGCTGTAATGACTTCCCACCCCTCCGCGCCGCGCTCATTCAAGGCGCTTCGCATCGCGTCGTAGTCCTTTTGCTTCTTCACCTGGAAAAACAGGATGTCATATTCAAAGGTCCTCATGGGTAAGCTCCGATCTCGGTTGTTCCGGGGAGGTAGAATTCGGTGATGCCGCGCCTGCCGTCGTGTCGACCGGCCTGAATGATCACGTCTATGGAATTTTCGATGTATTGGATCATGTCGGCATAGGTCATCGGGATCTCGGTCTTGAGCGCTGCGATGGCCAGACGCTGTACGGCGAGCTGCGGTGTTTCTGCGTGAAGCGTGGTCATGGACCCGCCATGACCGGTGTTGATGGCTTCCAGAAAGGTCATAGCCTCCTTGCCGCGCACCTCGCCGAGGATGATGCGATCCGGGCGCATGCGCAACGTTGCGGTGAGCAGCACGTCGGCTGTCTGGAACTCCGCGTCGCGATTGGCGATGAGGGTCACGGCATTGGGCTGGGTCGGCAGAAGTTCGGCGGCTTCTTCGATGGTGACGATACGTTCTTCTGCAGGCACATGAGAGAGGATCTTCCGCGCGGCGACGGTCTTGCCGGTGGAGGTGCCGCCCGAGACGATCATGTTGAGCTTGTTGTCGACGCAAAAGGCCAGCGCATCGTCGATCACGCCCGCGGCCACCACTTCACGCAGTTCCCGGGTCTTCTCGAGGCGGAGTTCTTCGAGCTTGCGCTCCTTGCCATAGAGGAAATCAAGCGCGATCCCGTCGAGCGGCAGGCTTGAGAAGAACCGCAAGCTTATCGACATCGCCGAGATCACGGCAGGCGGGGTGATGACCTGTGCGCGGATCGGGCGCCCTTTGTATGTGATCGAGACCGAGACGATGGGGCGGTCCTTGCTCATCGTGGTATTGGCGGAGGAGGCGATCTGGTTGCCGAGGTCTTTCACTTCGGTTGCGGTCAACGCCCGGTCCAGCTTTCGCATGAAATGATCGCCCTGGAATTCGCCCCAGCAGCTGCCGTCGGGATTGATGCAGATCTCGATGACATCGTCGCGGGCGGCAGCGTCGATCCGATCAAGCGAGGTTTGGAGATAGCTCAGCGACATGGGCTCAGAATATCTCCAGATCGCGGTCGACCATCACCGTCACGCGAGCCCCCTGGTCGACATAAATGACGGGACCGATTGAGAGGTAGTCGCCAATCACACTATCCGTGGCATCGGCAAGATCATCGCCTACGTCTTCGAGCACGTCCGCGGCGGTTTCGTCCTGCACATTTGCCGCAGCGGCGCTTGGCGCTGCGGAGATCAGAGAAATCAACGCCGCCGAGCCAAAGCGTTCATCAAAGCGCGTGTCGACAAAGCCGGTCACACCCGAACGACCCAGTTCATCGCCCCCGAAGGAGCTGATCTGGATGGTTTGATTGTCAGGCAGGATGATCCGGTCCCAGGCGATGGTGACCCGGCGCTGCGCGATATCGACGCCAGAACGATACCGCCCGATGAGACGGGACCCGCGCGGGATCAGGAGGCGGGAGCCATCGAAACTGAACACGTCTTCGGAAACAACAGCACGCGTCTGGCCGGGCAGGGAACTGTCGAGAGCGGTTTCCATGACGGCCTGGATCATCGTGCCCTGGTTGATGGTGTTGGACGGATTGGCGATGACCTCAGCTTGCGTCACCGAAGTGGGCAGCGCGCCGTTCAGTACGAAATCTGTCACTTCGCCGAAGGTGCGTTCGGTCAGAGGCGTCTCATTTGCACCGGAGGTGCCGGCAAAGGCGATGGTGGGCGAGGTGATGCGGCGCTCTTGAAACGCCCGTTCTTCAGCCGCGCGGCGTTCAAGTTCCGCGAGCCGTCTTGCTTCCTCCTCGCGGCGGAGCCGCTCTTCTTCCCGCGCGCGCAATTCGTCCTCGGTGGGGCCGATGGGCGCGGGAAGGGGCCGGTTGGCCTCAAGCTGCGCAAGTTCGAGGTCCATGCGGAGTTGCTCAAGTTCGCGATCACGCGCCGTGAGCTCATCGCGAAATTGCTGTTGCGCGGCCTCTGACGCGGCTTGCAGCGCCGCGATTTGGGTTGTCAGCGCATCGATGGCTTCGGCGGCAGCGGTATCTTCCTCGACGACGGGTTCGGGCGCATTGCGCAACTCCTCGATCTGGGCCTGAAGGGCGGCGAGCTGCGCCAGAAGCTCGGCGTTGGGTTCCACCGGTTCGGGTGCTGCCAACACCACCTCGGGCTCGGGTGGGGGGAGGGTTTCGATGGCGCCAAACCCGTCGCCTTCGTTTTGAAATACGTCCGGCGTGGCCGTGGGCAGGGCCTCCTCTTCTTCGGGTTGGGACAGGAGATAGAGCAATGCACCGCCGGCACCGATCACGAGGACAACGACCAAAGCCAGCAGCGGCGAGCGTCGCGGGGCAGGGGGTGAGCTCGCGCCTTTGCCCTGCTCAAGGGCGGCGAGACGTTTCTCAAGGTCCGCGTTTTCGGTATCGCTCATGATCCCACTCCCGCAGGTGGTGTGGCCTCGATACAGACCACCTCGTCTCCGATCCGCAGCACCCATTGCCTGTTCACCCCGGAAACCCGGATCACGCCGTCCTCGGTGGCTTGCGTGTTGACCGTCCGTTCTCGGCCATTGCCGTAGCGGAAGATCGCGGGCACCGGCGCGTTCCGCGGGAATTCGAAATACGTAAACGTCCCGTCATCCCAGACACGGGTGGGGGTGAACTCGGTCCGCGCGCTGGCCCCGTAGTTGTAGTTCGGCGCTTGTGCCGCGATGGCCCGCGCGGGCCGTGCATTGTCTTCGGGGTAGCGGAACTGGACCACGTAGAAGGTCGGGCTGCGGGTCTCCTGGACGTTGAAGTAGTAGCTGCGGCGGTTGGTATAGACGGTCACATTGGTATGCACCCCGCGCGCGACGGGCTTGATCGCGAAGGCTTGGCCGCCCGGCACGCCGTCGATCTCGAAGCCCTCCGTGTCGCCTGCGATGATCGAGCGGATGCTCTCGCCTTCCCCGAACTCGACCGTGGTCACATGGGTGAGCGACACGCTGAGGCGGTAGACCTGACCTTCTTGATATGTTGCCAGCCGCACCCGATTGTCATTGGGCCCGCCACGCGGGATGGCTTCGGCGAAAGCAAGGCCGGGCAACAGGGCAATCAGCAATATGAAAAGTCGAGCAGGGAACAAATTCAATTCTCCAATCTGTCGGAGCGGACGGAATATTCGAGGACCGTGAAGCCGAAGGGGTTGGTCCAGACCTCATCGATGGAGCGGCGGGTCTCGGGGCGGAACTCGAAGAGAAGCGTGGCAGTGAAGAGGCCTGTCTGAACGCCATTGATAGACGTCAGGCGCTTGCGCAGGCGGACCGTGGCGCGGTTGGTGCCGATCCGGTTGATGCTGAGGATTTCCACGTCGAGCCGGGCATTGGGGCCATAGACGGTCGGCGGGTAATTCTCGTTGGCGCTGTTCCAGATTTGGCGCAGCCCGCTCTCGGCGGCCCCGTCCGAGCGGCGCAGAACGCTGCGTATGCGCAGGTCGTTGTCGAGCTGGTTGTAGACCTCCCGGTCGGTCACATAGCGGAAGACTTCTGCCTCGATGATAGCCTGGTTGGCTGTGACAGACGTCGCGCCCACCGAAGCCTCGGGCAGGGCAAAGCCGGTGGCGGGATCATAGGGCACGACCACAGGCGGCGGATCGACATCGAGGATCGCGACAGCCGCCGCGCTCAGGCATCCGAGAATGCCGAAGATGAGCCCGATGAGCCCAAGGCGCTGCCAGAGGCGTTCACGGCGCAGAGCACCATAGACCAGCTCTTCTTCGATGATTTCCTGTTCACTCGCCACGCGTCATGCCTCAAATCAGTCTGCGCGCAGGTCCGGCAGCGTAAAGTCCATGAAGCGCTGCTCTTCGGCGATGGTGGCGGCATCGATCACGCCGCCTGTGCCGTCGCCCACGGTCTGCACCGCTTCGAGCTGCCACATGGCGACCAGCGCGATGGCCAGTTCCGCCGTGACGCGGGTGTTGAGATCGACGCTTTCCTTCAGCTCATCCATGTCGTCGATGAGCCCGACAAGGCGGTCCACCCGCTCGAGCGATTGGCCGGCATCCTCATAGCTGTTCTGGGCGGCGGCCGAGACAAGGGCACCGGTGGTGGCCTGCGTCGCCACGCGGTTGGCCCCGGGATTGCCGCTGGTGGCCATTTCCGAGAGGGTGTCATCGTCAAATCCGAGATCGGCCAGCACCCGGTCCATCTGTGTTTCGATCTCGCCTGCGCCAGAACCGGACAGGCCGGAGAAATCCCCAGTCTTGATCGCCTCAATCGTGGCGAGGATGTCGCCGAACTCCTGGTCGAGCAGACCATTCAACTCGTCTTCCATTTCCGTCCGGATGATCTCCGGCAGTTCGGCGAGGCGGGTGAGGGCCTCGTAGGTTCTTTGCAGCTCCGCGAGTTGGTCCGTGAGAAGGCCGAGCTGTTCGCGGAGCTGCGTCAGCTGCTCGTTTTGCAAGATCTCGTCCTCGATCATCTGCCGCAGCTGCTGGATGTTTTGCGCGATGTTCTGGGTATCGACGACGGGCACGCCTTGCGCGAGGACGGGGGATAGGGCGCCAAGATGCAGACCAACCCCAAGTGTCGTGGCCAAAGCTGTCCTCAAGAGCAGATGTCCCATCATTCAATCTCCCTGATCGTAAAATCCATGAACGCGCCTTCGGCCATGCGGGCGCTGGCCTGGGCCAGCTCTTCGGCGGAGAGCACGCGGGTGCGGGCGGCCTGAAGCCGGATGCGGGCGGCCACGAGACGCACGAGTTCGGCGCGGGCATAAGTGTTGAGCGCAACGCTCTCCTGCACATCCTCGGTCTCGGAAATCCGTTCGACGATATCCGCAATACGTAGGGCGGCTTGCCTGATCGCGGCGGGTGAGTTGCTGCCATAAAAGGTCGCGCCGTGCCCAGTGAGCGAGAGGTTGGCATTGGCCAGAAGCGCGGGGTCGATCGTGCCAAGCGCTTCGATCCCGCCGATACGGGTCAAATAGAGGTTATAGCGTTCGGGGATCACCTGGACGTAGTGCTGGGTCTCGCGAAAGGGTGGCACGCCGCCATACTCGAAAACCCGGCCGGGTCCCGCGTTATAGGCCGCGAGCGCATTGATGATATTGCCGTCGAAGGTGTTGAGCTGTGTCGCGAGATAGCGTGCACCGCCATGCACCTGCAGGTAAGGGCTGTCATAGTATTCCGGATTGATGCCCAGATCGCTGGCGGTACCGGGCATGATCTGGGTGAGGCCAAAGGCGCCGACGGGAGAGCGTGCACCGATGGTGAAACGGCTTTCCTGCCAGATCAGCGCCTGTAGGAGTGCGCGCCATTGGACCGGGGAGAGGCCCGCGCGGCCAACGCCGGCAAAGCCGCTGGTCTCCTGAGCCACGCGGATAATGAGCTGCTCGATGTTTTCCGCCGCATCCCCGAACATCTGCGCACCGCCGGGATTGGGGTCGATGTCGGCATTGCCATAGACCGCCTCGACTGACCGGGCCGGATCCCCGCTGCCGCTTTCCAGCCCCGAGACCATAGCCGGCAAGCCCTGACCGCCGAAGCTGGTCTGGGCATCGAGGATGCGTTGCAGGGTTTCCAGCTGCTCCCGTTCGATCTCGGCAATGAGTTCGCGCACGGCAAGCTTGTCGGCCTGAACGGCCAAGTCAGCCTCGCGATCGCCAGTCTCGACGATGTCACGCGCGGTCAGCCCACTGTCATTGGTCGGCACGCCTTGAGACAAAGCGAGACCGGGCAGCAGGCAAAGGGCCAGGATATGAGGCAGGCTAGACTTCAATGTCGCCCTCCGGTGCGCCAAGGGGCGTGAAGGTGCAATCAGGCGAGATGGCTGTCGTGGAGGCGAGGAAGGTGAAGCAATTGGCCTGCGGTTCCTGGTACTGGGCACAGGAGGCCAACGCACCGAGCGCGGCAACGAACATCAAAATACGGGTCATGAAAGCCTCCAGAAATCAGGGCGGTCGCGGTAATCGGCGCCGACAAGCGCTTCGCCCTTTTCCATGCCGCCAAGGATGGTGAGATTGGGTCCAAGCGCGCTCAGATCGGCATCGACGACGATCGAGCCCTGATCGTCGCGGATCAGCGCCAAGCGGTTGTTGCTGCCCGTGTTGAGAAGGACATCGAGCTCCTTCTCCGTGAGGTTCAGCATGGCGTAGTCCGCTGGCTGCGCGCGGATATTGGGGAGCAGGATCTGCGTCGGCACCGCCTCGATGATGGTCTTGCCGGTCCGGGTGCGCTCGAGCTGGCTTGCGTATTGCGTCATCATCACCGCGACCGTGTTCTGTTTGCGCGCTGTCACCAGCCAGTTCGACAGCCGCTCGGCGAAATACGCGTTATCGAGGGCCTTCCAGGCCTCGTCGATCACGATGATGGTGGGGCGGCGGTCCTCGATTTCGCGCTCGACCCGGCGGAAGAGATAGGACAGGACCGCCATCCGTTCCTTGTCGGCCTCGCTGTCGAGAATGCCGGTCAGATCGAAGCCCACCACATCGCCCTTGAGCGAGAACGTGTCCTCGAGGCTCTGCCCGAAGATCCAGCCATAGCGGCCGTCCTCGGTCCATTCGAGCAGGCGCTGGTGCAGATCGCCGCCATCGTCGGTGGACACAAAAAGCGATGCGAAATCCCGCCAGTTCCGCAGGGCCGGGTTTGTGGCCTGCGCGTTCTGGCGCACGACTTCCTGGATGCGATTGGTCTGGGCAGGAGTGAGCGGCTTGTCGGCGCGGTAGAGCAGGGTGGCAAGCCAGTCCGAGAGCCAGGCGGTGCCGCGCGCATCGGTCTCGGTCCAGAGCGGGTTGAGGCCCGTGGGCTGACCGGCGTTCAGGGACGCGTAGCGCCCGCCATTGGCGCGGACCGCCATCTCCATACCAAGACGGTAATCGAAGACGAAGATCCGCGCGCCTGCGCGACGGGCTTGCGTCATCAGAAAGGCGGACAGCACCGATTTGCCCGACCCGGGCCGACCCATGATCAGGGTATGCCCGCTGGTCGGTTCTTTGTCCGGGCTGCCCTGCTCGTGGTAGTAAAACCGGTAGGCGCTCTGCTCCGGCGTGGGCAAATAAGTGACGACCCGGCCCCAAGGGGTAAGTGCTGCGGGTTTGCCGAGCTGCGTCCGGTGGAAGGCCGCAAAATCCGCGAAGTTGCGATTGGTGACGGCGCTCGCGCGGACACGCTTGGGCTGGTTGCCGGGGTGCTGGCTGAGGTAATGGGCCTTTGCGGCGACCCGCTCGCCGATCATTTTCACGCCCTCGGTCGCGGCGGCATTCACGATCTCGGCGCTGAGCGTCTGCAGCTCTTCGAGCGTTTCGCAGAAGATCGTCACGACCATGTGGTGCTCACCGAAGCTCTGGCGTTTGGCCTCCAGATCATCGGCGGCGATGTCGAGCGCTTCCATAAGCGATAGGGCGGCGTCCTGGCTCGCCTGCATCTGGCGCTTTTGCCGCTTGATGCGGCCCGCCATGAGGTTCGAATTGATCGGCGTGAAGGAGTGCGTCACGATCATGTCGACTGGCAGGTTCAGCATGTCGAACATGGTGCAGGAGGTGCCTTCCGAGTATTCTCCGATGGTGAAGCTCTTGCCGTAGCGGTGGCCCACGACGCCCTCGGAGAGCTCGAAATGGTCGCCGTGAAACGTCACGCGGGTATTGGCGACGTTGAAGGACAGAAAGCCGTAGGTGTTGGCCGGGTAGAGCGGCAGCTCGGTGCCCGTGTTCAGCGCGCCCAAAAATCCCACCAACTCTCCCGATCCTGCTGACAGCAGGCGCGGCTTGAGCTCGGTAAGCCCCGAGAGGAAGACGTTCACGGCCTCACCGAGGCGCTGCAGGCGTTTGCGGGTCTCCTCCTTCAGTCGGTCCGGCGCGCTGCGGCTCAGGAACGGCAGGAGGCTTTTCGGGGGCGGACGGTGAATGACGGTGAGCGTCAGCGTCTTGTCGCGCAGCCCGCTGGTCTCGAGTTTTGCGCGCCAGCGCCGGTCCACCTCGCCTGCGAAGCTGTCCTCACGGATCGGGTCGAGATCAGGTTTGATGGCCTTGGAGACCTTGTGGACGTAATAGCTGAATTCCGGCCCGAGCTGCGCGACGATGCGGGCAAAAAGCGCCGTCACCTTGTCGAGATAGGCATCGTCGGTCGTGTAGCTGTTGATCCCCTCGAGCCGAATGCAGCGGAAGAGTTCGTTCACCCGGGTCCGCACGGTCTGGTCGTCGACGAGGCTTACATAGGGCAGCATATGCGCGAGGCGGGTCTCGCGCGCATACCAGTCTGGCGTCATTGTGCGGGCATCGAGCGCAGCACCACGGGCGTCATCACGGGGCATAGCTGTCCCCGCCATGGATGGACCTGTTGCGCGTGGGCGGTGTCTCCTGCAGGGCCGTCATCATCACGTCGATGAAGCGTGGATCCCAATCCGCTGCCTTCCAAAGCACCGGGTACAGCAGGGCGGCCACGCCAAGCACCGCGATGTGCTGGACCCATACGAAGAGCAGAACCGAGCCGAAGAGCCAGACCATCGCGTACATGATCGGCAGGCCCAGAAGCTTCGGCGGGCGCACGAGGCCGAGAAAGAGAGGCGAGCGCTCAGCCACCGGCGAAAACCGCGGCAACGATGGTGGGGGCAGCGGCGACGCCTGCGATGCCGACGAGAACCCAGAGTGCCTGGCGCAGATCGATAATGTTGAAGAACCAGCTGAGGAAGACGCCCAGCACGGCGAGCGTCGCGATCACAACACCAAGCGGGCCGGTCAACGCATCAACGATCCCCTGCAACAGGCTCTGGATCGGCGAGAGGTCGATGCTTTGCGCAAGGGCGGGTTCGGCAATGACCAGGAAGAGCGCCAGCGAGGCGACGAATAGGCTTGAAATCTGTCTCATGAATTTGATCCTTCCAATCGGGCTACGACGGCCATGACGCGGGCCACGTGGTTCTGGGTTTCTCGGTAGGGGGGAATGCCGCCATACTGGCGGACCGCATCGGGTCCGGCGTTGTATGCTGCGAGGGCAAGGCGCGGATCGCCGAACGTATCCAGCATCATCGCGAGGTAGCGGGCGGAGCCGTCGAGGTTCTGCAGCGGATCACGCGGGTCGACGCCCAGATTACGCGCCGTCGCTGGCATCAATTGACCAAGGCCAATGGCACCTGCACTTGAAATCGTATCCTGGCGGTAGGCGCTCTCAACCTCGATATTGGCCCTATAGAGAGCCAGCCAATCCGTCACGGAAAGCCCCGCGCGACGCAGGCCGGGATGGCCGGCATAGCGCAAGGCCGTGGTCTGAATCCCGGAGAGGACATCGGCGCGGGGCAGGGGAGTCGGGCGGGCAAGGGCCGCGACTTGGACGCCCTCTTGCTCGGCCTCTACCTCGCCGAAGATCGCGATCCCATCGGAGGCCGAACTCTGACCAATCCCTTCATTGTAGTTTCGAGCAAAGCTGCTCTGAGAGCGGGACGGGGTCAGGGAGCCGTCGCTCTCCATGACCAGGACCATTTGCGCTGAGGCAGGTGCTGCGACCAGCCAGAGACAGACGAGGTTAGCTGCCAGCGCCCTTGTCTGATGGGGCTTTGTCTGGCGGCGCAAATTTGTGCGTACGGCTTGTCCCCGCCTCAAGCGGCAGGTCGACATGCGCAAAACCAAGGCCAATGAAGAAAGACACCACGCCGGAGATCGTCTTGAACTCGCGGATCTTGATATCGTTGTAGGTCGTCCGCGTGCGGGCGGTGACGAGGAGCTTTTCCACCCCGTCATCAGAGACAACACGCATGATCCAGACCCCGTAATAGCTGGGGCCTTTCTTGTGTGCCGACTCTTGGCACAGGATTTCTGCGCTATAGCCGCTTTCCACGAGTTCGCGGAACCTGGCTTCCGTAACCACATTTGGTGCTTCGATGTCCCAGTTCATGGCCCGGCTCACGCTTTCTCCAATGGCGCGACCCCAGGCATTCCTACTTGAAGCCCAGAGTTACGATAGTATATTATCAACCGCAAGATGTAATATCGTGCTTTGGCTGTAGTTTGGTTACGCAAACACTAGTCACGGCCAGTGTCCGCGATCAAGGAGATAACAGGTTTGAGAAACCCAAGGTTGACATGCCTGCTCCCATTGCAAGCTATGGCCCTTCTGATCTGCGTTCCTGGGCCGGTTTTGGCGGAATCCTGCTTTGCGCCATCCCGTCCTTTCCTGCCAAGCGATTCGCAGGCCGCGCGGGACTATGCGGATATCATCCGCGGCGACTTCGAAGATTACATTCAGGATATCCAGAGCTACTTCCGTTGCCTCGACGGTGAACGGGCCCGCGCCTTCGAGGAAGCGCGCGAAGTCAGCGAGGAATATGGCCGGTTCCTGCAATTGGTAGGGGATTGATGGGCAACCTCGGGAGCATCAGACTTGCAGCCCATGGAAACCAGACGCCGATAACACCCTCATATATCTACTTTTTAGATAACAGATTTCATCCGCTAGCGACGTCACAAAAGGTATGTGACGCGTGGCAAAGACAATCAGAAGCAAGGGACAAGTGGCACTCTGTCAGGCGTTGGTCGACGCCCGTGTCAAAGCGGGCCTTGGTCAGAAAGACCTGGCAGACAGGCTCAGATGCCACCAGTCCCTTATTGCCCGCCTTGAGAGCGGCCAGCGCCGGGTCGACGTTGTCGAGCTGGTCGTCTTGGCGCGCGCCATCGGCTTTGACCCGTTCGAGGTTCTGGCGATCGTTGAAGCCGCCACGGAGCCCGACCACAGGATTTGAAGCCAATGAATTGTTGAGAACACGGGAACCCACTTTCCCGGTCTGATGATCATTTCCTCATCGAGGACCAGTTAGCCAACATCAAAGAAGCCCGGCGCGCGGTCGTAGTGAACGCTCTGCAACCCCACGCCGCAATTCGCAGCGCCGCAGTGCAGGAAGCCAGTAAACAGTGAACGAAGATAAGGGTGAGGGCGTCGCGATCGCCAATCTGATCGGGACCGATGGGTGCAGTGTTGTTGGTTGGGTTTATCGCTGGAGGACAGGCTCACATGCGGTGATGTGGGACGTCCAAGGGCCCCAGCCGGTATCGGAAACCCGGCCGGATATAAGTGACGAACAGAAGCAAGAAATCGACTTCGATGCGCTGACGAGGATCGGAAGAAGCGACGACGGGTGAACAGAGCGAACCCGCGGTGTTTGCCTAAACGCCAAACAGCATGTGGACCGCGAAGCGTATGCGGTGCGGTCGTGCAAGCCAAAGAAGCCGTCTTCCATGACAAATCTACGTAGCGGCAGGTCAGTAGTTCACCTGCTCGAACCCGTAGTTGCCGTCATAGTCACGCCAATCGACGAAGACGGATCGGTGATAAATGCCAGGGCAATGCTCGCCCCAACGTTCAAGTCCCACATGGGCCTCGGGCAGGGCAGTTATCGAAGATCGCTGCCATGAGAAATCGCCTTGGGTCCCGTAGGTGCCGAGGACCACGGTCGCGCTTCGGTTACAATCCCCATCGCGCCCGGACTCGTGCTGTCGTGCATACCGTACATCGAAGACGCGGATGGACCGCACGAAATTGAACTCTGGCCCGCTGATATCGATGTCCGCGCGGTCCTGAACGAGCCGCAGGGCGAGGTCGGTGGGAACGAGATTATCTACTGGCAAGGATTGAAGCGGTCGACGGCTGTCGGTTCGGTACAAGGCTTCAAAGATGCCGCCAGCGTTGTTTTGTAACCGATCGTTCTCGTAGGAGGCGCCCATGGGACAGCGCCAGATTTGCAGCGGTGGTTCGACCGGCCAAGGTGTAATCCGCCGGATAAATTCGGCGCGGGCTCGGGCGCAAGGGACGGAAGCAGGCCAGCCGCCAGACAGGCACAAGAGGATCGCGCAATCGATCGGGTATGTCTGCGCGCGGGCGGGTATTGGCAGCGAAGAACCTGTCACGGTCAAAGCGACTGCGACCGAGGGGAGGAGCTTCTTGAGTAAATGGCGCATGCTGTGGAGCCTCCGTGATAGGAGTTCAGCATACATACAATAATATACTATCGCAACGCTAAGTATAAAGTCGCATAATGAAGTTTATGTTAACCAACTGGCGCCCTGAGCCGCTAAAACATTACGATTTGATAATGCCCCGGCAAGGGCAGTGCCACCGTACCAAAGTTACTCCTTTGCGAAAGGAGCGACCATGTTCAGAACTTTCGGATTGCTCTTGGGTCTCGCAACTGCTGTAGTTCTTTTGTTTATGGTTTCGAACAGATGCTGTCTTCTGCGAAGGCATCTGATTGAAAGCTACTCTACCTTTCACTTGCCCAGGCGATTGCCGCCTTCATTTCCGCCGGGTCGAACTAACGGAGTTCTGCCGTGGTCAGCACGTCGGCGAACCTGGTTCCCCACTCCAACAAAGCCCCTTCGCCCACCACAGCGACGCGGCGGAAGTCATTCCTATGGGCTGTGTCGATTTTCAGATCTTCGAGCAGAGCGGACGGCCCATCGTAGCCTTCGAACCTCGTGAGATCGAGAACCAGGCCGGGCTTACTTGTCTCTTGCAGGCGCTCATGAAGCAGGGCGTGCATCCGTTTCAGGTCGCTTTCGCTGAGCTTGCCCTCGCAGGCGAGGCCAATCGTGTCGTCATGAGCTGTCAGTGTCTCGGTGAACATGGTTTTCCTCCTCTTTTTCCGGTTTGCCGTGACCGTAAAGGTCAGCGTTTTCGTGTGCGCGGTCTTCGTGCTCAAATTCCAGACTCGAATGACCGATGCTGAAATCGTCCTTCAGCCGGTCCTTGATCGCGGCCTTGATCTTTTCGATTTGACCCCAGCCGTCCGCTGTCAGCACGACGTGGCAGTCCAGAGCCGCCTCGTGCTCCTGCATCTGCCACAGATGCACGTGATGAACGTCCGCGACACCATCCACACCCCGCATCGCCTGAACGACGGTTTCATTATCGATATCCGGTGGACTGCCGAGCATCAGCGTCCGAATCGGACCGCCGATCTCGGTAAATGCGAGGTAGAGGATGTAGTGAGCGATGCCGATGGTGATCGCCGGGTCGACCCACCGCATGTTGTAGAGGAGGATGAGCGAGCCGCCGATGATGACCGCCACGGAGGCCAAAGCGTCCGATAGGTTGTGCAGGAAGAGCGCACGGATGTTCACGCTGCCTTTCTGCATCGAATAGGTGAGCAGCGCCGTCAACGTGTCGACGACCAGTGCCACACCGCCCAGGATCACCACCGTCCAGCCCTGTACCTCTGGTGGGTCGATCATGCGCATGCCACCCTCGTAGATCAGGTAGAAGCCGATCAGGATAAGTGTCGTGTAGTTGATGAGCGCTGCGACGATTTCTACCCGCCCATAGCCGAAGGTCATGCGCTTGTCCGCCGGGCGGCGAGCGATCTTACGCGCGAAGAAGGCGATCACCAGCGACGCCATGTCCGAGAAATTGTGGAGGGCATCCGCGATCAGCGCGAGGCTGCCGGAAAGGATCCCGCCGACGATCTGCGCGACCGTCAGGAGGCCGTTGGCCCAGATGGCGATGGAGACGCGACGATCACCGGATTGAGGATCGATGTGGGCGTGGCCGTGATCATGCGGCACGGTTCGTCTCCTCATGGCGGTGGTTCGGCCGATCGAATCCGGGGACCGGCGGCAAGATTCCGCGGCGGATGCGGCGAACCCTGGCATTCATCCAGTGACGGATGACGTGGCGATAGAGCAAGTCGCGCACAAATCCGAAGTTCTGGCGGTGATTGACCCATCCGTCGCCCAAGTCCACCTCTACCCAGGAGTGGAGGATTTCGGACGGCGCGAGGGGATAGACGAGTTCCGGAACGACGCCTCTCTGAAGCGCCTTGTGGATTGTGAACCCGTGCAGTCGGCAGCGAACTCCCACGCCACGCAGCAGGGCCATGAGGAGCGTGCCCTTGGTGTTGCACTGCCCGTGGCCATCTGCGAGGACCTCGGACGCCGGAATGTCGTCGGCGCGGTTGTAGCCGAAGGTAATCTCGTTCCTGACGAAATCGTAGATGGCCCCAATTCGGTCGTCGCTGGGAAGGTCTGCCCAGCCGCGCTCCTCGATCAGTTTTGCAATTGAGGTCGCGTCAAAATCCAGCAGCCGGGTTTTGGCCAAATGAGGGTCGGCGGGGTTCACGGGATACCTCCTCGAATCGTTCACGAGAATATGTAGTTGCTACAGTCACTGTAGCTTCAAGCCCCGATTTCAGGCCGAGTCCTTGGTTACCTGATCGTCATTGTGCACCGCCTTGTGGTGTTCACCATGCGCGTCTCTCAGGATTCCGACGCCACCCCAGGCCGCGATGCCGGCGACAATCACGCCCACGACAAGGTCCGGCCAATTCGTTCCGAGCCAGGCTACGAGCCCGCCTGCGACGACGATTCCGAGATTGGCCGCGAAGTCGTTCCAGCTGAACGTATTCGCCGCTCGGATGTTTACGTCTGGATCGCGAAGCCGTGCCAGCAGCCAGACGCAAAGTGCGTTGATGGCCGCCGCTACCAGCGCCATGACAATCATGATCGTGCCAAGAGGATCCGATCCGCCGACGTAGCGGCGCCACGCGTCATACAGGATTCCAAGGGCGAAGAGGATCAGCAGGCCGCCCGAAACGTTCGCCGCTCCGCGCTTCCACTTGGCGGAGCGGGACAGCGCGAAGAGGCTGATCGCGTAGACGAAACTGTCCGACAGATTGTCGAGGCCATTGGCGATAAGCGCGCTTGACTCGCCGAATGCGCCCGAGGCGAAGAAAGCGACTGCCAGCCCGATGTTGAGACCCAGCACGATCCAGAGTGTGCGTCTTTCCGTTGCGTTTCTCTGCTCCGCCATGCCGGGTATCCAAATTAGTGAATTGCCAATGAGTAACTAACACCGGGCTTTTTGCGTTCCGATCAAAGGTCGTCGAAATTGCTCAGGCGCCGATCTCTTCATGGTCGGTCAGGCATTCGGAATGGTCGCGCAGTACCTCGAGCACACGGCAATCAGAAGTCTGTCCGCCGCTGCACTCATGCACCATCCGCTTCAATTCCGTCCGCAGCGCCTCGAGCCGCGCCAATCGTTGCTCGACCTGTTTGAGTTGCCGACGGGCTATTGCATCCGCCTCAGCGCAGGACTTTCCCGGATGATCGCTGAGATCGAGGAGCTCACGGATCGCGTCCAACGAGAACCCCAGTTGCCGTGCGTGCCGGACGAATGACAAGCGGTCGAGTTCGGCGTCGCCATAGCGTCGTTGGCCCCCCTCGGTCCTGCCGGGCTCAGGCATAAGTCCGATCTGCTCGTAATACCGGATGGTCTGCACCTTTGTTCCGGTCTTCTTCGCCAGCGTCCCAATCGTCAGCATTTCCGCTCCCCACATTACCTACAGTGGGTGTAGCTTTATGCGGTGCGCATCACAAGCTTCACCCGAGTTTCACAGATCGGTGATTGTTGGCCGATCGATGACAATCACGCTTGAACCTACAGTAGCTAGAGGATGTAAACGCACACAAAATATAGAATCAGGTTCGGGCGGAGCGGCGTGAGGCTTTCAGGTCTTCAGAAGGTATTGTGGGTGTTGGCGGGCGCGGCGGCGTTCGTTTTCATCTGGCTGTTGCTATGGTCCGACTACCGTGCCGATCTTGCCCGCACCGAGAGTGAACCACCGTTTCTTGCTGATTTCGAACTGACCGATCATCGCGGCATGGTCCAAACGGACGAAGATTTCGCAGGGCGCTGGATGCTGGTCTTCTTTGGCTTCACCAATTGCCCCGACGTATGTCCGACAACACTGTCCGAAGTCGCGGCCGTGATGGAGGGCCTGGGCGATGAGGCAGCAATGGTTCAGCCGATTTTCATAACGATTGATCCGGAGCGGGATACGCCGACTGCACTTGCCGAGTATGTGCCCCTGTTCGACGCAGGGATCATCGGGCTGACCGGTACACCGGAGCAGATCGCCGCGACATCCGAAACCTTTCCGATATTCTTTGAGCGGATCGAGCAGGCGACTGCGCCGGGCGGATACACGATGGGTCACACGTCGCATCTTTTCCTTTTCGACACGCAAGCAGGCTTCGCGGACTCCTGGCCCTACGGCACGCCCGCCGAAGAGATCCTCGCCGATCTGAGACAGAGGATCTGATCGTCATGACCCGACTTTCCGGAGAGACGGCCCTTGGCCTGGCCTGGATCATCGCGCTCACCGCGTCGCTTGCCGTGCTCTTCATCGGCGAGGTTCTGGGGCAGACACCTTGCGTGCTCTGCTGGTTCCAGCGTGCCTTCATGTTCCCCTTGGCCATCATCCTCGGGCTTGGGCTGTGGTGGCAGGATCGGCGCGTGGGTCGCTACGGGATCGCGCTGGCTTTGGGCGGTGCCGCCGTCGCGCTTTGGCACTTGGGCCTCTATGTCGGCGTTATCCCCGAGCGTATCCAGCCCTGCACGGCGACCGGCCCATCCTGTACCGACGACAATCAACTGGTCTTCGGCATTCCGATTCCTTTGATGGCGCTCGTCGCCTTCGCGATGATCGGTCTGCTGTCGGCTCTCTCACTGAAGGAAACACAAAAATGAAACGACGCGGCCTCATCCTGTCCGTTCTCGCGCTCGGGGTCGCCGGTTTCGGCGGTGCCGCCTGGTATGCCACCCGCCCCGACCCGATTGCCGCGTCCGATCCCATCGACCCTGAAATGGCCGACGCGCTGATCCGACCCTATTCCCCGATCCTCGGGCCCGAGGATGCGCCCGTAACCATCGTTGAATTCTTCGACCCGGCCTGCGAGGCATGCCGCGCTTTCTATCCGGTCGTCGAGGATATCATGGCGGAGCACGGAGACGCGGTGCGCGTTGTAATCCGCTATACGCCTTTTCACGGCGAGGCGTCGGTAGAAGCGATCCGTGTGCTCGAGGCGGCGCGCATGCAGGACGTGTTTGAACCTGTGCTCGAGGCAGTCTTGCGAGAGCAGCCCAGATGGGCGTCTCACGGGACCCCGGCACCCGGATTGATCCTTGAGATTGCAGCAAGCGGAGGTCTGGATGTCGAAGCTGCCCGGACACAGATGCTGGCCCCCGGTGTTGTGGCGGTGCTCAACCAGGACCGCGCCGATGTCGAGACAGTCGGGGTCCGCCAAACGCCCACGTTCTTCGTGAACGGCAAGCCTCTCGATCCGTTCGGTGAGGCCGAATTGCAGAGGCTGGTGGCAGTGGAAGTTGCGGCAAGCCAAAGCTGATTTGCGGAGGCAGGAGAAACGAGTGGTGAAGAAGTTGAGATATACCAATGCATTGGCCGTGCTTTTGACGGTTGCAGGGCTGTCGGCCCCCGCACTGGCCGGTTCGGAGGATGTCGTGGTCGAGAATGCGTGGTCCCGCGCCTCGATCGGCGTCAACAGGCCAGGTGCCGCCTATATGACCGTGCGCAACACGGGTGAAGACGCCGTTACGCTGACCGGACTTGCGACACCGCTGGCAATGATGCCCGAGATCCATGAGTCGAAAACCAACTCCGATGGCGTCAGTTCCATGGCGCCTGCAGGCGAGATCACGATTGAGCCCGGCCAAAGCGTGGCATTGGAGCCGGGCGGGTTGCACGCCATGCTCATGAAGCTGCAAGAGCCGATGACCGAAGGCGAGAATTTCCCGCTGACACTGACCTTCTCGGATGGCGGCAAGGTGACGGTCGAGGTCCCAATCCTCGGAATCGCCGCGCGTGGACCGGAGGGCTGATGCAACGTCGGCAGCTCCTTCTATACGGCGCAGCCGGTGCCGGCGTTCTTGGCCTGACGCTCTTCGTGGGCTGGTGGCGGGTGGACGGGCCCGGTGCGCCTGAACCAAAAGGGCAGCGGCCCCTGCCCCTATCGGCGATGGAGTTCCGGCTGACCGACCACGAGGAAAATGAGGTAGGGCCTGGCAACCTGATCGGTCGTCCCACAATGGTGTTTTTCGGGTTCACCTACTGCCCGGACGTCTGCCCGACGACCCTATCGGATATTTCCGGCTGGCTTGAGGAACTGGGCGACGAAGCATCAGAGATGAACGTGGTCTTCATCACGGTCGACCCGGAGCGGGACACGGTCGAGGCCATGGCCGAATATGTCGGCTATTTTCATCCGGTCATTCGTGGCTGGACGGGGCCGGAAGACCAAATTGCCCGCGCTGCAGAAGGGTTTCGTGCCTCATTTGAGCGCGTCCCGACTGAGGGCGGCGGCTATACGATGAACCATACGGCAAGCGTATTCCTGTTCGATGCCGAGGGTGAGCTCGTCACCATGATCGACTATCACGAGCAAAGAGAATTCGCGGTGCCGAAGATCCAGCGCGCACTGACAGAAGACGTAGAGGGGGCAACATGAAGATAAGAACTGTCTTGGCGGCCGTTGCGGTCGCAGGCGCATTTTCGGTGACCGCCATCGCCATCTCTGGCGTTCTGTCCAAAGAACCGGTGCCCCCTGCGATTGCTGAAGCGACCCTCTGGACTCCCAATCCGCTTGCGCCGCCTCGGATTACCGAAACCAATTCGGTCCGCCCTACACTCGCCCAGGCGGATATCGCATTCGAGTTCAGACCCCGGCCGCTCCTGACCGTTTCCCCCGCTGATACCTCCTTGCCATCTATCGAGCCCCCGCTGGTCACCTGGTCGCGGGAGATTGCGTCCGGCGAGACGCTTGATGCGGTCCTTTCCGATGCGGGGCTGGATGCTTCGGATCGCGCCGAAATCGCCTTGGCGATTGGCACGGAATACGATCTGCGCCGTCTGCGTCCGGGTCACATCATTACGGTGGTTTCCACAACGGACGACAACCCGCGTCGTGTAGAGCTCGCCGTCGAAGACGGTGTCCGGATAGAGGCGGTCTTCGGCGAACAGCTTGCCGCCCGCGTGTTGGACCCGGATCCCGAATTGGTGACTTTCGCCGGCGAGGCGGTGATCGAGAGCTCGATTTTCGCCGCCCTGAACACGGCAGACATCCCCGCCCGTTTTGCGGTGGACCTGGCGCAGATGCTGGGCGGCACCGTGGATTTCCGTCGTGATCTTGCGGGTGGCGAGACGATGCGCCTCCTTTGGCGCGAGGCCCGAGACGGGAACAAGAGGATTGGTCAGCCCGAGCTTGCCTTTGCCGCACTGGATATCGATGGCTCGGTCTATGAAATCGTCTGGCCGAACGACGGCAGCGGCCAAGCGACGATCTATGTCGACGGAGAAGTCCTGCGCGTGTTTGCGCAACCGGTCGAAGGTGCACGGCTGAGTTCTGTGTTCGGGCGCCGCACCCATCCGGTCTACGGCAATGTACGGATGCACACAGGAGTCGACTTCGCGGCGGCGCGCGGCACGCCGGTACAGGCGACGGCGCCGGGCCGCGTTAGCTTCATCGGCCGACGCGGTGGGTATGGCCGGGTCGTCGAGATCGCTCATGGCTCCGACACCCTGACGCGCTATGCGCATCTGAGCGCCGTACCGGACGGGCTCACACAAGGGCAACGCGTGATGGCCGGAGATATGATCGGGCGGGTCGGTGCGACGGGTACCGCGACAGGCCCCAACCTACATTACGAAGTGCTGGTGGACGGTCGCCCAACCGACCCTCTCTCTGACGACCGATTGGCAGAGGCGGCCGAGCGTGAAGCGGACGACACGGCCGCGCTTGAGCGACTGCGTGAGGCGCGTTCACTTCTTGCTGAGAGGCTCGCCAGCGAATTTGCACAGACGACAACCGAAAGGCTTTGATCCATGAAACGATTTACTCCCGCCCTTGCCATCGCATTTGCCTTGCTTCCTGCGGCGCAGGCCGTCGCAGAGGCGATTCAGATCGACGTCCGGAAGACAAACGGCTGCGGCTGTTGCCTGTCCTGGATGAAGCACCTCGAGGAGAATGGCTTCGCGCCGATGGGCGAGGACATGTTCGGAGGATCTCTTGTGCGCTTCAAACTCGACAATGGCGTGCCGCAGCGCATGGTCTCCTGCCATACGGCTTTGGTCGACGGCTATGTGATCGAGGGCCACGTGCCGGCGGCTGACATCCAACGCCTGCTGGAGGACCGGCCAGACGCGGTAGGCCTGGCGGTGCCGGGAATGCCCTACGGGTCGCCCGGCATGGGACCGGAGGACGACCGGGAGGCTTACGATGTCTTCCTGATCCACGAAGACGGATCGACCGAGGTCTACACCAGCTACTCGGCTCCTGACTGAACTCGCGGCAGAACCTTAACAATTGGAACCCCTCTCCCCCATAGCGCTTGGCTTTCTTGGAAGCCTGGCCGCCGGATCGCTGACCGCGGTCGGGGCGGTCCCCGTTCTTTTTGGGCGCATCCCGTCCCGGGCCACGCGCGATCTGCTGCTTGGCTTCGCGGCGGGTGTCATGCTCGCGGCTTCGTTCTTCTCGCTGATCATCCCGGCTCTCGACGCAGCTGAAGGACAGTTCGACAACGGTGCTCTCCCGGCGGCCATCGTATGTGTTGCGATCCTGCTTGGCATGGGCGCGATCGCTCTGATGAACGAACGGCTACCGCATGAACATTTCAAGACGGGGCGGGAAGGTCCCGACGCCGCATCGCTGCGGCGCGTCTGGCTTTTCATCATCGCGATCACTATCCACAATTTTCCCGAAGGGCTTGCCGTCGGCGTCGGGTTCGGGGCTGACGGTTTGTCGGGCGGGTTGCCACTTGCGATCGGTATTGGATTACAGAATGCCCCCGAAGGTCTGGCGGTGGCGGTTTCGTTGCTCGGCGAGGGCTATTCCAGGCTTCGCGCCTGGGGCATCGCCGCTCTGACCGGTCTCGTCGAGCCCGTCGGTGGACTTCTCGGCGCAGGGATTATCAGTCTTTCGCAACCGCTGCTGCCCTGGGGTCTCGCCTTCGCAGCAGGTGCGATGCTCTACGTCATCAGCCACGAGATCATTCCGGAAACCCACCGATCCGGCCATCAGAACAGGGCGACGCTCGGCCTCGCCGTTGGTCTTGTGATCATGTTGTTCCTCGACGTCTGGCTGGGATAAGCTGATGAGAACTTGCCTCTTCGTCGGTCTGCTTGCTGCGCTGATCGCCTTTCTTGTCGATCAGGCAACGAAGGCAATCGTTGTGTCCAATGCGACTGTTCTTAGTTCCGGCGTATCGGTCTTTCCCGGCTTCAATCTCATCTACCTGCGCAATGACGGAGTGACCTTCGGGCTTCTCGGCGGCGCGCCGTGGTGGAGCCTTGTCTTACTGGCGCTTGGCATCTGCGTCTGGCTGGCGTTCATGCTGGTCCGTACCAGCAGCCGGGTCGAGGCCATTGCCTATGGTGCGATCATCGGCGGTGCACTCGGCAATATTCTGGACCGCCTGCGCTATCGTGCGGTGACGGATTTCCTCGATTTCTACATCGGGACGGCGCACTGGCCTGCCTTCAACATGGCCGATGTTTTTGTGGTTGGCGGCGTGATGCTGCTGCTCATTGCGCCGTGGGTTGGCGCTCGACTTCAGACCGATTCATGAAGCCGGGATTGCCGCAGTTCGTTAGTGAGGACCTGAACCTGTTCCAGCGCATGGGTCTTGCCCTTGCTGCCGGCGGATTGACGGTTTTGACTCTTCCGCCGTTTTCTTGGCTCATCGCGGTCCCTGTCGCCTTCTCCGTGCTCTTTATCGTTCTCCGGAACATCTCAACCTCGCGCGCTTTCCTTGTCGGTTGGGCTTTCGGACTGGGCCAATTCGGGATTGGAATTTCCTGGATCGCCGAGAGCTTTTACGTCGATGCCGAACGTTTCGGCGCACTGGCGATTCCGGCGGTCGCGGGTCTGTCCGCCGGACTTGCCATCTTCCCGGGCATGGCGGCGATGCTTTTTGCCGCCATCATGCAGCGCCGAGCTGTCGGCGGCATTGCGGCGGGCCTGCTGTTTGCAACCTGCTGGGTGGCCACGGAATGGCTGCGGGGTCATGTCCTGACAGGGTTTCCCTGGAACCTTGCCGCTTATGCCCTTGTCGACTATGCCGCCCTGCGCCAACCCGCCGCCTGGGTCGGAAGCTACGGTTTGGGCTTTCTCACGGTCTTCATCGGCATATTGCCAGGTGTGTTGACTGTGGCGGCGCCAAAGAGACGCGCGCCTGTTCTCGTGCTCTTCGCCGTTGCTGTGGCGGGTTTCTGGGTTGGCGGTGCGCTTCGGTCAGGGCAGGACGTGCCGCCGACAGACGTTGCTTTGCGCATCGTCCAAGGCAATGTGCCACAAGTCGAGAAGTGGGTACCGGGCAGCCGCCAGCGAACCTTGGAAAAATACCTGGGCTTGTCCGCGCAACCCGGACGTTTCGATTTGCTGCTTTGGCCGGAAACGGCCTTCCCCGGCTTTCTGGACGAAGATGCTGCGGCACGCGCGCGGATATCTGCAGCTTTGCCAGACGGCAGGATCCTACTGACAGGTGCGCCTGACCGAGTGGAGGGCGATGGGGGAACCAGATATTTCAACACGGTTCAGGCCTATGACGGCAGCGGCGAGGTTCTGACGGGGTATGCAAAACATCATCTTGTTCCGTTCGGGGAATATGTGCCCCTGAAAGGCTGGCTGCCCATCGAGCGGCTGACCGAAGGGTTGGGCGATTTCACGCCGGGACCAGGGCCGCGCACGCTGGCGATCCCTGGCGCGCCTCTGGTCGCGGTGGCGATCTGTTACGAGATCATCTTTCCGGGCCACGTGGTCGATGACCTTTTCCGCCCCGACTGGATATTCAACGCCACAAATGATGCCTGGTTCGGAACCAGCATCGGACCCGAGCAGCACCTCGCCTCCGCGCGGATGCGCGCGGTCGAGGAGGGACTTCCCGTGGTCCGGGCGGCCAACACTGGGATATCCGCGATCATCGACGCCAATGGAAATGTCGTCGCGCGTCTTGATACCGGGGAAACAGGCACCATTGATGCCGGCCTGCCGGGCGCGCGTACTCCAACGCCCTATGCGCGGTTCGGCGACTGGACCTTGTTGGTTCTTGTTTTTGGGTGCTGGGTCTTCGGCTGGCTGGCCAGTTTGCTCGGACGAGAACCCGATGCGCGGCATTTTGGAACGGAGGTATCCTGATGCTTGTGATCGTGAGCGCTATCGGAGGCGCGATCTGGGGTGGCTATCTGGCACGACGGAGGAGGGGGAATCACCTGGATATCCTCCAATATGCGGTAGCGTCTGCGATCGCCTTCGGACTTGTCGCCCTGTTTGCAACCATCGTGCTGTCGCGGGTTCTCGGCTAGCGAGCTTCGAAATTGCGCAAACGTGTCAGCGGCTTGAAGACCTGATAGCTCGAGGTCCCGATAGAGAATCGCGCGAATGTGCATCTAGGCGAGCTCATTTCTGATTGAGCCGTCGCTCGAACGCCTCCAATGTCGTCCCGCTGACGTGATGCTCGATCCCTTCCGCATCGCGTTCCGCGGTCTCTTCGTCGATTCCCAGGCTCAGAAGAAAGGCGACGACGACCCTGTGGCGGCGTCGACAGATCTCCGCGAGGTCCTGCCCGGCATCGGTGAGGAATATCGCGCGGTATGGCTCCCGCCGGACCAGACCAGCAGCCTTGAGCCGCGAGATGTTCTTGGTCACGGTCGGCGGCTTCACGCCAAGCCGCTCGGCGATCTCGACCGGTCTTGCCTCCCCGCGCGTCTCGATCAGTTCCGCGATCAGTTCGACGTAATCCTCCGCCATCTCGCTTTCATGTGCCTGACGCACGGTCGCAAAGCCATCGGCCTGCGCCTCGGGAGCCCGGTCGACCGCTTCGAATGGCTCACGCCCTTGTGATTGTAGCTTTGTCATACTCGGGACTTTGCAGCGAAACAGCGGGATTGACAACTTGTTTGCTTCGGGTAGATAAGTTAGCCATGTCTAACTTTTTACTTTGGAGGCCGTGGTGATGCGAAATATTATGAGAGTGCTGCTCGCCACACTCGCAAGTGCGCTCCTCCTGTCCGGACCTGTCGCCGCGACGCCGGCCAAGGAGGCGCCTTGGCTTCCCGAGGCAGCGGCCTACCGTCTGACGCTCTTTCTTGGAAATCTCGAGCCTCTGCCCTGGGACGACATCGAGACCGCCTGGACGGAACCCTACCGGGGTTCGGAATTCTCTGTCGGGGCGCTGGCGTGGCTGGACCGCAAAAGCGATATCGAGCTACCGAAACCGCCGGATCAATGACCGTGCGCCAGTGCTCCTTTCGCCATCTGCTCGCCCACCGGTTCTCCGCCTGAAGGCCCGGCCTCAACCTGATGGCCGTTCAGGAGCCGAAGTGCGTTGGCGACCACCAGCAGAGACACGCCTACATCCGCAGCAATGGCGCCCCACATTGAGGCCATACCGAACGCGGTCAGCCCGACGAACAGCGCCTTGGTCGCCAGCGATATGCCGATATTCTGGTGGATGATCGTCATGGCACGGCGCGAATGGCCGATAAGCCAGGGTACCTTGCCGATGTCGTCGGTCATCAGCGCGATGTCGGCCGTCTCGATCGCGGCATCCGATCCGACAGCGCCCATGGCGATGGCATAATGCGCCCGCGCCATGGCCGGTGCGTCATTCACACCGTCGCCGATCATCGCCACCATGTCGTGGCTTTCGACGAGTTCCTCAATGGCCGTCACCTTGTCTTCTGGCAAAAGTTCGGCGCGCACCTCGTCGATGCCGACTTCGGCTGCCACCGCGCGCGCGGTGCGTTCGTTGTCGCCCGTCAACATCACGATGGTCTTCACACCCTGCGCATGCAGACGCGCAACGATCCCCTTTGCATCTGGGCGGATGCGGTCGCGAAGCTCCAGTACGCCGGTCACGCCGGTCTCGTCACCCACGGCAACGAGGGTGCTCCCTGCCCCTTCGATCCGATCCCGCAGATCCGCCGGAATGGCATTGCCGAACCCCTTCTCTTCGGCGAAGCGATCCGAGCCGAGCCAGATAGCGCGCCCGTCGGCGCGTCCTTCCAGACCGCGCCCGGGCACGGTACGGGTGTCCTCTGCGGCAGACACGGAAACACCATCGGCTTCGGCGCGCGAGAGGATGGCGCGTGCCAGCGGGTGTGAAGACCGCGCCTCCAGGCTTGCTGCCAGCGCCATGAGATCGCGTGCGGAAACGCCGACCAGTGGGTGAACCGCCGCCACCTCAGGCTCGCCCATGGTGATCGTCCCGGTCTTGTCCATCGCCAGTGCCGTGGTCCGCCCCGGCGCCTCGACATAGGCGCCGCCCTTGATGAGCACCCCCGCCCGTGCCGACGCGGTCAGCGCTGCCACGATGGAGACCGGCGTAGAAATGACCAGCGCGCAAGGACATGCGATGACCAGAAGGACCAGAGCATTGTAGAACCAGTAGTCCCAGGCGCCGCCGAGCAGCAGTGGCGGCACCAGCGCGATGGCGATCGCCAAAGCCATCACGATGGGTGTGTAGATGCGCGCGAACTTGGCCACCCACTGTTCGACCGGCGCGCGGCGGGCATGGGCATCGCCCACCATGCGAATGATTTTCGCGAGCACCGTGTCCGAGGCGGCCTTCGTCGCCCGCACCGTCAGTGTGCCCTCGCCGTTGATCGTGCCGGCATAGACCTCGTCGCCTGGTTCCTTGGGCACTAGCGCGCTTTCCCCAGTAATTGGGGCCTGATCGACGGCCCCTGCCCCGTCCACGACCTCACCGTCGAGGGGGATCCGGTCGCCGCCGCGCACGATAAACCTTGCATTGACTGCCACGGCCGCGGCCGGAACGTCGGATTCAGATCCGTCGTCGTAAAGAACCCGCGCCGTTGGCGGCGCCAGATCGAGGAGCGCGGAAACCGCATTACGCGCCCGCCCCACGCTCCAGCTCTCAAGATAAAGCGAAAGCGAGAAGAAGAAGGCGACCGTCGCGGCCTCAAAAAACTCGCCGAGGCCGATGGCGCCCGCGACGGCCACCACCATGAGCAGGTTCATGTCGGGGCTAAGCCTCCGCGCCGAAGACCAGGCCTTGGGCGCGACAAGCCAGACGCCAAAAAGAATCGCGACGGCGAAGATCCCTGCTTCCACCATAGGCATAGGCACCTCGCCATGGCCCGCAAAGAGCCCGAGCGCGCCGCCCATGCCGGTCTCGACAATGTGAAAAAGGAATCCCGCCGCCCAGAAGCCGCCGCTCAACGAGGTAAAGCGCTTCTGACGTGCCAGATGCGCCGCCTGGTCCTCTGCTGCGTTGTCGGCATCCCATGGCTTGGCGCTCATGCCGGTCGTTGCGACCAACTGCGTGACTTCGTCGTCTGGTATCCTCTCGGCGCTATCGAGGATGGTCATTCGCCCGTTGATCACGTCGAATGCCAGGTGTTCGGTTCCGCCCACTTTCGGCCCGACAACCCGGTTCAGGATCGCCACCTCTTCGGCGCAATCGAGCCCGGAGACCTGAAAGCTCCTTCCGCCAGACGGCGCTGGCGCCGTGGACGCGACGTCCTTGCTGGCGTCGCAACAGGAGTTGCCTCTTGGGTCAGAATGCTCTTGATCACCCGGATGGCCGTGATCGTTGCGGTTGCCGTCGGAAGACATGGATTGACCTCAGGATTCATTGATTCCACATTGACATAGCCCCTACAGTAACTAGAGCTTCAAGGGCAACAAGTGGATATTCGTCCAGCAAGAAAGGCGCCCTGCGGAGGCTTGAAGCTAGCCGCCCCCTTGAAACGACGCGGTTGGAGCAACGCTTGCCGGTACGAAGCGATCAGAATGAGTGAGGTAGACATGCAGAAACGAAACGCGCCGATTATCGCAGCGACATTGGTGCTTGCTGGCTGCGCGGTGCCAACGCTGGACGACGGCGGCGCTCGCAACGAAGTGGGAAGTGTTCCCGAGGCCGTCATTGCCCTTGCTGCGCCTGGTCAGGATCTCACCACGGCGCGGCTTCGTCCCGAGGATGGCTGTTATTGGTATGAACACAGCGGTCCGGTGGAAAACACCTTGGTTCCGCTACGCTCGGCAGGTGGCAACCCCATCTGCACTTCGCGCCAGTCCTGATCAGCCCATAGATGCGTCAAGCCCACGCGTAACACATGATGCGCCAGTCAACTTCTCGGGGTGACGCTGTCTTCCGCCGAGTACAGGAATGCCGTCGAGCCAATCTCGACGTTGGGATAGAGATCATTGATGTGTGCCATGACCATTCGGACGCAGCCGGAACTCGCACGGCCGCCAATGCTTCTTGGATACGGTGTCCCGTGAATCCTTAGATAGGTGTCTCGGTCGCCGACGAAGAGATAGAGGGCTCGCGATCCGAGCGCGTTTTCAGGTCCGGGTTCCATACCGTCAGCGATATCGGCGTAGAGCTCTGGGTCGCGGTCGATCATGTTTTGTGTCGGCTGCCAATGCGGCCACCTGACCTTGCGCTTGATCGTATAGGTGCCCGGTTCGTAAAGTTTACCGCGCGCGATCGCCACGCCATAGCGCATCGCCGTGCCGCCTTCTTCGATGTGGTAGAGATAGCGCGCAACAGCATCGACATGGATATCACCGGGTACAAGTCCGTCCTTCGCGAGGACCCGCTGTGGCAGGAAGCGAGGGTGAAGGCCCCAAGGGTTGGACGTGGCCGGGTCGTAGCCGGGAGGTGTAACCTGTGCGTCCCAAGCTGCCTTCTGCGCATCGGTAGGCCACGTGTCTGCAAGGAGCGGGCTGGATATCGATGCCGAAAACAGCGCGGTGGTCGTCTGGATGAAATGTCGTCTTGTCAGCATATAGATTGCTCCGTTCACGCATTGGACGGCAAACCGAACCTTACCCCGAACGCAGTGTTGTTCGCCCGGGAAGGAGTGAGGCGTTATTGGCAACTTGCTCCATGGTGCCGTTCTTTGTCGGTGGCTTAACTCCTAAAGCTACTAGAGGTTCAAGAAAATTTTCTGTTATCAATAGACGCTGCTACTAATGGAGCTATCCGATCCGTCCCAGAACCGGAAATACGTCGAGCATCCAGTATGACAGCGCGCTCAACTGCCCTGTCATCATCGCCAGCCCCATCAAGATCATCACTATGCCCGCAAGCTGGTGGAGGCGGCGGCCAACCCGGCCGATGGCCCGCAACCGTCCCGCGATCTGGTCGGTGAATCCGGCCACGATCAGAAACGGTATTCCAAGGCCGGCGGAATAGACGGCAAGCAGCATGATACCTTCGCCCATCGTGGCACTCGCCGCACTGGCTGTCAGGATCGCGCCGAGGATCGGGCCGATGCACGGAGTCCAGCCGAAACCGAAGGCAAGACCGAGGACATAGGACGCAGCGGGTTGGCCCCCGGGGATGTTGAGATTGAATCGGAAGTCGCGTTCCATGACCGAAACACGCGCGGCTCCTATCATGAAGAGCCCGAAGAAAATGATGATGCCGCCCCCAACGAGGTTGAGTTCATACCGCCACCGAAGCAGGGCCTGACCCATTGCAGTCGCGGATGCGCCAAGTCCCATGAAGATGGTGGAGAAGCCGAGGACAAAACACAGGCTCAGCCAGACCGCGCGCGACGGCGAAGCGCCGACCACCCCGCCCTCAGCGGCTGTGCGCCCGGTTACGTAGGAGACATAACCTGGCACAAGAGGTAGCACGCAGGGGGACAGAAATGATATCGTGCCGGCTAGGAGGGCGGCGGTGAGGGCGCGCGCCAAGTGATGTCTTCGTCGACCCAGATCAGGAGGGACCCCCGCTTGCGCAGCGATGCGTTGTAGCTGGACCAGTTGGTCGTACGATAGCGGGCGGGAGATGGGTTGCTCATGGAATGCGGCTAACAGCATGGGTTCGCGAAGGGAATCCTGAGGCGTCAGACTTGTGCAACAACGCCCCGTATCATCGACCTAGTGGTGCCCACATGGCAGGCTATTTCAATGGATAGATTTTTCTCTATCAGTATGCCCGCGGCTCAGTTTGTTAGAAATGTCCTGCTGTTCAGCTTCGCTGCATTACTGCCGGTCCTGTTGTTCTACGTCTTACTGGCTCCGGGCTTTGCTCCGGCTCTTGCTGCCGGCGGACCGGCACTCATGCGCTTACTAAGGCAGGTTGCGACCAACGGTTTGCCCGTGGTTTTTGCCGTCAACTATGTCAGTTTTTTCCTTTTCGCTATGACAAAGCAACCAAAGGCGGGCTCAAGAGACACGGCGTTTTTCGTGCTGGTCGATGTCTTGCTCAGAGCCCTTCTCTTTCCAGGTCTCCACGTGCTGATATACGTTCTATCTGCCGACTGGTTCGGGTCATTCGGCGGCAATCGTTCAACCGCTTTGGCGGTTGTATCCCCGACTCTTGCGCGTTCGGCGTTTTTCGAGAACATCTCCGGCGTTTACCTCTATGCGACTATGATAAGCGCGTTGCCGCTCTACGTCTCGGCTTTCGGGCGGTCGGAATTTCTTGGACCGGTTGTACGTCGCTTGCCCATGAACACGGGCGTGATGCTGCTTGCCCTGGCTGCGTTTGCCTTGTCGGTCGGGCTGATCACGATCGGCGCACAAGGCATCGCATCTCTTCAGGCCAGGTGATGGCAGGCTAATCACCGTGGGCGTGGGCGGGGGCGGGGGCGACTTGCGGTGCCACCCATTGCGACAAGTAAACGCGCTCGAAGGCGAACACAGCGATCATCCCGACAGCGGCGTAGAGAACGATCATCGGGTCGCTTTGAAGCTTCATCACGGTGAAAGCTGCCAGTACTATCGCATCGAGCGCCAGGGCAGTCAAAAGCACGATACCGAAGGCGCCGACGTCTGCTCGACGATAGCGGAACACGCCCCAATGTATGATCATGTCCATGACGAGGTAAAAGAAAGCACCGAGGGATGCGATCCGGCCTAAATCAAAGAGCACGGCCAACGTCGCGGCGATGACGACAGTATAGACCAGGGTGTGGCGTTGGATGGGACCTGGCATACCGAAGTGGCTGTGCGGGATCATTTCCATGTCGGTCAGCATCGCCAGCATACGCGACACCGCGAAGACGCTGGCCAGAACGCCGGACGCCGTTGCGACAGCGGCCAGGATCACCGTGAGTATGAAGCCGGTTTGTCCAAGGGCGGGCTGCGCCGCTTGTGCCAGCGAATAGTCACGCGCTGAGATGATCTCCTCGATCGTGAGACTCGAACCGACCCCGTAGGCGACCAACAGGTAGACGACGACGCAGATTCCGATAGAGAACATGATCGCTCGGCCAACATTGCGATTTGGTTCAGTGATCTCGGCTCCGCTGTTGGTGATCGTGGTGAATCCCTTGAACGCAAGGACGGCCAGCGCCGTAGAGGCGATGAACCCCGTGAGCCCGTAGGATTGTGAGGTCTCGGACGCCGCGGCGAACGCAAAACCACTGGACCACAGGGCCGCGATGCCAAACAGAGCTATGCCTCCGATCTTGATCGCGGCCATGATCAACGAGAACAGCCCGACCGAGCGGTTTCCGGCCATGTTCACCAAAAAGGCGAAAACGATCACGGCCACAGCCAGAGCGGGGACCAATGGGCCACCTTCGATATCGAAAGGGCGCAGGACATAGGTGGCGAAGGTTCGCGCGACGAGGCTTTCCGCGATCACCATGCTGAGCGCCATCAGCAGTGCGGCCCCGCCCGCGATGGCTCCGGGGCCATAGCATTTCTGCAGGATCATGGCGATGCCACCCGAGGACGGCCATTTGTTCGACATCCTGATGTAGCTGTAGGCGCTGAAGCTTGTGACGACCGCGCCGGCGATGAATGCAAGCGGGAAAAGCGGGCCGGCGAGCTGCGCGATTTGCCCCGTCAACGCAAAGATTCCAGCGCCGATCATCACGCCTGTCCCCATCGCAACGGCTCCGCCCAGACTGATGGAATTTTCGCGGTACGTTTCTTTTTCGCTCTGCATAAATGGCCCCCTTTTAATTTTGGTTCATCCGAACGCTGTTGCGCGCTTCTAGATACGAACGCCGCGAAGGCGCAGCGAATTGAGCACCACCGAGATTGACGACGCGCTCATGGCGAAGGCAGCAAACATCGGACTGATGAGGATGCCAAAGAAGGGAAACAGAACTCCCGCCGCGACCGGCACGCCGGAGGCGTTGTAGATCAGCGCGAAGAACAGGTTCTGGCGGATGTTGCGCATCGTGGCCCGGGCGAGCCGCCGCGCACGCACGATACCATCAAGGTTGCCCTTGACCAGCGTGACGCCCGCGCTTTCGATGGCCACATCGGCGCCGGTGCCCATGGCGATGCCGACATCGGCCTGCGCGAGCGCGGGGGCGTCGTTGACGCCATCCCCGGCCATGGCGACCTTGTGGCCCGCCTCTTGCAACTCAAGGATGATCCGCGCCTTGTCCTCCGGCAGCACGTCGGCCCGGATCTCATCGATTCCGAGCCGCGTGCCGATGGCCTTGGCCGTGCGTTCGTTGTCGCCGGTCGCCATGATGACGCGGAACCCCAGTTCATGCAGATCCTCGATGGCTTCTGGCGTGGTCTCCTTCACTGGGTCGGCGACAGCAACTAGACCGGCGATCTCGCCATCCAGCACAACGAACATGACCGTCTCGCCTTCGTCGCGGCGGGCATTGGCCTTGGCGGTCAACGCGCCCGCCTCGAGCCCCAATTCGCGGATCATCGCCAAATTGCCGAGCGCGACCGCTTTGCCGTCAACGACCCCCTTGACGCCCTTGCCAGTGACCGCCTCGAAGTCCCGTGCCTCGTCCATTTTGACATCTCGCTCCTCCGCACCCCTGACGATCGCTTCGGCCAAGGGGTGCTCCGATCCGCGCTCAAGCGATGCGGCGAGACGCAAGACCTCGGCTTCGTCGTGGCCGGGTTGCGGGAGTACGTCGACAAGCCGCGGCTTGCCTTCGGTCAACGTGCCGGTCTTGTCGACGATCAGGGTATCGACTTTCTCGAACCGCTCCAGCGCCTCGGCGTTCTTGATCAGCACCCCTGCCTGAGCGCCCCGTCCTGTCGCTGTCATGATCGACATCGGTGTCGCCAGGCCAAGCGCACAAGGACAGGCGATGATCAGAACCGCCACCGCCGAAATCAATGCGTAGGAAAGCGCAGGCGCGGGCCCCCAGATCGCCCAGGCGATGAAGGACAGGACCGCGATACCGATGACGGCCGGAACGAAATATCCCGCCACCTTGTCGGCGTATTTCTGGATCGGGGCGCGCGAGCGCTGCGCGTTCGACACCATCTCGACAATTTGAGCCAGCATCGTGTCGGACCCGACACGCGTCGCCTCCATCACCAGACTGCCGGTGCCATTGATCGTCGCGCCGGTCAGCGGGTCGCCCTCGGTCTTCTCGACCGGCACGGGTTCACCGGAGATCATGCTTTCGTCGACCGAGGACCGGCCGTCCAGAACCACGCCATCGACCGGCACCTTGTCACCGGGCCGCACGCGCAGCCGGTCCCCGACTTGCACGTCCTCCAGCGGGATTTCCTCCTCGGATCCGTCGTCCCGGATGACCCGCGCGGTCTTTGCCGCCATGTCGAGAAGCGCGCGGATCGCCTTGCCGGTCCCCTCGCGGGCGCGTAGTTCCATCACCTGGCCGAGCAGCACCAGCGTCACGATCACCGCCGCCGCCTCGAAATAGACGCCGACATGGCCTTCGGAGTCTCGGAACCCATCAGGGAATATGTCCGGTGCGAGAACGGCAACGACGCTGAAGAGCCAGGCGGCAAGAACGCCCATGCCGATCAGGGAGAACATGTTGAGGTTCAATGTGCGGAACGAAATCCATCCGCGTTCCAGAAACGGCCAGCCGCACCACAAGACCACTGGCGTTGCCAGGATCAATTCGATCCATTGTGTGGTGCTTTCGCCAAAAAAAGTCCGGACTGCGGGGAAACCGACGAATGGCCCCATCGTGAGGACAAGGAGCGGGATCGTCAGGACTGTGCCGACCCAGAACCGCCGTGTGAAATCCACCAGTTCGGGATTTGGACCTTCATCGCCCGGCACACCGGATTCCAGTTCCAATCCCATACCACAGATCGGACACGCGCCCGGATCAGGCTGCCGCACCTGAGGGTGCATCGGGCAGGTGAAAATGGGACCATCATGTCCTGTAGGAACCAGATCATATCGGCCATCGGCCGGCGTGGCACCCGCGTGGTGTTCGTGATGATCATGTGCTGAATGGACCTCGAGCTCCGATTCCGGCACGAGGTGCATCCCGCATTTCGGACAATTGCCGGGCTCGTCCTGCCGCACCTCAGGGTGCATGGGGCAAACGAATACCGAAGAAGCTGCTGTGGTTTCAGAACTGTCGGGAGTGCTCATTTTGCGGTCCTTTCCGAGAATGCTTCTCTTGCCTAGGGCTTCCATCCGCGGGAGGGTCAAGAGAGATCAGTACGGCGATTACATTGCGGCTCTGCGGGGTGGCGCTGTCCGGCCCCGTTCCCGCCGGGCGAACACGATCAACGCCAGCCCGACCAGCGCCATTGGCATGGAGAGCAACTGGCCCATGGTCAAACCCCACTCACCAAAATGAAGCGCATGGCCGATCGGGTTGTCCGCCGTCACAAATTGTTGGTCCGGTTGCCGGAACATCTCGACGAAACTTCGGGCAAGACCATAGCCGGTCAGAAACACGCCAGCCAAGGCACCGGGCATTTTCAGCCAGCCCCGGCCCCAAGCGAGATAAATGAGCAGTATTCCAAGAATGAGCCCCTCCAATACCGCCTCGTACAGCTGGGACGGGTGTCGGGCGCAGAGGCCGCTAACCCCTGGGCAGGCCTGCGCGACTTCGCCGGGAAAGATCACCGCCCAGGGAACGTCCGTTGGACGCCCCCACAACTCATTGTTGGTGAAGTTCGCCAGCCTTCCAAGAAACAAGCCTGGTGGTGTTGCCAAAGCCAGCAAGTCGCCAGTGCTGAGCAATGACGCGTTCTGTCTAAGGCAGAACAGCAAGGCCGCGATGACAACTCCCGCGAACCCCCCGTGGAAAGACATGCCGCCTTGCCAGACCATCAGAATTTCCAAGGGATTGGCGAGATAATATGCGGGCTGGTAGAACAGTACAAAGCCCAGGCGACCACCAGCAATCACGCCGATGATGATCCACGTCAGAAGATCTTCGATCTGCGTTCGGTCAAGCGGCGGTCCAGCTGACGTCCAGAGCGCGGGACGGCTTATGGCACTCGAACAAATGCGCCAGCCAATCAGGATACCGAAGATATAGGCTAGCGCGTACCAGCGGAGTGCGAATGTGACCCCCCCGATGTCGAAGGAGAAGAGGTCGGTTCCAATATCCGGAAATGGCAATCCCGCTGGCAGCACTGGGTGAGTTCCTCATCAGGAATTTACGTGGGGATTAGATGGCATTGATCGAGCACCGCTAAAGGCGCTCGATCTGCGACAGGGCATCCAACGCCCATCCCGCCATCACGCGGTGTCGAGGGCGTCCCGAAGGAGATCGCGGACTTCGCCGGCGACCGCGTCCAGGTCTTGGTTCTGCACCGCCTGCATCGAAGCGACAGGATCGACCGCGCTGACCTTGGTGTCGCCGTCCAGTTGCCGCAGGATAACATTGCAGGGAAGCATCGCACCGATGCGAGGCTCGATCTCGATGGCTTTGTGCGCCATGCCCGGATTACAGGCCCCCAAGATGCGGTAAGGCGGCATGTCCGCATCAAGTTTCTTTTTCATCGTCGCTTTGACGTCAATCTCAGTCAGAACGCCGAAGCCCTTGTCTGCCAAAGCATCCCGAACACGCATCTCTGCGTCATCGATTTTGGTGTCTTTCAGGACGCGATCATAGGTATAGGCCATGGGAATTTTCCTTTCCGTGTCTCTATTTGTTGGCATACCGAGGCTAAACGGTTCAGGTCGCGGTTCGGTTCAATGTCCCGACCGCGAATGGTTTTGGGGTTGTGAGGACGGGTGCCGGAAAAAAACCGGCACCCATTGGCTCAGTTGTCCTGCATCATGGAGCCGTTGCCCATGCCCTGACCGTTGCCAGGCCGCGCAGGCGCATCTGCCATATTCGACCGCATCATCTGCATCCGCTCCATCCTATCGGCAGGAGCGGCCATCTCTTCCGGCGTCACCGCGCCGTCGCCATCGGCATCGAGGTGTTGGAAGCGATCCACCATCATTTCGCGGATCATCGCGCTGTGGAGAGCTTCAAACTCGGTAATCGAGAGGCTTCCATCCCCGTCGCTGTCAAACTCGGAAAGCTTGGCCTGCAGCTGCGTGCGCATTTCTTCCGGCGTCGTTGTGCCGTCTCCATCAGTGTCGAACATTTGCATCATGCCGCCAGCCATGCCTGGGCTCATCATACCACTGCCCATGCCTGCGCCCATCATGCCTGCGCCCATCATGTTTCCGTGCATGCGCTTCATCATGTCCATCATTCCGCCCATGTTCCCCATCATACCGGGACCACCGTTCTGCATCATGCCTGGTCCGCTCTGGGCGCCAAATTGTCCCCCACGCCCGTGGTTGGCGTCCGCGAATGCGGCACCGCCAAGGGCGGTTGCAGCCAGGGTCATTGCAGCGAGTAAAGTGTTGCGTTTCATTTCGATCACCTCGTGTCAGTGTTGCGATACCCAGCATATGGGGGGCACCTGCAGATGCGGAATGCCACGCGAGCCGGTGTTTTGTATCGCGAGGTCACAAAGGCGGGGTCTGTTACAAATTGCGACAAATCAATTCGGGGCGAACGCTCCTCTTCATCTGAAACATGCGATATCCAGAAAAAAAGGTGTCGAGGATCCGTATACCAACCGAAACCGAACCCATGTTTCGGTAGAGGTGAAATCCGGAAGAGTTGATGTCGAGATTGCTAGAGGCCCTGAATATCCCGAAAATTCAATCATTCAACCCATGGCAGGAGGCTGCAGGGTGCTCTTTTTGAACCGCATTTTCTCAGTTCTAACCTTGGTAATTTTGGCGGGGTGCGGTGCAGGAAACGACATGCGCCCGGATGCTTCAGCCGAAGTCATCAGTAGCGCATCCTACCGTCACGATGGACCGGCCGCGCTGACGTTGTACACCATGATCAACAACAGGTCCGGGGCGGGTGCGCATAGCAGCGTCATGATTAATGGGTCGCAGCGTGTTATCTTCGATCCGGCAGGAACGGTCCGGCTGAGCGCTGTACCGGAACGGGGAGATGTGCTTTATGGCATTACTCCACAAGTGGCCGATTTTTATGCGCGGGCTCATGCTCGCGAGACATACCATGTCGTCATACAAGAGATCGATGTGTCTCCCGAAGTCGCGGAGCAGGCTTTGCGCCTTGCAATTGCCAGCGGCCCAGCCGCTTCCGGTTTTTGTAGTGCCAGTACCTCCGCGGTACTCAGACAATTACCAGGATTTGAATCCATCGGACGCACATTTTTTCCAAAGCGCCTGATGGCGGATTTTGGCAAGTTGCCGGGCGTGCGAACCACAAAGCTGTTCGAGAACGATGAGGACGACAAATCCGTAGCGATCGCACAGTTCGAAAGTTCACTTGCGACACAGCCGTGAGTGTTCGTCCAACAATTCATTGGAAGATGTCCCTGCACGACGCAGTCCTCGGCGTGTGAGCCAAAGATGCAATAGGTTAGCTTCGAGCGGTAACGCTGTCTTCGGCCGAGTAAAGGAACGCCGTCGATCCGACAGCGACATTCGGATAGAGATCATTGATGTGGGCCATCACCATGCGCACGCATCCCGAACTGGCCCGGCCGCCAATGCTGCGAGGGCTCGGCGTTCCGTGAATTCGAAGGTACGTATCCCGATCTCCGACGAATAGATACAAAGCCCTGCTGCCCAAGGCATTGTTGGGGCCGGGCTCCATACCGTCGGCAAACCGCTCGTAAGCCTCCGGATCGCGTTCGATCATTGACTGCGTTGGCGTCCAGTGCGGCCATTCGACCTTTCGGCGGATCGTATAGGTGCCGGGTTCATAGAGATCGCCCTTGGCAATCGCCACCCCGTATCGCATCGCGGTGCCACCTTCCTCGATATGGTACAGATAGCGCGCGATCGCATCGACGTGAATGTCACCCGGGCGCAAACCGTCATTCGCCAAAACGCGTTGCGGCAGCAGCCTGGGATGCAGCCCCCATGGGTTGGTTGTTGCCGGGTCATAGTTGGCGGGCGTGATCTGCGCATCCCAAGCTGCTTTTTCGGCTGTTGACGGCCAGGTCTTAGCGAATGCTGGCGAACTCAGAGACGCTGAAAACAGCGAGCCGGAAAGTGCAAGGAAGTGTCGTCTTGTAACCATGAAGCGAAGCCCTTTGTTTGTTTTCGATGAATGCGGGACGATTCAAGAAACGTCCGCGACCCCATGCCACCGAACCTTTTGATGTCTTGCGATCGCGACCAACCAGAGGCAAGCAAGGACACCGCTTAGGATCGCGTTCCAACTGGCCATGGACAACGTCAGAAATTCCCAGACAACCTCACTGCACAGAACAAGATTGGACGTATTTGAACTGGCAGAGGGCAGCAATTCCGATACCGACATTTGGGAAACATCGAGGCCGGATCCCGTGCAAGAAGTCGGTCCCTCCCACCAGCCGCGCTCGACACCGGTATGAAACACTCCCAACGCGGATGTGCTGAGTACCGACAGGGCACCGATTATCAGGATTGGCAAAATCGGCAGAGCAAAGAGCAACAGAGCGCCCATTCCAATGGCGATTGCGTGTGGGTAGCGTTGCCAGATGCACATTGCGCACGGCGCGTACCCAAGAGCCTGGAAAACGAAGGCCCCCAACAGCAAGGCGGCTGATCCTGCCGCCGCAGTCATGCCGAGAGATTTTGGTGTCAGGGTCAATGAACGCTCCCATTGGCAGTCGATGGACCTGTTTCTCGCTTGTCAGGTTACGTAGACGGCGAAAGGCCTGTTATCATTCAGAGATTTGTAACGGTATGTATCCGTCTCGACCCTCAGCCGACTCTGATCCACGTTGCCATACCGTCGGCTTGGTGGCTCAACATGTGGCAATGCAGCATCCACGATCCCGGATTGTCCAGGACGACGAGAATATCCCGCGTCTCGCCGGTATCCAGATAGGTCGAGTCCCGGTATGGACCGGCTTCACCCGCCGCATCGAGTTCCCAGAAATGGTGGCCATGCAGATGCATGACGTGTGGGAACCCGGTTTCGTTGCGGATCGAAATGCGCGCGGTCGTCCCCTGCGCGGCGGATAGGAAAGGCCTTCGAGGCAGGCCGGATACGTCATTGAGCGCCCATGTCCCTGTGCCGTTGTGGGACGCGCTTCCCGCACCTCCCTGGAGCACCAGCTCCGCGGTTTGGCCGGGGTCTTTCGGGGCGGGCATTCGGTTGGCGGGCAATGCGGTGATGGGCGCTTTCGCGGGCTCACGGGAACCGGAAACAGCGATTTCGCCAAGGCTCAACGTCTGTTCTCCAAAGCTGTCGTCGAATCTAATAGGCCCGGTCGCATCACCAATCACATCGCATCTTTGCCCCGGAGCGAGAAGGATCGGTTCGAGCGTCCGAGGATGCGCCAGAGGCATGCCATCCAGTGCAACGATCTTGCCTATCAAACCATCCAGGCCGACACGGTACACCCTGTCGATAGAGGGATTTATGAGACGCAGTCGCAGACGGTCGCCTCGTTTCACAGTCTTGCCGGTTCCATTGAAAACAAGTGCCGTGACCGTATTGCCGATACGGCCCTCGGTTGCGAAGTGGGCCGGGTTGAACGCTTCGTCGTACTGCCCGGACTGATCCAGCAAGACATCGAAGAACTGAACAACGATGTCATGGTCGACAGCCGGCGCATTTTGCTCCTCGACGATGAAGGCGCCGAAAAGACCGCGGCTGACCTGATCGTAAGACAGGTAATGCGAGTGATACCAATACGTGCCGGCATCCGGGACGCCGAATTGATAACGATACGAGTCGCCCGGAATGACCACATCCTGAGTGAGGACGTTGACACCATCCATCCGATTTGGAACCCGCAACCCATGCCAGTGAACGAGAGCGCCCTCCTCCAATCGGTTATCGAGGGTAATGCGGGCGGTTTGTCCTTGTCGCATTCTGACTTCTGGGCCCGGCAGACCACCGTTGAAGCCCAACATCGACACGTCGTACCCAGCAAGGTGCGCCTTGATCGATTGGGGCGCGAGGATCAACTCGTGTGTCGCTGCTGGCAAGCGGGTACCAGCCAGCGCAACGGTCATCCCGCCAAGGAAAGACCTCCGGCTCAAAGACAATTCCGTCACCTCATGAATGATAGACTGGCTTTCGCCAACTGCCGCACTTGTGCCATTTCCGGAAGAGGAACTTCAAGGCGACAGAACACTCCTCACGCCGTTGTCACTTTGGGATACAGGAAGACGCGGGCGCCGATTTCAACGCGTTCGTACAGATCCTTCACATGTTCATTCGTCAACCGCGCGCATCCATTCGACACGGCAGACCCAATTGTCTCCGGGGCGTTCGTTCCATGAATGCGAAGATAGGTATCGCGTCCCTCGGCATCGTAGAGATAGAGCGCGCGGGCCCCGAGCGGGTTGTTTGGCCCGCCTTTCAGTCCATCCTTGTACTTTGCGTATTTGCGTGGCTCGCGCCGGATCATGGCGTTCGTTGGCCGCCACCATGGCCATTTGGCCTTGCGCGCTACCGTGAACTCTCCGGGTTCGTACAAACCTTTGCGCCCTACCCCGACCCCGTAGCGGATCGCCATCCCGTCCTCGAGCATGAAATAAAGGAAAAAATCGTCGGGAACGACGTGGACATCGCCTTTAACCCAGTCACCACGACGGGTGTTTACCAATTGTGGTTCGAACCGTTCGGGCAATTTGACTTTGTGGGCCCAGGCAGTTGTGGGCAGAAAGCAACCCATCGCTCCGGCACAAATCAATTCTCGTCTCGTGAAATTCTGCATGGCGCGATCTCCTCGGACCCATGAAAATTCAGTGCGCGTCAGGGGCAAAGAAAAGAAGCCGTGAACCGGGGCAAACGACGCGCCTTTGTTGCCTTGAAACTACGAAAATTCGTGCTTTTGGAACTCTCCAGCGCTGGAATGTTGTTGTTTTACAGAGAACTGCAAGGAGGTGACTGGAAATGCACTACTCACGATTCTTTATGATGATCGGAACATCGACCGTGGTCATGTTCGTTCTGATGTACCTGAACACCTATCTTTGGGGCCATATCTTCTTTTCGGAGACACGCCTTTACATGGCCATCCTGATGGGGGCGACCATGGCCGTGATCATGTTGGCGTACATGTTGTCCATGTATCAGAACACCAAAGCCAACATCGCGATTTTCGTTGGCGCAATAGTCCTTTTCGCGGCGAGCCTCTGGCTGGTTCGCGGGCAATTCACGGTGCAGGACAGGTCCTACATGCGCGCCATGATCCCGCACCACTCGATCGCCATCATGACGTCGACTCGTGCCGAGATCACCGACCCGCGCGTCCGGGGGCTCGCAGACGACATTATCTATGCGCAGGACAAGGAAATCGCCGAAATGCGCTACCTTATTGCTGACATTGGAGCAAACGGCGAAGCATCGGCCACGCGAAGCGAAACGCCGGCGCAGGTTGTGGATGCGCAACAGGCGCTTCAAACGGAGGTCGTGTCGAAGGTCGATCCTGAGTTTCTGACGGAAGACGAAATCGCTGCGGTGTTCCCGAATGGCGGAAATTGCCGCTTTGCTTACACCTCGGACAGTCCGGCTGTACTGGTGACTGGTGAAACCGGCGAAGGGTCTGCCGCCGCAATGAAGATCAGCGGTGATCTGGTGCGCCTGAATGCGCAGGGCGAAAATGCATTTTCTGAAGGCCCGCTGTCGGCCGAGATCGCAGAGACGAACGGTGACCTGACCGATCTGATCGTCAGCGCGGGAACCGACTACGAAGCCGGGTTCCGTGGTCAACTTACGTGCAGCGGATAAGGAGGAAAGGACATGCCCCGCGACACAGACAGTAAATCCGCGCAGCTTTATCGCATGGTCATGCCGGGCCATGTCTGCCCCTACGGTCTGAAATCGAAAGACCTGCTGGAGCGGCAAGGCTTCGAGGTGGAAGACCATCCGCTTGACACCCGTGAAGACACCGATGCTTTCATGGAGAAGCACGGGGTCGAGACGACGCCGCAGACTTTCATCGGGGACGAACGGATCGGCGGTTACGACGATCTCAGGGTGTTTTTCGACATTGACCCACCCGAGGAAGAGCAAAGCGACACGACCTACCAGCCGGTCATCGCGATCTTTTCCGTTGCCGCGCTGTTGGCATTGGGCCTGTCTTGGCACCAGTACGGGTTGGTCCTTACCTTGCGGGGGTTCGAATGGTTCATTTCGCTGTCCATGACCATTCTCGCGATCCAGAAATTGCAGGATGTCGAAGGGTTTTCGACGATGTTCCTCAACTACGATCTGCTGGCGCGCAAATGGGTGCGATACGGCAAGGTCTACCCGTTCGGCGAAGCGTTGGCAGGTGTCCTGATGACTGCCGGCGCGCTGCTGTGGCTCTCGGCGCCTGTCGCCCTGTTTATCGGCACGGTCGGCGCTGTCAGCGTGTTCAAGGCTGTTTATATCGACAAGAGAGAGCTGAAATGCGCCTGCGTCGGCGGTGACAGTTCCGTCCCGCTGGGGTTCATTTCGCTGACGGAAAACCTGATGATGATCTTCATGGGTATCTGGATGCCGGTCCGCGCGATCTGGTTCTGAGGTACAGCCCCTTCTTGCCTGTCACTTGGCCAACCGCTCCGGCGACAGATCCTCGATGATGGGGCAGTCGGGCCGGTGATCCCCGGCACATTTTTCCACCAGTTCGGCGAGCGTCGCGCGCATGGATTGCAGTTTCGCGATCTTTTCCTCGATCTGGCGCAGATGGTCTTCCGCAACCGCCTTCACTTGCATGCTTTCGCGGTTTTCATCCTCGTAGAGCGACAGGAGCGTCCTGCAATCTTCGATGGTGAACCCCAAGGCCCGTGCGCGACCCAGAAACGCCAGCTTGTGAATGTGGCTCTCGGTGAACGCGCGGTAGCCGTTCTCGCTACGGTTCGGGCGGATCAGCCCGATGTCCTCGTAGTAGCGGATTGTTTTTGGGGGCACACCCGATTGTCGGGCAACGTCTCCGATGTTCATGTCGAACCTCCGTTATTCTGCTGGAGCAGGAGTGGCGGCTGCCAGCTCTGCCGGGATTGCGCGCTGCTCGTCCATCGCAGGCGCGATGCGCCGCAGCCGCAGGGCATTGGTCAGGACAAACACCGAGGACAACGCCATCGCACCCGCCGCAAGGATTGGTGACAGGAGCAACCCAAAGGCGGGATAAAGCACCCCGGCAGCGACCGGAATAAGTGCCACGTTGTAGGCAAAGGCCCAGAACAGGTTCTGCCGGATGTTGCGCATGGTCCGCCGCGATACTTCGAAGGCGTTCACCACGCCGCGCAAATCGCCCGACATCAGGACGACATCCGCAGATTCGATGGCCACATCGGTGCCGGTTCCAATGGCGATGCCCACATCGGCATGCGCCAGCGCCGGGGCGTCGTTGATCCCGTCGCCGACAAAGGCGATGCGCTTGTTCCCTTGGCGCAAACTGTCGAGCGCCGCAACCTTGCCGTCCGGCAGGACGCCGGCGATGACGTGGTCGATACCGGTTTCGCGGGCGATGGCTTCGGCGGTTTCGCGTTTGTCGCCGGTGATCATCGCAACCGCAAGACCCTTTTCGTGCAGCGCTGCGATGGCTGCGCGGCTTGCCGGTTTGACCGGATCGGCCACGCCGATCACGGCGGCGACACGCCCATCTATGGCAGCGTAAAGCGCCGTGCGACCCTTGCTTGCGATCTTCGTTTCCTCTGGAGCCAATGCCGAGACGTCAATGCCTTCGCGCGCCATGTAGCGGTCGGCCCCAACCAACACCTCCACGTCTTCGACCACGGCGCGCACGCCGTAACCTGTGACCGATTGAAAGCCTTCGGCCGCCACAAGAGGTGCGCCCTCGGCCCGCGCGGCCCGCACGATGGCGTCCGCGACAGGATGCTCGGAGAGCGACTCCACGGCAGCGATCTTCGAGAGCGTTGTTGGGCGATCGAACCCTTCCGCCAGCACAAGGTCAGTCAGTGCGGGTCGCCCCTCGGTCACCGTGCCTGTTTTGTCGAGGGCGACCACATCAACGGAATCAAGTTGCTGCAAGGCGTCACCTTTACGGAACAGGACACCCATTTCCGCAGCACGTCCCGTCCCGACCATGATCGAGGTCGGCGTCGCAAGCCCCATCGCGCAGGGGCACGCGATGATGAGCACCGACACACCGGCGACCAGCGCCATCGTCAGGGCCGGATCAGGCCCGAAAAACAGCCAGACCAGCACGGTCGCCGCCGCGATCGCCATCACGGCAGGCACGAACCACAAGGTGATCCGGTCGACCAATCCCTGGATCGGCAGTTTGGCGCCCTGGGCCTCTTCGACCATGCGAATAATCTGCGCCAGGGTCGTGTCGGCGCCGACCCGCGTGGCGAGGAACTGCAGGCTTCCGGCGCCGTTGACCGTCCCGCCGGTCACCGTATCTCCGGCACCTTTTTCAGCGGGGATCGGCTCGCCTGTCAGCATGCTTTCGTCGACGCGGCTGGTCCCCTCGATGACCTCGCCATCGACCGCGATGCGTTCACCAGGGCGCACGATGACGATGTCACCCTGAACCAGCGCATCGATCTCGATCTCGACGCTTTCTCCGTCCCGCATCACGCGTGCAGTCCGCGCCTGAAGCCCTAATAGCTTCTGGATGGCCGCGCCCGTTCTCCCCTTGGCGCGCGCTTCAAGAAACCGCCCCAGAAGGATCAGAACGACGATGACCGCTGCCGCCTCGAAATAGACGGTGCGCAGCGTGTCAGGCAGGACCGACGGTACGAATGTCGCAACCACGGAATAAAGGTAAGCCGCCCCGGTGCCGACCGCGACGAGGCTGTTCATGTCGGGGGAACCCCGGAACAAGGCCGGGAAACCCTTGGTGTAAAACGTCCGGCCCGGGCCGAAGAGAACGATTGTCGTCAGCACGAACTGAAGAAGCCAACTCGTCTGCTGGCCAATCGTGGTCTCGATCAGCATATGAACGGCCGGAATGACGTGGCCACCCATTTCGATCAGGAAGACCGGCAAGGCGAGGATGGCCGCAAAGGTGACCCGTTTGGCAAGCGCCTGAGCCTCTTCCTCCTTGCGCGCAACTCTGTCGTCACCGGCCTGGGCCGTTGCCACGGTTGCTGGATACCCTGCCGCGCCGCTTGATTCGATCAGATCGGATGTCGTGACAAGACCTTCGACGTAAACGACCGTCGCCGTCTCTGAGGCGAGGTTGACGTTCACCTCGACCACCCCGGGCACCGCGGCAAGCGCCTTATCGACCCGCCCGACGCAAGAGGCACAGGACATCGCTGCAATCGTGAGTTCGGCCCTGGCCTTCCGCGCGGGGTAGCCCAGCTCGCGAAGGGATTCGATGATGTCGGGAATGCGCTTGAGCGCGTCCACGCTCATGCGAGCAGTTTCCGAGGCAAGGTTCACCGACACATCCTCTACGCCGTCGATTGCATTCAATGCGCGATCGACCCTGCCAACGCAGGACGCGCATGACATGCCTTCGATCGGCAGGCTGATCTGTTTGGGTTCGGGCATATGTGTCACCTGTTTTTCCATTCGAAGTGGAATATGAGGCTTCCAGTTACTGGAGGGTCAATGGGAGGGCGCCAAATAAATTTCTTCACTTGACCTTCCAGCGGGGGGAAGCCCCATGTCACCGATAGAAATCAGATCAAGGAGTGGTTCCGATGAAGTTCAGCGTTCCGGACATGAGCTGTGGGCATTGCACCGCAGCAATCGAAAGCGCGGTGAAGAGCGCAGATCCGAATGCAGGCGTAGAATGTGACCTTTCTGCCCGACAGGTGCATGTCGACAGCGTGTTACCAGCCGATCAGGTCCAAGCGATCATTCGGGATGCGGGCTACAACGTGGAACCTGCGGCCGCTTGATGCAGTGCCTGGACCACCCAAGGGTGGTCCGGGCACAGAATTTCAGTCTTCGACTTTGCGGGCTTCCTCGACCAAGTCGGCAAGCTGCGCCTTTTCGACGAAGCCCGGGACCAGCGCATCCCCGATCACGAAAGACGGCGTGCCGTTAAAGCCCAGAGCTTGGGTCAGTTGCATGGAGGTCGCAATGTGCTCTTCGACCTCGGGGGCCTCCATGTCCTTGCGCAACTGCGCGATATCCAGGCCGATCTCCTCGGCCACGCGCAGCACGGAGGCCTCTTCCGCGCGGCCTTCCAGCCCCATCATTGCCCAGTGAAACTCTTCGTATTTGTCCTGCTTGCGCGCTGCCAAGGCCGCTTTCGCGGCAAACACCGATCCGTCTCCGAGAATGGGCCATTCACGATAGACGAGGCGAATGTTGGGATCGTCTTCGATCAAAGCCCGCACCTCGGGTTTGACCCGCCGACAATAGGGACAGTTGTAGTCGAAAAATTCCACAACAGTGACGTCCCCTTCCAGGTTGCCGAGAACCGGCGCATTCGGATCGTTCTCGATCAGATCGCGCTGGTCATTCAGAACTTGGGCCTGACTGAGCTCCTGCGCTTGCGCCTGCCTTTGTTCGAGGATCGCCACGGCCTCCATGACAATCTCCGGGTTCTCGCGGATTGCCTCGAGCACAAGTTCCTTGACCCGGGACTCTGACAGTTCGTCCGCGAGTGCCGGTATCGGAAGCAAGGCAGCTATCGCGACCGTCGTGAAGGCTTGTCTGAAACGCATTTTAGTTCTCTCCCCGTTGTTCGTCGGCTTCTGTCCGCGCGGCCTGGACTTCGCGGATGCGGTCTGGCCAGGTGGACCGGATGAAGGCCAGGATGTTGTGAATTTGCTGGTCGGTCAGCACGTCTGCGAAACCGGGCATGCCACTGTCGAATTCGACGCCCTGACGCGCCAGAAGCGCCGCACCCCCCAGTTTTGTGTAATCGAAGAGCAGGCTGTCAGGATGATGCCAGGTGTGACCCGTCTCATCATGTGGTGGTGCTGGCAGGCGCCCATCCGCGCCGGGCGTTCGCCATTCCGGCTGGCCTTCCAGACCCGCGCCATGACAAGACGCACAGTTTTCTGCGTAGAGCAACGCGCCTTCTTCGATGTCGTAGCTCTCCGCCCTGGACGCGCTGCCGACATCCGAGGATGCACTGGTCGAGAGCCAATACGTGAAGGCGGCTGCTGCGACAGTGATCGGAAGGGACCAAACGAGATATCTCATGTGACCCGTATCCAGGTTGTCATGCCAGATGCGGCGTGGCTGAGCATGTGGCAATGGAACAGCCACTTGCCGGGATTGTCTGCCGTAAAGGCGATCTCCCGGGACTCGTTGCCGGCCAACAGGATCGTGTCCCGCATCGGCCCGAACGCGCCGTCGGGGCGCAGCTCGCGGAAATGCATCCCGTGCAGGTGCATCGCATGTGGGAAAACGGTCTGGTTCTCGATCTTCAGGCGCACCGGCTCGTTCAGGGATAGACCGGCCAGTGGCGTGTAGGTCATTTCGGCGACATCATTCAGGGCCCAGAATTTGCCCGCTTGGGCAAGCTGACGGAATCCAAGACGTTCCCCGCCAAGCAATGCGGACTGCATTCGCCCCATTGCCCCGCCGGACATGACCAGTCGCAAATCACGCGCATCGGCAAGGTCCGGGGCGTGTGCCGCGGGGTTCGGCGGCAACGGCAGTGGCTTGCCTCTTGGTACTGAACTGGCTGTGCCGTTGACCAGAAAACTCACCAACGGGGTCAGTTGATCATCATCGCCGATGCGAAGCAATTGGGCGGTGCCGCCTTCGTCTTCGGTCACATCCACAATTAAGTCGACGCGCTGTGCCGGGCCGAGGATCAACTCGCCGTCAACCGACTGGGGTTGGCCGGTTGGCATTCCATCCACGGCCACCGTCCAGCCACTGAATCCAGAGAGCCTCAGCGGGAAAATTCGAGCGCTTGCTGCGTTGATGATCCGCAAGCGAATGCGCTCGTTGCGCTGCGCGGGCAAGGTCAGGTCATAGCGCCCGTTGGTCGTGATAAAGTTGCCGGTACGTCCACCGTGGCTCATCATCATGGGCTGTTCGAAATTGTCGAACAGCTGCCCGCTCTCAGGGTCGAGCAACCAGTCCTCCAGAACGATGACTTCCTCGCGGTCGATGTCCGGTCCATCGACCTCTTCGACGATCAAGGCACCGCGCAGACCACGCGCGACTTGCTCGTATGAGCGATTATGCGCGTGATACCAATAGGTGCCCGCGTCCGGTACGACGAAGTCGTAGTCAAAGGTTCCACCCGGCGCTACGGCCTCTTGGGTCAGCCCTGAAACGCCATCCATCGCGTTGTCGATCCGGATTCCGTGCCAGTGAACCGAACTGGGATCGGGTACCTCGTTGCGAAACCTGCGACGCACCCGATCGCCTTGTGTGACCCTGATTTCCGGGGCCGGAACGAGGCCGTCATAGCCCCAGATCTCTGTTTCCGGGTAGGTGTCCGGAAGAAGCTGTCGACGTGCAACCTTGGCAATCAGGTCCTCGAACGGGGTCGCGGCAAAAGCCGACTGCGGGATGGCCGCCGCGCAGGCCGCCAGTGTTGCATGGCGCAAGAAATCCCGACGTGTTTGTCTCATTTCGATCCTCGAGAAAGCGGGGGCGTGTTGCCCCCGCGTGGTGTTAGTTCGACGCGGGGTTCTCCGCCTCGACCGTGTCCTTGTTCAGCAGGAAAAGCGCCATCGCTTCGCGATCGGCAGGTGTCAGAAACCGAGTTCCCTCGCGAACCACTTCCGCCATGCTGCCGCCGAAAGCATCGCCCGAAGGGGTGATGCCGGTCTGGAGCGCATAAGCGAGGTTTGAAACCGTCCAGTCATTTTTGACCAGGTCTTTTGGCCGTATCGCGGGGGCCTTGCTGCCACCGGGAAGCTGGGCGTTGCCTGCAAAGGAAGCACCGATATCGCGGCCTCCCGCAAGATTGCGCGGCGTATGGCAGGCTCCGCAATGTGCCGCACCGCGCACCAATTCCCGTCCTCGATTCCATGCGTCGCTTCGCCCTTCAATCGGTTCGGTATCCGGATCGTAGAAGAACGCCGCTCGCCAGAGCTTCAGCCCCCATCGTTGGTCGAATGGGAAGCTGACATCATTTTCTGGTGCAGGCTCGTCCACGGGCGGCACGGTTTGAAACGCCGCCCAGAGGTCAGCGATATCCTGATCAGAAAAATCCGCATAGAAGGTGTACGGGAAAGACGGATAGTACGGCGTTCCATCGGGGCCGATGCCTTGCCGCACGGCTTTTGCGAACTGTTCTGCCGTCCATTCGCCCATGCCATGTTCCGGGTCTGTCGTCAGGTTGGGCGGGTAGAACGTTCCGAACGGGGTTTCGAGCGGCGCCCCTCCGGCAAGTGGTGCGCCGCCCGCTTCAAAATTGGTATGACAGGCAATGCACCCACTGGCGCGCGCCAGATATGCGCCCCGGTCGACATTGCCCTCTATTGCAATCGGAGTCACTGCACTGCCGACAGGCCATGCAATCACGACGCCGAGGCTGGCCGCGCCCAGCACGGCGGCCCCGCTGACGAGTGTCAAGAACCGGCGCATGGTCAGTCTTCTTCCGCCCGGAAGCGTTCATGGCATGCGGAACAGACCTGGGTCGTCATCGCGAATGCTGCGTCGGCGGGCATTTCGGCAATGGCGGCCGCATCCATCATGTCGCCTCGGCCCATCATCGTGCTCCCGCCCATCATGGTTGTATCGCCTCCCATCATGGATCCGCCGCCCATCATCGAGGCGCCATCCATGGAGGTATTGCCGCTCATGCCGCCCAATCCATTGTCGGCTGCGCGTTCCAGGCCCTCAGAGTATTCTTCCAGCTGACTTGCCAATGCCGCGAAGCGCTCCCAGTCGGTCCACACCTCGTCCTTGGCTTCCGAGGGCATGCCCCCTGTGCCCTCTGGGAACAGCTTTGTCATGCTCTCACCGGCGTGCTGCTGGAACAGGCGCGCGGCATCGCGCACTGTTTCTGCGTCATAGGCCGTTTCGCCCCGCATCATCGGGGCTACGGTTTTGACTGCCTTTCCCATGGCGGCCATGGCATCCATGCGTTCCTTTACGATGCCCGTGGCACCGCTATGCGCAAATGCCGCGACCGCGGTTCCTGCAATCAACACTGCCGCTGCGATAGTCGTCTTTTTCATGTCTTCGATCCTTTAATGGGTCTGCTCTAAGAGGGGTGTGAAATCAGACCCACTTCCGTGGGGGTGGAGGATCGCTGTCGGGGCGCAATTCGGTTCGTTGGGTCGCGCCGTCTTGCATGACGGCGTTCATAAAATGAGGCTCGTAAACCACCGTTTCTGGGAACAACAACGCTGCCGGAACAGAACAGTCGAGTCCCGGATGACAGTGACCAGAGGTCTCGCTCGTAGATGGCCCCACATTTTCATGACTGTGTGATTCTTGCGCCAAAGACGCTCTATCATGGAACGCTGGTGCCTCAGGGACACCGAGAACCACAAGGAACAGGCCAAAAACGATCGACAGGATCCATCTGTTCGTCTTCGACCAACGCATCAGTTGATCCCGTTGGCCCGCTGTAGTTCTCGGACATAGGCAGCCACCATCTTGACGTCTCCTTGGGTCAGCCCCTCGATCTTGGGCATATTACCGAATTTCCAGTGATGCGCACGCACGCCATTTTGAGCGGCCAGAACAAAGGCCATGTCTGAATGGTGGCTCGGCTCGTAAATCTTGTGCACAAGAGGCGGGGCAATCCCGTTTTGTCCCGCTGCGTTTGCTCCATGGCACTCGGAACACTTAGCCTCGAATATGGTTTTCCCAATCGTGGCTTGCTCCGAGAATTCTGCCGGCAGTTGGACCTGAACGATTGGGTCGCCTGCTTCTATGCTACTCGTGTCAGGAGGCGTCATGGAATGACCCATCGCTGTATCTTCCGCAGAATCTTCCGCAGAAATGAACTGCCAAGTTGCAACTCCCCCGCCAGCTATAACTACGGCTCCAATAAGCGCGGTCAATTTGTCCATGCCTGTATCTTCCGCCTTGTCTCTTGGGTCAGATGAGTTTGACTTGAGTGCCGACGGGCACCCGCTCGTAAAGCTCTTCAACCTGTTCGTTGAACAAACCGATGCAGCCATTTGATGACCGACGGCCGATTTTTCGCGTGTCCTGTGTTCCGTGGATACGGTAGTATTGCCAGGACAGATACAATGCGCGGGTACCCAGAGGGTTGGCAGGATCGCCTCCCTCGACACGTGCCGGCCATTCTGGATTGCGTTCCCGCATGGAGGGCGTCGGCGCCCAGCTGGGGTTTTTGCGCTTTTCCACGACTTCGGTATAACCGCGTTTTGTGAGTTCATCGGTCAGAGGAACGGATGTCGGATAGATCCGCATTGACCCATCTGCTGTCCAATGCTGCAGAGCCCGTGTTTCCGTGTCCGAGATAATGATACCCTTTCCAAGCGTATCGAAATGGTCTTGCCAGTCATGAACTCGGAAAGAAGAGATATTGCGGCGAATGACTTCGGCCCGAACCACGCTTGGGGCAGCCAAAGCAACCGCCGCCAAACCAAATAGGCGTCGTCGGTTAATCTTGTTATTCGGCAAAGACGTCATGACACACTCCCAGCCTCGGTTTTGTCACACGTCTTTTACGCGAGACCCGGCATCTGGCAACCTGACAAGGCCGCGAGAAGTGTATCCATTTGTATCCTTGACCTTACCCTGCTGGAGGGTCGCAAATGACGCCAGGAACGAGACAAAGAGGGTGTCATGGACGACGAAAATCCCAAGAATAAGCCGATTACAGACAAGCTCATGCATTACGGAATGATGGCGTGTTGCATTGTGATGCTGTTGCCCGTGATCGGTTTTTTTCTCGCTGGCGGAACGCTTGCGGGTATGTGGGGCAATGCATCGGCTTTCGCCCCGCTCCTGTTGTGCGTTGGAGCGCATCTTGTGATGCATAGATTCATGGGGAAATCGTGCCATTCCGACAAGGCAAACGATACTATCGAGGAAGCGCCCGAGCCCATAAGTTCCGTGATTCCTAGCGTCGCCCGCAACAGGCAGTGATGTGCGAGGGAAAGCAAAGGTATTCGTATTGCTGTTGATGGTTACATTACTTGGAGGTTGCGCGGGAAGCCTTGCAGACTGCCTAGATCTGAAGGCTATCGTGTCCACGAAGCAAGCGTCAGACCTTCTGCCGGATGGGTGTCGAACCCTTTCATCTTCTGCGACTGGCGTTGCGCGAATTGTCTGTGCGGACGGTCGTCAGGGTTTTGCCACAGGTGGACTTTGACGCAATTTCCGCCGTCCTGGCGAAATCTGCGGAAAATATGGGAAGGAAGCAGGTATCTTGATCGATTGCCTTTTGATCCTGCGACGGGTTTTGCTTATTCCCTTCGTGCTCCTGGCCCTTGTCTCTGGAAGTGTCGCGGCAGCAACCTCTGCTGAATACCAGAGCGCGCCACTCACCGCGCATCTCATTAGTGTACAGGACGGCGTTCCCGAGAACACACAGACTCTGTCAGCCGGGCTTCACCTTCAACTGAACGAAAACTGGAAGACCTATTGGCGGTCGGCGGGCGAGGTGGGAATACCGCCTTCGGTCGAATGGAGCGGTTCCGAAAACGTCGCAGATGTCGAATTCATGTGGCCCGCCCCGACGCGCTTCACCGCCTTCGGCATCGAAAATTTTGGTTATGCGGGTGAAGTCGTCTTTCCGCTGCGCATAACGCTCAAAGATCCCGGCGCACCTGTGACTCTTTCCGCGCAGGTCAAACTGCTGGTGTGCTCCAATGTCTGTGTCCCGGAAGAGTTTGACCTGTCACTTCGCCTCGGACGGGGCAACGTCATCGACAGCACTTCGGCTGGGCTGATCGGTACGTTTTCCGAGCGCGTCCCCGAAGGGGCCAAGACGAGCGGCGTCAGCGAGGCAAATGCCTTCATCGACGAAGACCTCACGGAGTTGATCGTCAGCCTTCGCGTCGATGAACCACTCCAGTCGCCGGATGTGTTTCCCGAACTGGGTATGGGTGTTGCGCTTGGCAAACCCGATATCCGTTTGGGAGAAGAGGATCGTTTGCTTTGGGCGCGCTTGCCGATCCTCTCGTCGAATACGGATGTGACAGTGGCTCCGTCGATTACCGTCACCGACGGCGAGAACCGGGCCTTCACGATCATCGCGGATCGCGTGGCGCAAGGAATAGCACCACCCTTTGAACTGGCCGCCACGACACCGGACATGATGGAACTGATCTGGATTGCCGTGATCGCGCTGCTGGGCGGATTGATCCTGAATGTGATGCCCTGCGTGCTGCCGGTGCTGTCCATCAAGGTGTCGTCTGTGCTCAAACACACCGATCACGACACAACCCGTGTCCGGTTCGGTTTCGTCGCTGCCAGCGCCGGCATCATGACGTTCATGTGGGGTCTGGCGCTCGTCCTCTGGGCGCTCCAGACGGCAGGCCTCAGCGTCGGGTGGGGTTTGCAGTTTCAAAGCCCGCTGTTTCTTGCGGCGATGATCGCTGTCCTGCTCGTCTTTTCGGCAAATCTGTTCGGAGCGTTCGAGTTCGCCCTTCCACACGGCATGCAGACGCGGCTTGCAGGGGCCGGAGGACGCAACGGGTATTCCGCCGACTTTTTCACTGGCATGTTCGGTGCCGTCATGGCGACGCCTTGTTCGGCACCGTTCCTCGGCACCGCGGTGGCCTTTGCTTTGGCCGGGCGTGGCGTGGACATCCTCATCGTCTTTACGAGCCTCGGGCTCGGCCTCGCCCTGCCCTATCTCGTCATCGCCGCGTTCCCGCGTCTGGTCGCATTGATGCCCAAGCCTGGTCGATGGATGCTGATCATCAAAAGCGTCATGGGGGTTTTGTTGCTTGCAACCGCCGTGTGGCTGTTCTGGGTGCTCGACGGTGTCGCCGGGCTTGCGTCTGTCATCGCGGTCGCGGCGTTGTCCGGTCTCGCCGTTCTGATACTATCTCTCCCGAATGTGCAGTCCCAATTCAGGTGGTCTATTGCCATAGCCAGCCTTGTCCTGGCCATTGCCGCAGGTCCTCTCTTGCAGCAATCAGCACCTGCGCGTTCGACGCCGCAGTTGGCAATGGCTTGGATCGCATTTGATCGTTCGGAAATAGCGAAACGCGTGTCCGCAGGAGAGGTCGTTTTTGTCGATGTGACCGCTGACTGGTGTCTGACTTGCAAAGCGAACAAGACACTTATCATCGATCGGGAGCCAGTCCGGAGCGCGCTTGAAGCGCCTGGAGTCACGGCGATGCAGGCAGATTGGACACGCCCGGACACGCGCATTTCCCGCTACCTTGAGAGTTTCGGCAGATACGGCATCCCCTTCAATGCCGTCTACGGACCATCGGCACCGAACGGCATTGTGCTGTCCGAATTGCTAAAAACCGAGGACGTGATGAACGCCTTGGCGCAAGCCAGTGGTCGGGATGTTTCCGCAAAGGTTGCCGGACAGGAGTGACTTGCTCGACCGGGACACCGAGCAGTAGTCAGCCGCCGAGCCGCTCAAGCGCGGCACGGACCGCCGCACGCCGAGGATCACTGGCGGGCTGCTGCTCCAACAGCGCTTCAGCCTTGCGGTAGGCCTCAACGGCGCGATCGGGCTCCTGAAGGACGGTATAGGCATTTGCCAGCCGCATCCAACCATCCAGATCGTCCGGTTCATCCTCAAGACGCTCGGCCAGCCGCGAGACCATCGATCGGATGAACTCCGCGCGATCCGCGTCATTCATCTCCGACGCCGCCGCGACATCTGCGGCACTCGGGCCTGGTTGCGACGTGGGCCCGCTGGGTAGATTGACGACCGGAAGGTCAGCTGCCGCTGCAATCCGGTTGATCTGCGCTGCATAGGTCTCCATCCAGGGAACGTAAGCCTCTTCCTGATTCAGTCGTGAAACAAGCAGATCGTAGGCCTTACGCGTCTCTTCTTGCTGAAAGTAATACAGAGACTCGAAGTAGGTTGCCGCAGGATTGGATGGGTCAAGGTCCAAAGCGCGATCAATGGCCAATTTCGCCCGTGGAATAACAACGCCGTCATTGGCAACCGCGACAGCCTCTGCCAGCATGGAGAATGTCGCGGAGGTGGCATCCTCCCGTTCGGCAACGACTTCGAAGGCTTCGACGGCATCGGCTGCTCTGCCCATGCGCTGATAGGTCTGGCCCAACAGCATCCACCCTTCGCTGGGGCCGCCGGTCGGATCGGATATAAGCCTTTCGCGAAGTTGTATTGCCAGCGCCGTCACTTCATCAGTCTGTGCGCGCTCCTCTGCACGGGCAGCGAAGGCCATTGAAGGCACCTCCGGCGATCCCATTGTCAGATAGTAGCCCGCGGCAATAACCGGCGCGAGGACCGCCGCGACAACAAGAGTGCCTCTGCCACCACTACGGGACGATCCGGCTTTTGCTTCCAAATTGCGGGTCGTCGCGAGGATCCGTTTCTTGATCTCGAGTCTGGCTGCTTGAGCTTCTTGTTCAGAAATCAAACCGCGGTCCATGTCTCGTTCGATTTCCTGCATCTGATCGGCGAGGATGGCCGGTACCGCATCTCCTCTGGTGAGAGTGTTCGATTTGGACAGCAGCAGCGGGTAGAGGACTATTCCGATCGCGACCAGCGTCAGAAGACCGAAAATACCCCAGATCATGACGCATCCCCCGCTTCGTTTTGTCTGAGAATCTCGGACACGGTGTTCTCATCCTCCGCGCCCAAATCTTCAAAAGCCTCTTGCTTTCGCCGACTCATCAGTACCCCGCCACCAACGAAAACCCCGATCAGAACGAAAGCGATCGGCGCAAACCAAAGCGCGTAGGTCGCAGGCTCCAGAGGCGGTTTGAGCAGCACGTAATCGCCGTACCGCGCCCGAATGTACTCGATCACCTGGGTGTCAGTGTCTCCTGCGACCAGTCGCTCGCGGACAAGAAGGCGCAGGTCCCGGGCCACACCCGCGTTGGAGCTGTCGATGTCCTGATTCTGACAGACGACGCATCGCAGATCCTTGGAGATCTCCCGTGCACGTTGTTCCAATAGCGGGTCAGTCAGCATTTCGTCCGGTTCGACGGCGTTGGCAGCAAAGGGAAGCGCCCCGATGCACAATGCGAAAATCAGCTGTCTCATGATCCTGCTCCGTTTGGCAGCGCGCCTGCTTGCGTCAGGGCTGTAGTGAAACGTTCAACAGCGTCCGGACCCACAACTGGCCCGACATAGCGAAACAAAACGGTGCCATCGCCATCGACGATGAAGGTCTCCGGCACGCCCGAGAGTCCCCATTCGATCCCGGTGCGGCCCGACAGGTCGGACCCGATCCGCTCGTAGGGATTGCCGAGGTCATTGAGCCACTTCACGGCATCCTCAGGTTTGTCTTTGTAGTTTATTCCGAACAACCGCATGCCGTCTCGTTCGACAAATCTTGTCAACACGGCATGTTCCGCGCGGCAGGGCACGCACCAGGACGCAAAGACATTGACCACGACCGGTCGTTCGTTGCCGACAAGATCGCTTCGGGCCAGGCCGGGTGTCTCCAACCCCGGCACGGGATCGAGGTCGAACGCCGGGGCCGGTTGCGAGATGAGGACGGAGGGGATTTCGTTCGGATCCCGGTCGGGATTGAGCCCCCAGAGGAAAAACCCCCCGAATATGACTGCTGCAATAAACGGCAGCCCGGCGATGAGACGTTTCATCTTCTCTCCTACTCGGCAGGAACAGCGTCGCTGGCAGGCTGTTTGGCGCGGCGCGGCGCCCCGACCCTCAAGCGGCGATCCGACAAGGAAAGACAGCCGCCGATCACCAGCAGGATCGAGCCAATCCAGATCAGGTTGACGAGCGGTTCATAGAGGATCCGCAGGGTCCATGCTCCGGCGTTGTTCACTTGATCCGAGGCTGGCGTTGCAATCGACGTGTAGAGATCGCCCGCAAGTGTGGACCGGATCGCCGATTCCGTCGTCTGGCTTTCCGCGACCGGGTAATATCGACGTTCCGGGAACAGTGTCGTGACCAATTCGTCATCCCTGCGGACCACAAGGGTGCCGCGATCCGCAATGTAGTTCGGCCCTTGAACCTGCGCGGCGCCTTCGAAGGTGATGTCGAACCCGGCGATCGCAACTTCGGTCCCTGGAGCAGCAAAGACGATCTCTTCACTCTTCCAAGCGCTGGAGCCGATCATCCCCATCATCAAAATGGCAACGCCGGCATGGGCAAGCGTCATGCCGTGAGACGCCCGTGGCAGGTTGCGCGCCCGTCTCGCGCTCTCAGCAAAGGAAACCTCGAACAGACGGATGCGTAGCGCCCATTCCCGTAAAGTCGCCAAAAGCAGCCACGCAGCGCCGAGGATGGCAAGATAGGCCATGATCGGCCCACCGTTCAGAAGATACCACGCGGCCAAAGTTGCGATGACAGCCAGCACGGCTACGAACCGAATGCGATCGAGCAACCCAGCGATATCGGCCCGTTTCCACGACAGGAATGGACCGAGACCCATGAACACCACCAAAGCCAGCATCATCGGGATAAATGCGGCATTGAAGAAAGGTGGACCCACCGAGATCTTGTCCCCGGTGACAGCCTCCAGGATTAGCGGATAAAGTGTTCCGAACAGGACTGTTCCGGTAGCGGCGGCAAGAATGAGGTTGTTCACCAGCAGCCCGGCTTCGCGGCTGATCGGGCGAAACAGACCGCCAGGCTCCATTTCGGGCGCCCGCCAGGCGTAGAGCGCCAGCGACCCACCGATGGACACGGCCAGCAGACCCAGAATGTAAAGCCCGCGCTCTGGATCGACGGCGAAGGCATGCACGGATGTAAGCAGGCCCGACCGGACGATGAACGTCCCGAGCAGCGAAAGCGAGAAAGTCAGGATGGCAAGTAGGATGGTCCAGCTTTTGAACGCGTCGCGCTTTTCGGTGACGATGGCGGAATGCAGCAGCGCCGTGCCCAGAAGCCAGGGCATGAAGCTCACGTTCTCGACCGGGTCCCAGAACCACCAGCCGCCCCAGCCCAGTTCATAATAGGCCCACCACGATCCAAGAGCGATACCTGCCGTAAGGCTGACCCACGCGGCCAATGTCCACGGGCGGACCCATCTGGCCCAGGCCGGATCGACGCGCCCTTCCAGAAGAGCCGCAACGGCAAAGGAAAACACGATGGAGAAGCCGACATACCCGAAATACAAGAGCGGCGGGTGCATGGCGAGACCCATGTCCTGAAGCAACGGGTTGAGGTCATTGCCGTCGAGCGGCGGCGGAAACACCCGCTCGAAGGGGTTCGACGTCAGCAGCAGGAAGGACAGGAAGCCGACGCTGATCCACGCCTGCACCGACAAGGTGCGCGCCTTGGTCTCGGCGGGGATGTTCGATCCGAACCAGGCGACGCCCGCGCCGAACACCGCGAGTATCAGGATCCAGAGCAGCAGCGAACCCTCATGGCTGCCCCAGGTCCCGGCCACCTTGTAGAGCATTGGCTTGAGCGAATGGGAGTTCTCGACGACGTTCCTGACGGTAAAATCGCTGACGATGAAAGCCTGCATCAGCGCTGCGAAGGCGATGGCCACAAACAGCACTTGTCCTATTGCCGTCGCCTGGGCGGATTTCATCCAGACGGCGTTTCCACGCGACGCACCTGCAATCGGCAGAACGCTTTGAACAAGCGCAAGCGCAAGCGCGAGGGCCAGTGCGAAGTGACCAATTTCCGGGACCATGGCGTTCTTTCCTATCCAGTGTCGGTGGGCGTCGCGTCGGACGGCTTTGGCGTCCGCGGCGGGGTCTATTCGTCGAGCGTTGCTTTGCGGCGACGGAACTCTTCTTCGTCGATTTCCCCATTCGCAAAGCGGCGCCGGAGCGCTTCCTGCGCGTCCGAGTCCGGGGGACGGGTGCCATTGTCCCGCAGCCTGAGCACCAGAAACACGATCAATGCTATCACGACGCTCCAGAAGGCGAGCATCATGAAGCCGCCCATAAAGCCATAGCCTCCGCCCCACATGTGACCTGTCCAGGAGTCGGGTCCATCAGCTCGCGCCATGCTGGCGGGCAAGCTGGACAGTAACATTGGAAAAAACGTCTTCGGTTTCATCTGTTTCTCCTTTCATTTCTTGGTTTTCATCCAACGGAATGGTCACGACTGCGCGCAAGCCGACACCGTGCCGGTTGACCAATCCAATATCCCCGCCATGGGATTGGATGATTGTCCGCGCGATGGAGAGCCCTAGTCCGTAGCCACCCGTTTCAAGCGACCTCGATTGCTCCAGCCGATAGAAGGGATCGAACACCTTTTGCAATTCATTGTCCGGAATGCCCGGGCCGGTGTCATCGATGTTGAGCACTAGGTTCGCGTCTCGGACCGCCCAGCTGATTTGGGCGCCGCCACCGTAGCGAACGGCATTTTCCAGCAGGTTCCGAAGCGCCCTGCGAAACGCGTTGGGTCGAAGCCGCACGGAAATATCGTCGCTCAGGCCAAACGAGCAGTGTGCCGACATATCGCTGCACAAGCTTTTCAGGAAGTCGCGTAGATCCACCACTTCGGACTCTTCGGATCCGGTCAGGCCTCTAGCAAAGGTGAGCGTCGCTTCGACCATGGTTTGCATCTCCTCAACCGATGCAATGAGGCTTTCGCGAGTCTCTGCATCGTCAACCAGTTCCGCGCGGACCCGAATGGCGGTGAGCGGCGAGCGCAAATCGTGCCCGAGGGCTGCGAGCATCCGTGTCCGATCACTGACAAACCGGGTCAGCCGGATTTGCATGCGATTGAAGGCGACAGTCAGGTCCCTGACTTCGGTCGGCCCTGCAATTGCCAGCTCCGGCACATCCTCGCCTCGGCCGAGATGGTTGGCGGCTTTGGACAAATTCCGAAGCGGACGCGTCAGGCGCGTCATGACAAACCAGATGATGGCCACCAGAAGCAGTCCAGCGGAGATCCCGAAGGTCAGCATCGAATAAAAAGGCCACTGGATTGGTGGCCGCTCGAACCGCGTTCCAATATTCAGCCAACGCGATCCCTCGATCGCGATCGACAAGTTCATTTCAACCGCTGTCAACTCCCCACGCATCATTGCGAGATGCATTTCTGTCATTTCATCAGAGAGATTGGGCAAGGGTCGCAACTCGCCCTCGACCTCATGCAACTCAACACGAATATCCCGGCTGTAGCTGTCATCCATCAGGGCGCGTATGCGTCCCTCTACGATGCCGCCGTCGGAATGGCCGGTGTGTTCGACACTCGGGGTACTCGATAGATCAAAACGGATAAGAGGTGAATTTGCCGCTCGAAGGATCGATTGATGCAAATCCCGCGGCGCCTCCTCGATCAGCCGTGCGACATTCGCCGCTCGACCGGCGGCTTCAAAACCCAAAGCCGCCCGGATAGCCAGGCTGCGCTCATCTGCGAAGAGGAAAAGGCTGATTGCCTGGGCCACGACAAGCGCGGCGACCACAAGCAGGATCAACTGTCCGCTCAGAGAGGCCAACGCACGGCGCATCATATCGCATCCTCGACATCGGCCGCCAGACAGTACCCACCATTTCGCACTGTCTTGATGACGCTTGGTCTTAACACATCCGGCTCGATCTTGCGGCGAAGACGGCTGATTTGATTGTCAATTGTGCGATCCATGGGACCGGCGCTCCGACCGGCGGTCAGGTCAAGCAACTGGTCACGACTGAGCACCATCCTCGCTCTCTCAAGCAGGACCGCCAGCAATTTGAACTCGGATGTCGTCAATGGCGTCTCGGTGGCGGAGCCGTCGATCAGGACCTGTCGGTCGGTATCCAGGATCCAATGCGCAAAACTGACTTTCCGTCCAGCCAGACTTCCGGCCAAGGGTTCATCGCGGTTGCTTCTTCTGAGAACCGATTTGATCCGGGCGAGCAGTTCTCGCGGATTGAAAGGCTTGGCCAGATAGTCATCAGCGCCGATTTCCAGACCCACAATACGATCTGTTTCCTCACCAAGCGCCGTAAGCATAATTATCGGAAGATCACCTTTGGGCGCAAGGCGTCGGCACACCGACAGGCCATCCTCTCCAGGCATCATGACATCGAGCACGAGCAGGTCGAAATGGCCGGTCACGAGTTTCGCATCCATTTCCACGGCGTCTTTGGCGACTGTGGTCCGCATCCCGTTCTTCTCCAGAAAGCGCGCGACGCTTTCGCGAATCTGAGCGTGATCATCCACGATAAGGATATGAGGTGGTGGTCCCATGGCGTCCTTCCTAAATCATAGTCGTTTCATGTTTCAGGGGCAGAATTGTAGCTGTTTGTATCAGGTCAGTCCCTTGCTACACATGGATACAAATCTAAACCTGCACCGCGCGGCACTCCCGGGTAGCGTCGTGCACGTGGCCCGTGACGCATAGAACCGCAACCGATCAAACGATGAGGTTTTCGAACATGGCTGATTTGAACCGGCGCCGCTTTGCCCTGGGTGCTCAGATGACGATATTGGCCGTAATGGCATCGCCGGTGATGGCGCAGTTCCGATCTGTTTGGTCGGCAGAGACTGCCTTTGACGCGCTTCAGGCGGACACGGCTCGGATCATCGATGTCAGAACGCGCGACGAGTGGCAAGAAACCGGTGCAGGTGCCGGGGTCTGGCCGATCAGCATGCACGAGACCGGCTTTCCGGACCGCTTGTTCAAGGCAAAGGAATTAAGCGGTGATCGTATCGTTGGACTGATCTGCGCGACGGGCGGACGCTCTGCTTCCTTGCTTCGCGCTTTGAAACAAGCTGGTTACTCAGGCTACGCTGATATCTCGGAGGGGATGCTGGGTTCAGGCGACGGAAAAGGCTGGATCGCATCGGGCTTGCCAACCGTTCAGATCACTGTCGCCCTGAAGGGGCTGCCCGCCGAATTGGCCTGACCCGCGAAGGCCTGACGCCCGGTTGTGAAAAGAGCCTGATATATGGTCAATTTGATCTGGTTGAGCAGTAAGGCGGGTCTGGTCGAATGACCGTATCGATGGCGATGCTTGTTGGAACATGCGCTGCGGTTCTGATGGGAATTGTCCATCATTACGCGCTGTCGGGCATCCTGAGGTTTTCTCCGCACCGGTCGGAGGGATCGGGATTGCGGATCATCCTCACATTTTCCGTCCTGTTGCTGTTCCACGTTCTGGAACTTGTCACGCTTGCCTTGTTCAACGCGATGGTGGTGGAAAACTTACTGCCGCAATCGTTCGGCAATAGCCCGCCGCTGTTTGAGGATATTCTCTATGTGACAGGCATCTCCTTTTCGACTCTTGGCTATTCGTCCCTCGAGGTGGCGGGGCCCTTTCGGCTATTGCTGATGCTCCAATCGCTTTTGGGCTTCATGTTGCTGACTTGGTCGGCGACGTTTCTTTACTCTGCTTGCCAGCAAGTCTGGCAGCAGGCGAAAGATACCCAATGACAGCCACCCGGATTGAGCGGGTAAGCCAGCGCCTCAATGCGCGCCTGTCCGAATATCCCTTGACCTTCCAGTAGCTGGAATCCCTAGGTACCAAGCTATGGCACAGATAATCGAAAAAACCGGCGATCCCGCATCCCGACATCGCCACAGCGATATCATGAAATTTCCCGTGCGGATCGGTGCGTTCCTGGTCCTGCTGTCATTGCCGGCTCACCTGTTTCTGGATGAGAGAACCTCGGTGGCTCTTGCTTCGATCACGCTTGCGTTGATCGGTGGCGCCTATATTGGCTTTGGCGCCGCGGACGGCAATCCCCGCGTGTTTTGGGCAGAGCTCGCCGTCGCTCTTTTGTTCGCCTTGGCGGCGTTCTTGGGGCTGATATGGCATTGGGCCTTCCTCCCGTTGGGATTGGCCCTGCACGCCTTGTGGGACATCTTGCACCACAAGTCTCGCCGTCTCGCCAGCGTTCCGAACTGGTACATTCCGTTTTGCGTTGCCTTCGACCTACTCGCAGCGGCCTTTTTTATCCTGCTTTATGGCGTGTTTTGAACCGTGAAGTGGCGTGTACTTCTTCTTGCAGTGATCTCTGTCGGAACTGTCGCCTTGGCATTCCCGGATGTCTTCGGCATTGATATTCGCCTGCCCTCTCGCGCGGAAATCGACCGCTGGATCGAGGCCGCAGGTCTTGCCGGTCCAATTGTCATCGTCGCGCTTATGACACTCGCTATCGTGGCGAGCCCACTGCCCTCCGCGCCCATCGCTCTCGCTGCCGGAGCCGCCTATGGACATACCTTTGGAACGATACTCGTCGTTCTTGGCGCGGAACTCGGCGCGCTTATCGCCTTTGGTCTGGCGCGCAGCCTGGGCCGACCGTTTGTTGAGCGTCATCTCGGTCAGAAGATAAACACGGGGCTGTTCGGGTCGCAGAACATGCTGACATTTCTGGTCTTCGGCAGCCGCCTGCTGCCATTTCTGTCCTTCGACATGATCAGTTACGCTGCCGGTCTGAGCAAGCTGCACCTTTGGAGGTTCGCGCTGGCCACAATGGCCGGGATTATCCCGGCGAGCTTTCTCCTCGCTCACACGGGCAGCCAGGCGATGAACGGAGATACCCGCACCGCCACCTGGACCGCGCTTGCCCTCGGTGCCTTTACCGGCCTGTCGGTTCTCTTCGCCGCGACGCGAAAGACCGGCAGACAACGGAAGGAGAGTTGACATGGCCAGTCATTCTCAAGTGGCTTTGAAAACATACGAGGTCAAAACATGACCGAGACGATCCTTGGTTCGGAACCGGCCATTCGCCTGACGGTGTTCCTCGGCGTCCTTGCGGCCATGGCGCTGTGGGAAATCGCCGCTCCTCGTCGTCGGCGCGACATTCCGCGTGTCATCCGGTGGACCAACAACATCGCGCTTGTCGTGATCGATACGGCAATCCTGCGTCTGACCTTTCCGATTCTGGCAGTGGGCCTCGCAGTCACCGCCGAAGACCGTGGCTGGGGTTTGTTCAACACCGTGGAGGTCCCGTTCTGGGCGGCTGTGCTCGTCTCAATGCTGCTGCTCGACATCGCGATCTACCTGCAGCATGTGATGTTTCACGCCATTCCTGCGCTCTGGCGCCTGCACCGCATGCATCATGTGGACCTCGAATTCGATGCAACGACCGGCCTGCGCTTTCATCCAATCGAGATCCTGATCTCGATGGTGTTCAAGCTCGCAGTCGTCGCTGCCCTGGGACCCCCTGCCGTCGCGGTTTTGTTGTTCGAGGTGATCCTGAACGCCACGGCCCTGTTCCACCACGCCAATATCAGTCTGCCGCCGTCCGTCGACCGCTGGCTGAGGTGGATTATCGTCACCCCCGATATGCACCGCGTCCACCATTCGGTCGATCCGCGGGAAACGAACTCGAATTACGGTTTCAACCTGCCTTGGTGGGATCGGCTTCTCGGGACCTATGTCGCGCAACCTGCGAAGGGACACACCGGCATGGAAATAGGTATCGAGCAATTTCGGACGACGCGAGATTTGTGGATCGACAGAATGCTGGTTCAGCCGATCCGGGGACCAGCAAGCGGATATGCGCTCGATATGTCCGGGAATAGCGAACCGCAGTCCGAACAGGCGCTCGACTCCCAGTCCGATAAGACCAATATTCCAGATACCGAAGAAAAGGATTGATGAATGATACGACGCACCTTTCTACTGACCGGCGCTGCCGCCACAATCGCGCTTCCGGCCATGGCCGATACCGCACCGGCCATAAAGGTTGTCAAATCCCCGACCTGCGGATGCTGTACCGCCTGGGTCGATCATGTCCGGCAGGCCGGATTCCAGGTCGAGGTCCAGGATGTCGAGCAGGACGCCCTCTATGCGCTGAAAGACAGGCTCCAGATCGCGCCGGAACTGGCCGGTTGCCACACCGCCGTGGTGGGCGATTATTTCGTCGAGGGCCATGTGCCGGCAGAAGACATCGCCCGGCTTCTCGCAGAGCAACCGGCGGCGCGCGGGCTCACCGTGCCGGGTATGCCGATGAGTTCCCCCGGCATGGGTGGTCCCGGGGCCGGTGATACGTTTGATACGCTGCTTGTCGGGCCCGATGGCGCGACATCGGTCTTTGCCAGTCACAGCTAGGCCAATCGGTAGGTCCCACGGGACGGGTTTGTGACCCGGCCCGCCTCGACAAGCGCCCGCAGCGCACGGTAGGTCGCCTCATGCGTCAGCTGGAGACGGGCGGCAAAGTCGACGACTGTGCCCTCCAGAAGACCCGTAACGATCCCCGCCATCACCCGATCCTCGGCGCGGCGGATGCCGACAATTTCAATGATCTGCTGTCGCGTTGCCCTTTAATCTGAGACGCGACGCGTTTGGGGGAGTGGACAAAACATGGGGGTCATGCGGCGCGTTTTCTGTTTGCGACGGTCAGCCGACCATCGAGAACTGCGGCCCTTGTGACGGCTACTCGGTGAGCCCCTTTGGGCGACCACCGCATCCTTCTGCGCTTTCCCATGCGGGCATTGGCAATGTCATCGACTGATCCTTCGGCACGAGATGACGAGATGGGCAGCCCGTTACGGTACCGTCGGCCATAGTCGACAAGGGATTCCATGTTGTTCGCGAGATAGGTGTACAGTGTCCCGCATCGGGCCTGCACACGAGCGGCAGCGGTGCGGACAGCCAAAGGTTCTTCCGCAAGGCGGGTGCAATCGTGCATGAGCCCTTTCAGATAAGTTTCCGCGACCCGTGCTCTGCCATGCCACAGCCACCAGCGAAGGCTTTTCGCGGGGCGCTGGAACAGCACCGGAATTCCAGTGAATCCCGGTATCTGGACCAGACCCTGAACGGCGGCCTCGACATGTCGAATACGCATCGAGATGTGCCACCAGTCGAGGATATGCTTCACCTGGCCGTCGCCACCCATGGCATTCCGTATGAGGTTCGGGAGAGCAAGCTCGCCATCAGAGATTACCGTCAACAGACGGCCCGGCTTCCATCCAAAGTCTGACAGCTCTTCTCGCATCCGGCTGCCTGGCGATGCCGTCGCATTGGCGACCAAGCCAAATCGTCGGCACATATTGCGACTTTCAATCTTACCGACCACAAGATCCAGGTGTCGCTGCTGATACTCCGGTCGACAGCGGATATGCGCACCGTCCAGAAAAACCGTCAAACCCCCTTTGGGAAGTGCTTCAGCGGGATCGCCTGATGCCCTTCGACTTTTCTCGAGCCCCGCGGCTACTCTTCCCAACCGGTCACGCACCGTGGTGTGATGGGGCGGATGGCAGGGGAGGAAGCTTTTCATCAGCCGCGCGGCTTCGCGAAAGGAATGCCGGGACCCGAGTTCCGCATGGAGCCGCTGCAGCTCCGGGGTAGCCCGGTCAGGAAAGAAATAGGCCAGCGGAGAAATAGGTCCGCCTGGCATCGCCGCTGACCTGGCATCACACGAACAGCGGCGCAAGCGCGCGGCTTTGACCCGAACCCGCCCAAAGAGCGTGTCGAGATCGCGCGTGCGATAGTCATGAATGGCACGAACCGAGGCGCAATCCGGGCATACGCGGCTTTCTCGGATGATTTCCTCAACCTGATCGCAAAGAATTGCCCGCTGAATCTGTTCGACAACCCTCTTCCCATCCTCGAGGCGCAACCCGATCCCGTCTGGACAGGTCACCCGGTAGGGTCGTGAAATGCCGTCAAGCTGATGAGTGCGCTTCTCCCCGTTGTCGAAGGTAGTTTCGATTGTAATCCGTACGTCCATGGCAGCCCCACACGCAAAGAACTCACCTTAGCACGGGCCGCAACGACGAAGATGACCCCCATGTTTTGTCCACTCCCAACCTGTCCTTCAATCGCTTCATCAAGAAGCCGAGAAATGCTCCTCTGTTCGTTGACAGCATCGCCTCCGGATCAGTGCTTTGTGAACTGGTATTTAGGGGCGGCTGGTTGGTAGACTTGTCCATAGTCTTGCTCCCTCTGTTTAAATCGGTCCAACGTCTCTTGCAGTGCTAACGTCAAATTCCGCTTGATAAGTGGACACCAACGCAGAAACTGAGTTTTATTGGACCCATCAAATACCTCAGCTGGTTTCACTTTCTGGGTTGATCCATTAAGTACTCGGCCATGGCTGCAAGATCTGCGGTACTGAGAAACTGGGTTCCATGTAAAACGACTTCTCCCATGGCGTTGCCAAAGGCATCCCCGGACGGGGTAAGACCGGTCTTTAATGCATAGGCCAAACTGTCCGCGTCCCATCCTTGATTCATAAGCGACGCTGTGTCGATCGCAGGCGCTTTACCTCCACCTGGGATCAAGTCTGAACCAGCGAACTTCTCCGTTTTTTCCTTGCGCCCTCCAGCCAAGTTGCGCGGTGTGTGACACGCACTGCAGTGAGTCGCTCCTTCGACCAACCATTTGCCACGATTCCAACTATCGCTTTTGCCCTCCACAGGTTCCGTATCAGGGTCGTACATAAATGCTGCGCGCCACAACTTTAGACCCGCACGCTGATTGAACGGAAACATCATATTTGGCGCGATAGAAGGTTCCGCCACCGGTGGCACAGTTTGGAATGCCGCCCAGAGATCCGCGATGTCCTGATCTGAGAAGTCCGCATAGAACGGATAGGTGAAAGCGGGATAATAGGGCTCTCCCTCCGGGGATATGCCCTGCCTTACCGCGACTGCGAACTGGTCGATTGTCCAATCCCCGATCCCGTGAACAGGATCTGTCGTTAGATTTGGCGAATACAATGTGCCAAATGGCGTCTCCAGAGCTATACCACCTGCCAGAGGAGCGCCGCCCTCTGGGTTGGTATGGCAAGCGATGCAGCCGGATGCTCTCGCAAGATAGGCTCCATTCTGAACATTGCCGTCCAGAGTCGCCAGTGAAGGCGACGGAGTTCGGGAAATCGGCCAAGCAGCGAGCCCAAGAAAGCCGATCACCGCAAGGGCGGCAAACAAGCCAAGGCCAATAGATAAGCGCTTCATGTTAGTTGGACTCGGCGCGGAATTTTGTATGACACGCCGAACATGCTTGGCCGACTTTTGCAAAGACCGCGTCGGCTGGCATCTGCGCAAGCATCTCGATGTCTATCATGCTGCCCGCGCCCATCATGCTGCCGGTGCCCATCATGCCGCCGGTCCCCATCATATTAGTGCTAGCTCCGTCCGCAGAACCTGATGCCGCCAGGCCATTTTCGGCAGCTTGGCCGAGACCTTTGCCAAGGCTCTCCAGTTGCATGGCAAGAACTTCAAACTGCTCCCAGTCGGTCCACACATCGTCTTTCGCCTCGGAGGGCATGCCACCGCTCCCTTCGGGAAAAAGCTTTGTCATTGCTTCTCCGGCATGTTCCTCGATCGTGCGTGCATATTCTCGGATAGCTTCGGCATTGTATTCGACGTTACCGCGCATCATGGGTGTAATCGCCTTTGTCGCCTTGCTCATAGCCACCATGCCGTCCATGCGTTCCTTTACGATCCCTGTGGCACCGCCATGCGCCCATACGAGACTTGCGGCGGAAATCGCGGCTAGTGAGAGTAAAAGGGTGGTCTTTTTCATTTGTATATCTCCATGGGGATTGTTTGATGAGGGTGAGATGCAGCAACTTCGCGATGACGGAATCAAATCGACGTTCCGTTTACGCCACTGAGAAGTTTTTGTGCCTCGGTCACGGTCAGCATTGACCTCGCGGTAATACATGTGCCGTGACCTCCAGCGTTCCGTGCCTGAAGTTCAAGAAAACAGTTGGATGGTCGCCTGGGCTGAGATCTTGTTTGAGATCAGTCAATCGCGCGCCGATGTGGGAACTCGAGACATCAAGTATTTCTCCTTCATCCACGCCAAATCCATTCTGCGTGATCGTCGAACCCACGAGATCTTTGAAGTATAACTCACCACCCAAAGACACATCGGATGCGACACCATCTAGGAACACCATCTCGGCGGAAATGTTCTCGAACACCATCTCAATCTCAGCGTCGCCATCTTGAAGACCGCTGGCAACGCACAGTTTGCTCACGTAGATGCCGTGAAGACCTTCCAAGGACTGTTCGACGCCATCCGCGTGTGCAGGCAGAACAGCCACCGTCGACCAAATTAGTCCCATCACCAAAGCTAGCCGAGCAAAGCGCATCATGAAGCTCCTTCGATTTCAGAGAATTGTGGACGATTACTCCACTGCTTCACGCTCGGCCCATGGGTTAGACTTCCACATTTCATCAAGAAATTTTCATACTCTCTTGATCGAAGTCTGACATCGGACGAATTCTGGTAGTAGAGAATGAGTTCCCGGAAAGGACTGGAAAAATCTTTGAAGGCTGCAATTATTGCCACCAAGGCCCCTAGTGATAATCGGCCTTCAATGACAAGCCAACCTCCAATTGAGTAGAGTAGAAAGGGCGTCAATGACATTAGAAAATTGCTGATTGCTTTCTGCAAATACTTTGCGCGCTGCAAGTCGAGTCTTGTGTTTCTTAGCCGGTGAGCTGCTGAAAGTGTTCTGCGAGTTATGTTTCGGCCGGACACATCGCCGGTTTGCTCACCAAGAATGTCTCCAAATGCGCGAACAGCACGAATCCGGAGTCTCATCCGTTTGTTTACCCACCTTTGCAAAATGGGTAAGATGAACAGCTGAACAGGGACGAGTGCCATCGCCGCTGCACCCAATATCGGATCTTGAATGAACATAAACAACAAGACCGTGATCAATGTACCGCCTTGGAAAACAGGTGTTGCCAGAACCTCTCCCGCAAACCCTCCGATGGGCTCTATTTCGCTCGTCGATAGTGGGATGATTTCGGTTCTGCGCTGTCCTTCCGGTGCACGGCGCCATGCCCGGTAAAGCACCAGACGAAGCCTCAAAAGTGTTCGCTCTCCGATCTGCCCCTTTTTGACATTTATGCAATATTTAATTGCTCCACTCGCAATCAGTGTAATAAGATATAGGCCTGACAAGATCCCGAGGTACTCTAGTTGCGTATACTGACCGCTAAGAATCTCGATGGGAAAATGATTTGATTCGATAGCACCATTGACAATGCGTTTCGGCAATTCGAGGGTCGCATATAGAATTGGCTGTGCCAACACACCAAGGAAGATCACGGTAACCTGTTCGTGCCAGCGCAATCCTATCAAATTGCGAACAAGCACAAACTCAGCGCGATCTTCATCGGAAAACAGACTGTTCCGAGCCGCTTTTTTGATAATCTGAGCTAAAAATACCAGGAAACCAAATAGAGCAACCAGTGGAGCAACGACTAGAATAAAGTGCAGCGCCATATGTAGCCAGTGAGGCGGGTTTTCACTGATGTGAAATCCCAATGTGTCTGCAATATGATGCGTCCAGCCGGAAAGACCGGAAAGTGTAAACGCGTCGATTTCCAGGGGCGCACTCATTGTATTTCCTCAAAAAGGCCAGCAGAGTAACGGCCCTGGAGTCTCAACATGACGTTTTCTACTTCATAATCTCTGTTACAATGTACTGGCCATTGACTTGCTCGACGACAAAATGGATCTGGGAGCCTTTGCGAAGGCCTTTCAGCATCGAAGGCTTGGCAACCGCGTAACCCATTTCCATCGCGGGCATGTTGATGTTTTTGAGCGGGCCGTGGTTGATCGTCACCACATTCGACTTGCGGTCCAAGTTCGTGACGGTGCCCATCGACATATCATGGTCGCCGCCAGCAAATGATGTTGTTGCAGTAACTGCCAAAGCGGCCGCGAGTGAGAGAATTTTCATGTTTTGTATGCTCCTTTGAGAGGCACAAGATCGATTGTTAGTGTCGAGGCTTTCTTAATTTCAAAACAGGCAATTTTTGGGTTTTGTTGTAAACCGCCGAGGGAACTCACTCTCGCTGCCAAGTCTGACCGAACGGCCGTTTTGACGATGACAGTAAGGGCGACCTCGTCATTTCTACCTTCAAAGTCCCATGACATACTCAGTTGTGAACGGTGACTGCCTATTCTTAATAAAGCTAAAAACCCCAACCAAATCAATACCACTGGGCCGGTTTGAAATGTATCAATTTGTAAGGTTTACATCGACGAGTACGACCGATAGCAGTTGGTCGGAACACTGGAGAAAGAGACCTATGCGGCTGGAATGGATGACCAAGATAATTTGCGTCTTGTCGCTCGCTTTTTTTGTTTTGTCGCTCATTCCAACTGTGTCTGTTGCTGTTGAGAGCCCGCCTCTAACGTTCGAGGAAATTTGCGCGGAAGATAACTCAGGGCATGCTGCGCTGGTTACTGACCAGCAAGGGCGTCATGACACTGCGTGCTTTGGCTCGATGGCGTACTGTTCGATTATTTCCACAACGCCTCCGACGCCTTGTGCGCCAGGTCTTGTGACAGTTTTTGATGCTCATAAGCTTGAGGCGCAGAGCGCCGAGAGTCGAACACTCGAAGTGAAGTCGCCCCCTCCGCGTTCCTGACATCCCATCCGATCTGCAGGTGGCTCTGTGCGTGTAGTTAACTGCGAACAGCGCTTAGTCCGTGCTTCTGCATGCGTTGAGGGCGGTTGCCGGTAGGCTTTTTCGCAACGCCGCAGAAACCGGTCACCCGATCTCAGATGTTGCTCTTTAACAGATTCCAACAATCTCACTAATGAGGAAAAGAAAATGCCTCTCTTTAGCGCAAAATTCCTTGCACGCTCGGACACTGCTCTGAGTACATCGGAGCATTTGTCGGGTAGCCTTTCCCGGCGACAATTCGGTTTGGCTGCCGCGGCGGCTCTTGCAATGCCATCTGCTTTGCAGGCTCATCAAAACCCTACGATTACATCCAAAGGAACGTATGACATTACAGTCGATCGGGTGCGGATCGATACGGGAGACTTCCGTAAGACGGGTGTCGGTTACAACAATAGTCAGTTCCCAACCGTCCTCCGTTTTAAGGAGGGTGAAGAAGTCACGATCAACGTCAAAAACAATCTAAACGAAACCACCTCCATTCACTGGCATGGGCTAATCCTGCCGTTTAGACAAGACGGCGTACCTGGGATCAGCTTCAACGGAATCCCCCCGGGAGAGACCTTCACTTATCGGTTTCCGATCACCCAGGCTGGCACCTATTGGTTTCACAGCCATTCCGGGTTCCAAGAACCCGACGGTGCTTACGGGGCCATTGTGATCGAGCCTCGCGGAGGCGAACGGGTGCGGGCAGATCGCGATTATGTCGTTCAGTTGGCAGATAATCACCCACACTCCGGCAAAAAAATCATGCGCAATCTCAAGCGGATGCCTGACTACTACAATCGGTCGCAGCGCACGCTCCAGACGCTCATAAAAGACTCGCGCGCTGACAGTCTGCAAGCAGCCCTGCAGGAACGCGGGATGTGGGGCAGAATGCGCATGATGCCGACCGATATCGAGGACGTTCAAGGGTTCACTGCGTCAATCAATGCCCAGAGCACATCGCAGAACTGGACCGGCCTGTTCCGAGCGGGTGAGAAAGTTCGGCTGCGTTTCATCAACGCGTCCGCGATGACCTATTTCGACATGCGGATTCCGGGGCTCAAAATGACCGTGATTCAAGCGGACGGGAATGATGTTAAGCCGGTCAAGGTAGACGAACTCCGTATTGCTGTAGCCGAAACCTACGATGTCATTGTTCAGCCGCGTGAGAACAAAGCTTACAGCATCATCGCGGAATCGGTGGGACGTACCGGCATGGTGCGGGGAACTCTGGCACCAAGAGAAGGTATGGCAGGCGCTGTGCCGGCGATGCGGCCGAAACCACTTCTCACTATGGCCGACATGGGCGGAATGATGGGTGGAATGGGCATGGAGGGTCATGTGATGCAGAACATGGCTGGCATGGATCATTCCAACATGGCCGGTATGGATCATTCCAATATGGCCGGTATGGACCACTCCAATATGGCTGGCATGGATCATTCCAATATGGCTGGCATGGATCATTCCAATATGGGTGGCATGACGGAGCCCAGCAGCGTCGACTCCTCCTATGCCAATGGCAGCGGTTTGATACCGAGGGCCTACAATGGTGGGAAATTCCTGTCCTATGCCGACCTCACGGCTGCGCGGCCCAAATACAAGTACAGGAAGCCGTCGCGCACCATCGAATTGCGCCTTACGGGGAACATGGAGCGCTACATCTGGTCGATTAACGATGTGAAATTCAATGATGCAGAGCCGATCGTCCTGAATTACGGAGAACGCGTGCGCATTCGCTTCATCAACGAAACGATGATGGCGCACCCGATGCACCTACACGGCCTTTGGTCGCTCGTGGATGTGGGCAAAGGGTCTCGCAACCCCATCAAACATACCGTCAATGTGAACCCCGCCATGACGGTGGACATAGATGTGGAGGTCGACGAACCCGGTCAGTGGGCGTTCCACTGTCACCTCTCATACCACGCTGATGCTGGCATGTTCCGCAAAGTCGTGGTGCGCGGCCGACCGGCATAAGTGCCTCGAATACGAAGGAAAAGATCAATGCAAAACATAAAGATAGCTAGCGCTGCAGGCATGATGCTTGCAGCCGCTTCGACGGCTCAAGCCGAACCGCTCATCTACGGGTTTCAGGCGGAGCAGTTCGAATATCGAGACGGTGACAACGGCGAAAACGTCTTTGTCTGGGATTTCGATTTCGTCGTTGGAACAGACGAGTTGAAGTTCGTTTGGCGGAGCGAAGCTGAAATCGTGGAAGGGTCTGGCGACTTCGAAGGCTTGGAAAACCAGCTGCGGCTACAGTTCCCGATTTCGACTTTCTTTGACGGCGTTGTCGGTGTTCAGGCAAGTACACCCGACGGATTACCGGATCGGTATAATGCGGTGCTAGGCCTTAAAGGTCTTGCTCCTGGTTTCCTAGAGGTTGATGCTGACTTCTTTTTGTCCGATCATTCGTTCTTTCGATTTGAGGCGGAGTATGAGGGTCTAATTACCAATCGACTCATCTTGACACCTAGCATCGAAGTAACGGTTCCCCTTGAGGATGATCTTGCTTATGATCAAGCTTCGGGTGGTGCAACAATCGAAGCTGGGCTGCGGCTGAGCTATGATTTGATTGATCGTTCCTTCTCACCTTACATAGGGGTTAACTACGAAAAGTCCTTCGGTGGGACGGCTGATCTTATTCGTGCAAGCGGAGAAGAAAACGGCGTTACCTCTATTGTTTTTGGGACGCGTCTGATGTTTTAACGCGAAACCGCCCCTTCTGAACGGAAGGGGCGGTTCAATCCGACTGTATCAACCGTCGGTCGCATGTTGATCTAGGAAACAATCTGCATCTGTGCTGGAAAAGGAAGACTCAGATTCTGCGCGATATTGACCTTCTCGTATCAAACTTCCTCGATTTCAAGTGAGCCTGCTCTCGGACTGAGAAGACTGTCGATGAAAAGAGGATACTTCAGCGAGGCTTTGTTGCACAAATGGTGTAAGGGATTCACTGTGTGAATCCAGTGGGGTAGCAACGGTGCATGAGCAGTTGGTCCCCTACGAAGTACAAGACCAGGAACTGGCCTTCGTACAACACGGCGCTGAAGCAGCGCGGTTCGCTATCAATCTGGTTTGATCCCGAGATGTCGTGGTAAGCGCCGCCGACAGGCAAGCGGGGGCGTCAACCCGATTTCAGCGACGCAGCGATCCAGGTTTGTTTGACGATGAAGGTACTGTTCGGCATGCCCTTGAGGCAGACAACGGGCTTCGTCGAAAGCCTGCTGCGTTTGGCTGGGCTTGACTGGAAAGTTCCCGACTTCAGCACTCTGTGTCGCCGCCAGAAGACGCTGAACGTCGCCATCCCTTATCGTGGCGGGTCGGGGCCTCTCCATCTGTTGATTGATGCGACCGGGATCAAGGCCGAAGGTGAAGGCGAATGGAATGCGCGCAAGCATGGCGGCCCAAAGAAGCGCCTGTGGCGCAAGCTTCACCTCGGTATGGACGAGGAAACACTGGAGATCCGCGCAGTCGGGGTCACCACAAGCAATGTCGGCGACGCGCCGATGTTGCCTGACCTGCTGGAGCTGTCGCGTTGCCCTTTAATCTGAGACGCGACGCGTTTGGCGGGAGTGGACAAAACATGGGGGTCATCTTCGTCGTTGCGGCCCGTGCTAAGGTGAGTTCTTTGCGTGTGGGGCTGCCATGGACGTACGGATTACAATCGAAACTACCTTCGACAACGGGGAGAAGCGCACTCATCAGCTTGACGGCATTTCACGACCCTACCGGGTGACCTGTCCAGACGGGATCGGGTTGCGCCTCGAGGATGGGAAGAGGGTTGTCGAACAGATTCAGCGGGCAATTCTTTGCGATCAGGTTGAGGAAATCATCCGAGAAAGCCGCGTATGCCCGGATTGCGCCTCGGTTCGTGCCATTCATGACTATCGCACGCGCGATCTCGACACGCTCTTTGGGCGGGTTCGGGTCAAAGCCGCGCGCTTGCGCCGCTGTTCGTGTGATGCCAGGTCAGCGGCGATGCCAGGCGGACCTATTTCTCCGCTGGCCTATTTCTTTCCTGACCGGGCTACCCCGGAGCTGCAGCGGCTCCATGCGGAACTCGGGTCCCGGCATTCCTTTCGCGAAGCCGCGCGGCTGATGAAAAGCTTCCTCCCCTGCCATCCGCCCCATCACACCACGGTGCGTGACCGGTTGGGAAGAGTAGCCGCGGGGCTCGAGAAAAGTCGAAGGGCATCAGGCGATCCCGCTGAAGCACTTCCCAAAGGGGGTTTGACGGTTTTTCTGGACGGTGCGCATATCCGCTGTCGACCGGAGTATCAGCAGCGACACCTGGATCTTGTGGTCGGTAAGATTGAAAGTCGCAATATGTGCCGACGATTTGGCTTGGTCGCCAATGCGACGGCATCGCCAGGCAGCCGGATGCGAGAAGAGCTGTCAGACTTTGGATGGAAGCCGGGCCGTCTGTTGACGGTAATCTCTGATGGCGAGCTTGCTCTCCCGAACCTCATACGGAATGCCATGGGTGGCGACGGCCAGGTGAAGCATATCCTCGACTGGTGGCACATCTCGATGCGTATTCGACATGTCGAGGCCGCCGTTCAGGGTCTGGTCCAGATACCGGGATTCACTGGAATTCCGGTGCTGTTCCAGCGCCCCGCGAAAAGCCTTCGCTGGTGGCTGTGGCATGGCAGAGCACGGGTCGCGGAAACTTATCTGAAAGGGCTCATGCACGATTGCACCCGCCTTGCGGAAGAACCTTTGGCTGTCCGCACCGCTGCCGCTCGTGTGCAGGCCCGATGCGGGACACTGTACACCTATCTCGCGAACAACATGGAATCCCTTGTCGACTATGGCCGACGGTACCGTAACGGGCTGCCCATCTCGTCATCTCGTGCCGAAGGATCAGTCGATGACATTGCCAATGCCCGCATGGGAAAGCGCAGAAGGATGCGGTGGTCGCCCAAAGGGGCTCACCGAGTAGCCGTCACAAGGGCCGCAGTTCTCGATGGTCGGCTGACCGTCGCAAACAGAAAACGCGCCGCATGACCCCCATGTTTTGTCCACTCCCCCCGGACCACCCATCAGGCGGCGAACAGCCCAGCCAACTCTTGCCAAGGCATTCGGGTCATCCTGTGCGCCAGACAATCGCATTGATATCCAAAGAGCGAGGCGGTCAGAACTCACCCGATCCCCTGCAAGCCAGCTGAGGTCTGCCGCCTCGATCAGTGCCAGTCTGTGTCGCCAGCCATCCGGGCCACGCAGCAAGCGGTCATCCAGCGCACCCAGGCGTCCAGCCACCTTTGCCAGCCGCGCAGCCTGAGCCGCTTCCGCCTTTGCCCAGTCGTCGATGACAGCAATGTCGGACGGTTCTGCCCGTGGCCCGGGCGGCAAATCATCCGGTTCTTCTTCGAGCGGCCCCGGCAGGAACCAGAGGTCGTCCTCGTGAGCCCCCACATCCCCCTCGGTGGTGATGAGGGGGTCGTCAAAATCATCAGGAAAAGTAGATGCTTGCGGCTTCATATGTGCAAAATATCTATATTATGCACATTACCCAAGCGATTTTGTGGCAGTTGCCCGCGCTCTTTGTATAGTACGGACGCGCGACTGTCGGCGGAACCTCTCAGATCGCGCTCAGTGCAAGAAAACCAAGGGGATTGTGCACCAGCACGACAAGAGATCACTTGCTTGCATTCGTTTTCAAACGGTCGTTTAATAGCGATACCTAAAATTGCAAACAGCCCGATTTCATGCCCCTGATAGGCTACGCCCGTGTTTCCACAGAGGATCAGACCCCCCTGCCCCAGTCTGAGGCCCTGCAAACTGCGGGTTGCGTCGAGATCTTTGAAGAGCACGCCTCTGGCGGCAATCGCGCACGACCGGTGCTGGCACGCGTGCTCGAACGTGTCCAGAGCGGCGACACGCTGGTCGTTGTGCGGATCGACCGGCTTGCGCGGTCTCTGTCGCACTTGTTGGAAGTGATCGAACGGCTGGAGGCCAAGGGGGCTTTCTTCCGCTCGCTGCAGGACCCGATCGACACGGCATCGCCACAAGGCAAGTTCACGCTGCAGGTTCTAGGCGCTGCGGCCGAGTTCGAGCGCGCTCTGATCCGCGAACGCACAAAGGCCGGGCTTGCCTCTGCGCGCGCCAAAGGGCGCGTTGGTGGCAATCCTGGGCTACGCGCCAAGGATCCCGCTGCGCTGCGCAAGGTGCGGCTGGCGCGACAGGACGGCTACATGGAGCGCCTGAACGAGACCGCGCAGGATTGGATGCCCCATGTGCGCCGCTTGCGCCCCGATATGGCTTGGGAAGACGTCCTGCGGATTATCAATGGCCCCCTGCCCCCAGATCGTCATTGGACCCAAAGCCGCCTGCTCCGCGCCGTGAAGGCATATGTCAGAGACGGATTCCTGCCTGCCGAGGTGCTTGGCCGCGCAGGACGCCGCGAAACCGATGACCGCCTGCCGGCCATCGTCGCAGCGATCAAAGGCGCGGACCCCGAAATCACGCTGCAGGCGATCTGCGACCGGCTGGAAGCTATGCGCGAACGCACACCGCGTGGACGGGCCAAATGGCAACCGTCCTCTGTGAAGATGCTGCTGGAGCGGGCTGAACAACTTGCGTTGCTAGAAAATGACAATGCGATGAGCAAGTAGTTGACGTGATTGCCGCTCCGCAGCGGATTCTCATCCGGTACGTTGCCGCATTGTACGCGAAGGCCACAGGCCGAACATACTTGTGTTTCAGCTGCGCTCGCCCACTAGATGTGGAAAAACCTTGCGCGAATCCGACTCTTGCGCCAATAGTCACGGAAACGAGGCAAAAAACGTCAATTTCCGTGAACACGCCAAAGACGCGATGTCTCGGAAGCGAGAGGGCAG
>NZ_JBSWVA010000004.1:0-104196 GCF_056159345.1 Epibacterium sp. ABV4_022
CCCGGCCACAGCTGCACCGTGTGGCCGGGTGCGCGTTTTTGATGTCATCCCCCTGCGTTTACTGGCCCCACTGCGCATCCGTGCCCGCACCGGCTGGCCGTCGCAGCGGGGCCGGATCCGCAACAATTCCCCCGACCCGCATATAAGATTGTTACTGACCCCACGTCGCGAAAGGTGTACGGAATATTAAGACGACTTAACAGATAACATTATTACTTTGCCTGGAGGCGTCCATGGCCGAAGAACCGCTCAGCGGCCCCGAGATCAAGAAGATCATTTCAAAGAGCCGCAAGAAGCCCGTGAGCTTTGCGTTCAATCCCGGCAAGGATGATGCCGACGGTTACCTGCTGCTTCACCTGAAGAAACCCGCCAAGATGCTGGGCAAACAGGCGAAGTCCGAAGGCGACGGCGGCAAAGCCGCTTTTGGCACCTTTGAGACCGAAGGCAAGGTGATGAAGCTCGAGTGCGAGCTGTCGATCCCCGCCCTCAGCAAGAAGCTGAAGAAATACCTCAAGACGCAGAAGATCAGCCTGCAGCCCGTTGTCCTTGGCGAAGAGGATCTGGAGGCCGCCCTGGCCGAACACAACGCCGATCCGGACGCGTTTTATGACGAATTCGCGGACGCGGAGGACGACGACGACGCAGAGGATGACGGCCCCGACGCCGGTGCCGTCGGCACTCGTATCAAGGCCATGGTGACGGCGTTCAAGGCACTGCCCGATCCGGCACAGGCCAAGCTGGCAAAACCTGTCGAAACCGTGGTTGCTGCCTTCAAGGCCGGCAAGCTGGAGCAGGCCAATGCCGCCATCGACAAGGTGATGCCCGCCATCGAGGCCGCGCAAGCGGGCTCTGGCGATCCGGTTGGCCAGACGGACACCGCGGATCGCGCCGGGTTGGAAACCCAGCTGAAATCGCTCGCCGGGCGCGTCAAACAGCTTGAAGAACCGCAAAAGTCCAAGCTTGCCAAAGTGGTGCAAACCCTGGCCGGCACCCTGAAAGCCGGGGATCTGGACAAGACCGCTGCCGGGCTGGCCAAACTGGCGCAGGCGCTTGACACCGTCGCACCTCAATCCACCTCGGACAGCTCCGGCACCAGCCCCGAACAGGAACACTACACCAAGCTTTTTGCCGAAATGGAGCCGCAGGTGCAGACAGCCCTGCGCGACAACCGGTTCCCGGACGAAAAAGCGCGGGGCGATTTCCTCAAGCTTTGGGAATGGGGCAACAACAACGCCGCAGACGGGATCTATGACAAGGCCGTCGCCGCGCTGACCCGGGCGCAGCCCTTGCTGGCCGCCGCGATGGCGTCCGAAGGGTCCGATTACGCCGCCGATGTGCCAGAGGATGTAAAGCCTTTCGCGATCTCCCGGCTGAAATGGCAAAGCACCCTCACCACCATGCACAGCGAACTGAAGAAGCTTCAGGACGCGATCCGAACCGTGTGCAATGGCGACCCCGAATTGCAGCCGGTGGCCGACAACGTCGGAGAGTTGGACGCCTACCTGGATCGGCTTGACGACCGCCTGTCCGACAAGCTGGACGAGGTGGTGAACGCCGCGCCCGGCAGTGACCGGGAGGCCCTGAAAGCGCAGGCCCGCGGATTGCTGAAGGAATATCAGTCAGAACTTTCTGGCGACTTCTTTCGCGTGATCGACGCCGACAACGGCTTTGCCAATGTGGCGATCACGTCGTCCGCTGCGTCGGCGCTCTCCGAAATCGAGAGCGCACTCAAATAACGAGGTCTTTGACCGACAGGAGTTTCCGTCATGCCCTGGGATGATCTTTCCAAACCGCAGCAGACGTTTATCAAATCGTATTTCACCACCGGCAAGGGCCTCGCCAAACTCGGCAAGAAGCGCAACCTGAAGGAAAACAAGGACCTGATCGAAGGCTATCGGACCTATCTGAGCGCCGAACAGGCCGCCTTGTCGGCCTTGCGCGGCCTCGAAGGTTCGCCCGAGCACACCTTCTTTCACGATGAATATCTGAACGCCAAACGCATGAGCGAGGCCAACGGAACCTTTGTGATCGGTGCCGGCGACTTCCAGAATATCGCCCGCCGCGCCCTGCGTCAGGGCATCACAAACGCCCGCAAGGGCAAGGAAGGCGGCGAAAAAGCCGAACTGGCCGAGGGTTTCTACCGCCAGATCCAGAGCGCGGTCAGCGAGGATCAACCCAGACTCAAGGAGTTGGAGACCAAGGTCGAGGGTCTGGCGCAGCTTGATACCGAAAACGTGCTCCAGGTGCCGGACACCGCATTTGCCCAGGCCCACGCCAATCTCTCCTCGCAAAAGCACAATGCCATCCGACACGCCGTCGAGGACAAGAGCCTGTCGCTTGAGGACGCGAAGCAGGCCATGGAAACCGCGCTGAAGGAGTTCATGGCCACCCGCAAGACCCTGATGGAAAAGGTCGATGCCGCGCTCAAGGACACCGCCGCGCTCGAAACCCTGGCCGAGGCCATGCGCAAGGCGCCGGAGTTCCGCCAGACCATACAGGAATGCCAGACGATCGCCGACGATCTCATCGACTGGGAGGTCGACAAGGCGGATGCCTTTGCCAAGACGCTGCGCGACATCGGCACCAAGGCCGAAAAATCCCGCCGGTACGATCTGGAACTGGCCACCCTGACCAAGTGGAAGACCCAGGCCGAAAAGGCCCGCACCGACGCGGCGCAGGCCTTCGACACCGAAGCCCAGAAACACCGGACCAAGATCAACACGCTGACAAGCGGGCTGGCCGGGCTCAGCACCAAGGTGCCCGCCGCGCAGAAGGAACAACTGGCAGACCTTATCGCCATGGCGGAGCTGGTGCTGAACGAGGGCAAGAACATCGGCGCGCTCGCGCCGCTTGCGGGTCTGTTGGACAAGGCCGATACGCTGCTCGTCGAACTGAGCCACGCCGAGGTCATCAACCAAAAGAGCGCAACCCTGATCGCCCAGATTTCCGAAGTGATCGGCAAACCCGGCGGCACCGAAAAATTGCCCGCCGCGGAAATCCAGCCGACCAAATATGACGAGCTGAAAACCCGCTTCAACGAGCTGCACGAGAGCTGGCAGGAGCAATCCCCCGACACCGCCCACACCGCATTTGATGCGCTGGCCAAGCAGGTCGACGCCTTCAAGACCGCCACCGATGACATGCGCGTCTGGCGCGATGACACGCTGGTCAAATACAAGGCGGTGGAAAAAAAGGTGAACGCGCTGGCCAAGGCGATCTTTGACTATGGCAAGGAAGACCACGGCACGGTCGCGACCATGCTGCGCAAGGCCTTTGGTGTGACCGGTGACAAATACGAGGGCGCTCTGCGCGACACCCTGACCGAGGCCCATGGCATGATCGTGGGCGAGGATCCGACGCTGCAGAACTATGCCGAGATCAAACTGACCGACGTCGAAACCAAGGCCGATGCCTGGCTCAACGCCACCGCCCGTCTGCGGGCCGCCGAAAAGGCCGGCACCGCCCCGGACCCCGCGGATATGGGGGTGGTCGCCGAACTGCTGACCGATCAACAGGCCGCCGTCGACGCGCGAGAGGAAAAAGAGCGCAAGATCAAGGATTTCGAAGCCCGCACCAAGCAGACCGCAAGCAATCTGAAAAAGCTCAAGGCCAGCGACCAGATCACCGAGCAGACCCGCGAAGAATACGAGGCCATCGAAAAGCTGAACGAGTCTGCGCTGAGCCAGGCCAAGGGCGGCAATCTGGAGGCGGCGGAGGAAATCCGGTCGCGCGTTCAGCACCGCATCACCCGCGCCATGGGCAACCCGCCCAAACCGGTCGACAATTTCGACAAGCTCGCCGGCATCGGCAAGAGCTGGGCCTCGGCCGTCAACCGGCTCAGCCAGGATCTGGCAACCCTGGCGCGCACCGCCGGTGACGCGGTCGACGAAGACAGCGGCTTTGACGGGGACAAGGCCAGCAAGGCCAAGTCCGGCCTGACGGCGATGGAGAAGGTCGCAACCGCCTTTGACGCGACCGCCTTTGATGCCGCCGCCTCGGTGCTGGGCGACCCGGACACCGCAGGCGACGAGAAAGCGCGCAAAAAGGCCCGCGAGGATGCGCTGCGCCTGGTGCGGCTCTATCGCGGCTACATGAAGGGCAACGCGCTGGTCAAACACGCCGCCATGAACCCGTTCAAGGTCAACGGTATCGCCGTGCCCATGAACGCCATCCTGAATTACATCGAACTTGAAGTCCTGCGCGGCGTTTGAGCCGACCGACGAGGGAGGACCCCCCATGCCCATGACGCCCGAACAGACAACCTGGGTTGGCCAGGTCACCGGCGTTGCCGCCCAGGCCCAACAGGCGGATACGGATTTCGAGCAGCGCCAGGCCGGCGCGCAGATGATCGCCGAAACCCTGACCGACGAAGCCCTGCAAGAGTTGCAGGACGCCTTTGCCGCCATTCAGGTGGAATTGAAGAACGGCAAGTCGATGCCGCTTCTGGACACCGCCAAGCACGACCCCTTTGCCGAGGTGGACACCTACGCCGACATGCCCGGCGCCAAGCCCATCGACGGCGACAAACTGGGGCGGCTGCAAGAGCAATACCAGAAGATCCTCGCCATGCAGGCGGAACTGGAACAGCTCGACTACTACAAGGTGCCGGAACCGGCAGATCCGGATTTCCCGACCTACGAAGAAGCGCAGGCGATCAAGGACGCCCATGACCGTATGGCGCGGGACCTGTGGCAGCCGTTGATGCGGCAGGGGATCATTCCGGAAAACATGATCAACGACCGCCACTCCGAAGTGGTCCAGACCTTTCAGGAAAGCTCCGCCCTCTACGAGGCGCGTTTGCAGGAGCATTCCAAGAACATGTCCAAGGCCGATATTTTCCTGGAGAAATTCGCCCCGGTCGAAACCATCGGCAAGGCCACGATCAACGCGGCGGGCAAGCTCACCGGCTTTGCCGGATCGGTCGCGGCTGTGACCGAAAACGCCAAGGTGCTCACCGACACCAAGGAGGCCGCCGAGGTCATCGAGATGTGCGACGTGGTGTTTACCGCCACCTGCAAGATCGTGCCAACGGTGGTCAAGGAACGCGACGCCATCAAGGCGGTCGACATCTTCAACGAGGCCCTCGGCACCACCCTCAAGAGTGCGGGCGTTGATCCCACCGTGGCCGATTGCGTGACCGGCATCATCAATGGCGCCGCGCGGTCCGCTAATGCGGGCAAACTGATTGCCCAAGGCGACCTCGAAGGGGCGTTCAACGAATTCGGCAAGGCGATCACCTCCAGCTTTGCCGCCACCGGCGACAAGCAGCTGACCGAAGTGGGCAAGCTGATCGGCGAGAATATCTCGCGACTCGCCACCGCCACCGGCGCCGCCAAGGCCCTGGCAGAAGATCCGCCAAAACCGGGCAAGGCGATGGATTTCATCCTCGCCGAAATCGGCAATGCCGTCGGTTCTCCCGAGGTGAAGGCCGTGATCGGCATCCTGCGCACCGGCGCGCAGGAACTGCCGGACGCCATCGCCCAGAAAGACGCCTTTGCGGTGACCGATACGCTGACCAAGATGCTGGGCCAATCCCTGACCACCGCCGGTGTCGACGCCAAGGTCGCCACCGCGATCACGGGCACCATCACCGCCGGGGCGCGCGGTGCAGCCGCCGGCAAGCATCTGGCCGAAGGCAATGTCGAAGCGGCGTTCAAATCCTTTGGCGACGGGATCGCCACCGGGCTTGCCGGGACCGGCAACAGCGATGTGGCCGCCATCGGCGAGTACATCAAGACCGGCCTCGAAACCGCCGCACATGCCACCGCCGTCAAGCAGGCCATGGCGAAGACGCCGCCCGACACGCTGGCCGCGATGAAGGCGATGGAAGACGCCGCCGCAGGCATCATCGGGTCCAGCGGCGTCAAGGATGCCATCAAGGCGATTGCCGCCGCCGAAAACAGCGAGAAGCTGGGCGAGGATCTGGAAACCGCCCGCTCCAAGCTGGAAGAGGCCACCAAGCTTGCCCAGGAGAGCACCGAGGAATACGGCAAGATCGACGGGCCCGACACCGCGCCGATCTCGATCGAGGCGATCAACAAGCTGAAGGAACAAAAGGCGCTTGAGGAAGCCGCCGCCGCGCGCTCCGAAGAGGAAAAGCTGCGCGCCTTCATGGAAGAGAAGGACGCCGCCTTCGAGGAACTGCTGGTCACCGGCTTCCCACCGCCCAGCTCCGACGCCGAGGAAATCGCCGCCGCGGAACAGAAGCGGCTCGATTCGATGGAGACGCTGATCGCCATCGTTCAGCGCGACAAGATGACCTTTCAGCTGGCCCAGAAGATCGTCACCAAGGGCCCCGGGCTGATTGCCGACCTGGTGCCCGGCATGGGGCTGGTGCAGGCCTGCGCCGAACTGGCCTTTGCTATCGCCGAAGCGGTCAAACACGCCGAGCAGCTCCTGATCTGGATCGAAAACGTCGAGGACGCGGGCGCCGCTGCAACGGTGCAGCTGGATGCGATGATGAACCGCTACGGGCTTGAAACGAAACAGAACATCATTGCCGACATCAGGGTGGGCATCAAGGCGGTCAAAGTCGCGGGCGAAGCCACCAAACTGTCCCCCGCCGCCCCGATCGGGCTGGCGATCTCCTCTGGTGCGGACGCCGGCGAGGCGCTGCTCGACCTCGGTGTCGAGATTGAGAAGAACGTCGCCATCGCGCAGGCCTGGGCCGCATACAAGACAGCGCTGGAGCAGCCGCAGAACCGCAAGGCTGCGCGCATGGCCCTGCGCAAGAACCCGACCCTGTCGAAATACGCCATGGCCTATGGGGCCAAGGTCGAGGGCAACGCCATCGCCAAGGAGGCCATGCGCCGCTGCGGCATCAATGAACGCACGCTTGCCCAACCCGAGACCAATGTCGACAAGGTGGTGACCTATCTGGAGCAGCTCTATGACGAGGACCCGGTGGTGGTCCGCGCCGTCGGGGTCGCCAATGACTGGCACCCGGGCGAGATCGAACTGACCTATGAGAGCTTCTGCCGCTTCCACATGAAGGCCACCAGCGTCGCCAAGCCGACTGTCACCGGACCCGATGCCGGACGCATCAAAAGCACGCTGGCCACCTATGAGACCGCCGTGCCCGCGTTTGAACAGGCGGTCGAAACCGCGGCGCGCACCGGCACGCCGCCGGACGAGACGGTCGAACGGGCCGCGGTGGAGGCCGTCGTCGCCCTCGGCAAGGCGCTCAAGGCCTATAGCCCCGAGGCGGAGACCGGCGGCCTGCATCAGGAAATGGCCGATTATGTTCACACCCTGGGCGCCAAGACCTCGCTGAAGCATCGCGCGCTGCAAAAACTCATCGCCGAAGTGGTCGCGCCACAACGAAAGCTGCTGGAAACCACCTGAGCCACCGCGATCAGATCCTTCGGGGGATCTGACCCCGGCGTCAGAATTCAGGCCGGCAAGCCAGCCCCGCGCATGGCGTCATCTATGGTCATCAGATGGCCGCGCATGGCCTCTGCCGCCTCGGTGGCAGCGTGTCTGGCGATGCCGTCGACGATGGCCTGATGCTGCTGGCTGTGGCGCTCGGTAAAGGCGGTCACGCCCAATCTGCGGTAGGTCATCTCCCATTCCCGCTGCCAGGCGGCGTGCCGCCGCACGCCCGCCAGATAATCCAGCAGGCCAAGCAGGATGGGGTTGCCGGTCACCTCGGCGATGCCGCGATGAAATGCGGCATCAATCTCCTCGCATTCGGTCCGGGTTGTCGCCCCGGTGCCCCGGCGCACCAGATCGGTCAGATAGGCCACATCAGCGCGCGACGCCAACAGGGCCGCCTCGGCCGCCACAGAGGGTTCGATGGTCAACCGCGCCTGCATCAACTGAAGCGGCGACGCCCCTTGCACCAGAATCCGCTCCCGGATCGGATGCCCGCGCGGGCGCGGACCGTAGAATGTCCCCTGCCCGACATGGCGCCAGATCTCGCCCGCCTGCTCCAACTCAGCGAGGGCCTTGCGCAGGGTTTCGCGACTGCATCCCAGGCGGCGCGCCAGATCCCGTTCACACGGCAGGCGATCCCCCGGCAGGATGCGCTGCGCTGCAAGCACCGCCTGAAGATCGGCCAAGACCTGTTGTACCCGCCGGGTTGTCATGCGCCCTCCCCCCATTTCAGACCAATTTGCAGACCATTTCACATCCATGCAACAGCCGCGTCAGCCACAGGAGAAACACCATGCTGACCACCATTGCCCTGATCCTGACGGGGCTTGCCGCAGGCGCCCTGAATGCCATCGCCGGGGGCGGTACCTTTCTGTCCTTTCCGGCGCTGGTCTGGGCAGGCGTGCCGCCGATCATGGCCAATGCCACCGCGACCCTGTCTGCGTTGCCCGGATACGCCGGCAGCGCCTGGGCCTATCGCCACGACATCGGGGATGGGACATCCGCCCTTGCGCGCATGATCCTGATTGCCAGTATTGGCGGGCTGATCGGCGCGGGGTTGCTGCTGGTGACACCTGGCGAGCTGTTTTCCGGCATCGTGCCCTGGTTCCTGCTGCTCGCCACCCTCGCCTTTGCCTTTGGTCCGGCCTATCTGCGCCACCAGATGAGATCCGGACGTCACCTCTCCGAAACCGCCGGTCATGCGGTGATCTTTGCCGTTTCGATCTATGGCGGCTACTTCAATGGCGGGCTTGGCATCATGCTGCTTGCCGCCTTTGGCGTGATCGGCATGACCGACCTGCACCAGATGAACGGGCTGAAGAACCTGATGTCGGTGATTCTGTCGCTTGTCTCGGTCGCGACCTATACCCTCGCCGGGCTGATCGACTGGAGCACAGCCGTGATCCTGGCGCCGTCCTGCGCCGCCGGCGGCGTTCTGGGCGCGGCGCTGGCCCGGCGGGTCCGGAATACCGCCCTGCTGCGCCTGTTCATCATCGCCGTGGGCCTCATCATGACCGTGGTGTTTTTTGTGCAGTCACGGAGTTGACCATTCCTGCAAGGTGATGAATTTTCGGGCACACAGCGATAAAGGCCCAATGCGTGCAACTCCTCAGATCCCTCGGACCCGCAGTGTCCCGCGTCCCTCTGCACGAAGCCATCCGGGCCGGCACCGGCGCCTTGCTTGGTTTGGGGCTGGCCGGGATGTTCCTGCTGTCGCCCGGCGTCGACCTCGAGCTGGGGCTCTATCTGGTTGCGCCCTTCGGTGCTTCCTCGGTGTTGCTGTTCGCGATCCCGAACAGCCCGCTGGCGCAGCCCTGGTCCGCCATCGTCGGCAATACCGTCGCGGCGCTGGTCAGTGTTGCAGTCTGTCTGCTGATCGCGGAGCCCACGGTGCGGATCGCGGTCGCCGTCGGTCTGGCGATCTTTGCCACGCTGCTGTGTCGTGCGGTGCACCCACCTGCGGGCGCGGTTGCCATGACCGCGGCCATGAACCCGGAGGCCATCGCCGAACTAGGCTTCTGGTTCGCGGTCGCCCCGATCGCGCTGGGAACAATCGCGCTGGTGATCTGCGCAGCGGTCTATGCGCGCCTTACGGGGCGGCGATATCCGTTCCGGCAATTCGACAGCCCGGGCCCGCATCAGACCGATGATCGCACCCCGACCGAACGGCTCGGCCTGACGCAGGCAGAGCTGACGGCGCTTCTCGAACGCTACAGCCAGTCCTTCAACCTCGGGGTGGAGGATCTCGCCCGACTGATCGGGGCAGCGGAATTGCAGGCGGCCAGCCATGCCTCCGGTCCGCTGACGGCCGGTGAGATCATGTCGCAGGACCTGATCACGATCACGCCGGCAACGCCACTCGCGGATGTCGCCGATCTGTTCCGGCAGCACCGGTTCACCTCGCTGCCGGTCGTCGACTTGGACACAAAGTTCATAGGTGTGATCTTCCAGATGCATCTCATCACCCAGGCACGGGCGGATGCGCTGCGGCTGGATCGCGGCTACTGGTCCGCCCTCCGTCGGATGCTGGACCGCACCCTGAGAAAACCCACCACCGCTGGCGACATCATGAGCGTCGCCGGCCCCCGCGCCACCCCGGATACCCCGGTCGGAGCGCTGCTGCCGATGATGGCCGACGGGGAGACCGACGCGGTTCCGATCCTCAAATACGGGCGGATCGCGGGAATCGTGACCCGCACCGATCTGATTGTGGCCCTGGCCCGCTCCACTGCGCGCCAGAACGTCTAGCCGCCTTTGGCGCGGGATCAGATCAACGTGCCGTTCAATGGCGCATCTTGGTCAGCCGACGATCAGCTGCTTCATCTGCAACGCCTCATATTCCAGCGCCGCGAGGCGGAAATTCACCACGTCGCCGATGGTGATCATGCCGACAAGCTGATCCTGTTCCACCACCGGCATGTGACGGAAACGCCCGTCGGTCATCCGGCGCAGCACCTCCACCACCGATTGATCCGGCGTTGCGGTGACCACATCGGTCGACATCAGATCCTTGACCGTCTGCGGCAGGGTCTTGCCCGGCGTGTCCGCAAGGCGCCGCACGATGTCGCGCTCGGAGAGAATCCCCACCAGGTCTCCTTGCGGGTTCTTCACCAGCAGCGCGCCAATCCCCTTGTCGCGCAACACCTCGACCGCATGGGCCACCGTGTCATCCGGGTTGATCCAGAACAGACCCCCGTCCTTGCTGGCCAGAACATCGCTGACCTTGGCCTCGGCGGCGGACATGTTGGTGCTCAGCGTCTGGCTGCTGGTCTTTCCCTTGCTCTCGGAGCCCCGTGTTTTCGGAGTGAATGAAGCAGGCATGGCATTTCCTCCCTTTATCATCTTATACGGTATTACAATTCTCGCCCGAGTAAACGCTTTCCGATCAGAGAGGTTCCATTGATCGACGTCACCCTCACCCCCCTCAGCGCCACGCTGCTCTTTGTGATCGCCTGCCTGGCGGGGTATCGCTATCGCACTGTCTGGAAGACTGAAGGCCCCCGCAGCCATCTGTGGCTGTTTGGCGTGATCGCGGCGCTGTGCCTGCTGGTGCTGGGCTTTGTGCCGATGCGCACCGGCTGACACCCGCCCCAACAGAAAAACCCCCGAAGATGTCTTCGAGGGTCTTTATGATTTTTCGAAAAAAGGGACAGGCCGGACGTTCAGCCCTGATCCCGCTCCATCTCTTCCAGCATCTTGCGGGCCCGCGGACAGGCCAGACGCTCGCGCAGGGGGCTGTCGGGGTCGATGTCCTTCTTGCAGACCAGGCACTGATCCGCGTCTGCAATCGCGTTCAGCCCGCCGCAGCTGCCCTTGATCGTGCGGCCGCTGAACAGGACGCCAAAGGCCATGCCCAGCATCACGATCAGGAACAATCCGAAGGTCAGCAGAAAGGTCGACATTGAAGGCTCCCTGAGCTCAGGCGGCGCCGGCGGACAGCACTCAGGCTGTCAGCGCCTTGAAACGGTCGGATGCGGTGGAGGTAAACCCGGTGGCACCGTTTTCAACCGCACGATCCAGGAACAGCACCGCCATATCACGCTGATTTGCGATCTCGAGACCGCGCTCACGGCCCAGCACCAGCATTGCGGTTGCCCAGGCATCCGCCAGCATCGCGTTGTCGGTCAGCACCGTGACCGACGCGGTGTCGTGCTCGACCGGGCGACCGGTGGTGGCGTCGATGATGTGGGAATAGCGCTTGCCGTCGTGATCGAAGAAGTTGCGATAGTCGCCGGAGGTCGCCATGCCCATGTCCGACAGGCCCACCACCTGGGTCACGCCGCGATCATAGGCCTCGGGCGTCTCGATCCCGATCTGCCAGGGCTGACCGTCGGGGTTGCGACCCGCCGTATAAAGATCGCCGCCGATCTCCACCATATAGTCGGTGATGCCATACCCCTTGAGCACGCGCGCCACCTGATCGACGCCAAAGCCCTTGCCGATGGAGGAGAGATAGACCTCTGCCCCGGCGTTGAGCTTGGTCAGACCGCCGTTCTGCACGGCCACCGACTGCGCCTGACCGCAGCAGCCCATGGCGGCGGCAATATCGGCCTCGCTCGGCAGGGTGCCCGGCGTCTGACCGGCGCCAAAGCCCCAGAGGTCGATCAACGCCCCCACGGTGACGTCAAAGGCACCGTCGCTGGCCATATGCACATCCTGCGCGGCCTGCATCACGTGGTGCAGCTCGGCCGAAACGGCGACATCCGCGCCCTGAGCCGCCGCATTGAAGCGCGAAATCTCGGAGCCCGCATCCCAGTTCGACATCTGGCGATTGACCTGCGCCAGTGCCTGATCGACAGCGCCTTGCAGCTCTGCCTTGTCGATGGATTTGCTGTGATCGACAGCGACGATCGAGTAGCTGGTGCCCATCGTCAGCCCGCTGAGTTCCAGCAGGGACCATCCTTTCTTGCAAGCCATCAGTGCAAGTGGCATGACGATGAAGCTACGGCGAGAAAGGAGAAGAGGGTTCGACAAGGGCCTACTCCGCTAATGCTGCTAGTTGTTGGACGCGTTGTTCCCGAGAGCTTCTGGGGCAGAAAGAACCCGGGTTCAACAGTAAATTGGAAAATTTCCGTCTAAAGAACTTTCAAACCGCGTCGCAGTAACGCATAAGAGCGCCGGAAAATGGACAGGACATGAAGACGTGCAGCAACATTCGTTGAAAAAAGGTCTCGATGTTCCGGTGCTGGGGGCACCTGACAACAAGATCGAAGAGGCAGCAGAAGTCCGGACCGTCGCCGTCCTCGGACAGGATTATATCGGGCTGAAACCCCGGCTTTCGGTTCAGGAAGGCGACGTCATTGCCGCAGGCGCCCCGGTGTTTGCGCATAAGGATACGCCCGAGGTTTTGGTGACCGCCCCCGCGTCGGGCCGGGTGAAGGCGATCAACCGCGGCGCCCGTCGGGTGCTTGTCAGCGTCGAGATCGAGGTCGACGACGACGCAGCCGAACCGGTGGATTTCTCTGCTGTCGGTGATGACAGCACGGCGCAGGGGCTGCGGGAAAAACTATGCACGGCCGGTCTCTGGACCGCGTTTCGCACCCGTCCCTATTCCAAGGTGCCCGCCCCGGACAGCAGCCCGGCGGCGATCTATGTCACCGCCATGGACAGCGAACCGCTGTCGGGGGATGCCGCCACCATCATCAACGACCAGCCCGAAGCCTTTGCCAAGGGTCTGGCTGCGGTGACCGTGCTCACCGAGGGCAAGACCTATCTCTGCCAGGACAGCGGTGCGACGATCCCCGGCGCCGATCTGGCCAGCGTGACCGCGGTGGGCTTTTCCGGCCCCCACCCGGCGGGCCTGGCCGGCACCCATATGCATTTCCTGGAGCCCCCGTCGGCAGAGAAAACCGTCTGGACCATCGGCTATCACGATGTGATCGCCATCGGCCGTCTGTTGCAGACCGGCCGGCTGGACAGCAGCCGCGTGATCGCGCTCTCCGGTCCCGAATGCAGCCGCCCCCGGCTCGTGCGCAGCCGCGATGGCGCGTCGATGACCGATCTCTGCGCCGAGGATCTCTCCGGCGACACACCGATTCGGATGATTTCCGGCTCCATCCTCTCCGGCCGCGCCGGCGACGGTGCCACCGCCTATCTGGGGCGCTACGCCCGTCAGATCACCCTGATCAAGGAAGACCACGATCAGATCCCGATGGGCTGGATTCGCCCGATGGCCTCGAAATACGCGGTGCAGCCCGTACTCGGCTCGGCCTTTTCCAAAAAGCTCTATGCGCTGACCTCGAACCTCAACGGCGGCCGCCGCGCCATGGTGCCGATCGGCACCTTTGAACAGCTGATGCCGCAGGATTTCCTGCCGACGCAGCTGTTGCGGGCGCTCTTGGTGATGGACACCGATCAGGCCCAGGCGCTGGGTGCGCTTGAACTGGACGAAGAAGACCTCGGGCTCTGCGGTTTTGCCTGCCCGGCCAAATATGAATATGGCCTCGCCCTGCGCGACAGCCTCAGCAAGATCGAAAGAGAGGGATAAGACTTTGGGTCTTCGCAATTTCTTTGATCGCATCGAGCCGCAATTCCTGAAGGGTGGCCGGTACGAAAAATTCTTCCCCATCTACGAGATGGTGGAGAGCTTCATCTATACGCCCAAGACGGTCACCACCGTCGCGCCGCATGCCCGTTCCTATATAGATATGAAGCGGATCATGACCTATGTGGTGCTGGCGACCATCCCCTGCATCCTGTTCGGCATGTACAACACCGGTCTGCAGACCAATATGGCGATTGCCGAATACGGTGCATCGGGCTGGCGCGCCGCCATCATCGAGACGCTGGGCATCGGATTTGATCCCAACAACCCCTTTGCCAACATCATGCACGGGCTGTTGTATTTCCTGCCGATCTACATCGTGACGCTGGTTGCTGGTGGTATTTTCGAGGTGATCTTTGCCGTGGTGCGTGGTCACGAGGTCAACGAAGGCTTCCTCGTCACCTCCATGCTCTACACGCTGATCCTGCCCGCCACGACGCCCCTGTGGCAGGTGGCGCTTGGCATCATCTTTGGTGTGGTGATCGGCAAGGAGGTCTTTGGCGGCACCGGCAAGAACTTCCTCAACCCGGCACTTGTGGGCCGTGCCTTCCTGTATTTCGCTTACCCCGCCTATATGTCGGGTGAATCGGTCTGGACGCCTGTCGACGGCTTTTCCGGCGCCACCGCACTGGCGATCGGCGCCTCCGAGGGCCACGCAGCCCTGCCGGAGCGCGGGATCGAATGGATGGACGCCTTTGTCGGCACCATTCAGGGCTCCTTTGGCGAAACCTCGACCCTTGCGATCCTGATCGGTCTCGCCTTCCTGCTGATCGTCAAGATTGCCAACTGGCGGCTGATCGTCGGCTGTCTGGGGGGCATGATCGCCTTTTCGACACTGCTGAACTGGATCGGCTCCGACACCAACCCGATGTTTGCGATGCCGTGGTACTGGCACCTCGTGATCGGCGGCTATGCCTTTGGCCTCGCCTTCATGGTGACCGAACCGGTCTCCGCCTCGCACACCAACCTCGGCCGCTACATCTACGGCGCGCTCATCGGGTTCATGGTGGTGATGATCCGCGTCATCAACCCCGCCTTCCCCGAAGGCATGATGCTGGCGATCCTGTTCGGCAACGTCTTTGCCCCGCTGATCGACTACTTCGTCGTGCAGGCCAACATCAAACGGAGGGCCAAGCGCAATGTCTGATGCAAACCAGCAAAAAGGCCTGATCCGCCGCTTCCTCGACGCGCCGCCGGATTCCGTTGGCAAGACCGTCTTTGTGGCTGTGACCCTCTGCCTTGTGGCCTCCATGATCGTGTCCGCCGCCGCCGTGGCCCTGCGTCCGGTGCAAGAGGAAAACAAGCTGCGCGACAAGCGCATCAACGTCCTCCAGGTCGCGGGCGTCTATGACGAAAACGTGCCGGTGGCCGAAGCCTATGCCGCGTTCGAGCCGCATGTGCTGGACCTGTCCTCCGGGGAATACACCGACCAGTTCGACATCGAGACTTTCGATGCGCTGGCGGCCTCCGACGACCCGGCCATCGTGCGGGCGCTGGACGAAGATCCCGCCGGTCTGGGCGGCACCATGCAGGCCTATCGCATGGTCTACGTGCTGCGCGATGATGCGGGCGCAGTCGACAAGGTGGTGCTCCCGATCGAGGGCTATGGCCTGTGGTCCACGCTCTATGGCTTCATCGCGCTCGAGGAAAACGGCAACGACATCTTCGGCTTGCAGTTCTACCAGCACGGCGAAACGCCGGGCCTCGGCGCCGAAGTGGACAACCCGCGCTGGAAAGCGCTGTGGAACGGCAAGAAACTCTTCACTGAGGATGGTCAGTTGGCGATCACCGTGGCCAAAGCTGCACCGCCCGCCGGTCAGGACTACCACGTGGATGCGCTGGCCGGTGCAACGCTGACATCTGTTGGCGTCGACAATCTGGTGAAATTCTGGATGGGCGAAGCCGGCTATGGCGCCTTCCTTGAGCGGCTCAAAGCAGGAGAGATCGACTGATGGCACAAACCTATCGTTCGCAACTCGTCGATCCGCTGGTCGACAACAACCCGATCACCCTACAGGTGCTTGGTATCTGTTCGGCGCTGGCCGTGACCTCCTCGATGCAGGTGGCCTTTGTGATGGCGCTGGCGGTGACCCTGGTGACGGGTTTTTCGTCCTTGTTCATCTCGATGCTGCGCAACCAGATCCCCTCCTCGATCCGGATCATCGTGCAGATGGTGATTATTGCGTCCCTGGTGATCCTGGTGGATCAGCTCCTGAAGGCCTATGCCTATGAAATCTCCAAGACGCTTTCGGTCTTTGTGGGTCTCATCATCACCAACTGTATCGTCATGGGTCGCGCCGAAGCCTTTGCGATGAAGAACCCGCCCGTCGCGAGCTTCATCGACGGGGTCGGCAACGGTCTCGGCTACGGGCTCCTGCTGATGATCGTTGCCTTCTTCCGCGAGCTGTTTGGCGCGGGTTCCCTGTTTGGCGTCACCATCCTTGAGACCGTGAACAATGGCGGCTGGTACGTGCCAAACGGCATGTTGCTGCTGCCGCCCTCGGCCTTCTTTGTGATTGGCCTGCTGATCTGGGGCATCCGCACCTGGAAACCGGCACAGGTCGAAGAGCGCGAATATAAAATTCAGACGGTGGAGGCACACTGATGGAAGGATTGCTTTCCCTCGCGGTCAAGGCCGTATTTGTTGAGAACCTCGCCCTGTCGTTCTTCCTCGGCATGTGTACCTTTCTCGCCGTGTCGAAAAAGATCTCGACCGCGATCGGTCTGGGTATCTCGGTCATGTTGGTGCAGGGCATCACCGTGCCTGCCAACAACCTGATCCTGACCTATCTGCTGGCGCCGGGTGCGCTGGCATGGGCGGGGTTCCCGGATGTGGATCTGACCTTCCTTGGCCTGATCTCCTATATCGGTGTGATCGCGGCCATGGTGCAGATCCTCGAGATGCTGCTCGATAAGTATTTCCCGCCGCTCTACAACGCGCTTGGGGTCTTTCTGCCGCTCATCACCGTGAACTGCGCCATCCTGGGTGGCTCGCTCTTCATGGTGGAGCGCAGCTATGACTTTGCCGAGGCGACCACCTACGGTCTGTCCTCCGGGTTCGGCTGGGCGCTGGCGATCACCGCCATGGCGGGTGTGCGCGAAAAGCTGAAATACTCCGACATTCCCGACGGGCTTCAGGGTCTCGGTATCACCTTCATCACCGCAGGTCTGATGGCGATGGCCTTCATGTCCTTCAGCGGCGTGAAACTCTGAGAGGAGCGCAGACGTGACTACATTCGGACTAGGCGTTCTCCTGTTCACATTGATCGTTGTCGCACTGGTGACGATCATTCTGGCGGCCCGTTCCAAGCTCGTCAGCTCGGGCGACGTCAACATCACCATCAACGGTGAGAAAACCATCTCTGTTCCGGCGGGCGGCAAACTGCTGCAAACGCTGGCGGCCGAGAAAATGTTCGTCCCCTCCGCCTGTGGCGGGGGTGGCACCTGTGCGCAATGCCGCGTGCGTGTGCATTCCGGTGGCGGGTCGATCCTGCCCACCGAGGAAAGCCACATCACCAAGCGCGAAGCCTCCTGTGGCGACCGCCTGTCCTGTCAGGTGGCGGTCAAGCAGGACATGGACATCGAAGTGCCCGAAGAAGTGTTCGGCGTGAAAAAATGGGAGTGCACCGTGCGCTCCAATGAAAACGTCGCAACCTTCATCAAGAACCTGGTGCTGGAACTGCCCGAGGGGGAGGATGTGAACTTCCGCGCCGGTGGCTATATCCAGATCGAGGCCCCCGCGCACAAGCTGTCCTACAAGGATTTCGACGTCGAGGAAGAATACCGCCCCGATTGGGACAAGTTCAATCTGTGGCAGTATGAATCCATCGTCGATGAACCGATCGAGCGCGCCTATTCGATGGCCAACTACCCGGACGAAAAGGGCCTCATTATGCTCAACGTCCGTGTTGCCTCGCCGCCGCCGGGCTCCACCGGTATTCCGCCGGGCCAGATGTCGTCCTACATCTTCAACCTCAAGCCCGGTGACAAGGTCACCATCTCCGGCCCGTTTGGTGAGTTCTTCGCCCGGGACACGCAAAAAGAGATGGTCTTTATCGGCGGTGGTGCCGGTATGGCACCGATGCGGTCGCACATCTTTGACCAGCTCAAGCGTCTGGAAAACCGCGACCGGAAGATCACCTTCTGGTACGGGGCGCGCTCCAAACGCGAGATGTTCTTTGTCGAAGATTTCGACCAGCTGGCCGAAGAGTTCGACAATTTCGAGTGGCATGTGGCGCTCTCGGACGCGCTGCCCGAGGACGACTGGAAAGGCTACACCGGCTTCATCCACAACGTGCTCTATGAGGAATACCTCAAGAACCACCCGGCGCCCGAGGACTGCGAGTTCTACATGTGTGGTCCGCCGATCATGAACCAGTCGGTGATCAACATGCTGCTGGAACTGGGCGTGGACCGCGAGGACATCATGCTCGACGATTTCGGCGGCTGACACCACGCGCCGCGGTCTGCGGACATGACATACGGATCACAGGGGGGCCATTGGCCCCCTTTTTCGTGGGACAACCCCATCTGCCGTGGCGCACCGTGTCGCAAACAGGCTTGACGGGGGACGTATTTGACGCTGCATTATGTACACTCATAATATTATTTGTGATGTACTTAATGTGCAGCCGGCGGGACACCCGCCCTCAACCATTGGAACCGCCAGATGTCCGCCCACGCCGCTTTGTCCGCGCAGGACCATGTCCTGCTCGACCGTCCGCTCAGCCCATTTGACATCGAGCAGATTGCCAAGGGTGCAGATCTGGTGCTGTCGGATGCGGCCATCGCCCGGATCAAGGCGGCCCGCGACATCGTGGATGCGATCGTCGACCGGGGCATCCGCGGCTACGGCATCAACACCGGCGTTGGCGCGCTCTGCGATGTCATCATCGGACCGGCGGATCAGTCAGCACTGTCCCACAACATCCTGTTCAGCCACGCCTGCGGTGTTGGCGCCCCCCTGCCTCCGGATGCGGCCCGGGCCATCATGGCGGCCCAGATCAACAACTTCTGCCATGGCCGCTCCGGTGTCCGCTGGGAAACGGTGGAGACGCTGCTGGCACTGCTGAATGCCGGGATCACGCCGGTGATGCCGTCGCAGGGGTCGGTGGGCTATCTGGTGCATTCGGCCTGCATCGGGTTGCTGGTGATCGGCGAAGGCGAGGCCATACTGAACGGGGACCGGGTCAGCGGCGCCCAGGCCCTGCGCCACATCGGGCGGGCCCCGCTTAAACTCGGTGCCAAGGAAGGGCTGAGTCTGGTCAACGGCACCCCCTGCGCAACCGGTCTCGCCGCGCTGGCCTTTGCCCGCCTGTCGCGCCTGGTGGATTGGGCCGATGCCGCTGCCGCCTTCAGCTATGAGCTGCTGGGGCGGCAAAGCGACCCCTTCGAGGAACAGGGCCTGGGCCTGCGCATGTCGGAGGGGATGCACACCTCGGCCAATACGGTGCGAACCTGGCTCAGCGGTCGCGGCCATGTCGCGGCGGATCGCGCCCGCACCCAGGATCCGCTCAGCCTGCGCGCGGTGCCGCAGGTGCACGGCAGCGTCCGCGACGAGCTGGGCAATATCGCCGATATCCTGCGCAACGAATTGCACAGCGTCACCGACAATCCCGTGGTTTGCGGCAGCCCGGAGGCACCGGTGGTCTCCAGCCAGGCCAACGCGGTGGGCGCGGCCATCGGTTTTGCGGCGGACCGGCTGGCGATGATCGCGGCCCAGCTCGGCGCGATTTCCGAACGCCGCATCGACCGGATGGTCAATCCACTGGTCAGCGACCTGCCGCCGTTCCTCAGCGCCGATGGTGGCCGCTGTTCCGGCCTGATGATCGCTCAATATTCCGCCTCGGCCCTCTGTGGTGAAAACCGCCGCCTGTCGGTCCCCGCGAGCCTCGACGGCGGCGTCACATCCGCCTTGCAGGAGGACATCCTGACCCATGCCACACCCGCCGCGGAAAAGGCGCTGCATGTGATGCAGAACCTGTTCTACATTCTGGCGATCGAATTGCTGTGCGGGGCGCAGGCGCGTGACCTGCATCCCCTCCGCGGCGGGGCGGAGGCCAATGCCCGTCTGTACGCACGTTTGCGCGGGCGGGTGGCCGTGTATCAGGATGACCGCCCGCTCAACCGCGACATCGAAGATGTGGCGGCGCTGCTGCGCGATGAATGTGCCTGCGCCCCGGATCTTGCAGACCGCAGGCCCCTCAGATCCGGTTCAGACGGTCTTCATCATCCACCACTGTAAGGTCCCCCGCGTGCCAGCGCCACAGCACCAGGTTCAGACTGCTGTCACCGGTGCCGGGAGCAAAGCTGCGCACCAGCAGACCCGCATAGCCCGCGCCAATCAGGCTCCGGGCCAGATCCTGTGTCGGAACCTCTCGCCCATCAAGCATTGCCGCACGCCAGCCCGGGTCCGCCAGCCCGGCCGGTGTCATGCCCTGCTCCGCCAGCGCTTCCGTGTCGCGACTGTCGAATACCGGTCCGAGGTCGGCACGATACGAGACCAGCGTGGTCGGTTGCAGATCCCCCACCTGATTGGCCTCGCGAAGGGCCGTCGCCGGATCGAGCGCGGTATTAAGCGCGGCACAGCCCTTCGGGTTGAAGCGGCCGCCGTAGCGCGCCGCCCCCACACCCGAGAGCGGCTCGCGCGCATAGACCGGGTTCAGCGCGCGATAGAGCGGCCCGTTGTAGTGCCCGTCTGTAAGGGGCATCAGGCGTAGACGCCCGCATCGACCGCGTCGATATACTCCAATACCGCCTGCGCCTTGCCGTCCTGGACCAGCTGCATCGCGGTGCGCCCGTCAAAACCCGCCAGCGGTTCGGAACGATACCAGGCATAGGCCATCAATTCGGAGCCGAACCGGGGCTGCACCTTGTTCAGCACCTCCACCAGTTCCCGCAGGCGCCGCTGCGTCTTGGCCGATTGCACCCGCGCCCGGCGCTGCAACGCATCCTTGCCAAGCCCCACTGTCATCGCCACTTCCTCGGAGGAGGTGCGCAGCACGGCTGCGATCTTGCGCGGGTCGAACAACCCGCCTTCTGCAAATTGCATGATCTGCATCTCAGCCTCCATTCAGCAATACTGACGTTATATAGTGTAATTTCGTGCGTCAATCAAGGCATCACAGAGAGTGGAGCCCCGCACGGTAAAGATTCAGGCGACGCAGCACGGCGACAGATCGGGCCGCAGGACGCAAACGCAGTCTTGCAATCTGCTTATATTTCGATAAAACGCGAATTATGGAAACACTGATTCCCCTCCGCCTGTCCGTCCTGGGCCATCCGCAACGCCTTTCGGTGTTCCGGCTCTTGATGCGCCGCTACCCTGATCGGGTGCCCGCCAGCGAGATCGCGGCGGCCCTGGAGGTCAAACCGAGTACACTGTCGTCATATTTGTCTGCTTTGATGCAGGCCGGATTGGTGACGCAAACCCGCGAAGGGACATGGCTGCACTACCAGGTTGATATGACAGGCATGCGCGAAACGATGGATGCGCTGTTTTTCGACTGCTGCCGTGGCCGCCCCGAACTCTGCTTGCCTGCACATCCTGATGAGACCCCGGAGACCCCTGCCATGACCGACTCGAAATACAACGTCCTGTTCATCTGCACCGGCAACTCGGCCCGGTCGATCTTTGCCGAATCGATCCTGCTTGCCGAAGGGGGTGACCGGTTCAATGTCTACTCGGCCGGCACCAAACCCTATTCCGAGCTGAACCCCTTCGCGCTTGAGGTGCTGCGCAACAAGGGACACGACACCGACAAGCTGCGCGCCAAGAACGTCAGTGAGTTCACCACCGACACCGCGCCAAAGTTCGATTTTGTCTTCACCGTCTGCGACCGCGCCGCCAATGAGGAATGCCCCGCCTGGGACGGCCAGCCCATTTCCGGTCATTGGGGCATGCCCGACCCGGTCAAGGCCGAGGGCAGCGACGCCGAGCAGAGCCTCGCGTTCCAGCAGGCCTATGGCACGCTCAAGAACCGCATCCGCGCCTTTGCCGCCCTGCCCTTTGCGGAACTGGACCGGATTTCACTGCAAAAGGCGGTGGACGACATCGCGCGCGACCACTGAGGCCGCACCGCCCTGACCCTCACGGAAATATAAGGACAGCACATGACCGTCTATGCATTGAACGGCCTTGGCCGGATGGGCAAACTGGCCCTGAAACCGCTGCTGGAACGCGGCGCCCAGATCGCCTGGATCAACGATGCGGTGGGCGATGCGGCGATGCACGCCCATCTTCTGGAGTTCGACACGGTGCATGGCCGCTGGGACGCGGAGATCACAAGCGATGACGACAGCATCACCATCGATGGAACCCGCCTGCCCGTCCTGAACCAGACCCGCATCGCGGATCTGCCGCTCGACGGCGTCGATGTGGTGATCGACTGTACCGGGGTTTTCAAAACCGAGGCCAAACTCGCCCCCTATTTCGAGGCGGGCGTCAAAAAGGTCGTGGTCTCCGCCCCGGTCAAGGATGGCGATGCCGCCAATATCGTCATGGGCGTCAATGACGACATCTATGATCCGGCCCGCCACCGCATCGTGACCGCCGCAAGCTGCACCACCAATTGCCTCGCGCCGGTGGTGAAGGTGCTGCACGAGGGGATCGGCATCAAACATGGCTCGATCACCACGATCCATGATGTGACCAACACCCAAACCATTGTTGATCGCCCGGCCAAGGATCTGCGGCGGGCGCGCTCTGCGCTCAACTCCCTGATCCCGACCACCACCGGCAGCGCCACCGCGATCACGCTGATCTACCCGGAGCTCAAGGGCAAGCTGAACGGCCATGCAGTGCGGGTGCCGCTCTTGAATGCCTCGATCACCGATTGCGTGTTTGAGGTCGCCCACGAGACCACCGCCGAGGAGGTGAACGCCATGTTCCAGGAGGCGGCGACCGGCGCGCTCTCCGGGATCCTCGGCTATGAGGAACGCCCGCTGGTGTCGGCGGACTACACCAATGACACGCGCTCCTCCATTGTCGATGCGCCCTCGACCATGGTTGTGAATGGCACCCAGGTGAAGATCTACGCCTGGTACGACAACGAGATGGGCTATGCGCATCGCCTGGTGGATGTGGCGCTGATGGTGGGTGAGAGCCTGTGACCTCCACGCCCGCGCAAAACGGCCTGGCCGCCTATGTGGCGGTGACGGCGGCCTATTGGGCCTTCATGCTGACCGATGGCGCACTCCGGATGCTGGTGCTGTTGCACTTTCATACGCTGGGGTTCAGCCCGGTGCAGCTGGCCTATCTCTTTGTCCTCTACGAGATCGCGGGCATGGTTACCAATCTCTCGGCAGGCTGGATCGCGGCGCGGTTTGGCCTGACGACGACGCTTTATGCCGGGCTCGGCCTGCAAGTGGTGGCGCTGGTGGCGCTGACGCAGCTTGATCCCACCTGGCAGATCGCCACCTCGGTGGCATTCGTCATGGCGGTGCAGGGGCTGTCGGGCGTGGCCAAGGATCTGGCCAAGATGGCGTCGAAATCTGCCGTCAAACTGCTCGCCCCGCGCGAGGGCGACGGGCTGTTTCGCTGGGTGGCGGTGCTGACCGGCTCCAAGAACGCGGTCAAGGGACTGGGCTTCCTGCTGGGCGCAGCCTTGCTCGCGCTGGCGGGGTTCACATGGGCAACGCTGGGCATGGCGATCATCCTCGGCCTGATCCTGATCGCGGTGCTGATTGCCATGCCCGCGGGCCTGCCCACCGGGCGCAAGGGCGCAAAGTTCTCCGAGGTGTTCTCCAAATCCGCCAATATCAACTGGCTGTCGGCAGCGCGGGTGTTCCTGTTTGGCGCGCGCGATGTCTGGTTCGTGGTCGGCATTCCGGTCTATTTCTACGCGGTGCTGTCGGACGGCACCGAAGAGGGCAACCGCGCGGCGTTCTTCATGATCGGCACGTTCATGGCGATCTGGATCATTTGCTATGGCGCCGTGCAGGCCGCCGCGCCCCGCATCCTGCGCGCACCCTCGCGCAGTGAGGCTGACCTGATCGCCGCCGCCCGCCGCTGGGCTGCAATGCTCGCGGTGGTGCCCGCCATTCTCACGGCGGCCGTGCTGATGTCGGGCGGACCTGCGCTGTGGCTCACCGTGACGCTGGTGGCTGGTCTCTTGCTGTTTGGTGCGCTTTTTGCGGTGAATTCCTCGCTCCACTCCTATCTGATCCTCGCCTTTTCCAAGGACGAACGGGTCACGATGGATGTGGGATTTTATTACATGGCCAATGCAGGCGGGCGGCTATTGGGCACCGTTCTGTCGGGCCTCACCTATCAACTGGGCGGCGTTGCAGCCTGCCTTGGCACGGCCACCGTGATGATCGCCCTCAGCGCGCTGATCGCCGGGCGCCTGACCGCCCCAACACCAGAAAGCACCCCGGCATGAGCATCTTTGAAAAATACCTGAGCATCTGGGTGGCGCTGGCCATGGTTGCAGGCATTGCGCTTGGCAATCTCTCCCCTGCCCTCGTGGACACCATTGCCGCCGCCGAGGTCGCCAGTGTCAATCTGGTGGTGGCGGTGCTGATCTGGGCCATGGTCTACCCGATGATGATCGGCGTGAACCCCAAGAGCCTGCGGGATGTGGCACGCCAGCCCAAGGGGCTTGCGATCACGCTGGTGGTCAACTGGCTCATCAAGCCCTTTAGCATGGCTGCCCTCGGCGTTTTGTTTTTCGAGGTGGTCTTTGCCCCCTTCCTGACCCCCGCAGACGCCCAGCAATATATCGCCGGGCTGATCCTGCTCGGGGCCGCGCCTTGCACCGCCATGGTGTTTGTCTGGTCGCAACTGACCAAGGGCGACGAGAGCTATACGCTGCTGCAAGTCTCGGTGAACGATCTGATCATGGTGGTGGCCTTTGCCCCCATCGTGGCCTTCCTGCTTGGGGTCACCGATATCGAGGTGCCATGGAGCACGCTGATCCTCTCGGCGGTGTTGTTTGTGCTGCTGCCCCTTGTGGCCGGTCTCTGGACCCGGGGGCGTCTGGGGGATGAGGCGCGCATCGCCGCCTTCCTGGCACGGATCAAGCCGCTGTCGATCATCGGCCTGATCGCAACCGTGGTGATCCTGTTTGGCCTGCAAGGTCAGGTCATTCTCGACCGCCCCGCCGTGATCGCCATGATCGCCGTGCCGATCCTGATCCAGAGCTATGGCATTTTCTTCATCGCCTATGGCGCTGCCTATGCGATGCGGGTGCCACATCGGATCGCCGCCCCCTGCGCGCTGATCGGGACGTCGAACTTCTTTGAACTGGCGGTCGCGGTGGCAATCAGCCTCTTTGGCCTCAATTCCGGCGCAGCATTGGCCACCGTCGTCGGCGTGCTGGTCGAGGTGCCGGTGATGCTCACCCTGGTGGGTTTTGCCAACCGCACGCGGGCCCGGTTTGCCTCGGCGCCCGCACTGTCCACACGCTAAGCCCGGCCCTGCTCAGGCCTCTGCCGCATCCGCTGGGTCGTCAAAGGCGTCGGGCTCCAGCTCCTGCCAGAAGGCAATGATGGCGCCGGCGTTCAGCGCCGAGCGCCACCCGTGCTGGCGGAAATGCTCGCGGTCGAGATCACTGTCGAGCCGCGACAGGAACAGGCGCTTGTCGGCATCGCGTTGCGTCGGGTTTCGCCGCGAAACCAGGGTTTCGACAACATCGAGGTGGCGCGCCCTGTCTCGCCGCTCCGCCGCCCGCGCGGCAAAGGCTGCATCCTCCGCCGCCTTTTCCGCCGCGCGGGCCTCGCGTTCCGCCGCCAGGCGCGCTTCGGTCTCCGGGTCCGGCTGGGACGGGGTCGCGCGCCCCTCTTGCGCCACGGAGTAATCACCGTTGATCGCCGCCCGCAAATAGCCGACGCGGGATTTCACCTCGCCCTGCCCCGACACATAGTCGAGCTTTTCCTGAACATAGTCCTGCCCATGTTCGGTGATCCATTGCCGCGCCAGCCGGTCCGAGACCCCCTGCCCGCGCAAGGACTTGTAGACCGGCAGATTGCGCAGCCCGTCGCTATCATCGATCTGGAACATCGCCATCTGCGGATTTTCCTTGATCAGAAAACGGATCTCGCTGACCGCACGCCCTTTCTTGCGGGTCTGCGGCTCGATGATGATGTCGGAGCTTTTGTTGACCTCGGCCACCGCCGGCTTGATGATCTTGGCGTTGAGGTGCTTGAAACTCTCGTAATAGGCGGACCCGTCCACCCCCATCAGTTTGCGAAAGATGTCGAGGCTCCACCACCCCGTCGATCCCGTCCGCACGAAGCGATAGCAGTTTTCATACAGGGCCAGCCCGTGGCCGGAGGTGAAGTTGCGCTGTATCTTTACATTGATCAGCGCGTAGATCTTCGGGTCATGCAGCTTCTGCGCCAAGGCCGGGGAATAGGCATATTCACAGACGCCGTTCTTCAGCTTGGCATAGCTCAGCAGCGCCGAGACCCCCCATTCCTGGTGGCCCTGCTCATCCAGCATGTCCCATTCCGCAACCGTTTCCGCCAGCGCCCGGAGACTGGCGCGCAGACTGTCCACATCGTTGGAGTTGTATCCCACCATCATCGCCAATGTGCGCGCGTCGATGGTGTGGCTGCGGGCCGAGGTCAGCGTGTCGTAGGCATTCAGCAACAGCACATTGGACAGCTTGCGCTGCAACAGAGTCAGCTTGCCACTGATGTGGATTGCGGCGACATTCTTTTTCACCGTCTCTCGCGTCAACGCGCCGGTCAGCCGTTCCGCATCGAAAGCCTGCTCTGCCATGGAATCATCTGCCTTGATGTTTTTTGCAACTCTGCCACAAAAGGAACCCGGCAGACAATTACCTATGGGTTCCTTTCACGCGGCACGACAGAGGTCCTCCCTTGGTCCCAAAGGTACCCATCCACGGGATCTCCGAAGCGTTTCTACGAGGAATGCGAATCATGCGCCCTCGCAACTCCACGCCTCAGACCGCCAGAGCGCGGCGGAGAAAACAGGGTCTAACCCGGGCCTTCAGTGTCGAATTTCGAGTCCGAAACCGCTCCACGCGCGGCTCTGGCGCTCTGTGTCACAGGTTTCGCGCCGGAGGACCCATCCCGAGAATCGGGACCTTTCCTCCCGCTCAAGGGACCTGTTCATCCTGCATACGGGTCCCTTTCATCCTGCATATAGGTACCCATCTTCCTGTAAAGTGGCACCTTTGGCCACTTAAGGCGTTGAGTACAAATGATTTCCCCGACCTAAAGATTCTAAAGACTCTAAAAAAACTAAACGCTTTGTTGTGTTTCCATTTCTGGGTTTTTCGATGCAATGCCGCCAAGGATGATGCCAACCCCCTACGTTTCGCCACGAAACCGCTGACAGGAACCTGAAAAATCTCCGCACCGGGTCCGTATGACCTATGCAGGCGCAGGGATGTTCTCTATTCTTGGGCATATAACAAAAAACCGCAGACATTCATCGAGATCGAGCAACCTGATGAGTACCCCTCCATTGCCCCCCTATTTCAATCTGGACCCGGAGAAAGCCGCAGGCAAGCTGCCCGATCCGATCCAAACCACCCGCTTTGCCAAAGCCGCTGCCTTGTGCACCAAGGGACGCGAGGATCTGGCCCGACGCGGCTATGCCCCCGACGGTGAAAAGCGGCTGCGCAAGTTCTCCGTTTGGGAAATCACCCGCTATCTGATCCCGGTTGCGCCGCAACACCTGCGCCGGGTTCTGAAGGCGCATCCGGATCTGCCCCAGGGCGAAGGCGAAGGTGGCTCCAAATGGTTCACCCTCGAAGAAGTCCTCGCGCTGCGTCAGCACTTCGCGAGCGAGGGGATCTCGACCAAGGAATACCTGCCCTACCGGCCGGAAGGTTTGCCGGCCAAGGTCACCGCGGTTGCCAACTTCAAGGGCGGCGTGGGCAAGACCTCGACAGCTGCGCATCTGGCGATGTCGGCGGCGCTGGACGGTTACAAGGTGCTGGTGATCGACCTCGACAGCCAGGGCTCCATGACCTCGATCCTCGGCGGCACCGTGGAGGACGAATGGTCGACGGTGTTCCCGCTGGTGGCCAAGGATTACGCCAAGGCCGTGCTGGAAGAAAACGCTGTCCGCGCCGCCGCCGGCGAGCCGGAGCTGGCGCTGGATGAAACCCTGAACGAGGCGCTGACGGTTTCGCCGCGAAACGTCATCCAGAAAACCCATTGGCCCAATATCGACCTGATCGGCGCGCAGCTGAACCTCTATTGGGCGGAGTTCCAGATTCCGGTCTGGCGCATGGGGTTGCGGAGCTGGCCGCTCTGGGATGCGTTGAGCAATTTTCTTCAGGACGAAGGTATCCTCGACGAGTACGACATCGTCTTTCTCGATACGCCGCCGGCGCTTGGCTATCTGACCATCAACGCGCTGGCCGCTGCCGATATCCTGCTGGTGCCGCTGGGGGCATCGTTTCTGGAATTCGACAGCACGGGGCGGTTCTTTGATATGCTCTATTCGACCTTTGCGTCGATCGAGGAGGGCGAGAACGTTGCGCAGCGTGCGGCCGGTTTGCCTGAAATTAAGTTCGAATGGGATGTAGTAAGGGCGCTGATCACGCGCTTTGACGCCAGTCAGCAGACGGATATGGCGAATGTGATCCAAGCTTACTTCGGCGATTTCATGAATGCCTACCGTCAGGATGTCACGGCCCTCGTGGGCCAGGCGGGAGAGCAGGTAAATGGGATCTATGAAGCGGATTATCGCGACTTCAACCGCGATACCTATGTACGCGGGCGGGAAACCTTTGATCGCACCTATGCCGAGTTCAAGGAACTCCTCATCGGCAGCTGGTGGCGCGATGCCCGGATGGCAGGGGACCACCAGGATGGCTAAACGCAGACGACTGACCGCACCGGATGCCTCGGAGATCGAGGCGCTGGAAGAGGGTTTCGCGACGAAACCAAGCGTCAACCCGTTCGAAACAGGCACCCAGAGCGCGCCGCCGATCGCCAAGGTCTCGGCCGAAACCGCCAAGCTGCGCGGCATGGCGGCGGTGACCGACCGGGTGGAGATGGCCCGCGACAAGGCTGACGCGGGTCGCTGGCGCAGCGCGGAGGAAGCGGGGCAGGTGGTGCAGCCGGTGCCGCTGGAGCAGATCGACCGCGACTACCTGCGGCGCGATCGCATGGCGGTGGACGAGCAGGAGCTGCAGGAGCTGATTGCCTCGGTGCGCCAGAACGGCTTGCGCAGCCCGGTCGAGGTGGTGGCGCTGGAGGATGGCGGCTATGGTCTGGTGTCCGGGTTCCGCCGGCTCGAAGCCTATGCGCGCCTGAACCGTGGTCACGAGGGGTTCGCCGAGATCCCCGCCTTTGTGCGCCAGGGCAGCGACAGCGCCGCGGCCTATGTTTCCATGGTCGAGGAAAACGAGCTGCGGGCCAATCTGACGCCCTATGAACGGGGCCGCATCGCGGTTCTGGTGACGGGGCAGGGGGTCTTTGCCTCGGTCGAGGAGGCGGTGGATGTCCTGTTCGCGGCGGCGTCCAAGGCAAAGCGCTCCAAGGTGCGCAGCTTTGCCGCCGTGCATGAGGGGCTGGGCGATCTGCTGCGCTATCCCAGTGCGCTGTCGGAGAAGGCCGGATTGCGGTTGGCGGCGGCGCTGCGGGCCGGGGGGCAGGCGGGTTTGCGGCAGGTCCTAGCCGGCGCCGCACCGGACAGTGAACGCGCGGAATGGAAGCTGCTGGAAACAGCGCTGAATGCCCAGGACCAGGGCGGGGCAGCTGCCGTAACAGCCCGCGGTGGGCGCCCGCGTAAGGTCACCCGGCTGAGCCCGCGCAGCCTGCAAGGGGGCGGAGATCTGAGCGCTGAGGTCTCCCCGAAAGCGGTCCGGATCGACCTCAAGGGGCGCGGGTTGTCACCAGAGCAGGTCGAAACCTTGCTGACACTGATCGAAGCCCACGTCAGCGACGCGGAGTGAGCGCAGCGGGGTCACCCCGGCGCCGGTTGCCTCTGCGCCGGATGTGAGTGTCCCAAGGCCGAGTCTGGCTGCCTGGCGGGTTTCGGCCAGGTCACGATGATCAGGGCGCAGCCGGTGATGGCGGCGGCGCGGAGAGTGTCCGGCAGCTGGTCGAGGCGGCACGCCAGGTGTTGTTCACCGGGTTTCGCCACATCAGCCGCGATCCGAACCGGCGCCCGGTGCGGCAAACCCTGGGAGATGAGCCCGTCCCGGATGCGGCTGGCCTGTCGCACCGACATGTAGAACACAGAAGTGGTTCCGGGGCCGGCATGACGGGTGCTGTCGGGCAGGGCGCTGCCGTGTCGACAGGTGCCGGTGGTCAGGATCAGCGTATCTGCCACGCCGCGTTCCGTGAGGCTGATCTGCTGATGCGCCGCCGCAGCGCAGGCGGCGGTGATACCGGGCACGACCTCCACCGGGAGGCCGGCCAGCCGGGCGGCGGTGAGCTCTTCGGTCAGCCGTCCAAAAATGCCCGGATCGCCGGATTTGAGCCGCACCACGCGCTGGCCCTTCAGGGCTTCGGCAACGATGCAGGCGTCGATCCGGTGTTGCGGCCAGGCATGTGCGCCCACCTCCTTGCCGACGTAGATCTTGCGACAGCCGCGCCGGGCGAGGGCGATCACCTCCGGATCGACCAGCCGATCATAGAGCAGCACATCGGCGGCGCGAATGCGCGCCAGGGCCCGCAGGCTCAGCAGGTCGGCAGCACCGGGTCCCGCGCCCACCAGGGCGACATGGGATCGTGCCCGGCGCCGGGCCAGGTCACGGGAGGGGCGCACCGTAAGAGGGGTCTGGAGCAGGCTGGCGGTCTGACGACACAGGCGCAGCCCCCAGTCGAGGGCGCGGGTGGCTTGTGCGGGCAGGGCGGTCATTCTGCGGCCTCCTGGACCTGGATACGCGCCAGAAGCGCGGCGATTTCGGGCTTGCAGGAGCCGCAATTGGTTCCGGCCTGAAGCGCTGCGCCGACGTCATCGACCGTCATCAGGCCGCCGGTTTCGATGGCGGTGAGGATGCTGTTCACCCCGACCGAGAAACAGGAGCACAGGATCGGGCCCGGATCGGGCTGGTCCACCGGTGCACGGCCGGTCAGGACGGTGGCGGCTGCGGTGCCGGGCACGCCGGTCAGGTAATCGCGCATGACGGCAACGGGCTGCGGGGCAATGAACAGGGCGGCCTGCACGCGCCCGCCGTGCAGGAAGGCGAGCCGGGTGGTGCCGCGCGCCGGATCCGACACCAGCTGCACATCCGCCCGTGGCAGGTCGAACAGGCGGCGGGCGATGGCGTCCCAATCGGCAATGGCGCGGCACCCGGCAAGCTCCAGTCGCCAGCCACCCGGGGTGCGCGCCCGGGCCCAGTAGTCGGCGATCTCCAGCGTGTCGCGATCAAGAGGCGTGGCAGAGACGGCAAACCCGTACCAGCGGGCCTCGAACCGTGACACGGCAACCACGCTTGCCTTGCTCTCGGGCTGGCCGGAGACCGGATCCACCACCGGAGCCACCAGATGGTCGATCCGCGCGGCAGGGGCTGTCTCTGCGGTCCAGTGGATCGGGGCAAAAACCGTGCCTGGCTGACCGTCATCGGTGATGCGCGCCCGCAGGAGGGCGCGGCCGTAGGGGCTGCTGAGCTGCACCAGATCCGCCGGTTTGATCGCCAGCCGGGCGGCGTCTTCAGGGTGAAGATCCACATAGGGTTCGGCCAGATGCGCCGAGAGCCGCGGGGACAGGCCGGTCCGCGTCATCGTGTGCCATTGGTCGCGAATGCGCCCGGTGTTGAGCCGGAACGGATAGCGCGGGCTGCGTTTGGCGACCGGTGGGCGGTGCTGAACCGGGATCATCTGCGCCTTGCCATCGGCGTGGTAGAAGCGCCCGTCGGCAAAGAAGCGCCCGCCGGACCGCTCCGCAGTCAGGGGCCAGCGCCCGGGAGGGAGCCTGTCATAGGCGTCATCGTCCAGCGCCGAGAGGGCCGAGATGTCGAAGTCGCGCCCCAGCGCGGCGGCCTTGCCGGAGAGCGCCGCATAGTCTCTGAAAATCGCGGCGGGGCTGTCGTAGGCGAAGGCCTGCGGCCAGCCCATACGCCGCCCCACATCGCAGAGGATCTGCCAGTCGGGGCGGGCCGAGCCCGGGGGCGGGCGTAGCGCGCGTTGGCGGCTGATGGTGCGGTCGGAGTTGGTAACGGTGCCGGATTTTTCGCCCCAGGCGGCGGCGGGCAGCAATACGTCGGCGAGCCGCGCGGTATCGGTTTCCGCGCTGATGTCGCTGACAACGGTAAACGGGCAGCAGGTGATGGCCTGTGCAACCCGATCCGCATCCGGCATCGAGACGGCGGGGTTGGTGTGAATGATCCAGAGTGCCTTGATCTGCCCGGAATGGATCGCCTCGAACATGTCGACGGCCTTGAGGCCGGGGGCGTCGGGCAGGGTGGGGGCGGCCCAGTGATCCTGCACGATGGCCCGGTGATCGGGCGATTCCAGATCGAGATGACAGGCAAGCATATTGGCCAGCCCGCCGACCTCGCGCCCGCCCATGGCGTTGGGCTGACCGGTGACAGAGAAGGGGCCGGATCCGGGGCGTCCGATGCGTCCGGTGGCCAGATGGCAATTCAGGATCGCGTTCACCTTGTCAGCGCCGGCGGCGGATTGATTGACGCCCTGGCTGTAGAGGGTGACGACGCGCGGGGTCTCGATCCACATCCGGCAGAAGCGGTCGATCTCTTCGGGCGGCAGGCCGGTTGCGCCCGGATCGTCATCCTGCGCTGCGGCGAGGGTTTCGTCCAATCCATTGACATTGCGCAGAAAATCAGGATTGAGCGCAGCAGAGCGCGCGATCCGGGACAAGAGGTGGTTGAACAGGGCGACATCCGACCCGATGCGGAGTTTCAGGTGCAGATCGGCGGTATCGCAGCTTGCCGTGTGGCGGGGGTCTATGACCACGATGCGGGTGCCGCGTGCCGCGCGGGCCGCCAGCAGTCGCTGGTGCAGCACCGGGTGGCACCATGCCAGGTTGGAGCCCACCAGCACCACCAGATCGGCCTCGTCAATATCCTCATAGGTGCCAGGCACGGTGTCACTGCCAAAGGCGCGTTTGTGGCCGGCGACCGAGGACGCCATGCAGAGCCGCGAATTGGTGTCGATATTGGCGGACCCGATGAAGCCTTTCATCAGCTTGTTGGCGACATAGTAATCCTCGGTCAGCAGTTGGCCGGAGACGTAGAAGGCGACGCTGTCGGGACCATGGGCGGCAATCGTCTCGCGGAACCGGGTGGCGACCAGATCCAGGGCGCTGTCCCAATCGGTGTCCGCGCCGTGAATGCGGGGCGCGCGCAGGCGGCCCTCCAGCCCGGTGGTTTCCGCCAGCGCCGCGCCTTTGGAGCACAGCCGCCCCCGGTTGGCGGGGTGGTCCGGGTCTCCCTTGACCTCCAGCCCGTCCGGGCCACCCCGCCGCATCAGGACTCCACAGCCAACGCCGCAATAGGGGCAGGTGGAGCGGGTCCAGCTCTGTTGATCCTGCGCGGGCGATGTCATGCGGCGTCTCGCTTGCCAAGTTCGGTGGCATCCATCAGCAGGCGCCCGTCTTCGATCCGTACGGAGTAAGTGGTGACCTGGCCCTGATCCGCGCCCTGTGCGGCGCCGGTTTCGAGGGAGAACACCCAATTGTGCAGCGGGCAGGTCACCTGTTTGCCGTGCACGATCCCATCCGACAGCGGCCCACCCTTGTGCGGACAGCGGTCGGACAGCGCATAGACCTCGTCCTCGGCGGGGCGGAACAGCGCGACGCAACCCAGCGGGGTCTTGACCACCCGCGCACCGCGCAGGGGGATGTCGTCCAGGGTGCCAATATCGATCCAACTCATTCCGCGGCCTCCAGGGTCAGGTCTGCAAGGGGTTGATAGGTTTCGGCTTTGTCCTTGGCGTGCTCTGCCCAGGGGTCTTTGCGATAGATGCTCTGTGACAGCTCGAACCGCTCCACCAGCGCGCGGCGCTCTGCGGCATTGTCGACGATGCGCTCGCGCACCCACTCCAGGCCGACTTTGGCGAGCCATTTATAGGGTCGGTCCAGGTATTTGGCGTGTTCGCGATAAAGCTGGACAAAGGCCACGGTCATTTCCATCGCCTCCTTCTCGGTGGCGACATCCGCCAGCCGCTGGGTCTCCTTCAGGTCCATGCCCGCCGCGCCGCCGACGCCGATCTGATAGCCGCTGTCGACGCAGACGATGCCGACATCCTTGCAGGTGGCCTCGGCGCAGTTGCGGGGACAGCCGGAGACCGCGAGTTTGACCTTATGCGGTGTCCACGATCCCCAGAGGGCCCGCTCCAGCTTGACGCCCAGCCCGGTGGAATCCTGGGTGCCAAAGCGGCAGTGATCGGTGCCAACGCAGGTTTTGACGGTCCGGAGCCCCTTGGAATAGGCGTGGCCCGAGACCAGCCCGGCCTTGTTCAGATCGGCCCAGATCGCGGGCAGGTCCGTGCCCTTGATGCCCAAGAGGTCGATGCGCTGGCCGCCAGTGACCTTCACCGTCTTGGCGTCGTATTTCTCGGCTGCATCGGCAATGGCCCGCAGCTCGCGCGGGTTGGTGAGGCCCCCCCACATGCGCGGCACCACCGAAAATGTGCCGTCTTTCTGGATGTTGGCGTGTTTGCGCTCGTTCACGAACCGGCTTTGCGGATCGTCCTGATATTCCACCGGCCAATCGGCGAGCAGGTAGAAGTTCACCGCCGGGCGGCAGACATGGCAGCCGTTGGGGGTCTTCCAGCCCAGTTCCTGCCAGACGGCGGGCTGGCTTTTCAGCGCCTTGGCCTTGATCAGGCGGCGGACGTCCTCGTGGGTGTGGTCGGTGCAGGCGCAGATCGGTTGCGCCTGCGGGGCCTCATAGCCATCGCCCAGCGTCACCTCCAGCAGCTGTTCCACCAGCCCGGTGCAGGTCCCGCAGGAGGCCGAGGCCTTGGTGGTTGCCTTCAGGGCGGGCAGGTCGGTTGCACCGCCTTCGATGGCGTCGACGATGGTGCCTTTGCAAATGCCGTTGCAGCCGCAGATTTCCGCGTCACGCGGCAATGCTGCAACGGCTGAGAGAGGGTCCGCGGCGGCCCCTCCCTGATAGGCGGGGCCAAAGATCAGCGTGTCGCGCATCTCTGACACATCGGTGCCATCCTTGATGAGACCAAAGAACCAGTTGCCGTCGCTCGTGTCGCCATACATGACCGCCCCGACCAGCCGGTCGCCTTCCAGCACCAGCCGCTTGTAGACGCCCCGTGCGGGGTCGCGAAACACGATGTCCTCGCGGGTGTCGCCTGCGGAGAAATCACCGGCGCTGAACAGGTCGCAGCCGGTGACCTTGAGCTTGGTCGAGAGCGATTTCTGCCGGAACGCGGCGTCCTGGCCGAGCAGGGTTTGCGCGGCCACCTTGGCCTGATCATAAAGCGGCGCCACAAGGCCGAAGATCGCGCCATCATGTTCGACACATTCGCCCACGGCCAGCACATCGGCGTCCGAGGTCAGCATCTGGTCGTCCACATGAATGCCCTTGCCCACCGCCAGGCCGGCCTCGGCGGCCAGGGCGGTATTGGGACGGATGCCCACGGCCATCACCAGCAGATCGCAGGGCAGCTCGGTCCCGTCATCCAGCACCAGTGCGCGCACCTTGCCATCCGCGCCTGCGATCTCCTTTGAGTTCGCAGAGAGCCGCACGGTGATGCCCTTTTCCTCCAGCGATTTTTTCAGCAGATAGCCTGCGGCCTCGTCCAGCTGGCGCTCCATCAGGTGGCCCATGATGTGCACCACGGTGACATCGGCGCCGCGCGCCGCCATGCCGGCAGCCGCTTCAAGACCGAGGAGACCGCCGCCGATCACCACCACCTTGTTGCCCGTCTGCATCTCCATCATGCGGTGGGTGTCTTCAAGGTCGCGATAGGCGATGACGCCGTCGAGATCATGACCCGGAAGCGGGATGATGAAAGGGTTGGAGCCGGTGGCGAACAGCAGCTTGTCATAGGCCAGAACCTCGCCCGTGTCGGAGGTCACGGTCTTGGCGCTGCGGTCGATCCGGGTGATTTTCTGGCCAAACCGGGTGTGCACGCCATTGGCGGCGTACCAGTCATCGGAATGGGTGATGATCTCCGCGTAGGTCTTGTCGCCCGACAGCACCGGGCTCAGCATGATGCGGTTGTAATTGCCGCGGGGTTCGGCGTTGAAGAGGGTGATGTCATAGGCGTCGGGGGCAGTCTCCAGCAGATGCTCGATGACCCGGCCCGAGGCCATGCCAGCGCCGATGATGACGAGTTTTTTGGTCATGATGTCACTCCGCCGCTATCTTTTTTGCGGTTGCTGTGGGTTTTGGTTTGGCGCCGTGTTCGTATTCCTCGAGGAAATCGAGCACGTCCTGGCGGTAGGCGTAATAATCCGGGTGTTCCAAGAGCGCCTTGCGGGTGCGCGGGCGGGGCAGGTTCACATCGGTGATCTTGCCGATCGTGGCCTGCGGCCCGTTGGTCATCATCACCACCCGGTCGGCCAGCAGGATCGCCTCGTCCACGTCATGGGTGACACAGATCGCGGTCACCTTGGTGCGCGACCAGACCTCCATCAGCACCTCTTGCAGCTCCCAGCGGGTGAGGCTGTCGAGCATGCCAAAGGGTTCATCCAGCAAGAGCAGTTTCGGTGACAGGGCAAAGGCGCGGGCGATGCCGACCCGTTGCTGCATGCCGTTGGACATCTCGCAGGCGGGCTTGTCCATCGCCTCGGCGAGGCCGACCCGTTCGAGGTAATAGTCCACCACGTCCTGACGTTCCGCTTGGCTGGCCCTGGGATAGACCTTGTCCACCCCGATGGCGCAGTTTTCCCGTGCCGAGAGCCAGGGAAACAGGTTGGGCGACTGGAACACCACCGCGCGCTCCGGGTCGGCGCCTTCGACATGTTTGCGGTCGAGTTTGATCGCGCCCTTTGAAATCGGGTTGAGACCGGCGGCCATGGTCAGCACCGTGGATTTACCGCACCCCGAATGGCCGATCAGCGAGATGAACTCGCCCTTGTTGATCTTGAGGTCGAAATCCTCGACCACGGTCAGCGGTCCCTTGGGCGTGGGGTAGATCTTGTGCAGCTGCGAAAAGTCGAGATAGCGCTCCTCGGCGAGCGCGGTCCCGGTCCCGGCCTCGGCAACGGCAGCCGGCAGCTGGTGGATCGGCGTCACATCGGGCAGCAGCTTTGTGCCCTCGACCCGTGACTTGATCCCCACATCCATCAGGTGCCCGGTGACGGCGACGCGCAAGTGCTTGAAGCGATCATCGGTGTTCATGGCGCTGCGATCCCGGGGCCGGGGCAGAGACACCACGAACTCCTCACCCAGCGTGCCGTCGGGGTTCAGGGCGATGATGCGGTCGGCCAGAAGGATGGCCTCGTCGACGTCGTTGGTGATGAGCACGCAGGTCTTCTTGTCGGCCTCCCAGATCGCTTCGATCTCCTCGGCGAGATTGGCACGGGTGAGCGCGTCGAGCGCCGAGAGCGGTTCGTCCAGCAGCAGCACCTCGGGGTCCATCGCCAGGGCGCGGGCGACATTGACCCGCTGGCGCATGCCGCCGGACAGTTCGGCCGGGCGGCGGTGGCGGGCATGGGACAGCCCCACCATCTGCACGTAGTGGTCGACCTTGGCGGTCTTTGCCGCCCGGTCCAGCCCGGGAAAGATCGCATCCACCGCAAGCCCCACATTGCCGGCCACGGTGAGCCAGGGCATCAGCGCGTAGTTTTGAAAGATCACGCCGCGTTCCGGGCCGGGGCCGGTGATGTTCTGGCCCTTGAAGGTCACGCGCCCGCTGGTGGGGCGCTCCAGCCCCGCCATCAGGTTGATCAGGGTAGTCTTGCCGGTGCCGGAAAAGCCAAGGAGAACAAGGAACTCGCCTTCTTCGACCCGGAGGTTGACGGTCTTCAGCACATCGGTGGTGGTGCCGGTGCCAAAGGATTTGGAGACGTCGGAAAATTCCAGAATGCTCATGACGCTCACCGGTTGTTCGAGAAGGTGAACAGGGATTGCAGCGCAAACATCACCCGGTCGAGGAGGAAGCCGATCAGCCCGATGGTCAGCACCGCGACGATGATCCGGGCCAGCGACTGGCTGGAGCCGTTCTGGAATTCATCCCAGACGAATTTGCCGAGACCGGGGTTCTGGGCCAGCATCTCGGCGGCGATCAGCACCATCCAGCCAACTCCGAGCGAGAGCCGCAACCCGGTAAAGATCAGGGGCAGCGCGGAGGGCAGCACCAGTTTGGTGATCTTGGTATAGGTGTTCATTTTCAGGACCTTGGAGACATTGACCAGATCCTTGTCGATCGACGCCACGCCAAGCGCCGTGTTGATCAGCGTGGGCCAGAGCGAGCACAGCGTGACGGTGATCGCGGAGACCAGAAAGCTCTTTGCAAAGAGCCCGTCCCCCGAGGCGGCCAGCGCAGACACCACCATGGTGACGATCGGCAGCCAGGCCAACGGCGAGACCGGTTTGAAGATCTGCACCAGCGGGTTGATGGCCGCATTGGCCATCGGCGAGAGCCCGGCAAGGATGCCCAGCGGAATCGCCACCACGGAGGCCAGCAGGAAGCCGAAGAACACGGTCTGGATCGAGGTCCAGATCTGGTCGTAGTAGCTTGGCGCGCCGGTATAGGCGATGTGTTTGACCTGATCCGCGCGGCCCTGTTCGATCATGCGCTGGTTGCGCTGCTCCACCCGCTCGCGGAACTGCGCCTCCTTTGCGGCCTTGGCGCGGGCGTCCTGATGCAGGGTCAGGGTTTCCTCCCAGACCTGCACCGGGCCGGGGATGGCGCCAAGCGAGGTCTGCACCCGCGGGGCAAGCGTGCCCCAGAGCAGCAGGAAGCCGACGATGGCAAGCAGCGGCACCGCCAGAAGGCGCCAGAGCTCTCGGGCCTGGGTGCGGGGGGTGTCGCCGGCGGCGAGCTTCAGCAGCGGGGTGATCCAGGCCAGGCCGAGAACCTGAAACCAGGAATCGAGTTGGTTGATGCGTGTGAAGCGCCGGGCGCGCCGGGCTTCGGCGGAGAGGCTGTCGGGGTCGACGGTGGTCATGGCGGGATCCTTCGGATGGGGGTCCTGGCGAGAACGGGCGAGAAAGAGATATGCAGCGTGCGGGAGGGGACCGGCGCTCGCTCCTGAAGGAGCCTCGCCCCGCCCGCCCTCCCGTCGGGGCGGGTCAGCCCTGCACGGCCTCGCCGACGACGGTCTGGCGGCCCTTCAGGCCGATGGGCAGGCTGTCGATATAGGCGTTGGGGCTGCGGCCATCGAAGGGGATGCCGTCGATGATGTCGGTGGCCGGGGTGGGGGCCTTGTAGCCGTCGCTGTCCCAGGGAAAGTCGGCGGCGTCGGCCTTGCCCTCGTCGACCAGCATCCGGGCGGCCTCGAGATAGATCTCGGGCTTGTAGACGGAGCGGGCGACCTCATCGAACCAGCTGTCGGGCTTGGCGTCGGCGATCTGGCCCCAGCGCCGCATCTGGGTCAGGTACCAGACCGCGTCCGAGTAGAACGGATAGGTCGCGTTGTGGCGGAAGAATGTATTGAAATCAGGGACATCCCGCACGTCGCCCTTTTCGTATTCGAAGGTGCCGGTCATCGAGTTGGCGATCACCTCGGCATCGGCACCGACATATTCCGGGCGGCTGAGGATCTCGACCGCCTCGGCGCGGTTGGCGTTGTCGTTCTCGTCGAGCCAGATCGCCGCCCGGATCAGCGCCTTGACCACGGCGCGGGTGGTGTTGGGGTTCTGTTCGGCGAAGTCGGCCGTGATGCCGAAGACCTTTTCGGGATTGTTCTTCCAAAGTTCGTAGTCGGTGATGACCGGCACGCCGATGCCCTTGAACACTGCCTGCTGGTTCCAGGGCTCGCCGACGCAATAGCCGGAGATGGTGCCGGCCTCCAGCGTGGCGGGCATCTGCGGCGGTGGTGTCACCGACAGGAAGGCCTCGGCGCCGATCTGGCCGGTGACGTTCTCCGGACTGTAGTAGCCCGGGTGCACCCCGCCGGCGGCCAGCCAGTAGCGCAGTTCGTAGTTGTGGGTGGAGACCGGAAAGACCATGCCCATGTTGAAGGGCTTGCCCTCTGTCCTGAAGCGCTCGATGACCGGTTTCAGATGCGACGCCGAGATCGGATGGGCCACCCGGCCGGTGTCATCCCGCGGCAGGTTCGGCTTCATCATCTCCCAGACCTCGTTGGAGAGGGTGATGCCATTGCCGTTCAGGTCCATGGAAAACGGGGTGACGATATGGGCTTCGGTGCCGTAGCCGATGGTGGCGGCCAGCGGTTGGCCGGCCAGCATATGGGCGCCGTCGAGGCTGCCGTCGATCACGCCGTCCAGCAGCACTTTCCAGTTGGCCTGCGCTTCCAGCGTGACAAACAGGCCCTCGTCGTCGAAGTAGCCCTGTTCATAGGCCACGGCGAGCGGTGCCATGTCTGTCAATTTGATAAAGCCAAAGGTCAGGACGTCTGTTTCCAGCTCCAGCATGTCTGCATGGGCGGGGCTGACAAGCGCCGCTGTGGCTGCCAAGGTCAACATCAGTTTCTTCATCGGTTCGGTCCCCTCATGGTGTGATGCGGTGGTTCAGCCGGGCGCTGAAACCAAAAAAGCCGCCGACCTTATCCGCCGGAAGGAGAGGCGGAGCGGGTCGAGCGGCTTTGCTCTTCTGAAAGTCCCATTCACTGGGAGAAATTCTGCGGCTGGCGTCGTTGCGAGCCTGAGTTCAGCATGTCAGAGGGGGCGGTGGCCTCAAAGCCGAAACTGGCCGGAGGTGCGAAATTCTTCTGCGATGCGGCATCGCGCGGCCTATCTGCCGCTTTTTTCATCGCTGGGGCCGCTGCGGGTCGAAGATCTGACCATCGAAGAATCGATTGTCCGGGGCCGGATGGGCGCGTGTGGAGAGATTGGAGCTGTCACGCCCTTCGACTCGCTGCGGATGCTGGGGGAGCTGCGGGCACAGGTCGCCGAGTGCACTGCGGTAGAGATCATCGCGGAACACAGGCGCGGCGGCGCGCAGGGCGGCGGCGCGGTCCAGGCCGGTGCGTATCGCCAGTTGATGCGCGATCCATTGGGCCTGGCTGGTCCAGGGGTAGCTGGCGTCTCCAAGGTGGAACCGCAGAAATCCGGGCACGTCGCGTTGCAGACCCTGTGGCGTCACGGTGAGCCCGCCGGAGAGTGCCCGGTCGATGATTTCCGGGGGCAGGCTCAGATAGGGCTCGCGGGCCAGCAGTTCGGCGGCCAGAAGGCGGCTTTCGGCGCTGGCGAGCCATTTGCCCGCCCGCCACACGGCGCGGATCAGGCGGTGCGCCAGCGGGGCCTCCTGCGTCAGCCAGGGGGTGCGCACGGCCAGCACCTTTTCCGGGGCGAAGGACCAGATTGCGGCGCCGGGCAGCAGCAGCGCCCCGAGACCGTGCTCCACCACGATCGAGCCCCAGGGTTCGCCCACGCAGAAGGCGTCCACCTCGCCCGCGCGCAGGGCGTCGGCCATCAGCGATGGGGGCACGGTGCGGATGTCGATGCTCTGCGGTGCGGGAAAACCAAGCGCGCTGAGCCAGTAGTAGAGAAGTTCCGCATGCATGGAGAAGGGAAAGGGCACCGCGATGCGAAGCCGGTCCGGGGCGGCTTCGATCAGGGCATGGCCCGCCGCCCGCGCATCGGCAAAGGCAAAGTCGTGACCCTGGTGGCGCATCCGGTCGGCAAGCGCGGCGCTGACGCCAATCACGGTACCATTGACCGAGAGCACGGACATCACGCTCAGCGGGCCACCGGTATTGCCCAGCCCCATCGCTGCGGCCACCGGCACCGGGGCGAGCATATGGGCGGCGTCCACCTGGCCAAAGGCCAGCATGTCACGCAAGGAGGACCACGACGGCGCCCGTTTCAGCAGGAGATCCAGGCCTTCTTCGGCGGCAAAGCCCATTTCCTGGGCGACAATCAACGGCGCGGCGTCGACCAGAGGGATGAAGCCCACGGGGATCTGTGCCCGCTTCATGACAGCAGTTCCGCAGCGGTGACCAGCGCCTGGGCCACGTCGGCCATGCGTTTGTTCTTGTCCATTGCCGTCTTGCGCATCAGGGCATAGGCCTCTTCTTCGGTGATGCCGCGGGCCTTCATGATCATGCCCTTGGCCCGGTCGATGACCTTGCGTTCTTCGAGGGCGCGCTTGGTTTCGGCCAGCTCGGTGCGCATCCGGTGCACCATGTTGAAACGGGCGATGGTGGCATCGAGGATCGGCTTCAGCCGGGCGGGCTGCATGCCGTCGACCACATAGGCCGAGACCCCGGCTTCGATCGCCGCGGTGGACAGGCCCTCGCCCGATTGATCGACGAACATGGCGACCGGGCGCTCCAGCGGGCCGGAGGCGAGGGTCAGCTCTTCCATCATGTCGCGCGAGGGGTTTTCGAGGTCGATCAGCACCACATCGGGGTTGAGAGACCGGATCTGCCGGGCCAGCCGGGTCGGATCGGCGATCACATGCAGGCGATAGTCCCCGGCCGCGCGCAGGCTCTCGCTCACCTGGGCGGCGCGATCCGGGTCGGATTCGACGAGTATGACGGAAAGGGGCTCGGCCATGGCTCCACATACGCCGCACCGCAGCATGCCTGTAAAGCCGGCATGACCACCTGCGGCGCTGTGGGGGAGGCGCTTGCCTGTTTTCTGTGCAACGGGCTGCCTGTGGCGCTCTTTTCAGGGCGCGGGGGCAGTCGTGCCGCCAAGCGGTCAGGTCAGTGTCGTGGACTGTAGCTCGATGGGTCCAGCGTTTCGGGGCGGCCGGGCAGGGCGAGCGTGGCCACCTGTGGCGCGGTGCGTGAAATCACCCGGCCGCGGCGGATCACCGCCAGCCGGTTGGGTTTCAGCCGCAGCGCCTCGATCGGGTCCTTCGCCTGCAACAGCACCATGTCGGCGTGGTTGCCGGGCGCGATGCCGTAGCCGTCCAGCCCGAGGATGCGGGCGGGGATCTCGGTCACCGCATCAAAGCACCAGCGCATGTCCGCCCGCGACGACAGCTGCCCCACATGCAGGCCCATCGCCGCCACGTCGAGCATGTCCGCCGCGCCCAGCGAATACCACGGGTCCATCACGCAATCGGCCCCAAAGGCCACCGGGATGCCCGCATCGCGCAGCTCTCGCACCCGGGTCAGCCCGCGCCGTTTGGGATAGCTGTCATGGCGCCCCTGCAACATGATGTTGATGAGCGGGTTGGCGATCGCCTGCACCCCGGCCTCCTGCATCAGGGGGATCAGCTTGGACACAAAGTAATTGTCCATCGAATGCATCGAGGTCAGGTGAGAGCCCGCCACCCGGTCCTGGAGGCCGAGCCGCTGGGTCTCGAAGGCGAGGGTCTCGATATGGCGCGACATCGGGTCGTCGCTCTCGTCGCAGTGCATGTCGACGCGCAGCCCCCGCTCCGCCGCCACTTCGCAGAGCCAGGTGACCGAGCGCGCACCCTCCTGCATGCTGCGTTCGAAATGCGGGATGCCGCCCACGACGTCCACCCCCATATCAAGCGCCCGCAACAGGGTGTCGGTGGCACCCGGGGCGCGGAACACGCCGTCCTGCGGGAAGGCGACCAGTTGCAGATCGAGGTAGTCGCGCACCTGGTCACGCACCTGCAGCAGCGCCTGCACGGTCTTGAGGTCGGCGTCGCTCACATCCACATGGCTGCGCACGGCCAACAGGCCCTGGCTGACCGCGAGATCGCAGTACCGCAGCGCCCGCTCGATGATCTCCTCCACGGTTTGCAGGGGTTTCAGCTCACCCCAGAGGGCGATGCCCTCCAGCAGGGTGCCGGAGGTGTTCATGCGAGGGCGTCCCAGCGACAGCGTGGCATCGAGGTGGAAATGCGCATCCACAAAGGGGGGCGAAACCAGCAGCCCGCCGGCATCGATGACCTGGCCTGCCGGGGCGCTGATCCCCGGCTCGACCGCCGCGATGCGGCCCTTGTGGCAGGCGATGTCGACGCCCGCGCGCCCGTCGGGCAGCGTGGCGTTGGTGACGATCAGATCATAACTCATGCGAGCGGCTCCCGGTGGCGTTTGCCCGCCCATTCGACAGCCCCGCGCGGCGGGGATCAAGCGCAATCGCCCCGCCCGCCTGCCGCAATCCGGCGGGGCAGGGGATCAGGCCCCGGGGATGCTGGTTTCGGTTTGGGGATCGAAGGCCACCGCCTTTTCCATGTTCACGGCAAAGTCGAACATGTCTCCGGCTGTGGCCTCGGCGTCCGCGCGCAGGCGGGCGATCACATCGCGCCCGCCAAGCGTGGTGGTGACAAAGGTGTCGGAACCGGCGGCCTCGGTCACCTCGATGCGGCTGCGCAGCGGGACGATATTGCTGGATTTGCGATCCGCCCCATCCGGGTCGGTCAGCGCCTCGGGGCGCAGGCCCAGCAGGATCTCGCGACCCTCCCATGCGGTCAGGGTCTGCTGGCTGAACGGCAGTTCCGTCTGCGCCCCGTCGGAGGGGGTCACCTGCGCCATTGCGCGGCCATCGCGTACCACCACGCGGGCGGGCAGGATGTTCATCGCCGGGCTGCCCATGAAGGTGGCGACAAAGACATTGGCGGGGGTGTCGTAGATCTCCTTCGGCGTGCCCAGCTGCTGCACATGGCCCTCATACATCACCGCGATGCGGGTGGAGAGGGTAAGCGCCTCGATCTGGTCATGGGTGACATAGACCATGGTGGTCTTCAGCTTCTCGTGCAGTTTCTTGATCTCGGTGCGCATGTCGACGCGGAGCTTGGCGTCGAGGTTGGACAGCGGCTCGTCAAAGAGGAACACATCCGGGTTGCGCACCAGGGCCCGGCCCATGGCCACCCGCTGGCGCTGGCCGCCGGAGAGCTGTCCGGGCTTGCGCTCCAGCAGGGTTTCGATCTGCAACAGCTTTGCCACATCCGCCAGCGCCGCGGCGCGCTCTGCCCGGGGAACGCCGTGCATTTCCAGTCCGAAGGTGATGTTCTGGCCCACCGTCATGTTCGGATAGAGCGCGTAGCTCTGGAACACCATGGCGATGTTGCGCTGCGCGGGATGCACCCCGTTCATCACCCGCCCGTTGATCGAGATGTCGCCGCTGGAGATCTCCTCCAGCCCCGCGATCATGTTCAAAAGGGTGGATTTGCCACAGCCGGAGGGGCCGACGAGGACGAGGAATTCGCCTTCTTCAACCGCGATGTCGACGCGGTGCAGCACCTCGGTGCTGCCATAGGATTTGGTGACATTGGAGATTTCGAGAAAACCCATGAATTCAGCCTTTCACGGAGCCCGCCATCAAGCCGCGCACAAAAAAGCGCCCGGCGACGACATAGACCAGAAGAGTGGGAAGCGCGGCGAGGATGGCGCCGGCGAAATGGACGTTGTATTCCTTCACCCCGGTGGAGGATTGCACCAGGTTGTTGAGCGCCACGGTCATCGGCTGGGCGGTGCCGCCGAAGGACGCGCCGAACAGGAAATCGTTCCAGATATTGGTGAACTGCCAGATCACCGAAACCACGGTGATCGGCCCCGACACCGGCAGCAGGATGCGCCAGAAGATGCGGAAGAACCCGGCGCCGTCGATCATCGCGGCGCGGATCAGCTCGGTCGGGAAGGCGGCGTAGTAGTTGCGATAGTAAAGCGTGGTGAAGCCGACGCCATAGACCACATGCACCAGCACTAGCCCGGGGATGGATCCCGCCAACCCCAGCTTGCCCAGCACCGTGGCCATCGGGATCAGCACGATCTGGAACGGGATGAAGCAGGAAAACAGCATCAGCCCGAACAGGATGGTATCGCCGCGAAACCGCCATTTGGTCAGCACATAGCCATTGAGCGCCCCCAGCACGGTGGAGATCGCCACCGCAGGCACCACCATCAGGATCGAGTTGAGGAAATAGGGGCGCAGGCCGGTGGGCTCGATGCCGATCTGGGCGCTGGACCAGGCGGTGAGCCAGGGCGCGATGGTCCAGTCCTGTGGCAGCGCCAGCATATTGCCGCCGGTGATCTCCGACAGCGGTTTCAGCGAATTGGCCAGCATCACGAAGAACGGCAGCAGGTAGAACAGGGCAAACAGCAACAGCACCAGATAGATCAGCACCCGGCTGGCCCGGGAGGTGCGCAGCGCGCTGTCCTGGGTGACATGGGACATCAGCGCTTCTCCTTCAGTTCGGCATAGAGATAGGGGGTCATGATCGCGGCGATGGTCATCAGCATGATGACCGCGCTGGCAGCGCCGACGCCCATCTGGTTGCGGGTGAAGGTGTAGGAATACATGAAGGTGGCGGGCAGTTCGGTGGCCCGCCCCGGCCCGCCGCCGGTGAGGGCGATCACCAGATCATAGGATTTCACCGCGAGGTGAGACAGGATCACGAAGGCCGACAGGAAGGCCGGGCGCAGCATGGGGATGACGATGCGCCGGTAGAGGTTCCAGTTCGACGCGCCGTCGATCTGCGCCGCCTTCAGGATCTCGTTGTCGATGCCGCGCAGTCCGGCAAGAAACATCGCCATCACAAAGCCCGAGGTCTGCCAGACCGCCGCGATCACGATGGTATAGATCGCCATGTCGCGATCCTTGATCCAGCCGAACTCGAAACTCTCCCAGCCCCAGAGATGCAGGGTGTTCTCCAGCCCGATGCCGGGATCCATGAACCATTTCCAGGCGGTGCCGGTGACAATGAAGCTCAGCGCCATCGGGTAGAGGTAGATTGGCCGCAGCAGGCCCTCGCCGCGGATCTTCTGGTCGAGAAAGATCGCCAGCGCCAGGCCGATGGCAATGCAGAGGCTGATGTAGAGCAGGGCAAACACCGCCAGGTTGCCCACCGCCGTCCACCAGGCCGAGAGCCCCCAGAGCTTTTGATAGTTTTCCAGCCCGATCAGGTCGTATTTCGGCAGCATCCGCGAATTGGTGAAGCTCAGATAGACCGTGTAGAGGATGAAGCCGTAGACGAAGGCCAGCATCATCGCGATGGTCGGTGACAGCACCAGTTTTGGAATCCAGGCCTGAAGCCGGCTGCGCAGGTCGGGTGCAGGTGTTCGGGCGGGCATCTCCGCTCCTCTGTTGGCTGGGGGCTGTGTTCGGAAACAGGGGCGACCGGCCGAGGGCAAATCCCGGCCAGCCGCATGGGGTGGCGGTCAGGAACCGCCTTCGGGGGAGATCTCTGCGCCTATTGGGCGAATTCGACCGCGTTCACCAGTTCCTCGGCGGCGGTGGCGGCGTCATATTCGCCGTTGAAATGTGCGGTCACCACGTCGTAGATCGCGTTTTTCACCGAGGCCGGCACCGAATGGCCATGCGCCATGGAGCCGAACAACCGGCCATTGCTGCCCGCCTCGGCCAGATCCGCCATGCCTTTCTTGCCGCAGCCGTCGAAGGCGTCATTGGGCACATCGGTGCGCGCCGGTACTGAGCCTTTGACCACGTTGAAGGCGGACTGGAAGGCCGGGTTCATCACTGCCTTGGCCATGGCCAGCTGTGCGGCGTCGCCGTCGGCCACGTCGAACATCACGAACTGGTCGGAGTTGAAGGTCACCGCGCCCTGGGTGCCGGGAAAGCGGATGCAGACAAAATCCTCGCCCGGGGTCATGTCGGCGCGCAGGAACTCGCCCTTGGCCCAATCCCCCATCATCTGCATGCCCGCCTCGCCATTGATCACCATGGAAGACGCCAGGTTCCAGTCCCGCCCGGAGAAATTGTCGTCGACATAGCTGCGCAGTTTGGCCATGCGTTCAAAGGCCTCGACCATCGTGTCGCCCCCCAGCGCATCGGGGTCGAGGTCGATCATCGAGGCGGTGTAGAAGTCATCGCCCAGGCTCAGCACCACCGCGTCAAAGATGGTGGCGTCCTGCCAGGCCTGGCCACCATGGGCCAGCGGGGTGATGCCGTTCGCCTTCATCGCATCGAGCACGGCGATCAGCTCTTCCCAGCTTTGGGGCGCGTCGAGGCCGGTGGCGTCCAGCGCCGATTTGCTGATCCAGACCCAGTTGGTGGAATGCACGTTCACTGGCGCGGCGATCCAGTTGCCATCGTCCTTGGAGAAATACTGCAACGCCTCCGGCACCACCTTGTCCCAGCCTTCGGCCTCGGCCACCTCGTTGAGGTTGCCCAGAACGTCCTCGGCGGCCCAGTCCTTGATGTCGAAGCCCAGCATCTGCACCGCCGTGGGCGCGTCCCCGGCGGTGACCCTTGCGCGCAGCGTGGTCATCGCCGCCTCGCCGCCGCCGCCCGCAACCGGCATGTCGACCCAGCCGATGCCCTGGCCCTGCAAATCGTCCTTCAGCACGTTGAGCGCCGCCGCTTCGCCACCGGCGGTCCACCAGTGCAGCACTTCGACGTCCTCTGCCGCCGCGACAGAGGCCACAAGGGCCAGGCCCGCAACACCCGAATAGAGGTTCTTCAGCATGGTTTTCTCCTCCCTGAGATCTATGCTTTGCATTTATAACGATTTAAATTTGGCCATGAGTCAATCGTGAATTTTTGATTTTCCTGCGCGGGATCAGTGTATAGATTTGATAAATCAAGAGTATAGCAGGCATATCCGGGTTGGTCTGCCATTTGCGTTGCTTGTGAAAACGTTATAAATTACCATTTTGTCATTCACACAAGGACCCAGCCGGTGCCGAATCGCACGTCAGATCAGAAGCCAACCCAGAAGATGATCGCCGACCGGGCGGGCATTTCCGTTGGCGCGGTGTCGCGGGCGCTGGCCAATGACCCCAAGATCGCCGAGGACACGCGCCGCATGGTGCAGGCGCTGGCGACGGAGATGGGGTATTCGCCGGACCGCGCAGCGCAGCGCCTGCGCACCGGGCGCACCCAGGTCATCAACCTGATCCTGCCGCCGCATGAGGAGATCTTTGGCTTTGGCACCTCGCTGATCCGCGGGATCACGCGGGGGCTGGAGGGATCGTCCTTCCATCTGGTGGTGATGCCGGACTTTGACGCGGATGCTGCGGGCGAGGACACCCTGCGCCGGATCGTGCGCAACCGGCTGTCGGATGGGGTGCTGTTTTCACGCACCGAACCCGATGACGCCCGGGTGCGGTTTCTGGCAGAGGCCGGGTTTCCCTTTGTCTCGCATGGGCGCACCGAGCTGGCGACGCCGCATCCCTATGTCGACTACGACAATTATGGCTTTGCCTATGAGGCGGCGCGGCGGTTGATCGCGCGCGGGGCGCGGAGCCTGTCGATCCTGCTGCCACCGCCGACGCTCAGCTTTCGCCAGCATCTGCTGCATGGCTTCATGACCGCGGTGCGCGAGAGCGGTGTGCGGCACGAAATCTTTCAGGGCGCGGATCTCGACAGCACGCCGGAACAGGTGCGGGCCGCGGTGGAGGCCCGGTATCGCGCCCCGGACGCGCCGGAGGGCCTGATCCTGCCCGGCGAGGTGTCCGGACTGGCGGCGCTGGCGGCGGTACAGGACATCGGCCTGGTGCCGGATCGCGACGTCAGGCTGGTGGTCAAGCAGACCACGGGCCTGTTTGATCTGGTGCGCCCCCGGGTCGACAGCATTTTTGAAGATCTGCCCGAGGCGGGTGTCCAGATGGCGCAGCTGCTGCTGCGCCGGATTGCGGGCGAGGCGCCGGAGGCCCTGCAATATCTGCAACCGATCAGCGCGCCGGTTGCCTCCGGCCCGGACCGCTGAGTCGCGGCACAACAATAAAGGTCACACCCATGTCCACAGCCCCAGATGACTGGATGCGCAGCCCCGACCACCGGGCGTTTCTGAGTGCGGATGCGCGGCGTCAGTTTGATTTCTTCAAGGCCAGCGTGAACCCGGCGGGCGGTTTTTTCACGCTTGGCATCGACGGCGCGGCGCTGCCCTCTCCGGTGCAGGAGCTGCACAGCACCACGCGGCTGATCCATTCCTATGCCCTTGGGCAGATCGCCGGGCACCCGGGGTGTGAGGCGGTGATCGATCACGGCATGGCGTATTTGCAAAGCCACCATCTGGATCGCGAGCATGGCGGATTTCTCTGGGCGCTGTCGGGGGAGGATGTGCAGGACGGGCGCAAACTGGCCTACGGGCATGTCTTCGTGCTGCTGGCGGCCTCCAGCGCGGTGGCGGTTGCGCATCCAGGCGCGCCGGCGCTGCTGGCGCAGATCGATGACATCCTCGATACCCGGTTCTGGGACGAGGCGCGCGGGCTGTTTGTGGACGAGTGGAACCGCGACTGGACGCCGTTCTCCAGCTATCGCGGCCTCAATGCCAATATGCACGGGGTCGAGGCGCTGCTGGCGGCGTATGAGGCGACCGGGCGGGCCCGCTATCTGGAGCGCGCCGGACGCATTCTCGATTTTCTGATCGGACGTATCGCCCCGGCGGAGGGCTGGCGCCTGCCCGAACATTATACCGAGGACTGGCAGGTGGACCGGAGCTATAGCGGCAATCCGATGTTTCGGCCCGCAGGGACGACGCCGGGGCATTCCTTTGAACTGGCCCGGTTGCTGCTGCACTATGATGCACTGTGTCCGGCGTCGGAGGAGACGCGGATCGCCACCGCGCGGACGCTGGCCTATCGCGCGCTGGAGGATGCCTGGGACGCGGAGCGCGGCGGGTTTGTCTACACGCTGGATTTTGACGGCAGGCCAGCGATCCGGGATCGATACTGGTGGCCGGTGACCGAAGCGATCGGGGTGGTTGCGGCCTTGTTGAAGGTCGATCCGCAGGCGCAGGACGGGCGCTGGTACAGCCGCCTCTGGAACTGTGCCGAACGCCTGTTTATTGACAGCACCCGCGGCGGCTGGGTGCCGGAGGTGGACGACGCTGGCGTTGCTGTCAGCCGGCAGTTTCAGGGCAAGCCGGATATCTACCATTCGGTTCAGGCGGCGTTGTTCCCGCTGGCCCCGTCGGTGGCGGGTCACTATCGCGAACTGGCGGGTGTTCTGGCCTGCTGAACCCGGAGGAGCCCGGTCACGCGTTCTCAGGTGGAAGGCTCTATTGGCGCCGGATCTGTGGTGGCTTCACAGCTTTGGTCCTGCGGGAAGATCATAGCGCGCCTCGAAACCGGAGGATCGCCCTGGCTGGGGGGCGCGCAGCGTCAGATGTCCACCTGCCTGTCGCGCAATCGTCTCCGCAATATGCAGGCCGATCCCAAACCCACCCCGATGCCCCTTGGATGTCTGGTAGCGCGTTTTGAGGCTGGCGAGGTCCGCATCGGTCATGGGGCTGCACTCATTCCGGACGATGACCCGCGCCTCTGCGTCCACTTCGATGCAGATACGCGAGGCATCAGGCGAATGCCTGAGCGCATTGTCGATCAGCACGCTTGCAAGGATGGCAAAGGAATCCGGATCGATGAAGGCCCAGACCGGGCGCGGCGGCAGGGTTACGTCAATCCGAGATCGGAGGTTCGCATCGGGAACCGCCCCGTCGAGGACATGTGGAATCAACCGGCACACATCGGTCCGTCGCGGGGTTTGTGTCTGATCGGCTCTGGCGAGTTGCAGCAGTCGCGTGACCAGCTTGCCCATACGCTGAAGGGCGGTTTCGATCCGTTGCAGGCCGGGGCGGACTTCGTCCGAGGCCGGGCCCTGCAACTGCTGCGCCTGGGCAAGGGCGATCGCGACCGGGGTGCGCAACTCATGTGCCGCATTGGTGGCAAAGGCCCGTTCCCGCTCCACAGCCTCTTGCAGCTTCTGCATCAGACTGTTGACGGCATTGGTGATCCCGCGAAGCTCTTTGGGTTGCGCGCTGACGTCGATCGGGTCGAGGTGCTTTTCGTTTCGCCTGCCAAGGTCCCCCCGCAGGCGGTCAACCGGAGACAGCGAGGCGCGGGCGATCCACCCCGCCGACAGATAAACCAGCGGCAAAAGCGCCAGCATGGGCAGAGCAAAGGCGATGAAGCCCCGGCGCAATACCCTGGTGCGGTCCTGTCTGCTGTCGCCGAAGGCCACGATCTTGCCGGCGGCATCAGGGGCGGTCACATAATAGACGTGGCTGTCGGTGACTTGAAAACCCGGCTGCAAGGGGTTCAGGTCCTGAGCATCCGGGGCGTTCCCTGCGCTGTGCAACAGCGCGCGTCCCTGGGGGTCGAACAAGGCATATCGCGGTTGCCTGAGTGATCGCGGGTCTGATCGCGTTGGTGTTGCCCTTGCCGCGGGGGCGGATGCGGGTAGGCGGGTCAGGACTGGATGCAGCGTTTCGGCGATCTCGCGCAGCCGCATGTCGCTGAACTGTTTCTGTTCCCTGGTGATGACAAACGCCGCCATGAGGATCGCCAAAAACCAGATGACCAGGAAACCGAGGCTGGTGGTCAGGGCGACGCGTCGCCACAGGCTCATTCGACGCATTACGTCTCCCCCATGCGATAGCCAAACCCGCGCTGCGTGGTGATCGCCCCATGGCCGAGCTTGGCCCGAAGCCGGCTTATGTGGGCTTCGATCGCGTTGCTTTCGATCTCCCGGCCGAATTCATAGAGCGTGTCTTCCAGGTCAGATTTTGCCACCGCGATCTGCGGGGTGCGGCTCAACCGGTCCAGGATCGCCCATTCCCGGTTGGTGAGCGCAATAACCCGATCCCCCAACAGGACGCGCCGTGCTTGGGGAAGGATCCGCAATTGGCCAAAGATACGTTCCGGCGCGTAATCGTCGTCCTGCCGTCTGAGGATGGCATTGATCCGCGCGAGCACCTCATGGAGATCATAGGGTTTTATCACGTAGTCGTCTGCGCCGGCTTCGAGGCCCTCGATCCGTTCGGAAATGCGATCATGGGCAGAGGCGATCAGGACCGGTGTAGAGTCCCTGTGATCCCGAATATGCCGCAGAAGTTGCAACCCGTTTCCGTCCGGAAGGCGCAAGTCCAGAACGATCAGCGCATAGGACACGCTGCGTACCGCAGCCATAGCATCCGCGACACAGGTCACATGGTCCACCGCATGGGCGGCCTGGCGGAAGTGGTCCGTTACCGCCTGTGCCAGATCGGTTTCATCCTCAACAAGCAAAATGCGCATGCGGTTTCCTCGCGGATAGGTCAAAGCGGTATGTGACGGCGCTCCGGCCCGCACGGCCCGCGTTTACGCGTACCACACGGACACCTTGGCGCGTCATCAGGTCAGAGCCCGTCTGCGGCGCAGACGTCTCCATGTCCGCGTCAGGCCCGACCAGGTCAAGGTCTGGGCGAGAATTCCCCAAAGTCCACCGGCAACGCTTTGCCACAGCGTGTGTTTTTCGGCTTCGATCCGGCTGCCGGCGACATATCCTGCGGACAGCACCGCGGCCACTTGTCCCACCCGGCTGCTGTTGAGGCAGGTTTGCAGCAATCCCGTCGCGCCGAATGCGGCGGCGGCGGTGTGCCCGGAGGGCATGCCTTTCAGGCCGCCATTGGGGCGCCGGTTGATATTATGACTGCCGAGCAGATGTTTCGGGGTTTGAATGCCAAAGGTCAGCAGCACAAAGCGGCCGAGGTATTCGGGGCCGCGCCCGCGGGCCACAGTGCATACCAGCGCCGCCATCGGCAGCGTCACCTGGAGCCTGTCTCCGACTCTTTCGTTGGTGCCGCGTCCGGTCACCACACACATGAGGAGGAGAACCAGGAGAATCTGCGTCATGTATCGCGCTGCCCAAGCGATGATGTGTGTGGCACGTCGGGCCGCCATTGGCCCCCATTGGAATATGCGCATCGTGAGACCCTGATGTCTGTTGTCGATCTGCGCATCTGTGTCGCGTGAAGCTTACGGCGGGCTTACGGGGGTGGGTCACCCTGCCAATAAAGTACACCTGCGGGTGGGCGCGGCAGGGGGCAGGCGTTCTGCGACGCGGTGTCAGGCGCCGTCCGACCCTGCCGAACCCCGGCGTTGCAGGCGATCCTTGTATTTTGCCAGCGCCCGGTCCAGAGCCGCGTCCGCATCGATGTCATTCTCTGCGGCGAAGGCGAGAAGGCTGAACAGAAGATCCCCCAGCTCGTCGCGCAGCGCATCGGTTACCGCCATCGGATGCGCGCCATAGTCGGTTGCCTTGAGGATCTCCTTGCAGACTTCGCCAAGCTCGCTTTGCATATCCAGCAGACGATGTGCGGCGGGGCAGTGCAGCCCGGCGTCGGCAATAAACTGGCTCACTTTGTCTTGCGATGATGTCATCTTGGGTCTCCTGTGCGGCGAGGGCGCGGCCTTGTCCTAGAGCGGCTCGATCAGCGGCAGGTCCGGCATGGCGGAGGGGCGGGCGCGATAGAGCTCCGGTTGTACGTGTTCGATTACCGGCGGGCTGTCCGCCTCGAGCAGGGCAAAGGCGCGCTGTACCAGCATCTTGTGCCGCTGCCGCATCATATGGACCGGAAAGCGCAGCAACTGGCCAAAGGGCTCGTAGTCGAAACAGCCAAAGGCGCAGGCCGACAGCTCGTGTTCGGGCAGGGTCGCCAGAAACCGGAGCGCGCCCTCGAACACCGAGTCGGAATTGATGAACAATCCTGCCGGCAAGCCGCCAAGGCGGGTGTAAAGCTCGGTGATGCTGCGGGTCGCGGCATCCAGATCGTAAGTCGAGGCCAGGATCTGGTCAGGCGCGACCCGACCGACCTGTGCGTACATTTCTTCGCTAAAGCCCGCGACCCGGTTCTTGGTCGAAGGCAGGGTCTGATCGCCGCCGAGGAAATAGATCGTATCCCGCGGACCGGGGCCCAACGTCGTGCCACGTGCGGCCATCGAGGCGATGATCTCGCGCGTCAGGATGCGCGCCCCGGTGCGGCTGTCCGTGACCACAGAAGGGGCGATGTCGCAGGGCTGGTCGACAAACACATGGGGAATGGCCGCGGCCCGGCATTGGCGGCTCAGGTCATCCGGGGCGACGGAGCCGACAAAGAAGATCGCATCGATCGACCAGGAGGTGAGGTCGGCAACGGTGGAACGTTCTTCCTCGGGATCGCGTTCGGTGGAGATGATCACGGGGCATTGATTGCGGGCCCGCACCTCGCGCGAGAAGGTCTGGGCAATGTTTGAGAAGAACCGGTTGTACTCCGGCATCAAGAGCGCCACCAGACCGGAGCGCGACGTACGCAGGGCGCGGGCTTGAAGGTTCGCGGAATAGCCGTGTTCCCGGGCGATCGCGATAATGCGTTCGGCCGTTGCCTGTGCGATGCGACGTTTCTTCCACGTGCCATTCAACGCGGCGCTGACCGTGGACGGCGAGGCGCCCGCGCGTTTGGCGATATCGTAGATCGTCTTTTTCTGCGTGTCCGTCATGACCATGACATAGGCGACAAATGCGCGGCTGACTATCGGATGTGAATAGCCGTTGACAGTTTGTCCTGTTTGCGTGTTACTTTGCAACATCGATTGTGCAGTCAGGAATCGCTGTTTGCCACGACCGCCGGGGAGGCGCGTGGCTTTTTTAAGCGCTCGGTGCGCAATCGGTTGTGCAACCTTTAACGGGTGCTGCATCAACAGCGGCACGGGCGTGGTCCGTGCAAGGGAGGAAGACATGAACACAATGACCGGACTGGTCAGCGCATTGGCGTTGACCGTTGGAATGGCGACCACTGCGGTTGCCGAAACATCCATGGGGATCGTCGTCAAGATCGGCGGCATTCCGTGGTTCAACGCCATGGAAGACGGGATCGCGCGCCGCGCCGCCGAACTGGGTGTCGATGCGGAAATGATCGGCCCGGTTTCGGCAGATCCCGCCCTTCAGGTGCAGGCGATCGAGGATCTGATCGCAAAAGGTGTCGACGTGATTGGCGTGGTCCCGAATGACGAGGCCGCATTGGAACCGGTGCTCAAGAAGGCGCGCGATGCCGGCATCATCGTGATCTCGCACGAGGGGCCGGGGCTTGAGAATGTCGACTGGAATTTCGAACTGGCCTCGGCCGAGGGCTTTGGCGAGGCGCATGCCAAGCTGCTGTCCGACAAGACCGAAGAGGGCGGCAGCTATGCGGTCTATGTGGGGTCGCTGACGGTGCCTTTGCACAATGCATGGGCTGATGCCGCCATGGCGTGGATGGAGGAAAACCGTCCTGACATCAAGATCGTGGGGGATCGCTATGGCGTCGCGGAGAATGTCGATGACAGCCGGTCGACCGCGCTTGACCTGATTGCCGCAAATCCGGACCTCAAGGGCTTCCTCGCATTTGGCAGCCAGGGACCGATCGGGGCTGGCCGCGCAGTGGAGGAACGCCGCAAGACCGGTGAAATTCAGGTCATGGGACCATTCTCGCCCGGGCAGGGCCGCAAAATGATCCACTCGGGCGTGCTGACCGGCGGCTACATGTGGAACCCGGCGCAGGCAGGCGAGGTATTTGTCACTCTCGGCGAGATGCTGGTGAAGGGTGAGAAAATCGAGTCCGGCACCGATATTCCGGGTCTCGGCGTGGTCGAACCCGATGTCGAAGGCCGCGATATCATCACCGACAACCTCTTGGAGATCAACGCCGAGACGGTGGACGATCTGGCCGAAAAAGGGCTCTGAGCGCCTGACCATCCGGCGGATGAGGGCACAGGCACGGCCTTGCCTTCATCTGCCACCAGCAAACAGAGGTGATCCATGACACCTGCTCCGGCAGAACAATTTGCGCTGCGCTTGCACAAGGTCTCCAAGTCCTTTGGCGGGGTGCAGGCGTTGAAACAAGTCGATTTCGAAGTGCGCGCGGGCGAGGTGCATTGTCTCGCGGGCGAGAACGGTTGCGGAAAATCGACCCTTATCAAAGTGGTAACAGGGGTGCACCAGCCTGAACAGGCAGGGTTGATCGAGCTTTTCGGCGCGGCTGTGGACCGGATCACGCCGGTGCAGGCCCGTCAGCGCGGCGTGTCGGTGATCTGGCAGGATCTCGCGCTGTTTCCACATATGAGCGTGGCGGAGAACATCGCCTTTGACGATCTGGTTGGCCTGCGCCCCAAGTCGGTGCGCTATCGCGAAATGGTTGAAAGATCCGGCGAGGTTCTGTCCCGTCTGGGGGTCAACATGGATCTGGCTGCGCCGCTCAACGATCTGCCGATTGCGCAGCGACAGGTGGTGGCGATTGCGCGGGCGTTGATGAACGATGCGCGGCTCATTTTCATGGATGAACCAACAGCGTCTTTGACCCAATCCGAAACCGACCGCTTGCTGGACATTGTGCGCAAACTCTCGGCCGCCGGGGTCGCCATTGTGTTTGTCAGTCACCGTCTGGCCGAGGTGCTTGATATTGCAGAGCGGGTCACGGTGGTCCGGGATGGCAATCTGGTCGGAGTGTACCCGACCGAGGGCATGACGCAGGCCCGATTGGGCGAACTGATGACCGGGCATCTGATCGAACACGAGGTGGTCGCGCGGGATCTGCCTGACACTGATGTTGTGTTCGAGGCCAAGGGCCTGTCGCGTCAGGGTGAATTTGCCGATGTGTCTTTTGACATTCGTGCGGGAGAGGTCCTGGGGCTGACCGGGCTGATCGGCGCCGGGCGAACCGAGCTGGCCCATGTGATGATGGGGCTGCGCCCCGCCGATACGGGAGAGATGCGGCTGGAAGGAGCGTCTTACCGGCCCGGCAGCATCCGCGACGCAATCAGGCGCGGGCTGGCGTATGTTTCCGAAGATCGCCTGTCGCTTGGTCTTCTTCAGAAACAATCGATTGCCGACAATACGGTGATTTCGATTTTGCAAAAGCTGACCACGGCAACCGGGCTGATCTCGGATCGCGACAAAGCGGCGACGGTCGGGCACTGGATCCGTGAATTGGGCGTCAAGATTGGCACGCCCGAAGATGCAATCTCGACTCTGTCCGGCGGCAATCAGCAGAAGGTGGTTCTCGCCAAATGGCTGGCCACGGAACCGCGCCTGTTGATCCTCGACAGCCCCACCGTGGGGGTCGATGTCGGCGCGCGCGCGGGGATTTTCCGCATCGTTCGCGCCTTGGCGGAAGAGGGGCTGGCGATCCTGTTGATCTCGGATGAGGTCACCGAGGTCATGTATCATTCCGACCGCATCCTGCACATGGCGGATGGCCGCATTCGCCAGACCTATGACCCGCGTGACATCACTGTCCCCCAACTTGAGGAGCGGATCTATGCGTGATCTCTTGCGACCCTATAAGATCGAGCTTCGGCTGGCCGTGGTGCTGGCGCTCATCTGTATCGCGCTGGCCGTGGCCGCGCCGCAATTTGCCACCCTGCCCAACCTGACCTCGCTCCTGAACAACAGCGCCGTGAACCTGATCTGGGCGGTTGGGCTGCTGGTCGTTCTGATTGCCGGCGGGATTGATATCTCTTTTGCGGTGGCCTCCTCGGTGGTGCAGTACATCGCCGCCAAGCTGTTGATCAGTGTCGGCGGCGGCAACTGGGTGCTGGGGTTCCTGTTTTGCGGTTCACTCGGCATCCTGCTTGGGCTGCTCAATGCGTGGCTGATCCACGGTTTCCGCATCATCTCGATCGTGGTGACCATCGCCACATTCAACGCCTTCTTCGGCCTGCTGATGTTCTTCAGCGGTGGACGCAACATCTACGATCTGCCCGATTGGTGGACCGCACGCATCTTCATCTTCGAGCATGAAAACGCGCAAGGCATCTGGTCTGAGCTGACACTGTCGGTCGCGGTGATGATCGGCTGCGTGATCGCCACCTGGGGCTTGATCCAGCGCAGTAATATTGGCCGTCAGCTTTATGCCTTTGGCGACAATCCCGAAGGTGCGCGCCGTGCCGGCGTCAATATCGCCGTGATGCAAGGGGTCGCCTTTGGCTGGATGGGGTTGATGGCGGGCATCGCCGGTCTCTGTCAGGTCAATATCGTAAAGGAGGTGGTGCCCAATGCGCTCTATGGCCGCGAGCTGGAGGTCCTGGCTGCGGTTGTTCTGGGGGGCGCTCGGCTGGGCGGCGGCAAGGGGACCATTTTGGGCTGCATCCTCGGCGTCATGTTTGTCGCCATCACGCAAAACGGGCTGAACCTGCTCGGGGTGTCGCCCTTTGCCTTCCAGATGATTATTGGCGCCGCCATCCTGATCGCCATTTCAACATCCAATATCGATCTGTCGCTGCGGCCACGTCGCAAGGAGGCCCGCTCATGACCGCGCTGTTGTCACGCATGTCCCGGATCAAAACCGGACCGAATGGAGAAAACCTCGGGTTGTTGGCTCTGCTGGGGCTGCTGGTGTTGCTCTTCTCACTGGCCTCGCCGCGGTTCCTGAGCGGCGCCAACCTGGGGTCGATGGGATTTCAGATGCCGCTCTTGGGCCTGCTGACCCTGGCGATGCTGGCGCCGATCCTGTCGGGGGGCCTGAACCTCGCCATCGTGTTTACCGCAAATATCTGCGGGCTGACGCTGGCGTGGACCATCATGCAGTTCGGTGGTGCCGAAGCGGGCATCGGGGCCTTTATACTCGGGGGCGCGCTTGCCTTGCTGGTCGGAGCGTTGGCCGGCGCTGCGATGGGGGCGGTGGTCGCCTATGTGGGCGCGCATCCGATCCTTGTGTCGCTTGCGATGATGATCTTTCTACGGGGGCTGGGCGAGTTCCTGACCCGCGGCGGCGACATATCCGGCTTTCCCGATTACATGCGTGTTCTGGGCCATGGCTCCCTGATCGGTATTCCCGTGCCGCTGATCCTGTTTGGCCTGATCGCGCTTGGATGGCATGTGTTGCTGCGCCGCACGCCACATGGGTTTTCGGTCTATATGACCGGCTCCAACATGCGGGCGGCGGAGTATGCAGGCCTCAATGCCAAGCGCACGCTGGTGCTGATCTACACGCTTTCCGGGGTGCTATGCGCGATCGCGGGTATCCTGATGGCGGCGCGATTCAATTCGGTGCGCGTGGGCCACGGTGAGGCCATGCTGCTGATCACGGTGCTGGCCTGTTTCCTCGGCGGGATCGATCCCTTTGGCGGGCATGGCCGCGTTGCCCCCGTCATCATCGCGCTGGTGATCCTTCAGGTGCTGTCTTCGGGCCTCAATCTGATCGGCGCCAATCAACATCTCGCAACGGCCGTATGGGGCCTGTTTCTGACCGCCGTCATGGTTCTGCGATCCGGCCGCCTGCGGCAAATATTCGACGTATTCTCCGGAAAGGATAAGTAATGCAAGGCTTTGGCGTACATACCAGCATGTGGACAATGAACTGGGATCGCGACGGCGCAGAGCGCGCGGTCGCAGGGGCAGAGGCCTATAGGGTCGATTTCATCGAAATCCCGATGCTGCGCCCCGCAGAGGTCGACACCGCCCATACTGCGGGCCTGCTGGACCGCAGCGGTCTGCGGGCGGTTTGCTCCCTCGGGTTGCCGGAACAATACTGGGCGTCGGTCAATCCCGAGGGTGCGACCGAGTATCTGAGGCTCGCCATCGACAAGACCAAGGCCTGCGGCGCCGAGGCCCTGTCCGGGGTGACGTTTGGCGGGATCGGGCAGCGCACCGGCACCTATCCGACCGAAGGGGAATACGACAACATCGCCCGCGTGCTGGAGGCCTCGGCGGCCTATGCGAAATCGGTCGGGCTGCTGTTTGGTATCGAGCCGGTGAACCGCTACGAGAACCATCTGATCAACACCGGCTGGCAGGCGCGCGACCTGATCGAGCGGGTGGGCTCGGACAACATCTTTATTCACCTCGACACCTATCACATGAACATCGAGGAAAAAGGCGCCGCGAACGGCATTCTCGATGCGCGGGAGTATCTGCGCTACATCCACCTGTCCGAAAGTGACCGTGGCACCCCGGGAGAGGGATGCTGCGATTGGGACGAAGTCTTTGCCACCTTGAAAGCGATTGATTTCAAAGGCGGGCTGGCGATGGAGAGCTTTATCAATATGCCGCCCGAGGTGGGGTTTGGTCTGGCCGTCTGGCGGCCGGTGGCGCGGGACCATGACGAGGTCATGTCCAAGGGCCTGCCGTTCCTGCGCAACAAGGCTGCGCAATACCGGCTGATCTGATGGCGCATGTGGTCGATATGCAGGGGCTCTGTGCCGAGGCGCTCGCTCTGATGACGACACCGGAGCGGCGGTTTCTGGCGATTGCCGGGGCGCCGGGCTCTGGCAAGAGCACCACCGCGGCGAGGCTGCATGCGTGGCTGGAGACCCAGCGCCCCGGCGAGAGCGCCGTGCTGCCGATGGACGGGTTCCATTTTGACGATGCCGTTCTGGAAGCAATGGGGCGGCGGCCGTCGAAGGGCGCGCCCGATACGTTCGATGTCGGCGGCCTGCATGCGATCTTGCGGCGGCTTCGGGACGATCACGAAGACAGGGTCGCCGTGCCGGTGTTTGATCGCGATCTGGAAATTTCACGCGGCTCGGCGCGTCTGATCGATCAACGGGCCCGGCTGGTGATCGTGGAGGGCAACTACCTGCTTCTTCGCCAATCCCCTTGGGATCGGGTGCAGGCCCTCTTTGACAGAACCGTGCTGATCGAGGTGCCAGAGCCTGTGCTGGCGGCAAGACTGCGGCAGCGTTGGCAGAGCTATCGGCTGAGCGACACCCAGATCCAACAGAAACTGGAGGCAAACGACTTGCCCAACGGGCGACTGGTGATCGCCCGGAGCGGGGCACCGGATCTGGTGTTCCGGGAGGAGGAAGAGGAAACCGTATGACCAAAGGCGACAGGATGCAGTATTTCGTCGGCGTGGATGTGGGCACGGGATCGGCCCGCGCGGGTGTTTTTGATGCCCTGGGTCATTTGCTCGGGAGCGCGAAACGCGAACTCGACATGTATCGCTCTGATGCGGGGCATTTCGAACAATCCAGCGCCCAGGTCTGGCAAGCGGTCTGTGACAGCGCGCGCGCGGCCGTGGCCGAAGCGGCGGTCGATCCGGATCTGATCGCAGGCATCGGGTTTGACGCCACCTGTTCGCTGGTGGTGCAGGGGGCGGTGTCCGGGGTCGGCCACCCCCGTCATCCGGAGCGCGACATTATCGTCTGGTCCGACCATCGCGCCCGTGCCCAGGCGGAGCGGATCAATGCCGGCGGTCATGCTGTGCTGGATTATGTCGGTGGTCGCATTTCCCCGGAGATGCAGACGCCCAAGCTGCTCTGGCTGCGCGAAAACCGGCCCGAGGTCTATGTGTCTGCGGCGCATTTCTTTGATCTGACGGATTTCCTGACCTGGAAAGCCAGCGGCGCAACCGACCGTTCGATCTGTACCGTGACCTGCAAATGGACCTATCTGGCACACGAGAACCGCTGGGACGCGACGTATTTCCAAAGCATCGGGCTTGGGGATCTGGCAGATCAGGGGTTTGCCCGGATCGGTACCGAGGTGGTGCCCGCGGGCACGTCGCTGGGCACCGGTCTGACGCCCGAGGCGGCGCGGGAAATGGGGCTGCGGCCGGGGATCGCGGTCGCTGCCGGCTTGATCGATGCGCATGCAGGGGGGGTGGGCACTGTCGGGGCCAGTGGCACTCCGAATGCCGCGCAGGACACCATGGCCTATGTGTTTGGCACCTCGTCCTGCACCATGACGTCCAGTGCGACGGCATGTTTCGTGCCCGGGGTCTGGGGGCCCTATCAGTCCGCGATGGTCCCGGGATTGTGGCTCAACGAGGGCGGCCAGTCGGCCGCGGGCGCGGCGCTGGATCAGCTGACAGCCTCGCACCCTGCAAGTGCCGAAGCCGCCCAACGTGCGGCGGAGCGCGGCATGGGGCTGACGCAGTGGCTGGCCGACGCGGCGCTGAGCAAGGTGGCGCATCCTGGCGATGCGGTCTCGCTGGCGCGCGGGCTGCATGTGGTGCCGGAATACCGGGGGAACCGGGCGCCCTTCGCCGATCCCGGTCGCCGCGCCGTTGTGGCGGGGCTGGGGTTGCAGCGAGGCGTCGATAGTCTTGTTGCGCTTTATGTCGCCGGGCTGTGCGGGTTGGCCTACGGGCTGCGCCAGATCCTCGACGCCCAGTCCGCCCAGGGCCTGGAGGTCAGCGCGCTGTCGGTGTCGGGCGGTGCGGGCACGCACCCGCTGTCCTGTCAGGTGCTGGCGGATGCCACCGGGCTGCCGGTGGATGTCACCGAAAGCGCAGAGCCGGTCTTGCTGGGGTCGGCCATGCTGGCGGCGGTTGCGGCAGGACGATATGGCGCTTTGGCAGATGCGATGCCGCAGATGTCGCGGGTGGCCCGGCGGGCGCTGCCCGATGCCGCGCGCGTCCGGATCCACCAGGACCGCTATGATGCCTTTGCAAGGCTGCAAGCGACGGCGGCAGAGCTGACACCGCAGAGTTGACGCCGCCGCCGGGCGGTCAGCGGCTTTGCAACAGGGTGGCGACCGCTTTGGACAGGTCGATCATCGCCGCGTTGCGGGTTTCAAATGGTGCCTGGGCGTCGGCCAGGTAAATGGCGATGAAATAGGGTTCATCCGCCGCGGGGGTGACCATGGCGATCAGGTTGCGGGTGGTGTCGCCACTGCCGGATTTGTCCGCCACCTGCCACGTGCCCGGAACGTAGGATCGCAACAGGGCGCCGGTCACGCCGCCATCGCTCATCCAGGTTCGGAGCTGCGCCTGCGATGCTCGGGACAACACGTCACCGGTGATCAGGGTCTGCAGCATTGCGGCCATGGCTGCGGGGGTCGAAGTGTCCTGCAGCCCGTCTTTGGCGGGGGTATTCAGCTCCGGTTCACGGCGGTCGAGCCGCCCGACAGTGTCGCCGCTGTCGCGTAAGAAGCGCGTCAACGCCGCCGGCCCGCCGATGCGGTCAAGCAGCAGGTTCGCGGCGGTATTGTCGCTCATGTCCAGCGTCGCCTGGCACAGCTCCGCCAGTGACATCTCCTGGCCGACCCGCGCCTGGGTGACGGGCGCATAGGAGAGAAGATCCTGTTCTGTAACGGGTACGGTGTCTTCCAGCTCCATCACTCCGTCATCGACGTCCTTCAGGACCTTGGCACACAACAACACCTTGAACGTACTGTTGAGCAGAACCCGGTCCTCCGCCCGATGGCGCCAGCGCCACTCCGAGCCGCTGTCCCGGATCACCAGCCCGATCCTTGCGTCCAGCTGCTGCTCTATGCGCCGCACGGTGTCGCTCAGTTCCGCCTCGGGGGTCTGTGCCGCGACGGGCGAAGCCGCCAGAAGAGCAAGGGCCAGGGCCGGGAGGGCCGGATGTCGCAGGGTTCGGAGAAGATGCATGTCTTGGGTTCCTTCGTGTCACGCGCAGGGCCGCACTCTGGCCGCGACGGCGGCCAGGGGCAGAGATGGATCTGCGGATTTTGTGGATGCGACATCACTTGATGTCATGGCAATGAGCTATAGAAAGCCGAAATGCATCACAAACGACAAATTATCACAGATGCCATAAGCTGAGGTAATGCCATGGACCGTCCGGATCTGCCCTTGAACGCGCTGCGGGTTTTTGAAGTGGCAATGCGACAGGGCAACTTTACGCGCGCGGCGATCATGTTGCGGGTGTCGCAGGCCGCCGTCAGCCATCAGATCGCGCGGCTCGAAGATCGGCTTGGCACCGCGCTGTTCTTGCGCACATCGGCAGGGCTGGTGGCCACGGACGAAGGCCGCGCCCTGTTCCCCGTGGTCGAACATGCGCTGGACACCATGGGGCGGGCCTTGGACCGCATCACCGGTCAGCACAATGTCGAAGTGCTGAAGCTGGGTGTGGTGACCACCTTTGCCGTTGGCTGGCTGCTGCCGCGGTTGACCGAGTTTCACCGACACCATCCGGATATTGAGGTGCGGGTTTCGACGCATAACAACCGGGTCGAGATCCTGCGCGAGGGTCTGGATATGGCGATCCGGTTTGGCGCGGGGCAGTGGACGGGGCTGGACAGTGTGCCGCTGTTGCAGACGCCGTTGGCACCGCTTTGTGCCCCCGAGATTGCAGCGCGCCTGCAGAGGCCCGAGGATCTGGGTCGTGCACCGCTGCTGCGCAGCTACCGGAGCGATGAGTGGCCACAGTGGTTTGCGACCGCGGGTCTGGCCTGTCCGGCGCTCACCGGGCCGACGCTGGATTCTTCTGTCGCTTTGGCGGATCTTGCGGAACGCGGTGACGGTGTCGCGTTGCTGCCTGTCGAAATGTTCCGCCAGCGTATTGACGCCCGGCGCCTGGTCCAGCCCTTCAATGCGACTGTATCAACGGGGCGCTATTTCCTCAGCTGGCCAAGTGATCGGCCGTTGACCCCGGCGATGAGTGTCTTCACGCGCTGGATCAGACAGATGTGCGAGGCCTGAGACGCCTGTCTCCCGCTTTGTGCGCCTATGGCGGAGGGCTGCCGGTCGTAGGCCCTCTGGCGGCACACCGCACCTTACAGCCTTACCGACAATTGGCGCTGCTCTTTTATTAACATAACTAAGATTATGTGGGTGCATGCATCCTGTGCAATTTGCGACCCTCCGGCGGTCTGCGCCTAGTCGAACCACTCGCTCCAACCGGCCAGATAATATTCCAGCAAGCGATGCGTTTGCAGGCTGTTCGCGGCCACGTCAACCGGACCGGTGTCAGCGCCAAAGGTCTGCGCCGCGGTCCAGACCTCTGGCGTCAGGTAGCCAAGCCCATCCGGAAAACGGAGTGACCGAGGCCGTTGTGGCTGAGGTGTCGCAAGCACGAAGCCCCAAGCGCCAAAGCTTGGCACATACGTGTGATACGGCAGGACATGAAGCCCGTCGCCGGGAGACTGCGGGTTGCGCGTGGTCCGAAGGGTCTTTACCACCGACCAGAACGCATCGCGTGCAAACAGGGGCGAGCCAGCCTGCGTGACCAGAACACCCTGCCCGCTCAGCCGTTCGACCAGAAGACCGTAGAACTGGCGCGAATAGAGACGCGACAACGCCAGAGACTTTGGATCCGGAAGGTCGAGGATCACCACATCAAAAATCTGGGTAGTGTCTTCGATAAATTGCCACGCATCCTGATTGACAACCGTCACACGGGAATCCGCGAAAGCGTGGCTGTTGAGTGCCGCCAGATGGGGTTGGGTGCTGAAGATTTCGGTGACCCGGGGGTCCAGATCCACCAGGGTGACGGCCTCCACATCCCGGTGGCGCAGGACCTCGCGCAGCGCCATGCCATCGCCGCCACCAAGAACAAGCACCTGATTGCGGCGCGGCGCCATCCCCATGGCGGGGTGGACCAGCGGTTCGTGATAGCGATGTTCGTCCATACTGTCGAACTGGATCGAATAATCCAGAAACAGCCGCGTGCGGTCCCGGAAACGGGTGACCGTGATCTGCTGATAGGGCGTCGCCTCGGAGAAGATCACGTCATCCTCGAACAGCTCCGCTTCGGTCAGCGTCACCATGCGATCCGCATGAAACAATGCGACCAGGGTCACCGCGAAGGCCACTACCCAGGCCGCAAGCTGGCCGATGTTGAGATGGGATCGGAACAGCCAGATTGAAAATCCCGCCACCGCCAGGTTCAGCGCGCCAAAGGCGAGGCTGGCCGCCATCAACCCCAGATGCGGAATGACAAAGAACGGAAAGGCCAGAGACGCCACCAGCGCGCCGATATAGTCGACACTCAGAACGTTCTCGAAGCGGAATTTGGCGGCGCCTGTGTGCTCCAGCACGCGGGCGATCAGCGGGATTTCCATGCCGGAAAACACCCCCGCCAACCCCAGCAGCGTATAGAGCGGCACCGCCACGTCACCGGACCACGCATAGGTGAAGAACAGAACCGGCGCCATGAAACCGCCGCAGATCCCAAGCAGGATCTGCACCCAGACAAAGGCGCGAAAGGCGTTGTCAAAGTAGCGCGACATCCACGCGCCAAGGCCCATGGCGGAGAGGAACAGGCCAATGACGATCGAGAACTGCCGCACGCTGTCGCCCAGCAGATAGCTCGACAAGGTGGCGGCGATCAGCTCGTAGATCAGGCCGGCGGCCGCGATCAGGAAGGTGGCAACAAGAAGCCAGATCTCGCGCCCGCGGGCCAGCGTCATGAGACCAGCACGGCCGCGATGATGATGGCCACGGCGATGAACAGCAGACCGATCAGGATGGCCAGTGCGATGTTCTGATCCTCCTCGATTTCCTTGATGATCGGGAAGGGTGTCAGCCAGTCGATGCATTTCCAGACCAGCCCCATCAGCGCGACACCGAGAATGGTGTAGAAGATGGTGCTGATCACTTCGGTGATCTGGATGGCAGAGAGATAATCCATGGCGGCCTCGCTGGAGTTACTGGGCGTCACTTGACGCGGGAATTGGCAGAATATCCGCCCCCGAAGGAGCCAATGCGGACGGAGCGGTCGAGATCGCGGCTCTCGCCACCGTAGCCCCAGTAGCCGACATAGGCAGAGGCGGACACGGCGGTGGCCACAAAGAGAAGGGCGATCAATCGGATCGGGGTCATGGCAGGTCAGTCCTCGTCGGTCCAGTCGCATCCTTGCCAGCGCCGCACATGGTGCAGAACCTGGCGCGCGGTCATCAGCGCAAACAATGCGACAAAAAACAGTCCGCTCCTCAGCGCCCAACTGCCGCTTGTCAGCCCCTCTCGCACTGTGAGCGATACCTCTCGGATCGGAGTGCCGGGCGCTGTGGCGGGCCAGTTGCCGGCCTCTGACAGGTCGAGGAACAGCGCATGTGTTCCCGAGGTCTCCGGTCGGAACCGGACGCGGGCGGTTCGGTTGCCCTCGCTCCATCTGCCGTCCTTGTCGCTGCCGGTGTAGTATTCGATGCCGCGCCCGATCCCGAACAGCGGGTCTTCCTCCGGTCCGGTCACTTCCATGTCGAAATAGGCCCAGCTGTTGTTGACGGGGCCGGAAAGTTTGATTTCCACCAACTGATCAGCGGTCGCAACCGCAAAGGGCACTTCCACGGGCAGGTCATTCACCGCATAGGTTGTGTTGAGCACGGTACTGCCGCGCCCCCCGCTGAGAAACAGGGTCAGCAGCAGGCAGAGGCCGGCACCCCAGAGCCAGAGACGACGCAGGAAGTCGTGGTTGGGTCCCTTGCGCAAGGGCTGTTCCGGGTGCACCCCGGAGGAGCGCAGTCCGAGATCGGTGCCAAAGGCGTCATTGGCCTCGGCGGGGGTTACGTAGGTGCTGATTTCGACCTCGTCCTCCTGCCCGGTGCGGCTGAAGTGCAATGCAGCCCGCGCGGCCACGACGGTCACGGTGGTCACCCGATCCGCGATTTGCGGCCGGTAGGAGAATTCCCCGGCCACATAGATCGCCTCGCTGGTGGAGGTTTCATAGTATTTGAACCACATGCCGCGAAATTTCAGCCGAGGTTGCGCATGCGCCCGCTCCACCTCGGCGGGGGTCAGCATCCGTGATGTGCGCACGCGGCGGCTCAGCGTCAGGTGGTCGTTTTCCAGCGTCAGCCAGACATAGCCATGGGTCGGCGAATAGAGTTGGAAATCCACCCAGAGCGCGCTTTGACCGGCCCAGCGTTCGTACTGCTCGATCAGGCCGATCACGGTATAGTCGACGCCGTGGAGGTGGCAGCGCATGCCGATCTCGATCGGCGTCGTGGTCTGGCGTTTGCGATCATGCTGGCCGAGGAGCTTGTAATTGTCCTGCGCGTTCAATGTGCTGCCGCAATAGGGGCAGATGTGAACCTCCACACGCCCACCGCCCAACACATCGAGCCCTGCCCCGCAGCAGGTGCAGTTGATCGCCACAAGCGCGGCACTGCGAGTCATGCGCCGGCCTCCCGGATCTGGAGCTCGAACGGATCGATCCAGCAGCCGACGAACCAGGCTTCTCCGCCGGGCCAGAATTCGGCTGACAGCAGGTTGCCATCGGGCCCCTGGGCATTCACGAAGTCATGCGCGTCCTGACATCGCAGCGCCTCGTCGAAACTGCCGCGCAGCGCTTCGCAGGTGGCTGTTTCGGCCTCCACAACGCGATACCGGCTGCCGTCCAGTGTCAGGTGCTCGCCCAGTTGAAACGGCGGGCGGTGCCGGGGGCGTTTCGCCGGCGCCAGCGGCCATTGCAGGACCAGATCGCCCTCGTCCACAGACAGCCAGCAGGAGCTGCCCTCCCCGTCCAGGCCCCAGAACTCGTCCCAGAAGCCGCGGCCATAGGAAAACCGGGCATGGCCCAAGACCTGCATTCTATAGCTGTGCCCCTTTTCCCAGTTGGGGAGGATCAGCTGCGCGCCCAATCCAAACATCATCGGTGCCGCGTGCATGTCGCCACCTGTCCCCAAGGGGGTGACGCCCGGCCCATCAAGAACGAGCGTTGTCCCACAGTGGGTACAGTTGGTCATCTTGATGAGCGCCAGTCGCACCGCAACCGATGATCCGCAATTGGGGCAGCTAAACTCTGTCATGGGCGCAACTTGCGCGATTGGTGCTGAATATCAAGTCTCCATTTGGCTGCGCTGGGGGGGGTGAGATCCGGCCGCGATGGCAAGCGCTGTTCCCCGACCACGACACCGGCCAGAACGCCGGGTTTGGCTGGCCCGGGTTGCTGTATTCGGAAGGGGCGAATTATCCCTTCAAGAATGGGTGCATTATCAGATGTGAAGTAATCACCAAATGTCTCCGTGCCGGGCGTGCTGGCGCTGACCAAGGACGCTTGAACCGGCGTCGCACCAACAAGAGACATATATCATGACGCTTATCAAACGCACCAAAGCCGTGGCCCTGACCCGCTATCTGCCTGCCGATGACCCCGATGCCTTTTTCGATACGGAATTGCCGGTGACGGCGCCGACGGGACGCGAGGTGCTGGTCGAAGTGAAGGCCATCTCCGTCAATCCGGTGGACACCAAGGTCCGCGCGCCAAAGGACAAGGTGGAAACGACCCCCCGGGTGCTGGGCTGGGATGCCTCCGGTGTTGTGGTGGCAACCGGCCCGGAGGCGACGCTGTTTCAACCCGGGGATGAGGTCTACTACGCCGGAGACATCACCCGCCCGGGCTGCAACCAGCACTATCATCGCGTGGACGAGAGAATTGTGGGACACAAGCCCCGCAGCCTGACCCACGCCGAAGCCGCCGCCCTGCCCCTGACCACGATCACCGCCTACGAGGCCCTGTTTGACCGGCTGGGGATCGACCGCGACGGTGCGGATGCGGGCCAGTCGGTCCTGCTGATCGGAGGCGCCGGTGGCGTCGGTTCGGTGGCGATCCAGTTGGCGAAACGCGCGGGATTGACGGTGATCGCCAGCGCCTCGCGCCCGGAAACCATCGCCTGGGTGCAGGACATGGGAGCCGATCACACGGTCAATCATCACGAAGACATGGTGGCGCAGACCCGGGCGCTCGGGTTCCATCACGTCGATCACATCGCGATCTTCAACGATATGCGCCATTGGGACACGGCGGTGGAACTGATCCGCCCGCAAGGGGGGATCGTGTCGATCGATGACACCGACCTGCCAATGCCGATGGCGGGCCTGAAGACCAAGGCGGCCTCCCTGCACTGGGAGTTCATGTTCGCCCGCGCCATGCATCAGACCGCAGATATGATCGAACAGCATAGATTGCTGAGTTTCGTCGCTGCCGAGATCGATGCCGGACGCCTGCGCAGCACGGTGGCGGAGATCCTGACACCGATCAATGCCGACACCTTGCGGCAGGCGCATCAGGCGATCGAGACCGGTTCTGCCAAAGGCAAGATTGTCCTGAGCGGGTTCTGATCCCGACAGAACGTCACCTCAACCGGCCGGGAGGCGGGGGACGCCTCTCCCCCTCGCCTTCGGGCTGGTGTGCGCGGGGCCTGGGGCGGCCTTGCGCCGCCTCAAACGGCGAGAAACCCGCCATCCACCGGCAGGACCGCGCCGGTGATCATGGCAGATCCCTCTGACAGCAGCAAAGCAACGCTGGCTGCGACCTCCTCCACCTCGGCAAAGCGACCGACAGGATGGCGGACCATCATGGGCTGGGATTTTTCCGGCGCGGACCATGCCTCCACCGCAAGGTCCGTAAGGGTGATGGTCGGCGCGATGCAATTGACGCGAATGCCGTGAGGGCCAAATTCCCTGGCCATGACCCGGCTGGCACCTTCCAGCCCGGCTTTTGAAGCCGCATAGCACAGGTGTTCGGCAAACCCCCGATGCCCCGCGATCGAGGTGATATTGACGATCGCGCCGCCCCCACCGGCGGCCACACGCGCGCGCGCAAACGCCTGACAGGTGATCAGGGCTGCCCGCAGGTTGATGCCCAGCACCGCCTCATAGCCCGCATCGGTCATGTCGAAACTGCTCTCCAGCACGTTGATGCCCGCGCTGTTGATCAGGAAATCTGCGGGCCCTGCCTCTGCCATCGCATCACGTGCGGCCTGCGGGTCAGACAGGTCGGCCTGCACCGTTCGGCAGCCGATTTCGGCGGCGAGGCTTGAGAGGTCGGCCTGCGTGCGGCTGATCGCGATAACGCGCGCGCCCTGCCCCGCCAGATAGAGGGCGCAGGCCCGGCCAATGCCCTTGCCCGCGCCGGTAATGATGACGCTTTTGCCGTCAAAACTCATAACTCTTCCTCCGCTTGATTGAGGTCACCTGTCCGCATTGTCCGTGGTTTGGGCGTTACATGCGCTCAAACGCGGTCGGCATCACGATCACATCGCGCACCGTGACTTGCCGCTTGCGGGTCAGCATGAATTCCAATGCATCGGCCACCTCTTCGGGGTCCATCAGCGCCCCGGCCTCTTTGGCCTTGCGCAGGTTTTCCTCGGGCCAATCGGCCAGCAACGCCGAGACCACAGGGCCGGGCGACACCTGCGCGACCTTCACGCCATACGGGATCATCTGGCGGCGAATGCCCTGCATAAAGCTGGTGATCGCCCATTTAGAGCCTGAATAGACCGGCTCCCAATAGGCCGGGTAATGTCCGGCAATCGAGTTTGTCACCACGATGTCGCCGCTCTTGCGCTGCATCATATGGGGCAACACCGCCTGAATGTTCTTCATCACCGCATTGACGTTGAGGTTCAGCATCCGGTCGATGGCCGCCGGATCGCTCTGCCACAGGTCGCCGCCGATATACGCGCCGGCATTGCAATATAGGATGTCGATCTGACCCACCTTGGCGAGGATCTCGGGCACCATCGCATTGCAGCTGTCCGCATCCAGCAGGTCGGTCACCTGCGCCACGGCGTGATCGCCATATTGTGCAACCAGATCCGCCAGCGCGGCGGCATTCCGGTCCACCATCACGACCTTGCAGTCATTCCTGAGAAGCATCTCGACGGCGGCCAGACCGATACCGGAGGCCGCACCGGTCACTACGGCGACCTTGCCCTTGAGCGATTGAGACATTCGCGAATTCTCCTGATTTTTGTTTTGGGGGAGATTTTGTGCAGAGGGAGCGGGCGACTACGCAGGGCCGCCCGAAGGACCTACCATTCGCGCCCGATGTAGATGGCGAGAAGGATGATAAGGCCCTTGATGACGTCCTGAAGGTAGGGGTTGATCCCCATCAGGTTGAGGCCGTTGTTGAGGATGCCCAAAAGCACCGCACCGATCAGCGTGCCGAGGATCAGCCCGCGTCCACCGGCAATCGCGGTTCCGCCCAGCACCACAGCCGCAATCGCATCCAGTTCAAAGCCAACGCCTGCGTTTGGCTGACCGGACATCAAGCGCCCGGTGAGGATGAGCGCCGCAAACGCCGAGGTCAGTCCGGAAATACCGTAGACCGTGAGCTTGATGAATTGGGTTTTCACGCCCGAGAGCTTGGCCGCGAGTTCATTGCCACCAATGGCATAGACGTGACGCCCAAAGGCCGTGCGCTGCAACAATACCCAAGCCAGGGCGTAGATCACCACCATGGCGATCACCGGAACGGGCACGATCCCGATGCGACCAATGCCAAACCAGGAAATCCACGACGGGATACCAGAGATGGGATAGCCGCCCGAATACAGAAGGCCCAACCCGCGCGCGATGCCCATGGTTGCAAGTGTCACGATGATCGCAGGCATGCGTCCCCATGCAACCATGGCACCGTTGAACAGACCAAGGCCGACACCAACGCCCAGCCCCGCCAGGAGCCCGACCCAACCGGGCATCGCCATATTGACCATCAGCCCGGCTGCCAATGTGCCCGACAACGCCATGACCGCGCCGACGGAGAGGTCGATCCCGCCGGTCAGAATGACAAAGGTCATGCCAACCGCGAGGATGCCGACAATCGACACCTGCCTGAGCACATTCATGATGTTTGAAACGGAAAAGAAGTTCTCGGAGGCAAATCCCATCAGGATGGACACCACGATCAGCCCGATCAGCGGCAGTGCCAGCGGTGAGTGCAAAATCCGGCGCAGATTGAAGGCGCGACCTGCGCGACCGGCCTCGGCCGTAGTGGTGTTATGCGACATGTCGAACCCTCCCCGTGGTGGCATGTGTCATGATGTCTTCTGAGGTTATGGCCGCGCCCTCGACAGTGGCGACGATGCCGCCCTGCCGGAACACGCAGACCCGGTCGGACATGCCGATCACCTCGGGTAGTTCCGAAGAGATCATGATGATGGCATAGCCCTGCGCCGTGAATGCCCGCATGAGCTGGTAAATTTCGGCCTTGGCACCGACGTCGATGCCCCGTGTGGGTTCATCAAAGATCAGCACTTTCATCTGGTGATTGAGCCAGCGCGCAATCACCACCTTTTGCTGGTTGCCGCCCGACAGGGTGTCGACACGGTCCATGGGGCCTTGTGCTTTGACACGCACCTGCTGCATCGCCGTTTCGGTGTCGGCGCGCTCTTTTTGCAGATCGAGGAACCAGTGCCCGCGGCGGTATTTGCCGTAGTTGTTGATGGAGATGTTTTGCAGGATCGAGAAGCTGGTAATCAGCCCCTGTTCCTTGCGGCTTTCGGGCAAGAGCCCGATCCCCCGTGCCAGCGCCTCTGCCGGTTCGCGAAACCTTATGTCTTCGCCTTCGACCTGAAGCGCGCATCTCGCGGCTGGATAGGCCCCCAGCAATGCCAACGCGGTTTCCGTGCGCCCCGATCCGACCAGCCCGGCAAAGCCGAGGATTTCACCTTCGCGCAATACAAAATCCGACACCGGACCACCGCGTCGCAACTGCAGCTCCTGGCAGTTCAACAGGACCGGCGCATCCTGCGGGATACTGGGTTTTTCCGGAAAGCTGTTTTCGATCCGGCGGCCCACCATCATCTCGACCAGACGGTCATTGTCGGTTTCAGAGACGAGGCAATCGCCCACATATTCCCCATCGCGCAACACGGTGATGCGGTCGCAGATTTCAAAGATCTCTTCGAGGTGATGCGAGATGAAAATGATCGCAACACCCTGCCGGCGCAGCTCGCGCATCACCTTGAACAGATGCGCCACCTCGGAGGGCGTCAGGGTTGCGGTGGGTTCATCCAACACGAGAATACGGGCGTTGAGCGAGAGCGCCTTGGCGATTTCGACAAATTGCTGCTCGGCCACCGACAGTTTCCGGATCGGCACATCAAGCGGCACATCGACCTCAAGCCGGGCCAGAATGTCTTCGGCGCGTTTGCGCATGGCTTTGCGGTCCAGCAGGCCAAACCGCGTGCGCAATTCGCGGGCCAGGAACATGTTTTCGACCGCATCCAGATAGGGGATGAGGCTGAATTCCTGAAAAACGATGCCGATCCCTGCGGCGATGGCCTCGTCGTAATTGGCGAACTGGCGCTCCTGACCCTCAATGAGGATGGACCCTGCACTAGGCTGCAAAATACCCGTGAGGATCTTCATCAGGGTGGATTTCCCGGCCCCGTTTTCCCCAAGCAGCGCATGAACTTCGCCAGCGTTGACCTCAAGATCGACACCGTGCAGCACCTGAATGGTGCCAAATCTCTTTTTGATTCCGCTCAGTTGCAGCATGACGCACCTGTTGTTGGCCATTGCGGGACAAACCACCCCCGACATCGTGCCGGGGGTGGCGGGTTGTTTTACCAGCTGAAGTCAGCGGCGTTCTCTGCGTCGACGACGCGCACATCGATCGGCACTTCGCTGGGCACAACACGCGCGCCCCACTTTTGCGCCAGCGCCATGGCAAGGCCGACGCGCACCTGATCGCGCGGGAACTGGGCCGTGGTCTCGATGAAGGGTCCGCCTGCGGCAATGGCGGCCACCGCTTCGGGAGCGCCATCAACCGAGGTCAGTTTGATGTCACGGCCCGATCCCTGGATTGCAGCCAATGCGCCCATCGCGCCGCCGTCATTCACCGAAAAGATCCCGGCAAGGTTCTGGTGCGATTGGATCATGTTCTCGACCACGCCGAGGGCGACGGACCGGTCCTGACGGCCGTTTTGGGTATCGACCAGCGTGATCCCGTCATATTCCGTAAGCGCGGCCTTGCAGCCTTCGACCCGCTGGAGGATCGGCACCACCGGGATACCGTCGAGGATTGCCACCTCGCCCGCCCCGCCAAGCGCATCGGCCAGATACTTGCAGGATTGATACCCCGCATCGCGGTTCTTGGAGCCAACAAACGTATCCACCGGACCATTGGCGTTTGCATCAACGGCGACGACGATCACGTCCTGCGCTTTGGCCATATGCACCGCGCTCTCGATCCCGGCGCTGTCGGTTGGGTTGAGCAGCAGAATGTCGATGCCCTGGGTCAGCATGTCCTCCACATCCGAGATCTGCTTGGCCACGTCATGACCGGCGTCGGTCACGACCACCTCGGCGCCCAGATCCTTGGCGGCATCGGTCAATGCCTCCTGCATCGAGACAAAGTAAGGATTATTCATTTCCTGAAATGTCATGCCGATCTTGAGACCGTCCTCGGCCATTGCCGGCACCGCCAAGGAGACGGCAAGCGCCGCCGCAGATACGGCTCCTATCATCTGTTTCATTATGGTTCCTCCCAAGTTGTTCCAACAGGCACAGCCTGTCCCTTTCCGAATGGCCCCTCGCCATTCGAATTCGCTAAATTCGAATTTCCGTCTGGTTCAGCCCGTTTCCGAGAACACCCCGTTCGCGGCAAAGGTTGCGCGGAATTGTGAGGGCGACATGCCCTTCAATCGCGCAAAATGACGGTTGAAGTTGGAGAGGTTGGAGAAGCCGACATCATAGCAGATCTCGGCCACTTTGGCCTCTGGTCGGGTCAGGAGCATCTGGCAGGCCAGATCCACCCTGAGTTGGTTTTTATATCGCACCAGCGTCGATCCCGTGTGCCGTTTGAAGGACCGCGAGAAGGCGCTGGGGCTTTGATTGACCATCTGCGCCAGGTCTTTTTCGTCGATGTTCTCGGTCAGGTTCTCACGCAGATAGGCAATCGCCTTGTTGACGCCGTTTTCCTGCAAGGACTCCAGATCCAGTTCGTAGCTGAGACTGGCCAGCACCTCCGGTTCCGGCGCGCAGGCCAGCACGTCGAGGATCGACCAGAACAGCGCCAGACGGCGCAGGCCCCGCGCCTCGAACAGCTCCATCATCAATGGTTTGATGCGGTCGGCGGTGGCCTCGTCAAACAGCAGCCCGCGATGGCTGCGATCCAGAAGCGGACGGATCGCGTCCATCTCCGGCATAGCGGCGGCGGCATCCTCGATAAAGGTTTCGGGAAACTGGAGCACAAAGGAACGTTCCGGCACCACCTGTCCCGGTTCGACTTCGGAGATCCAGTTCTGCGGCAGGTTGGGGCCGGTCATGATCAGCTGTCCGGGACCAAATTCGCCAATGTGGTCGCCGATATAGAAGGTGCCGTGCGTATTCACGACCAGATGGATTTCATACTCGGGGTGAAAGTGCCACCGCACGGTCCGGAACGGGTAGCCATGCATCCAGGCGGCAAAGCTCTCGCCTTTGCGAATATGCACGAGTTCCAGATCGGGTAGCATCGTTTCTCCTCCTCCGTGGCACCCCCTTCCGTCTCCACCCGGAAAGGACCACTCCCCAAACGGTAGCCCCTGCAACGCGGTGGCTCTACCTCAGAACGCGATTTTGGCAGATACTTTTTTGACCGTTGCCCTCGAATAAGCGCCCAGAGCAGGATCGCATGGGCCTGTCAGAAAAACCGAACCGCGCTGCATTGCAGCGCGGTTTGCTTGGGTACGTTGAGATCTGAGCGGTTTTCCGATGGTGCCGGGGCGTTGATGGCGTCACTCGCGCGCGGTGAAACGCACATGCCCGACTTGTACTTTTTCGGCATGCTGATCTCCATCGGGCGCGAGGCCGCGTCGACTTGTCATTCAGGCATCGCGATCTGTAGCTTCACATCGCTGTCGCGGGCCTCCGCCGCGCGATCAAAGCCCGCGATGCTGTCTTCGAATGGCACTGTCGCCGAAATCAGCGGCGTCAGGTCCACCTTGCCCGACGCCATCAGCGCAAGGGCCCGGTCGTAGACATTGGCATAGCGGAACACCGTCTCGACCCGCAGTTCCCGCGCCTGCAACCCGACAATATCAACGGGCACCGGATCAACCGGCATGCCCACCAGCACGATGGCCCCGCCGGGCCGGGCCAGTTCGTGCATGTGCAGAACCGCAGGCGCGGCGCCGGAGCATTCGAACACCACATCCGCACCCCAGCCATGTGTGGCCGCGGCAACCGCCTCTGCCAGAGGCTGGTTGCGGATGTTGACCGTCTCGATCCCGTCATAGGCGGCAATGATGTCCAGTTTTGGCTGTGCCAGATCGGCCACGATCACCCGCGCACAGCCCCCCGCCAGCGCCGCCAGTGCCACCATCATGCCAATGGGACCAGCGCCGGTCACGACCGCAATGTCGCCGGGCTGAATGCGGGCCCGCAGCGCCGCCTGCATGCCGATGGCAAAGGGCTCGACCATGGCGCCTTCGGCAAAACTCACGTGATCGGGCAACTTGTAGGTAAAGGCCGCCGGGTGGATCACCTCCGGCGTCAGGCAGCCATGCACCGGCGGGGTAGCCCAGAAACGGACCGCCGGATCGACATTGTAGAGCCCAAGCTTGCTGGCGCGCGACGTGGGATCAGGGATGCCGGGCTCCATGCAGACACGATCACCCGGTTTCAGATCGACGACCGCATCCCCGCATGCCAGCACCACGCCAGAGGCCTCGTGCCCCAACACCATCGGTTCCTGCACCACAAAGTGGCCGATCCTGCCATGGGTGTAGTAGTGAACATCCGATCCGCAGATGCCCACCGTATGGGTCTTGATCCGCACATCGCGCGGCCCGAGCGTGCCGGGGATCTCGAAATCGCGCAGGGCAAGCTTGCCCTTTTCCTCCAGAACCAACGCTTTCATCCCAACGGCCTCCATCTTGTTGTTGAGCGGCGGGCGCAGCGCACCCTCTTTCTGTGCTCCACCGGCGAGGCGCGGCTTGTAAACCAAAACCCGCCGCGGCCATGGCATTTTCCAGTGTCGCGGAAATTTCGTATCGGTGCGGTGGCGGGAACCGCATAGCCGCGCAGATGCTGGACGCTCACGACCAACCTCGCAGGAGGCGTATCCGGGATGATTCGCGGGTGGTCATGGCGGGACCCGATGCCAGGGCAGCGCCTCTCAACCGAGATCGACGTACCGGGAAAGCGCCGCACAGATACGCCCGGGCAGTGTTTCCCCTCGACCTTTGGCGCGTTGACGCGCATGCTGCCCCCGGTTCGCCTGATTCCGCCCGGGTCCGGTTGCACGTAGGCTTGCGTCGTCCCCCAGCCACAACAGGATAAACACCGTGCTGTGCGGGCAGTGCTCTGCCCGCGACAGCACAGAACGGTCTTCATTTTTGCTGGGTGGTTTTGAGTGTCCGCACGTCCCGATTACAATCTCCTGATAACCCTCGACGCCCTCCTGAAAGAGGGCAGCGTGCTTGGGGCGGCCAACCGCTTGCAACTCAGCCCCTCCGCCATGAGCCGGTCCCTGGCCCGATTGCGCGAAACCACCGGCGATCCGTTGTTGGTGCGCACCGGGCGCAAACTGGTGCCGACACCCCGCGCGGTGGAGTTGAGCCAGATCACCGCGCAGCTGGTCGACGAGATCGAGGCGGCCCTGAGCCCACGGCAAGACATCGACCTGAAGAGCGTTTCCCGCGTCTTCACGTTGCGCAGCAGCGACGGGTTTGTCGAAACCTTCGGCCCGAAACTGATTGCCCGGCTGGCAACAGAAGCCCCGGGGGTCCAACTGCGTTTCGTGCAGAAAGAGGCCGATAACAACCGCCCGCTGCGCGATGGCAATGTCGATATCGAAACCGGGGTCATCAGCGAAAACACCGATCCGAATTTTCAGAGCCAGGCGCTGCTGAAGGATCATTTTGTCTATGCCATGCGGCCCGGCCACCCCTGCGCCGCGTCACCATTGACCACCGCGCAATATGTCAGCTGCGAACATGTGGACGTCGCGCGTCATGCCGATGTCGACAACCAGCGCCGTGGTCCGATCAATGCCGCACTTGCTGACCTCGGCCACCAAAGCCGGGTCAAAGTGGTGGTCGGCGGCTTTGCCGCGGCACTGTCGCTGGCCCGCTGCACCGATCTGGTGGCAACGGTTCCCGCACATCACACCCGCAACCTTCGGCGCAACCTGCTCAGCCATGCGCTCCCCTTTGCGGTGCCTGGCATCACCGTGTCCATGCTGTGGCACCCCCGATTTGACGCGGACCCGCTGCACCGCTGGATGCGTGCGACCCTGCGCGAGATCTGCGCCCAGACCACGCAGGAGGCCTCCGACCGATCCCCGGACATGACGTCCGATGCAGCTGTGAAGTGCAGATGACGCAACTTCTGAATAGACGAGAGAACAAGTAAGGATTGTGCCGCTCCCTCAGATTGACCGGATGTGGCCTCATGACAAAATCCTCTGCCTCTAGCATTCACCTGGACCCGATCGGCTACCTGCGCACCGGGTTTGAGACGCTGGAGGAGTGTCCGGCCTCCATGATGGGCAACGATGACAGCAGTTATATCGAACTGCTGCCGCGATACGCAGCCGGGCTTCACAACATCGAGCTGGCATCACATGTGATCGTGCTCTACTGGCTGCATCTGTCGAACCGCAAACCGCATCTGGAATCTTCGGGATGCAATGGGCGCAAACGGGGCGTCTTTGCCAGCCGCACGCCAAACCGCCCCAATCCGATCGCGATGAGCGTCACGCGTCTGATCGCCCATGACCAGAACATTCTGCAGGTCGCGGGCCTCGACTGTGTCGACGGCACCGCCGTGCTCGACATCAAGCCTTACGTTCCCCAACTGGATCACATCACCGATGCGTCGATCAGCTGGACACCCCCGCATTCTTCGCCAGCTCTCAATCGCTAGCCCATTCCCTGAACTGACGTCTTTGGAGGATTAAATGGGACCACGATTGAGACCGGCCTTTGGTGTATTGAGCCTGTGCCTGGCGATGCTGGCACAGGCGCCACTGGTATCTGCCGACACTGCGAACCCCAGGCGCCTGGTGATTTCCAACAGCAATACCGACTGGGGCCTGGCCACGCCCTATCTGCAGGCCCGCGGCGGACTGGGCTATATGCTGACCCATTTTGTGTTCGACAATCTCGTGGGGCAGGACCGATCCGGGGCGTTAGCGCCGGAGCTGGCGCGCGAGTGGGAACTGTCGGACGACGGGCTGAGCCTTGATATCAGGCTGGACCCCGAGGCGCGTTGGCATGACGGCACCGACATCACCAGCAGCGATGTGGCGTTCACCTTTGCCTATATGGCGCAGCATCCGCATCCCTTTGTCTCGCTCGAAAACATTCGCGGCACCGAGATCCTGTCGGATGACACCCTGCGCATTACGCTGGCCCGCCCCGACGCAGGCGTCCTGACCAGTGTCATGGTCGGCATGCCGATCCTGCCCGAACATATCTACCGCGATCAGGACAATCCGCGCACCTTCTCCGAGCCGCGCGCCATGATCGGCTCCGGCCCCTATCGGCTCAGCTCCCATGAACGTGCCAAGGGCCGCTATGTTTTCTCCGCCGTGGAAAACTACTATGGCGGCGCGCAGAAATACGATGAAGTCATGATCGCAAAGCTCCAGCCCGAGGCCGCCATTCAAGCGGCCGCCAACGGTCAGGTGAATGTGATTTCGGATCTGCCCCACCGCCTGGTGGATTTTGCCAAAGAACAGGATCTGCAGGTGAAGACGTCGCCGTCGGGCCACCCGATCAAGCTGCGGTTCGATCATTCGGGGCCGTTTGCCGCCGTCCAGCGTCGGCAGGCGCTGGCCTACCTTCTCGACCGTGACGCTTTGGCCGCGATTGCCTATCGCGGTGGCGCCAGCCGCGCGAGCCTTGGGTATTTGCAGGACAATTCGGCCTGGTACGCCCCGGACAGCGTGCTGCGCTACCCGCATGACCCAGACCGGGCCGCTGCGCTTCTACGCGAATCCGGCTGGGCCCGCGACGACAGCGGGGCGTGGCAGCAGGATGACACGCCGGTCACATTGCGCCTGGTCACCAGCGGGCGCGAGGAGGCGCTGGCGCAGGTGATCAAAGACCAGCTGGAGGCCTTCGGACTGGAGCTCAGCGTGCGGGTGATGGAACGCGGCGCCTTGCGCAAACAGCAACCCGGCAAGGATTACGACCTGATCCTGGCGGGGGGCAGCACCCTGGGCGATCCGGTGACCATCCTGGAGCGGGTCTTTGGGACCCGCTGGAACAACGAGCGCTATCGCGGTGACGGCACCTTGCGCCAGCTGGCCATGGCGCAGGCTCAGAGCCTTGATCCGGATCGCCGCGCCGCCCTTCTGGCAGAGTTTCAACAGCTCTACTCCCGCGAACTGCCTGCGATCATGCTGGTCAATGTCAACCGCACCGTCGCCCATGACAGCGGAACCGAGCCGTGGTTCTTTGATGAGGGCCTCGCGATCGGCATTCCCGTGGCAACGCATAAATACATGCTGCTGGAAAACTGAGCGGTCGCATGTCAGGGCACATCTCCCCCACCGACCGGCAGGAGGCCGGCGCGTCGGCGCCGGCCAGTGTCGCCCTGACGCTGCTGCGCAGCCTGATGCATCGCATTGCCGTGTTTGGGTTTCTGCTGGTGCTGATGTCGGTGCTGCCACGGCTGCTGCCCGGCGACACGCTGGATGTGCTGATGGATTCCGACGTGCAACGCGAGCTTGCGGATGACGATCTGCACGCGCTGCGCGACCGGCTCGGGTTTGGTGGCTCCTTGGCGGAACAGGTTGGCCGGGATCTGCTGCGGCTGCTGCGCGGGGATCTGGGGTATTCCCTGCTCCACGGCGCACCTGTTCGCCGATTGCTCGCGGAGGCGCTGCCCTGGACGGGTTTGCTGATCGCGGCGGCCACCCCCGTTTTCCTCGGTCTCGGGATCATGCTCGGGGTCGAGGCCGGCCGGCAGCCCGGATCACGTGCCGATCGGGTGCTGACCGCCGGCATGAGCCTTCTGGCCAGTATTCCGCCCTTTGTGACCGCCATCGCGCTGCTTCTGGTTTTTGCGATCCTGTGCCCGGTGCTGCCTGCTGGCGGGGCTGAGCCGCTGTTTCCCGCCGCGACACCTTGGCTGCGCACATTTGAGATCGCCCGCCACGCGGTCCTGCCTGCCCTCGCCTTGGCGCTGCATGAGGTGGTGCGCTATTTCTTTGTGCTGCGCGGTGAGGCTGCGGTCCTGTCGCATCGCGCCTTTGTGGTGAACGCCCGCAGCCGCGGTATCAGCGGCTGGCGCGAGCGGCGCGACTATTTCAGCCGCAACCTGCTGCCGGTGATCTGCGCCCGGCTGGGCCAGTCCGTTGCCACGCTGTTTACCGCCAGCCTCTTTGTCGAGGTGATCTTCGCCTATCCCGGTATCGGGTCGCTGACCTATCAGGCGGTGCTGGATCGCGATTACGCCTTGTTGCAGGGGGCCATTGCAGTGCTCGCCGCGCTGGTGCTGAGCCTGAACTGGCTCTTTGATGCGCTCACCGAAACGCTCACGCGTAGAGGGTAGCCACCATGTCTGCCCCGGTTTACTTGGACCACGCCACAGAACGGGCCCGACCCCGCCTCACCCTTCAGCTGCTGGGCATCGTGGCGCTGAGCACGCTGGTGCTGCTGTTGCTGATCGCGACCCTTGGCAACCTGATCCCCCCCTATCTGACCAGCACCGAGACACTGCAACCGCCGTCGCCGCGCCATTGGCTCGGAACCAATGACATCGGCCAGAGCGTGTTGACCGGCCTCCTGCGCGCCGCTCCGATCACGATCGGGTTGGCGCTGGCCACCGCTGCCCTGGCCCTCTTGATCGGGATCACCATGGCCGGGCTGGCCGTCATGTTCCCCAAGGTGGGTCGCGCGATCGTGCTGCACCTGACCGATATGGCCGAGATCGTGCCGTCGATCCTGTTGCTACTGCTGCTGTCCGCCTGGCACCAACCCGGCGTGATCGAGATTATCCCGTTGATGGCGTTGCTGACGTGGCATGACGATGTGCGAATCCTGCGCTCCGTGCTGCTGCGCGAAATGGGGCGGGAAAACATCACGCTCACGCGGCACATGGGCGCGCGCTGGCCCTATCTGCTGCTGCATCACATCCTGCCCGCCATCCTGCCTACGCTCACCGGCCTCTACCTGCAGAACGTGGTACAGGCGACGATGCGGGTGGCGGGATTGGCGTTCCTCGGACTGACCGCCGCAGATCTGCTGACCTGGGGCAGCATGTTGCAGGACGCGATGGGCTATCTGCACACGACGGCCTGGACATGGCTGCTGCTGCCGCCGGCCTTCTGTCTCACCGGGTTTCTGCTGCTGCTGATGACGCTGGACCAGCAACAGGCACGCCGTAGCTCCCACCGACAAGGATCCGCCCCATGATCGAACTGCGAAACCTCTGCCTGCATGCAGGGGAGGACACGATCCTGAAGGACATCAACCTGACGGTTCGAACGGGCGAAACTCTGGCGCTCATCGGCCCCTCCGGCGCGGGCAAAAGCAGTCTCGCGCGCCTGTTGCTGCGGCTGCTGGATGGTCAGGGCGTCTGCCCGCACAAGCCTCTGTCCCCGCGTGCGCGGTTTCACTGGTCCGGACAGGCATGGATCGCGGGCACCGATGTGCTCAGGGCGCGCGCTGCCGAGGTTCATGCGCTGCGGGGGCGGCACATCGGTCTCATCGTGCAACGGCTCACCGATGCCCTGAACCCGCAGTTGACGGTGCGCGCGCATATTGCCGAAGTGCTTGCCCAGCACCGGATCACCGCCCCCACCCCCGAGGAGATTTGCGCCCGGTACAACCTGCCCCCGTGCGTTCTCGATCAGCGCCCCGCAAGCCTGAGCGGCGGAGAGACCCAGCGTGTTCTCACGGCGCTCGCCCTGTTGCCGCAGCCCAGTTGCCTCATCCTCGATGAACCCACCGCAGCGCTTGATCCGGCCAATCAGGCGCTCACGCTCAAGGCCATGCAGCACGGCCGCGCGGATCGGGCACAGATCCTCATCAGCCACGATCCGGCAGTTGCGGTCTCTCTTGCCGATCAGATCGCCGTTCTGGAGCGTGGTCGCATCATAGAAACCGGCCCCGCCCGCCAGATCCTGCGTGCCCCGCAGCAGGCGCTGACCCAAGCGCTGTTGGGGCGGGCCCCGAGGACGACGCCCCCGACCGCGCCTGCGCGGCCTGGTCCCGTCGTGCTTCGGGTGCATCGGCTGTCCCACAGCTACGGTGCGCGCCCGGTGCTGCGAAACCTGACCCTCAGCCTGCGCGCCGGGGCCTGTCTGGCTGTTGTCGGACGCAGCGGATGTGGCAAGTCCACTCTGGCAAAGCTGATCGCGGGACTGGAGCCGCTGCAATCCGGCCAGATCGACTGGCCCCGCCCGGATGCAATCGCGCACACCGCCCGGCACCGGGTTGGCTATGTGTCGCAATTCCCGCATCGCGCACTCACCGGGCATTTCTCCGTGGCCGAGACCCTGGCCGAAGCGCAGGCCCTGTCGCGGCACCGCCTGCGCTGGTTCCGGCGTCCCCGCCATGGTGACCCCGCGGATGAGCAGGCCATGACAGACGCGTTGAACGCGGTGTCGCTCCCCACCGGGGCGGCCTTTCGGGCGCGGCGCACCCGCGATCTTTCCGGGGGCGAGGCGCAACGGCTCTGCCTTGCGCGGGCGCTTATGGCCGACCCGACGGTCATCATCGCTGACGAACCCACCTCCGCCCTCGACGGTCGCTCCAAGGCCGAGGTGGTCCAGACCTTGCAGGATCTGAAATCACATCGGGGTAAGGCACTTCTGCTGGTGACCCATGACCCGTGGGTGGCCGACACTTTGGCCGATCAGCAGCTGGAGCTGCAGCAGATGTCACTGTCGCCGCGCGCGGTAGAAATGCCGCCGCAACCGCTCCCCTCTCCCACGCAGTCCCTGTCCTGAGCCGCGCCCAGGCGCACCCAGACGCGACACGGGATCGATGATCGAGCGATTGGCTAGTCGGCGACGGCATCTCGCAGTGGTGCATCCGCCGCCGTCAGGGACAGGCTCTGGAAAAAGCGGCCCAGCATGTCCTCGATCAGCGTGAACCTCACCCCAAGGCTGTCCCGGCGCGAAAAATCATACAGGGTGGGCAGATGTGGCACATCTCCGTTCGGCGCAGGCAGGGCCGTCGCGGGCACGTAGCGCGCGATTTCCTGATAGATCCGGGCCCAGGTCCAACTGTCGCTCAGGGTGAAGTATCGCCCCGAAATCGCCGGCCTATCGCAGGCGGCCAGCGCAAAACGCGCCAGATCGGCCGGATCCGTCAGGGACATAGAGCCGGAAGGCACCTGCCGATGCCAGCCCGGCTCCCCTCGGGCCAGCGCGGCCAGAAACCGCAACACATGTCCCTCCATGTGCCAGGGCAACAGGGCCGGTGCGACCATCATGCTCGACAGCAGCGTGGTCAGACGCAGACCCACCTGATCCGCCGCTTCCTGCGCGGCCTGTTCCAGTGCCGTCTTCTGCGCTTGCATGAATTTTCCCGTCGCGCGCTGATCTGCCAGCGAGGACACATCGCGCAGCTCGTTCAGGACGGGGGAGGGGGTGGCTGGCGCGGCAGAGGCGGTGCTGGAACACAGAACCGCCGCCGAGACCTCCGCCTGACCCGCGATCTGCAGGATTTGGCGGCAGGCGACCTTGGACGGGGCGACAATCTCGCGCCAGGCCCGCCCCGGCTCCAACTCCGCCACAGGTCGCCCGTCACGCCCGCTTCGCAGCGTCGGGAAACAGGCCAGAATGACCGCCTCAGCACCCGTCAGCGGTGCGATAAAACTGTCCGGCGATTCGGTATGTGCCTGAAAAATTTGCAAGAGGTCCGAGGCTCCCGGGAATTTCCGCAGCCGCTCGGCGCGTTGCACATCCCGAACGGTGGCATGAACCCGATATCCCTGGTGCAGGGCTTCGCGAACCATATACGCCCCGGCCAGTCCGGTTGCGCCCGCAATGCAAATGGTCTTTGGCTCCGTCATGTCAGGCACTGCCTTCTTGCTTTGGTTGAATCTGTAATTTTTCACACACTAGCAAGGTTGTACTCAATCGGGGCATCGATTTTCCTGAACACCCGTCTCAGCAGACCTGAAGCCGCCCGCAGCCCTCAGAAAACCTGAAGCGCGCCCTCCAATGAATCGATTGGTATTGCTGGCTGACTTCGCGCTCAATTCCAGCACCTGTGCATTGGAGTGGAGAGTGACATGGCTGATACCGCCGAAGCCAAGACCCTAATCCCCGCAGGTCGCGCTGCGACCGTTCTACGGGGGAGTCAGCTGGCCTTTGCGATCCAATCCGGCCCTCCAGACGACCCGATACAACGACCCGCCGCGCCACGGCCCGATCTGTCGGCCCTGCGCGCGCCCTACAATGACCGCCATGGCAACCTGCGCCAGCAGATCGTGCAGTGTCGCAATGCCGGAGCGCATGTTCTGCGCGCCCAGAGCTTTGCAGAGCGCGCCCGTCTGCTTTGGGATCTGCACGCCGGACTGACCGCCCTGGCCGAGGCCGAAACGGCGCAATGTCGTGCGCATCCGTCTCATGAAGGCGATACGTTGCTCTCGGATCCGGGCTTCTTGCAAGGGCTCTCCCGGATGCGGCGGTTGGCCTCCATGGCCCTGCGCAGCCTGCCCGACCAGAAGATGATCGTCTGTGATCCCGCACGCCCCTGTGCCCGTGGCGGCCCCCCCTGCCCGGATCGTCAGATGCGCATGCGGCTGAAACAACCGGGCAGCGGCCTCGCCGCGCATGTGGTGGCCAATGCGGCGTCCTTTCCAAACCTGCTGGAGCGGCTGAGCCTCGCCATTCTGGCCGGGCGCAGTGTTCTTCTTTGCGTGTCCGATACCGCGCAACAGGCCGCGCTTGGGCTGTGCCGCCTGCTCCGCGCCACCGGCGCGCTCCCCGATGGCGTCATGCATGTGGTGCCGGTGATCGAGGCAGAGACCCTGCTGCCGCATCTGGAACGGGGCGACGTGGTGACGCTCTGTGCCGAGCCCGGGCACACCGCCACCTTTCATGCCCACCCCAAGGTCCTGGAGGGCAGCGTGCGGTTGGGGTCGTGCCAGGCAAGCTACGCGGCGCTGCTCCTTGCCCCCGAGTACGACCCCGATGCGCCTGCGTGGGACCTGTTCCTCCGGGCGGTGCAGGCGCTGCATCGCAACGCCTCCTTTGCGACCTGCGTTCTGGTGCCGAAATCCTTGGAGGAAAGCGCCACGGATCGGCTGCTGACCCTGTATGACGAAGTCACCATCAGCCACGCGGAGCTGCCGATCACCCGGCCCTCTTCTGCGGCGTCGACCCGCCCCGGCAGCCCGCAGATTGCGGTGGTGCCCTATACCGACACCCGCTCGGCGCTGGAGATCCTGCGCAATTTTCCCGGCCGGCGCAATTTGACGGTTCTGTCGCGACAACACGGGTTTCTTGGCGATTTCCTCGCCACGCTGGCGCCCTGTCTGGACCAGATCAGCGTGGTCAGCCCGGAGATGGACACCGGCGCACCAGAGCTTGCCGAGGCGATGCCGGGCGGCAGCGGCGCGGACGAGAACATCCTGTCCCTGCTGGACTTCTATCTCGAAGAAAGCGAAATCACCGGCCCCGCGACGCTGCTGACCGAAGTGTCGGGCACCTGGATCGAAGGCGTGCCCGTGCGCGAAGGCGAACATCCCTTCCGCAAACCGCTGTCGCGCTTGCGGGTCGGAGATCACCTGCGCAGCGCGGATCGCATTGTCAGCGCCGAGGACGTCGAGGCCTTTGGTCATCTGACCGGAGACCTGTTCTATGCCCATATGGACGAAGCCGCCGCCCGCGCGCATCCGTTCTTTGACGGCAGAGTGGCGCATGGGCAGTTCATCATGGCGCTGGCCAACGGGTTGTTTGTCGACCCGGAACCGGGGCCGGTGCTCGCCAATCTCGGGGCGAAAGACCTACGGTTCCACGCCCCCGTCTATTTTGGCACGTCGCTCTATGTGACGCTGACCTGCTGCACCATCGGCCCGGTGGGCAAAGGCGGCTCTGCCGAAGTGCAATGGGCCTGCCAGGTGCGGCGCAGTGACGACGACACGCGCGTCGCCCAATTCGACCTGCTCACACTGGTGGCAGCGCAATGGCCCCTGCCCGCCGCCCCCGCTGTCTAGTTTTCACCCCCCCGTGACCCTCCGTTAGAAAAGGACCTCGCATGACCACCAACGCCTCATCGCCCCTCCCCCGCATCCTGATCGGCTCTTGCGGGTCGCTGGACCTGACGATGCTGCCGTTCTACCTGCGTGCGATAAAGGACAATATCGAATGCAGCCTGAGCCTGATGCTCACGCCAAACGCGGTGAAATTCGTCAACACCGACACGCTGGCGCTTCTGGTGGATCGCTTGATCCACGGCGATCATCCGCAGAACTGGAGCACCGACAAGCCGGGCCGGATCGCCGCAGAGCATGACCTGATGGCCGTCCTGCCCACCACCGCAAACACGCTGAGCGGCGTCGCGAATGGCTCCTCGCAAAACCGGCTGACCACGGTCATCCTCGCGGCAGAGTTTCCGGTCCTGTTCTTCCCGGTCATGGGTGGTCCGATGTGGGACAAGGCCTCTGTCCAGCGCAATGTGAGCCAGATCCGCGATGATGGTTATGAGGTTTTTCAGCCGGTCTGGCGCGAACACAACGACCCGCATATGCAAAAGATCCACGGGCATCATTCCCTGCCCGACCCTGCATCCGTTGTCGAAATCATCAAACATCGCCTGCCCGCAGGCGACTGAGGCCTCGGCCTCCCCGGTCCGTTTCAGGACTCCGTAAGCCGGGCCTCCCCGCCCGGCCGACTTCACGCCGCGAGGATCACCCCCTTGCGGCGTTTTTTATGGTCCGGAGCACGTGTTCCATCGCCCCCATGCGCCCCATGATCTTGCCCCCGGCGCCCTTGCCTCGTTCCCGCGTGCGTGCATGGGCCGCGCACAGGACCGGCGGGATATGGGCACCGCAAGCGCAAGCAAAACCACGCCTGCCTGACCGGGCGTGGCTGCAACATCAAATCGCTGAACGACAGGCTGGTCAGCCGGTCACATCCTTCAGCTGAGTGCGCCCGGGCGGCAACAGGGTCGCCTGAAGCCAGGCCGCCACATATAGCCCCACCCCGAAGGACAGATGCGACATCAGGCTCTTGAGTTGCGCAAAGGTCGGGTCAGGACGGTTGCTTGCCATGACACCGGCACCCATGGCCGGCTGCATGAGGAAGAACGGAAACACAATTGTCCCCACACCGATCATCAGCGCGATAACCACATTCGGCTGGCGCAACTGCCGCTGCCCGTCGACCCCGACATAGAATGCGGCAAAGATCACGCCGACCAGGTAATGTACCGCCCAGCCCAGCGTCGCTTCGCCGGTGATCGGGGCTGCCGCGCGAATACTGTCATGGCTGAAACTGCCCTGCGGCATATGGCCAAGCCATCGGCCAACCATGGCAAAATTGCTCTGCGGTATGGCAAATAGCGCCTCGGCGATCACGGCCCAAACGTCCATGATTGCCGCAGCGCCCACGCCGACCAGTATCACACGAAATATCAGTTGAGCTGCTGTCATCATGATGGGGGTCACTCCCTGTCTCCGGCGCGCCGATCCAACCTCGGCCGCGTGCGCGATAAATGATTGCCCGGCCCATGGTCGGACCGGGCTGGCTCTGGGGTGGTGCTATTGCAGGACCATGGTGCTGTCGAAGCCCTCACAGGTGTGCTGCGGAGCCGCATCGGCAGTGACCGGTTGCAGCGCGGTGTGGGCGACATGGTGACCGATCTGATAGCCCAGCATGTCGCCGACCGCATTCGACCGGCGATAGTGCACACCGCCGATCAGGCGCGATTCAGATTCTTCCTCGGCAAATTGCTGGAGGCTGTCATAGTCCTTGCTCAGATTGGCCGCGCCCTCGAACCGGATTGGAAACGGCTCGGCCCCGAAGACGGAGGTCATGACCTCCAGCGCGGCGCTGCCGCTGGTGCAGTGCTGGCAAGGGTATTCCGGATGCATCGGCGCGGGGATGCGCGATTCCCACACCATGCCCGCCTCCAAATCGGGATGGTTATAGGTCGTGCCAAGCGCCTCGACCGCGGTCTGCGGCCGCCACAGCGCATAGGAGTATTTTGCGTTGAAACCGGCAATCAGCGCGTCTGTCAGCGCGACGTTCAGCAGGGCAAGCATGCGGGTCTCTTCCAGCAGCGGCAGGGCGCAGGCGCGGCTGCTGTTGCGGGCCAGCTGGTTCCACGCGCCAGATCCGGATCCGGCGTGCAGTTTGGCGATCTCGATCTCTTCCGGCGTGGCGGGGCTGTCCTTGCCGCCGCGGGTCACCACTTCCAGAAGGCCCTGCTTATATTGTGCACTGTCGAGCGACGGCGGCGGTGGCACCCGGAAATGGGTTGCGGATGTCAGCACAAAGGGCGTCATCTCCTTGATCTTTGGCGCCACCATCGCACGCTCTGACGTGGGCTGATAGACACCGGCGTCCGCTTTGGCGGGCGTAAAATCGAGCGAGAAATCCGCGCCATCCTCAGCCCGGACAGCCAGGACCGCAGCCGCGGCGGCACTGCCGAGACGCCGCCCGGCTTCGCGCGCGGCCTCATCATCGGCGGCGTCAAAATAGGTCGCCGCCATCGCCTCGAAATCCTGCTGTTTCTCCGGCATCAGCTCCGACATCACCGACAGCGCCGCCTGTGCCACAGCGGCCTCTGCCGATGCGGAGGTGTCAACCTCGCCTTCATAGGCATAGGGCGTGTAGAGCCCCTGGGTGGCATTGGCGGCATCAAACATCGCCAGATGCAGTATGGTCAGCGTGCGCTGCCGCTCGGCCCCCGTCCATTTGGCTTCGATCAGGAGGGGCGCAACGCTGTCCTGCACATCCGACGCCACTTCCGCCCGGGCCAGCGGCGCCGATGCGAGGGTCGCCACAGCGCTGCAAAACAGCAAAGTTTTAACTTTTTGGAATCCAGAGTTCATAATCTCACCTCAAAAGACACAGTTCCCAGCCGAGTGTGAAACGGTCCGATTGTTCGCACAAATCGAAACACCGGAGGTCTGACCCCGGCAAATCCGAAGCCTCCACGCGGCTGGGACATGCGCGTCAGATCTGGCCCAATACGGCCCACCACAGGAAGTCCAGCGGCACCAGCAGGCAGAGGCTGATCGCAAACAGGGCGAGGCAAAACCGGATCACGGCACCGGCGCGCAGGTTGCCCGCCTGGATCGCCACCACCAGCGGCGGCGCCTGGAACGGCAGGAAAACATTGGAAAATGCCAGCACCTGCGTCATCAGCACCGTGCTCACCGGCAGGCCCGCGGCACTGGCCAGATCGCCGGCCATCGGGGTCATGACCGCAGGCACCCCCGGCAGGCTGGTCGCCATGGCCACCAGTGTCGACATGCCGGTCAGGACCGAGAGGTTCCACACCGGAGTGTCCGGCGACAGGTTGATCCAGTCCCCGGAGACCTGCACCAGCGCCTCTCCCAACCCGGCATGGCCGATCAGGGCCCCAAGCCCCATGATGCCCGCCACGAACAGCAGCGCCCCATAGCTGAGGTCCTGGTTGATACATTTTGGTCCGGTCATCCTGAGGCTTGGCCACAGGCACAGCAGCGCCGCCGCAAGACCGATCCAGGCGGGCGAGATCCCGTGCCAGGCATCCGCCAGCCACAGCGCCAGACACAGGGCAAGGATCGCGATCAGCATCCCCTGTTCCCGGGTCACGGGCTCTGCCTCTTGCGCCTCCAGATCCGTGCGGTTTGGCAACCGGTCCGGAAAGAACACCAGTGTCAGGCCGATGATCACACCGGATTTCAGCAGCCCCAGAACCGGGAAATGCAGCAGGAGGTAGTCGAAATAGGAGAACTCCAGCCCATATTGCGCTTCGCTCATCCCGACGAGGATCATGTTGGGCGCATTGGCAGGCAGAATGGTAAAGGCCGGCGCAAAGGTGGCAAAACACGCGGCAACCAGCATACCCGTGCGCCCGTTGGAACGGGCCTCAAAGCCAAGCTGCGCCGCCAGCGCCGAAATCACCGGGAGCAGGATCATGATGCGCCCGATCGAGGACGGCACCAGGAACGCCAGCGCCACGCTGCCCGCCACGATCCCGGCGAGGGTGCCGGTGTAGGTGCGGAACGGCAACCGGGTCAGCAGCCGCGCCACCTGCGTGTCGAGCCCGGTGAACTTGATCGCCGCGCCAAGCACAAGCCCGGCAAACAGCAGCCAGAAGGTCGAGGTTTCGAACCCCGAAAACACCGTCTCCGGCGGGGCGATCTGGGTCACCATCGCCACCAGGAAAAAGGCCAGCGCCGTCCAATACTCCGGCATCACCGCCGTGGCCCAGAACCCCAGGCACACAACCGCGATCGCCGCCACTGGGGCGAGATCGGGCGAGAGATACGTTTGCGCGGTGGTCCAGGCCAGGATACCGAGCATCACGATGATAAGGATCTTCCACACCGTTGCCGACAGGACCAAAGGCGGTTTTCCGATCGGGATGCTGGCGGACGACAGGGAGACCTGCTCTGCTTTCTTGCTCATGTCACGTTCAATCCAATGCTGAATATATCAAGCAATTCTGTGTCGAGCGTGACCGTGGAAATCCAATCGATTTATCCGAGATGAGGCCCCGGCAAACCAAATGCCTCTCGCGCGCAATCTGGTAAGAGGCTGTAAGATAAATAAAAAGGTCCCCCTGATGCCGCACGGCATGAGGGGGACGACAGACCGTTTTCACGAAAACTCGATGACGCCGCCGAAGCGATCATCCCGATCAGGTCAATTCCCGTTGCAGTTCCCGGACCTCATGTGCCAGCCGGTCCAGCATCGGATCGGCGATGCCCTGCGACGTCAGATGCTCGGCGGTGTTGAACAGATAATCGACGTTCGGGCCCCGCTCACCGGCGGCTGTCGCGATCATCCGGGCCTGTTGATCCGGGGTGAAATCCCCGTATTGTTCGTGGTCGCGGTTCACCACATAGGTAAACGCCTGCACCACCCGCCCGTCCTGCAACCGCAGCGGGGCGATGATTTCACGATAGGCCGGATTGAACAGCTCCCGCGCGCGGATGGAGGCCATGACCGGCTCTTCCTCGGCGGGAGGGATCGCCAGTGCCACCCCCTCGCAATAGCTGTCGTCACCCGCATCCAGCGCCAGCACCAATCCGGGGTCCGCAAAGGTGCCGCGATAGCGCAGCGAGCGCAGACAGAACCGTCGATGCCAGCCGTCCAGGCGCGCCACGACCTGTTCCTGCGGGACAAAGCCCGGATCCCAGATCAATGATCCATAGGCAAAGACCCAAATACATTCACTCATGTCGCCTCCAATCGGTTGCGGGCTTGGTGTTCAGTCCAGCTTTTCATAAGCGGCAACGAGACTGCTGTAGGGCGGCAGGAACAGCGCATGCACCTCCGCGCCGACCTGCACCGGCTGGCGAATGTCATAATGCAGATGGATGGGAATTTCGGTCAGCCAGCTGTTGCTGACGGTGCCGATGCGATCGCCCTGTTTCACGCGATCCAGTGGCTCTACGGTGACGCTGTCCATATCCAGATGCACATAGCGATGCAGCGCACCATCCGGCGACTGCACGGTCACCGCAAACCGCCCGATGTGAGAGACCACCCCGTCGGTCGCGGCGACCGTCCAGTGGACACCTTTCTCGCAGGTTGCAGGTCGCAGATCCTGTCCGCTGTGACCGCCCGAGCTGCACACCGCGATGTCGCTGCGGCGAAACTCACAGAAGTTGTCCCGCCACGGATAGCTGTAGTTGACGGCATCGCAGGAATCCCCCTCCGGGCCTTTGGCCCCGCCGATCGAAAACGCGTGCGAATTGGCATAGGCCGGGCCGCTCTCCATCGGAAAGCGCATATCAGGAAAGAACACCACCGGGCTCTTTACCCCTTCGCCGCTGTTTTCCACCAGGTCACCCGGCGCGTGAAAATGGGTGTCGGCGAGGCCCTGGCTGGCAGCCAAGGCTACAAAAGCCGTCGCGGTCAGAGATTTACATGCCATTGGCTTGTCCTTTCACGACAAAGAGGGTTTCGGCCAGGCTGGTCAGATAGTCGGGTTCCGTGCAGCGGGTGTCCGTGGTCGGCGCGTCGCAGGTGATGCGCAGGGTGTAGAAGGCTCCGAACCGCTCCAGGCTGTAATCGGCACCGGTGCCGATATTCTCATAGGCGGTGGGCTGATGATGCAGTGTCAGCGCATCCCCCGCCTGCAACACGGATTTTGAACCGGAAATCGACACCTGGATGTCCTCTTCGGCGTAGAACGCCGCATAGGCTGTCCCCTGACTGACGAAACCGGGGGTCGACAGCTCTGCCGCGCCGCCAAACAACATCACCGGCAGCGCGGTGGGATCTGCGCTGCCGGGCAAGGCGAGAAACGCATCGGTGACGGCCTGTTCCTGTTCGGCGGTCTGCACGGCGGCGGCTTCGGCGGCGGGCCAGTCGATGCCACGCTCGACCAGTTTCGCCTGTTGCGGCTCTGCCGCAGCCAGGGCCCCTGCCCCGGCAAGCAGCGCGATAGCGCCTGCGCACCAAGGGCTTTTGGTAATGATTTTCAACATGTTGATCTCCATTCTGTCCGGGTTTTCCACCCAATCCGCGCTCACGCGGTTTCCAGATTTCGGGACGCTGCCTTGGCCGGTTTCGCCGCCGGCCGGGCCTTGCGCATCATCTGGTTCATGATATTGCGCCGGTGCATTTCCTCGGTGCCGCCCACGCTGCAAAAGGCCAGAGCATCCCGAAGGAAGGTCGATACCTCGCCCTCGTGATAGCCCCGGCTGCCGTAGAGCTTGAGCAGATCCACGGCGCCTTCGGTGATGGCGCTGGCCCCCGCCAGCTTGGCGATCGAGCAGGTCATCACCGCATCGGGCGATTGCGTCAGCAGCTGATGCAATGCGCCGTAGGACACCCATTTGGCGGTATCCGCGGCGATGCGCATATCGGTCAGCTTCTTCTGCACATACTGGTGATCCACGATCGGCTGACCAAAGGTCTGCCGGGTCTTGGCATAGGACAGCGCCTCGGTCAGCATCGGGTCACACAGCGTCGCCGCCACCAACCCGTAGTAGAGCCGCCCGAGCGAGACAAACCGCACCAGGTTGCGCAGCCCTTCCCCCGGCACGCCCAGGATATGGCCATAGTGCAGCGGCACATCCTCGAACGTCAGCCCGCCGGTCGGCAGATCGAGATTACCGAGTTTGCGATCCTGCGGGCCGATGGTCACGCCCTTGCTGTTCTGGTCCACCAGCACCAGCGAAATACCGTCACGCGCATGGCCTTCCAGTTTGCAGACCACCAGCGTGAAACTTGCGACCGGCGCATGGGCGATATTGTACTTCTGACCATTGAGCACGAAGGTCTCGTTCGGACGCGGACTCAGGAAGGTGGAGCTGGCGCGCACATCGGTGCCGGTGTCGGGATCGGCGATCGCCGTGGCGCTCAGCTGGCCGCGCAGGATGCGCCGGAAATAATCCGATTTCTGCGCCGGTGTTCCAAACAGATCCAGCGCATAGGCCATGCCCGCCTGGGCGATCACCGACAGCAACAGGCCCGGCGTGCGGATGGTCGAGGCCAACCCCTCCAGCGCCGCAGTGAAATCCCACCAGTCGCCCCCGCGTCCGCCGTAATCCTTCGGCACGATCATGTGCCAAAGCCCGGCGCTGCCCAGTTGATCCCAGGTTTGTTGATCAAAAGCCCGCCGCCCCAGGTGCAGCTCATCCCGGTCGGTCCGGCTGCCAAGGGACGCAAATTCCGACCGGATCGCCAGCTGCTTTGATGTCCAACTCAAGTCCATTTGCGCTCTCTCCTTCTGTGATCACGCCTTGCGAGCCAGCGAGATCAGCTCTCGCCCTGAAAGTTCGATACGCGGGTCTTGAAGTCTTCGGGGATCGGGTAGGTGGATTGTTTTTCGTAGTCGAACATCACATGCACCGACAGCAGCTTGGCAACCACGCGCCCGTCGGCACTGCCGTGGCGGATCTCGTGCTCCATCTCGAAACTCTTGCCACCGAACTTGGACACGGTGCTCAGCACCACAACGGTGTCACCGTAGTGCGCCTGGCTGATGTATTCACAGGCGGTCTTGACCATGATGTGCGGCAGTTTCTGGTCCTTGGGCAGCTCCAGCAGTGCATGCATGTATTCCAGATAGGCCGACTGCATGTAGTCGTAGTAGATCGGGCTGCTGACATGGCCCATGGAATCGGTATCGCGGTAACGTACCTCGATGGCGGTCTCAAACGCGCGCTGTGTCATTGGGGGATACTCCTTTAGGGGTTGGTGCAGAAACTTCAAAAGTGGCGTCGCGACAGCCCGAGTGTTTCAACGGGCCATGGATGGTGAAGCCCATGGGGACCTGGCCAAAGGCCCGCAGCACGTGCAGGCCGTGTTTCTCGGCGGCAGCCAGAGTGGTGATGCAGCCATCACCACGCCCGGCCGCGACCTCGGCAGCGGCATGCGCGTTGCTGGCGGCGTAGATGCGCTCCATCTCGGGCGGCAGCAGTTTTTCGGGGGCAGGATGTGTCTGGCACAGGGTCGGCATCTCGCCGGTGACCGATGCCAGGACCATGTCATCGGTCATCATGATAAACACATCGAGAAGACCCAGATGCGCGATGTGCTCGTAGATGATCGAATGGAGCTGGGGATAGGCGACAACGCTGAGGAGCACCGAACAGCCGCAGGCCGCAACCTGTTCCGCCGCCTGTTCCATTGACCCGTGCAGGGCCAATTCGGCATTTCGGCATTTCAACGCGGCCCATTTCAAAGCGGCTTTTTCGCAATTAGTTCCGGCGGGCCCCAATGTATGTACTTTTTTAACCCAATCATAATTCCCGGAGGTTTTCTTGCTATATCGATCATCAGGATCATCCATAAGCGCGACGTCCATTCAAGATTCCTCCAAATGGGATCACCAATTGACTCATCTACATTTCACTAGACAGGCAAACATCTGCATCGGCCGATGTTTGTCTGTTTTCAATTTATCGAACCGAGCCATTTATCGCGGCCCCTGATCACATATGATCGAATGATGCACTATGTCACAATTCGGAAAACTTGAGGGCTCCTATCAGCTTTGGTGACACGGGTTTCAAGCACCTGCCACAGCACAAAAAGCGCGCTCGCAACCGAGCGCGCCAAACCTCTTCCAACCAGCTGATTTCAGCGATGTGTTACGATCACCATCCCGATTGTGCCCTGGGCATAGGGCCCCGGAACACAGACTGAGACGGGTGGCTTACGCTGCCAATCCGTCGCGCGCCGCAGCCCCGAACAGATCCTGACAACGCGAGAACCAATGCTGAACCGGATCATCCTTGTCCAGCAGGTCCCGGGCACCAACCACCCAGCACCATTGCATGGTTCCAAACACAATATAGTCTGGAAACAGAGGTTTATCGCCGCAAATCCAGGGCTGCTTCTCCAGCGTCTTACGCAAGGGGACGAGCCTTTCGGTCAGAACGTCGCGTTCTGAATCGCCGCGTTCGGCCAGGGTTTCCAGTGAGACACCGAATCGCTCTTCGCGCTTGGCCCGAAAATACGCCTGATCCGATTCGCTCATCACGTTGTACATATCCATCGCCACGATGACCGATAGCGGCGGATGCAGCATGGTCAGGCAATAGGTCTCAAAGAACCGCGCCATCCGGCGCCCTCCGTCACCTTCGAACAGGCTTGGTGCATCCGGGTAGGCCTCCTCCAGATACTCACAAATATCAAAACTATCGCCCAGCACCCGGTCCCCGTCCCGCAATACCGGGACACTGTTAAATGCGCCGTCTTCGATTCCCTTTATCGTGGAAAAATCGACTGGTTCTATGGAAAAATCCAATTGCTTGTGATGGAGCGCCATAATTACCTTCCACACATGTGGAGAGTAGCTTTCACCTGCTTTTCCACATAAGCTATACAGAGTTCTCATACCGGCCTCCTGCGCCAAATCATAATTTCACATGATTTTGGTTTAACGCGAAACATATCCCGCGGCACAAGACAAATTTCTGCCGTTGTCCAATTTTAACTCAACAACACAGATATTCATGAATTGAAGCGATGCGCAGATTTCAAGTTCACCCCGTGCACCGGGCGCGCGACAGAGACGGGGCACTCCCCCTCATCCACAGGACGACACACCCTCAGCGCCGGTGAGCCCATCAGGGCCCTGCGGGGCGCGCGCCTAAGCGAGTTGAAGCGCCGGCGGCTCTGCCAAGCTCCCCGACTTCATCAGATCGGAGAACAAGGCGTTGACGGCATCAATGGCCGGGTCGTTGATACGCGATGACAGAAAGCCCGACATGATACGCGCCGTCTTGCGCACCTCATGCAAGAGGGTGACATCCTCGGGTTTGGGAAACCCTTCCTCTGCATTGACATGAACCAGCCCGACACCGGCGCCACTGGCCACCAGCGTTCGGGTCACCGTCTCATCATCCACATTGATCACACGCTTTGGTTGTATATCGTGCTGCTCCATCAGCGCCTTGGCCCAGCGGCCGCAACAGCCATCCTGAGACGAGACAATCCAGACCATATCGGCGAGTTGCCCCCAATCAATCGCATTTCCGGCCTGGACCACCCCCACTGGCGCTGCCAGGTGAATGCTGAAACGTGAAACTTCCGTTAATGTCAGGTCGGGCATATCTCCCTCGGGCTCGGTGAAGAATCCCATGTCCAGTGTTTCGTTGCGCAGCCCGTCGATCACCTGCGCAGAGGTCAGATGCTTGAGCTCGATTTCCAGCTCGGGAAACCGCTCTGAAATCAGGTGCAGAAAGGAACTGACAAAACCGTTGCCAGAGTGGCGCCCGGCCCCAAGCGCAAATTTTCCGACGATACTGCCTTTCAGGCGTGTTGCTTCTTGTAGAAACCGCTTGTGGCGCTCCAGGAGCTGGGTCGCCTCGCCCAACAGCCGCTCTCCATCGGGGGTTACGCTCATGCCACGGGACGTACGCTCAAACAGGGCCAGCCCCAGCGCCATTTCGATTCCCTTGATCTGGGCGCTGACAGAGGGCTGACTGCGGCACAGGATGTCGGAGGCACGGGTGATGCTGCCTTCTTGGGCAACGGTAACAAAGACTCTTAGCTGTTGAATATCCAAAACTGTTCTCGTTCGTTTTTCACGCAAATACCCTTGATCGGTCCACGGGGTTGGCGGAGACGTTCGACCTGTTCAGCTCTGCGATGCGACCGTCCAGAGCGGACAGGCGCATGGCGTGGATGCTGATCCAGAACGTTGCACTTCGGCCCCCAGAATACAAGCTAAACGTGCAAAGCTATTGCTGTGGACAGGCACTATTCTCACGCCAACGACAATAATTGAGCATGAGATGCCGCAACTGCACGGTTTGCCGACGGCGCGCGCCAGATCACGCGAAATAGCGAGGCCGGAGCGAACGCTGCGCCGCAGCAAGGTATGCCGGGGATAGATGCATGCGCCACGGGGCGCGGCCCGCGCGAGGCGAAGGCTCCGCCGTGGGCGGGTACGGCGCTCTCGGCGATCCGCTCTCCGCCGAACCAGATACAGAAAACCGACAGGCGTTAGGCGGATCAACAGCCTGCACCAGACCTTCGCCCCACCCCTTGAAGGGTCGAACTCAGCCGATGTCGGCGCGCCTGGGCATGGTGCTTTGCCGCATCATCACCTCGTAGCCCAGATCGACCACGGCAGGGCCGGACCATGTGCCGTTCAGCTTTGCCAGCACAATTTCCAGCGCCATCTGCCCCATGTCGAACCGACGGGTCCGGACGCTGCTGAGAGAGGGATTCGCCGCCGACATCACCTCCAGATCATTGAATCCGCAAATCCCAAGCCGATCCGGGACGGACAGCCCCGCACGCTGTGCCTGGAACAAGGCGCCAAGCGCGAGGTCATCATTGTTGCAGAAGATCGCATCCACGTCCGGCGCCTGCGCCAACAACTGCTGCAACATCTCGGCACCTTTGGTGACCGATGACGCCTCGGGCGACGTCATCACGCGATCGGTGTGAAACACTCCGGCTGCCGTGGCTTCGGCGCGAAACCCGTCAAACCGGCGCCGGGTGCGCGGGTCCATTCGCGCGCCCAGAAACCCGGGCCGCCGGTAGCCCTGTGCCAGGAGATGCCGAGTCGCCGCCTGCGCCGCGTGAAAATGCGAAAACCCCACGCAGGCATCGACGGGGTTTTCTCCCGTCTCCATGATCTGCACCACCGGGCAGTCGAGGCTTTCCAACAGCGCACGGGCCGCTGTGCTCTGATCGAAGCCACTGACCACAAGACCGGCGGGTTTCTGGCTGGCAAACAGCCGCAGGGCGTTTTCCTCTGTCCGGGCGCAATAGCGGGTGTTGGCCAGCTGCACGTCATAATCCGAGGGCTCCGAGGCCGCGTAGATCCCTTTCAGCACTTCGGCAAAGACGCTGTTGGTGACCGACGGGATCAACACGCCGATGACGTTCGACCGCCCCGTCGCCAGATGCCGTGCGGCGGGATTTGGCACATAGCCGAGTTCCGCCACAGCCGAATCGATCCGCTTGCGCACGGCCTCGGAAACCATGCCGGGGCGGCGCAGCGCCCGCGACACGGTGATCGCACTGACGCCGGCCAGCCGGGCCACGTCATCCAAAGTTATTCTTTTCTTTTCGGACATTGGCGGAATTTGTCTCCCTTTGGGAAATATCTTTCTTGACGAATGACAGCGCTGTCAACATCATGACAGCGCTGTCATTTAATGGTGGCGCTATCAGACGGCGATTTGCGAGGAGGCAGGCACGCAGTGCGACATATTCTGGTCATGGGCGTTTGCGGTGTGGGGAAATCCAGCGTCGCGGAGGCAATCGCCGCCGCGCTCGACGCACCCTATGTGGAGGCCGACAGCTTCCATTCGCCCGACAATGTGGCGCATATGCAGGCTGGCCGGCCGCTGACCGATGAGATGCGGCGCGACTGGCTGGAGGTCATCGGCGCGGAGCTGGCGCACCAGCCCCGGCCCGCGGTTCTGGCCTGTTCGGCGCTCAAGCAACGCTACCGTGACCTGCTGGCAGCACAGGCGGGCGAGATGACCATCATCCACCTGACCGGCGCGCAGGATCTGCTCGAACATCGGGTTGCGTCCCGTCCGGGCCATTTCATGCCCCCCAGCCTCGTCCAGAGCCAACTTGACGCGCTGGAGCCGCCGTCGGGGCCCCATGTCACAGAAATCGACGTCGCGTTGTCACTGCCGCAGGTGGTGGCGCGGGCGCTCGACTTTGTCCGGAGCCGAGGAGGCGGCACCGGACGCTAAACCCAAACCTCACACAGAACACTCTCAGGGAGGAGACCCATGAACCATCTGATCAAAGCAACCCTCGTTGCCACCACCCTTGCCGGCGGCGCCCTGGCGCAGGACTACAGCCTGCGCTTCCAGTCGTCGGACCCGGCGGGCAACCCGAACTTCCAGCTGCAAACCCGCTGGACCGAGATGGTCGAGGAAAAGACCGGCGGCAAGGTCGCCATCGAACTGTTGCCGGTGGAAAGCATCGTCGCCCATAACGAAACCCAAGACGCGATCGCGGCGGGTATCCTCGACGGCCATGTCACCGACACCTCCTATTTCTCCGGCAAGGACCCGGCCTTTGGCCTGATCGCCAACCCGGTCGGCGCTTGGAGCGCGCCGGAGGAAATGTTCACCTTCATGCGGACCGGCGGCGGCAATGAGCTGATGCAGGAGCTGCTGGCCCCCTACGGCCTGCATTTCATCGGCGCCACCACGCCGGGGCTGGAAGCCTTTGTCTCTGCCGTGCCGCTGGAAGGCGTCGATGACCTCAAGGGGTTGAAGATGCGCGCGCCCGAGGGGCTGGTGCAGCAGGTCTTTGCCGCAGCCGGGGCCGCTCCGGTGAACCTGCCGGGCTCCGAGGTCTTCACCTCGCTCGACAAGAAGGTGATCGAGGCGGCGGATTACACCGTGTTCTCGACCAATCAGGCGCAGGGCATGCATGATGTGGCCAAACACCCGGTCTATCCCGGCTTCCACTCCATGCCGCTGGTCGAGATTTCGATGAACAAGGCCAAGTGGGACTCGATGCCCGCCGAGATTCAGACCGCGATCACCGAATCCGTCGAGGAATTCGCCGACCTTCAGGTCGCCACGCTGCGCGAGGCGGATCTGGCTGCGGTCGAGGCCGCCAAGGCCTCTGGTGAGGTTACGGTCCACGACTGGCCCGCCGCCGAGCGCGCCAAGTTCCGCAGCATCGCCACCGGCGAATGGGAACAGGTCGCCAGCCGCTCCGACAATGCGCAGAAAGTCTATGACACGCTGACCGCCTATCTGAAGGGCGCGGGCCTGTTGAACTGAGCCCAACCCCAACAGCGAGGGGGGGGGGCCGATGCGCCCCCCTCTACCATCACGCAACACCGATCATGACGGGAGGACCGGCCTTGGCCGAACAGGAACATGCAACAGCGCCGGATACCGAGGGCCCGGGTCCGATCCCGCAGGCCGGGCGTCTGGGGCGCTGGATCGACCGCGGCGGGCTGGCCTTTGCCGCCGGAATCGTGCTGGCCATGCTGATCCTCATCCAGGAGGTGATCCTGCGCTATGTCTTCAACGCGCCCACCATCTGGGCGCATGAGACGACGATTTTCCTGTGCGGCATCGCCTTTGTCTACGGCGGCCTCTATTGCACCGCCCGCGACCGCCATATCCGCGTGGTGCTGATCTATGACGCGCTTTCGCCGCGCTGGCGGCGACGGTTCAACGTCGCGATCTCTGTCATCAGCGGTGCGGCGGCGGCAATGTTTGCCTGGGCGGCCTGGACCATGGTGGCGCGCGCGATCTTCATGCCCGACGGCAGCTTCCGGCTGGAACGCTCGGGCAGCGCCTGGGACCCGGTCTATCCGGGCCTGTCGAAGCTCTTCCTGTTTCTCGTGCTCGCCGTCATGGCAGTGCAATTCGCGGTGCTCGCGGTGAACTACCTCAAGGACAAGAAATGACCGAACTGTTTGGCTCCTTTCAGGCCCTCGGCATCGAGAGCGCAACCCTGTTGATGTTCGTCATGCTGCTCGGTCTTCTGGTCACCGGCATGCCGCTCGCCTTTGTGACGCTGCTGGTGGCGCTGATCTTTGCGCTCGGGTGGACCGGGCCGATGGTGGTGCCGCTCATCACCAGCCGGGTCTATTCCTTTGTCGCCAGTTTTGTCTTTGTCTCGGTGCCGATGTTCGTCCTGATGGCGGCCATCCTGGACCGCTCCGGCATTGCCCGCGATCTCTTTGACGCGATGCGGCTGGTGGGCGGGCGGCTGCGCGGCGGCGTGGCGATCCAGACCATCATCGTGGCGGTGATCCTTGCCGCGATGTCCGGCATCATCGGCGGCGAAGTCGTCCTGCTGGGGTTGATCGCCCTGCCCCAGATGCTGCGGCTCGGATATGATCGCAAGCTGGCGATCGGCGTGGTCTGTGCAGGTGGGGCGCTCGGCACCATGGTGCCGCCCTCCATCGTGCTCATTATCTACGGGCTGACCGCAAATGTGTCGATCGGGGATCTCTTTACCGCGTCCTTCCTGCCCGGGCTGATGCTGGCCGGATTCTACGTCGCCTATGTGCTGATCCGTGCCTACCTGAACCCCGATGTCGCGCCGGTGGTCGAACGCGATGAGGTGCCGATGGCGGAGAAACTGCGTCTTCTCAAGGGTCTGGTGTTGCCCCTCCTGGTGGTGGCCATGGTGCTGGGCTCGATCTACGGCGGCATCGCCAGCGTCACCGAAGCCTCTGCCGTGGGGGTCGCGGGCGTCATCCTGTCGACACTGGTACGTGGCGAGTTTTCCGTGGAGCTGTTGAAAGGCGCCGCCCTTCAGACGCTTCAGACCGTTGGCATGATCGTCTGGATCGGGATCGGTGCCTCGGCCCTTGTGGGGGTGTTCAACTTCATGGGCGGCATCAACTTTGTCTCGGCGCTGATCACCGGCATTTCGGACAATCCCCATGTGGTGATCCTGTTCATGATGGCCATTCTCTTCGTGCTGGGCATGTTCCTCGACTGGGTCGGGATCGCGCTGCTGACCATGCCGATCTTTGTTCCCATCGTGACCAAGCTCGGCTTTGATCCGGTCTGGTTCGGCGTCGTCTTCTGCATGAACATGCAGGTGAGCTTCTTGTCGCCGCCCTTTGGTCCGGCGGCCTTCTACCTGAAATCGGTGGCCCCGGCGGACATCAGCCTTGGCGAGATCTTCCGGTCGCTCCTGCCGTTTATTGCGCTGCAGATCCTGGCGCTGGCCATGCTGATCGCCTTCCCCGGCATCACCGGCAGATAGAGCTGAAAAGCAGGAAAACACCGACATCCGGCATTGCCGAACTCAGTCTTCGTGATGCCCGAACGCGCACCCGGCCACAGCTGCACCG
>NZ_JBSWVA010000005.1:0-52305 GCF_056159345.1 Epibacterium sp. ABV4_022
ATGGCCAAGGATATCCACAGCAAGGCAGGCACCACCCTGCCCCCCTATTTCAACATTGATCCCGATGCAGCCATGGCAGAGCTGGACCAGCCCACCGACACTGCCCGCTTTGCCGAGATTGCCGAAGGCTGCGCCCGGGGACGTGCCGATCTCGCCAGTCGCGGTCTCGATGAAGAAGGGACAAAACACCTGCGTCTGTTCTCCACCTGGGAAATCACCCGCTATCTGATCCCGGTGGCGCAGGCCCATTTCCGCCGGGTGCTCAAAGCCAATCCGGATCTGCCGCAGGGGCGCTCGGAAACCGAAGGCGGCGCCAAGTGGTTCACTTTGGATGAGGTGCTGCGGCTGCGCGCGTTTTTTGCCGCGCAAGGATCAAAGGCCAAGAACTACCTGCCCTATCGCCCCGAAGGGCTGGCCGCCAAACTGGTGGCGGTGGCGAACTTCAAAGGCGGCGTTGGCAAGACCTCGACCGCCGCGCATTTGGCGATGTCCGCGGCGCTAGATGGCTACAAGGTGCTGGTGATCGATCTGGATTCCCAAGGCTCGATGACCTCAATCTTTGGCGGCAAGGTCGAGGATGAGTGGAAGACCGCCTTCCCGCTTCTGGCGCGTCACTACGGCGAACATCTGCGGGTGGAAAACCAGCGCCGTCTCGATCGCGGCGACGCACCGCAGCCGCTGGACGAGAGCCTCACCGCAGCGATGGAGATGACGGCGGCGGATGTGATCCAGCCGACCCATTGGCCCAACATCGACCTGATTGGCGCGCAGCTGAATTTGTATTGGGCCGAGTTCCAGATCCCGGTCTGGCGGATGGCGGCGCGCGCGTGGAAACTCTGGGACGCGCTCACCGACCGGCTGGAGGCCGACGGGGTGCTCGATCAATACGATGTGGTCTTTATCGACACGCCCCCTGCCCTTGGCTACCTCACCATCAACGGGCTTTCGGCCGCCGACATCCTCCTGGTGCCGATGGGGGCGTCTTTTCTGGAGTTCGACAGCACGGGGCGGTTTTTTGACATGCTGCATTCCACCTTTGCCTCGATTGAGGAGGGCGAGAACCTCGCCGCCCGTGCCCTGGGGCGGCCCGAGATCGGCTTTGAATGGGATGCGGTGCGGGCGGTGATCACCCGCTACGATGGCGCGCAGCAGGGCGAGCTTGCGGGGCTGGTGCAGGCCTATATGGGCCCGACCCTGTCGCCGCACCGGCAGGATTACACCGCGCTGATCGGTCAGGCGGGCGAGCAGGTCAATGGCATCTACGAGGCGGATTACCGCGACTTCAACCGCGAGACCTATGCCCGGGGGCGCGAGACGTTTGATGAAACCTATGCGGCGTTCAAGCGGCTGCTCAACGGCGTCTGGCGCCGCGAGGAACTGGCGTTGCAGGCCGAGCGCGCGGCCTCCTGAGGCGGCATTAGGATGGGACTGCGATACTCTGGGCCTGGTGCTCCGAGTGGCGGCATGAGGAAGGACGACGAGAATGGCAAAACGCAAACGGCTGACCCCGGCCCAGCCCACCTATCTGAGCGGCAGTGACAAAAGCCCCGCCGCGGCCCCCGGTCCGCTCTCGATGGGGGCGGCCCCGATCGCGCAGGTGGCCTCTGACACCTCTGCCTCCGCCGCGCTCGAAGAACTCTCCGGTGTGCTGGAGCAAGCCCGCACCAAGGGGCTGATGATCGAAGAGCTGCCGTTGTCGGCCATCGACGAGACCTACCTTGTGCGCGACCGCATCGAGCAGGGCGAGGACGACATGCTGGGCCTCATGGAGTCACTCCGGGCCCGTGGTCAGCACACGCCGATCGAGGTGGTCAAACGCGAAGACGCCCATGGCGAGAAAACCCATGGGCTGATTTCCGGCTGGCGGCGTCTGACGGCGCTACGCAGACTCTATGAAGAGACTTCAGACCCTAAATTCGCCGCTGTCAAAGCTCTGGTGGTGCGTCCCGAAAGCGCGGCGGACGCCTATCTCGCGATGGTCGAGGAAAACGAGATCCGGGTTAACCTCAGCCATTATGAACGCGCGCGCATCGCGGTGCAGGCGCTGGCAGAGGGGGTCTATCCGGATCAGCGCAAGGCGCTTTTGGGGCTGTTTCAAAACATCCCCCGCGCCAAACGCTCCAAGATCGCGAGCTTTGTGACGCTGGTGGAGGCGCTGGACGATGTGCTGCGCTATCCGACCGCCATCCCCGAAAAACTGGGTCTCGCCATCGCCCGCCACCTTGAGGAGAACCCCCGCTTTGGCCGCGAGTTGGCCGGCAATCTGATTGCCTCGGATTGCCAGCATGTCTCTGAGGAGCTGGCGGTCTTGCATGGGCATATTGCGGCGTGGGATGCGAGACTAAATGAGGATTTAGACTCTGATCCCCTGCCTGCCCTGGCCCCGACGCCCGCGCAGTCTGCCTCTGAGCCATCCTCCAAGGCCTCCCCTCCCCCGCGCCCGTCCCGTCCTGCACAAAACCGCGTTTCGCTGGAAGCCGCCCCCGGGGTTATGTTGACCTTCACGGAAGAGACCCGGAAAATCGAATTGCGCGGAGACGGCGTCACCCCGGATCTGGTGCAGGCCCTGCAGGATTGGTTCGCCCAACGCTGATCCTCTGCGATGCCCTCTTTGTTCGAGACAGGCAGGCGTCCTCCGGGGCGCCTGTTTTGAGTCTGGATGCACCCTTGGCGCGATGGATCCAGGAGAAGTCAATATAGGTCAGTTGTGTTGACCTATTGTTTCGCGTGCGAAACATTAGGTAAGTAGTGCTGACCTATTGTTTCGCACGCGAAACAATGCGTAAGGGATGCTGACCTACCTGTCCGGCAGTCTCCCCGCCAGTCCCTGCCGCATCCGCGCGGGCGGTCGCGTCGAGCACCCCGCGCGCGTGCCTGTTTCTCGGGCAGTACCGGCGCAACTCTGCCGATATCGGGATGCGTTAACGACAGAACGGGCGAAAACATCGTATTTCTGGATTTATTCCGTGGGAAACCTATGGCGCGGGCGCCGCCGCGCGCATAAAACCGTGAGGGGGATGTGATGATTTCGACCCGTGTATTGGATCAGGAACGCGATTGAAGACGGGCGTAGGACGCCCGCGATTTGAGGTGACGAACATGTTGAAACTCGTGGAGCGGCTGACGCGTCAGAACAAGGCCACGATCTTTCTGACGCTGGACTTGCTGCTGCTTCCGGTTGCGTTGCTGTTTGCCCTGGTGCTGCAAGACATGCCGGTCTCTCCCCTGGTGCTGCTGGGGCAGATGCTGCCGGTGCTGCCCTATATCCTGTTGCTGGCGGCGGGGCTGTCCTATTGGCTGGGGCTGCCGCAGGTGCAGCTGATCGCCTATGAACGCCACGCGGTCAGCCAGACCGCGCTTCTGGCCACCGTGGTGGCGGCGGCGGAGGCCGGGCTTTGCGCGCTGTTCGGCCCGGACTTGCCGCTGGGGGTGCATGTGGTCTTTGGCCTCAGCTACCTGCTGATGATGGTGGCGGCGCGGGCGATGATGTTGCAGATGGTGCTGGCGCTCTACCGCCGGGCGCGGCCGCGGGCGCGGGTGCTGATCTATGGCGCCGGCAATACCGGCACCCAGCTGGCGCAGGCGCTCAAGGCCCATGACGGGATCGATCCGGTCGCCTTTGTCGACGACAACAAATCGCTCCAGGGGCTGACGCTGGTTGGCTTGCCGGTCTATGCCCCGACCCGGATCGCCGAGGTGGTCAAAGGGCGCGACGTCAAACGCGTGCTGCTGGCGATGCCCTCCCAGAGCCAGCCGAAACAGACACAGATCATCCAGCGCATGCAGAAGCTGGGGCTGGAGGTGCAGGCGCTGCCCTCCTTTGCCCAGTTGATCGGCGAGGAAGCGCTGGTGGACAAGCTGACGCCGGTGCCGCCGCAGCGGTTCCTCAGCCGCGACGCCTGTGATGTGCCGCTCCAGGCCTGCGCCCAGTCCTATGCCGACCGGGTGGTGCTGGTGTCCGGGGCCGGCGGGTCGATCGGCTCGGAACTCTGCCGCCAGATCCTGGCCTGCCGCCCCAGCAAGCTGGTGTTGTATGAACTGTCGGAGCTGGCGCTTTATACCATTCACCAGGAACTCTCCCAGCAGCTGGAAGACGCGGATATTCCGCTGGTGCCGGTCCTGGGGTCGGTCACCGATCCGCGCCAGGTGCGCCGGGTTCTGGAGCGGCACCGGGTGCAGGTGGTGCTGCATGCCGCCGCCTATAAACACGTGCCGCTGGTGGAGGCCAACCCCCTGCCCGGTCTGGCCAACAATGTCTTTGGCACCCAGACCCTGGCGCGGGCGGCGGCGGAATATGGCGTCGAACGCTTCATCCTGATCTCTTCCGACAAGGCGGTGCGCCCCACCAATGTGATGGGCGCCTCCAAGCGGATGGCCGAGCTGATCGTGCAGGATCTGGCCTCGCGCTCCGGGCCGCAGGGGGATGGGTCTGCCGGCCGCACGGTCTTTACCATGGTGCGGTTCGGCAATGTGCTGGGCTCCTCGGGATCGGTGATCCCGCTGTTTCAGGAACAGATCGCCCGGGGGGGACCGGTCACCGTCACCGACCCGCGGGTCAAACGTTACTTCATGACCATCCGCGAGGCGGTGCAGCTGGTGCTACAGGCCGGGGCCGAGGCGGCGGGGGGCGAGGTCTTTGTGCTCGACATGGGCGAGCCGGTGTCGATCCTGCAACTGGCCCGCCAGGTGATCGAGGCCGCCGGATATCATGTGCGCGATGAGGCAAACCCCGAGGGGGATATTGCCATCGACATCATCGGGCTGCGCCCCGGCGAGAAGATGGAGGAGGAGCTGACGCTCTCCACCGAACTGACCACCACCGCCCACCCCAAGATCTTCTGCGCCCGCGAGGCGGTGCTGTCGGAAATCGAGGTGGCCGCCCTGATGCGGGCGCTGCGCCAGGTGGTGGCTGCGGGCGATGGCGCCGGTGCGCGGCGGGTGATCGCGCGCTGGGTCGAGGGCTATGTGCAGCCGCAGGAGGACCGCAAGATGTCCTGAAAAGCCACAGCAGCCCAGAAAGCGGCTCCCGCCCGTTGAACGGGGCGGGCAACTGGGGCAGTAAGCAGGAAACACCGGTGCCGCCGACGGGCCGGACGACAGGACAGATGACGGACCAAGGATACCCCCGCCCGTGACACGCCGCAGCCCCCGGACGCCCCAGCGCGCCGCGCCTTTCTGGATGGTCCTCGCGCTCGGCGGTGGCCTCGCAGCGCCGCTGATGGCCGACACCGAGACGCCGCAGGGCTTTGCCTGGCCGGAGACCCCGAGCCTCAATTTCTATGGGGTGCCGGGGCTGATCGACATGCCCAGTGCCGAGATGCTGCCGGATGCGCAATTTGCGCCTTCGGTCAGTTATTTTGCCGGCCAGGGCCGGGTCAACATGCAGGTGCAGGCGCTGCCCTGGATGACCGTCGGGTTCCGCTATACCGGCATCCGGAACAACAATCCCGACGAGTTGCTGTTTGGATTCGAGACTTATTATGACCGCAACTTCGACGTGCGGTTCCGCCTCTGGGACGAGGGGCGCTATCGTCCCGCCGTGGCCGTGGGCTTGCAGGATTTTGCCGGCACCGGCCTGTTCAGCAGCGAATATATCGTTGCCACCAAGCGGTTCGAGCCGGCCGCTTTGCCCGGCCGGCTGAAGGTCTCTGCGGGGCTCGGCTGGGGGCGCTTCGGCTCCAGCGGTGCGATCGCCACCCTGGGCGACAGGGGCAGCTTTACCGCCGGGGACACCGGCGGCGAATTGTCCACCGACCAGTGGTTCCGCGGCGATGTGGCGCCCTTTGCCGGGGTGGAATGGACCTATGGCAAATGGGGGGTGAAGGCGGAATATTCCTCGGATGCCTATACGATGGAAACCGAACAGGCGCAGGCCTTCGAGCGCAAGTCGGATTTCAATTTCGGGGTGGAATACCAGGCCAGCCGGCAGTTGCGCCTGGGGGCTTACTACCTCTATGGATCGGAATTCGGCATCACCGCCCAGATCCAGATGAACCCGCGCCATCCGGCCACGCGCATGCAGGTTCCGGCGCCGACGCCGGTGGTGCCCCGCAGCGTCTGGGCGCAGGATGAGGCGTTGTGGACCGAGAGCTGGGCCGGCAGTCGCACGGCCCGCGTCAAGACCCGCGACCTCCTGGCCGAAGCGCTCCAGCAGGACGGTCTGATCCTGGAAAGCGTGACGCTGGAGGGCACCCGCGCCGAGGCCCGCATTCGCAACACCCGCTACCTGTCGCAATCGCTGGCGGTGGGGCGCACGGCGCGGGCGATGGCGCGCAGCCTGCCGCCCTCGGTCGAGACCTTCCGGATCGTGCCCACCTCCGGTGGCCTGGGGCTGTCTGCGGTGGAGATCCGCCGCTCCGACCTGGAGGCGCTGGAGTTCTCGCCAGAGGCGGCGGATGCGATCTGGGCGGTGGCCGCGGTCAAGGATGCCGGTCCGGTTGCGCCCGAGGCCCTGGTCTCGGAAGAGCTCTACCCGGCATTTTCCACCTCCTTCACCCCCTATACCTCGCCCTCCTATTTTGACCCGTCGGTGCCGTTCCGGATCGATTTCGGCGTCGATCTGAAGGCCAGCTACAGCCCGGCGCCGGGCTGGAAATTTGCCGGGGCGCTGCGGCAGCGGGTCTGGGGCAATGTGGCCGATGGCCGTCCGGGCAACTCGAAGCTGCCGGCGGTGCGCACCGACCAGCATGAATACGCCCAGTTCGACACCACGCTGGAGCAGCTTTATGGCGAACGGCTCTGGCGGCCGGGGCACAACCTCTATGCGCGCGCCTCGGTGGGGTATTTCGAAAGCATGTATGGCGGGCTGTCCGGGGAACTCCTGTGGAAGCCGCCAAACAGCCGGCTTGGCCTGGGGGCGGAGCTGAACTACGTGCGCCAGCGCGATTTCAACCAGCGGTTCGGCTTTCGTGACTATGACGTGCTGACGGGGCATGCCTCGGCCTATCTGGAGTTGCCCAAGGACTACCTGCTGCAGGTGGATGCGGGCCGCTATCTGGCCGGTGACATCGGTGGCACGGTTTCGCTGACCCGAACCTTCGACAATGGCTGGCAGCTGGGGGGCTTTTTCACCCTGACCGATGTCTCGGCGGAGGACTTCGGCGAAGGCTCCTTTGACAAGGGCATCAAGCTGTCGATCCCACTCGGCTGGCTGCTCGGCCAGCCCTCCCGCAACGCCTACGGGCTGACCATCCGTCCGGTGCAGCGGGACGGTGGGCAGCGGGTGTCGGTGCCGGGGCGGCTTTATGGCCAGGTGCGCAGCGCCCACCGCAAGAGCCTGCAGGAACAACGCGCGAGGTTCTGGGAATGAGACATCTGCTGCGCCATATCCCGGCTGCGCTGCTGGGGCTGGCCGTGCTGGCCGGCTGCGCCCGCGGGCCGGAAGACACGCCGCTGGAGCTGGAACTCGGCCAGGTGCTGCGGGAGCAGCTGCCCTGGGGCAAGGAAAAGCCGCAGCCGCCCACTCTGACGCGGGCGCTGTTGGACAGTATCGAGGAGCCACATCTGGAGGTGGTGATCGAGTCGGAGGATCTGCGGGACTACGTGACGCTGCAACTGGCGCGCCAGGACGACCTGCCCGGGCGAATCGAGGTCTGGCGCACGGTGGACAATATCACCTTCGGGTTCCGCGACGGGCTGTTGATCTCCACCCGCGGGCTGCGCGGCACGCTGCTGTCCGCCGACGTGCCGGCGGACGGGCAGGGGCCCATGGGGCCGGCTGGCGGGGGCCAGCGCAGCTATGAGTTCCGCGGCGATGACAGTGCCTCCTACCGGGTGCGGCTGGCCTGCGAGGTGAAAGACCTTGGCGCGCATGAGTTGGAGATCGTGGGGCTCCGCTATGCCACCCGCCATGTGCAGGAACGCTGCACCGGACCGCAGGGCGGGCATATCGTCAATGACTACTGGGTTGATTCCCGCAGTGGTCGTCTGTGGCAGTCGCGGCAATGGGCCGGGCCGGAGGTGGGCTATATCCGGCTGCGTCAGGTCGTGATCTGAGCCGCCGGGGGCAAAACCTTGCCGATCTGGCCGCAGGATGTCGCGTTTTTTTGGCAACGGCGAAATAAAAACGAAAAAGCAAGGATCTTGATGCTAGGCAGGGCGTTGAAAAGAAACGGGGCCTGACTTAGGGTCCCTGCGAGGATATCCCATATCTCCACAGGAGTTTTGAAGACATGAAGAACATTATCGCAGTTTCCGCGCTGGCCATCATGGCCGCAACCGGTGTTGTTGCCCAGCAGCAGGGTGCTGCTGCTGGCGGTTCCGGCGCCGGTGGTGCCGGTGGCGCAGCAGGCGCAGGCGCAGGCGCAGGTGCAGGCGCAGGCGCCGCAGCTGGCGCAGGTCTGGGTGTTGGCGGTCTGGGCGCAGCAGGCATTGCTGCTGCTGCTGTTGCCGCAGCGGCCGTCGTGGCTGTCGTTGCCAATGACGACGACGACACTTCCACCACCACCACCACCACCAACTGATCTGTGACAGGCCCCGGGGTCGCTCCCCGAGAGGCTGTCGTGCAGAATAAAATTGAAACGGGTCCCCGCCGGCGGGGACCCGTTTTTCGTATGTGATGCCGTCTGTGGTCTGGGCCAGCGGACCGGTTAACCGGGCGTGCGCCCTGTTGGGCGCGTTTTTAGAGGAAACCGGCAGGATCGGGGCAGATTGCCTGCAACCGAAGGATTCTGCCCCATGCCTCCGACCTCGCCCCAGCGTTCCGACCGTCTTGACCTGCCCTATCTGATGCCTGCGCAGGCGCAGAAACATGTGACCCACAATGACGCGCTGCAAACGCTCGATCTGGTGGTGCAGCTGGTGCTCGAAGAATTGGCGCGAGAGACGCCGCCCGTGGACCCCGGGCCGGGTGACATCTATGCCATCGGCGCCAGCCCGGTTGGCGCCTGGGCCGGGCAGGGCGGGCGGCTGGCTGCCTGGAGCGATGGCGCCTGGCTGTTCTTCGATGCCGCCGAGGGCTGGCGGGCCTGGGCGCGCGACAGCGCGCAACTGGTGGTGCGACAGGGTGGCAGCTGGAGCGCCATGGAGGCCGAGGTGCGCGACCGGCTTGGTGTGGGCACCAGCCCGGATGCGCAGAACCCGCTGGCGGTTGCCGGTCCCGCCACGCTGCTGACCCATGTCGGCGCGGGCCACCAGCTGAAGATCAACAAGGCCAGCGCCAGCGATACGGCCAGTCTGCTGTTCCAGTCCGGCTGGAGCGGCCATGCGGAGATGGGGCTTGCGGGCGAGACCGCCTTTTCCCTCAAGGTCAGCCCGGATGGCAGCTCCTGGACCGAAGCCCTGCGCGCCGATCCCGCCAGCGGCCATCTGAGCGGGGCGGCGGTGCAGGCCTCGGCCAGCGATACCACCGCCGGGCGGCTGATGCGGGCGGACTGGGGCTATGGGCCGGGCAATCTCTTGGGGACAGTGGCGCTGTCGGGCGGGGTGCCGACCGGGGCGGTGCTGGAGCAGGGCAGCAATGGCGATGGCGACTGGCTGCGGCTGGCCGACGGCACCCAGATCTGCTGGGCGGCGCGCAGTGCCGGCAGCAGCTGGAGCTTTCCGCAGGCTTTTGCAGCCTCTCCGCTGGTGACCGTGACCAGTCAGGAGGCGTCCGCGCGGATGGTGGCGGCCACGGGGGGCAGCGCCACTGCGGTGACACCGGTCAGTTTTGACAGTACCGGCGCGCCCCAGCCGGGGGACAGTGTGGCCTGCCTGGCGGTGGGGCGCTGGGATTGACCCGGCGGGGGCTTCGGATCAGTCGACGACACCGAGACGGCTGAAGATGCCGAAGACATTGCCGAACAAGTTTGCAACTGTCAGCGCGTCATTGATCGGGCTTTCGGTGGCCATGACCAGATCGCCGGGGTTGATCTGGAAGTTGCGGGCCGAGAACAGCCCGTCGGCCGAGGTCAGATCCAGGGTGAAGATCACCCTTGTCTGGCGCGGTCCCCGGACGCCGGGCGCCACTGCGGAGGCCGGGTATTCGCGTAGGATCAGCAGCCCTTTGGGATCGGCGCGCCCGTCCTGAATACCGCCGGAGATCGACAGCGCATCCATCGCCGAGACCGCATCCTTGGTGAAAATATGGAGATCCTCGGTACCGGTGGCCCCGAACGAGAGGAAATAGCGCTCATCCTCCTCGACAAAGACCCGGTCGCCGCCGCGCAGCAACGTGTCCTTTTGCGGATGGTTGAGCAGGTTATCCACCGAGGTGCCATAAAGCCGCCCGCCGCGCATCAGCCGGATCTGCGGATTGTTGAGGCTTGCGGCAATGCCGCCGCCGGCGGCGATCAGCCCCATCACGGAGTAGTTGCGGTCGGGCATCGGGTAGGTGCCGGGCCGGGCGACGCCGGAGACCAGATCGACCGAGTTGTTGCGCCCTTCGGTCATGTCGAGTTGCAGCTGGGCGGAGGGCACGATGCTTTCCAGCTCCTGCTGCAGCTTTTCGCGCGCCAGCTCCGGGGTCATGCCGTGGACGTTCACATTCCCCACATAGGGCAGGAAGACCGACCCGTTGGCCGCCACACGCACGTCCTGCAACTGCACCATTTTCTCGCCCACGGAACTGAGCAGGGAACTGTCGTTGCTGTCCCAAATCCGCAGAGTCAACCGGTCTCCGGGCTGAATGATCTGGGTCTTGGGGCCCCGGCTGGCGTTGATCCAGGGCAGGGTTTCCTGTTTGCCGGTGGGGGGCCAATGCGCCACCGTCGGCAAAAACGCGCGGGTCACCGCATAAAGCGCAAAGTCGTTCTGAGGATTCTCGATATCCCTCAGGACTTCCTCGCTGGCAGGAGCGCCGCCGGGCAGGCGGGAGCAGGCGGCAGGGATGAGGGCAACGGAGACGGCCGCAACCAGAAGCGAGATTTTCAGCATGAAGTCCTTGTCCCGATGGCAGTCGGGGCGTGTTTGTGAATATGTTGCAGGCACCATACTGGTGGGGGGAGTATCGTCAATGATTGCCCCCTTGCAAACAGGATCCAAGAGCAATGACCCGCGCGCCTGTGACATTCCTGCTAACGCCCCTTGTACTCGGGGCCACCGGCCGCATCGGGCGGGCGCTGCGATACCGCTGGGGGGCGGAGGCGGCGCTCTGGCAGACGCGGTACAGGCAGCCAGGGGCGCAGTGGCGTCTGTTTGATCCGCTTGGACAGCCGGATGTGCTGGTGTCCACCGCACAGGCCGCGGGGCAAATCCTCTGCCTGGCCGGAGCCGTGCCGGGGCGTGGGGGCGATCTGGCGGACAACACCCGGCTGGCGGAGGCTGCGGTGCGGGCCGGGGCGGCGGCGGGCGTGCGGGTGGTGCTTGTGTCGTCGGCGGCGGTCTATGGCGCGGGGCAGGGGCCCTTGACGGAAGAGACCCCGCTGACCCCGGCCAATCCCTATGGCGTGGCCAAGGCCGAGATGGAGGCGCGGGCCTGCGCCCTGGCCACAGAGCTGGGGGTGGAGGTTGCCGTGCTGCGCATCGGCAATATTGCAGGCTTTGATGCGATCCTGGGCGGCTGGCGGCTGGGGTTCCGGCTGGACCAGTTCACCGACGGGCGCACCCCTAGGCGCAGCTACATCGGGGTGCTGACACTGGCCGATGTGATCGCCGCCGTCCTGGATGCTCCCGACCTGCCCGGGGTGCTGAACATCGCCCAACCCGGCCTGATCGAGATGGGGGCGCTGTTGCAGGCGGCGGGGCGGGATTTTGCAACAGTGCCCGCGCCGCAGGGCGCAATCCCGGAGGTGGCGCTTGACCTCTCCTGCCTCAGCGGGTTTCTGGCGCCACGGATGTCGTTGCCGGAGGCCGATCCGGCGCGGATGGTGGCGGAAATGGCCTTGTTAGAGCCACATATGAAGGAATCCCTCCGCCCATGACCTGGGACAAACGCTTGTTCGATCTGTTTTTTGTGATGCTGCTGATCGTGATCCTGGGTCCGATCCTGCTCGGCCTTCTGGCCTGGCTCTTGCTGAAGGAAGGCCGCCCGGTTTTTTACGTGGCAGAGCGGATGAAAGGCGTGAATCGCCCATTTAGACTCTGGAAACTGCGCACCATGACCGTTGTGGACGAGGACAGCGGCGTCTCTGGCGGCGACAAGGCAGCCCGGGTCACCAAAACCGGCGCCTGGCTGCGCTCAAAGCGGCTGGATGAGTTTCCGCAGCTCTGGAACATCCTCAAGGGGGACCTGAGCTTTGTCGGTCCGCGCCCGCCGCTGCGGCAATATGTGGAGGCGCATCCGGAGATCTATGCCGAGGTGCTGAAGTCGCGCCCGGGGGTGACCGGGCTGGCCTCGATCACCTATCACAAGCACGAGGCGATGCTGCTGGAGCGCTGCGCCACGCGCGAGGAGACCGATGCGGTCTATTCCCGCACCTGCGTGCCGGCCAAGGCGCGGCTGGACCTGATTTACCAGCGCCACCGGAACATGTGCTACGACTTTGATCTGGTGTTCCAAACCATCGGCAACCTGTTCCGGCGCGGCAGGTGTCGAGGAGGCCTTTGTGATCTATCGCCCCACCGGTCAGATCATGTGGGCCCTGGTCGATGGCGCCGCGCAGGACGAGATCATCCTGCGCATCGACGGCATCGATTATGACCTGATGGCCTGAGCGCTGCCACAAGAGCACATCAGCGGAGCTGGAGATATCGGCCGGCTCCGCAGCGTTGTTTGGCAATGCGGCGTCGGCGCCGGGGCTAACATCATCAAAACCAGTGCTCTGCTGGCGCATTTGTAGGTGCGGTTCTACGTCGGTTAGGGTTTGACAAGTGCCTGGTGGTCGCGGATTGAGGGGCTGAAGGTCGGGTAAGGACCGGCGCCAGACATATCCAAGGACCTAATACTACTATGCATGCCTCTTCGACCGCCGCATCTTCGCCTGTGAAAATGTGTCGCCTTGTGGCGGTGGTGGTGACCTATAACCGCTTGGATAAATTGAAGGTCACGCTGGCACGCCTTTTGGAGAGCCCGGCCAGGGAACTGGCCATGGTTGTGGTGGTAAATAACGCCTCGACCGATGGTACGGAGGAGTGGTTGGCGCTACAGGACGATCCGCGCCTGGATGTGATCAATAGCCAGATTAACTCCGGTGGTGCCGGCGGTTTTGCCAAGGGCATGCGCCGGGCGATGGAGACCCATGCCCCCGATTGGATGGTGGTCATGGATGATGACGGTCGCCCTGAACCAGGTGGGCTTATGGCCTTCCACAGCCTGCCCGCAGACAAATGGGATGCGGTGGCCGCCGCCGTTTATTTCCCCAGCGGTGAGATTTGCGAAATGAATCGCCCCTCGCGTAACCCGTTCTGGCATGGCCGTGAGTTTCTGCGCACGCTGATGGGTAGGGGACGGTCCGGTTTTCATATCTCGCCCGCCGCCTATGAGGGTGCGGGGATTCAGATTGATGTGACGTCTTTTGTGGGCTTCTTTATTTCGGCAAAGGCAGTGGCACGGATTGGCTATCCGAATCCTGAGTTGTTCATCTATGGCGATGACGGGATCTATACTTTGGGCCTCAGCAAAACTGGCGGGCGAATTGGCTTTGAACCAGGGGTGCGCTTTGAGCACGATCTGACCAGTTTTGCCGGTACAGAGGGGCAGAACGCGGTCCAAAGGGGCCGTTTGGCCCCTCTATGGAAGGTCTATTACTATCACCGCAACCTGCTGTATTTGTATCGTCTGGCGGCGGGTGTGCTGTTCTGGCCCGTGCTGTTGGTGATCCTACCCAAGTGGCTGGCCAAGGTGCGCCACTATGGTAACGACCGGCCTGTGTTCCTGCGGCTCTTGGGTCGTGCCATCCGTGATGGGTTGTGGGGCAAAGGGCTGCCCCACAAAGAGGTCCTGCGCCGCTCTGGCGAAGATTAAGATCGTGCATCGCTGGGTTAGCGGTTCACGATCTCTCGATTGTATCGGTGCAGTAATAGAAATCCAAATGCTGTCAGCCCGAGGGCGAGGAATAGTACATAGGTGATACTGATATAGGCTCCGGCATAGGTTGGGTAAAACCCTGTCCGCATCAGGCCGACAATATGGATAAGCGGATTGTACCAGAGGATATCTTGTGCAAAGGGCGGCATCTCATCATAAAGAAAAAAGATCCCCGATGCGATAAACAGCGGGCGGTTCACAACGCTCCAGATAATGTCCCAAATCGGGAAAAAGGCTGCGACGACCGCATTGACTGATCCTATCCCCAACCCCAGTAAAAGCGTGAGACACAAGGCCACCAGAATGGGGCTAGGATCCAAAATCGTCTGGGTGTCGACCAACACCAGAATACCGCCGAGAAGGAGGAAGGTGTTGAAAATTCCGGTCAAACCATTGAGTAAAAAACGGGCACTCATGGCGTCAATCCAAGTGACCGCAGGATAACGCAGCAGCGGCCGCGAGAACCCCAGGGCATGACGACAGGTCCGTGCCAAGGTCATGTATATGTCAAAAGGCATATAGCCCGTGGCGTAAAACAACAAAAAGCTATTGCCTAGAGAGGGGTTCCTGAGCATGAGAGAGAACCCGAAACTTAGAAAAATGATTGCCGCCAAAGGCTCTAAAACAGTCCAGAGATAACCACCAGGGGTGCGCCCATAGCGTGTCGACATCTCGCGTAAGATAAGAGCGAGAATGGTGCGGCTGGTTGCAAATGGCCGTTTGTGATGACGGGTCGGGGGCAGGGCTGGTGACAGCGACGAATGGGCCATGAAACCTTTGAGAACGTTTGGGGGAAGATATTTTGGCTTCACTATGCCGCAAAGCCTGTGGGGCATGCAAATAGCTCTTTGCGCTTTCTGTGTCTGGACTGAGCATTGATCTTACAGGCGTTTGCCATGATAACTCGGTCAAGAAGCAGTTTATAAAAGCGATGTGGTTGTGAACAACAGTGTAACCTCGACCCAGGCCGGTGACAGTTCATCCAAAAAACCTGTTGGTGAAAGCGCTGCGGGAACCAAACCCGCCGACAGTACACCGGCAGGCGAGCAAACCGCTGAGAAAAAACCCGCTGGGAAAAAACCGCAGAGTACTGCAGCGCAGGCTGCCGGCGCAGGGGCGTCCACGCACGCAAAGGCGGCGGATGCGGCCAAACCACAACGTAAGAAGAACCCGGCCCGCGAACGCCTTACTGTGATGGAAAAGGAAGTTGATGTCCTGCGGAAACGGGCAGAAACTGCCGAAGGCAAAGTGCACGAGTTGAACCGCAAACTGGCTGAGCCGGTGGCGCCTCCGGTGGCGCAGCCTGCGCAGATCAAACAGCGGCACTGGGGGGTGCTCACTAGCTTTTTGTTTATTGTCATTGCGCCGCTGATTGCGATTGGTGTCTACCTGTTCACTATAGCTGAGGATCAATATATCTCGACGGCGGGCTTTACTGTGCGCAGCCAGGAAGGGGCCAGCGCCACCGATCTTCTGGGGGGGCTGGCTCAGTTTGCAGGCGCTGGCGGCACAGGATCTGACAGTGATATTCTCTATGAGTTCATTCGCAGCCAGGAAATTGCCGAAGAGGTGAATGTAGAGCTGGGCGTGGTCGATCACTATGCAGCGCATTGGCCCAAGGATTGGGCCTTCGCGCTCTGGCCTGAGGCGACCTCTGAAGATTTGACCTGGTTCTGGCAACGCATTGTCAGCGTGTCTTATGACAGCGCTGCAGAATTGTTTGAAATTCAGGTCACTGCGTATGATCGGGATATGGCACAGGCGATTACCCGGGCCATTGTGCAGCATTCTCAGGATCGTATTAACGCGCTGAATGAACAGGCCCGCGAGGACGCCATGCGCTATGCGCGGGCGGATCTCGATGAGGCGGTGGAACGGTTGAAGCTGGCGCGCGAAGCAATGATCCAGTTCCGGACCCGGACGCGTATTGTCGACCCCGAGGCCGATATTCAGGGCCGCATGGGGGTGATGAACAACTTGCAGCAGCAACTGGCGGAGGCGTTGGTGGAATATGACCTGCTGCGCGGATCCGTGAATGCAGATGACCCGCGCTTGGGAACCTCCCTGCGGCGCATCAAGGTGATCCGGGAGCGGATTGATCAGGAACGCACCAATTTTGCCTCGTCCAACATTGTTGAAAACGACGGCATCGGAGAGAGTTATCCGGCGCTGATTTCAGAGTATGAACGGCTGACGGTGGATCGTGAATTTGCGGAGGAAACCTATCGGGTTGCTTTGACCTCGATGGAACTGGCGCGCGATGAAGCGTCGCGTCAGAGCCGCTATCTGGCCACCTATATCAATCCGACCCGGGCCGAGGATTCCGAATATCCGCGCCGCTACCTGGTGCTGTCGCTGGCGGGGCTGTTTTTGCTGATGTTCTGGGCGGTGATGGTGCTGATCTATTATTCCGTGCGGGACAGGCGGTAAGCCGCAATGATCCGTCTGGAAAATCTGACGAAGAGCTTTTGGGTCAAAGGCCAGCGCAAGGTGGTGATCGATAATCTGTCGCTCACCTTGCCCTCGGGAAAATCTCTGGCGCTGCTGGGGCGCAACGGGGCGGGGAAATCAACCCTGTTGGAGATTATTGCAGGCACCCTGCCTGCTGACAGCGGGCGGGTGATCAGCGATGGTACCATCTCCTGGCCTGTGGGGCTGGCGTCTTCGTTTCATGGAGATCTAACTGGGGCGGAAAACGTCCGGTTTATTGCCCGCATTTATGGCGTGGACACGGATCAGCTTGTGGCTTTTGTGGCGGAGTTTTCCGAACTGGGGCCGTCCTATTATATGCCTATGCGCACCTATTCCAGCGGGATGCGGTCGCGCCTGACGTTTGGGGCGTCGATGGGCATTAAATTTGACACCTACCTTGTCGATGAGGTCACCGCCGTGGGCGATCAGGCCTTCAAACGCAAAAGTCAGCAGGTTTTCCTTGAACGGGTTAAAAGCGCCTCTGCCATTTTGGTCAACCACTCGATGGGAGAAGTGCGCAGGTTCTGTAATGCTGCGGTGGTTCTGGAAAACGGTAAAGCGGAATATTTTGAGGACCTCGAAAAAGCTATTACCGAGCATGAAAAGATCCTTGGGTGAAATCATCATAAAGGGCGGTCACATCATCAAAGCTGGGATACCGCGTCGAGTAAAAAATCCAGAAGATTCCGGAGAAATATAAATAAGAGGCTGTATAGGATTACGGATCTAGGGTTTCTTTCCAATAAGAGGCCGTGGTCATGTCACTATACCCGCTGCGCCAATTGGATTTGATGGCGTCAAAATCCCAGCACAGCCGAAGGGTGTGCCCGGCCATTTTCCAAAGAATGCCAAAGAACCGGGCCTTGGAGTGGTGCAGCGTATAGCTGCGCTGCCCGGCAGTGTCGACAAAGGTAAGTTCGGCCGCGCCAAAGGTGGCGCGGATCTGATCGCGTTGCTCAATGCCCAGCACACGCCGTGCTGCAAAGATCGACCAGAAGGGGATCAGATGGCCGTTTAAGGTCAGTAAGCCAAAGGCGGTGTGTAGCTTACGCAGAAAGAGCGGCAAGGGCTTCACGGGTTGGGGGGGCGCCGGCGCCTGTTTTTTCTGCCAGGTTTCTTCTTGACTCAGCGCTGCGATGCCAGCCCGTCGCCTTGGTATATGAGTTTCATCGTCAAAAACCGCAGGGCCTGCCATTACGTCCTGCCAGGCCAAAAGCTGGGCTTCAGCGCTGGCATAGTGGCATCGTAGCAAAGAGCGCATGAGAAAATGGATTGCAATGGCTGCGGTGCTAAATCGCCCTCGTTCGAGCAGACTAAGGCTGAGATGATGGGCTAGGTGGCTGCGTAAATCCAGATAGAGCGTTTGGGCGTTCTCTTTTTCTGTGAACCCATCCTGAAAGGAGGCCACGCCGCTGAGGGTGTGGATTGCGAAATCATTGGCAATGGAGAAGCTGACATCATCGCCGCGGACAAAAAAGGGAAAGGGATAATGGCTCAGGCCCGCTAGCGGAAACGCAAAGAACCACCAGCCACCATAAAGACTGTCGTGAACCGGGGCGTGCATGTTGTGCTGAAACTGCATTAATGCGTCGCGCTGGCGCAGATCCACCCCATGGTGCAGAGGCCGACAAGAGCCATCAAACCAGGCGCCGTTTTCCCACAGGCACCATTTTTGCCCAGCGTTGATCATGGCTCCGGCCAGGGCGGTCTTTGGGTCCTGCGCCAGCGCCAGAAACACGTAAGTGCGGGCGATATTCTCCATATGAAACGACGCGTCATCATCCATGAACAGACAATGGCTCGCGCCCGCCTCCTGGGCTTCGAGCAGCCCGCGGGCAAACCCGCCTGCGCCGCCCAAATTGCGGTTCGGATAGAGGCAAAACCCGTGGTGCGCGGGCACAGTGAGGCTCTGGCCATTGTCGATGACTTGTAGGCGAATATGATCTTTGTAGATGTAGTCCGCCAAAAAGGCGTCGAGCCGGGTTAGAGTTTCCTCAACCTCTGCTTCGCGTTGGAACGTGGTGATTGAGAGTGTGAGCGCAGGCCAGGTGTCAATCTGTGTCGGGCTCGCAAACCTTGCGGACGTCAGCGTTACATCTGCAGATGTTGCGGTCAGAGACAGATAGAGCACCCCTTGGCGGTGACGCGACAGCACTTCGCCCAGGTCCAGACAGACCGAGGAGGTTTGCGACAGAGGCGTGTTTTTCTGGGTGATCACCTCGGGTGTGTCGCTGTCTGATGACACGTGCAGAATCTGCAGATCCACCGTGCCACTGCCGCTGAGTTCGAGGACCAACCCGTCGAGCGCGCAGGCACTGAGCCAGTTTTCCAGATTGAAGAGGTTGAAATAGCTGTCGAAGCTGAGGGTTTGCCCGGCCGGAACTTTGAAGACGATGTGATCCGGGTCAAAAGCGACCCCTGCGCCCCCCCTGAAGTACAGCTCTGTTTCGGTGCAGAGGCCGGGTTCCGGGGGAATGACGTTTTGCAGTGTGATCATAAAGGAGCCAGTCGTCGGACGCGATTAGAGGCAGCCAGAAGCTGAGACTGACGCCTCTATAGCGAAGACCAAGACACCCTGGAAGGGGGGCAAATCTATTTGCAAGCGTGTGTCGAAATACGATAGGGCTCCGAGTGGAAAGTGGTGCTACGATGCTCAAGAATGCCTTCTTTAGACCTAACAACCTGAAATATAACCTATATTTCCATATCGGCTCCCATCGCACCGCCACAAGTGCCCTGCAAGACTATCTGTTTCGAAATCGCGATGGGCTTAAGGCGCAAGGATATCTTTATCCCTTCGATTGCAAACGGCACCTTGAGGTGGTGAATGCGGTCTTCGCACGCAAGATCCGCCCGGCGCAGGTTTCCCAACAAATCCTGAAGCAGATGGAAGCCGAGGCGGTGCCTTTGCATTCCGTTGTGATCAGCGACGAAGACATTTGCATGCGCAAGAACTTGACAATGCTGGGGAAGTTCAGAAAATTCTTCAATGTCAAAGTGATCTATACGCTGCGGCGCCAGGACCTATGGCTGGAGAGCTGGCATTTGCAGAACATCAAATGGCAGTGGGACCCTAAATACAGCCATTGCACCTTTGAGGAGTTCTTGGGCAAGCAGAAGAAATTCCACTGGATAAAGTATGACAGCTATGTCAGCCATCTGGAGAAGATCTTTGGGACTGAGAATGTGTTGCTGAATATTTATGAAAAGCATCCCGATGTTCCTGATCCCATCGAGGCCTTCTGTCACAGTATCGGGTTGGAGCCGTCCGAGGATATGGTGAAACCCGCCCGTGTAAACGAGAGCTTTGCGCCGGTTGTGTCCGAGTTCATGCGCTGCCTGCCGCTGGATGAAGCCCCAGAAACCTATCGCGGTGTGCTGACCACGGCCTGTGCCAAGCTGTCCAAAGGCTATGAGGTTAATAACAGGCTGCTGTCTTATGACAGACGCGTAGAACTGTTGGAAACCTACGCCGCAGGTAATCGAGCACTGGCGCAGCGCTACTTTGGACGGGACGAGCTGTTTCGCGAACCCTTGCCCGACCGGTCCGCCCCGGTTGCCGATATGGCCTTGCCAGAAGATAGCTACGAGCTGATGCAGAATTTTGTCACCCCGTTGCTCAAATCTGTCATCCATCATCAGGTACACCACCAAAATAAGCAGCCCCCGAAACCGTAAAATGGTCGGCTGCATCTAAGTGATCTCAGGAGGGGTCTGGAATGTCGAAGAAATATTTGATGGTGGGCGCAGGCCTTTCAGGCGCCGTTATTGGCCGACATTTGGCCGAGGCCGGACACGAAATTACCATCGTCGACAGCCGCGCCCATATTGGCGGCAACTGTCACACTGAGCGCGACGCAGACACCGGCGTCATGGTCCATGTCTATGGTCCCCATATCTTCCACACCGACGACGCCGAGGTCTGGGACTATGTGAACCGGTTCGAGCGCTTCATGCCTTATAAGAACCGGGTCAAGACCACCTCTCTGGACCCTTCGGGCGAACGTGGCGTGTTTTCTCTGCCGATCAACCTGCACACGATTAATCAGTTCTTTCGCAAGACATTGCGACCCGAAGAGGCCCGTCAGTTCATCACCGAAGAACAAGCCGATACCTCGATCACAGACCCGCAGACCTTTGAAGAACAGGCAATGCGCTTTGTCGGCAGGGATCTCTATGAGGCTTTCTTCAAAGGCTATACGATCAAGCAATGGGGCATGCATCCCAGCGAGTTGCCTGCCTCAATCCTGAAGCGTTTGCCAGTGCGGTTTAACTACGACGACAACTACTTTTTCCATAAATTTCAGGGCATGCCGGAAAACGGCTACACGGCGATGATCGAGAGAATCCTCAATCACCCAGGTATTGCGGTCAAGTTAGAGACGGTCTTTGACCGCGACATGGGAGAGGCGTTCGACCATGTGTTCTACTCTGGTCCCTTGGATGGCTATTTCGATTTCGAACTGGGCCGTCTGGGCTATCGCACGCTTGATTTTGAAAAGTTCACCCATGAGGGGGATTATCAGGGCTGCGCGGTGATGAACTATGGCGAGGAAAGCGTGCCTTTCACGCGCATCACTGAGCACAAGCATTTTTCCCCCTGGGAGGAGCACGAGGGCTCGGTCTGCTACCGCGAGTTTTCGCGCGCTGCAGGCCCCGAGGACATTCCCTATTACCCGATCCGTCAAGTGAAAGAAAAAGCCCAACTGGCCGATTATGTCGCGCTGGCAGAACAGGCCGAGGGCGTGACCTTTGTTGGACGCTTGGGCACCTACCGGTATTTAGATATGGACGTCACCATCCGCGAAGCGCTCGACACCGCGCGCGGCTTTGAGGCGGCGGTTGAGGCGGGGCAAAAAGCGCCTGCATTCTTTGTGGCACCGGTATGATGTGTATTCTGACGCCCCCCTTTGGTATGATCCGCCGCAGCCAGGTGCCGCGATAATAGCATTTTAGAAAGGATTGAGCAGGTGATTGCTGCCCATGCTAAACGCGTTGTAAAAAACATCGTAGGCGCGACGCCTGCAACCGCGCTCTCTGGAGTGGGGACCCGGGGCGGGGACGCCAATGAGAACCTCAAGCAGCTGCAGGCGCAGTCTCTTGAGGCGCCGCTTAAAACGGTCGGCCCCCTGTCGCGCGGCATTCGGCTGGATATTGATACAGCCAATGCCCGCCCACTTGAGGCCAGCAGCCCACAGGGGGCTTTGATGCATCTGAAAGCCGCCGAAAAACAAAGCTGCCGCTGGACCGCTCTGCATATTACGCTGGGCGCACTGGATTTGAGTGACGTTGACTTTTTTGGCGTTGCGGTCAAATCTCAGTCCCACAGCAGCAGCACGATCAGCCGCATCTCTTTGCGCAGCGGGACCAAAAACAAGTTCCGTGATTGTTTCTTCGGGAAACATCTGGTGAGTACAACCGCGTCGGGGACCCATGTGGACATGCTGGATCTGGCACAGGCGAAAAACCTGCCGCTGACCTCAGAATGGCGGGATCTTATTGTGTTCTTCTCTGATCGCGATATCGATCTGACACTGACTAAGATTAGGTTTTTCACCGCATGAGCATTTCTGTTGTCATCCCCGTGTGGAATGATTGTGCCGGGGCGCAATCGGCACTGGAGGCGCTTGCAAAGGCCCCCGCGATCACCGAGATCATTGTTGTCGATGACTGTTCCGAGCAACTGATTGCCGAGGCGCTCGACACCAGCCCGACCCGTGCTGCGGGCCAGAAGATCAAGATGATGCGCCATGACAGCAACCGCGGAGGCGGGGCTGCGCGAAACACCGGTCTGGATGCGGTGACACAGCCCTATGTGATCTTTTTAGACTCTGATGATCTGCCGACAGAATGCTATGGCGACATCCTTGCAGAGTTTATCGCCTTTGATCCCGACTTGGATTTTGCCATGTTCCGGCACATTGACAGCCGGGAGGAAGCGAAGGGGAAATATCAGGGGCTGCCCATTGATGAAGAACGCTGGAAGACCCTGAGTAAAGGGCCGGGCCCGCAGCGCATGTCGCCCGAGGCACGGGCACATATGGCGGTTGTGAGCGCGTATCCTTGGAACAAGCTCTACCGGACAGCGTTCCTGCGCCAAAACGAGGTCCGCTGCACCGAAATCCCCGTGCACAACGACATTGAAATCCACTGGATTGGCTTCATCTGTGCAAAGAGTATCCTCTATTCGCACCGTACCGGCGTAAAGCATTTTGTGCACGCCAAAGGCGATCGGATCACCAATCGAAAAGGCGAAGAACGTCTGCGCGTGTTCTCGGCATTGGAAAATGTTGTGTCCCGCCTAGGCGATCAGAACGCGCCGCTGGATATGCGGATCGCCTATTGGACCTTCTTCGTCAATCTGATGAACTGGATCCCGGCTAATCTGGCAGAGGAGTTCCAAAGCCGCTTGAAAGACACAAGATCCAGCTTTGTGTTCCATTTCCTGCCCAAGGCGGAGTTCCGCAAGCTTGCCTGGCAGGATTCTGCGCTGACGTCGCGCCTCCTCAAACTTGTGGAACGGAACGCCTAGATGAATATCTCCTTTATTATCACCACCTACAATATTGAGACATACATCGGCCGTTGCCTTGAAAGCGTGCTCGAAGTGGCGACCGCAGGGGATGAAATCATCGTTGTCGATGATGGATCCAGCGACGGGACGCCGCAAATTGTCACGGATATTCTCAAGGGCAAAAACTTGTCCGACCGCGTCGAAGTTCAGACTCTACTCTTGGGCGAAAACACCATGGGTGGTGTTGGTATCGCAGGGAATATTGGGATGGATAAGGCCACAAAGGACTGCGTGTTCTTTGTCGATGGGGATGATTGGTTGGATGCGGACGGATTTCGGTATGCCCGCAAGCGGTTTGCCAAAGGCAAGCATGATATTCTGATCGCCAATTACCAGGAATTTGATGAAGCAAAAAACGCCTATAAGACACCCGCTGATGAATGGCGTTGGTGCCGCCTGTCGTCAGGGGCAGATCCGCAGCTGCGCCAGCTGCAGGCCTTGCGCCTGATCGCGGTGCCGTGGCGCAAGTTTTACCGCCGCAGCTTCCTCGAACAGCACAAGCTGCGCTTCCCGGAAGGGGATTATTTCTTTGAAGATAACCCCTTTCATTGGAACGTCTGTCTGAACACGGATCAGATTGACTTTCTGGATGTGACGCTGTGCTATCACCGGGTCAATCGACCGGGCCAAACTATGGCCAGCACCGGTGCAGAACTGGCCGCGTTTTTCGACCATTTCCAAACCATTCAGGGCTATCTGACAGGCGAGACCTCTGAGGTGTTCCGGACCCAGGCGATTGCCTGGATCCTGGGGAACATGAGCTGGCATCTGGACCGGCTGCAACCCGAAGCCGCCCCACAGTATTTCCGCAAAGCAGAAGCCGCCTGTGCGCATTTTGCCGAAGCAGACCTGCCCGAAGAGATGGTGAACTCCGAAGCGGCGCTTTACGCGATCTTGTTGCAGGAACGCGGCTGGGGGGCTGCGCTGGAATATTTCCTGGCCAAGCACAATCGCAAGGAGCTGCGCCGCATCCATCGCTCGGTGTCGGAGGCAAAACAAAAGATCCTAGAGCAGGTCATGCCGGTGCGTGGTGCTGTCGTCGCCCTGCGCAACTGCGCGTTTTATGAAATGCTTTATGACGCCTACCACAAACAGCAGGATGGGGCCCAGAAGGAAGGGTGACCTGACTGGCAGTGTTTGTCACACACCAAACCTGTGACGGCTCTATCGCTGGGGGCTGTTCGGCCCGAAACGAAAATTGGCGCATTACGCTGCGGTGTTTTCGCGGTCAGTCCCAAGTCGATCAAGGTGGCTCAAGACCCTGTTGAGGACATCGTCCAAGGTGATTTCGCCGATACATTTGCAGCTTTTGAAGCGTCCCGTGAACTGGCAGGGCACACAGTCTTTCACAGGAGCAATCACTTGGCTCTCGGGCGAGAGCGGGCCGTTTTTGACAACACTTGTGGGCGCGAAAATGGCAGACACCGGAACGCCAATCCCGTCTGCGACATGCATCAGGCCACTGTCATTGGCAATCATATAGGCCGCATCCGCAATCGTTGAGAGAGTTTCGGCTAGCGGTGTTCCCGTGCGATCAATTGTGCCGGGGACATATTCATGCGGCATGCCGGTAGAGATGACCTCCCAGCCGCGGTCCATGAGCTCCTTGGCCAGTTCCGTGAACAATGGCCAGCGTTTCACTTCCCATTCCCCTGGCTTGCCACCCGCGTGCAGCACAATCCGGCGGCTATTCAGACCGGTTGGTGTCAAGTCGCGAACAAAATACTCGGCGATGTCCTCTTCTTCGTATGTCATCCCGATTTCAGCAGCCTCGATACAGTCGAGATTGTATTTCGACTCATGCATACGTTCGGTGGCTTCAAAGGGTATTTTATGACGGGCGATGCAGGTGCGTTTGGCGTGAAACTGCGGCACGGCCTTGCCAAAGGATGCCAGTACAATCACCAGTTCATAGTTGCGGCGCACATATATACTATCTGATCCGAAGACCATCCCGACATAAGGCGAGCCCGCAAAGAGCCACTCACATCCGGGGAAGTCCTGGTTGATTACGACATCCACAGGCTGGCCCAGATGTTCTGACAGCCGACGGATCGCAGGGGTGCATTGGATAATATTGCCAATGCCATTACCGACGGCAATCAGAACCGGACGTTTTGCTTGTTTGACCAAGCGCTCCAGCACCTTGTTTTGCGGGGCAAAAGGGTAGCGGTCCGAGTTCTGGCTCGCTTGTCGCGACCGCTCTTCCCAGTAGTCTGCGTCCCCAAATAGCCGTTGCAGTTCCTGGGCCCAAAGCTGAGGATCTTCTGGCAAAGCGACGCCGGACTCGGTGAGCAGCAAGGGAACATTGCCACGATCGCTGCCAATAACGGGCACGCCAAATCGATGCGCTTCGATCACAACGCGCGAAAAGGTTTCGACAAAGCGATAGCTGGGCACCATGACGCACCAGGCCCGTCTATACAGCGCAGTCATATCCTCAACATGATTCAGCAGCTCGACATTTTGCAGTCCCGCTTGCTGAACGGCCACCCGTGCCTCCTCCATAGCCGATTGAGAGGCAATGGCGACGAATTTGAAGTCCGGGCAGCGGGCCGCGACTTCCAGCAAAATGTCAAAGCCCTTTTCGGGGCGTGCATTCACGAGCAGAATACAATCCCGGCCCTCGCGTTGGGCCGGTTCCGTAACGGTTGTCGGCAAGGAATACAGCACATCGGTCGTGATGGCGTGCTGGTCATACTGCATGTCCAACGTATAGAGGGAGTTTGCATAAACTGCCTCATTGCGTAGCAGCAATGATTTGAATTCCCTTTTCGGAGCGGCGTTTCTGTCGATATCGGGGAACCAGCCACTGCCCTGCAGCATTTCACGCCAGAAATGGGTGCCGTAAATGATTGGCACATCGATGTCCTGCGTATTGCGCAGCACAAAGGGACCGGATCCGGTGACAACATGCATCAGAGCAGGGCCGCGGTGCAGCAGGAAGCTTCTGAAGCCTTCCTCGTCGTCTTCAGTGAATTGCACAAACGGGATCCCGTCTGGTGTGACACCTTCTTGTCGGGCGCTGCCTCTGTGCCCGACCAAGACCGGTGTAAAACCGAGGTCGCGATAAAGCTGCGCCATGCCGCGCAGAAAATGCTCTGCGCCGCCGAATAGATTGTGCCCCGAGGAGGAAATCAGGAAGACCTCACCGGACATCTGTTCCAGAGGCAGTAAAACACCCTCTGGTGCGGGGCCAAGTCTTGGCAAGATTTCGCGACCGCGTTGCAGCAACAGGGCGATAAGCGCTTCATCTGTGATTGGTGTATCCAGCGTGTCCAGCACGTCTCGTGCAAAACGCGCGGAAACGGCGACGAGGTCGGTTTCATCGCGCAAAACCGCACCGGATGCACCGTGCAAGCGGTTGCATATTTCTTTTCGATCAGACTGTGTGTATGCGGGCTGGTCCAGAATGATCCAGGCGTTGTTTGCCTGTGCAAGCGCGGCCTGCACCCCAACATGTATGGTGTCCAGAATTTCGACGTCGCTGGCACAGTCCTGCCAGTCCATCTCTGTGGCGGCGGCCCCATAAATTGACACCGTCAGGTCGGCCGTATCGGTGGCAAACAACGCCAGATTGGCAAGGATCATCTTGGCGCTGATCTTTTCGGGATCAATCTCCAGAGCTTGTTCGCTCAGGGTGCGTGCCTCTTGGTACAGTCCTTTTTCCAGATAGATGGCTGCCAGTTCCGTTTTGATGGTGCCATCGTCGGGTTTCAGCTCCGTAGCCTGTTCGAGGAGGCGCATGGCCTCTTCCTGCTGGTCCGCATGGGTGCAGATCATGGCCAGTTCCCTATAGGCGCTGGCTTGCGTCGGGTTGAGCTTGATCACGGCTCTGAAGTGGGTTTGGGCTTTTTCAAAAAGCCCCTGCCGGGCCAGGACACGCGCCAATACAAAGTGAATGCGAGGGTTGTCGGGATCGTTTTCCAACAGCTCGACAAGACTGGAGGCGGAGCGGTTCAACACACCGGCTTTCAGGTCGCATTCGGCCACTTCGAGCGCCACAAGCCTGGGGTTGGCCCCCATGTCCCGTGCGGTTTGGAAACTCTGCGCGGCCTTTTCAACGGCACCTTGATTGCGATGGAACCGGCCAATTTTCAACCATTCATCCGTTGTACGCGCGGTCAAGGTGTTGAGCTTTTGCGCGGTTTCTGCTGCGGCCTCGACCTTTTTGGCTTTGTTCTGGGCCTCATACAGCAAGAGCAAGCGCTGCATGGGGGCGTGTTCGCCTTCGAAATCGCCCAAGAGGATTTGTTCAGCCTTCAGAAAGTCATTGGCCCGCAGAGCCGCGCGCGCATAGGATACCCGTGTCTTGGCGTTCAACAGCCCCTGTTGGTCGCAGTTTTCAAAGGCCTCCAGAGATTTGGCGTGTTCGCCAATTTCTGAGAACCCTTCTGCCATCAAGAGCCATTTTTTAGGATCCTTGATCGTCTCATCTTGCAGCGCATTTAGGACCTCGTAGGCCGCGTGATGCAACCCTAGCCGCTTATTGGCCTGGGCGAGGTGAAAGAAGGTCGCGGGCTTGGCTTTTGGCTGTGTTGACAGAGGTGCGAGAATATCTGCTGCGGGCTGAGACTGTCCCATCCGCAGATGCGCACGAGCTTTGATCAGTAGGGTTTCGGGCCCCAAGGGCGCCAGTTTTTCAGCACGATCCAAAAGTGCAATGACTTTGGGGTTATCAACCATCTGAAAAGAGACTGCGGCGAGATCTGTTAAGACGGCGGGGTGATCCCCTGTCAGATCCAGAAGCTTTGTCAAAATGTCCTGAGCGCCGGGCAAATCCTTTTGCTTTTTGGCCTCGGCAGCGGTCCTGCGGGTGCTGTCGACAAGCCGGCTGGTCGCATCGGCAAGAAGGTTTCGGCTATGTGCCCCCAGAGGTTCGATGGCCTGAACCTGGTTCAGGGTTTGGATGGCAGCAGCATCGTCGCCCAATGCGGCGTGGACAATCGCCAGCTCTTTCAGGGCCGGAATGTCATTTGGGTTTTCTGTGCAAGCGCGGTCGAGCAGCCGTGCGGCTTCTGCGAAATTACCGTCTTGCCGCGCGGTTTTGATGGCCCTTTGGCGGACACGAATTTGCGCGCGTTGATAAAGGTCGGCGGAGTGAGCGCCCAGGGGCCCTATCTCATTGGCGCGCTGCAGGGCTCTGACGGTGCCTTGGTCATCCCCTTGCTCGAAACGGGTACAGGCCAGAGACTTGAGAATGTCCGTGTTGTTTGGATCTCGGGTCAGAGTATTTTCGAGGAGAGCAATGGCTTTGGGGTGGTCTTTCACTCTCCGCGCGCGCTTTGCGCGGAAGAGAGCTACTCTCGTTCTTAATTGGATGGGCACTGTCTGTTCCTGCTGCAGTGAGCGTTTGTGCAAGGCTAGGGTTTTGCTGTAAAGACCTACAATATCATGTCTCGCATGGATAGCGTGTATGTGAATTTTTAGTCGTCCCAACGTGCAACTTAGGCGTGTTTTTACCGAATGTGCCCGGCTACTGAGCGACTTGCGTTATTGGTGCGGATGAGCGTGAATGGGCAGCGAGTGGCGTATTTCTGCCCACTTACTGCAGTTGGTACACGGCAGCCGTCCGCGTTCTCTACTACTGCTTGACCTATCCTGATTGGAGTGGAATACGTTCGGAAAAAGCTGGTCAGCATCGAAGTGGGAGAGCAATGTTATTAGTTACCGGGGGGGCTGGTTTCATCGGTTCCAATATCGCTCACCGCCTCTCGCAGCAAGGCCATGATGTCATCATCTGTGACTGGTTAGAGACAGATAATATCAAGTGGAAGAACCTGATTGGGATCGCCGCTGAACGCTTCATTGCCCCTGAAGATCTGCTGTCAACTTTGCCGGAATTGTCGGGAGGAATCGAAGCAGTCATTCATATGGGGGCGATTTCTGCAACGACTGAAACTGATGGCGATTTGGTGGTGCGGTCGAACTTTGAACTGTCCCGGTCACTTTGGAATTGGTGCTCCGCAGAGAATATTCCGTTCGTCTACGCGTCTTCCGCCGCAACCTATGGTGATGGTGAACTTGGTTTTTTGGATGGCAATCTGCTCGAGAACACCACACGCTTGCGTCCGTTGAACCTTTATGGTTGGTCAAAGCAAGCTTTTGATGTTTGGGCTCTTTCGCAAATTGAAAAAGGGCGTGTGGCACCGCCTCAGTGGGCAGGGTTGCGGTTTTTCAACGTCTATGGCCCACGCGAAAGTCACAAAGGCTCGATGATGAGCATCGTGTGCCGGAACTATGCGGCCTGCGCAGCGGGGCAGCCGGTGAAATTGTTCAAATCTCACAAGCTTGGCGTGGAAGATGGTGAACAGCTCCGGGACTTTATTCATGTGGAAGACTGCGTCAACGTCGTAGACTTCTTACTGGAGAACCGGGGCCGAAGCGGCATTTTCAATGTGGGGACCGGACAAGCACGCAGTTTCCGTGACCTGATTGCCGCCACATATCAGGCCTGCGGCCATGTCGAGAATATCGAGTATGTTCCGATGCCAGAAGAATTGCGAAACCGTTACCAATATTTCACGCAAGCGGATATAAGCCATCTGCGTGATGTGGGATATGATCGGCCGTTTTTGTCTCTGGAAGAGGGAGTCAAAAAATACGTCGAGGCGTATCTGTCGCGCGAAGAACATGATCGCTGAGACGATGGAAGCCCTTTAAGTCAGGAGATAAGATCATCTCTCCCCGTATTAATTTTGAAGCTGCGCGTGTCGCAGTGATCGGCGATTTCATTCTGGATAAATATATCACCGGAAAAGTGAGCCGTATTTCACCGGAGGCCCCCATTCCGGTGCTCCTGAAGCAGGGCGATACAGTTGTTCTGGGCGGTGCGGGCAATGTCGCAGCCAACATTAAAACCCTGGGCGCGACCCCTATTCCTGTTGGTCTGCTTGGAGATTGCGCGCAGGCGCGCGAGGTCTGCTATCTGCTTGGCCGCCAAGGGATCGATCACCGTTATCTTGAAGTAACAGGGCAGCGCAGCGTTCCGGAGAAAACCCGCCTGATTGGGGGCCATCAGCAAATCTTGCGGTTAGATCACGAAACTATCCAAGCCCCCTCTGCGGAGGAAAAACAATGGCTGCTTGAGGCTGCTGAAAGCATTGAATGCGACATTGTGATCTTGTCTGACTATGGCAAAGGTCTGTTCTTGGACGGCATGTCCGAAGTCCTGATCGATGTGTTTGCAAAGCGCGGCATCCCTGTTCTGGTTGACCCCAAGGGGACGGATTACACGAAATACCGGGGCGCAACCGCATTGACGCCCAATCTCAAAGAGCTTGGCGAAGCCTGTGACGCCGCCGTCGAGACATCCGATGACATTACCAATGCGGCCCGTCAGCTGATCCAGGATCTTGACCTGGACTTCCTGCTGTCCACGAGAGGCGAAGACGGTTTGTCGGTTGTAAAGGCCACATCCGTGCTGCATATGCCGACCTTTGCGAGAGAAGTGTTTGATGTCTCGGGCGCGGGGGACACGCTGATTTCCGCGTTTGCGGTTGCATTGGCCGTGGGCCAGTCAACGGCCGAGAGTGCCCGCATTGCCAATGCGGCCGCCGGTGTGGTGGTGGCCAAAAATGGCACCGCGACCGTGTCGGTGGAAGAACTTGAACAGGCCCTGTCCCATCGCCACCATGGCGTCGAGGATGTTGTGGTCTCTCGGGAGCGTGCACAGGAAAAAATGGCTGATTGGCAGGCGCGTGGTTTGCGTGTCGGTTTCACCAATGGCTGTTTTGACATTCTGCATCCAGGTCATGTTTCGTTGCTGGCCGAGTCTGCAAAAGCCTGTGATCGTCTTGTTGTCGGTTTGAACAGTGACGCCTCTGTCCAGCGCCTGAAGGGGCCAAGCCGTCCGGTCGTCGATGAAGAGTCCCGGGCGCGGGTCATTTCTGCGCTGGGGATGGTGGATCTCGTGGTGTTGTTTGAGGAAGACACACCGTTTGAAGTGATTTCAGACTTGCTGCCGGATGTGTTGATCAAAGGCAGCGACTACGAAGAACATGAGATTGTTGGGGCCGATGTTGTCAAAGCAAATGGCGGCCAAATCGTGCGGGCCCAGCTGATCGATGGCAAGAGCACAACGCGCATCGTGGAACGAATTCGAGAAGAGAACAGGGCGAAGCAATGACCAGTCTTGAGAGTTATATTGAGCGTAGCGAGCATGTTCTGCAGAAAATGCGCGCTGCTGATTTTTCAAAGACGATGGAGGCCGCAGCCGATATTCTCGTCTCGGCCCTGAGCCAGAAGAAACCGGTTCTGGTGTGTGGCAATGGGGGCTCCGCAAGTGATGCGGAACATATTGCCGGGGAGCTTGTGGGCCGTTTCCTGAAAGAGCGCGATGCGTTCAATGTGATCTCTTTGGTGTCCAATGCAGCCGTCATGACGGCTTGGTCGAACGACTATGAGTATGACACGGTTTTCTCCCGCCAAGTGCAGGGGCATGGCGCAGAAGGGGGGGTTCTGCTGGGGATTTCGACCAGTGGGAACTCTGGCAATGTTATCAAAGCGGCTGAAATGGCGCGCCAGATGAATATGCAGGTGATTACCCTGACGGGCGAAGGCGGTGGCAAACTGGCGCCGCTGTCTGATGTGAACTTTGCCGTTCCAAGCCGTGAAACAGCATTGGTCCAACAAGGGCATATCACCCTGTACCATTACTTGTGTTATGTGCTCGAAGAGCGTTTGGCGCAGGCATCTGCGTGATGCATCTGCTTGAGGCTGGCGTCTGGAAAGAGCGCCGCACGACCCGGGACTTTACGGGGTCTGCTGCCCTTTTTCTGGATCGCGACGGGGTTATCAATGTCGACCACGGCTATGTCGGTCACCCCAATGACGTGGACCTCATTGAGGTGACAGCGCAGCTGATTGCACATGCCAATGCCGCGGGCCATCCCGTTGTGGTGGTGACAAACCAATCGGGCATCGGGCGCGGATATTATGACTGGGACGGGTTTGCAGCCACCATGGATCATATTCATGAAAAGTTGCAGCAGGTCGGCGCGCAGATTGATATGGTCTGCGCCTGTGCGTATCACGACGAGGCGCAAGAGCCCTACCGCAAGCCTAAGCATGAGATGCGCAAACCGCGGGCCGGAATGATTAATATGGCCTGCCAAGAGCTGAACTTGGTGGCGGAGGGATCTTTTATCGTTGGGGATTCCGTCAGCGATATGGAAGCGGGTGTTGTCGGCGGCTTGGCTGGGGGGATTTACCTTGGCCAAGCAGAGTGGACAGCGCCCCCGTCTTTTGCCCTCGCGCGCTATAGTCTGCCACAGGACCGCGACGCGTTTCTCAGGAGCGGTCAGGCCTTTTGGGCGAACAATAGGGTCGCAGAATAAAAAAGGGCGCTTATAGCGCCCTTTTGCTTTTGAAGCTATGCGCAGGGGACCCTGTGCCAGCGGGGGACAAGATCCCCTCAGGTGGCGCCATTATGCACGGCAGCAGAGAGGAACCATTCCCGTTCTGTAATGCGATCAACCAATTCCTGAGCGACCGAAGACACACGTTTGGACGGTTGGGAGGAATTCACGGTCTCCCCGCCATCGAGATAAGCAAGCGCTGCGTCCTGATCGGGGAAGGCATGCGCCAGCGGCCCGACGACGAGTTCTTTCATGTCCTGAGACATATGTTCCTGGCGGACGATTTTGGAATAGATGCGGTGCTCTTCGAATGTCTTTTGCAGATCTTCTCGTGTTTGGCAGTTCTTGAACACGTCAAGAGGCGCCGGAACGGAGAGCATCAGGTGCCGAAAACTCATAAAGCCCACAAGCTCGCGCAGCTTTTCGGCTTCGCGCGATCCATAGCTTTCTCGGACAAAGCGGGAATTAGCAGAGTCTAGCATGAAATCCAGCCAGGTTTCAAATCCTTCGGGACCAGAATACAGATGGCCTTTCCCAGCCTGCGTCAGGCGCTGATGCAGGCCGCCTTCGCCGCCACAGCCGAAAGAATAGAGCGACCGATAGGATGAAACGGGATCCCGGGTGGAGATGAAATAGAACTTGTCCGGGTCACAGGTTGCGCTCAAACGCTCATGCTTCTTTTTGAAAACAAGGTCTTCCTTGCAGAACAAATTACAGAAGTGAATGACCTGCTCCCCTTAGAGTCCGCGGATATTAGTTCGCTCTGTTCAGGGTTTGGTCCTCTACTGACCGTTGGTGATACTCCCGCGGGGTGAGCCCGTCGAGGCTCGAATGCGGGCGGTGGTGATTGTAATCTTCGCGCCAAGCCGCGATCAGGTCTCGGGCATGGCGCAAATTGGCGAACAGGTGCTCGTTTAGACACTCATCCCGTAGGCGGCCGTTGAAGCTTTCCACGAAGCCGTTTTGCATCGGCTTTCCAGGCGCAATGTAGTGCCACTCGACCTTGCGTTCCTCCTGCCATTTCAGGATGGCGTTCGACGTCAGTTCCGTTCCGTTGTCGCTGACCACCATGCAGGGGTAGCCGCGCAGCCGGGCGATGTTGTCCAGTTCGCGCGCCACGCGTTGCCCGGAAAGGGACGTGTCGACCACGCAGGCCAGGCACTCCCGGCTGAAGTCGTCAATGACGCACAGAACCCGGAAACGGCGCCCGTCTGAGAGGCTGTCGGATATCGAGCCATGGGAACGCCACTGGTCCGAGAGACCATGGCGAGCGTCCAGCGACCATCGCTGGTTTGGCCCTTGTGGTATTGCCATCGGCGCCCTCGTTCCGATCGCGCGTTTGCGACCGCCACGCTTGCCCACTGTCAGGCCCTCTTCCCGGTAGATCCGGTAAAGCTTCTTCCAGTTCACCTTCCAGCCTTCGCGGCCAAGAAGCAGGTGCAGCCTTCGATAGCCGAAGCGACGCCGTTCGCTGGAAAGCGCCTTCAGCCTCTCCCGCAGCTCGGCGTCGGCAGGTCTGGTTGATCCACGTCGATACACACGCGGGTCGATCCCGGCCAGGGCACAGGCCCGCCGCTGGTTGTAGTTCTTCTCTGACATGGCCCAGTCCACGGCTCGTCGCCTTGCACCGGGCTTCAGAAGGGTCCGCAGGCTCACTCGAACGCATGGCGTTCGCCTGCTTCCATTCCCAGCATTTCCTTGAGCGTGGCCACATCGAGCATCTGCTCTGCCAGCGTTGTTCGGGGCAAACGCCCCACTGGGGCCTTTGCTGATCCCTCCAACTCTTCAGCTTTGCATTCTCGGCCTCAAGAGCCTTCAGCCGCTTGGCCTCCGACACTTCCATGCCGCCATACTTCGAACGCCATTTGTAAAACGTGCCATCACTGATGCCATGCTTCCGGCAGAGCTCCTTGGCGCCGATCCCGGCTTGGTGCTCTTTCAGGATGCCAATGATCTGCTCTTCGCTGAATCGGCTTTTCCGCATTGTCTGTCTCCTCATGTGGAGAACAGGCTAACTTCAAAACGCGGACATTTCAGGGGAGCACGTCAACCTGCTTTTACTTGAACAGGTAAGTGGCTTTGAGTTCGGCTGGAATGAGACCCGATGCGACCAGACGTGCGTTGGCCTTTGTATTTGCGCTCACAATGCGGTCTCGAATTTCGGGTGGAATACGATAGCGGGGGAATTTGTCGGCGCCAAATTCCCGCTGGAGCGTTTTGGTGAGCAGGCGACGCTCTTTGGGGGTTTCAAGTTCGCTAAAGCCCGCTTGAGCAACCCGTATACCCAGCTCCGACAATGACATATTGGATTCCTCGACGCGCTCGTATGCATTCAGGATCTCTTTACGTTGAATGTCGGTGAACTTCCGGAAAAAGTTCAGGACATATTTCCGAGGGCCGAATTTGATCGTCTCAAAAGGCAGCACCGTCACGTTTTCCGGGCCGATGAGATCCATAGCGGGCTGGAGAACCTTCAGCCAGTCAATGGTCAGGTTTTTGAAAGCTTTGCTAAAGGCCTCCGCATCTTCGACGCTACCGCGATGGACTTCTTGGATGTAAAGGCTCTCAAAGAAACTGTCCTGCCGCCGAACATAAAAGCTCATGTCGATTTTGTGCTCAGGGAAGAAGCGTTGCAGAGCTTTGATGCAGGTCGCCGCGCCAGGATAGGGTATCGGGTAGGCTTCCCCGAACATGTTCTCAATGCTGATGACAATGTCCTTGGAGGCCCAGTCTGCTCCCAATACCGTTTCCGCCATGGCAAGCCATTCGCTCTCAGAAATGATGCTGTCCTGCAGTTCTGTACTCAGAAATAAATTCCGCATACCGCTTCTGTAGTAGGCTTGTCTCTTTGCGATCGACAGTCCTGTGGCCTCAAGGCGCGGGCGGAGATTTTCCATGGTGGCCTGTAGAAGGCTCGTTGCTGTCTTATGGGCTCCGGGGAATATGATTATTCTTTTGTCACGCATCTTTTTATTTCCTTAGTTCCCACCAGCGAGTGCGAGGTTTGGCAGGGTCAGTTCCCTGAATCGGCATCTGAGTGACTGGGCTGCATATGCCTGTTGCACGTTCTGCTGACGTCACTATGAGCAACTTGGAAAGCAACGTGCAAGATCTTCAATAGGCTTTGGGAGGGGACTGCTCAAGGCTCAATGGACCTGTCACGTATTTGTGCCGCCCCAAGTGCTCGCTTAGGCCACTTTCCGTTCGAAGGCGGCATTGTTGCAGAACTCCCTCTTGAGGCCTGACTACCCCTTTCCCCTATGGGCTTAGGCGACACGGACGATCTCGACGGCGCCGAGTGCATTGAAGCGGTTGATGAGGGCGATGCGGATATGGATTTCGGCGGTTTGGCGGTCAGGGTCTCTTGCAGAAATGCGCTCGCCGAAAGCTTTCAAACAACGCATCTTTGCCTCAACCCGGCTCCGGGCGTGGTATCCCGTCCAGCGTTTCCAGAAGGCTCGGCCGTAGTGCCGGGTGGCGCGCAAGGTTTCGTTTCTGACCTGCGCAGCCGGGCAGTTTTCCTTCCACGGTCGGCCATTCTTGCGGATAGGGATAATCGGGGCGGCGCCACGCTCGATGATGGCGGAGTGGCAACGGCGCGTGTCATAGGCTCCGTCTGCGGTCACGCTGCCGATCTCTTCGTCCTTCGGAATCTGATGGAGCAATTCCGGCAGGACCGGGCTGTCGCCGTCGCGGCTGGGGGTGAATTCGACAGCACGGATGTCAGACGTGGCTGCATCCATCGCAAGATGCACCTTGCGCCATTGGCGGCGCCCCTGAACGCCGTGCTTGCGGGCCTGCCACTCGCCATCGCCAAGGAACTTGATCCCGGTGCTGTCCACCAGAAGGTTCAGCGGCCCATCGGCGCGGCGATACGGGATCTGGACGGTCAGTGCTTTCTGCCGACGGCAAAGCGTAGAGAAATCAGGAACGGGCCAGTCCAGCCCCGCCAGCTGCAAAAGGCTGGCGACCATCCCGGCGGTCTGCCGGAGGGGCAGCTTGAAAAGAACCTTGATCGACAGGCAGAACTGGATCGCCGCGTTCGAGAAGACCGGTGGGCGCCCTGGTCGCCCTTCATGCGGCGCGAGCCAGGTCATTTCTTTATCCAGCCAAATCAGAAGCGAACCGCGCTTCCTGAGCGCGTCGTTGTAGCTGGACCAATTCGTCGTGCGGTAGCGGGCAGGTGCGGGCTTACTCATCGGCCCCGTCTAACCGCATGGATTCGTGATGTGAATCCTTAGCGGTAAGAGTTCTGCAACAACACCGTGCAAACCCAAGACTGAATTGTTCAAGAGACAACCATACTACCCGCCAGGATGTGACAGATAAACTTTCTAGGTCTTTGATTTTTATGAATTATGGTGAGCACCTGCCGTGTTGAGCCGTGGCAGCAACTTGAGTGTCAATCGTATCGACTGTAGGCATGATGGAGATTACTCATATAGGCGCCTTACAATGACCATTATCCCCGTCCTTCTGTGTGGTGGCTCTGGCACCCGTCTATGGCCGTTATCGCGCAAGAGCTATCCAAAGCAATTTGTGCCCTTGATGGGGGAGGAGACCCTGTTTCAGGCCTCGGCGAAGCGGTTGGCGGGAACGGCCGAGGGGATGTCCTTTGCGCCGCCGATGGTGCTGACCAATTCTGACTTCCGCTTTATCGTCACCGAGCAGCTTCAGGGGGCGGGCATTGATCCCGGCGCCATCCTGATCGAACCCGAGGGGCGCAATACCGCGCCGGCGGTGCTGGCGGCGGCCCTGCGCGCCCGGGCCCAGGATCCGGAGGCGGTGCTGCTGATCGCGCCGTCGGATCACGTGGTGCCCGATGTGGCGGCCTTTCATGCCGCTGTCGTCCGCGGACTGGAGGCCGTGGCCGCGGGCCAGCTGGTGACCTTCGGCATCACGCCGACCCATGCCGAAACCGCCTATGGCTATCTCGAACTGGCCGAGGCGCCAGGGGCCGAGGGCGCCGCGGTGGCGCTGAAGCAGTTTGTCGAGAAACCCGATGCCCTGCGCGCGGCCGAAATGCTGGCGGCGGGCAATTTCAAATGGAACGCCGGCATCTTCCTGTTTGCGGCCAAGGACATCATTGCCGCCTTCGAGGCCCATGCCCCCGACCTGATCGCTCCGGTCGAGGCGGCGCTGCGCGAGGCGCAGGTGGATCTGGGCTTTTTGCGGCTGGCGCCGGCACCCTGGTCGGCGGCGACGGATATCTCGATCGACTACGCGGTGATGGAACAGGCCCGCAACCTCTCCGTGGTGCCTTTTGATGCGGCCTGGTCCGACCTTGGCGGCTGGGACGCGGTCTGGCGCGAGGCGGGGCCCGACGAGAACGGCGTGGTGGCCAGCGGCGGTGCCACGGCGATCGACTGTTCCGACACGCTGCTGCGCTCGGACAGCGACCGGCTGGAGGTGGTCGGCATCGGGCTTGAGGGCATCATGGCGGTGGCGATGAACGACGCGGTGCTGGTGGCGGACAAGTCCCGGGCCCAGGACGTCAAGCTGGCGGTGCAGGCGCTGAAGGAAAAGGGCGCGCCCCAGGCCACCAGCTTTCCCAAGGACCACCGTCCCTGGGGCTGGTTCGAGAGCCTGGTGGTGGGCAGCCGTTTCCAGGTCAAGCGCATCCTGGTGCATCCGGGCGCCAGCCTGTCGCTTCAGAGCCATTTCCACCGCTCCGAACACTGGATCGTGGTCGAGGGCACCGCACGGGTGACGGTGGACGAGGAGGTCAAGCTGGTCACCGAGAACCAATCCGTCTACATTCCGGTCGGCGCGGTGCACCGGATGGAAAACCCGGGCAAGGTGCCGATGGTGCTGATCGAGGTGCAGACCGGCGCCTATGTCGGCGAGGATGACATCGTCCGCTACGAAGACCTCTACGCAAGGAACGAAGAATGAAAATTGCAGTTGCTGGCCTCGGCTACGTCGGCCTGTCCAATGCTGTCCTGCTGGCGCAGCATCATGAGGTGGTGGCCACCGATATCTCCGCCCCGCGGGTAGAGATGGTCAACGCCCGCCAATGCCCAATCGTCGATCCGGAGCTGGAAGCGTTTCTCGCCGACCGCAGCCTGAACCTGAGCGCGGCCTCCACCGCCGCCGAGGCCTATGCGGGGGCGGACTATGTGGTGGTGGCGACGCCAACGAATTATGACCCCAAGACCAATTATTTCGACACCTCCAGCGTCGAGGCGGTGATCGCCGAGGTGATCGCCACCACCCCCGCCGCCACCATCGTCATCAAATCGACGATTCCCGTGGGCTATGTGCAGGACCTCCGGGCGCGGCTGGAGACGGATCAGGTGATCTTTTCCCCCGAGTTCCTGCGCGAGGGCCGGGCGCTCTATGACAATCTGCACCCCTCCCGCATCATTGTCGGCGAGCGCTCCGAGCGCGCCCGCGTCTTTGCCGATCTGCTGCTTGAGGGGGCCGAGGACAGGGATGTCCCGGTGCTGTTCACCGACCCCGACGAGGCGGAGGCGATCAAGCTGTTTGCCAATACCTATCTCGCGATGCGGGTGGCGTTTTTCAACGAGCTGGACAGCTATGCCATGGCCGGCGGCATGAACACCCGCCAGATCATCGACGGCATCAGCCTCGATCCGCGCATCGGCGGCCATTACAACAACCCGTCCTTTGGCTATGGCGGCTACTGCCTGCCCAAGGACACCAAGCAGCTCTTGGCCAATTACAACCATGTGCCGCAGAACCTGATCCGGGCCATTGTCGATGCCAACCGCACCCGCAAGGATTTCCTCAGCGACCAGATCCTGATGAAAGGCCCCAAGGTGGTGGGCATCCACCGGCTGGTGATGAAGGCGGGATCGGACAATTTCCGCCAGTCCTCGATCCAGGGCATCATGAAGCGGCTGAAGGCCAAGGGTGTCGAGGTGATCGTCTACGAGCCGGTGCTGGAGGAGGCGCATTTCTTCCACAGCCGGGTGATCCGCGATCTGGCCGCCTTCAAGGCGGAGGCCGATCTGATCGTCGCCAACCGGATGACCGACGAAATCCGCGACGTGGCCGACAAGGTCTTCACCCGCGATCTGTTCGAGGCGGACTGAGGGGCGCGCCGCTGCTGCTTGTCACGCCCCCGGCGGACCTCTAGGACGGGGCAAACGCAATCCCACTGCGAGTGTGCCGCCATGCAAACCGTTCTCGTCACCGGCTCGGCCGGCTTTATCGGCTTTCACCTCAGCATGCTGCTGCTCCGGCAGGGGGCGCGGGTGGTCGGGCTGGATGCCTTCAGCGACTATTACGATGTTCGCCTGAAAGAGCAGCGCCACGCCTTGCTGATCGAGGCCGCCGCCGCCGGGCCGGGGCAGTTCCTGCCGGTCACCGGCCGGATCGAGACGCCCGGTTTGCTGGGCGATCTGCTGGCCTCTCATAATCCAGATTATGTTATCCACCTGGCCGCCCAGGCCGGGGTGCGCCATTCGATCAAGCATCCGCGCGCCTATCTGGAAAGCAATCTCATCGGCACTTTCGAACTGCTCGAGGCCGCCCGGGCGCATCCGCCCCGCCACATGCTGCTGGCCTCCACCTCCTCGGCCTATGGCGCCAATTCCGAGATGCCCTATCGCGAGGACCAGAAGGCCGACCACCAGATGTCCTTTTACGCGGCCACCAAGAAATCAACCGAACATATGGCGCATTCCTATGCCCATCTGTTCGACCTGCCGGTGACCATGTTCCGCTTCTTCACCGTCTACGGCCCCTGGGGCCGGCCCGACATGGCGCTGTTCAAATTTACCAAGGCGATCCTCGAAGGCCGTCCCATCGACGTCTACAACCACGGCAACATGCAGCGGGATTTCACCTATGTGGAAGATCTGGTGGAGGCGATCCGCCGCCTGATGGCCGCGGTGCCCGAACGCCCCGAGGACGGTCAGGTGCCCGCCGGGGACAGCCTGTCGCCGGTGGCCCCGTTCCGTGTGGTCAATATCGGCAATTCCACCCCGGTGCCGCTGACCGATTATATTGCCGCCATCGAACGGGCCACCGGCCGTGTGGCGCAGCGCAATCTGATGCCGATCCAGCCCGGCGACGTGCCCGCAACCTGGGCCGACGCCACCTTGCTGCACCGGCTCACCGGCTACGTGCCGCAGACCGGCATCGACGAGGGTGTGGCCCGCTTTGTGCAATGGTACCGGGACTACACCAGCACCGAAGATCCGCGCTGACGCCGTGCGAGCGGTCCGGGTCCCTTGCACCGGTGTCGGCCTCATGTTGTCCAGCCGGGTTTCTTGGCTGGGAAAGGAACACAAGCACATGACGTACGCTGTCGTGTAACGCAGCAGCAGTATTCAGCGGCACGGAAGATCAGGACGTGCGGTGCTCAGCACCGCTTTCCTCGCTGGGATACTCCCTGAATACGCAGCTTCTGCCCGCTTTTGGCCGGAGTAAAGCGGCGCGGATCACAACGCCCGACATCACCGAATGGCTCTATGCCACCCCGATGACATCGAGCAAACCGTTGTCGAGCATCGCTCCAATAGTCCGATCTCAAATTCACTCTGCAACCCTGGATAAATTCATCGCGCGTTAAGGGTGATTGAATAATCCATTGATTACATAACCTTGATGACACCTCTCCCTGCCAGGGCCGGATCCGGCAAAGGATCTCTCGCCTTCAGCCTCCCTCATTGCGGGTGCAATCACTGAGGAACATTGAGAACGTGAAAAATTCCTGACGCCATTGAACACAATATATGGCGACCTTTGCTCGGAAGATTTCAAAACACCACAGCTGCCAGCCGCGGCGCCACGATGTGAATGGCCCCGGCACTTACTTTTGAGGTCGCAGAAATGAACCAGATTTTTCCTCAGGCCGTCGCGAAGACCAAACCCTCACTTGAGATGTGCCGGAATTTGATAGACGAGGGTCAGCTTCAGCCTGCCTTGCAGTTGCTCCACCTCCTGCTGAAGGAGACGCCCGGAGACCGCAAACTGCTCGCCCTGACCTCAGATTGTTATTGGGAGATGCGCCGCGCCGAACAATCCCTGAAGATCATGCAGGTTCTGCTCGAGCAAGATCCACATGATGTTGCACAGCTGAGCCAGCTTGGCAGTCGCATGCTCTCCCTCGGCAACAAATCGGCTGCGAGAGAGGCATTTGAAGCCGGCCTCCAAGTACAGCCAGACAATATCAACCTCATCTGCGCCCTTGACCTTGTCGCGCCTCTGGATCCGGCAAGCAAACAGGCCGAGAGGCTCCGGCGCGCCGTAAAATTTCGAAAAACGGCGGTGGAAGAACGCGAAGCGGCCTTCAATACCCTTGGCCGCCTCGCTGAGAGAGCAGGAGAGTTTGCAACCGCAATGCAGCACTTCCAGGCTTCCAAGGATTGCACCCCCCTGAACTTTGATCCCGGTGCATTGGAGGCTTTGGTCGAGAGCCAGGTGGCCACCTTCAAGGCCAGCTCTTTGCAGACGCTCTTTGCCCCGCCGCGTGAAACCCGCCCCCTCCTCATCACCGGCGTGCCCAGGAGCGGTACGACCCTGGTTGAGTCAATGCTGGCTGCCCATTCTGCCGTCGGCACCGTTGGAGAAAGCGCTGCACTGCAGAAGGCAAAGTCTGAGGTCCGTGCGGATTGCTTTGGCAGTGAGGCGGATTGGACGTGGTGCGAGAACCTGTCCGCGGAGCATCGCGAAAAGGCCAGAACCCTCTATCTCAAGGGGATCGGTCAATCCCTCACGCAATTGAAACCCTGGATCATCGACAAGATGCCCCAAAACATCTTTGATCTCGGCTTTGCAGCGCAGGCAATGCCGGAAGCGCGCTTTCTGTACATGAAGCGGCACCCATTGGATATTGGCGTATCCCTGCTGGCGAACAACTTCGACGGTAAGGCCAATGCCTTCACAAAATCGCAGGAAGGGATAGCGCATTACATCCTCCAATCCGAAAAATCCGCTGACGACATGCAAGCCAAATTGGGCCGCAACTTTCGGGTGCAGTCCTATCGCGCATTGATCGACAACCCAGAGTCGCAGATGAAGGAGATCCTGGATTTCATCGGATTGCCCTGGGAAGAGGCGGTTCTTCGACCAGAGAGTTCTCCTGTCGCGATCAGAACTGCGTCTGTGGCACAGGTGCGCGAAGGCGTGAACCGGGATGGCATCGACCGCTGGCAAAACTACGAAGCATATCTCCAACCTCTGATCCATGCCCTTGGCGGTTGGGAATGGATCCACAACTGGGAAGAGCGTGATCGCGCCTTGTGGCAGTAGCAACAAGTTAAGCTAGCGCCAAGGCTCTGTGAGCGCGGCATCCTATCCGATCATACGCACAGCGCGGATGGGGCGGGAGAGGTAGTCCATCAGCGTGAATTGCTGTAGCTGCGCTAGGAATAGGAAGTGCTCCAGTGCCTTGGTGCGCTTGAGGTTTTCCAGCCGGGGCGCACCGCCCATGGCCAGTGCCGGGAAGAAGCCATAGCATTCACCCGGTTCCAAATCGCCCAGCCGCTTACGAGCGCGAGCGAACAGCGGTTTGTCATTGTCGTCGTAGATGTTGAGCGATTTTTTTCTATCCGCATGTAAAGATAGTGAAAATACCGCTTCCAAGCTTGGATCTTCCGTTTTCTTACCATCAATCAGATTTATACAGCGAAGCGTAGCACTGGTTAAATTAATATCCACAATGCCATATTTCTCACTCCACACATGCAGCCCACCAAAGGCAGAGTAGCCAAACACATGACAGTCCTTGTGAGAAAAATCCTCATCGGCATGAAACACTTGGGAAAGAAGCCCATCAAAATCATGTGGATTGCAGACATGATATAACCCGTTTGACCAGCTTCCAAACCCATGCTGTTTCCATAGTTCCAGAAGAAAGTCCGGAAGCTTCCCGGTAAACTCTGTGATGAGGTCTGCCGGGGCGGGGTGGAACTTGGCATAAACGCCGTTGTCTTCCATGAGGTCGTTTAGCTCTTCCTGAATATTCATCTCGTCCTCAGCATTTTTTGAGTCTTATGTTCGCCTTCACGCCACCCTGAGCAGCGTGCCCCGCCAGCGCCTCATCCAGAGTATGTACCCGAGTGCGCCATTGGCTGCCAATCGAGCGGTTCACGGAGCTGTTTTGAAGTCCAGATATCTCCGAAGGGCTTCCCCCAGCCACGATGTCAAGAATGTGCGTAGCATCAAGCTTTTTGGCCTCCTGTATGGCAAGTGCTTCTGCTGCTTTACGCGATAGACCTTGCGCTTTGGCGATTTCCAGGCTTCTTTTTAGCAGCCAATCTGCTCGTGCGCCTGACTGCGCAGCCGTATCCCGCAGTGCCCCCGTTCCCATCTGTTTGACCATTTCCCGGCGCTGGATCAGTTCCGCGATGTCGGTGTTGTTGATGGCGTCTTCCTGTTCCAGCAGTTGCTCCATGAAATCACGGTCGGTGACGCCTGCGGGTTTGTTGAAACAGGGGATGTCCCCAGGGGGATTAATGCGCTTGCCGGGCAGGCGGCCCTTGCGGGTGATCCTGATATTTCCGCCGTTCATGCCCAGGGTGTTGGGATCGATCTCGACCTTGTACTGGTTCACCCGGTGGCGGATGCGGGCCACGCCATTGGCCCCAGCGCGGGCGAAGGCTTCGATTTCGTCGTGCAGGCCTTTGCCGATTTTTCCCAGGGCGGTGATGGCCTTGCCGAAGGCCTCGACGATGCTGGCCAGAACACCGAGGCTTTTGGCTTTGACAGCCAGGCCACGCAGCTTGGCCACAAAGGTCGCTAGGCGGCCCGCCAGCAGCGCGATGCCGCCGCCGCCGGTAAGGGCCGCGATGACCGCCAGGATGATCTCAATCAGCACCTCCGGCAGGATGAAACCGCTGACCACCCCCGCCATCTCGGCCCAGAAATTGGGCGTCATGTTCATCGCCACCGCCATGAAAACGTGGAAGACGTATTCAATGGCGTTGGTCTCGCTGGCGATCAGCACCAGGCGCTCGATCCAGTCCTGACCGTTGTCGATGAGCTGCGCGAACAGCCGCCCCGTCTCGCCTGGGAGGGCGCGCAGGCTGTCGAGCGCGGCCTCCATCAGATCCACGGTCCCCGAGGCCAGATCGCGCATCGCCGCCATGATGGTGGCGATATAGGCGGCCAGATCATCCGCGCCGCTGATCCAGTCCGAAACGGTTTCGGCGGCGGTTTCGACCAAGGATGTCCCGTAAACCGCAATCGCGCCGAAGGGGCCGCCGTATTGCATCATGCCTTGCTCAAACGGGCTTTGGCGGGCCACATAAGCGTCATGCCAGTTCTGGGCGTTTTGATAGGCTGCAACGGCGCGGTCGCTGACACCGCCCCAGAAATCGGCCTCGCCCTGATACCAGGCGGACAGACCCTTGCCGACACCCCGAAACCGCGCCTCGGGGATGGAGAGGAGGCCTCTGGCTTCCCATTCCAGCACATAGGGCTGCAGCTTCACCAGCGCATCGTCCCGGAACGCGGCCAGCGCCGCGCCCAGGTCGCCCATACCGGCGTCAGCCTCTCCGGCCCCCTGCGGCACCAGCGTGACCTCCGAAGTCCCCTGTGCCACTTCGATGGGCGGGGTGGTTCCCATCGTGGCCAGCGGGGCGGTCGGCGCGTCCCCGTCTTTCAGGCCATGGGCGATCAGGGGTTCCGTGCGGATCGCGCCGTCCACAACAACTCCGGTGCTGTCCTCGACCCGCACACAGGCATTGGTCAGCGGTGTGGTCCAGGCATCCCGGTAGCAGGCTTCGACCCGGATCAGCCCCGCACATGGCAGGCATATCCGGTCCATGTCGCCCTGCGCCGCAGGCGCGCCCGCCCGGGCCTGGGCAGCAACTGCGCTGGGGGCCGGAGTTTTGGGGCTGCCATCCGCCATCACAGCGCTCCTGTCTCATGCAGCGCATCCATGCGGCGCTCCAGCTGGGCCAGCTTGGCGTCTTCGTCCAAATGGCCTGCAAGAATCTGGATCAGCTGGCCGGCCGGATCACGCTGTTCAAAGCGCTCACCGAAGAACAGCTGCCAGCTGGCTAGGACATGAATGCTGCGCAGCTTGCGAATGCCGTATGCGCCCATTCGCTGGGCGACCTGCGCGACCACGCTGTGCAGATCGTCGCGGGACCTGCCGGCGGTTTGCTCGGGAAACGAGCGGCGTAGGGCCAGGGCCATCTCGATCCGCCGCCGCCGCGCGACCGCCTGGGCCATCGCCTGTTCCTGTGCGCGACTGAGCTGGCAGGCGGGCGCGGCGCCGGGATGCTCCGGGGCATGATGCAATGTGCACTGATCCAGCACGTTGCAGCAGATCACGGCCGCGGCCATCTGCTGCTCGGAACCGTGGAAATAACGCAGATATCCGGCCTCCAGGCAGGCCTGGGCGACATGCGGCTCCCAAAAGCGGAAAAAGACCCATTCGCCCTGACTGTTACGCACGCGGGTAAAGGTCCTGAAGTGCTGCCACAGCGCATCCAGGTCCTGTGATGACCGCAGATAAAGCCCCGGCTCACGATCCCAGAACTGCGTTGGCTTCGCCCCTGTGGTGAACAGCTGCCGGGTCAGGTTGCTGCCTGCCTCAAGCTGCACAATCCATGGCGCAGCATCGCCCAAGGTGTCAAAAGCGTCCCCCTGGAACAGGCATCGGTGCGGCAACCCCGAGGCCATGAGAACGTCCGGCAGGTTCGCGATTTTGGCTCCGTCCAGAATGGCGAAACAGCCCGGCACCGTTTCGCAGCCGTCCGCAAGAGGGCCGAACAACGGGGGGTGCAGGAGATCCGGCACGGTCTTCTGAGGCCAGGCACCGAATTGGTCCCCCAGCGGCTCAACTCCGCAGATTTCTTCTCCGCCTGCGCTGGGGAGAACGCCTGGAACCGCATCCGCTGCGCGGCCCAGATCAAGCCAGTAATCATCTTCCGCCTGCATCATCAGACGCCTTAAACAAATCAACCAATGCGTGCACAATATGGAACCAGAGACGGGAAACCTCAATCCCGATATCAGATGTCAGCAAAACAGCGCCCAAAGGGGTCTATTGCGGACCCGCCGGCTCGCACTGCCATGTGACACACAGCATTCGGCAAGAAGAGATCAGGAGTGTTTCCTTGCGTCGCGGATGCGCAGAATGGTCTGGTGAGATGTGTTGTAGCGCCGGGCCACGGCGGCGACGGTCATCCCGGCCTCAAGGTCCGCCCGTACCGCTGCCTGCGTTGCATCATCCAACGCGGGTGGCCGACCGATCCGCCCGCCTGCGACCCCACGCCCCGTCGCCTTCGCCTGTTTGCGTTCAGCTTCTGTCAAACGCTCAAGCGTGGCCATCGCGTCCATGGTATTCCTGAACTCATTGTCATTGAACAGGTTTTCTTTTGTTCCCAGAGACGCACAAAACGGCTCAGCCCCCATCTCGTGAATGAGCCGGATCGTCTTCAGGATATCGGCTGCATCGCGCCCGAAGCCGTCAAGCGTATAGACGATGACGGCATCGCCAGGTCTGAGCTTGCGGATCAGCTGCTGCAATTTTGGTCGCCCTGAGGCGGCAACCGAGGCGCCCACCCGTTCGCGCACAGCCCAGCGGCTATGCACGACAAATCCGTCGCGCCGCGCGGCCTGCGTGTGTTTGCGGATGGTTACACGATCAGAGGGGGTGCTCCCCTCTTTGGGATCAAGGCGAACATATACGTAGTCCCGGGTATTCAATGGCCGAGCACCTCCTGTCATTGGGCAGATCGCCTTCGTTTTCCACGCGTATCACGCATGGCACGAACTGTCCGAAACAGTTCTGGACGACGTGCCACGCGTGGCATGCGGTGTGGCACGGCTGTGCCGCACTCGGGACTTTGACTCGTAAGGTGTTGTTTTTTATGTGAAATCAAGTTGCTGACAGTCCGAAAATACTATCGGACAGGATTAAATCAAAATTATCAGTATCTTAGTGGCACTTTGCAGTTTGCTGCGTAATGTGTGGAAAATGGCACGAGGCCACAGGCCGAAACCGTCACTCCAGAGCCACCGATCCTCCCGCCCCCTGACCGCCTGTCCCGCCTGCGGCATGTGGCGCGACGGCGTGCAATGCGCGTCCCTCTGCCCCTGACAGGCAGAACAGAGGGACCCGCCGCCGCTCAGCCCAGGCCCGCGCGCAGGCAGTCGTGGATGTGCAGCAGCCCCGCCACCCGGTCCGCGTCATCCAGCACGAACAAGGCCGAGATCTTGCGGCTGTTCATCTCGTGCAGCGCTTCCGAGGCGAGCGAGCCGCGCCGGATCACCTTGGGGCCGCGGGTGGCCACTTCGCCCGCGGTGCGCGCCATCAGCCCGTCCATGTTGCGGCGCAAATCGCCGTCGGTGATGATGCCGGTCAGCCGCCCCCACTCGACCAGACCGGCCAGGCCAAAGCCCTTGGCGGTCATGGTCAAAAGCGCCTCCGACATCGGGGTGTCCGGCGCCACCAGCGGCAAAGCCTCGCCCGTGTGCATCAGACCATCCACCAGCATCAGCTGCGCGCCCAGCTTGCCGCCGGGGTGGAAGACCTTGAAATCCTCGCGCTCAAAGCCGCGCCGCTTCATCAGGGCCACCGCCAGCGCATCACCCATCGCCAGCGTCGCCGTGGTCGAGGTGGTGGGCGCCATGCCGATGCCGCAGGCCTCGGGCGCGTCGGGCAGCAGCAGCACCACATCGGCCTGCGCGGCCAGGGTGCTGTCGGCCTTGCGGGTGATGGCAATCAGCGGAATAGCAAAGCGGCGGCTGTAGGTGACGATATCGGCCAGTTCAGACGTCTCGCCGGAATTGGAGATCACCAGGCAGACATCGCGCGGCGTCACCATGCCGAGATCGCCGTGGCTGGCCTCGGTGGCATGTACAAATTGCGCCGGCGTCCCGGTGGAGGCCAGGGTGGCGGCGATCTTGTTGCCGATATGGCCGGACTTGCCAACGCCCGACACAATCACGCGGCCCTCCATGGCCTCGAGGATTTCGATCGCCTTGAGCTGCGCGTCGCCCACGTCGCCCGCCATCCGGGTCAGCGCGGCCGCCTCCACCGTCAGCACGCGGGCCATTTCGGCCAGGGTCTCGTCGAGGGTCATCTGTCGGGGAGTCATGTGGCGGTCTCCGGGCACTGGGGATGGAGGAAGAAGCATCATCTGGCTCCTGTGTAGGCGGCACACAGGCGAAAGACCAGTGCCGCCCGCCCCGGCAACGCGGCCCCGGGCAACAGAACTGGCCCGATCCCCGACCATAAACTGGGCATAAAATTTTCAGCGGGCCTTAATGCGTGCCTGCTAGGCCAACCGGGACAGCTCCCTTGCAGCAGAAAGGAACACCCATGTCCCGTCGCACGCTCCTGGCCACCGCCGCCTGTGCCCTCTCCCTGTTTTCCGCCCCCGCCTTTGCCGAGACCATCCGCCTGGTCCAGGACGAGGCCTATGCCCCCTATATGACCAAGGACGGCAAACGCCCCACCGGCATCTGGGCGGAAGTGATCACCGAAGCCCTGACCCGTATCGAAGGCGACTATGACGTCGTTCTGGAGGCGGTGCCGTGGTCGCGCGCCGTGAACCTGGTCGAAAGCGGGCAGGCCCATGGTCTGGTCGGCACCTACCACAAGCCCGACAGCCGCCCCTGGATCGGCACCTATTTGGTGGCGCCGTTCACCGAGAACGTCTCCGTCTACTGCCGCGATGGCGTGGCCGAAGCCGACTGGTCCTACCCGCAGGACTTCAAGGGGCTCACATTTGGCAACAACGCCGGCTTCGGCACCCCGGGGCCGGAGTTTTTTGACCTGGTCGCCAGCGGGCTGATCTCGCTTCAGGAGGCACCGACCACCGATCTCAACCTGAAGAAACTCGCCGCCGGCCGTATCGACTGCTACGTGCAGGAGCAACTGACGGCACAGATCGCCATGGGTGCGCTGGAACTCAGCGGTATCACCCAGGTGCTCGATACCTCGGTCGAAGACAGCATGATCGGTTTTCGCGGCAGCTGGCAGGGCACCGAGGCCGAAGCGTTTGCCGCCGATATGGACCGCGCCCTGACGGCGATGATGGCGGACGGGACGATCGACCAGATCATCGCCACGGCAGTTGGCGGCTGACGCAGGCCGCGCGGCCTGTTCCTGGCGGCGCGGCCCCCTGTGGGGGCGTGCTCAGCCCGCGTCGATCCGGATCGGCGGCGCGGTGCTGACCAGCCGGTTGATCTGGCGCAGATGCTCCGGCAGGCAGCGGGTCAGGAAATCATAATCCCGCAGCACCCGCGCCCGGGCGCGCGCGCCCAGCTCCGCATGTTCCGCCGGGCGGGCCAGCACCTCCACCACCTGCGCGGCCAGCGCCTCCGGGTCGAAGAAATCCACCAGCAGGCCGGTGTCGCCATGGGTGATCGCCTCGCGCACCGGCGCCACATCGGCGGCCACGATGGTGGCCTCCATCGCCATCGCCTCCAGAAGCGACCAGCTGAGGACAAAGGGCATGGTCAGATAGATGTGGCAGCGCGACAGCTGGATGATGCGGCACAGATCGCCGTAGGGCACCCGGCCGAGGAAATGCACCCTGCTCCAGTCGACGCGGTCGCCGACCTCGGCCTCCATCTCGCCGCGCAGGCCGCCGGGGTGGTCGCTCTCGCGCCCGTAGGAGACCTCGTTGCCGCCGATCATCAGGATGCGCGCATTGGGGCGTGCGGCCTGGATCTCCGGCAGCGCCCGCATCATGATGTGAAACCCGCGCGCGCGCTCCATGTTGCGGGCCACATAGGTCACCACCTCATCCCCGCGCGACAGCGGATGGCCCAGCCGCCCCAGCGCGATCTGCGCATCCGGGTTGGCCTGCAACCGGTCCGCCCGGATGCCATCGTGGCAGACATACATCATGTCATGGAACGAGGCCGGAAAGCGGTCGCGCTGCCAGTAGGTCGGCACATGGCCCAGGTCCACCACCTCGCGGTTGAGGCAGGGCACCACGTTGCGGGCGCGGTTGAAATAGGGCGCATGGGCCCCGGCGGGCTGTTCGGGGTCAAAGCCGACCATGCCGCCTTCCATATTGTAGTAATATTCAAAGAAGCCGAGGATCGGCACATCCGGCCACAGATCCTTGAAGAAGGACAACTCCCCCCAGCCGGTATGGCCGAGGATGATGTCGGGGCGAAAGCCGGTCTCGGCCTCGTATTTCTGCATCGCCTGCACGGCGCCAAAGCCCGCCCCCGCCGCCGCTTCCCAGTCCCGGGCCAGGCCAAAGGCCTCCTTTGTAGGCGTGTGGAAGGGCGCATAGACCACGGTGCGCACGCCCGCGATCTTCACATCGCCCCGCTGGCTCAGGAACACCAGCTCATGCCCGCCCTGCGCGACAAGCCATTTCACCAGCTCGCGATACTGACCCGGCATGTTCTGATGCACGAACAGCAGTTTCATTGCCGTTGCTCCCCTGCTCTCTCTCGATGCGATTGGCCGCTCTGCGGCGCTTGCACCTTAGCTGCACAACAGACAGCCGAAAACCACATGCCGCCCCGGGACATGTGGTTTCCCGCGCGGCGGCGGCCCCCGGTGGGCCCCACCAAAAGGTAACCTCCGCAACGGCGCCAGGCCATCGACGCGCCCCTCGAAAACCGCCCGCTCAGGCACCTGCCCGCTTGCGCACCCAGCCCAGGAAGGCCGCATCCGGCTTTCTCAGACGCGGCCCCCCCGAGCGGGCCCAGACCGCGCGCCAGTCAGCCTCCAGCGCGTAGACATCCGCCCCCGGCAGCAGGCGGCGCGCCTCGTCGCGGGCCGCTTCGGAGACCACCGGCGGCGGTGTCTCCAGCAGCTTGTCCTTCTGGGCAAAGCGGATGATGTCGCCCTCCAGCTCTGCCATCTCGTAATCGGGCAAGGGCTGGGCCTCGATCATGTCGCGGACCATCTTGCGAAAGACCCGGCGCGGGCTGGCGGAGCCGGATTTCTTCAGGAGCGTCTCCACCGAGATCTGCCAGCTGTCCTGACGTCCGCAGTGCTTGCGCGCCAGCTCGTAGATGCGCCGCTCCAGCGGTTTGCGCAGGCGAAAGTAATCGCGGCTGAGCGTCAGCACCGATTTCGACAGCACCGCCCGAAACAGCCAGTCCGACAGCGTCACCGCCACCGAGACCATGCGCCCACCCCGAGATTTGCGCACAATCTCCCAGCTCTCGATGAGGCCAAAACCCGAGGTGATTTCCTGTCCGCCCGTGGTGATATTGGTGGTGATCCGGGTGCCCGCCAGCCGCTCAAACGCCTCGCGCAGCCGCCGGTAGGCATCGCCCGAGGTCTCGCGGTTGCAGGCCATCAAGAGATCATGCGCCGTCAGATGCAGCGTGCGGCTCACCTGACGGCCTGCATTGAGCGCCGCCATCAGCTGGCTCACACAGAAGATCAGGATGTCCTTGTCGTGGATTGTCGCCAGCCCCTTGACGCTCGGCGTCACGGTGATCTCGGCGCCGTTGTGCTCGTAGTTCAGAATGCGCCGGTCGGGCCGGGTGCTGAGCGAAAACAACGGATGCTCCATCGACGCCAGATCATTCTTCGGCATCGCATCGAAGATGTCACAGAGGAAATATGCCCCCTGCCCTTCGGGTGGATAGCCCCCGGCCCCGCTCACCGCGCTGGTCATGTATTCAGTCTCACTGCTCTGCCTGTTCCACGATGTGCGTCCTGCTGTACCGCCGGATTCGCCTTCGTGGTTTTGATTACACTCACCCTAGGGTTATCCACAGCCCCGCACAACGGGGGTTCGGAGTCAGCAGATCGGGGGTTCAGAGTCATTTCATCGGGGTTTCAGAGTCGCGCATCTCAGAATTTCACGGCCAAAGCCCAATAAAAAAGGGCTTTGCAGATGCCCATGCTCTGCCTTAACTAGAAATAACACAATAATAACAGGATATGTTTTTTTCACCCCTCCTGTTCAGACCTCAGACACCAGCAATATCGCCTGTTGCAAGTGTCGGATTTGCTTAGAAAATAATGGCAATGTCATCATAATGCTTCCACCTGCTGCCTTTTCTGCTATCTTGTGAAAAAGGCGATACATCGAGGGTGGTGATCCGGGCAAACCCGGGCAGGGCATCCTCTGTTCCAACATGAGGCAGGACGCAGG
>NZ_JBSWVA010000006.1:0-39740 GCF_056159345.1 Epibacterium sp. ABV4_022
CCGCGCGCGTTGAATGGCCTCAGGTCCGTCAGGTGGTTTCCAGACAATGGCGGCGGAAGGCGCGTTTCAGCATGTCCAGCTCCGCGCGCAGCAGCTCCACTTCGGCCCGCAGGTCATCCACCAGCGGCTCGCCCGCGATCAGGGTGAAATCGCCGAGTTTCTCATCCGATCCGGCCTCATAGATGACAAAGCTCTGCACACCATCGCCCACGGCTTCGGTCGGGATCGGAATGGACAGGGTCCAGCATCCCGGCGTCTCCGCCTCGGCCAGCGCCACATCGGCAACCTCGCGGTCGAGATAGCGCACGGCGATCTGCGGCCGGGGCCCGCCGTGCGGCGCGTTCTCGACCTGGCCTTCCCAGACGCCGGAGCGGAAACGGATCTTGCGGAGGGTGAGGGCGCTCATGGAGATCTCCTGGAATTGGAAAAGGGCAGGTGGCAAACGGGGGCAGGTGGCTAACAGGGCCGGGGCAGACCTCAGAGGTTGGCGCGGCGGAAACGGGCGAAGGTCACATCCCGCAGCACCACCTGGTTCAGGTCGGGGGCTTCGAAGATCAGGTCGAGCCAGGCCTTCTCGATCCGTTTTTCGTTCAGCCGTGAATAGGCCAGGTCGTATTCCACCGTCATGTTTTTCTCGCCCGGGGGCAGTTCGCGGACCAGTTGCTCGGTATTGGGGCCGTGCTTGATGTTGAGGCGGGCGAAGATCTCGATCGGCTTTTCGCTTTCGACGATACAATCCATGCGCACCAGATGCTGTCGCGTCAGCCCGCGGGTCGCCTCGGCCGGCAGGTCGATCACCAGGGACAGAAACGACCCGTCGAACTGGAACACATCCATCCGCAGGCCAAAGGGCGCCAGGTCCTCCTCCCGCGTGTTGCGCAGCTGGCGCAGGGTCAGTTCCGAGATGGCACAGTCATGAAACATCTGGATCTCGTGGCCGAGGCGGGTCTTGCTGGGCACCGAGGACACCCCCACCACCGGCAAGGGGCCGCGCCAGAGTTCGGGGCGCCAGGACCAGTCGGTCCCATGCGGGCGGGCAAAGGCGGTGGAGCCGACACGCGGCAGCGCCAGGCGCCCGTCGGCGATGTGGATCAGCTGGTCGAGCTGGGCGCGCAGCTGCCGGGCGGCGTTGCGCTGCTGGCGCAGGAGCGGCAATGGCGCGCCCGGGGCCTGTCGCACCGCACTGCGCCAGCGCCGCAGCGCGCCTGCATTCAACAGCTGCTCCAGAAGTCTGCCCATCCTGCCCCCACGGCTCGCGTTCTCGCGTGTCTGCCCGGGATGTTCGCCCGGATTTGTCCGCCATATTAACGGACTAGCAACCGGAGACAAAGGTGTTTCTGAGGCGTGCCGTGACGGCTGTTCAGCCGTCCGAGCGCTGCGGATCCGCAGCTGCGGAGGCGGTCGCGACGGGCGCGGTGTCCCCCGGTCGCGACAGCGGCCGTGCGGTCTGCTCCGGCGCCGACTCGCCCGGGGCCGCCGGGGTGGTGGTCTCCGCCAGACGGGTGGCATTGCGCGAGGCGCGCACGAATTCGCGGATCAGCCGGGCGCCTTTCTCTCCGAGGTAGGTGCTGCCATCCGGCGCATAGAGCGCGACCGACACCAGATGCCCGTGCACCACAAAGGCACCGCGCCAATGGGTGCCGCTCGCACCCTCTGCGGAATGGCCGTCCATATGCAGTTTCACCAGCGGCAGATCGCGGTCGCTGCGGGTCTCCAACACCCGGGCGGTGCGGCGGCTGGTGGTGAAGGCGGCGCGCAGGGCCTCGGCCGAGGGGGCGGGGGTGTTGGCGGCCACGGCGCCGACGGTGGCGGTCAGCATTGCGCCCTCGGCGCCGCGAAAGCGGCCAAAGGTGCTCATGCGCGCGCAATCGGCCAGCAGCGCAAAGCCGCCGGTGGCGGTGTGCTTCTCCATCTGCGCGTCGAAACAGAACCCGCTGGGCGCGGCGAGGATCAGCTGCCCGTCGCCGAACACCGCGGTGAGCGCGCGGCCACGGCCGCTGCCGGGGCGGGAGATGTCCTCTCCCGGCGGTGCAAAGGCGAGCCGGTTGCCCTGCATGCAGCCCGCCAGCAGCAACGGTGCGACCAGCACAAGGCAGAGCGCGCCGAGACCGCCCCATCTGCTGCGGGCGATCCCGCGCCGGATGCGGCCGGCTGCCGCCAGGGTCTGTGCGATTGTCTGCCTCACGGTCTGCCCTTCGTGATCTGCGCCTGTGTCGCCTATGTGTCGCCCGTGGTGTCGCGCAGGCTTTCGCCTGTGGTTCCACCTGTGTGTGATGGCCTGCGTGCAAGCCTGCTTCAGCCCGACAAATCGATGGATCAGATCCCTGATCAAAGGATATATACACGGCTGAATACTGCCCAAAAGTTCTAAACCCAGCACCGTGGCGGAACAAGGATAAAGGAGGCGTGACCGGGCGAGGCTTGAATTGTGGCGGTATCACGCTTACCTCACGCGCCTTGACGGCGCCCTGTGCACCAGACGCCCCCATACGCGCGAACCGCCGCGCCGCTCTTGCCGCCCGGGGGCTCCGGTCACCAGGGCGGCCCGGACCGACAGAAAGGACATAGGCTGTGGAGCCAAGCCTGTTTGCCTTTATCTGGCGCTATTCCAAGCGCCAGCAACTCGGTCTGCTGGTCCTGACGCTGCTGAGTTTTCCGTTTCTCTACGCGACGTTGGAGCTGCCCAAGCGGATCGTCAACGATGCCATCGGTGCGCCGAGCGACTGGATCATGCTCTGGGGGTGGCGGCTGAGTTCCGAGTCCTATCTGCTGGTGCTGTGCTTCACCTTCCTGGCGGCGGTGCTGGCCAGCGGCCTGATGAAGATGCGGCTCAATACGCTCAAGGGGATCCTGTCGGAGCGGCTGCTGCGGCGCCTGCGCTATCAGATGATCGCGCGGATGATGCGGTTCCCCTCGGGCCATTTCCGCACCACCTCGCAGGGGGAGATGGTGTCGCTCATCACCTCCGAATCAGAACCGATGGGCGGGCTGATGGGGGATGCGGTGGCGCAGCCGGTGTTCCAGGCCGGGCAGATGCTGACCATCGTGGCGTTCCTGTTTGTGCAGAGCGTCTGGTTCGGGCTGGCGTCGGTGGCGCTGATCCCGTTGCAGGCCTGGCTGATCCCGATGCTGCAACGCCAGATCAACCTGCTCAACAAGGACCGGATCGTCGAGCTGCGCGCGCTCTCTGCCGAGATCGGCGAAACCGCCGCCGGGCTGTCCGACCTGCGCAGCAATGGCGGCTGGCGCTACCGGCTGGCGCAGGTGTCCAACCGGCTGGGCCGCCTGTTCGAGATCCGCCGCCGCATCTTCATGAAGAAGTTCTTTATGAAGTTCCTCAACAACCTGATCGGTCATCTGACGCCGTTCTTCTTTTATTCGGTGGGCGGCCTGCTGGCGATCCGGGGCGAGATCACCGTGGGTGCGCTGGTGGCGGCGCTGGCGGCCTACAAGGATCTGTCGGCCCCGTGGAAAGAGCTGCTGACCTATTACAACCAGGTGCAGGACATGTCGCTGCGCTGGCAGGTCATGCGCGAGAAATTCGCCCCGCCCGGGATGCTCGACGCGGCGCTGTTCGAGGGCGAACCCCGGAGCCTGCCGCATCTGCGCGGCGCGATCGAACTGCGCGATGTCACCGTCCGCGATGGCGAGGGCAAGCCGATCCTGGACGGGCTCTCGCTGACCATCCCGGCGGGCGCGCAGGTGGCGATCCGGAGCACCTCGGCGGCGGAACGTCAGGCGCTGGCGCAGCTTCTGACCCGCGAGGTGCTGCCGGCGCGGGGCGAGGTCATCGTGGCCGGACGCCCCCTCGCGGAATTGCACCAGGGGGTGATCGCCAGCCGCATCGGCTATGCCTTCAGCGGGCCTTATCTGTTTGACGGCTCGCTGGGGGACAATGTGCTGATGCCGCTGCGCAACCGGCCCCGCGCCACCGCGCCGGAGCTGCAACTGCTGAGCCGCGCCGAGGCGGTGCGGGCGGGCAACAGCGCCGATCCGCTGCATGCGGATTGGGTGAACCCGGATCTGGCCGGGCTCGGCTCCGAGGACGGGTTGCGCGACTGGTGGTTCCAGCTGGTGGAGGCGATGGGCATCGACGGCCAGCTGTTTCACCGCACCCTGCACGCCCGGCTGATGGATCATCACCGCGCGCTGGAGGCGCAGATCACCGCGCTGCGGCCCCGCATCGCCGCCCGGCTGGCGGCGCAGGGGCTGGGGGATGTGGTCTATCGCTTCCTGCCGGAGCGCTACAATTCCACCCTGCCGCTGGCCGAGAACATGATGTTCGCCTTTCCGGTGCAGCCGGTGCCGACAGAGCTGTTCACCGATCCCGACGGCCCGTTTCAGCGGGTACTGCGGGCCGAGGGGCTGGAGGCGGAGACCCGCGACATCAGCCTGGCGCTGATCGACACGCTGCAACGGACCTTTGGCAAGGGCGACACCTCGCACCCGCTGTTCCGGCGGCTGGGGCTGGACGAGGATCTCTATGCCCGCATCAGTCGCGCGGCCGACCACCACACCGGCGGCGGCACGCTGGGGCGCGAGGACCATGCGCTGTTGTGCACGCTGCCCTTCCTGCTGACCGAAGAGCAGATCGGCGCCGGTCTGCCGCGCGCCTACAAGGACCGCATCCTCGAAATCCGGGCGCGGCGCGGCGATCTGCTGCTGTCGGACTGCGCCGGGGTCTATCGCCGCCTGCGCTCCGAAGAATACGCCCGCAAGCTGACGGTGCTGGAAAACGCGCTGTTTGGCCGGGTGTCGATCCACGCGGGTGCCCGCGCGCAGGCGGTGGAGGATGTGGTGGCCGACGTGATGGCCGACCACGATCTGAAGGCGCGGCTGGCGCTGATGATCTACGACCTGCCGACCGGGCTGGGCGGCGCCTTGCTGGAGCCGGTGTTCCGCGAACGCGCCGCCTTTACCCGGGCGGCGATCAAGCGGCCCGATATCCTGATCCTCGATCACGTGCTGGCCAGCCATGACGCCGACAACCGGCTGAAGACCCGCACCCGGTTGCAGGCGCTCCTGCCCAAGACCACGATGATCCACCTCGAAGACCATTTCGAGAACCCCTCGCGCTATGACATGTATCTGGAGCTGACGGACGGGCGGCTGGACGGGCAGGAGGGCGTGGCGGCGCCCTGGCCCGAGACGGCAGAACAGGGCGGCGATTTTGATCGCAAGCTGGCGGTGATCGGCGATGTCGATCTGTTTGCGCGGCTGGATCCCCGCAATCAGCGCCTGCTGGCGTTTTCCGCCGCCTGGGTGCAGGTGCCGACGGGCACTGCGGTGTTCCGCGCCGGCGCCGAGGGCGATGCGGTCTACCTGTGCCTGTCCGGCCGGGCGGCGCTGCAATTCCCCGAAGACGGCAGCCAGCTGGACGAGATCGGTCCCGGGCGGCTGATCGGGGATCTGGCGGTGATCACCGGCGAGCCGCGCCAGCTCGACCTGCTGGCGGTCGAGGACTGCGTGTTCCTGCGCATCGGGGCCGAGGAATATTGCACCGTGATCGAAAGCGATGTCTCGGTGGCGGTGCAATTGCTGAAAACGGTTTCCGGACATCTGTCGAGCGCCGCCGTCGCCTTGCAGGCGGCGCGGACGGGGCCGCAACCCGACGACAGCGCGCAGAGCGAGGGCTGATCCCACTCGGGCGCCAGGGGGGCTGGGCGCCGGGTGCTGGCCAGGCGCGCCCGGCTCGCTTACAAGGGGCAAAACGTCAAAGGACCGCCCGCAATGCGCTATCACCCCCACGAGATCCTGCTGCAGGACGCCCGCAAGATGCCGGAGCTCTGGCGTCTGGCGGTCGGGGTGGTGCTGGTGATCGTGACCTGGTTTGCGCTGGGGTTGCTGTCGGACCTGCTGGTGCTGCCGGCGGTGCTGGCGCTGACCGGCGACGCGGATCTGTTTGGTGGCAATGATGCCGCCGGGATGGCGGTGCTGCTGGGCAATTTCCTCTATGCCATCATTGCCGTGGGGCTGGTGTTGCAGATGCTGCACGGGCGCAGTCTTGGCTCTCTGGTGGGGCCGCGGGACCGGGTGCTTTGGCAATGGTGGCAGGTGGTGCGTATCCTGCTGGTGCTGGTCTGCGTCGTGGTGGTGCTGCCGCCCTACGACATGGGCGAACCGGTGGTGGCGCAGCTGCCGTTTGGGCGCTGGCTGCTGTTGTTGCCGCTGTCGCTGGTGCTGGTGCTGATCCAGGTCAGCGCCGAGGAAATCCTGTTTCGCGGCTATCTTCAGCAGGGGCTCGCCGCCCGGTTCCAGAGCCCGCTGGTCTGGCTGCTCCTGCCCTCGCTCCTGTTTGGCATGGGCCACTACATGCCGCAGGAGGCCGGGGACAATGCCTGGCTCATCGTGGCCAGCGCCACCCTCTATGGCATGCTGATGGCGGATCTGACCGCGCGGGCCGGCAGCCTCGGCCCGGCGATCGCGGTGCATTTCATCAACAACGTCTGGTCCCTGCTGGTGGTGGCCTCGCCTTCCAGCCTCAACGGGCTGGCGCTCTATCTGCACCCCTTTGCAATGGATGATGTGGCGGCGCTGCGCCCCTGGCTGCTGGTGGACCTGATGGTGCTCCTTGTCACGTGGCTTGCGGCGCGGGTTGCGATCAGGGCCTGATTGCAATTGACGCAAACTCGCCTTATCTGGGGTTCCAACCGCCAATCAGGCAGAGGCCAATAGATGAACTGGATCACCAACTACGTCCGCCCCAGGATCAACTCGATCTTCTCGCGCCGGGAAGTCCCCGAGAACCTGTGGAAGAAATGCGACGAATGCGGCACCATGCTGTTTCACCGCGAGTTGACCGACAATCAGAACGTCTGCACCAACTGCGGCCACCACATGCATATCACCCCGCGGGCGCGGTTCGAGGCGCTGTTCGACGGTGGCATCTTTGCCGAGGTGAAGGTCCCGGAGCCGGTTGCCGATCCGCTGAAGTTCCGCGACCAGAAACGTTATCCCGACCGGATGCGCGCGGCGCAGAAAAACACCGGCGAAAAAGAGGCGATGCTGGTCGCCACCGGTGAAATCGGGCGCACGCCGATCGTCGCCACCGCGCAGGATTTCTCCTTCATGGGCGGCTCCATGGGCATGTATGTCGGCAACGCCATCATCGCCGCCGCCGAAGAGGCCGTGAAACTGGGCCGCCCGCTGGTGCTGTTCTCCGCCGCAGGTGGCGCGCGCATGCAGGAGGGCATCCTGTCGCTGATGCAGATGCCGCGCACCACCGTTGCGATCGAGATGCTCAAAGAGGCGGGCCTGCCCTATATCGTGGTGCTCACCCATCCGACCACCGGCGGTGTGACCGCGTCCTATGCGATGCTGGGCGATGTGCATATCTCCGAACCCAACGCGCTCATTTGTTTTGCCGGGCCGCGGGTGATCGAGCAGACCATCCGCGAAAAACTGCCCGAGGGCTTCCAACGCGCCGAATACCTGCTGGATCACGGCATGCTGGACCGGGTGACCCCGCGCACCGAGATGCGCGAGGAGCTGATCACCATCATCCGCATGTTGATGGACATGCCGCCGCAGGTGCACGGAGATCTGCCCGCCCCGGAGCCTGAGCCGCAGGTCGAAGGGGGCGAAAAAGACGAAAAAGCGCCCGAGGAGGACGCATCGGGCGAAGACAAAAACGCCTGAGTCCCTGCATTGTGAGTTTTGCCTGACCAAAGGTCGGGCAGCGCCCGCCCTGATCGAGGCGGGCGCTTCGCTTCCACCCCGACGGGACGGGCGCTGCCCTCATCGAATGTGGCACCGCCTGGCTCCGTGATCAGACTGGATCACGTCCGATGACCGAACAGACCTCCGACGCCATTCTCGCCCGTATGATGGCGCTGCATCCCAAGATCATCGACCTGACGCTGGATCGGGTCTGGCGTCTCTTGGCGGCGCTGGACAACCCGCAGGACAGACTGCCGCCGGTGATCCATATCGCGGGCACCAATGGCAAGGGCTCCACCCAGGCGATGATCCGCGCCGGGCTTGAGGGCTGGGGCAAATCGGTCCACGCCTATACCTCGCCGCATCTGGCCCGCTTTCACGAACGCATCCGTCTGGCGGGGGATCTGATCTCCGAGGATCACCTGACGCAGGTGCTCGACGAGTGCTACAGCGCCAATGGCAACGAGAGCATCACCTATTTCGAGATCACCACCGTGGCGGGGCTGCTGGCGTTTTCGCGCAGCCCGGCGGATTACACCCTGCTGGAGGTTGGCCTTGGCGGGCGGCTGGATGCCACCAATGTGATCACGCCCGAGGTTTCGGTGATTACGCCGATTTCCATCGACCATGAACAATTCCTCGGCAACACGCTGGCCAAGATCGCAGGCGAGAAGGCCGGCATCATCAAACGCGGCGTGCCGGTGGTGGTCGGCCCGCAACCTGACGAGGCGATGGAGGTCATCGAGGACACCGCGATGCGCCTTGGCGCGCCGGTGATCGCCTATGGCCAGCACTGGCACGTCCACGAGGAACGCGGCCGTCTGGTCTATCAGGACGAGTGCGGCCTGCTGGACCTGCCGCTGCCCAACCTGATGGGCGCGCATCAGATCCAGAACGCCGGGGCCGCCCTTGCGGTGCTGCGTCACCTCGGCGCGGATGAGGCCGCCTGCGAGGCGGCGATGACCGGCGCCGAATGGCCCGCCCGCATGCAGCGCCTCAAAACCGGCCCGCTGGTCGAGGCCGCCGGCGCGGCCGAACTGTGGCTCGATGGTGGTCACAACGCCGCCGCAGGCATTGCGCTCGCCGATGTGCTGGCCAATCTGCCCAAACGCCCGACGCATCTGATCTGCGGCATGCTCAACACCAAGGATGTGACCGGCTATATGCGCCCCCTTGCAGCCCGGGCCGACAGTCTGACCGCAGTGTCGATCCCCGGCGAAGCGGCAACGCTCGGCGCGGCAGACACCGCGGCGGCGGCGGCCTCCGTCGGGCTTGCAGCGCAGGAGGCCGAGAGCGTTGCAGCGGCACTGAACGCGATCCTGGCCCGCGATCCCGATTGCCGGGTGCTGATCTGCGGCTCGCTCTACCTCGCGGGCAACATCCTGCGCGAAAACGGCTAAAGCGCACCGCGCCTTCATCTTTTCATAAATATCTCGGGGGAGGCCCTATGGGCCGGGGGCAGCGCCCCCTCCCCGGTGTCAGGCCGCGCGCCCCCAGTCCTTGTCCTGCATCTCCCGCAGGCGCGAGGCGGTGCGTTCGAATTCAAAGGCGCCATCGCCCTCCATATAGAGGTACTCCGGCTCTGCCGCCGCCGAGCAGATCAATCGCACGCGGGCCTCGTAGAGGGCGTCGATCAGGGTCACGAACCGTTTGGCTTCGTTGAAATTGTTGCGCCCGAGGCTGGGGATGTTCTCCAGCACCAGAACCTTGACCGCATCGGCCACCGCGAGGTAGTCGCCCGGGCCCAGCATGGTGCCGCAGAGGTCATAGAACGTCGCCCGCGCCACCCCGTTGCGATAGGCGGGCAGGGTGACCTCGCGGCCCTTTACCGTCAGCACCAGTGGCTCCGCCGCCCCGCCCGTCAGATCGCGCCAGATCTCTTCCATCTCGGCGCGGGTGTCGGCGTTCAGCGGCGTGAAATAGACCCGAGAGCCGGTCAGACGATCCTGGCGGTAGTCCTTCGGGCTCACCATCTCATGCACCTGCATCTTCTCTTTGATGAGGTCGATGAAGGGCAGGAACAGCTGCCGGTTCAGCCCGTCCTTATAAAGGTCATCCGGAACCCGGTTCGATGTGGTCACCACCACCACACCGGCCTCGAACAGCGCCTCGAACAGCCGGCCGACGATCATCGCATCGGTGATGTCGGTGATCTGCATCTCGTCAAACGCCAACAAGCGCACCGAGGCCACCACATCCGCCACCACCGGTGCCAGCGCATCCTCGGTGCCGGCCTCGCGGGCGCGGTGCATCCTGGCGTGGATCTCCTGCATGAAGGCGTGGAAATGCACCCGGCGGCTGGGGATGTCATCCAGGCTCTCGACAAAGAGATCCATCAGCATCGACTTGCCGCGCCCGACGCCGCCCCAGAGATAGAGCCCCCTGACCTCCGGGCGTACCGCCTTGCGGAACAGGCCGCGCTTGACCGGCTCGGCGCGCAGGCCCTCGGCGATGCGGTCAAACTCCGGCAGGACCGCCTCTTGTGCGGGGTCGGGCTGGATCTGCCCACTGTCTACACGGGCCTGATAGAGGTCGGTCATATGAGTCATGCCCCCAGCCATAGCCGGATGATTTTGCAAAGGAAAGCCGCAGCCGCCCGCTGGCTGAACCCGATGGTTCAATTTTATTTATGTATGCACACAAAACTCCTGAATTGACGCCCGCGTGCGAATGGGAACACTTGCGGCGCAATGACACAGCCGGAGAGCGCGCCCATGGACCGTCCAGCCCCCTTGTTCACCCCCGTCCTGCTGGTGGGCTGCCTGATCATCATGGTGAGCTTTGCGGTGCGCGCCTCGTTTGGGGTGTTCCAGATCCCGATCGCCGAGGATTTTGGCTGGCTTCGGAGCGAATTTTCCCTCGCGATCGCGATCCAGAACCTGGCCTGGGGCATCGGTCAGCCGATCTTTGGCGCCATCGCCGAGAAGATCGGCGACCGCAAGGCGATCATCATCGGGGCGGTGGTCTATGCCGCCGGTCTTGTGCTGAGCGCGGGCGCCACCACGCCGTTTGAAATGCAGGCCTATGAATGGCTGGTGGGCTTTGGCGTTGCGGGCACGGGCTTTGGCGTGGTGCTGGCGGTCGTCGGGCGTGCCAGCTCGGACGAGAACCGTTCCATGTCGCTGGCGATTGTCACCGCGGCGGGCTCGGCGGGGCAGATCTTTGGCGCGCCGACGGCGGAATACATGCTGGGGCTGATGTCCTGGCAGTCGGTGTTCCTGGTCTTTGCCGGCGTGGTGCTGGCGCTGATCCTGTCGCTGCCGCTGATGCGCGCGCCGGTCTCCGCCGGCAAGGCAGAACTGGAAGAGAGCATGGGCGCGATCCTCAAGAAAGCCTTTCGCGATCCGTCTTACACGCTGATTTTCCTCGGCTTTTTCTCTTGCGGTTATCAGCTGGCCTTTGTCACCGCGCATTTCCCGGCCTTTGTCACCGAGATGTGCGGCCCGATCATGCCCGGCGGCATGCTGCATGGGCTGGGGATCACCACCACCTCGGCGCTGGGGGCGGTGTCGATCTCGCTCATCGGTCTGGCCAATGTGGGCGGCACGCTGCTGGCGGGCTGGGCGGGCAAGCATTATTCGAAGAAATACCTGCTGGCGGGGATCTATACCGCGCGCACCATCGTGGCGGGGGCCTTTATCCTGCTGCCGATCACGCCCCTGTCGGTGATCCTGTTCTCGGTGGCGATGGGTGCGCTATGGCTGGCGACCGTGCCGCTGACCTCCGGTCTGGTCGCCCATATCTACGGGCTGCGGTACATGGGCACGCTCTATGGCATCGTGTTCCTGAGCCACCAGATCGGCGGTTTCCTCGGCGTCTGGCTGGGTGGGCGGATGTATGACATCTACGGCGACTACACGATGGTCTGGTGGATCGGCGTCGGCGTCGGGGCCTTCAGCGCCATCGTGCATCTGCCGGTGCGTGAACGTCCCTTGCAGCAGGCGGCGGCCTGATAGGGACGGGAACGACCGCAGCGTCGGCGGTGTGCGCCCTCAGACCAAACCGCCGCGCTGGTTCTCGGCGATGATTTCGGCGACCTCGGCCGGGTGGGTGTAGACCACGCCGTGGCCGGCCCCCTCCACGACGGCCTGTTTGGCAGAGCGGTTGATCTCGGCCAGCCGTCCGATCACATGCCCGGGGATGATCCTGTCGTCGCCGCCCCAGATCGCCAGAACCGGCAGCCCCTGGCGGTGAAACAGCCGGTGTTCCGGGGCAAAGTCGCAGCGCAGGATGCCGCGCATCGCCGCCAGATTGGCGGGAAAGAACCCACGGCGGCGGGTCTGTGCGCTCTGCGCCCGGATCACCGTTGACGGGCTGCGGGGGTCGCTCAGGTGGCTCTTGATATAGCGCCGGGCCGCCATCGGATAGGTCCAGCGCAGAATCAGGTCCTGCAACCCGGGGCGGCGCTCCATGAAGCTGGCCACCGGCGTGCGCGGCGCATGCAGGCCGACCGAGGCGATCAGGATCAGCTGCCGCACCCGCGGCAGGTTCTCGGCGGCAAAGGAGGTGGCGATGCAGCCCCCGGCGGAGTAGCCGATCAGGATGAAATCCTCGACCACGCCTTCATGGGCCAGCAGATCCTGCAACTGCTGGTGAAAGAAGGCGCGATCCTGCGGGCCGGTGGCATGATCCGACAAGCCGCGCCCGTAAAGATCATAGAGCAGCACCCGATAGCCCATGTCGCCCAGCTGTTGCGCCAGGCCGGCAAACCCTTCGGAGGGGGTGGTGATCCCATGCACGCAGACCGCAACCGGGCCGCGTTCGGGACCGATCCAGCGATAATGGGTCTGCCCTTGGCTCAGCTCGGCAAAGCGGCCGGGCGCAAAGCGGCGCATCGAGTCCGTCAGCGGCTTGCGCAGGGTTTCCTGCACCGAGGGCAGGAACAGGAAGCTGACAATGAGAATGGCAACAACAAGCAGCCAGATCATGCAGAGCGGGTCCAGAGGTCCAGAATGTGGCGGCTTGTCATCAGGTCCAGATGCGCGCCGCCGCCGTTTTTGAAAAGCGTGATTGCAGAAGGATCATAGGTCGGAAACTCCGCAAGACCATAGAAATCGGCCAGCACGTCGTCACGCTGCAGCGCGCCCGAGGCCAGCGGGATCTTGAATTCGCCGATATGGTCGAGGGTGGTATCGAAACTGTCGCAATAGATCTGTGCGCGCGTAAGTGCGGCGTCATCGGCCTCGCGCATGTCCGGGCGATAGGCGCCGATCATGTTGAGATGCTGGCCCGGGCGCAGCCAGTCGCCGCGGATCACCGGGTCTGTCGACATGGTGCAGGTCAGGATGATGTCCGCCGCGCCGACGGCCTGTTCCAGATCGGTGGCGACGGCGACGCCGGGATAGTCCGCTGCCAGCGCTTCGGCCTTGGCGGTGGTGCGGTTCCAGATCCGGATTTGCGCCTGCGTCCACACGGCGGAAAAGGCCTCGATCAGGCTGCCGGCCACGGTGCCGGCGCCGACGATCAGGATCTCTTGCGCATCCGGATTGGCCAGACGGCGCGCGCCCAGAAGGCTGTCGCCGGCGGTCTTCCACTTGGTCACCAGGTGGAAATCCACCAGCGCCTCGGGCTGGCCGGTGGCATCATCAAACAGGGTCACCGCGCCGTTGATCATCGGCAGGTCGCGGGTCGGGTTGTCGGGAAAGATCATCGCCGTCTTGACCGCGATCCCAAGCCCGTCGATCCAGGCCGAGCGCGACAGCAGCGTATCCTTGCCCCGATAGAGGAAGGTGTCGTCCACCTCGGCCTTGGGGCGGCTGTGCCCCGCGGCCAGCGCATCGGTCAGGGTGATCCAGTCCAGCAACGCCTCGCCCTCGTCAAAGCTGATCTGCGTCAGGCTCATTGTGCCTCCTCTTCGGTCAGAAGTCCTTCTTCCACCAGCCGTGCGGCCCAGGTCTCGGGGCGGTCGAACAGATGGGTTTTCCATCCGCGCACCGCGGCGGCGGTGATGTTTTCGGGCCGGTCATCGGTGAACAACAGCTCCTCCGGGCGGCGTCCGGTGCCCTGTTCCAGATGCGCGTAGATCTCCGCATCCGGTTTGATGCAGCGCAGATGCGCCGACACAAAGGCCTGATCGAATTCGCGCAGGAACGGGTAATGGGTCTGGGCGATTACAAAGGTCTCGGCGCCGAAATTCGTCAGCGCATAGACCGGTACGCCCCGGGCCTTGAGCGCCCGCAGCAGGCGCACCGAATGGGGGATCTCGGGGCTGGCCATCTCGATCCAGCTGTCATGCCAGTGGCGGATCTCCTCGGCCCACTCCGGGTGTTTCTCCGCCAGCCCGTAGATGGTGTCGCGGAACGGGTGGCCGCGGTCCACATCAAGGTTGGCGCCATGCAGGTCGACCTCCTTGAATAGGGCGGTGCGGCGGGGTTCTCCGATCAGGCGGTCAAAGAAGCGCTCCGGCTCCCACTCAAGAAGGACACGGCCAATATCAAAGACGACGGCGGTTACGGGCATGATCTATTGGCCTTTCTAGCCGGAGGAACGGGGCCGCGGGCGTGGCGGCGGGCCGGGGGTGCGGGTCTCACGCCAGAGAGAAACAAGCCCGGCGCCGATAATCAAGGCCGAGCCGAGCCAGACCGACGCATCGGGCCATTCGGCAAACACCAGTACCCCCCAAACCACAGCCAGCGGCATGGCGATATATTCAAACGGGGCGACCAATCCGGCCTCGCAGAGCCGATACGCCTGCCCGACCAGATAGCCGCCGATGGCGCCGGAGACCCCGGCGATCGCAAAGATGCCCCACTCAAACCCCTGCGGCCAGGCCCAGGGTTTGAGCACCACATCGGTGATCGGGTGACCGGTGGCCCAGCTGCCATGGCCAAAGATCACACCGGCCAGGGCGCTGATCACCAGAAAGCCCATGTTGGGGTAGAACGACAGCGTCGCCGCCTTGTCCGAACCGCCGGCCCGGCGGGTCAGCACATGCAGGGTGGCATAGCCGCAGGACCCGAAGAACGGCAGCAGCGCATAGGGCTGAAACGCATCGGCGCCGGGTTTCACGATCACCAGGATGCCGCTGAACCCCACCACCACCGCGCCCCAGCGCCAGGGGCCGACACGTTCCTTCAGGAACAGGATCGACAGCAGGGTCACGATCAGCGGCGTGGCAAAGGCGATGGCGACCGCCTCGGCCAGCGGCAGCACCGCCAGGCCGGAAAAGAACGACAGGTTGGCAAAGGCCACGGCCGCCACCCGCATCAGATGCAGGCGCAGGTTTTGCGTGCGCAGGATCCGGTAGCCGCCTTCCATGGGCACGATGATCGCCATCAGGAGCACCAGCGCCACCGCAGAGCGGATGAACACCACCTGATAGAGCGGATAGCCTTCGGAGAGGAACTTGAAGGTGACATCGATGACGGAGAAGGCAACCGCGGCGCCAATGGCGGCGAGAATGCCCAGGACATTGGAATTGACCAAAGATGTGCTCATCCGCGCGTGCCTCCCCGGCGGTTGTCGCCGATGCGTGCCGCGGGGGCAATCATAATGACACAAAGGTACAATTTTGTCGGATGTACCGAGAGAGACGCGCCGAACGCGACCGGCCGCGGCCGCCTATCCAGATGTCGCAAGACGATGTGCACGGACACCAGCGCCCGTGCGGTCTTGTGTCAAACGGGCATTGCCAATGACGCATAAGCACGCACTGATCGGATGTGTGGAGATATTGATCATGTCCGTCGTGAAGGGCGGCTCAGCGGACGGAGCTGCCGTTCGTTGCTCACGGCTGAATGACCGGTTAACTTAGCAAAGAGTTCCAATTGGTTCGCGCCAACAGCAGGGTTTGTGTAATGCGAAAAGCGTTCAAGATCGTTTTAGGCGTGGCTCTAGCTCTTCCCGTTATCGGCTTTATTGCGTTCAAAGCTGCCGAAGCCAGATATTTGAAGGGCTTCCTGCCACCTGCTTACGGCCATGTCGATCTAGCGGACAAAACCACACTAGTTGCCGGATTTGGCCCCGGAGGGCATGACGCTGTTTTGGCCTTTTTTCACCTTACTGAAGAGGTCGCCTCAATGATGGCGGCCGAGGGAGCAGTTTGGCTTCAAGACGCGGAAACTTCGGTTGAATTACGACGCTCTGTACAGGCTGATGAATGGATTTCGTCACCGTTGACCGGGGAAGTCTATGCTTGGGCGAATGCAGCGAACTGCTCTTCAGAAATGAGTGATTGGTGGACCGCATCACATACGGGTCATGCATGCCCCGGAATCTCTGCGTACCTCAGGGGCTACGGCTTTCTTGATAAGCTAAGCGTATCCAAGACGGAGCTAGTTGATGAAATTTTACAGGGTGAAGGGGCGTTCATTTCCAGACGTCGAGTAGGCTACCTCATAGTCGCTCCGGAACGAAATCTAGTGATTTTTGCTCATGCAGGATGAACCATAGGGGACGCTTGAACGCTCCGCAGCATTCGGCAAAATGGGCTCATTTGATGCATTCGCCGCGCAGAGCGCGAAAGTCAGCTTCGTGCTTCACTCCAACTCTGCGCAATTGCCAAAGAAAATCCGAGCCCCACACTGCGTCAGCGCAAAAAGCCCTTCACAGGGTGTGCGCATGAAAACCGCCAGAATGTGCAAGCAGATGGGTCATTGGCAGTCAGCAAGGTGTTGGCGACCCCGGCAGGGTTCGAACCTGCAACCTGCCCCTTAGGAGGGGGCTGCTCTATCCAGTTGAGCCACGGGGCCATCCAAAGGGGCGATAGCAAATCGACTCTGCAACCTCAAGCGCCACGTGGGGCCGTCCAAGAGCCATTGTGTCCTCCGGCGGGACTGGCTAACCTCAAGGCAACAAAGCAAAGAGGCCAAGCACGTGACCAACGACTCCAAGCGTCCACTGACGCTGCGTGATGTTTCAGATGCCACCGGCGTATCGGAAATGACCGTCAGCCGTGTTCTTCGAAACCGGGGTGATGTCTCGGAAAAGACCCGGCAAAAGGTGCTGGAGGCGGCCAAGGAACTGGGCTACGTGCCCAACAAGATCGCCGGCGCGCTGGCCTCCAAACGGGTCAATCTGGTGGCGGTCATCATTCCGTCGTTGTCCAATATGGTGTTTCCCGAGGTGCTGACGGGCATCAACCGGGTGCTGGAGGATACCGAGCTGCAACCCGTGGTGGGCGTTACCGACTATCAGCCTGAAAAAGAAGAAAAAGTTCTTTATGAAATGCTGTCCTGGCGGCCCTCCGGGGTGATCATCGCCGGGCTTGAACACACCGATCCGGCGCGCGCCATGCTGGCGGCGGCGGGCATTCCGGTGGTGGAGATCATGGACACCGACGGCAAGCCGGTGGATGCGATGGTGGGCATTTCCCATCGCCGCGCGGGCCGTGAAATGGCCAAGGCGATCCTCAAGGCCGGTTATAGCCATATCGGGTTCATGGGCACGAAAATGCCGCTCGACCACCGGGCGCGCAAACGGTTCGAGGGCTTTACCGAGGCGCTCGCCAAGGAGGGGATCGAGATCGAGGATCGCGAATTCTACTCCGGGGGCTCTGCCCTGGCGAAGGGGCGCGAGATGACGCAGGCCATGCTGGAACGCTCGCCCGAGCTGGATTTTCTCTATTACTCCAACGATATGATCGGCGCTGGCGGGCTACTGCACTTGCTGGACCAGGGCATCGATGTGCCGGGGCAGATCGGTCTTGCGGGCTTTAACGGGGTGGAACTGCTGGCGGGGCTGCCGCGGCAGCTGGCGACTATGGATGCCTGCCGGCAGGAGATCGGCATGAAGGCGGCGCAGATCATTGCGGCGCAGCTGGAACAGCCCGATGCCGACGTGGAAAAACACGTCACGCTGACCCCGACGATTTCCTACGGGGATACGCTCAAGCGCCGCTGATCCGGGGCGGGGCCGCGCCCTCGGGCGGGTTGGCCCGAACCGGCGGCAGAGATGCGGCGTGTGCGGATCTGAAGGCGCAATCGTTTACGGGCCGGTGCCGTTTGGGCATTCCGGCGCCCTTCGGAAGGTCGGGTCATGGTCAGGAAGAGCGCCACCATTCAGGATGTCGCGGTCGCGGCCGGGGTGTCCACGGCCACTGTCAGCCGCACCTTGTCGAAACCGTCGGTGGTGGCCAAGGCGACGCGAGAGGCGGTGCTGTCAGCGGTGGAGCGAACCGGCTACCGGGTCAACGCCACCGCTTCCAACCTGCGCCGACAGCGGACCGGGAGCGTGATCGCGCTGTTGCCGAACCTGGCCAATCCGTTTTTCTCGCAGATCCTGGCCGGGATGAGTGCGGTGTTTCGGCAGGCCGGTTACGGGCTTCTGGTGGCGGACACCCGGGCGGAACCGGATCCGGAGGGTCGGCTGACCCATTACCTGCGGTCGGGGCAGGCCGATGGCATTGTCCTGCTGGATGGCACCCTCTCTGCCGCGCCGTTGACACGCCCCGCGCGCCTGCCTGTCGTCCTGGCCTGCGAATGGATGCACGAAGACCTGCCGTCGGTGCGGAGCGACAATGCCGGGGGCGGGGCGCTTAGAGTGGCGTATCTGGTCGGCATGGGGCATCGACGGATTGGCCACATCACCGGGCCGCAGGGGAACTGCCTGTCGCAGACGCGGCTCGACGGGTATCATGCGGCCATCGCGGCGCGGTTGTTGCTCGACATGATTGACGCGGGCAGCCTGACCGGCCCCTCCGAGACCATCGGGGTGGAGCTGATCAAGCGCGGCAGCGTCGCCCGGATCGCACCTTAAAAAAACGGCCGCACTGACAGGCAGTGCGACCGTCGCATCGGTGTTCGGGGACCGATTGTTGAGTCAGAGTGCAGCTTTGAACAATTGCGACAGGTTGTCCTCGGTCAGCGTGACCGGGTTGCCGCCACAGCTGGGGTCAATGATCGCGCCCTTGACCAGCTCGGGGATGGCGTCCTCGGTGACGCCCAGCTCCGCAAGGCCGCGCGGGATGCCGAGGCTGTCGTTGAACTCCTGCACAAAGGCCTTGAACCCGTCAAAGCCGCCCGCAATGCCAAGATAGGCCGCCGCCATGTCAAAACGTTCGGCAATCTCGGAGGCGTTGAACTCCAGCACCGCGGGCATGCAAACCGCATTGGTGGTGCCGTGGTGGGTGTTGAAATGTGCACCGATGGGGTGGCTCATTGCGTGGATCGCGCCGAGGCCTTTCTGGAAGGCGGTCGCGCCCATGGCCGCCGCGGACATCATATGCGCGCGTGCCTCGATGTCGGTGCCGTCTGCATAGGCGCGCGGCAGGTAGTCCTTGACCAGGCGCATGCCTTCAAGCGCCATGCCCTGCGACATCGGGTGGTAATGCGGCGAGGAGAAGGCCTCGACACAATGGGCAAAGGCATCAAGGCCGGTGCCGGCGGTGATGAACTTCGGCATGCCCACGGTCAGCTCGGGATCGCAGATCACCACGCTGGGCAGGACCTTGGGGTGGAAGATGATCTTTTTCTGGTGGGTGACGCTGTCGGTGATGACAGAGGCGCGGCCCACCTCAGACCCGGTGCCCGCAGTGGTTGGCACCGCGATGATCGGCGCGATGGCGTCGGCATCGGCGCGGGTCCACCAGTCGCCGATGTCCTCGAAATCCCAGACCGGGCGAGTCTGGCCCGCCATGAAGGCAACCATCTTGCCCAGATCGAGACCGGAGCCGCCGCCAAAGGCGATCACACCATCATGGCCGCCGGCCTTGTAGGCCGCGACACCGGCATCGAGGTTCTTCTCGTTCGGGTTGGGATCCACCTCGGAGAACATCCCGCGACCAAGGCCGGCGGCCTCCATGATGTCGAGGGTGGATTTTGTCACGGGCAGATCCGCAAGCCCCTTGTCGGTGACCAGCAGTGGCTTCTTGATCCCGGCCTGCGCGCAGGCATCGGCCAGTTCCTTGATCCGGCCTGCGCCGAACTTGATTGCGGTCGGATACGACCAGTTTCCAATGAGAGACATCAGCATGTTCCTGTGGTGAGCCGGGGTGGGGGCGCTGCCCCCGCTTGCCCTCCGGCAAGCTCCCCCGAGATATTTTCAAGAAGTTGAAGGGGATTAGTCCGTGACTTTTTTCAGGTGGTAGGATTTGGGGCGGGTCAGGTTGTGATAGCCAATCACCGAAAGGCCACCGCCGCGCCCGGTGTTCTTGCAGCCGGTCCAGCACAGCGCGGGGTCGAGGTAGTCGGCGCGGTTCATGAACACGGTGCCGGTCTCGATCTGGTCACCCACCGCCTGCGCGCGCTCCAGATCCTTGGTCCAGATCGAGGCGGTGAGACCAAATTCGCTGTCGTTCATCAGCTTGATCGCTTCCTCGTCGGAAGAGACCTTCATGATGCCAACGACCGGGCCAAAGCTCTCATCGCGCATCACCCGCATCTCATGGGTGACATTGGTCAGGATCTGCGGTGTCAGATAGGCGCCGCCATCATCGGCCTCCATGGTGGCGATATGGGCCACGGCACCCTGTTCGACCGCCTCGGCGATCTGGTCACGCACCTCTTTGGCAAAGCGCACATTGGCCATCGGGCCGATGGTTGTTTCCGCCTCAAGCGGGTTGCCGAGCTTGTAGCCGTTGACCACCGCCAGCGCCTTTTCAAGGAAGCTGTCGTAAAGGCTTTCATGCACGTAGATGCGTTCGATGCCGCAGCAGCACTGGCCGGAGTTGAACATGGCTCCGTCGATCAGCGTGTCGACCGCCGCATCCACATCGGCGTCCTCCATGACATAGCCGGGATCCTTGCCGCCCAGTTCGGTGCCCACGCCGGTGAACGTGCCCGCTGCGGCGCGCTCCATTGCCTGACCACCCCCGACGGAGCCGGTGAAGTTCACAAAATCAAACGCCTTCTCGGCAATCAGTGCCGAGGTGGTGTCATGATCGAGGAACACATTCTTGAACACGTCCTCGGGCATGCCTGCCGCGTGGAAGGCCTGCGCCATCCGCTCGCCCACCAGCAGGGTCTGGGTTGCATGTTTCAGCACCACGGTGTTGCCCGCGATCAGCGCCGGAGCAACCGTATTGATCGCCGTCATGTAAGGGTAGTTCCAGGGCGCGACCACAAAGACGACGCCATGGGGAATGCGCTTGATGTAGCGTTTGAACGTCGCGTCCTCGCCGACCTCGATATCCGCCAGCGACTCAGCCGCGATCTGCGCCATATGCGATGCGCGTTCGTTGAACCCGCCAAACTCGCCGCCAAAGCGCACCGGGCGGCCCATCATATGGGCAAGCTCGGGAACGATGTCATCGTTCATCTCGCCAATGGCGGCGACACCTGCCATCACGAGGTCAATGCGTTCTTGCAGCGGACGCGCCGCCCAGACCTTCTGTGCTGTCCGCACCGCAGCCACCTCGGCGCGGGCGGCGTCCAGATCCAGCGTCTCGCGGCTGGCGTAGATCGATCCGTCGATCGGCGAAATACAGTTCAGTGTCTTGCCCATTGGCCAACTCCTCCGGGGGCGCAGGATACGGCCCCGATTATCTTCATCTTCTCCCAAATATCCCGGGGGTGCGGGGGCTGGCCCCCGCCTATCCACCAGATATCAGGCTTTCTCAAACCCGCGTGCGATCTCGTAGTCGGTCACCACGCGGTTGAACTCTTCGATCTCCCACTCCGCCGCGCGGGCGTAATGGGTGATCACCTCTTCACCAAACGCCTCGCGCAGCATGTCGGACGCCAGAAGCGCCTCGCGCGCCTCGGGCAGGCTGCGCGGGATATGTTGCTGAGCGTCGTCGGCATAGGCGTCGCCGTTGAACGGGTCTTGCAGGTCCAGCTTTTCCTCGATCCCCTTGAGCCCTGCCGCCAGCATCGCCGCCTGTGCCAGATAGGGGTTCATGTCGGACCCCGGAACCCGGCATTCAACCCGGACGCCTTTGGTGCCGTCACCGCACAGGCGGAAGGCTGCGGTGCGGTTGTCCACCGACCAGACCACCTGCGTCGGCGCAAAGGTGCCCTTGGCAAACCGCTTGTAGCTGTTGATGTAGGGCGCCATGAAATAGGTGTAGTCCGCGGCGTATTTCAACAGCCCCGCCATATAATGATCCATCAGCCTGGATTTGCCGAGCGGCGCGCTCTCGTCAAAAAACGCGTTTGACCCGTCCTTCCACAGCGACTGATGCACATGCGCGGCAGAGCCGACCCGCTCGTGGTGCCATTTGGGCAGGAAGGTCGCGGCAAAGCCCTGCTGATGCGCGATCTCCTTGATGCCGTGTTTGGCAAGCGTGTGGTGATCCGCAGTGGCCATCGCCGTGTCGTATTTGATGTTGAGCTCTTCCTGGCCGGCTTCGGCTTCGCCCTTGGAGCCTTCGACCGGGATGCCCATCGCACGCAGGTGGTTGCGGATCGGGCGCATGACCGGCTCTTCCTTCGAGGTTTGGAAGATGTGGTAGTCCTCATTGTAGTTGGAGATCGGCTGCAGGTCGCGAAACCCCGCTGCCGTGATCTCGTCGGCGGTGCCCTTGAAGAGGAAGAACTCCAGCTCGGTCGCCATCACCGGCGACAGGTCCAGCTCTGCGCAGCGGGCGATCTGTGCCTTCAGCATTTCGCGCGGTGCATGGGCAACCGGGGCATGGCTGTGATGGTCGATCACGTCACACAGAACCATGGCGGTCCCCTCAAGCCAGGGCACCCGCCGCAGCGTCGTCAGATCCGGCTTCATGATATAGTCGCCGTAGCCGCGCTCCCAACTGGTGGAGGCATAGCCGTCGGGGGTTGCCATCGCGAGGTCGGTGGCCAGCAGGTAGTTGCAGCAGTGGGTTTCGCCCTCGGCCATTTCCAGAAAGGCCTCGGCGTGGAAGCGTTTGCCCATCAGACGGCCCTGCATGTCCACGATGCAGGTCAGAACGGTGTCGATGGCCCCGCGTTTGATGTCATCAGTGAGTGCTTCCAGAGTGAATTGGCCGGACATAGTGCGTTCCCCGTGCGGTTGGTATGCGGTGACCGGCCCCATGCGGGGCCGGTCGCTGGTCAAGACCGTGCAGGGCCATTGGCCCTGCACGGCCCGCTGGATCACCCGTAGCGATAGGGGCGGCCGGCTTTTGCCATATCGGCGTTGTACTTCTTGAAGATCTCCACGACCTTTGCCTTGGTCTCGGACTCGGCTGCGATTTCATCCCAGAACTTCACGGCGGCGTCTTCGACCTGCTGCCATTCGGCATCCGGGATCGAAGTCAGCTTCAGCTTGTCGCCGTTGACGCGCAGGGAGGCCTCGCCGCCCCAGTACCACCACTGGCGATAGTAGTGCGACTGGTCGGTGCAGACGCGGAACAGGGTTTGCAGATCCTCGGGCAGCTCGTTCCAACGGTCCATGTTGGCAAAGAAGCTGCCGGCCCAGGCGCCGGAGATGTTGTTGGTCAGGAAGTAGTTGGTCACATCGGCCCAGCCCACGGTGTAGTCCTCGGTGATGCCGGACCAGGCGATGCCGTCCAGCTCGCCGGTCTGCACCGCGACCTCGATGTCTTCCCAGGGCAGGGTCACGGGCACCACGCCGAACTGGCTGAGGAAGCGGCCCGCGGTGGGGAAGGTGAAGACGCGCTTGCCCTTGAGGTCCGCGAGCGAGTTGATCGGGTCCTTGGTGGCAAAGTGGCAGGGGTCCCAGGACCCGGCGGAGATATGCTTGACGCCGACCTTGGAGTATTCCTCGTCCCAGATCTCATTGAGGCCGTACTGGTTGAACAGCACCGGCACGTCCAGCGAGTAGCGCGACGCGAAGGGGAAGTAGCCGCCAAAGACGGTGACTTCGGTCGGCGACGCCATGGAGTCGTCATCGGATTGCACCGCGTCGATGGTGCCTTTTTGCAGGGCGCGGAACAATTCGCCGGTGGGGACCAGCTGATCGGCGTAGAACAGTTCGATCTGCATGCGGTCGCCTGCGATCTTGTTGAACATCTGGATCGCCGGATCGATGACATGGGCGGCCAGCGCGGGACCGGCATAGGTCTGCATGCGCCAGGTGATCTTGCCCTGGGCTAGGGCGGGTGTGGCCAGCGGCGCAGCGGCGGCGCCGAGGGCGGTGGTCTTCAGGAAATTACGACGGGTTGTCATGTCTTTCAGTCTCCTCTGTCGGACTAAGTTCAATGGCTGTGAGCGCAGGGCCTCAGCCGTCTGAATCCTTCCCGGAGCCGTTGCGGTGCATTCTCGCGAAGGATGTCGCCATGCGCGAGCACGACGATCTTGGGGTGCCAGTCCAGCATGCGGGTCAGCGCGGCGCGCAGTTTGTCCCGGTTACCGGAGAAGGACATCCAGATGTCCAGCGGCATTTTTCCGTGGGGCGCGAGGATTCCCGCAACCCAGGCAAAGGGCCGCACCCACAGGGGCAGATCCTTTGCGTGCATGTTCTCAATGAGGTCGGTGAGCACCAGCGTCTGGCTCTTCTGGTGAAAGAAGACGACCTCTGTGTGCGCCTTGCTCCCCCGAACGATAAGCTGATCGATCTCACCCGCCCAGTCTGTCGCGGGGCCGTCCTCCAGATCACCATCAAATGTGATCTCGACCTCGCGGCTTTGGGCCCGCTCCCGCACGCCGGGTGACGCCCATGCCACGGTATCAGCACAGTGGCGCTGCCAGTCCGCGATATAGGCGTAGTGAATCCAATTGGGCGACACGAGGTGACGAATGGTGCCCAGCCTCTCCAGTTCGTCCGCCAATGCCTCCGTGTAGGCGATGGGCGAATGCAGGAAGAGGTCGCCATTGGCCAGCCGGATGACCGTCATCCGCGTCGGGAAAGGGATCCGGTAGAAGTCGATGGTCGGGCCATCGACGATCCAGATGTCCTCACCCAAAGGTGTCAGAAGGGGCGCGTCACTTGCCATACACGGTCTCCGGCAGCCAGAGCGCGATCTGCGGGAAGGTCATGATGATTGCCAGTGCCACCACCATGATCGCCACGAAGGGCACGATGGACCGGTAGATGTCGGTGAGCGAGATCTCCGGCGGGGCCATGGCACGCATCAGGAACAGGTTGTAGCCGAAAGGCGGCGTCATATAGGCGATCTGGGTGGTGATCGTATAGAGCACGCCATACCAAACCAGATCAAAACCAAGTGCCGCAACCAGAGGCACGTAGAGCGGTGCCACGATCACCAGCATCGCGGTGTCATCAAGGAAGGTGCCCATGATGATGAAGCTGAGCTGCATCAGGATCAGGATCATCCAGGGATTGAGGCCCAGCTGCTCGGTGAACAGGCTGTCGATCGCCTTCACGGCCCCAAGCCCGTCGAACACCGCGCCAAAACCCAGCGCCGCAAGGATGATCCACATGAACATGCAGGAAATCGCCAGCGTGCTTTTGGTGCAGGATTCAAAGATCTTCCAGGTCATGCGCCGCTTGGCGATCGAGGCCGCGAGCGCGGTCAGCGCACCGATGGCGGAGCTTTCCACCAGCGAGGTCCAGCCGTTGACGAAGGGCACCATCATCGCGGCAAAGATCAAAAGCGGCAGCGCGCCGGCCCCGAGGAGGCGCAGTTTCTCGGCGCGCGGCACCTCGTGGGCGTCTTCCATGGCAGGACCAAGCGCCGGGTTCGCCTTGCAGCGCAGCCAGATGTAGAGGATGAACAGGCCCGCCATCATCAGCCCCGGCAGCACGCCCGCAAGCCACAGCTGCCCCACCGGCTGGCGCGCGATCATCGCATAGAGCACCAGCACCACCGAGGGCGGCACCAGAATGCCGAGCGAGGACCCGGCCTGAATGACGCCGGTCACCATGGTCTTGTCATAGCCGCGCCGCAGTAGCTCCGGCAGCGCGATCGTGGCGCCGATGGCCATCCCCGCGACCGACAGGCCGTTCATCGCCGAGACCAGAACCATCAGGCCGATGGTGCCGATCGCCAGGCCGCCGTTCACCGGCCCCATCCAGACATGGAACATCTTGTAGAGGTCATCGGCCAGGCGACTTTCGCTCAGCACGTAGCCCATGAAAATGAACATCGGCAGCGTCAGCAGCGGATACCACTTCATCAGCTTCATCGCCGCCGAGAAGGGTATGTCATAGCCGCCCACGCCCCAGAGCAGCAGCGCCGCCACGGCCCCAACGGCACCGATCGCACCAAAGACGCGCTGCCCGGTGAAGAGCATCAGCATCATCGATGCAAACATGAAGATGGCGATATATTCCTGGCTCATGAGGGGCGCTCGCTTGGGATGTCGTGGCCCTTGAGGCGGGCAATGTCTTTGAAGAGTTCCGAGATGGCCTGCAGCAGCATCAGGAAAAAGCCGAAGACCATGATGGATTTGATCGGCCAGATGAAGGGGCGCCACGCGGTGGAGGCGCGCTCCATATGACCGACCTCCTCGGCGCCGGTGATCAGCCCCCAGAAGAAGGCAAAGGGATTGTCGCCCCAATAGCCCAGGGAATAGGCCGTGGAGCCGAGGCCGCCGTAGAACAGGATCGCCAGATAGGTGATCAGCGCCAGCACGGTGAAGGCGTCAAACCAGGCTTTCCGCCGCGTCGACCAGTTGTGGTAGAACAGGTCCATGCGCACGTTCGACCCTAGCTGGATCGAATAGGGGCCGCCCAGAATGTAGTAGGTGACCATGGCAAACTGCGCCATTTCCAGCGTCCAGAGCGAGGGCAGAAAGAAGGTCTTGGAGATCGAGGACCACAATAGGATCCCCATCATCGCAAACAGCCCCCACATCATCAGGCGGCCGATGCGATAGTTCACCGCATCCACCACCCGTACATATCCCAGCATGGCTCCGATCATGCGAACCTCTCCTCCAGGGTGGCGCGAATCCAGGGCGCGAGTGCCGCGGCCCAGGTGTCCTGCTGATCCGCGGTGGCGATCAGATCGTTGCGGATCTCCAGCATCACGTTCAGCAACCCGTTGTCGCAACCGTGCAGATCCAGCGTATGGGCGACGCCGTCGCTGGCGCTGTAGGGTTCATTGAGGCGCGTGTTCCACGGCAGGCCCTCGGGGGGATGCGCCAGCATCGCCTGCGCAAAGCGGTCATCGCGCCCGTGCAGCAGCCCCAGTTCCACCGCGCGGGTTTCGCCCTTGTAGACGGGGGTGAAGCTGTGCACCGTGACCATCAGGCGCAGCGCCGTTTTGCGGGCGTCGATCTCGGCCGCCAAAGCGGCGCGGAACGGTTCGTACACCGCTTCGACCCGCTGCGCGCGCGCCGCGTCCGAGAGGTCGCGATTGCCGGGAACGTCGAAAATCTCGGAGGTTGCGGGAATCGCAGTCGGAGACTCCGGCGGGCGGTTCAGGTCATAGACCAGACGCGAGATGCGGCCTTCGACCAGCGGTGCGCTGAGCAGATGGGCCAACTTGCGCGCCACGCCAAGCGCGCCCGGATCCCATGCGATATGGCTGTGCCGGGCGGAGACATCGAGACCCAGATCGTTCAGCTCCGGGGGGATCCTGTTGGCCGCGTGTTCGCAGACCACGATCACCTCGGCCCCCGCAGCGGCGGGCGTGATGGAGTACGGGGAACCATAGGTCGGAGCGGGAGCATTCGTGTTCATGTGAAGCATGCTCTTCAGCCGGGTGCCTTCTGTCAATATGATTTCTGTAAAAATTCTTTCACGAACACTCATTCTGTAATAATATGCAGAAAAGCCGAGCAGGAGGGCCGTGCATGCCGACGATTGCCGAGAAACTGAAAGCCCGCGAGCCGGACCTGACGCGGGCGGAGCGGCAATTGGCGGCGGCGATCCTCGACAACTACCCGATTCCCGGCCTGGGCAGCATCACGGAGCTGGCGGAGCTGGCGCAGGTGTCCACCCCGACGGTGGCGCGTATGGTGCAGAAGCTGGGGTTCTCGGGCTACCCGGAGTTTCAGCATGCCCTGCGGGCGGAGCTGCAGGAGATCATCTCCAACCCGGTGGAAAAGCGCGCCGAACAGACGCCCGACCTGCCCGAAGCGCATATGCTCAACCGCTATGCGGTGGGGGTCTACGACAATATCCGGGCCACGCTGGAAAACGTGAACCTGGAGGAATTCGACACGCTCTGCGCCTTGCTGGCCGACACCAACCGCCGCGTGCATATCGCCGGAGGCCGTCTGAGCGGTACGCTGGCGCAGACGTTCTATCTGCATTTGCAGATGATCCGAAGAGATGTCTTCATGATCCCGCCGCGGGCCTCCTGGACCCATTCGGTGCTGGACCTGCTGCCCGGCGACACGCTGATCCTGTTCGACATCCGCCGCTACGAGAATGCGACCCTGTTGTTGGCGGAAATGGCCCATGAGCGCGGCGTCGAGGTGGTGTTGTTCACCGATCAGTGGCGCTCTCCGATCCAGAAGGTGGCGACCTATACGTTTGCGGCGCGGATCGCGGTGCCCTCGGCCTGGGATTCCGGCGTGGCGCTGCTGTTGCTGGTCGAGAGCATGATCGCCAAGATCCAGGAGGATCAGTGGGAAACCGTGAAGGCGCGCACGGATGAGCTGGAGGCGGCCTTTGACCGCACGCGCCTGTTTCGCAAGTTCACCTGAGCCCTGTTCGCCGCCGCCCGCGCAGGCTATTGTGCGGGCCGACCCGGATATGGCGGACAGGGATATGTCGACGACCCAAGACCGATTTCAACTTTCGCCGCAGACCCGCGTCCTGACGCCCGAGGTGGCCGGCCTGGCGGAGCTTCTGGCCGCGCTGAAGGCCGGGCAGTCGATCCTGGCCCGACCGGGAGATGCGCCGATATCCCCCGTGTTAGAGACGAAACAGTGGCTCTATTGCCAAAGTTCCGGCTCGACCGGCTATGCCAAGACGATCCGGCGCACACCGCAAAGCTGGATCCGCAGCTTCGAGATGGACCGCGACAGGTTCGGCCTGTCGGCGGCGGATGTCTACGCCAGCCTCGGCACCCTGTCGCATTCCCTGACCCTGTTTGCGGCGGTTGCGGCCTGTCACATGGGGGCGGATCTGGCGATGCTGGGCGAACGGTCGCCGCGCCGCCAGATGCGGGAGCTGCTGGGGCTGAAGGTGACGGTGCTCTATGCAACGCCGGCTCAGCTGCGTCTGTTGTTGCGGGCGGGGCCCACGGAGCCGCTGCGGCAACTGCGGCTGATCTTCTCCTCCGGTGGCAAACTGGACCCGGCTACCCGCGCGGCATTGGCGGCGCTCTGTCCCGGGGCGACGGTGCAGGAGATCTTTGGCGCGTCGGAAACCAGCTACATGACCCTGGCGGGACCGGATGCACCGCCCGAGTCCGTCGGGCGTGCCTATCCGGGGGTCGAGCTGCGCATCGCCGATGCGGATGCGGCGGGCGTGGGCGAGATCTGGTTGCGCAGCCCCTATCTGTTTGATGGTTACGAACAGGGACAGAGCGCGGAGACGCGCTGGCAGGGCGCCTGGCTGACCATCGGCGAGATGGGATGGATCGATGCGGCGGGCAACCTCTATCCCAAGGGGCGACGCAACCGGATGGTGACGGTGGCTGATCGCAACGTGTTTCCGGAAGAGATCGAAGCCGTGCTGTTGCGGGCCGACGGGGTTGAGGCGGCGGTTGCGCTGGCGCTGCCGGATGTGCGGCGGGGCCACAGGATTGTGGCGGTGGTGCAGGGCACCGCCTCGGCACGCGTGCTGCGCCAGCTCTGCCGTCAGGACATCGGCGAACATGCGGTGCCGCGCGACATCCGGCATATGGAAACGCTGCCCATGCTCGCCGCCGGCAAGCCGGACCTCCGGGCGCTGCGCCGTCTTCTGGAGGCGGAGTAATGCCCCGGATCATCGCCGCGCGGCGCAGTGCGATTGTGCCAAGAGGCGGCAAATTCGCCGAGTTAGAGCCACATGAGCTGGCCCGCCCGGTGATCCGGGCCTGTCTGGCGGATGCCCGCCTTGCGCCCGCGGCGGTCGGAGAGCTGATCCTGTCGAACGCGCTTGGCGCGGGTGGCAACCCGGCGCGGAGCGCGGCGCTTGCTGCCGGTTTGCCGGAACAGGTTGCGGGACTGAGCATCGACCGCCAATGCGCGGGCGGGCTGGATGCCATTGTGCTGGGGCATGCGCTGGTGTCGGCGGGTCTGCATGAGGTGGTGATCGCCGGCGGGGCCGAGAGCTATTCGCGGCGGCCGTTACGTTCGCGCACCTTTGCCGATGGCCGCCCGCCTGTCCCCTACGATCAGGCGCGGTTCACGCCCTGGGCCGAGCGCGATCCGGACATGGCCGAGGCGGCAGCGACGCTGGCGGAGGATCTGGGGATTGCACAGGCCGAGCAGGATGGCTGGGCGATGCGGAGCCATGCGCTGGCGCGGCAGGCGGCAGAGGCGCGACGGGCGGAAATCGTGCCGATCGCGGGCTGTGTGGCGGATGCTTTCACCCGCGATCTGACGGCGCGCCACTGCGCCCAGGCAAAGCCGGTTGCCGGCTGCATTACGGCGGCGAATATGGCGGTGGCGGCAGATGCGGCGGCGTTTGTGGTGATCGTGAGCGACCGGTTGGCGCAGGATCTGGGCGCGGCGGGGCTGCGCCTGCTGGATGGTGCGACCCGGGGCGCGCGCCCGGAGCAACCCGGTCTGGCGCCGGTCCCGGCCATTGCCGAACTCCTTGCCCGTCAGGGGCTGGCACCACGGGATCTCGGGCGGGCGGAGATCATGGAGGCTTTTGCCGTGCAGGCCCTCGGATGCATCAAAAAGGCCGGATTAGAGCCTGATATTGTCAATCCGACGGGCGGTGCCCTCGCGCAGGGGCATCCGGTGGGGGCCTCCGGTGCGGTTCTGGCGGTGACGCTGTTTCACGCGCTGCGGGCGGGCGACCCTCCGGCGCTTGCGGCGATTGCCGCCGCCGGGGGCATCGGCACCGCAGCCCTGTTCGAGGCCGTGGCAGGCTGACAAAAGAAAGGCGCCGCGGATGCGGCGCCTTCCCGGTGGTGCAGCTGTCGGCACATCAGGCCAGGTCGAAGCGATCCAGCTCCATGACCTTGACCCAGGCGGCGACAAAGTCAGACACGAATTTGCCGGCGTTGTCGTCCTGCGCATAGACCTCCGACAGGGCCCGCAATTGCGAGTTGGAGCCGAAGATCAGGTCGGCACGGGTGCCGGTCCATTTCACGTCGCCGGTTTTGCGATCCGCGCCTTCAAAGACCTCGCCGCTGTCATCGGTGGCGGTCCATTTGGTGTCCAGATCCACGACGTTGACGAAGAAGTCATTGGTCAGCTGGCCCTTGCGGGAGGTCAGCACGCCATGATCGCTGTCGCCATAGGTGGCCCCGATCGCCCGTAGGCCGCCCACCAGCACGGTCATCTCCGGCGCCGAAAGCGTCAGCAGCTGTGCCTTGTCGACCAGCAGTTCTTCGGTCGAGACCGAGAACTTCTTGGGCGCGTAGTTCCGGAACCCGTCCACCTGCGGTTCCATCACGTCAAAGCTCTCGACGTCGGTCTGTGCGTCGGTGGCGTCGGTGCGGCCGGGGGTGAACGGAACGGTCACGTCAAAGCCCGCGTCCTTGGCGGATTTCTCCACCGCGGCGGACCCTGCAAGCACGATCAGATCGGCCAGCGAGACCTTCATGCCGCCGGAGGCAGCGCCGTTGAACGCGGACTGGATGCCCTCCAGCACGCTCAGGACCCGTGTCAGCTTTGCCGGCTCGTTCACGGCCCAGTCTTTCTGCGGGGCCAGGCGGATGCGCGCGCCATTGGCGCCGCCGCGCTTGTCGGAGCCACGGAAGGTGGAGGCCGACGACCAGGCCACATAGACCAGATCCTGCACCGGCAGGCCGGAGGCCAGGATTTCCGCCTTGAGCGATGCGATCTCGCTGTCACCGATCAGCGGGTGATCGACCGCCGGGACCGGGTCCTGCCAGATCAGGTCTTCTTCCGGCACGTCGGGCCCGAGGTAGCAGGCCTTTGGCCCCATGTCGCGGTGGGTCAGCTTGAACCAGGCGCGGCGGAAGGCTTCGGCGAACTCTTCGGGGTTTTCGTGGAACCGCTTGGAGATCGGGCCGTAGATCGGGTCCATCTTCATCGCCATGTCGGCGGTGGTCATCATGATCGGAACCTTCTTGCCGGAACCATCCACCTCGGGGGCGTGGTCCTCGTCCTTGAGGTCCTTGGCATGCCAGATCCAGGCACCGGCGGGAGATTTGGTCAGCTCCCAGTCGTAGCCGAACAGCACGTCGAAATAGCCCATGTCCCATTGGGTCGGGTTCGCGGTCCACGCGCCCTCGATGCCGGAGGTGATGGTGTCCACCCCCTTGCCGGATTTATGCGAGGAGAGCCAGCCCTGGCCCATCGCCTCGATCGGTGCGGCTTCGGGTTCGGGGCCGACGGCCTCGACCGGGCCGTTGCCATGCGCCTTGCCGAAGGTGTGCCCGCCGGCGGTCAGCGCCACGGTTTCCTCGTCATTCATCGCCATGCGCGCAAACGTCTCGCGGATGTCGCGACCGGAGGCGATGGGGTCCGGGTTGCCGTCCGGGCCTTCGGGGTTCACGTAGATCAGACCCATCTGCACCGCAGCCAGCGGATCCTCCAGCTCGCGATCGCCAGAATAGCGCGCCTGTTCGTGGTCCGATGTGGCGAGCCATTCGTCCTCGGCCCCCCAATAGATGTCTTCCTCGGGTTCCCAGACGTCGGCACGCCCGCCACCAAAACCAAAGGGTTTCAGACCCATGGATTCGATCGCGCAGTTGCCGGCGAGGATCATCAGGTCGGCCCAGGACAGGGCGTTGCCGTATTTCTTCTTGATCGGCCACAGCAGCATGCGGGCCTTGTCGAGGTTGCCGTTGTCCGGCCAGGAGTTCAGCGGTGCAAAGCGCTGGGTGCCGGTGGAGCCGCCGCCGCGACCGTCCGCGGTCCGGTAGGTGCCCGCCGAGTGCCACGCCATGCGGATCATCAAGCCGCCGTAGTGGCCGTAATCCGCCGGCCACCAGTCCTGACTGTCGGTCATCAGGGCGATCAGGTCCTTCTTGACCGCGTCAAGATCGAGCCCCTTGAAGGCCTCGGCATAGTTGAAGTCTTCGCCCAGCGGGTTCTGGCGTGCCTGGTGCTGATGCAGGATCGCAAGGTTCAGCTGGTTCGGCCACCAATCGCGGTTGGAGCGACGCCCCTTGTTGGTGTTTGCGCCGGAAAACGGGCAGCCGCCGCCTGCGCCAGTGTTTTGTCCGTCCATGTCTTCCTCCAGAAATTGTCCGTGGTGGGGACAGTTGTTGAACTGTCGGGGGCGTCGGCTGTTCCGGCTGCGGTCCGTTGCGAATCCACAGAAGATCTGACGCCTGCCCTCAGGAGTCTTTATAGCAAGAGTTCAGAATTATTCTAAGTTGCATTTTTTCATTGTTCCGATAAGAAAAAACTATGAACAATATGACCCTCAAACAGCTGCGCTATTTCGAAGCGCTGACCCGTCACGGCCATTTCGGGCGCGCCGCGGAGGCCTGCGCGATTTCGCAGCCGGCGCTGTCGGTGCAGATCAAGGAACTGGAAGAGACGCTGGGGGTGGTTCTGTTCGAGCGCAGCGCGCGGCAGGTGCGGCTGACCGGGTTTGGTCAGGACTTTGCCGAGCGGGTGCGCGATATTCTGCGGTCGGTGGACGAGCTGGGCGATATGGCGCGGCTGGCCAAGGATCGCATGGTCGGGCGGCTTCGGATCGGGGTGATCCCGACGGTGGCGCCCTATCTGCTGCCGACCCTGATACATCGTCTCAACGCCGCGCATGGCGGGCTGGACGTGCATGTCCGCGAGACCCTGACGCAGCGGCTGATTACCGACCTGCTGGATGGCCGGCTGGACACCGCCATTGTGGCGCTGCCGGTGTCGGAGCCCGGATTGTCCGAGGTTGCGCTGTTTGACGAGAAGTTTGTTCTGGTGCGCTGCGCCACCGATGCGGACAAGCCGGTGCCCTCTCCGGAGGGGCTCCGGGAGATGAAATTGCTGCTGCTGGAGGAAGGCCACTGCTTTCGCGATCAGGCGGTGTCGTTCTGCAATTTCCGTCCGGCCCTGCCACGCGACGGGCTGGATGGCAGTTCACTGTCGACCCTGGTGCAGATGGTGGGCGCGGGCATCGGGGTGACGATCATTCCCGAGATGGCGGTGGCGGTCGAAACCCGCTCCGCGCCGGTGTCGCTGGCCCGGTTCACCGAAGAAGAGGAGCCGGGGCGCACCATCGGCATGGTATGGCGCAAGACCAGCCCGCTGGCGCCGCAATTGCAGGAGATTGCCGAGGTGGTGCGCGAGGCGGCAGAAAGCCTGCATCAGCAAAATCGCCACGTTCTGCCCGCCTGACGTGCAGGAAAACCGCCCCGGCGCCCGGTCCCTGATGCGGGAGGTGGTGCCGGGGCAGGGGTCAGTACAGCAGCATCAGCGGCAGCAGGGTGATCGCCGGGAACAGCACCAGGATGACCACCCGGATCAGGTCGGAGCCGACAAAGAACATCACCGCCTTGTAGGTGTCCACCATCCGCGATTTGGGATCCATCGCGTTGATGACAAAGAGGTTCATACCCACGGGCGGCGTGATCAGCCCGACCTCCACCACAATCAGGGTGAGGATGCCGAACCAGATGGCGACATATTCGGTCTCCAGCCGGTTGGCGATGCCCTGGGTCACGCGAATGCCCAGTTCCTTCATCTGCTCGCGGGTGAGTTCCGTACCCGTGGCGATGGCATCCTGGATCGAGGCCAGCATCTCGGCCCCCATGCCTTCCGGCACGCCGGTGCGCAGCACCTCCATCGCCGCCTCCGCCTGCATCGCGGGCAGCGACACCAGGCCGAAATCCATCGCCGAAATCACCGGGTAGAAGATCGGGATGGTCAGCAGGATCATCGACAGGCTGTCCATCAGACAGCCCAGCAGCAGATAGAAGACGAGGATCAGGGCCAGCACCATCCAGGGGCTGAGACCCTGTGCAACCACGAAATTCGCCAGTTCCTGCGGCACCTGCGTCAGCGCGAGAAAGCCGTTGTAGAACCCGGCCCCCAGCACGATGAAGAAGATCATCGCGGTGGAGCGTGCGGTGATCATGAAACTGTCGGTCAGGGTGCGCCGGGTCATGCCGCCATTGGCCAGCGCGATCAGCCCGGTGCCAAGCGCGCCCACGGCCGCGCCTTCGGTGGGGGTGAACCAGCCCGCATAGATGCCGCCCACCACCAGGCCAAAGACCAGCAGCACCGGCCAGACCGCAAACAGCAGCGCAAAGCGTTCGCGCCACGGGATCGGCTCCCGGGTGCCGGCGCTTTCGGGGAACAGGCGCACGTAGATCGAGATCGCGATGACATATCCCAGAGCGGCCAGAAGGCCGGGAATGAAGGCGGCAAGGAACAGTTTGGCGATGTTCTGCTCGGTCAGGATGGCATAGATCACCAGCACCACCGAGGGCGGGATCAGGATGCCGAGGGTGCCGCCCGCCGCCAGTGTCGCGGTGGAGAACCCGCTGGCATAGCCGTAGTTCTTCAGCTCGGGCAGGGCGACGCGGCCCATGGTGGCGGCGGTGGCAAGCGAGGAGCCGCAGATGGCGCCAAAGCCGGCGCAGGCACCGATGGCGGCCATGGCCACACCGCCCTTGCGGTGGCCGATAAAGCCCTCTGCCGCCTTGAACAGCGCGGTCGACATGCCGCCCAGCGTGGCAAACTGCCCCATCAGGAAGAACATCGGGATGATCGACAGCGAGTAAGAGGAGAAGGTCGAATAGGTCTCGTTCTTCAGGCGGCCAAAGGCCACCACGGTGTCGCCGGTCACGAGAACCAGACCGCCCAGGCCCACCAGGAACATCGACAGGCCGATCGGCACCCGCAGAAAGATGAGCCCCATCAGGACGGGGAAGGACCAGATTCCGATTTCAAGTGCGCTCATGACTGGGTCTCCACGCCGTCCCAGACCAGGATCCGGCCGGTGATGGCTTCGATGCTGCGGATCACCGCCATGTAAATTCCGACGATGGCCGCGACGACGGCGGCCACCAGGCTTGCTGCATAGGCCCACCAGACCGGGAATTGCAGCAGGAAGGAGGTCTCGCCGTTTTCGAACTTGCTGATGGTGCCAGCGCCCAGACGCCAGGCGATCAGCACCAGCACCAGGGCAAAGACGATCTCGGTCACCATGCGCAGGATGCGATTGGCGCGGGCGGGAAAGCTGTTGGCGAAGACATCCACCGCCGCGTGGCCGGAGGTGATCTGGCACAGCGGGATGAAGGAGAAGATGGCAAAGGCGACGCCGGCCTCGACCAGCTCGAAGTCACCGTTGACCGGGCCGACCCGCGCCGCCATCCAGTCCGCAAACTGCGGCAGCATGGTTTCCATCCAGTCGCCGTGAAAGACCCCGTTGAGCAGGCGTCCGGCGATGGAGATGCAGGTCAGGAAAATCAGGAGTGTCAGGACCACGCCGCCGATCATCGCCATGATCCGCGCCAGCCCCGTCATGTAGCTATGCATGCCTTTGCCCACCTTTGGCTTTATACAGCACCCTTGCATGCGACGGGGCCCGCTGCACAGGCAAGGCGGACCCCGTCAAGGACGTGCCGATCAGTTCTGATACTGCGGCGTGTATTTTTCGATCAGCATGGTGGCTTCGTCCAGAAGCGCCTGGCCGTCGATGCCGCGTTCGGACATATCGGCCAGCCAGCTGTCGTAGATCGGCTGCGAGCGGTCGCGCCAGACGGCGGTCTGCTCGGCATCCAGCGTGATGACGTTGTTGCCGAGATCAAGCGCGTTTTCCCGCGCCGGCATGTCGGCATCGGCCATGGTGCCGCCGGCAAACACCGACATTTCCAGGCCGGAATTGTCGTCGATGGCCTTTTTCAGGTCATCAGGCAGGCTCTCGTATTTTTCCTTGTTCATCGCCAGCACGAAGGTCAGCGTATAAAGTGCGCGGCCCTCGAATTCGGTGTGGTTTTCCACCAGTTCCGGCACTTTCAGCGCGGTGGTGACTTCCCACGGGATGGTGGTGCCGTCGATCACGCCCTTGGAGAGCGCCTCGGGAATGGCGGGCACCGGCATGCCCACGGGGGTGGCGCCAAGTTCGGTCAGCAGCGCGTTCACGGAGCGGGAGCCGCCGCGGATCTTCACGCCTTCCAGATCTTCCGGTGCCTCGACCGGGTCGGAGGTGTGGAACATGCCAGGACCATGGACCCAGCCTGCGAGGATCTTGAAGTCCTCGAATTCACTGTCGAGCCAGTGCTTTTCCATCATGTCCCAATAGGCGTGGCTGACCGCGCGGGCGTTGGTCATCATGAAGGGCAGTTCGAAGACCTCGGTGGAGGGGAAGCGGCCCGGCGTGTAGCCGACCACGGTCCAGACGATATCGGCGACCCCGTCCTGCGCCTGGTCGATCAGCTCTGGCGGCTTGCCGCCCAGCTGCATCGAGGGGTAGCGGTCGATCTTGATGCGGTTGTCGGACGCGGCCTCGACCTTGTCGGCCCAGACATCCAGGATCAGTTTCGGCACGTTTGCCTGCGCGGGCAGGAACTGGTGCATCTTCAATGTCACCTCCTGCGCGGCGGCGGGCAGGGCGCCCATGGCGGTGAGCGCCATCGCCGCGGCGGCACCGAGAATCGTTCTGCGAGTGGTCATGCGTTTCCTCCCTTTGACCGGGGACCTTTTCCGGTTCCTCTGCGGCAACCTTACCGTACCCGTGCGTGATGTCGTGCCCAATTTTTGGGCACTGCGCCGACGCGGCGGTCCCGGCACGGTCAAACGTCCCCGCGCTCAGGGCTATTAGGTGCTTTTGTAACTATCAACGGGAGAGGGCCGGTGATTTTTCGATATTTTCACCATGGGGCGCGGGCTGCGGGTCAGTTTGCCACGCCGACGAAGGAGGCCGGGGCGAGATATTTCATCCAGCGGGCGGCGAACTCATCTGCGGGAATCGGGCGGCCGAACAGGTAGCCCTGCGCCTGGGTGCAGCCCAGGGCGATCAGGCGGTCCTTTTGTGCCTGGGTTTCGACCCCTTCGGCGATCACGGTCATGTCGAGGCTGCGCCCCATGGCAACAACCGCCGCGACGATGCGGTCATCCTTGAAATTCTGCGGCAGCGATTTGATGAACCGCCGGTCCAGCTTGATGCGATCAACCGGCAGCTCCTTCAGCATGGCGAGAGAGGAGTAGCCGGTGCCAAAATCGTCGATCGCCAGACGAATGCCCAGGCGACGCAGCTCGTCGATCAAATTGAGCGAGCTGCGCATGCGCGGGAACATGGTGCTTTCGAGGACTTCGATCTCAAGCCGGGCCAGATCCACCTGGTGTCGGTCCGCAAGCGCGCAGAGGTCGCTGCCGAAGTCCGGCGCCAGCAGCGAGGTCGCGGACAGGTTGATCGACAGGTTCATCGGCGCAAGACCGGCACGATGCCACTGGCCGAACTGGGCGCAGACCTCGCTGACCACAAACCGGTCGATCGCGGTGGTCAGCCCGGTGTCCAGCGCCAGCGGCACAAAGCCCCCCGGCAGCAGCAGCCCCTTGACCGGATGCTGCCACCGCAAGAGCGCCTCGGCACCGATGCATTGCCCGGTGCGCAGGTCGATCTGCGGCTGGTAGAACATCATCAGCTCGCCCGCCGCGATGGCGCGACGCAGGTCCGCCTCCATTTGCAGGCTCTCCTCGGAGCGCTGTTCCATGTTGTCGGAGAAGAAACAGACCTGACCACGCCCCTTGGCCTTGGCATGGCACAGCGAGACCCCCGCGGCTTGCATCAGGTCGCGCTGGCTCTTGCCGTCCTTGGGGTATTGCGCGACGCCCAGGCTGGCGCTGAGGCGGCAGGTCAGCCCGTCCACCGAAAGCTCGTCGCCAAGCGCATGAAGCAGCTCCGAGGCCACATGTGACAGGGCCTCGGTGGTGGCGACCTGTTCGACAACCAGGATGAATTCGTCACCGCCAAGCCGCCCGACGGTGATGCCGGGGCGGGCGACGGCGTGCAGCGCCTCGGCGAGGTGCTCCAGCACGCGATCCCCCATGTCATCGCCGAAAACCGAGTTGATGTCGCGAAAGCGATCCAGATCGACCAGGATCACTGCCAGCCCCTGCCCGGAGGACGCGGCCCGCACGATCGCCATTTCGACCAGCGTTTTGATGGCGCGACGATTGGGGAGGGCGGTCAGCGCGTCGCGTAACTCGGCATTTGGGGCGGTCGATGTCTGGGGGCGGACCTGGCGTTGCGCGCGGAATTCAAAGGTGGGCGCGTTGCGGCCGCTGATCTGGGCGGTGACGCTGAAATCCTCCGTTTCCGCCCGGTTGCCATGTCCCAGAGATCGGGATTCGCCGGACCAGCGCCCTTCGGTGCGGGCTTCGTCGAGGACGGCATCCCAAAAGGATTTGCCAAAGCCCTGGCGATGCAGCGCCCAGATGTGACGGCCGCGGATCTGGTCCAGCGGCAGGCCGGTTTCCGATCTGAACCTGTCATTGGCATCGATCACACGCGCCTGGTCATCAAGGACGGCGATGCTCTCGGTCAGATGCGTGCTGAGGCGTGGAGCGCTTTTGTCAGGTTCGGGTCGGTGCTGCTGCCGCGCGCGGCGCAGCACTTCGGCCCCCGCCATCACCAGCGCAATCAGACCGCACAGCGCCGTCAGCACGATCAGGGCCAGCGGCGGCGGCAGCGACAGCGCATCCGCCAGGGCGGCCTCGGAGGGTGCCGCGCGGGGGTGCAGAGTGCGGGGATCGAGCGATGTGCCGGATACGGGCGTGGCCGTTGTGGCGCCCGATGACCACAGAAGGACAATCGCGGCCTGTGCCAGGGGGGTGACACGACACAGCGACGCAGAGATCGCGCTCTGCACCAGACTGCGCCGCTCCTGACCGATCAGCATTGGTCCCTCCTGTCCCCATTTGGAGCCTAACACCAGCAGGACATCTGTCAACTGGAGGTTGCATTCAGGATTTGCGACGTAGAGCCGATTTAACCCTTTCAAAACGGGGGCAACGGCTGGCGGCCGGAGGCGGAGCAAAATGCCAGCGCCCGGCGGATCTGTGCGCTGGCCCCGCCGCTGCTGCGCGCTGTCCGGGCAAGTTGAATGAGGAAACTTTAATTTGATTGACTGATCAGTCAATAATTGATTAGGTCGCCTCCAACATCCGCACCAAGCCGATTCCCGGTGCTGAATGGGGCGCATCGACGCCGGTGTTCAGCAGTGGACGGTGCGCCTTTGGATGGACGTATGCCCTCGCCCTCGGTGAGGGCCGACACATTGAGCAATCTGAAAGACGCCCCTTATGACATCGCCTAACATATTGATCTTCATGGTTGACCAGTTGAACGGGACGCTGTTTCCGGATGGTCCGGCAGACTGGCTGCAT